>CAVVXW010000006.1:0-53987 GCA_963752335.1 uncultured Acidimicrobiia bacterium | reverse complement strand
AGATTACTTCAAGGTCACCCGCCGCCCATGGGCCCGGGCCGCGTCGTGCGCGGCGGCGACGATGTCGGCGACCGGGTAGCGGTCGTTGAGCGGGATCATCGTGGACCGCAGCTCGTCGTTGGGCGCGTGGAGCGACACCGCGAGCGTCACCGGCAGCCGCTCGGCCGCGAGCCGGCGCATCCCCGGCACGATACCGACGGTCGACACCGTGATCCGCCGGGCGGAGATCCCGAGGTCGTCGTGAAGGCGCTCCACCGCGGCCCAGGTCGCGTCGTAGTTCGCCAGCGGTTCGCCCATACCCATGAAGACCACGTTCGAGACGCGCTGCTCGGTCGAACGCTGCGCGTGCAGCACCTGTTCGACGATCTCGCCGGTGTCGAGATGGCGGTCGAAGCCGGCCTGGCCGGTGGCGCAGAACGTGCAACCCATCGCGCAGCCCGCCTGGGACGAGACACAGACCGTGGCGCGCGCCGGCGAGAGCATCAGCACCGTCTCGATCTGCAACGTGTCGTGGGTCTGGAACAGCCATTTGCGCGTGGTGTCCGCATCGGCGCGGAGTTCGGTCACCGCCGCCAACGCCTCGGGGAACTCGGCCGCGATCTCGTCACGCAGCGCGCGGGGAAGCGTGGTGGCGGCGTCGAGCGGGCGGCGCTTCGCGTAGAGCACCTCCCACAGCTGGTCGGCGCGATAGCGCGGTGCACCTCGCGCGTCGAACCATGAGCGATACGCCTCGAGCGGAGCGCCGTAGCGCGTGGCGCGGGTCACGGGCGCTCGACCGCGGTGTCGGTGCGCTCGACCGTGAAGCCGATCGAGCGGTAGAGCGCGATCGCCACCGAGTTGCTCTCGGCGACGTACAGGACCGCGGAGGGACAGGCACGCACACGCGCGAGATGGTCGAGACCGGCGAGGACGAGCACTCTGCCCAGTCCGTGTCCGTGCGCGTCGGGATCGACGCCGATCACGAAGATCTCGCCCAGTGGAGGTGTCTCGGCGTGGACCTTGGTCCAGCAGAAGCCCGCGATCCGCCCGTCGCGCACGGCGAGCAGGAACCCGGCGGGATCGAACCAGGGCTCCGCGATGCGGTGTTCGAGCTGGGAGCGGATCCAGCTGCCCTGGTCCGGATGGTTGGCGAACGCGCGGTTGTTCACGGAGAGCCAGTCGTCGTCGTCGGTGCCGGGCACGAAGGGGCGGAGGGTCACGCCGGGCGGGATCCGGGGTGCGGCGACGGGCAACGTGACGCGCATCCGGAACTGCCGGCGGGCCACGGCCATCCCCGCGGCAGCGAGCGCCGAGACGAGGGGAACCTCCGAACCCGGGACCCACGCGGTGAGGGGCTCCGTGACGTCGGCGAGCACGGCTCGCACGATCGTCGCGAGCATCTCGGGCTCCGTGCCGGAGAGGGCGGCGACGGCGACCTCGCGGTGCGGAGCCCGGAACGAGTCGGACGGGAAGGTCGCCCCGGCAGCCCGGCCGCCGGGATCGATGACCGCGCGAGCAGCGGTCCGGGGCGGTCGCGAGCGCACGCCAGAGCGCCTCGGGGAAGGCCTCGTGGCCGGTCGCCTCGCGGACCGCCCCGTCGATCGCGCGCAGGGCCGCGACCGCGCCGGCAGACGGCGGCGTCGCGCTCGGGAGGGTCATCGACCGAGAAGCTACTTTCCCCTCATGGCCCGACCTCGCGGAGCGAAGGCGCGCCGCGACCGTCGTGGTCGAGCGGCTGGAGCACGAATACCCCGGTTCCGCTTCCGATCTCTGCGCCCTCCGCCACGATTCGCCGTTCCAGCTCCTGGCCGCGACGATCCTCTCGGCCCAGTGCACCGACGAGATGGTGAACTCGGTCACGCCGACGCTGTTCGCCCGGTACCCGACGCCGGAGGCGCTCGCGGCGGCGGATCCCACCGCGGTCGAGGGCATCGTGCACCCGACCGGGTTCTTCCGCCAGAAGACCAAGAGCCTCATCGGGATGGCCGCGGCGGTGCAGGAGCGCTTCGGCGGCCGCGTCCCCGCCGAGCTCGACGATCTCGTGACCCTGCCCGGCGTCGGACGCAAGACGGCGAACGTCCTGCGCTCGGTCGCGTTCGACCTGCCCGGCCTGCCCGTCGACACGCACGTCCTGCGGCTCTCCGAGCGGCTGCGCCTGACGAGCGAGACCGATCCCGTCAAGGTGGAGCACGACCTCAACGGGATCGTCGCTCCCGAGGAGCGCGGCGGGCTGTCCCTCCGCCTGATCCTGCACGGCCGGCGGGTGTGCGTCGCGCGCTCGCCGCGCTGCGACGCCTGCGTGCTCGCGGACGTCTGCCCGTCGGCGGGGAGAGTCTGATGCCGGATCCGGAGACGCGCCTCCTCGGCGACGAGGACCTCGACGAGTTCTTCGACGTGCGGGCCCAGTCGTTCGGCGAGAGCGGTGGCGACCGCGAGCGCTGGAAGTCCCGCCTCGCGCTCGACCCCGCTGCGGTCGCGATCGGCGCGTTCGCCGGGCGCGACCTGGTCGGCGCGCTGCGTGTGTTCCCGGTCGGCCAGTTCCTCGTCGGGCGGCCGGTGCCGATGGGCGCGGTCGCCGCGGTCGTGGTGCGCCCGGAAGCGCGCGGACGCGGCGTCGCGAAGTCGTTGCTCACGTCGGCGCTGGAGTGGATGCGCGCCCACGGTCGGGCGGTCACCTCGCTGCACCCTGCATCGACGCGCGTCTACCGGAGCATGGGGTGGGAGCACGCCGGCCGGGCCGGCTGGGCTCGGGTTCCCACCCGCAGCCTCGCAGCGCTGGCGGCCGGGGCGACGCGGCTCGTCGCCCGGATCGGAGCCGACGGCAACGAGGAGATCCGGGACTGTTTCGCCGCCGACGCGATCGGCCGGCACGGCCCGGTGCAGCGCTCGGCCGCGTGGTGGGCCTTCATCGAGGCTGTGGCCCAGGACGTCGGCGCGTTCACGTACGGCGCGCGCGACGCCGGAGGACGCCTGCTCGGCTACGTGCGGTACACGCAGATCCCGTCGCGATCGTGGGGCTACTCGATCCGTGTCGAGGACTTCGTCGCCGGGGACCCGGACTCGGCGGCCGCGCTCTGGCGGTTCCTCGGCGGTCACGCGATGCAGGTCGAACGGATCGCCGTTCCCGAGCACGTCGTCCCCGGGCTGGTCCTGCTTCTCCCCGAGCAGGACGTGGAGACCGTGGCGCTCAACCGGTGGATGCACCGGATCGTGGATCTGCCCGCCGTCGCCGCGGCGCGGGGGTTCCCGGTGGGGGTCAGGGGGGCCGTCACGTTCCGGGTCACCGACCCGTGGCCGGGGGGCGTCGGCGGGACATGGCGGCTCGAGGTGGCCGACGGCGCCGGCGCGGTCGTGTCCGCGGCCGACGCGGCCGTCGCCCTCGACGTCGGTGCGTTGAGCGCCCTGTCGGTGGGAGGCGCTTCGGTCGACGAGCTCCGACGCGCCGGTCGGATCGAGGGTCCCGCCGACGAGCTCGCGGTCCTCGGCACGCTGCTCGCCGCGCCGCAGCCGGTCATGACCGACGAGTTCTGAGCGGCGCCGATTCGCGGAGGTCAGACGAGGCGTGCGAGCGTTCGCAGCGCGCGGTCGATGGCCCGGCGGGCGGCCACGAGGCTGCGCTCGGCCTGGTCCAGGTCCCCGGTGACGGCCGAGTCCTCGCCGTCGCGGTACCCGTCGGCGACCTTCACCAGTCGCTCGGTCGACTCTTCCAGCGACGAGCGCAGGGTCGAGAGCTCGGCGTGGTCGGACTGGGCGCTCACGCCGCGGAGCCTGACCGTCGGCCGCGACGGGATGCAACTCCCACGTCGGCTCCGAGGGTGCCCGGTACCATGCCCGAGTGCTGACCCGCCTGGACGTTCGTGACGCGGGTGCCGATCTGGCCGACCGTCTCGGCGCGCGGAGGGCCGGGGCGCGTCGGACGACCCGGCGGTTCGGGCGTCGGTGGAGGGGGCGATCGAGACCGTCCGGCGCGACGGCGATGCCGGCCTCCGGGAGCTCACCCTCCGCTACGACGGCGTCGCGCTCGACGGGCTCCGGGTCCCGCGCGCCGAGTGCGAGCAGGCGCTCGAGGCGATTCCCGCGACGGTCCGCGCGCGCCCTGGAGCTCGCGGCGCGGCGGATCCGCGGCGTACCACGAGCAGCAGGTCTCGGCGCCGGCTCCCGCGTTCAGCGCCGACGGCGTGACCGTGTCCGAGGCCGTCCGGCCCGTCGACCGGGCGGGGCTCTACGTCCCGGGCGGACGGGCCGCGTACCCCTCGACGGTGCTGATGACTGCGATCCCTGCGCTCGTCGCCGGTGTTCCCGAGCGCGTCCTGTGCGTCCCGCCGGGTCCCGATGGTGCCGTTCCCGCGGTGACGCTCGCGGCGGCGTCGCTCACCGGTGTGGAGGAGATCTTCCGAGTCGGCGGGGCGCAGGCGATCGCGGCGATGGCCTACGGCACCGAGTCGGTCCCGGCCGTGGACGTGATCGTGGGTCCCGGGAACGCGTACGTGGACGTCGCCAAGCGCATGGTCGCGGGCGCCGGCGTCGTCGGCATCGACGGCCCGGCCGGACCGTCCGAGCTCATCGTGGTCGTCGACGACACCGCGGATCCGCGCCAGGTCGCCCTCGACCTGGCCGCGCAGGCCGAGCACGGTCCCGGCGGGATCGCGTACGTGGTCACGTGGGACCCCGCGGTGCTGGACGCGGTCATCGACGCGATCGCGTGGTACGCGGCCGATGCCTCGCGAGCGGCGGAGATCCAGTCGACCCTCGCGTCCGGAGGCCGGGCGGTCCTGGTTCGGGACGCGGAGCAGGCGATCGCGGTCGCGAACCTGGTGGCACCCGAGCACCTCGAGCTCCTCGTGCGCGACGCCGACGAGCTCGTGCCCGCGGTCCGCCGGGCCGGTGCCGTCTTCGTCGATGTGCCCACGGCCATCGGCGACTACGTCGCGGGGGCCAACCACGTCCTGCCGACGGGTGGCGCGGCTCGGTTCGCGAGCGCGCTGCGGGTGGACGACTTCCGGACCCACATCCACGTCGTCCGCGGCGGACGCCGACGGGCTGCGCGCGGTCGGACCCGCGGCGGTGGCCCTGGCGCGCGCGGAAGGACTCGCTCGCGCACGCGGAGTCCGTCGAACGTCGGCTCGCCCGATGAGCCGGATCCTGCCGCGACCCGATCTCCAGGAGCTCGCGGGCTACCACTCTCCCCAACTCGACGTCGAGATCCGGCTCAACACGAACGAGAGCCCGTACCCTCCGCCCGCCGGAGTTCGTGGACCGCTGGCTGGCCGCGCTCCGCTCGACCGACCTCCAGCGCTACCCGGACCGTCGGGCCATCCGGCTGCGCGAGGCGATCGCGGCGCGCGTCGCTCAGCCCGTCGGCCGCGTGTTCGCGGCCAACGGGTCGAACGAGGTCCTGCAGACGCTCCTGCTCACCTACGGCGGGCCCGGCCGGCGGGCGCTCGTCTTCGAGCCCACGTACGCGTTGCATTCGCACATCGCCCGCATCACGGGGACCGCGACGATCGTCGGACCGCGGGACGACGGGTTCCGCATCGACGCTCGGAGCGCGGTCGCGATCATCGAGCGCGAGCAGCCCGAGGTCGTGTTCGTGTGCAGTCCGAACAACCCGTCGGGAACCGTCGAGGAGACCGACACCGTTGCCGCGCTGGTCGAGGCCGCGCCCGGCCTCGTCGTGGTCGACGAGGCGTACGGCGAGTTCGCCGCGGAGAGCGCGGTGGATCTGGTGAGCGAGGACCGCGCCGTCGTGGTGACGCGTACGTACTCGAAGGTGTGGTCCCTGGCCGCGCTCCGACTCGGGTTCGCGGTCGGCCCCATGTGGCTCGTGGAGGAGCTCGACAAGGTCGTGCTCCCGTACCACCTCGACGCAGCGACCCAGCTCGCGGGCACCCTGGCGCTGGACCACGCCGACGACATGGAGCGTCGGGTCAGCCGGCTGGTCGAGGACCGGGAGGAGCTGACCCGCGACCTCGCCGAGGTTGCCGGGATCGAGGTGTTCCCATCGGGCGCGAACTTCGTGCTGTTCCGCTGCGCGGGCCGGGGGCGGCAGGTCTGGGAGCGGCTCGTGGACCGCGGCGTGCTCGTCCGGGACTTCTCGTCCTGGCCCGGCGTGGAGGACTGCCTGCGCGTCACGGTGGGCACGCCGGAGGAGAACGCACGCTTTCGGTCGGCCCTGGACGAGGCGATGCGCGAGAGTGAGAGCTCATGACCCGTCAGGCGAGCCGTCGAGCGCGGCACCAACGAGACGAGCATCTCGGTCGACCTCGTGCTCGACGGCGGTGGCGACGCGAGCGCCACGACCGGTATCCCGTTCTTCGACCACATGCTCGAGCAGCTGGGCAAGCACGCGGGGTTCGACCTGAAGATCTCGGCCGAGGGTGACCTGGAGGTCGACACCCACCACACGATCGAGGACACCGGCATCGTGCTCGGCACGGCGTTTCGGGACGCGCTCGGGGACAAGGTCGGCGTGCGCCGCTTCGCGTCCGGTCTGTTCCCGCTCGACGAGGCACTGGTGCAGGTGGCCCTGGACCTCTCGGGCCGCCCGTTCCTCACCTACGACGTGGATCCCGTGTCGGAGTGGATCGGGACGTTCGACCCGCAGCTGGCGGAGGAGTTCTGGCGCGCGTTCACCTTCGCCGCCGGGATCACGTTGCACCTGCGGTCGCTCGAGGGACGCAACGGTCACCACGTGATCGAGGCGTCGTTCAAGGGCGTGGCGCGGTGTCTGCGTGACGCGGTCAGGATCGAGGGCTCCGCGCTGCCGAGCACCAAGGGGTCGTTGTAGACCTCTACCCCGCGATCGACCTGCGTGGAGGAAATGCCGTGCGGCTCCTCCGCGGCGACTTCGACGCCGAGACCGTCTACGACGCGGATCCGGTCGCGGTGGCCCGTGATTTCGAGGCACAGGGCGCGTCGTGGATCCACGTGGTGGACCTGGACGCGGCCCGCACCGGGGAGGCGACGAACCTCGCGCGCGATCGAAGGCATCTGCGCAGCCGTGAGCTGCCGGGTCCAGTGCGGCGGGGGAGTGCGGTCGGTCGAGGCTGCGGGAAGTCTGCTCGGTGCCGGCGTGACCCGGGTCGTGGTCGGGACGGCGGCGGTCGAGCGGCCTCAGCTGGTGGAGGAGCTGTGCTCCTTCCACCCCGGTGCGGTCGCGGTCGGGCTCGACGCGCACGGACGCGAGGTCGCGGTGCGGGGGTGGGTGGAGGCCAGTGGTCAGGACGTCGTCACCCTCGCGTCGCGCTTCGACGGAGTCGGCGTCGCGGCGCTGGTCGTCACCGAGATCGGTCGCGACGGCACGATGGGCGGTCCGGACGTGGAGCAGCTCGCTGCCGTGCTCGGCGCCACGGAGATCCCGGTGATCGCGAGCGGCGGTGTGGGCTCGCTCGACGATCTCGTGACGTTGCGCGACGTCGCCGGACCCGGTGCCCGGCGCCTCGCCGGTGCGATCGTGGGCCGGGCCGTCTACGAACGCCGGTTCTCCGTCCGTGACGGTCTGGCGCGGCTCGCCGGGGACGGCGTCGAGCCCTCCTGACGTCGGGTAGCGTCGGCCGGCATGCGGTGGCCCGCCGGGGTCACCCGGACGAGGAGGTGCACGATGCAAGAGGTCCTCGACGACGGATTCCTACGCCGCTACCGCGAGTTGCTCGACGCGGAGGATGCGGCATTCGACGAACTCGAGCACGCGGTCGAGGAGGGCGACCGTGAGCACTACGAGTTGGACCTCGGTTCGTGGCGGGAGACGGTGGCCCGGCGGCTCGCGTTCCTCGACCGGCACGATCTGCTGCCCGACCCGGTCCCCACGATCTGACGCGTCCGCGCCGGCCTCCCGCCGTTCAGGGCAGGCGGTCGATCCACCCGGTCACGAGCTCCACGACGCGCGCCGTGCGCCCGACGAAGAAGTGCGACGCGCCGGGCACGATCTCGGTGGTGGTCTCCGGCCAGGCCCGGGTCGCCTCCACGACGGTGGCGGCGTCGCGGAACTCGTCGTGCTCGGCGAGGATCAAGAGCTTCGGGCGTGGGTCGAGGCCCACGCCCCCCACCGCCCCTCCGAAGCGCAGCGGCGGGGCGATCGCGACCCAGCCGGTGAGCGCCGGTGCCGACTCGGTGAGCGCGAGGTCGGCGCCGAAGGACCAGCCCACCAGCACGAGCCGAGCCGGCACCCGATGCGTCGCCCAGCCCACGGCGGCGTGCACGTCGAGCTGCTCGGCGTTCCCGCCGTCGTAGCTGCCGGTGCTGTTCCCGACCCCGCGGAAGTTGAAGCGCAGACAGGTGACGCCGACTCCCGGCAGCGCACCGAAGAGCTCCGAGGTCACGAGCGAGCGCATGTCGCCGCCGTACTGGGGGTGGGGATGACAGAGCACCGCGAGTGCACGCTCGTCCGCCGCGAGCGAGAGCTCGGCCTCGAGCGTCTGACCGTCCTCGGTGACGAGCGCCACGTTCTCGGACATCGGTCTCCTCCCGTCGGACCGGAGCGTAGAGTCCGGGCCCGATGACGGATCGGTTCGACGAGGAGACCGCGGTCCGCGCCCGGGGTGACGGCAGGTACACCGCGACCATGAGCGAGGCGTGGTGGGTCGTTCGCGGACCGAACGGCGGCTACCTCGCCGCGGTGCTCCTCCGGGCGCTCGCGCGGGAGGTCGACGATGCCGCGCGTCGCCCGCGCTCGCTGACGGTCCACTACCTGAACCCCGCGGGCGCGGGGGATGTGGACATCGCGGTCCGGATCGAACGCACCGGTCGCACGCTGACGTCGTGCTCGGCGCGGCTCGAGCAGGACGGGAAGCTCGTCGCGCTGGCGCTCGCTGCGTTCTCCAGCCCGCGTGCGGGGATCGAGTTCTGCGATCTCGTGATGCCCCAGGTCCCGGGCCCGCAGATGTTCCGGGCTCGTGACGTCCCGGCGGAATCGCCGCCGATCGCGCACCGTTGGGACACCCGGTGGGCGATCGGCACGCCGCCGGTCCCGGGTGCCCCGCGTGGGGCTGCGCGCGGTCGCCGGCGGGTGGATCCGGCTCCCGGAGGCGCGACCGGTCGACGCGCTCGTCGCGGCCGCGATCACCGACGCCTGGATCCCGCCCACGTTCAGCCGGGTCGAGGAGCCGGTGTTCGTGCCGACCGTCGACCTGACGATCCACTTCCGCGCCGAGCTGCCTCATCCGGGCCTGGCCGCGGACTCCTTCGTGCTCGCGTCCTTCAACACCACGGTGGCCGCCGGTGGGTTCCTCGAGGAGGACGGCACCGTCTGGGCGCCCGACGGCACGCTCCTGGCGCAGTCGCGGCAGCTCGCGACGATCCTGCCGCTCCCGAGCTGAGTCAGACCAGGCCGCGGAGGCCCTCGGCGCCGTACAGCGGCTCCAGGATCGATCGGTAGCTCGGACCACGCGTCAGCTGGTGCCCGCCGTCGGCGTTGAGGAGTTGGCCGGTGATCCAGGTGGACTCGGGTCCGACGAGGAACCGGGCCAGTGCCGCGATGTCCTCGACCGTCCCGACGCGCCCGAGCGGCATGCACGCGAGGTAGTCGTCGAGGATCTCCCCACCGGCGGTGACGAACCCGACGAGCTCGGTGTCGACGAGGCCGGGCCGGATGGCGTTGACGCGGACGCCGCTCGGTCCCAGCTCGACGGCGGCAAGTTGGCAGACGTGGTCGATGCCGGCCTTGCCCGGACCGTACGCGCCGAACCACGGGTGCACGTTCGAGCTCGCGATCGACGAGATGCCCACGATGGAGCCGGCGCCGGCGTGGGCCATGACGCGACCCGCGTGCTTGATCGTGAGCATCGTCCCGGTGATGTTCAGGTCGAGGGTGCGTCGCCAGGCTGCGGTGTCCATCTGGGTGAGCGGGCCGAGCGTCTCCGAACCGCCTGCGCACGCCACGACACCGTCGATCGTGCCCGTCGGTTCGGCCGCGGCGGCGACGGCACGCTCGACGTGCTCCTCGTCGGTCACGTCGGCGACGACGTGACCGACGGTGACTCCGGGAGCCGCGCCCGCGTGGATGACCTCGACTGCCGCCAGCAGGCGGGACTCCGTCCGGCCGCAGATGGTCACGTGCGCGCCGTCACGGGCAAAGCGGGTCGCACAACCGAGTCCGATACCGCTGCCACCGCCGGTGACGAGCGTGGCCGCGCCCTCCAGGCCGCCGGTGAGGATGCTCGTCATGTTCTGTCTCCCGTCAGCTCGGTGATGAGGAACGCCAGGACCATCGCCTCGTCCCGCCAGATCTCGTAGCGGCCCGACGGTCCGCCGTGGCCGGCACCCATCTCGGTCTTCAGCAGCAGCACCCGCTCGTCGGACTTGGTGGCCCGCAGCTTCGCAACCCACTTCGCCGGTTCCCAGTAGCTCACCCGCGGATCGTTGAGGCCCGCGGTCACGAGCATCGCGGGATAGGCCTTCGCCTCGACGTTGTCGTAGGGCGAGTAGGACTTCATGTACGCGTAGTCGGCGGGGTCCTCGAGCGGGTTGCCCCACTCCTCCCACTCGGTCACGGTGAGCGGGAGGTCCGGATCCTGCATCGTCGTCACGACGTCGACGAAGGGCACCTCCGCGACGATGGCGCGGAACAGGTCCGGCGCGAGGTTCACGACCGCGCCCATGAGGAGGCCACCCGCACTCCCTCCCCGCGCGCCGAGGCGGTCGGGCGACGTGTAGCCGAGCGCGCAGAGGTGGCGAGCGCACGCGACGAAGTCGGTGAAGGTGTTGCGCTTCGTGCGTAGGCGGCCCGCCTCGTACCACTGGCGGCCGAGCTCGCCGCCCCCGCGGATGTGCGCGATCGCGAACACGAACCCGCGGTCGAGCAGGCTCACGCGGACCGACGAGAACACGGGATCGATCGAATGCTCGTAGCTCCCGTACCCGTACAGCACGGCGGGCGCGGAGCCGTCGAGGACGACGTCGCGGCGATGGACGAGCGAGACCGGGACGAGCGTGCCGTCCTCGGCCGGTGCCCAGATCCGCGCCGACACATAGTCGTCCGGGTCGTAGCCACCGAGAACGGGGGTCCGCTTCACGAGCTCGCGGTGGCCCGTGGCGAACGTCTCGTCGTACGCGCTCGTCGGCACGACGAGGGATGTGTAGCCGAAGCGAAACCGATCCGTGTCGAACTCGAGGTTGTCAGCGAGCCACGTGCTGTAGGCAGGGTCGTCCATGAGGAGCACGCGGTCGCCACCGCGGGCGTCGAGCCCGAGGACGCGGATCTGTTCGAGCCCGTCCGTTCGCTCGGAGACGACGAGCGCGTCACGGAACGCGCTCGATGTCGTCGACCTTGATCTCGGCGCGGTGGGGGAGGAACTCGTCCCAATGCTCGCGGCCGGGCGTCGCCGTCGGCGTGACCATCACCTTGAAGTTCGTGGCGCCGTCGGCGTTGGTGACGACGAACAGCCGGTCGGTGCCGTCGGGTGCGAGGTGGTGCTCGACGCCGTACTCGACGTCGTGGGCGCGGGGTTCGACGACGCGAAGCGGCGCGGTCGGATCATCCGGGTCGGCGAGGTGCACCTCGCTCGAGAGCTTCGACTCGCTCGTGACGAGGATCAGCCGGCCGCTGCGGGTCCGTCCCACCGCCAGGAAGAAGCGCTCGTCGATCTCGCGGTACACGAGCACGTCGTCCGGGTCACCGAGCGTGTGACGCCAGACCTCGTGGGGCCGCATGGCGTCGTCGGGCCGGACGTAGAAGATCGTCCGGTTGTCGTTCGCCCACGCGAGCCCGTAGTAGGTGTCGGGAATCACGTCGGGCAGGTCCGCGCCGTCCTCGAGATCCCGGAAGCGCAGGGTCTGGCGCTCGCCACCGTCGTCGTCGAACGAGTAGGCGAGCAACGACTGGTCGGGAGAGAGGGCCAGCCCGCCGAGCGCGAAGTAGTCGAGGTCGCCGGCCAGCTCGTTCTCGTCCAGGATGGTCTGCTCGTCCTCGCCCTCCGGTGCGCCCGCCGGGCGGCGGCCGTGGCTCGCGTACTGCGAGCCCTCGAAGGTCCGGGTGAAGTAGTCCCAGCGACCCTTCCGGGCCGGCGGGGAGACGTCGGTCTCCTGGACGCGTGCGCGGATCTCGTCGAAGAGCGTGGCCTGGAGGGCTGCGGTCGGAGCGAGGACGGATTCGGTGTACTCGTTCTCCGATCGGAGATACGCGATCACCTCGGGATCGTCCCGGTCACGCAGCCAGAGGTAGGGGTCGATGCGGACGTCGTCGTGGCGGATGAGCTCGACCGGACGCGCCGGCGGCGCGGGGAGGGGAGGGAGGCACGGCGGGAGTTTGCCATCGGAATCGGTCCCGATCGTGCCTCGAGGCGGCGGTAGCCTCGGACCCCATGCCGATCGCCACCCCCATCGAGCACACCGAGGCCGAGATCGCGGCCGTCTCCTTCGACGACGACGGCCTGGTCCCGGCGATCGTCCAGGAGGCAGGAACCGGCCAGGTGCTCATGATGGCCTGGATGAACGAGGAGTCGCTCCGCAAGACCCTCGACACGGGCCGGACCTGGTTCTGGAGCCGCAGTCGCCAGGAGTACTGGTGCAAGGGGGAGACCTCGGGTGACCGCCAGTTCGTCCGCCGGGCCGCCTACGACTGCGACGGCGACGTGGTGCTGTTCGAGGTCGAGCAGGAGGGCAGGGGTGCCTGCCACACCGGTGAGCGTTCGTGCTTCTTCCGGGATTTCGGCTCCGGCGCCGAGCCCGGGCACGTGTGACCGGCCTCCGGCCGACGCTCGACGAGTTCCGCGCGCTCGCCCGGGACCACACGGTGGTGCCGGTGTGGCGTGAGGTGCTCGCCGACCTCGAGACACCGGTGTCGGCGTTCGTCAAGATCGTGGGCGACGGTGACGGCTTCCTCCTCGAGTCGGTCGAGCACGCGGAGCGGTGGGGCCGGTTCTCGTTCATCGGGCGGGATCCCGTCGTCACGCTCGTCGCGCACGGTCGCTCCGTCACGGCGACCGGCGCGGTGCCGCCCGGCGTCCCGCTGGACCAGGGCGCCCTCGCCGCGCTCGAGGCGCTGCTCGCGCATCACCGCGCGCCTCGGCTGGAGGACCTCCCACCGTTTCACGGCGGCGTCGTGGGGTACCTGGGCTACGACGTCGTGCGCGAAATCGAGCGGCTGCCGAACCCGCCGCCCGATCCGATCGGCTGGCCGGACGCCGTCCTCGCGCTCACGGGTCACGTGACCGCGTTCGACCACTTCCGCCAGCGGCTGTTCCTCATCGAGAACGTCTTCGTGCCCGACGGCGGTGCCGAGACCGATCTCGACGCGGCGTACGCCGCCGCGGGCTCGCGCATCGACACCCTCGTCGGCGAGCTGGCCCGACCCCTCCCGTACACCCCGTCGCCACCGCCGGCGGACGCGCTCACCGAGCTCCCGACGTACACGACCTCGATGAGCGAGGGGGACTACTGCCGGGCGGTCGAGGCCGCGCGCGAGCACATCTTCGCGGGTGACATCTTCCAGGTGGTGCTCGCGCAACGGTTCGACCTCGAGGACGTCTTCGAACCCTTCGACGTCTACCGTGTCCTCCGCCAGGTGAACCCGTCGCCGTACATGTACTTCCTCCGCCACGAGGAGGCGACGATCGTCGGCTCGTCACCGGAGCCGATGGTGCAGGTGATGGACGGTCGCGTCATCAGCCGGCCGATCGCCGGGACGCGCTTCCGGGGCCGGACCGAGGAGCACGACCGGCGGATGGCGGCCGAGCTCAGCGAGGACCCGAAGGAGCGGGCCGAGCACGTCATGTTGGTGGACCTCGCCCGCAACGACGTCGGTCGGGTCGTGACCTTCGGCACCGAGCAGATGGACGAGCTCATGACCCTCGAGCGCTACTCCCACGTGATGCACCTCACGTCCCAGGTCTCCGGGGAGCTCGCTCCCGGGCGCAGCGCCGTCGACGTGCTGCGCGCGACGTTCCCGGCCGGAACCGTCAGCGGTGCGCCGAAGGTGCGCGCCATGGAGATCATCGACGAGCTCGAGCCGGTGAAGCGCGGCCCGTACGCCGGCGTCGTCGGCTACCTCGACTTCTCCGGGAATCTGGACACCGCGATCGCGATTCGCACGATGGTCTGGCGCGGCGATCGCGCGACCGTCCAGGCCGGTGCCGGGGTCGTGGCCGACAGCGACGCGGCGCTCGAGAACCTCGAGTGCCACAACAAGGCGAAGGCGCTGCTCACCGCGGCGGAGGCGTCGCGACGACTGATGTCGGTGGAGCGATGAGCCGTCGGGACGTCGTCACCGTCAGCGGGCCCGACACCTGGCCGTTCCTCCAGTCGCTGCTGTCCCAGGACCTGGACGCGCTGACCGAAGGTGAGCGGCAGTGGACGCTCCTGCTCACACCCCAGGGCAAGGTCGACGTGCTCGCGGGTATCGCGCACGTGGGTCCCGACGCCGTGCTCGACACCGATCCGGGGTGGGGTCAGCACCTGGTCGACGCGCTGACCCGCTACAAGATCCGCACCAAGGTCGAGCTCGCGCTGGAGCCGGCGCCGGACGCCGACGCCGTCACGGGCGCCCGGGAGGAGGCCGAGCGCATCGCCGCGGGAGTGCCCCGCCTGGGCGCGGAGCTCGACGACTCCGTCATCCCGCAGGAGGCGTTCCTCGAGGTGGCGGCGGTCAGCTTCTCCAAGGGCTGCTTCGTCGGTCAGGAGCTCGTGTGCCGGATCGACACCCGCGGGCACGTCAACCGGTTCCTGCGCCACCTCGTGCCGGAGGACCCGTCGGTCGTGCTGCCCGTCGGTGCCGAGATCACGTTCGGGGGAAAGGCCGTGGGCGCGGTGACGAGCTCCGCCCCCGGCATCGCGCTCGGCTTCGTCCGCCGCGAGGTCGAGCCGCCCGCGACGGGAGCCGTCGATGGAGTCGGCGTGACGATCCGCGCGGTCGAGGGTCCATCGGTGCCGACCGTGGCGTCCGGTCCCTGAGCGCTGCCATTGGTGTCACCTCCGGCACGACCGGGTCGCGACGCGGCGACGGTCAGGGGAGCCGGTTGGCCCGGGCGAGGTCGCCGAGCCAGCGCGCGGAGGGCTTCACGGTGCGCGCCTGGGTGGAACGATCGACACCGACGAGCCCGAACCTGGGCATGTACCCGAGGGCCCACTCGAAGTTGTCGAGGAGCGACCAGTAGAAGTAGCCCCGTACGTCGATGTCGTCGTCGAGACACCGGCCGAGTCCCGCCAAGGCGTCGGTGACGTAGCGGATGCGCTGGGCGTCGTCGGTGGTGCCGATCCCGTTCTCGGTGACGTACACGGGCGAGCCGGTGATCGTCGCGGCGGAGCGGATGCTGACCTCGAGGGCCTGCGGCCAGTACTCGTAGCCCATGTCGAGCACCTCGACACCGGCCTCGGGTCCGTCGGGCAGCCCGTCGGGGGTGAGGCGGGTCCGGGAGTACGCCTGCACGCCGATGAAGTCGTCACCGGCGGCTGCGGCCAGGTGCTGGTCCTCGTGCATCGCCCGCGTGTTCGCGACGACGTCCTCGCTGCCCTCCGGTCCCCACCAGTCGCCCATCGCGACGCAGGACCCGACGGGGAAGTCGCCCGGGCCCGCCTTGATCACGTCGTAGCCGGCGCGGTGGGCGCGCTGGAGGTGCTCGTTCGCCAGCGCGTACTCGCCGAGGTCCCGGTGCCCCGGAGGGAACACACCGACGATGGAGCCCATGAGCGAGACGATGTTCGGCTCGTTGATCGTGCACGCCATCCCGATGTCGTCACCGAGGTGCGCGACCGAGCGCTCGCAGAAGCGCGCGAAGCGGTCGACGATGGCCGGATCCGTCCACCCGCCGTCGGTGACGGCCCAGCGCGGCGTCGTGAAGTGGTGGAACGTGACGACCGGGAGGAGGCCGTGCTCGCGGGTCGTCGCGACCATGCGCCGGTAGTGGTCCAGCGCCGCGGTGGAGAACTCTCCCTCTTCGGGTTCGATGCGCGACCACTCCAGCGAGAAGCGGTACGCGCCGAACCCCAACTCCGCGAGGAGCGCGATGTCGTCGGGGTAGCGCCAGAAATGGTCGCACGCGTCCCCCGAGGGCTCGGCGGTGCCCGAGCCCGGCGTGTGCTCGAACGCCCACCAGTCGTTGTTCCAGTTGCCACCCTCGACCTGGTGTGCGGCGGTCGCGGTGCCCCAGAGGAATCCATCGGGAAGGGAAGCGCTCATCGACGAACCCTAGAGTGGCCGTTCATGACCGTGCTCGACCGCATCCTCGCGACCAAGCGCGACGAGGTCACCGTGCTGCACCGACCCGAGACGCGCACGTTGCTCCGCGAGGAGGCGTTGGCGCAGCCCGCCCCGCGCGACTTCGTGGCCGCGTCTGCGCCGGCCGGACGGTCATCCGGGGCTCGTCGCCGAGATCAAGCGCCGGTCCCCGTCCAAGGGCGATCTCGATCCGGATCTCGACCCGGCGAGGCTCGCCGCGGCCTACGCGGACGGTGGCGCGACAGCGCTCTCGGTGCTCACCGACCGGCCCTACTTCGGTGGCGCGATCGCGGACCTCGTGGCGGCCCGCGAGGCGTGCGAGCTGCCCGTCCTGCGCAAGGACTTCACGATCGACGAGATCCAGGTGTACGAGAGTCGAGCGATCGGTGCGGACGCGATCCTCTTGATCCTCGCGGCGCTGACCGACGACGCCCACGTTCGAGACCTCGCGGAGCTCGCCGACGCGCTCGGACTCGCTGTGCTCGTCGAGGCTCACGACGCCGCGGAGGTGGACCGTGCCGTCGCGCTGGAGGTCGGAATCGTCGGGGTGAACGCCCGGGACCTCGGGACGTTCTCGGAGGATCTCGACGGTGCCGCGTCGCTGGTGGCCCGGATCCCGGACGCCACGATCGCGGTGGCGGAGAGCGCGATCCGCGCCCCGGCCGACGCCGCCCGCATGACCGCGGCAGGGTTCGATGCTCTCCTCGTCGGCGAGGCCCTCGTGAGGGCCGCCTCGCCCCGGGAGCTGGCCGCGCCCTCGTCGCACCGACCGTCGGGAACCGCAAGGGGGAACCATGAGCCGATTCGACCTGTCCCAGAACCTGATGCCCACGGCCTGGTACAACGCGTTGCCGGATCTGCCGGCGCCGCTCCAGCCGCCGTTGCACCCGGCCACCAACGAGCCGGTCGGACCGGACGACCTCGCGCCGCTCTTCCCGATGGGGTTGATCGCGGAGGAGGTCTCGACCGACCCGTGGATCGAGATCCCGGGGGAGGTGATCGACATCTACCGCCTCTGGCGGCCGACGCCACTCGTGCGAGCGGAGCGGCTCGAGCAGGCCCTGGGCACACCGGCGCGCATCTACTACAAGGACGAGTCCATCTCGCCGGCGGGTTCGCACAAGCCGAACACCGCGGTGCCCCAGGCGTTCTACAACGCCGCCGAGGGCATCACGCGGCTGACGACCGAGACCGGCGCGGGACAGTGGGGGAGCTCCATCGCGTTCGCGGCCGCGCAGTTCGACCTCGAGTGCAAGGTGTACATGGTGCGCGCCTCGTACGAGCAGAAGCCGTACCGGCGCATCCTCATGGAGACCTGGGGCGCGACGGTCGAGCCGTCACCGGTCGCGGACCCGACGAGCCCAGGGTCACTCGGTATGGCGATCTCGGACGCGGTCGCGGACGCCGCGCCGCGTGCCGACTCGCACTACTCGCTCGGCTCGGTGCTGAACCATGTGCTCCTGCACCAGACCGTCATCGGGCTCGAGGCGAAGGAGCAGCTCGCGCTCGCAGGGGAGGCACGTCCCGACGTCGTGCTCAGCTCGTGCGGTGGTGGCTCGAACCTCGCGGGGATTGCGCTGCCGTTCCTGAACGACCCCGACGTGCGGTTGGTCGCGGTCGAGCCGTCGAGTTGTCCGACCCTGACCGAGGGGGCGTTCGAGTACGACTTCGGCGACACCGCGGGGATGACGCCGTTGCTGCCCATGTACACGCTGGGCCACGACTTCGTGCCGCCGTCGATCCACGCGGGCGGGCTGCGGTACCACGGCGACGCGCCGATCATCTGCAACCTCGTCCAGCACGGCCGGATGGAGGCGATCGCCTACCCGCAGGGCAAGACGTTCGAAGCCGCGGTGATGTTCGCCCGCACCGAGGGAAAGGTCCCCGCGCCCGAGACCGGCCACGCGATCCGAGCCGCCATCGACGAGGCGCTCGCGGCCAAGGAGACCGGGGAGGAGCGCGTGATCCTCTTCAACTACTCGGGTCACGGGTTTCTCGATCTCTCCGCCTACGACGACTTCAACAACGGTCGGCTCATCGACGCGTAGGTGGCGACCCCGGGCCCGGGGGCTCGAGCGACACGCGCGGTGTGGTCGGGCGGCCCGGGAGCCCGGAACGTCCGCGGCGGGTGCCGACCGAGGCGGTACCGTGCCGGGCGTGTTCGTCAAGATCTGCGGGATCACGAACGAGGAGGACGCGCTCCTCGCGGTGGCGATGGGAGCCGACGCGCTGGGGTTCAACTTCGCCCCCGGGAGCCGCCGTCAGGTGTCGCCGGACCAGGCGCGCGACATCGTGCGCCGCCTCCCCGGGGGGACCGTGAGCGTCGGCGTGTTCCGGGACGAGCGGCCCGAGCGGGTCATCGAGATCGTGGGCAGGGTCGGGCTCACCGGCGCGCAGCTCCACGGCCGTGAGCCGATCTCGGAGGTCCGCTGGATCCGCCAGCGCGCCACGTTCGTGATCCAGGCGTTCGCGGCGGGCGATCCGGCGCTCGCCGCCGCGGGTAACGGGCCCGCCGACGTGATCCTCGTGGACTCGCCCGATCCCGGCTCCGGCCGTCTCTTCGACTGGAAGCTCGCGGAGGGCGCCCCCGGTGGCGTCCGCCTGATGGTGGCAGGTGGGTTGACCGCCGACAACGTCGGGGACGCGATACGTCGGATTCGTCCCTGGGGCGTGGATGTCGCGACGGGCGTGGAGTCCTCACCGGGGCGGAAGGATCCGCGCAAGCTCCGCCGCTTCATCACCGCCGCGCATGCCATCGGCGAGGTCGTCGAGGAGGACGAGCGGCCACCGCAACCGGTCGACGGGCCCTACGACTGGGAGCTCGACGAGATGGGCGGCGCCTGAGCCGACCCGGGGCAACTCGTGCCGGCCGCTCGTGACCGACCCGTATCATGAGCGCGCCGTCGACCTCAGGAGAGTGCATGTCCGCGCCCCGACGCGGTGACACGGTCACCTTGGGCCCCCCCGGGCCCGAACCCACCGGCCTCGGCCGGTTCGGCGAGTTCGGTGGCCGTTTCGTGCCCGAGACCCTGGTCCCGGCGCTCGAGGAGCTCGAGGCCGAGTTCCGCACCGCGTGGACCTCGGCCGAGTTCCGGGAGGAGTACGCCGAGCTGCTCACGAGCTACGCGGGTCGGCCGACGCCGGTCACCGAGTGCCACAACCTCTCCGAGCGGCTGGGCGTGCGGGTCCTGCTGAAGCGGGAGGACCTCACGCACACCGGCTCGCACAAGATCAACAACGTGCTCGGTCAGGCGCTGCTCACTCGCCGCATGGGCAAGCAGCGAGTGATCGCCGAGACGGGTGCCGGCCAGCACGGCGTCGCAACCGCGACGGCCGCGGCGCTGTTCGGGCTCGAGTGCATCGTCTTCATGGGTGCGGTCGACGTGGAACGCCAGGCGCTCAACGTGTTCCGCATGCAGCTGCTGGGCGCGGAGGTGATTCCCGTCCACTCCGGGAGCGCCACCCTGAAGGACGCGATCAACGACGCGCTGCGCGACTGGGTCGCGAGCGTCCGGTCCACCCACTACTGCATCGGTTCGGTGGTGGGCCCCCACCCGTTCCCGTGGATGGTGCGGGAGTTCCAGCGCATCGTCGGCGACGAGGCACGCGAGCAGTGTCGGGAGATCCTCGGCGGAGCAGACCCGGACGCGGTCGTCGCCTGCGTCGGCGGTGGCTCGAACGCGATGGGAACCTTCGCCGGATTCGTCGACACCGGCGCGGAGCTGATCGGCATCGAGGCGGGTGGGCTCGGCCTGGAGTCGGGCCACCATGGTGCCTCGGTCAGCCGGGGTGTCCCGGGAGCGCTGCACGGTGCGCGTTCGCTCTATCTCCAGGACGAGGACGGGCAGATCCTGGAGGCTCATTCGATCAGCGCCGGGCTGGACTATCCCGGCGTCGGCCCGGAGCACGCCGCGCTCGCGGCGAACGGGCGGGCGGAGTACCAGTCGGCCACCGATGCCGAGGCCCTGGCCGGCTTCCGGTTGCTGTCGTCCACGGAAGGAATCGTCCCCGCGCTCGAGCCCGCGCACGCGATCGGCTGGCTCGAACGTCAGGCAGGACACCGGATCCCCACGGGCTCGACGGTGCTCGTCACGCTCTCGGGTCGGGGCGACAAGGACGCCATGCAGGTGGCCGAGCTGATGACCGGCGAGGCCCTGGCGTGAAGCTCGAGGCCACCCTGCGCGCCCGGCGGGATGCCGGCGCGAAGCTCCTGGTTCCGTACGTGACGGGTGGGCTCGGACGCGGCTGGCTCGATGTCGTCCGCGCCGTCGCCGACGCGGGCGCCGACGCCATCGAGGTCGGGATCCCGTTCTCGGACCCGGTGATGGACGGCCGCACCATCCAGGAGGCCTCCCAGCGCGCGCTCGACATCGACGCGACACCGGCCGGGATCATCGACGAGCTGTCGGGCCTGGACGCAGGCGTGCCGATCGCGGTGATGACGTACTACAACCCCGTGCACCACATGGGCCACACGCGTTTCGCGGCACGGCTCGCCGCGGCCGGCATCGATGCGGCAATCGTTCCGGACCTGCCGCTCGACGAGCTCGACGGCTGGGCGACATCGGCCGACGCGGCGCGAGTCGAGACCGTGCTGCTGGCGGCGCCGACGACGTCCGACGAGCGGCTCCGCGCGATCTGCGCCCGCAGCCGCGGCTTCGTCTACGGCGTCGCGCTGTTGGGCATCACCGGCGAGCGCAGCGAGCTGGCCGCCGAGGCGACCGAGATGGGGGAGCGGCTCAAGGCGGTCACGGACCTGCCGGTGCTGCTCGGGCTCGGGATCTCGAACCCCGACCAGGCGCGGCGGAGCGGCGGCGGCCGCCGACGGCGTGATCGTCGGGAGTGCACTGGTGCGGCGCCTGCTGGAAGGTGGCGGTCCGGACGAGGCGGCGAAGTTCGTCGGCGAGCTGCGGCGAGGACTGGACGAGGGATGAGCGACGACCGACCGTTTGCACCCGACTGCGATCTCTGCGAGGCAGCGAGGATCACGGAGTGGTTCCACGAGGACGACGTGTGCTGGATCGCCGAGTGCGAGATCTGCGCGGTGCCCATGGTCGTCTGGCGGGCGCACGGCGTGGCGCCACCACCCGACGAGCTCGAGCACATGCACATGCAGCTCGCGAACGTCGTGGGTGTCCACTTCGAGTTCGAGCACTACGTCGACGACAACATGCGCAACATCCCGGACCACTACCACGCGCACGCCCGCCCGAAGGGCGGCTTCTTCGGTCACGCGCTGCGCCGCAAGACGACCTAGCCGGTCAGGCGCAACCGGCGTCGTCGGTGCGGCAGCACCGAACCGGTCGCGCCGCCGCCCGGTGCGCCGTCGAAGAGCGCGAGGTTCGAGAAGTTGTAGCCCATGATCTGCTGCGCGTCGGCGCGCAGCCACGTCTCGAGCACCGATGCGTAGAGCTGGCGGAAGTCGACGTGGTACTTGAGGTTCCCGTTGCGGTCGAGGTCGTTGGTGCGTGACGGGCTGCCGTACAGTCCGCCCTTGACGCGTGAACCCACGAGGAAGACGGGCGCGGCCGTGCCGTGGTCCGTCCCGACCGTGTCGTTGCGCTCGGGTCGGCGCCCGAACTCGGAGAAGGTCATGATCGACACCCGGTTCCGCCACGTGGGGGCCAGGGTGGCGAAGAAGCTCTCGATGGCGCCGTCGATCGTGCCGAGCAGCTGGGACTGGGTGCCGGCCTGGTCCGAGTGGGTGTCGAAGCCGCCGATCGAGGTGTTGAACACCCTGATCCCCAGGTTCGCGTTGACGAGGCGCGCCGCGAGGGTCAGCTGCCGTCCCAGGCTGCTCTGCGGGAAGCTGCCCTGGTACGCGGGTTGGATCCGTTGGGAGAGCTCGAGGGTGTCGTGCTCGACCTTCGCCGCGAGATCGCCCCACGGGCCCAGCCCGCTGGACCCGTCGGCGAACGCCCCGATCGCATCGAACATGCGGACGTCGTTCGGGTCACTCCGGTCGATCCCGAACGCGTCGCCGATGCTCTGGGGGAGTCCGGACGCGCGTGCGACGGCGCCGACCATGTGCAGGGGCACCGAGGTGCCGATGACCGCGCCGTAGAGGCTCTCGCTCGCGGCGTTGGGAAGGCCGTCGAGGTAGCGGCCGATCCATCCGGTGACGCCACCGGGCTGGGCACCACCGGCCCAGCCGTTCATCCAGATGCCCATCGACGAGAAGTGGCTCAGGTCCGGGTTCGCGTAGCCGACCCCCTGGATCACCGCGACGTCGCCCTGGTCGTAGCGGGCCTTGAGCTTCGGCAGCGACGGGTGCAGCCCCACCCCGGCCGCCAGGGGCAGCGCGCTCGCCGCCGGGATCGCGAGCCCGGGTCGGAGGCTGTAGTACCTCGACTCGCCCGTGGGGACGACGGTGTTCAGCCCGTCGTTGCCGCCCTCCATCATGATCAGGATCAGGATGCCGTCGCCGGGACCCACCGGGGGTGCCGCGAAGGCCTCGAGACTCGACAGCAACGGCCCCATCGAGGCGATGCCGGCACCGGCGCCCGCGAGCTGGAGGAAGCGCCGACGGCTGAGACCCCCGGGCAGGGCCGCGGGACGGGAGAGCCGGGCGAGCGCAAGGTCGTCGTAGAGGTCGTCGTTCACGGTCACCTCAGGCCATCAGGACGTCGGGGGCGAGCATCGTCATCGTCGTCATGTTGATCGACGCCCAGTCGTGCCAGGAGTAGGTCGGCGCGGCCTCCGTGGCGCGCTGGTTCGTGAGCCATGCCACGAGGACGCTGTGGACCCAGGGCGAGACCGGCGCGACCGCGGGGTTGCGCCCGAACTTCGTGAGCGCGAAGTCGACCCCCTGGGCGGGCGTCATCACGTGGTGGTTGCCGGCGTCGCGAGCGATGATCTCCGCGAGGAAGCCGGCGTCGTGCGCGTGCCACGTGATGTTGCGCGCGAAGTCGGCACGGGCCCAGAGGGCCGTGCTGTTCAACCAGTAGGCATTGTTCTTCCACCCGGCCACGTTGGGCGGCTCGAAGAGGACCTGTCCCATCTCCTCCATCCACCACTGTGGGTTGGTCCCGACGGCGGTCAGGCCGGTCGAGCGGAGGCAGGTCACGATCCACTCGACCGGCGAGCGCACCAGGCCGCTCCGCGCCGTCGCGGAATAGAACTCGGGCCGCAGGAAGATGGCGCGCAGCAGCGTCTGCACATCGAGGTCCGACCCGACGAACTCGGCGACCAGCGCATCGAGCACCGTCGAGTCCGGGCTCGGGTACGCGAAGAACGTCCAGAGCTTTCGTGCGATGAACCGGGCGGCGATGGAGCGCTGCGGCTCGACGGTGAGGATGCGGGTGATGATCTCGGGCCCGTCCCAGTTCCGGGTCTCGCCCATGAAGGTCTTGAGGTCGGTGTCGTGGCGGTTCGGGTAGAAGCGGTAGACGCGGGGATCGGCGTCGTAGTCGACGTTGTGGCCGGTCCACGCGCGCGCCGACGCCACGATGTCGTCCTGGGTGTACTCGTTCACGCCCAGGGTGAACAGCTCCATGAGCTCTCGGGCGAAGTTCTCGTTGGGGGCGCCCTTCGAGTTCGGGTCGTTGTCGAGGTAGATCAACATCGCGACCTGGAGCGACATCTGCTGCACGAGGGACTCGAACCCACCCGCGCCGGCAATGCGGAAGAGGTGGTTCTGGTCGAACATGTCGACCGCGGACCCGACCTTGCTCGCCTGGGTGGCGAAATGGCCGTGCCAGAAGAGCGTCAGCTTCTCCTGGAGCGGCCGGGCAACGGTGGCCATGCGGTCGAGCCACCACTGGGTCAGGTCGACCAGGCGCTCCCAGTCCCCCTTCGTCGGGTCGGTCAGGCTCGGTGGCGGGGTGTCGGCCGGGTTGGCCGAGAAGTCGAGGAGGGCGTCGACGATGTCGGGCAGGTCCATCGCGGCGTAGAGGGTGACCTCGGCCGCGGAACCCTCGTAGCCGGCCCGGCGGAGCAGGTGCGCGACATCCGATGGTGGGGTGGACAGGGCTGGCTCCTCGACGGTGGGTCCCGCCTTCCAGCTATCGACCGCGGTGCGGCTCCGGCTTGAATCGTGGTCAGACCTCCGACGGGCTCACGTCGTCGAGCGCGCGGCCGGACGACTCGGGGAGCCGTCGGAGGAGGAACAGCGCGGCGATGATCGGCGCGATCCCACGGATCGCGGATCGCGACACCGAGGTCCCCGATCTGATCGGAGAGGAACCCGGCGACGAGCAGCCCGACCGCCGAGCCCGCGACGTAACAGACGAGCAGGAGCGCGTTCGCGGTGCCGCGCACCTCGGTCGGGAACAGCTCCGCGTCCATCGTGCCGACCGACAACGTGCCCGAGGCGGACGCGATGATCGCCAGGCTCGACGCGACCCAGATGATCGGCCCGTGGCCGAGGAAGAAGACCATCGTCAGCAGCGTCCCGGCGAACATCCCGACGATCGCGACGGGCCGGCGCCCCCGGGACTCGGTGAGCCGACCCGCGACGAGGATGCCGACGAGTCCCGGTATCCCGTTCGTGATCCCCTTGAAGGCGGCGATGCCCGAGTTCGAGAAGCCGCGCTCGTCGCGGAGGAACCGGTTCGTGAGCTGCGCCGAGGGCGCGCTGAAGACGTTCGAGAGGAAGCCGATCGCCCCGAGCAGCGCGAGCCGTCGTCCGTAGGCGGCGTCGACGACTTCGCGGACCCGCCCTCGGGCGGCGCTGCGTGCCGCGACGGCCTCGAACCGACGGGTCTCGTCCAACCGGCGGGCGATCATCGGGACGAGCAGGGCGGAGAGCGCGGCGATGCCGAACGCGACGCGCCAGGCATCGGGGGAGATGTCGGCGACCGGCAGCAGGACGACCGAGAACGCGTACCCCGCGCCGGAAGCGAGCGCGAGCATCGCGACCGCGAACGCGCGCGCCCCCTCCGGCGCCTCTTCGACGACCGCGATCCCCCCGACCACGACCGCCGCGTTGACGCACGCCCGGGCGAAGGTCTGGGCCGCGGTGAACACGGCGAAGTTCGGCGCGACCGCGCTGACGCCGCTGGCGAGGCACACCCCGAGCACCGCACCCAGCAACACGCGTCGCCGGCCGATCCGGTCGGCGAGGGTGGCGGCGAAGAGCGCAACGAGCGCGCCGGTGCGGGTGACCGCGAGCGCCTCGCCGAGCCCCTGGTCGCTGACGTGAAAGGTCTTGGCCACCGGATCGCTGAGCTGGCCGAACAGGGCGGCTGCGAACGCGGTGAGCACCCCGGCGAAGGAGACGACGGCGATGAAGCTGATCTGCACCTGACTGAACCGGCCCGGCGCCGCGAGGGGATGTCGGCGCGGTCGGACCGGCAGCGCCGCGCCGGTGCTGGCCGCGACCAGAGCCTCGGACGACCAGCGCAGCCCCCGTCGGAGCTCGAATCGGAAGACCCCGGCGAACAGCCAACCGAAGAACGGCACCACCATGTGATTCGACGCCGCGAGGTCGACGCTCGATCCGTCGCCCTCTTCGGCGATCTCGACCGCGAGGCTGGTCTGCGGCGAGCCGGGCAGGTCGCCGGCGAGCTCCGCATCGAGGTCGAGCGTCTCGATCGTGAGGGTCCGGGCGCGCTCCACGGGCACGGCGAGATGGATTCGCTCGGACCGCCGCACGACGCGGCATGCTACGGGCCGACCCTCCGACCCCGACGCATCTGGAGATCCACCATGGAGCAACTCGAAGTCGGTGACCGCGCTCCCGCGTTCACTCTCCTGGACCAGTCCGGTGAGAAGGTCAAGCTCTCGGACTTCAAGGGTCGCAAGGTGATCGTCTACTTCTATCCGAAGGCCGACACGCCGGGGTGCACGACGCAGAGCTGCGAGCTGCGGGACCACCGCAAGGAGCTCGCCAAGCTGGGTGCCGAGGTGCTCGGCATCAGCCCGGACCCACCGGCGAAGCAGGCGAAGTTCGACGCCAAGTACAAGTTGGGCTTCCCGCTTCTCGCCGACGAGGACCACGCCGTCGCCGTGAAGTACGGCGCCTGGGGCGAGAAGTCCATGTACGGCAAGAAGTACCAGGGCATCATCCGCTCCGCATTCGTGATCGACGAGAAGGGCAAGATCGCCGGTGCGTTCCGCAAGGTCAGTCCCAAGAACACGGTGCCGGCGGTCAAAGGCGTGCTCGAGGGCTGATCAGATGCCGACGGCGTGGAAGCCGCCGTCGACGTGCAGGATCTCGCCGGTCGTGGCCGGGAACCAGTCCGAGAGCAGCGCCACGACGGCCTTGGCCGCGGGCTCGAGGTCGCGGATGTCCCAGCCGAGCGGCGCGCGCTCGGACCACACCGCCTCGAACTGCTCGAAGCCGGGGATCGAGCGCGCCGCGAGCGTCCGCAGCGGCCCGGCGGCGACGAGGTTCACGCGGATCCCCCGCGGTCCGAGCTCGCGGGCGAGGTAGCGCGCCGTCGACTCGAACGCGGCCTTCGCCACGCCCATCCAGTCATAGACCGGCCACGCCTGGTGCTGGTTGTCGAAGTCGAGGCCGACGACCGACGCGTGGTCGCGCAGGCGAGGGAGCGCGGCGACGGTCAGCGCCTTGAGCGAGTACGCGGAGACCTGCATCGCGGTCGACACGTCCTCCCACGGGGCGTCGAGGAATCCGCCGCCGAGACACGAAGGCGGCGCGAACCCGATCGCGTGCACCACGCCGTCGAGATCCGCCGGGAGACGACCGGCGAGGGAGTCGAGGTCCGCGGGCGAGGTCACGTCGAGCTCGACGATGTCCACCGGTCCCGGGAGGCGGCGCGCCACCCGGGTGGTGAGGCTCATGACCCGTCCGAACGACGACAGGACGACGGTCGCGCCCTGCTCCTGGGCGAGGCGGGCCACCGAGAACGCGATCGAGGAGTCGTTGAGGACCCCCGTCACGAGGATCGTGCGCCCCTCGAGGAGCATCAGACGGACGGGGTGACGACGAGCGTGGCGTTGTGGCCACCGAACCCGAACGAGTTCGAGAGCACCGGACCCACCGCGATCTCGCGCGGCGCGCCGTGCACGACGTCGATCGCGGTGACGTCCTCACCGAGTCGTTCGTGGTTCGCGACCGGTGGCACCACACCCGCCCGGGCGCTGAGCAGCCCGACGATCACCTCGAACGCTCCGGATGCTCCGATGAGGTGGCCGGTCACCCCCTTGCTCGCGGTGACGGGCGGCGTCGCGTCGCCGAAGACCTTGCTGATCGCCTGGGACTCCGCGGCGTCGTTGAGCTCGGTCGAGGTGCCGTGCGCGTTCACGTGCCCGACCGCGCCGGCCGGAATGCCGGCGTCGTCGAGCGCCAGCTGCATGCAGGCGGCCGCCCCCGCGCCGCCGGCGGAAGGTGCGGTGATGTGGAACGCGTCCGAGTTGGTCCCGTAGCCCGCGACCTCCCCGTAGATGCGAGCGCCCCGCGCCAGGGCGCGTTCGAGTCGCTCCAGCATCAGGAACGCCGCGCCCTCACCCATCACGAATCCGTCACGGTCGGCGTCGAACGGCCGCGACGCGCGCGCCGGATCGTCGTTGCGACGGCTGAGCGCGCCCATGCGTGCGAATGCGGCGACGGCCGGCGCGATCAACGACGCCTCGGTTCCCCCGGCGAGCACGGCGTCGACGCTGCCGTCGCGGATCAGTCGCGTCGCTTCGCCGACCGCATTCGCGCTCGCCGCACACGCGGTTGACATGCAGAGCATGGGCCCGGTCCACCCGAGATGGATCCCGATGAGCCCGGCGGTGGAGTTGGGCATCATCATCGGCACGAAGAAGGGGCTGACGCGGTCCGGACCCTTCTCGTTGAACACCCGGAGCTGGTCCTCGAGCGTCACGAGCCCGCCGATGCCCGTCCCGGCGACGACGGCACACCGGGCCGGGTCCACGCCCGGGTCGCCCGCGTCGGTCAGTGCGTCGACCGCGGCGGCGTACCCGAGCTGCGCACCCCGGTCGACACGCCGGCTCTCCTTGGCACCGAGATACGGCACGGGATCGAAGTCGTGCACCTCGCACGCGAAGTGCACGGCGAGCGCCGACGAGTCGAACGCGCGGATCGGTCCTGCTCTCGACTCCGCCCGCACGAGGGCATCCCACGTCGGTCCCACGCCGGCGCCTGCGGGACTGTGGACTCCGATCCCCGTGATCGCGACCCGAGGTCGGCCGCGGTGGTCGGCGGTCGTGGTCATGCCGACTGCGCGGCCTTCGCGAGCACGAGGTCCACGGCCTGGCCCACGGTGACGACCCCTTCCAGGTCCTGCTCGGGGATGGCCACGTCGAAGCGCTCCTCGAGGCCCATCACGAGCTCGACGAGATCGAGGGAGTCGGCGTCGAGATCCTCCGCGAAGCGCGCGGACTCGACCACGGCCGCGGGCTCGACGCTCAGGATCTCGGTGGCCACCTCACGGATCACGGTGAGCGCGTCTTCACGTTCCATGGGGGTCAGCTCCTCGGGCACCGGGGGGTGTGTCGATCTGCTGGAGACGTTGTAGCCGACGCGGCGCCCCGTGGCGCGGGAATCACCCAGGTGGTCATGCGCCCATCCCGATCCCGCCGTCGACGGGCAGCACCACACCGGTGACGTAGGCGGCCGCATCCGAGGCGAGGAAGGTGATCGCCGCCGCCACCTCCTCGGGGGTACCGGGGCGGGCGAGCGGGACCATCCCGGTGACGGTCCTCAGCCATTCCTCACCCAGGCCGTCGGTCATGGGCGTGGTGATCGGCCCGGGCGCGACCACGTTCGCGGTGACGGAACGTCGACCCAGCTCGCGGGCCACCGACCGGGTGAGCCCGACGAGCCCCGCCTTGGCCGCCGCGTAGTTGGCCTGCCCGGGGCTGCCGAGGTGCGCGACGGCCGAGGAGACGTTGACGATGCGGCCGAAGCGGGCCCGCATCATCTTCGGCGCTGCCCGTCGGATCGTGTGGAACGCTCCGGACAGGTCGACGGCCAGCACCCGGCCCCAGGCTTCGTCGGACATCCGGACCAGGAGACCGTCGTCGGCGATCCCCGCGTTGTTGACGAGGATCTCGACGGGACCGAGGCGTTGCTCAACGGCGACGAATGCCGCGTCGACGGAGTCGGGATCCTCCACCGAGACCGCGACCGCGGTGGATCCGTCGGAGCCGAGCTCGCCCACCAGCTCCCGCGCGGCGTCCGCCCCGGTCCGGTAGCCGACGGCCACCCGGTGGCCCTCCCGTGCGAGCGCCCGCGCGGTGGCGGCACCGATGCCACCCGACGCTCCGGTCACGAGCGCGACCCGGCCCCTCACGCGAGACCGTCCGCGTCGGCCGGGGTGGCGATCGCGACGCGCGCGAGGTCGGGGACGGTGCGCTTGGCGAGTCCCGTCAGCATGCCGCCCGGACCGACCTCGACCAACGTTCGCGCCCCGAGCCGCGCCAGCGTGAGCTGCGACCCACGCCACTGCACCGGTGTCGCGACGTGCCGGGCCGCAAGGATCCGCCAGCGGGCGGGGTCCGTCTCGCCCGTCCCGTCCTCGTTCGACACGACGGGCGCCGCGGGTTCGACGAGCGTGGTGTCGGCGAGGACCCGCTCCAGCGCCTGCGCGGCTGGTTCCATCAGCGGGGTGTGGAAGGCGCCGCCGACCGCGAGGCTCCGGGTGGTGCGGACGCCCGCCTCCTTGGCGGCGGCGACGCCGGCCTCCAAGCCGCTGGGCGTCCCCGCGAGGACGACCTGGCCGGGAGCATTGTCGTTGGCGATCCAGCAGCCGTCCCCGGCCGCGGCGCAGGCGGTCTCGGCCTGTGCGATCGTCGCTCCGATGAGTGCGGCCATCGCGCCCGGGGTCGCATCGGCAGCCTCCTGGGTCCGCTCGGCCCGGGTCGCGGCGAAGCGGATCCCCTCCTCGAACGCGAGCGCTCCGGCGGCGATCATCGCGCTCACCTGGCCGAGCGAGTGACCGGCGAACGCCACCGGCCGGACGCGACCCCGCAACGACTCCCACCCGAGCAACGAGGTCAACAGCACCGCCAGCTGGGCGTTGCGGGTCCGGCCGAGCTCGTGCGCGTCGGCATCGAGGAGGAGACGACCCAGATCCTCGTCGAGGGCGGCCTCGGCCCGGGCGACGACGGCCACCCAGGCCGGCGTCTCCCGCCACGGCCGGCCCATGCCGGGTGCCTGCGTGCCCTGCCCCGGAAAGATGACCGCGAGCTCGGCGATCACCGGGTCAGCTCGCCTCGCGCCGATCCGGTGGCTCGCTTGCGGTGTGACGCTGAGCGGGGAGCTGCTCGGGGAGGTCGGGGTCCTCGCCGAGCAGGATGCGGGTCTCCACGTCGGTCGGCAGCGGACCGTCGTCCGCGCCGGGGCCCCGGGGCGTCAGCACGACCGCCGTCACGATCAGTCCGACGCCGATGACGATCAGTGCGATCCACATTGGTCGGTCCTCCGCCCGGTGCGACCCGACCAGACTAGTTTCCGTCCGCCACGGTGGACCACGCCGGAAGCCGTCAGGCCCGGTCTCGCACGCGATGGAGCGTCGCCCGCACGGCCACGGCCATGGCGCCGCCCATCGCGACCACGGGGAACAGCCACTCCTCGAGGGGCACCCCGGCGACGTGGGCGAACGTCACCGGGAGCTCCCTTCGTAGGTGTCGCGCCGGGCGAACCAGGAGAAGTCGCCTTCGTTGCGGCCGAACGGGGCACGGTCCAGCCACTGCCACATGTTCCAGAGGGCGTCGAGGCCGCGGGCGTAGGCCGAATACGTGTGGAACACGTCGCCGGCCTCGAGCACGAACGCGCTCATCCCCGGGCCCTCGAAGGGGAGGTTCGCCGGATCGGTCTGCCATTCCTCCAGCGCCCGGAAGTTGTACGTCTGGCCACGCGCGACGGATTCCTCCGTGAACGAGACCCCGAAGTCGAAGTTGAAGTCGCTCGTGGCCGACGAGACCCAGGGGAAGTCCCAGCCCATGCGGTCGCGGTAGGCGAGCAGCTTCGGGAGCGGGGCACGCGAGACCGCGGTGAACGCGACGTCGTGGTGTTGGAGGTGGAGCTGGGTCTGGTCGAACCCGTCCGCGACCGCCGAGCAGCTCGGGCAGCCCTCGTCCCAGTCGGGCCCGTACATGAAGTGGTACACGACGAGCTGGGACCGGCCGTGGAACAGATCCGCCAGCGTGGCTTCTCCGGTCTCGGACTCGAAGCGGTACTCCTTGTCCACCCGCACCCACGGGAGCTCCCGCCGGCGCCGGGCGAGATCGTCGCCGCGCCGGGTGAGCTCCTTCTCCGCCGCCAGCAGCTCGCGCCGCGCCTCGAGGTGCTCGCCGGGCGTGCCGATCGTGCGACCGGTCACGGCGTCTCCTCCGGCTCGAGCTCGTCGGGTCCGGGGTCGGTGCCGGTCGCCACCGCCGCGAGCCGGTCGAGGTAGTGCGCCCAACCGGTGCCGTGATCGGCGGTCGCGTCGTCGGGCAGGCCACGGTGCACGAGCTCGACGCGCGTCTTGGCGCCCTCGGGATGCAAGGAGATCTCGACGGTGGTGGAGCCGGGGGCGATGGGGTTCCCCTCCTGCTCCCACCCGAACGTGAACACGACCTTCTCGAGTGGCACGACCTCGACGTACGCACCGGCGGACTGGTGCTGCCCGCCGACGAGCACGCGGTAGACCCCACCGGGGCGCGGGTCGATCTCGGCGACCGTTCCCAGCCATTCGGTGTGCTTGTCGGGATCGACGATGAAGGGCCAGATCGTCTCCGGCGTGGCGTCGATCAGGATCTCGCGTACGAGCTCGGCCATCAGTGGTGTCCTTTCGTGGATCGGGAACGGGTCTGCTCGGCCTCGGCGACGTCGCGCAGGCGCTCGAGTCCGGAGGTCCAGTAGTCGTCGAGGGATGTGAGCAGCTCGGAGATCGACGCGGTGTTCGCGCGGTAGAGGCGGCGGGTGCCCTCGCGCCGCTCGCTCACGAGGTTCGCATCCTTGAGCACGGCGAGGTGCTGGGAGATCGCGGGGCGGCTGACGTCGTGGAACTCCTCTGCGATGGCCGTGGCCCCCAGCTCCTGCGACCACACCAGCCGCAGGATCGCCCGGCGGCGAGGTTCGGCGATGGCTCGGAGCGCTGCGTCCACCCCCGTAGTGTAAGTCGCCCCTTACGTAAGTGTCAAGTGACGCATCTGCTCGCCGGCGAGAGGGTGCCGATGACGACCCCGGCTACCGTTCGTGACGCTCTGCCCGGGTGGTGGAATGGCAGACACGGCGGACTCAAAATCCGCTGATCGCAAGATCGTGCGGGTTCGAATCCCGCCCCGGGCACATAAGCTCCGTCCGATCCGGAGGCCACCGCCACGCGACGGCGGGCGAAGGGACCGAATGCGGCGTCGGACTGCTCTGGTGGCGCTGACCGCCACGCTCGTGCTCACCCTCGTTGCGTGCGACAGCGGCGGGGGCTCCGAGGCCTCGCCGTCGTCGTCGTCGAGCACCACCCTCCCCGCCTGCACGGACGCCGGCGCCACGACCAAGGTCGTCGAGCCGAAGGGTTCCACCGGGTCTGGTGGCATCGTCTCGCACGCGTCCGTGGAGCCCGGGCCGGTGAGCGTCCTGACCGGCATCGTGAGGACGACCGCCGCGGAGCCGGTGAGCCTGGACGTCGTGGCGACCGCGCCCTCGGGGACCGTGACCGTTCCCACCACGAAGGCTGCGCCGAGCCAGGAGGTACCGCTCCTCGGACTCCTCGCCGAGACGACCTACGCCGTCGCCGTGACCGCGACGACCGCGGCGGGGGACTCGGACACCGTCAACCTCACGTTCTCGACCGGGTCACTGCCGAAGGACCTCCCTCCGACGACCACGAAGGTCAGCACCCCGGCGCGGATGGCGCCCGGCATCACGCTCTTCAACACGATGCCGTGGGGTCCGGCGCCGAAGGCCACCTGCGCGCCGGTCCAGTCCAAGGACGCGGGGTGGATCCTCGGTCTGGACGCCGGCGGCAAGGTGGTCTGGTACTACAAGTCCGAGATCGGCATCACCGACGTGAGCCCGACGGCGCGCGGCACCCTGCTCGTGTCCATGGACGACGTGCTGATCCGTGAGATCGACATGCTCGGCAACACGCTCTCGGAGCTCGGGACCAAGGTCGCGACGGACTACGTGAAGAAGACGGTGACGGGCGTGAGGTTCGTGGGCCCCGACACCGAGCCGATCGACATCGCCAGTGCGCACCACGAGGTGTCCGAGCTCCCCGACGGCAACCTCCTCACCATCACGACCGCGGTCGTGAAGCTCGATCCCGAGGCGGCCAGGGGCATGTGCAAGGGCGTCGAGGCACAGGACGGCACGCCCGTCCCCGACCCGACCGCGGTCGTGGCGGACACGATCGTGGAGCTGACCCCGGCGGGCGAGATCGTGCACGAGTGGCCCCTGCAGCGGTACTTCGACCCGATCAGCCAGCCCGGCTCCGACATGTGCGCGATCGGGAACCCGATCGCGCCGCCGAACTGGTTCTACCCGGACCGCGAGGGGCTCCGCGACTGGATGCACACCAACGCCGCCGCGGTCGACACGACGACGAACACCCTGCTCGTCTCGATCCGTCACCTCGACACCGTGATCGGCATCCGGTACGCGGACGACGCGTCCGGCAAGTCCGGCGACGTCCTCTGGAAGCTGTCGCCGAAGGGAGGGACGCTCGACCTCACGTCCGGCGACTACGCCTACCACGGGCACGCGATCGAACCGGAGACCGGTGACCGGATCCTCTACTTCGACAACGGCAACGGGCGCCCGACCGGCGAGAAGAACGGCAAACCCCTCCCGCCCTACAGCCGGGCCGTGATGTACCAGCTGGACCGGGCGGCCGGGACCGCGACCCAGCTCTGGGAGCACCGGGACACCACGCCGGAGGGCACGCCCGAGAACGCGGTGTTCCTCGGCGACGCCGACCTGCTGCCCAATGGCAACGTGCTCATCACCTACGGCGGGGCGGGCACCGCCGACGGCGTCTTCTACTCGCGCTTCGTCGAGGTGGTCCCGGACCTCGCCAACGGGAACGACACGGTCGTGTTCGACACCACCCTCGGCGACCGCACGACCAACGGCTTCACGGCCTATCGCGCGGACCGGATCCCGTCGCTCTACTTCGACGGATTGCACCTTCCACCGTCGTAGTCACTCACCCGGTGATCCCGAGGCGCTTGGCGATCACCTCGTTCATGATCTGGTCCGTCCCGGCGCCGATGCGCTGCAGGCGCGCGTCTCGCCAGAGCCGAGACACCGGGGTCTCCGAGAGGTAGCCGGCGCCGCCGTAGACCTGGAGGCAGGCGTCGACGAGACGGTTCTGCACCTGCGCGGCGTACTTCTTCGCCATCGAGATCTCGGCCACCGGATACTCGCCGTGCTGCACGCGCCAGACCGTGTCGTAGGTCAGGGCGCGCGCGGCCTCGAGCTCGGTCGCCGCGTCGGCGAGCATGTGCGCGATGACCTGGTTCGCCGAGAGCGGACGCCCGAACGCGTGGCGCTCGCGTGCGTAGCCGATCGTCTGCTCGAGCACGTCCAGGCCCTGTCCGATGCTCTGGGCCGCGCCGGACAGGCGTTCGTACTGGAGCTGCCATGCCATCTGCGCGAAGCCCTGACCGGGCTCGTCCCCCAGGAGGTTGCCCTTCGGCACTCGCACGTCGTCGAGAGCGATCTCCGCGGTGTCGGAGGCGCGCATGCCGAGCTTGTCCAGCTTGCGGGAGACGGCGACACCGGGGAGGTCCGTGTCCACGACGAAGAGCGAGACGCCGCGGTGGCGTGAGCCCGGCTCGGTCTGCACCGCCATGGTCATGAACTGCGCCCGGGTCCCGTTGGTGATGAACATCTTGCGGCCGTTCAGGATCCACCCGTCGCCGTCGGGCACGGCGCGCGTGGTGATCCCGGCGACGTCGGACCCGGCATCGGGCTCGGTGAGCGCGATCGCACCGATCTTCTCACCGCTGATCGCAGGGCGCAGGTAGCGCTCCTTCAGGTCGTCCGTTCCGAACTCGCCGATCGCCGGGGTGCACATGTGCGTCTGCACCGCGATGGCCATCGGAACCGCTCCCGCTCCGCACCGGGCCAGCTCCTCGATGAACAGGAGGCTGCTCGCGAGGTCTCCCCCGATCCGCCCCAGGACTCCGGGTAGTGCAGGCCGAGGAAGCCGAGCTCCCCGCACCGGCGGAAGACCGCATCGGGAAAGTGCTCGGCCGCTTCCCATTCGTCGACGAATGGGCGGATCTCGGCGTCGACGAAGCGGCGGACCGAAGCCCGCAGCTCGTCGTGCTCGGGACTGAAGATGGGATGACTGGTCACTGTTGCATTCTGGTCACGCTTCGACCGGCGCCGCGGCGCCCGGCGGATTTCTGGTGCCGACGACCTACAATGCCCGCCGTGACACGGGCCTCCATCGAGCGTCGGCTGCTCGACCTCAACGATCGCATCAAGCAGGCCACCCGCGAGCTCGCCGTGACCGACGAGCAGCTGGCCTTCCTCGACGAGGAGGCCGATGACGCGCGCCTGCGCGCCATCGTCGCGGAGACGCCCCTGGAGGTCGCAACCGCGAACGAAGCGCAGCGCCACGCCGACGCGCAGCGTCGCCATCGTGACGCGCTGCACCAGACCCTGCGGGAGTTGCGATCCGAGCAGGACGCCCTCCTGGACCGACTGACCGCCGAACCAGCCCCGCGCTGAGGATCGACGAGAGGATCACCGTGTCGACCGAACGCACCCGTGTCATCGTCGCCGAGGACGAGGCGATCATCCGGCTCGACCTCAAAGAGCTCCTGGAGGAGGAGGGATTCGAGGTCATCGGCGAGACCGGCCGCGGCGACGAGGCCGTGGAGCTCGTCCGCACGCTGCAGCCCGACCTCGCGATCCTGGACATCAAGATGCCCGGGCTCGACGGGCTCTCGGCCACGCGCCAGATCACGGGGGAGCGACTCGCGGCGGTGCTGATCCTCACCGCGTTCTCCGAGCGCGACCTCGTGGAGCAGGCGCGAGATGCCGGCGCGATGAGCTACATCGTCAAGCCGTTCCAGAAGAGCGACCTCATTCCCGCGATCGAGCTCGCGATCGGCCGCCACGCCGAGCTGCGCAGTCTCGAGAACGAGGTCGGCGATCTCGCGGAGCGACTCGAGGCGCGCAAGATCATCGACCGCGCGAAGGGCGTCCTGATGGACGAGCACGGGATGACCGAGGGGCAGTCATGGCGCTTCCTGCAGACCGAGGCCATGAACCGTCGGTGCAAGGTGCACGAGATCGCGGCCCAGGTCGTCGCCGGCGAGATCGCACCACCCGACGCCGCGTGACCCGCGGTCGCTCGTGAGCACGCTCCTGCTCCTCGACGGGCATTCGCTGGCCTACCGGGCGTTCTATGCCCTCCCCACCGACCTCGCCACCTCCTCGGGCCAGGTCACGAACGCCGTCTACGGGTTCACGTCGATGCTCATCAAGGTGGTCGGTGACGAGCGGCCCGACCACCTCGCCGTCGCCTTCGACACGGCCGCGCCCACCTTCCGCAAGGAGAAGGACGCGACCTACAAGGCGGGCCGCAAGGAGACCCCGGACCTCTTCCGGAGCCAGCTCCCACTGATCCGTCAGGTGCTCGACGCGCTGGCCGTGCCCGTCCTCGAGGTGGACGGCGTCGAAGCCGACGACGTCATCGCGACGCTCGCCGAGCGGGCCGCCGGCGACGGCATGGACGTGATCGTCGTGACCGGTGACCGCGACTCGTACCAGCTCGTCCGGGATCCGCACATCCGCGTGCTCTACAACAAGCGGGGCGTCTCGGACTACGCGCTCTACGACGAAGCGGGGATCGTCGAACGTACGGGCGTCACGGCCGCGCAGTATCCCGAGTACGCCGCGCTCCGTGGCGACACGAGCGACAACCTCCCGGGGGTCCCCGGCATCGGCGAGAAGACCGCGGCCAAGCTCGTGAACGCGTACGGGAACCTCGAGGGGATCTTCGAGCACCTCGAGGAGCTCCCGCCCAAGCAGCGCCAGAACCTCGGCGAGTTCCACGACCAGGTGTTCCACAACCGGGAGATGTCGATCCTGGAGCGTGGTGTGCCGATCGAGGTCGCGGTCGAGGACCTCCACATCGGCGGATGGGACCACGAGACGGTCCGGTTGCTCTTCCAGCAGCTCGAGTTCCGCACGCTCTACCCGCGCCTGCTCGAGGCGCTGGGCGAGACCGACGACTCGCTCGCGACCGAGGTGACGACGCTCGACGTCGATGTCGAGCGGGTCAACACCTCGGCGGCGCTGACGAAGGCGCTCGACGGCCTCGTGCGGACGGGCACGCCCGTCGTGCTGGAAGCCGACTGGCTCGGCGTACCGGGGCGGAGCCCGCTGCGAGGCCTCGCCGTCGCGTCGTCGGGGACCGGCGTTGCGTACGCACCGGCCGACCTGCTCACGGACGACGGTGTCCGCTCGACGCTCGGCACGCTGGTGGGCAGTGGTGGACCGCCGCTCGTGACCCACCGGGCCAAGGAGCTGATGCACGCGCTGCACGATGCCGCCGGCGTGACCGTGGAGACCCTCGAGCTCGACACCGCGCTCATGGCCTATCTCGTCGATCCGGGGGAGGGCGCCTACGACCTCGGTGATCTGGTCGCCCGGTTCTGCGGCATCGAGCTCGTCTCACCGGACCGGGCCGAGGCCGAGGGCACTCTCGACCTCGACGGCGACGGGGCGGGGGAGGACGCCGGCCGGCGCGCCGCCGCGATCGAGCGGCTCGCCACGGAGCTGCGGTCGGTCCTGGAACAGCGCGAGCTGTGGTCGCTCTACACCGACGTCGAGCGGCCGCTCGTCCCCGTCCTCGCGGAGATGGAGCAGACCGGCGTCCGTATCGACCGAGCGTTCCTGGACCAGATGCGCGCCGAGCTCCAGAAGCAGTGCAACGAGCTCGAGACCCGGATCCACGAGCACGCGGGCGAGCCGTTCGTGGTGAACTCGGTGCCCCAGCTTCGGCGCGTCCTCTTCGAGGTGCTGGAGCTGACGCCGGTCAAGCGGACCAAGACCGGGCCGTCGACCGACGCCGACTCGCTGCAGAAGATGGCGGCTGCGAACGCGCACCCGATCCTGGCCGACCTGCTGCGCTATCGCGAGGTCGAGAAGCTGCGCAGCACCTATGCCGACGCGCTCCCGCCCCTCATCCAGGCCGACGGCCGGATCCACGCGACGTTCAACCAGCTCGCGACCACCACGGGACGCATCTCGAGCGAGAGCCCGAACCTCCAGAACATCCCGGTGCGGACCGCAGAGGGCCGCGAGATGCGCCGTGCGTTCGTCGCCGAGGACGGCGCCGGCCTGCTCACCGCCGACTACTCCCAGATCGAGTTGCGCATCCTCGCCCACCTCGCCGAGGACCCGGGCCTGATCGAAGCGTTTGCGCGGGGCGCCGACGTCCACACGATCACCGCGTCGCGTGTGTTCGACGTCGAGGAGAGCGCCGTGGACGACTTCCAGCGTCGGTTCGCCAAGGTCGTCAACTACGGCCTCGCGTACGGGATGGAGGCGTACGGGCTCGGGCAGCGCCTCGACATCCCGACCGACCAGGCCAAGGAGATCCTCGACAGCTACTTCGGGTCCTTCCCGAACGTCCACGCCTACATGGAGCGCACCGTCGCCGACGCCAAGGCGTGCGGCTACACCACGACCATCCTCGGGCGGCGCCGCCAGATCACCGAGCTGGCGTCGGACAACTTCCGGATCCGCCAGATGGGCGAGCGGATGGCGCAGAACGCTCCCGTGCAGGGATCCGCAGCGGACATCTTCAAGCTCGCGATGATCCGGCTGTCGGACGCGTTGCGCGAGGCCGCGGTCGCGTCCCGCATGGTGCTCACGGTCCACGACGAGCTGGTCCTCGAGGTCCCGGTCGCCGAGCGCGACCGCGTCGAGCCGATCGTGCGCGACGCGATGGAGGGCGCGATCGAGCTGGCCGTCCCCCTCGAGGTGGACATGGGCTTCGGCCCGAGCTGGGCCGAAGCCAAGCCCTAGACCGAGCCCGGCGGTCGGCCAGAGCGGGGAGTGGGAGGCGGCCGTAGGGTCCAGCGCCATGAAGCCCTGCCCGTCGGGCCCCTGGTTCAACGAGATTGCCGCATTCCTCGGGCCGGCCTATCTCCGGAACGCGTTCACCAAGGGGACGGAGCAGGAGGTCGGGTTCCTCGTCGACGCGCTGGGGCTCGAGCCGGGGATGCGGGTGCTCGACGTCGGCTGCGGCCCCGGGCGCCACTCGCTGGCCCTGGCCGCGCGCGGGATCGCGACGCACGGGGTGGACCTCTCACCGGACTTCGTGACCCTCGCCCGTGACGCGGCGGGTGGTCTTCCCGCCAGCTTCGAGGTCATCGACGTCCGGGACCTCGCGTTCGACGCGGAGTTCGACGCGGCGATCTGTCTGTGCCAGGGCGGCTTCGGGCTGCTCGGCGGCCGGGACGACGAAGCCGTCGTCGAGCGCATCGCCCGGGCGGTGCGACCCGGTGGGGGGATCGCGGTGAGCGCGTTCTCGTCCTACTTCGCCCTCCGCTGGATCGAGGACGGCGACGACTTCGACCCCGCGACCGGCGTCAACCACGAGACCGCCGCACTGCGGAACGCCGACGGCGACGAGCGGACGGGCGACCTCTGGACGACGTGCTTCACCGCCCGGGAGCTCCGCCTGCTCGCCCGCGCCGCGGGCCTCGTCCGCATCCGCGTCCACGGCGTCACGCCGGGCGACTACGGCGACGGCCCCGTCACCCTGAGCCGGCCCGAGCTCCTGCTTCTCGCAGACGTCCCGGACGCCCGCTAGCCTGTCCGGGTTCCGCATTTGGAGCCTCTGACCGACCGCGTGGTCGTCTCCGATCACGCCCGACCGCCCATTTCCCCCAGGAGAGTCACCCCTTGTCCGAGACCGAGCAGGCCACCACCGCGGTGGTCGACGACCCCGCCACCTCCGAGCCCACCTCCGAGCCCACCATCGAGACCAACCCCGAGTTGGACGACATGGGCGAGATCACACAGGTCGTGCTCGACGACCTCGGAGGCATGTCGCTCTCCGACGCCATCGACGCGACGCTCGTCGAGTTCGACGAAGGGGGCCTCGTCACGGGCACCGTCGTCAAGATCGACTCGGACGAGGTGCTCCTCGACATCGGGTTCAAGTCCGAAGGAGTCATCCCCTCCAAGGAGCTGTCGATCCGCAACGACGTCAACCCGTCGGAGATCGTCACGCTCGGCGAGGAGCTCGAGGCGCTCGTCCTCCAGAAGGAGGACAAGGACGGCCGGCTGATCCTCTCGAAGAAGCGGGCGCAGTACGAGCGGGCGTGGGGCGACATCGAGCGCAAGAAGGAGAACGACGAGGCGGTCAAAGGACCGGTCATCGAGGTCGTCAAGGGCGGACTCATCCTCGACATCGGACTCCGCGGCTTCCTCCCCGCGTCGCTCGTGGACCTGCGCCGTGTGCGTGACCTCCAGCCCTACGTCGGGCGCGAGATCGAGTGCAAGATCATCGAGCTCGACAAGAACCGCAACAACGTCGTGCTCTCGCGTCGCGCCTACCTCGAGGAGACCCAGCGCGAGCAGCGCGACGAGTTCCTGACGAACCTCAAGTCCGGAGAGATCCGGTCCGGCGTCGTCTCGAGCGTCGTGAACTTCGGTGCGTTCGTCGACCTCGGCGGCATGGACGGACTCGTGCACGTCTCCGAGCTCTCGTGGAAGCACGTCGACCACCCGAGCTCGGTCGTGCAGGTCGGCGACGAGGTCACCGTGCAGGTGCTCGACGTCGACCTCTCCCGCGAGCGCATCTCGCTCTCGCTCAAGGCGACCCAGCAGGACCCGTGGCAGGAGTTCGCCACGGGTCACCAGGTCGGTGAGCTCGTCTACGGCCGGGTCACCAAGCTCGTGCCGTTCGGTGCGTTCGTGCAGGTCGGCGACGGGATCGAGGGTCTCGTGCACATCTCCGAGATGGCGGTGCACCACGTCGAGGCACCGGAGCAGGTCGTCACGCCCGGCGAGGAGCTGTGGGTGAAGATCATCGACATCGATCTCGACCGCCGCCGGATCTCGCTCTCGATCAAGCAGGCCGCCGAGGGCGGCATCGTCGCCGCGGAGTACCAGGACCAGTTCGGCGAGCACGCGTACGACGAGGCGGGCAACTACATCGGTCCCGAGATCCCGGAGGAAGCGGCGCACGGCACCGAGGGCACGGCCGCCCCCGGTGCGGACGAAGCTGGTCCCGGGCTCGACACTCCGACCGCGCTGGTCGAGGAGCCGAACGCGGACGAGCCCTCTCCCGAGGAGCCCACCCCGGAGGCGTGAGCCCGGCGGTCAGCGCAGCTGGACGATGCCCATGCGGACGCCGGAGATGACCGCCTGCGTGCGGTCGCGTGCGTCGAGCTTGGCGTAGATCGACGCGAGGTGGTTCTTCACCGTCTTGACGCTGATGAAGAGCTCCCGGCCGATCTCGGTGGTGCTGCGACCGTCCGCGACGGCCTGGAGCACCTCCTTCTCCCGCCGCGTGAGCGGCCCGGTGGTCTCGGTCGCGTCCTCCGTCACCGGCTCCTCCGGGAACTCGGTGAGGATCGACTGCGCGATGTCGGCGGAGAGGAGCACCTCGCCGGACGCGATCGAGCGGACGGCGTCGACGACCTCGCGCAGCTCACAGTCCTTGGTGAGAAATCCGGTCGCGCCCCCGCGGAGGGCCCGAGCGCGGAGCGAGTCCTCGTCGTGCATGGTCAGGACCAACACCCGCGCGGTCGAGCGGTTCGCGACGATCCGGCGCGTGGCCTCGATGCCGTCGAGGACGGGCATCGAGACGTCCATCAGGACGACGTCGGGACCGAGGCTCGCGGTGAGCGTGACGGCCTCGTGCCCGTCGGCGGCCTCGCCGACGACGTCGATGCCGGCGTCCTCGAGGGCGCGCCGCACGGCCTGGCGCAACATCTGGTGGTCGTCCGCGAGCAGCACCCGTGTCACGAAGTCGTCTCCAGTTCGATCAGCAATGTCGTCCCGGAACCGGGCGCGCTGTCGAAACGCACTCTCGCACCGATCGCGTCGGCGCGCTCCCTGATCCCGACGAGACCGTAGCGCTCCGGATTTCGCTGCGACGGGTCCATGCCGGCGCCGTCGTCGCGAACCGTGAGGCGCGCGGACGCGTTGGAGCAGTCCCAAGTCACGTGCACGGAAGACGCATCGGCATGTCGCTCGACGTTCGTGAGGGCTTCCTGGAAGATGCGCCACAGCTCCTGCTCGACCTGCCGCGGCTGTCGCCGTTCCGGACAAATCGCCGTGAACCTTGCATCCACGTTCGTGCGATCCGACCAGCGCTTGAGGTAGGGCTCCGCGAGCGGCACGAAACCCTCCTCGTCGGTGACCGTCGTGCGGAGTTGGTAGAGCGTCTCGCGCAGCTCGACGACGACCTCGCGCACGGCCCGGTGGAGCTCGGGGAGCGCGGGGTCGCTGTATCGGTTCGACAGCCGATCGAGCTCGAACCCGATGTAGGCCATGGACTGCGCAGTCCGGTCGTGGAGGTCGCGCGCGATCCGAGCGCGCTCGGCCTCGGCACCGAGCGTCCGCAAACGACCGAACCACCGCGCGTTGTCGACCGCGAGGGCGAGGGACGACGCGATGCGGGCGAACAGCTCCGCATCCGCGGTCGACACACGGTCCGGGGCGCGGTACTCCACCGCGACGAGCCCGACCACCCGGTCCGGGGTCCGGAGCCCGACGATGAGCCCGCTGCTCGCGAACTCCCCGTTCCACAGCTCGTCGCGGGTCACGGTGCTCTGGACCCGCACGACGCCGGGACGCTGGAGCGCCTCCCGAACGCGAGGCGGGAGGTCGTCGTTCTCGAGGTGGTCGGCGACCGTCGCGCCCTCGGCGAGCTGGGTGCGCCAGGCGCTGCTCGTCTCGTCGGCGAGGAGCACCACGAGCACGTCGGGCCGGAAGACCTCCCGGAGCGTGTCCCGAGCGGACGCGACCACCTCGGCGAGGTCGAGGGAGTCGGGAAGCGTGCGGACGACGTCGTGGAGGGCGTGGAAGAGATCGTTGGCGAGCGACATCCGTGCGACCTCGTCGGCGGTCTCGCGCTCGCGCTCCTCGGCCTCGAGCCAGAGCTGGCGCGTGTAGCCGCCGACGATCGCGGCCGCGACGACCACGAGGGACGCGAGGAGCCCGGTCCGCATCGCATCCTCGCTGGCCCCGCCGAGGACGTCGGCCATGAGGATCGTGCCCGCGGTGAACAGCGCCGCGAACCAACCTTCCCGGTATCCCCACCCGTAGGCGGCGAGGAGCACCAGGGGGATCGGCGTCAGGAGGAACGGTGACGTCCACGTGCCGGTGACCGCGATGCTCGCCACCGCGATGAGGAGGTCGGCGACCACGAGCGCCTCGGCGCGCCACGTCGCCGGGTAGATCTGCAGAGGGCGGAAGGTGCGGTAGACGGTGTCGGCGAGCAGCACCGCCCCGGCGATGAGCAGCGCATTGTGGTTCGGCTGGACCGTCGTGACCGAGAGCACGACGCCGACGAGAAAGCAGATCCACCGCAACCACGTGGCGAGTGGCCCGAGGCGGCCGAGCTCCTCGACCGAGCGAGGATCGAGACGGGGACCGATCCGCCGGGCCCAGCTCCCCATGCGCCAACCACGCCGACCGGTGGCCGATCGACCGGCGCGCGCGCGGCACGGCGGCGCGCGGCGCGACTGGGAGGAATCGCGCGACCAGTGGGGGGCGGGACGGTGTCGATGGCGCAATTGTGACCGGTCCACCCCCTCCACGTCGGGCAATCGGACCGATCGGGGTGATCGGTAGGCTCCCGTCCCGTGCTGCTCGTGGGATTGACCGGTGGGATCGGCGCGGGGAAGTCGACGGTTGCGGGCCTGCTCGCGGAGCGCGGCGCGGTCGTCCTCGACGCCGACGCGGTCGCGAAGGCGGTCGTCGAACCGGGCCGACCTGCCCTCGCGCAGCTCGTGGAGCACTTCGGGACCGAGATCCTCGACCCCGCGGGTCGTCTCGACCGGCAGGCGCTCGCCACCAAGGCGTTCGCGACGCCGGAAGGCAAGGCGGCACTCGACGCGATCACCCATCCCCCGATCCACGCCGAGTTCGGACGCCGGATGGCCGAGGCGCCGTCGGACGCGATCGTCGTGATGGACGTCCCGCTCCTGGTCGAATCCGGCACGGCCGCCGAGCGGGGGTACGAGGCGGTGATCGTGGTCGAGGCGCCCGACGACCTCCGTCTCGACCGGCTCGAGCAGCGGGGCGTCGGGCGGGAGGACGCCGTCGCCCGCATGCGCGCCCAGGCGTCCGACGACGAACGGCGTGCCGTCGCCACCCACGTGCTCGACAACAGCGCCGACCACGCCGCCCTCGTCGCCCAGGTGGACGAGCTCTGGGCCGACCTCCAGGCCCGCCACGCCGCGAAGTCGGCCTGAGCTCCCCGCTCTCCCTCCCTTCCTGCCTCCCTCGCCCGACTTTTTGGGTGTACGCGCCCTTTTCGGGGACCCCGCGACCAAGAAGTCGGCGGTTGGCGACGGGGGCCGTGGTCACCGGGGACGGATACGGTCCGCACCGTGACGGAACTCGACCGTCGCGTCGAGGAGCTCGCGGCCACTCAGCTCGGGGTCTTCACCTCAGCGCAGGTGCTCCTCCAGCAAGGAACCGCCAAGCAGATCCGTACGCGAGTGCGCTCGGGGCGTTGGGTACGCGCACACCATGGCGCACTCCGCCTGGTCGGGACGCCGGACGACGACCAACGGCGATGGATGAGCTTCGTGCTCGCATCCAGACACCGGGCGGTTCTGTCGCACCGGGCGGCGGCCTGGCGTCACGGGCTCCCCGGGTTCGAGCGGTCGCCGGACGAGTTCACATTGCCGACCGGCTGTGACGTGGGCCGGGCGACGTCGGTGGAGGTGCATCACACGAACTGCTTGCCGCCGTGGCATGTCGTCCGCCACGACGGGCTCCCGGTCACGACCGTCCCCAGGACGCTGCTCGATCTGACGGCGGTGGTCCGCCTCGGTCGTGCGGCCCGGGCGATGGACTCGGCGCTGGCGCGACGCCTGGTCACGTACCCGGCGTTGCTCTCGCTCCTGGGCGACGTTCGCGCGCGGGCGACGCCGCACGCAGACCTTCCGCTTGCTCCTCGAGGAGCGCAGCGGGCACTATCGCCCGCCCGAATCCGAGCTGGAGCAGCGCTTCGCGCGGTTGACCGATCGTCTGAGGCCCGCGGGCTGGCTCCGCCAGGTCGACCTCGGCAATGGCGACTCCTGGATCGGCCGGGTCGACTTCCTGCACCCGGCATCCACCGTCGTCGTCGAGCTCGACGGCGCGGTGGCGCACTCGTCGTTCATGGACACCGCGAACGACCGTGAGCGGGACCGCCGGCTCGCTGCCGCCGGCTTCCGGGTCCTGCGCTTCGGCTGGGCCGAGGTCGTCCACGATCCGGTCGCCGTCCTCGCCGCGGTCCGCGCCGCGACCGCGACCACTTCCGTCTGACCCCGAGACGACTTTTTGGGTGTACGCGCCGAATCGGGAACCCCACAACCAAGAAGTCGTGGTCACACCCCCGGCGTAGGGTGCGGGGGATGCCCGAGTTCCAGCTCGTCTCCGACTTCGCGCCGGCGGGGGATCAGCCGCGGGCGATCGGGCAGCTGGCCGAGGGGGTCGAGGCGGGGGAGCGGTTCCAGACCTTGCTGGGCATCACCGGGTCGGGGAAGTCGTTCACCATCGCGGGCCTCATCGCCCAGGTGCAGCGGCCGACGCTGATCCTCGCCCCCAACAAGAGCCTCGCCGCCCAGCTCGCCGCGGAGTTCCGTGAGTTCTTCCCCCACAACCGGGTGGAGTACTTCGTCTCCTACTACGACTACTACCAGCCCGAGGCCTACCTCCCGTCGAGCGACACCTACATCGAGAAGGACAGCTCGATCAACGACGAGATCGACCGGCTGCGCCACAGCGCCACGAGCGCCCTGCTGAGCCGTCGCGACGTCGTGATCATCGCGAGCGTCGAGCGCGATCTACGGCCTCGGCTCGCCGGAGACCTACGCCACCCAGCTCCTGACGCTCAACGTCGGCGAGGAGCACGACCAGCGGGAGATCCTCCGCCGGCTCGTCGAGCTCCAGTACGAGCGCAACGACATGTCCTTCGTCCGGAACAAGTTCCGGGTCCGGGGCGACACGATCGAGATCTTCCCCGCCTACGAGGAGCGTGGCATCAGGGTCCAGCTCTTCGGCGACGAGATCGAGCGCATCATGTCGGTGGACCCCGTCACCGGCGAGCTGGTGACCGACCTGGAGACGCTCGTGCTCTTCCCGGCGTCGCACTACGTGACCCAGGAGGAGCAGCTGAAGCGGGCGATCGAGGGCATCGAGGTCGAGCTCGCGCAACGGCTGAAGCACCTCGAGGACCGCGGGAAGCTGCTCGAGGCCCAGCGCCTCCGGATGCGCACCACGTACGACCTCGAGATGATCCGCGAGATCGGCTTCTGCTCGGGCATCGAGAACTACTCCCGCCATCTCGACGGGCGCGACGCCGGCGAGGCCCCGTACACGCTGCTCGACTACTTCCCGGACGACTACCTGATGGTGCTCGACGAGAGCCACGTGACCGTCCCCCAGCTCCACGGCCAGTACGAGGGCGACCGCTCACGCAAGGACACCCTCGTCGAGCACGGCTTCCGCCTCCCGAGCGCGATGGACAATCGACCGCTGCGCTTCGAGGAGTTCACCGAGAAGCTGAACCAGGTCGTGTTCATGTCGGCCACCCCGAGCGCGTACGAGCTGGAGGTGTCGAGCCGGGTCGTGGAGCAGGTGGTGCGCCCGACGGGCCTGATGGACCCCGAGGTCGTCATCCGTCCGACCAAGGGCCAGATCGACGACCTGGTCGCGGAGATCAACCTGCGGGCGGAGCGGGACCAGCGGGTGCTCGTGACCACGCTGACCAAGAAGATGTCCGAGGACCTCACCGACTACCTCCTCGAGCTCGGGATCCGGGTCCGGTACCTCCACAGCGAGGTCGACACGTTGGAGCGGGTCGAGATCCTCCGCGCGCTGCGGCTCGGCGAGTTCGACGTGCTGATCGGCATCAACCTGCTCCGCGAGGGCCTCGACCTGCCCGAGGTCTCCTTCGTCGCCATCCTCGACGCGGACAAGGAGGGCTTCCTCCGCTCCTCGACCGCCTTGATCCAGACGATGGGTCGTGCGGCGCGGAACGTCGACGGTCAGGTCGTGATGTACGCGGACCAGGTCACCGACTCGATGCGCTTCGCGATCAGCGAGACCAATCGTCGGCGGAAGCGCCAGCTGGATTACAACGAGGAGCACGGCATCGACCCGATGACCATCCGCAAGAAGGTCACCGACATCCTCGAGATGGTGCGCCTCCGCGACGGCGAGGACTCCGCGACTTCGAGCGGCAGGGGACGGGGACGGAACCGACGCAGCAGCGCGCTGTTCGCCGACCTGAAGGGCGTGCCACCCGACGAGCTCGGGCGGCTGATCCAGAGCCTCCAGGAGGAGATGCACGAGGCCGCCAAGGAGCTCCGATTCGAGGAGGCGGCGCGTCTGCGCGACGAGGTCAACGAGCTCAAGCGCGAGCTCAAGGCCGTCAGCTGACCCAGCCGCGAATCGTGCCGAACCGGCCCACGCGAGAGTGGCGAACGGGTGTTCGACTCGGTGCCCGGCGGAGGTAGAGTGGCGCGATGGCGGAGGCGAAGCGCACGAGGAAGTCCGCGGCACCCGCCGCGAAGCCCGCCCGGGCTCCGAAGCCAGCGCGATCAGGACGTGGAGCCCCCCGTCGCGCCGAACCTGCACCGAAGGCGAAACCGGCGCCGAAGCCGGCGCCGGCGGGGGAGCCCGAGCTGATCTCGGTGCGCGGCGCGCGGGAGCACAACCTGCGCGACATCGACATCGACCTGCCGCGCGACCGCCTGGTCGTGATCACCGGCCTCTCGGGGAGTGGCAAGTCGAGCCTCGCGTTCGACACGATCTACGCCGAAGGCCAGCGCCGGTACGTGGAGAGCCTCTCCAGCTACGCCCGCCAGTTCCTCGGCCAGATGGACAAGCCCGACGTCGACTTCATCGAGGGCCTGTCCCCGGCGATCTCGATCGACCAGAAGTCGGCGAGCAAGAACCCCCGCTCGACGGTCGGGACCATCACCGAGATCTACGACTACCTCCGCCTGCTCTACGCCCGAATCGGGATCCCGCACTGCCCGGAGTGCGGGCGGGTCATCACCCGCCAGACGCCGCAGCAGATCGTGGACCGCGTGCTCGAGTTGCCCGAGGGCACCAGATTCCAGGTGCTCGCTCCCGTCGTGCGGGGTCGCAAGGGCGAGTACGACGGACTGCTCGAGGAGCTCGCCGGTCAGGGCTTCACCCGTGCCCGCATCGACGGTGAGACCGTCGAGCTCGCGGACCGGCCCAAGGAGCGGCTCGCGCGCTACGAGAACCACACCATCGAGGTGGTCGTGGACCGGCTCGTGCGCCGGCCCGGGATCGAGCGCCGGCTCACCGATTCGCTCGAGACCGCGCTGCGCCTCGCCGAGGGCGTCGCCGAGATCGAGATCGTCCGCCGGGAGGAGCCGAAGGCGGGCCAGGCGAACCTGCCCGGGACCGAGGGCGACCAGGAGGACCGTGAGGTCCTGACGTTCTCGGAGCACCTCGCGTGCTCGCACTGCGGGTTGAGCTTCGACGAGCTCGCACCACGCAACTTCTCCTTCAACTCGCCGTACGGCGCGTGCGAACACTGCGACGGTCTCGGGACGCGCTTCGAGGTGGACCCCGAGCTCGTGATCGCCGACGAGGACCTCTCGATCGGCGACGGAGCGATCGCACCGTGGAGCGGCTATCGCGGCGAGTACTTCGGTCGCGTGCTGGAGGCGATCAGCGACGAGTTCGGCTTCTCCACCGACACGCCGTGGAAGAAGCTGAAGAAGGCCCAGCAGAAGGTCGTGCTCTTCGGCACCGGCAAGACCCAGGTGCTGGTTCGGTACAAGAACCGCTACAACCGCACCCGCGAGTACAAGACCCGGTACGAGGGTGTCGTGCCCTGGCTCCAGCGCCGCCACGTCGAGGCGGAGAGCGATCGATCGCGCGAGCAGATCGAGGGGTACATGCGGGAGGTCCCGTGCGGGACGTGCGGCGGTGCTCGGCTGAAGCCGGCATCGCTCGCCGTCACGATCGCGGACCGCAGCATCTCCGAGGTCGGCAACCTCTCGATCCGGGACACCGCGGCGTTCTTCGCCGACGTCGACCTCAACGAGCGGGAGCGCCTGATCGCCGAGCGCGTCCTGAAGGAGGTCAACGAGCGGCTCCGCTTCCTGCTGGACGTCGGGCTCGACTACCTCAGCCTCAACCGGTCGTCGGGCACGCTCGCCGGCGGTGAGGCGCAGCGCATCCGGCTCGCGAGCCAGATCGGCAGCGGCCTCGTCGGGGTCCTGTACGTGCTCGACGAACCGTCGATCGGGCTCCACCAGCGGGACAACCAGCGCCTGATCGACACGATGGTCCGGCTGCGCGACCTCGGGAACACCGTCCTGGTGGTCGAGCACGACGAGGAGACCATCCGCGTCGCCGATCACATCGTCGACATCGGGCCCGGCGCGGGCGAGCACGGCGGCGAGGTGGTGGCCGCGGGCGACCTCGCCGCGATCCTCGGCGAGCCGCGCTCCATGACGGGCCAGTACCTGTCGGGCACCCGGGTGATCGCGGTGCCGGAGCGGCGTCGCGAGCCGGGGGATCAGTGGGTCACGGTGCGCAATGCACGCGAGCACAACCTCGCCGACATCGACGTGCGGCTCCCGCTCGGTTGCTTCGTGACGGTGACGGGTGTGAGCGGCAGTGGCAAGAGCACGCTCGTCAACGACATCCTCTACCACTCGCTCATGCAGAAGATCTACCGGTCGCGCACGGTGCCCGGGAAGCACAAGGCCGTCGACGGCGCCGACGCGCTCGACAAGGTGATCAACATCGACCAGTCGCCGATCGGGCGGACGCCGCGTTCGAATCCGGCCACCTACACCGGGGTGTTCGACAAGGTGCGGGCGCTGTTCGCGGCCACGCCGGAAGCGAAGATCCGCGGCTACCAGCAGGGACGGTTCTCGTTCAACGTGAAGGGCGGGCGCTGTGAGGCGTGCTCGGGCGACGGCACGATCAAGATCGAGATGCACTTCCTCCCCGACGTGTACGTCCCGTGCGAGGTGTGCAAGGGCGCCCGCTACAACCGCGACACGCTCGACATCACGTTCAAGGGCAAGAACATCGCCGAGATCCTGGACCTCTCGTGCGAGGAGGGCGTGGAGTTCTTCGCCAACCAGCCGGCGATCGCCCGGTGGCTGCAGACGCTGGTCGACGTCGGTCTCGGCTACGTCCGGCTCGGGCAACCGGCTCCCACGCTCTCGGGCGGTGAGGCGCAGCGCGTGAAGCTCGCGACGGAACTCGGGAAGCGCTCGACCGGGAAGACGATCTACATCCTCGACGAGCCGACCACGGGTCTTCACTTCGAGGACGTGCGCCGACTGCTCGGCGTGCTCCAGCGTCTCGTCGACGTCGGCAACACCGTCCTCGTGATCGAGCACAACCTCGACGTCATCAAGTCGGCCGACTGGATCGTCGACCTCGGCCCCGAGGGTGGCGACGGCGGTGGCCGGGTGATCGCGGAGGGCCCGCCCGAGCACGTGGCCAAGACGGCCGGGAGCTACACCGGCGAGTACCTCGCGCCCATGCTCGCCCGGTGACCCGAGGGCGGACATGACCGACCCGTGGGAGATCCACGCGCAGTGGTGGCAGGACGAGTTCACCGACGGTGCGGATCCCGAGTACGTCGAGCAGATCGAACCCATCGTCCTCGAGCATCTCGCGGACCGGCGGCGGGTCCTCGACATCGGTACCGGTGAGGGCCAGCTCGCGCGCCTCCTGCGGACCTCGGGTGTGCCTGCCGTCGTCGGCGTCGATCCGTCGGAGGCGCAGCTGCACACCGCGCGCGAGCGCGGCGGCGGGGTCGGTCATGCGCGTGGCGCGGCCGCGGCGCTGCCCTTCGCCGACGCCGCGTTCGACGGTGTCCTCGCGTGCCTCGTGTTCGAGCACATCCTCGATGTCGACGACGCGATCGCCGAGGTCGCGCGCGTCCTGGCGCCGGGGGGACGGTTCCTCTTCCTGCTCAATCACCCCCTGCTCCAGACCCCCGGCAGCGGGTGGATCGACGACCACATCCTCGACGAGCAGTACTGGCGCATCGGCCCCTACCTCGTCGAGAGCACCGAGGAGGAGGAGATCGCACCCGGCATCCACCTGCCCTTCGCCCACCGCCCGTTGTCGCGGTACGTGAACGCCATGGTCGCGGCGGGACTCACCCTCACCGGCATGCTCGAACCCCCGCCGCCCGCAGGCTTTCTCGTCCGCGCGCCCGAGTACGAGGAGGCGGCGGCCATCCCGCGCCTGCTCGTCCTGTGCGCGCAGCGTGGCGGAACTCGCTCTTCGCTCTGACCGCGGATGTGCCGATGACGTCGGTATGCGGTGGTCCACGCGCGTCCTGCTCCTCCTCGGCATCCTCGGTGCCGTCTTCGGCATGGGCAAGATCCACGCGGTCGGGCACGTCTACGACCTGACCGCCTCGGCGCGCCTGGGCTGGTCGGCCGCCTACGCCGGCGTGCTCGTGCTCGCGGCCTACACGATCGGGCTGCCGTCACTGCCCCGCAGCCGCAACAAGCTCCTCGTCGCGGCGGGCGGCGCCGCGCTCGGAGCGACCCTCATGTCGCTCGTCACCCTCGTCATCGGCGGCCAGCTGCTCCCACGCTTCGTGATCCTCGGCGCGGCGGCGCTGCTCACGCCGTGGTACGTGATCTGCGCATCGGTCGCGGAGCGTGGCCGCGTCCGCGACGAGGCGCGGGACCGTGTGATCGTGGTCGGCGACGCCGAGGAGGGCGCGCTCCTCGGCGCGGAGCTCGCCGATCACCCCGAGCGCCCGGCGGTCGTGGTCGCGGCGCTCGGCACCGACGACGTCGTGAGCTCGGGCGAGGGGCTCCCCCTGGTCACGGCCTCGGAGGCCACCGGCTGCACCGTCGTCGTGCTGAGCCGGCACGCATCGGAGCTGGAGTACGTGGTCGATCAGGCCGCCGCACTGCACCGGCGGGGGATCCGCGTCCGCACCCTCACCGGCTTCTACGCGGAATGGCTCGGGAAGGTGCCACTCGGAGAGCTCGAGCGGGCCTCGATGCTGTTCGACATCGGCGAGCTGCACGGACGGCGCTACGCGCGACTGAAGCGGATGGTCGACGTCGGTGCGGGACTGATCGGCCTGCTCGCGTTGCTGCTGCTCCTGCCGTTCGTGGTGCTCGGGGACCTCCTCGCCAACCGGGGGACCATCCTCTTCCGCCAGGCGCGTGTCGGCCGGGACGGCCGCGTCTTCTCGATGTGGAAGCTGCGCACGATGGAAGGGGGCGAGCACAGCGATTGGACGAAGTCCGGCGACGAGCGCATCACCGCGTTCGGCCGGGTGCTGCGCCGGACCCACCTCGACGAGCTGCCGCAGGTGGTGAACATCCTCCGCGGCGACCTCAGCATCGTGGGCCCGCGCCCGGAACAGCCCCAGTACGTCGAGGAGCTCATCGAGAAGATCCCGTTCTACGAGCTGCGCCACGTCGTGCGACCCGGCCTCACCGGTTGGGCGCAGGTGAAGTTCGGGTATGCCGCCGACGATCACGACGCGCTCGAGAAGCTGCAGTACGACTTCTTCTACCTGCAGCGCCAGACCCTCGGCCTCGACGTGCGTATCGCGGCCCGCACGTTGCGGGACGTCGTCGGGGCGCGCGGGCGATGAGCGTCAATCCCTGAGGGCCCGGCGCCACCGTCCGAGCCGGCCCCGCACGCGGTGGGTGAACGGCTGCCGCGTCGGGATCCCGGCGAACTCGGCCTCGGTGCGGTAGCGGTCGAGCGGGATGGGGTCGCCCGCGACGAGACGGTGGGTGACGTCGAGGAGCAGGCTCCGGGGTGCCCAGTCACTCGTGTGCCCGCCGTGCGGACGGTCGTCGAGGGTGACGTCACCGCCGCGCGCGGACCAGGACGCGACCAGCGGCTCGACCTGCTCACGGAACACGCCGTCGTCATCCCGACAGGCCTGCACGAAGAGGCGGGGGAGCGCCGGGGCATCCTCGACGAGGGTCCGTACCCGTCTGGTCAGCGGGAAGTTCGTCGTCGCCGTCGGATCGCCGTCGGGGCACACGAAGGCGACCTCCGCGTACCGGTGCTGGCGGGCGGCACAGATGTCGAGGTCGATGTGTGGGCTGATCGTCACGACCCCCGCGACGCCCCGCGCGATGCCGAGTGTCAGTGCCCCCGTCGCGCCCATCGACGACCCGAGCATGACGGTCTCCTCCGGTCGGTATCCAGCGGAGGCGGTCACCCGGTCGAGGATCGCGTGCATCGCCCGCTCCACGAAGAGGTCACCGGACCGGCCGAGGTAGTACGTGCCGTTCTCGGCCACACCGTACGGATCGCAGAGGAAGAGCCAGTCGTGGGTCGGGTCCGTGCCGAGCATCCGGAGCCGGTGGAAGTAGCCCCGGAAGTCCCGGTAGGCGCGGGCGTTGCCCCAGGCGCCGAAGAACGCGCTCAGGTGCACCCCGAGCCCGCGTGAGTCGGGGTGCCGGACATGGACGTAGCCGAAGGTGCGACCCTCGGGGTCGGTGTAGGTCGAGACCGGCACCGCGGTCGGGTCGAGCGTCGACGCGGTCATGGTGCCGGCGTCGCTTCGGAGCGCGCGACGGCCGCGCGGGTCGGAAGGCGGCGGCGAGATCGGCGCGCTCGTCGGCTCCGAGCACCACGGCACGCAGGACACCCAAACCTGCGGCCAGCCCGGCCGCGGTGCCCACGATCACGGTCGTCGCGTCGGACCAGGGCAGGGCGACCACGACCGCGATCGGGACCGCGATGGCGAGCAGCGGCCACGCGGCCGGGAGTAGGGCCTCGCGGAAGAACGCAGCCGCCGGGACCTGTGTC
>CAVVXW010000005.1:0-32839 GCA_963752335.1 uncultured Acidimicrobiia bacterium | reverse complement strand
GCGCAGGAACGTGCGGGCGAGCAGGGGAACCACCACCGCGTTGCCCACGATGCTGCCGATGAATGCGCCCGGGGTGCCGATCGTGAGCACCAGGGTGATGGTGACCACCAGGTTCACGACGATCGCCGCGACCGCCGGGCCGAGGATCGCCCTCGTACGACCGACGCCGAGCAGCAGGTTGGACCCGACGGCGCTGGGTGCGACGACGGCGATCGCGATCAGGCCGAGGACTGCGAGGAGATGGACGTGGGACGCGGTCCCGCCGATCCACAGGCGGAGGAGTGGGCCCGCGAGCGCGATGCCGAACGCACACATCGCTCCGGCCGCGAGCACCGAGAACTTCGTGCCGCGCAGGAGGAGCTCGCGCAGACGGTGTTGGTCGCGACGCGCGTCCAACCACGAGGCGGCGGGCACGATCCCGTACGCCGACGCCGAGAGCACCGCGTCCGCACCGTTCTGCACCTGGGTCGCGAGCTCGACGTAGCCGACGGCGACGGGACCGAGCACCACGCCGACAACCGAGCGGTTCATCATCCGGTTGACCACCCCGAGCGGACGCAGCACCGCGACCCGCGCGCCCGGCGCGGAACAGCCGGCGGACGCGGCGTGCGGTCGGGCGGACGCCCGCCACCGTCGACCGGCTCCGATGGAGCACCGTCAACGTGCACACGGTCCCGACGGCCGAGGCCACGAGTCCGGCCGCTCCGACCCCCCGCAGCCCGCCACCCGCCAGCGCCGCACCGACGGTCGCCACCGCGACGAGCAGCCTCCGTGCCGCGTCGGTGGCCCGGCTCAGGTCCACGCGTTGGAACCCCTCGAGGACCGCCTGGGCGGTCTCGGTGATCAGATCGCACGCGATCGTGAAGGAGAACAGGACGATGAGCGCGCGCAGGTCCGCGACGAGCCGGACGGGTGCGCGGAACAACGTGGGCAACACCAGCGCGCCCAGGCCCGCGAACAACGGCACGACGACCACGATCACCACCCCGAGCGCGGCGAAGGACGTACGGACCGTTGTGGCCACCGCCTGGTCGTCGGACCGGCTGGCGTGTCTCGCCACCTCCCTCGTGGTCGCGGTCCAGACCCCCAGGTCCGCGAGCGACGCCCAGCCGTTCACCGCCGAAAACGTGAGCACCAGGGCATACAGGCCGAACGCCGCGGCTCCGAGCCCGTGCAGGAGCAGCGGCAGCGAGACGATCGACACCGCCATCGCCCAGACGTTCCCCGCGCCGGACGCCAGCGTGTTGTGCACCGTACGGCGGTGGAACGGGCGGTGGACGCCGATCAAGCGCTCCGGCGGCCCTGCCGAAGATGGGGGAGTGCTGGCTCCTGATTCCATGACATCCGGAGAATCGGCGCGTTCGGGCGACCGGTTGATGGCGTCCGGGCGCGTTGCGGTCCTCCTGCCCACCCTGGACGAGCAATCCGGGATCCGGGACTGCCTCGATTCCTTGGCTGCTCAGGACTATGCGGGTCCCATCGAGGTCATCGTCGTCGACGGCGGGTCGCGCGACCGGACCCGGAGCATCGCGGCCGAGGCCGGCGTCCGGGTCGTCGACAACCCCGGAGTCACGGCCGCGGCGGCGATGAACGTGGGGACTCGCGCCACCGACGCCGACATCATCGTGCGCGCCGACGCGCACACCCTCTACGAGTCCGACTACATCCGGCGTTGCGTCGACGGTCTCACCGGTCCCCGCTCCGACGGCGTCGCGGTCATCGGCGGGCCGATGCGTCCCATCGGCATCACCCGCTTCGGCCGGGCGGTCGCGGCGGTGACCAGCTCGCCCTGGGGGGTCGGACCGGGCCGGTTCCACTTCGCGAGCGAGCGCAGCGAGGTCGACACGGTGTACCTCGGCGCGTTCCGGCCGGACACCCTCCGTGCCGTCGGCGGATACGACGAGCAAGACCTGCAGTGGGGCGCCGAGGATCACGAGCTGAACCTGCGGATCCGGTCCTACGGCGGGCGCGTGGTCGTGGATCCGGCGATCCGTTCCTGGTACTTCCCGCGCCAGTCCGCGCCGGCGCTGGCGCGTCAGTACTTCAACTACGGCCGCGGCAAGGCGTCGACGCTCCGCAAGCATCGGCGTCTCCCTCACTGGCGCCCGCTGGTACCCGCGGCACTGGTGCTGGCGACGGCGACGGCGGCCGGTGTCGCCGCGTGGCGTCGCGAGCCGCTCGCCCTGGTGACCCTGCCGGCCGCATACCTCACGGGGACGGCCGCCGTGGCACTGCGGCTCGCCCGGCTCCCGGGCGTCACCCCCGGCCGCGCGGCGACTGCGCTGGTCGTCTGTCACTGGGCGTACGGCCTGGGATTCTGGGCCGGGGTGGCTCGGATCCTGTCGGGGCGCGGGTTCGATGCCCGACCCGGCCGGAGTCGGGTCTGATGGCGGGCCGGACGACGCGCACCGGTGTGCTCGCCCGCAAGGCGGTCGAGCTCGGTCTGCGCTCCGTGGCGCAGGCGCCCGAGCAGCGGTCCGCCCGGCGTCTGCGCGACGACGGCGACCGGCCGTCGGGCGGTCCCCGCGTGCTCTTCATGACGCCCCGGAGCTGGGCCGCCCACGTGCAGTACGAGGCGGTCATGGCCCATGCGCTCCGCCGGCGCGGCGCCGACGTGAGGTTCCTCACCTGCGGCGGAGGACTGCCGATCTGCGACCGGGCCAACACCTACGAGGCTCCGCCGATGCCGTGCCGGTCCTGCACCCGCTACGTCGAGGTGTCACTGCGCGCGCACCGCCACGCCGCGACACCGTTGTTCCCTGGGGGCGACGGTGGTGGGGACGACGAATGGCCCGAGCTCGACGAGCGTTCGCGGTCCGAGCTCGCGTCGGTGGAGGTGGACGGGATCGACCTCGGCGCCGCGGTCGCGATCCCCGTCCGCTGGTTCCTGTGCGCCGCCGACGTGGACGAGGACCCGCTCGCCGGCACCATCACGCGCGCGTTCCTCCGGTCCGCCGTGGAGCATCATGCGCGCCGCCCGTCGCGCCCTCGACCGGGAACGACCCGACGTCGTCGTGCTCCTCAACGGGCTGTTCCTCTTCGAGAGCGTGGTGTGGGCGTTGTGTCGCGCCCGGGGCATCGAGGTCGTCACCTACGAGCGGGCGTTCGTCCCCGAGACGCTCACCTTCGCCCGGAACGCACCCGCCGGCGCGTACGGGTTCGACGGCCGCTACGACCGCGAGCGTCGTCCGTTGACCCCGCGTGAGGACGCCGAGCTGGACCGGTACCTCACGCGCCGGGGTGCGGGCCGGGGAGCCGACCAGCACTGGACCGTCACCCCGGGCGGCTGGAACCGCGGCCGGGGCCGTCTCGCGGTGCTCTTCACGAACCTCACGTGGGACACCGCGGTCATCAACCGCGACCTTGCCTTCCCCGGGATCCACGAGTGGCTCGACGCCGCGGTGGAGCACTTCCGTGATCGCCCCGTCGACCAGCTGATCATCCGCGTGCACCCGAGTGAGGTCCACCTCCCCGGGAAGGAGAGTCGCGACTCCCTCGAGCGGTACCTCCGCCGCCGGTACCCCCGGCTGCCGGACAACGTGAGCGTCGTCGGTGCGAGCGACCCCGCGTCGTCGTACGAGCTGATGGATGCTGCGGACGTCGGGCTCGTGTACACCTCGACCACCGGGATCGAGCTGGGGATCCGGGGCACGCCGGTCGTGGTCGCCGGCGAGACGCACTACCGCGGCCGCGGGTTCACGATCGACGTCGACGGTCCCGAGGCGTTCCACGCCGCCGTCGACAAGGCCCTTGCCGACCCGGCGACCGTGGCCGCCGACGTGAAGGCGGCGCGCGAGTACGCCCACTTCTTCTTCTTCCGGGGTCCGGTGGTCGCGCCGGGTGTCCGCGAGCCGGTGCCGGGCTTGGCGCGGATGCACCTGCGCAGCACGCGCGAGCTCGATCCCGGTGTCGACGAGCGGGTCGACCGGATCTGCGACGAGATCCTGGGAGTGAGTCTCTCGTGACCGCCCGGACGACCCTGCGGCGCGCCGCCCGGTCCACCCGGCGGGTCTGGGACGGTGGCCGCGGCCTCGGACTCGGCACCACCGCTCGGTGGTGGACGGGGCGGCAGACGGCCTCCGACGCGCCGGCCGAGAACTCGAGCCTGACCTGGGTGCACGTCGCCGACGACCGGACCACGATCGTCTGGATCCCCAACTACTGGTCCGAGACGTACGACATCTCCGAGCCCGTCGTGCACGGCAGCATCCACGCGGCCGACGGGCGCGAGATCGCGACCTTCACCGAGTCGTTGCCGGCCGACGGAACCGCCCGTCTGGACCTCAGGGAGATCATCGCCGACGCGGCGTGCCGCCCGTTCGACGGCCAGCTGCTCCTCCGCCTCCGCGACCCCCACCTCTTCGCCGGCCGCCCGCTCCAGGTCTTCGCCGAGTACCGCCGCGACGACGGCGAGTGCAGCGGCGTCCACGGCCAGTACGGGCTCGTGGACCGCCCGCTCGGGCAGGTGGTGAGCAGCATGCGCGTCGAGGCCGGGAGCGGGCGCCGGACCGGGTTCGTGCTGACCAACGGCTACGACGGGCCGGGCGGGCCGCGCCCGATGCACGCCGCGCTCGTCGTCCACGCGGCCGACGGTTCCTCGGTGGGCGCCGCCGTTCCGCCGGTGCCTCCGCTGGGAACGGTCGTTGCGTACGCCGATGAGCTCGTCCCCGATCTGGCGCACCACCTCGGCGGGCGTCCCGGACATGCCCGGGTCCGGCTCGCGTGCCCGGGATCGCGCGTCGCGACCTTCGTGGACCGCGGCGACGTCGACGCGCTGGTGGTGAATCACGGGACGGTGGACAGGGTGTACGACCAGGAGCCCGGCGTCCCCGCGGGCTGGACCGCGTCATGGGCCGTCGCGAGTGCCTTCGGCATCGTCGACGCCCACCGCGACACACGATTCTCCTTCGCGAACGTGTGGGGTCCTCGCGCCGACGACTACAGCGCCCGTCTCGACGTGCATGCCCCCGACGGCCGGCTCGTGTGCACAACGACTCAGCCGGTGCCTCGCGACGCGCTCGTCGAGGTGTCGCTGCGCGACGCCGTCCGCGCCCCGGGGACCTACCACGTCGAGATCGCGCTCGATGGTGGGACTCCCGGCCGCGAGCGCCCGCACACCCTCGACCTGCTCGTGGGGATCGAGACGGACGGGAACCTCGACGCCGAGGTGCAGGTCGGCGGCTCCTACTTCAACGCACCCGTCCCGCCGGGTGTGCGGTGGCGAGACGTGCGGCGCACCCGCGTCTTCGGACGGGTCGACCAGAGCGACGGTCGCCGGACCCGCCTGTTCCTCGCGTATCCGGCCGGTCAGCCTGCCTGGGGGCCGCCGACGTCGCCGCTGCTGACCCTCATCTCCGCCGACGGCACCCGCCGCGGAGCGGACCGTGGTGATCCCGCAGCACGGGTGCATCGCGGCAGAGGTGGCCGAGCTGTTCCCGGACTGGGCCGCGGTGCTCGGCCCGCTCGGTTACGGCCAGGTCCGCGTGCGCGACACCGCGGCGCGTCTCTACGGGTACGCGTGGGTCGAGCTGGAGGGCCGACGGACGTTCCCGTGCGATCACCTGATCGGCGGGTGACGTTCACACGACCGCGGCCGTGTCCCGACGCAGCAGGTCCAGCCCACCCCGGTGACCCGCGGCCGTGAACCCCGCGGCCGTGAAGAGCCGCCGCGACGCGACGTTGTCGGGGCGGACGGCCGCCTGGAGCTGCGTGACCTGCGGATCGCCGGCGACGTCCGCGACGAGCCGCTGCAGCGCCGCCCCCGCCAATCCCTCACGCCGACGGTCGGCGCGGACCGCGATCGAGATCTCGCCGATGCCTTCGTCGACGTCGATACGCGTCTGTCCGACGGCATGGCCGTCGGACTCGACGATCCCCAGCCGGGAGGCCGCGTCTGTCGACCACCCGCGCGAACCAGTCCTCGTGCTCGTGGCGCCCGACCGCGCGCCCGGTTCCGGAGGTGCGGACCACCTCGGGGTCGTTGCGGAGTGCGAAGAGGAAGTCGCAGTCGTCCTCGCGGGCCAGCCGGATCCGAACGGGACCGCTGGTCGGCGGCGAACCGATCGGGAACGCCGCGAGCAGCTCGCGCCAACCCATGTCGACGCGCGGTGCGAAGTGGCCGGCCATCGCTCGGACCGTCGCGAGGTCGGCTGCGGTGTCCACCACCCACCGGGCGTGCCCGAGGTCGCCCCCGGATCGAACGGTTCCGAGCCGGAACTCGCCCGGCCGCCGGTACAGGTAGGGGAGCACGTGCTCACGCTCGAACGGGTCGTCGGACCGCTCCAGCGCGAGCAGGAGCGCGCCGGCGCGCACGACCTCCACGTCGAGCCCGCGTGGGAACGTACGCGGCAGGACGTTGCTCGTGTAGTCGTCGCCCCGCGCGTGATGGGCGTCCACGACGGCACCGACGAGCGCGGGATCGCTGAACGGGCAGTCCGCGGTCAGCCTGACGATGGTGTCCGCCCGGTACGCATCGAGGACGCGCCCGAATCGACCGAGCACGTCCTCCTCGGGTCCGCGCACCACGTCGACCCCCGCTGCGGTCGCCACCGCCGCGACCGCGTCGTCGCGGGGACGGTCGCTCGTGGCCACCACGATCGGGAGGTCGCGTCCGAGCCGATCGAGCTGGTAGCGCAGGAGCGGACGCCCCGCGAGGTCCTCCAGCACCTTCCCGGGCAGTCGGGTGCTCCCGGTACGCGCCTGGATCACGACGAGCACCGTCATCCGACGAGCGCTCCGATCGCAGCCGCGACCCGCGCCGCCCGCGCCCGTCGACCGCAGCACGCGCCCGGAGCGCGAGCTCCGCGCGGGCTCCGGGATCGGCGAGCAGAGCGGTCGCGGCCGGGGGAGCCTCCGCGATGGTCGCGACGCGGACCGCACCCGCCGCCCGGAGCCCGGCCACGGCAGCTTCCTGGTTGGGGGCCACGGGGACCGCGATCGTCGGTCGTCCCGATGCGCACGCCTCGAGCATCGTCACGCCTCCTGCGCACACCACGACGGTCGCGCCCGCGAGCTCGGACCGCAGCCCGTCGGGGACGTCGAGCGCGACGACCCCGGCCGGGACGGCGCCACCGAACCACGGCCCGGCCGCGAGGGTGACTCGGAGCGCAGGGTCGCGCGCGGCGATGGTCCCGGCCACCGCGGCTGCCTCGCCGGCCGCCGCGGTGGCGCCGAACGTCACGAGGACGGTCGGCGGCGACTGGCCGCGCGGAGGCTCGGGTCCAGCGGCGTACTCCGGCGCGACGAGGGCGTACTCGGCACCGGCGAGGTGACGCCCGGCCCGCATCGCCTCCGGCGACCGCGCTCCGGGCGTGGGGTCGACCACGAGGTCCACGGAGAGGTCGCGCGCCAGCTCGTCGATCGCGACCGTCACCGGCGCATCGAACCAGTGGCGGTCGTCGGCGCGCCGCCGGTACGAATCCACCACGAGGCAGTCGCCCCGCAACGTCACGCGGGACTCGTCCCGGAGCTCCACGAGGTGGGCGTCCATTCCCGCGGCCGCCAGTGCCGTCCCCACCGCCCGGAGGCGCCGGACGTGTCCCAACCCGGCGTCCGGCCCGGCGTCGGCCGCCAGGACGACGCTCACACCATGTCCCAGGTGATGACCTCGTCGTCCTGGATGTCGCGCCGCGCAGTGTGACCGACGACGGTGGCGAGGTCGCGCGGCGCGATGCCGGTGCCCGGGCGCTTCACGACGAGCATCTCGCGCGTGATGGTCGTTCCCACCGGGATCGCGACCGCGGCGACGACGGAACGGCGGGCCTTGGTGTACATCTCGCGGGACTCCGCGTCGGTGGGTCCCGTCTTCTCTCCCGTACCGAGCGCGGCCTCCACCTCCCGCACGTGGCGGACGAGGTCCGCGAGCTCGGGCGGTTCGATCGCGAACGGATGATCGGGACCGCTCCGACCCCGATCGAGCGTGAAGTGCTTCTCCAGCAGCTCGGCACCCGCAGCGACGCTGGCGCTGGCCACGTGGATCCCCATGGTGTGGTCCGAGAGCCCGACCGGCACGCCGAACTCGGCGCGCATGGTCGCCATCGCCCGGAGGTTGATCGTCTCCGGAGGGGCCGGGTACAGCGACGCGCACTGCAACAGCGCGACCGCGGGCGCGCCCCCGGCGCGCGCGGCCTCGATCGCCTCGGCCACCTCGCCCAGGGTCGCCATGCCCGTCGAGATGATCACGGGCCTCCCGGCACTCCCGATGTACTCGACGAGCTCGAGGTCCGCGATCTCGAACGAGGCGACCTTGAACGCGGGGACATCGAGGGCCGCGAGCTCGTCGACCGCCGCCCGGTCGAAGGGACTCGAGAAGAAGTGGATGCCCCGTTCGGTCGCGCGCCGGGCAAGCCGGGCGTGCCACTCGCGGGGGAGTGCGACGGCGTCGAGCAGCTCCGCCGGCGGTCGGTCACCGAGCGGACCCAGGTAGTCGAAGCGCGGCGTGAAGCGCGAATAGACGGCGGAGCCCGCGTAGGTCTGGAACTTCACCGCGTCCACGCCGGCGTCGGCCGCGGTGTCCACGAGCGCGAGCGCCGTCGCCAGGTCGCGGTCGTGGTTCGCGCCCGCCTCTGCGATCACGTAGCAGGGCGCGCCGGAGCCGACCGGCCGCTCGCCGATCCTCATCCGGCGACCTCGAGCGCTTCGCGCAGGACCTCGATCACGCGATCTTGATCGGCATCACGCAGCGCCGGGAAGAGGGGGAGCGAGAGGAGCCCGGCAGCGGCGGCCTCGGCCGCGGGCCACTCCCCGGTCAGGTCGCCGTACAGGGTCTGTCGGTGAATGGGGACGTAATGGACCTGGACGCCGATGCCCTCACCTCGGAGGTGGTCGAACACCGCGCGCCGGGCGGGGACCCGGACCGGGTACAGGTGCCGGCCGTGACGGAACCCGGCCGGAGCCTCGGGCGGGACCAGGAGCGGCGCGTCGATCAGCGCGGTCCGATACCGCAGCGCGATCGCGTCACGGCGATCGAGGAAGGTGTCCAGGCGCCGGAGCTGCGACGTCCCGAGCGCGGCCTGCAGGTCCGTGAGCCGGTAGTTGTACGCCAGCTCGACGACGTCGTAGGCCCAGCCACCGTGCTCGGGTCGCGCTTCGATGCCGTGATGCCGGAAGCGGCGCAGGCGCGTGGCCAGGTCGCTGTCGTTCGTGGTCACCATGCCGCCCTCGCCGCTCGTGACGGTCTTCACCGGATGGAACGAGAAGCAGCAGAGGTCGCTCTGCGCGCAGTTGCCGACCGGACCGTCCGGAGTCTCCGCACCGATCGCGTGCGCGGCGTCCTCGATCACCACCCTCGGTCGGTGCGCCAGGCGGGAGAGGTCGACGGGGAGGCCGGCATAGTGCACGGCGACCAGCGCGTCGACCCTGGGAACTGCCTCCGGGTCCACGTTGAGCGTCTCGGGATCGACATCGAGCAGGCGGACTTCTGCACCGACGTAGCGCGCGCAGTTGGCACTGGCCACGAACGACAGCGTGGAGGTGGCGACCACGTCGCCGGCGCCGAGTCCTGCGGCCGCGCAGGCCGCATGGAGCGCCGCGGTGCCGTTCGCGAACGCGACCGCGTGCTCGGCACCGACGCGCTTGGCTACCGCGTTCTCGAAATCCTCGACGTGGGGACCCTGGGTCAACCAATCGCCGCGGAGGACCTCGACCACCGCCGCGACGTCGCTGTCGTCGACCGACTGGCGGCCGTACGGGATCACCCGAGGAGCTCCACCAGCTCGTCGACGCCGAGCCAACGGTCGTTGGTGTTGCTCGCGTAGCTGAAGCCGTCGTGGAGCGGCTTCCCGTGTGCGACCGAGCCGGCGTCCCACCAGGGGTGCTCGGGCATGACGATGTACATCTGCTCCAGCTCGACGGCATGGCGCGCCTCGTCGGTCGTGAGCAGCAGCTCGTGGAGCTTCTCCCCCGGACGGATCCCGGTGACCTCGCGGAACGCCCGGCGCGACGGCATCCGCGAGATCGTTGATCTTCATCGACGGGATCTTGGGGATGTAGATCTCTCCGCCGCGGCTCCGCTCCATCGCGTAGAGCACCAGCTCGACCGCCTCGTCGAGGGTGATCCAGAAGCGGGTCATGCGGTCGTCGGTGATCGTGAGCCTGCCCTCGTCCCGCTGCCGCTGGAACACCGGGACCACCGAGCCCCGCGAGCCGATCACGTTGCCGTACCGGACGCACGCGAGCCGGGTGTCCGCGCCCGCGGCGTACGCGTTGCCCTGCACGATGATCTTCTCCGCACAGAGCTTCGTGGCGCCGTAGAGGTTGACCGGATTGACGGCCTTGTCCGTCGACAGCGCGATGGCGCGATGCACGCCGCAGTCGATCGCCACGTCCACGACGTTCTGCGCGCCGATCACGTTGGTCTGGACCGCCTCGAACGGGTTGTACTCGCACGCGGGGACCTGCTTCATCGCGGCGGCGTGCACGATGTAGTCGCACCCCGCCGCGGCCCGCTCCAGGCGGTGGCGGTCCCGGACGTCGCCGAGCACGAACCGCAGGTTGGCGTCGCCGAGCCGAGCGCGCATGTCGTGCTGCTTGAGCTCGTCGCGGGAGAAGACCCGGATCGTCGCCGTCGGCCAACGCGCCCCCACGTGACGCACGAACGTGTTCCCGAAGGAACCGGTCCCGCCGGTGAGCAGGATCGTGGAATCGGAGAGGTCCATTCGCGTCATTCTGACCGGTCCCGAGGACGACCCCGTGGACCCTCCGCGGACCCGTCGGGGCGAAGTCAGGGCCGATCAGGTGATGTCGAGCATCCGCTGCAGCGCGACACGAGCGAGCTCGGACGTACGTTCGTCCACGGTGATCCGGTTCACGACCTCGCCCCGGGCGAGTGACTCGACGCACCAGGCGAGGTGCGGAGCGTCGATCCGGAACATCGTCGAGCACGGGCACACGAGTGGATCGAGCGACACGATCGTCTTGTCCGGGTGATCCTGCGCGAGGCGCTGCACCATGTGGATCTCGGTCCCGACACCGATGACCGCACCGGCCGGCGCGGCGTCGGTCCACTCGAGGATCCGTTCGGTGGAACCGACGTGATCGGCGAGCGCGACCACCTCGTGGGAGCACTCGGGGTGGACGATCACGGTCCCGTCGGGGTGCGCGACGCGGAAATCTGCGACGTGCCGGGGCGTGAAGCGTTGGTGCACCGAGCACCAGCCCCGCCACAGGAGGAACGTCGCGTCCTTCACGTCGCGCTCGTCCAGGCCGCCCACGTCGAACCGGGGGTTCCAGACGCGCATCGCGGACTCGTCGTAACCCATCGCGTACCCGGTGTTGCGCCCGAGGTGCTGGTCCGGGAAGAACAGGACCTTGTCGCCGCGCCGGAACACCCACTCCAGCACGGCGCGGGCGTTCGACGACGTGCACACGGCTCCGCCGTGCTCGCCGACGAAGGCCTTGATCGCCGCGGACGAGTTCATGTAGGTGACCGGGACCACCCGCTCGATGTCGGTGATCGCGGCGATCGCGTCCCAGGCCTCCTCGACCTGGTCGAGGTCGGCCATGTCGGCCATGGAGCACCCGGCATTGAGGTCGGGGAGCACCACGCGCTGGTGGTCGCCGGTGAGCACATCGGCGGACTCCGCCATGAAGTGCACGCCGCAGAAGACGATGTCGGTCGCGTCGCTGTCGGCCGCGAACCGGGCGAGCCGGAACGAGTCGCCGCGCATGTCGGCCCATTCCATGACCTCGTCGCGCTGGTAGTGGTGGCCGAGGATGAGGAGCCGGGAGCCGAGCTCCGCCTTGGCGTCGGCGATCATGGCGCGGAGCGCGTCGGGATCGGCGGTCGTGTAGCGGTCCGGCAGGGGGGCCTGCAGTCGCAACATGGATGAACCCCTTCGGGGAAGGCTCCGATCTCGGCCGGCGGGGACAGCCTGGTCGCCACTCCGCGGGGTTGTCGGCCTCGGAACCGATATGTGGCCGGTATTCCAGGCCGGCCTCCGCTGATGGTAACCCGTCCCCACCCCCACCGTTCCCTCACGACTTCTTGGTTCCAGGGTGCCCGTTTCGACCCCCCGGACACAGGAAGTCGTGGAGTGGGGGAGGGGCGGGTGGCGCGAGAATGCGTGGGATGGGAGACCCGCGTATCCGGATGTCGGAGCCGACGGTGGGCGAGGAGGAGGTCGAGGCGGTGGCGCGCGCCGTCCGCGACGGCCACCTCGTCTTCGGACCCGATCTCCCGGCGTTCGAGGCGGCGCTGGCCGACGCGGTCGGCGCCCAGGACGCCGTCGCAGTGACCACGGGCACGGCGGCCCTGCACCTCGCGCTCCTCGTGGCGGGGGTCCAGCCCGGTGACGAGGTGTGGATCTCGGACCTGACCTTCATCGCGTCCCTGAACGCGGCCACGTACTGCGGCGCCCGGGTGACCCTGGTCGACAGCGAAGCCCGCTCGTGGAACCTGGATCCCGACATCGTGGCGGCCGAGCTCGCCCGAAGGGCCCGGACCGGCGAGGCGATGCCGGCCGCGATCGTGCCGGTGCACCTGCTCGGCCATCCCGCGGACCTCGCACCGATCCTGGCGGCGGCCGCAGAGCACGGGATCCCGATCGTGGAGGACGCGGCCGAGGCGCTCGGCGCGCGCTGGGTCGGCGGCGCGCTCGATGGGCGCGCGCCCGGCGCGGTCGGTGACGTCGGGATCTACTCGTTCAACTTCAACAAGCCGATCTCGACGGGCGGTGGCGGCATGCTGGTCGCTCGGGACCCCGACGTGCTCGCACGCGCCCGCCATCTCGGGTCCCAGGCCAAGATTCCCGGAACCGACTATCGCCACGACGAGGTCGGGTACAACTACCGCCTCTCGAACCTCGCCGCGGCGTTGGGGGTCGTGCAGATGGGGCGGCTGCCCGACCTCATCGAACGCCGACGCGCGATCGCGGCGCGATATCGCGACGCGTTCGCGCCGCTGGGCCTCACCGGCGGACCGGACGAGCCGTGGGCCCGCCGGTCCGGCTGGCTCTCCACCGTGCAGCTCCCCGGCGCGGGCACCCGCCGCGCGGTGCGCGACGCCCTCGCGTCCGTCGGGATCGAGACCCGCCCGATCTGGCCCCCGATGCGGATCCAGGCGCCCTACCGTGATCTCCCGGTCCTCGGCGGCGACACCGCGCTGGGGATCGGCGAGACGGTGCTGTGCCTCCCGTGCTCCGCGCACCTGACCGAGGCCGAACAGGACGAGATCGTCGGGATCGTGGAAGACGTCGTGCGACGGGGATGAGGTCGCGATGCTGACCCGTCCTCCCGCAGGGTCGATCCCCGACCTCCCCGGCTCGTACCAGTTCCGCGACGAGCACGGTCGGGTCATCTACGTCGGCAAGGCCAAGAGCCTGCGCAGCCGGTTGTCGAACTACTTCGCCGCGCCCCACACGCTCGCGCCGCGCACGCGCCAGATGGTCGCCGCGGCCGCCACGGTCGAATGGATCGAGGTGCGCAACGAGGTCGAGGCGCTCTTTCTCGAGTACAACCTCATCAAGGAGCACCGGCCGCGGTTCAACATCCGGCTGAAGGACGACAAGTCCTACCCGTTCCTCGCGGTCACCCTGGACGAGGAGTGGCCACGAGCGATGGTCATGCGCGGCAAGAAGCGCAAGGGCGTGCGGTACTTCGGGCCGTACGCGCATGCCTACGCAATCCGCGAGACGCTCGACCTGCTGCTGCGGACGTTCCCCATCCGCACCTGCACCAACGGCAAGCTGCAACGGCACCAGCGCCTCGGCCGGCCGTGCCTCTACGCGCACATCGAGAAGTGCGCCGCCCCGTGTGTGAACGCGATCTCCCCGCCGGACTACCAGGCGCTCGTCGACGAGCTCCTCGCGTTCCTCGCCGGCGACACCGCGCCGGTCGTCGCCCGGCTCGAGACCCTGATGGGGGAGGCGGCCACCGAGCTCGAGTTCGAACGCGCGGCGCGCCTGCGGGACCAGCTGACCTCCGTGCGCAAGGCCATCGAGCGCCAGCAGATGGTCGGCTCGAGCAGTGAGGACCTCGATGTCATCGGGTTCGCCGACGACGAGCTCGAGGCCTCGGTACAGATCTTCTTCGTGCGACGGGGTCGGGTCGTCGGCCGCAAGGGCCTCGTGGTCGACAAGGTCGAGGACCTCGAAGCGGGCGCGCTCGTGGCGCGCGTGCTGGAGCAGCTCTACGGCGACGCCGCGGCCGAGGACGTACCGCGTGAGGTCCTCGTCCCCGCCGAGCCCGAGGATCATCAGCTGTACGAGGAATTCCTCGGCCTGGTACGCGGGAGTCGAGTCCGCGTCCGGGTTCCGCAGCGGGGTGAGAAACGCGCGCTCCTCGCGACCGTGACCCGGAACGCGGAGGAGGCGTTCAACCGCCACAAGCTCAAGCGAGCGTCGGATCACAACGCGCGCGCCCAGGCCCTCACCTCGCTCCAGGAGGCGCTCGCGCTCCCCGAGGCACCCCTTCGGATCGAGTGCTTCGACATCTCGAACCTCCAGGGCACCGAGATCGTCGCGTCGATGACCGTGCTCGAGGACGGTCTCCCCAAGCGGTCCGACTATCGCCGCTTCAAGATCCGCAGCCAGGAGGGCCAGGACGACTTCGCGGCGATGGAGGAGGCGCTGGGCCGCCGGTTCCGCCGCTACCTCGCGGAACGAGACGAAGGCGCGCGGGCCGGCAAGCGTTTCGCGTACCCGCCGAACCTGCTCGTGATCGACGGCGGGAAGGGACAGCTCAACGTCGCGGTCCGCGTGCTGGAGGATCTCGGGCTCGAGGACATCAGCGTCGTCGGTCTCGCGAAGCGGTTCGAGGAGGTGTACCGGCCGGGGGAGTCCGAACCGGTCCGGATCCCGCGGGACTCGGCTGCGCTCTACCTCCTCCAGCAGGTACGGGACGAGGCGCACCGGTTCGCGATCACCTACCACCGGTCGCTCCGCGACAAGAAGATGACCGCGTCCGTCCTCGACGACGTCCCCGGGCTCGGTCCGGCCCGACGGGCCCGGCTGCTCCGGGAGTTCGGATCGGTCAAGCGGCTCCGTGAGCAGACGCCCGAGGCCCTGGCCGCCGTGCCGTGGCTCCCCGCCGCCGTCGCCGCCGACCTGTACGCACAGCTCCACGGCGAGCCGCTCCCGAGCCGGCGGCCCGACGTCACCCCCGCGGATCCGGGTCTGTCATCCTGGACCCCGTGACCAGCACGCCCCCGCCGGAGTTCCCCGCCGGACTCGACGTCACCGTGATCACCGGGATGTCGGGAGCCGGCCGCGCGACGGCGGCGAACGTGTTGGAGGACCTCGGCTTCTTCGTGATCGACAACCTGCCGCCGGCGCTGATCGGGAAGGTCGCCGAGCTCGCACGTGGCGGCTCGAGCCCGCAGCGCTACGGCTTCGGGATCGACGTGCGCACGGGGTCGTTCGTGGCGGACCTGGATCAGGCGCTCGGTGACCTCCGCGCGCTCGGTGCACGCACCCGGGTGCTGTTCCTGGAGGCGTCGGACGATGCGCTCGTACGCCGCTTCGACGCATCCCGCCGCCCGCACCCGCTCGCGGACACCGAACGGCTCCTGGAGGGGATCCAGAAGGAGCGGGCACTGCTCGAGGAGCTCAAGGGGCGCGCCGACGTCGTCATCGACACCTCCGGACTCAACGTGCACGAGCTCCGGGATCGCCTCGTCGCGATCTTCGCCTCGGAGGCGGCCGCGGCATCGCTCCAGGTCGACATCGTGAGCTTCGGCTTCAAGCACGGGCTCCCACTGGACGTCGACCTCGTGTTCGACTGCCGGTTCCTGCCCAATCCCCACTGGGTCGAGGAGCTGCGGCCGCTGGACGGACGGGACGAGCCGGTCCGGGACTACGTGCTGCACCAGCCCGAGAGCGCCGCCTACCTGGACGAGCTTCGGCGCCTGTTCGAGCTGACCCTGCCCGCGTACGAGCGGGAGGGCAAGGCGTACCTGTCCATCGCGATCGGCTGCACCGGCGGGCGGCACCGCAGCGTGGCGATGGCCGAGGCGCTCGGCGGGATCCTCGACGACATCGGCTACCAGCCGCACATCCGCCATCGCGACGTGGAGCTGGAATGAGCACGCACCCCACGGTCGTGGCGATCGGTGGCGGGCACGGACTCGCGGTGACGCTCCGCGCCGTCCAGGAGTACGCGGCGACGGTCACGGCGGTGGTGAGCGTCGCCGACGACGGCGGTTCGACGGGCCGCCTGCGGCGCGACCTCGGGGTCCTCGGTGTCGGCGACCTGCGCAAGTGCCTGGTCGCCCTGGCCGGCGACGACGCGGGACCGTGGCCGGCCACGTTCGAACACCGGTTCGCGGCGGGGGAGCTCGCGGGCCATGCCGCCGGCAATCTCGTGCTCGTCGCGCTCGCCGAGGTCACCGGCAGCTGGGAGCAGGCCCTCGCGTCCGCCGGCGCCGTCCTCGGGATCTCCGGCCGGGTGCTGCCGGCGACCGCGGACCCGGTGGTGCTCAGTGCATCGATCGACGGACGGCGCGTCGACGGTCAGGTCGCGGTTCAGAACGCGGGCGGCCGGATCGAGTGCGTGACGCTCGTGCCGCCCGACGCGCCGTCGCCGCCGGGTGTCGCGGCCGCGATCGCGTCCGCCGACCAGGTCGTCCTCGCGCCGGGATCGCTCTTCACGAGCCTGCTCCCTGCGCTGGTCGCGCCCGACATCCGCGCCGCGCTCGCGGCCCGCCGCGGCCGGACCGATCTCGTCGTGAACCTCGCCGCGCAGCTCCCCGAGACCGCCGGCCTGGACGTCGCCGATCACGTGCGGGCGGTCATCGAGGCCGGCATCGCGCTCAGTACGGTCGTGGTGGACGCTCGAGCGAAGCTGCGACTCGACCGGCCCCAGGTGGAGGCGCTCGGGGTAGGGCTGGTGGTGGCCGATGTCTCCCGACCCGACGTCATGGTGCATGCACCGGCCAAACTGGCGCACGTGCTCGCGTCTCTGCTGGAGTCCTGAGCCGGCCCGTCGGGGCCACTGTTCACATCACGGGCACGGGCGCCCGCAGGAGGGGTCATGACGGTACGGGTTGGGATCAACGGGTTCGGCCGCATCGGTCGGTCGTTCACGCGGGCACTGCTCGCGCGCGGGGCGGAGGCCGGCGTCGAGCTGGTGGCGGTGAACGATCCGTTCGGCGATTCGCACACGATGGCGTTCCTGCTGAAGCACGACTCTGTCGGGGGTGTCCTGCCGAACGAGGTCGCGGACACCGGCGACGGCTTCTCGATCGACGGCACCACGATCAAGAAGCTCGAAGAGCGCGACCCGGACAAGATCCCGTGGGGCGCGAACGGCGTCGACGTCGTGATCGAGTCGACCGGGCTCTTCACCGGCCGGGGCGACGCGGCGAAGCACCTCGAGGGCGGCGCCAAGCGCGTCGTCATCTCGGCGCCGAGCGGCGACGCCGACACGATGATCTGCATGGGCGTCAACGACGAGGTCTTCGACCCCGGCACCCACACGGTGATCTCGAACGCCTCCTGCACCACCAACTGCCTCGCCCCGCTGGCGAAGGTGCTCCACGACAGCTTCGGCATCGAGCGGGGCCTGATCACCACCGTGCACGCGTACACGTCGGACCAACAGCTCCAGGACCAGGCGACGGCGACCCGCAGCGGCAAGCCCGACCTCCGCCGCATGCGGGCGGCGGCGCTCTCGATCATCCCGAACTCCACCGGCGCGGCCCGGGCCATCGGGCTGGTCCTCCCCGAGCTGAAGGGACGGCTCGACGGCATGGCGCTCCGGGTACCGACCCCGACCGGCTCGATCACCGACCTCGTCGCGACCCTGAAGCGCGACGCCACGGTCGAAGAGGTCAACGCGGCGTTCGCCGCCGCGGCGGGAGCGTCCTCCTACCGCGGGGTGCTCGAGTACAGCGAGGAGCCGCTCGTCTCGGCCGACATCGTCGGCAATCCCAGCTCCTGCGTCTTCTCGGCCGTCGACACGATGGTCAGCGGCCCGACGGTCAAGGTGCTCGGCTGGTACGACAACGAATGGGGCTACTCCAACCGCCTGGTCGACCTCGTCGGCTTCATCGGCGCCCAGTAGCAGCGGAACAGCCGAGGCCGGGGGAGCGTCATGGTCGGCGGACTGCCGCGTCTGGAGGATCTCGGGCGGGTCAGAGGGTGTCGCGTGCTCGTGCGCGCCGACTTCAACGTCCCCGTCCGCGACGGCGTCATCACCGACGACCTCCGCATCCGGGCCGCGCTCGAGACGATCGGGTGGCTCCGCGACGAGCGGGCCGCGGTCGTCCTGTGCAGCCACTTCGGCCGTCCGGCGGGCAAGCCCGATCCGCAGTACTCCCTCGCGCCGGTCGCGCACCGGTTGGGCGAGCTGCTCGGGTGCACGGTCCCGCTGTCGGCCCAGGTGATCGGCCCGACCGCGGCGTCGATGGTCGCCAGCCTGGACGAAGGCGACGTCATGCTGCTCGAGAACCTCCGGTTCCACCCGGGGGAGACGACCGACGATCCCGGCTTCGCGGTCTCGCTGTGCGAGCCGGTGGAGGCCTACGTGAACGACGCGTTCGGCGCCTCGCACCGCGCCCACGCCTCGATCGTCGGGCCGCCGCGCGTGCTGCCCTCGGCGGCCGGCCGACTCCTCCAGCGCGAGGTCGAGGTCCTCTCCGGAATGCTCGACGCGCCCAAGCATCCGTTCGTCGCGATCCTCGGCGGCGCCAAGGTCAGCGACAAGCTCGGCGTCATCGACGCGCTGCTCGAGCGCTGCGACGAGATCCTGGTCGGCGGTGCGATGGCGTTCACCTTCTTCGCGGCGGCCGGCCACGCGGTGGGTGACTCCCTCGTCGAACCGGACCGCATCGAGGACTGCCGAAGGCTCCTGGAGACCGGCCGGGTGCGGATCCCGGTCGATGTCGTGATCGCGCAGGAGGTCGCCGCGACCGCCGAGACCCGCATCGTCGGGGCCGCGGGGATCCCGGCCGGCTGGAAGGGCCTCGACATCGGTCCGGAGTCCGCGGCGATCTTCTCGGACGCGATCGCCGACGCCGCGGATGGTCCTCTGGAACGGACCGATGGGGGTCTTCGAGATCGCACCCTTCGCCTCGGGCACCCGGGCAATCGCCTCGGCGGTCGCCGAGTGCGCAGGATTCACGATCGTCGGTGGCGGGGACAGCGCGGCCGCCGTCCGAGAGTTCGGACTCGCGGACCAGGTCGACCACGTGTCGACCGGGGGAGGCGCGTCGCTGGAGCTGATCGAGCAGGGTGACCTCCCCGGCCTCGCCGCCCTGCGCGAGTGCACCGCCACCCTTCCCTGAACGGAGAGCACCTCATGACCGGAGTTGTTGCATGAACGACCGCACTCCCATCATCGCGGCCAACTGGAAGATGCACCACGATCACTTCGCGGCGATCCAGTTCACCCAGAAGCTCTCCTACCTGCTGGACCGCAAGGGCTCGGACGAGGTCGAGGTGGTGCTGTGCCCGCCCTTCACGGATCTGCGGTCGGTGCAGACCACGATCGATTCGGACCGCATCCCGGTCGCGCTGGGCGCGCAGCACTGCCACTGGGAGGACTCCGGCGCGTTCACCGGCGAGGTCAGCCCGCCGATGCTGGCCAAGCTCACGGTCAAGTACGTGATCGTCGGTCACTCGGAACGCCGTGAGCTCTTCGGCGAGACCGACGAGATGGTGAACGCCAAGCTCAAGGCGGTCCGCAAGCACCAGATGACGCCGATCCTGTGCGTGGGGGAGACCCTCGCCGAGCGGGAGGCCGGGACCACCGAGGCCAAGGTGTCCGGCCAGATCCGGGCGGCGTTCGCGGGCGTCCCCAAGGCGCAGGTCGGCAGCACCGTGGTGGCCTACGAGCCCATCTGGGCGATCGGGACCGGCCAACACGCCACGCCCGAGGACGCCGAGGCCACGATCGCGGTCGTCCGGGCCGCCGTGGGTGAGGTGGGCGGCGCGGACGCGGCGGAGCAGGTGCGGATCCAGTACGGCGGCAGCGTGAAGCCCGGGAACATCGCGGCGCTCATGGATCGCCCGGGAATCGACGGGGCACTCGTGGGCGGTGCCTCGCTCGATCCCGAAGATTTCGCCCGGATCGTGCAGTATCGAAACTAGGGGTTCACGGAAATCCGAGGGGAGAGACGAGGAATGCACCTCCCGGCGGGTAGATTCCGCAGCGCTCACAAGGAGACCCGGTGCTCAACGCGATCATCCTGATTCTGCACATCGTCGTCAGCGCGACCTTGATCCTCCTCGTCCTGCTCCACGCCGGGCGTGGCGGCGGACTCTCCGACATGTTCGGTGGCGGTTCGCTCGGAGGATCGATGGCGGGGTCGACGGCGGTGGAGCGGAACCTGGACCGCATCACCGTGATCGTCGCGATCGTGTTCGGATTCACGACGATCCTGTTGGGGCTTCGGCTCAGTTGAATCCCTGCCGATAGCGATATCGGGAGGCCGAGAGACGGGGAGGTCTCGAGTGCTTCGTACCCGACGTTCACTGATTGCACTGATCACGGTCTTCGCGACGGCATTGGCCGCTTGCGGGAGCAGCGGCTCCAAGGCCGGCAACTCCGGCAAGGAATCGACCACGACGTCGGCGCCCGCGCCGACGAGCGGCAACGGAACCCTGGTCCTCGGCGCCGAGCAGGAGATGGACTGCGCGGACTGGATCGCCAGCTGCGGCGGGTCCTCCTGGGGCGTCTGGGTGATGATGGAGCACACGATGCCGCGCGTCTTCGACTACCAGAAGATCGACGGCGAGTGGAAGAGCGTGCCGTCCATCCTCGTCACCGGCATGCCCGAGGTCACCCAGGTCAACGGCAAGCAGACGGTGACGTACCACATCAACCCGAACGCGGTGTGGTCCGACAAGGAGCCGATCACCTCCGAGGACTTCAAGTACTCGTGGGAGCAGATCGCCAAGGGCAAGGACATCTACGACAAGACCGGGTACGACAAGATCGAGAGCGTCGACTCGAGTGACCCGAAGACGGCGGTGGTGACGTTCAAGGAGCCCTACGGCGCCTGGCCGGCACTCTTCGGCGGTGGCCTGTACGGGATCATGCCGTCGCACATCCTGGCGGGGAAGAGCCGCTCCAAGATGATGACCAACGGCTACGACTTCTCCGGCGGCCCCTGGATCGCGAAGTGGCACCGGGGCGTCGACGTGACCCTCACGCCGAACCCGAACTGGTACGGCACTCCACCGAAGCTGTCGAAGGTCATCTTCCGGTTCATCCCCGACACCGCGGCGGAGTTCCAGGCGTTCAAGAACGGTGAGGTCCTCGCGATCTACCCGCAGCCCCAGCTCGACGCCGTCGAGGCGATCAAGAAGGGGCTTCCCGGCGCAGAGAAGGACATCAACTCCGACACGGGCAACCTCGAGGCGCTGTGGATGAACAACGCCAAGTTCCCGTTCGACAGCCTCGCCGTCCGGCAGGCCTTCGCCTACTCGATCGACCGGAACGCGACGGTCTCGCGACTGTTCGGCGACCTCGGCGTCACCCAGGCGATGAACTCCTTGAACCCGCCGATCCAGTCGGCGATCTCGGACCCCACCGAGTTCGCGAAGTACACCCGCAACCTGGACAAGGTCAACGAGCTCATGACCGGTGACGGCTGGGCGAAGCAGGGCGGCGTCTGGACCAAGAACGGCAAGAAGGCGTCGATCACGATCAACTCCACGACCGAGAACAAGCGGCGGGAGCTGACCGAGCAGATCGTGCAGCAGCAGGTCGCGGACGCGGGCTTCCAGCTGAAGATCAAGAACCAGTCCGCGGCGCAGCTGTTCGGCAAGACCCTGCCGGCCGGCAAGTACCAGCTCGGGCTCTACGCCCAGGTCCGGACGGACCTCGACACCGGGCTCTGCACGATCGTGTGCTCGGGCAACATCCCGAGCAAGGCGAACGACAACTCGGGTCAGAACTGGCAGCGCATCAACGTGCCCGCGATCGACCCGCTGCTCCAGACCGTCGACTCCTCCTCGGACCAGTCGGCACGTGAGGCCGCCGGCAAGCAGGCCGATCTCCTGATGGGTGAGAACATGGTCTCACTCCCGATCGACCCGCTGCCGAACATCTCGCTGTGGAGCTCGCGGATCCAGGGGGTGACCGGGGACAACCCGATCTTCGCCGTGTTCTGGAACCTCGACCAGTGGAGCCTCGCCTCCTAGGGCTCGTCGACGTGACGGCGGTGTGTGGACGCGTGGGCCCGGCCGGATTCGGCCGGGCCCACGCCGACTCAACCCCCGGGCGCCCATGCTGACCTACATCGCCCGGCGGGCCCTCTACGCGATCCCGGTCCTGCTGCTCGCGTCGTTCCTCACGTTCGCGCTGTCGCGCCAGGCCTTCGGGAACCCGTGCATCAAGCTCTCGGCGTCCAAGGAGGGCACGACCGCGGTCCGACGGTGCGAGGCGAACCTCGGCGTCGACAAGCCCGTCACCACGCAGTTCGGCAAGTGGATCGGCAACGCGGTCCACGGGGATCTCGGCACCAGCTCGCGGACGAACCAGGAAGTCGCCGACATGCTGCCGTCGGCGATGTGGAACACCCTCCAGCTCATCTTCTTCGGGTCGGTCCTCGCGATCGCGGTGGCGATGTTCGTGGGCGTCTTCTCCGCGGTACGCCAGTACTCGATCCCGGACTACACGCTCACGACGCTCGCGTTCATCGGGATCGCCATGCCACCGTTCTGGTTCGGCCTGCTCTCGATCCAGTTCCTCGCGAGCCAGCCCCGAGGAGTGGTTCAACCTCAAGGAGCCGATCTTCTACGCGGTCGGGCTCCACACGCCGGGACAGACCGGCTTCAACCTCGACTACCTCCGTCACCTCGCGCTGCCGGTGCTGACGCTGACGGTGCAGAGCATCGCGTCCTGGAGTCGGTACCTGCGGACCTCGATGCTCGACGTGCTCTCGACCGACTACATCCGCACCGCCCGGGCCAAGGGCGTGCCGCGGCGCACGATCACGTGGAAGCACGCGGCGCGCAACGCGCTCGTGCCGTTCGTGACGATCGTGGCGCTGGAGACCGGCGCGCTCTTCGGCGGTCTGATCATCACCGAGAAGATCTTCTCGATCCCGGGCATGGGCCGGCTCTTCTTCGACTCCCTCGTGGTCGGTGACACCAATGTCGTCGTCGCGTGGATGATCATCAGTGCCACGTTCATCATCCTGTTCAACCTGATCGCCGATCTCCTCTACGGCATCCTCGACCCGCGGGTGCGTCTCGCATGACGCTGCCCTTCGACACCGACCAGGCGCGCGAGCCGGGCGGCCTCGCCTCGCTGCCCATGGATGCCGGCGTCGAGCTCGACCCCGACGGCGAGCTCTCGCCCGAGCCGATCAGCCAGTGGAAGCTCTTCCGGCGGCGCTTCTTCCGTCACCGGGGTGCGGTGATCGCCCTCGTCGGGCTCATCCTGATCACCTTCGCCTGCTTCGCGGTGGGCTGGCTGAGCCCGTTCGATCCCAACAAGCAGGATCTCCTCGCGAAGCCGGTCGGGCCGAACGGCACGCACTGGTTCGGGACCGACGAGCTCGGCCGCGACCAGCTCGCCCGGATCCTGAAGTCCGGGCAGCTCTCGTTGAAGATCGCGCTTCGCGATCGCGATCCTGTCGGTCGCCTTCGGCACCGCGGTGGGCGCGATCGCCGGGTTCTTCGGCAAGGCTTCGGATCAGATCCTGATGCGGATCACCGACGTCTTCCTCGTCGTGCCCGAGCTCGCGATCCTCGCGGTCGCGCTGACGGAGTTCGGCGCCAGGGACATCGTCATCATCCTCGTGCTGTCGGCGGTGTTCTGGATGGGCATCGCGCCGCGTCGTGCGCGGCCAGGTCCTCGCGATCCGCGAGAAGGAGTACGTGGAGGCCGCGCCGCGCCGCGGGTGCCTCGGGACCGCGGATCATCGTGCGCCACATCATCCCGAACATCATCGGACCGATCATGGTGAACATGACGCTCGCCGTCACCGCCGCGATCATCACCGAGTCCACGCTGTCCTTTCTCGGCTTCGGCGTGCAGCCGCCCGACTCGTCGTGGGGGAAGATGCTCTCGGACGCCGAGGGCTACGTCGGGACGTCCAAGGCGTACCTGATCTACGGGCCCGGCATCGCGATCCTGCTCACCGTCCTCTGCGTGAACTTCATCGGTGACGGCTTGCGGGACGCGTTCGATCCGCAGAGCGAGAAGCACTGACGTGGCCGACGTCGCGGACCTCGGCGCCGACCTGCCCACGATCGAGCCCGACGCCGAGCTCGCCTCCGTCGGTGCCACCCAGGAGCCGCTGCTGCGGGTCACCGACCTGTGCGTCTCGTTCCCGACCGACGACGGCGTCGTGCGCGCGGTCGACCGGGCCACGTTCGACGTCGCTGCGGACGAGACGATCGGCATCGTGGGGGAGTCGGGCTCCGGGAAGAGCGTGACGTCGCTCGCGATCCTCGGGCTGCTCCCGAAGTCGGCCACGATCACCGGCGACATCCGGTTCAAGGGCCGTTCGCTGCGCGGCTTGAGCGACAAGCAGCTCCAGCCGCTGCGGGGCAACGAGATCGCGATGATCTTCCAGGATGCCCTCGCCGCGCTCAACCCGGTGCACACCGTCGGTCGCCAGATCGGCGAAGCCATCCGGGTGCATCACCACGACGCGAAGGCGCACGACCTCCGCGCGCGGGCGATCGAGCTGCTCGACATCGTCGGGATCCCGAACCCCACCGCCCGGGTGGACCACTACCCGCACGAGTACTCGGGCGGAATGCGACAACGAGCGATGATCGCGATGTCGATCGCCAACGATCCGGACCTCCTGATCGCCGACGAGCCCACGACCGCGCTCGACGTGACGGTGCAGGCGCAGGTCCTCGAGGTGCTCGAGCGGATCCAGGACCGCACGAAGTCCTCGATCATCCTCATCACCCACGACCTCGGGGTGGTCGCGGGGGTGGTGGACCGCGTGATCGTCATGTACGCGGGGCGTCAGGTGGAGTTCGGCAGCGTCGACGACACCTTCTACGCGCCGAAGCATCCCTACACCGAGGGCCTGCTGGCCTCGCTGCCGCGACTGGACCGGCGCTCGGACAAGCACGCGCGGTTGCATCGCATCGTCGGACAGCCGCCGTCGCTGATCCGGTTGCCGTCGGGGTGCGCGTTCCATCCCCGCTGCCCGTACGCGGAGATCCCCGGTCGGTGCGACTCGGAGCGACCCGAGCTCGAGCGCATCGGCCCCGACCACCGGTCCGCGTGCTTCTTCCCCGAGCGCGTCGGCGGGATCGGCGTGACACCGTGACCATGCCCGAACCGCCCACGGTCGATCCGTCGAGCGTGACGCCTCCGGCCCCGCCGACGGGGGACGAGCCGATCCTCGTCGTGCGGGACCTCGTCAAGACGTTCCCGATCCGGGCCGGGCTGTTCCGCCGGACGGTCGGCCACGTCCAGGCGGTGTCGGGGGTGTCGTTCGCAGTCGGACGCGGCGAGACCCTGGGGATCGTCGGCGAATCGGGATGCGGCAAGTCCACGACTGGGCGCTCGGTGCTGCGGCTCGTCGATGTCGACGGCGGCGAAGTCCGATTCGACGGCACCGACATCCTCCGGCTCGACGCGCGCGAGATGCGCCGGCTGCGCTCGAAGCTGCAGATCGTGTTCCAGGACCCGTACGTCTCGCTCAATCCGCGAATGACGGTCCTGTCGATCATCTCCGAGCCGATGCGCATCCACGGCATCTGGGGTGACGGTGGCACCGAGCGGGTGAAGGAGCTGATGCGGCTCGTCGGGCTCAACCCCGAACACGTCAACCGCTTCCCCCACGAGTTCTCCGGCGGGCAGCGCCAGCGCATCGGCATCGCGCGGGCGCTGGCGCTCGACCCCGATGTGCTGATCCTCGACGAACCGGTCTCGGCGCTCGACGTCTCCATTCAGGCCGGAGTCGTGAACCTGCTCGAGGAGATCCAGGAGCGGCTCGGGCTCGCCTACGTGTTCATCGCGCACGACCTGTCGGTGGTGCGTCACATCTGCGACCGCGTCGCGGTGATGTACCTCGGCAAGATCGTCGAGATCGGCGACGCCGACGACGTGTACGAGCACGCCGGCCATCCCTACACGCAGGCGCTGCTCTCCGCGGTCCCGGTGCCGGATCCCCGCAAGGAGCGCGCCCGGCACCGGATCGTGTTGGAGGGCGACGTGCCGTCACCGGCGAACCCCCCGTCGGGCTGCCGCTTCCGCACCCGCTGCTGGAAGGCGCAGGCGATCTGCGCCGAGCAGGAGCCCGAGCTGGTGGACCGCGGCCAGGGTCACCCCGTCGCGTGCCACTTCGCCGAGGAAGCCCAGGTTCTGTGACCGGTGCGTTCCGCGGAACGCCTGACCGGTCGGCGCGAAGCGCGGGGTTCGGACTCACGTCCACGAACCGGCGTTCGTTACACTCTCGCCTCCACGTCGGAGTGGCGGAATAGGCAGACGCGCTAGCTTGAGGGGCTAGTGCCCGCAAGGGCGTGGGGGTTCAAGTCCCCCCTCCGACACACACTGATAGCCGACGGGGTCGTGCCTCCACGAGGATGCGCCCGTCGGGCTCGTAGGTGAGGTCGATCCCGAGCTCCTTGTAGAGCGCGGCCTTGTCCGCGGGGTCCGCCTCGGCGATCACTCGGTTGATGTCCTCGAACGACTCGACCAGCTCCCGCGCCTCGTCCCGGCTGAGCTCGTCGGTGGGAGCGGTGCTCTCGAGCCGGTACCGGACGTCGTCCCGCTCGCGCTGGGTCTCGGCGATCCAGCCGGCGATCTCGGTGGCGTCGCCGTTGCCGGCGAGCGCCTCCCGGTAGCGGGACAGCCGCCGCTCGAGCTCGGACAGGCGCGCGGTCAGGGTTGCGCGCGCTCGGCGCTGACGCGCGATCGCAGGCCTGCTCGCCTCGGCGAGGGCATCGCACGTCGCGTCGAGGTTGGTCGGGTCGAAGAGCGTCGCGAGCCAGGCGTCGAGCGCCGGCAGGATCGCGTCCTCTCGCACGTAGACGTTGCGCGGGTGCTCGCCCTCGTGCGCCGGGTACTCGGCGGTGAACCGGCATCGGTACTAGCGGGCGGTCGTGGTTCCAGCTGCCCTGCATCCTCCGGCCGCACAGACCGCACCGGAGCATCCCGCGCAGCACGTAGCGGCGACCTGGTGCGGCGTGGCGGCCGCCGCCCGACCGCTTGCCGGTGCCGAACCGTCGCTGCGCCGCCTCGTAGTCGTCGACGGAGACGATCGGCTCGTGCGTCGGCTGCTCCGACCAGATCCAGTCTCGGCGCTCGTTCCAGCGCATGCGCGTCTCGTGACCGAGCGCGACGTCCTCGACGTCGATGAGGATCTCGTCCCGCCGTTGCCGGTTCCAGACCTGGTGACCCGTGTACCGCGGGTTGAGCGACGATGGCGCGGACGGCTGACTTGCTCCAGAGGCCGCGGCCAGACGCGCGGTGCAGGTTGCGCGATGGGTCGTGCCCGGACGGGGAGGGGATGCCGTCCGCGTTCAGGTCCACGGCGATGCGTTGCAGGCCTGCACCGTCGATCCACTCGCGGAAGATGCGAGCGACGACCGGTGCCGCGACCGCGTCGATCGTCGAGGCGGCGCAGCTGCTGTCCGTGTGCGGCCTTGCCCGGGTTCGGGTGCGCGCCGGCGTCGACGAGCACGTAGCCGTACGGCGGGCGACCGCCGAGGAACCGGCCCTCGGCTGCGGCCTGCGCCGACATCGCGGACCGCACTCGGATCTTGATGCGGTTGCGCTCGCCCTTGCTCATGCCGCCGTAGAGGCTCATGACGAGGTCGTGGGCGTCGGAGCCCGGATCGATCGCTCCGCCGACCTCGGGGACCCACAGAGCGATCCCGTAGTGGACGAAGACGGGGAAGGTGAGGCCGAACTGGTTGCCGTAGAACGCGCGCTGCGGCTCACCGATGACGACCGCGTCGAAGCCGCGCCTCGGGTTCTTGAAACGCGTCGAGCAGCGACGCGGCTGCGGGGCGACGCTTCCACGGCACGGACCTCGAGAGGCCGATGTCGAAGAACTCCTCGACGACCGTTCCGCCGGCGGGCTCGATCAGCTGCTCGGCACGGCGCAGCTGCCAGTTGCGCGATGCGGCGGGGTCCTGCTGGTCCTCGGTGCTGACACGTCCGTAGAAGGCGAAGCGGCGCATCCTCAGGAGGCTACGCGCGAGGTGCGACCGCCGACTCCTGACGCGACGGGCAGCGGCACGTCTCGGTTCGCGTCCGACGCCGTTCGCAGGATGCGGAGCAGCGCGGCGGCCGCGGCCGGACTCAGTCTCGGAGCCGGCAGCCGGCTCGACGAGCGTCACCGCGTTCGCACCTGTCGCCATGTGACGCCTATGCGCGTCGACGACTGCGAAACGCGACACGCAGTTCGTTGACGCGTCAGCGTCAACGTCCTTGACCTGCTGATCGCGCTTCGAGCGCCACGCGTCCTCGTGAGCACAATCCGAACCGTCACGTCAGCGACGACCCGCGAACCGTCTGTGCACGTCGACCACTCGAACCGTGTCCGATTTGACCGTTCCAATGAGTGCACAGACTTGCCACTTCCGCACAGCGGAAGTGGCCGCGTGGTTGATCCGCTGACGATGCATGCGGCGCGGACCGGGACTCGGCGCATGTCACAGCCGCGCGACCCTCGGCCGGTTGCGCTGAGCGCAACCGGCAAGTCTGTGCACCTCTTCGGAAGGCGCGAATCGCGACACGCTCGGGTGGAAGAAGCCTCGGCGCGACAGTGGTCGGCGCAGAGACCTCACTGACGTGACGCTCGCTCCGAAGACTTCAATGTCGGCAGTGCGCGAAACGTCTGCGGATCACGTGCGCAGCGGCGGCGGGGTCCTCGTGCTCCCAGAACCGGAGGACGGTCCAGCCGGCGCGGCCCAGCCGGTCGTTGACCTCGCAGGTCGCGCTCGACATTCCGACGAAGCTTCGGCGTCCAGTACGTCACGTTCGACCGGGGCGCTGTGCCGTGCTCTGGACAGGCGTGCCAGAAGCAGCCGTCGACGAACACAGCGAGCCCGCGTCGGGGGAATGCGACGTCGGCGCGGACCGGTCGGCCACCCGGCAGCGGCGATCGGGTGGTCGACCCGGAAGCGCAAGCCGAGCGCATGCAGCAGCGGACCGCAGGGCCAGCTCGGGTCTTGTGTCCGCGCTTGCGATTTCCCTTCATCACCGCCGTTGACGCGGGGCTGACGGGTGCGGGTAGGGGAGCGGCGGCACGTTCCTGACGATATACACCGGGGTCCCCAGGCTCGTGGCGCTGGCCGGCAATGCTGGTCGTATGGCCGAACCGATCGATCCTCACGCCTGGCTGGCCGAGCAGTGCGCCGAGTTCGTGTTCCGTCCTGCCGGCGTCTACGTCGAAGACGGCGACCACGACTGGCCGTTCGATCGCCGTCGACGGCGCAGACCTCACCGCGAAGCTCGACGCAGGTGGGCACCTCTGCTCGTTACCGAAGGAGTCTGCGGCGCTCGCCAACGTCATCGAGGTCGCGCTCGTCGACTTCCTGATCGAACGTGCGGAGCAGCTACCGACGGTGCAGACGCGCGGAGAGGCGCGGAGCGCAGCTATCCGGATCTCGAGATCTCAGGCGAGGCGTTTGGTGGCGGGTTCCATGCGGTCGACATCAAGATGGCGCGGCTCGGCAAGTCCGGTCGCCAGACGCAGTCGCGTTGCACCCTCTACACGGGCAACACCTACTTCAAGTGGCCGCAGATCCAGTGGCCCGGGATGTTCCGGTCCTTCGACGACTACGCATCGCACCTCGACGTGATCGGCCTCTACCGCCTCGATCTCGACTTCCGGGGCCGCGTCCGCGACCTCGAGCTGCTCGTGCACAAGCCTTGGCGCATCGCGTCCCGCGAGCGGTCATCGACGACGCGTGAGTACATCGGGGCTGTGACGGAGGTCGAAGCGCTGCGAGCAGGGCGCGGCGCCTTCGAGACCGAAGCGGAGTTCTACAAGTACTGGCGGGACTATCCCTTCCGAGTCCCCAAGGCCGTTGAGCGGCAGTTGGAGAAGGCGCTGCGGGAGGCCGCCCAGGATCGAGCGGCAGCGCTCGAGGCCGGCCGACCCGTCCTGACCTGCTGGCTCGCCGGGATCCGACACGCTGTCACACCCACGTGACAGGCTCTCGCCGTGGCGGAGCGCGGAGTGGCGATCTCGCTCTTCTCGGGGGCGGGCGGCATGGACCTCGGGGTCGAGGCTGCCGGCTATCGGGTCGCGGCAGCGGTCGAGATCGACCACGACGCGGCCGACACGATGGAGAAGAACTTCGACGGTCTCGCGAGCCCCGTCATCCGTCAGAGCATCCTCGAGGTGCCGACGAAAGAGATCGTCCGCGCCGCCGGGCTCCGCGGACGGGAGCGACCCGACCTGCTGATCGGCGGTCCGCCGTGCACGCCGTTCTCGAAGTCGGGCTTCTGGCTCGAGTGGAAGCGAGCCGGCCTCGACCCCGACGCCTCGCTGCTGCAGGCGTACACGCGTGTGCTTGCCGAGGCGCGGCCCCGCGCGTTCATCCTCGAGAACGTGTACGCGCTGACCTACAACAACAAGGCGAGCAAGCCCGCGTTCGAGCGCCTGCTCCGCGAGATCGACGAAGCCGGCTACCACTGCCGCTGGTCAGTCCTCAACGCTGCCGACTACGGCGTCCCGCAGCTTCGCCCGCGCCTCTTCGTGATCGGCGTGCCGAAGCGGACCCGCCTGCCGGAGCTTCCCGAGCCAACTCACGGCGGGCATGTGGGAAGGGCGCGAGACCGGCACGGCCGCGCGGCCGCACGTGACGACTGGCGAGGCGCTCCGTGGCCTCAAGCCGATCGCCGGAACGCGAGGAGACGGTGCGGGGTCGGTGGGGACACCTGCTCCCCGAGATCCCGCCCGGCGAGAACTACCTCCACTACACAGCAGAGCGCGGGCACCCGGAGCCGCAGTTCGAGTGGCGGAGCCGCTACTGGTCGTTCCTGCTGAAGCTCGATCCCAAGAGGCCGTCGCCGACGATCCAGGCGCAACCCGGCCCGAACGTCGGACCGTTCCACTGGGAGAACCGCCGGCTCCGAGTGCCGAGCTCAAGCGACTGTTCACCTTCCCTGACGACTTCGAGTTCTCGGCAAGCGACTCTCGGTCCAGGCTCAGATCGGAAACTCGGTCCCGCCACGCCTGAGCCAAAGCGTTGCTTGTGCTGTCGCTACCTCGACGGGCTAGGCGCTTGGTGTCGACGCCGCTTCAATCGTGTGAGGGTAGAGGGGGCGGTACGTGAGTGACGTCATCGTCGGCGGCGAGTTCAAGATCGTCCCGTTGGCAAAGCTTGATCTCGACGTAAAGAACCCGCGTCTTCCCGAAGCACTGTCGACCGAGGGCGCGAGCCAGACTGAACACGCGCTCTACATCGACAAGCACCACGATGCCGCACGCGTCGCACGCTCCATCGAACGGCACGGCTTCTTCGCCTCGGAGCCCTTGATCGTGATGCCGGGGGTCGACGACCGCTACGTGGTGGTCGAAGGGAACCGACGGCTGGTTGCGTTGCGCGGTCTGACGGATCCGCAACTCCGCAAAGCTCTGAGCGATCAGACCAGCGCGTGGAAGAGGCTCGGCGATCTTGATCCTGACACATTCCATACCAGTCGTCTTGGTCGAGGATCGGTCGCAGGTCGATGCGCTGCTCGGTTTCCGCCACATCTCAGGCATCGAGCCCTGGGACCCATACGTGCAGGCCCGCTTATCGCCGACCTCGTTAGCCGCTTTGAGGACTTCGAAGTCGTCGCCGAAGCCGTCGGGCGGAGCGTCTCCGAGGTGTGGTCCATGTATCGCGATCAGGACATCGTCGACCAACCGCGTGAAGAGTTCGAGATCGACACGTCTCGCGTCGAGTCCTCGTTCGGCGTGTTCAACGCGGCAAATGGGATTCGTGTCGCTACGCTCCTACATCGGCGCGCCAGCTCCCCGCGCGAAGATCCGGCGTTCTACCCGATTCCCGATGACAAGCGCGACAGTCTGAAACGGCTTTTCACATACGTCTTCGGCGATACACGAGGGCGCGGCCGTGTCGTCTCCGACTCTCGCCACCTCAAGAGTCTCGGAAAGGTGCTTGCGGATCCGTCAGGCTGGCCGAGGAGGAACTCCGACGGTCTGGCGATCTCGAAATCGCACTCGAAGCCAGCGTCTCGAACGACGAGGCCGCTGTTCGGGACTTGCGAGAGCGCTGCGCGGCTCGAAGCGCCGAACAGCGGCTCCAAGCAGCGAAGTTCGACCGTCGGTTGATTGCGCCACAGATCGCGGATTGCTTGGAGTTCTGCGTCGGCTGGAAGATCTTGCCCCGCGCCGGCGATGAGCGGGCTTGAGCCACCGGAGTCGCTTGACTCGCATTCCCTCCTGGAGGGCGGGCTGTTCATCCTCCTCGAGGATGCACACGATCTGAGGTCGGCGGAGCTACTCGCCGAGTTTCCAACGGGACGCCGCCCGCCAGTGGCAGATATGGACCTGGCTCTTGCGCTTGCGGAGGACCGCGCAGAGGCGAGTCCCAAGCTGTACCCGTTTCGTCGTGTCGGCGATCGGCTGCTTCGTGCGGGCCACGCGGAGAGTGGAGCGCCACCAGTTGATGAACGGATCTACCTATTCTTCCGTCTCGCTTGCTTGCAGGGCGCGCCATGGGTGACCAACTTCGAAGCCGCCAAGGTCGGGTCACTGTTCCATCACCGACGCGATGCAATGATTGCCTGGATGGGTGACGGCGCCCGAGGAATCATCTTCGGATGGCCGCCTCGCCGGGACGCCCGAGCACTCTCGTGGACGCGGTGACGTACAGTCAGCGGGTCTCCAAACGGCGACCTCGACCGGCCCGGTGACGGCCTCGACGGCGATGTCAACTGCGTCGTCTGGAAGCCGCCGCATGATGGCCGGACAGGTTTCCCCGTCTGGCTCATCCAAGCGAGCGTCGAACAC
>CAVVXW010000004.1:885000-1156913 GCA_963752335.1 uncultured Acidimicrobiia bacterium | reverse complement strand
GAAGGCGAGACCTGACCAGGACCGGGACAAACCTGTCACAGGTAAAGCATGCCAAGCAGCCGACCCCTTCCTCGATCAGTTCGACACCGACGCCGACGAGAACGACACGCATCGCGGCCTCAGAGCAGGCCGACCTACTGCTCGCCGCCGATCAGCTGAGCCTACCGCTCGACCAACTCCCGAACATCGCCATGTAGAGAGCACACGGCTCGCAGACCAGAACAGCAACAACCCGATTCCTTTCGATGTTCTGGAACCGTGGCAGTTCTTCAACCTGGCAGGCCTCATCCATCCAACAGGTTCCATCATTCAGTTCAGCGGCCAGTGAACTCTTCATCCGGACCGCCGAAGCATTTGCATTCACAGAGCGTGCTGACGTACATCCTGCGCAGGATCCTGTACTCGGTCCCGGTCCTGATCATCGCGTCGTTCCTCGTGTTCTGGGGGATCCGCACCACCTACGACCCGACGGCGCAGTACCGCACGTCTCCGAGTGGCACCGCGGCCGTGGATCAGTGCGCAAGCGCGGAGCTCGGGCTCGACCGGCCGATCTTCGCGCAGTGGTGGACATGGTTCACCGGCGCCCTGCACGGCGATTTCGGCAGCAGCGAGCGGACGGGCGCCAGTGTCTGCGACATGTTCAGCTGCCGCGCTCTGGCCCACGCCTCCAGCTCATGTTCTGGGGAATCCTCATGATCGCCGGTGCTCGCGATCGCGGTCGGCGTGTACTCGGCGGTGAAGCAGTACTCGGCCGGCGACTACGCGTTCACCGGTCTCGTACGTCGGCATCGCGATGCCCACCTTCCTCTTCGGGCTGCTCTCGATCCCGTTGCTCGTGCCGTGGCCCGTCAAGAAGTTCCACCTCGACAGCCGATCTTCTTCTCCGTCGGGCTGCACTCCGGGACAGTCGGGATTCAACCTCGACTACATCCGCCATCTCGCCCTGCCCGTCGCCGCGCTGACGGTGCAGAGCGTCGCGGTGTGGAGCCGATTCGAGCGCGCGTCGATGCTCGACATCTTGAACGCCGACTACGTCCGCACCGCGCGGGCCAAGGGCGTGCCGCAGCGCAAGGTGATCTTCAAGCACGCGTTCCGCAACGCGCTGATCCCGCTCGTCACCGTGGTCGCGCTCGACTCCGCGTTCCTCGTCGGCGGCCTCGTGATCACCGAGCAGATCTTCTCGATCGCGGGGATGGGCCGCCTGTTCCTCGAATCGCTGCAGTTCGGTGACGCGCCGGTGCTGCTCGGGTGGTTCCTGGTCGTGGCCGCTCTTCGTGATCACCTTCAACCTGCTCGCCGACCTCCTGTACGGCGTGCTCGATCCCGAGGATCCGGGTCTCGTGACCACTCGCCCCTCCGATCCGCGCGGTCGTCGACGCCGGAGCTCGAGCTCCCGCCGGGGGAGTTCGAGCCCGCGTCGCGCCGCGTCCGAACTGGGAGCTGTTCCGGCGCCGGTTCTTCCGGCACAAGCTCGCGGTCGTGGGCCTGTCCTGCTGGTGTTCGCTGATCGTCGTGTGCTTCGGCGCGCACTGGATCGCGCCGTACCCGAAGAACAAGACCAACCTGCTCATCGAGCCGGGCGGCCCGAGCGCCGACCACTGGTTCGGCACCAACGCGCTCGGCCAGGACATGCTCACGCAGATCCTGTACGCGGGGCAGATCTCGCTGAAGATCGGTCTGGCGGTCGCGTTCTTCTCGACGATCGCGGGCGTGTTCGTCGGCGCGCTGGCGGGCTTCTACGCCGGCTGGATCGATCAGGGCTGAGCCGGCTCACCGACCTCTTCCTCATCGTGCCCGAGATCGCGATCCTCGGCGTCGCGATCAAGCGGCTCGGCGCCACCGACAACTCTGTTCATCATCGTGCTCGCGCCGCGCTCGGGTGGATGTACATCGCGCGCGTCGTGCGCGGGCAGGTGCTGTCGATCAAGGAGAAGGAGTTCGTCGAAGCCGCGCAGGCGTCGGGCGCGTCGAGCCGCGCGGATCATCGTGCGCCACATCCTGCCGAACTGCATCGGGCCGATCATGGTGAACGCCACGCTCGCGATCGCCGCGGCGGTCATCGCCGAGTCGACGCTGACCTACCTCGGCCTCGGACTGCAGCCGCCGGCCACGTCGTGGGGCGATCCTGCTCGAACCAGGCCGAGAGCGCGGTGACCGCGACGAGCACGTTCTATCTCGTGGCGTTCCCGGGCTCGCGCTCATCCTCACCGTGCTGGCCGTCAACTTCCTCGGCGACGGCCTGCGCGACGCCTTCGACCCGCAGTCGCCCGCACTGACCATGGAACGCGATCGAACCGCCGACCTGGACACCGGCGTCGAGGCCATACGGTCGCGCTGCCGTCGCAGCGGGCGGACTGCCGGTGTTGTCGGTGCGCGGTCTGACCGTCGACTTCCCGACCGACGACGGTGTGGTGCACGCGGTCGACGACCTGAGCTTCGACGTGTATCCCAACGAGACGCTCGGGATCGTCGGCGAGTCGGGGTCGGGGAAGTCGGTTTCGCTCGATGGCGATCCTCGGCCTGCTCCCGAAGAACGCGATCGTCACGGGCGAAGTGCAGTTCGGGGGCATGAACCTCGTCGGGCATGGACGACAAGGAGCTGCGCGTCGATCCGCGGCGACAAGATCGCGATGGTGTTCCAGGACGCGCTCGCGTCGCTCAACCCCGTGTTCAAGGTCGGCGACCAGATCGCGGAGTCGATCCAGGTCCATCACCAACTTCCGAAGGATGCGCTGAAGACACGGGTGATGCGAACTGCTCGACCTGGTGGGGATTCCGCAGCCCGAGCGAGCGCGCCGAGCAGTACCCGCACGAGTACTCGGGCGGCATGCGCCAGCGGGCGATGATCGCGATGTCGATCGCGAACGATCCCGAGGTGCTGATCGCGGACGAGCCCACGACCGCGCTCGACGTCACGATCCAGGCGCAGGTGCTCGACGTGTTCGAGCGCATCCAGGACCGCACGCGCACCGCGATCATGCTCATCACGCACGACCTCGGTGTGGTCGCGGGCGTCGCGGACCGGGTGATGGTGATGTACGCGGGCCGTCAGGTCGAGCGGGGGACCGTCGACGAGGTCTTCTACACGCCGCAGCATCCGTACACGCGCGGGCTGTTGGCGTCGTTGCCGCGGCTCGACCGGCGGTCCGAGCACGAACGGCTCTACCGGATCTTCGGGCAGCCGCCGTCGCTGATCTTCCTGCCGCCGGGGTGCGCGTTCCATCCGCGGTGCGAGTACGCCGACCTCCACGGGCGTGTGCGTGACGGAGCGGCCCGAGCTCGTCCGACCTCGGGGGCGGCCACCTGTCGGCGTGCCACTTCGCGACGACGCTCGACGAGCGCGAGCTGATCGAGCAATGACGACCGACGATGGCGACGCCGCGCCGCCCGACACCGCGCCGCGATCCTCGAAGTGCGCGACCTCGTGAAGGAGTTCCCGATCCGGTCGGGGTTCCTGCGCAAGCAGGTCGGGTCGGTCAAAGCGGTGTCGGGCGTGAGCTTCACCGTGCGGCCGGGCGAACGCTGGGCATCGTGGGGGAGTCGGGCTGCGGCAAGACCACCACCGGTCGGCTGATCCTCAAGCTGTTGCCCGCCACTTCGGGCTCGGTGTTGTTCCGCGGGCGAAGACGTGCTCACGCGTCACGGCGCCGACCTGCGCGAGCTCCGCGCAAGATGCAGTTCGTGTTCCAGGACCCGTACGCGTCGCTGAACCCGCGCATGACGATCGGCTCGATCATCAGTGAGCCGATTCGCATCCACAAGATGTACCGGGCAAGGAGATCGAGCGGGTCAAGGAGCTGATGGAGCGGGTCGGGCTCAACCCCGAGCACGTGAACCGCTTCCCGCACGAGTTCTCCGGCGGGCAGCGCCAGCGCATCGGCATCGCGCGCGCGTTGTCGTTCGGCCCCGAGCTGCTGGTGCTCGACGAGCCGGTGTCGGCGCTCGACGTGTCGATCCAGGCCGGCGTCGTGAACCTGCTCGAGGACCTGCAGGACGACCTCGGCGTTGCGTACGTGTTCATCGCGCACGACCTCTCCGTGGTGCGCCACATCTGCGACGACGTCGCGGTGATGTATCTCGGCAAGATCGTCGAGCTCGGCGACGCGAACGGCGTGTACGAGCGGCCGCAGCATCCGTACACGCAGGCGTTGCTGTCGGCGGTGCCGATTCCCGACCCGCGGCGGAGCGGGCGCGGTCCGGATCATCCTCGAAGGCGACGTTCCCTCGCCGGTGAACCCGCCGAGCGGGCTGCCGGTTCCGCACCCGGTGCTGGAAGGCGCAGGAGATCTGCGCGACGAGGAGCCGCCGCTCGTCGACCACGGCCAGGGTCACGTCGTCGCATGCCACTTCGCCGAGGAAGCCGAAGTCCTCTGACCTCGACGCCGGTCTCACGTGGCGGCCGGCCGCGAGCGTCTCAGCCGGTGACGAGCCGGGCGGAGACGACGGTGTTCGCCACGTAGTGACCGCTCGTGCGGTCGAATGCTCCGCTGCAGGTGATCAGGCGGAGCTCGGGATCGGTCGTCGGGGCGTAGACCGCCTCGGCCGGGAACTGCGCCTTCGGGTACTTCGCGGGTCGCGGTGACGACGAAGTGGGCGACGGTGCCGTCCGCGCGGGTCACCTCGACCCGATCGCCGACCCTCAGCTGGTCGAGCCGGGAGAAGACCGCAGGTCCTGCACTTCGAATCGACGTGTCCGGCGATGACGGCCGGGCCGACCGCGCCGGGTTCGGGACCGTCGGCGTACCAACCGGCCTCGTCGAACCGCTCGGGCGCGACGAGCTCGCCGTCGTTCCCGAGGTGCAGCGATTCGAGCGTCGACCGCACACCGATCGAGGGGATGGCGACGGTCACGGGCGGCGATGCCGTGGCGAACGGCTGGGCCTGCCCGAGCGGCGCCGGGCGCGGCGCCGACACGACCGGTCCGGCGTCGGCGACCTGGACCGGCGCGCCACGGTGCCGGGCAGCACGCGGTGCAGCGCCCGCGTCCTCGTCGGTTCCCTGCGCCGGCGACCACGAGCACGACCGTGACGAGTCACCGCCGCAGCGGCAGCCATTGCCGCCATCGCCCGTCGTCGTCCCGTCACGTGGTCAGAGCCGTCGCGGCGGCGCGCCGTCGGAACCCGTACGCGCCGACCCACCAGGAACCCGGCCGGTACGAGGAGGAACCACGCCCACGGCGTGCCGCCGTCGGTCGTGACGACCTCGCGCGCCGTGCCACCACCGCCGGTCGCGACACCGCCGACCGGACCGGTCACCGGGAGCCCCGAGCACGTTGGTCGCGCCGATGCCCGTTCGCGTCGACGATGCCCATCAGGCGGACGCCCTGGTCGTCGGCGAGCACGAGGAGCGTGTTGACGGTTCCGGGCGTCGACCGAGAGGGTCTGGCGCACCGGATCGGACTTGGTGCCGTCGACGAGGAGGTTCCAGGCGCCGCCGGGGACCTCCGCGTAGGGCGTGGCGTCGCCGAGCCGCAGACCGCCGGCGAGCGGGAGCTTGCCGTCGACGGTCACGTCGACCCGACCGACCTGCTCGGCGGTCTGCACGATGCGGACCCGGGCGGTGCCGGCGGGCGGCGTGCGGTTGTCGTCGACGAAGGCCTTGGTGCTGACGCCCTTGCCCTCGGTATAGGCGATGACGGTGTACGACACGTCGCCGGAGAAGTAGGCGACGCCGGACAGCATCTTCTTCGACGTGGGCGAGCTGCCGGCGGCACGCATCGAGTACGAGTACCGGCCCGGCGGGACGGGCTTGTACTGCGAGAGCTGCCCGTACCCGTAGTCCGGGGAGGACGAGTGACTCGCCGCGGGTGCCGATGGGAGCGAGGTAGACGTCGACGGGTGGCGTCTCAGGGGAGAAGTGCCCGAGCCGGACCTGCGGCCCCTGTCCTTCGGCACCTGCCGTTGCCGCAGGTCCGAGCGCCAGGCACGCCGTCGCCACGACTGCACCGACCAGGGCCAATCGCAGCGACTTCAGTGAGGTGCCGGATCATGGAGGACTCCTCGAATCGGTACCTGTACGCACTTCGGCGCGCGCCAGCACGGTGGATGTCGTGGAGTCCCGCCCCAAGCCGAACCCCGCCCGTTTTGTACCCATCCGGCGAGATCGAAACCATGGATCGGCGCGACGTTGATCGAACGTTGCGACGCGGGCTGCGCGGCATCCGGGTCGCTGCGACCGAGGGGCCGCCCGTTACAATCTCGCCTCCACGTCGGAGTGGCGGAATCGGCAGACGCGCTAGCTTGAGGGGCTAGTGCCTTAACAGGCGTGGGGGTTCAAGTCCCCCCTCCGACACACACTGATAGCCGACGGGGTCGCGCCTCCACGAGGATGCGCCCGTCGGGCTCGTAGGTGAGGTCGATCCCGAGCTCCTTGTAGAGCGCCGCCTTGTCGGCCGGGTCCGCATCGGCGATCACGCGGTTGATGTCCTCGAACGACTCGACCAGCTCCCGGGCCTCGTCCCGGCTGAGCTCGTCGGTCGGAGCGGTCGCTCTCGAGCCGGTACCGGACCTCGTCCCGCTCGCGCTGGGTCTCCGCGATCCAGCCGGCGATCTCGGTGGCGTCGCCGTTGCCGGCGAGCGCCTCCCGGTAGCGGGACAGCCGCCGTTCGAGCTCGGACAGGCGCGCGGTCAGTTGCCGACGCTCGGCGCTGACGCGCGATGCAGGCCTGCTCGCCTCGGCGAGCGCGTCGCACGTCGCGTCGAGGTTGGTCGGGTCGAACAGCGTCGCCAGCCACCCGTCGAGCGCCGGCAGGATCGCGTCCTCACGGACGTAGACGTTGCGCGGGTGCTCGCCCTCGTGCTCCGGGTACTCGGCGGTGAAGCGGCACCGGTACAGCGGACGGTCGTGGTTCCAGCTGCCCTGCATCCTCCGGCCGCACAGACCGCACCGGAGCATCCCGCGCAGGACGTAGCACCGGCCAGGTGCCGCGTGGCGGCCGCCGCCGCGACGCTTCCCGGTGCCGAAGCGACGCTGGGCCGCCTCGTAGTCGTCGAGCGAGACGATCGGCTCGTGCGTCGGCTGCTCCGACCAGACCCACGCACTGCGATCGTTCCAACGCATCCGCGTCTCGTGGCCGAGCGCGACGTCGTCGACGTCGATGAGGATCTCGTCGCGCCGCTGACGGTTCCACACCTGGTGGCCCGTGTACCGCGGGTTGAGCACGATCGCTCGGACGGCGGACTTGCTCCAGAGCCCGCGGCCAGACGCGCGGTGCAGGTTGCGGGACGGGTCGTGTCCGGAGGGGGAGGGGATGCCGTCCGCGTTCAGGTCAACCGCGATGCGCTGCAGGCCTGCGCCGTCGATCCACTCGTGGAAGATGCGAGCGACGACGGGTGCCGCGACCTCGTCGATCGCGAGGCGACGCAGCTGCTGTCCGTGTGCAGCCTTCCCCGGGTTCGGGTGCGCGCCGGCGTCGACGAGCACGTAGCCGTACGGAGGCCGACCGCCGAGGAACCGGCCCTCGGCGGCCGCCTGCGCCGACATCGCCGACCGCACCCGGATCTTGATGCGGTTGCGCTCGCCCTTGCTCATGCCGCCGTAGAGGCTCATGACGAGGTCGTGGGCGTCCGAGCCCGGGTCGATCGCTCCGCCGACCTCAGGGACCCACAGAGCGATCCCGTAGTGGACGAAGACCGGAAACGTCAGGCCGAACTGGTTGCCGTAGAACGCGCGCTGCGGCTCGCCGATGACGACCGCGTCGAACCCGCGGCGCGGGTTCTTGAACGCTGTCGAGCAGCGACGCAGCGGCCGGGCGACGCTTCCACGGCACCGACCTCGAGAGGCCGATGTCGAAGAACTCCTCGACGACCGTGCCGCCGGCGGGCTCGATCAGCTGCTCGGCACGGCTGAGCTGCCACTGACGCGATGCGGCGGGGTCCTGCTGGTCCTCGGTGCTGACACGTCCGTAGAAGGCGAAGCGGCGCATCCTCAGGAGGCTATGCGCGACCTGCGACCGTCGACTCCGGACGCGGCAGGCACGCGACTGTCGGTCCGCGTCCGACGCCGATCGCAGGATGCGGAGCAGCGCGACGGCTGCCGCCGGACTGAGTCTCGGAGCCGGCATCGGCTCGACGAGCGTTACGGCGTTCGCACCTGTCGCCATGTCACGCCTATGCGCGTCGCCGATGCCGAAACGCGACACGAAGTTCCTTGACGCGTCAGCGTCAACGTCGTGACCTGCTGATCGCTCGTCGAGCCTCGAACACACGCGCACATCGCGCACACGTTCGACGTCCACGCGACGACCACGCGAACCGTCTGTCCGCGTCGACCACTCCGAACCGTGTCCGATTTGACCGTTCCAATGAGTGCACAGACTTGCCACTTCCGCAGAGCGGAAGTGGCCGCGTGTCGCTTCGGCGGTGCCGAGCACCGCGCGGACCGGGACTCGGCGCATGCCGCCGCGCGCACTTCGGCCGGTTGCGCACGTGCGCAACCGGCAAGTCTGTGCAGCTTCTGAAACGGTCATTTCGGTCGAGGCTGAGGAACGACGACGTGACAGTCCGTGCGAGCTCGGTACGGTGCTTCGGATGGCGACGAATCGAACGGAGGGCAGACACGGTCTGGGTCTTCCTCGTCGAACGTGAACTCCGGGAAGGTGGGATCTGTCGCTCCATGCAACCGAGGGCGACGCGCTCGACGCCGCGGCGGAGTACGTCCGCGACCGATGGGAGTACCGACGCCCCGTTGCCGCTCGACCCGGTCGACGCACTGCGTCGCGTACGAGGAGGCCGTTGACGACGAACGGGTCATCGTCGGCCCGCTGGTCGGTGCAGCCGGCCCGGTAGCGCTCCGACATTCGCACTTCGTCCCGCAGCAGACGCAGATCAAGCCACCGCGGCCGCGAAGGCGGCGTAGAGGTCGCCGGGCAGCGGGTGCGTCAGCTCCCAGGTGATCGCCATTGGTCGCTCGCCTACGTGCCCGCGATATGTAGCGGGGCCGAGGAACCAGAACGACCGGTCGTCGGCGCGAAGCCTGGTGAAGAGGAAGATCGAGCGGCCATCGCGTTCGTGGTTCCGGTACCGCAGACCGGTGGCGCTGTCGGCACGTGTCGCCGACTGGCTCTCCCAGTGAATGAGCGTGGGGCTGATCGCGTAGTCGCGGTAGCGCGTTGTCGGCGAGAACCCGCCGGTGCTCTTGTCGAGGGTGAACGCGAACAGGTCTGCATCGGCGGCCTTGGCCTCGTACACGCCGCTCTGCCACGCAGCGATCTTCGCTCGTTCACCGCTCAGGCCGAAGGCGGCGAGGATCTCGATGCGGCTGTAGCGGGCGTGAATCTGCAGCGGCACTTCGGCGTAGCCCGTTCAGGGGCCGGTGGACGTGGTCCACGCGATCTCCGAGCACTCCGAACAGCTCCTGCAGCTCCTGGCGTACCTGGGGATGGCTCCAGACCAGATCGACCGCGTCCTGGATTCGCGTCTCCTTGGTGATTGCTCGGTCTGCGAGCGAGGCGACGAGCATGTGGAGCAGACGCTGCGTCCGCTCCGGGAGAGCAGTCGATCGCTGGAGGCGTCGTCTCGGCGAGGTAGCCCCGGTAGGTGTCGATCCGCTCGCGATCATCGACGTGCAGGAGCCGTCCGACTGCTCGCCGGAGCTGTTCCTCGGCTGTGCCGGCGGGACGCACGGAGCCTCCAGCCGCTTGGAACAGGTCTGTCCAGCACTTCGAGCCGGTGTAGATGTCGTCGAGGTCGAGACCCGATTCCTCGAGGAACTCGGCGAGACCGATATCGGGGCGGGTGCGGCGCAGCGACCGAAGCTCGTCGACCTTGTCCGGCCACCTCGACGGGATGGCGTCACGAAGGCTGCGCAGCACGACTTCGGCGGCCTTCGCGTCGAGCTGCATGTTGCAACCCACCGGAAGGAAGGGGAACTCCGCCTGCACCGCACGTTCGACGTCGCGCCGGGTGCCACCGAGAAGCGCTCGGTATCGGCGATCGAACCGGAACTCCTTCCGGTGGGTGCCGACGAAGTCCAGGACCGTACAGAACGGCTTGCCGTCCGCCTTGCGAAGCCCGCGACCGAGCTGTTGCAGGAACAGGGTCGGACTCTCGGTCGGTCGCAGCATCAACACTGTGTCGACCGTCGGAACGTCGACGCCCTCATTGAACAGATCGACGGAGAAGACGACCTTCACGGCTCCGCTGGCGAGGTCGCGCAGCGCGGCCTCCCGGTCGGCGCGGGGACTGTCGCCCCAGATCGCAACCGCTCGGATGCCGTGGTGATTGAAGTGGCGGGCCATGAAGCGCGCGTGGTCGATGCTGACGCAGAATCCGAGACCCCGCATCGCGTCAACGTCGACGTGGTCGATGAGCTGCTTCACAACGAGACGAGCCCACGCGTCGGAGCTCGTGTAGCGATCGCTGAGCGCCTCGACGTCGTAGCCACGCCCTCTGCGCCACGGGACGTCCCGTAGGTCGAGCCCATCGTGGATCCCGAAGTACAGGAACGGCGCCAGGTACTGCTGGTCGATGGCGTCCCAGAGCCGGAGCTCGGCGGCGGTGCGCTGGTCGAACCACTGCAGAATCGGGAGCCCGTCGCTGCGTTCCGGCGTTGCCGTGAGCCCGAGGAGCTCGACCGGATCGAGGTGATTGAGGACCCGCTCGTAGCTGCTCGCCGCGGCGTGATGGAACTCGTCGACGATCACGACGTCGAAGTGGTCTGGCGCAAGCGCGGACAGGTCAGCCGCGTGCAGGCTCTGGATCGATGCGAAGACGTGCTCGAACCGCGACGGACGCACGCCGCCGACCCACTTCTCGCCGAAGCTCGCGTCGCGCAGCGCGTAGCGGAACGTCGCGAGCGACTGATCGAGGATCTCCTCCCGGTGCGCAACGAAGAGCAGGCGAGCCCGTGGCAGCCGGGGCCGGAGCCGGCCGTAGTCGAGCGCGGCGATCACGGTCTTGCCGGTGCCCGTTGCCGACACGAGGAGGTTGCGGTGATGACCCTGCTCGCGCGCGACCTCGATGAGTTCGAGCAGACGCTCCTGGAACGGAAGCGGGCGGAGCTCGATCGGACTCAGGATGACGGTCGGCCCAGACGACGCACGGCCGGCGCGTTCCTGCTCCGCCTCGAACTGATCGCGGTCGTAGTCGATGTAGTCGCCGCCGGCCCAGTAGCTCTCGAACACCGCCGAGAACTTCGAGATGAGCGCGGGATTCCGAGCCGCCGAAGCTCGGACGTTCCACTCCATCCCGGTGACCTGCGCCGAATGTGTGAGGTTCGACGAACCGACGTACGCGGTCGAGAACCCCGAGTTTCGATGGAACACCCATGCCTTGGCGTGGAGACGAGTCGTGGACACGTCGTAGGACACGCGAACGTCGGCGCCCATCTCGGCGAGCAGATCGAGCGCCCGTTGCTCGGTTGACCCCGTGTAGGTGGTCGTGAGCACCCGTAGCGGGCGTCCCTTGTCGCAGTGCCGCGTCAACGCTTCCAGCAACGGCGTGAGACCACTTCGGCGGATGAACGCCATCACGACATCGATTGCGTCGGCCGACTCGATCTCCGAGCGGAGCTGGTTCCAGAGCGTCGGCTCGCCCGGCGCGTTCGTCAGCAGCGTCGTGTCCAGCAGCGGCGTCAGGGGCTCCTGAATGCGGTCGGGTGTCCCATCGGGGCGGCGGCCGAAGACGCCGTGCAGAACCGTCCCTGGCTCGACGGGTCGGGAGGCACCGTCGGCATCGACGTACTCGGCCAGTCGGTCGAGGAGAGCCCGAGCCACCTCGACGCCGACTCGGGCTCGGTCGGATTCACCAACGTCGTTGAGCGCGCGCTCGATCTCCCGGCTGAGGTGCCAGGCGATCCGATCGGGAGCCTCGGCAGGGTGCACCGACGCGCTGTTCGACCAGCTGTCGCTGAGCTGGCTCAGCCGCTCCTGCAATCCCTCCGTGACGAGAACCTCGTAGAGCCCCGCCTCCAGCTCGCCCACGACTGGAACCTACGGCGTGACAGGCCTGTCCGCCGGGATCTCGAGGCTTGTCGCGGCCGGAGCGAGCTCGAGAGACTCGAGGATGACCACTGACGATTCCGCGAACCCAGCTGCTCTCGGCGCCGACGACGTCGACCTGATCCTCGAGGCGCTCGACAGCCACGAGTACTGGCAGCTGAGCGATCCTGCCTGGCGCCAGGACGGCGCAGTCGTCCTGCCCAGCGACGATCCGGTGCGCTGGGCGGAGCGAGCCGAACCCACGAGCGAAGAGCAAGCGCTGATCGATGAGATCGAACGATGCCGAGCTCTCGCTGCGCGTCTGCCGTACGTCCTCGTCGCGCACCCCTGGTCCGCCGAGCGTCGAGCTCAATCGCCCGGCACGTGTCGACGAACCTCGGCCTTGACGAGGTCACGGGACGACCGGGTGTCATCAGCGGGCGGTCCTCGCAGACGTCGTAGCCTCGCACGAGGTGGAACCGGAAGAGCTACCCGAAAGATCGCGCACGCACGTCCTCGAGACGGCAAGCAGAAAGCGCTTCGACCGCGCGATCCCCGATGAATGGGTGTCGGAACGGATCTCAAGCGACTACGGGATCGACCTTCAGGCGGAAGTGTTCGCCTGCCGAGAACCGGCGGCAAGGCCACTCCGACGGGTCTCCAGTTCGGAGTTCAACTCGAAGGCAACCGACAAGGAGAAGTCCAAAGGGCTAACGGTCCGGGTGAAGCGCAAGACGGTCAACTACTGGATGCTTCTGCCGTTTCCGGTGCTGCTGGTGCGCTACCTTGCCGAAACAGGAGATGTATACGCCGTCTGGGTTCACGATCACGTACGAGAGCTTGCGCTGAAGGATACGAAGACCGTCGGGTTCACATTCACCGACAACGACATCCTCACGGTCGAACGCGCACCTGTTCTCGCTGAAGACGCGCGGCAGTTCTACGAGATCCGCCGCGGCGACCTGAGCTGGCCGCTGCGGGTTGGTGTTCGAACTGACGTCGACGACGCCGCTGGGCTCCGCAGGCTCGTAAAGGAACTCAACGACGTCCAAGAAGACATCCCAAACCGTTTGATCTTTCGTCTTGCGCCAGGCGCGACGGAGTGTCCGATGTTGACGCTCGAGCCTCCCTCGGTGCACTTCGAGCTCGGCGCCGGTATCGGCGCATCGACGACTCTCGAAACGGATATTGGCGAAGCGTTGCGAGACCGGCGGTTCGCCGCAGACATCCTGGCCCTCGCGTCCCTCGCGCTCGGAACCGCCGGACAAGACGCGGCGGTCGTGGACCTCGTTGAGCGTTTCGTTGAACGAATGACCTTGTTCGGCGGGTCTGCGGGGATCTCTCTGGGGTTCAGCCTGCTTCGTCGAGGACGACGAGACCTGGTTCTTCGACTGATTGAGCGGGCGGGCCCGCTGCGCCCGAGATGCTCGCCGAGCTCTCACTGATGTACGCACCGGGTTACCCGTACACGATGCCCGACGGCGACATCCGGATCATTACTAGCGCGTTTGATGCTGCTCTAGAGACCGTGGCACCCGGGGACACGGCACGCCTCAAGTACGCCCGGGCACGCTGGCTGCGTGTTACGCGGGCAACGACCGGAAGCGATCGACGCATTGCGCGAGGTTGTCGAGCTGATGCCGAACCTCGAGACGGACGCGTTCTATTGGTACGAGCTGGGCAGCGTTCTTTTCGAGAGCAGCAACTACGAGGAGGCACGCGAGGCATACGAACGGAGCATCGCCCTCGACGGAGACCAGCTTGTGACCCGAGCTTTCAGCGCAGACTGTCTTCTACACCTTGGGGACGCCGCCGGCGCGAGGGACGAGTTTGCTGCTGTCTCGGACATCGGTGCATACCCCTTCGCCCAAGTCGGTGAGTTCGTAGCTGGGCTACTCGTCTCCAAGAAGGGAGACTCGTTCACACGAGACGTCGACGGTGAGGAACCGCGCGTATCAAGCACTCACGGCAAAGCCGACGTTTCCGTTGACGAAGGAGGCGGAGCACCTCATCGACCTCGACCCCTGTGGTGCTCGCGGCTGGTTCTTCCTGTCTCAGAACCTGCCGCACGTGGATTCGCCCGGTCCGGCCATCGCCGCCGCTTGGCTTAGTCGTATCAACGTCTGCTTCTGGCAAGAGGCGGTCATGAACTCGATCGCACAGTTGCCAGATTCTCAGCTGCTGCGCTCCGTGATTCTCACCGCCTACCAGTACTGCGGCGAGGTTCTCGTCGATGCTTCGAACAGCGTTGCCATGGCGTGGGCAGACGGATACCTGCCCAGTGGACAGAACATCGACGTCGAGACGCGACAGAAGGGCATGGCTGAACAGCTGCAGTTCTTGGAGGAGGTTGTCGCCGATGAGCGGGAGCGGCGCGGCTCGGGCAGCATCTTCCGGGCCTTCAATCATGCTCCCGTCCGACGGCCAAAGCAGGACCGCAACGCACCGTGCCATTGCATGAGCGGCAAGAAGTACACGAAGTGTTGCGGTCGCTAAGCACTCGTTCGCCTGTTCTCCTGGTTCCCGACGAACCGAGCTACTGATCTAGGACGAGGGCAAGCGGGCACAAGTCTTGAACTCAAGCGTCGCAGTCGACGCGGCGGCATCGCGGAAACCTCGGGGCCTCAAACAGCCAGTTCGGCGCTGAGCCGGAGCCGTGGGATGAGAGGTCCACGCGTTCCGCCGACACGATTGATCCGCACCCGGGCAGTTCAGGCCCACTTCATCGAGGGCGACGTTGAGTCTCGGCGCTCCCCGCCCCGTTGACCTTCAGGTGGCCAGGGTGGCACCGCGACCGCTTCGAGCAGCCACCGAGCGATCGCGGGTCCGGCCGCGGACGTGCTCGAACAGGTCCGAGAACCCAGCTTCGAACTCGAAGAACGTCCCCTTCGGGGCCGGGAGGAGCGGGCGTGGCGACGTCGTAACGACACTCGACATCCTTGCCTTCTTCTCGACAGGACGGGAGGCGATCGCCTGCGTGGATGACGCCTTCACCGGCGTCAACTTGCGACGCGGGCGGACGGTGCATGCGTTGACGACGCCGCGGGTATGTACGAGTGGCGCGGCTTCGACACGCGTGGAAAGGCTTGAGCGTGATGTCCCGACAATTCTCGATTCCGACGGCGGACACGCAGCTCTACACGGTCGACACTCCGGGCGGTGCTCCGCCTCTGCTCTTCCTCAGTGGCGGTTTCGGCACCGTCCGGAACTGGAACCGTGTCATCCAGCGCCTCGAGGGGAGGAACCGTGCGGTCCGATTCGACGCGCGGGCGCGCGGGAAGTCCGGTACATCGGCCGACTATTCCGTGCAGGCAGCGGTCGACGACATCGGACGCGTCATCGAGGCCACCGGCATCGAGCGCCCGATCTTGGTCGGATGGTCCTACGGCGCCACGATCGCGGTGCGCTACGCGGCATACCACCCGGACGGGGTGGGTGGGCTGGTGCTCATCGACGGCGCGTACCCGATTGCCATGTTCGACGAAGCCGGCAAGGAGAAGACCCGCGCACAGTTCCGAAGGCTGGGGTGGATCATGCGCATCCTCGCCGCGCTCGGCCGCTCGGCGCGAATGTCTCCCCCGAATCCGCCGACGTCGTGATCGAGATGGACGCGGTCAACGGCGAGCTCAGGTCGGACTACGCGGCGCTGGAATCCCCGACGGTGTTCGTCGTCGGCACCGGCGGACACTCGGGTGCCACCGAGGAGGAGATGAGCACGGTGCGGGCCGCCGTCGTCGAGGCCGAGGCGAGCAACCCGCGCGTGTCCGTCTTCGCGACGACTCCCCACAAGCACACCCAGATCCTCAACAAGGCCCCCGACACCGTCGTCGCCGCGATCGAGGACGTCATCCGCCGGTCTTCATGACCGCCGAGGGTCTGCCGTCGGTTGAGCCCGACCGTCCACGACCTTCGGTCCCTGACGCGGCGACCAGCCATCCTTCTCACGGGTCGCGTGTACTTGGGGTTCGTGTCGTCCCTCCGACACTGAGGGATCGTGGGCGCACTCGCAACCTTTGGCCGCATTCGCTGTTGACCAGAATGCCCCGCCCGCTGTCGGGCCGGTATCGCGCCGAGAACACCCGGGCACTCAGCGGAACGCTCCAGGAACCTCCGGTGGCCCGGGCTGCCGGCGCTCGTCCTCCGCGAACAGCCTCGGGTGCACGCCTGCCCGCGGTAGATACCCGATCGGCTGAGCATCCCGACTCCCCGATGCTGAGCCCGTGCGACACGCAGGAACGTTTCGGGAACATCCGTCTTGGCATGCTGCGGCTTGTTGATCCATCGAAGAGGAGGCTGTGATGGGAACGGTGAAGGACATGGTCGTGGCGGCGAAGGCTGGGATCGAGAACCTCACGCCCGATGACCTCGTGGAGGAGTTGGGTCGAGGTGATGTGTTGCTGGTCGACCTGAGGGAGCCGGCCGAGACGGCCGACGGTGTCATCCCCGGTGCGGTCCTCGCGCCGCGGGGGATGTTGGAGTTCTACGCCGACCCCACGACGTCGTATCACCTGGAGGGCTTCGATCCGGGCCGGCGTGTGGTCGTGTACTGCGCAGCGGGGTCGCGGTCGGCGCTGGGGGCCGTGGCGCTGCGGCAGCTCGGCTACCGCGACGTCGCACACCTCGATGGCGGGTTCACGGCGTGGCGGGAGGAGGGCCGGCCGATCGAGCTGCCGGTTGGAGCGTGAGCATCGGCGGCTTCGCCGGCTCGGTACTCGCGTACGGCATTACCATCGAAAGCGCAGTCGACGAGGTTGTGAGTCGATGGAGGAACGCCTGATCGATACGGCGGTCCGTATCCGCCTGCTCGGCGGCTTTGAAGTCGCCGTCGGTGATCGCGTAGTCGGCGCGACGTCCTGGCCGTCGACGCGCGCAGCCCAGCTCGTACAGGTGCTCGCGCTTGCCGACGACAACGTGCTCGCGCGCGATCAGGTCATCGAGGCGCTGTGGCCACACCTGCATGCCGAGGCCGGCGCAGCAAACCTGCGCAAAGCGGCGCACCTCGCGCGACGAACCCTCGGGACGGAGGACGCGGTCGTGTTGCGGAGAGGACAGGTCGCGCTCTTCCCCAGCCGTGCGCTCCGGGTTGACGTCGAAGAGTTCGTGAGTGCTGCGCACGCCGCAGCGCTCGATGACAACCCCGACGGGTGGCGCATCGCCGAGGCGTCCTACGGAGGGGAGCTCTTGCCTGGGTGCCTCTACGAGGAGTGGACGCAGCTGCCGCGGCGCCAGTTGCGGGCGCGGTACCTCGACGTCTTGCGGCGGGGTCGTCAATGGGAGCGCATCGTCGACCTCGAACCTACCGACGAACTCGCGTCCCGCGAGCTGATGCGCGCGGCGATGACCGAGGGAAATCGTCTCGCGGCCGTGCGGTGGTATGGCCGGCTCCGCGCGTCCCTACGGCACGACTTGGGAGTGTCACCTGCGCCGGAGACCGAAGCGCTCTATGACGAGTGCGCACAGGGGATCGGCGTGGCCGAGCCGACATTCGTCGGCCGTCAGCTCGAGCTCGCGCGCGCCGCGCCCCTGCTGCAACGAGAGTCGGCGATCTCGCTTCTGCTCGTCCGCGGTCCTGGGGGGATCGGCAAGTCCGCTTTCTGCCGGGAGTTGGCGGGCATGGCACGTCGCGGCGGCTGGGTGTGCCTCGAGACCCGTGCGAGCCCGGGTGCCGTCCCCTACGCCGCGGCGGCCGCGCTGGTCGAGGAGATCATCACCGGCGATCGTGCGCTCCTCCATGACGTCGGCGCCGCCGCGCGGGCCACCCTCTCCGAGCTCACGCCGCTCGTTGTGCCAGCCGAGTTGCCGGCCAAGGCGCTCACCCGCCACCAGGTCATCGGCGCCATCCGCCGCTTGCTCGTCGCTCTTGCCCGCGAAGCCGGCGTGATCCTCGTCGTCGACGACGTCGACGCGGCCGACGAAGCAACACTCGACGTGCTGGGCCAACTCGTCGCGCGGGGAGCACCGACGACGAAGCTCGTACTCGCCCATCGGCCCGAGCGATCGTCCGAGGCCCTGGACCGTCTCGTCTCGTCGCTCGCTCGGAGCGGGCGGACCCTCGCGCTCGACGTTGGTGCACTCCCCGATGACGAGGCCGCCGCGCTGGTCAGAGCCGCCGCGCCGGTCGAGGCGCAATCCCGCGACGTCGAAGCTGTCGTCCGCGTCGCTGGCGGCAACCCGTTCTTCCTCGCTGAGCTGGCCCAGAAGCTGGACCGCGAAACCCCCATGACGCTCACCGGCATCTCGGACATCGCGCTGGCTCGATTCGTCGACATCGCCGAGCCCCATGCGGCGATGCTCGGCCGTCTCGCGCTTGCCGACGCTGACCTCGACCCGACCGAAGTGGTCGCCCTGACCGGCGCATCCGAGCAAGACGCGTACGCGCTCCTCGACGTGGCTTTGACCGCGGGCGTGCTCGTCGTCAACGCGGCGCGGTATCAGTTCCGACACGAGCTCATCCGCCAAGCCCTCGCGGAACGGCTCTCACCCCACCAGCGCATAGCGGTGCACCGCGACACCGCTCGGCGCCTCGAGCGTGCGGGCGCGGCGCCGTCGCGCATCGCGCGTCACTGGCTCGACGGACAACGACCAGACGCCGCCACCGACTGGCTGCTGGCCGCGGCCCGGCAGGCACTCAGGCTCGGCGCGTTCGCCGACGCGCTCGGCCACCTCGACGTGCTGCTCGCCCACGTTCGCGACCAACGGGACGCACTCTGTCTGCGCGCCGAGGCACTCGACGCGCTCGGGCAGGGTGGTGCGCCCGCCGCCTACGCAGCCGCGGCCGCGACGGTCGACGACTCGGCTGCGGCCGACCTCCGGGCCAAACAAGCGCTCGCGCAGCTGAAACTCGGCGACTTCCGCGGGGCGCTGCAAACCGTGGACGGCCTGGAGCCGGTGTCCCTGGACGGTCGCCTCGCGCGGGCGCTCACCCTCAGCGGCGTCGCCGCGATCGGACTTGCCGATCCTCGCGACGCGATGCGCCACGCCGCCGAGAGCAGACGATTCGCGCTCGAGCTCGGCGACCCCACTGCTGTCGTCGCTGCATCGTGGGCACAAGCCCTGGCCGCCCACGCGTGTGGCACCCTCCGCGACAGCCTTCGGTTCGATGTCCGCGACACCTCCTCACTGCCCAACCTCGCGATCGCAGTGTTCGACGGGCAGCTCTGCGTGACCCAACGCCTGCTCTACGGCGCGGCGCCCTACCCGGACGTCATCCAGTTTGCCGACTCGCTGGCTGCCGAAGCAGACCGCCTCGGCGCCACCCGCGGTCGAGCATTCGCGGTGACCCTTCGAGGTGAGGCACACCTGCTCGGTGGTCAGCTCGCAGACGCAGAGCATGACCTCGTCGAAGCTGGACAGCTCCATCGCTCCATCGCGGCATCGACCGGCGAGGCCCACACCTTGCAGCGCCGGGCCGAGCTGGCAGTGCAAGAAGGCCGCCGAGCCGACGCGGATCGACTCCTCGACGAGGCACTGCAAGTGGCCGACGCGTCCAACGCGGGGTTCCATCTCTTCGATCGCATCTACGGCACGGCAATCGCCGCAGCCGACTCCGACGACTGCGCGGACGCGGCGATGGCGCTCCTCGACGAATCTGAGATGGCGATCCGCGGTCCGGTCGAGTCCTGCCCGGGGTGCCGCATCACCCTGGCCGTGCCAGCGGCAATCGCGTCGGCTCACGCCGGCGCGCTCGACCGCGCCGCCAGCTACGCCGATCTCGCCGCGACGCTTGCCCGCGTCGTCATGCAACTCCCTGCCTGGGACGCGGCACTCGACGAAGTCAACGGCCATCTCGCCGCGGCCTCCGGCGACAGCGAACGAGGCGCTCGGTGCTTTCGCGGCGCCGCGCAGGGTTTCCACAATGCGGGCCAGCCCCTTGACGAGGCCCGCTGCGCCGCGCTCGCCCGCGAATGAGACGCTGCCGCGGCATCGTGCATCGCTCGATCGAGTGATGTCTCGGCCACCCCCCGAGAGGACGCTGGACGGGAGCGGCCCGCTCGCTCGACAGGGAGCCATCCAGGACGTCGTCGCCACCTTCAACCGCGTCAGCGAACCGACGAGCGGAGTGGTCGATCGTCCGGTCCGCCCGCCGAGCAACTGATCGACAACCGTTTCGACGGGCGCATCGCTCCGCCCCGTCGACGACACCACCGAGAGGAAGACCATGGACAACGCCACGACGATGCGACGGACCTACGAACTGCTCAACGCCGGCGACATCGACGGCTTCGGCGACCTGCTGACCGAGGGCTTCGTCGAGCACGAGGAGCTGCCGGGCCTCGCGCAGGGAAAAGATGGTGTCCTGGAGATGTTCCGTATGTATCGGACGGCATTTCCCGATCTGCACATGGTGGCCACGGATCTCATCGCCGGCGCCGACAAGGTGGTGGCGCGGGTCACGGCCTCCGGGACTCAGACCGGCGAGTTCATGGGCATACCGCCGTCCGGCAAGCCGATCGAAGTGCAGCTGATCGACATCATGCGATTCGACGACGCCGGGCTGGTGTGCGAGCACTGGGGCGTCATGGACATGCTGTCGATGCTCCAGCAGCTCGGCGTGCTCCCGGACGGACTACCGGCGTAGTCACCCCGTTCGACGTCCGACCTCGAACCCGCCACGGTCCGGTCGGCGAGTGACACTCCGCGTTCCACCGACGCCAGCAATCCGGGATACGCCGAGCCCGATCTCGGTGAGCAGCACATGAGCGCAGGGGCGGCTGGCGGCCGGCGCCGAGGTGCGGGAGCCTGTGCGCATGGCTTCGTCGGACGGCGTGATGGGGCGGGAGGCCGAGTTGGCCCTCGCGGCGGCCGCCGTCAGAGATCTCAGCCGTGGCCGGGCGTCGATCCTGGTGATCGAGGGCGAGGCCGGCATCGGCAAGACCTGCATGGTGCAGAGCATCGTCGCCGACGCCGAGGCCCGCGATCTGACCGTGTTCTCCGGCCAGGCCCATCCGTTCGAGCGCACCCGGCCGTTCGGCGTGGTGGCCGACGCCTTGGCCCTGCACCGGCGATCGCCGGACCCCCGACGGGCGGCGATCGGTGCCCGCCTGACCAGCCCGGGTGTCCCACCGGCGCCGACCGGCGACGTCCAGTACCAGGTCGTGGAGGAGATCGTCGACCTCGTCGAGACGTCGTGCGCCGAGCGACCCGTGGTGTTGGTCGCCGAGGACGTCCACTGGGCGGACGGCGCGAGTCTCCTGGCCATCTCCTCCGTGGCGCGGCAGCTGCCCCTGTCACCGCTGCTCGTGGTGGTGACCGCGCGTCCCTCACCGCTCTCGGGCGAGGCCGTCCGACTGCTCGACGATCTCTCGGCCGCGGGCGCGCACACCGTCCAGCTCCGGGGGCTGACCGCTTCGGACGTGGCCGGGCTCGCGCAGCACGTGCTCGGGGCAGCTCCCGGTCCCGAGCTGACCACACTGCTGGCCAGAGCGGGTGGGAATCCGCTCTGGGCCGTTGCCATGCTCGGGGCACTGGACGACGACGGACTGCTCGAGCGCGCCGGGAACTGCGTGGAGGCCACGACCTCCGAGCTGCCGGCGTCGCTCAACGCGCTGGTGGTCCGTCGCCTGCGGCACCTGCCGAAGGAGACGCTGGAGCTGCTGCAGATCACCGCGGTGCTCGGCGACGCGGTGTCGCTCCGCGATGTCGCCACGGTTTCGCACCGGTCGCCGACCGAGGTCGTCGCGCAGCTGGGTCCCGCGTTCGACGCCCAGCTGCTCGACGACGAACACGACCGGGTCGTGTTCCGGCACCAAGTCGTGCACGACGCGATCTACCGGGACGTTCCGGCACCGAGCCGGCGACTGCTGCACCGTGAGGCCGCGATCGCCCTGACCGGCGCGGGCGCCGATCGGCTGGACGTGGCCCATCACCTGATGCTCGGGGCGGAGCGGGGTGACGAGCACGCGATCGTCGCGTTGCGTGGCGCGGCCGGTGAAGCATCGGGCCGAGCGCCGTTGGTGGCCGTCGAGCTCGTCCGCCGCGCGGAGTCGCTGCTGCCGGGTGGCCACCCGCACGCGGACGTCGTCTCGCTGGAGGTCGTCGGCGCGCTCCTCCGCGCCGGGAGGGTGGCCGAGGCATCCGCCCGGGCCGAGGCGATGCTCGCCCGGCGCCATGCCGTCGAGGTCGACACGCCGACCCGCCTCGCACTGCTCGGTGCGCTCGCGCTCCAGAACCGCGCCGACGAGGTGATCTCGGTCGCGCAGGCGAGCCTCACCGTCGCGACCCCACTTCGCGGTTCCGATCAGGTGCCCATGCTGGCCCAACAGAGTTGGGCACTGACCTACACCGGCGACCATCGCGCGGGGGAGGCGGCCGCGCGCCGGGCGCTCGTCATCGCCGAGCAGGAAGCCGACGCCGCGATCACCGTGTGGGCCCTGACCGCGTTGTCGGTGGCAGTCGGCCGGCAAGGCCGCTTCGCCGAGGCACTCGTCCACGCCCGGCGGGCGGCAGCCCTGGCGGCGGGCTCACCCGACCCGAGGTCGCTGCCGCTCCAGCCCAAGCTCTTCCTGGGCCTTGCGCTCTTCGACTGTGACCTCGTCGACGAAGCGCGAGCCCTCTACCGCGAGGCGCTCGACGACGAGTTCGGCTCCGGGTGGTGGCTCGCGGACACACTCGTCGCCGACGCCCAGGCGTCCTTCGTCATCGGGGACTGGGAGGACGCAGTTCCCAATCTGCTCGCGAGCGGTCGAGCGGCCGAGGAGAAGGACCACGGGCTCCTGGCGTCGCAGTCGTTGGCCTACCAGGCGATCATCGCGACGGCCACGGGCGACCACCGCGCCGCGACCGCTGCGGTGACGAGGATCACCGGTGCGCTGGAAGGCGACCGGCCGAGCTACAACGCCGGGATCGTGGCGTCCGCAGTCGCGGGGCTGAAGGCTGCGACCGGCGATCAGCCCGGCGCGTACGACGTGTTGCTGCGGTGCTGGCGGGCCGACGCGGCGACCGGGAACCGCTACTACCACCGATGTCTCGCGCCCGATCTCGTGCGCTCGGCCCTGAACGGTGGGCACCGAGACGTCGCGTTCGAGGTGTCCGCCGCCATCGCGGACGCCGCCGCCCTCGCGCCCGAGGTGCTGACGCTTCGGAGCGCGGCGCTCCGCTGCCAGGGGCTGGTCCAGGACGATGCCGAACCGCTGGTGGAAGCGGTGGAGGTCGCCCGGCGGGTGCCACACCTGGTCCAGCACGCGGGCGCCTGCGAGGACGCCGCCGGCGTGCTGGCCCGCAACCACCATGCGAACGAGGCCGCGGCGCTGCTGGCCGAGGCCCTGGAGCGCTACGAGCGTGCCGGGGCGGACTCCTGGGCCGGGCGGATCCGGGCGCAGCTCCGCGACGTCGGTGTCCACCCCGCCCCGCGGGGGTCGAGGAACCGCCCGGTACGCGGCTGGGAGAGTCTCACCGAGACCGAGCGGGCGGTGTCGCGGCTCGTGGCCGAGGGCCTGACGAATGGTGCGGTGGCCCGGCGTCTCTACATCTCGCCGCACACCGTGAACACCCACCTCCGGCACGTGTTCGCCAAGCTGGGCGTCTCGAACCGGGTGGCTCTGGCCGGCGTGGTGCATCGCTCGATCGAGTGATGTCTCCGCGGCCGCCAGGCAGGACACTGAGCCGCACACCACAACCGAACCTGGTCGTGCCGAGGCGCGCGGGACGTGTCCCGTGGACTCGCACCGATCGCTGACGACAGGAAGGTGACACCGTGCGGGTCGCGATCATCTACCGACCGAAGCACCCGGCGCCCTTCGAGGCGCTCCCGATGCTGATGGAAGGACTGGGGCAGTGGGTCGAGACGTACTCGAAGCGCTGCTCGACCCTCGAGTTCTTCGCCGTCGGCGGCGGTCTGGTGATCGCCGACCTCGACGCCTCGGCCGATGTGCAACGGATCGTGGCCGAGAACCCCTTCACGGCGTTCATGGACGTCGAGATCCTGCCGGTGCTCGAGCCAGCCGTCGCGATGGAGACCTACGGTGAGATCGCGGCCACCCTCGCCGGCGCAGCCGCGCCTCCGGCATGACCGGCTGACGGGCCTGCCAGCACGCTCATGCCGTCCGTCGCCTTCGCGCTCCCGTTGCTCCCCGGCCAGACCGAGGCCGACCGTACGGCGCTGACCTCGTGTTGGGAGGGGGCGCGTCGGGAGGCGTTCGGGGATGCCCGACGGCGGGCGGGCATCCTCCGGGAGGCGGCGTGGATCCAGCCGGCGCGGGGCGGGGACGTCACGGTGATCTACCTGGAGGCCGACGATCTCGCTGCCGCGTTCACGTTGTTGGAGACCTCGGCCGAGCCGTTCGACCGCTGGTTCCGTGATCACGTCCGCCGGGTGCACGGCGTCGGCATGGCGGAAGGCCGCACCGCTCCCGAGCTCGTGCTCGATTTCGACGTCAACCGGATCTGAACCACGAGGAGGAGCGACACATGTGGGCACAGCTCATCGAGATGCGACTGAAGCCGGGAGAGGACACGGCCGCGGTGGCCGCGGAGATCAAGGCGGCCGAGCAGCCCGGATCGGGACTGGTCCGATCGCTCGTCATGCGCGACCAGGCGGACCCGAATCGTGTCCTGATGCTGGCGGTGTTCGAGAGCGAGGCGCATGCGCGGGCCCGCGAGCAGGACCCGCGACGCCAGGATGGGCTGAACGCCGCCCGCGCGTTGATGGCCACCATCTTCGAGGGCGAACCGCGATTCACCGACCTCACGGTGGACGACGAGTGGACGGGGACGAGCGAGTGACTCTCGGAGGAAGCCGATGAGCGCACACCAGAACCGAAGTCCCAACCGAGGAACGAGAGGAACCACATGGCAGTGATCATGACCACGGAGATCGCGGGTGCGGACGCCAGCTTCATCGACGGGATGCGCGCCGCCGGGGTGGTGGATGCGATCGCGCAGGCACCCGGGTTCGTCAGTCACATCGGCGGCGCGTCGAGCAGCGGGTACCGCGTCATCGAGGTGTGGGAATCGCGGGATGCCCACCAGGCCTGGTTCGACGACCATGTCGCCCCGAACCTGCCTCCCGGCATCGAGCCGACGTGGGAGTACATCGACCTCGTGCACGCTGTGCCGGAGCGCTGAGCCCGGTCCGCTGTCGGCGACGGTCGGCTTCCTGACGCCGCGGCACCGTCCGAGAAGGGCACAACGGCCCTGGCCCGACGCGGTGCGTTCCGAGGATCGTCGGAACGAACCAACCGTCCGGGGGGAACCAGAGCGATGACCGCCACGGCGCAGCCCGTGATCCAGGGAACCGCCGCCAAGGGCTTCGAACCCGTGCGGGACGCGTTCATCGAGAACTTCACGCGGCGCAACGAGCTCGGCGGTGCCTGCTGCGTCTACCAGTCCGGCGAGAAGGTCGTTGACCTCTGGGGTGGCGTCCGGGACCGCGCGAGCGGCGCATCGTGGCGCGCCGACACCATGGCCATCGTGCACTCCACCACCAAGGGCCTCGCCGCGATGGTCATGGCGCTGGTCCACTCCCGAGGGTGGTTGGACTACGACGCGCTCGTGTGCTCCTACTGGCCGGAGTTCGGCCAGGCCGGGAAGGACCGGATCACGGTCCGCCAGCTCCTCTCCCACCAGGCCGGCCTGTTCGCCTTCGACGAGAAGGTCGACGGAGACGTCGTCGCCGATGTCGACCGCCTCGCGGCGATCATGGCTCGGGAACGACCGGCCTGGGCGCCCGGTGAGCGACAGGCGTACCACGCGATCAGCCTCGGCTTCTACGAAGGCGAGCTGATACGCCGCATCGATCCGGCGCATCGCACCCTCGGTCGCGTCTTCGCGGAGGAGGTGGCGTTGCCCCTCGGCGTCGACTTCTACATCGGCGTTCCGGCATCGATCCCGGCGGACCGTCTCGCGCCGCTCGAGGCCCCCGGCCTCTGGGCGCGGGTGACCGGCCTGCCGCTCTCGCTCACCGTCGCCGCGCTGAACCCCCGCTCGGTCCTGCACCGGTCGCTCGTCGCGAACCCGGGCACCGGCTTCTACCTCGATCCCGAGCTCGTCGTGGTCCGCGACGTCGAAGTCCCGTCGGGCGGGGGAGTCGGAACCACGCGCGCGATCGCCAAGGCCTACGGCACGTTCGCGAGCGGCGGCGCAGAGCTCGGCCTCCGCGGCGAGACCATCGACGCGCTGATGGCGCCGGCGCGCCCCTCGCGCCACGGCTTCTACGACGAGTGCTTCCGGGCCGAGGCGAAGTTCTCACTTGGCTTCATGAAGCCGAGCGAGTCCGTCCCGTTCGGCCATCCCGGAGCCTTCGGGGCCCCGGGGGCGGGAGGCTCGATGGGCTATGCCGATCCCGAGATCGGCATCGGTTACGGGTACGTGACCAGCCGCATGGGCACGGACCTCCACGGCGATCCCCGCGACGTCGCGCTGCGGACCGCTCTCGCGGCCGTCACGGGCTGACCGGCGTCGGCCGAGCCTCCGCCGCCGCAATGTCTCTGCTGCTCCGCTCGGCGAACGGCCCTCCGAACACAGCGTCACGACGCGCAGGCCTGGAGCGAACCCGATCGAACGGCCTTTCGGCCCCGGCACGTACACGCCGTGGCCGTCAGGGCTCGGTGCGCTGTCGACGGTGATTCCGACGCTCACTCAGGAGGACGCGATCGAACCCGACCTCGACGGCTCTGCCGGCGCGCGCGAGGTCGAGACACCCGTCGTGGTGCTCCAACCGCGTGACGGGGACACCTGATGCGACTCGCGGCCCGTCACGCGCCATCGGCCCGCAGGGGTCGATGGCACAAATCCGTCGCGGCGGCACCATCCGTGTGCTCTGCTGGGACCTCCACCCGACCGAGGGAGCCCGCCATGCGCCGTTCGTCACTGCTCATCCATGCAGGAGCTGATGCCTACTTGGGAGACGTGACGCGACGTGGCAACGTTGAACCTGGGAATTCTGGCGCATGTCGACGCCGGTAAGACCACACTGACCGAGCGGCTGCTGTACGCGGCCGGAGTGATCGACGAGATCGGACGCGTCGACCACGGGACGACGCAGACCGACTCGTCGGTGCTGGAACGCCAGCGGGGGATCACGATCACGTCGGCCGTCGTGTCCTTCGTCGTCGACGGCGTGACGATCAACCTCATCGACACGCCGGGCCACCCGGACTTCATCGCCGAGGTCGAGCGGGCGCTCCGCGTGCTCGACGGTGCGGTGCTCGTGATGTCCGCGGTCGAAGGGGTCCAGTCACAGACGCTCGTGCTCCACCGTGCGCTGCGCACGCCTCGCGGTGCCGACCCTCTTCTTCGTGAACAAGATCGACCGCGCCGGCGCGGACGACCGGCGGGTGCTCGCCGCGATCGTCGAACGGCTCGACGCGACCGTCGTCGCGATGGACCGGCCACGCGAGATCGGGACCCACGACGCGGGTGTCGTGACGCCGGAGTCGCCCGACGGCGACCTCGTCGAGGCGCTCGCGGTCAACGACGACCGAATCCTTCGTCGGTATCTCGACGGTGAGCCGGTCGGGGACGACGCCGCACGCAGGGGCCCTCCCGCTCAGACCGCGGCACGGCTGGTGCATCCGGTGTACTTCGGCTCGGCGATGACCGGCGCCGGCGTCGAGGAGCTCCTCACGGGAATCGTCCGCCTGCTGCCGCCGGCCGTCGGTGACCCGGCCGGACCCGTGTCGGGGACCGTGTTCAAGATCGGACGCGGGCCGAAGGGCGAGAAGGTGTCCCTCGTCCGGATGTTCGCCGGAACGTTGTCGACGCGGGATCGTGTCCGACCCGGAAACGGCGACGACGAGGACCGCGTCACGGCCATCCGCGTGTTCGAACAGGGGACGACGCGCCCGCGACGTTCGACGGTGGCCGGCGAGATCGCCGAGGTCCGCGGCCTCACGCACGCCCGCATCGGCGACCACTTCGGGGAGCCGGGCCCCGACCCGGGCCGCTCGTTCTCACCACCGACGCTGGAGACGGCGGTCGTCTCGCACGACCCGCGCCGCAAGTCGGCGCTGTTCGCCGCGTTGGCGGACCTGGCCGAGCAGGACCCGCTCATCAACCTGCGCCAGGACGACGCCCGCGGGGAGCTGTACCTGTCGCTCTACGGCGAGGTGCAGCGGGAGATCGTCGCCGCGACGCTCCTCGCGGATCACGGCATCGAGGTGGAGTTCCGGCCCGTCACGCCGATCTGCGTCGAGCGACCCCGCGGGTCCGGATCTGCGATCGAGACGATCCCACCCCGCCGGTCGCCGCTCCGCCCGTTCCTCGCGACCGTCGGACTCGACGGTCGCCCCGCTCGCCGCCCGGGTCCGGTGTGACGTTCGCGCTCGACGTCAAGGTCGGATCCATCCCGATGCACGTGTTCGACACCGTCGACGCCTTCCGCGACGTGATGGCACGCAGCGTGCGCGAAACCCTCCACCAGGGTCTTCACGGCTGGAACGTGACCGACTGCGCGGTGACGATGACCCACTCCGACTATCAGGCCCCACCCCGCAGGTGGCCGGGGACGACGCTCTCGGACTACCGGCTGCTGACCCCGCTCGTGCTGCTCGATGCGCTCGCGCGAGCGGGTACCACGGTGTGTGAACCGGTGCTCGAGGTCCACCTCGAGGTTCCGGCCGACGTGCTCGGACCGATCATCGCGGTCCTCAACGACGTCGAGGCGGTACCGGGTGCGCCCGACATCCGCGGACCCGTGTGCATCCTGGATGCCGAGATCCGCTCCGCCGCGCCTCCACGACCTCCAGTCCCGGCTGCCCGTCATCACCCGTGGCGAAGGCGTGCTCGAGGCGAGCTTCGCCGGCTACCGGCCGGTGGTCGGCGACCCGCCCGAACGTCCCCGCACCGACGACAACCCGCTCGACCGCCGCGACTACCTCCGCCGGCTCAAGGGCGTCACCCTCCGGGAGCCGGGGCGGCTCGACCACCCCTGAAATCGGACAGCGGTGGCGCAATCGACCTCGCGGACGGGTTCGGCCGCGTCCGGCGACGCTCAATCCGGGGGCCGGAACGCTCGATACCAGTCGTACGGCTCTCGGAGGTGAGGGAAACGTGCACAGCACCGTGATCAGGGACGGCGAGTCCGGCCCCGCCGCCGACCGCGCGCACGCCGATGCTCCGTCGGCTCGGGAGGACACCTCCGCCGAGGAGCGCGAACTCGCTCCGGTGCTCGCGGCCATGGGCCAGCTCCAAGCGGCGATCGACACCTACGTCGGCGACCGTGGGTGTGAGAGCAGCCGCCCTGCCCCCACCGGCCCGACCGGTCCCGGCGTCCCGACACCGGTGCTCCTCCGCCGCTCCACCGAACCGCCGCCGGTCCGTGAGGACGCACCGCCGGTCCGTGACGACGCGGGTTGGGCGCAGGCGGCAGCAGTGCGGACCGAGGACGATCCGCAGCGAGGCTGGATCGAAGCCAACGCGGCGATGCGACGCGGGGAGCACGCCAAGGCGTTCGAGCTGTTCGAGGTCGAAGCCGACCACGCGGCGGAGGACAACGACCATCCGCGAGCAGCGATCGCGTACCGGATGGCATCGGACTGCGCGACCGCGCTCGGCCGGCGCGACAGCGCCGATTACAACCTGCGCCGCGCCGGCAAGCACTACCTGTTCGTCGCCGAGAGCCCGACCAGCTCGTTGCAGACCATGTACCGCAGCTACCTCACCGCGTCGCGGTGCTTCCTCGCCGTCGGCAACCTGGAGCTGACCCAGTCCTGCGTCGGCCGCGCGCTCGCGCTGCAACAGACCATGAACGAGGACCTGCACACGCGCTTCAACGGGCCGGTCCCGGATCAGCAGTGAGCTCGCGATGAAGGTCCTCCTGACGACGGAGGGAACGTACCCGTTCACTGCCGGCGGGGTGTCGACGTGGTGTGAGCAGCTCCTGGGCGGGCTCCCCGAGCACGACTTCACCGTGCTCGCCGTCACGGCCAACCCCCACGTCGACTACCTCTACGACGTCCCTGCGAACACGCGGGTCGTGCCCGTCCCGCTGTGGGGAACCGAGCACCTCGAGGAGTACGTTCCCCGGCCCGGTTTCCTCCTCCGCAAGCTGGCGCCCGGCGGCGCGGGCCCGGTACGAGCCCGGCTCGTCCCCGCGCTCGACGAGCTGCTCGACACGATGCTGCTCCGCGTCGCGGCTCCCGAGCGGATCGCGGCGTGCCTCCTCGAGCTGGCCGACTACGCGTGCCGCTGGGACCTCCGCCGGGGGCTGCGCCACCCGTCGGTGTGGGCCTTGTACACCGATCGGTTGCGGGACCATCCGCTCTTCCGGCTGTCGTCACTCGAGAGCGTCGTCACATGCGGTCAGAGCATCTACCGCTATCTCCTTCCGATCGCAGCGCCCCTCCCCGAGGACCTCGACGTCGCCCACTCCACGGCCGCCGCGTTCTGCGCCCTTCCCGCCGTCTGCGCCAAGCTCACACGCGGCCTGCCGTTCCTCCTCACCGAACACGGCGTGTACCTGCGCGAGCGCGTCATCGCTCTCGTGCGCGACGGCACGCCGACGCTGCAGAAGATCCTGCTGGGGAACTTCTACCGCGCCATCGTCGCGGTGTCGTACCACCTCGCCGACCGGCTGCTGCCCGTGTGCGACTTCAACGCCCGCTGGGAGGTGCGGATCGACCCGTCGACGCCCGCACGGACGCGGGTGATCCACAACGGGGTGCGCACCGAGACCTTCGTTCCGGACGCCACGCCCGTCGATGTCGGGCCGGTCGCCGTGTTCGTCGGCCGGGTCGACCCGATCAAGGACCTCGAGACGCTCCTGGCCGCGTTCGCTCGGGTCCGCAGGACCGTCACCGACGCCCGGCTGGAGATCTGGGGGCCGGAGTCCGACCCCGAGTACTCCACCCACCTACGCCGCGAAGCCACCTCGGCCGGTATCGACGGCGCCGTCGAGTTCCGGGGCCCGACCTCGGCGCCGGTCGATGCGTTCCACCGCGGTCGCGTGGTGGTCCAGTCCTCGGTCTCGGAAGGCATGCCCTTCGCGCTCCTCGAGGCAATGTCCTGCGGTCGCCCGGTCGTGGCGACCGCGGTCGGCGGCGTCCCCGAGGTCCTGGCGCCGGGACCTTGCCTCGTGCCCCCGCAGGATCCCCAGGCCCTCGCGGCGGCGCTCACCCGCGTGCTCGGAATGTCCGCGACCGATCGCGCCGCGCTCGGCGCGGCCAACCGCCAAAGGGTCGTCGACCACTTCGGGGAACCCCAGATGCTCGCCGAGTACGACGACGAGTACCGACGTGCCGGCCGGGCCGAGGTCGCGGCATGACCGCGATCACCGGAACCGCGCCGCCGCAACTGCAGGGGGTCGCGCCCCGGACCACCACCGGGCGGGTCCGGGCGCTCGCGCTGGTGATGATCGCGGGGCCGGTCCTGGGTGTCGCGGTCGTGGTCAGCCTGTCGCTCGGCAACGCGACCAGGTTGGCGACGCCGGTGGCGGGCGCGGGGGTGCGCCTGACCCCGATCGCGAGCGGCCTGCTCACCGACGAGCCGTTCGCGCGACCGGAGCCCGACCGGACCTTCCGCGACCGCTTCGAGCTCGACCCGCTCGCGCCCGGGAACGGCGTCGTCTTCGCTGGTGTGGGCCCGCACGGCTTCGACGTCGGCGTGCGCGAGCACGCCGGGTGGGAGGGCGACTTCGCGGTCACCCACGACCTGTACCCGGCCGGCAGCGTCTTCCATGCCGACGCGGTCGCGCTCCCGGCGGTGTCCACCGGAGGTGGCATCGGGGAGACCGTGTTCGCAGTGCAGACCGGCTCCACCAAGATCACCTCGGACGTCAACTTCGTGGCGGTGAACTCCTACACCCACAAGGGCGCCGTCAAGTGGCAGGTCGGCTACTCCGCCGCCAAGTACCAGGACGCGCGACGGACGGCGCTGGCCCAGGTCGACGACCCGCCCGCGTCGCTGGTGCCGGACCATCCCGTCGGCATCACGATGCGCACCGACGGGTACCGGACGCTGCGCGTCTATCTCGACGACACCGAGGTCCTCGATGCGGGCAACCTCCGGATGCGGATGGAGCCACCGTTGCAGCCCTACCTGGAGGTGCAGGCGAAGGACATCGCGTACACGTCGAGGTTCACCAACTTCTGGGTGACCGCCTCGGACACCCTCCGCGTCGACGGGCTCCCGATGGGAGCCCGCGTGCGCCTCGGGCCGGCCGGTACGCCCATCGCCACCGGCACCGCGGATGCGCACGGCTCGGTCCGACTCGAGCTCCCCCTCCCGAAGGCGCACGGCACAACTCCGGTGGCGGTGCGCCTCCCGGGTGAGCAGCGCTGGCGGCAGGTCTCCCGCTCGTTCACCTACTCCGGCGGTGACCGTTACGACGCGTCACTCGCGGGACACGGCTGATGCAACCCACAGCAGTGCCCTCGTTGATCGATTCGCGCGAGGCGCGCGCGGTCCGCGACGCCGGCAACCCTCGACGACACCCGGATCGGCGCGACACTCGACCACGACTTCCACGCCGAAGCGTGCGCGGTGCTCGAGATCAGCCCGGACCCACAGAACTCGTTCGAGATCGCGGTCGTGCTCTCCACCCTCGGCTACACCGACACGGAGGCGGCGTCCCTCGGCTGCCTCGATCTGTTCGACATGGCCGAGCGCATCTACGAGATCGTCGAGATCTACTTCCGCACGCCCATCGACGACACGCCCCCCGAGCTGCTCCGCGAGCGGATGCGACGCAACATGCGCTACCTGCTGCGCGGCTTCTCCTACGTCGAGCTCTGGGTGCTGTCGCTCCTGCTCCTGTGGGTCAACCGGGCGTCGTTCTGGGCCGGCGGCACCCTGACCGAGCTCCACGCGACGGCGATCAGCGGCGCGCTCATCTACTCCTCGATCCTCACGGCTCCGGTGATCCAGGCCTACACGCGGCGGTACCTGTTCTACTCGCTGCAGGGGAATGTGCCCCTCGCGCGCTGGGTCACCGGCCGGGTCCTCTACTGCGGCGCCGCCCTCGTGTACGCGGTGATCGTGACCACCTGGTTCGTGATGGAACACGTCCTCGGAGCCCTGACCCCGGACACGAATCTGGAGTTCCTCGCCTTCGCACTGCTCCTCGCTTCGCTGCAGCTCGTCTTCGCCCCGCTCGTCGCCACCCGATCCGCGGTGGCGCTGTCCGCCGCGGTGCTCAGCGGCGCCGTGGTGCTCCTGGCGCTCCAACCGGACAGCTGGGTGGCGCAGGTCGACATCCAGCGGCTCTTCACCCTCCAGGCCGGCGCCATCGTCACGATCTTCGTGGTGTCCTGGCTGGTGTCGCAGTGGCTGCATCGACGCAGCCAGGGTCCGAGTCAGGGCTTGCCCCGCCGCGCGCTGCCGCCCCGCGCCACCGCCTTCACGCTCGCGGTGGCGCCCTACGCCCTCTACGGTGTCGTCCTCTTCACCTTCGTGTTCGCGTCGAAGCTCCTCGCCGGCGGCGCGCTCGGGCTGAGCTACCACTACGGACCGATCTACGAGGGCGCGACCGACCTCGCGATGCCGGTCCTCATCCCTGCCTTGATCGCAGTCACGATCATGACCGAGCGCTTCTCCGACGACCTCGCCGCGGCGCTCACGGGATTGACGATCAGCGCCGTCGAGACCTTCCGGCGTCGGGTGCTCCGGCTCATGCTCCTGCGCCTCGCCGTCCTCGTCGGCGTCACCGCGGCGTCCTCCGCGGTGATGGTGCTCGTGGTCCGGCAGGTGTCGTGGCTGCTCCCCGTGGGCGCCCCGGGCTGGCTGTTCCCGGGCGCACTGGCCGGCTACGGACTGTTGGCCGTCGCCATGTTCTGTGCGCAGATCCTCTTCGTGCTGTGCCGTCCGGCGACCGCGCTCGTCGCCATGGGCGTGGGCCTGGCAGTCTTCGTCGCGGTGGGGGTACCGCTCATGGTGGCCGGACAGGCGCTCGCCGGACCACTCCTCGGCTTCTGCGCGGGCGCGGCGGTCGCGGCCGCGGTCTCCCTCGTGCTCACGGTCCGGACCGCTCGACGAGCCGACTGGGCCCTCTACTCCGCGATGTGAGGAGCCGCGTCGCGTCCATTCCCCGGGCCGGCCGCTGCTCAGCGATCCTGGAGGAACCGCGTGATCAACGCGAGCAGCTCAGGAGTCCGACGGGTCACTCCCATGTGCGTCGTCCCGGGGAGCACCGCCAGCCGCGCGTCGGGCAGCAGACCGAACAGCTCGACCACGTCGGTCAACGGCGAGAAGTCGCGGTCGCCGAAGATCAGCAGCGTTGGGGTCCGTAGCGTCCGCAGCTCGTCGGTCCAACCGGTCACCTCGTGCACCATCGTCTCGGTCCGTGCCGCGAACACCTCGAAGTGCGTCGGGTCGGGAGCGACGGCGTCGTAGGCGTCGCGCATCGCCTGGAAGTCGGCCGGGGCCGGCATTCGGTCGTCGTCGAGGGGCACGCTCTCCCGACCGGGCGGGCGGTGTGGGTCGGCGGAGGCGACGATGAGCTTGCGGACCCGCGCGGCGCGCGGAGCGCCACGTCGCACGCGACGAGCCCACCGAGGCTGAAGCCGAAGACGTCGGCTGTCGCGAGACCCAGGTGGTCGAGCAGCGCGACGACGTCGCCACTCAGCGCGGGGATCGTGAGGGGTCGCTCGCAGTCCGCGGTGTGGCCGTGGCCCTGGAGCTCGACCGCGATCACCTGCCTGTCCGTTGCGAGCGGTGCGAGCAACGGCGCGAAGTTGAGGTCGATCGTCATCAGGCCGCCATGGAGCAACACGAGCGGGGGTCCGCTCCCGCGCGACTCGTAGTAGATGTCCAGGCCGTTCACCGGTGCGTACGCCACGTGGGCCGACTGTATGTCGGTCGCGCGAGCCGTGGATCAGCCCTCGGTGACCTCGGCGAGCACCACCGGCGCCGGCAGGCCGTCCCAGGTGGCCGTGAGCCCGATGGCGGGGCGCGACCCGGGAACGGGTCGCCGGTACACGGTGAGGGCGAACCGGTCGTTCCGGAGCTCCACCGCGCTCCGGTTCTCGGACGTGACCTCGAAGCCGTCGACGGGAACACGTTCCTGGGTCCAGCCCCCGCCCTGGATGCGGACGTTGCTCGGCGCGATGTACCACCGGTCGTCGTACACGACCATCCCGAGGGCCTCGCCCTGCCCCGTCATCGCAACGGCGGCGAGCATCGTGACGAGGCACGCGTCGCCCAAGCCGTCGTACACCCAGCGGGTGCCGAGCACGGAGTGGTGCATCTCGGTGATGAAGGCGGGCTCGCCACCGACCAGGGGCTCGTCGCGGTAGGTGAGAGGAACCTGCAGCAGGGTGTCGCCGGCGGTGACCAGGTGGGTCTCCATGCCGACGCGCCCATGCGGATCGTCGAACCGATAGGAGCCGATCACGTCCAGGGGAGCATCGGCCGGAGGTCCCCACGGCTGTGTCGGAGCCCACGCGGCGATGAGCTCCGCCTTCGCCGGCACGATGGTCGCCCGATGGAAGATGGCCATGGGTGCGTCAGCGTAGGGCACCGCCGACGCGCGGCTCTCGAGCGCGGCCGTCAGCCGCCGGGCTGGATGTCCAGGTCCGCGAAGTCGAAGCCCGGTGCGACCACACAGCTGACGAGCGCATCGACGGGACAGGGGAGCGTGCGCTGCCAGATGCCGGCGGGTACGACGACCTGCGCGAGCTGACCGCTCGTGAGCTCGACCCCGACCGTCACGCTCTCGCCCGGCACCGGCTGGTCGCCGTCGCCGCCCAGCTGGAGCACGACAGCGCCCTGGTGCGCCAACCAGACCTCCTCGGCCGCGACGCGGTGCCAGGCGGAGCTGTCACCTGCGGGGAGGAGGAAGAGGATCGAGGTCGCGGTCGGTCGGTCGCACCCGTCGGACCGCGTCACGCAGGTCGACGCGGTCCACGTACGCCGGTACCAGCCGCCCTCGGGATGGCGTTCGAGGTCGAGCATCTCGGCAAGCGGTGGTCGCATCGACCCAGCTTGCCGCTCACGGCCGCCGGCCGCGGCATCACGCGGGCGTCGGGGCATCGGTCACGGGCGCTTCCCGTCCCGGTTCCTGCGGGCGAGGTGACGGAACCGGCACGCGAGACCGACGAAGGCGAACAACAGCCCCGCCGCGACCACGACGAGGACGAACACGAGCCCGGCGCCGAGCATCGGGCGAGCGTATCGGGGCCACGACCCGAACCGCCCCGACGGCCGGAGGGCTCACCGCGAGGGTCGGGGGAGCTCGGCGAGAACCTCGGCGAGCCGGGTGATGTCGTCCTCGTGGTTGTAGCAATGGACCGAGAGACGCAGGTTGCCGTCGCGGGTGGCGGCGATCACGCCATGGTCCCGCAGGCCTGCGACGAGCTGCGCGCCGTCGTGCTCGCCGAGCGGTACCGCGACGATTGCGCTGCGATTCGCCTCGGGGAGCCCGGCGGGCGGCCATCCCAGCTCCGTCAAGGTCGCCCGGAGCCGTGTCGCCAGGTCCCGGTTGCGCCGGTGGATCGCGTCGGTGCCGAGCTCCGCGAACAGCTCCAGCGCCGCTTCGTTCCCGAGCGCGGCGAGCCAGCTGATCGAGTTGTCGAACCGCGAGGCGGTGGCCGACAGGTCCATCGATGGTCCGAAGAAGCTCTCGAACGGCACCCGTCCGGCCTTCCAGCCCGCGTTGACGGGGACTGCGTGCTCCCGGAACCGCGCCGAGAGGTAGCAGTAGCCCATCCCGCGACCGGCGTGCATCAGGAACTTGTGGTCGGCGGTCGCGAGGACATCGACCAGCTCGAGCTCCGAGCCGATGGGAAGCGCGCCGACGAGCTGCGAACCGTCGACGAAGACGGTGGCGCCCACGGCGCGACCGAGACCGCCGATGGCCGCGACGTCGGAGCGGTGGCCGGTGGCGGTCTGGACCGCGCTGAACGCTACGAGCACGGTTCCGCCGTCGACGTGTGCGGCGACGTCGTCGGGTTCGAGCCCACCGTTGCGGAACGGGACCTGGCGGACCTCGTAGCCCTTGTGCGCGAGCTGGCGCCAGGGGAAGTGGTTCGAGCTGTACTCGCGCTCGCCGATCACGACGTTGTCGCCCCGCGCCGCCACGCCGAACTGAGCAGCGACGAGCCCGGCTGCCGCCGACACCGACGCGATGAGCGCGACGTCGGACGCGGCGACGCCCATCAGCGCCGCGACCGACTCCCGGGCACGCTCGGCCGCTTCCTCGCCCCGGACGAAGTCGAAGCCGTCGCGTGACCACGAGTCGACCGCCGCGTGCAGCGTCTCGGTCATTCGACGGCTGGCGAGCCCGACGGCCGCGGTGTTGAGGTACGTCACCCGCTCCGTGGCGGGAAATCGTCGTCGCACGCCATTGATGTCGCGGCTGGAGGCCTTCTCACTGCTGCCCGGCATCGCCGCACCGTAGCGACACGGAAGTCCGGGACGACAGGGATTTCGTGGCCGGGGCGCCGCACGGACAGGGTCGGGCCATCGAGGTCACCGGCCGCACACCACCGGTCGTGCCACCATCGGGGACGCACCGCCGTCCGGGGCCCACCGCCCCGTGAGGAGAGGGGACGCATCGTGACCGACGCACCCGAGCGCCCGGCCCGGGACACCGCGGCCGACAACGAGGAATCCGGGCACGGCCCGACGGTGGCCCCACCACCGCACCACCTCGACGAGGTCGCGGGCACGCTCACCCCGGACGAGCTCCGCGAGGTCGACACGTGGTGGCGCGCCGCGAACTATCTCGCCGTCGGCCAGATCTACCTCGTGGACAACCCGCTGGTCACCGGACCGATCCTGCGCGAGCACGTCAAGCCCCGCCTCCTCGGCCACTTCGGAACGGTTCCCGGACTGAATCTCGTCTGGGCGCACGCGAATCGGGCGATCCGCGATCGTGACCTCCAGGCCGCCTTCGTCGCCGGTCCGGGACACGGAGGGCCGGGCCCCAACGTGTGCGCGTGGTTGGAGGGCACCTACGCGGAGCTCTCGAGTCACCTCCCGCAGAACGCGACCGGCATGCGGGCGTTCTTCCGCCAGTTCTCGTTCCCCGGTGGGGTACCCAGTCACTGCGCGCCCGAGACTCCCGGCTCCTTCCACGAGGGCGGCGAGCTCGGGTACTCGCTCCTGCACGTGTGCGGAGCCGCGCTGGACGACCCGGAGCTCGTCGTCTTCTGCGTGGTCGGCGACGGAGAGGCCGAGACCGGCCCGCTCGCGACGAGCTGGCACGCGCCCCGGTTCCTGCATCCGGCTCGCGACGGCGTGGTCCTCCCGATCCTCCATCTCAACGAGTTCAAGATCGCCAACCCGACGCTGCTCGCCCGTATCCCCGAGGACGACCTTCTGGACCTGCTGCGCGGCGGTGGCTATGCGCCACGGGTCGTCGCCGGGTCCGAACCGGGTGCGGTGCACCAGGCGATGGCCGGCGCGCTCGACGAGTGCCTCGACGAGCTCGCGGCGATGCGAGAGCGCGTGGAACGAGGTGAGGACCCCGAGGAAGGTTGGCGGCGACCGATGATCGTGCTGCGGACGCCCAAGGGCTGGACCTGTCCGCCGGTGGTCGACGGCCACCAGGTGGAGGGGACCTTCCGCGCGCACCAGGTCCCCCTCGCGAACGCCCGGGACGACGACGAGCATCGGTCGGTCCTCGAGCAGTGGCTGCGCTCCTACGGACCCGATGAGCTCTTCGATGCGGACGGCCGACCCGGTGCGACGTTGCGGGGGTTGGTGCCCGCACCCGACCGGCGGATGAGCGCGAGCACGCGCTGCCAACGGCGGCGAGCGGCTCCGCGACCTCGACCTCCCCGACTGGCGCGCGTTCGGTGTCGACGTCCCCGCGCCGGGGCGCACCGAGCACGAAGCCACTCGGGTGCTGGGAGGGTGGCTGGCCGACATCACGCGGCGGAACCCACACGACTTCTTGACCTTCGCGCCGGACGAGCTCGTCAGCAACCGGCTCCAGGACATCCTCGACGTCACCGGCCGGGACTGGCAGATCCGGATCGACGACCGCGACGACCGCCTCGACCGGCGCGGCCGCGTGATCGAGGTGCTCTCCGAGCACATGTGCCAGGGGATGCTCGAGGGCTACCTGCTCACCGGCCGGCACGGTGTGTTCACCTGCTACGAGGCCTTCATCCACATCGTCGACTCGATGTTCAACCAACACGCGAAATGGCTCGAGGCCTCCAATCGCGTGCCGTGGCGGCGACCGGTGGCCAGCCTCAACTACCTGCTGTCGTCCCACGTCTGGCGCCAGGACCACAACGGCAACACCCACCAGGATCCCGGATTCCTCGATGTGGTGATGAACAAGAAGCCCGAGGTGGTGCGCGTGTACCTTCCGCCGGACGCCAACACGCTCCTGTCGACCTACGACCACTGCCTGCGGTCCCGCCAGTACGTCAACGTCGTGGTGGCCGGCAAGCAACCCCAGTTCGACTGGCTGTCGGTCGACGAGGCCGCGCTGCACTGCGCGCGCGGGCTCGGCATGTGGGAATGGGCGGGCACCGACGGCGCCACCGAGGAGCCCGACGTCGTGATGGCGTGCGCGGGGGATGTGCCGACGCTCGAGACGCTCGCCGCGGTCTCGATCCTGCGCGAGCGGCTCCCCGCACTGCGCGTCCGGGTGGTCAACGTCGTCGACCTGATGCGCCTGCTCCCGGAGTCCGAGCATCCCCACGGTCTGCCCGATCGTGAGTTCGACACGCTGTTCACCCGCGCCGCTGCCGGTGATCTTCGCCTTCCACGGCTACCCCTGGCTGATCCACCGCCTGACCTATCGCCGCGCCAACCACGCACAGCTCCACGTGCGCGGCTACAAGGAGAACGGCACCACGACGACGCCGTTCGACATGGTCATGCTCAACGACCTCGACCGGTATCACCTGGTGATGGACGTGCTGGATCGGGTGCCGGATCTCGAACCGGCCGGCGCGGGACTCCGCCAGGAGATGGTCGACGCCCGGGCCCGCGCCCGCGCGTGGACGCGGGACCACGGTGAGGACATCCCCGAAGTCGCCGGGTGGCGCTGGCAGGCTTGAACGGGTGCGGATCCTCACGGTCAACGCGGGATCGACCTCGATCAAGGTCGTCGAGGTCCGCGACGGCGAGGCCGCCGCATCGGCGACGACGCTCGACGCGGCGTTGGCGGGCCCTACGCCGGACGCCGTGGCACACCGGATCGTGCACGGAGGCTCCCGGACCGCGGCGGTACGCGTGGACGATGCGGTCGTCGCCGAGCTCGAGGGACTCACCGAGCTCGCGCCGCTGCACCAACCGCCGGCGCTCGACGCGCTCCGCCGGATCCGAGCGCACTGGCCCCGCACGACCAACGTCGCATGCTTCGACACCGCGTTTCACGCGACCATCCCGGAGCCGGCCCGCACGTACGCTCTGCCCGAGCGCTTCCGCCGGACCGTCCGCGTCTACGGGTTCCACGGGCTCGCGCACGCCTGGGCCGTCCACCGGGCTTCTGAGCTACGGCCCGACGCGCGCCGCGTGTCGTGGTTGCCCACCTCGGCGGTGGGCAGTCGCTGTGCGCAGCGCGCGACGGCGCCAGCGTCATGACCACCATGGGCTTCACGCCGCTCGACGGTCTCGTGATGGCCACCCGGTGCGGCGCCCTCGACCCCGGGGCGGTGCTCTACCTCGCCGGGCACACCGACGAGGACCTCGGCGCCGTCCTGGAGCTGCAGAGCGGACTGCTGGGACTGACGGGCACCGCCGACATGCGCGAGGTCCACGTCCGGGCCGACGCCGGGGACCGCGACGCCCTCCTCGGCGTCGCGGTGTGGCGACACCGCATCGTGACCCAGCTCGGTGCGTGCGTCGCCGCGCTCGGCGGGCTCGACGCGCTCGTCTTCAGCGGCGGGATCGGCGAGCACGACGCGCGAGCGCGCGGCGCCGTGGTCGACGCGCTGAGCTGGCTCGGCCTGGCGATCGACGACACCGGCGCGCGTCCGACCGGGCCGGACCACGACCTCACCGCGCCCGGTGCGGCGGTCGCGACGCTGGTCGTGACCGCCCGCGAGGATCTCCAGCTCGCACGCGAGACCGAGGCGCTCCTCGCCGGCTGAGGTCCGGTGGGCAGCCCCCGAGATTTCTCGCGAGGAACGGTCGATTTCCCGTCCGGCCGTTCGTCGTATGGACGACAATCCCCGAGGAGGAACCCGTGAAGTACATGTTGATGATCCACCAGGGCACCACGCCGACGCCCCTCGACCCCGCCGCGTGGGCGACGCTCTCCGATGCCGAGCAGCAGGAGATCTACGCCGCGTACCAGGCGATCAACGAGACCCCGGGCGTCACGCCGGGCAACGGGCTCCAGCCGCCGGAGACCGCCACGACGGTGCGGGTGCAGGACGGCACGACGGTCACGACGGACGGTCCCTTCGTGGACACGAAGGAGTCGATCAACGGCTACCTGATCTACGACGCCGAGGATCTCGACGCCGCCATCGCGCTCGCGGCCCGGATCCCGGCGGCGCGGCTCGGCGGTGCCGTCGAGGTCCGCCCGATCATGGAGTGGTAGCGATCCTCGAGGCCACCTTTCGGGACGACTGGTCGAGCGTGCTCGCGACCCTGATCGGCCTCCTCGGCGACTTCGACCTCGCCGAGGAGGCCGCGCAGGAGGCATTCGCGATCGCCGCTGAGCGCTGGCCGCGGGAGGGCACGCCCGCAAACCGGGTGGCGTGGCTCGTCACCACCGCCCGGAACCGGGCGATCGACGCGATCCGTCGCACGCGGACGCTCGAGAGCAAGACACGGCTGCTCCGCCTGCAGCAGGAGGCCGACGGGGGAATGGACCTCACATCCGGGAAGGACGAACGGCTCGAGCTCGTGTTCACCTGCTGCCATCCGGCGCTGTCGATCGAGAGTCAGGTCGCCCTGACGCTGCGCACCCTCGGTGGCCTCACCACCGACCAGATCGCCCACGCGTTCCTCGTTCCCGAGGCGACGATGGCCCAGCGACTGGTGCGGGCGAAGCGCAAGATCAAGACGGCGGGCATTCCGTTCCGGGTCCCACCGGACGAGCTGCTGGCCGAGCGGCTCGCCGCGGTGCTGGCCGTCGTCTACCTGATCTTCAACGAGGGCTACGGCGGGCGCAGCGACCTCGCCGCCGAAGCGCTGTGGCTCGGGCGTGCGCTCGTCGACCTCCTGCCCGACCAGCCCGAGGCTCACGGACTCCTCGCGATGATGCTGCTGCACGACTCGCGACGCGAGACGCGCTGGCGCGACGGCGACCTGGTGCTGCTCGAGGAGCAGGACCGCTCCCGCTGGGACGCCGAGCAGATCGCGCGCGGGCGCGAGGTACTCGACCGGGCGTTCGCGCTCCACGGCAACGGTCCCTACGTGATCCAGGCGGCCATCGCCGCACGCCACGCAGAGGAGCCGCGCGACTGGCGTCACATCGCGGTGCTCTACGGCGAGCTGTCTCGACTGACCGGCTCGCCGATCGTCGAGCTGAACCGAGCGGTGGCGATCTCAGAGACCGAGGGCCCGGAGGCGGCCCTCGCGATCGTCGAGCGGCTCGACCTCGACGGCTACCGGTACCTGCACGCCACCCGTGGCGAGCTCCTGAGCCGGCTCGGTCGCCACGGGCCCGCCGCGGCCGCCTACCGCCGGGCCCTCGCGCTCACCGAGGACCACGCCGAGCGCCGCTGGTTCGAGCGCCGCATCCGCGAGCTCGAACCGCTCCAGAAGTGACCCGACCAGCCGACCGAAGGGACGATCATGCTCGGACGCAACTCGTACACCGCCGAAGAGGTCGACCGCGCCAAGCGCGTGCTCGGCGGTCAGCTCACGGCGTGGCGCGCGCTCCAGAAGGCGGTCGCGGCCACGGGCGACGGCGAGGCCGAGCGCGCGCTGCACGCGTTCGAGCCGGTGTTCCTCGACAACCTGCTCCTCGCGCTCGACCGCCCGTTCGTGCATCGGATCCGCAAGGTGTCCGGCAAGGACGGCAACCCGCTCAACGAGGTGGAGCTGCTGAGCGAGTCCCTCATACGCGACGGGGTGCACCGGGAGAGCACCGTCATCAAGCTCCGGCCGGAGGAGTCGGTCAGCGGGATCGCCTACGGCGCGAAGATCGAGCTCACCACTGCCCAGTTCGACCGCCTCGCGAAGGCATTCTTCGCGGAGCTCGAGACCCGGTTCACGTGAGCGGGAGGAGCTGGCCGGCCGCTACCGCAGCGCCGCGCAGACCGCGAGCTCGTACACGGCGCGAAGCTGGGTGAAGGCCTTCGGACTCGACGACGGCGTGATCTGGGCGTTCACCGACACCGAGACCGACCGCTTGCCGGACGCGCTCGCGGCGATGAACTGCGTGTACCCCGCGGTGTTCCCGGTGTGCCCGTACACGGTGCCGCAGGGGGTCCGGTACCGGAAGACCGCCATCCCGGCGGCATTCGTGCCGGGGCCGGGTGGCTCCGAGCGACCGGGCCGGAACCGGAACTGGGCCGCCCGGGTGGGCCCGTCCGTCGTCCTCCCGCTGATGTAGCCACGCACGAAGGCATTGGCGTCGCGCGGCGTCGAGACGATCCCGCCCGAGGACCAGGTCCAGCCCGCGGCGAACTGGCTCGTGACGTCCTCGGGCGGAGCCGGTGGATCCAGCGCGTACCCGCGCGCGGCCGGCGCCGGCATCGCGGAGTCCGACGGGAGGCTGGTCCGGGTCAGCCCCAAGGGCCCGAACACATCGGCGGCCAGCACCTGCTCGTAGGTCGAGCCCGTCGCCGCCTCGATCATCAGCGCCGCGATGATGTTGTCGGAATTCGAGTATTCGTACTTCGTCCCGGGGGAGAACGAGAGGGGCTCCTCGGCCACGTACGACAGCAACTCGACGGGCGGGGGCGCCGTCTGGAGTGACGCGACGAGCGCATCGCGAAACGCCGGCGACCTGCTGAAGTCGGGGACGCCGCTCGTGTGTTGGAGCAGCTGCCCCAGCGTGACCGCCGACCACGCGGCCGGGAGGTCCGGGAGGCGCGCGCCGATGGTGTCGCCGAGGGCCAGATCACCGTGAGCCACCGCGGCGACCGCCGCCGCACCGCTGAAGGCCTTGGAGACGCTCGCGACGCGCAGATGGTCGTCGAGGGTGATCGGCCGCACCCGACCCGCGATCCCGGTGCCTGCGTGGTGCAACGCGGTCGTCGTGCCGCGTTGCACGACGACCGCGACGCCGGGCGGTCCGTCCGGTCGGTCCACGAGGCTGCGCAGCGCCCGGTCCAGCGTCACGTCGGCGTGCGCCCCCGGACTCGCCGCGCCCGAACCCGCGCTCGAGCCGCACGACGACAGGCCGGCGACCAGCGCGGCGGCCACGAACCCGGACACAATCGCGAGCGGGCGGGACATGCCCGGCGACGATACGCGCGACCGGTGGCCCGGCCGGTGATCCGAGGTCCCGGGCGGACCCGCGTCAGCGGGCCGCGTCCACCGGATCGGTCGACGCGGCCACGAGCGAGGCGCCCCACGCGCGCGCCCGGTCGGCCTCATGGTCGAGCAGGTGCGTGCCCTTGTTGACGAGGAAGCTCTCGGGCTCGGCCACGGCGGTCCAGCCGTGCCGGCGCAGGCGCTTCGCGATCGCCTTGGACGCGCGCCCGGTGAAGGCGGGGGAGGCGTCGACGCGCGTGTCGAACGCCGCCGCGTTGCCGCGCCCGTGACCCAGGTTGGTGAACCACTCTCGGAGCCCCTCGCCCATGGCGTCAGGATCCATCGTCAGCCCACTCTCGGGCTTCTCGGCCGCCGCGACGGCAGCCCGACGCGACGCCGCGCTCGCCATCGAGTGCACGTGGGTCGGCCCGCCGACCACGAGCAGGTCCGCCGCGTCGACGACCTCGGGTGTCGCGTCGGCGACGGGAACCACGCTGACCTCGGTGCCGGCGACCTGCGCCAGCCCGGTCCCGACGGCGTCGGCCACCAGGTGAGTGTTCCCGTACATGGATTCGTACACGACGACGGCTCGCATCTCCGGACCTCCTTGCTGCCACCTCGACGGTAGGAGCTGATCCCGGCGCTCGGAAGGGTCCAAGGTCACGGTCGGCCCGGGGCGGCCCGCCATGCTGCTGCTCGCACCGGCGGGCGCCGCGGCGGGCTCTCGTGGGGCCAATATGGGGGAATGAAGCCCGACGCCCGCGGTCCGGACCCGGGGCGCGCGCACGTGCTCTCCGTCAACGTCGGCACCGGCCGACCGATCGCCTCGAAGTCCGGGACGTCGGGCATCGACAAGCGGCCCGTCGCCGGTCGGATCGACGTCCGAGCGCCTGGCCCGAAGGGGGTCGGCGGAAGCGGGCTGGCCGGCGACACCGTCTGTGACCGCGACCACCACGGCGGCGACGACCAGGCGGTCTACGCCTACGCGCGCGAGGACCTGGAATGGTGGGAGACCGCGCTCGGACGGTCACTGTCCCCGGGCCGGTTCGGCGAGAACCTGACGACCTCCGGGCTCGACGTGACCGGCGCCCGCGTGGGGGAGCACTGGCGCGTCGGCGACGACCTCGTGCTCGCGGTGACGAGCCCGCGCATCCCCTGTCGCACGTTCGCGGTCTGGTTGGCCGAGGAGGGCTGGGCCGCCACGTTCAACGCCGCGGGCCGGCCGGGTGCCTATCTCCGGGTGCTCGCCCCGGGCACCGTGGGGAGGGGCGACGCGATCGAGGTGATCCGCCGTCCGGACCACGACGTGACGATCGGGCTCATGTTCCGGGCACTCACCACGGAGCGTCACCTGCGGCCGCGACTCGCCGCGGCCGGGGACGACCTCCACACCGAGCTCCGCCCGCCCGCCTGAACGTTCCGTCAGGTTTTCCGCCGCGTCCCGCCGGGTACGCGTCGGGTGACCGACCGACGACGGAAGGCCAGCGATGCGGATCCTCGTGGGAGCCGACGGCTCGGAGCACAGCCGGGTCGCGATGCAATGGGCGGCCTCCTTCGCCCAGGCGACCGACGCCGAGCTGGTGGTCGCGTTCGCGTGGCATCCGCGGTTCGCCGAGGTGTCCAACGACGAGTTCGAGACACTCCGCGGTGAGGCCGCCGCCCGCCTCGACCAGTGGTCGGCACCGCTCCGCGACGGTCCGGTCACCGCCCGGCCGCGCCTGCTCCACGGCGACGCGCGAGACGTGCTCATCGACGCGGCCGACGACGAGGACGTGGCTCTCGTAGTGGTCGGTGCGCCCGGGATGGGCGACCATCTGCACGCGCTGCATCTGGGCAGCGTCACGCACCATCTCGTTCACCACAGCCCGCGACCCGTCGCGGCGATCCCGACCGCCACCCGGCCCGCGTGGCCGGCGCCGATCGTCATCGGCGTCGAGGACTCCGAGGGGAGCCGCCGCGTGGTCGACTGGTGCGCTGGCGTGGCTGGCGCGTTCGCGACCGAGATCGTCGCAGTGCACTCCGAGGAGATGATCGCCGAGTGGTTGCCTCACGCCGATCCGCGCAGCTGGTACCAGGCGACGCGCGAGCACGTGGAGCAGTGGATCGCACCGGCGCGTCGCTCGGGCGTCGCACCGCGCATCGTGATCCAGCGCGGAGACCCTGTCGACGCGATCACCAAGGCCGCGACCCACGAGCACGCCGGTCTCGTCGTCGTCGGCGGGCGTGGACGCGGCGGAGTCCTCGGGCTCCGTCTGGGGTCGACGGCGCTCAAGGTCCTGCATCACTCGCACCTGCCGGTCGTGATGGTGCCCGCACCTGATGCCTGATCCGGCTCGGTAGTCTGCGTCGTGTGGCAGCCGTCGTCGAGATCCGCGGGCTCACGAAGCGCTACGGCACCGAGCGAGGCGTCGAGGACCTCGACATCTCGGTGGAGGCGGGGGAGATCTACGGCTTCCTCGGTCCGAACGGAGCCGGCAAGTCCACGACCATCCGCACGATGCTCGACTTCCAGCGTCCGACGAGTGGGTCGATCCGCCTGCTGGGGCTCGACAGCACGAAGGACAGCGTCGCGATCCATGCCCGGGTCGGGTATCTCCCGGGTGACCTCCAGCTGTTCCCCAAGCTGACCGGACAGCAGCACGTGGACACGTTCCGCCAGGTGCGCGGCGGTCCGCCGGCCGCGGTCGTCGAGCGACTGGCCGTGCGCTTCGCGGCCGAGCTGCACCGGCCGATCCGGGACCTCTCGAAGGGCAACCGGCAGAAGGTCGGGTTGATCCTCGCCCTGATGCACGAACCCGAGTTGCTGGTGTTGGACGAGCCGACCAGCGGACTCGATCCACTGATGCAGGAAGAGTTCGCGCGGGTGCTCCAGGAGGCCGCGGCGGCCGGTCGGACCGTGTTCCTCTCCTCGCACTCGCTCGACGAGGTCCAGCGCGTGGCCACGTCGGTCGCGCTGATCCGCGACGGGCGGCTCGTGGTCACGGACACGATCGAGAACCTCCAGCGCCAGGCCCCGGTGCGCGTCCGGCTGCGTTTCGCCGCGCCCGTCGACGCGTCGACGTTCCGCGAGCTGCCGGGCGTCGCCGACGTCTCGGCGGACGGGAACACGGTGGATCTCGCCGTCACGGGCTCCGTCGACGCCGTGGTGAAGGCGGCCGCCCGCCACGAGACGCTCGACGTCCGGGCCGAGCCGGCCGACCTCGAGGATCTCTTCCGCACCTACTACGCCACGACGGAGCCGGCGTGAGCAACCACGTGACCCGCCTCGACCTGCGGTCGCGCCGCAAGAGCATGCTCGGCTACACCATCGGCATCGCGCTCTACACGGTGGTCGTGGTGGCGCTGTATCCCGCCTTCAAGAACTCGACCGGTCTGGACAAGACCCTGGCGGAGTCACCGGGAATCGCTGCGCTCTTCGGGATCAGTGGCTCCATCACGAGCCCCGACGGGTGGATGAACGCCAACCTCTACGCCAACTTCCTCCCGCTCATCGTGCTCCTCCTCACCATCGGGTACGGCGGTGCGACGATCGCGGGCGAGGAGGAGGCGGGCCGGCTCGACCTCATCGCCGCGCTCCCGATCTCGCGGCGGCGGATCCTGCTGGAGAAGACGACGGCGATGATCGTCCAGTCCGGTCTGGTCTGCGTCGCGACGTTCCTGTCGGTGCTCGTGGGTCGGGCCTTCGACATCCGCCTCGACACGGTCGACCTCGCGACCACGACGCTCGGGGTCCTCATGCTCGGGGTCGGCTTCGGCGCGATCGCCATCGCGATCGGCGCCGCGACCGGCGAGCGTGGTCTGGCGCTCGGGGTCACGAGCGCGATCGCTGCGACCGCGTACCTCCTCAGCTCGCTCGCACCCGTCGTCTCCTGGCTGAAGCCGTGGCGGGTGCTCTCGCCGTTCTACTGGTCCATCGGCAACGGCCAGCTCACGAAGGGCCTCGGCTGGGGCGGCGCGGGCGTGCTCCTCGCGGTGACGCTCGCCGCGGTGATCGTCGCGATCCTCTCGTTCGAGCGTCACGACCTGCGCGGCTGATCGCCGCCGTCAGCTCGTACCGGCCACGGCCACGAGCGCAGGGGCGGAGAAGGACACCCGGCCCGTCTCGTCCACGAACTCGCCGAGCTCGGCGCGGGCCCCATCCAGGAGCCGTCGGAACACCTCGTGGTCGATCATCCCGGCCAGCGTCCAACCCCGTACGTCGGTGTGCACCCAGGCATCGATCGATGCGAAGGACGCGGTTCCCGGCAGCTCGACGATCTCGACGTCGGGAAAGGCCGGGACGACCAGCGCCGCGAGCTGCTCGGGACTGCCCAACGAGAAGGGCGCGAGCAGGGCGGCCGCGGCGGGTTCGCCGACGAGCCGGCGCAGGAGGCCCACCATCGCGTGGTAGCCCGGACTCCTCTCGACGGCGGCCCAGGTCGCGATCGTCACCGTGCCGCCGGGACAGACGACGCGCGCCATCTCGTCGAGCGCGGCCCGACGATCGGCGAAGAACATCAGCGCGAACTGCGAGAGGACCCGGTCGACCGAACGATCCGCGATCGGCAGGCGCTCGGCTGCGGCTTCACGCCACTCGATCGGGTCGGGCGACCGCCGCGCGACCGCGAGCATGCCCGCGTTCAGATCCAGTCCCGTCACGACACCGGTGGCACCGACGCGGCGGGCCGCGGCTCGCGCGAGCACACCGGTGCCGCAACCGATGTCGAGCACCCTGTCCCCCGGACCGACGAGTGCGGCGTCGAGCAGGCGCTCCGGCCATTGCGCGAACAGCGCCGGGACGAAGAAGGACTCATAGATCTCGGCGGCGGCATGGGTCACCTGGCCGGTCCGGGCGGTTCGGAATCGCTCATGCCTGCACCATGACGGTGGCGGCCGATCGGAACCAGCGCGAAAACAGCACTCGACGCCGGCACCGCCGGGGGCAGGGTGTCTGCATGACGACGTACCGCCAGTACTGCCCCGTGGCGCGGGCCAGTGAGATCCTCGCCCAGCGGTGGACACCGCTGATCGTGCGCAACCTGATGTTCGGCGCCACGACGTTCTCGCAGATCGCCGCGGCGTGCCCACGATGTCACGGTCGATGCTGACGCGGCGCCTCCGTGAGCTCGAGCGTGCCGGGATCGTGGCCGCGACCCCAAGGCGCGTGGGCAGGGTCTCGTGTACTCACTCACCGAGGCGGGCGCTGGGCTGCACGAGGTCGTCGACAGCATGGCGCGCTGGGCCGATGCATACGTCGAGGTCCTGCCCGAGCACGCCGACCCTGGATTCGCGCTCTGGGCCTGGTGCCAGGTCCAGCTGGACCGGGCCGCGCTCCCGTCCCGACGGGTGGTCGTGCGCTTCGAGTTCCCGGACGAGGCTCCCGCGAACCGGTTCTTCTGGCTGCTCGCGGACGGCGGTGAGGCCGAGGTGTGCCTCACCGACCCAGGAGGCGAACCCGATCTTGTCGTGGTGGCGGGATCCGTCCCGTTCGTGGACTGGCACCGCGGCGCGCTCCGTTGGGGCGATGCGCTCCGCGCCGGCAGCATCCGTGTGACCGGTCCGCGCGCCCTGGCACGGGCATTGCCACGATGGAACCGGCCGACTCCGGTGCCGGTCGGCCGACGCGTCCCGACGGGACCGCGCGCGCGTCAGAGGTAGTCCTCGTGCTGGAGGAAGTGGAACGCGATCCAGCCGGGCAGGATCGGGAGCCAGAACGTCGCGAGCCGGAAGAGGAACACCGCGGGCACCGCCGAGGCATTGGGCATTCCGGCCGCGACGAGCCCCGTGATCGCCGCCGCTTCGAGGGCGCCCAGGCCGCCGGGCGTCGGCGCCGCCGTGGCGATGGCCGAGGCGACCAGGTACACCGCCCCGACCTCGGCGAACGTCAGCTGCCCACCGAAGGCCCGGGTGGAGAAGTAGATCGCCACGAGGTACCCGGCCGTGACGAGCGTCGAACCGCCGAAGAGCAGCGCGAGGTTCAACGGGCTCCGCAGCACCGCACCCAACCCGGTCAGTGAACGCCGGATCACCGGCAGGACCCGCCGCGCGACCATGCGCCGCAGCGGAGGGACCAGCGCGAGCAACGCGGCCAGTGCGACCAGCACGATCGCGGCCAGGACGAACACGTTCCCGCTCGGCAGCGACACGGAGTCCGAGGCCGAACGCCCGGCCCAGACGAGGAAGACCACGAGCAGGGCGAGGTGCATGACGAGCCCGGCGACCGCGTTCAGCCCGACGCCCGACACCGCGACCGGTGGGTCCACGCCCGATTTCTGGAGGTAGCGCCCGTTCAGCGCGAGTCCCCCCACCGAGGACGGCGCGAGGGTCCCCGCGAAGGACGCCGCGATCTGCGCGAGGAAGGTGGGAGCGAACCGGAGCCGGACGGGCACCGACCCGTCGATGGCCAGCGTCGCGCCGAGGTACGTGACCCCGGAGGCCACGACGAGCGGCGGGAGCCAGAGCCAGCTCACCTCCTTGATCTGGTCGAGGATCCCGGGGAGGTCGGTCAGCTGCGGGAGCAGGAAGTACGTGACCGCGACCAGCATCACGACGGTGAACATGGTCTTTCGGCTCAGCCGCTCCAGGGGCACGTACTCGGGCTCGCTGACGCCGCACTTCTGCGCCACCGTCGCCTGGAGCTCCTTGAGGAAGCCCTTGCGGTGACGGAGCTCGGCCCGGGTGGCGTCACTCAGCGCGTTGAACTGGAGGCGGGGGAGCGCGGCCCGGACCACGGCCTCGCCGAGGACCGCGATCGCACGGTCGACCGCGCGCTCGGCGCCGACGCGCCCGGCCAACGTCGCGATGAACTGCGCGACGTCTGCGTCGAGCACGGCATCGTCGACGGCAACCTCACTGAAGGTGAACCCACGGATCCAGGGACGGCCGTCGGCGTCGACGAGGATGTTCGACTGGCGCAGGTCACGGTGCGCGATCCGTCGCGCCCGCAGCGCCTCGACCTGAGCCCAGATCGCGTCGACGAGTGTGTCATCGACCTCGTCGTCGGCCATCTCCTCGAGCGAGCGGCCCTCGACGAGATCGAACGCGAGGAGCATCGAGTCCGAACCCACCTCGGCGATCGTCCGCAAACGGGGCGTGCGGACACCGTTGTCACGCGCCTGCAACGACACGAGCGCCTCGTGCTCGACCGCGCGACGGAGGGAGGAGAACGGTCGCTCGTCGCCGAGGTTCTTGAGTCGAAGGTACCGGTACATGCGTACGAGCAGGTCCGCGCTGCGCTCCGCGGGGCTGATCACCTCGACGGCGATCCGGTCACCGGACGCGAGCCGCGCGACGTAGTCCTGCGCGACCCGCTGGTGGGTCCGACCGGCGTCGAGCGTGGCGGGCTCGAAGCCGCCGACGGTGAGCGCCGCGGCGACGGCCCGCATCGTGGGGTGCTGGTCGGGCCGACCGAACGCGAGGAGGAGCGCCGCGCCGGTCGTCGCGCCGAGTGCCAGCGCGAGGAACGCCTCGGCCGAGAGCTGGAGCGACAGCAGCAGCTGGAGCACCGTGAGCGCGACGATCATCCAGACGCCGGCGCGCCGCCAGCGCTGGTTCACGAACGGCGCCAGGATGACGAACGAGGCTGCGAGGCCCGCGAGCGTCGACGGCGTGAGGACCGCGTCGAGGTTGACCCCGGCCCGGCGGGCCAGCTCGTTCACGACCCTCTGCGGGTTGTTCCGCCCCAGCCACCAGACCGCGCCCGCGACGAGCGACGACGAGAGGATGTTGCCGAGCAGCAGATAGCCGAGGAGCCGGTAGCGCTTCAGAACGAGCGGGACGACGAAGACGCCGAGCCCGATCAGCCCCGACAGCAGCTGGGCCAGGTTGGCGAGCACGCGCTCGGCGGGCGGGTCGAGGAAGTTGAGGAGCCCGACCACGTCGGCCTCGAGCCCCAGGATCGCGTTCTCGGCCCACCGGGTGAGGAGGAGCAGACCGATCGACGTCAGCCCGTAGGCGAGCAGCCGGGCCGCGTCGGACGCGGAGCGGGTGTAGCCGACGATCTCGTCGGCCTCGAAGCGGGGCTCGGCCGCGGGGACGGCGAAGTCGCTCGTTCGCAGTGCGCCGACCATGACCCGGGCAGTCTTGTCGCTCGGTCCGCGACCGTCGGTGACCCGGCCCGACCGGCTCGCCGTCTCGCACCCGGCCCGAGCCCTCAGCCCGACTCGGCCAGCTCCCGGAACTCGTCCGGCACGCCACCGCCCGTCCGCATCACGACCGGTGCGTAGCCCACCGCCTCTCGGCCGAACCGCTCCCGCGCCGCATCCATCGCGCGATCCAGGGCGCGCCTTGCCGACCCCGACGGCGTCCCCGGATGCCTTCGCTCGTCACAGCCGTCGAGCGGCAGCTCCAGCTGGAGGGGGACCTCGGGCACGAGGTTCGAGACCGAGATCGCGAGCAGCGTGATCTCCGAGCGCTCGGGGTGATCGGCGAGCGCACGCCGCGCGAGCGTCACCGCCCGCTCGGTCAGGGAGCGCGTCGAGCACGTCGCCCGGCGCGAGGTCCCCGAACGGGTGACCGACTCGAAGTCCGGGAATCGCACGCGCACGGTCACGGTCCGACCGGCGCGTTCCGAGCGGCGCAACCGCGCCGCCACGCGGTCGGCGAGGAATGCGAACGTGGTCGCCAGCAGCTCGTCGTCGACCGGCCGTCGACCGAGTGCGGACTGCGCGCCGACCGAATGGTTCGGGCGGCGCAGCTCGACCCGACGCGCGTCCGCGTTCACGGCCAGCGCACCCAGCTTGGTCCCGACGCCCGCACCGAGGAGCCGCGCCAACGCCGAGGGGTGGACCGTCGCGAGCGCGCCGATCGTGTGGATGCCCTTGGCCGCGAGTCGCTCGCGCGTCGCGGGACCCACCCCCCACAGCAGCCCGACCGGCAGCGGGTCGAGGAACGCCTCCTCGTCGCCCGGGGCGACCACCACCATGCCGTCGGGTTTGGCCACCTGGGACGCGACCTTGGCGAGGTGCTTCGTGCTCGCGACCCCCACGGAGATCGGCAGCCCGAGCTCCTCGCGCACGCGCCGACGGATCTCCGCGCCCATCGCCTCGGGCGCGCCGAAGAGGTGCACCGAGCCACCGACGTCGAGGAACGCCTCGTCGATCGAGATCCGCTCCACGAACGGCGTGAAGTCGGTGAAGACGTCCATGACCGCGTCACCCAGGCGCTGGTACTCCCGGAAGTGCCCGCCGACGAAGCGCAGCCCGGGGCAGAGCTCGCGCGCGCGCCGACCCGGCATGCCGCCCCGGACGCCGAACGCGCTGGGCCTCGTACGACGCGGCCAGCACCACCCCGCCGCCCACGGCGATCGGGACACCCGCCAGCCTCGGGTCCAGCAGCTGCTCGACCGAGGCGTAGAAGGCGTCGAGATCCGCGTGGAGGATCGTTGCGGGACGCAGGTCCATACGGGGGAGCGTAGCGAACACCTGTTCGGTCCGCCGGGCCGCTTCAGTCGGGCGTCGTGAGCACCGATGGGGAGGGGACGCCGACCCCTCCGGAGGCCCGAGTGAGACTCGCCAAGATCCGTCCCGCCGTCCCGGGCGACGCCGTCGTCGTGACCGGGGCGTCGACCGGCATGGGGGAGGACGCCGCGCTCTTCCTGAACGAGCTGGGCTACCAGGTCTTCGCCGGGGTCCGGAAGGATGCCGACGGGGCCCGGGTCCGGGGCCAGGCGTGCAAGCCCGACCAGCTCCATCCGGTGCGGCTCGACATCACCGATCCCGACGAGATCGCGGCTGCGGTCGAGACGGTTCGGGAGCGACTCCCCGACGGTCGCGGCGTGCGCGCGCTGTTCAGCAACGCCGGGGTCGCGAGCTTCGACGGCGACGTGTCGTGCGAAGGTCAGAGCGAGGAGAAGCTGGAGCGCGTCGTCGACGTCGACTTCCTCGGCGCGGTCCGGTTCATCCGGGCGTTCCTTCCCCTGGTGCGCCAGGAGCACGGAACCGTCGTCGTCAACTCCGCGATGATGACCAAGGTCCTCATCCCGTTCAACGGCGGATACGCCGCCAGCAAAGCCGCGCTCGAGGCGTGGACACGTTCGCTGCGCCGAGAGGTCGCCTCCTACGGCGTCCGGGTCGCGATCATCCGGCCCGGCGCGGTCGCGACGGCGCTCGCGTCGCATCAGCATCCCGAGCTGGTGCCCTCGGACTCGCTGTACCCGGAGCAGGCGCTCGTCGTCGCGCGCTTCATGGGCGGCATGGCCAAGCACCAGGGTGATCCCCGGTGCTCGCCCCGCCGGGTCTCCGAGCTCGTCGCCCGCGTCATCGCCACCGCGCACCCGCGCCCGTACTACGCGGTCGGCGGCGGCAAGCGTTTGCTCCGCGTCGTCGGCACGCTTCCCGAGCCGATCCAGTCCCGCGTCGTCGAGCGGGCGCTCGTGCGCGCCTGATCCGACGTCGCGGCCACGGACGATCGCCGCCGAGCGCGCGGAATCGTCACGCGACGGGCACACAGAGCGTCGACAACCGCGACATCGGGCGGCGAGGGTCGAGGTCCCGTTCCCCGAACCCTCCTGCGGGTCACGTCACGTCCGCGTACGTCCCGCGCCGGAAGACCGGAGTCTGCATGCAGCACCGCCATGGACGCTCGACCGGCAGGAAGGCCGTCTTCGACGACATCTACGTGAGCCCCGACCCACGCGCGTACTTCCGCGAGTTGGGTGACCACGACTACGAGGTGCCGGCCCACGGCGCGACCGTCTTCGCGGCGCTGTTGAAGACCCTCGACGTCGACCGCCCGACCGTGCTCGACGTCTGCTCCTCGTACGGGATCAACGGCGCGCTCCTGAAGTACGACGTCGACCTCGACACCTTGCACGACCGCTACACGGATCGTCGGCTCGCCGACGCGACGACCCGCGATCTCATCGAGTCGGATCGTGCGTTCCTCGAGATGCGCCGGCGCGACCACGCTCCTCGCGTCGTCGGCCTGGACAGCTCGTCGCCGGCGATCGCGTACGCCGTGGCCGCGGGGCTGATGGACCACGGCCACGCCGTGGACCTCGAGCACCACCGCGCCGGTCCGGACCTGCGGACCACCATGGCCACCGTCGACCTCGTGACGGTGACGGGCGGCGTCGGGTACGTCACCGCCCGGACCTTCGATCGCCTGCTCGACGCACGTGGGCCCGGCACCCCGCCGTGGATCGCGACGCTCTGCCTCCGATCGGTGCCCTACGGACCCGTCGTCGAGCGGTTGGCCGCGCACGGCCTCGTCACCGAGAAGCTCGAGGGCGTCACGTTTCCGCAACGCCGCTTCGTCGACGAGGCCGAGCAGTCCTACGCGCTCGCCCGTCTGGCCGACCTCGGCATCGATCCGGTGGGCCGCGAGTCCGATGGGCGCTACCACGTCGAGGTGTTCGTGTCCCGCCCGCCGCGGGACGCGTCTGCGGCTCCGATCCAGGAGGTGCTCGGCGGGATCGAGGCCGTCAGCCGGTGACGGGTGGGTTCTCCCCGTACGATCCCGGGCGGGAGGAACCGATCCAGTGCAGGACGCCGAACCCGCGAGCGGCACCGACGAGACCACGCCCGTCCCCGCCGGGCCGCTCGGGGAGTGGCTCGCACGGATCGGTGCGGTGCTGGAGGAGGGTCGACCGTCCGACGTCCCCTGCGGCGGATGCATCGCGTGCTGCGCGTCCGGCCAGTTCGTGCACATCGCGCCCGACGAGACCGACACGCTCGCTCACGTCCCCGCCGAGCTGCTCGTTCCGGCGCCGCTCGCGCCCGCGGGACACATGCTGCTCGGGTACGACGGGGACGGTCGTTGTCCGATGCTGACCCCGATCGGTTGCTCGATCTACGAGCACCGACCGCGAACCTGCCGTACCTACGACTGCCGGGTCTTCGCGGCGACGGGCATCGCACCCGACCCCGAACAGCCCGCGATCGCCGCGCGCGTCGGTCGCTGGGAGTTCGTGATCGAGAGCGAATCCGACCGCGCCGCGCGGGACCGCATCGACGGCGCGCTCGAGGCGACCGCGGCCGATGCCGGTCCGTCGAACGCATTGGGTCGGGCACTCCACGCGCTGTCGCGGGCGACGCGCTGACGCGACCGCTCAGAGCCAGTCCCTGCGCCGGAACGCGGCGTAGAGCGCGAGCACCATCACGATCATCAGGGCGGTCGAGAACTGGAATCCCCAATGGCGTGCGAAGCCGGGGTAGGGCACGTTCATCCCGTAGTACCCGGTGACGAGCGTGGGAACGGCGATGATCGCGGCCCAGCTCGTGACCTTCTTCATGATCTGGTTCTGGCGGTAGTCGCGCAGGCTCAGGTTCGTCTCCACGATGGTGCCGACGAGATCCCGGAGCGCGTCGGTGGCCTCGGTGACCCGGAGGATGTGGTCGTAGACGTCCTGGTAGTACGGGAACATCTCGTCGTCGATCGTCTCGTGCTCGCGCCGCATGAGCGCGCTGATCACCTCGCGCATCGGAGCGACCAAGCGATGGAACCTCACCAGGTTGCGGCGCGCCTCGAACCACCGGCGCTGCTCGTCGGGGGCGAGTGGTCGGTCCGAGAAGAGGCCCTCGCTGACGGTGTCGTAGTAGTCGTCGAACCCGTTGACCGCGTCGAAGTACTCGTCGACGACGAGGTCGAGCAGGCCGTACAGCAGGAACGAGACACCGTGCCGCACGAGGTCGGTCGACTGGTCCCAGCGACGCAGGAGCGGGTCGAGGGGGAATCCCTCGTCCTTGCGGACCGTGATGAGCCAACGCGGCCCCACGAACGCGTCGATCTCGCTGCCGACGAGGTTGCCGACCTCCGAGCTGCGGAGCGCGTGACACGTCAGGAACAGGTGCGTCGGGTAGTGGTCCAGCTTCGGGCGCTGATGCTCGCTCACGGCGTCCTCGACGGCGAGCTCGTGCAGCTGGAGCTCCGACGCGAGGCGGGTCAGGGTGTCGTGGTCCGGCGCGCAGAGGTCCACCCAGACGACGCGGTCGCGCCGCTCGAGCTGCTCGGACACCTCTTCGAGCGCGAATTCCTCCGCGACGATCGCTCCGCCCTCCCACGCCCTGGTGTGGACGGTCACGGCCCCTCGCGGGCGCGCCGGGGCGCGGGCGCGGCGCGCTGACTCGTGGTGAGCGGTGCCCGTTCGCGCGACTGGCGGTACAGGCGCCCGGACGCGGCCGCCGCGGCCTCCGGATCCCGGGACGGGAGCGTGAACCCGGTGTAGAGCACCTTGCGCTCGCCCGCGGTCGGCGGTTCGGCCCGGTGGAGCGTGCAACTGAGATGGACCGTGACGTCGCCGGTGTCGGTCGGGAGGGGCCGGTCCGGGAGCCCGAGCGTCGCCGGGTCCAGCAGCGACGGCCAGACCAGGGCGCGGTGGGAGCCGGGCACGACCCGGAGCTGACCGGTCGTCGGGCCGGCGCCGGTCACCGAGATCCCGACCGTGAGCGAGCAACACTGGTAGCTGTGGCGGCCGAGGCTGCAGTCCTTGTGCCACGGCACGTCGGAGATGCCCTCGGCCACCCCGACCGGCTTGAACAGCGCCTCGATGCGGTTGCCCCGCGAGGTGGCCACGTGACCCAGACCCGGGATCCGGCGGATCGCGTCCATCCGCTCGTCGGTGAGGAGCGCCGCGGTGGTCTCGGACTGCTCGTGGAAGTGCTGCATGCGCACCACCCGCCGGCTGCCGTCGGCGAGGGTGGCCCACCAGCTCCGCCCGTCGTCGGGCCGGTACGACGGCGCCGCGCGGTCCATGTCGTGCGCGATGCGCGCCATCTCCGGCGGGCGAGAAGACCTCGCGGAGGTGCAGGAAGCCGTTCCGCTCGAGGAAGTCCCGGAGCTCGGCCGGCTCGTCGGCGAGCGTGAAGGCGGCGGTGACGTCGGGCTCGGGGTCGAGCGACCCCGGCCGGAAGACGCTGCGATCGTCGAGCAGGGCGCGCAGCACGAGCCACCAGTCCATCACCCGGGCGACCCGGCCCCGGTCGAGACGGAGCTCCCCGGCGGTCATGAGCCCGACCGGCGTGACCTGGTCGTTCACGAGGTCGACCACCTGCGCGGCCGACAAGACCCACCGCTCCTGGGCCGTGCCCGACGCACCGGGGGTGACGAGCAGGCGGCCGTCCTCGGCCCGGGACAGGGTGACCGCGTCGCCGTCCACCTCGACCACGACCGGTCGGAGATCGAGCACCTCGGTGCTGCGCACCACCTCGGGAGCCGCCGCGACGAGCGCGGGCAGCACGTCGGGCAGGAACGACGCGCCGTCGACCACGGGGACCGCATCGTCCCAGCGGGTCCGGAGGTCGACGGTCACGGCCTGCACCCTACGGCCTCTGCGCCAACCGGGCTCGTCGTCCGGGCCCCGGCGGGTGGCGCTCGGGCGACGAGCGCCGCGTGCTCGAACCGGCCGGACGGCCGTCAGCCGACCAGCTCGAGCGCCTGGGCGAGGAGCATCACGGTGAGCAGGTGCAGCTGGTCGCCGACCTCGACGGGCGCGAGCCCGGCGCACGCCCGCGCGTGCGTGCCCTCCAGGATCAGGCCCAGCCGGTAGCACGCGAGCACCCGGTACCAGGTGAGATCGGCGAGGTCGCGGTCGGCCCGCGCGGCGTAGTACGTGATCACCTCGTCGGGCGTCGGGAGCCCCGGCGCGGCAACCCCGATCGGGGCCGCGAGGCCCTCCCGCACCGGCCAGGTGGCCAGGAGGTGGCCGAGGTCGAGGAGGGGGTCACCGATGGTCGAGAGCTCCCAGTCGACGATGGCCGCGAGCCGGCCCGAGTCCGGCGCGACGAGCACGTTCGCGAAATGGAAGTCGCCGTGCATGAGTCCCATCCGCACGTCGCCGGGCAGGTGGGCACCGAGCCACGCGCCGACCTCGTCGACCCCGGGCAGGTCCGGGCCCGGGTACCCCTCGAGCTCGGAGTAGCCGTCGAGCTGCGCGCGCCAGCGGCCGACCTGCCGCTCGGCCCAACCCTCGAACCGGCCCAGGTCGGCGACGCCGCGTGCCACCGGGTCCACGGCGGCCAGCGCGACGAGGCCGTCGGCCATCGAGAACCCCATCGCCCGCTGCAGCGTGGGATCGGACCGGTGCGGCTCGGGCAGCCCGAGGGTCGGGTTGAACCCGGCGACGGGCTCCATGAGGGAGAAGGCGGCACCGAGCGTCTCGACGTCGTCGCATGCCGCGATGAGCGCGGGATGGGGCACCTCGGTCCCGGCGAGCGCGGCCAGGATGCGCGCCTCCCGTCGCATCGTGGCGTCGCTGTTCGACCGCTTGTGGTGCGGTGGACGACGCAGGACGAACGCCCGCGTCCCGCGCCGGAACGCCAGCAGGATGTTCTGGGTCCCGCCCGTGATCGGAACGACGTCGGTGATCGGACCCGCTTCGAGGCCCCGGACGTCCATCCACGCGGCGAGCCGGTCCAGGTCGACGGGGACCTCGTTCATCCGGACGCGGTCCCCGCCAGCTCGGCGTACGTCACGCCGGTGAGCTCCACCGACACGTCCCACAGGCGGCGCGCCGTCTCCATGTCGCGCGCCCTCCGGCTGGTACCGACCCGCTTCGGGTGGCCGCGCTGCTCGGCGATCCCGTCAGGGCCGTAGTAGTCGCCGCCGACCACCTCGGGGTCGGTTGCGGCCCGCAGCGTCGGGAGGGCGCCCATGGCCGCCGACTGCAGGAAGCACCGCTCGATGACGGGACGCGACACGTGCCCGAGGGTGTTCAGGACGCCGCCGGGATTCTCGTGGCCGAGGTTGGTGCGCGCACCTCCCGGGTGGGCGGCGACCGCGATGGTGTCCACGTCCGCGACGGCGAGGCGACGCTGGAGCTCGAACGTGTCCAGCAGGTTGGCGAGCTTGCTCTGGAAGTACGCCCGCCACGGGTGGTAGCTGCGCTCGGACTGCAGGTCGTCGAAATGGATCCGGCCGGGACGGTGACCCTGGCTGCTGACCGCCACCACCCGTGACCCCGCGGTCGCGAGCAGCGGGCCGAGCAACCGGCCGGTGAGCGCGAACGCCGCCAGGTGGTTGACGCCGAGCTGCATCTCGAAGCCCTGGACCGTCGTCGCGTGCGGGATCGCCATCAGCCCGGCGTTGTTCACGAGGACGTCGAGGCGCGGGTGCGCCGCCACCACCCGCGTCGCGGCCGCCGCGACGGAGTCGAGGTCAGCGAGGTCGATCTCGAGCACCTCCACCGACGCGTCCGGCGTGCCCGCGCGGATCCGGTCGAGGGCTTCGGCCGCCCGGGTCGGGTTGCGGCAACCGAGGAGCACGTGTGCGCCGTGCTCCGCGAGCGCCCGGGCCGCCTCGAACCCGATCCCGCTGTTCGCGCCCGTGATCAGCACGACCCGACCGGTCTGGTCGGGGATGTCCGCCTCGGTCCAGTCCGTGCTCACGCGTCGAGCAGCTTGGTGCGGAACAGCTCGAGTACCTGGTCCAGCGCGACGCGCGTCGGGGTACCCGGTTCGTCGATGAGATCGCCGGTCAGCACCGAGTGGTGCTTGGGCATCGGGGCGTCGGGGTGGCCGTCCTCCTCCGCGAGCTCCACCCCCACGAAGCCGTCGCCGAGACGCTCGCGCAGGAACGTGAAGCGTTCACCGGGCACCAACGGATCGCCGTGGAATCGCAGACCGAGCACCTGGAGTCCTTCGGCGGCGCACCGGCCGCGAACGGTGCCGAGGTCCTCGTCGCTGCAGTCGATCGACGCCTTCCGCGTCCGGCCGAGCGAGAAGGGGAGCGACGGCTGGCTCAGCACCGGCGCGACCACGAGCGGGTCGACCGCCATCGCGAGCGCGAAGCCGCCGGTGAAGCACATGCCGACCACGCCGATCCCCGGACCGCCCGCGCGTTCGTGCTCCTGGTGGCCGAGCGCCCGGAGCCAGGCGATGACCGGTGACGACTTGCCTGCCGCCATCGTCGAGAACTCCCTGCTCACGCAGACGCCGCCGAAGCTGCGGAGCAGGTAGCCGCCCTGGGAGAGCCGGGAGCCGACCTCGGGGTCGCGTCCGGCCTCGCCGAAGAGGTCGGGCATCGAGCGCGGTGCACCCGAGAGCGACCACGCGGTCGGCGAAGCCGACGACGAACGGCGAGATTCCCGGCATCTCGGTGATGACCAGGACCACCGGCCCGGAGCCCTTGCGGTACACGTCGTGGTCGAAGCCGCCGTGTTCGAACCGGAAGCGCTCGTAGGTCTCGAGCGCACCTTCGGGTGCGCGGACGCGCGTGTCGGTCATCGGCCCTCCCCGGGTCGGGCGTCAGTCTGGCCGATCACCGCCCGGACGCGCCCGGTGGCACCCACTGCGGGTCCCGCTTCTCGGCGAAGGCGCGCGGACCCTCCTCCTGATCGGGGTGGCCCCACATGCCGACGAGCTCCCGGGCGCCGGCACGACACGCGTCGGTGAGCCCCAGCTCGAGCGCGCCCCACAGCGCGCGCTTGGTGGCTGCCATCGCCGCGGGGGAGTTGCGGGCGATCGTCTCCGCGAGCTCCTGGGCGCGGTCGGCGAGTCGCTCGGGCGGATCGACGATCTCGCTGATCATGCCCAGCTCGTGAGCCCGGCTCGCGTCGATCCGCTCGTAGCGGCCCATGAAGGCCATGCGCATGACGGCCTCGACGGGCATCTTCCTCATCAGGCCGATCGCCTCGATCGCCACGACCTGGCCGACCGAGACGTGTGGATCGAAGAACTGCGAATCCGATGCCGCGATCACGATGTCGGCGTCGGCGACCCAGTGGAACCCGCCCCCGCAGCAGATGCCGTTGACCGCGGTGATCACGGGCTTCCACACCTGCTGGTGCCAGCTCGTGAAGTGGAGGTCCCACTGCTCGAGGGACTCCCGGTAGCGCTGCATGCCGACACCGTCGCCGGCGATCTCGGCCACGTCGACACCCGTCTGGAACGCTCGCCCGTTCCCGGTGTGCACGATGACCCGCACCTCCGGATCGTCGTCCAGCTCCCGCCAGGCGACCGCGAACTCGTCGCGCATCCGCGCGTTCATCGCGTTGAGCTGATCCGGACGGTTGTTGATCAACCACCCGACCGGACCTCGCCGCTCCACGACGAGATGCTCCAGTGCGGAGTAGGTCACGATGCCTCCGGGGTCTCGAGGGCGGACCACAACGTGCGCTTCAGCGCGACGAGCCGGTCCATCGGGGACTGCGCGATCTGCTCGGCCAGCTCCTGCGCACGCGGCCGGAGATCGGTTGCGGCCGGCACGATCTCGGACAGGAGGCCGAGCTGCCGGGCGCGGGTCGCGTCGATTCGCTCGTGCCGGCCGATGAGCGCGAGCCGGCTGATCGCCTCCATCGGACAGCGTCTCGCCGAGCGCGATCGTCTCGAGCGCGCTGACCTGACCGATCGAGACGTGCGGATCGAGGAACGTCGCCTCGGGCGCGGCGATCACGATGTCGGCGTCGGCGACGAAGTGCAGACCGCCGCCGGCGCACACGCCGTTCACCGCGGCGATCACGGGCGTGCCGATCCCGTTGTGCCACCCGGTCAGCGCGAGGGCGGAGTCGCGGGTACGGCGCGACTGCTCGCGGAGCGCGTCGGGGTCCCGGGCGAGCTGGCCCACGTCGAGCCCGGTCTGGAACGCGGCTCCGTTACCGGTGTTGACGATCACGCGGACGCCCGGGTCCTCGTCCAGCTCCCGCCACGCGCGCTCGAGCTCCGCCAGCATCGTCGCGTCCATCGCGTTCCCCGCGCCGGGCCGGTCGAAGACGAGCCAGCCGACCGGCCCGGCCCGCTCGACGACGAGCGTCTCGTACGTCACGGCTGCCCCGCCCCGAGCTCGCGGCGCCGGATCTTGCCGATCTCGTTGCGGGGGATGCGCGGGACCGGCTCGAACTGCACGGGGACCTTGTAGGGCACCAGACGGTCCCGGCACCACTCGGTCAGCTCGGCGGAGTCCACGGGCCCGTCGACGACGACGTAGGCCACGGGCACCTCGCCGAGGCGGTCGTCGGCCCTCCCCGCGACGGCGACGTCGCGGACGCGGGGATGGAGGCGCAGCACGTCTTCCACCGCCTCGGGGAAGATCTTGTTCCCTCCGCGGTTGATGACGTCGCCGGCACGGCCCTCCAGCCACACGAACCCGTCGTCGTCGACGTCCGCGAGGTCCCCGGTGTCCACGTAGCCCTCGTCGTCGATGCGCTCGGCGAACGCGTCGTCTCCGCCCATCCCGAGCGCCCGGCGCGGCGGGCGCACCCACAGCCGGCCCACGGTGCCCGAACCGCCGGGCCGGGTGTCGTCCGGGTCGGGGTGGGCGTCCGGTGGGAGCGGGACGATGCGAATCGCGACACCCGGGTGGGCTCGGCCGACCGCGCCCAGCTTCTCCGGGTGCTCGCGCGCGTCGCGCGCGGTCCAGCCGATCACCTCGCCGATCTCGGCCTGCCCGTACCCGTTGAGCACCACCACGCCGAATCGATCACGGAAGCGGACGGCCTGGGCCGGGGACAGCGGGGCGGTGATGCTGCGCACGTACCGCAGCGGGGCGAGGTCGGCCACGTCGGAGTCGTTGAGCATCGTCATCGCGGCCGGCGGAAGGACGGTGGAGCGGATGCGGTAACGCGCGACCGTCGCCGCGAAGCGGGAAGGGTCGAAGCGGTCCAGGATCACGACGGGCGCGCCGGCGCGCAAGCCGAACAGGACGTTGTAGATCCCGGCGTTGAGCGCGAGCGCGACGGGGACGAGGTTCGGCGTCGGGGCGCCCGCCCGCGTCGCGCCGGTACCGCTGCGCAGGGGGGCGAGCACCCGATCGAGCAGCTCGAGGTACTCCGCGTGCCCGTGCAGAATCGGCCGGGGCCGTCCCGTCGTGCCCGAGGTCCACGTGACGAACGCGACGTCCGGGTCGCGCCGCGGCCGCTTCCCCGGTCGGACGACGACGCCCTCGTCATCGATCACCGCCCCGGCACCCGACGCGTCGATCAGCGCCTCGCGTTCGGGACGCGGCGCCCGGACGTTGATCGGGACCATCACCGCGCCGACGCGCCAGATCGCGAACATGGCGACGACGAAGCCGACCCGGTTCCCCAGGAGGATCGCGACCGACTCGCCGGCGCCGATCCCCGCGGACCGCAGCTCGGCCGCCCGTGCGTCCACCGCGGCGGCGACGTCACCGGCGGTCAGCTCGGTCTCGTCGTCGGCGAGCAGGAGATCGCCCGGCGCGGCGGGATGCTCGTCGAGGAGTGCTCCCAGCGTCGAGGTCACGAGCGCGGCACCGCCTCCCAGGCCGCGTCGCGGTAGGGATCGGGCTCGCGGGGGAGTCCGAGCACCTTCTCGCCGATCACGTTGAGGTTCACCTCGGTGGTCCCGCCCTCGATGGTGTTGGCCCGGCTCCGCAGCATCCCCTTGACCTCGAAGGGCATGGTGTGCACCCACGCGTCGAGGGACCGACCCTCGGCCGGCCACACGCACGCGTCGGGACCCAGGAGGTCGGCGGCGAGGAGCTGGAGCGCCTGGTTGAGACGACCCTGGTGGACCTTCCCGATCGACGCCGCCGGGCCCGGCGTGCCACCCGCCCGTACCGACGCCCGCACCCGCTGGTTCGTCCAGCGGCGGATCTGCTCCTCTGCGTAGAGCGAGGCGATGCGTTGTCGGATCATCGGATCGCGGTTGCGGCCGAGCTCGCGGGCGCGGCTCACCAGGCGCTCGATCCCGGCACCCCCGATCCGGTCGACCCCGCCGGAACCCGATCCGGCGACCATCTGGCGCTCACCGGTCAGCGTGGCGCCCGCGACCCGCCAGCCCTCGCCGGGCGCACCGACGCGGCGGTCGTCGGGCACGCGGACACCGTCGAGGAAGACCTCGTTGAAGTCGACCTCGCCACCCAGGTGACGCAGCGGGCGCACGGTGACGCCGGGGGCGTGGAGATCGACGAGGAAGTACGTGAGCCCGCGCCGCTTCGGGACCGACGGATCGGTACGGGCGAGGCAGATCGCGAAGTCCGAGACGTGCGCCCACGTCGTCCAGACCTTCTGGCCGTCCAGTACCCATTCGTCGCCGTCGCGCGCAGCTCGGGTGGCGAGGGACGCGAGATCCGAGCCCGCGCCGGGCTCGCTGAGCAGCTGGCACCACCGCTCGGTGTTGGCGACGATCGGGGGGAGGAACCGGGCACGCTGCGCCTCGGTCCCGTAGGCGAACAGGGCCGGCGCCGCGCTGTTGAGCCCGAGCGGGTTGAGGCGCCCGAGGTTGTACGGCGCGAGCTCCTCCTCCGCGACACACGCCTGGGACGGGGTCAGGTCGAGCCCGCCGTATTCGACCGGCCACGTCGCGGCGACGAGCCCGGTCGCCACGAACCTGGGGTACCAGGCCTCGTACTCGGCGCGACTCCGCACGGCACGGATGGCCTGGCGCCCACGCCCCGCGGCTTCACGCCACGCCGGCGGGATCTCGGCGCGCACCCACGCCGCCACGGCGGCGCGGACGTCCTCGTCCGAGCTCCGGGCGTCGACGGCGAGCCGCCCCGACGACGCGCTCATGGCATCGCGCCGTGTTCGACGAGCTCCGTCACGGCCTCGCCCCGCGTCGCACGGACGGCGGCGGGCGTGCGGGGCAGCGTCATGGTCGGTCAGGGCAGGACGATGGTGAAGCTGGCGTCGAACCGGTCGCAACACTCGAGGAGCTCGTCGACGACGGCTTCGTCGCCGTCGATGCGGAGGTCCGGCTCGGCGAGCTCGGCACGGGTCGTCTGCCCACTCGCGAGACGGGCGAGCCCGAGATGGGTCAGCGTGAGCTCGGCCACCGCGTCGGCGTCGTGCCGACCGGGGCTGAACCGCAACGTGCCGTGCGCGAGCCCGATGACACCCCGCACGTCGTCCTCGGGAACGGTGAGGTTCAACGCGAAGCTGCGCCCCGCGAGCCGCCGACCGTCGAGACGGACACCGAGCAGGTCGACCAGCATCTCCACGGTCATGGCCCGCAACACGTCGATGCTCGCGGTCGAAGCGCCGTGCAGGTTGGGCGCGCCGAAGCGCAGCTCCTGCGCGCCGGTGAGGTAGAAGTCGCGCCAGGGGCCCGACTCGGCTCGGTAGCCGAGCTGCTCGAGCACGTCGGCCTGGAGCAGGTGTGCGTCGCGACGGTCGGGTGCCGCGAACACCACGTGGTCGAGCACCTGGGCCGCCCAGCGGTAGTCGCCGGCATCGATCGACGCCCGCGCCTTCTCGAGCACCGCGTCCACGCCGCCCATGAACTCCACGTAGCGCGCGGCGGATTCCTCTGGCGGCAACGGATGCAGGTGCGCGGGATTGGCGTCGAACCAACCCAGGTAGCGCTGGTAGACCGCCTTCGCATTGTGGTTCAGCGTTCCGTAGTACCCGCGTACGTGGGCACGGTCCTCCAAGCCGGGGGGTGGGCCGAGCACCTCGGCGATCTCGGCCGACGTGTGACCATGGTTGGCGAGACGCATCGTCTCGTCGTGGATCCAGCGGTAGGTGTCGCGCTGCTCCTCCATGAACCGCCGCACGGACTCCGCACCGAACCGCGGCCAGTGGTGACTCATGAACACGATGTCCGTCTCGCCCGCGAACAGCTCGATGGACTCGTTGAGGTACTTGCTCCACGCCAGAGCGTCGCGGATCTGCCGCGCCGCGGGGCGTGTAGACGTTGTGGAGCGTCGAGCTGCAGTTCTCCGCCATGCAGAGCAGGCGCCGGTCGGGCAGGAAGATGTTCATCTCCGCCGGCGCCTCGGTGTCGGGCGTGTACTGGAAACGCAGGCGGAGACCGTCGATCACGCGCTCCTCGCCGGTGGTCGTGATCTCGTCCGTCGGGGCGATGAGACCCGAGGTCCCGAGCAGCGGGATCGCCTTCCCGAGGCCGCAGTCCACGTGTCCGAGCGGGTCCACCGGCAGCAGCCGCCCGTACATGTAGGACGCGCGGCGCGTCATCGCCGGGCCCGCGACCACGTTCTCCGAGATCGCCGCCTCGAGGAAGCCGACGGGCGCGAGGATCGGGACGTCACCTGCCGCGACCGCCTCGTCCGTGGTCACCCCCCGCACCCCGCCGAAGTGGTCGATGTGACTGTGCGTGTAGAGGACGGCGACGACGGGCCGCGCCGGGACGTGCGCGTGCAGGAGCTCCACGGCCGCGGCCGCGGTCTCGGACGCGGTGAGCGGGTCGATCACGATCCAGCCGCTGTCGCCGGCGAGGAACGTGATGTTCGACAGGTCGATGCCCCGGACCTGGTACACGCCTTCGGCCACCTCGAACAGTCCGTGGACGGCGTTGAGCTGTGCCTGACGCCAGAGGCTCGGGTTCACGGTGTCGGGCGCCGGGGCGTCGAGGAACTCCCAGTCCGCCGGGTCCCAGACCGCGTGCCCGAACGTCGGATGACCCACGGGGCCCGGGAGCGGTGCGAGGCGGCCCCGCGTCGCGTCGGCGAAGTCCTGCGGATCGTCGGGGACCGCGACCGCGGCGTTTGCCGCCGTGGTGGTCGCGGCCGCGGGCTTGCGGTCGGTGTCGCGGGTCATGACCGGCCATCTTGGCCTGCGGACGACCGATCGTGCTCACGCGGGTCGGCCCGCGGCTCCCTCACCCCTCGTGGCGCAGCGGATCGTCCGGGTCCACCGTCGCCTCCCAGTGGGCGAGCAGCGCCGCGCCCGCGGCGAGGAACAGGCGCGTCGCCTCGGGATCGACGGCGGCCGCGTCCAGGCAGGCGAGCGTGTACTTCACGAGGTGCGCGTCGTGCCGGGCCGAGGCGCGGGTCACCAGCTCGGTCCAGGTGCCGGCGACCATCTCGTCGGGGGCGTGCAGCACCCAACCGGCCGCCGCGTCCCGTCCGGCCCCCAGCGCGTCCACGAAGCTCCCGCCGGGTGCCGCGAGCTCGACCGTCCCGGGCACCGGGCTGGACGCGAGCCCGGCCAGGAACCCGACGACGTAGGTCGCAGCCACGTCGACCGCGAGCTGCGGATCGGCCAGCGCCGGCGCCACGCCGAGCGCCGCCTGCGGCATGGTCAGGCAGTGGCTCCACCCGTACGGCGCGTGCTCGGGGTTCGTCGTCAGCATCGCCCGGGCGGCATGGCGCAGGAGCACCTGCCGGGCCGCGGCCGGATCGACACCCGCGGCCGCGCCGGCCAGGAGCTCGGGCGCGATCCCGACGTCCACCTGGTGCATCAGGGGGAAGATGAACGCGCTCCCCGGCAGGCCGAGGCTCGGGACCGACCGCAGGGCATCGGCGAGCGCCGCCGGGGACCCGCCGGTGCGCGGTCGCGCCGCGGTCCAGCCGATCCGCAGCTCCGGCGCCCGGGCGAGCTCCCGCGCCAGCGGCCGCAGCAGCTCCGGGCTCGCCTCGCCCCGGGGCGCGACCCGGGGGAGGTGGTAGAGGAAGATCGGCGCGTGTCCGGCCGCAGCGAGGGCCGGGAGCACCTCCGGGCCCAGCACGCCGGCCAACTCCGCGGGGCGGAGCGCTCGCGCGACGGCACCGGCGGCGACGTCCGCCGCGTCGAGGTCCCGCGCCGCGACGGCCTCGACCAGGCCCCGGACGGGATCGCCGGGTTCGGCACGCGTGGCGGGCACGACCATCGGAGCGGCCTCCTCGTAGCGCATCAGCAGGCTGACGAGCCGCAGCCGCGCCCGCGCCCGACCTTCGGGCGCGACCCACGGGAGCAGGGCGGCGCGGGCGAGCAGCTCGAGCGGACTGTGGAGCACGAACGAATCGGCGGGGTCCCGGCGCGGGACCCTGACCCGGTCGCCCACGAGGCGCGTGAGCTCGGTGTCGGACAGGCGGTCGAGCCCCAGGTCGCGGGCGCGGTCGGTCACGGGCGCGGAGCGTGCGGTCGTCGTCATGGTCGTCACCCTAAGAGATGAAGTTGACTTCAAGTCAAGCATCGGGTTGGATGAGGAGGTTCACGACCAGGAAGGGCCGCCCATGACCCGTGCGCCCGAGCTCCTCGCGATCGGTGCGGTGGCCGAACGCACCGGGCTCGCACCCTCGGCCCTTCGGTTCTACGAGCGCGAGGGCCTCATCAGGTCGGTCCGCACCGCCGGGTCCCAGCGCCGCTACGACCGGGACGTGCTCCGGCGGCTCGCGTTCATCAAGGCCGCCCAGACCGTGGGCGTGGGCCTGCCCGAGATCCGGGCCGCGCTGGCCGGCCTGCCCCGGGAGCGCACGCCGACCAAGGCCGACTGGGATCACCTCGCCCGAGCGTGGCGGCCCCGCCTCGACGAGCAGATCGACGCGCTCGTGCGACTGCGTGACCAGCTCACCGACTGCATCGGATGCGGATGCCTCTCCCTGCGGGCGTGCGCCCTCTACAACCCGGGTGACCGCGCGGCGCGGCTCGGCGCAGGCCCGCGGTACCTGCTCGGCGACCTCCCCACCGATGTCGTGTGACCTGCCAGACTCGCCGGCATGGCATCCCGCATCTCCCTGGACGTCGACGGTCCGATCGCCACGATCACCAATCGCAACCCGGAAGCCCACAACGCGTTCGACGACGAGATGGACGTCGAGCTCTTCGGCGCGCTCGCGGAGCTGCGGGGCCGCGCCGACGTGCGCGCCGTCATCTGGCGGGGCGAGGGGAAGTCGTTCTCGTCCGGGCGCGACGTCGGCTCGATCGGCAACCTCAAGGTCGAGCTCACTCACCACGAGCTGATGCGCCGCGGGCACCGCGGGATTCAGCAGATCTGGGAGATCGACGCGCCGATCATCGTCGCTCACAAGGGCTGGACGATGGGTGGGTCGTTCCAGCGGGCGCTGCTCTGCGACATCCGCGTCGCGGCCGAAGGCGCGCGGTTCCGGCTCCCCGAGCTGACCTACGGCGTCATCCCGGACACCGGCGGCATGGGTGCGCTGTTCCAGATCGCGGGCCACGGTCTCGTGAGCGACATGGTGCTCACGGGTCGGGTGCTCGGCGCCGACGAGGCGCTCGCGCACGGCATCGTCTCCCGGGTCGTTCCCGCCGACGCACTCGACGACACCGTGCGGGAGATGGCCGAGCAGATCGCCGCCGCGCCTGCCGTCTCGGTGAAGATGGCCCGTTCGGTCATCCGGCACCTGGCGCTGCCCCAGCTGCGGTCCTCGATGGACGAGGAGATGATCGCCCAGACCTTCATCAGCCGGAGCGACGACATGGCCGAGCTGCGTGCCGCGAGGGCCGACGAGCGCGCCCCCCACTACACCGGGAGCTGACACCCCCATGGACGACGGACTCATCGGGCTCCCGGCGCCTCCGGACCTCGGGGCCACGGCGCTCCCACCCGGCACGTACCACGGCGTCGCGGTCCTCGTCACCGGCGCGGGGACCGGGCTGGGGAAGGCGATCGCGTGCGAGTTCGCGCGGTTCGGGCGCGTCGATCGTCGTGGCGTCCCGCAAACCCGAGCACCTCGACGCCGGCCGGGCGGCGATCGAAGCGATCGGCGCCGAGGTCCTCGCGGTCGAGTGCGACATCCGCGACGCGGACGCGATCGCCGGTGCCCTCGACGCCGCGGAGGCGCGCTTCGGGCTGCCGCAGGTGCTGGTGAACAACGCCGCGGCGAACTTCCCGGTTCCGGCCGAGGACATGTCGCCGAACGCGTGGCGCACCGTCGTCGACATCACGCTGACCGGGACGTTTCTCTGCAGCCGCGAGTTCGCCGCGCCGACACCTCGCGGCCCGGACTCCGGCATCGATCATCGACGTCGGCGCCTCGTACGCGTGGACGGGCGGCCCCGGGTTCGCGCACTCCGCCGCGGCCAAGGCCGGCGTGAAGAACCTCGTGGAGACGCTCGCGGTCGAATGGGGCCCGTACGGGATCCAGGTCAACGGCCTGGTCCCGGGCCTGTTCCCTCACGAGGACATGACCGCCGACATCCAGTCCAACCTGGTGCGCACCCACGACAAGGACCCCTGCCAGCCGGCGCTGCGAGTCGGCCAACTCCAGGAGCTCGGATGGGCCGCGACGTTCCTGGCGTCGCCCTACGCCCGCTTCGTGTCGGGGCACACGCTCGTGGTCGACGGTGCCAACTGGCAGCGGCGCGCGCTCACGAACCCGTCGGTGGTTCCGGTGCGCGAGCAGATGGGGCGGCCGCCGTTCGCGGGCGACGCGTGACGGGTGACGCGCCGGCTCAGGGCCGGCGACCCGTCGCGTCGAGCACGCGGAGCTGGAGTGGCGCGTCGTCCGGGACGCTGCCGCTCGGACCCTCGCCGAACACGCCGACCGATCCCATCATCGGGAGCATCGGCTCGATCGCGGTCCAGACGTTGTCGACGAGACCCGGATCGAGCTGCTCGTCCGCACCGATCGCCCGGGAGAGATCCCAGGTGTGCATCGCGAAGTCGCCGATGCGGAAACCCAGGATCGTGGCACCGGGGAAGTCGCCGGCGGGATGAGCGCAGATCCGGTCGAGCGCGCCCGGCTCCGCGAAGGCAGCGGCCTCGGCGTCGGCACCCTCGGCGAAGGCCGCGATCGGATCGTCGGGCAGGGTCGCGTCGGCGACGACCGCGAACGCCTCGTCGCGCGTCGCGCCGTGCAGGAGCGCCGCGGTCATCCGGGTGCCGTAGATCACGTGGACGACCAGATCCCGGACGCTCCAGTCGTCACAGGGCGTATCCCGATCCCAGTCCGACTCGCCGACCGAACGGAGGCGACGGTCGAACTCGGCGCGACCGGTGGCGAGGGCTTCGAGGGGTTCCATGTCCGCACCCTAGGGCGTCGGGTCATCGACGCGACAGGGCCCGCCTCGTCGGGCGGGCCCTGTCGAACGCTCGATGGTGCGCCGGCTCGGCGCCGGCTCAGGCCGAGGCGCGCGTGAGCTGGTTGCCGTCGGTGTGCTCCATGACCCTGCCGAGGCGCTTCACGTCGACGGTCGTCGTCTCCTCGTAGGACCACGAGTCGGTGCCGACGTCGATCGTGATCGAGAACTTCTTGGTGCTCGAGTTCTCGGCGAGGTACGGGTTCTCGAGGACGCCGTTGGTGACCGACCCCCGCTCGGACGTCAGCGTGAAGCTCGTGCTGTCGGCCGAGGCGGGACCGCTGGAGAGGACCAGCGCGCCTCGCGGCACCATGACGCAGCGGTAGATCTCGTTGGCCGTCGAGCACCACAACCAGTACCCGACCTCGGTGTGGAACGGGTCTTCCTCGTCTCCCCGCCAGGCCGCCATGCGGTAGTCGAGGCCGAAGAGCGACTGCGTGCCGTTGTCGACGGGTCCGAACGGCGACAGGGTGACCTTCTCGCGATAGGGCGTGTCACCGATCTCGCCCTCGGCGTGGTGGAACGACACGTCCAGGCCCTTCGTGCCCTCCCAGGTGCCGGCCAGGCCTGCGAGGGGTCCGAGTTGTTCGGGGGTCGGTGCGGGCATCATCTTCCTCTCGGGTCGGAACGAACGAACCCGAATCTACGCGCGTGCGCGCCCGTTGTGCCGATGGGAGGCGCGACGCGATGGCGGTCAGGCACGGGCCTGCTCCGCGGCCTTCAGCTCGCGGCGGAGGATCTTGCCGCTCGGATTCTTCGGGATGGCGTCGACGAAGGCCACCTCACGGACCTTCTTGTACGGCGCGGCCCGCTCCGCGACCCACGCCATCACACCCTCGGCCGCGAGGTCGGCGTTGCGGCGAACGACGAACGCCTTGGGGTACTCCCCGTCGGCGGTGCCGGTGTCCTTGGGGATGACGGCGACGTCGGCGACGTCGGGATGCTCCATGATCAGTGCCTCCAGCTCGGCCGGCGCGATCTGGTACCCCTTGTACTTGATCATCTCCTTGGCCCGGTCGTGGATCGTGACGTAGCCGTCGTCGTCGACGGTGACGATGTCGCCGGTCCGGAGCCAACGGCCGTCGTCGTCCTCGAGGATGGCCTCGTCGGTCGCGTCGGGCCGGTTGAGGTACCCCTGCATCACCTGGGGACCCGAGACGAGAAGCTCACCGACCTCGCCGACCGGCAGCGCCTCGCCGGTGTCGAGGTCCACGACCTTCTGGCGCGTGTCGGCGACCGGCGGGCCGACCGTCCCTTCCTTGAGCCGTCCGAGCAGCGAGATGTGGGTCACGGGGCTGGCCTCGGTCATTCCGTAGCCCTGCACGACGGTCACGTCGTAGCGCTGCGCGACGCGTCTGGCGACGTCCAGCGGCAGCGGTGCCGCGCCCGAGTTCACGTAGCGAACGCTCGACAGATCGGCCTCGCCTTCGAAGTTCGCGAGCGCGAGCATCGCGGGCGGCACCATGAACAAGTTGGTGGCCCGGTACTCGGCCACGATCTCGAGGAACCGCTTCGGGTCGAAGGACGGCATCGTGATCTGGGTGCCGCCGGACACGAGGCCCGGCAGCATGAGCACCGCCATCCCGTAGATGTGGAAGAACGGCAGGAAGTTCACGAGCACCGAGTAGCCGTCGATCAGCCCGCTCCCCAGCGTCTGGCGGACGTTGCTCGTGAGGTTGTGATGGCTCAGCATCACGCCCTTCGGAGCGCCGGTCGTCCCCGAGGAGTAGGGCAGCACCGCGAGGTGGGTCATGGGATCGAAGTCGACCGTGAGCACGTCGCCAGCGGCCGAACCGGCCAACACCCACACGTCGCCCAGGAGGTGGAGGTTGTCGGCGTCGCCCCACACGGCCCGGACCGCCGGCGCCGTCGCCTCGACCGCGAACACCGCGACGGGCCGGGCGTCCGCGAACTGCTCACGCACCTCCCGCTCGGTGTACAGCGGGTTGAGCGTCGTCACCGTGCCGCCCGCGAAGAGCGTGCCGAGGAACGCGATCGCCCATTCCGGGGAGTTGGTCCCGATGATGGCCACCCGGTCACCGAGCTCCACCCCGGCGTCCTGGAGGACGCGTCCGAGCCGCCGAGCCGTCGTGACGATCTCCGAGAAGGTGTGCTCGGCGCCGGTGACGCCGTCGATCATCGCGATCTTGTGCGGGTGGCGCGTCGCGGCCGCGACGACGTCGTCGGTCACGGAGATGACCGGGTAGGGCGCGAGCGACATGCGCGGCGAATGCTGGACGGTGCCCCGGGGATTCGTCATGGCGGGAGTCTGGCGCGCCGGGCCGCTCCGGTCGAGCGTAGGGTGCGCGCGTGGGCGCCTCGATCTCGCCGTCGCCCCCGGTCGCGACGATCGGGATGCCGTGGGACGTCGCCGTCGCCGACCCCGTCGCCGCGATCGCCGCGGCCCGCGCCGAGCTGGGTGACACCTTCGTCGTCCCCGGCCCCGAGACCGACCACCTGTTCCTGTTCTCGCCCATGGGCGTGCGCGCGTTCTACGCGATCGCCGAGGCCGACGCGAGCAAGGCGGTCGCGGACTGGCGCATGCTGCTCCGCAAGCTGCCGGACGAGCTCTTCCTCGGCCGGCGCACCTTTCCACACGACCTCTTCGCCCGCGACGACGTCGTCGCGTACGGACCGTGCGTGCAAAGCGCGATCGCGACGACCCTCGACGAGATGGGCAGCACGGGGGAGTGCGACGCGTTCGATCTCACGCGCCGGCTCGGTCACCGGATCGGGTTGTCGACCTGGGCCGGTCCCTGCGGGGCACCGGGCCCGGCGTTCGAGTCGCTGGTCAGGGCCCTGGACGCGCTCGACGGTGCAGCCGCGTTCGTGGATCCCGGCGCGATGGCGGACGTCGCGCGTACCGACAAGTCGGCGGAACGCGCCGCACTGGCGACGGCCGAGGAATTGATCGCCGCGGCGATCTCGGAACGTGACGCCGATCCCGTGCCACCCGCCGATCACTTCCAGGCGATCGTGGACGCGTGGGCGGGGGCGCCCGATCGCGAGCAGGGGATCGCGCGCGACGTCGTGTTGGTCCATCTGGGTTCCATGTCGAACCTGTTCGCCGCCCTCGGCTGGCTCCTCGCCGACGTCGTCCGCCGGCCGGCACTCGCCGATGCCGTACGGGCCGGCGATCACGACCTCGCCGAACGCTGCGCCATGGAGTCGATCCGGTGCGCGCAGCGCTCGATCATGCTGCGGGCGGTGCTCCGCCCGTGCACCGTCGCGGACGAACGCGTCACGTACTCACTCGACCGTCCCGCGACGCTCGCGACGCTGCTCCCGATCACCAACTGCCCGGCCGGGACCTCCCTCGACGGCTACGACCCGGAACGCTGGCACCGGCGCCGGCTCCGACCCGACTCGGTGCCCGCGGCACGCGAGCTGGTCACCACCTTCGGGCACGGCAGCCACCGATGCCCGGCGCAGCCGTTCTCGCTCGGCGTGATGACGGCCGCGCTCGAGTCCCTCCTCGCCGGGTACGACCTCGCGCCGGTCACCGACCCACCGGTGCCGCGGGCCGCTCAGATCGGCGGCATCGCCCGCCCCGAGCACCCGTGCATCCTGGAGTACCGGACCCGCTGACCGCACGACCGAGCCGGAGCGAAGCGGAGGCGAGCGGCCGTCACGACGGGACCCAGTTGCCGTGGAAGCCGAAGGGGACCCGGACCGGCAAATGGACGGTCGCCACCGGGGGCGCCGTGAAGTCCTGGGCGTCGATGATCACGACGTCGGCCGCATCACGGTTCGGGTCGTGGACGTAGGCCATGACCCAGCCCTCGTCTTCGGCGGCGTCGTCGGACTTCGGCACGAAGACCGGCTCCTGCGCGGCCCGGCCGCCGCCGAGGTCGTGCTCGGTGACGGTGCCGGCGACGAGGTCGTGCTTGAGCAGGTTGCCGAGCCGCAGCCCGCTCGTGTCGGCCGGCGCGAACGTCGCGGTGTAGCCGTAACGGTGCTTCCGGCTCACCACCCGCTCGTCGACCCGCGGGAACTCCTGCGGCCGGTCCGAGATCACCTCGCGGCCCACGCTCCGGCTCGTCGGGTCGATCGTCCAGCGCTCGAACACCGGCGGGCCCTCGTTGGGGCCGAGCTGGTCCCGGTCGAACATCTTCGGGTGCACGGCGACGTCCATGACCACGCGTTCACCGTCGTCGTACGCGTTGAGCGGGTGGAACACGTAGCAGAGGTCGTCGAGCTCGCACCACACCGTGTCGCCGGCCCCGCCCTCGCGAGACAGGAGCCCGACGCGCGCGCCGTACGCCGGGTTCCAGCGGTAGGGGAGACTCACCTCCTGCATGGCGAGTTCGAGGTCGAACGTGCACGGGAGGTCCAGCAGCACGACCCGTGACTCGGTGAGACCGCAGTCGTGCACCATCGGGCCGCCCGGGACGGGAACGTTCACCGTCTTGCGCACCCGGCCGTCGACACCGACGACCACGTACTGGATGTAGTCCCATTCCCAGTAGTACACGACCGCGTGCAGCTCACCGGTCTGCGGATCGCGCTTGGGGTGCGCGGTGAACGAGCCGGGCAGCGTGCCCTCGAAGTCGGAGCGGGCGACGGTCTCGAGCTCGTCGGTGAGCTGGATCGGGAGACCACCGGCCTCGACGATGGCCCACGTGCTGCCCGCGTGTGCGATCACGTTCGTGTTGGCGGTGTTGTCGCCCATGCCGTGACGTGGGCCCGGGGTCGCGGGACCGCCGCGCGCGTCGACGACGCTGTCGGAGCGGACGAAGCGGTTGCGGTAGGTGGTGGCCCGGCCGCCGCGGAGCCACAGGCCGTGCACCATGCCGCTCCCGGTGAACCAGTGGTAGGTGGACGGGTCCGGGTCCACCACGGGGTTGGGACCGATGCGCAGGAGACGGCCCTCGAGCCCCTCGGGGATCGCGCCGGTCACGGGCAGGTCCTCGACGGTCACCTCGTCGCGCACGGGGGCGAAGTTGCCGGTCAGGTACGGACTGGTGCGGACGTCGGTGGTGGTCACGGTGCCTCCTGGTACTCGGGTCGGGTGATGAGCAGCGAGCTGATGTGGTCGAGGAGCACCACGGGGTCGGCCTGGCCGGTGGTCGGGACGAGCACCCCGTGCAGGTGGAGCGACGCGAGGCCGTGCACCGCCGCCCAGAGCACGCCCGCGAGCTCGGTCGCGGGGATGTCCGCCGGCAGGCCTCGGCCCTGGGCCGCGGCGACGAAGCCGACGAGCTGGCCGAAGGCGATGCCCCCGGCGGTCAGGTACTCCGCGTCGTCGGTGTCGACGAGATCCCGCCGGAAGATCAGACCGAACACGCCGGGGTGCGCCAGCGCGAACGTGAGGTAGCCGCGGCTCGCGGCGGCGACCCGCCCGGCCGGGTCGTCCGGGTCCGCGTCACGCACCGCGGTGTCGACCGCGGTGTACAGATCGCGGAACCCCTCGGCCGCGACCGCGGCGAGGAGGGCACCCAGGGTGGGGAAGTGGCGGCCGGGCGCACCATGGGACAGCCCGGCCCGCCGGGCGATCTCGCGCAGCCCGATCCCGTCGAGCCCCTCGGTGTCGAGGTACGTGCGGGCGGTCGCGACCAACCGCTCCCGGGTGCTCGGCGTCGGTGCCATGTTGACAGTGTCCACCATCCATGTAGACACTGTCAACCCCCGTCGGGTAGGTTCGCACCGCGTGAGCGACTTCCCGCACCTGCTGGCACCGGGCGCGATCGGCAGCCTGGCCCTGCGGAACCGGATCCTCATGGCGCCGATGGGGGACTCGCTCGCCAATGCGGACGGCACGGTCTCGGAGGCCCAGGTCGCCTACTTCGAGGCCCGGGCCCGAGGCGGTGCGTCCCTCCTCCTCATCGGCTCCGTTGCCGTCGCCTACCCCGAAGGGTGCGTGGACGAGCACCAGGTCGGCGCCTCGGACGACACCCAGATCCCCGGGCTGAGCGCCCTCGCCGACCGCGTCCATGCTCACGGGGCCGCCGTCGCCGCGCAGCTCACCTACAACGGCGCCCTCGCCCGGCTCGACATCGCCCGTGGCCGCCCGATGCTCGTCCCGGCCGTCCCGCCGCGGCCCCACCCGGACCGCCTCTCGATGATGGTGACCGAGACCGAGCTCGCCGGGTTCATGGCGCCCTACGCGTCGCCGACCGCGAAGGTCGAGTACCGGGTCGCGACGGACGTGGACCTCGCGACGGTGGTCGAGCGTTTCGCCGAGAGCGCCGACCGGTGCCGGCGGGCCGGGATCGACGGGGTGGAGCTCCACGCCGGGCACGGCTATCTCGTCGACGAGTTCCTCTCACCCTCGATCAACACACGCACCGACGCCTGGGGCGGGGCGGTGGAGCAGCGGGCCCGGCTCCTGCTCGAGATCATCCGCGCGATCCGCGGCGGTGTGGGGCGCGACTACCCGCTCTGGATGCGCATCAACGCGCTCGAGCACCACAAGCCCCACGGCGAGACACCGACCGACCAACTCGAGGTCGTACGCCGCGCCGTCGCGGCCGGACTCGACGCGGTGCACGTCACCGCGTACGCCAGCATGGACGTCGCGACCGGACCGACCGACTCCTACGCGCCCCACCGCGTCGGCGACCTGGCCGATCGCGCGGCGGCGGTGCGCGCGGTCGTCGACGTCCCGGTGATCACGTTCGGTCGCTTCGAGCCCGACGAGGCCGAGGCGGTGCTGGCCACCGGCCGCGCGGACTTCGTCGCCATGGGTCGCAAGCTCCTCGCCGACCCCGAGCTGCCGAACAAGCTCGCGACCGGACGCGTGGCACGGATCCGGCCCTGCCTCTACCAGTACCGGTGCATCGGCAACATCTTCCTCAACGAGTCCCTCGCCTGCGTGGCCAACGCAGCCACGGGGCGCGAGCACGTCGCGGGGCTCCCGAGCACGATCGCACCGCAGCGTGTGCTCGTCGTCGGCGGCGGGGCCGCCGGACTCGAGGCCGCGCGCGTGCTGGCCGGGGCGCGGCACGCGGTCGAGCTCTGGGAGGCGGGTCCGGCGCTCGGCGGGGTGCTCGAACGGGTACGGGGTGTCGACGAGGTGCTCGACCGCCACCACGCCTGGCTCATCGGCGAGGTCGACGGCGCGGCGGTGACGATCCGGCTGGGCCGGCGCGCGACCGCGGAGGACGTCGACCGTGACCGGTTCGACGCGGTCGTGGTCGCGACGGGGCCGACGTGGACCCGCCCGGACGTCCCGGGTGCCACCCCCGGCCGGATCCGGCTCCCGACCGAGCTGGGCACGGTCCTCGGCCCGCGCGCCGGCGGCGCGGTGGTGCTCCTCGGCGGCGGCAAGCCGGCACTGACGCTCGCGGCGGCCCTCCGGGCGCGGGGCCGGTCGGTCACGATCGTGGAGCCGAGCGGTGTCTTCGGCGCCGAGCTCGGGCTGCCCGGCCGGTGGCGCATGGTCGCGGACGCCGAGGCGTCCGGCGTCACGCTCGTCGGGAACGCGACGCTCACCCGGGTCACGGCCTCGGACGTCGAGATCACCGTGGCGGGTGAAGCGGGAAGCCGTCGCCTGGCGGCACCCACCATCGTCACCACGACACGCGTCGCGGGTGCCCCGGACCTCGGGGCCGCGGCTCGAGCGCCGAGGGATCCGGACCTTCGTCGTCGGCGACGCCCGGGAAGCCAGGGGTTTCGAGGGCATCACCCGGGACGCCGAGGACGTGGCCCGATCCCTCGCCGACCGGCACACCGTGAGGATCCACCGGCGCGGCTGACGGCCTTCCTACACTCTCGGCCGCGGGCGGAGATTGACTCGAGGAGTCGCTCTGCCATGAACCAGTCCACCCGCATTGCGGTCGCCGAGGCGGTCGGCACCATGATCCTGGTCGTCGGCGGGCCCGGAACCGCGGTGCTCGCGACCGGCGGATTCTTCCCCAAGGGCTCGGTCGGCGTGATCGGCGTCGCACTCGCCTTCGGACTGAGCCTGCTCTGCGCCGCGTACGCGATCGGCTCCATCTCGGGCTGTCACATCAACCCCGCGGTCACCATCGGCTTGTGGGCGATCAAGAAGACCGACTCCAAGGACGTGCCCTTCTACATCGGCGGCCAGATCGTCGGCGGTGTGCTCGGAGCGCTCGTGATCTGGATCGTCGCCAACAGCATCAGCGGCTTCAGCGCGCAGGCCACCGGCTTCGCGTCGAACGGCTACGGCAGCCACTCGCCCAGCGCGCTCGCCAACGGGGGCAACGTGTTGGGAGGGTTCGGGCTCGGCGCCGTCATCCTCGTCGAGATCGTGTTCACCGCGCTCTTCGTGTTCGTCATCGCCAGCACGAGTCGCAAGTCCATGCCGGCCGGCTTCACCGGCCTCGCGATCGGGCTGATGCTCACGGTCATCCACCTCATCACGATCCCGATCGACAACACGTCGGTGAATCCGGCGCGCAGCCTCGCCACCGCGATCTTCCAGGGCAGCTGGGCGCTCGAGCAGCTCTGGGTCTTCATCGTGTTCCCGGTCGTCGGCGGCATCCTCGGCGCCATGGTCTGGCGCGCCACGGTGCCGGCCGACGACGCCTGATCTCCTCCTCGAACTTCCTCTCCTCCCACCTCCGCAGGCGGGCCCCAACGCCGTGGCCGTCTCCGGAGGTGGGAGGAGCGAGGAGGAACGTGCGAGAGTCGCGGCATGGAGAAGCTGCAGTACCTGTGCTGGCCCCGTCCCGGGCTCACTCCCTCCGAGCGAGGACGGCTCGTCACGGACGACCTCGTCCCCGCGCTCCTCGCACTCGGTCCGCGCGGCCTCTCGATCCAGGTCGACGACGCCGACGCCCAGGTCCCGGTCCCGATGCCGCCACCGGCGGACGAGCCTCAACCGTTCCTGCTGGTCTCGATCTGGCTCGACCGCTACGACGACCGCGGCCCGTACGAGGCGGTCCTGACCGATGCGACCGAGCGCGTCGCGTGGATACCTCGTGACCGAGTCGCTCTACACCGACTACGGCGGGAACGCGTTCGCCGGACCGCGTGACTGGCCCGACGGGCAGCGCTCGCCCGGCGTCGTGATGGTCACGCTCCTCCGACGGCCGGCACGGATGACGGAGGAGGAGTGGATCACGCACTGGCACACGGTCCAGTCTCCCGTGTCGGAGGCGATGCAACCGCGGATGCGCTACGTCCGCAACGCGGTGGTGCGCCCGTTGACTCGGGACGCACCGCCGATCGAGGGCATCGTCGAGGAGGCGTGGCCCTCGGCGGAGCACATGACCGATCCGATGCTCTTCTACTGCGCGGGTGACGACGCCGAACTCATGCAGCGCAACCTGAGCGCGATGCTCGAGAGCGTGACCGCGTTCCTCGATCTCGGCGAGCTGCGCAGCTTCACGACGAGCGAGTACCTGCTGAGGACCTGACACACCACGCGTCGAACCCGGGCGTGCTCCGGCGCGAGCCGTCCTCCAGCGCCAGCACGCCGTCGACGGCCGCATCCTCCAGCAACGCGATGCCGGCGTCGGGTCCGGCGACGAGTGCCGCCTTCGCCAACACCTCGGCCCAGGCCGTCTCGGCGGCGAGCACGGTCGCGGTGTGCACGCCGCGCGCGGCCGGTCGACCGGTCGCGGGGTCGATGAGATGGTGGAGGGTGATACCGCCCGCCTGCCAGCGCCGGCGGCGTGTCGTGCTCGTGGCGACACCGCCGGTCGTGAGCCGGAGCCGGGTCCCGTGGGGCGCGATCCCGAGGTCGGCGCAGTCGACCTCCCAGGCGCCGTCGTACGGGCCGAGACCACCGCACTGCACGTCCCCGCCGAGGTCGACGCAGACGGACGTGGCACCCGCGTCCAGCAGCTCCCGGCTCACCACATCCGCGGCGCGCCCCTTCCCGATCCCACCGAGATCCAGCGTGACCCCCGCGGGGAGCTCGATCGTGTGCACCATCGGATCGAGGACGATCTCCGCGCACCCCGGGAAGGCGGGGCCCGCGGCCACACGGTGCTCGAACGATCCCAGCTCGGCGAAGTCGCGGTCGTAGCCCAATCGCACGATGGCCGCGAGCCCGGTCGGGTCGAAGCGGCCGCGTGTCCTGCGCCACGCGTCGACCGCGAGCGCCACGATCTCGAAGGTGTCGGCGGAGACGCGGACCGGCCGGCCGCTCGCGTGGTTGAGCCGCATCAGCTCGCTGTCGTCGCGGAAGCGCGTCCACCGCAGCTCCATCTCGGCGAGTCGCATCTCGGCAAGCGTGGCGAGATCCTCGGCGCCGCCGTGCACGAGCACGCGACCGGTGGTACCCATGACCGGAAAGGTCCGATCCGTCCATTCACCGCGCTCGTGGTCCACCGTGCTCTATCGGCAGGCCGAACCGCCCACGTGAGACCCGCGCCCGGGCGGCCGGCGGCAGCGGTCAGACTGACGCCATGACGCGTGGCAGGGTCGGGATCGCCGCACTGGGCGTGCTGGTGTTGGCGCTGATCGGCGTCGGTCTGTGGAAGCACCAGGTGCTCACCGCGGACCGGGACGCCGCCGACCGTCGCACTGCGCGCGCCCGACGCGAGCTGCGCGCGGCCACGGCCCGGATGCGCGAGCTCAAGGCCGCGGCAGGTTCGCTCGAGACCGACAACGCCGAGACCCGCCGGCTCACGGACGAGCTGATCGGTGTCGCCGCGACGCTGACCGACCAGATCGACGAGGTCCAACGCGCTCGCGACGACGTGGCGCTCGGGGCTTGGCTCGCCGCCGGTCAGGTCCCGGCGCTGCGCGAGTGCCTGGCCGGCGTCAACCGCGCGCTCAACCAGGTGAGCGTCGGAGATCCCCGTTCCGTGACGACCCTCGCCGAGGTCCGGACCCAGTGCCGGAGCGTCGGGGCGTGAGTCGCCGCGCCCGGTGCTGGACGGCGGCGGGTGCGGCGGTCGTCCTGCTGGGGACGCTCGCCTACCACCTGGACGCGGCCTGGCGGACACGGGCGGACGCCGTCCACCGTCAGATCGTCGCGGCGCGAGAGCTGCGGGAGATGCAGGCGACCCGGAACCGGCAGGACGCGGCGACTCACCTCCGCGCGAGGTGCCCAGAAGGTCGCGACCACCGCACACGACCGGGCCGCGCTCTCCGTCGAGCAACGCAACGCCGAGCTCGTCGGCACCCGAGCCGCCGCGGCGGACGCCGCCGGGCTGCGGGACACCAAGAATGCGGAGCTCGCGGTCGTGCGCCAGTGCCTCGACGGCGCCGGTGCCGCGCTGGACGCCGAGCAACATCACGACGACGCCGCCACGATCGCGGCGCTGCATCTCGTCGACGCCGCGTGCCGCGCCGCTCAGGGAACCGAGCACGGTCCCGCGGTGCAGTACGGCTTCGACTTCCCCGATCCGTTCGTCCTGACGGTCGGTCCCGAGCACTACGCGTTCGCCACCAACGCCAGCGCGGGCACGATCCAGATGCTCCGCCGAGGAGCCGACGGGGCCTGGGACACCGCGGGGAACGCCCTCTCGGCGCTCCCCGCCTGGGCGGTGCCGGGGAGCACGTGGTCACCGGCGGTGCTGGCCCGTCCGAGCGGCTTCGTCATGTACTACGCGGCGCGCGAGAAGCTCGGCGGGCGCGAGTGCATCTCCGTCGCCCGGGCGCCGAGCCCCCTCGGCCCGTTCGTCGACGCGACGGCGGGCCCACTCGAATGCGGGGTGACCGGGGCGATCGATCCGGAACCGGTCGTCGCGGTCGACGGAACCACCGTCCTCCTCTGGAAGCAGGAGCCGGGCACGATCATGGCCCGCCGCCTCGCGGGTGACGGACTCTCGCTCTCCGGCGACGCGGTCACGCTCCTGCATCCGACGCAGTCGTGGGAACGCGGCAACGTCGAGGCGCCGTCGATGCTGGTGGGTCCCGGGGGCGTGTGGTTGTTCTACTCGGCCAACGACTGGAACACCCGCAACTACGCCGAGGGAGTCGTGCACTGCGCGTCCGTGCTCGGCCCGTGCGACCACGGCGCGCCCGGGCCGGTGCTGCGGGCCCACGACTCGGTCATGGGTCCGGGCGGAGGATCCGTCTTCCAGGACGCACCCGGGGAGTACCGGCTCGCGTACCACGCGTACCAGGCCCCGAACGTCGGCTACCCGGCGAGTCGTCTGTTCTACGTCGCGACGATCGACCTCGCCTCCGGTCGACCGGTGATCGTCGAATAGCCGTCAACACCCCTGGGGCGCCAGCGCGACGACAGGGAGCCAACCTCGACGCATCGCCTCGATGCCCTGCGTCGTCGCGAACGTGTTGATCGGTGGGAAGGCGTCGTTCGGGCTCGCGATGTGCCCGTCCGCCGCGACCTGGGACCGCAGCCAGGTGATCGGTGACGCGTACGGCACACCGGAGAGCTGCGGGACGAGGTCGTTCCGCCAGCACGCGACTCCCGGGTCCTCGCCCGCCGCGGTGATCCCGAGCACCGCGGTCGCCGTCGAGTTCGGGTCGTCGGCGCCGAACGAGGACCACGCACCGCTGGCCTGGTGAATCACGGCCAGGTAGCGCAGGGCCTGCACGAGCGTGCCGTCGTTGCGGCCGACGCCCCCGGCGACGAGCGCCTGGATCGCGAGGCTCGTCGTGTCGACGTCGGCGTCGGTCCCGGTCGGGTCCCCGGCGAAGTCCCATCCGCCGGAAGCCGTCTGCGCGGCGCGAACGTACGCGACGGTCGCGGCCGGCACCGAGCCGGACACCATTCGCTTGGCAATCGCCGCGTACAGCGTGGCGTTGAATGCGCCGTAGGAGCCGTCGGGCGCAGCGCCGGCGTCCATGACCTGGACGAGGTTGCGGCTCGTCGCGTCGTTCTGCGGATTGAACGCGGTCGGGGAGTATCCGAGCGGCTCGGCCACGAGCAGGATGAGCTTCGCGGCCTGGCCGGCAGTGATCGTGCCGTCGGCGAGATCGTCGACGACGTCGAGGGCCGACCGGCCGTTCCGCGTCACCGCCGCGACCGCGCCGCGGGCCTCGGTCGTGTCCCAACGCGCCTGGGCCTGGGCGTCCTCCGCGATCGCCAGGACGGCATCGGGGGTCTCGAAGCCGGCGAAGCCGGAGACCTCGAAACTGCCGTCGGTCTGCTGCTGGGTGACGAGCCAGTTCCGAGCGGCGTGCGCCTTGCTGATCGTCGGGGCGTCACCCCAACCGCTGTACTTGCAGCCGGTGGCCGCGAGCACGAGCGCGAGCGCGCCGAACGACGCGCGAAGTGGGAAACGAGCCATGGCGGATGTCCTTCCGTGAGCTCCTCGTCCTCGAGAGCTCGATCGATGCCACGAATGGCGACGGATGTCGATCACCGGCGAACCGGTGGCCACGGCGGGTGATCTGGCTCGCATCCGAACGGATGCTCACAGTTGCGGGTCAGCGCCGGAATCACACCGGACTTCCCCCGATCCGTAGCGGAGCGCAACCTACCGGTGACCCGGCGGTCGGACAACTCGGTCAGCCGACGAGCTTCGCGAGCAGGCGCTCCCGCCAACGCGACGAGCGTCCGGTGCGGGCCTCGAACCGGTCCGCACCCGACGGGAGCCGCAGCCCCGCGTTGATGCCGAGCCAGCGGAGGGGCTCGGGCTCCCAACGCGGCGAGACGTGGTTGACCCAGGGGAGCGCGGTGAGCTCGGAGTCCCGGCCGAGCACCAGGTCCGCGAGCGTGCGACCGGCGAGATTGGTCGTGCTGACCCCGTCGCCGACGTAGCCACCGGCCCAGCCGACGCGCGTGACCGGGTCGAAGCCGACCGACGAGTACCAGTCGCGCGGGACACCCAGCGGCCCGCCCCACTCGTGGGTGATCCGCGCGCCGGCGGTGGCAGGGAACAGCTCGTGGAGCACGCCCCGCAGCTCCGCGAAGACCGACCGCTCGCGGTCGAACTCGTCGCGGATGCGGCTCGCGAAGTGGTACGGCGCGCCCCGGCCCCCGAACGCGATCCGACCGTCGGCGGTGCGCTGCGAGTAGATGATGAGGTGGCGACCGTCGGCAAGGGTGTCCATACCGTCCCACCCGATCTCCGCCCAGACGTGGTCCGGGAGCGGCTCGGTCGCGATCATGAGCGAGTAGACGGGTGCGAGGTGGCGGCGTCGCTCCGGGAGCCGCGCGGTGTAGCCCTCGGTCGCCACGACGACGGTCTCGGCCGCGACCGAGCCGCCGTCGGTCACGACCCGCCCGCTCCCCACCTCGACGACGCGACTCCGTTCGTACAGCACCGCGCCTCGAGCCTCGACCGCGCGGGCGAGCCCGCGCACCAGGCGCGCGGGGTGGATGCGCGCGCAGTGCGGCGTGTACACGGCCCCGAGCGCACCCGCGACCCGGACGCGTTCGTCGGACTCGGCTGCGTCCAGCCAGCGGACGTCCTCCGGGCCGAACCCCCACGCACGCTCCGCCTCGACCTGGCGCCGAAGGCGCGCGACGTGTGGAGTCCTGGTCGCGACCTCGAGCGTGCCGCCCTTGACGAAGTGTGCGTCGATGCCCTCGGACGTGCAGACGCCGCCGACCTCGTCGACGGTCGCGAACATCGCACGTTGCATCGCGATCGCCGCGTCGCGTCCGTACCGCCGCGCGGTCGCCTCGCGGCTGCCCGCGAACAGCGCCGAGCACCAGCCGCCGTTCCGGCCGGACGCTGCCGAAGCCCGCGATCTCGGCCTCGACCAGCACGATGCGAAGGGTCGGCTCGCGCCGCAGCAGCTCGTACGCGGTCCACAATCCCGTGAACCCGGCGCCGATCACGACGATGTCGGCGTTCGCGTGGCCGCCGAGCGACGGTCGGGGCGCGAGCGTGTCGGGCACCTGGTCCAACCAGAGGCTGCGACTGCGGTAGCGCGCTTCGGGGTCGCGCGCCTCGGTCACGCGTCGACGAACTCGGTCAGCAGGCGCGCCAGCGTGAGCGGTTGATCGCCCTGCACGCTGTGCCCCGCCTCCGCGACGACCTCCACGCTCGCGTGCGGAGCTCGCGTGCGGAGCTCGGCGACGTCGTCGTCGTCGACCACCGGCGAGTCCGCGCCGCGCACGAGCAGCAGTGGCATCGCCGCCGCGTCGACCGCACCCCACAGGTCGCCGAAATCGGGGATCTCGGCACCCGCGTCGGGGACGAAGCGGTCGTAGCGCCAGGACCAGCTGCCGTCGGATCGCTCGGCCGCGTTGTGCAGGATGCCGCGCCGCAGCGAGGACTCCGAACGCGTCGGATTGAACTGCACGGTCCGTTCGAGGATCTCGTCGAAGCTCGCGAAGGTCTCGGGACCGGAGATGAACGCCGTGATCGCCGACGCCTTGTCCCGGTTCACTCCCGGCGTCACGTCCACGAGGACGAGCCTCCGTACGAGGTCGGGCGCGCGGTGGGAGAGGGCGAGCGCGGTCAGGCCGCCGAGCGACATGCCCACGACCGCGCGGGCGGCGGGTGCGAGCTCGCGGACGGCGACCTCGACCGCGGCGGCGTTCTCGTGCGGCCAGTAGGCGCGATCGGAGCGCCAGTCGGACCGGCCGTGGCCGGGGAGATCCAGGGCGAGGAGCGGACGGCCGAGCGCGAGTGCGACGGTGTCCCACGTGTGCGCGTTCTGCGCGCCGCCGTGCAGGAGGACGAGCTCGGGTGGCGCCGATCCCCAGCGCAACCCGCTGAGGGTCTGGCCGGGAGCCACCTCCAACGCGATCCGCTCGACCTCCGGCGGCCCCGGATAGGGGAGCCCGACCTCGCTCGCGTTGTCGGCGAAGTAGGCGAACTCGTCGTAGACGACACTCGACATCGCGCCACCGTACGCTGCCCGGATGGAACCCCGCATCCCTCCGGTGTCCCTCGACGACGCGGACCCCGCGACCCGTGCGCTGCTCGAACGGCTGTCCCGGCTGCGGGGCGACGACACCAGCCTGCTCAACGTGTTCGGGACGATCGCCCGGCACCCGACCCTGCTGCGCGAGTGGCTGGGATTCGCGACCTATGCACTCACCGGGTCGACGCTCGGACCGCGGGTGCGCGAGCTGGTGATCCTGCGCACCGGTTGGTGCAACCGGTCACCGTACGAATGGGGTCAGCACGTGGTCGTCGCCCGGGCGGTCGGGGTCGACGACGACGCCATCGCCCGCGTTGCCGGCGGACCCGACGCCGACGGCTGGACCGCGGCCGAGGCCGTGGCGATCCGCGCGGCCGACGAGCTGCACGAGCGGTCCACCGTCACCGACGCCACGTGGACCGAGCTCGCAGCCCACTACACCGACGAGCAGGTGCTCGACCTCGTCTTCCTCGTCGGGCAGTACCACCTCGTGTCCTTCGCGTTGAACGCCTGCCGAGTCCAACGCGACGACGGCGTCGACGACGCCCGGATCCCGTTCCCACCGCTGGCGATCTGAGCCGGACCAGGGGACTGCCTCAGGGCGAGAGGTCGGCGCAGGCCCGACGCCCGTCGAACGCGGCGACGTCGGCGGCCGCGGCGTCACCGCTCAGCCAACGGGGGATCCCGCCCTGGATGCGCGCGGGCAGCCACTCGTACGCATCGACGTCGCGCCCGGTCACGGTCACCCTCAGCGCGCCGGTGATCCCGGACGGCCCCGCCTCGTTGTAGAAGGCGAAGTTGCCGAGGCCGTAGTCCACCAACGCGGTCCCGAGCCGGCCGGCTGTCATCACCCGGTGGGTGTGGCTGCCCACGATGACGTCGGCACCGGCGGCGACGAGCTGCGCCGCGAGCTCCTGCTGACGCGGCGTCGGGCACGTCATCCCCTCCGCGCCCCAGTGCAGGAACACGACCACGGTGTCGGTGTCGGCGCGCACCGCCCGGATTCCCGCGACCAGCCGGTCGACGCTCGCCCCCTTGGTGGAGGCGAGCCCACCCTGGGAGTCGGTCGCGGTCCACGGCTCGATGAGCCAGTCGTCGAGCACATCGGTGGCGGCGAAGAACGCGAGGCGCTGGCCGTGGACCTCGGTGCGCCACGGTCGGTACGCCTCATCGGCGTTCGCGCCGATCCCGAGCACCACGAGGCTCGTCCGGGCCTTGGCCGCGAGCGTCTCGGCCAGGCCTTCCGAACCGAAGTCCCGGCCGTGGTTGTTCGCCATGGTCACGACGTCGATCCCGGCGGTGCGCAGCGCCTCGAAGGCCGACGGCGGTGCCCGGAAGTTGTAGGCCTTCGTGTCCGGCGAGCCGCCCGTGGCGATCGCGGTCTCGAGGTTGACCATCGCCACGTCGGCGCCGCTCAGGACTGCGGCGACGGGCGCGAACATGCCGGAGGGATTGCTCGCGAGCTGGCTCGCGAGACCACCCTCGAAGTGGACGTCGCCCCCGAAGATCAGGGTCACCGGCTGCCCGTCGCCGCGACGAGGCCGGGTGGTGGTCGTCGTGGTCGGGGCGAGCGTGGATGACACGGTCCGGACCGAGGGGCGGGCCGCGCCCGAACGGTCGTCGCGGTCGGTGCCCGAGCCGACGAGGACGGCGAGCACGACCGCCGTGAGCGCCACCAGACCGATCGCGACGAGTCGACGCACGCGATCAGCCTACGGGTGGGACCGACCCGTACGATGCCCGGGTCATGTCGCGTGTGCGCCTCTCGCCTGCGCAGTACCGGCGGATCACCGTCGTCGCTGCGTACCTGCTCGCCCTGATCATCGTGACGGGCGCGGCGGTCCGCCTCACCGGGTCCGGGCTCGGGTGCCCGGAATGGCCGAACTGCACCGCCACCAGCCTCGCACCGACGAGGGCCGTCGGGTTCCACGGCTGGGTCGAGTTCGTCAACCGCCTGGTCACGGGACTGGTGTCGGTCGTGGTGATCGTCGCCGTGCTGGGTGCGCTCGTCCGCGCGCCGCGCCGCCGTGATCTCACGTGGCTCGCGGCCGGCCTCGTCGTCGGGGTGTTCGCGGCAGGCGCTCCTCGGTGCCCTCGTGGTGAAGGAGCTGCTCGACCCACCGTTCGTCATGGGCCACTTCCTTCTCTCCGCGTTGCTCCTCGCGGACGCGCTCGTGCTCGTCTGGCGGGCGGGGATCCCCGACGGCGCGGCCGCACCCGTCGTCGTCCCCGCCCTCGTGCACCGGCTCGCGCTCGTGGCCATGGTGCTCGTCAGCGCGGTGCTGGTCACCGGGACGGTGGTGACCGGCACCGGTCCGCACTCGGGTGACGCCGGCAACTCGGCGAAGATCTCGCTGCGCGCCACCCGGCTCGACCTGCGGATCCCCGAGGTCGCGCGGGTCCACGGCATCACCGTGATGGTCTTCCTCGCGTCCGTCGTGCTGCTCCTGGCCGTCCTCGTACGCACCCGCGCGTCCCAGCTGCTGTACCGGCGGGTGACCCTCCTGCTCGGCGTCCTCGTGGCACAGGCGGCCGTCGGCTACATCCAGTACTTCAACGACGTGCCGCGCGGCCTCGTCGCGCTGCACGTGGCCGGGGCGACGGCGACGTTCGCGGCGACCGTCGGCGTCCTGCTCGGCTGCCGCGCCGTGCCGGCGGCGGTGACCGCGGAGCGGGTCACGGTGGCCGTCGGCGCGCCGGCCTAGCTGCCCGGTTCCGCGATCTCGCGGTCCGCGGTCGGACACCCAGGAGTCATCCGGCTCATTTCGGGAGTACGTGTCCCACTCTGCACCGTTTTGGGCGCGGTCCGTGGCGGACGCCACTCAGAATCTCACGGAGCGTGCTCAATTCTGGGGCGCCGCTCGCCGACCACACAGAGGTGCCGTCGTCACACCGAGCCTCCGTCTCGCGTCGTGCCCTGGTGGGGTTGCTGGCCGCCGCGGCGGGAGTCGCCGGCCTGATCGGGCCCGCCGGTGCCGCACCGGCGGACCAGCCCCCCGCACCGACCACCGCGCAGCTCGAGCGGGTCGCCGAGCAGTACAACCTGGCTCGGCTCCAGGCGGAGCGGGCCACGGCACTCGTGGCCCTCACCGAGCAGCGCATCGCCGACGCCCAGGCCCGGGTGGCGGAGGTCCGCGCGCGCAGCCGGAGCCGCATCGCGTCGATGTACAAGCACAGCGGCTCCGCGATGCCGTTCCAACTGGACCAGGCCACCGCGGTGACGGACCTCGCGCGGCGGGCGCACTACATGGACGCCGCGGAGAAGCCCGACCGCGAGCTGCTGGGAACGCTCAGCAGCGAGATCCGACAGCTCGACAACGAGCGGGCCGACCAGCGCGCCGCCAAGGCCCATCTCCAGAGCTCGCTGAACGCCGCCGCGGCCATGAAGCACAAGCTGGACCGGCTCGCGGCCGAGGCGGCGGCGCGCGCGCAGGCCGACGCGGCGGCCGCGGTGGCCGACGCCGCCGGCCCGGTCGCCGCCAGCGTCGTCGCACCGACGGTCACGAAGCCCCCGTCGACCGGTACGCCGACGCACACACCTTCGACGCCGGCACCGACGTCGGGGCCGCCGAGCACCTCGCCACCGGCGGCGGGCTCGCCCTCGACCCCCGCGCCGCCGCCGTCGGGAGGCGCCGCGACGGCGATCGCCTTCGCCCGCGCCCAGCTCGGCAAGCCGTACGTCTTCGCGACGGCGGGGCCGAACACCTTCGACTGCTCCGGGCTCACCATGGCGGCGTGGGCCGCGGCCGGGGTGCGCATGCCGCACTACTCCGGGTCGCAGGCGACGATGTTCCCCAAGGTCGGGTGGGACCAGCTCCAACCCGGCGACATCGTGGTCTTCTACAGCGATCTGCACCACGTCGGCCTCTACATCGGCGGCGGCATGATGATCCACGCCCCCCAGACCGGCGACGTCGTGAAGATCGCACCCGCGTGGCGCACCACCTTCCAGTGGGGGGTTCGCCCCGGCTGAGCCCGTGTCGGGCCAGACTGGCGAGATGACGACCCAGCTCTGGGGCGTGGTGATCGCCGCCCTCGACCCGGAGGCGCAGGCGCGGTGGTGGGCCGACGCGCTCGGGTGGGCCGCGAGCGCCGACGAGGACGCCGACTGGGTCGTGACCAGCGCCGAGCCGGGGATCCCGCAGATCCTCTTCGAGCGGGTGGACGACCCGAAGACGTCGGTGAAGAACCGGCTCCATCTGGACCTCGCGTCGCCGAGCACCGACGCCCAGAGCAGGACCGTCGCCCGCCTGCGCGACAACGGCGCCACCGACGCCGACGTCGGGCACGGCGACACCGCGTGGGTGGTCCTCGCGGACCCGGAGGGCAACGAGCTGTGCGTGCTCGACCCGCGCGACCGGTACCGGGCGGCCCCCGGCCTCGCGGCGATCGTGCTCGACGCCAACGATCCCGAGCGCCTCGCCGAGTTCTGGGCGGCGGCCACCGGCTGGTCCGTCGGCAATCGCGGCGACTACGGGGTGTCCCTGCACCGACCCGGCGACGGCCCGCCCGACCTCGACATCGTCCGCGTCCCCGAGCCCAAGACGGTGAAGGACCGAGCCCACCTCGACGTGCACCCTCCGGTCGACGGCGATCAGGCCGCCGAGGTGGCACGGCTCATCGGTCTCGGGGCGACCCCCGCCGACGTCGGCCAGGGTCCCGACGTGTCCTGGGTCGTCCTCGCCGACTCCGAGGGCAACGAGTTCTGCGTGCTCCGTCCGCAGTGAGGTCCGCGGGACACCGCGACGGCGCCCGGGTACGGTCCGGGGCGCGGCCACCGATCGGACCGGAGGTGCCATGGGTCGCGAGCTCGTCGTGCTCGGCAGCGCGTTCCTCCTCGCCGGGCTCCTCGCACGCGGCGGTCGACGGGTCGGGCTTCCGACGATCCCGCTCTTCATGGCGGCCGGCATGCTCGTCGGACCACACACGCCGGGCCCCGTCCTGTTCCACCATCCCGAGGACCTCGAGCTGCTGGCCGCCTTCGGGCTGATCTTCCTGCTCTTCTCCCTCGGCCTCGAGTTCGCGCTCGACGACCTCGGCCGGGGCGGCGCCCGCTTGCTCGCGGCCGCGGCCCTCTACCTCGTGCTCAACGTCGGGGGCGGTCTCGCGCTCGGCTTCGCGGTCGGATGGGGGACCAAGGAGGCGTTCGTGATCGCCGGCGCGACGGGGATCTCGTCGTCGGCCATCGTCACCAAGCTCCTCATCGAGCTCCACCGGCTCGACCGCCCCGAGACCCGCCTCATCCTCGGGATCATCGTGGTGGAGGACCTCTTCCTCGCGCTGTACCTGGCCGCGCTCGCCCCGGTGCTCGGCCACGCCGACTCGACCGGCGAAGCGCTGGTGCTGTTCGGACGCGCCGCGGGGTTCCTCGTGCTCCTGTTCGTGCTCGCTCGATACGCCCGCGGTCCGATCCGCCGGGTGATCGGCGCCCGTGACGACGAGCTGCTCACGGTGTTGTTCGTGGGATTCGCGCTCCTCGTCGCGGGCATCGCCGACCAGCTCGGCGTGTCGGACGCGATCGGCGCGTTCATGGCCGGTGTGGTCCTCGCCGGCACGGCCGTCACGAAGCGCATCGAGAAGCTCGTGCTCCCGCTCCGGGACTCCTTCGGTGCGTTGTTCTTCTTCGCGTTCGGGCTCGCGATCGACCCGGGAGCGTTCGGGTCCGTCGCCGGGCCCGCGATCGCCGCGGTCCTGGTCTCGCTGGTGCTGGCCCTCGTCGCCGGCGTCACCGCGGCCCGCATCAACGGGCTCGGCCGGCTGGCCGCGGTCAACATCTCGTTCACCGTGCTGGCCCGCGGCGAGTTCGCGCTCATCCTGGTGACCCTCGCGACCGCCGCCGGGCTCGACGAGCGCCTCGTACCGTTCACCGGGCTCTACGTCCTGACGCTGGCGGTCGCGAGCCCGCTCCTGGCGACCAACTCGGGGCGGCTGGCACGCGCCGTCCCGGCGCGCTGGCTCCCCGCGCCGGTTGCGTCCGACGCGACCGATCCGTCGAGGCCCTGACGCGTGCCGTGCCGATCGTGTGCCATTCTCGGCGCTCCTCACGATCGGAGCCCCAGCATGATCGTCCATCTCGTCGACGGCACCTACGAGCTGTTCCGCCACCACTTCGCGGTCCCGTCGCATCTCGACCCGGCCGGGACCGAGGTCGCCGCGACGCGTGGGGTCGTCGGCTCGCTGCTCATGATGCTGGAGGAGGGCGCCACCCACGTCGCCGTCGCCACCGACCACGTGGTCGAGTCGTTCCGGAACGACCTCTACGACGGCTACAAGACCAGCGCCAACATGGAGCCGCTGCTCCTCGCACAGTTCCCGCTGCTCGAGGACGCACTCGCCGCACTCGGCGTCACGGTGTGGGCGATGGTCGAGCAGGAGGCCGACGACGGCATGGCCGCGGGCGCGAGGGTCGCCGCGGCGGACGACCGCGTCGAGCGCGTGCTCGATCTGCACCCCCGACAAGGACCTCGGCCAGAGCGTGATCGGCGACCGGGTCGTGCAGCTCGACCGACGCAAGGGAGAGGTCCGCGACGCCGAGGGCGTCCGCGCCAAGTTCGGAGTCCCACCCGAGTCCATCCCGGACTACCTCGGGCTCGTGGGCGACACCGCCGACGGGTTCCCCGGGCTGCCCGGCTGGGGTGCGAAGTCGGCCGGCGCGGTGCTCGGGCACTACCTCCACCTCGAGCAGATCCCGCCCCTGGCCAAGGACTGGGCCGTCGACGTACGGGGCGCGGTCAAGCTCGCGACCACGCTCGGCGAGCAGCGGGCGGATGCGGAGCTGTTCCGTCTCCTCGCCACGCTGCGCACCGACCATCCCGTCGGCGCCGTGGACGAATGGCGCTGGACCGGACCCGCGCCGGAGTTCGCAGCCTGGACCGAGCGGCTCGGATCGCCGGGGATGCTGCGCCGGGCCGAGCGTCTGGCGTCCGAGCGCGCCTGACGGCCAGGATCGCGGCATGAGCGACGCCCCACGGAACCCGCTCGTCGGACCCCACGGGCGGGGCCCGGCCCGCAGGGCCGAGAGGGGGAGAGGATGACCGACATGGAGCTGGGCGACGGCGCCGTCCTCGTCGACCGGCCGTTGCCACAGGTGGCGCGCATCACCTTCAACCGGCCGGAACGGCGCAACGCGATGAACGCGGCGTTGCTCGGCGGCTACTACGACGCGCTCGGCGCGCTCCGTGAGGACCGCACGTGCCGGGCGATCGTGCTCACCGGTGCCGGACCCGGGTTCTGCGCCGGGCTCGACCTCGCCGAGGGCGTTGCGCTCCCCGATCTCGCCGGGCTGGGACCGGCCAGGGCCGGGATGCGGGTCCAGCAGTACATCGCGAACCTCATCCCGCTCATGCGCTCCCAGCCCCAGCCGATCATCGCCGCGGTGAACGGCTCGGCGTCGGGTGGCGGGCTCGCGATCACGCTCGGCTCGGACATCCGCATCGCCGCCGCGTCGGCCCGCTTCAACGTCGCATTCATCAAGGTCGGCCTGTCCGCGTGCGACATCGGGACGAGCTGGATCCTGCCGCGTCTGATCGGCGCGTCGCGTGCCTACGAGCTCATGCTCACCGGCCGGTTCGTCGACGCCGAGGAGGCGTTGCGGATCGGGCTCGTCACCTCGATGGTCGGCGACGACGCGTTGATGGACGCCGCGCTCGCGGAGGCCGAGCTGATCCTCGCCAACGGACCGTTCGGTGTCCGCATGACCAAGGAGGTCATGTGGAGCCAGCTCGAGATCGGGAGCATGCAGGCGGGCATCGACCTCGAGAACCGCACCCAGGTGCTCTCCAGCTTCGCCGGCGACCTCGAAGAGGCCATGGCCGCCTTCCTCGAGAAGCGCCCGCCCAACTTCACGGACTGAGGAGCGATCGATGGGTGCACTCGACGGTCGGCAGGCATTCGTGAGCGGGGGATCGCGCGGGATCGGCCGGGCCATCGCGCTCGCGCTCGCCGCCGGCGGCGCCGATGTCGCCGTCAACTATCGACGGGACGAGGAGGCTGCGCTCGGCACCGTCGCCGCCATCGAGGCGATGGGGCGGCGTTCGGCCGCCTACGCCGCGTCGGTCGACGATGCCGATGCCTGCGCGGCGATGGCCGCCGCGGTGCTCGACGAGTTCGGACCGGTCGACCTGCTGGTGCACAACGCCGGCATCGCATCGCGCGGGCAGAGCGTGGTGAAGACCGAGATCGCGGAGGTCGAGCGCAACTGGCGCACGCACACGCTGGCCGCCTTCGTCCTCGCCCAGGCGTTCGTCCCCGGGATGCGCGACGCGCCGCGCGGCGACGTCGTCATGATCTCGTCGGTCGCGACCACCCACATGCAGGCCGGGGGTGCGCCGTACACGATGGCGAAGGCGGGCCTCGAGGCCCTGGCGATGACGCTCGCCAAGGAGGAGCGCCGGCACGGCATCCACGTCAACGTCGTCGCGCCGGGCCTGGTCGAGACCGAGATGGGGCGGCGTCTGGTGAGGGGTGCGATGGGCGTCGAGGACATCCACACGCTGGACGCGGGCTCACCCTTCGGCCATGTCTGCACCCCCGAAGAGGTCGCGGACGTCGTGCTCGCCCTCGTCGGGCCCACCGGCTCGTACCTGACCGGGATCAGGATCAGCGTCGACGGCGGGACGTTCTGACCCACCCCCCGTTCCTGGGTCCGTTCGCACTCACCGGCGAGGGCCGAGCGACGCAAGAACGGGGGAAGGGGGAGGAGGTCAGGGCGCGGGGGCCTGCGCGGCGCGGCGGAAGCCCTCGCCCTCGGTGTCGAGCGCGGTCCGGAGTCGTGTGCCGGCGACGAGCGCGAGCAGGGGCGCGCTCGGTCCGGTCACGTCGAGGGTGAGCCGGTTGGTGCATCCGGCGCCGTTGGGCACGACCTCGTGCCCGCCGACGAACCGGGCACCGAGCATGCGCGTGCTCCAGACGAGCTTCCGGCCCGGGGTGAGCTCCTCGACGGTCCACACCGCCGGCCGGAGCCCGGGCTGCTCGATCCGGGCGCGGGTGCCCACGGCGACCGGTCCGTCGGTGATCTTCTCCAGCGCCGTGATCGTGGGCGTCACGCTCGGCCACCGCTCGATGTCGGCGGTCAGGTCCCACACGACCTCGGGCGGCGCGGCGATGTCGAGGGTGTGTTCGAGATGCACGGAGACGAGTGTACCATACGGTACATGAGCGAGTCGAGCCCGCGTGAGCTGCTCGTCGACCGGCTGGTGGCCGAGACCGCGGCGCACGGGCTGCGCGACCGCAGCCTGCGCGACCTCGCGGCGGCCATCGGCACCAGCCACCGCATGCTGCTGTACCACTTCGGGTCCCACGCCGGGCTCATCGCCGCGGTGGTGGCCCGCGTCGAGACCGACCAACGTGCGGCGCTCCGGGAGCTGGCGGCGGAGGCCCGGGATCCCTCCGACCTGGTTCGCCGGGTGTGGGCCCGGGTGTCCGCGGAGGACCTCCGGCCGTTCGTGCGGCTCTTCTTCGAGTCGCTCGCGCTCGACACGGCCGACGGACCCGGCACCGATCTCACCGACGCGTGGGTGCGCGACTCCGGCGAGGCCGCGGCGGCGCTCGGGACCTCGGCCGACGGCGTCGACGCGCGTCTCGGCATCGCGGTCGTGCGCGGCCTGTTGATCGACGTCCTGAGCACCGGCGACGTCGACACCGCCACCACGGCGCTCGAACGGTTCCTCGCCGGGTGGCATCCGGCCTGAGCCATGAGGTCCGGCAACCTCGTGACTGGCGTACATCCTCCCCGAAACCGGGTGAAACCGGACGTGGTCACACCCCCGTGCGACGCTGGATCGCATGATCGAGATCCTGCTCATCGCCCTCCTCATCGTCGTGCTCGTCGGCGCGGCCGCCGGGACCGCGGCCGTCGTCGTCCAGCGCCAGCGTGTCGACGCGCCCGCCGGTCCGGACCCGGACCAGCTCGCGGACCGCATCGCACGGGTCGCGGCCCAGCAGCAGCAGGCCGCCCTCGGCCACCTCATCGAGACCAACCGCGGACTCATGGACTCCGAGCGGGAGCGCGCCGGGGAGTCGCTCGCGCACGAGCGCAGCCAGATGCAGCTGCAGTTCGAGTCGATGCAGCAGCGCCTCGGCCAGGTCACCGAGCTGGTGCGCGAGTTCGAGACGAGCCGCGGCGCCAAGATCGACCAGCTCTCCGGAGCGCTGGCACAGCAGCGCGCCGGGATCACCGAGCTCGCGCAGACCGCGCAGGGCCTGCGTGAGGCGCTCGCGAGCTCCAAGACCCGGGGGCAGTGGGGCGAGCGCATGGCCGAGGACGTGCTGCGCCTCGCGGGGTTCGTCGAGGGCGTCCAGTACCGCAAGCAGAAGGCCGTCGAATCGGGTTCGGGCATCCCGGACTTCACGTTCCTCCTGCCCCAGGACGCCATCCTCTACATGGACGTGAAGTTCCCGCTCGACAACTACCTCCGCTACGTGAACGCCGAATCCGAGCTGGAGCAGATCCGTCACCGGGACGATTTCCTGAAGGACGTGCGGGCCAAGGTCAGGGAGCTCGCCGGGAGGAGGTACAGCGAGGGTTCGACCTCCAGCGTCGACTGCGTGCTGCTGTTCATCCCCAACGAGCAGCTCTACGCCTTCGTCCAGGAGCACGCCTCCCCGCTGCTCGACGAGGCGCTCGCGGAGCGGATCATCATGTGCTCGCCGATGACGCTCTTCGCGGTGCTCGCCGTCGTCCGCCAGTCGGTCGAGAACTTCCGGATGGAGCGCACGGCGTCGGAGATCCTCGAGGTGCTGGGTGACTTCACCAAGCAATGGGATCAGTTCTCCGACAAGATGGACGCGCTCGGCCGCGGTCTCAACACCGTCACCAAGGCCTACGACGAGCTCTCGGGCGTCCGGAACCGTCAGCTCGTACGGCAGTTGGACCGCATCGACGACCTGCGCCGTACCCACGAGCTGGTGGACCTCGACGGGTCGCCGGTGCTGGCCGTCAACGTGTAGGCGGTCGCGAGCGTGCGCTCTACGCTGGGTCGGTGCTCATCGTCCTCGTGGTCGCGCTGGTCGTCGTCCCGCTCGTCGAGCTGTTCGTCATCATCCAGGTCGGCCAGTGGATCGGCTTCCTGCCCACGCTGGCGCTCCTGATCGGCATCTCCATCGTCGGCGGGATCCTCGTCAAGCGCGAGGGCTTGAGCGCCTGGCGCCGGGCCCAGGCGCAACTCCGGGCGGGCGAGGTGCCGGCCGCCGAGCTGGTCGACGGCGCGCTGATCCTGGCCGCCGGCGCGCTGCTGCTCACACCGGGCTTCGTCACCGACGCGTTCGGGTTCGTGCTGCTGATCCCGGCGGCGCGCTTCTTCCCGCGCCGGTGGGCCCGCAACCACCGCGTGACCCGGACCGGGAGCGTGGTCTACGGCCGCGTCGTCGACGTGCGCGGTACCGGGGGCCCGGACCCGACGCCCCGGTCCCCCCACCCGGCGATCGAGCCCCCCGATCCCGATTCCGCGCCCTGACCGGTCCCTCGACGCCGCCCAACTGCGGTCCCGTCGACGCGACCGGCCCGCGCGCTACCCGCCGAGCAGGCCGAGGTCGACCAGTGCCGCTCGCGCCTCGCCGACGCCCCGGACCCGCCGGGCGACGAGTCCTGCCGTGCGCGCACCGTCGACGTTGATCTGGTTGTCGTCCAGGAAGACCACCCGACCGGGCGCGACGCCGAGCCGGGCCAGCGCGCGGTCGAAGATCTCCTCGTCGGGCTTGACCGCGCCCAGCTCGTGCGAGAAGAGCCGGTGCTCGAGGTCCGCGACGACCGGCCAGCGCGAGAACTGCTCCTCCGAGTGCAGCGCGTTCGTATTGCTGAGACAGCCCACGGTCGCGACCGCGTGGACCTCCTCCACGAGCCGCTCGGCGCCCGGCAACGGTCCACCGAGCCAACCGCGAAAGCACTCGAGGTACTCGGCCGGACCGATCTGCAGCTCCCAGTCGTCCACGACGCCGACCGCGAACTCCTCCGCCGTGCATCCGCCGCGCTCGAACTCGCGCACCCAACGGCACGAGAGCCAACGGCTCCACAGCTCATCGTCGTCGTCGATCCCGGACAGCCGCTTCATGGCCTCGACGCCCCCGAAGTCGACGAGCACCCCGCCCAGATCGAAGAGGACGACGCCGATCTCGCCCGCGCTCAAGAGGGGCCGTCGCAGCAGGAGTCCCGCCATCCGCACGCCGGGCACCGATAGTGCGCGTGCTCCTGGCGCATCGGGGTGCCACAGACGAGGCACACGGTGGAGAGGTCGCATTCCGCGCGGCGCTCGGTCGGGACCTCGGGATCGCCCATCTGCCGACCGTACCGACCGCGCGCTCGACGCGCGCGGACCGCCCGGTCGACGAGTCAGGAGATGCGCAGCAGCTCGGGCGCGGGGGCGCAGTCGGCCCGGTGGGCGAGGACACCGGGCCCGTCGAGCCCCTCCGGGCCGACCACCGCGTCGAAATCCGCCGGCGCGCACTCGACGGCGGGTGGATCGCCCGACTCCGCCTGGGCGATCGAGCGCTCCATCGCCTCCACCATCCGCCCGGGCAACGCGAACCCTCGCGGCACCACCAGCCAGAGCTTCGCCCCGACATCGCGTCCCGCCGCCATGAGCTCGCGGGTGCCCGGCGCCACGAGCACCCGACCGTCCCCACAGACGAGCGGCGCGACGAGAAGGTGCGACGGCTCGACCGCGAGCAGCTCGGTCTCGTCGATCACGCGCACCGACTGCACCGACACCCGCAGGCGCCGGGACAACTGAGGATCGGAGCGGGCGGTTCGCACGGCGAGCAGCTCCAGGTCGATGCGCTCGGCGAGACCGTCCCGCACCACGTCGGGCCAACCGACGACCGCGACGGGCAGCTCGTGCGGGAACGGCAGTGCGCCAGCGAGCCTGGTGCCCGTCGGATCCGATCGCGATTCGCGCCAGGCGCCCCAGGCGCCCTCGTGCGCGTCGGGTGCGGACAGGACGTGCGCGCACAGCCACCAGAGCGGGGCGACCGTGGGGTGGTACGCGAGCAGTCGACGGCAGGCGATCACGACGCCGAACGGGTCGTCGGCGAAGCCCGCGAGGCAGTCGGCCGAGTCCTCGAGGAGCTCGACGTCGTCGTCGTCGGTCCAACGAGCGAGATGGCGCAGACGCTCGAAGGGTTGCACTAGTTCGTCCGCGGTTCCTTGGGCAGCCCGAGCACCCGCTCGCCGACGATGTTGCGCATGACCTCGTCCGTACCACCCGCGATCCGCATGCCGGGTGTGCCGAGCACCATCTCGGCGAACGCGAACGTGCCCCACTCGCCCGTGTCGGCCGCCAGACGCGGTCCGAGGATCTCGCCGACGAGCTGGTTGACCCGCATCATGTTCTGGGTCAGCGCGAGCTTCGCGATCGACATCTCCGGCCCGGGCAGCTGCCCCGCCCGGATCTTGGCCATCGCCCGCAGGTTCGTGTAGCGCGCGACGGAGCTACGGATGAACGCGTCCGCCAGTCCCTGACGGATCATGGGGTCGTCGTTCATTCCGAAGTGCTGGGCCATCTGCACGAATCGGTTGAGGTTCATCGACCCGATGCCGGCACCGCCGCCACCGATCGCGGCACGCTCGTTCATGAGCGTGGTGAGCGCGACCGTCCAGCCCTCGTCCACATCGCCGAGCCGGTGCGAGTCGTGGACCCGGACCTCGTCGAAGAACACCTCGTTGAACGACGCGCCCCCGGTCATCTGACGGAGCGGGCGAACCTCGACGCCCGGCGCGTGCATGTCCACCAGGAACATCGACAGGCCCTTGTGCTTGGGCTTGTCGGGCGACGTGCGGGTGATGATCTCGCCGATGTCCGAATACTGCGCGCCCGAGGTCCACACCTTCTGGCCGGTGATGAGCCACTCGTCACCGTCGCGCTCGGCCTTGGTCTGGATCCCCGCGAGGTCCGAACCCGCCACCGGCTCCGAGAAGAGCTGGCAACCGATGATCTCGCCGCGGTACAGCGGCCGCAGGTAGCGCTCACGGACCTCGGGGATCGCGTGGGCGAGGATGGTCGGGGCGACCATGCCGAGCCCGATCCCGAACGGCGACTGTGACGGGATCGAGTACCGGCCCACCGTCTCGCGGTACGCACGCTCGTAGGGAGCACCCAGCGCCGCGACCTCCGTATTCGGTCGGGCCCGTGATCCAACCGAAGCCCGCGTCGAACTCCTTCTGCTTCCAGTCCTTCGCCTCCGCGACCTCGCGCTGCTCCTGCTCGGGCGTCTTCTCCTCGAGGATGCCGACGCGGTCCGAGCCCTCACCCCACACGAACTTCGACTCGCCGCGTCGCGCCGCGTTGGCCTCCAGGAACTCCGTAGCGGATTCGGTGAACTCGTCGAGTGAGATGTCGGACATTCGGCCTCCTGGGTGCGGCGCGGGATCGTAGCGACCCCAGCCGCCGAAGGCGCCTTCGCGGTCCGCGCCACCCTCCCGTGGATCACTTCCGGTCCGGGCAACGGGGAGTCCTAAGGTGCCTGCCAATGTCCGAACGCCTCGACATCGCGCCGGCACCACCGCCGAGCCTGGCGTCGGTCGGTGCGGCCATCGAGACCCGGGTCGACGGGCTCCTCGCCGCCGAGATCGAGCGTTGGACCCTGGTCGACGCCGCGTTGGCCGCTCCGCTCGAGGCGCTGCGCGCCCTCGTGACGGCGGGCGGGAAGCGGCTGCGCCCGGCGTTCTGCCACTGGGCCTTCGTCGGCGCCGGGGGTGACCCGAACGATCCGCGCGTGGTCGACGTGGGCGCCGCGCTCGAGCTGCTCCACACCTTCGCGCTCGTCCACGACGACGTGATGGACAACGCCGACCGCCGACGCGGGCAGGCGTCCGTGCACGCGGCCGCGAGCTCGGAACACCGTCGCACCGCCGGGCGCGGCGAGGCGCGCCGGTTCGGCGAGGGAGTGGCGATCCTCGTGGGGGACTTCGCCTTCGTGTACGCCGACATGCTGGTGGCCACGCTGGACCCCGAGTCGCGTGCGCTCTATGACGAGCTGCGCGTGGAGCTGTGCGTCGGCCAGTACCTCGATCTCGCCGCGACGGCCGCGGGGGCGCGTGACGCGGCCCAGGCCCAACGCATCGAGTGGTACAAGAGCGGCAAGTACACCGTGGAGCGTCCCCTGCACCTCGGCGCATCACTCGCGGGACGGGCCGCCGACCTCACCGGGCCGCTCTCGGCATTCGGGCTGCCCCTGGGTGAGGCGTTCCAGATGCGCGACGACCTCCTCTCCGTGTTCGGAGACCCGACCGTGACCGGCAAACCCGTGGGCGACGACCTCCGCGAGGGGAAGCTCACGCCGCTGGTCGCCGCGACCGCGGCGCGTGCCGACGCCCCGGGTCGGCGCCTGCTCGACCGCATCGGGACCCCCGGGATCACCGCGACCGAGATCGCCGATCTCCAGCAGGTCATGGTCGCGTGTGGCGCCGTCGCCGAGGTCGAGGCCGCGATCGAGGCCCGCGTCGCCGAGAGCCTCGCGGCGCTCGACCGGGCACCGATCACCGCCGACGCTCGCGCGGCACTCGCCGATCTCGGTGCGTTCGTCGCGTGGCGGGACCGATGACCGCGCCGGCGGTCGAGATCACCGGGCTCGTCAAGCGCTACGGCGACCGCACTGCCGTCGCGGGCCTCGATCTGACCATCGCACCCGGCGAGATCTTCGGCCTGCTCGGGCCGAACGGTGCCGGCAAGACGACCACGGTCGAGATCCTCGAGGGCTACCGCGACACCGACGAGGGCTCGGTGCGCGTGCTCGGGCTCGACCCGCGGACCGAGGCGCCCGCGCTCCGCCCGCGCGTCGGCGTCATGCTCCAGGAAGGCGGGCTGTACCCGGGAGTGAGGCCGCTCGAGCTCCTGCGCTTGTTCGCGGCGTTCTACGAACACCCCGACGACCCCGAGCGGCTCCTCGACCTCGTGGGTCTGCGCGACGCAGCCGGAACGATGGTGCGGCGACTCTCCGGCGGACAGGCCCAGCGCCTCTCGCTCGCCCTCGCGCTGATCGGCACTCCCGAGCTCGTCTTTCTCGACGAGCCGACCGCGGGGATGGACCCACGCGCCCGCGCCGACACGTGGACCCTCGTGCGCGGGCTCCGGGCGCGGGGGACCACGGTCCTGCTGACCACGCACTACATGGACGAGGCCGAGCAGCTGTGCGACCGCGTCGCGATCCTCGACCGCGGCGTGGTCGTGGCGACCGGCACGCCGATCGAGGTCACGAGCACCGTCACCGACCCTTCGCTGCGCTTCGCGACGGCACGGCCGATCGACGTCGCCGCGCTGGCTCGGGTCCTGGCCCGCCCGGTGGATCGCGCCGGGGCCGAGTACGTCGTCGGCGGGGCGCCGTCACCCGATCTCGTGGCCACGCTCGGCACCTGGCTGCGCGACCAGGACGTCCAGCTCACCGAGCTGCGCACGGGCCAGGCGAGCCTCGAGGAGGTGTTCCTGCGCCTCACCGAGGAACCCGGGCCCGACCTCACGTCCGCGCCGGCGCGGGCAGGTCGCCGGGGGAGCCGATGACCACGAGCACCCGGGCGGTCGCGGCCCAGACCCGCGTGGAGCTCGCGATGACGCTGCGGCGCGGCGAGAGCCTGCTCGTCACCCTCGCGATCCCGATCGGGATCCTGGTGTTCTTCGGCAAGGTCGACGCGCTCACCACCATCAAGGGCGATCCCATCGACTTCCTGGTGCCCGGCGTCCTCGCGCTCGCGGTCATGGCGAGCGCGATGGTGAGCTTGGGCATCGCGACCGGCTTCGAGCGACGCTACGGCGTGCTCAAGCGACTCGGGTCGACCCCCCTCTCACGCGCGGGCCTGCTCGCGGCGAAGACGCTCAACGTCCTCGCGATCGAGGTCCTCCAAGCGGTCGCGATCGTGCTGACCGGCATCGCGCTCGGCTGGCACGTCGACGGGTCGATCGTGCCCGCGGTCGGCCTCCTCCTCCTCGGCACGGTCGCCTTCGCCGGCATCGGGATGCTGATGGCGGGCACGCTGCGGGCGGAGGCGAACCTCGCCCTCGCGAACGCACTCTTCCTCGTCCTGCTCTTCCTCGGCGGGATGGCCTACCCGCTGGCCAAGCTGCCGGACGCGATCGAGTCCGTGGCGCGGCTCCTCCCGGCCGCCGCGCTCGCCGAGACGGTGCGGGCGGTGCTCGGCCACCACGCCTTCCCGATCGGGGCGTTCGTGGTGCTCGTCGTGTGGACCGTCGGCGCGCCGCTCGCCGCCGCCCGCTGGTTCCGCTGGGAAGAGGCGTGACGTGACGCTCGGGCCCGGGTCCTCGGCCGGAGATGACGCCGACGGCTGGGGACTGGTGCGGCTCTGCGTCGTGGCCGCGGCCTGCGGGGTGGCGGTCGGGGCGGTCGGCGGTGCGTTCCGCTGGACGTTGCTCCAGGCCGACGACGCTCGGTCGTCGTTCGTCTCGTGGTCCCACCACACCCCGCTGTGGGGGTGGCTCCTACCGGTCGCGCTCGTCGCGATCGGAGCAGCCGTGGCACGGTTCACGGTCCGACTCGTGCCGGACGCGTCGGGGAGCGGGGTGCAGCACGTCGAGGCGGTCTGGCGCAACGAGATCGAACCGTCGCCGTGGACCGTGCTCCCCGCCAAGTTCGTGGGCGGCCTGCTCGCCATCGGCTCCGGCCTGGCGCTGGGCCGGGAAGGACCGACCGTGCACATGGGCGCGGTCATCGGATCGGAGTCCGCTCGGCGAGTCGGTCTCGGATCGACGGACCGTCGGGTGCTGCAGGCGGCGATGGGGGGTGCCGGGCTCGCGGTGGCGTTCAACGCGCCGTTGGGCGGCTCCTTCTTCGTCTTCGAGGAGATCGCGCGATCCTTCAAGCTCCGACTGACGCTCGTCACGCTGATCGGTTCGGCGGTGGCGGTCGCCATCGAGCGCGTGATCCTCGGGAACGGCACGGTGTTCGTCGCGAACCCGGTCGCGACGCCGACGGGCTGGCTCATCGCCGTGTACGTCGTCTTCGGTGCTGCGACCGGCGCGCTCGGAGTCGCGTACAACCGTCTGGTCGTCGGCGGCATCGATCGCTTCGCCGCCTTCGGTCGACCGTCACCCGAGCTCCGGGCGGCCGTCGTCGGCGCGGTCGTGGGCCTCGTCCTGTGGTTCGAGCCCATCGGCGTCGGGGGCGGGGACCGCATGGCCCAACGTGCGCTCGGTGGAGCCATCGGCATCAGCGCACTGGTCGGCTACTTCCTCGTGCGCTTCCTCATCGGACCCTGGTCGTACAGTGCCGGGACCCCGGGCGGGCTGTTCGCTCCGCTGCTCGCGGTCGGTGCGCTCTGGGGGGTGCTCGCCTACCGGCTCCTCGCGCCGCTCCTCCCGGCGCTCGGCGACCACGCCGAGGCGCTGGCCATCGTGGGCATGGCCGCGTTCTTCGCCGCCGTGGTGCGAGCACCCTTCACGGGGATCGCGCTCGTCGCGGAGATGACCGCGACGAGCGCCCTGCTGCTCCCGATGTTCGCCGCCTGCTTCGCCGCGGTGCTGGTCGCCACCCTGCTCCGCGGCGAGCCGGTCTATGACTCACTCCGGGCCCGGTTGCCGAAGTCGATCACCCGCTGAGCGCGACCGGTCCCGGCCCGGCGTGCGATCGCGACCCGCGCCGGAGCGTCGGGCCTACCTGCTGATCCGCGCGACCGCGGCGTCGAGCGCTGCCAGGGAGGGCGGACCGTACGCGCGGGCGCGGATCACGCCCGTGCGGTCGATGAAGAACGTCTGTGGCGGCGAGCGGACACCGTAGGCGTGCGCGACCGGGTCATTCTCGCCGCCCCTGACGAAGGTCCACGTACCACCGTTCTGGCGGGCGAAGTCCCGCGCGTCCCCCGCCAGATCTCGGAACGTGATGCCCACGATCGCGAGGTCGTCATCGTGATGCTCGCGGGCGAGATCGTGGAACATCGGGAACTCCTCGCGGCACGGTCCGCACCACGACGCCCAGAAGTTCACGACGACGGGCCGACCCCGCAACGACTCGAGCGACACCGAGCCCTTTCCCGAGAGACGGTGCAGGTCGAATGCCGGGGCCCGCGATCCGACGGTCGCACGACCGGCAATGCGGGTCTTGGCGGGACCGGCATCGATGGTGGTGTCGTTGGGGCCGGAGCCGAGCGCTGCGGCGATCGCGACCGCCACGAGGATCGCCAGCGCGAGCGCGCCGATGAGGACTCCGCCGCGGCGCCGCCTAGCGGGCACGGACGATGACGTCCACCGCGATCGCGACGAACAGGAGCGCGAGGTACGTGTTCGAGTAGTGGAACAGCTTCATCGCGCGTTCCGGCGTGGGCTTCGCGGTCAGCGCGGCGGCGCCGGCGACGAAGAGCCCGCCGGCGATCAGGGCGCTGAGCCCGTAGATCCACCCGAGGTCTGCCGGCGGGACCAACGCGAGCGAGACGACGACGGTCACGATCGCGTAGACGAGGATCTGACGGGAAGCCGCCGCGATTCCGACGACGACGGGGAGCATCGGGATTCCCGCCTTCGCGTAGTCCTCCCGGTATCGGACCGACAACGCCCAGAAGTGCGGCGGCGTCCAGCAGAACACGATCGCGAACATGATCCAGGCCGGAACCGCCAGCGACCCGGTGACCGACGCCCACCCCACGAGTGCCGGTACCGCACCCGCCGCGCCGCCGATGACGATGTTCTGCGGGCTGCGGGGCTTCAGCCAGATCGTGTACACGAAGACGTAGAACAACATCGCGCTCACCGAGAGCACCGCGGACAAGACGTTCACGGTGGCGGCCAGCCAGACGAACGCGACCGCCTCGAGCACGAGCCCGAACACCAGCGCGGCCTGGGGGGAGATGTCGCCGCGGGGGAGCGGCCGCGAGTGCGTGCGGCGCATCACCTGGTCCCGGTCGCGCTCGATCCAGCAGTTGATCGTGTTGGCCCCACCCGCGGAGAGCGCGCCGCCGAGCAACACCGCGCCGATCAGGCCGAGCCCGGGGAGCTCGCCCGCGGCGAGCACCATCGCCGGGACCGTCGTGACCAGCAGCAGCTCGATGACGCGCGGCTTCGTGAGCATGAAGTAGACGCGGGCGGTGGCGAGCAGGCTGCGACGGTGGACGACGGGCACCGCTGCGGCGGGTGCGAAGTCGTCGGGGAGTGCAGCCACGGCCACCGACGGTAGCAGTCGATCGCGGCCGTCAACGAAGCACGTCGAAGCCTGAGAAGCGCCGCCGCTAACCTGCGCGCCGTGCCCGATCCGACCCCTCTCCGTGCCGATGCCGCGTCGCCCGATTCCACCTTGGCGATCCGGATGACCGCCGACCGGCTGCTCTGCCAGCCGGGCACCGAGGCAGGGGAGCGCAAGTCGCGTTCGGGCATCCTGATCCCGGCCACGGCCAACGTCGATCGGCGGCTCGTGTGGGCCGAGGTCATCCAGGCCGGACCCACGGTGCGCAACGTGGAGGCGGGGGACCGGGTTCTCTTCGCACCCGATGCCGGGTTCGAGGTCGAGATCCGCGGCGACGACTACCTCATCCTCCGGGAGCGGGACGTCCACGCCGTGGCGTCCGAGCGTGAAGGCGGCCAGACCGGCCTCTACCTCTAGGAGACAGCGCGCCATGGACGTCCGGCTCGACGGTCGCGTCGCATTGATCACCGGCGGCTCGCGCGGCATCGGCCTCGCGATCGCCCGGGAGCTCGCGGCCAGCGGGGCCCGGGTCATGATCTCCTCCCGCAAGGCCGACGTGCTCGAAGCGGCCGCGGCCACGCTTCCCGGCGAGGCGGCCTGGTTCGCGGGCAACGCCGGCGACCCGGCCGACGCGGCGGCGTGCGTCGCCGCCACCGTCGAGCGCTTCGGAGCGGTCGACGTGCTCGTGAACAACGCAGCGACCAACCCCTACATGGGCAAGACGATCGACATCGACCGGCCCCGGCTCGACAAGACCATCTCGGTCAACTGGGCCGGACCGCTCCAGTGGACGCAGCTCGCGTGGCGGGCCTGGATGCACGATCACGGTGGCGTCGTGCTCAACATCGCGTCGGTCGGCGGTATGTCCGTCGAGACGTCGATCGGTGCCTACAACGCCACCAAGGCGGCGTTGCTGCACCTCACCCGCACGCTCGCCGCCGAGCTCGCGCCCGGAGTACGCGTGAACGCGATCGCGCCGGGCCTCGTGAAGACCGACATGGCTCGCGCACTCTGGGAACCGAACGAGCCCGCGATCGCGAAGACCCTGCCGCTGCGCCGACTCGGAGAGCCCGCCGACATCGCGGTGCTGCGACGTTCCTCTGCTCGGACGCCGCGAGCTGGATCACCGGCTCGTCGCTGGTCGTGGACGGCGGCGCCCTGCTCCACGCCTGACGGCGTCCGCTCAGTCGCGGATCCAGGTCACGCCCTCGCGGTGGCGCTCCGCGAGCTCGGCGTAGGCCGGTGGGTTGGCCTTGACCCAGAAGTCGGCGGGTGAGCCCTCGACCTGGCGCTTGACGACCGCGGGCGATCCGGCGGCGAGCATTCCCGCCGGGATGTTCGCACCCGACGCGACGACCGAGCCCGCCGCGATGAGGGCGCCGGCACCGACGGTGGCGCCGTCCAGCACGATCGACCCGTTGGCCACGAGGCACTCGTCGCCGAGAATCGCGCCGTGCACCACACAGTTGTGCGCGACGGTCGCACCCCGCCCGACCTCGGTCGTGAGCCCGGGTGGACCGTGGAGCACCGCGCCGTCCTGGACGTTGGCGCCGGCGCGGATCACGACCGGCGCGTAGTCGGCGCGGACCACCGCGCCGTACCAGATCGACGCGCCGTCCTCGACGATCACGTCGCCGACCAACGTGGCGGTGGGTGCGACGAAGGCACGCGCGTGCACCTGGGGACGGAGCCCTTCGAAGTCGTACAGCGGCATGGCGTTGCTCCTCCGGGCCAGTCAGGCACTCTTGCGCCGCGTGGCCCGCAGCGTGACCGGCGTCTCCGCCGGATGATGCACCCGGGGGGAGGCGTCCGCCATCCGAGCATCGAGGTAGACGGCGACGCTGTCGTACAGGTCGTCGCCGATCATCTTGCGCAGCTCGTGCTCGAGGCTCCGGTAGACGGGCTCGGCGCCCACGAAGGCCTCCGGCGCCTCCGTGCACCACCAGGCGAACTCGTCGCCGCCCGCACCCCATCCGTGGCGGGCGAACTCGGTCAGGCGGTGATGGACGATCCCGTCGTCGGCGTCCTCGTCGTACTCCTCGATGTTGCGCAGTGGGACCTGCCAGCACACTTCGGGCTTGACGTCGCTGTGATGGACGCCGGTACGCATCGCGTACACATGGAGCGCGCACCCGGCCCCGGCACCGAAACCGGGCCGATTGAGGAAGATGCACGCGTCGTCGACGAGGCGGGTGCGGTAGTCGCCCTTGCCGACCTTGGCCCAGATCCCCTTCTTCCGGCCCTTCTTCAGGAACTGCCAGTCGTCGGGTGTGAGCTTCTCCGCGATCTTGTCGACGAGCTTGCGATCCTTCGGGCCCGAGGAGTGTGCGCCGTACGAGCAGCAGCCCTGGCTCATCTCGGGCGCGAGCTCGGTCAGGACGCCCTGGCAGCCTCGTCCGAAGATGCATTCGTAGTTCGACGAGAGGAAGGTGACGTCCACGTGCCAGACGTGCTTCTTGCGCTTCGGATCGGGGAACGTGACCCACTCGCGGGCAGGGGCGGTCATTGCTCTCCTCCTGGGGGGACGGAACGGGGGATGGCGGACCCGACGGCGGCGAGCTCGAACCACAGCTCGCCGACGGCGAGGACGCCCTTCCAGAGCTGATCGAGCACGATGCGCTCGTTCGGCGCGTGGATCTGATCGTCGGGCAGGCCGACCCCGAGGAACACGACCGGTGCGTCGAGCACCCGACCGAGCGCCTCCTCCGGACCGGAGCCACCTTCGCGCGTGAACCGCGCCGGCGCGCGCCACACCCGCTCGATCGCGCGGCGACGCGGCCTGGACCGCCGGATGATCGATCGGCGTCAGCGCCGGCGCGACTGCGCCCATCGGCGTGACGGTGAAGGCCACGCCGTCGGGTCGGCGCGCCTCGAGCCAGCTGCGGAACCGCTCGGCGACCCGCTCGGGATCCTGGTCCGGCACGAGACGGAACGTCACCTTCAGCGTGGCACTCGCGGGCACGATCGTCTTGACCCCTGCCCCCGCGTAGCCCGCCGCGATCCCCGTGATCTCCGCGGTCGGCCGGACCCAGATCCGCTCGAGCGTCGAGAAGCCGGACTCGCCCGCGACCGGCGCACCGTGGGCCGTCGCGGAGAACTCGTCCGCCACGAACGGGAGCCCGTCGATCGCGGCCCGGACGTCGTCGGTCACCGGCAGGACATCGTCGTAGAAGCCCGGGATCGTGACCGCCCCGCCGTCGTCGTGCAGCGCGGCCGTGATCGCGGCGGCCTCGTGGGCCGCGTTGCGCACCGCGCCACCGAAGCTGCCGGAGTGGAGGTCGCCGGATGCGGTGCGGATCGCGACGTCGAACGCGACGAGCCCCCGCATCCCGACACACATCGAGGGGACGGTGGCGGACCACATCGCGGTGTCGGACACGACCACCACGTCGGCACGGAGCAGCACGCGTTCGCGCTGGAGCAGCGCCTCGAAATGCGGGCTGCCGACCTCCTCCTCGCCCTCGACGAGGAGCTTGAGGTTGACCGGGAGGCGCCCGTCGCGCCGCAGCAGCTCCCGGATCACCTCGAGGTGGTAGAGCACCTGGCCCTTGTCGTCGACCGCGCCACGGGCGAAGAGCTGACCGTCGCGCACCGTCGGGACAAAGGGTGGGGACTCCCACTCGTCGAGCGGATCGACGGGTTGGACGTCGTGGTGGCCGTAGACGAGCACGGTGGGCGCGTCGCCGGCGTGCAGCCAGTCCGCGTACACCGCGGGGTGGCCGTCGGTCTCGAGGAGCCGGACGTGCTCGAGGCCGATCCGGGCCATCTCGTCGGCGCACCAGCCGGCCGAGGCCCGGACGTCCTCCGCGTACGCGGGGTCCGCCGAGATCGCCGGGATCCTCAGCCAGGCGCCGAGCCGGTCGAGGATCTCCGCACGCGCCTCGTGCACATAGGTCGCCAGTGCGAGCTCCGCCACGAGGCGAATGTAGTGGGGGGCGTCGGTAGCATCGGCGGATCGCCACCGATCCCCGTCCCCTGAGCGAGATGGTCGCCGCGCTCCGCGCCCGATTCGGCGAGGACCGGGCGCGGACCGAGCCGCTCGAGCTGACCGTCTACGAACGCGACGCCGGCACCGCTCGGGGGCGGGCGGGCGCGGTGTGCTTCCCCGAGTCCACCGACGACGTCGCGTTCGCGGTGCGGACGGCGCACCGGTTCGGCGTGCCCTTCGTGGCGCGCGGCAGCGGGACCGGGCTCGCGGGTGGCGCGACCCCGGTCGAGGGCGCGCTGGTGATCGTCACGACCCGGATGCACCGGGTGCTCGAGGTCGATGCCGCGGCCCGGGTGGCTTGGGTCGAGCCCGGTGTGCTCAACCTCGACCTCACCCGGGCGGTCGCGCACCTCGGCCTCCACTACGCGCCGGATCCGTCGTCCCAGCAGGCATGCACGATCGGCGGGAACGTCGGCACCAATGCCGGGGGGCCGCACTGCCTGTCTGCCGGCGTGACGTCGGCCCACGTCCTCGCGGTGGAGGTCGTGCTCGCGGACGGCACCGTCGAGCTGCTCGGTGGCCTCACGCCGGATGCACCCGGGCTGGACCTGCGCGGAGCATTCGTCGGGAGCGAGGGGACCATGGGCATCGCCACGCGCATCGCGGTGCGCCTCACTCCCGATCCGCCCGAGGTCCGGACGCTCCTCGCCGACTTCACCGCGATCGACGACGCGTCCGCCGCCGTGAGCGCGGTGATCGCCGCCGGCATCGTGCCCGCGGCGTTGGAAATGATGGACGCCCGGATCACTCGGGCGGTCGAGGATTTCGTCGGCGCGGGATTCCCGCGCGATGCCGAGGCGGTGCTGCTCCTCGAGGTGACCGGGCTCACAGCAGGGGTAGCGGTGGAGACCGCGGCGATCGACCGGATCTGTCGGGAACACGGCGCACGCACGGTACGCGTCGCGGTCGATCCCGACGAGCGCGCCCTGCTGTGGAAGGGCCGGAAGTCCGCGTTCGGCGCCGTCGCGCGCATCGCACCCGACTACTACCTCCACGACGCGGTCGTCCCGCGCACGAAGCTCGTCGAGGTGATCCGCCGGGTCTACGAGATCGCGGACCGGTACGGGCTCATCACCATGAACGTGTTCCACGCCGGTGACGGCAACCTCCACCCCCTCCTCGTCTTCGACGGCCGGGAGACCGGGGTCTGGGAGCGGGTCCACGCAGCCGGTGACGAGATCCTGCGCGCGTGCATCGACGCCGGGGGCGTGCTGTCCGGCGAGCACGGCATCGGGCTCGAGAAGCGCGACTCCATGCCCCTCGTGTTCGACGCCGACGACCTCGACCTCCAGGCCCGCATCCGCGACGCGTTCGACCCCGACGGCATCGCGAACCCCGACAAGGTCCTGCCACGTGGTAGCCGCTGCGGCGAGATCCAGCGGGTACCGGAAGGCGCGTGGATCTGATGGGCGTCGCGTCCGACTGGCGTGAGGTCGCCGCCGCGATCGGTGCGGCGGAGTCCGTCGTTGCGGTCGGCGCGGGGACCCACGGGGGGATCGGTGGTGCGGTCACCGGCGCGACCGAGATCCGGGTCGCCGCCGGGGTGGTCGCGTTCGAGCCGGCCGACATGACCGCGACGGTGCGCGCCGGCACGACCTGCGCCGAGCTCGCGGCGGTCCTCGCCGAGCACGGCCAGGAGTGCGCGCTCGATCCGCGCGATCCGGCCGCGACGATCGGCGGAGTCCTCGCGACCGGCCTCTCGGGGCTCCGCCGTCTGGGTCTGGGGCCGCTGCGCGACCACGTCCTGGAGGTCACGTTCGTCACCGCCGACGGTCGGGTCGTACGCGGCGGGGGGCCGACGGTGAAGAACGTCACCGGGTACGACGTCCCCCGGCTCCTCGTCGGCTCGTTGGGCACGCTCGGCGTCTTGGTGCAGGTGATCGTGCGCACGCGGCCGCTCCCGGTCGCGTCCCGATGGTTCGCGACCTCCCGCCCGACGGAAGGGCTCGGCGTCGCCGTGCACCGGCCGACTGCGGTGGCCTGGGACGGCGTGACCACCCACGTGCTGCTCGAGGGCCAGACCGCGGACGTCGACGACCAGGCCGCCCGCCACGAGCTGGTGGCCGCGCCGCCACCCACGCTGCCCACCGGTGCGCACCGCGCGCGCATCTCGGTGCCGCCCGGCCGGTCGCTCGCGGTCGGGCGCGCCCTCGACGCGCAGGCGGTGCGCTGGGTCGCCGAGCCCGGCGTCGGCACGATCCACGTCGCGACCGACGATCCCGCCGAGCTCGCCGCGGCGCGGGTCCTCGCGGCCGCGTCCCGAGGATGGCTCCTCCGCGAGGCGGGCGCGCCCGACCTCGACCCGTTCGGCACGCCGTTCCCGGCCGCATCCGTTCAGGCACGGCTCCGCCGGGCACTGGACCCGACGGGCAAGCTGAGCCCGGGCCGGGTCCCCGCGACCGAACCGCGCGTGGTCGCGGCGTGAAGCTCGTCCTCGACGAGACCGAGCTCGTCGCCTGCGTGGGCTGTGGGCTGTGCCTCCCGCACTGCCCGACCTATCGCGTCACCGGCGACGAGATCGCGTCGCCACGCGGGCGAATCGCGGCGATGCGCGCCGTCACCGAGGGTCGCGCCGCCACGGACGCGGCGTTCTTCGCCGCGATGGACGCGTGCGTTCAGTGCCGGGCCTGCGAGACCGCCTGCCCGTCCGGGGTGCAGTTCGGCCACCTCATGGAGGACACGCGGCACGCCCAGGCGCCCGAGCGGACGGCGCGGCGCCGTGCGGTCGAGGGGCTGGCGCTCCGCGGCGTCCTGGCGCACCGGCACGTCCTCGCTGCGACCACCCGTGTCCTGGCCGTCGCGCAGCGTTTGCACCTCGTGCCGGGGCGCTTCGGTCTCCCGCGGCTCCCGCTCCGACGGCCGGCGCCCCTCACCGGAGACCGCTCCCCGGATGCCTATCTCTTCACCGGCTGCGTGATGGACGCCTGGCAACGGGACGTGCATCGCGCGGCCCTCCGGGTGCTGCGGGCCTCCGGGGCCCGGGTCGGCCTGCCCGGGCCCGGCGCCGATTGCTGCGGCGCGCTGCACGTGCACGCGGGACGCCGTGACGACGCCGTCCGCCTGGCCCGGCGGGTGATGACCGCCTTCCCGGGCGACACGCCGATCGTGGTCGACAGCGCGGGGTGCGGTGCGGCGCTCTCCGACTACGGGCGGCTGCTCGGGACACCCGACGCCGACGCGTTCGCCGCTCGGGTCGTGGACTTCGCCACCTATCTGCGGGACCGCCCGCTCCAACTGCACCGCCGTCCGACCACCGTCGTGGTCCAGGATCCCTGCCATCTCCGCAACGTGCTGCACGCGAGCGGCGCCGTCCACGACCTCCTCGGGCGTGCCTACGCGGTCCGCGCGACCGACGACGACAACCTGTGCTGCGGGGCCGGTGGCGCGTACTCGGCGCTCGAACCCGAGCTGTCCGAGGCCGTCCGCGCCCGCAAGGTCGACGCGCTCACACGAGCCGCACCGGGCGGGGCGTTCGTCGTCGCCTCGGCCAATCCCGGATGCGCGATGCACCTCGCCGCCACCGGACTCGACGTTCGCCATCCCGCGCAGCTCCTGGAGGAGTGCCTTGGACCTCAGTGACCTCACCGAACGCCTCCGCACCATCGAGGAGGACCTGCGCGACCGCGCCTACGACGCGCTGCGCGCCGCGGCCAACGACGACGCGGACGCGATCACGACCGAGAAGCGCATCCTGCGCGCCCGCCGGGCGATCGAGCGGGCGATCAACGCGCTCGATCCCGACGGTGGGTTCGACGAGGGGCCGTGACCGGTCGCACCGCGATCGTCTGGTTCCGACGCGACCTGCGCTCTCCGTGGATCTGAAACGCGGAACCGTCGGGCCGGCCCGGACATCCGGCCCGGACATGGGGTGACTCAGAGCTCGTTGAGCGCGTCGATCAGGCGACGCACCCGGGCCCAGTGGTATCGGTCGAATCGGAACCGCACCCGGTCGAGGTGAAGCTCGTCGCCGTCGCGCTCCTCGCGCGGCGTCGGACCGGACGCCGTGAGCTCGCCGCTCTCGATGATGTCGGCGAACGTGGCGTTGAGCGTGGCGAGCTGCTCGGGCTCAGGGGCCCGCCGCACGCGGAGGACGAGGTCTCGCCCGACGAAGCGCATCGAGTGGTAGTTGGCGTAGAACTTCCGGACCTCGCCGACCGCGACGTCGACGTCGTCGGTCACGAGGAGCAGGTCCATGTCGGTGGGTGAGAGATATCCACGGTCGAGCAGCTCGCTGGTCACGAAGTCGCGCCACTTGCGCCAGTAGGTGCCACCGGGGACGTCGAGCAGCACGACCGGCGCGGGCTGCGCCTTGCCCGTCTGGATCAGGGTCAGGGTCTCGAACGCTTCGTCGAGCGTGCCGAAGCCCCCCGGGAGCAGCACGAACGCATCCGACTCCTTCACGAACGTGAGCTTGCGGGTGAAGAAGTAGCGGAAGTTGACGAGCTTCGGGTCGTCGGCGATGAACTCGCTCGTCGATGCCTCGAACGGCAGCCGGATGCTCACGCCGAACGCGTTGTCGACACCCGCACCCTCGATCCCGGCGGTCATGATCCCGGGCCCGGCACCGGTCACGACCATCCACCCGACGCCGGACAGCGCGGCGGCGAGGCGCCGGGTCTGGTCGTAGAGCGGGTCGTCGGGGAGTGTGCGAGCCGAACCGAAGATCGACGCCTTGCGCGACGCGCGGTACGGCGCGAACACCGAGAACGCGTACCGCATCTCCTTCAGCGCGGCGGTCGCGATCTTCAGGTCGCCGCGGTTGGCGCCGTCACGCGCGAAGCGCAGCGCAGTCGCGATCATCTCGAACACGAGGTCCGAGCTGTGGGTCGGTCCGACGTCGTCGACGAGGTGCGCGATCTCGTCGTCGAGCTCGGGGGCGCCGGTGCGGTAACGCGGAAGCTCCATCGCCGACGGTCCTAGACGAGCCCGACCGCGGCCGCCGCGGTCGCCAGCGACACCTGGGGCCGGGCACCGAGGTGGGAGATGACCTCCGACGCGGCGAGGCCCCCGAGTCGCCCGCAGGTCAGGAGGTCACGGCCCCGCACCAGCCCGTGCAGCACGCCCGCGGCGTAGAGGTCACCGGCGCCGGTGCTGTCGACCACCCGGCCGCCCGGGATCGGCTCCACCGGCACCTCGACCACATCGTCCCCGGCGAGCAGCACCGAACCGTCCGGCCCACGCGTGATCGCGGCGATCTCGCAGTGGTGACGGACCAGCCTCACCGCCGCGTCGAAATGCTCGACCTCGTACAGGCTCTCGAGCTCGGAGGCGTTCGCGAAGAGCACGTCGACCGAACCCTCGATCAGCTCCAGGAAGGTCTCACGGTGACGGTCGACGACGAACGCGTCGCTCAACGTCAACGCGACCTTCCGGCCGGCGTCGTGCGCGAGGTCTGCCGCGAACCGGTAGGCCTCCTGCGCGTCGGGGGAGTCCCAGAGATACCCCTCGAGATAGGTGTAGGTCGCGCCGCCGATGAGGTCGGGGTCCACGTCCTCGGCCGTGAGCTCCGACGAGGCACCGAGATAGGTGTTCATCGTCCGTTCGGCATCCGGGGTCACGACGATCAACGACCGGCCGGTCGGCAGGCCGTCGGTGGCGGGGGTGGTCTCGAACCGCACGCCGACCGATCGCAGGTCGTGGGTGTACACGGTGCCGAGCTGGTCGTCGCTCACCCGGCCGATGTACGCCGCGGTGCTGCCGAGGGATGCCACGCCGGCCGACGTGTTGGCGGCGCTGCCCCCGGAGATCTCGATCCCGGGGCCCATGGCGGCGTAGAGCGCCTCGGCACGCTCGGTGTCGATCAGAGCCATCGCGCCCTTGTCCATGCCCTGGGCCCTGACGAACTCGTCGCTCTCGCTGCTCAGGACGTCGACCAGCGCGTTGCCGATGGCAACGACGTCGGTCGCGCTCACGTGGCGACCGTCGAGCGCGGGCGCAGCGCCACCGGGGTGCCCGCGGACGTCGCGGCCGGCACGTCGGCCGTCTCCGGCGGTGGCCGGAGCCGCCGGCCGACCGTCGTGACGCGCCCGTACAGCGTGCTGCGCTGCTCGAGAGGCCGGCCGAGTGGATCCACCATCGCGTGGAACATGGCGTCGTCGGCCTCCTGACCGTGGTTCGCGCCCGCCGCCCGGGAGATGTTCTCGTCCATGAGCGTGCCGCCGAGGTCGTTGCACCCGGCGGCGAGCGCCTGCTGCGCACCCGCGATGCCGGTCTTGACCCACGAGATCTGGATGTTGTCGATGGCACCGGCGTACGCGATGCGCCCGACCGCATGCATCAGCAGCACCTCGCGGAAGGTGGGCCCGCGCCGGGCGCGACCGGTGAGGTAGATCGGCGTCGCCATGTGCACGAACGGCAACGGGACGAACTCGGTGAAGCCGCCGGTCTCGAGCTGGAGCGCGCGCGTCCGGAGGAGGTGACGCGCCACGTGCTCGGGCCGCTCGACCGAGCCGAACATGATCGTGACGTTCGAGCGCAGGCCGACCGAGTGGGCGGTGCGGTGGGCGTGCAGCCACTCCTCCGTGGTGATCTTGTCGGGGCAGATGACGGCGCGGACCTCGTCGTCCAGGATCTCGGCGGCCGTGCCGGGCAAGGTCGCGAGCCCGGCCTCCTTCGCGAGCGTCAGGTACTCGGCGAGGTCCATGCCCAGACGACGCGCCCCCTCGGTGACCTCCAGCGCGGTGAATCCGTGCACGTGGATCGCCGGCGCCGCCTCCTTCACCAGGCGGATGACGTCCAGGTAGTAGTTCCCGTCGAAATCGGGATGGATCCCACCCTGGAGGCACACCTCGGTGGCGCCGCACTCGACCGCCTCGACCACGCGCCGCTGCATCTCGTCGATCTCGAGCAGGTACGGGTCTCCGCGCAGGTTCAGCGAGAGCGGGCCCTTCGAGAACGCGGAGAACCGGCACTTGAACGTGCAGATGTTCGTGTAGTTGATGTTGCGGTTCCGTACGAAGGTCACGACGTCACCGACGAGGTCGCGCCGGAGCTGATCGGCGACGTCGGCGACGGCCGCCACCTCGGGCCCGCGGGCCTCCAACAGCGCGACGAGCTCCCCCTCGCCGGGCTCCTGGCCCGCGAGCACGCCGTCGAGCACCTCGGCGACCCGGCCGCGTGGCGCGGGCGTTCGCTCCCCGCCGACGATCCGGATCTGCGGGGGATGGACGCCGCCGCCGCTGGACCACCGGTCGTCACGCGCGAGGCCTTCGAGATCCGACGCGCGCCGCACCGCGGTCCGGACGTCGGCGTGGAGCCACTCGCCCTCGGCACGCACGTACTCGGGGTACACGGTGAGGCGCGGCGCCAGCGTCTTGCCCGCGGCCTCGGTGGCCGCCCGCAGCGCATCGAGCTCGGGCCAGGGGCGCTCGGGGTTGACGTGGTCGGGCGTCACCGGAGAGACCCCGCCCCAGTCGTCGATCCCGGCGGCGATGAGGTCGGCGAGCGCGGCGGTGTCGGTGAGGTTCGGCGGCGCCTGCACGTGCATGTCCGGTCCGAGCACGAGCCGGGCCAGCGCGATCGCACGGAGGAACTGCTCTGGATCGCACGGTGACGACCCGTGCATCGCGGTGTCGGGCTTGGGCAGGAAGTTCTGGACGATGACCTCCTGCACGTGCCCGTGGCGCGCGTGGGCGTCGCGGATCGCGAGCAGCGCGTCCAGCCGTTCCGTCTCGGTCTCACCGATGCCGACGAGGATGCCGGTGGTGAAGGGCACGCGCGCGGCGCCGGCGGCCTCGAGCGTCGCGAGTCGCCGGGCCGCGGTCTTGTCGGGCGCGCGATGGTGCGGCCCGCCGGAATCGTGCAGGCGGTCGGCGAGCGACTCGATCATCATCCCCTGGGACGGGCTCACCGCACGGAGCCGGGTCAGCTCGACCTGGTGCAGCGCGCCGGCGTTGGCGTGGGGGAGCATCCCGGTCTCGGCGAGCACCGCGCCCGCCACGGCCACCAGGTAGTCGACGGTGGAGCCGTAGCCGTGGGCCTGGAGCCACCCGGCCGCCGCCGGATACCGCGCCTCGGGCGCCTCGCCGAGCGTGAAGAGCGCCTCGTGGCACCCGGCGGCGGCGCCGCGGGATGCGATCTCGAGCACGGCGTCGACATCGAGATACGGGTGGTCGAGCCGTGCCGGCGGTTTGGCGAAGGTGCAGTAGCCGCACCGGTCGCGGCACAGCATCGTCAACGGCACGAAGACCTTGGGCGAGAAGGTCATGCGGGTGCCGTGACCGGCATCGCGTGCCGCCCCGGCGGTGCGCACGAGCTCGTCGGTCGAGGCGTGCAGCAGGTCGCGCGGGTCGACGGTCACCGGGCGCAGCCTACGCGCCGGTCGCTCCCGGCCCTCGGGGTTCCCCGGCCGGCGCGCAGACCCGTGACCGGGGTCACCCGACCGCCGCCCGGTCCAGCAACCACACCACCTCGGCCGCGTCGACGTGCGCCGCCGGCGCGGTCAGATCGCCCGAACGCACGCGCGCGACCGCGTCGCGCTTCTCCTCGCCCGCGACGGTCACGACGACCGTGCGCGCCGCGGAGATCGCCGGAAACGTGAACGTGAGCCGTGGATGCGGGTGCCGGTCGTCGCCCGACACCACCACCCAGCGCTCGTCCTCCTCCATCGTCGGCGACCCGGGGAAGATCGACGCCGTGTGCCCGTCGGGTCCGAGCCCGAGATGCACGAGATCGACCCCGCCGGCGGACCGGAGTCGCGCGTCATACGCGTCAGCGGCTTCCTGGCGCGTGGACGCCGCGGTCGCGAGGGACACCACCTCACCGGTGTCGACCCGGCCGAGCCAAGCGGCACGAGCCATGCCCTCGTTCGAGTCGGGGTCGCCGACGGGCACCCACCGCTCGTCGCCGAACCAGAAGGCGGTGCCCGACCAGTCCGCGCCCGTGGCGGCCGCGGCTTCGTACGAGCGCCGGGCGGTCTCGCCACCGGAGAGCGCGATCGATCCGGGCGCCCGGTCGAGGATCAGCTGCGCGAATGCCGCGGCGACGTCGTCCACGATCAGCCAGTCGTGCATGGTGCGATCCCTCTCCGCGACGCGTCCGGCGATACTACGAGCGTGAGCGGCCGCATCATGATCGACGGCGACGACCCGCGCGTGGTGCCTCGCCGGCTCGCCGAGATGCACCGCGACCAGACCGTCGGCACCCGCAGCTCAGTCCGGTTCCGCGCGCCGGACGCCATCAGCCTCGGCCAGCTCGTGGAGGGCGCGGGGTTCATGCTCATCGACGCCCGTCGGGAGTCGGGACACGCAACGGTCGACCTCGAACGGGCGCTGACGTTGCCCGATCTCGTCGCACCGGGGTTGGCGCTCCTCGTCGTCGGGCTCAACCCGAGCGTCCACGCGGCCGAACGCGGCGTGGGGTTCGCCCGGCCGGGGAACCGCTTCTGGCCCGCCGCTCTCGCCGCCGGGCTCGTCCCCGCGGACCGCGACCCCTGGGCCGCACTCGACGCCGGTATCGGCTTCACCGACCTCGTCAAGCGCGCATCACCCCGCGCCGACGAGCTCGCGCCGGCGGAGTACCGCGAGGGTGCGGACCGCGTGGAAGCGCTCGTGGCCTGGCTCGGCCCGGCCGTGGTCTGCTTCGCCGGGCTGACCGGCTACCGGATCGCGCGGGACCGCCGGGCGGAGGCCGGGGAGCAGGCCACCCGGTTCGGTGGCGCGGTCGCGTACGTCATGCCGAACCCCAGCGGGATCAACGCGCACGCCCGGCTCGAGGATCTCACCAGCCACCTCCGGCGCGCGGCCGAGCTCTCCGAGGCGATCCGGGAACCAACGGCGTGAGCTACAGCGCGGCGGCCCGGGCTCCGAGCGTGTCGAGGAGATCCTCGTAGGACTTCGCGAACGACGCCACGCCGTCGCGCTCGAGCGTGGCCGTCACGTCGTCGAAGTCCACCCCCGCGCGGGCGAGCTCGGCCATCGTCTCGTGGGCGTCGGCGAGGTCCTCGGTCACCGTGTCGGCGCGCAGCTCGACCCCGGGGGAGTGGAGCGCGTCGATCGACGTGGGCGCGAGCGTGTTGACGGTGTCGACACCGACCAGCGTGTCGACGTAGAGGGTGGGTGAGTAGTCCGCGTTCTTGGTCGACGTCGACGCCCACAAGGGCCGCTGGACGTGCGCGCCACCGGCGGCGAGGCGCTGCCAGCGGTCCGAGGCCACCGACTCCACGAACCGCTCGTACGCGAGCTTCGCGTTCGCCACCGCGGCCTTGCCCCGCAGCGGGGAACCCTCGGGCAGGCGAGCGTCGGTCTCGGTGTCGACCCGGCTGACGAAGAACGACGCCACGGAGTGCACCGCGCTCGATGTCACCGCCGGCCGCGGCGAGGTCCTCGAGCCCGGCCAGGTATGCGTCGATGACCTCGGCGTAGCGGTCGAGGCTGAAGATCAGCGTCACGTTGACGTTGATGCCGGCACCGATCGTGGCGCGGATCGCCGGCACCCCTTCGGGCGTCGCCGGGATCTTGATCATGATGTTCGGCCGTCCGAGCCGGGCGAAGAGCTCCTTCGCCTCGGCGTTCGTCGCGTCGGTGTCGTGGGCCAGCAGCGGCGAGACCTCGATCGACACGAAGCCGTCGCGGCCGCCCAGTCGGTCGTGCACCGGCGCCAGGACGTCGGCGGCCCCACCGACGTCCTCGACGGCGAGCCCCCAGAACGTCTCCTCTTCGGAGTCACCGCGAGCGCGCGCCGCGGCGATCGCCTCGTCGTAGCCCTCGCCCCCCGCGATGGCCTTGTCGAAGATGGTCGGGTTCGACGTCACCCCGCGGATGCCGTCCCCGCTGACCAGCGCGGCCAGGCCGCCCTCGCGCACCATCGTGCGGGTGATGTTGTCGTACCAGGGGCTCTGGCCGAAGTCGTTCAGTCGGGCGATCTGACTGGTCATGAGGAGGCCTTTCGGGTCGTGATCAGTTGCCGAGGAGCGCGCGTGCACGCGTCACCACGTGGTCCACGGTGAATCCGAACTCGCGCAGGGCGACGTCGCCCGGCGCCGAGGCGCCGAAGCCCTCCATCGCGACGACGTCGTCGGCGTAGCGCTCCCAACCGAACGCCACGGCCGCCTCGACCGCGAGTGTCGGGACCCCCGGCGGGAGCACCGCAGCCTGCTCGGTGTCGGGACGCCGGGCGAAGAGCTCCCACGACGGCATCGAGACGACGCGCGTCGCGATCCCGTCCGCGCGCAGCTGCTCCGCGGCGTCGGCGCAGAGCCACACCTCCGAGCCCGTACCGATCAGCACCAGCTCCGGGTCGCCGTCCGAGTCCGAGAGGGCATACGCGCCGCCGCGGACGCCGGCGGCTGCGAGCTCGGCGGTGCCCTCCAGGACCGGGACCTCCTGGCGGCTGAGGATCAACGCGGTGGGCCCGGTGCCCTCGACGTGGACACGCCACGCGGCCGCGGTCTCGTTGGCGTCGCCCGGGCGGATCACGGTCAGTCCCGGCATCGCCCGAAGGGCGGCGAGCTGCTCCACCGGCTGGTGGGTGGGGCCGTCCTCTCCGACCCCGACCGAGTCGTGCGACCAGACGAAGGCGGTCTTGTACTGCGCCAGTGCCGCGATCCGCACCGCACCGCGCATGTAGTCCGAGAAGACGAAGAACGTTCCCCCGAAGGGGAGGAGGCCGCTCACGGCCATGCCGTTCATGACCGCGCCCATCCCGTGCTCACGGACGCCGAAGTAGATCTGGCGGCCGCCCGGCACCCCCGGCTCGATGATCGAGGCGTCGGGGATGGCGGTGCCGGTGTTGCCGGTGAGGTCGGCGCCACCGCCGACCAGGCCCGGCACGACGTCGACGATCGCGTCGAGCGCCTCCTTGCACGCCACGCGGGTGGCGAGCCCCGGGCCGGCGGGCCACGACGGGAGCTTGGCGTCCCAGCCCACCATGCCGGTCCCGGCGATGCACGCGTCGTACTCGTCGGTGAGGCCCGGCTCCACGCCGCGCATCGTCGTGAGCCGCTCGCGCCACGCCGCGACCCGGGGTGCGCCCCGCCGGCCGGCGGCGCGGTACATCTCGGCAACGTCGGCAGGGACGAAGAACTCCTCGTCGGCCGGGAGGCCCATGAGCTCCTTCACCACGCGAATCTCGTCGGCGTCGAAGGGATTGCCGTGGGCCTTCGGCGAATCGGTGAACTTCGGGGACGGGTACCCGATGTGGGACCGCAGCACCACCATGCTCGGGCGGTCGGCCTCCGCCATCGCCTCGCGCAGGCCGCCTTCGAGCGCGTCGAGGTCGTTGGCCGCCTCGCCGAGCTCCACGACGTGCCAGCCGTAGGCGCGGAAACGCCCGCCGGCGTCGTCGGTGAGCGCGAGCTCGGTCCGACCGTCGATCGTGACGTGGTTGTCGTCGTAGACGGCCACGATCCGCCCGAGACCGAGATGGCCGGCGAGCGACCCCGCCTCGTGGCTCACGCCTTCGGAGAGACAGCCGTCGCCCGCGATCACGAAGGTGTGGTGGTCGGTGAGCTCGGGACCGAAGCGCGAGCGCAGGTTCTCCTCCGCGATCGCGATCCCGACGGCGTTGGCGAGCCCCTGGCCGAGTGGGCCGGTCGTGACCTCGACGCCCGCGGTGTGCCGGTACTCGGGGTGGCCCGGTGTCGCGCGAGCCCCACTGCCGGAACGCGCGCAGGTCCTCGAGCTCGAGTCCGTACCCGGTGAGGTGGAGCATCGAGTACAGGAGGATCGACGCGTGGCCGGCGGAGAGCACGAAGCGGTCGCGGTCGGGCCAGTCGGGCTCGGTCGCGTCGTAGTCCAGGATGCGGGTGAAGAGCACGTGGGCGAGCGGCGCGAGCGCCATCGCCGTGCCCTGGTGCCCGGACTTCGCTCGGAACACGGCGTCCAGGGCGAGCCCCCGGATCACGTTGATGCCGCGCTGCTCCAGGTCACTCATCGCGCCGGTCTCCTCCGCCGAGAGTCGAAATGTCTGCGCCGTCGACCGAGCCTAGGTGACCCCCCACGCGCGACCCCGCTCCCTGCGACGTCACCGTCCCCGTCGCGGCATGCGGCGTCCGACCTACGGTGGCGCGATGCATGCCGCCGTGTACTACGAGACCGGAACGCCCGACGTCCTCCGTTACGAGGAGGTGCCCGACCCGGAGTGCTTCCCCGGCGCGGTGGTGGTCCAGGTGGAGGCCATCAGCATCGAGGGTGGCGACACCCTGAACCGGCTCGGCGGCGACATGCCCGCGGTGCCCCACGTGGTCGGCTACCAGTGCGCCGGGACGATCATCGAGGTCGGCGAGGGTGTCTCCGACCGTCACGTCGGCCAGAAGGTGGTGGCGAACTCGTTCTGGGGCTCGCACGCCGAGCGGTTCGTGACGCTCGCGCTCATGACCTGGCCGATCCCGGAGGGCGCCGATGTGGTGGCGTGTGCCTGCGTCCCGGTGGCGTTCGGCACCGCGGCCGACTGCCTCTTCGAGTTCGGTCGGCTCCAGGCCGGGGAGACCGTGCTGATCCAGGCGGGTGCCGGCGGCGTCGGGACCGCGGCGATCCAGCTCGCCAAGCGCGCCGGCGCCACCGTCATCGCGACCGCGTCGAGCCGCGAGCGACTGGACCGCCTGACCGAGCTCGGAATGGACCACGGCGTCGACTACACCCAGGACGGCTGGATCGAGGCGGTCCGGAGCGCCTCGGGCGGGTGGGGCGTCCACGTCGTCGTGGATCCCGTCGGTGGGAAGACCCTGCAGGGGAGCATCGCCTGCCTCGGTCCCCGGGGCCGGGCCATCTCGGTGGGCTCGGCCGGCCGCGACCCCCAACTCCTCGACATCTCGGACCTCGCGCCGGCGAACCGCTCATTGACCGGGGTGTTCTTCGGCGCCGAGATCGCGACGGACCGCGTGCAGCAGCTGGTGGGGGACCTCGTCGGCGACGTCGCGGCCGGACGGCTGCGGGTCGTGGTCGATCGCACCTTCCCGCTCTCGGAGGCCGCCGCCGCGCACGCCTACATCGAGAGCCGCCAGGCCGTCGGTCGGGTCGTGCTCATCCCCTGACGCGGGACCGATCACCCGAGGTCACGCGAAGAGGGCGAGGCTGGCCGTGAAGCCGTGGAGATGGTTGCGACCGCCCACGGGCCCGAGCTCGCCGGCACAGAAGCCGCCCGCGAGGGGCACGGCGCCGAGCACGTCCCGCACCACCCGGGCGTCGTGGTCGGGGCCGCCGAACAGCCGCTCGCCCCGGCCGGTGCAGGTGAAGAGGAGCGCGCCCCGGGCCGAATGGCCGGCGAGCATCGAGTGGAGGTCGGCGTCGGCCGACACCGCGTCGCGAAGCTGGAACTGCACGGTCTGGCCCACGTCCAACCGCGTGCCGACCGCGAGCGCGCCGTCCTCGGCGCCGCGCACCCACGATGTTGCGCACGAGGAAGTCGCCCCGCCCGAACTCGACCTGGTGCTCGTCGACGACGACCCCGAGGTGCAGTCCCTGCTGGAGCTGGGCCCGCTCGTCCTCCTCCATCTCGGCCGCGAGCTCCTGGATCCGCTCCAGCGCCGGGCGGCCACCGAGACCGGCGAGATGGTGGCCGTCGACGGCGGTGACCACGTAGGGCCGGCCGATCGGGCGGCACCCCTGGGAGACCACCGGGGTCACGATCTCGTCGCCGCCGAGGAGCACCCCGACCGCGCCGCGGGTCACGACCTGGTCGCCGACGATGAGGTGGTTGCCGCCCGGGCCGGTGGCGGCGGAGGCCAACCCGCCGATCGTCTGGAGCCCGGGGTGCGCACGGGCGAGGACCGCGAGGACGCCGTCGGCCGGGAACGTGAACGGATCTCCGAGCACGAGCAGCGTGTGCGCGGTGTCGGCGTCGCCCGGCCAGCCGACGAGGTCGTGCCCGTGCTCGCCCGTCACGACGTCGAGCTGGACCGAGTGGGCGGTCGTCCCGGCCAGGCTCGCCGCCCACACCGAGATCGCGGCGGTGTCCTCGACCTCGCGCCCGGTCCCGACGACCCCGGCGTGCGTCGCGCCGACGAGCACACGCGGGTGGAGGATCGCGCGCAGCACACCGGCGACGTCCTCGGTCGCGCCCGCGAAGTGCGGCGAGACGAACGCGAGCAGGACGTCGACGTTCCGGCCTTCGAGCTGTTCGAGCACCTGCCCCGCGATCTCACCGACGGCTTGCGCCGCGACGGGGTGCTCGGAGATCGCGGACGCGTACCGGGTGTCGGCGCTCACGGACGGTCCTCCCCGCCGTCGATGCGCCGCCCGTCGCGCCACGCGGCGCGCACGACGAGCTCACCGTCGAGCGCGATGGTGCCAGGAGCTTCCGCGAGGCCCAGCACCGCGGCGGGACACGCCGACGCGGCCGCGACCGCGCGGTTCCACCGGGATGCCGAGCCCGACGACGCGCCGCACCGCGTCGTCGAGCAGCGCGACCGCGCCCGCGAGGGTGCCGTCGGCAAGGTACGCGGCCCCGTCGCGAGCAGTCGCGGTCGAGCCGAAGTCCTGGACGTCGGTCGCGACGGCGTCGCTGACGAGGATCGGCTCGGTCGCGGCGAAGACCGCGGCGAGCACGGCGGGGTGCAGGTGCACGCCGTCGGCGATGACCGTCGGGGTGAGCCCGACACGTGGGTCGAGTGCGGCGCCGACGAGGCCGGGATCGCGGTGGTGCAACGGCGCCATGCCGTTGAACAGGTGGGTCGCGAGCGTCGCGCCGGCCGCCATCGCCGACACGGCCTCGTCGTAGCTGCAGGCCGTGTGGCCGAGGGACACGCGAACCCCTCGATCGCTCAACATGCGGATCCCGTCGTGCGAGGGATCGGCCTCCGGCGCGAGGGTCACGAGACGGACCAGACCGGGATGGCGGTCGAGGAGATCCGCGAGCCACTCGCGGTCGACATCGCGCAGGAACTCGGGGGGATGGGCTCCGGGCGCTCCCCCGAGGAAGGGTCCCTCGAGGTGGACTCCGAGGATCTGTGGGAGCGGCCGCCCTGCCGTCGCATCGCGCGCCGCGGCGACCCGGGCGAGCGCGGCGTCGTACCGGTCCAGCGGCATGGAGCACAAGGTCGGCAGGTACGCGACGACACCGGATCGGGCGATGCGGTGACCGGCCCGGACCCAGTCGTCGCCGGTCGCGGTCGAGAAGTCGACGTCGTCGACCCCGTTGATCTGGAGATCCACGTACCCGGGTGTCGTCGTGACGGGCCCGAGCTCCGCGGTCACCGCGGGATCCGGGGTCGTGGACGACCGGTCCGGGGTCACCGGCCGAGCGAGCGGTGCAGCTTCGCGAGGCCCAGGAGCGTGCGAGGGACGCGGCGGGCCATCGAGGTGCGGGCCGGTCGGAGCTCGCGCACCGTGACCGGTATCTCGGCGACCCGGTACCCGGCTCGCTCGGCGCGCAGGATCAACTCCGTGTCGAAGAGGTCCGAGCCGTTCCGGCACGCCGTCACCGCGGGGCGCAGCGCCGCGAGGTTCACCACCTTCATGCCGTGGGTGTCCGAGACCGTGAGCCCGAACCCGGCGCGGAGGATGCCCGAGAACACCGCCGTCGCCAGTCGCCGGGGCACCGCACGGTCATCCCGGGATCCCGGCGCGCGTTTGGAGCCCACGACGATCGCGGGACCGACGGGGTCGGCGGAGGCATCGAGCACGCTCAGCGCGTGCTTCATGAACTGGAGGTCCCAGAAGTCGACGTCGAAGATCACCGCCACGTCGCCCCGGGACGCGAGCAGGCCGGTCCGGAGCGCCTCGCCGTAGTTCGCGACGCGCATGGTGTGGTGCTCGACCTCGGGGAGGGCCGCCGCGATGCGCGCCGCGATCGCCGGGGTCCCGTCGTCGGATCCGTTCTCGACGATGTGCACCTCGAACGCCTCGTCGGCTGCCCGCAGACCGTCGACCATGTCGCGCAGCGCGCTGCCGAGCAGCGCGGCCTCGTTGTACGCCGGGACGACGACTGAGATCACGGACCCTCCGGGGTGACGGCCCCATCATGGCGCGCCGACCCCGGCCGGGGTGGGCACCAGGGGTATCGACGGGACACCGGGCGGATCTTCACCACCGATCGCGACCCGCCGGGCACGGCGGCGGGCGACATGGCGCCGGTAGGGTCCGCCCGACCGAGATCGAGGAGCGCCATGGCCACCATGCCCGACGTCCTGAAGCTGCACGCCGACGGTGCGCCCGACCGCCTCGCCGTGATCGTGGACGCCAGCCACGGGGCGCGATTCTCCACCACGACCTATCGCGAGCTCAACGAGCTCGTGAACCGACTCGCCCACGGGCTGTGGGCGCTCGGCGCCCGCCCCGGCGACCGCATCGTCTGGTGCGGGCCGAACTCGCTGGAGACCATCGCGGTCATCCACGCGGCCCGCAAGGCCGGTCTCGTCGCGGTGCCGCTCTCGTACCGGTTCACCGCGGACGAGATGGCGTACGTGATCGACAACTCGGACGCGACGCTCGTGGTGGCCGATGCGGACTACGCCCCGCTCATCGCGTCGGTGCGTGACCGTGTCCCGCAGGTGCGCGCGCTCGTGGGCTACTGCGCGACCGCGCACGCGCGACCGCTGCCCGACGGCTTCGTCGACCTGGACGCCGTGATGGCCGAGCAGCCGTCGACGGAGCCCGAGGCCGTCGACGCATCCGCGGTCGGTGCCCAGATGCTGTACACGAGTGGCACCACCGGAAAGCCCAAGGGGGCGCTCCGGACGACCACGAACGCACCGATCGTCTTCGCGTTGCTCGGCGAGCTCGGATTCCAGATGGGCAACGAGGTCCACATCACGACCGGCCCGATGTACCACTCCGGCCCGCTCGCGTTCGTCTCGCTCAACCACTCGGCCGGGTCCCCGATCGTGGTGCTCCGCCGCTTCGACCCGGAGGCGTGGCTCGAGGCCGTGAAGCTGCACAAGGTGACCAACACGTTCTCGGCGCCCACGCAGCTCAAGCGCATCGTCTCGCTGCCCGACACGGTGCTCGCGACCGCGGACTGCTCGTCCATGCGCTGTCTCATCGCGAACGCGGCGCCGGTGCCGTACGCGCTCAAGGAGGAGGTGATCGCCAAGCTGGGCGACGGCTTCCTGTTCGAGGTCTACGGCTCGACCGAGATGGGCATCATCACCGTGCTCCGCCCCGAGGACCAGCTCCGCAAACCGGGCTCGTGCGGGAAGACCTACGGCGGCATCGAGTTCCGCATCGTGAAGGAGGACGGTGACGTGGCGGCGCCGGGGGAGCAGGGCGAGCTCTTCATGTCGACCGGCCTGGCGATGGACGGCTACCACCGCACCGAGGAGCAGTTGAGCGAATACGAGGACGGCGCCTGGAAGTCCGTCGGTGACATCGCCTACGCCGACGACGAGGGCTACCTCTACATCTGCGACCGCAAGAAGGACATGATCATCTCGGGCGGCGTCAACATCTACCCGGCCGAGATCGAGGCCGTGCTCCACGGCTATCCGCAGTTGCTCGACGTCGCGGTGTTCGGCATCCCGGACGACGAATGGGGCGAGAGCGTGTACTGCATCGTGCAGGCCAAGCCCGGCGTGACGATCGACCTCGACGACCTGCGCGCGTTCGCCGAGGCCAACATGGCCGGGTACAAGGTCCCCCGGGGGTGGCAGGTGCGGGACGAGCTCCCGCGCACCGATGCCGGCAAGCTCCTGAAGCGGGTCCTGCGCGACGAGTTCTGGCCCGACCGCGCGGTATGAGCGTGGCCGGCCCCGAACCGGTTCCGACCCCGAGGGATCCCGAGCGCTATCTCCTGGGTCCCGCGTCACGACTCGACGATGCGATCGGCGCCTTCCGCATCCTGGGCGAGTTCCTCCGGGGTTCCGACGCCCTCCACTCCCTCTGGCCCTGTGTGACGGTCTTCGGCTCCGCTCGCCTCGGCGAAGGGCATTCCTCCTACGCCCTCGGTCGCGACCTCGGGGAGGCGTTGGCACACGCCGGATACACGGTGATGACCGGCGGCGGGCCCGGACTGATGGAGGCGGCGAACCGGGGGGCGCGGGAGGCGGGCGGCCGCTCGGTCGGGTGCAACATCCGGCTGCCCGTGGCGCAACCCCCGAATCCGTACGTGGAGCACGCACTGACCTTCCACCACTTCTTCGTGCGCAAGGTGATGCTCGTCAAGCACTCGGTCGGGTTCGTCGCGCTCCCGGGCGGGCTCGGAACCTTCGACGAGGTCTTCGAGGCGGCCAACCTGATCCAGACGGGGACCATCGTGCGGTTTCCGATCGTCCTGCTCGGGACCGAGTTCTGGCACCCGATCCTCGAGGTGCTGCGCGCCCGGCTCCTCGCCGCGCACACCGTCGACCCGATCGACATCGAGGAGCTCCTCGTCACCGACTCGGTGTCGGAGTGCGTGGCGCACATCCGCGCCGTCGTCACCGATCTCGCACGTGCGGGCGGCGCGGACCCCGACGGTCAGATGCGGGAGGTCTAGCCCATCGCGTCCGGCGCGCACGCGGGAGGATGTCGGCGATGAGCGCTGCAGTCGTCCTCGCGGTGGGAGTGGGGCTGGCCTTCGCGGCCACCAACGGCCTCCATGACGCCGCGAACGCGATCGCGACCCTGGTCGGGACGCGAGCGGCGCGGCCGGGCCCGGCCGTCCTGCTCGCAGCCCTCGGAAACGTCCTCGGTCCGCTGGTGCTCGGTCGGGCGGTCGCCGACACGATCGCGGGGATCGTGACGGTCCCGGACGCCGACGTCACGCGGGTGCTCGGCGCGGCACTCACCGGTGCGGTGGTGTGGAACCTGTTGACCTGGTCCCGCGGTCTCCCGTCGAGCTCGGGCCATGCGCTGCTCGGCGGTCTCGTGGGCGCGGCCGTGGCGGAGGGCGGGGCGCACGGGGTCGCGTGGGGTGGCTTCGCCGGTTGGCGACCGGTCGGGGTGCTGGGTGTGACGGCCGTGCTCGCGGTGGCACCCGTGCTCGGGCTCGTCGCCGGATTCGTCGTGGAGCGCAGTGTCCGCCGAGGTACGACGTCGGCGACCCGCGCGCTCCGCGGCCCGGTGCGAGCCGGGCAGTGGGTGATGGCAGGGGGTCTGGCGCTGAGCCACGGCGCCAACGACGCCCAGAAGTCGGTCGGCGTCATCGTGGCGCTGCTCCTCGCCACGGGCACGATCGCGCGGGGGACCGTACCGACGTGGGTGGAGCTGGCGTGTGGGGGCGCGCTCACGATCGGGACCGCGCTCGGCGGATGGCCGATCGTCCGCACCATCGGCCGGCGGATCGTGCGCCTGCGTCCGATCGACGGGCTCGCCAGCGAGACGGCGTCGGTGGCGGTGATCCTCGGCGCGTCGCTCGCCGGCGCCCCGGTGAGCACCACGCAGGTGGTCGCGTCGTCGGTCGTCGGCGTCGGTGGCGGGCGGCGGCGCTGGCGGCACGTGCGGTGGCCGCTCGTCCGGACCATGCTCCTGGCGTGGCTCGTCACCGTGCCGGCCAGCGCCGCGCTCGCCGCGCTGGCGGTCGTCCCGTGGAGGTGGTGGACATGAGCGTTCGACACTGGTTCCTGCCCGAGAGCCCCGAGCTGCTCGAGATGCTCTCGAAGCAGGCGGCGATCACGGTGGAGGGGATGGACGCGCTCGTCCGCTGGTCCGAGGCGGATCCAGCCGCGGCGCCCGAGATCCGCGCGTGCGAACACCGCGCCGACGAGGCCAAGCGCGAGCTGTGGTGCTCGCTCAGGGACGCCTTCTCGCCGCCGCTCGACGCCGAGGACCTGTACATGCTCTCCGCCACTCTCGACGAGCTGCTCAACGGCGCCAAGGACCTCGTGCGCGAGATGGAGGTCATGGCCATGGCGCCCGACGCACCGATGCAGGAGATGGCGCGCCACCTCGCGACCGGAGCGCGTGACCTCGAGGCCGCGCTCTCGCTCCTCACCGGTCGGGGCGGTGCCACCGAGCACGCCGACGCCGCCATCAAGACCCAGCGGGACATCGAGCGCGTGTATCGCAGCGCGATGTCCGCCCTGCTCTCCGGGTCCGATCTCGCGGAGGCCACCGGGCGGCGCGAGGCCTACCGGAGGATGTCGCGCCTCGCCGACACCGTGCACGGCGTCGCGGAGCGCGTCTGGTACGCGGTGGTGAAGGAGGCGTGACCGAGCCGGATCCGGCGCCGGTGCGCGCGGCCGTGGCGTCCATCGCCCCGTTCGACGAGCGCGAGGCGCTCGACCGGCTCGACACGCTCGCATGGATCGATTCCGGTGCTCCGATCTGGCGCACCGAGAAGCCGGCGACCCCACCCGAGCACCTCGTCGTGTACTGCGTTCTGGTCGACGTGGTCACGCCGGCGTTGCTCCTCGTCGACCATCGCAACGCGGGCCTGTGGGTGCCCACCGGCGGGCACGTGGAGCCCGGCGAAGCGCCGATCGCCGCCGCCGGGCGGGAGCTGGGCGAGGAGCTCGGCGTCACGGCGCCGCCCCTCGGACGCCTCCCGCTCTTCCTCTCGCGGACCGAGACGGTCGGGCTCGACCGGGGTCACGTCGACGTCACCCTCTGGTATGCGTTCCGCGGAGCGCCCGACTCGGTCTTCCGGCCCGATCCGGGCGAGTTCGCGCATCACCGCTGGTGGACGTTCGCCGAGATCGCCCCCGGTGCCCGGATCGAGCCCGAGCTCGTGCGTTTCGTCGCGAAGTTGAGGCCCCTGCTCGACGCGCCACGTCGGCAGAGCGGCTCGGGCGACGACCCTCCAGCGCTGCGGTGACATCGACTCCGGCTCCTTCGCCGAGCTCGTCCGCACCGTCTCGCAGCGGCTCGATCTCCACGCCCCGTCCCACCCGGGCCGAGGCCCGGCGCGCGTACGCGGGCGCGAACCGGCGCGCGCGAGCCGGCGCGATACGGTCCCGGGCCGTGCCGACGCTCTCGGAAGCCGAGTCCAAGGCGCTCGTCGCGTCGTACGGGATCCCGGTGCCCGACGAACGGCTCGCGCCCGACGCCCGCGGCGCGGTGGCTGCGGCCGATGCGATCGGGTACCCCGTCGTGCTGAAGCTGAACGGTGACGCGATCGCGCACAAGACCGAACGCGGCCTCGTCCGGCTCCGCCTCGGCGACGCGGCCGCGGTCGCGCAGGCGGCCGACGAGCTGCTCGCAGCGGGGACGCCGGACGACGGCCCGGTCGACCTCCTCGTGGCCCCGATGCTCGCCGGCAACCGCGAGCTGATCGCCGGGCTCCATCTCGACGCGCAGTTCGGACCGACGGTGATGCTCGGCGTCGGCGGGATCCTGGCCGAGGCGGTCGCGGACGTCGCGTTCCGACTCGTCCCCCTCACGCCGGTCGATGCCGAGGACCTGATCGACGACCTCACGACCCAACCGCTCCTGGGGGAGCTCCGCGGCGAGCCCGCGGTGGACCGCGCCGCCCTGGCCCAGGTGATCACGGGTCTCGCCGCGCTCGCCCAGGCTCGTCCGGACGTCCGGAGCGTGGACCTCAACCCGCTCATCGTCGTCGACGGTCGACCTGTGGCCGTCGACGCGCTCGTCGAGGTCCGGGCGTGAGCACGGACACGATCGCGTCCGATCGCTTCCGCGCGCTGTTCGACCCGCGAGCGATCCTCGTCGCGGGCGCGTCCAGCCACCCCGGCAAGTTCGGCTTCGTGGCCCTGCACAACATGCTCAGCCAGGGTTACCGCGGTGGCGTGTACGCCACCAACCGCGACGGCGGGACGATCCTCGGTGTCGAGACCGCCACCAGCGTCGACGACCTGCCGAACGACGCCCCGATCGACCTCGTCTTCGTGTGCACCCCCGCCGCCGCGAACCCCGACCTCCTGCGCGCCTGCGCGCGGCGAGGCATCACCGCCGCGTTCGTCACCAGTGCGGGATACGGCGAGGCCGGCGACGAGGGACGCCGGGCCGAGGAGGAGCTCGTCGCGCTGGCCGACGAGCTGGGCATGCTCCTCGCCGGCCCGAACGGCCAGGGCGTCGTGAGCACACCGGCCCGGCTCTGCGCGCAGATCGTGGCGCCGTACCCACCGACCGGCACGATCGGCGTCGCGAGCCAGAGCGGGAACTTCGTGTCGAGCTTCCTCAACTACGCGGTGCAGACCGGCATCGGCATCAGTCGTGCCGTCAGCGCGGGCAATGCGGCGATGGTGACGGTGCCCGACTACCTCGAGTACTACGCGGCCGATCCGGCCACGAGCGTGGGCCTCGCCTACGTCGAGGGCATCGCCGACGGTCGTGGGTTCTTCGACCGGATCCAGCGCGTCAGCGCGCGAATGCCGCTGGTGCTCCTGAAGGGTGGTGCGACAGCGGGGGGCCAGCGCGCGGCCGCGAGCCACACCGGTGCGCTCGCGAGCGACGACCGGATCTTCGACGGGATGTGCCGACAGGCCGGCGCGACGCGCGCAGCCACGGTCGAGGAGGCGTTCGAGGCGGCCGCGACCTTCGCGACCCAACCGCTGCCGACGGGGCCGAACGTCGCGGTGATGACGACGGCCGGCGGCTGGGGTGTCGTGACGGCAGATGCGATCACCGCGCACCGGGACCTCGCGCTCGCGCCCATGCCCGACGACCTGCGCGCCGCGATCGACACGAAGCTCCCGCCCCGCTGGAGCCGGAACAACCCGATCGACCTGGCGGGTGGCGAGACACGCGACACGATCCCCGAGGTGATGGAGATGGTCGCGTCACACCCGGCGATCGACGCGATCGTCTACCTCGGCCTCGGTATCCAGAGCAACCAGGCGCGCCTCATGCGCGAGGGGCCGTTCTACCCGGGCGACGGGCTGGAACGGATCGTGGAGTACCACGAACGCCAGGACGCGCGATTCGCGCAGGCCGCGGCGGAGATCAGCGACGCGAAGGGCAAGCCGATCCTCACCGCGACCGAGCTCGCGATCGCGATCCCCGACAACGCGGGCCCGCGCGCCGTCCGCGCCAGCGGTCGACTCTGCTACGCGTCATCGAACCGGGCCGTCACCGCGCTCGGGCATCTGTACCGCTACGCGCGCTTCCGCGCCCGCCGCGACCTTGCCTGAGGCTCCCGCGCGCGCCCGTCGACGCCACGGCGCGTTGGTTCGCCGGCTGCTCGCCGTCGCATTGGCGCTCGTCGCCCTCGTCGCGACGGTGCTCGCGCTGCGGACGCCGGACGCGGCGACTGCGTCTCCACCGGGTGCGAGCCTCGGGACGCCACTGTGGTCGGTCCGGCGCGTCGCACAACCGATCGTCGACCTCGTCGGCGACGCTCGGCTCGGCGCGGCATTGGGTGGGGCGGCCGGTCACAACCAGGTGTGCTTCGACGTGCGCCAGCAGGGGAGTGCCGTCCCGCTGGCGTCCGCCGGCACCGAGCTCGCGCTCGTCCCGGCGAGCACCCTCAAGCTCCTGACCGCCACCGGCGCGCTCGATGCGCTCGGACCGGGATTCCGTTTCACGACGCGTACCGTCGCGGCCGCGGCGCCGGACGCGGACGGTCGCGTCGATCGCCTGTACCTGGTCGGCGGCGGCGACCCCTTGCTCGCGACGCCGGAGCGGATTGCCGTCCTCGACCGCGACCCCGAATACGCGGGCCTGGCCACCACCCCGCTCGCCGATCTCGCCGACCGCGTCGTCGCGAGGGGAGTCCGGCGGATCCCGGGCGGCGTCGTCGGGGTGGACGCCGCGTACGACCGGACTCGTTCGCTCGCCTCCTGGTCGGCCGGCGCCAAGGCCGCGATCGGCCCGATCGGCGCGCTGACCGTGAACGACGGCTTCGCGGGCGCGGACGGCTCCGGCCCCGCCGTCGCCGACCCCGCGGTGAACGCCGCGAGCGAGCTCAGCCGCCTGCTCGCCGCCCGCGGCGTCACCGTCGGCGCGCCCGGCCGGGCCGACGACGAGCCCCGCGATGCCCACTCGGTGGCCGCGATCCGCTCCGCCCCGCTGCCGGAGGTCGTCACCGAGATGCTGAGCGCGAGCGACAACCTCACCGCCGAGATGCTGGTGCGACAGCTCGGGACCACCGACGGCACCGGCAGCACCGAGCACGGTGTCGCGGTGCTCCAGGACCGTCTGCACGCGCTCGGGGTGGACCTCACGGGCGCGTCGATCGTCGACGGCTCCGGGCTCTCGACCGGCGACGCGCTCCGCTGCGGCACTCTCGTCGACGTCCTGGAGCTCACCCGGCGGCCCGCGCTCCGTACGATCCGCGACGGGTTGTCCGTCGCGGGAGAGCGCGGCACGCTCGCGCCGCGCCTCCGGGGCACACCGCTCGCGGGCAACCTGCGGGCGAAGACGGGCACGCTCGACGGCGTGAGTGCGCTCGCCGGATTCGTCGACGCGGACCGACAGCTCACGTTCGCACTCCTCGTCAACGGGTCCTTCGGCGAGTCGACCGCGTTCTCGCTCCGCGAGACGATGGCGGGCATCATCCAGGGCTATCCGGGGATCGGGGACCCCGCCACACTGGTGCCGGCCCCCAAAGCCCCCATTCCGCCCAGGGCTTGCCCGAGCGCGGAAGCCGCGTGTTGAATCCCTTGGTGGCCGATCGTCCCGCACCGATTCCCCAGGCCCTGCGCGAGCTCTACGAGCTGGTCGTCGCGTACTTCAAGCAGGAGACGACCGAGCCGCTCAAGTCGCTCGGACGCGTGCTCGCCTTCGGGATCCTCGGATCGCTGCTGCTCGGCATCGGCGTCGTGTTCGCCGCGGTCGGCGTGCTCAGGGTCGTGCAACAGGAGACCTCGGCCTTCGACGGCAATTGGTCGTTCGTGCCCTACGTCATCGTGATCGTGGCCCTGCTCCTCACCGCGGTCACGGTGTTCAAGGTCGGTACCCGGACGAAGGACGGTTCCTCGTGAGCTCGCGACCCACAGCCCGCCGACCCGGGGACCCGATCACCCGTGCGGACATCGAGGCCAAGCTGCGCGAGATCGGTGGAGAGGTCGACGACCAGCTGACGAGCACCAAGCAGCTCGCGATCACGGCGGGCGCGATCGCCGTGGGCCTCCTGCTCGCCGGCGTCTTCCTGCTGGGTCGCCGCCGGGGCAAGAGGCTCACCACGATCGTCGAGATCCGGCGCGTATGAACCTCGGGAACGCGCTGGGCGGGCTGGTCAGGTCCCGCGCCAAGCGGCAGGGACGGCTCGCGTTCGGCGTCACGGTGGGCCTCGCCGGCTTCCGCATGTTCCGCCGGATCACCCGCCAGTCGAGCAAGCCCGCGATCCGCTTCGCGGTGAAGCCCGGCGAGGTCTACGAGATCAGGGGCGTGCGCCGGGACCGGTAGCGTGGAGGGCCTCATGCGCGTCCTGCTCCGCAATCCCCGACGTGAGCTCGAGGTCCCCGGCCCGATGAGCGTCACCACGCTGCTCACGCGCCTCGATCTCGTGCCCGAAGCGGTGCTCGTCATCCGCGGCGACACGCTGGTCACCCACGACGCCCAGCTCGCCGACGCCGACGACGTCGAGATCCGCCCGGTGATCTCGGGAGGTGCCGCGTGAAGTGCCGGCGCTGCAAGCAGCCCGCCGTCATCGACATCCGTCGTCACAACGCCGCGTTCTGCGGCGAATGCTTCCTGCACCACTGCCGCGAGCAGGTGCGCCGGGCGATCCACGACTTCGACATGATCGCGGAAGGCGAGCGGGTCCTCGTGGCGGTCTCCGGCGGCAAGGACTCCCTCGCGCTGTGGGACCTGCTCGCCGAGATCGGGATCCCGGCCGACGGCGTGTACCTCGGCCTCGGCATCGCCGAATACTCGGACGCGTCGGGCGAGCACGTCCGAGCGTTCGCCGGCGCGCGGGGCCTGACGCTGCACGAGGTCGACCTCCGCCGTGAGTACGGCTACGACATCCCGACCGCGGCGCTCGCCACCCGGCGCGCACCCTGCGGCGCCTGTGGGCTGTCCAAGCGCCACCTCTTCAACCAGGTCGCGCTCGACCACGGGTACGACGTCGTCGCGACCGGTCACAACCTCGATGACGAGGCCGCCGTCCTCCTCGGCAATGTCCTGCACTGGGAGGTCGGCTACCTGGGCCGCCAGTACCCGGTGCTGCCCGGCGGCGAGGGCTTCGCCCGCAAGGTGAAGCCGCTGGTGAAGCTCGGCGAGCGCGAGATGGCGGCGTACTGCGTCCTGCGCGGGATCGACTACCAGGTCGAGGAGTGCCCGATGGCGGCCGGCAACCGCCACCTCGGGCTCAAGGACACCCTGAACCGGCTCGAGATGCAGTCGGCGGGCACCAAGGCCGCGTTCCTCAACGGGTTCCTCGCCCGCGGCCACGACGCGTTCGCCGATCGGGCCGTCGAGGAGCGGGGCGAGCTCCGGCCGTGCACCGAGTGCGGCGCGCCGACGCCGACCGGCCGTTGCGCCTTCTGCACCCTGCGGGCGCGCACCGTCGAGGCCGTCGCCACCGACACCGAGGTCCGGGTCGAGCTGCGCACCGGCGGCCGCTGATGCGCGGCCCGTTCCAGGCGGGGGAGCAGGTACTCCTGCTCGACCGCAAGCGGCGACGCCACCTGATCCGCCTGGCCGAGGGTGGCGAGTTCCACACCCACGCCGGAGTCCTCGACCACGCGAACGTGATCGGCCAGGAGGAGGGCGTCACCGTCCGGACGACGCGGGGCGCGGCCCTGCTCGCGTTGCGACCGACCCTCTCGGAGTTCGTCCTCGAGATGCCGCGCGGCGCCCAGGTCATCTACCCGAAGGACCTCGGACCGATCCTGATGCTCGGCGACATCTTTCCCGGTGCTCGGGTGCTCGAGTCCGGTGTCGGGTCGGGCGCCATGACCATGACGCTGCTGCGCGCCGTGGGCCCGACGGGCCATGTCACCGGGTACGAGCTGCGCGAGGACTTCGCCACGCGGGCCCGGGAGAACATCGCGGCGTTCCTGGGCGAGGATCTGCCGCTCGCGATCGAGATCCGCGACGTCTACGAGGGCATCGACCTCGACGAGCTGGACCGCGTCGTGCTCGACCTCCCCGAGCCGTGGCAGGTCGTGAAGCACGCCGAGCGCGCGTTGCGACCCGGCGGGATCCTCGTCTCCTACCTCCCGACGATCCTGCAGGTCTCGACCTTGCGGGACACGCTCGCCGGGTCGACGTTCGGGATGGCCGACACCGTCGAGGTCCTGCATCGGGGCTGGAACGTCGACGGTCAGTCGGTCCGCCCGGATCACCGGATGGTGGCGCACACGGGCTTCCTCACCGTCGCGCGCAAGCTCGCGCCCGCATGAACCTGCTCGACCTCATCGTCATCCTGGTGATGGCGGTCGGCGGGCTCGTCGGGACGCGGACCGGCTTCGTGGTCCGTGCGCTGTCCTGGCTCGGACTCGCCATCGGACTGACGCTCGCGCTGCGCATCACGCCACGCCTGGCGCGGTCGCTGGCCGACGCGAGCCCCGGGACCCGGCTCATCGCCGTGGCGTCCCTGGTGATCGGCCTCGCGCTCATCGGTCACACGTTCGGGCTCCTGGCGAGCCGGACGCTGCGCCAGAAGTTCTCGCTCACCTCCGAGCCCTCGCCGCTCGACCGCGTCACGGGCGGCATCCTCGGTGCGCTCGGCGCTCTCGCGCTCCTGTGGCTGCTCCTTCCCGCCCTACGATCGACGCCCGGCGTCACCGCCCGCGCGACCCGGGGCTCCGCGCTCGTGGCCCTGGTGGACGAATACGCGCCCCGACAGCCACGGGCCGCCCGCGTCCTGGGCCGGCTCATGGGCGACGCGCCCTACCCGCTCTTCGACGACACCGTCTCGGTCGGGCGCGCGCCCAATGGAGATGCCGGTCCGACGGCCGACGCGCGGACGAGTCGATCGGTCGTGCTGGTCACCGGCAACGCCTGCAACCTCCGCCTGTCCGGCACCGGCTTCGCGATCGCGCCCGACCTCGTCGTCACGAACGCACACGTCGTGGCGGGCGAATCCCGTACGACCGTCGTCACGAGCGACCGCCGCGAACTCGCCGCCCGGGTCGTCGTCTTCGACGGCCGCCACGACGTCGCAGTGCTCGCGGTCGACGGCGCTCGCCTTCCGCCGCTCTCGTTCGGGCCGGTGCGGCTGGGCACGGTGGCCTCCGTGCTCGGCCATCCGAACGGCGGGCAGCTGCGAGCGACGCCGGCGCGGGTCTCCCGGCGCATCGAAGCCCCCCGCTCGGACATCACCCGGTCCGCCAGCATCACGACCTCGATCGTCGGCCTGGCCGCACGGCTCATCGTGGGGGACTCCGGCGCGCCCGTGGTCGGCGGCGACGGGCGCGTGCAGGCAATGGTCTTCGCGGTGGACCCCGCGAGCGACACCACGGCGTTCGCGCTCAGCAGCCACGAGATCCGACCCCTCGTGGCCAGGGCCCGGGCCACCGGCAAGGCCGTCGCGACCGGGGAGTGCCTGAACTAGCCGCCGAACCAGCTGATGACGCTCACCCCGATCGTCGCGACGGCGAGCACCGAGACCACGACCACGCAGACGAAGGCGAACACCTTGAACCGGGGGCCGTTCACCGCCGGGCCCACCGCGCTGGCGCGGTTGGTCAGGATGAACAGGAAGATCAGGATCACCGGCGTGATGAACCCGTTGAGGATCTGCATGCTCACGAGCAGGTCGATCAGGTTGACCGGGATCAGGGCGACCAGCGCCCCGATCACGACCTGGAGCGTGAAGAGGCCGAGGAACAGGGGAGCCTCTCGAAACCGGTACGACACCGATCGCTCCGCCCCGACCGACTCCGCGAGCCCGTAGGCCGTCGACAGCGGGACGATCGCGGCGGCGAGCATGGACGCACCGAGCAGGCCGATCGCGAACAGGTACTCGGCTCCCGCGCCCGCCACGGGCTCGAGCGCCTTCGCCGCCTGCTCGGCCGAGGTGAGCTTCACGCCCGGTCCGATGGCCGCAGCAGTGGCGATGAGCACGGCGAGGAACACGAACCCGGCGAAGAGCGAGCCCACGACCGCGTCCACGCGCTCGTGCGGGTACTCGTCGGGCCCGATGCCCCGGTCGGCGACCGCCGCCGCCTGGTACAGCTGCATGTACGGGGTGATCGTGGTCCCGACGAGCGCGACCGCGAGGAGCAGGAAGTCACGGTCGCCGATGAAGTGGGGGAGGAACGTGTCCTTCGCGACGTCACCCCAGTTCGGACCGGCCAGGAACATCGCGATCGGATACGCGATGAACACCAGCGACAGGCCGAGGAACACGCGCTCGGCCCACTTGTAGGAACCGAACAGCACGATCATCAGGATCGCGACCACGGCGATCGGTACCGAGACGTAGCGCGAGACGCCGAAGATCTCCATCGCCGCACCGATGCCGGCGAACTCCGAGACGACGAGCCCGAGGTTGGCGACGAGGAGACACACGACCACGAACGCGCCGATGCGCAGCGAGAACTCCTCGCGCACGAGCGACATGAGACCCTCTCCGCTGTACGCGCCGAGTCGGGCCGACATCTCCTGCACCGCGACGAGTGCGGCGATGATGAGCACGCCGATGAAGAGCGGGCGATACCCGTACTGCGACCCGGACGACGCGTACGTCGCGATCCCACCCGCGTCGTTGCCCGCGTTCGCCGCGATCAGTCCGGGCCCGAGCACGAGGAGGAGCGCCGCGGGACGGACGAATCGACGCCGCCGGGGCGGCGGGGGGGAAGCGGGCAGGAGGCTCACGGGCCCTCAGCTCATCAGCCGAAGAGGCGCGGGAAGCGGACCCGGCCCCGATCGGGGACGAGCGCGTCCACGAGATCGTCCCCCAGGATGCGCCCGACGGGCCTCCCGTCGTCGTCCACGACCAGCAGCGACGAGCCCCGGGAATCGACGAATTGCTCGATCACGTCGTCGAGGCTGGCGTCGGGCGACACCGTCGTCGGCTCGGGCGGCCCGGCGACGTCGATCACCATGTCGTCGCTCGCGGCGACGAGCAGCTCGAACAGACCGAGGTCGTGCATGACGCGCCCGTCGTCGTCGACGATGATCACCGCGTCGACGTCCTCCTGGTGCTCGGCCTCGGCGCGCAGGATGCGCCGAACCTCGCCGACCGAGTGGTCGGGCCGCACGAGGACGAGGCTCGTGGTCATGAGCCCGCCCGCGGTCCCCTCGCGATAGAGCAGCAGCGCGCGCAGGGGAGCCGAGCGCTCCTCGGGCATCATCGCCAGGAGCTCCTCGGCCTCGACCGGCTCCAGGTCTCGCAGCGCGTCCGCAGCCTCGTCCGGCTGCATCCCCGCGAGCAGCTCGGCCGCGTGGTCCCGGTTGGACTCGCGGAGCAGCGCGCCGAGCTCCTCCGGGTCCATCTCCTCCAGCGCGTCGGCCGCGGTCTCGCTGTCGAGCTGTGCGAGCAGCTGCTGGCGCTCGTCGCGCCCGAGCTCCTCGAGCAGGTCGGCGAGCTCAGCAGGCCGGAGCCGGCGCAGCGCCTGGTTGGGCGCGTGGAGCCGCATCGGTCCGCGCCGGGTCGGGCCCTGCGCGCCGAAGGACTGGATCGCAGCCCAGTCGATCACGCGCTCGGGAGTCGGGCGCACGCGCCAGCGGGTCGGGCCGAGGCGGCGGATCAGGGTCTGGAAGCCGACGTCGACACCCACGAGGCGGTACACGCCCATGACGTGAGCGAGGTAGAGGTCCGACGCGCGCACGACGCGCCGACCGTCCACGTCGACGAGCTGGTGGTCGACGACGTCGCGATTGAGCACGACCTCCCCCTCACGCCGCTCGAAGTCGCGCAGGTCGAGGCGCACCGACGCGAGCGTGACGCGGTCGCTCGCGATCTCCGCCACCTGGTCGATGGACACGAACGCGCGCCGGCGGCCGACGCGCATGACGATGCCGGTGACCGGCGGGTAGTCCTCCCCCTGCCAGCGCACGACGAGGTCCACGACGCGACCGACCTCGGCACCCCGTCGGTCCGAGACCGCGCGGCCGACGAGTGCCGCGGCGGAGACGAGCGCGTCGGAGACGGCGCGGTTGGCGAGCAGACGCTGGGTGCGGTGCTCCCGGCGGCGGCGGAACGCGGCCGGGGTGGGGATCGGAGGACGACGAGCCATGACACACCTCCTTCGACGCGCCGACGGTCGGCGGCGAGGACGGGCGGGACGGGGACGGGTCGCACCGCCCCGTCCGGCTCAGGTCAGTGTGCGATCAGGCGCTGAGTCGGCGGGAGGCGCGGCCGTTGCTACTCGGAGGTTCTTGGTTCTTCCGTCGCACGTCGTCCTCCCTTCTTCTCGATCCGTCGGTGTTCGCGGCCTATTCCGCCTCGATGAAGATGCATTCTCCGGGGCACTCCTCGGCGGACTCGATGGTCGCCTCGAGCATCCCGTCGGGGATGTTGGCGAGACCCTCGGCCCCGCCCGGCTCACTGAAGACCTTGTCGCCTTCCTTGACGTAGGCGAGACCGTCGTCGAGCAGCGTGAACACGCTGGGCGCGATCTCCTCACACAGACCGTCGCCGGTGCACAGGTCCTGATCGATCCAGACCTTCATCCTGGCCTCACCTCGTGGCTCGTTAGTTGTTGGGGGGATCCTCGGAACGGAAACGATCAACCCTGAGCCCGTTCCTACCGATGGGAGCGTACCGGCGTCCCTCGGGACTTGCGGCAATTTACCCCGCGAACGCGAGGAAAAAGCCGATCGAGCCCCCGGACGGTGGGTAGGGTGCGCGACGAGCGTCGCCGAACGGCGGCCGGCGGAAGGAGGACATCGTGGCAACCGAACACGACCGACGCCTCGCCGAGTACGAGCACCAGGTCGGCGAGCTCCAGGACCAGGTCAAGACGCTCGAGGAGGAGATCGTCCTCCTGCGACGTCGGCTCCAGGACGCGCCCGAGCGCGTCCGCACCCTCGAGGAGCGGATTCTCGAGACCAAGGGCCAGCTCGCTCAGGCCGTCTCCCAGAACGAGCGGCTCTCCGCCACCCTGCGCGAGGCGCGCGAGCACATCGCCGCGCTCCGTGAGGAGGTCGAGAAGCTCACGATGCCACCGTCGGGCTACGGGACCTACCTCGGGACCAACGACGACGGCACCGTCGACGTCTTCACCGCGGGCCGAAAGATGCGGGTCTCCATCCACCCCGAGCTCGAGTCCGAGAGCCTGACCCGCGGCCAGGAGGTCGTGCTCAACGAGTCTCTGAACGTGGTCCTCGCCCGCGGCGCCGACGCCCAGGGCGAGGTCGTGGTGTTCAAGGAGCTCCTCGAGGACGGCACCCGGGCCCTGATCCTGGGCCGCGCCGACGAGGAGCGCATCGCCGAGCTGGCCGACGCCCTCATCGGCGTGAAGCTGCGCGCCGGCGAGCACGTGCTCGTCGACTCCCGCTCCGGCCTCCTCGTCGAGCGGATCCCCCGGCCCGAGGTCGAGGAGCTGGTGCTCGAAGAGGTGCCGGACATCACCTACTCCGACGTCGGTGGCCTCGACGACCAGATCGACCAGATCCAGGACGCCGTCGAGCTGCCCTACCTCCACGCCGATCTGTTCCACGAGCACGACCTCCAGCCGCCGAAGGGCATCCTGCTGTACGGGCCCCCGGGTTGCGGCAAGACGCTCATCGCCAAGGCCGTCGCCAATTCGCTCGCTCAGCGGGTCGCGGAGAAGACCGGCAACGCGAAGACCCGCTCGTACTTCCTCAACATCAAGGGCCCCGAGCTGCTCAACAAGTACGTCGGAGAGACCGAACGCCAGATCCGGCTCATCTTCGAGCGCGCCCGGGAGAAGAGCGAGGAAGGCGTGCCCGTCATCGTGTTCTTCGACGAGATGGACTCCTTGTTCCGCACCCGCGGCACCGGCATCAGCTCCGACATCGAGTCCACCATCGTTCCCCAGCTGCTGGCGGAGATCGACGGCGTCGAGAGCCTGAAGAACGTGATCGTCATCGGTGCGTCCAACCGCGAGGATCTGATCGACCCCGCCATCCTGCGTCCCGGTCGCCTCGACGTGAAGATCAAGATCGAGCGCCCGAACGAGGACTCGGCCAAGCAGATCTTCGCCCGGTACCTCGTCCCGTCGCTCCCGATCGCCGAGGACGAGACGAAGCACTTCGACGGCGACGCCGGCGCAGCCACCGCCCGCATGATCGACGTCGCGGTCGACGCGATGTACGCGACCGACGACACCAACCGCTTCCTCGAGGTCACCTACCAGAACGGTGACAAGGAGATCCTCTTCTTCAAGGACTTCTCCTCGGGCGCCATGATCGAGAACATCGTGCGGCGCGCGAAGAAGCTCGCCATCAAGCGCACGATCGCGGGCGGGAGCCGGGGCATCGGCACCCAGGACCTGCTCGACTCGATCAAGCAGGAGTACCGCGAGCACGAGGACCTCCCCAACACCACGAACCCCGACGACTGGGCGAAGATCTCGGGCAAGAAGGGCGAGCGCATCGTGTTCGTCCGCACCCTGCTCACCGAGGGTCGCGAGGACGGCGGCGGCGGGCGTCAGATCGAGCGCGTCACCACCGGCCAGTACCTCTAGCCCCGACGCGCTCCCGATGGACCGCCACACGCTCCCCGCTCCGACCTCGACGCACCGGGAGCGACGGAGCAGCTCTCCACCCTGCTGCGCCTGACCGAGCGGTGATGCGCGGTTCTCCAGACCGTCGTGGGTGACCCCACGTCGCGGTCGCGCGCACGTGGGATGACGCTGGCGGGGGACCGGCCACGTCCCTAGCCTGACCACATGTGGAGAAACCGGACGTCTCGAGCCGTGCTGCTCCCCGTCGTCGTCGCGCTCGTCCTCCCGCTCACGACGGCGACCGCCGGTGCGCACACTCGGGATCATCACCCTGGCGGCGGGGTGGGACACGGGCCGAGGGCGGACTTCCGCGTCGGAGCGGCCGCGGTCGACGTCACGCCACCGCCGGCGGGTCCGGATGTGCCCGACGCGGCCCACTGCGCGGCGCCCGCGTCCTACACCGGTGCGCACCTGCTCACGCTCGAAGAGCCCTACGAGGACACGAACGGCAACCAGCGTTGGGACGCCGGGGAGCCGTACCAGGACTGTCCGGTCACCCGGGTGGACGGAACGGTCGCCCCGCCCGACGGCCGCTGGGACGGGATCTACCTCGGCGGTGGCAACTGCTGCGACCGCCGGCCGACCGCCGTGCTCGACGCGCTGTGGGCCCGGACCATCGTCGTCGACAACGGCGACCGCCGGGTGTCGATCACGAGCGTCGACAACGAGGGAGTGTTCAAGGAGTACTGGGATCGTGTGCGTGCGAAGGTGCGCGCCGACGGCGTGCACCTCGACGCGATGTTCTTCAGCTCGACCCACGACGAGTCTGCGCCCGACACGATCGGGATCACCGGTCCGGACGAGCTCACGTCCGGGGTCGACCCGTTCTACGTGGAGTTCCTCATCGACCGCAGCGCGCGCTCGATCGAGCAGGCCGCGGCGCACACCCAGCGGGCCGCGATCCGGTACGGGTCGGTCCGCCCGGCGAACCTCACGACCTGCTGGTCGTCGTACCCGTTCGTGGCCGACGAGTCGGTCGGCGTGATGCAGGCGGTCCGGCCGGACGGCCGGACCATCGCGACGCTCGTCAACTACGGGATCCATGCCGAGGAGCTGGGGTTCTCCAGCGACGACCAGGACCGGCTCCACCTCTCGTCGGACTGGCCCCACTTCACCCGCGCCCTGCTCGAGGGTTGGTTCGGAGGCATGGCGATGACGATGGCCGGCTCGGTGGGCTCGGTCGAGATGCCCCAGGTGTACCCGACGGCCCGGGACCACACGCCGACGAGCCTCTACTCCTCGACCGGCAACGGCGGATGCCGGACCATCTACGCCAACGACGCGACGCGCGCGCCGTACGGCTACCACGCCTCCACCCAGGCGCGCGGGGAGACGATCGCCCGGTGGGCGGCGTGGGCGGTGGCGACCGGGAAGTGGTCCGCCAGCGACGAGATCCGGTTCCGGCGCGACACGTTCTTCATGCCGCTCGAGAACGCGCTCTTCGCGCTCGGCGGCGCGTTCGGCGTGATCCCCGGGAAGGACGGGTACCTCGACGGCGTGAAGCTCACGCGCAATGCGAGCGGCGCCGCCGATCCGCTCGTGATCGCGAACGAGTTCCAAACCGAGGTGGCCTGGTACCGCATCGGTGACGCCGACTTCGTGTCCGCACCCGGAGAGCTGTTCCCGTACACCTACGCGCGCAGCTTCGGTGGTCCCGCCGACCAGGCGGTGCCCGACGGTGCCAGCCCACCGCCGTGGATCATGGCGAAGCTCTCCCAGCCGTACCGGTTCGTCGAGGGGCTCGGCGAGGACATGGTCGGATACCTGTTCCCGAAGACGAACGCGGTCGGCGTGCCCCGCACCCTCGACGGTGCCGACGACACCGACCGCTTCGGGTGCGGCCACTCCGACGACGGGGAGGCCGCGGCCGACGACGCCGGGGGGATCGCGGCGGCGCATCTCGCCGCGCTGCTCCCGTCGACGCGTGACCGGATCGCGACCGGGCGCTACGTGTGGATCGACGGCACGCGTCACCGGAGCCCACTGGGCGAGGGCGGCCAGGCGTGCACCGGACCGGCCAACACGTTCGTCCCCGGGCCGGGCGCGCGCGGCATCGCGATCGACGGCCACACGATCGTGGTCGACGGACGCGCGTGGCGCTGGATGGACCTGCACGGTCAGGCCGAGACCGCGGCGTCCACCCAGACCAGGGGCGTCATCGGGCGCGACGGCCGGCGCATCTGGCTCGACGTGTTCCCGGAATGAGCACCGCCGACACCGGGCGCAACCCGTGCAGCGGTTCCGGCAGACCGGGTTAGCCTGCGCGGGTGGCGGTGCCGAAGGTGTGCGGGATCGAGACCGAGTACGGCGTGGTGCTGCGCAACGCGCCCGACTCGAACCCGGTGCTGGCCTCGTCGCTGCTGATCAACGCCTACGTCGAGCACCGCCGGATCGGATGGGATTTCGACGACGAGAGCCCCGGCCGCGACGCCCGGGGGTTCGGGCGGGACGGCTCGCAGCCGCCCGAGGTCGACACGCATCTCGTGAACACGGTGCTCACGAACGGCGCCCGGTACTACGTGGACCACGCCCACCCCGAGTACTCCACACCCGAGTGTGCGAACGCGCTCGAGCTGGTCGCGGCCGACAAGACGGGCGAGCGCATCCTCGCCCGCTCGATGAAGGCGTCGCGCCGGCTCCTCGAGCCCGGTCAGGAGATCGTCGTCTACAAGAACAACTCCGACGGCAAGGGCAACTCGTACGGCACGCACGAGAACTATCTCGTGGACCGCCAGACACCCTTCGCCACGCTCGTGCGCAACCTCCTGCCGTGGTTCGTGACCCGCCAGGTGTTCACCGGCGCGGGGAAGGTCGGGGCGGAGAACGGCGCCGACCCGGTGGACTTCCAGCTCTCGAGTCGCGCCGACTTCTTCGAGGAGGAGGTCGGGCTCGAGACCACGCTCAAGCGCCCGCTCGTGAACACCCGTGACGAGCCGCACGCGGATCCGCAGAAGTACCGTCGCCTCCACGTCATCGCCGGCGACGCGAACCTCTGCGAGGTCGCGACGTTCCTGAAGATCGGCACGATGGCCGTCGTGCTCGCGATGATCGAGGACGACTTCGTCGACAAGGACCTCGCGATCGTCGGCCCCGTCCATGCCGTGCGCACCGTCTCGCACGACGTCACGCTCCGCGCCACGATCGACCGCGTCGACGGCGGCTCGTGCACCGCGGTGGAGCTCCAGTGGGAGTTCCTCCGCCTCGCGCGCAAGTACGCCGAGGAGACCGGGCTCGAGATGTGCGGCGGCGAGATCGGCCACCTGGTGCTCGACCGCTGGGAAGCCACCCTGTCCGCACTCGAGCAGGACCCGTCACGGCTCGACGGCCAGCTCGACTGGGTGACCAAGCGCCAGCTCCTCGAGGCCTACCAGGAACGCGACGGACTCGCCCCGGACGATCCCAAGCTCGCGCTCCTCGACCTGCAATACCACGACGTGCGGCCCGAGCGGTCGCTCTACGAGCGACTGGTCCGGGCGGGCAAGGTCGAGCGGCTCGTGGAGGAGAAGACCGTCGAGGAGGGGATGACCGAACCACCCGGGTCCACCCGGGCATACTTCCGAGGACAGTGCCTCTCGCGGTGGGCCGATTCGGTCGTCGCCGCCAACTGGGACAGTTTGATCCTCGATGTCGGAACGGACCCCTTGCGGAGGATTCCGATGATGGAACCGCTCAAGGGAAGCCGAACCCACGTCGAGGCGTTGTTCGCACAGTGCTCGACCCCCGGCCAGCTGGTCGAGGCGTTGGGGTCGTAGGTCACGGGAGGGTCGCAATGCCCGAGCGGGAACAGAAGAAGAAACCGGCTCCGAAGGAGCGGGACAGCGTCACCGAGGACGCCGCGCCCGCGCGTCAGGGCGAGGCCCTCAAGGAGGAGCTCGACGACCTGCTGGACGAGATCGACAGCGTGCTCGAGGCCAACGCCGAGGAGTTCGTACGTTCCTACGTCCAGAAGGGCGGCGAATGATCCTCCCGCCGGTGCGGCGCTGAGCCGGTCCGGCATGTCCGCGCGCGTCCCGCACGATCCACGCGCGCTGTCACAGACCATCGCCCGGGGCGAGCGTCTCCATGCCAGCCGCGTGCCGGACGAGGTTCTCGCGGCCGCCGCCGAGGAGCGCTCGCTCGGTCGGCTGCGCCGCCGCATCACGCGCTGGCAACGGCTGCACCGGATCCACTGACCCCCTGTGTAGGCTCGGCCGCTCATGAGCGAGCCCTCGATGCTGCCGTTCTTCGCCCCCGGTCTCGATCCGGGCCCCTCGTTCGTGGAGCTGCTCCGTCAGGTGGCGCCACACGCCGATCGGCCCCCGTTCGGTGACTCGGCCGCAATGCCGTTCGAGATCACCCACGGCACGACGGTCGTCGCGATCCGCAGTGCGGCCGGCGTCGTGATGGCCGGCGACCGGCGCGCGACCGCCGGCCACATGATCGCCAACCGTCGGATCGAGAAGGTCTTCGCCGCGGACGAGCACTCCGGCGTCGCCATCGCCGGAGCAGCCGGTCCGGCGGTCGAGATGGTCCGCCTGTTCCAGGTGCAGCTTCGCCACTACGAGAAGGTCGAGGGCGAGCAGCTGAGCCTCGAGGGGAAGGCGAACCAGCTCGCGCAGATGGTCCGAGCCAACCTCCAGGCGGCGATGGCCGGGTTCGTCGTGGTGCCGCTCTTCGCCGGCTACGACCACCGCCGGTCACGCGGGCGCGTGTTCTCCTACGACGCCACCGGCGGCAAGTACGAGGAGGCCGACTTCCAGGCCAACGGCTCCGGTGGTATCCATGCCCGCAACTGGATCAAGTCCGGCTGGGAGGACGGCCTGGCGGACGACGACGTCGTCGCGCTGGCCATCCGCTCGCTGTTCGCGGCCGCCGACGAGGACGCCGCCACGGGTGGCCCCGATCTCGTCCGCGGGATCTACCCGATGGTCGCCATCATCGACACCGACGGATTCCGGCTCCTCGACGACGACGACGTGGCGACCCGCGCGCAGGACCTGCTCGGGGGCCCCGAGCGAGGTGGCGCCGAGTCCCGCGGCGGTGACGCGTCGTGACCGAGCGCACCAGGCCACGTCCGGGCCCGACGAGTGGGCCGCGCGGGCCAGGCCCGGACCACTCCGCAGGAGCAGGAGGGCACGAGATGAGCATGCCGTTCTACGTCTCGCCCGAGCAGATGATGAAGGACCGCGCGGACTACGCCCGGAAGGGCATCGCCCGTGGCCGCAGTCTCGTCGCGCTCGAATGCGCGGCCGGCGTCGTCATCGTGGCCGAGAACCCGAGCCGTACGCTGTACAAGACGAGCGAGATCTACGACCGCATCGTGTTCGCGGGCGTCGGCAAGTACAACGAGTTCCAGAGCCTGAAGATCGGCGGGGTCCGGCTCGCGGACCTCAAGGGCTACCAGTACTCGCCCGAGGACGTGACCGCGGGTGCGCTCGCCAACGCCTACGCGCAGACCCTCGGTCAGGTGTTCACCCACGAGATGAAGCCGTACGAGGTCGAGATCCTCGTCGCGTCCGTCGGCGCCACCGAGGACGAGCCCGACCAGCTCTTCCACATCCTCTACGACGGCACCGTCATGGACGAACAGGGCTTCACGGTGCTCGGCGGGGAGGCCGAGCGCATCGCGGAGGCGCTGGGCGCCGACTACTCGCCGGACCTCGACCTGGGCCCCGCGGTCCGGCTCGGTGCCAAAGTTCTCGCCGCGGACCGCGAGCCGCTGGCCGCGGCCGCACTCGAGGTGGCGCTGCTCGACCGGTCCCGTCCCGGCCGGGCGTTCCGGCGGGTCAAGGGCGTCGAGCTCGACGAGCTGCTCGCCGGCTGAGCGCCCGTTCTCGTGGTCACCGCCCGCCGCGGCGCTGCGAGCGGCACGAACCGACGCCCGGGTCCCGGTAGCCTGCCCACGCGGTCGACTCCCCGGAGCGCACGATGGAACGCAGGATCTTCGGACTCGAGAACGAGTACGGCGTCACGTGCACCCTGCGCGGCCAACGCCGGCTGAGCCCGGACGAGGTCGCCCGCTACCTGTTCCGGCGGGTGGTGTCCTGGGGCCGCTCCAGCAACGTCTTCCTCGAGAACGGCGCGCGGCTCTACCTCGACGTCGGCAGCCACCCGGAGTACGCCACCCCCGAATGCGATTCGATGCGCGAGCTCGTCGTCCACGACAAGGCGGGGGAGCGGATCCTCGAGAGCCTCGTGCAGTCCGCCGAGGTCCGCCTCCGCGAGGAGGGGATCCGCGGTGAGGTCTACCTGTTCAAGAACAACACCGACTCCGCGGGCAACTCCTACGGGTGCCACGAGAACTACCTCGTCGAACGAGACGGCGAGTTCACGAAGTTCACCGACGTCCTGATCCCGTTCCTCGTCTCCCGCCAGGTCTACGCGGGCGCGGGCAAGGTGCTCCAGACCGCCCGCGGCGCGATGTACTGCATCGCGCAGCGGGCCGAGCACATCTGGGAAGGGGTGTCGAGCGCCACCACCCGCAGCCGCCCGATCATCAACACCCGCGACGAACCGCACGCCGACGCCGAGCGCTTCCGGCGGCTGCACGTGATCGTCGGCGACTCGAACATGAGCGAGTACACGACGTTCCTGAAGGTCGGGGCCACCGCGATCGTGCTGCGGATGCTGGAGGAGGATTCGAGTCCGTGGCGGGACCTGTCGCTCGAGAACCCGATCCGGGCGATTCGCGAGATCAGCCACGACACCACGTGTCGTCGGCGGGTGCGCCTCGCCAACGGTCGCGAGCTCTCCGCGGTCGAGATCCAGGCCGAGTACCTCAACCGGGCACTGCGTTTCGCGAAGCGGCGAACGCTCAGCCCGCTCGAGCAGCGGGCGCTCGAGATGTGGGAGCACGTGATGACCCACCTCGAATCCGACCCGCTCAAGCTGACGCGCGAGGTCGACTGGGTGATCAAGCACCAGCTGATCGAGTCCTACCGCGACAAGCACTCCCTGCCGCTGACCCATCCTCGGGTCGCGCTCCTGGACCTCGCGTACCACGACGTCACGCGCTCCCGGTCGCTCTACTACCTGCTCGAACGTCGGGACCAGGTCGACCGCATGGTCACCGACGCCGAGATCGACGTCGCGATGGACGAGCCGCCCCAGACCACGCGGGCGCGCCTGCGCGGTGCGTTCATCCGCAAGGCCAAGGAGCGCAAGCGGGACTACACCGTCGACTGGGTCCACCTGAAGCTCAACGACCAGGCCCAGCGCACCGTCCTGTGCAAGGACCCCTTCAAGGCCCACGACGACCGCGTCGAGCGCCTCATCGCCTCGCTCTAGTCACCCTCGCCCGGTTCGACTCCCGGGCCACCCGTGGCGCCGCAGTTCTCTCGCGATCCGCGTCGCTGCCACGACTTCTTGCACTGGTCGGGGCCCGGACTCCGAGAGACGCGCTCAGGTGGGGGGCCGCCCGGGACCACCCGCGAGGGGCGGGTAGGTTCCCCGGATGCCGGCGTTCAGGACGGGGGAGGTCGTCGGGATCCTCGGCGCCCGTGACGGGCTGCAGCGCGTCGAGGTCGACCTCGGCGGCGCGGAGGCCGAGCCGGCCTACGTTCTCACCCAGCTCGTCGGGCCGGTGACCGTCGGAGACCGCGTGGTCCTCAACACGACCGCGGTCGACCTGGGACTCGGAACCGGCGGCTGGCACTTCGTCCACTGGAACCTCGCGCGCGACGAGTGGGGCGAGCCGGGCCAGGGCCACATCATGAAGCTGCGGTACACGAGCCTGCAGGCCGATGTCGGCTCCACCGAGGAGCACCTCGACGAGGCGGCGAGCGCGCACACGAGCATCGACGGCCTGCCGGTGGTCGCCGTGCCCCTCCACAGCCAGGTCCCGGCCGTGGTGCTCGCGATCCGCGCCACGCGGCCCGAGGCCCGCATCGCCTACGTGATGACCGACGGCGCCGCCCTTCCGCTCGCACTGAGCGACCTCGTCGCGGCCATGCGCGAGCGTGGGCTGCTGAGGACCACGATCACCGCGGGGCAGGCGTTCGGCGGCGAGCACGAAGCCGTGACCGTCCACTCTGCCCTCGCGATCGCCCGGCACCAGGTCCACGCCGACGTCGCGGTCGTCGCGATGGGACCGGGCATCGTCGGCACGGACTCGACCCTCGGCTACTCGGGGATCGAGGTGGGCGGTGTGCTCGACGCCGTCGCCGGGCTCGGCGGTCGCCCGATCGCCTGCCTGCGTGCCTCGCACGCGGATCCCCGGGACCGCCACCGGGGGATCTCCCATCACACCGTCACCGCGCTCACCCTCGCGACGCGCAGCCGGGTCGTCGTCCCCGTGCCGGCAGGGGACGGGCAGGCCGCGCTCCTCGCCGAGCTGGACACCACGGGGATCGGTGCACGGCACGACGTCGAGGTCGTGACCGTGCCCGACATCGTGGGGCTCTTCGCCGAGCACGGTCTCGCAGTGAGCTCGATGGGCCGGCCCGCGGCGGCGGACCCGATCCTGTTCCGCTGCGCCGCGGCCGCGGGCGTCGCGAGCGTCGACGGCACGGGTCCACCCATGTCCTAGCCTCGAATTCTCATGCCGGCGGATTCCGACGACGCTCCCGCACCCTCCGACGCCCCCGACCGGCGTGAGCGGCTGCTGAACCTGCTCGCCGCACTGATCGAGACGCGCGCCGGGATCACGCGCGACGACATCCTCACCAATCCCACCCTGGGCTATTCCCCGAACCCTGCGTCGGCCCGCCGCGCGTTCGAGCGCGACAAGGCAACGCTCCGCGCGATGGGTGTCCCGCTCCAGGAATCGGGCCCGGACCGCGAGAGCCGGTACCGCGTGGACCCGAAGGAGTACTACCTCGCGGATCTCGCCCTCACCGACGACGAGCTCGCCGCACTCCACGTCGCGGTCACCGCCATCGGGCTCGGGGGCACCGCGGGGGAGGGCGCGCTGATGAAGCTCGGGGGCATCGAGGGCGCCGGGTCGATGCCGATCGCCGAGCTGCCCTTCGTCGACGTCCTCGCGCCGCTGTTCGAGGCGTCCCGGCGGCGGTCACCGGTCGAGTTCCGCTACCGGGGTCGGCTCCGGCGCCTGGAGCCGTGGGGCCTCACCTCGCGCTCCGGGCGGTGGTACGTCGTGGGCTTCGACCACGGCGCCGAGGACATGCGCGTCTTCCGCGCCGACCGGATCGAGGGCGACATCCTCACGGGCGCCGCCGGTCGGTTCGATGTACCGGCCGACTTCCGGGCCGACGCCTACCTCGAGGATCGGCCCTGGGACTACGGCGACGGCCGATCCACCGAGATCACGCTGCTCGTCGACCCGGGCCACGAGGTCGGGGTGCTCCACGCGGTCGGTCCCCACGCCGCGTGACCGCCGAGCCCGACGGCTCGACCCGGATCACCATCCGGGCGATGGACATCGGGGCGGTCGTGAGCTTCGTGCTCGGCCTCGGCGAGCACGTCGAGATCCTGGATCCCCCCGAGGCGCGCGCCGCGATCGTTGCTGCGCTCGACGAGTGGGCCGCATGAGCCGGACCGACGCGCCGCCCCAGCTGGAACGGGTCCTCGCCATGATCCCGTGGCTGGCCGCCCACCGGAACGTGGACAAGGTCGAGGTCGGCGAGCGGTTCGGCATCACGCGCGACGAGCTCGACGCCGATCTCGCGCTGATCATGATGGTCGGGGTTCCGCCGTACTCGCCCGGCGACTACATCAACGTCACCTACGACGGCGACACCGTCGACCTCTGGCTCGCTCCCTACTTCACCCGCCCGCTCCAGCTCACGGCCGGGGAGGGCCTCGCGCTGCTCGCCGGTGGGAGGGCGCTGCTCGCCGTCGACGGCTCCGATCCCGACGGGCCACTGGCCACGGCGCTGGCCAAGCTCCAGGAGGCCCTCGGCGTGAGCGAGGTGAACGTCGAGCTGTCGACGCCGGAGTTCCTCCCCGCGGTGCGGGCGGCGGCCGCGGCAGGCCACCGCATCGAGATCACCTACGCCGCCGCGCGCCGTGATGCGGTGTCCACCCGCCGGATCGACCCCGGACCGCCGTTCTTCGCGCTGGGGGAGTGGTACACGGACGCGTTCTGCTCGCTCCGGGGCGAGCCCCGCATGTTCCGGATCGATCGCATCCGGTCGCTCACCGCGACCGACGAGACGTTCCCACCGGTGCGGCCCGACCCCGGCGCCGCGGTCTTCCATCCCCGGCCGGACGACCCGCGCGTCACGCTGGAGCTGCCACGGGGCGCCAGCTGGGTCGCGGAGAGCGCGCCCTCGGAGTCGGTCGAGGACCTCCCCGACGGTCGTCAGCGGGTCACGGTCGCGGTGAGCGACAAGTCGTGGTTGGAGCGGATCCTGCTCCAGGTCGGGCCCGACGCGAAGGTGCTGGATCCGCCGGACTGGCGCACGGTCGGCGCCGAAGCGGCGGCGCGTGTCCGCGAGCGCTACGGCGAGGACGCCTGAGAGTCCCCTGAACGCTCACTCGACGCGCCGCAGCCGACGCCGAGTGAACTCCCGAGGCCATGTCCACGTGAGAGGATGCCCACAGTGAATGCCGACGACACGGGAGCTCCTCCGCCCACGAGCGCAGCTTCCGGCCGGACCATCCGTTCCGAACCCCTGCGGCACGAGATGGTGGATGTCGACGCAGGTCGGGTCCGCAATCTGATCGAGTGGGCAGTGATCATCGTCGTCGCCGTCGTCTTCGCCCTGCTCGTGCGGGGGTTCGCGTTCCAGACGTTCTACATCCCGTCGACGTCGATGGTGCCCCGGCTCGAGGTCGACGACCGCGTGCTGGTCAACAAGCTCACCTACGACGTGCGCGATCCGGCGCGGGGGGACATCGTGGTGTTCCGAACCCCGCCGCACTCGAACATCACCGGCATGGACGACCTCGTGAAGCGCATCGTCGGTATGCCCGGGGACACGATCGAGGGTCGCGACGGCCGGATCTTCATCAACGGTTCGCTGCTCGCCGAGCCATACCTCGATCCCGGGGTGCAGTCCAAGACCTTCGGCCCGGAGAAGGTGCCCGCCAACTCCTACTTCATGCTGGGTGACAACCGGCAGTCGTCGAACGACTCGACCATCTGGGGCGCTGCCAACCGGGACCTGTTCGTCGGACCGGTGTTCTCGACCATCTGGCCGCTCAATCGTCTGGACATCCCGGGTTGGCTCTGGGGAGTCCCGATCGCGGTGGCCGTGGGCTGCATCGGGTTCGTGGCGTTCCGTCGCCGCGATGAGGACCCCGCGGACCTCTGACCGTCGGCGCGCCACGGTCGGGTCAGATGCTCCCGGCGTCCCATTCGCCGACCGCCGCGAGCATCCGGTCCACCCGGTCGCTGAAGACACCGTCCACGCCGTGATGCAGCGCGGCGAGGAGATGGCGCATCTCCTGCGCGTCCCACACGAACGCCCCGAGGTCGAAGCGATGGGCGAGCGTGACGGTGCCGAGTGACCAGTCCGAATGGTGCAGGTTCAGCGCATCGATCCGGGCCGCGGCGAGGTCGGCGACGTGGCGTTCGAACGCCTGGGGCATCACGCCGCCGTATCCGGGGGAGTGCACGAGCTTCACGTCCACGAGCTCGTCGCGGCGTGATGCGAGCTCGGCGAGGTCCGGTGAGCAGACCCACAAGCGGCCAGGAGCACCGCCACCCGCGGCGCGGGCGACCTCGACCATGGGTCGGATGACCTCGGGCGCCTTGGCGTCGATCGACAGCTCGAACTCGGTGCCACACTCGCTGTAGAGGTCCGCCAACCGGGGGACGTCGTGCTCGGCCAGCTCGGCGGCGGTCGATTGCGCCACCCGGATCTTGCGCAGCCCCCGCCGGAACGTGGCGTCGTGGACGAGCACCACCTCGCCGTCGGCGGAGAGCCAGGCGTCGCTCTCCAAACCGCTCGCTCCGAGCTCCCGGGCCCGCCGGAAGGCCGCGAGCGTGTTCTCCGGGCGCTCCGAGCGGGCTCCCCGGTGGGCGAACGTGATGACCACGTCGCGATCGTGCCGTCTGACCCCTCCGACTGTCGAAACGGCGCTCAAGCGGCCCCGGACCCCTGCCGATGGCTTCGGACACAGGAGTCAAAGGGGCCTTCGAGCGTGACCACCATCCGAGCCAACTGTCCGAGCTGCGGCGACGTGCAGCTCCGTGCGACCGACCTGGTCGTGCGGGTCTGCTCCGACGACGAGAGCGGTTCCTACACCTTCCGGTGTCCGGGCTGCACCGTCGCCGTCGCCAAGGGCGCCAGCAAGCGCATCGTCGACCTGCTGGTGTCCTCGGGCGTGCGCATGGAGGTCTGGCGGCTCCCGGCCGAGCTCCGCGAGGCACGCACCGGACCGGCGCTCCAGCCCGACGACCTGCTCGACTTCCATCTGATCCTGGAGCGCGACGACTGGTTCGACGAGCTCGAGACCCTCGTGCGCGAATCCGGCTGATCGCGCACTAGCGTCCCCGCCATGACGGCAGCCATCGTGATCACGCTCGTCATTCTCGTGGGCGCGGGCAGCGCGGCGGTCATCGCTCTCTCCGCCCGCCTGCGGACCGAGATCCAGGATCTCCTCGCGGCCTTCGGGCGCACCGAGCCGGCGCTGATCCCGATCGTCGACACCGTCCGCCGCGACCGCGAACGGCTCGCGCAACGACTCGCGGAGCTGTCCGGCGGCCGCTCCGAGCCCGACCTGCCTCGCCGGTAGGCTGATCGGACACGCGAAGGGAGCCCGATGCCACAGCTCGGCCCGGCCGAGGTCCTCGTCATCCTGGTGGTCGCACTGCTGGTCTTCGGACCCAAGCGACTGCCCGAGGTCGGGCGGCAGGTGGGTCGGGGGCTCCGCGAACTCCGCAAGATCCAAGAGACCGTCCGTGACGAACTGAACGACGTGCTGCATTCACCGGACGAGGCCGCGGGTGTCGAGACCCCGTCGATCACCTCCCGCAGCTCCGGCGAGCCCCCCGAGCCCGACCGCGAACGTCCCGCGCTCCCGCCGACGAAGGCCCGCCCCGCACCGTCGCGGTACCGCGCCCCCGGCAGCTGAGCCTCTCCGTGGCCCGACTCCGTCGCCACGCCGCGACCACCGCGATCGCCCGACGCGCGCATGAGCATGATGGAGCACCTCGCGGAGCTCCGGAACCGGATCCTCATCTCGTTCTTCGCCGTCGTCGTCGCGGCGATCATCGCGTTCATCTTCTCGAACCAGATCCTGGACTTCCTGCTCCGGTTCTACCGGAACGCGGTCCACCGGCCGAACCAGAAGTTCATCTTCACGTCGCCGGAGGCGGGGTTCGTGGTCCGGCTCAAGATCGCCACGTACGGCGGGATCGTGCTGGCGCTACCGATCTGGCTGTACCAGCTCTGGCGATTCATCACCCCCGGGCTGAACCCCAAGGAGAAGCGGTACGCGATCCCGTTCGTGGCCTCCGCCATCGTGCTCTTCGTGGTGGGTGCCTTCGTCGCGTTCCTCACGCTCGAACCCGCCCTCAACTTCCTGCTCACCGTCGGCGGCAGCGCTCAGACCCCGCTTCTGACCGCCGACCGCTACCTGGGACTCGTCGCGCTCATGATCGTCGCGTTCGGGATCAGCTTCGAGTTCCCGGTGGTTCTCGTGTTCCTGCTGCTGGCCCATGTGCTGCGCACCGACCAGCTCCGGCACGCTCGCCGCTGGGCCGCCGTCGGCATCGTCACCTTCGCGGCGGTGATCACCCCGAGCCAGGACCCGTATTCGCTCATGTTCATGGCGGTGCCCATGTACCTGTTCTACGAGGGCGCGATCATCGTCGGTAGGATCCTCGACCGATGAGCAACCGACGCCGAGCGCAACGTCGCGATGCCCACGGAGCGCCGGTGCGGACCCGCCCCGAGATCGTCGTCGCGATCGGCACCGGCCTGTCCGTGATCCTGGTGACCGTCGTCCTGCTGTTCGCGCTCAAGCACGAGCCCGCTTCCACCGGCGGCGTCGTCACGACCCCCAGCTCGTCGGTGCCCTCGTCCTCGACCCCCACCGTGAGCGACTCCACCGCCACCACCGCCACGACCGCGCCGTCCACGACGAGCACGTCGGCCCCGTGACCGGGTCGCGCCCGGCCTTCGAGGCCGGGCTCGGCATCGAGCTCGACCCCTTCCAGCTCGCGGCGTTCGACGCGCTGGACAGGGGATCCTCGGTGCTCGTCGCAGCACCCACCGGCTCGGGCAAGACGGTCGTCGCCGAGTACGGCGTGCACCGCGCCCTCGCGGAGGGCCGCAAGACCTTCTACACGACCCCCCTCAAGGCGCTCTCCAACCAGAAGTACCTGGACTTCGTGGCGGCGTTACGGCGCGGACCGCGTCGGGCTCCTGACCGGCGACAACGCGATCAACGGCGACGCGCCCGTGGTCGTGATGACGACCGAGGTCCTCCGCAACATGATCTACGCCGGCGCCCCCGCGCTGGCGGGCCTGCGGTACGTGGTGCTCGACGAGGTGCACTACCTCCAGAACCGCTACCGGGGTGCGGTCTGGGAGGAGGTGATCATCCACCTGGCCCCCGAGGTGGACCTGATCTGCCTGTCGGCCACGGTGTCGAACGCCGAGGAGGTCGCGGACTGGATCGCCACCGTCCGTGGCGACACCGCAGCGATCATCGAGGAGCGGCGCCCCGTCGAGCTGACCAACCTGTATGCCGTCGCCGAGCGGGGGAGCGGCACGATCGAGCTGCTCCCGACGTTCGCGACCGACGACGGCGCGGGACTGCGCCCGAACCCGGAAGCGGCGAGGCGCGACGCCCGACGCGGGCGGCCGGGTGCGGGCCAACCGCGGAATCGGACCGCCGCGCCGCGCCGATCGGACCTCGTGGCGCTGCTCGCCGAACGCGACATGCTCCCGGCGATCGGCTTCATCTTCAGTCGGGCTGCCTGCGACGATGCAGTCCGGCAGTGCCTCGACGCCGGCCTGCGGCTCACGACCCGGGACGAGCGCCGCGCCCTGCGTCGCATCGCCGACGAGCGCAGCGCGCCGCTGTCCGACGACGACCTCGGCGCCCTCGGCTACCAGGAATGGCTGAGTGGCTTCGAAGCCGGCATCGCCGCGCACCACGCGGGCCTCGTCCCGCCCCTCAAGGAGGCCACGGAGGAGGCCTTCGCGGCCGGGCTCGTGAAGGCCGTCTTCGCGACCGAGACCCTGTCGCTCGGCATCAACATGCCCGCGCGCAGCGTGATCATCGAGAAGCTGTCCAAGTTCACCGGCGAGCACCACGAGTTCCTGACGCCGGGCGAGTACACCCAGCTCACCGGCCGGGCCGGACGACGCGGGATCGACCCGGTCGGCTACGCCATCGTCTGCTGGAACCCGTTCGTGCCCTTCGACCAGGTCGCGGGGCTCGCCTCCCGGCGGAGCTCGGCGCTGACCTCGTCGTTCCGCCCGACGTACAACATGGCCACCAACCTCGTCGCCCACTACGAGCCCGAGACCGCGCACCGGCTCCTCAACCTCTCGTTCGCCCAGTACCGGGCGGACCGCGACGTCGTGAGCCTGGAACGCCAGCTCAGCCGGAACGAGGCACAGCTGGCGATCCAGGCGGACGCAGCCCACTGCGAGCGGGGAGACGTCTTCGAGTACCGGGCGCGGCTCCAGGCGGAGGAGCGGGCGCGCCGGGACTCGGGCCGGGGGGCCGAAGCCACCGCGGCGATGGACCGGCTCCGACCCGGCGACGTCGTCGCGACCCGTCGCGGCGGCGGACGGGCCGTCGTGCTCAAGCACGAGAGCGGCCGCAGCGGTGGCCGGCTCATGGTGCTCGGGACCAACCGCGAGGTGTTCCGGCTCGGCCCGCGTGACTTCGCGAGCCCTCCACGCTCACTCGCCCACATCCCGCTCCCCAAGCCGTTCGCGCCGCGTGCGGTCACGTTCCGGCGGGCCGCGGCGGAGGCGTTGCGTCACGCGACGCTCCACGAACCCGATCTCGCGGCGCCGGGACCGAAGCAGGAGCCGACGCCGGCCGACCATCCTGTCGCCGGCTGTCCGCAGCTGAAGGTGCACCTCAAGGCTGCGGTCGCGGTCGAGCGCCTGACGCGCGAGACCGAGCGTCTGCGCCGGCGCGTCCGCGGCCGCAGCGAGAGCCTCGCCCGGCAGTTCGACCGTGTGCGGCGGGTGCTCGAGGCGTGGGACTACGTCGACGGCTGGTCGCTCACGACGGGCGGGGAGCTCCTCCGTCGCATCTACTCCGAGTCGGACCTCCTCGTCGCCGAGGCGCTGCGCACCGGGCTGCTGGACGGCGTCAGCCCGGCCGAGCTCGCCGCGCTCGTCTCGTGCTTCACCTTCGAGCGCCGGGGACCCGATGCCGAGCGGGGCCGACCACCGCAGGTGTGGCCGACGAGCCGCGTGGCCCAGTCGTTCCGTGACCTCTCACGGCTCTGGCGGGATCTGCACGCCAACGAGGACGACGCGGGACTTCCCGAGACCCGGCGGCCCGATGCCGGTCTCACCGAGGCGATGTTCTCCTGGGCGTCGGGCAACGCGCTGGCGGACCTGCTCGACGAGGACGACGAGCTCACCGGGGGCGATTTCGTCCGCCATGTCAAGCAGGTCGTGGACCTCCTGCGCCAGATCGCGGCCGCCGCACCCGAACCCCGGACCCGGGCGACCGCCGACGTGGCCGCGGCCGCGTGCTTCCGTGGCGTCGTCGCCGCCTCGAGCCTGAACCCGGCAGCGGACGCACCGGCGTGAAGCCCGGCGACGAGTGGGGGAGCCCCACCACGGCGCCTCCCGACCTCGAGATCGCGGGCGACGATCCCACCCTGGCGGGCGCGCTCGGCGACGCCGGGCCCGACCCGCTGGTGCGCTTCCGGCCCCGCGGCTCGGAGCTCGCCCGGGCCGTGGGGTTGACCGATCCCGACGCGCCCGTCCGGGGCATGGCCGTCCCGATGGACCGCCTCGACACCGATCGGGGCCCTGGCGTCAACGCGGTCGTGCTCGGAACCGCACCGGCTCGACTCCGGCGCAGGCACCGCCGGTCTCCGGTGCAGGTCCTGGTGGACGGCCGCGAGCTGTACCGGGGCCCGGCGACGACGGTCGTCGTCGCCGTCGGCCAGTTCATCGACGGGGTCGACGTCGTGCCCCGCGGCCATCCGGGAGACGGTCGACTCGAGGTGCAGGTGTACGCACTCACGCCGGGGGAGCGCTCCGGGATGCGCGCCCGCCTCCCCCGGGGAACCCACCTTCCGCACCCCCGGATCCTGACGACGACGGGGCGGAGCGTGCGGATCCAGGGCACCGTGCGGCCGTGGCCCGTCGCGATCGACGGCAGGGCGGGCGAGCCCGCCCGACACCTCGCCGTGGACCTCCTCCCGGGGGCCTACCGCCTCCTCGTCTGACCGCCGCCATCCCCGGAGCCGGCCCGTCGCGCCGGTATCCTCGGCGACCCATGAGTTACGTGGCGGAGCACTTCGACGACGAGGAACAGGCCGTCCTCCGCCCGTATTTCACCAACCTCGACGGGCCCGTGTTCGCGCTCGTGAACCTGCCCGAGGTGGTGAAGGGTGCGCTGTTCGCGCGGTACTCGCGCTCGGACAAGAGCCTCCGCCGGCTGTTCCTCGACGAGTTCGTCGGAGACCTCGACATCACGGGTGATCTCACGGTCGACGCGAGCATCGGACTCCGCCGCGCCGAGCAGCTCTACGAGCGCGTCTTCCTCGAATACGGCGACGATTCGGTCGCGCAGCTCGGAGGAGTCCACCTCGCGTGCGAGCAGGCGTCGAACCTGCTGACCAAGGTGCTCGAGTGGGGTCGCCTGATGGCCTACCTCGAGCAGTCGACGCGCTACATCGAGTACGACAGCCGCCTCGGCGGTCGGTATCGGTACCACCGACCGGCCGAGGTCCTCGAGTCCAAGCTCGGCGCGCGCTACGTCGAGCAGATCGACCAGCTGTTCCACATCTACTCGGAGTTGCTGCCGCCGTTGCTCGACTGGGCGCGGCGGCGGTACCCGAAGGACCCGGCCGACTCGGACTTCGTCTACAAGCAGACGATCAAGGCGAAGGCGTGCGACGCGTTGCGCGGGATCCTGCCGGCGGCCACGTTGTCCAACGTCGGCATCTACGGCACCGGCCAGGGCTACGAGGCATTGCTGCTCCGGATGCGATCGCACCCTCTCCCGGAAGCCCGGCTCTACGCCGACATGATGCTCGACGAGCTGCGCAAGGTGATCCCGTCCTTCCTCGTCCGGGTGGACCGGCCCGAGCGGGGCGGCGTCTGGAGCCAGTACCTCGAGGACACCCGGGCCCATACCGCCGACGTCGTGCACCGGATCTTCGGACGGATCGAGACCGAGCCCCGACCCGGCGTGACCCTCGTCGACTTCGACCCCGACGGCGAGGACAAGGTGCTCGCGGCGATCGCCTACCCGCACACGAGCCTCCCCGAGGGCCAGGTGCTCGCCCGGGTGCGCACCCTCGGCACCGACGAACGCGTCGCGATCTTGCGCGCCTACGTGGGCGATCGCACCAACCGGCGACACAAGCCCGGTCGCGCGTTCGAGCGCACGGGCTACCGGTTCGACGTGCTCGCCGACTATGGCGCGTTCCGGGACCTCCAGCGTCATCGCATGCTCACGATCGAATGGCAGCAGCTGTCACCCGCGCACGGGTACGCCGTGCCCGAACCGGTGCTCGAGGCGGGGGAGGAGGCCGCGTTCACCAAGGCGATGGACATCTCCGCCGCGCTGTACGGCGCGATGGCCTTCCGGTTCCCGGACCAGGCGTCGTACGCGGTCTCGCTCGCCTACCGGCTGCGCTTCGCGATGCAGATGAACGCACGTGAGGCGATGCACCTCATCGAGCTCCGGACGACACCGCAGGGTCATCCCGCCTACCGCGTGGTCGCGCAGGAGATGCACCGCCTCATCGGCGAGCATGCGGGGCACCGAGCGCTCGCGGCGGCAATGAGCTACGCAGACCACGAGGTGTACGAGCTCGAGCGTTTGGCCTCGGAGCGTGCTGCCGCAGCTCGCCGCGCGTCGCGTTCGTGACGCTGCGCGCGAACGCGACGCGTGCGCCAAAGATATTTCGAACGCGCTGACCAGGGCCGACGCGCGCCGTTGCAGGTCACGGGCTCGCGCGGGCATCTCGCTCGCCTTGACACGACCCCTCGCGATCTGGCTGACTCCACGCCGTTCGACGCGCGCCGGTCGTGGTTCTTCCCGCTCGGCGGGAAGGGGGCGAGCGTCGGATGGCGGAGTCCCGGGGGTCCTAGTAGAGAACGCTGCCGACGGGGTGGGCGCTTCGGCGCCGGCCGGGTCGGCGAGTGGCCCCAACGGGCCCTCGGGCTTCGCCGATCATCCCCGGCTCCGGCCATCCCCAATCGGCCGTGTTGAGCCCCCGGAGAAACTCTCCTCCGTGGCCCGGCATGCCCGGTACCCGGCGATATAGTGCGCGCCCTCACGGGCCGAAATCTTCTCGAGAGAGCACCCATGGCGGACGACTACGACGAGGATCTCGACATCGACGACGACACGGCAGTGGACGACGACCTCGATCTGGAGGTCGACCCTCTCGACGACACCGAGACCGATGTGGACGACGTGGACGACGTCGATGACGTGGACGACGTCGACATCGACGCCATCGTGACATCGGACACGACGACCGCCGGCGCGGCGAAGCCCGACGAGTCGAGCGACGACGAGGACGACGAGAACCTCGACCTCGAAGAGGAGCTCCACCCCGACGACGTGGAAGAGCCGCTCGACGTCCTGCTCGCGGAGCGGACGGCGGCCGAGCGGATCGACGAGGAAGAGGCCGATCTCGAGGACGAGGACGAACCCGAGGTCGGCGCCGAAGGCGGCGGCAAGATCGTGCCCCGCCGTGACGACGAGTTCCTCTGCCGTTCCTGCTTCCTCGTCAAACCGCTCAGCCAGCTGGCCAAGGGCGAGAAGGACCTCTGCCGGGACTGCGAGTGACCGAGGGCGCATCCACCGACACCCGTCGGTGGCCCGCCCTGCTGGCTGCCGTCGCATCCGGGCTGCTCCTCGCCGTCGCGTTTCCGGGACCCGACCTCGGCGCGATCGCGTTCGTCGCGCTCGTCCCGCTCCTCCTGGTGTGGCACGACGCGGGACCAGCACGCGGCGCGCTGACCGGGTTCGTCGCCGGTATCGCGTTCTTCGGCGTCCACCTCTCGTGGTCCTGGTACTTCGGCACCGTCGCCATCGTTCCGCTCGTCCTCTCCCAAGCCGGGTTCTGGGCCGCGACCGGCGCGGTCGTCGGCGTGCTCCGTCGTCGGAACCTGCGGTCGCCGCTCCTCGTCGCCGCGATCTGGGTGGTCGCGGAGGCGGTACGGACACGCTGGCCCCTCGGGGGACTTGCGTGGGGCGAGCCGGGAGTCGCGCTGCACGACTTCACCTTCGCCCACGCGCTCGCGGCGTGGGGCGGCGTCCCACTCGTGACCTTCCTCGTCGTCGCGTGCAACGGATTCCTCGCGGACCTCGCCCGGGCGCTGCGCGGCCGGGGTCGGGCGGCCGCCCGGGCCGCGATCGCTCTCGGTGCGATCGCGGTGGCGGTCGTCGCCGCCACGCTGACGCGCTTCGATCCGCACCCCACCGGCTCGCTGCGTTTCGCGCTCCTCCAGGGCAACGACCAGAACCGACGGCTGACCCAGGCCGAGATCGACAGCCAGTACCTCACCCGGCGACACCTGGCCCTCGCCCGGCAACTCCGCGGCAAGTACGACCTCGTCGTGTTCCCGGAGTCGTCGCTCTCGACCGATCCGGAGATGGATCCCTTGCTGCGGGCCGAGATCGAACGCATCGCGCGCGAGCACCACACCTACGTGCTCGCCAATGTGATCGACGATCTGACCGAGCCAGGCAAGAGCTTCAACGCCAACCGCCTCTACGCGCCCGACGGCCGCCTCGTCGGCACGTACGCGAAGCGTCACCTCGTGCCGTTCGGCGAATACGTCCCCTGGCGCGACTCGCTCACGTTCATCAGCGAGCTCCAGCAGATCCCCCACGACTTCACGCCGGGGCACGCCATCGGCGTCGAGACCGTCGCCGGTCATCGGATCGGGTCGGTGATCTGCTTCGAGAGCGCATTCGGTCCGCTGATGCGGGCGAATGCCGCGGCCGGCGCCGAAGCGATCGTCGTGACCACCAACAACCGTTCCTATGAACGTTCAGCCAACTCGGCCCAGCACGTGGCGCTGAGCCAGATGAGCGCGGCGGCCATCGGGCGACCGGTCCTGCACGCGTCCATCTCGGGCATCGAGCGCGGTGATCGATGCCGACGGCAACGTGCACCAGACCACAGAGCTGTTCCACGACGCGGTCGTCCAGGGAACGATCACGACCACGACCGGCGAGACGCCCTACGTCCGGTTCGGGGACTGGGTCGAATGGGGGAGTGCGGCGGCGCTGCTGGTCGCGCTCGCCGTGGCCTTTCGGCCGCGCCGTAAGATCCCCGCCGGAGCCGGTCAGGGGAGCCAACCGTGAACGACAACGACACGCCGCTCGAGAAGGCCGTCGAGCTCCTCGTCTACGCACCCATCGGGCTGGCGATGTTCGCCAAGGACACCGTGCCGACGTTCCTCAAGATGTTCGTCGCCCGTGGCCAGACCGAGGTCACCCAGCGCCGCCGGACGGCAGGGAACCAGGCGAGCCAGTACAAGACCATCGGCCAGATGGCGGTCAAGTACGGCGGCCCCGAGGTGAAGCGCCAGGCGGGCACCGCGGCCGAGACCATCCGCAAGCGCGCCGAGGAGACCCTCACGGCCGTCGCCGCGGCCACCGCGGCGCCGTCCCCGCCGACCCGCCCCGCCGGGAATCCCACGGCGGCGTCCGGGCCCGCAGCGCCGACGCTGGGGGAGCTGCCGATCCCGGGCTACGACCTCCTGTCCGCGTCCCAGGTGATCGACCGGCTCACCGGCCTCACCCGGCCCGATCTCGTCGCGGTCAAGACCTACGAAGCCGCCCACCGGGCCCGCACGACCATCCTCGGGAAGATCGCCCAGCTCGCGCAGTGAGCGAGCTCCCGGTCTCCCCGGCCCCCGAGGAAGCCGCCCGCCCCGCCGGCCCCGACGATGTCGACGCGATCGTCGCACTGGCCGCCGACCTGCGTGCGGAGCTCGCCGATCACCGGGGCGGCGCCCTCTGGGCCGCCCACGACGGACTGGACCCCGTCGACGCCGACGCGGTCCGTGCCCGCCTCGACGCCGCACACCTCTCGACCGTGGCCGGGACGCTCGACGGCCATGTCCTCGCGTACGCCCTGGCCCACGTGGAGACGCTCGACGACGGCCGCCGCCTCGCCGTGATCGACGAGCTCTTCGTCGCCGAGCCGGCGCGAACCGTCGGCCTCGGCGAGATCGTCCTGCGATCCCTGGTCAACTGGGCGGCGACCGAGCGCTGTCTCGGCATCGATGCGACGGCCCTGCCCGGCGACCGTCTGGCCAAGAACTTCTTCGAGGCCGCCGGCTTCACCGCCCGCCGCCTGGTCATGCACCATCCGCTGGCGCCCGGCCCCTGAGCACACGGGACGCCGATCGGCACAGGTTGCCGATAATCCCCGTTATGTCAAGTAGCCCGTCTCCGGACCGGACGAGTCACCCCCCTGCCCCGACTTCTTGGCTCGGGGTCCCCCAAAATGGGCGCGTACAACCAAGAAGTGCGGAAGGTCAGCGGGGTCAGCGGGGTCAGCGGGATCAGCGGTGCCAGCGGGCCCGCAGCTGCGGATACCGGGCGACGACCAGGGCACCGGCCCAGAGCTTGGCCGCCATGATGAACAGGGTCACCTGGACCGCGACGGGCGTGTCGGCGTCCTGGGGCGACGGCAGGTCGCCGCTGACCGCCCACAGCGCCACGGCCAGGCCGAGCACGACGAGCCCGGCGGCCACCGTCGTCCGCAGCCAGTCGGGCATCGGGGCGCGCCTCCGGGGTGGCCGGACGCGGGCGACGGGGTTGCCGGGGCCGCCCCACGCCTGGGTGCGCTCGGTCGGCGCGGTGTAAACCCTCCCCTCCGCCACCCGGCCCCGGAAATCGTCATAGGCGCTCCGGGTCGCGGGGTCCCGAAGGACGGTGTACGCCGCCCCGACCTGCTTGAACCGCTCGAGGTCGTCCGGGTCGGTGTTCCGATCGGGGTGCAGGGCCTTGGCCAGCTCGCGGTAGCGGCTGTCGATCTGGGTCGGGGTGGCGGTGCCGTCGAGACCCAGGACGGCGTAGTAGTCGGTGGCGGACCACTCCCGGGTGCGCACGCGCGTCACGACCGCGATCCTAGGAGTCCTGGTACGCCTCGACCGGTGCGCACGAGCAGACGACGTTGCGGTCCCCGTAGACGCTGTCGATCCTGCTGACCGGAGGCCAGTACTTCTCACGGTCGGTTCCGATCACGGCGGCCTCGTTCCGCGTGTAGGTCCGGGCCCAGGTGTCGGCGAGGAGGTCCACCGCCGGGTGCGGGGCGCCGGCCAGGGGGCTCGTGTCGCGCGCCCACTCCCCTTGTTCGACGCGCCGGATCTCGTCACGGATCGCGATCATCGCGGTGCAGAAGCGGTCGAGCTCGACGAGGGACTCGGACTCGGTCGGCTCGACCATCAGCGTTCCGGCCACGGGGAAGCTCAGCGTCGGCGCGTGGAAGCCGTGGTCGATGAGCCGCTTGGCGACGTCCTCGGCGGTGACGCCCGTCGCCGCGGTGATGGGGCGCAGGTCGAGGATGCACTCGTGGGCCACCAGGCCGCCCGGGCCGGTGTAGAGGACGGGGTAGTGCGGGGCCAGCCGCTGGGCGAGGTAGTTCGCGGCGAGGATCGCATGCTGGGTCGCGCGGCGCAGCCCGTCGGCTCCCATCATCGCGATGAATGCCCACGGGATCGGCAGGATCCCCGCCGAGCCGAACGGCGCTGCCGCCACCGCCGGGACCCGGGCGTCCGGGTCGAGCGGGTGCCCCGGGAGGTACGGCGCGAGGTGCGCGCGGACCGCGACCGGTCCGACACCGGGTCCGCCCCCGCCGTGGGGGATGCAGAACGTCTTGTGCAGATTCAGATGCGAGACGTCGGCGCCGAACTCGCCCGGCGCGGCGAGGCCGACGAGGGCATTGAGGTTGGCGCCGTCGACGTACACCTGCCCGCCGTGGTCGTGGATCAGATCGCACACCTCGGTGATCGACGTCTCGAACACGCCGTGGGTCGACGGATACGTCACCATGAGCGCGCCGAGCGTGTCGGCGTGCGCGACGGCGTGTGCCTCGAGGTCGTCGAGATCCACGTTGCCCTCCGCGTCGGTCTTGACCACCTTGACGCGCATGCCCGCCATGACCGCGCTCGCCGCGTTCGTGCCGTGCGCCGACGCCGGGATCAGGCAGACGTCGCGCTGGTGGTCTCCCCGCTCGTGGTGGTACGCGCGGATCGCGAGCAGGCCCGCCAGCTCGCCCTGCGACCCGGCGTTGGGCTGGAGCGACACCGCGTCGTAGCCCGTGATCTCGCACAGCCATCGCTCGAGGTCGTCGATGAGCTCCGTGTACCCGCCGGCCTGATCGATCGGCGCGTACGGATGGAGGTCGGCGAACTCGGGCCAGGTGACCGGTTCCATCTCGGTCGTCGCGTTCAGCTTCATCGTGCACGACCCGAGCGGGATCATCGTACGGTCGAGCGCGAGGTCCTTGTCGGCCAGGCGGCGGAGGTAGCGGAGCATCTCCGTCTCGGACCGGTACCGGTGGAACACCTCGTGGGTCAGGTACGGGTCGGTACGCGCGAGCGCGGCGGGGATGGCGTCGCTCCCCTCCCCCGGCTCGGCGGCCACCCCGAAGCACGCGGCGACGCGCCCGATCACCCCGGGCGTCGTCGTCTCGTCGAGCGAGATCCCGACCGTGTCGGCATCGACGCGACGCACGTTCATGCCGTCGGTCCGAGCGTCGGTCACGACTCGATCGGCGCCACCCGGCACGCGGACGGTCACCGTGTCGAACCACGTGTCGTTGACCACCTCCACTCCCCCACCGCGAAGGCCCTCGACCAGCGCGGTGGTGAGTCGGTGCACGCGCGTCGCGATCGCACGAAGACCCTCCGGACCGTGATACACCGCGTAGAGCCCGGCGATGACTGCCAGGAGGACCTGCGCGGTACAGATGTTGCTCGTCGCCTTCTCGCGGCGGATGTGCTGCTCGCGTGTCTGGAGCGCGAGCCGCAGCGCGGGACGTCCCTCGGAGTCGACCGAGACGCCGACGAGCCGCCCGGGCAGGGTTCGCTTGTGCGCGTCTCGGCACGCCAGGTAGCCCGCGTGCGGGCCGCCGAACCCGAGCGGGACGCCGAACCGCTGCGCCGACCCGACGACCAGATCGGCGCCGATCTCGCCCGGCGATCGCAGCAGCGTCAGCGCGAGAAGGTCCGCGGCGACGGCGACCATCGTGTCCTGCTCGTGCGCGCGCGCCACGAGCGCGGTGTGGTCGCGCACGGCACCACTCGACCCCGGGTACTGCAGGAGCATCCCGAAGACGCGGGCGCCGGGTAGCTCACGCTCGGGGTCTCCGACGACGAGCTCGATCCCGAGCGGCTCGGCCCGGCCGCGGACGACCGCGATCGTCTGGGGGTGGCAGTCGGAATCGACGAAGAAGATCTCGCCGCCCTTCCGCGCGAGCCGGTGGCACATGGCCATGGCCTCGGCGGCCGCGGTGGCCTCGTCGAGCAGCGACGCGTTGGCGAGGTCCATGCCGGTCAGATCCGAGACCATCGTCTGGAAGTTGAGCAGCGCCTCGAGGCGGCCCTGGGAGATCTCGGGCTGGTAGGGCGTGTACGCGGTGTACCAGGCCGGGTTCTCCAGCACGTTCCGGCGGATCACCGCAGGCGTGACGGTGGCCGAGTACCCCATCCCGATGAGCGGCACGAGCACCTCGTTGCGGGCGGCGAGGCGGCGCAGCTCGGCGATCGTCTCGACCTCGCTGCGACGGTCGGGCGTCGCCAGTGCACGAGTGCGCCGGATCGACGCGGGGATGGCGACGTCGGTGAGCTCGTCCAACGACGCGAACCCCACCGCGTCCAACATCTGCCGGCGGTCGGCGTCGCCCGGTCCGATGTGCCGGTCCTCGAACCGGTCCGCCAGCTCGCTCATCCCACGTTCCTCCGCGCGTCGGTGGTCCGACCGTCCGATACGGTCGGTTCCCCCTCTGTCGGTGGGACCTGAGAGATTCACCCGGACGATCCGGGCTTTCCCCGTCGGTGAGGAGCCTGTGCTCCTGCTCTCCAGAGTTGCCTCACCCGTGCGGTTCGTGGGCCTGAGAGATTCCGGGGAGGTTGCTCCTTCGGCGTCCCCGAGGGGACTCTCCCGCACAGCTTCGTCGGCGTGTCAGGCCCCGAGGGTACCGGACGACGCGCGCGTGCCGCTTCCCCAGCGGTCCCAGGCCTCCACCGCTCCGACCCCGACCAGGATCGCGAGCATGACGTCGAGCGTGACGCGGAACCGAGCCGAGCCGTACCCCACCACCGAGACGACCACGACGGTACCGATGACGGCCAGGATCGGCACGAGGGTCTGCCGCCTCCGGATCAGTCGGAGCGCCCCGAAGGCGCCGACCGCGGCGAGGATCCAGTACTGGGCGACCGCGACCCGCACCAGCCACCCGAGGTCCGCCTCGCTCAGGAACAGCGTCTCGTCCGTGAGCAGCGCCGGCCGCCACAGGCCGAACGACCGCAACAGTCGCACCGAGACGACCTTCGGGAGGGAGCCGACATGATCGGAGATGTACTGCAGGCCGACCTCGCGCATGTTGGCGTCCGTCACGCTCTCGTCGAGCGAGTAACGAAGTGGCGCATCCGAGCAGATGAACCCCCAGCCCCCGAGGTTCGGACCGTTGTAGGTCGAGTCGCAGTTGCTCGACCAGAGCAGGGGTCCGAAGTTCGTCGAGAGCACGACCGGCCGCTCGAACCTCGTCGTGTTGTAGACGAACCACGGCGCGAGCGTCGCGGCGAAAACGATCGCTGCCAGCGCGACCAGGCGCACTCGAGCTCGACTCCCTGCCACACCCCGCCAGACCAGCACGACGAGCAATCCCATCAGGAGCGCGCCCTCCGCGCGCGTGAGGGCAGTCACACCGATCACGAAGGAGAGCGCCACGACCCGCATCGGAGAGCAGCGCTCGACGACGCGATAGGCGCACCACACCGTCAGCGCCACCAACATCGCGTAGAGCCCCTCGGACCACAGGTCGACATCCTGGACGATCAGCGAGATCGAGCAGGCTGCGACGCCAGCCCCGATCAAACCGGCCCGGGGACCGTGCAGATCCCGACCGATCAACCCGATCAGGACCATCGTGACGGCGGCCGGGGCAAGGGTCCACAGCCGGTGCGCGAGCGTCGAATGGATCCCGATGACATCGAGAGCCGAGAGGTACAGGGGAAATGCGGGCGGGTGGGCCGCGGTCGCGAGGCGGATCCCCCGTGCGCGATAGATCACCGGCTCGATGAACCCGGTCCCGCGTGCGATCAACCCGGCGAGGCTGAGGTAGCCGCGGGCGTCGCCCGTGACCCGGGTGTGTGCGTCGTACCGACACGCGGCCCCGACACGGATCGCGATGCCGGCAACGACGACGAGCGCGAGCCGGCGGCGGAAGCGGTCCCAGCGCCCCCGCCGCTCCCGACCCCGGCCACGGTCGTCAGCGCCTGCTGACGAACGGCGGCCTGGTCACGGTGGCCGCGACGAGTGCACCGCGGATGTCCACCTGGACCGCCGCGCCCTCCGCCACGTCGGGCGGGAGGAACGCGAGCGCGATCGCCTGCCCGAGCATCGGCGAGAAGTTGCCGCTGGTGACCTCACCGACCGCCGTGCCGTCCACGAGCACCGGGTACCCCGCACGGGGAGGACGCCGCCCGTCGACCACGAGACCGCGCAGCCGGCGGTGGACGCCCCGCCGCCGCTCGGCGTCCAGCGCGGCCCGACCCCGGAAGTCGCCCTTGTCCCACCGCACGACCCAACCGAGGCCGGCCTGGAGCGGGGTGATGCCCTCCCCGAGCTCGTGGCCGTGGAGCGGGAGCCCGGCCTCGAGCCGCAAGGTGTCCCGAGCGCCGAGGCCGGCCGGAGAGACGCCCGCGGCGAGGATCGCCCGCCAGAGCCCGGGCGCAGCCGCGACGGGCACGTGCACCTCCATGCCGTCCTCCCCCGTGTATCCGGTCCCCGCCACGATGCAGGCCTCGCCGTTCCAGTCGGCCCGCGCCACCGCGAACCGGTCGATGCCCGCGGCGGCCGGCATGACCGTGCGCATCCGCTCCCGCGCGTTCGGGCCCTGCACGGCGATCACGGCGCGGGTCGCGGTGACGTCCTCGACGGTGACCCCATCGGTCCCGGCCTCGGACTCGAGCGCTTCCACGATGCGCTCCGTGTTCGAGGCGTTGGGCATGACGAGGTAGTCGTTCACGCCGACCCACCAGACGATGATGTCGTCCTCCACGTGAGCATCCAGCGGATCGAGGAGGTGCGTGTACTGGGCCCGTCCGGGTCCGACACGGTCGAGATCGTTCGTCAGCGCACGTTGGAGCACCGCGTGCGCGCCCGGGCCGGACACGGCCACGGTACCGAGATGGGAGACGTCGAAGGCGACCGCGTCGGTCCGACAGGCGCGGTGCTCCTCGAGGACTCCGGCGTACTGGATCGGCATCTCCCAGCCGCCGAACTCGACGAGCTTGGCACCGAGCGCGCGATGTTCCGCGTCGAGCGGGCTGTGGCGCAACGATGCCGCCGGTCAGCGACGCGCGCGACCGGCGCGGGGAGTCTCGGTCGGCTCGAGCTCGTGGATGCTCGCGTCGAGCGACTGCACCAGGCCGGCGAGCGGCACGATGTTGAGCACGCCCTGGCCCCGTCGCACCAGGTCGACGATGTCGTCGCCGGTGCGCGCGAGCACGGACGAAGCGCCCTCGATGACGAGGCTGGCCGATGCGAGGTTCTCCCCGAGGTGGTCGCGCAGGTAGTCGATCGCCTTCCGCGCGGTCTGGAGCGACACTCCGCCGTCCAGGAGGCTCTTGATCACCTTCAGCGCGACGAGATCACGGTACGAATAGCGCCGCTGGGTGCCGCTGCCCGCCGCGTCGGCGAGCGACGGTCGCAGGAGGTCGGTGCGCGCCCAGTAGTCGAGCTGGCGGTAGGAGATCCCGACGATGGAGCACACCTGCGGTCCGCTGTAGCCCACCTCCTCCCAGCGCCCGCCCTCCCCGGTGAGCACGCCCTGCTCGACCTTGTCGGGAAGTCCCTCGCTCCCTGGTGTCGCGACGGCAGGTGCCGGCGAGGCGGCGGTGGCGGCGGTGGCGGAGCTGCGACGTGCGACCATCGAGGGCCTTTCTGGCGGACCGGCGGTTCCCGGCGAGTCACATCTGCGTAGTTACGGGGATGTCGACGGTAGCGGTCGGCGGTGGAGACGTCAACGGGCCGGACGACCCGGAGGCTCAGACGAAGTCCTCGGGAGTGACATCCTCGAGAAACGCCCGGAATTCCTCGATCTCCTCTTCCTCCTGCTCCTCCTCGAAGAGGACGCCTGCCTCGTCGAAGACCTCCTCGTCGACGACGATCGGCACCGTGTCGCCGAGGCGCACGGCCAGCGCGATCGCGTCCGAGGGGCGGGCGGAGACCTGATGGACCTGGCCCCCGCTCTCGAAATCGAGCTCGGCGTAGAACGTCCCGTCCCGCAGGGCGGTGATCGCGACCTGGCGGACCGAGGCGCCGACGTCTCCGAGCACGGTCACGAACAGGTCGTGGGTCATCGGTCGGGGGGTCTCCATGCCCTGGAGCGCGTACACGATCGCCGTGGCCTCGGGGGTCCCGATGAAGATCGGGAGGTACCGGCTGCCCTCGGCCTCCCGGAGCAGAACGATCGGTTGGTTCGACGGCACCTCGACTCGCACTCCGACGAGCGTCACCCGGATCACTCGAACCACCTCCTCGATCGACGATACACCGACCTCCGGACGGGACTCCGGTGCGTCAGTCCGCCAGCAAGCCCGCTGCAGCCTCCCGCAGCAGGGCCGCACGCAGGGCGCGACCGAGCCGTGCGAGGTCGACGAGGTCCTCACGGGCCTGCGCGCGGGCCTCGGGGTTCTTGCGTCGGAGCCGGGGCGCGATGACCTGGTCGTAGAGCCCGGCCTCGCGCTCGGCGAAGGACCGGAACATGCGGAGATGGCGGGGCCCGATGCCGTGACCGGCGAACTCGCCGGCGAGCTTGGCCACCACCAGGGACTCCTCGGAGAAGATCACCCGCTCGCCACTGCCCGCCGCCGGGACGACCATCCCGTACTGCTCGAGCTCGTCGAGCTGGCTCGGGGTGAGACCGGCTGCGGTCGCGAGCTCCTTGCGCGTGAAGCTGGCGCCGGTGGTCAGCGCGCGCAGGTCGTCGTCCTGGCTGCCGTCGGGCTCGAGCGGCAGGGTCGGGAACTCGAACGTCGGGGCGGGCGCGGGATCCCGGCGCGACGTGCTCGACTTCGTCGCGCGCGCCGCGGCCTTCTTCGGCTTCGCTCGCGAGGCGCGCTTGGACTTGGCCGCGCGGGAGCCCGTGGCACGTGCGCTGGTCTCGTCCTTGGTCGAGCTCTCGGGCTCGGCGTCGACATCGGCGGGCAACGCGTCGGGCCCGGCTTCGTCGAGTCGGGACTTGATCACCTTCAGCGGCAGGAAGTTGTCCTTCTGCTGGTGCAGGATCCACCGCAGCCGCGCCACGTCGCCGTCACGGAACTTCCGGTACCCCGACGGCGTGCGCTCCGGGTCGATGAGTCCCTGGCTCTCGAGGAAGCGGATCTTGGAGATCGTGACGTCGGGGAACTCGTCCCGCAGCGCGCCCAACACCTCGCCGATCGACTGGTGGTCGGTGCCGGTGCTCATCAGATCCCCACGTGGAACGCGAGGTGGAAGCGCCCGACCTGAACCTCGTCGCCGTCCTGGAGCACCTGGGCTTCCACCCGCTCGCGGTTCACGTACGTGCCGTTCAGCGAACCCGCGTCCCGGATCGCGAAGGTCTCGGGGCCCTCACGCTCGATGCTCGAATGCCGGCGCGAGACGGTGATGTCGTCGAGGAAGATCGCGGAGTCGGGGTGACGGCCGATGCTGGTCGAGTCCCGATCGAGGACGTAGGTGCTGCCGGCGTTCGGGCCGCGGAGCACGTGCAGGATGGCCGCGCCGCTCGGGACCTCGGGGAGGAGAGGGATCTCGACCGTGCTGTCCCCTCCGCCGGCCGGCGCCGCCGCGAGCGGTTGCCCGCACGACGAGCAGAACCTGGCCGCGGCATCGTTGCGATGCCCGCAGTGGCTGCACACCATCCGGCCAGGCTACAACGCTCGACCTCTCGTCGAGGTCGAGGCTGTCGGTCGGCTCAGCCGGCGAGAAAGGACTCGTACCCGGCGGCGTCCATCAGCCCGTCGAGCTCGGCGGGTTCGGCCAGCTCCACCACGAAGATCCACCCCGTCCCGTAGGGGTCCTCGTTGAGGGCCTCGGGCCGGGTCTCGAGCTCGGGGTTGACCTCGACGACCGTGCCGGTCACCGGGCAGTACACCTCCGACACGGACTTGGTCGACTCGATCTCGGCGATCGACGCGTGCGCGATGACCTCGAGCCCCGGGTCCGGGAGCTCCACGTAGACGACGTCGCCGAGGGCGTCCTGGGCGTAGTCGGTGATCCCGACCGTCGCGCGCGTCCCCTCCACCCGCACCCACTCGTGCTCGGTCGAGTACCTGAGATCACCCGGAGTCGCCATCACCGTTCCTCGCATCGGGGCCGAAGCTCGGGGCAGGCTACCGGCCGGCCGCCGGAGCGTCCGCCTCGGGTCACAGGTCGGTGATGCGCCGGGCGTAGTGGTCCGCGAGGTCGGTGGCCGCCGTCGGGTCCGCGCCCTCCACCAGCACGTGCACCAGCGCGTCGTCGGGGTCCGGGAGGATCAGCGCCCAGCTGTCGCCGTGGTCGATCTTGACGCCGTCCACGAGCGTGACATCCCGGCCCTTCGTGCGCTCGACCATCTCACGCATCACAGCACCCTTGCGCGACCACTCGACGGGGACCTGGCGGCGAGCCGTGAACACCGGATCGAGATGGTCGACGACCTCGGCGAGGCCGCGACCGTCGTGGGCCAGCAGATCCAGCAGGTGCACGAACGTCGCGGTGGCGTCGAACGCGGGAAGGAAGTCGGGCCACACGACCGAACCGTCCGCGCCGGCCGCCAGGTCCACGTCACGCCCGGACGCGACCTCCATGATCGACGCGGCAGCAGTCTTGGTCCAGACCACTTCCCCACCGCCGCCCGTCACGATGCCGGCAGCCGCGCGTGACGCCGAGACCGGCAGGGCGACGCGCAGGCCCGGGCGGGCGGTGACCGCGAGGCTGAGCAGCGCTCCGAGCGTCTGGTGGCCGTCGAGCGCGCGCCCCGTCCCGTCGACCAGGACCGCGGTCTCGCCCGCCGGGTCGATCACCATGCCGAGATCGCTGCCCGATGCCCGCACCAGCGTGCCGACCCGGGCGATCCGGGCGTCGCGCTCGTCCAGGCCGAGCGTGCTGGGTCGTGTGGCCGCGAACGGGTTGACCGCGAGCACGTCCGCACCGACCTTCGCGAGCACCGCGGGCAGCGCCAACGAGGCGGCGCCGAACGAGTAGTCGAGCACGACCTTGAACGCGCGGTCGTGGACGAGGCTCGCGTCGATCGAGTCCTCCAGGGCCGCGGTGTAGAACTCCAGCGCCCTCGGCGGGAAGACGATGTCGCCGATGTCACCCGCGAATGCACGCCGGAACTCCTCGCGCGAGGAGCCTCTCGATCTTGCGCTGGGTGAGCTCGGCGATGTCGCGTCCGTTGCTGTCGAAGAATCTGATCTCCACCCGCTCCGAGTCGCCCGGCGCGAGGCGAACGGTGATCCCGCCCGCGTTGCGCGAGTTGCGCACCTGGAATCGCGTGAGTGGGACCGTGGCCAACTCGACGTCCTCGACGTTGACGCCCGAGAGGTTCAGCCCGCCGATGATCGACCGCTTGAGGGCGCGCGCGACGCGGCTCGTGTCCCGGCTGGTGGTGACCACGGCGCCCTTCTGGAGCGACGTGCCGTACGCCTGCGCGAGTCGAGTCGCGACCTCCGCCGTGACGTCGACGTTGGCGATGCCCGACGCGCCGCGCCGCCCGAAGAGGGTACGGGCGCGCTTGGTCTCCCAGAGGATCGACGACGTGACGACCGCGCCGGCCTCGACCGACTTGAACGGGTACACCTTCACGTCGGACGTCACGACCGCGTGCTCGCCGACGAAGCAGTCGTTGCCGAGCACGGCGCCGGGCTCGATCGCGGCGTGGTTGCGGACGTCACAGGCGCGCGCCAGCACCGCCGCCCTGACGCGGCACGACGCGCCCAGGTAGGTGTGCTCGTGGACCACGGAGTGCACCACGTGCGCGTCGTGCTTCACCACCACGTCGCCACCGAGCACCGTGTGGTCGCCGACGTGTGCACCGGACTCGATCCGGCAGTTCGGCCCGATGATCGCGGGGCCGTCGATCTGAGCGTCGGGATCCACCTCGGCACCCTCGCCGAGCCAGATGTTCTCCCGCATGCGGAAGCCTTCGATCTCGACCTCGACCAGCCCGTCCAGGATGTCCTGATGGGCACGGAGGTAGGCGTCGTGGGTGCCGACGTCCTCCCAGTAGCCGTCGACGACGTGGCCGTAGAGGTCCTCGCCCTTGGCCAGCGCCGCCGGGAAGACGTCGCCGCTGAAGTCCACCACCTCGCCCGACGGGATGTAGTCGAACACCCGGGGCTCGAGCACGTAGACGCCGGTGTTGATCGTGTCGGAGAAGACCTGGCCCCAGGTCGGCTTCTCGAGGAAGCGCTCGACGCGCCCGTCCTCGCGGGTGATGACGATCCCGAACTCCACCGGATCCGAGACCCGCTTGAGCGCGATCGTGCCGAGCGCGCCCGACTCCCGGTGCGCGGCGACGAGCCCCGCGAGGTCGATGTCGGTCAGCACGTCGCCCGAGATCACGAGGAACGTGTCGTCGAGCTCCTCGGCCGCGTTGCGGACCGATCCCGCCGTCCCGAGGGGCGTGTCCTCGGTCGCGTAGCGCATCTCCACCCCGAGCTCGGCTCCGTCGCCGAAGTAGGTGCGGATCTGGTTCGCGAGGAACGCGACCGTGACGACGATCTCGTCGAACCCGTGCTGCGCCAGCAGGCGGACGATGTGCTCCATCATCGGCCGGTTCGCGATCGGCATCATCGGCTTGGGCTGATTGCTGGTCAGCGGGCGCAGGCGGGTGCCCTCACCGCCGGCGAGGATGACCGCCTTCATGTCCGCTCCTTGGTGATGTCCAACCCCGCCGCTCGTCCCGCCTGGCCGTCACGCAGCGCCCGCCGCGCGATCGGGATGTACCCCGCCGCGGCCAGGTAGCTGAGGACGAGACCGCTGATCGTGAAGATCCAGGTGATGGCGGCCAGCACGTCGCGCCCGGCACCCGGGTCCGTGTGGTCGAGCCACAGGAACATCGGGAGGGCGAACATCAGCGCGAGGGTGCCCGCCTTGCCGATCCACTGAACGTCGATCCGACGCGCGCCCTTGGCCGCCAGCCCCAGCGTCGCCACGCTGATCAGGGCCTCGCGAGCGAGCACCACGATGCCGACCCACAGCGGGACGCTGCCGTCGATCAACAGCGCAACGGCCCCCGAGATCAACAGGACCCGATCGGCGACCGGGTCCATGACCTTGCCGATCTCGCTGCCCTGGTCGAAATGACGGGCGATGTAGCCGTCGATCCAGTCGGTCGCGCCGAGCACGGCGAGCAGGATGCCGGCCGCGATCGGGCGGTCGTCGTGGAGGAGCAGCCAGAGGAACCACGGAATCGCGAGGAGGCGCAGCGCCGAGATCAGGTTCGGGATCGTCCACAGGCCCCGATCGCGGAGAGGCTCTTGCGGGACTGGCGGCCATGGCGTCAGGGTAGCCACACCGCCTTCAGAGGGCGTACTGCGCCGCCGCCCGCCCGGTGAGGATGGGCAGGATGTGTGCCTGCGCCACCGCGAGATGGTCGGGATGGTCGCGATACGCGCGATATCCGTCCTCGTCGTCGAAGTCTCCGACGACCACGAAGCTGCCGTTGCCCGGATCGATCCCGAGATCGCGCCCGACGCGGTAGTCCCGCAGCTGCGGGATCGTCGCGGGCAGCGCCCGCAGCGCGGCGGCCACCGCGTCGAGCTGCTCGTCGGTGGCGTGGTCCGAGAACGTGAGCACCGAGACATGTCGAATCACTGCAATCCTCCATCCGCGCCACCGTCGACCGGGATCGCGGCGCCAGTCAGATATCCCGCCGCCTCCGAGCAGACGAAGGCCACGCACGCACCGAAGTCCGCCGGCTCCCCCACCCGTCCGGCCGGCACGGTCGCGCCGAGGTCGGCCGGATCGCCGTACAGGCCGGTGATCCGCTCGGTCGCGTGCAGACCGGGCTGGAGGCTGTTGACCGTGACGCCGTCGGCCGCGACCTCGCGTGCCAGCGTCTTGAGGAACCCGGTCAGCCCGGCGCGTGCGGTATTGGAGAGGATCAGGTTCGCGATCGGTTGGCGGACCGCGATCGAGGTGATCGCCACCACCCTCCCCCATCCGCGCTCACGCATGGCCGGCACGGTCGCGCGGCACATCGCGATCGTCGACAACGCGTTCAGCTCGAAGGCCCGGGCGTAGGCCTCGACATCGTCGATCGTCGAGAACGTCCCCGGCGGCGGTCCTCCGGCATTGGCCACCAGGATGTCGACACCGCCGAGCGCATCCGCGGCCTCGGCCACGAACGCCTCGGCCCCCGCGACGGTACCGACGTCCGCGACGATCGGGACGGCGTCGGCGCCGATCCGGCGGGCGGCGGCCGCGATCTCCTCGCCGTGTCGGCTGCAGATGCCAACCCGGACGCCCTCGGCCGCGAGGGCGGACGCGGCGGCGAAGCCGAGCCCCTTCGACGCCGCGGCCACGGCGGCCCGCCGACCCGCGATCCCGAGATCCATGGCGTCAGTATGGCGGACGGAGTCCCGACCGGAGCCGGACGGCATCGGCGATCAATGAATCGGCCCGGTGCGGTCCCGCAGGGATGCGCCGCCCGTGCGCCCGGTCCGTCGGGCGATGATCTCTGCGCAGATCGCGACGGCCGCCTCCTCAGGTGTGCGGGAACCGATGTCGAGACCGATGGGCGCCATGATCCGGTCCAGCTCGGCGTCGGTCACGCCCGCCTCCCGCAGGCGCTCGACCCGGGTGGCATGCGTGCGTCGACTTCCCATCGCGCCGAGATAGCCGACCTCGGTCGCCAGCGCGCCGACGATGGCCGGAACGTCGAACTTGGCGTCGTGGGTGAGCACGCAGACCGCGTCGCGGAAGCCGAGCGTCGTGCCGACGGTCGCGAGGTAGCGGTCCGGCCACTCGTTGACGACGATGTCGGCCATCGGAAACCGCACCTCGGTCGCGAACACCGCCCGCGCGTCGCAGACGGTGACGTGATAGCCGAGGACCTTCGCGATCCTCGCCAGGGCCGCGGTGAAGTCGACCGCGCCGAAGATGATCATCCGCGCCGGCACGGCGAACGTCTCGATGAACACCTCGACGGTCCGTTCCCGGGCCTCCCCGTGCTCCCCGTAGTGGCGCGTCGACGTGAGCCCGGCGCCGAGCTCGGCGCGGGCGTCCCGGGTGACGACGCGATCGAGGTCGGCGTCGCCGAGCGTGCCCAGCGGGGCGATGTCGTAGCCCACCAGCAGCTTGGACCCGATCCCCGGGCCCGCGATCACCGTCGCGAGCACGACGGGACGGTCGGCGCGCAGGGCGTCAGCGAGCGCCGCGAAGATCGACCGCTCGCTCACCAGTCCAACGGCTCGACGTAGAGGTGCACGGTCCCCCCGCAGGTCAGCCCGACCGCGAAGGCCTCGTCGTCCGAGTAGCCGAAGCTGACGACGCCCCGTGGCCTCCGGCCGGCGAGGATCTCGAGCGCCTCGGTCACCACCGCTCCCTCGACGCAGCCACCGGAGACGGAGCCCGCGACCTCGCCCGCGTCGTTGACCGCCATCGTCGCACCCGGATCGCGCGGCCCGGAACCTTCGATCCCGACGACCCGGGCCAGGGCGACCTTCCGGCCGGCCGCCTGCCAGGCCTCGATGTCGGCCAGCACGTCCTTCACCGTCGGGACGCCTCCCCCTCCGGCGCGCGGCGATCGGTCGTCGTGCGCTGCACCACCTCGGCGAGCGACTCGAGCGACGCGAGCGAGTGACCCTCGACGAAGTCGTCCACGTGGGGAAGGGCCGCGGCCATCCCCGCGGCGAGCGGCGCGTAGCCGGGGCTCGCCTTCAGCGGGTTGACCCAGACGATGCGGTGGGCGACCCGGCCGAGCCGCGCCATCTCGGCGCCGAGGACCTCGGGGGCACCGAGGTCCCAGCCATCGGACACGATCACGACGACGGCGCCGCGCGCGATGCCCCGCACCCCCCATACCGTGTTGAACTCACGCAGCGTCTCACCCAGCCGTGTGCCACCGGACCAGTCGACGACGCGCGCCGTCGCCGCCGCGATCCCGGCATCGGGATCCCGCGTCGACAACTCGCGTGTGACCCGCGTGACCCGCGTTCCGAGTGTGAAGGCCTCCACCCGCCGGCGCGCCACGACCGCGGACTGGAGGAATCCGATGATCACCCAGCGCGTAGGGTTCCATCGAGCCGCTGACGTCGCACAGCACCACCAGACGGCGTGGGTGCCGCGACGGTTGGCGCGCGTACCGGCGGATCGGCTCGCCGTCGGTGCGCAGCGCCGCCCGCACGGTGCGGCGCACATCCGGACGCCGTGCCGCGTGTCGCGTGCGCACCAACCGGCGGGAGCGGCGCAACGCGCCGTCGACACGCAGCCGCGCCATGGCCCGGCGGGCCTCCTCGTGCTCCGCCTCGGTGTAGGTCGCGAAGTCCCGGTGCGCCAGCACCTCCGCGCGACTGAAGCGCAGCGTCAGGACGGGGAGCTCTCCGACGTCGTCCGGCTCCGCGGCGCCGATGCGCCCGTCCTCGGCCAGTCCGAGGTCGATCGCCAGGATCGCCGCGTCAGCCACCGCTCCGATCGCGGGCGCGGGCGGCAGGTCGGCGAACCAGGCCCGGAAGCAGTCGTCGAACCGTGCCCGCTCCTCGGGATGCCGGCACAGGGACGCCCGCGCCGCCCAGTACACACGATCGCCGCGCGCCCACCCGACCGCGGTCAGGGCCCGGGCGAAGAGCAGGACGCTGTCGGTGGAGACGGTCAGCCCCGACGCACGCAGGAGGCGGGCGAAGCCCACAATGGCCCGGGCCGGGTCGACGGGGGCGGACGGGACCCGCACCGCGCCGGCGGGGTCACTCACGGTGCCCACCGGTGCCGACGAGCCGGTCGAGGCCGAGCTCACGGACGCGCGCATGGTCCTCGCGGTACTTCAACACCACCCCGAGCGTGGCGTCGACCGACGCCTCGTCGAGTCGGATCCGCCCGAGGCGCACGAGCGCGGCCGCCCAGTCGATCGTCTCGGCCACACCGGGTGGCTTGGCGAGGTCCAGCCGCCGGAGGACGGCGGCCGCGCCGGCGACGTCCTGCGCCAGCAGCTCGTCGACCCCCGGCACCTTGGTGCGCACGATCGCCACCTCCCGTTCGAAGTCGGGGTGATCGATCCAGTGATACAGGCAACGCCGCTTCAGCGCATCGTGGACGTCTCGTGTGCGATTCGAGGTGAGCACCACGATCGGAGGGATGTCGGCGCGCACCTCGCCCAGCTCCGGGATCGTGATCGCGTAGTCGGAGAGCAACTCGAGCAGGAACGCCTCGAACTCGTCGTCGGCACGGTCGATCTCGTCGATGAGCAGCACCGGGCGGCGACCGCCGTGGTCGATCGCGCGCAAGAGCGGGCGACGGATCAGGAACCGCTCCGTGTACAGCTCGTCCTCGTCCACCGGCCGACCCGCGGCCTCGGTGGCGCGCAGATGCAGGAGCTGGCGGGGGTAGTCCCATTCGTAGAGGGCCTGTCCCGTATCGATCCCCTCGTAGCACTGGAGCCGCAGAAGATCCGCGTTCTGCCACCGGGCGAGGACCTTGGCGAGCTCCGTCTTGCCGACACCGGCCTCGCCCTCGAGCAGCAAGGGGCGGGCGAGCTCGATCGCGAGGTGCACCGCCGTGGCCAGACCGACGTCGGCGAGGTAGTCGTGCGCGGCGAGCGCGTCACTCACCTCGTCGACGGCATCGACCATGCGGGCAGGCTACAAGCCGACCGCGGCCCCCTCGGCCCGGGGATCGGTGGCCACGGCGTAGCCCGGAGCCGCCGGGCGGATCGCGTGCGCGTGGCCCATCCCCGAATCGAGCGCCCCCACCCCGACGAGCTGGTGGCCGCGGGAGACGAGGCCTTCGAGCACCGCGCGGTCGAACCCGGCTTCCGTGCGCACTCTCCAGTCCCACGGCTCGACCCGCCAGCGCGGCGCGTCGATCGCCGCCTGGGGGTCGGCGCCGTCGTCGACGATCGCGGTCAGCAGCTGCGCGTGAACCTGCGCCTGCGCGTCGCCGCCCATCGTGCCGAAGACGAGGTCGGGCACACCGCGGCGAAGCACCATCGCCGGGATGAGCGTGTGCATCGGAAGCTTGGCGGGTGCGAGCGCGTTCGTCCGCGAGGCGTCGAGCGCGAACGAAGAGCCACGGTTGTTGAGGTTGATCCCCCATTCGGGCACGTGCACACCCGAGCCGAAGGCGAGGAAGTTGGACTGGATCAGGCTGACGAGGAGACCGTCCCCGTCCGCAGCGCAGAGATACGCGGTACCCCCTCGCTGCGGGTGACCGGGGCTCGGGGCCGTGGCGCGATCGGGATCGATCGCGTCGCGCCGGGTCGAGATCCAACCTTCGGAGAGCAGGTCCGCGGGCGTCACCGGCATCGCGCCGGGATCCGACACGTGGTCGTCGCGGTCGCGCAACCCGATCTTCACCGCCTCGATCACGAGATGCGCCCGCGCTCCGGGGTCCAGGCGGGCGAGGTCGAAGCCGTCGAGGATGCGGAGGATCTCGAGCGCGGCGACGCCCTGGGTCGGAGGCGGCAGCTCGGCCACCTCGACGTCGCGATACGTGCACCGAAGCGGGTGCTCCCACGTCCCGACGTGCGCGGCAAGGTCCTCCGTCGTGAGCAGGCCACCGAGACGCCCGAGCGCGGCCTCGATGTCGGCGGCCACCGGACCGCGGTAGTACGCGTCGGGTCCGTCCGCGGCGAGCGTCTCGATGAGGCGCGCGAGCGGCGCCTGACGGACGATGTCACCGACGGCGAGCCCGCCGTAGACCGCCTGCCAGTCCGCGAACTCACGATAAAGGGGTCCGTACCCCTGCGCCGCCGCCGCACCGAGTGGCGTGAGCACGAAGCCGTCGCGCCGCGTAGCGGACCGCGTCGGTTGCGAGCTCGCCGAAGCTCATCGTCCCCCACCGTTCGAGCAGGTCGAACCAGCCGGCAACAGCTCCCGGCGTGGTCACTGCGTGCGGACCCACGAGCAACGGCGTGCCCGCGAGCGCGTCGGTCACCCGTTCGATCGTGGCGGCTCGTGGCGAGCGGCCCGAACCCAGGTATCCGTGCAGCGCACCGTCCCAGACGATCGCGAACAGATCGCCGCCGTAGCCGCAGTAGTAGGGAGCGACGACGCCGAGGGCCAGGTTCGCGCCGACGATCGCGTCGACCGCGTTGCCGCCACGCGCCAGGACGGCGGCGCCGGCGGCGGACGCCAGGTAGTGCGGCGTGGCGAGCCCGGCCCGGGGGAACGGTGCCGCGACGCCGGGCACCATCACGGGCGGCTCAGTCCTCGCCCACGGGAGCAGGCTCCGACGGCACCGCGGTCAGGTCCAGCTCGTTGGCGCCGAGGAGTGCGAGCGTCGCCTCGTCGTCCGCCGCGATGCCCCCCTTCACCGGGTCCTCCACGAGTCGCTGCATGTGCTTCAGGCCGTACCCCGCATAGAGCCCGTCCTCCACGCGCTCGTCGAAGCTCCACCGCACGGTCGCCATGCGCCGCTTCTCCAACCGACCGGTGTTCGGATCGCCGACGAGCTCGGTACCGCGCGCGACCCAGCGCGCCGAAGATCCCGATCGTGCCGTACTCGTAGAGGTGGTGGTACGCGGGATCCATCCCGAGGGATCCGAGATCGGTGAGGAACATCGATCCGTACAGCGGGTCGTTGTCGATGAAGACCCTCGGGAACATGCCGAGCGCCTCGAGCATGCGGTATGCGGCGAAGACGACGCGGCGCAGGAACCCGGGGAGCATCAGCACCAACCCCAGCTCGCTGTCCACGCTGCTCTTGGTCCCCCCGAACTTGGCGCTCTGCAGCTGCGTCCCCATCGCTGCGACCACGTCGGCGAAGGACTCGTCGGGCTCGAACTTCCGCTTGAGCACGAGCAGCGGTGCCCCGCGCTTCATGCGTTGCTTGGCGGAGTAGGACACCCAGATGCCGTCGCGCTGGTACAGGCGTCCACCCGCGACGAAGCGGTTCAGCGCCGGGAACTCGGCCATCCCCTGGCGAGACGCCCACAGGACGACGTGGAACAGGCCGGCGCGGGTACCGGGGTGCGCCTCGTTGAAGGCCCGCAGGAACCGCTCCGCGTTGCGGACGTCGATCCGCTGCTCGAAGTAGACCACCGACTCGCTCCGGGACCGCATCACGTAGGGCATGACGCGGCGCAGGTCCGTGCCGTCCTTGACGAGTTCGCCGTCCCCGCGATGCCACCAGAACACGGCCGAACGCTAGCCCGGCGGTCCGGCGGACGAGATCCGCGTCGCCGACCGGGGGCCGATCACTAGCCTCCGATCATGCGGATACTCGTGGTCGGTGCGGGCGGGGTCGGCGCCGCGATGGTGTCGATCGCCCGTCGTCGTTCCTTCTTCGACCACCTCACGGTGGCCGATCTCGATCCCGAGCGGGCCGGTCGAGCGGTCCGCGGGATCGACGACCCGCGCTTCGCGGCCGCGACCGTCGACGCGTCGAGCGCCGAGTCGATCGCGTCCCTGGCCCGGGAGATTCGGGCCGACGTCGTCGTCAACGCGTGCGATCCACGGCTCAACCCGCCGATCTTCGACGGCGCGTTCGCGGCCGGCGTGACGTACCTCGACATGGCGATGCACCTGTCCCACGCGCATCCCGACCGCCCGTACGAGGAGCCCGGCGTGAAGCTCGGCGACGCGCAGTTCGCCGTCGGCGAGCAGTGGGCCGCGGCGGGTCGGCTCGCCCTCGTCGGGATCGGCGTGGAACCGGGTCTCTCCGACGTCTTCGCCGCGCTATGCCGCGGACCATCTCTTCTCGACGATCGACGAGGTCGGCGTGCGGGACGGCGCCAACCTCGAGATCGAGGGCTACGACTTCGCTCCGACGTTCTCGATCTGGACGACGATCGAGGAATGCCTCAACCCGCCCGTGATCTGGGAACGGGACCGCGGCTGGTTCACCACGCGACCGTTCTCCGAACCGGAGACCTTCGTGTTCCCGGAGGGAATCGGTCACGTCGAGTGCGTCAACGTGGAACACGAGGAGGTGATCCTCGTCCCCCGCTGGGTCGACTGCAACCGCGTCACGTTCAAGTACGGCCTCGGGGACGAGTTCATCGCGGTGCTCGAGGCGCTGCACAAGACGGGCCTCGACGGGACCGAGCCCATCCGGGTACGCGACGTCGAGGTGGCACCGCGTGACGTCGTCGCGGCGTCGCTCCCCAACCCGGCCGAGCTCGGCGATCGGATGCACGGCAAGACGTCCGCGGGTACCTGGGTCACGGGGACGGGCGTCGACGGCACGCCCCGCGAGGTGTACCTGTATCACGTGGCCGACAACGACTGGGCGATCCGCGAGTACGGGCACCAGGCTGTCGTCTGGCAGACCGCGATCAATCCCGTGATCGCGCTCGAGCTGCTCGCCGGGGGCGTGTGGTCCGGCGTCGGCGTGCTCGGGCCGGAGGCGTTCGACGCAGTGCCGTTCCTCGACCTGCTGACCGAGTACGGATCCCCATGGGGGATGGAAGAGCGCTCGCCGGCCCCGACCTAGGCGATGCTGCCGGAGGAACGACGGAGCCGTTCCTCGCGCATTGCCCGACCCGATCCCCGGAGCTCATCGACCTCGTGACGCAAGCCCTTGCGGGCGGCGCCGAAGCGCCACGCCGAGCGCGGCGATGAACGCGGGGATCCCGAGCGCGACGAAACAGGCGAGCACGGCCGTCCACCAGCCGGCGCGGGAGTAGCCGGACCAGAACCAGACGATCGAGGGGATCCGCGACGAATCGACCGCGAACCACAACACCCCGATGATCCCGATCCCGTAGCCCACTTCGAGGAACATGGCGCCCTCAGATCCGATGCCGTCCTGTGCCGACCCCGGATTGTCCCATCTCGACCCCGCCGTGTCGAGAGGGGGTGGCCGAGCCGGTCAGCCCGGCGCGATCAGCGACTGGTAGTCGGCGGCACCGACGGGGGCGCCGGTCGTCGTGCCGTCGCCCCGGGGAACCTCGACCCGCTCCCCGTTGATCTCGAACAGGACCTGTTCGATGGTCGGGACGCCGGTCAGCGTCAGCACCACCTCCGCGACGGTCTGGAGCGGGATCGCCTGGCGACCCTCGAAGCTGGAATCGAGCCGGACGGTGGCGCGACCCCTCCGGACGTCGATGAGCGACACCGCACCCCCGGTCAGGGTGGTGACGAGCCCTGCCGCCGACTCGGCGGGCGTCGGGCCCGACTCGAGTTGGGCGAGCGCGACCGCGCCCGTCGGGAGCTGCTTGGTCTTGCGGATCGTTCCGACCAGGCCGGACGGTGACACGAGGTACACGACAAGACCGTTCCCCCCGACTCGGGGACGCGTCGTCGTGGTGGTCGTGGCGTCGAGCAGCCCGAACGGCACGTTGTCGCGCTTGACCGTGACCGGCTCGTCCTGACTGTCCACGCCACACGCAGCAACGAGCAGAGCGACCACGAGCACGGCGACCGCACCACGCATCCTCATGCCGTACGCCACGGGAGCTCGACCACGAACCGTGCGCCCGGCCCGTTCACCGCGTCGAGGACCTCGACCTTGCCGCCGTGGAGACGCACCTGCTCGGCCACCAGTGCGAGCCCGAGCCCGGAGCCGTTCGTGCTCCCCCGCCGGCCGGCGGCCGAGCCGCGGTGGAATCGCTCGAAGATCAAGGCGCGCTCGTCCGGCTGGACTCCCGGGCCGGAGTCCTCGACCTCGATCCGGGCCATGCCGTCCCGGCGGTCGAGACGGATGACGTCGACGCCACCGGCGTAGGCACGCGCGTTCGCGGTCAGGTTGCCGATCACGCGTTCGAGACGCCGCTTGTCGAGAAGCAGACGTTCACCGGCAACGCCCGGCCCGACCTCGACGCGCACGGGATCCTCGAGCCGGTCCGTGTAGCGCCGTACGAAATCATCGAGAGCGACGGGTTCGAGACGGACCTCCTCGGCGCCGGCGTCGGCGCGGCTGATCTCGAGCAGGTCCTCGACGAGCTGGCTGAAGCGCGCGATGTCCGCGCACAGCAGGTCGAAGATCCCCTGCATCTCGGCCGGGAGCTGATCTCGGCGGCGACGCATCAGCTCGGTCGCCGCGGCGAGCGTGGTGATCGGCGACCGCAGCTCGTGACTCACGTCCGACGTGAAGCTCGCCTCACGTTGGAGTCGGTGCTGCACCGCATCGACCATGCGGTTGAACGAGTCCGACAGCAAGGCGAGGTCGGGGTCGTCGTACTGGGCCAGGCGAGCGTCGAGATCGCCGGCCGCGACCCGTTCCGCGGCGCGGGCGGTCGCCGTCAGCGGGCGCAGCACGAGCCGGGCGACCCACCAGGCCAGCACCGCGCCGAGCACGGTCGCCACCGCGCCCCCGGCGACCAGCGCCGCGGAGATCGTGTGCAGGGTGCGGTCCAGGGGCGCGATCGAGGTCACCTCGTAGAACGCCGCCGACTCCGCCGGCAGCGGGACCCCCGCGATGAACACGGGAGTACCGTGCGAACGTGTCCGTTGATGACCGCTGGTGTCGGCGGCGACGAGACGCCGCAGCGCGACGGGGATGTCGGACCGGCCCACGCCGGCGCTGGAGCTGAACCACGAGCCGTCCACGTGGACCAGCGCCTTGCTGTCGGGTGCGGGCTCGAAGGCGCCGACCGCGGCGGCGCGGTCCGGTGTCGCGAGTCCCTGCCGCATGATCCGCGCGTCGGTGTAGGCCTGGCGCAGGAGCGCCCGCTCTCGCTGCGCGACGAGATAGCGCTCGCAGATGGCGAAGGTCGCAACGGCGATCGTCGCCGAGATCAGGAAGCTCCCGACGGCGAAGGCCACCACCACCCGCAACCGCAGGCTGCCACGGATTCCGCGACGTCCGGTTGGCGCGGTGGGGTCGGAGGACTCCGCGTCGAGCGGGAGACTCACCGCTCCAGCTTGTAGCCGAGCCCGCGCACCGTCACGATGGTCTCCGGGTTGCCGGGGTCCGTCTCCACCTTGGTACGCAAGCGACGGATGTGGGCGTCGACGAGTCGGGTGTCGCCGAAATAGTCGTAGCCCCAGACGCGCTCGAGCAGCTGCTCCCGGCTCAGCACGATGCCGGCGTTCGTGGCGAGCTCGGAGAGCAGGTTGAACTCGGTCTTGGTCAGCGAGACGGGCTCCCCGCCACGCAGGACGACGGCTTCGTCGTGACGGAGCTCCATGTCACCGAAGCGGATCGGTAGCGATCGGTTGTTGTCACCCTCGTTCGGACCGAGCGCATTGACCCGCCGCAGGTGGGCGCGGACCCGAGCGGCGAGCTCCTTCAGCACGAAGGGCTTGGTCACATAGTCGTCGGCGCCCGCCTCGAGCCCGGCCACGATGTCGTGGCTGTCCGAGAGCGCGCTCGACCATCACGATGGGCAGGGCGCTGTCGCTGCGGATCTTGCGCACGAGCTCGAACCCGCTCATTCCCGGGAGCCGAATGTCGAGGAGGACCAGATCGGGCAGCGACGCCGTGAACATCTCGAGGGCTCGTTCGGCGGATTCGGCCTCGCGAACGGCGAAGCCCTCGTCCTCGAGCGCGACACGGATCGCCTTGCGGATGCGGTCGTCGTCCTCGACCGTGAGAATCTCATCGGGCATTCGGGCTCCATGTTCGCGCACGATCGGCCGGCGCGACGAGCTACCCTCGGGCGCGCTCGTTCGCGTGCCGGCCCCACGGTCACGAGATCGCGACGAAACCGGAGTCGGGCAGACGGCGAGGGCGCACCAGGGAATACCCCTTGATCGCCGCGGCGATCGGGTGATCCGGCGGTCGGTAGCGCCGTGGCACCGCCGGCGTCAACCTCGGGATTGTGCCGATTCGGTGACGATTGGGACCGCGCCAGCGCGCCCTTCGCCATTGGCTAGCCTGCCTCAGGGCGCCCTGTCCCCGAGCACCCTGCCCGCTCGGGTCGACGGGGCGCTCCCTTTCTCCCTCGGCCGCTCCATGACCACGGGAGGACGACGGGAGCACCACCTCGCACCAGTTCCCGGTCGCGCACACAATCTCGGTGGTGGAACACCGTCGAGCTGGCACGATGAGCGGATGACCGCCGTGCGCTGCCACACCATCGGGGGGGTCCGACTCAGCCGGGTCCCCTATTTCGACGTCGGTCTCCCACCCGAGGCGGTGGGCCTGAGCGCGGCGACGGTCGCGTCCGTGCCGTGGGCCGAGCCGTGGTGTGACGGAGCGCAACTGCGAGTCGGCCAGGCATTCTGGGTGATCGAATCCGGCGGGCGCACCATCGTGGTCGATCCCTGCGGGGCGTCCGACGCGTTCCTCCGCACTGGTCCCGACGCCGTGACCCACCAGGACGCGGCCTTCGCCGCCTTCGGTGCCGCGGGGTTCGATCCGTCCGCCGTCGACACCGTGGTGATGAGCCATCTCGACGGCATCGGCATGCTGGCGCTCGTCGACCGCAACGGTGGGTGGCAGCCGGCGTTCCCGAACGCACCGATCCTCATGAGTGACAGGGAGTGGACCCGCGTGCTGCGCGGTCCGACGTGTCCGGCGCCGACGCGCTGCACGCGCTCGACGCGCTCGGCGCGGTCGACGCGGGTCGCGCTCCCCTACGAGGTCACGCCCGAGGTCCGCCTCGTCCGGTCCGGCGGCCACACCGACGGCCACCTCACCGTGGTCGTCGAATCCGACGGTGCCCGGGCGCTCTTCCTCGGGCACCTCGCGGTGACGCCCGTGAGCGCGGGCACCGGCGCTCCGGTCGAGCTGCACGACGACCCGCTCCTCGGTGACGCCGCGCTCCGGCGCTGGCTCACCGATGCCGCGACCGACGACGCGCTCGTGATCGGTCCGCTCTGGCCCGACCCGGGCGCGGCCCGCGTCAGGGACACCGATCCGGTCGTGCTCGAACCGGTCGCCCCCTGACGGTCCTTCAGCTGCGGATGAGCATCAGGATCAGCGCGTAGTGACATCCGGCGGCGGCGACCGTCATGACGTGCCAGGCCTCGTGGAAACCGAACGTGTGGGGTCGGAGCCGGGGCCGCTCGAGCCCGAAGAGAATTGCCCCGATGGTGTACAGGACGCCGCCGGCGAACAGGAGGAGGAGCTCGGTTCCGTTCAGCACCTGCACGATCACCGGGAGACCGACGACCATGACCCAGCCGAAGGCGACGTAGAGGGCGCCGCCGTATCGGTTCATGAAGTCCCATTTGGTGAAGGTGAGGGTGACGCCGACGACGGCAATGGTCCAGGCCATCGCGAGGAGCGTGATCCCCCAGGCCGGGCGCAAGGCGAGCATCGTGATCGGCGTGTACGACCCGGCGATCAGCACGAAGATCATGGCGTGGTCGGCGCGCTGCATCCGCTCTCGCACCCGCGGTGACCACTCGCCGCGGTGGTACGCCGCCGACGTGCCGAACAGGGCGGCCACGGACGCCGCGTAGAGCGACGCGGCGACGTAGGACGAAGCGTGCGCGGCCTGCACGATCAGCAGCACCCCCGCCGGCAGGCTCAGCCAGAACATCGCCTGGTGGAGCCGGCCACGCCAGCGCGGCTTCGGCGCCGGCGGGTCGATCGCGTCCGGCGCGGCGAGGCTCGTCACGCCGGGAATGGTAGGACCGGGCGATCGCGTTCGTCCCGCGGTTCACCCCGAACAGGTCGAACGACCTGTTCGGATCCTCAGATTCGGGGACGAGCCCGCGCTATCCGTGGATGACGATGGAACCGCCCGAGACGGCGAGCGTCGCCGACGCGCTCGTCGGGCGCGCCGGGCAGGTTGTCGTAGACCACCGTGCCCGTCGTTCCGTTCCACACCTTGATGCGGAATCGGTCCGGCCCGGTCTTTCCTCCGTCGATGACCGAGACGAGGTACTCGTAGCCGGCCTGGTTGTTCACGCGACCGCTGCCCCGGTAGTACGCCTTGGTCTGGTCGTTCTCCACGACGAGCCAGAGATCACCGGTCGAGTGGAAGTCGAGACTGCCGCTCTTCAGGTCGAACTCCGTGCTGCCGCTCGGCACCGTGTCGTTCTTGTTGTACTTCGAGACGAAACCGTAGTTCGCCTTGCCGACCGCGTCGGCGTCGCTCGGGTTGTCGGGCGTGTACGCGCCGGACGGTGACGTGATCCAACCGCCCCCCGTCACGAAGCCGTTCGACGGGTCGTACACCACGACGTAGCCCGTAGCGGTGACGACCGCGGCGCCCGAATCGTCGTCGGTGATCGTGACCGCGACCGTGTACGTGCCCGCCGACGAGTACGCGTGCGAACCGATGGCCGAACCGCTCCCGGCCGTCTCGGTCACGATGCCGGACGAGGTCGCGTCACCCCAGTTGATCGAAGCGACGTGCGTGTCGTTGGTGCCCGCGTCGGTGAAGGTCGTGACCGCGCTGATCGACGTCCCGACCGGGATCGGACTGATCGGCACCGTCACCGACCCGATGGTGGGAGCGACGTTCGCGACCGTGACCGTCGCGGTCCGCACGACCGGTGCGTTGACGCCGTCCGACACGGTCAACGTCGCGACGACGGAAGCGTCGTCGTTGCACGTCGAGCGCGGGAGTCAGGGTCGCCGTGCCGGTGGCCGTGCAGCCGCCACCCGGGTCGGTGGAGACGGCGAACGTCCACCCGATCGAGAGCGGGTCTCCCTCGGGATCGGTCGCGGTGCCCGCCAGCGTCACCGGTGTGCCCTCGGTACCCGCGTACGAGCCGCCGGCGCTCACGGTCGGCGCGCCGTTCACGATCACCGTGGTCGTCGCGGCGCTGGTCCCTCCGTCCTTGTCGTTGACGGTGACGGTCACGGTGTAGGTGCCCGACACGGAGTAGGTGTGTCCGGAGGTGACGGTGCCGGACCCGGGGACCTCGCTCACCGAGCCGGGCTGGTTCGGGCCGTCACCCCAGTTGACGGTGGCCGTGTGGTCGTCGTTCACCCCCGGGTCGGTGAATGCCGCGCTGAGCGCGACCGGCGTACCCACCGTCGTCGGGTTCGGCGCGACGGCAGGGGCCGCCACCGCCGGCACGGCGTTGTCGATGGTGACGCTCGCGGTGTCCTGGACCGTCGGGTTGACCCCGTCGGCGACGGTGAGCGTGACGTCGACGAGGGCGTTGTCGTCACACGTCAGCTCGGGGGTGAGGGTGCTCGCCCCGGTGAGGCTGCAGTTGGTACCCGGATCCGCGCTGACGATCGTCGAGGTCCAGCCGATCATCAGGACGTCGGCGTCGGGATCGGCGGCGGTGCCGTTCAGCGTCACCGGCGCGCCCTCGACTCCGCTGTACGGACCGCCGGCGCCGGCCGTCGGTGCACCGTTGACGACCATCGTCGTGGTCTGGGTGGAGGTCCCCCCGTTGTCGTCGGAGACGACGACGGTGATCGTGTACGTGCCGGAGGCCACATAGGCGTGCGTGCCGCTGACGGTGCCCGTTCCGCCCGACTCGGTCAGCGTCCCCGCGACCGCGGGGCCGTCACCCCAGTCGATCGTCGCGGTGTGGGTGTCGCCCAGGCCCGCGTCCGAGAAGGTCAGACCGACCGAGACCGTGCTGGCCACGGGGGCAGGACTCGCGGATGCGACGGCCGGCGAGGTCACCGGGGCCGCGTTGCCCGACCGCGATCGTGGTGACGCTGCTCACCGGGGCGTTGACCCCGTCGGAGACCGTGAGCGTGGCGGTGATCATGGCGTCGTCGTTGCACGTGAGTGTCGGGGTGAGCGTGCCGGTCCCGGAGGGCAGGCACACCACACCGGGGTCGCCGGAGACCGAGAACGCCCACGACACCGCGAGCCCGTCACCATCGGGGTCCGCGGCGGTACCGGTCAGGGAGAGTCCGGCCCCTTCGAGCCCGACGTAGGGTCCGCCTGCGTCCACCGTGGGCGGGCTGTTGACGATGACCTGGGTGGTCTGGGTGTCGACGCCGAGGTCGTCGTCGGTGAGCGTGACGGTGATCGTGTAGATCCCCGGTGTCCCGTAGGTGTGGCCGGCGGACAGCGCGCCCGTGCCCCCGGATTCGCTGATGCTCGCGGGGCTGTTCGTCAGGTCGCCCCAGTCCACCGTCGCGGTGTGCGTGTCGTTGACACCTCCGTCGGTGAAGGGCGCGAGCACCGAGACCGGCGCGCCGGTGGCGATCGGCCCGGCGGTACCCGCCAGCGCGCCCAGGACGGGCGCCGCGTTGTCGACGGTGACCGTGGTCGACGAGACGGTCGGCGGGTTCACCCCGTCGGAGGCCGAGAGGCTGGCGCCGACGACGGCGTCGTCGGTGCACGTCAGGCTCGGAGCGAGCGTGGTCGACCCCACGTCGACGCAGCTCGCGCCCGGGTCCAGCGCGCCGGGGGTGAAGGTCCATCCGAACGTGAGCGGATCGTTCTCGGGGTCGGTCGCGGTCCCGACGAGCGTCGTCGGCAGACCTTCGGTCCCGTGGTACGGGCCACCGGAGTCGGCGGCGGGCGGGCCGTTCACCGTGATCTGTCCGGTGGTGGTGACGGTACCGAGATCCTTGTCGGTCGTGGTCAGCGTGACCGTGTAGACGCCGGGGAGTGCGTAGACGTGCGAACCCGAGGCGGTGCCCGAGCCGGACGTCTCGCTCACGGTCGCCGACGACGACGTGGTGTCACCCCAGGTGATCGTGCTCGTGTGCGAGTCGTTGGTGCCGACGTCCGCGAAGGACGCCTGCACGGCCGCGGAGGCGCCGAGCGCGACGGGGCCGGCGGGTACTGTCAGGGCGCCGAGCGTGGGCGCGACGTTCCCGACGGTGAGCTGTGCGGTTGCGGTCACCGCGGGGTTCGTGCCGTCGTCGACCGAGAGGGTGGCGGTGACGAGCGCGTCGTCGTTGCAGGTGACGGTCGGTGCGAGCGTCGCGGCGCCGGCCAGGGAACACGAGACCCCGGGATCGCCGGTGGTCGCGATGCTCCAGGTCGTGCTCAGCGGGTCGCCGTCGGGATCGGACGCGGCGCCCGAGAGCGGGATCGGCGATCCCTCGGACCCGGCGTAGGGCCCACCAGCGTTCGCGGTCGGCGGGGCATTGTGCGCGGTCAGGACGCGCATCTCGTCGGTCCCGCTCGTCGTGTGCCACACACCCTGGACGGTGCGCTGATCCGGGAGGATCACGACGTCGGCCCCGGCATCGGTCCCGAAGGAGAGCCCGCGGGAGGACCCGCCGTAGAGAGTCCCCGGCGCGCCGAGCACGTCCGAGTCGTTGAGCCGACCCGGTCGCGCGATGACGCCGACGATGTCGGTGGGGAAGGTGATCGAGAACGTCCGCAGGATGGTGCCCGTCCCGGGTGAGGACCCCGGACGGTCGCTGTGGACCAGGTGGCTGTCCACGACGGTCCCGGCCGGGATCGCCGTCACGGTGAGGTCGCCCAGCTGGTCATAGGTGCCCGGTGTCTGGATGTCGGTCAGCACCGGTGACGCCAGCGTCACCCCCTGCTGCTCGTCGAACGCGAACACGTCGGTCGCGTTCTCGAGCGCGTCCGGGAGCACGGACGGTGGCGCGCTCGATCACCTGGATGTTCCCCGAGACCGTGCCGATCGTCGCGTGAGCGAACGTCGGCACCGTGCCGATCACGAGGAGTGACGCGGTGACCGCGCCCGACAATTGGCGTGGGCGAACTGACATCTTGCGCCTCCGAGCCCCTGGTGACACCCCCTGTTCCCGGCGTCACTTCCCGGCGGGGACCCTAGAGGTGGAGCGCGGACGGCGCAAACGGTCCGCTCCGAGGCGTCAGAGCCGGGTGGGACCGCATCGTGTGCTCCTCGCGTCTCCCCGTGGTCGGGCTGTCGGGATTCGAGACCGGGACCTTCGGTCCAGCCGAGCGGGAGCGCGCCGGGCGGCCGCATCGGCGGCGCGCTCCTATGCTGCTGGCGCTGTGCCGCAGTCGGCCCGCGACTGGAGGAGACGGAGGTGCCAGACGAGCGGTGGAGCCTCCGGTGGGGGGCGACGACCCCGCTCGTCGTCCTGACGCTCTGGTTCTGCGTGACCCGGATCGCCTACACGATCGCCGGCGTCCGTTTCGACACCGCGCTCGTGCGGGGCGGGTTCCAGTACGTCGATCCGTCCCTGCTGCGAAGCGCACCGCTCGACTCGATCTACTACCTCCACGCGCAGCCGCCGCTCCTCAACGTCGTCACCCTGATCGGGCTCCGCTCGCCGATCGGCCTGTCGCTGTCGCTCCACCTGTTGTTCCTCACGCTGGGACTGTGCACGACCCTCGCGCTGTTCCTGCTGCTCCGGGAGTTGTCCGTCGCCGAGATGCCGGCCCTGCTCGTCGCGGCGGGGTTCATGGCGACGCCGTCGGTGGTCCTGTACGAGAACTGGTACTACGCGACATATCTGGTCTTCGCCGGGCTCGTCGTCACGGGCTGGTGCGTGGCGCGATTCTTCCGGCGGGGGAGCTTCGGTGCCCTGATCGGTGCGTTCGGCGGTCTCGCGCTCATCGCCCTGACGCGCTCCACCTTCCACCTGGCGGTCGTCGCGGCGCTCGGGCTGTTGATCGTCGCGTTCGCGCCGCGCGGTCGGCGCCGCGCGGCGTCCGTCGTGTTGGTGCTGGCCCTCATCGTGGTCGGGAGTTGGTACGTGAAGAACTGGGTGGAGTTCGGGAGTCCGACCGCGAGCAGTTGGTTCGGCATGAACCTGGCGAAGCTCGCCCTGTACAGCCAACCGCCGGGGCGCGTCGCCGGTGACGTGGACGCGGGCCGGCTCGGACACCTGGCCGAGATCCCGCCCTTCTCCCCGGTCGGGTCCTATCCGGGGCTCCGGCACACGCCGACGGGTGTGGCCGTCCTGGACCGGCGGTGGAGCTCGGGATGGCCGAACTACAACAACATCGCCTACATCAAGATCTCGGATCGCTACCTCGACCAAGCGGTGCGCTTCATCCGAGCGCATCCGGGCTGGTACCTCGAAATGGTCGGCGCCTCGTTCCGGTACGCGGGCACGGGATCTGCCACCTATCCGTACCTCGCCCGCAACGCGACGCACGTCGCCCCGCTGCTCAGGGCGGAGGAGCGGCTCCTCGGACAGACCGTGAGCCGGTCACGCCTGGTCGTCCTGACCGAGGCATACGCCCCCTCGGCCGCTCAGGTGGAATGGCTCGTCGCCGCCGCGTATCTGCTGGCGGTGGCCGCCGCAGTGGTGAACCTCGGCATGGTGCTGGTGCGCCGACGCGGGCCGGAACCGGTCAGGGCGACGGTCATCTTCCTGGGCGCCGTGGTCGCAGCCGGACTGCTCGCCAACCTCGTCGAACTCGGCGAGAACATGCGCTTCCGGTTCGAGACCGACGGGATCGTCGTGGCCGTGACCGCCTCGATCGTTGCGGCCGGCATCCGGCGGACCCGGGCGCGGCGTGCGGCCCGGCGTGCGTCGCCAGGCGCCGGGGTCGTTCCGGCAACCTGAGTTCGTTCCGGGGGCGCCGGACGGTCGGGTGCCCGCCCGGCCCGGGCGTCTCACAGCCCTCGGGGGGCTCTTGATGGTCGGGCTGCCGGGATTTGAACCCGGGACCTTCGGTCCCCCAGACCGACGCGCTAACCAAGCTGCGCCACAGCCCGTAAGGGGCGAGAGTCTACGCAGCGGCGAGACCGCGGCCGCAGTTGGGCCACCGGCCCGCGCGGGACGTCAGCCGGCGATCCAGCCGATGAGCTGGACGAGGCGATACAGCAGGTAGACGAGCACGGCGACGGCGAGGAGCTTCAGGTGCCACGGCACCGGTGGGAGTGGCTCCTCCTCTCCCACCGGCCTGGCGACGTCACCGACCTCCACCGGGCGTCCGCACGTGGGACACGCGCCGTCGCGCGTCACGGTCGACGGGGCGAGGTAGCGGTCGCAGTCGTCGCACCAGGGCATCGCGCGCGGTCAGACCGGCGGGACGCCGTGGCGACGCGAGAAGTCGTCGCGCACGCGGGTACGGGCCAGCGCGAAGCGCTCGATCAGCTCGTCGCGCAGCGCGTCCGGCTCGATCACCGCGTCGACGACGAGCTCGGCGGCGAGTCGGACGAGGTCGACGTCGGCCTCGTACTCGGCGCGCTTCTCCGACACGAACGCCGCCCGCTCGTCCGCGTCCTCGATCGCCTGGATCCTGTTGAAGTACACCGCGTTCACCGCGGGTTCGGGACCCATCACCGCGATCTGCGCGCTCGGCAGCGCCAGGCAGGCGTCGGGGTCGAAGGCCGGTCCGCACATCGCGTAGAGCCCCGCGCCGTAGGCCTTCCGTACGATCACACTGATCTTCGGGACCGTCGCTTCGGCCACAGCCGTGATCATCTTGGCGCCGTGGCGGATGATCCCCTCCCGCTCGACCTTGCTGCCGATCATGAAGCCGGGGACGTCGGCGAGGAAGAGCAGCGGGACGTTGAACGCGTCGCACAGCCAGATGAACCGGGCCGCCTTGTCGGCACTGTCCGAGAACAGGACGCCTCCGAGGTGCATCGGGTTGTTGGCGACGATCCCGACGGCACGCCCGTCGAGGCGACCGAACCCGGTGACGAGCTCCTTGGCGAACAGCGCCTTGGTCTCCAGGAAGGAACCGTCGTCGATCAGCGCGCAGATCACCTTCCGGATGTCGTAGGCCCGCCGGTCCTCGGCCGGCACGACGTTCCCGATCGGCGTCGCCGCGGCGTCGGGCTCGGACCCCACCGCGACGGGCGGGTCCGAGCGCCACGACGTGGGCAGGTACGACAGCCAGCGACGCGCACCGGCGATCGCCGCGGCGTCGTCGGTCACCAGGTTGTCGCCGCACCCGCTGACCGTCGCGTGCATCCGGGCGCCGCCCATCTCCTCGAGCGTGATGTCCTCGCCGATCACCTCGGCCGCCATGCGGGGCGACCCCAGGTACATCGAGGCGTTCCCCTCCACCATGAACACGACGTCGCAGAAGGCCGGGATGTACGCGCCGCCCGCAGCCGACGGGCCGAACAGGCAGCACACCTGGGGTACCCGGCCCGAGAGCCGCACCTGGTTGGCGAAGATGCGGCCCGCGCCGCGCCGTCCCGGGAACAGCTGCACCTGGTCCGTGATCCGAGCACCGGCCGAATCCACCAGGTACACGACCGGGAGCTCGTGCTTCAGCGCGGTCTCGGTGAGCCGCACGATCTTCTCGACGGTGCGAGCGCCCCACGAGCCCGCCTTCACCGTCGGGTCGTTGGCCATCACGCACACCGGCCGGCCGTCGATGCGACCCGTGCCGGTCACGACGCCGTCGGCGGGAAGGTCGTCGGCGAGCGCGTTGGCGAGCAGCGCGTCCTCCACGAACGAGCCGTCGTCGAGCAGCAGGGCGAGACGGTCGCGGACGAACAGCTTGTTCGCGGCGGCGAGCTTGGCGCGGTCCTTCTCCAGGTTCCCGGCCAGCGCCCGCTCGGTGCGCTTGGCGACCTCCTCGGCGCTCATGCCGAGACTCCGACCGTCGCCGTACGCGGTCCGGCACGCATCACCTGACCCGGGAGCTCGCGACCCACGATGTCCTCCGCGAGGTGCGCGCACGCGACGAGCGCGGCGAGATCCACCCCGGTGGCGACGCCCATGTCCTCCAGCATGTGCACCAAGTCCTCCGTGACGATGTTGCCGGTGGCGCCGGGCGCGTACGGGCAACCTCCGAGCCCGCCGATCGAGGCGTCGAAGCGCGTCACCGCGCGCTCGAGCGCGCGCAGCACGTTCGCGAGCCCGGTCCCGCGTGTGTTGTGGAAGTGCAGACCGACCGCGTCGGGCGGGATGTCCATCGACTCCAGCGCGTCGAGCAGCGCGTCGACGCGGCGGGGGGTGGCCATGCCCGTCGTGTCGCCGAAGCTCAACCGGTCCGCACCGCCGTCGCGCAGGCGGGCCGCCACCGCCGCGACGCGGGCCTCCGGCACGTCTCCCTCGTAGGGGCACCCGAAGGCGGTGGAGACGATCGCCTCGACCGGGGTACCGGCCGCGTGCGCGAGCGTCGTCAGCTCCGCGGCCGCGGCGACGGACTCGTCGACGGAACGGTTCACGTTCTTGCGGTTGTGCGTCTCGCTCGCGCTGACGACGACCTCGATCTCGTCGACGCCCGCCGCGAGCGCGAGCTCGGTTCCCTTCACGTTCGGCACGAGCGCGCGGTAGCTGACCCCCGGAACCCGGGTGATCCCCGCCATGACCTCGCCGGCGCCGGCCATCGGGGGAATCGCCTTCGGACTGACGAACGACACCGCCTCGATCCGGCGGAGGCCGGTCCGGCTCAAGGCGTCGATCAGCCGGACCCGGTCGGCCACGGCGACCGGCGGCTCGTTCTGCAGCCCGTCGCGGGGTCCGACCTCACCGATCTCGACGGCGCGCAGGCCACCCGGACATCCGGTCCAGGCTACCGGGCGTTCCCGGATTCGCCGACGGTCAGACGACGGCCACCCGCGGCGAGCCCGCGTACGACACGAACCTGGTCCATCGCACCAGGCGCACGACCCTTCGTCACGTGATCCGGAGGCATCCGAAGCACCAGCCGGCCGCGTTGGCCCAGTGCCCGAGCGTGGTCACCAGGAGGTCCCGCGGACCCGGGGTCGCGTTCGCTGCGACCGAGATCCTGAACCGCGCCTGCGAGCCGTTGACGACCGTCGGAGTACCGAAGCTCACACCGTCACCGAGCACCACGACCTGGGCCGCCGCAGCGAATCCCGCGCCGGTGACGGTGACCACCGTGTTCGTGGTGCCACGGGCGACCATGGTCGGCGAGATCGACGTGATCTCCGGTCGCAGCGCGTCGACCAGGACGACGTCCGGTTGACCGTCGGTGTCGTCCGCCAAGAGGTTCGACGCCGACGTCGAGAACACGACGTACCGGCCGTCGGCACTGAGACCGGGGCCGACCGAGTCGCCGTCACCGGGCGCGTCCAGCGGGCCACGACTCGCGATCTGGACCGGCTCAGGTCCGATCCGCCCGACGTACACGTCGCCGAACCCGTTTTGGTCCGACGGGATCAGCGCGAGTGGAGTCGAGAACGCGACGATCGACGCGGTCGAGTCCATGGTCAGCGAGCTCAGCGCTCCCGTCGAGGGGATCGACGTCGCGAGCGGCGTGACGGTCCCCGGGGCCGCCCGGTCGTACCGGACGATCCCCTCCTGGCAGCCGTCCGCGCCCGACTGTCGGGTCGCCACGTACCGACCGTCGTCGCTCATCGGCATGCGACCGCCGGCCCCGCAATCGATCGTGAACGAGCCCCCGGCCTTCCAGTCGATCACTCGCCCACCGGCCGGGGAAGGACAGATGGTCGTACAAGGCGTGAAGTCGTCGATCGAGACGTGCATTCCGTCGCCGCTCATCCCCGCAAGGGCTCCGTAGCCGCTGCCGATCGCCACGGGTGCCGCGGCCTGGCGGTCCCGCACGGAGAACGCGGAGAAGCTGGTGCGGCCCTGGAAGGACTCCTTCGCGAACGCGACGTACCGCGCGTCCGCACTCATGAAGATCGTCGACGGCAGGCTGTCGAGCCCGCCGGTCACGAACGGGCCGCCGGACGGGTCGAGGCTCACGAGGGAGTACGCCCCGGTCTCGAGGTCCCGGACGTAGACGTCCGCGCCCGTCCAGCCCGATGTCGGATCGAGGTTCACGTCGGCGGGAACGAGCGTCGCCGCGGTGACGAACGCGACGTAGCGACCGTCCCGGCTGATCGCCGGTCCACGACCGCCGACCGGGTCCCCGTGCGCGTCGCTCGACACCCGGACGGTGTCGCCAGTCTGCGCGTCGTGGCGGAACACCTCGGACGTCGCGTCATTCGCCGCGCGCGGACCGGTGAAGACCGAGTACCGCCCGTCACCCGACACGGACGGCGCGCTCGGCGAGTCCTCGAGGAAGCTGTGGCCGGTCGGATGGTCGGTTCCACCGCGTGAGACCTCGACCAGCGTTGCGCACCCGGTCGACGCGAGGACGACGGCGGTGGCGAGCACACACGCCCGCATCCTTCGACCGATCATGTCGAGCCCTCCCCCGAGGATGACGCCCGCCGCACGGTACCGGACCAGCGGCTCCGGACGAACCGGTCAGTCCTGGCGGCGGCGGACCCGGATCTTGATCGGAGTGGGGCCGAGGTCGAAGTGCTCCCGGATCATCCGCTCGATGTAGCGGAGGTAGGTCGCCGGCAACGTCCGGGTGGCGAAGAGCGTGAACGTCGGCGGATCGGCTGCGCCCTGGGTCGCGTAGAGGATGCGGGGTCGGTGCTTGCGGTCGAGCGGCGGGGGGTGCTTCTGCTGCGCCTCCCGGATCACCTTGTTGAGACCCGCGGTGGGGATCCGCCGGTGGTACGCAGTCTCGGCCTCGCGCAGCGCGGGAAGGACGGTCTTGAGGTTTCGGCCGGTCAGCGCGGAGATCTGGAGCGTCGGGGCGTATCCGAGGAACCCGAGCCGGTCCGCGACGTCGATCTTGATCTGTTCGCGCTCCTCGGTGGGCACGAGATCCCACTTGTTGAGCACCACGACGATGGCGGTCCCGGCGGCGTCGATGCGCTCGGCGAGCCGCTGGTCCTGGTGGGAGACACCCTCGGTCGCGTCGATCACGAGCAGCGCGGCGTCGGCGAGGTCCACCGCGTCGAGCGCGCGCAGCACCGAGTAGTACTCGGTGTCCTCGTCGACCCGGCTGCGGCGTCTCATGCCCGCGGTGTCGACGAACCGCAGCGTGCCGTCCTCGCTCTCGACGACGGTGTCGATCGTGTCGCGCGTGGTTCCGGGCATATCGTGCACCACGGAACGCTCGTCCCCGACGAGCTGGTTGAACAGGGTCGACTTCCCGACGTTGGGCCGGCCCACGATCGCGACCGCGAACGGCCGCTCGCCCTCGGATCCACGGGGCGGCTCGTCGTCACCGGGCGGAAGTGCGAGCACCACGGCGTCGAGCAGGTCCCCGCTCCCCCGCCCGTGGATCGCCGACACCGGGTGGGGATCGCCGAGACCGAGCTTGGCGAACGGCCAGATCTCGTGCTCGCGCCGGTCGTCGTCGGCCTTGTTCGCGACGAGCAGCACGGGCCGGTCTGACCGCTGCAGGATCCGCGCGACCTGCGCATCCTCCTCGGTGGTCCCGACCGTGACGTCCGCGACGAGCAGGACGACATCGGCTTCGCGGATCGCCCGCTCGGCCTGGAGGGTCACCTGCTTGGCGAGCGGTTCGTCGGTCGCGATCCAGCCGCCGGTATCGACCACGAGGAAGGCGCGACCGTTCCACTCGGCCACCAGCTCCTTACGGTCCCGCGTGACACCCGGCCTCTCCTGCACGATCGCCTCGCGGCGTCCGACGAACCGGTTGACCAGCGTCGACTTGCCGACGTTCGGCCGGCCGACGACCGCGACGACGGGACGGCTCATGCCGTCGCCGCGATCGGGTCGCCCCGCAACGCGGCGACGAGCGATGCGCCGTCGGTCGGGACGACCTCGACCGGCCGCGGGAGATCGGCGAGTCGTGCACCGTCGAGGAACCGGTCCTGGGAGAGCACGACGTCCGGGATGAGCACGCGGGTGCGGGCGGGGATCGCCGCGAGCACCGGCGCGAGATCGGCGCCCGTGAGGAGCCCGGTCACGGCGATGTTCCCACCGAAGAACGAGTTGGCCACCGGCCGGACCTCGACGGGGACGCCGGCGACCGCCGTGAGCGTCGGCCCGAGGGGCGTGAGCACCCGCGCCCCGTACTCCCCGGTGAGCACGACGGTGGGCCGCGCGGGGGCGGTGTCCCGCTCGTCGACGACCCGGAGGCGGCGCGGCGCCCGGTAACCCTCGGCGGGGGCGCCGTCGACCCACGCGAAGAAGCCGGAACGGGGACCGATCCCGGTGACCATCCGGCCACTCGCGGCGGCGAGCACCTCGTCATGGAACGTGCGTGACATCCCGATGCCGTTCTCGTGCTGCACGAAGCCCTCGTACTCGGCGGCAACGGGGAACGGACGGCCGGACATGAGGAGGTACTCGTCCGCGGCGAACACCATCCGGCGCCCGAGGACCGTGAGGAAGCGCGCCTGCCATCGCTCGATCGTGGCCACGACCTCCTCGGCCTCGGCCCGGGTGTGCGGTCGCATGTCGGGCTCGCCGTTGTGGGCCGACACGCCGAGGGGAACGACCCCGACCGACGCGAGGCGGGGGAAGCGGTCGAGCACTCCGAGCAGGGTGTCGTCGAGCACCGCGCCGTCGTTGACCCCCGGGCACACGACGACCTGACCGTGGATCTCCACGCCGGCGTCGAGCAGCAGCGCGAGCCAGCGCAGGCTCGTCGCGCCTCGCCGGTTCCGGAGGAGCTGGGTCCGCACCTCGGGGTCGGTCGCGTGGATCGAGACGTAGAGCGGCCCGAGCCCCTCGGTGACGACCCGCTCGAGATCCGCCTCGGTGAAACGGGTCAGGGTCGTGAAGTTCCCGTAGAGATGGGAGAGCCGGTAGTCGTCGTCCTTCAGGTACAGGCTCTTCCGCATCCCCTTGGGCAGCTGGTAGATGAAGCAGAACGGGCAGTGGTTGTCGCACGTACGGACCCGGTCGAACACCGCGCTGTGCAGCTCGAGCCCGAGGGGTGCGCCGGCCGCCTTGTCGATGGTGACCACTCGGTCCTCGTCGCCCCGGCGCAGGGTGAGCGCCACGTGCGGCTCGTCGACCTGGACCTGGTAGCGGATGACGTCGCGCAGCTCCTCGCCGTTCACGTCGACGATCTCGTCGCCGGCGATCACCCCGGCAGTCGCCGCCGGACTTCCGGGCGCGACGGCAACGACACGTGCGAGGGGCATGGGGGGAGTCTAGGAGCGCGCACCCCCGGCGTTAGCCTTCAACCGTGCCCGTCCGGAAGGTGCTCCTGGCCGAGCCGCGCGGCTTCTGCGCCGGCGTGGAGATGGCGATCAAGGCGCTGGCCTGGATGGTGCGCCTCTTCCCGGCGCCGGTGTACTGCTACCACGAGATCGTCCACAATCGCCTGATCGTCGAGCGGTTCGAGAACCTCGGCGTCATCTTCGTCGACGACATCGACGACGTCCCCGCCGGGGCGCCCCTGATGCTCTCCGCGCACGGGTCCGCGCCCGAGATCGTCGCGGCGGCCCGGGACCGCGACCGCTTCGTCGTGAACGCGGTGTGCCCGCTGGTGACCAAGGTGCACCACGAGGCGCGGGTGCGCGCGGAGAAGGGCTACACGATCCTCTACGTCGGCCACGCCGGTCACGACGAGGCCGTCGGCACCCTCGCGGTGGCGCCCGGGGCGATCCGCCTCGTCGAGCACGACGACGACCTCGACCACGCTCTCGCCGAGGTGGCCGACCCCGGCCGGGTCGCGCTCCTCGCCCAGACCACGCTGGCACTCCACGACTGGGAGGGCATCGCCGACGACGCGCGGGCCCGTTTCCCCGATCTCTGGACCGCCACCCGCAACGACCTCTGCTTCGCGACCACGAACCGGCAGTCCGCACTCTCGGCCATCGCCGCCCGCGCCGACGCCGTGGTGGTGATCGGGAGCGCGAACTCGTCGAACACCATCGCGCTGGCGAAGGTCGCGGAGACCGCCGGTTGTACCGACGTCCTGCGCATCGACGGACCGCAGGAGCTGGACCTCGCGACGCTCGGCGACGCGTCGGTCGTCGGTGTGACCGCCGGGGCAAGTGCACCGGAGGACACCGTGCAGGCGGTGATCGCGAAGCTCGCGCCGACCGAGGGCGTCGACCTGGTCCACGTGACCGACGAGGACGAGTACTTCCCGCCGCCGCGTGAGCTCCGAGAGCTCGTCTCCGACGACGACCGCTCGATCTCCGCGGCGGAGGTGCTCGCCGACCTGGTGCGCGGCTCGGGACGCTGAGGTCCCGTTGCTCCCGATCACCGCGACCACGGTCCGACTGTTCCTCCACGTCCTCGCGGCCACGGTCTGGGTCGGCGGCCAGATCACCCTGGGTGCAGTCATCCCCGCCCTGCGCCCGGCGGTGGACGACCCCGACCCCGAGGCGGCCCGGGCGCGGCATCCGCGCCGTCGCGCAGCGGTTTCAGGTCGCGGCGTGGAGCGCGTTCGCGGTCCTGCTCCTGACCGGGATCTGGAACCTCGCCGCACTGCACGTCGGCGATCAGAGCGGCGCCTGGCTGGCGACGCTCATGGCCAAGCTCGGCTGCGTCGCCATCTCGGGAATCGCCGCCGCGGTGCACATCCTCGTCGGCGCGCCGCGGGTCCGGGCCGCCACCGACGAGGCGTCGCGCCGCGCGGCTGCTGCGTTCTCGGGCGCGTGCGAGGGACTTGCGGTGCTGTTCGCGGTCGCCGCCCTCTTCCTCGGAGTCCTCCTCAACGGCTGACCCTCGGGTCATCCTCCGATCGACGCGCAGAACAACGCCCTCCGATTGCGCGGAAAACGGGGAGTCCAGGGCCCGATTTGGGCGCGCAAAACGGGGAGGTGGGTCAGTCGGTGCAGCCGGCTTCGGCGCGGGCGTCGTCGAAGAGGGACTGGAGCGACTTCATGAGCTCGTCGCTGAGGGCCGCGAGGTCCGCGCGGTGGCGGGTCGTCGCCCCCGCGGGCGGCAAGATCGGCGCTCCGACCCGGACCGACACCTTGTGCAGCCGCGGCAGCTTCTTGCCGCTGGCGAGGATCTCCTCGCTCCCACCGATGCCGACGGGCACGATCGGTGCGCCGAGCTTCACCGCGAGGTACGCGGCACCGTCGAAGAGCGGCGCGATGTCAGGACCGTGGCTGCGGGTGCCCTCGGGAAACACCGCCGCCGGCTCCCCCGCCTCGAGCGCGGCCTGCATGGCCTTCACCGCCGACCGTGCGCTCGCGGAGCCGCGTGTGACCGGGATCCCACCCAGCCCGGTGAAGAGCTTGGTCCCGAACGAGCCGGTGAACAGCTCCTCCTTGGCCATGAACCGGATCCGGCGCCGGGTGATGAAGGAGACGAACGGGGTGTCGAGGTAGGACCGGTGGCTCGGTGCCACGATGAAGACCCCCTCGGTCGGGACGTGCTCGGTGCCCGAGATTCGGATCCGGAAGAGCACCTTCGAGACCCCGAGCAGGACCGCGCGGGCGAAGCGGTAGAACGTCACGTTCCCTCCTCCGCCGTCCGGAACCGGTCCACGATCTCGGCCACGATGTCCTCCGGGGTGCGATCGGTCGTGTCGAGGATCATCGCGCCCTCGGCCGTGCGGAGCGGCGAGACGGCCCGACTCGAGTCCGCAGCGTCGCGCCGCGCCATCGAGTCCTGCACCTCCGCCGTGGACACGCTCCGGGCCGATGCCTGCTCGTCCCGATGCCGCCGCCGGGCCCGTTCCGCATCCGACGCCGTGAGGAACACCTTCACACGCGCGTCGGGGAACACCACCGACCCGATGTCGCGGCCCTCCACGACGCCACCGTCGTGCGCGTCGACCCAGGCCCGCTGCCGGGCGACGAGCTCGGCCCGCACGCCCGGGTGAGCGGAGACGGCCGACACCGCGGCCGTGACCGCCGGACCGCGGATCTCGGCCGAGACGTCGTCGCCGTCGAGGATCGTCACGCCGTCACCGACCTCGATGCGGACCCCGCGGGCGAGCGCCGTCGCGCCGTCGCCGTCGGTCGGCTCGACGCCGGACCGCAACACCGCCGCGGTGATCGCGCGGTACATCGCGCCGGTGTCGAGCACCTCCAACCCGAGCGCCGCGCCCACGCCCTGACCGATCGTGCTCTTGCCCGAACCCGACGGGCCGTCGATCGCGATGACCCGACGGGCGGCACCCGGGCTCATGACAGCACCGACTCCAGGTCCGCGGCGAAGCCCGGATACGACACCGCCGTCGCGGCGAAGCCGCGGACCGTCGTCTCGCCCGCGGCGGCGAGGCCCGCGACCGCCGCCGCCATCGCCACGCGGTGGTCGCCGTGGCTCTTCAGCGCAGCACCGACCGGCGCGCCGCCACGGATCACGAGGCCGTCGGATCGAGCCTCGACACCGATCCCGAGCTGGGTCAGCTCCTGCTCGATCGTCCCGATGCGGTTGGTCTCCTTGACCGCGAGCTCGGCGGCGTCGTGGATGGTGGTGACGCCCTCGGCGAACGCAGCCGCGACCGCCAGCACGGGGAGCTCGTCGATGATCGCCTCGTCCCCTCCGATGGCGGTGGCCTCGAGCGCGGACGCCGACGACGTGGATGTCACCGACCGGCTCGCCGACCTGACGGCCGGTCATCGTCACCTCGATCGCAGCACCCATGCGGCGCAGCACGTCGATGTAGGCGATGCGCCCCGGGTTGAGGCTCACGTCGGTCAGCGTCAGCTCGGAGCCGGGCACGATCGTCGCCGCGACCACGAAGAACGCCGCCGACGACGGGTCGCCCGGAACCGTCAGCTCGAATGGCTCCGGCTCACCCGCCTCCACCCGGACCGTGCGGGCGTCGGGGCGCACGAGGCTCACACCGAGGGCACCGAGCATCCGCTCCGTGTGGTCGCGGCTCGGCTCGGGCTCGCGGATCTCGGTGGCGCCCTCCGCCTGGAGCCCGGCGAGGACGAGCGCCGTCTTGACCTGCCCGCTCGGCGTCGGCAGGTCGTGGCGCATTCCCTGCAGCGCGCCACCGCGGACGACAATCGGTGCCAGCGTCCCCTCGTCCCGACCGTCGACACGCGCGCCCATCGCGCGGAGGGGCTCCAGCACCCGCCCCATCGGCCGGGCCGACAGCGACTCGTCGCCGGCGAGCACGGTCAGGAACTCCCGGCCCGACAGGAGACCGGCGAGCATCCGCATGGTGGTTCCCGAGTTCGCACAGTCGAGGACCGCGGCCGGCTCGCGCAGACCCGCGAAGCCCGACCCGCCGACCGTGACCGCGCCGTCGGCGTTGCGCAGTCGTACCCCGAGCGCGTCGAGGCACGCGGCCGTCGCGCCGACGTCGGCGCCGTCGGCGAGACCCCGGAGCACGCTGCGACCTTCGGCCACCGCGGCGAAGAGCAACGCGCGGTGCGAGATCCCCTTGCAACCGGGAACCCGCAGCGTGCCCCGCAGTGGACGACCACCCACCAGGTTCAGCTCGTTCGGCACCGCCACCGTCACCACGCACCTCCCCGATCGATCACGCGAGGTCCCCGCGGCTCACGTGGTACCCGGCGTCGACGAGCGCGGCATCGAAGGCGTCGACCCCGGAGGCCGGGACCACCATGACGAGCACTCCACCTTCGCCCTCGATCGAGTGGGCGATCTCGATGTCGAGGATGTTCACGCCGAGCCGACCCGCCATCGTCGTGACCTCGGCGAGCACCGCCGGGCGGTCCGGCACGGGGACCCGCAGCTCGACGAGCGGGCCGCCGACCCGTGCGCCGTAGGGCAGGTTGCGCCGCGCTCGACGGCCCTGTTCGAGCACGCCCAGCAGACCATCGCCGTCGGCATCGGCGACGAGCTCGCGGACCACGTCGAGCGACGCGCGGTACGCGTCGAGCGCGGCCAGGATCGCGCCCCGGTTCGCGACGCAGATGTCGGGCCAGATCCCGGGGTTGCCGGCGGCGATGCGCGTCATGTCCCGGAACCCGCCGGCGGCGAGGCGCAGCAGCAGCGCGTGTTGGTCGTTCCGGGCGTCGGCCACGTTCATCAGGGTCGTGGCCGCGAGTTGTGGGACGTGGCTCACCACTGCGACGAGCGCGTCGTGCTGCTCGGGCGGAATCTCCACGATCTCGGCGCCCATCCGACCGACCGCGCCCCGCACCGCGGTGTAGGCGGCGAAGTCGGTGTCGGCGGTCGGGGTGAGCACCCACGTCGCCCCGGCGAAGAGGTCGGCGGTGGCGCCGTCGAGGCCGTCCTGCTCCGAACCGGCCATGGGGTGACCGCCGAGGAACCGTGTCGCGAGCTCCGGGCGAGAGGCCTTGACCGCCTCGACGACCGCGGCCTTCACCGAGCCGACATCGGTGACCGCGGGCGCGCCGGCATCCAGCGCCGCCACCACGGTGTCCGCGACCTTGCCGACGGGGACCGCCGCGATCACGACGTCGCAGCCGGCGACCAGCTCGGCGACCGAACCCGCCACCGAGCTCACCGCGCCGAGCTCGGCGGCGCGCGCCGCGACCGACGGAGTCACGTCGTACCCCCGGACCTCGATCCCCGCCTTGCGGAGGGCAAGGCCGATGGAGCCTCCGATGAGGCCGGTCCCGATGACACCGACCTGCACCGTCACTCCGGCAGGTCGTCGCGCAGGGTGATCGCGCCCTCGAGGTACACGTGATGCAGCGCGGCCCGGCTGCGGTCGGTCTCGAGATGCATGAGCACGCGGATGGTACGGGGCATGCCCCCAACGATGTCGAGCTCCCGTGCGCAGAGCAGCGGTACGTCGCCGAGGCCGAGCGCGCGGGCCGCGGTGGCGGGGAACTGCGCATGGAGATCGTCGGTGGCCGTGAAGACGATGCTGACGAGGTCGTCGTGATCCACCGCGTTGTGCCGGAGCATCGCCGTGACCAGGTCCTTGGTCTTGACGGTGATCTCCTCGGCGGTGTCGACCTCGCAGGTCGTGGCACCGCGCAGCGCTCGGACGGGCATCCGAGCGAGGCTACCCGGTGCCCCCGGGACCAGCGCTCTGGTACAGGCCCCGCACCTCGCTCGGGGTCAGCACCCGCCACTCGCCCGGCGCGAGGGCGCGATCGGCGACCGGTCCGATCCGGGTGCGGACCAGGCGACGCACCCGGTGCCCCACCGCCTCGCACATCCGCCGGACCTGACGGTTCCGACCCTCATGAATCACGACCATCAGGGCCGAGTGGTCGCCGTGCTCCTGCACGAGCGTCACGCGCGCGGGCGCGGTGACGCCGTCGTCGAGCTCGACCCCCTCGCGCATGTGGCGCAGCGCGGCGCGGGTCGGCACGCCGTCGACCTCCGCGAGGTACTCCTTCTCCACCCCGAAGCTCGGGTGGGTCAGGCGGTGGGTCAGCTCACCGTCGTTGGTGAGCACCAGCAGCCCCTCGGTCTCGAGATCGAGCCGACCCACGGGGAAGACGCGCGGCTCGAGCGGGACGAGCCCCACCACGGTGGGCCGACCCTGCGGATCACTCGCGGTCGAGACGACCCCGGCCGGCTTGTTGAGGAGGTAGTGGACGAGCCCGGGCCGGGTCGGGACCGGGACGCCGTCGACCGTGACGGCTGCGACCACCGGGTCCACCCGCCGGCCGATCACGGCGACCTCGCCGTCGACCGCGACACGTCCCGCGAGGATCAGCTCCTCACATGCTCGTCGCGAGCCCAGACCCGCTTCGGCGAGGACCTTCTGCAGCCGGACGCCCTCGGGCGCGTCGGTCACCCGTCGGTGGGGTCGGGGCCCGGGCCGGCCGCGTCGGACACGTCGCCCGACTCCCCCGCGCCGCCGGCGTCGTCGACGCGGAGGTGCAACCCCCGCTCGAGTGCCTCGACGACCTCGGGCTCGGGGACGAACTCCGCGAGCGGCGGGAGGTCCTGGAGGGAGTCCAACCCCATCTGCTCGAGGAACCGGGACGTCGTGCCGTAGAGGATCGCCTGGCCGGGACCCGGGTCGTGCCCGAGCTCGGCGACGTACCCGCGTTGCATCAGCGTGGCGATCGTGGACTCGACGTTGACCCCGCGGATCGCGGAGAGCTGGGCGCGCGACACGGGTTGCTTGTAGGCGATGATCGCGAGCGTCTCCAACGCGGGCCCGGACAGGCGCGCGGTCTGACCCTCGAGCACGAAGCGCTCGATGTAGGGCGCCATGTCCGCGTGGGTCTGGTAGCGGTACCCGCCGGCGATGCGCGCCAGCGTGAAGCCCCGCCCCTCGCGCTCGTACTCCTCCGCGAGCTCGGCGCAGACCACTTCGATCTCCCCGGTCGGCGTCTCGGTGAGCTGGGCGAGGACCTGGGGCTCGACCGGCTCGATCGCGGCCATGAGCACGGCTTCGATGGCGCGCTTGGTCTCGGTCATGACCTGTCCGCTCATCGCCCTTCCCCCACTCAGCCGGCCGCGACGGTCTCGTGGTCCGCGGGCTCGGGCCCCATCGGCTCCACCGCCACCTCGGCCGCGCCGAGATCCCGGCCGTCGTCCTCGTCGTCCTCGACGAGGGGCGTGGTCTCCCAGTCGTCCATCGACGTGACGTCGAGCACGGACTCCTCCTCGGACAGACGCCGGACCGAGAGATCCCCGAAGGTCTCGACCTGGTCGACCTCGACGATCCCCTGCTTGTACAGCTCGAGCACGGCGAGGAACCGCACGATGACCTCGAGGCGGTCCTCGATGCCGGCGACGAGACTCCGGAAGCTCACCGGCTCGGTGCCCCGCAGCTGCACGAGCAGCGACTCGGCCGCCTCGTGCACGCTGATGCGGATCGGCGCGACGTGGTACAGGTCCACCTCGGGTGGCGGCGCCGGCGGCGTCAGCCCGCGGATCGCGGCCGCGAGCAGCTGCTCGCCGGTGAGGCGGGCGAGCGGGTCCGGTGCGAGCGAGCGGAACGGCTCCTCGGGTCCGGCCGAGCGGGACACGACCTTGCCGCCCCGCCGGAGCAGCCCCTCCATGACCCTCGCCGCGTCCTTGAAGGTCTTGCACTCGAGCAGGCGCGCCAGGAGCAGGTCCCGTTCCTCGAACCGCAGCAGCTCCTCGTCGAGCTCCGCGGACTCGGCTCCCGGCAGCAACCGCCGGACCTTGAGATCCACGAGCGTCGACGCGATGAGCAGGAACTCGGTGGCGACGTCGAGGTCCACCCGGTCGAGCTTCTCGACCTCGGCGAGGAACGCGTCGATCACCTGGACGATCGAGACGTCCCAGAGCTCCACCTCTTCCTTGAGGATGAGATGGAGCAGGAGCTCGAACGGGCCCGCGTAGACCGAGGTGTGGACTTCGTAGGACATTCCTCCCGCAGGCTAGCGGTCGGATCGCGCCGAATCGGCGATCCTCGCGCCGAGCCGCCGGGTACGGTCTCGGCCCATGGCGCGCAGCTTCTCCGGGATCCAACCGTCGGGTGCGATGCACCTCGGCAACTACGCCGGAGCCGTGAAGCGCTGGGTCGACGACCAGGACGACGGTGTCTTCTGCGTCGTGGACCTGCACGCCATGACGCTCGTGTACGACCCGGCCGAGCTGACGGTCGCGACCCGGCGCCTGGCCGCGCTGCTCGTGGCCGCCGGCCTCGATCCGGCCCGCTGCATCCTGTTCGTGCAGAGTCACGTGCCCCTGGTCACCGAGCTCACGTGGATCCTCAACTGCGTGGCCACCGTGGGCGAGCTGCGGCGGATGACCCAGTTCAAGGACAAGGGCCACGGCCAGGAATCGGTGAGCGTGGGCCTGCTCGACTACCCGGTCCTCATGGCGGCCGACATCCTGCTCTACGACACGGACACGGTGCCCGTCGGCGAGGACCAGGTCCAGCACGTCGAGCTCACCCGTGACATCGCCATCCGGTTCAACCACCGCTTCGGCGACACCCTGGTGGTGCCGAAGGCCACGGTGCCCGCCGTCGGGGCCCGGATCAAGGACCTCCAGAACCCCGCCGCCAAGATGAGCAAGTCGGTCGAATCGCCCCAGGGCACGATCCTGGTGCTCGACGAGCCGACCGCGATCACCAAGAAGGTCAAGTCCGCGGTCACCGATTCGGACACTGCGGTCCGGTTCGACCAGGAGCGAAAGCCCGGCGTCTCCAACCTGCTCACGCTGCTGTCGGTCGCGACCGGTCGTGCGATCCCCGACCTCGAGACCGAGTACGGGACGACCGGCTACGGCACGTTCAAGGGCGCGGTCGCGGACGCGCTGATCGAGTACCTGCGCCCGACGCGGGAGCGCTACGACGAGCTCGCGTCGGACCCGGCCGAGCTCGGTCGCCTGCTCGCCACGGGGGTCGCGCGGGCCACCGAGCTCGCGACCGCCACGATGGCGCGCGTCCGGACCGCCACCGGACTGCTACCACCGGGCTGATCCCGGTCTCGGATCGTCACCGTCACGGTGTCGTCCGCCCTCGGACGCCCCGGGCGACCGGCTGCGGTCCCCGGCTCAGCGGTCGGCGGCGAGGAGCACGGCGAGCACCTCGCCGGGGATCTCGCTCCCGGCGGCGCGATCGGGGTCGTGGTGGAGCTCGGACCACCACGCCGCCTCGTCCGGTCCGCCGAGGCGGCGGATCTCGTCGGCACCGAGCTCCCCGTGCAGCTCGTAGCGACCCAGCCGGCCGCGGGGACCGCGACCGCCGGCCCAGCCCTGCACCCGGGCCCGGCCGAGCGCACCGCTGCACACGGTCGCGACGACCCGTCCCGGGGTCCCGAGCCCCGAATGGTGCTTGCCGACGTCGTGGAGCAGCGCGGCGACGACCCAGACCGAGTCCTCGCCGTAGCGGTCGGCCACCTGGCGGGCGCTCGCGATGAGGTGGCGGCGGTCCGCGTTGGCCAGGCGGGCGAGCAGCGCGTGCTGCCCGGGCGTGAGTCGGGCCCGGGCCCATGCCTCGTCGGGCCCGGTGGGGGGTCGGTGCGACAGCGACGTGAAGAAGCGGCGGACGTAGTGCCCGGCCGTCGGCCCGGGGCTCAACCGAGGATCATCGCGTCGAGCAACCGGACGAACGGCGAGATGATCGTGTCCACCAGACCCGTCCAGAACACCAGGCCGAAGAGCACGAGCAGCCCGTACGGACGGAACCGGTACCAGACCGGTCGCCACGACGCCGGCATGACCAGCTCGAAGATCGCCGAGCCGTCGAGCGGAGGCACGGGAATCAGGTTGAACACCGCGAGGAGGATGTTCACGAGCGCGAACGAGTAGGCGATCTCGAAGCCGAGCGGCGGATGGGTGATGTTGTAGATGTGGTACTGCGACGGGAGGTGCTCGGCGACCAGCCGGTAGTCGGCGGGCGCCGCGGCCAGCAGCGGGCGCGCGATCAGGACCGCGATCGTCGCCAGCAGCAGGTTCGTCGTCGGTCCGGCGAGACCGACGAGGAACATCTGGGTGCGCGGTCGGCGCAGCCGACCGGGGTTGACCGGCACCGGCTTCGCCCAGCCGATCACCGGGATCCCCGTCAGCGCACCCATCGCCGGCAGGATGATCGACCCGAACGGGTCGATGTGCGGGATCGGGTTGAGCGTCAGGCGGCCAGCGCGCTTGGCCGTGTCATCGCCGAACCAGTACGCGACCACCCCGTGGCCGATCTCGTGGAGGATCACCGCGACGACGAGGGTCGCGAAGAAGACGACGGTGGACTGATCGAGCGTCACGCGTCGAGCGCGACCTGCGGTCAATGGACGTGCGCGGCACACGTGATGCAGTAGCGGGCCGAGGGCATCGCCTCGAGGCGAGCGGGGTCGATCGGATCGCCGCACTCCTCGCAGCGTCCGTAGGTCCCGCCCTCGAGCTTGGCCAGCGCCGCCTCGATCTCGGCGAGGTTCTCCGTGAGGCTGCCGGCGAGCGCGTCCACCTCGCCGCGCTCCGCGGTCACCTGCCCGGAATCGGCGAACCCTTCGTCGAAGGGCAGCTCGCTGGTGCCCGGAGCCCGACCCATGTGCTCGAGCTGGGTGAGGAGGTGCGCACGCTCGGCGAGCAGCTCGTCACGCCGCGTCGTGTTCTCGGTCTCGGACATGAGGGGGAAGCCTACCGCCGGGAGGCGCTGACCCTCGCCCGGGGATGTGCGAGGTCATAGACCGCCCGGAGCCGCTCCGGCGAGACGCGCGTGTACACCTGGGTGGTCGAGAGGCTCGCGTGCCCCAGCAGCTCCTGGACCACCCGGATGTCCGCGCCGTGCTCGATCATGTGCGTCGCGCACGAGTGGCGCAGCACATGGGGGGACAAGCGGCCGACGAGGCCGACGCGCTCCCCCGCCCCCGTGACGATCGTCCATGCGCTCTGTCGGGAGAGCCGCCCGCCGCGTGCGTTCAACAGCAGCGGGTCGCCCGGGACGCGCCGTGTCGTCGGTCGCTCGAGCACGGGCCGGCCCCGCGCGAGGTAGTCGCGGATGCGCTGGCGGGCACTGCGCCCGATCGGGACGATGCGCTCCTTGGAGCCCTTGCCGAACACACGGACCACGCCGTCGTCCAGGTCGAGGTCGGCGCGGTCCAGGCCGACCAGCTCGCTGATCCGCACTCCGGTGGCGTAGAGCGTCTCGAGGATGGCGCGGTCGCGCAATGCCCGCGGGTCCTCGCCCTCGACCGCGCCGAGCAGCACGTCCACCTCCTCCTCGGAGAGGGCCTTCGGGAGTCCCTGCGGGACTCGGGGCGCGCCGATCTCCTCGCTCGGGTCGACGTCGACGAACCCCTCGTCGACGCAGAAGCGATGGAACGAGCGCACCGCGACGAGCGCGCGGGCGATGGACGCGGCGGCGAAGCGGGCGTTCCCGTCGTCGTCCCGGGCCCGCTCGAGCTCGCGGACGTACCCGGCCACGGTCCCCTCGTTCACGGCCTGCGCGTCGGTGAGCCCGGCGCGGCGCAGATACCGCTCGTAGCGACGGAGATCACGGCGGTAGGCCGCGAGCGAGTTGGCCGCCAGGCCCCGCTCGACGGTCAACCAGGTCTCGTGCTCGACGAGCAGGCGCGCCAGCGCGTCGGGACCGCCGGTCACGGCGCTGCGGTCAGACGGCAGTCGGCGAGTCGAGCCGGCCGACGTCCTGCGCGAGCGGGAGGCGCGGCGCGTGGCCCTCGGCCCGGTCCTTGGCCGCGCGCACGAACCCGGCGAAGAGCGGGTGCGGGCGGTCAGGACGGCTCTTGAACTCCGGATGGGCCTGGGTCGCGACGTAGTACGGGTGCACGGCGCGGGGCAGCTCGATGAACTCGACCAGACGGCCATCCGGGGAGGTGCCCGACATCACCAGGCCGCCCTCCTCGAGCCGGTGGCGGTAGTGGTTGCTGACCTCGTAGCGGTGCCGGTGCCGCTCGTAGACGACCTCCTGGCCGTAGAGCTCACGCACGATGGTCCCGGCCTCGAGCCTCGCCGGACACGCGCCGAGGCGCATCGTGCCACCCATCTCCACGACCTCGCGCTGGTCGTCCATGAGGTCGATCACCTTGTGTGGGCTCTGCGTGTCGAACTCGGCCGAGTTGGCGCCGGCGAGACCGCACACGTCGCGTGCGAACTCGATGGTCGCGCAGTGCAGGCCGAGGCAGAGGCCGAGGAACGGGATCTGCTGGAGCCGGGCGAACCCGGCGGCGGCGACCTTGCCCTCGATGCCACGGAAGCCGAATCCACCGGGAATCACGATCCCGTCGAGCTCGCGGAGACGACCCTCCGCGAGCAGCCCTTCGGTGTCGTCGGAGGCGATCCAGTCGATCTGCACGTGTGCACCGCACGCATAGCCGCCGTGACGGAGCGCCTCGGCGACCGAGAGGTAGGCGTCGGGCAGCGTGACGTACTTGCCGACGACACCGATCCGAACGTCGAAGTCGGCGGCCCGCACGCGATCCACCAGCTCCTCCCACTCCGAGAGATCGGGTTCGGTCTGGTCCAGGCGCAGCACCGAGCAGACGTAGTCGTCGAGGCCTTCGTCGTGCAGCACCAGCGGGATCTCGTAGAGGGTGTCGGCGTCGACGGCCGAGACGATGCCGCGCTCGGGCACGTCGCAGAGCTGGCTGATCTTCTCCTTGAGCCGGGTCGGGATCGGCCGGTCCGAGCGGCACACGATCGCATCGGGTTGGATGCCGCGACTCCGCAGCTCGGTCACCGAGTGTTGGGTGGGCTTGGTCTTCTGCTCCCCCGACGGGCCGATGAACGGCACCAGCGAGATGTGCATGTAGAACACGTTGTCGCGGCCGACGTCCTTGCGGAACTGCCGGATCGCCTCGAGGAACGGCAGGATCTCGATGTCTCCCACCGTGCCGCCGACCTCGGTGATCACGACGTCGACGTCCTCGGTCGCGAGCGAGAGGATGCGGTCCTTGATCTCGTTGGTGATGTGCGGGATCACCTGCACCGTGTCCCCGAGGTACGCGCCGTGGCGCTCCTTGGCGAGCACCGACTGGTAGATGGACCCGGTCGTCGCGTTCGACTTGCGCGTGAGGGGGACGTCGACGAACCGCTCGTAGTGACCGAGGTCGAGGTCGGTCTCGCCACCGTCGTCGGTCACGAAGACCTCGCCGTGCTGGAACGGGTTCATCGTGCCGGGGTCGACGTTGATGTACGGGTCCAGCTTCTGCATGGTCACGCGCAGGCCACGCGCCTTGAGGAGCCGGCCCAGCGACGACGCCGTGAGCCCCTTCCCGAGACTCGAGGCGACGCCGCCCGTCACGAAGATGTGCTTCGCCAACCCTCTACCTCCGTCCCTTCTGCGGCGCGTCCGCGCCGCGACGAGCTCCCGTCACCGGGCGCGACGAACCACTCCGAGAAGTCGAACGAAGGTCCCGGTGCCGCCAGGTGCTCACGGGAGTTCGACGGTACCATGCGACCCCCTGCCTGCCGGTGATGGAGCATCGTGACCAGCCCTGCGCGCCCGACGAGCGGACCAGTCCTCCGCTGGTGGCCGGACGTGACCCTGCTGGCGCTGGGCGCGCTCCTCGTGCGCCTCCCGGCCATGTTCGCGCCGACACAGCTCGGCTACGACGACGGCGGGTACGGCCTGGCCGCGGTGGCGATGCGGCAGGGCTACGCCCCGTTCCGCGAGATCTTCTCGCCCCAGGGTCCGCTCTTCCTGCCACTGGTGCACGCGGCCGACATCGTCGGGTTGCACCACCGGAACGCACCGCGACTGCTGGCGGTCCTCGCCGGGATCGTAGTGACGCTCGCGGTGTACTCGATCGGGATGCAGGTCACCGACCGCGGGCGGGCGTTGCTCGCGGCCGGCCTCGCCGCCGGGAGCGGCGTGCTCCTCTGGACCACGGGACCGATCACCGGCGACGGTCCGGCCGCGGCGTTCGCGACGAGCGCCGTCGCCGTCGCCGTCGCCTACCGCCGACGGCCGAGCCTCACCCGCGTGCTGATCGTCACGCTCCTCGCCGGCGGTGCCGTCTCGACCAAGAGCCTGCTCGTGGGCCCGGCCCTGTTCACGGTGGTGCTCCTGATCGGCTCCGCGGGCCGCTGGCTCCACCTCGCGCTCGTGCCGGTCGGCGCGTTGGTGATCGTCGGCCTGCTCGCGCTGCCATGGGGGGTCGGGAACGTGCTCGACGACTACGTGCGGTATCACCTCGACAAGACTGCGCACCACGATCTGCTCGCGAACCTGTCCAAGATCGTGACGACGTTCTGGAGTCGCGATCCGGTGCTCTCGGTCCTCGCCATCCTGGCGCTCGTCACGTTCCTCGTCGCGCTCACACCGTTCGGGCGCCGCCTGGGGATCCGTCGACCCGCGCCGGGACCCGGATCGGCTCCGGCGACGGTCGGCCCGTGGTTCCTGTGGTGGTGGGCCGGATCGGCGGTGGTCGTGCTCACGCTCCAGGACCCGATGTTCCGGAACCACCTCGAGCGCGCTCGTGGCGCCGGCGACCCTCCTCGTTGCGTGCTTCCGTCCCACCTGGCGGGTGGTCGCGGTGGCGACTGCGGTCGCGGTCGGATTCCAGATCGTGCATCTCAGGCCGCTGCTCTTCCCCCGTCACTTCACCGACACGAACGCTCGCATCGTCGCCGCGCTGAGGCGCCTGCCGCGCGACGCATGGGCGATCTCGGACACCCCCGGACTGGTCTGGCGCTCCGGGCACGGGACCGATCCGTACTACGTGGACCCATCGGTGCTCCGACTCGACAGCGACGTCGCCGCGATCAAGATCACCGAGGACCGGCTCGTCCGGGCTGCAGACCAACCACGCGTGTGCGCGATCGCGGTCACCGCGCCGGTCCGCTTCGGTCGCTACCAGCACCTCCCGGCGCGTCTCGCGGCGCTGGGCTACCGACGCACGATCGACGCCGGGAACCGCCTCGGGCTCTACGAGCGGGAGCGCTGCGCCGCGTGAGGTCCGCGCCGCGCGCGACGCGCGATGTCCTCATCGTCGGCGTCGTCGCACTCGTCGTGCGAATCCCGGCCGCGCGCGCGCCCCAGTCGCTCGGGTTCGATGACGGGCAGTTCGCCATGTCGGTCATCGCCATGCGCCACGGTGGGCTGCCGTTCCGGCAGGTGTTCTCGTCGCAGGGACCGCTCTTCCTCCCGATCGCCTGGCTCGGCGATCTCCTCACGTTCCGGACGATCGACTCGCCGCGCGCGGCGGCGGTCGCCGCGGGCGTGGCCCTGAGCGTGCTCGTGCTGCTCGTCGGGCGCCGGTTGGCCGCGCCCGGGGCGGCGCTGCTCGGGGCAATCCTCGTCGCGCTCAGCGGCTCGGTCCTCTGGACCACCGGGCCCCTGACCTCCGACGGGATCGCAGCGGCGCTGACCGCCGGCGCGGTGCTCGCAGCGCTGCGCTACTGGGACCGACCCGGCTGGCGACACGCGGCGGTGATCGGTCTGCTCGGCGGCGCCGCGCTCGCGGTCAAGAGCCTCCTCGTGCTCCCCGGACTCGCCGCCGCCGGGCTCTGGGTGCTGATCCGGCGTCGACCGCGCGACATCGCGATCGTGCCGCTCGTGGCCGCCGCGGTGGTGCTGCTCGTCTCGGCTCCCTGGGGTCTCGGCCGCGTCTATGACCAATACGTCCGCTACCACACCGATGCCGTCGCCGGCCGGCCGATCGCTGCGAACACCGACAAGCTCGTCAGCACGCTCGTCGAGCGGGACCTCCCGCTCCTCGCCGCCGCGTTCGTCGCGCTCGTCGTCGTGGTCGCGATCCTCACCCGCCGCGGACGGCACGCCCCGGCGTCCGACGGACCGCTCCGGCCACCCTGGTGGCCCGTCGCGGTCTGGCTCGCGCTCGTCGTCGCCGTGGTGCTGACCGAGTCGCCGCTGTGGCGCAACCACGTCGCACACGTCGCGGTGCCCCTGGCCCTGCTCGTCGCGGTCGGGCTCGGCCGCGACGCCCGGGCGGTCCGTGGCGTCGCGATCGCCGCCGCGGTCGCCGTGCTCGCCACGCCCTGGTCGGTGATCCACCTCGGTGAGCTGCTCCGGCCGCAGGAACCGCCCGCGCGCACCGCCGCCCTCGACCGGGTGCTCGGGAACCTGCCCGACGGCGGACTCGTGATCAGCGACACGCCCGGGGTCGTCTGGCGGGCGGGTCGACGGGTGCCCGACGACTTCGTCGACGTGTCGATCCTGCGGATCACCTCGCCGACACCGAGCCTTCGCCTCACCGAGGACACCGTGGTCCACGCCGCTCGGCGGCGCGACGTGTGCGCAGTCGTCCGCTGGTCCTCACAGCGCTTCCAACACTTCCGGAAGCTCGGCGCGCGGCTGCGCGCCCACGGCTACGAGACCCGGCTCGAGCGGCCGCACCGGGCGCGGCTCGTCTGGGTCAAGCGCGACTGTCGGCCGGGCGACCGAGCCGGTCGAACGCGCGCAGCGGTGGGAACCGCTCGATCACGCGACTGAACGACACGAACTCCGACGCGACGTTCAATGCGACCAGCGCCACGAGAATCACGTTCCGCGCCGTCCGGGAACACTCCAGCACCACGACGAGGCCCAGCACGCCACCGAGCACGTTGGCGCCGGTGTCACCCTGCATGGTGCGCTCGGCGATGTCCTCGGGCAGCATGCCGACGGCCGCTCCCATCACCGGCGCGGCCGCGACTCCGACCGGCCCGGCGCCGGCGACCAACGCCAGTGGCACGTAGGCGAGCAGCGAGTACTTGATCATCCGGCCGGGCGCACGATCGAGAAGGTTCGCGAGGTTGGCGGCGAGTGCGATGAGCACCGCGTCCGCCACGAGACGCGGCCAGGTCACGAACCCCGGCGCGGCGGCGAGCACCAGCGCGATCGCCGCGCCGCCGAAGAGCTTCACCATCCCGCTCGTGAGGCGACCCTCGGTCAGCGCGCGGAGGTGACCGCGGAAGCCGCGATCCTCGCCGCCGAGCGCGTCGTCGATGAACCCGAGCAGGCCGAAGCCGAAAGCGGCGAAGAGCACGAGCGGCCGCGCCGCGTTCGCGCCGGGCTCGTCACCGAGGCCGATCGCGCCCAGGCCCGATCGACCCGCCTCGACGACGAGGACCGCCATCACGATGAACAGTCCCGCGGCGGTGGCGACGGTCCGGCCGCGATAGTTGCTGCGTGCGAGCGCAGGCGAGTACAGCATGTCCGCGCCGCTGATCATCACCGCGCGGACGGCGAGGAAGCCGACGATCCAGGCGAGGACGACGATCACCGGGCGCTCGAGCGCGCCGTCGGCGCGGTCGCGACCGGGAGATCCGGGATCGCACGATCGCGATCCAGGCCGTAGTTGCCCACCGCGCCGGTGGCGAGCTCGGCGAGGGCGAGTGTGGCCGCGACGCGGCCCGACGTGAGATCCAGGTCGTCGATCGTGCTGACCAGGTTGCGCAGCTCGTCGATGGCGGCAATGGGGTCGATCCAGTCGCCCCGGTCCTTCACGGTGTCGGTGGTCGCGAACACCTGTCCGATCGCGGTCGGACCACCGAGCCCGACCGCGCCGCCGGCGATGCCGGTGACCGTCGAGACCGGAACCGACGACGCCGGTCCACCCGCGACGAGGATGCGCGCGCCCTCGCCGGTGAAGTCGGCCGGGCCGGGCGCGGTGCTCCCGGCCGCGCCCGTCAGGGTCACGAACTTCGCGTCCGCGAGCTTGCGCAGCACGTCGTCGACCGGTGGAGGCGACGCGAGGCGCTGGCCCAGCAGCTGCGCGGCGGCGCGGCGCAAGGACGACGGCGAGCGGTTGGCGAGCCCCGTCGCCGTCCGCATCGCGGACACCTCCTCGGGAGTCGTGAGACCCCAACTGTTCTCGAGCCAGATGATCCCGGGCACGGTGGATCCCGCGGTACGCAACAAGGTCGCCTGCGCATCGACCTGCCCGCCGTCGACGCCCCGCTGGGCGACCAGCTCGACGCGGACCCCGGTGAGCGTTCGATCCACCGTGAGCCCTGCCGACTCGTCGATGAACTTGTTGAGACCGTCGATCTGGTGCTGGAGGTCACTCTTCTCGGATCGCGCTTCGTCGGCATTGGACTGGACGGTGTCGATGCGCGTCTGGAGGTTCTCGATCACCCCACGCCCGACGAAGGTCGCGCCCATCACGGTACCGATCGCGATCGCGAGGAAGATCGCGATGATCGAGACGACGTGGAACCGGAAGTTGATCATCGGTCAGTGGGTGATGGAGTACCAGAGGTCGTCGAGGGTGAGGCGGATGCCGTCGACGTAGGTGTGGATCGGTTGGGCGACGAGGCCGATGACGACGATCGTGAGCAGCGCGGCGAGGACGAGCACGACGATGTCCCGCCGCCGGACCCGTCCCTCGTAGAGGCGATGGACGCCTTTCGCGTCGACGAGCACGGGACCGAGGCGCAGGCGGGTCAGGAAGGTCGACGACATTCCCTTGCGACCCTTGTCGAGCATCTCGACCATCGTCGAATGCGTGCCCACCGCCACGATCAGCGACGCGCCCGCTTCGTAGGCCAGGAGCATGGCGACGTCCTCGCTCATCCCCTCCGCGACGAACTCCTGGTAGTCGTGCCCGGCCACCAGATGCATCGCGTCGAGGTTCTCCCGGCCCGGAGCGCGGCCGTCGGGATGCACGTGGTGGAGCAGCTCGGCGCCGCAGTGGACGGCGCGGACGCTCACGGAGTCGAAATCGCCGATGATGATGTCGGGCGTGAAGCCGAGCTCGAGCAGCGCATCGGCCCCGCCGTCGACCCCGATGAGCACGGGCTCGTACTCGCGCAGGTAGGCCCTGAGCGCCGCGAGGTCGGTCTTGTAGTCGTGGCCGCGTACCACGACGATCGCGTGCCGGCCCCTGAACCGCGTGTGCAGGTCCGGCAGCTCGAGCGGGTCGAAGGTGATCTTGGCCTCGTGCTGGATGTACTCGAGGGTGTTGGCCGCGAACCGCTCGAGCTCCTCGCCGATGTTCGCCCGAGCGAGCTCCATCGCTTCGGTCACGTCCGCGACCGTTCGGACCGCGCCTTTCGCGAGCGTGCGGCTCCCCCGCCGGACCGTCCCGTCCCGGTCCACGATCAGGATGTCGCCCTCGTCGACGTCGACCATGAGATCCGGACCCAGGTCGTCGACGAGCAGGATGCCCGCCTCGACCAGCCGGATCGGGCCCCCGTTCGGATAGCGGCCGGTGATCGAGCGCGCGGCGTTGAGCACGGCTCCGACCTCGGCCCCGATCAGGCCCTCGGCGGCCACCCGGTCGATGTCGGCGTGGTCGATGACTGCGATGTCGCCCGGCTGGAGCCTGCGGGTCAGGTCCTTGGTGCGCGGGTCCACCCGGGCCGGCGCCTCCACGGGCGGCGCGGCAGCGGAAGCGGCAGCGGCGCGGTTCGCGCTCCGCCTCACCGGGCGTCCGCCCGCGAGAGGAGCTCCTCGGCGTGACGGCGCGCGTGGTCCGACTGCTCGACACCGGCCAACATCCGCGACAACTCGGTCACTCGGTCCTCCCCGGCGACGATCTCCGCGTGAGCCACGGTGCGGCCCTCCCGGTCGCGCTTGCGGACGATCACCTGCGTGCTCGCGCAGGCGGCGACCTGCGCGAGATGGGTGACGCACAGTACCTGGGTGCTGCGTGCGAGTTCCGCCAGGGCCCGGCCCACGGCCGCGCCGGCCTCCCCGCCGATGCCGGCGTCGACCTCGTCGAACACGAGCGCCCGCCCACCGGGCGCGGCACCCGTGGCCACGGAGGCGACGCGCACCGCCAGCAGGGCCCGGGACAGCTCGCCTCCGGATGCCACCTTGGCGAGCGGCGCAGGCGGTTCGCCCGGGTTCGCGGCCAGCACCATCGTCACGTCGTCGGCCCCGTCCTCGGTCGGCGGGCCGTCGGCGACCTCGACCCCGATCCAGGCGCCCGGCATCGCGAGCTGCTCCAGCTCCGCGGTGACCGCGACCGCGAAGGGCTCCGCCGCGACCCGCCGGGCGGCGCGGAGCTCCCCTGCGGCGACATCGCGGCGTACCGTCGCGGCCTCGCGGGCGCCCTCGAGACGCGCCACTCGCTCGTCGAGCGACCGGAGCAGCTCGAGTCGAGTTGCCGCCTCGTCCCGGTAGGCGAGGATCTCGGCGAGGTCGGCCCCGTACTTGCGCGCGAGCTCGCGGAAGAGCTGCCGACGGCGCCGCGTACGACCTCGAGCCGCGCCGGGTCGTCGACGACGGCGTCGCGCGCCCCAGGAGATCGTGCGCGATGTCGGCGGCGTCGCCCTGGAGACCGCGCAGGCGTTCACGCAGCGCGGCGAGCGACGCACGGTCACCGAGCGCGCCCACTGCGGTCCCGATCCCGTCCACCACCTGTGTGTCGATCGCCCGGTGTGCCTCGCCGAGGACCTCGCGGATCCCGGACGCGTCCGCGAGCTGCTCCTCCTCCAGCTCTCGGGTGCGCTCCTCGTCGGGGTCCTCGAGGCCGGCCGCGTCGATCTCGGCCACCTGGAACTCGAGCAGGCTGATCTCGCGCGCCTGCATCCGCGCGTCGCCACCGAGCGTCGCGAGCTCCGCGTCGAGCGCGGCGACCTCCTCCCGGGCGGCGCGGTACGCCGTCGAGGGCGCGGTCTGCCGGCTCGCCCGCGAACGCGTCGAGGATGCGCCGCTGCGCGGCCGGCGCGAGCAGAGCCCGGTACGCGTGCTGCGCATGGAGGTCGAGGAGCTCGACCCCGCGGGCGGCGAGCTCGGTCGCGGTGGCGAGGCGCCCGTCGACGTACGCGCGGCTACGGCCCTCGCCGCGGCAACACGCGTGCCAGCACCACCTCCGTGCCCGTTGCGTCCTCGAACCGACCCTCGACCCGCGCCTCGGCCGCGCCGTCCCGCACGAGCCCGGCGTCGGCCCGCTCGCCTCCGAGCAGCGCGAGCGCACCCGTGATGAGCGTCTTCCCCGCGCCCGTCTCCCCGGTGATCGCCGTGAGCCCCGCTCCGATCATCAGATGGAGCTCCTCGACGATGCCCAGGTTCTCGATGCGCAGCTCCAGCAACTGCGGCGTGTGCGACGGCATCATGAACCTCCGCGCATCAGCGGTCCGCCAGCCCGAACTTCGCCTTCAGGATCTGGTGGAAGTCGCGCGGCGCGAGCGTGACGATGCGCGCCGGCTGCGGTCCGCACACGCAGCGAACCCTGGACCCGGGTTCGAGCTCTCCGAGCTCACGGCCGTCGACGGTCATCTCCGCGGGCCGCTCGACGACGACGAGCTCGAGCTCGTCGCGGTCGTCGAGCACGAGCGTCCGATCGAAGAGCATGTGGGGCGAGACCGGCGTGAGCAACAGGCACGCGAGCCGGGGCGAGACGATGGGGCCGCCCGCGGAGAACGCGTACGCAGTGGAGCCGGTCGGGGTCGCGACGATCACGCCGTCGGCGGCGTAGCTCGTGAACGGGGCGCGGTTGATCACGATCTCGAGCCGCACCAGCCGCCCCGGGTTCGGCTTCTCGACCACGGCCTCGTTGAGCGCCGTCCACGTCCCCGCCGCCGGGCCGCTCGACGTGACGGTCGCGCGCAGCACGGTGCGTTCCGAGATCTCGTAGTGGCCGACGCGCATCCGCTCGAGAGAGTCGTCGAGCGCGGCGGGGTCGATCGCGGTGAGATAGCCCATCTGGCCGCAGTTCACCCCCAGCACCGGGATCTGAGCCGGCGTCGCCAGGTCGACCACGCGCAGCATCGTCCCGTCGCCGCCGAACGACACGATCGCGTCGAATCGCGCCAGCTCGGTGTCGGGGTCGGCCAGGTGCACCTCGACGTCGTGGGCACCCCCCCAGTCCGTGGTGTGCCGCGCGAGCTCGGCGGCCTCGACGCGATCGGGGTGGACCACCAGCCCGAGACTCCTGACCGGTTTCACGCCGACCCCGCGACGACGGCCGCATCCAGCGCGGCGGGCGCGACGGGCTCCCCGTGCTTGCCCACGCGGGCGAGGAACTCGACGTTGCCGTCGGCCCCGCGCAGCGGCGACGGCGCGACCGCGGTCACCACCAAACCGGCGGCGCCCAAGCCCACGGTGACCTCCCCGAGCACGGCCCGGTGCACCTCGGGGTCGCGGACGATCCCCCCGCGGCCCACCCGGGCCCGGCCGGCCTCGAACTGGGGCTTCACGAGGAGCACGAGATCGGGGGCATCGGTCGTGAGCCGGGCGAGTGCCGCCGCCACCGTCACGAGCGAGATGAACGACAGGTCGGCCACCGCCACCTCGGCGGGCCCACCCGGCAGCTCCTCGACATGACGCAGGTTGGTCCGCTCCATCACCACCACACGCGGGTCCTCCCGCAGCCTCCACGCGAGCTGGCCGTGCCCGACGTCGAGCGCAACGACCTCACGAACCCCGCGTTGGAGCAGGCAGTCCGTGAAGCCGCCGGTCGATGCACCCGCGTCGAGTGCGCGGCGCCCGGCGACGTCCAGCTGCCAGGTCGCGAGTGCGGCGTCGAGCTTCTCCCCACCGCGCGACACGAAGCGCGAAGGGGCGCCGTGCACGACGAGCGCCTCGTCCGGCGCCACCTGCCGGGTGATCGATGCGGCGGGGGCGCCGCCGACCGTCACGAGGCCGGCCTCGACCGCGGCGACCGCCTGCGCACGACTGGCGAGCAGTCCGCGGCGCACGAGCTCGGCGTCGAGTCGCCGACGCAAGATGCGCTCAGGACGCCCGGGCGGAGCGACCGTTTTCGCCGCCCGTTGCGGCCTTCTTGGTGCCCGCCTTCTTGGTGCCCGCCTTCTTGGCGCCCGCCTTCTTCGTGCCGGCCTTCTTCGTGCCCGACTTCTTGGTGCCCGACTTCGCCGATCCCTTCCCGGACTTCTCGGCGGTCGCCGCGCCCCGCTTCGCGCCCTTCGCGGGGCTCTTCTGCCGGGCGATCTTGGCCTCGAGCTTCGCGAGGTCGTCCTTGGTCGCGATGCCGAGCGTCTTCACCTGCCGCTGGATCTCCTGGCGCACGACGTCCATCACGAGATCGGTCCGGCGCCGACTCTCGTCGACCAGGTCGTCGACGAAGCCCTGCACCTGGCTCTGCGCGAGATGGCCCTGCGTCACGAGCTCCTTGGCCCGCGCGCGGGCCTGCGAGCGCGTCATGGCCACGAACTCCACGCCCGCGTCGAGGTACTTGCTCAGATCAGGGGACTGCGGCATCGCCGGCTCCTTCGCAGTGGGGCGCACACGCTACCAACCACCCGTCACCGACCCTGGGAATGCTCCAGGGACTTCACCAGCGCGCCCAGGTCGGGCGCGACCCAGGTCGGCGGCGGATCCGGGACGGGCTCGGTCGGGTCGTGTCCGCCGACTCCCGAGAGCACCATGGCGAACGGCCAGCCGAGCCGCCGGGCCAGCTCGCCGTCCGTGGAGGGCCGGTCCCCGACGATCACCCCGGTGGCTCCGAGTCGCGACCGCACCAACCGGACCGTGGGCTCGGACGGCTTACCCGCGACCTCCGGCTCCCGACCCGAGGCAGTGGCGATCGCGGCGACCAGCGCTCCCGCACCGGGCGTGATCCGGTCCGCCCCCGGGAACGTGGCGTCGGTGTTGGTCGCGACGAACCGGGCGCCGTCGCGGATCGCCCCCGCGGCCCGATCGAGGCGGGCGAAGTCGAAGGATCTGTCCATGCCGCACACGACCGCGGCGACGTCGCCGGCGAAGGACGAGTCGTTGGCGACCGGGGTGAGGCCGCAGGCCTCGAGTGCCTCCACGATGCCGGGTCCGCCCGACACCAGGACCCGACTGCCGGCGGCGAGGTCGCCTTCGAGCAGCGCCGCGGCCGCCTGCGCGCTCGAGATCACGTCGTCCGGCTCCGTGTCGACACCCATGTCGGCGAGCTGATCGCGGACGTCCGCGATGACCCGACTCGAGTTGTTGGTCAGGAACGCGACTCGTCGCCCGGCAGCGCGGAGGTGTGCGACGGCGTCGGCCGCGCCGGGAATCGGACGGGCACCGGTCCAGAGCACCCCGTCGAGATCGCAGACGATCACACCGCGCCCACTCACCCGTGCTCCCCTTCCCGTCCTGGGTACGGGGCCGGCCCGCCGGCCCGTGCCACAATCGGCGGACCGACCCGGAGGCTCTTCATGCCCGAGTTCCGCCCGTTCCGCGGCGTCCGTTACGACACCGTCGACCTCGAAACGGTGATCGCGCCACCCTACGACGTGATCGATCCCGACCAGCGCGACACCCTCGCGCGGCGGTCGGAGCACAACTCGGTCCACCTCATCCTGCCCGAGCCCGACGCCGCCGGCGATCAGTACGAGCACGCAGCGCGTCTCGTCGCCGAGTGGAGCGCCGCGCGTGTCCTCGTCCGCGACGACGCACCCACGTTCTACGCGTACCGCATGACCTATTCGGACGACCGGAACACGCCCCGGCACACGGTCGGGATCCTCGGCGGGCTGGTCCTCCCGAGCGCGGCGGGCGAGGGCGACGTCCTCCCCCACGAGCGCACCTTGCCCAAGGCCAAGAGCGATCGTCTCGCGTTGCTCCGGGCGACCCGGATGAACCTCGATCCGATCTGGGGCGTCACACCGAGCCGGGGGCTCGCGGAAGTGGCCGAACGCGCGTTGCCGCTGGCGAAGACCGTGGACGACGACGGAGTCACCCACGAGCTCGCCGCCGTCGCCGAAGCCGACATCGCCTCGGTCGTGGCCATCGTCGCCGACGCACCGGTGGTGCTCGCCGACGGCCACCACCGGTTCGAGACCGCCATCACCTACCGCAACGAGCGCCGCGCGGCGGGCGCCTCGGTTCCCGGTGACGACGCGGTCATGTGCCTCATGGTCGAGCTCGCCGAGGAGCAGCTCTGGGTGCAACCGATCCACCGGGTGATCCGCGCGGCCGTCTCCCCCACCCGGCTCCGACTCGACCTCGCGCGCGACTTCGAGATCGTCGATGCCGCCGCGAACACGCCCGAGACGGTGGACCGGTTGATGCGCGCGCTCGAGCACCGAGGTGGTGTGGGGCTCGTCGACGGCGAGGGGATCGCCCGGCTCGTCCCCGATCCGGGTGCGCTCGCCGGCGCGCGCGCCGAGCTCGAACCAGTCCTGGCCGAGGTCGCGTCCGCATGGTTCGAGGTCATCGCCGCGGAAGCGCTCGCGTCCCACGACGTCACGTACCGGCACGACGCTCGCGCCGTCGCCGCGCTGGTCGCCGACGGCACCGCCGGTGCGGCGATCCTCCTGCCGCCCGTCACCGTCGAGCAGATCCGAGCCGCGGCCAGGGCACGGGTGCGCATGCCGCAGAAGACGACCTTCTTCGCACCCAAACCGCGGACCGGCCTGGTCTTCCGCGGGCTCGACGAGGACTGAGTTGGTGCGGTCGCTCGGAGCGGCGAGAGCAGCAGCCCAAGGACGACGGTGGCTCGTCGTGATCGGAGCCGTTCTCCTCTTCGTCGCCTGTTCGTCCGGTGGTCCGGCGAGGGTGTCGAAGGAGACGCTCCGGTCCGGCGGTCGACTCCGCCACTACTCCACCTACCTCCCGGCAACGGTCTCGCCCCACACCCCCGTCATCGTCGTGCTGCATCTCTTCCAAGAGGAGGCGAACGGGAATCACAAGTTCTCGACCTTCCAGACGATGGCGGTCCGCAGAGGTGCGATCGTCGTGATCCCGCTCGGCTACCGGTTCAGTTGGAATGCGGGCGCATGTTGTGGCGATGCGGCAACCCGGAAGATCGACGACGTCGGCTTCCTCGAGCAGGTCCTGTCGGCGACGGCCAACCGGTTCGGAGCGAAGCGATCGACGTTCCTGGTCGGGTTCTCGAACGGCGGCTTCATGGCACTGCGACTCGCCTGTGAGGGGGTGCGGGTCGCGGGCGTGGCGGTCGTCGAGGCGACACTGGGCGTCGCCGACTGCCGTCCTGCGAATACCGACATGATCCAGATCCACCAGACGGGGGACCCGATCGTGCCCTTCTCCGGTACGGACCATCCCATCGTCCCGGGATCCACGCGATTTCCGTCCGTTGCTGACACGTTCGCCCGCTGGCGCGCCGCCGAAGGTTGTGACGCGTCCGGGAAGCTCGTCAAGACCGGCAAGGTCACGAAGCAGACGTTCCCGTGCCCGAACGGAACCCGCGCCGAGTTGGTCGCGATCCGTGGCGGTGGGCACGACTGGCCGACCCGCCCTCCCGACCCGGTCGATGCGGGGAGGCTGATCCTGCGATTCTTCGGGATCTGACCTCGCGTCTGCGACCCGGCGCCAGGGTGAGCCTGCTCACCGCGCGTGGGTCCCGAAGTCCTCGAGGGCGCGGGTATCCTCTCGGCGTGTGCCGGCCCCGAACCGCAGTTCCGAGTTGAGCGCAGCGGACGGATCGGCTCGACGTCACCGGTTCGCGATGGGACTCGGCGGCGTCGTCGCCCTAGGAGCGTTCGTTCGGATACTCGCGGCGATCACGACCCCGGGACCGGCCTTCTACAGCGACGCCACCTACTACCGGCTCCAGGGCCAACTGATCGTCGACGGACACGGCTTCGCCGACCCCTTCGTCTGGGTCGGGCACCACCGACTGGTCGCCACCGCGTTCCATCCGCCACTCGGATCGGTCGTTCTCGCCGGCGTCGACTGGCTCGGCTTGCAGAGCGTCACTGCCGCCCGAGTGGGAATGGGACTCGTCGGACTGATCACGATCCTCTTCGTCGGTCTCCTTGCACGGGACCTGCGGAACGAACGGACCGGCTTGATTGCTGCCGGACTCGCCGCGTTGACACCCAACCTCTGGGTACCGGACCAGAACCTGTTCTCCGAGGGGCTCGCCGCCGCGTGCGTCGCGCTCGGCCTCTGGGCCGCGTACCGGCTGCTCCGAACCGCCCAGTGGCGATACGCGATCCTGCTGGGCGGGGCGATCGGGCTCGCCAGCCTGGCGCGACCCGAGACACTGGCGTTCACAGTCATACTCGTCGTCCCACTCGCCCTGCGACTCCCGGCTTCGATGCGCCGCCGGACCGCGATCGTGCTGGTCAGCGGCATCACGAGTCTGATCGTGATCACGCCCTGGACCATCCGCAGCATGACGCTGTTCGATCGGCCGGTCTTGTTCTCCACCAACGGTCAGGCGGTGATCGGGTTCGCCAACTGCCCATCGACATACCGATCGGAGGCCCTCGGGGGCTGGTCCCCCCGGTGCCCCGAGGAGAACGACCGCCTCGGGATCGGTACGAAGCTTCCGAAGAACGCCGACGAATCGGTGCAGGCCGAGCACTTCGCGGCCCAGGGAACGCAGTATCTGCGTGACCACGCCGGGACCTTTCTCAAGTCCGTGCTCTGGGCCCGCATCGGGAAGAGCTGGAGCCTCTACCGTCCCTTTGCGGTGGGCGAGGCCCGGTTCAACGAGGCCAAGACCCCGAGCGAGATGACCCTCGGCGTGATCGTGCTCTGGGGGTCGCTCGCGTTCGCCGTCGTCGGGGCCGTTGCCCTGCGCCGCAAGCGGTCGCTCCCCCTCTGGCCGCTGCTCGCTCCGCTGTTGGTCGCGACGGCGATCTCGGTCATCGCGTACGGGACCCCGAGATTCCGGGTCATCGCGGAGCCGTCCATCGCCGTGCTCGCCGCCATCGGCATCGACGTCCTGATCCGCGCCCTCGGACGCACCGGGACGCCAGCAACGCCCGCTAGCTGACGTCCCAGACGCCGGCGGACTCGATCAGCTTCCGCAGGTCCCCGGGACCCCGGGTCTCCTGGGCGGCACCCAGCTGACTCTGCACCTCGGCCTCGTACGTGGGCCGGCTGATCGACCGCAGCACGCCCATCGGGGTCGGGCTCGTCGGCGTCTCGGCCAGTCGGGACAGCGCGAACGCCACCGTCGGGTCGTGCCGGGTCTCGTCGTGCACGAGCAACGCGTCGACCCCCACCTTGGCGACGTCGACGACCTCGGCCTCGCCGTACTCGTTCAGGCGCACCCCGAGCTCCTGCTCGGCGCCGAAGCGGACCGGCTCGCCGTGGCGCAGGTGCACCAGCATGTCCGCCCGCTTGTCCTTGCTCGTGATGTGGTCGAACGCACCGTCGTTGAACACGTTGCAGTTCTGGTAGATCTCGACGAACGCCGCACCCTTGTGCTCGTGCGCCCGGCGGAACACCTCCTGCATGTGCTTGCGGTCGAGGTCGTGGGTGCGGGCGACGAACGTCGCCTCGGCGCCGATCGCCACCGAGACCGGGTTGAACGGGTAGTCGAGGGAGCCGAACGGCGAGCTCTTGGTGACCTTGCCGATCTCGCTCGTCGGCGAGTACTGGCCCTTGGTGAGCCCGTAGATCTGGTTGTTGAACAGCAGGATCGTGAAGTTCACGTTCCGGCGCAGCGCGTGGATCAGGTGGTTGCCGCCGATCGACAGTCCGTCGCCGTCGCCGGTGATGACCCACACGTCGAGGTCCGGACGCGCCAGTGCGACGCCGGTGGCGAACGCGGGAGCACGACCGTGGATGCTGTGGATGCCGTACGTGTTCATGTAGTACGGGAACCGGCTGGAGCAACCGATCCCGGAGACGAACACCTGGTTCTCGGGACGCACGCCCAGATCCGGCATCAGCAGCTGGAGGGCGGTGAGCACCGAGTAGTCACCGCACCCTGGACACCACCGCACCTCCTGGTCGGACGAGAAGTCCTTCTTCGTGAGCGCCACGGGCTCAGCCATCGATCATCTCCAGGATCTTCGTCTCGATCTCCGCGGCACGGAACGGCACCCCGGAGATCTTGGTGATGCTCTGCGCGTCCACGAGATACTCGGCGCGCACGAGACGGGAGAGCTGGCCCAGGTTCATCTCCGGGACGAGCACCTTCGGGTACCGCGCGAGCACCGCACCGAGGTTCGCGGGGAACGGATTGAGGTGCACCAGGTTCGCGGTCGCGACCGCGCGACCGCGGCCGCGGACGCGCCGGGCTGCAGCCTTGATCGCGCCCCACGTGCTCCCCCATCCGAGCACCAGCAGCTCGGCATCGCCGTCGGGATCGTCGACCGCGACGGGCGGGATGTCCTTCGCGATGCCGGCGATCTTCTGGGCCCGGAGGTGCACCATCAGCTCGTGGTTCGCCGGGTCGTAGTTGACGTTGCCGGTGCCGTCCTGCTTCTCGATGCCTCCGATGCGGTGCATCAGTCCCGGTGTCCCCGGGATCGCCCAGGGCCGCGCCAGCGTGTGCTCGTCCCGGACGTAGGGCCAGAACTCCGTGCTCCCGTCCTCGTTGAGGTGGTTCGGTTCGGTCGTGAACGGCACCGAGATGTCGGCGAGATCGTCCACGTCCGGGAACCGCCACGGCTCGGAGCCGTTGGCGAGGTAGCCGTCGGTGAGCACGATGACCGGCGTCCGGTACTTCGAGCGCGATCCGGGCGCCCTCGAACGCGGCGTCGAAGCAGTTGCTCGGCGAGTACGCGGCCACGATCGGGAGTGGAGCCTCGCCATGACGGCCGTACATCGCGAGCAACAGGTCGGCCTGCTCGGTCTTGGTGGGCAGACCCGTGGACGGTCCGCCGCGCTGCACGTCGACCAACACGAGGGGGAGCTCGAGACTGATCGCGAGGCCGAGCGCCTCGGCCTTGAGATCCACGCCGGGACCGCTGGTCGCCGTCACCCCGAGCTGGCCGGCGAACGCGCCCCCGATGGCGACGCTGACGGCGGCGATCTCGTCCTCGGCCTGCATCGTGCGAACACCGAAGTTCTTGTGCTTCGACAGCTCGTGGAGGATGTCCGACGCCGGGGTGATCGGGTACGAGGCGTACAGGATCGGCAGCTTCGACTGCTGGCCCGCCGCGATCAACCCGTACGCGAGCGCCACATTTCCGGAGATGTTGCGGTACCGACCGGGCGGCAGAGTCGCCGGATGCACCTCGAAGGGCGTCTCGAAGATCTCCGCGGTCTCGCCGAAGTGGTAGCCCGCCTTGAACGCCGCGAAGTTGGCGTCGCGCACCATCGGCTTCGAGTCGAATCGCTCGTGGATCCACGCCACGATCGGATCGATCGGACGGGAGTACATCCAGAAGATCAGGCCGAGTGCGAAGAAGTTCTTGGACCGCTCGGCGTCCCGGGGCTTGGCTCCGGTCCCGCGCGCCGCCTCGACGGTGATGCTCGTCATCGGCACCGGGTAGACGGTGTACTCGGAGAGCGAGCCGTCCTCGAGCGGGTTGGCGGCGTACCCGGCCTTCTCGAGGTTCCGGGTCTCGAACGCATCGGTGTTGGCGATGATCGAGGCGCCCGCGGGCAGGTCGGCGAGATTGGCCTTGAGCGCCGCGGGGTTCATGGCCACGAGGAGGTTCGGCACGTCACCGGGAGTGACGATGTCGAAGTCCGCGATGTGGACCTGGAAGCTCGACACTCCGGCGATCGTGCCCGCCGGGGCCCGGATCTCGGCCGGATAGTTCGGCAGGGTGGCCAGATCGTTGCCGAACGCGGCGCTCACGTCGGTGAAGCGGTCACCGACCAGCTGCATGCCGTCGCCGGAGTCTCCGGCGAATCGGATGACGACCCGTTCGAGGACTTCGGGCCGTCGTGGTGCTGATGTCGTCTCTGTCACGATCCCCCATGCTACCGGGGCGACACCACTCACTCGGATCATGCGGCGCGCGGGCGCCGAACGGCGTTCGGATCACTCCGCCAGATCGGCCATCGCGGCCTCGACCCGCCGGACCACGGCGTCGCGTTGACGCCGTCCGGGACGACCGACGAAGGTCGCGTCCACCTCGACCCGGCTGCCCGTGGCCCCGCCGGAGCGGTAGAAGCGGCGGCGGACCGTCCCGAGCACGATGACCTCGTCGCCCGGGGCCAGCTCGGCGAGCCACGCGGGCGGATCCCACACGCAGACCGGCACGGAAGTGGTGCGCGCTCCCGATCGGGTGCGCACGCCGACGGAGGCGACGGCAACGCCGGACGGCAGCGCCCGGATCTCCGGTGCGGTGGACACCGGGCCCGAGACGACGGCGAGATTCAGCATGAGGGTTCCCTTCGAGGACGGGGCGCGGCAGGCACTCGCCGCGGGCGAGGGGGAAACGAAGGGGAGGCCACGGCACGGTACCGCCGGGGTGTGACCAGCCGGCGGGCTCGCCGTCAGCCGATCCGGACGACGCTCACCCCGTCGACGATCGGCAGGGGCGGCTGTTCCGGATCGCGACCACCGACACCGGACCGTGCGCCAGCCCGCGGACCTCACCGCGTGCGATCGCGCGCGCCGCGACCTGGGGTTGCGGGTTGACCACGACCGTCACGCAGAGGCCGCGGTAATAGCGCGCCCGAAGCCGTTGCCGGTCGGCGGCGGTGTCGCCCTGGAGCGGTCCGACCTTGCGATGGAAGGCCACCCACTCGAACCCGCCGTACACCTCGCGGGCGCCGAATCCGTGCGCCGCAGCCCGGGCGGCGACGTCCCATCGGGTCGCGTCGAACGACGCCGAGTCGGTCGAGAAGACCAGGCCGGTCGCGCCCAGGGCCACCAGGGTCAGCAGCGTCGCCGCCCGGCGCGCCGACGAGGAGGCCGGTCGGGTGTCGGGCACCGCGGCGCGATCGGAGGCGACGAGCAGCAGAGCGACGAGCGGCGCGACGGGCAGCACGTACCGGTCGAAGATGGGCAGGTCGGTGACCACCGCGAAGCCGTACGCGAGCATGAAGCCGAGGACGGTCAGGCCCATCACCGCGACCATCGGCTCGCCGACGGTCAGGTCACGGGCCCGGACGCGCCGCGCGCCGTTCACCACCGCCGGGACGAGCGCCACCACGAGAAGGACACCGGCCACCGTCCCGAGCGCCTCGAGCAGCCGGTACAACCCGATGGGCATGACGTCGGGCCGGCGCCCGGCGACGACATCGTTCGCGAGCACGCCGGCGCGGTCGAGGTAGTTGCCCACGAAGGGCGCCCACACCGAACGGGCGAGCGTCCCGAGAAGGAGCCCGGCGCCGCCGAGCGCGGCGAGCGCCGTGAGGATCGGGCCGGCGGCCCACGCCCGGCGCGCGATCCGCGCCGGACCCACCCAGACCACGACCGGGAGCAGGAGCAGGCCGGTGAGCCGCAGGAAGCCTCCGGCGGCGACGACGGTCGCGACGACCGTGCCTCCCGTCGGCGTGCTCGGCGACACCGGGAGCGGGTCCGGGATCGACGAGAACCACAGCAGGATCGCGCCGGCGACGACCGCAGCCCCGACCCCCAGCAGCGCCACCCGCACGACCCGAGCGCGCTCGCCTTCGGTCCAGGCGGTCCAGGCCGCGACCGCGAGCAGGGCGACCACCGGTATCGCGCCGTACTGGCGGATCCCGAAGCCCCAGAGCCCCAGCGCCGTCGCCGCCGCGAGCCATCCGAGCGCGCGCCGCCGGAAGGCGATCGCGCCGAACGCGAGCGATGCGACCTCGAACGTGAAGGCAGGAACATCGGTCATGTAGGTCGCGGCGAGCGGCGCCCACAACGGACCGGCCGCGGTCGTGAACGCGACGAGCCACGCGCCGCGGCCCCCGGGCAAGGTCTCGCGGCCGAGGAGCACCAGCGCGAGCAGCCCCACCCCGCCGAGGACCGCGCTCGCGACCTGTACCGCCCAGATCGACGAGCCGAACAGCGTCACGAGCGGCCGGGCGAGCACCAGCTGGCCGACGAGCGTCATCGAGACCCAGTGGTTGAACGCCAGCACCCCGGTGTCGGACCAGCGGAACAGGGTCACGAGGTAGGACCAGTCGTCGCTGCGAGGGATCCCCAGCGCGCCGGCGCGCGCCGTGACCAGCAGCGGCACGACGACGCCGATGCCGAGCAGACCGAGCCCGCCGGCGACGGCCTCGGCGCGCCCCATCTCGGAGCGCGGGGGCGCCCCGACCGCGCTCGATGCGGCCGGACCGTCCGGTCGCGCGCGGGCCCCCGGGGTGGCGCTCCGCCACGTCCACCCGACGAGCACGTCCGCGGCCAGCATGATCACCACCCACCAGGACAGGTCCCGCACCCGCTCGAAGTTCCTGGGCCAGCCGAAGCTCGGCGGGTAGCTGTGGCGCAGCTGGCCCCAGGCCACGTAGACGCCCACCGCGACCGCCAACACGGCCGGGAGGACGCGCAGCACGCGCCGGGCCCATGGCACCGTCACGGACGCACCGACCAGCACCACCGTGGGAATGGCCCACACCGGTCGGACCAGCACGGCAGTCGCCAGCCCGCTGCCGAGCACGACGGCGATCCTCGCGACGGCGCCGCGGCTGTGTGCGCTGCCGGTCACCCAGGCGATCTCGTGGCTTCCGTCCGCCGCCGCCGGCAGCACCGCCCGCCGACGACGCCAGGAGACGAGGACGATGCCCAGACACATGAGTCCTGCGAGCGCCGAGACCCACAACGCGAGGCCCACGTCCTGTTGGGGCGTCCATTCGAGGGTGACGACCCGGGCACCGGCGCGCCCGGGCAGTTGCCAGCCGTTGGCGTAGCCGTCCACCAGGCGCGCCGGACCGAGATCCTTGCCGCCGACCGTCGCCTTCCAGCCGGGGTTCAGGCTCTCGCCCAGCACCAACCACGAGCCCTCGGTGGCGTTCGTGACCCGCAGCTTCATGGACGTGCGACCGCGTTCGAGCACCTGCACGTCCGGGCGCGCGGCGGCGCTGGTCGCCGCCGACCGGTCGGCCTGGATCGTGGCCAGCGACGCCGCGGCGCCGCCCGCGGCCGAGGTCAGCAGGATCCGGTCGCCGATGAGACCCTCGTTCCGCATGCGCCGGACCCGGAGCTCGTGGGTACCGCGGGTCAGTGCGACGGTCGGCTCGTCCGAGCACGGCGCGAAGACGATCGGTCGCCCGTCGAGCGCATCGGCGGTCGTACCGGTGAGCCGGACCGGCCAGGGGACGCCGTCGACGGTCACCGCGTCCGTGAGGCACCGGTCCGACAGTTCGGCCGGCATCGGCGCCGTCCGCACGCCGGGGAGGCCGAGCTCGGAGATCCCGAGCGGGAGCACGATCGGCGCGCGGTTCGGCCCGCGGACCGTCCGGACGTCGGCGCCGCTGAACGTGACGCGGAAGTGCGTGCCGGCGATCGGCGTGAACGGGACGGTGACCGCGGTCGTGCCGTGGGTCGGCAGGGCCGGTGGGACTGCCGCGGTCCGCGACCGCGCCGTCGCCGTTCGCGATGCGGACCTCGGTCGGGATCGAGTGCCGTCCGTCGTCGACGTAGCGCAGGTCGAGATGGTCCACGGTCGTCGCCGCGGGCACGTCCACCGCGATCCACTGCTGGGTGAGCTTGGTGGTGCGCGTGTTCCAGGCGGTCGCCGGATCGCCGTCGAGCGCCGCGGACGCGCGGGCCTTGGCGGTTCCGCTCGCCCCGCTCGCCGTCACCGTGATCCCGCCCTCGGTCACGTCGGGAATCCCCAGGGCGCGGTCGATGGCAGCCGGCTTGGCACCGCCGTTGATCCGGAACTCGCCGCTCACCGTGAACGACCGCGAGGTGGGCAGCGTGAACCGCCGGCGCAGCTCGGGATCGATCTGCTTCATGACGATGGCGAGGGGGTGCGCCGCCGATCTGGCCCCGAGGTTGGTGAGGAGGTCCTCGGGCATCCGGGTGATCTCGCGGGCACGGATCGGTGCGGCCCCCGGCGCGTCGTCACGGAGCCGGAGCTCGGCGACGCCGACGCCCGTCTTGCGGAGTCGGCCCGCCTCGCTGGCCACCTTCCCGGGCTTGTTCGCGTCCGTGCCGAGAATCTGCAGCTCGATCCGCGAGAACGTCCGGCGGCCGAAGGTGAGCTCCTGACCCCGCCGCGTCCGGGACGAGTCGTCGAGCTGCTCGACCACCTGCGGGCCGTCGTCGAAGCGCACGCCCATCCGCGTGATCCAGCGGCCGCGCTTGCCCGCGAACGCCTGGACCAGACCGAGCGTGTCGGTCGTGATCGGGTGGTCGAGGTCGACGACCAGCCGCTCGGGCGCGACGGTGGAGACGCCCGCGGCGACCTCCCACGCGGTCGAGGTGTCGCCGTCGAGGGCGCGGGCCGGCCGCCCCTCCGCGGCGTAGCCGAACGCCGGGGTGCCGTAGGTGGTGGCCCGGACCGAGCGCACACCCTGGAGCTCGGTGACGGTGCGCGACTCGTCGGTCGAGCCGGGAAAGACGTCGAGGCGCTGGTCCAGGAGATCCTTCCGCAGCGGCTTCTCGCCCGCGGTCTCGGTATAGCCGTAGTTGTTCTTCATCCCCGCCCATCGCATGCCGCGGCGGCGGTTCGAGTCCGTGAGCACCAGCAACGCGCCGCTCGGCAGGCGGTCACGCAGCTCCGCGGGTTGGCGCTGGTAGCTCGGCGAGGACAGCACGATCTCGCGGCCGTCGATCACGCCGCTCGCGGCCGCGTCGATGAGCCCCTCGCCGTCGCCGTCGACCACGACCGTGTCCGAGACGGGCTTGGCCCGCACGATCGGCATCGGGTCCTGCACCGGGAAGACGACGAGCGGCTTCGGGTCGGCGACGGGCGGTTCCGACACGTCGCCGAGGTCGGGCGCGAGCAGCGTGCCAGGGATGGTGGTGCCGTAGGTCGTCGGCGCCCCGAGCCCGGCGGGCCGGCCGAAACGCGTCAGGTTCTTCCACATCGCGTGGGCGGAGACCAGGTTGAACTCATCGGTCAGCATGTCGTTGCGCAGGAGGACGTCGCCGACTCCCATGAGGCGCGCGATGGGTGCGAGCGCCTGCGGCTCCAGCCACTCCTCCTGCACGCGCCGGTCGAGCGCGATGAGCAGGTTCGTCGCGGCCTCGCTCCCCCATGGGACCAGCTCGCGCGCCACGTAGGGCCGGTCCATCAACCCCGGCTCGATCGGATCGATGGTGTCGCCCCACCGGTACGCGGCGAAGTCCGCGCCAGGGAGCGCGAGCACGCGCGTGGCGGGGCCGCGCGCGTCCAGCGCCGCGAGCGCCTGGGTCCAGTAGGCCGGCACCTGCTCGGACCGCTCGAGCGCGGTGTTGTAGTAGCGGCCGTTCCAGATGCCGGGCGCGTTCACGAGACACAGGACCGCCAGCACCACGGCGAGGCCCACCACGACCGCGCGGCCGGTCGAGCCGTGCCAGCGCTGCCACGCGGCCGTGATCCCCACACCGAGCAGCACCGAGAGCCCCAGGGCGATGAGTGGCACGGCGCGGGCCGTGCTGCGGAGCGCGAACCCGGCGGTCGAGCTGGTGGCGAAGGCCTTGAAGAGTCGGCCGACGAGCGTCGGGTTCTCGTAGGGCGACGCCGCAACCGCGATCACCGTCCCGACCAGCACCATCAGCACGAAGAACGCACGGTTGCGCCACCGGATCAGACCGGCCGCCAGGATCGCGGCCGCGGGGATGAGGAAGCCGGCGAGCACCACCCACGGTCGGCGGGTCATGTCGAGGACCGCGGGGTTCCACGCGCCCCGCAGGTCGCCGCCGTAGAAGAACCAGTACCCGAGGCCCCGCAGGATCTCCGTCGCGGTCGACGTCGCCGACACCGTCTCGATGGACTCGGTGAAGCGGAGGATGCCGAGCCCGTAGCGACCCTCGATGAAGAGCCCGGCCATCCACCACAGCGACGTGAGGATCGTGAGCAGGGAGATGCGCCACGCGGTGGTCCAGGCCTGACGCAGCGTGACGTCCCGACGGACCCAGATCGCGTACGGGAACCAGAGCACCGGCCCGATGAGCGCGTACAGCAAGGCCGTCGCGTTGACCGCGCCGACCAACTGGACGGTCAGGGCGAACAGTGCCGGGTACTTCCACCCCCGATCGTCGAGACCGCGCATGACGAACGCGAGCAGCCACGGCAACGCGGCCCACGGCCCGAGCAGGACGCTCAGCCGGGCCGAGAACTCGAGCGCGTACGGGCTCAGCGCGAACACGAGCATCGCGACCGGGACGCCGGGGCCGCGCACGCCGAGCGTCCGGAGCAGGTAGCGCACACCCATCCCGGCCGCGAACAGGAGCGTCCCGAGCCAGAGCCGCTGCGCGACCCACGCCGGGAGCCCGAGCAGCGTCTCGGTCACCCAGTAGAAGGGCCCCAGCGGGAACAGGTAGCCGATCGTCTGGTGGCTGACCGTCCCCAGCCCGATGTTCGGGTCCCAGAGCGTGCCGACCCTTCCGAGGAACCGTCCCGGGTCGAGGTACAGGTAGCTCTTCGTGTCGGCCGCGACCTTGCCCGGCTGCATCGCGAGGATCGGGAGATAGACGAGCGCCGCGAACCCGACGATGCCCGCGACGGATCGGGCGTGGCGACCCGGGCTCGACGCGACCGGGCGCGCGTCGGACGCGCCGAGCGAGGGCGCGCTCATTCCCCCGGCACCGTCGCGAGCTTCGGTGCGTTCGGCGTGCCCGTGATCGCGTACACCCGGATGTCGTTGGCCCCGTCGTGGAAGAGGTGGGGTGGCAGCGACGCCCACCACGTCGCGGCCGCAGGCGAGCTCGCGACGGTCTCGGTCGTCGCCCCGATGACCCCGTTCACCGCGATCGCCAACGGGACCCCGCCCTGGCTCGGTCGGGCCAACCCCCCGGGGGCGAGCCATGGCGCGAGCACTGCGTCCGGTTGGACCGCCGAGTAGTTCTCCGGGTGCGCCAGCGTGATCGAGAGCTTCGACGGCGTGGGATCCGCCTCGATCCCGTCCACGGACCGGCCGACCAGGTCACCGAATGCCCCGGTGCGATAGATCCGCAGCGACGGGTCTCCCTCGGCGGGAGCCGCCCGGGCTCGGAGCACCTGCGCGAAGCCCGCCGGACCGTCGACGATGTTGAAGCGACCGCGGTGCGCGATCTTCCCGTCGAGCGGCCAGCGGATCACCTTGAACTTCCCGTCCTGGCGGGGGGTCCCGAGCAGCGAGCGCCCCGCCGCCTTCCAGGGAATCTTGACGTCGAGCACGTCCGCGAGGGTCGGCAGGATGTCGACGGTACGGGCGGGCCGGTCGTCGACGAGACCCTTGGTCTGACCGGGGAGCTTGATGAACAGCGGCGTCCACGCCACCTGCGCCACGTTCGGGTCCGACAGGCCCCGCCAGGGCTCACCGGGGATGAACGCGGCCCCGTGATCGGCGGTCACGACGACCACCGACTCGTCCCAGACCCCCATCGCCTTGAGCTTGTTCATCACCTGGCCGACGAAGGTGTCGGTCGCCTGCGCCTGGAGCAGGTGGCGCTCGTACGCGGAGCGGGTGGCCCATGGGGTGGTCCAGCGGTTGTTGCTGAGCCCGAACACGGTCCGCCCGACCCCGGTGTCCTGGATCCCCTGCAAGTAGTTCTGAACTCCGTGCACGTACTGCCATGGCCAGTGCGGGAGGAGCACGTGCACGAAGTCGAGGCGCGGCCGGACACCGTCCGGGGCCAAGGACCGCACGAATCGTTGAGCCGTCGCCATCGGGTACGGATCCGACGCGAGCAGACCGCGCGTGAGGTCGAGCTGCTTCACCGCCTTCTTGGGGCTCGCGAACTCTCTCCACAGCTTCGCGGTGTCGGTGACGAAGCCACGGAGCCCGCCGTGGAACTTGCCGACGTGACGGTAATCGTCACAGATCCCTGCCGGGCACATCACGGTGAACGACTCCGTGGCGTTCACGCGGTACGCCCCGCCGAGAAGCGTGAAGAGGCTGTTCGGATAGTTGGCGGCGACCGCGGCGACGCCGTTCGTGGCGTGTGGGTAGCTCGAGGTGAGCATTCCCGGGACCGCGGCGAGCGTGAACGGCGCGATCGTCGTGGAGTTGCGGTACCAGTTCGAGGACGCGGCAAGCTCCGCGAAGTTCGGGAACAGCTGCGCGTCGACGGCGCCGTTCCCGTCGAGCAGCGAGGTCTCGGGGAACTCGTCGAGGGTGATCCAGACCACCCGGTGCGGGGACCCGACCGTCACCTGCTTGGCCTGCGGCGTGTCGTGCTCGATCACGACCTTGGTCACCGAGGAGGAGAACAGGAACAACAGCGCGAAGATCACGGGTGCGAACGAAAGGAACCGCAGCCAGACGCGGACGACTGGCACCCGGAACCGCAGCGCACCGACAACGAGCCCACCCGTGACTCCGATGATCGCGAGCCACGGACTCCCGATCGAGCTCCCGTGCTTGACCGCCTCCTCGACGAAGACGCCGACCGGGAGGGCGACCATCACGGCATGCGCCGCCCGCCTGGCCGACGGGGCCAGGACTCCGACCACGACCTCGATCACGTACAGGCCGAGTGGCGGGAGGAGCAACAGCGCCACCACGAGCGCCACGAGCTGACCGGCGTCGATGCGGCGGCTCGTGAAGAGATCGGCATTCTTGGTCAGGAGATCGAAGGTCGGCTGCGCGACCGCGAGGCCGGCGACCCCGAACAGCTCGAGAAAGCGAAGAATCTCGGTCCGTCCCGGCCCGAACCGAGGTGGTGTTCCCGACTGCACCCATCCTCCCGACCGGGGTGTCCACGAAGGCCGGGAATCGTAGAGGAGTTTCGTGCCGGTCCGGACGCGGTCCGAAGGTTCACGACCGCGGTCGACGAGCCCGCGGCCGCCCACCGCGGGCTCGGGCATCCTCGACACCTGCGAACATGTCCCGATGCAACGTGGGGGAGCTCGTCACATCGGGGCACTCGACGGGCTCAGGGGCGTTGCGGTGATCGCGGTCGTCCTGTTCCATGCAGGCCACCTCGCCGGCGGCTATCTCGGAGTGGATCTCTTCTTCGTGCTCTCAGGATTCCTGATCACGTCGTTGCTCCTCACCGAGGCACGCACGAGCGGAACCATCCAGCTCGGTCGCTTCTGGGCTCGCCGGGCACGCCGCCTGCTCCCCGCGCTGGCGCTGATGCTCACCGCCGTCGGGATCTACGCGATCTTGATCGACGATGCATCCCTCTCGACGCTACGCGGGGACGCGTTCGCGACGATCGGATACGTCGCGAACTGGCGAGCGGTCTTCACGTCACACGACTACTGGGCGCTGTTCCGGTCGGCGAGTCCGCTCGATCACACCTGGAGTCTCGCGATCGAGGAACAGTTCTATCTCGTGTGGCCGCTCGTGCTCCTCGGGCTGGCATCGATCCGCCGCATCCCGCTCGACGGCCTGGTGCTCCGCTTCGCGCTCGTCGGCGCCGGGACGTCCTACGCCCTCATGGCCGTGCTGTCGAATGGCTCGGACATCACGAGGAGCTACTACGGCACGGACACCCGTGCCGGCGCGATCATGCTCGGCGCCGCGCTCGCCGCTGCCGGAGCGAAGCGAGCTGATCGGGCCCCTCCCGCTGGACTCTCTGTGATCGCCTGGCCGGCCGTGCTCGCCCTCGGTGTGGCCTGGTCCCGGCTCGCCGGCGACGATCCCCTTCTCACCCATGGCGGCTTTCTTCTCTGCGGCCTCGCGGCCGCCGTGGTCATCGCAACCGCCGTGTGGTTGCCGGAGCACCGGATCGCGCGCGTCCTCGCGTTCGGTCCGCTTCGCCGGCTCGGGATCATCAGCTACGGCGTCTACCTCTGGCACTGGCCGATCGACGTGGCGCTGACGCCGTCGCGCGTCGGCCTCGACGGCTGGAGCCTCGACATCGTCCGGATCGGCGTCACGCTCATCATCGCCACCGCGTCGTACCGATATGTCGAGGCGCCCATCCGCTACGGCTGGGGGACTCGCCGGACCTGGCGGTGGGCCACGCCCGTGATCGCCGGTCTCCTCCTCGCGATCCTGCTGGTCGGCACCGCCGGCGCCGCGAGTCCGGAGTTGCCTTCGGCTTTCGCGACCGCGACGGCCCCGACCGCTCGATCGGAGAAGGAAGCGATGGCGCTCCAAACGCTCGCCGTGGACCGGGCGGTCGGACGAGACACGCCGCGTGTCCTCCTCGCCGGCGACTCGATCGCCTTCAGCCTCGGAGCCGGAGCCAACCGCGGCGGTTCGATCGGCGTGATCAGCGTCTCGATGCTCGGGTGCGGCATCGCTCGCGGCACGCCGGTCGGGGCGCGTCTCTACTCCCCCGAGGGTGTCTGTCGCACCTGGCCTCAGGTCTGGACCCGCGCGGTCGGCATGGTGCGACCGCAGGCAATCGTGCTCCTCGCCAGCACATGGGACACCTTGGCCCGCCACAGCACCGACGGCGACATCCCGAGATTCTCGCGGGATCTCGCCCGCAACCTCCAGGGCGGGCTCCACCGGGCCAGTTCGATCGCCGCCGACGCCGGGATCCCGTTGATCTTGCTCACGCTTCCTTGCCTCCACCCGCCCGGGACCACGAGCACGGACACCCTCGCGGGCGCCGAGGACGCGCAGGGACGGCGTTGGATCAACGCCGTCTACCGGAACTTCGCCGGCGCCACGCCTGGCGTCGAGCTCATCGATCTCGCGGCTCGGATATGCCCCCGGCCGGGCGCGTACCCACTGACGGACGGGGTCCACTTCTCGGAGCAGGGCGCGGAACGGCTCTGGATCTGGATGCGGCCACGCCTCGCGAAGGCGCTGGAGCGTGCCCGCGTCAGCGGACCCTGATGCGGCTGGCTCTGCCAGGATCCCCGGGCATCATGAACGGGCACCCCAGGGACCTCGGCCAGCTTCGGCATGGCCGACCGCGGTGCTCGGCACCGGGTCACGCGGGATCCGATGCTGGCCGTGCGACCTCCACCACGCGCCCATGACCTCACCCGACGCCCCGGCGGAGCGCCGGCGGATCGCGTATCAGCCCGGCCTCGACGGACTCCGCGGCCTGGCGGTCCTGGCCGTCCTGCTCTACCACGACAGCCTGAACCTCAACGGCAGGGGTCGCGGTGGCTTCATCGGCGTCGACGTCTTCTTCGTCCTTTCCGGGTTCCTGATCACCTCGTTGCTGCTGGCCGAGTTCGGGAGTCGCGGATCGATCGACTTCAAGCAGTTCTGGGCGCGGCGGGCGCGGCGCCTCGCGCCCGCGCTGCTCCTCCTCTTCGTCCTCGTGCTCCTGCTCGGGCCGCTGGTGTATCCGCCGCTCGTCAGGGACGCGAATCGCACCGATCTCTTCTATTCCCTCTTCTACGTCGAGAACTGGCACCTCGCCGTCTGGCACGGCAGCTTTCAATCAGTCCTCTGGCACACCTGGTCGCTCTCCGTCGAAGAGCAGTGGTATCTGTTCTGGCCCCCAGTGCTGGCCCTGCTCCTGGCAGTCAGGCGTTTCCGCCGCGCTCTCCTGATCGTCGTTCCGTGCGCGCTCGCGCTCGCGAGTGCCGCCTGGATGGCGTACCTCTATGCGCACGGGAACGCCGCGCACGCGAACTTCGGTACGGACGCGCGCGCCCAGGAGCTGTTGGTCGGCGCCGTCCTGGGAATCGTCGCGAGCAGGACCGGGCTCCAGGTCCGAGGCCCGATCCGGTGGCCGCTCGAAGCGGCGGCCGCGACGGCGCTCGCCGTCTTCGGATATCTGGTCTGGCGGGTCGGTCTCAATCCTCACTGGTTCCGCGGCGGATACCTCGCGCTCGCGGTGGGCACCGCCTTGGTCATCACGGCCGCGGTGCAGACGAGGGGTCCGGTCCGGGCATTGCTCGCCACGAAGCCGCTGACGGCCATCGGGCAGATCTCCTACGGGATCTACCTCTTCCACGTTCCGCTGTACCGGTGGCTCGACCCCTCCGCCACCGGGCTCGACGGGCTCACCCTGCTGGCTCTCCGCGTCGTCGCGACGTTCGTGCTCGCAACCGCATCGTTCGTGCTGCTCGAGCGGCCCATCCGCCGCGGGAAGCTCCCGGATCGCGCGCTGGCTCGACTGGGCGTCGTGGTCGTCGGCGTCATCGCGATCGGGGATCTCGTGGCGCCCCGCCCCGCACTGCCCTCGAGGTCCGCGACGACGGCGATCGCGACCGCCCTGAGAACCGCGGCCGCGTCCGCACCTCCGGACACCACGCGCGTCCTCGTGATCGGCGGCACCGACACCGCGGTGCTGCAACTGAGCACGAGGGGTCCGCACGAGGGCGCGGGCATCGAGGGGTACGCGCTCGGGACCTATCGATGCGGCTTGACGAGCACCGCCACCGGCTGCGGTGCGATCCCGGATCAGTTGGGACGCTTCGCGGACGCGTTCGGCGCCGACGTCGTCGTCATGATGATCGGACCGAGCGATCTCGTGGGCTACTCGGGCCGCGCCCCCGGCGAGCACGACGACCACCAGGTCGGGAGGCGGCTCGATGAGCTGCGGCGCTTCGCCGGCCGCCGGCCCGTCGTCCTGATGCCGATCTGGTGTACCGACGATCGCTCGTCCGGTCGGCTGCAGCTCGATTCGTATCTGCGCCGATGGGCACGCGCGAGCGGAACCGAGATGACGGACCCGGTCGAGTGCGCCCGCGCCACCACCGGCGCGGCCGCATGGTCGCAGGCCATCTGGCAGCGCATCGCGACGCTCGCGCCGCCGGCCGCCCGACGTTGACGGTCTCGAACGGCGCGTGCTCACGCCGAGCCGGCCGCCGATCTGAAGAACGCGGCGGCCGGGAGCCCGAGCGACATGTAGCTCTGGATCGCCCGTCGTGCCTCGGCCGGTACCTTCGGATCTCCGGCGAAGACGAACGGGCCGCGATCGAAGAGCGCGGCCGCGTCGTCGAACCCGGCGGAGCGCAGGCCCCGGATCGCCTCGGCCCGGAGGCGTCGGGAGAGCGCCCGCTGCGTCGGGGTACGCAGGTCCGCGTAGGCGATCTCCCGCCATGCAGGACGGCCCCGCCAGTCCCGGATGCTCGCGCCGATGGCCACGTGGACCTCCCCGGTCGTCTCGGCCGGCCCGAGGACGCGGTGGTCACGAACCGCGATACGGAATCCGGCCGGGGTACCGACGCTGAGCCCGGCTCGTTCGAGCTCGTTGACCATCCCGTACCCCAGGCCTCCGAGCGAGATCGGATCGGTCCACGTCACCAGGTACCGATGTCGATCCTGCGGGCGGGCGCGCTCGTCCCTCCGGACCGCGGCCACGACCGACGGGACGAGATCGGTCAGCAGCGTCGATCGGCTCCCCGAGATCGGGACGACGTCTCGTGCCTGCTGCACGAAGCCTGCTGTCGCCGCGATCGTGACCGTCGCGAGTCCGACGGAGCCGGCAAGGGAGAGCACTCGTCGGACACCACCGGGGGGGATCCGAACGAGAGCGAGCGCGCCGCACCACGTGATGCTCACTGCGAGACCCACCCCGATCGTCACGACCCACAGGACGAGGTAATAGTTCACCGGACCGAAGATCCGGGCCGCCGACACGATGCCGGCGACGAGCGCCGTACCGATCACGAGGTTGAATCGGTTCAGCGACTGCGATCGCATCCGAAACGCGATGATCGTCGTGACGAGCCAGACTGCGACCAGCACCTCACCCGCGACGACCGAACCGACGGGTGCCGTGTTCCTCGCGAGGAACGCGTCGAGGCCGAAGCGCCGGAGGACGACGCTGGCACCGTCGACGACACCGATCGGAGCGGTCGGCGGGTCGGTGAAGTGCCGCCAGATGATGGCGAGGTTGCCGTGCGGGGACAGTGCTTGTTGCGCGAGGGGTGGAACCCACAGCAGCAGGCCGAGGACACTGCTTCCCGTGAGCCATCGGACGAGCCGTCGCATGTCGCCGCCGCGTGATGCGCTCCAGACGCTCGACCCCACCACGGCCAGCCCCGGCAGTACGACGAGCAACGTGTACGAGATGTGCGTCTGTACGCACACGCTGCCGCTGAACACCGCGATCGGAAGTGCGATCAGGTCACGCTCGAGCACGCTCCAGAGGGCGACGAGGAACAGGGCATACCAGAGGATCGGGAGGTAGGGATTCCACGGCGTCGCGAGGATCTGTGGTCCGAAGTACCACATCAGCACCACCGACGCGATCCCGGCACCGGCGGCGCCCCACGCGCGGGCGTTGCGGGCGGCGAGCCATGTCATCGCGCCGATCGCCACCAGGTTCAAGGTGGCGCCTGCAGCCTCCATCGCCCAGGCCGACGAGCCGTACAACCGGTAGATCGGTGCGAGGAGGTAGAAGCTGAGCGGCCCAGGGTGGCTGCCTGGCGCTTGCAGGGTTCCGATGCGCCCGACGAGACCCACGGTAGGAGGGTGGAGGCTGATCACGTCCCGCAACCGCATCTCGGTCATCGCCATGTCGAGGACCGGCGACCAGTGCGTCTCCGCGAGTCGCTGCAGCACGACCAGGAGCAGCGCCGCGGCAGCGAGCACCACGCCGACGAGCGTCCAGCGCGCCGTGCGGCCGAGTCGCGGTGGACGGCCGGCCACGGCATCCGGGTGCCCGTCGGCGACCGGCACTCTCGTGGTTGCCGATCTCACCCGTCCTCCTGGCCACCGTCCGACGAAGGTGAGGGATGATACGGGACTCCCCCACCCGCCGTGACGGCGGTCCCGCGTACACACCGAGGACCACGAGCGCCGCACCCCGAGTCGAACGACCCACTGCGTCGGGACGCCGGGCAGGTTCTGTCAACATGTGCGGCTCATGCCGAAGCGGGTCTCCCTCCCACACATCGACGCGCTCGACGGTCTGCGCGGCGTCGCGGTGGTCGCGGTCATGCTGTTCCACAGCGACCTGCTCCAGGGCGGCTTCCTCGGAGTGGACCTGTTCTTCGTCCTGTCGGGCTTCCTCATCACGTCCTTGTTGCTGAACGAGTCGCGGTCCACAGGAACGATCGCCCTCGGGGCGTTCTGGGCCCGGCGTGCTCGCCGACTTCTCCCGGCGCTCGTGCTGATGATCGTGGGCGTGTTGGCCTACGCCGCGTTCGCCGCCGACCCGACCCAGATCGCGGGAATCCGGTCGGATGCGCTCGCGACGCTGGGCTATTTCGCCAACTGGCGCCTGGTCTTCGCCCATCGGAGCTACTTCGATCTCTTCATCACGCAGTCTCCGCTCGAGCACACGTGGAGCCTCGCGATCGAGGAGCAGTTCTATCTCGTGTGGCCGCTCGTGGTCCTCGGAGTCGGTCGGATCGTCCGCGGGCGGGGGCTCCCCCGGGCGATCCTCGTGGTTGCGCTGGTTCTCGGAGCCGGCTCGACAGCCCTGATGGCCCTGCTCTACGACCCGTTGCGGACCGCGCGGGTCTACTTCGGCACCGACACACGCGCGGCTGCCCTGTTCGCGGGGATCGCGGTGGCGGCCTCGATCGCGTCCTGGGGCCACGTGCGTGGCCGGGCAGGTCGGGCCCTGCTCGAGATCGGCGCACTCGGTGCCTGGGGAGGGCTCGCCTTCCTCTGGCTGCACGTCACCGGCGAGTCGGGTCGCCTCTATCGCGGCGGATTCCTCGCGGCCGCCCTCGGCGGTGCCGTGATCGTCGCCGCGACCGTCCATCCGCGACCCGGTCCGATCGCCTTCGCCCTCCGGTTCCGCCCGCTCTGTCTTCTCGGCACGATCAGCTACGGGCTCTACCTCTGGCACTGGCCGGTGGATGTCTTCCTCGACGAGGACCGAACCGGCATGCACGGGTGGCGGCTGTTCGCGGTCCGGTCCGCGGTCGCGATCGCCATCGCGACCGCGTCGTTCGTCCTGGTGGAGCGCCCGATCCGGCGGGGGGCGTGGTCCGCCCGGCGCTGGCGGTGGCTCACGCCGATCGTCGCGATCGTTCTCGTCTTCGGCATTCTGGTGGTCACCGCCGACGCCGGACTTCCCAGCGACGACACCGGCCGGGCCCAGCCGGGCGGAGTGCTCGTCGTCGGGGACTCCGTCGCCCGATCGATCGCGCCCGGCCTGGACCGGGCCGGCTTCGACGTCACGAACGATGGCATCAACGGATGCCAGTTGTTGCGGGGAACGATGAAGGGCCCCCGGTTGAGCATCGAGCACTGCGACTGGCGGTCGCGATGGCGGGCAGAGGTCAGGGCGCTCGAACCGAAGACCGTCGTCCTCGTCCAGGGCGCCTTCGAGCTGTTCGACATCCGCCCGCCGGGATCTCCGACGGTCTTCGTTCCGGGCACGCTGTTCTGGGCGAATTACTACAAGGCCATGCTCGAGCAGGCCGTGGACATCCTCGCCGCCGGCGGCGCGAGGGTCGTGATCCCACTCATCCCGTGTTTCGGATCCATCCCCGGCGCGCCGATCTCCGAGCAGAAGGGCTCACTCGACGTGGAGAGAGTCCGGGCCGCCAACCGGGTGATCGACCTGGTCGCGAGCCTGGACCGTCGGGTCGTCGCACCGGATCTCTTCACGTTCGTCTGCCCCAAGGGCAGATACCAGGGTGACATCGGCGGGGTGACGGGAGTGCGTCACGACGGCGTGCACTTCAGTGCCGAAGGCTCGGACCTGGTCGCGCGATTTCTGGCTCCCACTCTGCATGCGGCGATGAACGAGAAGCCCACGAGCCCGCCGCCCGTCACCCGCCCGGCAGGTCCGTGATGGGGATCGGGCGCAGGGTGGGCGCGTCGGGCGGCCCGCTGATCGCGTAGAGCGTCAGTTGGTTCGCGCCCGGTTGGGCGAGCGTCGGCGCCACGATCGCGCTGAGCACGCCGTTGGCCGAACCTTCGAACGGCAGCGCCTGGCCGACACCCGCGATCCGACCGTTCAGCGCGATCGCGACCCACGTGTCCTCGGTCAGGTCGTCGAGGATCCCCTCCGCGTACTGCCACGGCACGAACTTCCCCGTCGGGTCCAGCGCAGCATACGAAGGCGCAGGCCCGCCGCGGAACTGGTCCACCAACGGACCACCGAGGTGCGCGAGCGTGGGTTGGGACGTGGGCGCGGACGCGAGGTCGGTGACCGATCGGTCGACGAGCCCCCCGTAGGGCCCGACCCGGTAGACGCGCAACGACGGGTCGCCGGTCTCGGGCACCGCCTGGTGACGCAACACATCCTGGAAGCCGGCCGGACTGAGCTGCAGGTAGCGCTCCCCCTTCTTCGGTCCGAGCGCGTCGGGCGGGGCGAAGCTGTTGCCCTTGGTCTGGTCGAATTGACGCGGGAAGTCCGCCCGCGGTGTCCCGAGCATCGAGACCCCGTCGACCTTCCAGGGGATCTTCACGTCGAGCACGTCGGCGATCGTGGGGAGCACGTCGATCGACTGCACCGGCCGGTCGTCGACCACGCCCCCGGGCTGACCGGGAAACTTCACGAAGAGCGGCGTCCACAGGATGTCCTCGTAGTTGTGCTTGGTCACGCTCCGGATGCCCTCGCCGGGCCGGAACGACACGCCGTGGTCGGCGGTCACGACGACCAGGGAGTCCTTCCACGCGCCCACCGCCTTCACCTTGTCGAGGATCCGCCCCAGCACGGTGTCGGTCGCCTGGACCTGGAGGAGATGCTGTCGCTCCGCGCTCGCCGCGGGCCACGCGTCCTTCTGCCAGACGAGCTTGCTCGCCCCCTGCTGGGGCGCGAGGTGGGTGTTGTCCTGGAGCGTCGGGAGGAGGTGCCACGGCTGGTGGGGCAGCTCGATGTGCACGAAGTCCAGCCGGGGTCCGGTTCCGGGCTCGAGTGACTGGACGAACTGACGCATCTGCGGGAGTCCGTACTGCACGACCGAGTCCTCGGAGAAGTTCACCGTGCTCGGGTGCGGAGACGCGAAGTCCTTCCAGAGGTCGAAGGCATCCGTCCCCAGCAGCCTCATCCGGCGCGTGCTGCTCGCATTCTCCGCCCGCGCCGCACACGTCGACTTCGGGCAGAGCCGCGTCACGGCCTCGTGGACGTTGAACGGGTAGCTCCCGCCGAGGAGCGTGAAGAGATTCTTGGGGTAGTCGTCGGCCGAAGGTACGACGTTGCCTTTGGGCGGGAGGCGCCCGGTCAGGATCGCGGGGACCGCGCGCTCGGTGTACGGCGCGACCGTCGTGTCGTTGCGGTACCACGTCGACTCGGAGGCGAGCTTCGCGAAGTTCGGATACAACGCGGCGTCGATGTGGCCGGTGCCGTCGAGGAGCGACTGCTCCGGGAACTCGTCGAACACGATCATGATGACGCGCTTCGGGTTCTTCACCTCGACGCCCGACTTCGCCTTGACCTGGCCGCCGAAGACGACCGCCGATGCCGGCGACGAGAAGAGGAAGAGCGCGGCGAACAGCGCCGGTGCGATCGCGAGGAAGCGGAGCCAGAGGCGGACCCATTCGAGCCGCAGGAACACGAATGCTCCGAGGAGCCCGCCGAGCACGCCGAGGTGCACGAGCCGATTCGGCGCGAGGTCGGTCGTGTGCTTCAGAATCTCCTCGACGAGCACCCCGAACGGGATACCGCAGAGAAGCGCGTGCGCGAACCGACGCAGCCGTGGGAACGCGAGCCCGACGAGCGACCTCGACCGCGTAGAGAATCGCGGCCGGCCCGAGCAGCACGACGAGCGAGATCACGACGAGGTCCAGCGCGGTGGAGGCGCGGGTCGCGAAGATCCCGGTGTTCTTGCCGAGCAGGTCGAACGTCGGTTGGGCGATGGCGAGCCCGCACAGCGCGAACAGCTCCAGCGCGGCGCGGACCTCGCGCCGGCGTGGCCCGAACCGCGCCTCCTCGCCCGTGCCGGGCGCGGTCACGTCGCCTCCGCAGTGACGGCCGCGGCCACCGGTGCCGGCGAGGCCGGGCGCGCCGCCGAGGGCCACCGGCGGTGCGACCATCGGATCGCCGGTCGCTCGATCCAGTAGTAGCTCATGGTCGCCGTCACGACGGCGAGCCCGAACACGATCGCGAACCAGATCCAGAGGTTCCCGCCGATCGTGCCGTCGTGGAACCACACCTTGAGCTGGCGCACCCAGATGATGTGCCACAGGTAGATCCCGTAGGAGATGAGCCCGAGATACACCATCACCGGGGTGCGCAGGAACCTCCGGATGAGCCCTCGGCTCTGGTCACCGAACACCACGGGAAACAGCAGGAAGAATGCGACGAGGCCGTACAGGAATGCGATGCCGAAGTCCTGCACCCGGGTGACCTTCTCGTAGATGCTCGCCGGTGTGTTGAGCTGCAGCGCGACCCAGAAGCACGTCAACGACAGCAGCCAGGATGCGCCCGGATACCGCGCCAACGCCCGGCCGAGCGTCGGAAGGCGCCCCCCGACCACCAGCCACGCGCTCCCCACGGCGAGCAGCATTCCGAGCGCGAACCAGTCGAGGTAGCCGACGAGCCACTGCCCCACCTGGTCGATGGGGAACCAGTACCCGCCGCGTGCGGCTTTGCTCCCGAGGACCCAGAGGCGCCAGACCCGCACGAGCATCGCGAGCAGGTAGAGCGCGGCAAGCCCGGCGAGCTGAACGGTCAACTTGCTCCGCAGCGATGCGCCCGTCCGGCTCAGGGAACGCAGCAGCCAGGCGATACCCGGGAGCGCGAGGTAGAAGCTCACCTCGATCACCAACGTCCACTCGACTCCCAGGCCGTTGAGCGAGAGCCCGGCCCGGTAGTTCTGGAGCAACAGATAGTCGGTCCAGAAGATGTCGAAGTTCGCGATGCCGAGGATGGCGATCCCGTAGGCGGCGACGGTGATCGCGACCCAGTACGCCGGATAGATCCGCAGCGCGCGCCGACCCCAGAACGGGATGAGCCGCGGTCCGGGGCGGTTCGTGAAGTGGGAGACCACGTAGGGCCGGTACAGCAGGAACCCCGAGATGAGGAAGAACGTCGACACGCCGAAGTTCCCGAGCCGCTGGGTCCACTGCCAGGTGTCGTAGTGGAGGGTCTCGATGTTGTAGTTGATCGTCACGTGGTACACGAGCACCGCGATCGCCGCGACGGCGCGCAGGCCGTCGACGCACGGGAACCGGTTGTGCGGGACCGGCGCCTCGTCGACGGTGAGATGCTCGGCGGTGACGGTCGCAGCGGTCATCCGCGGGCTCCGGCATCGTCGGGCGGACCTGCCGCGAACCCCGAGAACCGTGCTCCGGTCGCCTTCGTCGAGTCGATCGACAGGCCGGCGCGACGACCGTCGGCCATCGCATCGTCGTGGATCGTGACCGTCTCGAAGCCGTCGACGAACACCGTGAACGCCCGCGGCCGCAACCGGATCCCGACAGTGCTCGTGCTCCCGAAGCTCGTCAGCTGCGTGCTGCCGACCCGTGTGTCCACCCCGCCGACGACCTTGAAGATGTTGAAGGTGCCGAAGGCCGGGACGGCCGAGACGCGCCAGTAGTCACCCGCGTCGCGGTAGCGGAAGACGACCCCCCACCCGGTCGTCACGACGCTGCCGGTCGCCTGCACCCAGCCCGTCGTCCGGCCAACGTCGAGGGTCGCGATCGACGGTGTGACCGACGGCGCCGACGCGAGGACCGCCTCCCGGCGACGGATATCCCAGTCACCCACCTCACTGCGCCACTGCTCCCCCGTCGGCGCCCGACCCGAAGCCGCGACCGTCCGGCCGCACGAACGCGTCGTGCACTGCCGCGTCGGGTCCCAGAATGTCGTCCTGCACGGCCCGGAAGTCGCGGAAGCGCGCCGTCCCGGCAGCCGGGTCGGGCTCGGTCACGAGGCCGGCACGCGAGGCGTCGTCGAGGTCCCGGTCCTCGATGCGACGGGCGAGCACCCCGTTGACAGAGATCTCCACCGCGTCGGCACTCGTCGCGACCCGGAGTTGCGTCCCGGCGCCCACCGGAGTGGTGCCGATGTTGCCGAGATCGGTGGGGTTCCCCCCGAGGATCTTGGTGACCTTCCAGGTACCGAACTCGGGGACGGCGGTCAGGGTCCAGCAGTCGAGCGGGGTCTTGCAGCGGAACGCGAGCCCGGCGCCCTTGGCGACCGTCGCGGCGGTCACGTCGACGGTCCCGGTGCCCCGGTTGGTGCGGATCAGCGCGTAGCTCGATCCCGTCGGCGCCGCGATCTCGAGCCGTGCCCCGTCGGGGCCGGCGCCCCAGAGGCCGGCCGGGGTGCCCCAACGCTGGCCGGTCGCCGCCGTCCCCAACCCCGGACCTCGCGACCCGGTCAGCGGCGACTCCACGGTGCGGGGAAAGGGCACCGCCTTGGGAACGCTGGCAAAGGGAAGGCGACGGTGCTGGCTGGTGATCTGGTCCAACGCGACGCCGACACCCACGAGCAGGACGATCGTCACCACGAGCGCCACGAACGCCCGGGACCGCTCGTGCGCAGTGAGGTCGGAATCAGCGGTCGGCGCCGCGGGCCCGGTCACTGTGTCGGTCTGCATCACGCGGATTCCCACGCACTCCCGGGAGGTACCCGACGCGCGGGGACACCGATGAAGGGGTCACACTGTACGTGGCGGCGCCGATGATCTCGACGCGGCCCCGGTCAGGTCCCGTCGGTCGCGCCCTCGGGCGCCGGTGCCGGGTCAACGGTGATCTCCTCGGCGGTCTCGCCGCCTTCGAGTTCGTCGTCCTTGCGGGAGAACACGCCCGTCACGCGCTTCCACCCGACCTTGGCCGCCACGGCCACACCTGCCGCGCCGGCGGCGACCGCACCGACGAGCATGCTGCCCGAACTGGCGTCGAGGTAGCCGAATACGCCCATGTTTCCCCCAAGAGGTACCACCGGCAATGCCGGCTGCGAGTCGCCAATCGTAGCAGCGCCCACGGAGCGCGATACAAGGCACCCCCGGGCCTCACCCCGTGTGGCGGGCGTCCCCGGTCAGTCCTTCCGCGGTCGCCACGATGAAGCGCCGGTCCTGGTCCAGGAAGGTCCCGTACCGATGGACCTCGGACCGCTCGATGACGAAGCGGGCCTCGATCAGCTCCAACGTGCGGGCGAAGTCGCGACCCTCGAGCGCGGGTGGGTGTGACTCGAAGATGAGCCGGCCACCCGGGCGCAGCAGCGCGTGGCACCGCCCGAAGTACTCCTCGAGCCCTTGGTGCGTGTTGCCGTCGTAGGTGTGGTGGTTGGCGAACGAGAGCACGTCGTCGAAGCGCTCGCCCCCGTCGTCGAAGTCCTCGAACGACGACACGAGGAACTCCACGTTGGTCACGCCGAGGTACTCGGCACCGAGCCGACCCGCCCGGACGAGGAACGGGTTGATCTCGAACGCGACGACCCGGCGTGCGGTGCCCGCGATGGCGAGCGAGAGGAACCCGGAGTTGGACCCGATCTCGAGCACGGTCCGATCGCGGACGAGGTCGCGCAGACCCGAATGCCTCGACACGAGCCGCCGTGTCGCGGAGTCCGGTGATCCCGAGCTCGGCCGAGGACTGGTACCAGTACCCTTCGCCGTAGTCGTAGGTGTCCCACTCGCGTGCCTGACCCACGAGCTGATCCTGGAGTCCGCGGTGCAGCGCGAGCCGGCGCGGTTCCTGCTGGAGCGCCGCGTAGTCGCGCTGGCGGTTCCGGATCCCCAGCGCGCGGAGCGGCCGCTTCGCCCGGACGGCGTCGTACGCGAACCGCAGCGGCGCGATCGGCGACGCCTTCTCGTAGTAGCGCGTGATAGCGCGCCAGGCCCGGCGGTCGCGTCGCGGACGACGGTTCCCTCGGCACGGCGGCGAGCGGAACAACTGGGCGAGGGCGCGGCCGCGGACGGTCGGGTGCATGAAGTGGAACGTGATCCCGTCGCGCGAGGTCCTGGGGCGTCGCGGCCCAGGCGTCGGGCACGAGCACGTCACGCACGAGCAGCTCGGCGCGCAGCAGGGGATCGACGAAGGAGAAGACGGCGCGGTAGAGGGTCTCGTCGTCCGGGCGCTCGCCGGGGAGTTCCACGACCAATGGATCGGTCTCCCAGGTCGCGAGCACGTCGCCGTCGTCCAGGCCCGGCGTCATCACGAACGCGGAGACACCGGGTCGCCCACGTACCAGCAACGACCACAGCAACACGTCGGCACCGCGTACGAACGGGAGCAGGCCGGTGTGCACGTGGACGAGCCGCAGACCATCGATCGCGAACACCGACGCGGGAACGATGCCACCACCGGTGAACAGCACCGTCGTCGGCGCGATGACGGCGCAACTCGTCATGCAGGGCGGGACTCCGGTAGTCGTCCGCGTGCACACGGACGACCTCGTCGGCGTAGTGCTCGAAGCGGAAGTCGTCGAACATCTCGCCCAGGAGCGCTCCCGGATCCGCCACCATCGGGGCCATCGCGCGCTCGACCGCCGCCACCAGCTCGGGGCGCTGCCGCCGGATCCGATACGGATGGAAGTTGTGGGCGCGGTCCTGCGCGCGGGCGCCGAGCCGGAGCCCCACCGCGCTGCCCATTCCCGGGACCCCCACGCCGCGCGCCGGCGCGGGCGTCCGCACCATGAGCACGACGCGCTGCGGGTCGGAGGCCGTCCCGACGCATGCGGGCGAGGTAGGCGCGCGCCTGGGGGCCCTCCCACGCGAGCACGGTCACGGGCAACGTCGTCACGACGCGCTCCCCGTGCGGTCGTCGAGCACCGCCAGCGCCCACGCGCGCAGCTCGGGCGCGGCAGGCACGTCGCCGAACCCGTCCAGGGCCTTCAGCGCGGAGTTGACGCATTTGAGGCCCCAGCCACCGTCCCGCTCCCCGACGCCGGCACCGATCGCACCGGCGTTCGCGAGCAGCACCGCGACCACCCCGGCCACGGTCTCGGGGCCGACCGGGACCTCGGGCTCGAGCCGGACCCAGCCGGGGCCATAGCCCGCCGAGATGCGCCGACGGACGTCGATCTGGCGGCACAACGCCTCGAGGGCCACTCGGTCGTCGGCGACGAAGACCTGCGGTCCCGCGACGAGCCAGTCCCGGACCCGTGCCACCACGTCGATGGGTGCGTCCGACCCGACGACCGGAATCGCGCCGGCGAGCTGGTCGAACAGGTGCGCCCGGTCCATCAGTGCCGACCGTGCCGGGCGGCGAACGCATCCGCCTTCGCGGCGATGAGCTCGGCGGCGATCCGCCCGCTCGAGCCGACGTGGAAGATGCTCTCGTCGCGCACCGCCGCGAGCCGCTCGGGCCACTCGGCCGCGCGGGCGACCAGGCTGCGGACCGCGGCCGGCGCGTCGGCGACGGCGTCGGGCGCGATCACCTCACCGATGCGGGTCCGCACCCTGACCTCGAACGGCTCGATGCCGAGCCGCTCGTACTGCGGGTTGTTGACCTTGCGCTCGACGTCGACGAACAGCACCGGGCGCCCGAGACCGAAGGCGTACTCGAGCGCGGCACCGGACCAGTCGCTGATCATCAGGTCCGACTCGCGCAGCGATCCGGCGGCCGCGATGTCCTCGTCGAGGCGGAACCCGTCCGCCCCGGCGAAGGTGCTGCGCAGCCGCGCCAGCGCGTCCGGGCTTCGCTTCGCCGTCATGGGGTGCGGGCGCACGATGACCCGGCACCCGTCGTCGAGCAGCGCCCGAACCAGCTCCACACCGACGGTCTCCACGATGCAGGTCGGGCCCCACGACGGCGCCACGAGCACGGTCGGGTGCTCGGCGTCGGTCGCCCGGGGCGGCACCGGCGTCCCGAGGATCGTGTCGAGCCGGCCGTACCCGTGATCCACGAGCTCCTTCGCGGGCAGGCCCTCGAGCTCCTCACGACGGCGGATCTCGGTGACCATGTACGGGCCGACGCAGCACACCGTGTCGTAGTGGTCGAACCCATCGGGCTCGTAGATCATGTGCGTGCTGGCCATGGAGTGGAAGACGTACACGTACTCCGTGCCGACGGCGGCCGGCGCGTTGCGAGCGCGGGAGGACCGAGATCCCGAGCTGCGGGACCGTGGCCACGAGGACGCCGACCTCCATCGTCTTGAAGAGGAACGCCCGTCCGACCCCCTCGCCGATGTGGAACGACCGGACGCCGGGACGCTCGGCCTCGAGCACCGGATCGGTCTCGCTGGAGGTCAGGTAGCAGATCGACCGTCCGAGGTCCTCGGTGAGCACCCGCACGATCGGTTCGAAGTGCGGCCACGACCCGCCGTCCTCGGCGTAGAACGTGATCGCGCGGTCGGTGAGCGCGAGCCGCTCGAAGTCCTTGCGGCCGGGGAGCTTGGATCCGCGCCCGAAGAGCTTCACGCCGCGTCCAGCCGCACGCGCGCCGCCAACGTCCCGGCCGCGTGAAGGCGCTCGTACGCCTCGAGGTCGGCGAGCGTGTCGACCTCGAGCCAACCGCCGTCGACCATCACCGCATCCACGGGGACGCCGTCGTCGATCAGCAGCTGGAGGAACGCGGTCATGTACATGTGGTCTCGGTCCTTGCCCTCGTAGGGGCCGGCGGGGTCGAGCGCGTCGTAGCGGGCGGGCCAGTCCGGTGCCGCGTCGGCCCGGACGCGGATCAGGCCGACGTACTGGCCCTCGATGTCGTCGTAGGAGCGGGGAACCCGGCCGAGCTCACGGAGGTGTCCGGCGCCGTCGGTCCTCAGGGTCTCGGCGTCGGCCAGCGGGTCGTCCATGCGCAGGTCCCACAGCTCCCGCCACGTGCGGTCGACCGCGACCGCGACGGTCGCCCCGGACGCGGCGAGCGCGTCGACGAGCGCCGGTTCGTACACGATGTCGCCGTAGGCGATCAGAACGTCGTCGGTGCCGTCGAACTGCTCCCGCGCCACCATCAGGCTCGTGACCATGTTGGTGACCTCGTAGCGGTCGTTGTGGAACCGCCGGCCGCCGATGACGATCTGCTCGGCGCGGTAACCCGTGACGACCGAGACGTCCGTCACGCCGGCGCGCGTCGAGCGCGTCGAGCTGCCATTCGAGCAGCGGGCGCCCCGCCAGCTCCACGAGACATTTCGGCCGGTCCGCGGTCAGCGGCCGCAGCCGGGTCCCCTCTCCGGCCGCGAGGATGACGGCGCGCATCACCGGGCCTCGACGAGGCGCTCGAGCAGGTCCCGATCGGCCGGGTCGGGATCGGGCCGCTCCGGATGCCACATGATCCCGACCTGAGGCAGCGTGGGATGCGCGACCGCCTCGACGGTGCCGTCGGCGACGGTCGCGAGCACCCGCAGCGTCGGCCCCACATCGCCGCGCGCAACACCCCAGTCGTGGAACGAGTTCACCGGCGAGCGACGCAGCGGCCACGAGTCGGACTCGACGACCAGGTCGTGCGTCGCCGCGCACGTGGCCGTCCAGCCGGGTGAGCGTCCCGTTCCAGAACTCCACGAGCATCTGCATACCACGACACACCGCGAGCACCGGGAGCTGCGTCGCCCGGGCGTGCTCGAGGAGCCGGACCTCGGTGGCGTCGCGTTCGGGCGCGGCATCGCTCGCCCCAGGGAGCGATGCAAGATCGTTCCCGCCGGTGAGCACGAGCCCGTGGAGGCCCAGCGCTCCGACGAACCCGGCCGGGTCGTCGAGCCCGTTCGGGATCGCGATCGGGATGTCGCCCCGATCAGCGACCCACGGCGCCCACCGCTGGTCCAGCAGGTCGCGACGCTCGCCCCGATCGGGCAGCGACTGCACCCGCTGCGTGAGCCCGATCCGTCGCGCCGTCACCGCACCACCGTGATGGTGCGCGCACCGCAGTCGAGCCGGAGGACGCGTGCGGAGGCGAGCTCCTCGAACCGCGCCTCCCCGACGCCGATGGCCGCGGGCAGGCTGATCTCCGCGGCGCGTACGGCCATGTGCGAGTTCGCGCCACCGAACATGGTGATCAGGCCCGCGATGCCGCGCGCCAGCAACCAGTCGTATCCCGGGTCGGCGCTCGGAATGAGAACGATGCAACCCTCCACCTCACCGTCCGCTCCGACGGCGCGCGCTTCCGCCTGCACCGCGCGCTGGGTCACGAAGTTGGGCTGCGCCCGCTCCTGCTCGAAGCAGGTCAGGTCCTCCACCGTCGCGATCTGGCCGGGCAGCGCCACACCCTGGGTCACGTGGTGGAGCTCCCGGCCCTCCGCAACCCGCCGCGCCAGGAACCCGGCGGCATCGGGAAGTGCGTCCCGCCCCAGCAGCAGATCGCCGATCCGCACGTGCGCCAGCTCCTCGCGGCCGAGGCCGAACGAGGCGCCGTGCTCCGCGATGGCCTCCAGCGCCGCCGACAACGGTCGCGTGAACACGAACTTGCCGGCCTCGCGCCCCGCGACCGCGTCGCGGACGAAGCGTTCGAGCGCGTCGGCGTCGGCGGGCAGTCCGAGCGGCGCGAGGGTCGTCTCGATCGCGACCCTCTCGGCGTCGGTCCAGGCGAAGGTCCGGTCATTCGCGGGGACCGCGTGCTCGATCAGCGGGCGGAGGTACTCCTCCGGCCGCGCGGCGTAGCACGGCGACGTGATGTCGTACGTGCCCGGCCGGAGATGTCCGTACCTCGCGACGAACTCGTCGAAGGTCATCGCACCCTCGCGGACGCATCGGGCATCGGCCTGGAGGCGACCGAACACCGTCTCGGTCGTCGAGAGCAACGCGTCGATCCGTTCGCCTCGCACCGCGCCGACCTCGACGAGCCCGCGCAAGAGGCTCGACGCCACGAACGCGGCGCGGGCCAGGTGCGCGAACAGCGGTGTGCCGGCGCGGCGCACGGAATCGAGGTACCAGGCCGCACGGTCCAGCGCCGGCAATTCCGGGGACGGCCTGCCCGCCTCCAGGCCGCGGTCGAGCGCATCGAGCCGGGCGAGGTCCGCCGGGAGCCGTGTGAACGCCGCGACCGTGAGCTGCTCCAACGCGTCCCGGAGCGCGTCGACGTCTCGACCGGAGAACCCGGCGTCACGGAGCGCAGCGGCGCGACGATCGAAGTCCGGCGCGAGACACGTGATGAGGACCTCGAACTCCACCTTGTCGTGCAGCTGCGGCGCCGCGGCCAGCAGCGCGAGCTGATGGTCCACGAGCCGGGCCGCGAGGTCGTCGGAGAGCGCAGCCGGAACGAAGGAGTTGAAGCACGCCCGGACGTCGACGTACGGGTGCCCGGCGATCTCGACGAGCAGCGCGCACGGGCGGACGTCGCGGTACCCGTACTCGGCGCGCTGGCGCGGCCCACACGTCGTCGGTGACCAGGTCGCGGTAGAGCGAGAGGGCGAGGGCGCGCGGCGTCGTGCCGACGATCTCGGCGGGGTTCCAATCGGTCATGACGCTGTAGCGCGTGGAGCTCCCGACGAGCGACGGCGGCGCCACGGCGCGCGCCGACACGAAGCGCGCCGCGTCACGCACCGCCGCCGCGACCGCGTCGTCGTCGATCGGGGTGGAGCGGGTGGCGACGGCGATCGGGCGGACCTGGAGGATGTGGACCGTGCCCACCGCGGTCACCGCGAACTCGATGTCGAGCGAGTCGTGGCCCACGAGGCGCTCGATCTTGTGCACGGCCGAGAGCACGGCACCGATTGCGCCGGGCAGTCCGTCGCGCAGCTCGGCGCCGCGCAGGCACATCACCGTGCGGGCGTCGCCGCCGCCGGTCACGACATCGGTGCGATCGCGACTGTCGTCGAAGTTCACGACGGTGTATGGCGCACCCAGCGCGTGCGTGCGGGTCATGACCACGCCGCTCATGACGACATCGCGCACCATCTCCTGCACGAGCACCTGGTCGCCGTCGGTCCCGTCCGCGTACGAGGCGAACACCCGGTCGACCGCATCGGTCACCGGGCCCGGCTCGGGCGGGACGTCGGCAACGCTCTCGTAGCGACCCGCGCCCGACGCGCCCCAGGCGTCCTCGGTCAGCGCGCTGCTGCGCACGATGAGCGCGCGGTCGGCCAGCTCGGCGGCGACGCGCCGAAGCACCGCCTCCGGATCGTCCCGCCACGCAGCCCGGGTGAACGAGACCAGGGGGCCGATGACCGCACCGTGGTCCATGCGCTGGAGCCGCTCGAGCGACTCTGCTTTGGTCCCGAGGACGAAGCGGGCCAGGTCCTGGCGGGCGTCGAGCTCGGCCCAACCACCACGGAGGTCGACCGCGTGCATCGCAATTCCCTCGGCGCCGAGGCGCTGCAGCAGCTCCGGGATGGTGGCCGTCGGGGGCAGCGACCCCGTGACCATGATCCGCTGTGCCGCGACCACGGCGTGGGGCGACAGGCGGACGAGCCCCGCGAACTCGGCGTCGGCCGCGTCGAGCGCCACGTCGGGGCCGATCGCGCGCACCACCTCCCCGGCGAGCACGACCTTCTCCGCCCGGGCGAGGTCCGCGTCGACTCCGTCCGTCGTAGCGGCCCCGCCACGCGGAGTCGACCGCGATCGCCACACCGTCGGGAGCCGCCGCGAGCGCCTCCACCGCACCGCGCCGGAAGACGACGTCGGCGTAGCCGACGTACGCCGGCCGGAACGCGTCCAGCTCCACCCGGGCCAGGGACTCGACCGGCCCGGTCTCGGCCCAGGTCCGGTTGAACACGACGCGCAGATCCGGATAGCGATCGACGACGTCCTCGGCCCGGAACCCGCCGACGAAGCAGACTTCGGGCTCGCCGAGGACCGCGAACGCGTCGAGCAGCCAGTCGAGGACCCGGCCGTGCTCGTCGATGTCGACGATCGCGGAGGGCACCCCGCCGCGCACGGACCGGCCGGCGCCGAGGATGACGACCTGTGCGGGCTGCATGAAGCCGGTCATCGTACCGGAGCCTCCGGGCGGCTCCGCCCGACCCGATGGGCTCAGCCGAGTGCTGCGAGCCGCTCCGCGACATCGGCGAACCCCGCCTCGTGCCGACGGATCCGGTCGAAGAGCATTCGCGCCCGGGGGATGTTCCCGGCCCGCTCCTCGAGGTCGGCGAGCACGTACCAGAGCCGGAGGTGGTGCGGCAGCACCTTCTTGGGCGTGGTCGTCGGCGCGCCGGCGAGAGGAGCTCGATCGCCTCGGCCAGACGGCCGCGGTCGGCGAGCGAGCCCGGCCCGGACGATGCGGCCCTCGGTCACGAGCGCCGCCGTCGGGTGACACCTCCGCGAGCTCCTGCCACAGCTCGTCGACGCGCGCCGGGTCTCCGAGCGGGCCCGCGCGCAGTCCATCAGCACGGGGTGCTGGTCGACCTCGCCCGTGATCTCTGCGTACCGTCTCGAGCTGCTCGGTGGCGGCCTTGTACTGGCCGGCCCGGTACAGGCACGAGCCCCATCAGCTCGCGGACCGACGGCGCACCGGGCATCGCGTTGCGGACCGGCCGCAGGATCCGGATCGCGTCACGCTCGCGACCCTCGTGCGAACGCCTCGGACGCCTCGGCCATCGCGTCGAACCGCCGTTCGCCGCGGGCGCCGCCGTGGCGCAGGATCTCGTCGCGGACCGACATCGGGCCCTTCCGCCGCCGGCGCGGCGCACCCGGCTTGGTCGCGTCGTCGGCGTGCCGCGCACCTCGACCGGGTCGGCGCACCCTTCTTGCCCCGCACGACCCGCAGCGGCGCCGGCTCGCGCGCCGGGCCGGCCCGCCGGCGCCGATCCGGTCTCCCGGAACTCGGGCGCGTCGGGCGCGGGAACACGCCGGCGGGACGTGCCGATCGTCCCGCCGCGCACGGGGCGGCCCGCACGCTCGGACCGCTCGCCGCGTTCGGGCCGACCGCTCCCATCGGATCGGCCCCGGAACGCCGCGGAGCCACGCCCAGCCGGACGCCCGCCACCGGCGCCACCGCGTCCCGACGTCGGGTCCCCGCCCGGGCCCGCCTGCTTCCGGGCGGCGGTGCCGGTGGTCGTACGACGCGTGGTGCCCTTCGGACCTGCGCCCTTGGCGCCCGTGCCCGGGCGTTCCGGGGGCTCGGCCGCGTCGATCGCTTCCCGCCCGCTCCCGCGCCAGCGGCGCCCTTGCCCGTGGATCCCTTCCCACCGGATCGTGGCGCCGGCGAACCCTTGCCCTGCGATCCCCTGCCGCCGGCACGGGACGGAACCCCGAGCGCCGGGACCCTCGGACTTGCCACGCCGTTCCATGACACCGCCATGGACGGAGAAAAAGAGAGCTGGGAGGCGCACGATACGCCTCCCAGCCTCTGGAAAAATCCGGCGGCGACCTACTCTCCCAGGGGGCTCCCCCCCAAGTACCATCGGCGCGGGCGGTCTTCACTTCCGTGTTCGGAATGGGAACGGGTGTTTCCCCGCCGCTATAGCCACCGGAAACCTTATGAAATTGTGGGTGTCCCTTGAGGACTCCATAGCGAGCACGAACAACAAAGATCCCAAGCCCTCGGCCGATTAGTACCGGTCGGCTGAACACGTCACCGTGCGTACACCTCCGGCCTATCTACCTAGTCGTCTTCCTAGGGGCCTTACCCGGTTAACCCGGTGGGAGAAATCATCTCGAGGAAGGTTTCGCGCTTAGATGCTTTCAGCGCTTATCCTGTCCGCAGGTCGCCAACCAGCCATGCTCCTGGCGGAACAACTGGCACACGAGAGCTGCGTCCGTCCCGGTCCTCTCGTACTAGGGACAGCTCCCCTCAATTCTCCTACGCCCGCACTGGATAGGGACCGAACTGTCTCGCGACGTTCTAAACCCAGCTCGCGTACCGCTTTAATGGGCGAACAGCCCAACCCTTGGGAGATGCTTCACCCCCAGGATGCGACGAGCCGACATCGAGGTGCCAAACTTTGCCGTCGATGTGGACTCTTGGGCAAAATTAGCCTGTTATCCCCGGGGTACCTTTTATCCGTTGATCGACCGCGCTTCCACATGCCACGGCCGGGTCACTAAGCCCTGCTTTCGCACCTGCTCGACTTGTAGGTCTCGCAGTCAAGCTCCCTTGTGCCTTTGCACTCGACGCCTGATGGCCAACCAGGCTGAGGGAACCTTTGGGCGCCTCCGTTACTCTTTAGGAGGCGACCGCCCCAGTCAAACTACCCACCTGACGCTGTCCCTGATCCGGATAACGGATCCAGGTTAGAGTTCCAATAAGAACAGGGTGGTATTTCAACGTTGTCTCCACCACGGCTGACGCCGCAGCTTCCAAGTCTCCCACCTATCCTACACAATCCATATCAAAACCCAACATCAAGCTGTAGTAAAGGTCCACGGGGTCTTTCCGTCCTAGTGCGGGAAACGAGCATCTTTACTCGTCGTGCAATTTCGCCGGGTCTCTGGTTGAGACAGTAGCCAAGTCGTTACGCCATTCGTGCAGGTCGGAACTTACCCGACAAGGAATTTCGCTACCTTAGGCATACTTGTTACTCCGCACATTTGCTGTGCGTGGTCAGGTCATTTCTGCCTGACTCCTCATGTCGCCATGAGGGTCGGACTGTATCTTCACCATTGTCGGAGACCTGACGTTGGTTCCGCGGTGCCTGGCGTGCAGTCTCTGAGGATCCTGCAAGTACTTCGTCGATCGTGCGGGCTCGTTGCTTCCCGTTCGCGTTCATCGAATAGGCGATCCGCACGAGACGCTCGAATCCGGCGCGTTCCAGATGCTCCTTCCGACGCATCCCCCGCACGATGGCGGCGAAGCGTTGGAAGTCGGCTTCCTTCACCCGCAACGGGTGGCGATCGAAGAAGGGCAGCACCGCTGCCTCGATCGCGGCGAGCGAGTCGACCGCGTAGGTCAACACGCTGCTCTGCGGTCCCTTGGGCCGAAGCCGGCCGAGACCGAAGAACGTGACGAGTTCTTCGAGCACACCTCGATGATCCTGGTGTTGGTAGACGTGGAAGACGGGATGGAGCTGCCAGCCACCGGTGCGCCGCGCATTGAGATTGCGGTGCACCGAGACCGAGAAGCAACCTTCGCCGTCGACGAAGCCCACCACCCAGTTCGGATCGAGTTCGAGCGTCGACCTTGCAGTTTCCTGCTGATTGTCCGCACCGGTCGGATTTTCACTGCGCATGATCGCACCCTCACAGGAGGGTGTGACCATGCACGAGTACCGCCGGATACTCGGAGTTTCCAGCATACAGCCAGGTTTTGTAACGGCCCTATATGTTGTTGACCGTTATAGTTACGGCCGCCGTTTACCGGGGCTTAGGTTCAGAGCTTCGCCTTGCGGCTAACCCTTCCCCGTAACCTTCCGGCACCGGGCAGGCGTCAGTGCGTATACGTCGCCTTACGGCTTTGCACGCACCTGTGTTTTTAGTAAACAGTCGCTTGGCCCTGGTCTCTGCGGCCTCCTCGAGCTCGGGGAGCAAGTCCCTTCACCCTACTGAGGCCCCCCTTCTTCCGAAGTTACGGGGGCAATTTGCCGAGTTCCTTAACCAGAGTTCTCCCGATCGCCTTCGTATTCTCTACGTGACCACCTGAGTCGGTTTGGGGTACGGGCACCGTGTCAACTCGCTAGAGGCTTTTCTCGGCAGCATGGGATCACTCACTTCACCTGAATCGGTTCGGCATCGCGTCTCGAGGTACATGCCCGACGGATTTACCTATCGGACCCTCTACACGCTTACCCCAGGACAACCAGCGCCTGGGTTGAGCTACCCTCCTGCGTCCCCCCTTCGCTTCCCGCCAGCGCACGTGCTCGGATTCGTCCGAAGACAGCCTCCGAGTCGCTTCCCTCTTGGGATGGGCGCGGACACGGTGGTACAGGAATATCAACCTGTTGTGCATCGACTACGCCTTTCGGCCTCGCCTTAGCTCCCGACTAACCCTGGGCGGATGAGCCTTCCCCAGGAACCCTTGGTCATTCGGCGGAGGGGTTCCTCCCCCCTCGTTCGCTACTCATACCTGCATTCGCACTCGACCACGCTCCACCACTCGCTCACGCGGCGGCTTCACAGCTGAGATCGACGCTCCCCTACCCATCCCCCAATAAGGGGAATGACGTAGCTTCGGCTCCATGCTTGAGCCCCGTTACATTGTCCGCGCAGGATCACTCGACCAGTGAGCTGTTACGCACTCTTTCAAGGGTGGCTGCTTCTAAGCCAACCTCCTGGCTGTCTGGGCAATCCCACATCGTTTGCCACTGAGCATGGAATTTGGGGCCTTAGCTGACGTTCTGGGCTGTTTCCCTCTCGACCATGAAGCTTAGCCCCCATGGTCTCACTGCCGCGTTCTGGAGTATCGGTATTCGGAGTTTGGTTGATTTCGGTAAGCTTGTAGGCCCCCTAGACCATCCAGTGCTCTACCCCCGATACTGAACACGCGACGCTGCACCTAAATGCATTTCGGGGAGAACCAGCTATCACCGAGTTTGCTTGGCCTTTCACCCCTAACCACAGGTCATCCCCCGCATTTTCAACTGCGGTGGGTTCGGTCCTCCACGAAGTCTTACCTTCGCTTCAACCTGCCCATGGCTAGATCACTCGGCTTCGGGTCTACGGCCCGCGACTGAACGCCCTGTTCAGACTCGCTTTCGCTCCGGCTCCCCCTCTCGGGTTAACCTTGCCACGAACCGTAACTCGCAGGTTCATTCTTCAAAAGGCACGCCATCACGGCTGCCGACCGAAGTCGACAACGACGCTCTGACTGCTTGTAAGCCAACGGTTTCAGGTTCTATTTCACTCCCCTCCCGGGGTACTTTTCACCCTTCCCTCACGGTACTCGTACGCTATCGGTCGCCAGCTTGTAATTAGCCTTACGAGGTGGTCCTCGCAGATTCACACGGGCTTTCCCGGATCCCGTGTTACTCGGGAAATCCATCAGGAGGTCGCTTGTTTTCGTGTACGGGGTTGTTACCCTCTGTGACGCGCCTTTCCAGACCGCTTCCACTAACAATCGACTTGATAACTCCTTGGAAGGTCTACCGTCCTTCCCGATGGCTCCCACAACCCCGTCGCAGCATCGCCGGCAGGCTGTACCACTACGACGGTTTAGGCTCGTCCCGTTTCGCTCGCCGCTACTCAGGGAATCGCGGTTGCTTTCCTCTCCTCGGGGTACTGAGATGTT
>CAVVXW010000004.1:0-882500 GCA_963752335.1 uncultured Acidimicrobiia bacterium | reverse complement strand
ATGCATCGCGTACGGGTCGGTCAAGTCCGGAGCGCTACATTTCTGCGCCATGGGACGAGCCAACCAGCGACCGCGCAAGCGCAAGGGCCACCGGACGGTCCATCACGACCACATGGCCAAGGTGGGCTCGGCCGAGGAGACCCGCCTCGAGCGCTCGGCGGTCATGGACGTCATGGGTCTCGGCAACGCGTCGCCCATGACCCGCACGATCGTCTCCGTCGTCGGCGCGCTGCTCCTCGTCGGCGCGATCGTGGCGCTCGCTCATCCTCACCCTGCTCTGACGACGACGCGGGCCCAGGCCCGCTTGCCGACCTGGACGAGCCGGCCGCCCACCGTGTCGGCGTCGACCTCGAGGTCGGGATCGGTGATCCGCTCCCCGGCGATGCGCACGCCCGCCCTGCTCGATCTTGCGCCGGCCCTCCTTGTTGGACGGCACCAGGCCGACCAGGTTGAGCAGGTGCGCGAGCCGGAGGGGGAACTCCGAGGCGTCCACCTCGCGGTCGGGCACGTCCGACGGCGTCGCGTGCGCCTTGAACACCCGGTCGAACTCCGCCTCCGCCGCCGCGCCGGCACCCTCGCCGTGGTACAGATCGGCGATGGTGCGCGCCAGGAGGCGCTTCGCCTCCACCGGCACGAGCGAGCCGTCGGCGAGCGCCCCGAGCGTCTCGGCGACCCGGTCGGGGTGCCACCCCGTCGTGAGCTCGAAGTAGCGCGGCATCAGCGCGGTCCGGGATGCTCATGAGCTTGCCGAACTGCTCGGCCGGCGGGCTCCGCGATTCCCACGTAGTTGCCCAGTGACTTCGACATCTTCTTCTCACCGTCGAGACCCTCGAGCAGCGGAGTGGTGATCACCACCTGGGGATCCTGGCCGGCGGCGCCCTGGAGTTGGCGGCCCATGAGCATGTTGAACAGCTGGTCGGTGCCGCCGAGCTCGACATCGGCGCGGACCTCGACCGAGTCGGTGCCCTGGAGCAGCGGGTACAGCAGCTCGGAGAGCGCGATCGGGACGCCGTCGCGGAACCGCTGCGCGAAGTCGTCCCGCTCCATGATCCGCGCCACGGTGGTGCGTCCGGTGAGCGCGCAGCACGTCGGCCATGTCCAGGGGCCCCAGCCAGCCCGCGTTGCTGACCAGCTCGAGCCGCTCCGGCGCGAAGTCCAGCACCGCCCGGACCTGCTCGACGTAGGTGCGGGCGTGCTCGGCGACCGCTTCGGCGGTCAGCGGTGGGCGGGTCGCGGATCGCCCGCTCGGATCCCCCACCCGGGCCGTGAAGTCGCCGATGATGAGGACGGCGAGATGTCCGAGATCCTGGAATTGACGCAGTTTGTGCAGAACGACGGTATGGCCGAGGTGGATGTCCGAGGCAGTGGGGTCGATCCCGAACTTCACCCGCAGCGGAACCCCTCCACCGAGCTTTCGGGCGAGCTCGTCGCGGTCGATGCAGTGGACGGTGCCGGCGGTCAGGACGCGAAGTTGCTCGTCGACCGGCCGGAAGGGAGCGGGCTGCACGGGCGTGCACGGTACCAGCGCGCCCCCTGGACGCCGCGTCCCTTTGGAACAATGACGCGGATGACTCGACGCCCACGACTGCTCGCGCTGGTCGTGCTCGTCGCGCTCATGGCGGCGAGCTGTCGGTACACGTCCGACCTGCACCTCCCGAACGATCAGGCGGTGTCCTCCCGCATCCTGTGGGGCGACGGCAGCCTGCTCACACGGGTGCACGGCGTCGAGGACCGCGACCCCATCACCCTCGCCGAGATGGCACCGACGCTGCCGCGCGCGGTGATCGCCATCGAGGACGCCCACTTCTACGATCACGGTGGCTTCGAGCTGCGGGGCATCGTCCGGGCGTTGCGCGACGACATTCGACAGGGCCGGGCCGCGGAAGGTGGCTCGACGATCACCCAGCAGTACGTGCGCGCGGTGATGCTCGGCTCGGAGAAGAACCTGAAGCGGAAGCTGCGGGAGGCCGTCATGGCGGTGCAGCTCGAGGAGCGGTACTCCAAGAAGACGATCCTGGAGCGCTACCTCAACACCGTCTACTTCGGGAACGGCGCCTACGGCGTCCAGGCCGCCGCCCGCACGTACTTCGGCAAGGACGCCAAGGACCTCGACCTGGGGCAGAGCGCGATGCTCGCGGGGGTCATCCGCTCGCCCGAGGACTACGAGCCGTACCGCCACCCCGATGCCGCACGGGCCCGGCGCAACGAGGTCCTGGCCCGGATGCGCGACCTGCGCCGGATCACCGGGCCGGAGGCGACGCTGTACACCGCGGCGCCCCTCGGCGTGTCGCCGCTCGTCGACGAGCAGCGGTACCCCGCACCCTTCTTCGTGGAGAAGGTCAAGCAGTTCATCCTCGGGGACAAGCACTTCGGTGCGACCCTCCCGGACCGTCAGCGCAAGCTCTTCGAGGGTGGGCTGACGATCGAGACCACCCTGGACCCGACCTGGCAGCAGGAGGCCGAGACCGCGCTCCACGGCGTGCTGACCGATCCCGGCGATCCGCCCGGCGCGGTCGTGGCAGTGGATCCCGGGACCGGTCACGTGAAGGCGTACGCGAGCAGTCAGGACTTCTGGGGTCCGCTCCCCTACGCCAAGTTCGACCTCGCCGACGCCCGGGACCACGGGACCCCGACCCGCAAGCCCGGGAGCAGCTTCAAGCCCTTCGTCCTCGCGACCGCACTCGAGCACGGCATCCCCCTCGATCGGACCTACGTCGGGAACTCGCCGAGACCGGTGCCGGGCTGGGACCCCCCCGGTCTCGAGAACTTCCAGAACGAGAGCTTCGGCCGGATCAACCTCACCGAGGCGACCGTGCACTCGGTGAACACGGTGTACGCCCAGCTCGGGCTCGACGTCGGGCCGCTCAACGTCGCGCACCAGGCCGAGGCTCAGGGGATCACGTCGAAGCTGGTCGGGATCCCCGGCATCGCCATCGGCGAGGAGACGGTCACCGTCGAGGACATGGCCGAGGCCTACTCGGCGTTCCCGGCCGACGGCGTCCACCATCCCGAGGTCTTCGTCACCAAGGTGACCGATCCCAGGGGACACGTGCTCTACCAGGACCGCTCGGTCCCGGCGCGGGTCATGTCCGAGCGCACCGCGCGCCAGGTCAACGGAGTGCTCCAGCAGGTCGTCGGTCGCGGGACGGGAGTCAACGCGCGCATCGGACGGCCCGCGGCGGGCAAGACCGGGACCACCGACGACGAGACGAATGCATGGTTCGTCGGCTACACGCCCCAGCTCGTCGCCGCGGTGTGGATCGGGTTCCCCGACAACACACCGATGATCCCCCCGCGCACGCGCCGGGACGGCGAGGGTGGCATCTGGCCGGCGCAGATCTGGCAGGTCTTCGCGTCCAGCGCGCTCGCGACCGTCCCTTCGGCCGAGTTCCCCGAGCCGGCTCCCGAGGCCCCGGCGCCCGGGGGTTCGACCACCACGACCACCAAGCCGTCGGTGCCCGGGATCATCTCCGTCGTCGGGATCGACGCGATCACCGCGACGCGTTCGCTGACCGAGAAGGGCTTCCGGGTCGTGAGCGTCGCCCAGCCGAGCCGGAAGTATCCGCCGGGCTACGTGACCGCCCAGGACCCGGTCGCCGGCACACCACTCCGTCCCGGGTCGACGATCACGCTCACCGTCGCGAACGGCCGGCCGCGCGTGCTGAGCGTCCCGAACGTGCTCGGCCAGATCGCCGACCAGGCGGCGGCGACGATCCGCGCCGCGGGCTTCGAGGCCAACGTGGTCGTTGAGGTTCAGCCCGCGCCGGTGCCGCCCGGCAGCGACGGCAAGGCCTGGCAGCAGAGCCCGGTCTCGGGCACCCAGGCCGACGAGGGCACCACCGTCACCGTCTGGGTCAACCCGTGAGTTCCCGCTCCTGCGGCTACTCGACGAGGCGACGGTCACCGTCGCGCACGCGCCGGGCGAGCCCCGCGAGCAGGCGGGCCGTCATGGCAGGAAGCTCGGCGACGAGCCGGCGGAAGCTCTTGGCGTCGAGCACGCCGACGGTGCCGGCACCGATGGTCACGACGTCGGCGTTGCGCGGAGCCGGGTCGAGCAACGCGAGCTCACCGAACCAATCGCCGGTCTCGAGTGTCGTGATCTTGCGACCGTTCCGCACGACCTTCGCCTCCCCGTCGAGGATCACGTAGAAGGTGTCGCCGGCCTCGCCCTGACGGACGAGCATCACGCCGTCGGCGACCTCGTGCACACCGAGGGCCTTCGCGACGTGGCGTCGCTCCTTCGCCGAGAGCTGGGAGAACATCGGGACCGCCGCGAGATGCGCCGCAATGTCGTCGAGCTTCGCCATCATGAGCCTCCTGACGTGGTGACGGGCAGCGCGACCAGACCACGCAGCACGAACCGTCCGTTGTACTTCAGTTCGCCCGATACGAGAGTGAGCCCCGGGAACCGGCGGAACAGCGCGGGGATCGCCGACCGCGCTTCGAGGCGCGCCAGCGCCGCGCCGAGGCAGTGGTGGATCCCGCCACCGAACGACACGTGGGCGCCGGCCGCCTCCCGACCGAGGTCGAGCTCGTCCGCGGTCGGTCCCCACCGCTCGGGGTCCCGGTTCGCGGCGGCGAGCGATGTGAGCAGGAAGGACCCTCGTGGCACCGTCGCCTCGCCGAGCACGAGATCCCTCATCGCGACCCGCCCCGAGAACTGCACTGGCGGGTCGAAGCGCAGCAGCTCCTCGACTGCGTTCTGGTCGAGGGTCGCGTCCTCCCGGAGACGGTCGGCCTGCTCGGGGTTCCGGAGCAGCGCAAGGGTGCCGTTCGCGATCAGGTTGACCGTCGTCTCGTGCCCGGCGACGTAGAGGAGGATCACCTGGTCGATCAGCTCCTGGGCGTCGAGCATGTCGCCCTCGTCCTCGGCCGCGATCAGCGCGCTCAGGAGATCGTCCGCGGGCCGCGCCCGCTTCGTGTCGATGACGCTCTGGACGTAGGTCGTCATCGCGTCGCCTGCGGCCAGGGCCGCTTCGATCTCCTCCGTCGTGAGGATGGGATCGAGGGTCTTCACCAGCGCGCCCGACCACTCCCGCAGGTCGTCGCGGCGGTCCGTCGGCATTCCGAGCATCTCGGAGATCACGGTGAACGGCAGCGGGAAGGCGAGATCGGCGATCACGTCCAACCCGCCGCGCGCCGCGGCGGCGTCGAGGGCCTCGTCCACGAGCCGGCGGCAGAGCGGCGCGAGCTGCTCGACGGTTCGGGGGGTGAAGGCCTTGGCGACGAGGCGCCGCAGCCGATCGTGGTCGGGCGGATCGAGCGACAGCATCGCCCGACTCCCTCGGCTGCGGTCGCCTGCGAGTTCGTCCACCTGCGCCTGCATCTGCTCCTGCATCGGCGTGAGCGTTGCGTTGGTCGCCTCGACGCTCGCGGTCGGATCCCGCAACACGGCGACGACGTCGGCATACCGGGTCAGGAGCCAGGGCCCGAAGGCCGTCTGGTGCACCGGGTCGGCACGGCGCAGCGCCGCGTAGTGCGAGTAGGGATCGGCGGCGAAGCCCGGATCGAACGGGTTGAAGACGACGTCGTCGCTGATCACGCCGCCGAGACTACGGCGCCCGGCTCGGGTGCGTCTGCGTGGCTGCGGTCACACGTCGCGGCCCGCTGACGTGCGGGTCGTCACGGACGAACCAGCGCCATCGGTGCTCGGCGCCGCGAGCCGGCGCGAGCCCGATCCGGACCGATCGACCGGGCCGGGCCGGCGGCTCCTCACCGTCGTCGTACAGTCCGACCGGCCCGCGGACGAGATCGATCCCGTCATGGTCACGGTCGAGTCCGAACGCCGCCGCCAGCCGGGCCGGCCCCCGGCAGAGGTCACGGTCGCGCGCGCGCCGCGGGCCGGCGGTCACGCATCGTCGACTGCCCCGCGATCGGCACGGCGGCGCGCAACAACACCGCGCCGGCATCGCCGGGCGGCGCACTCGCGACCACGTTGGCGCAGAAGTGCATGCCGTACGTGAAGTACACGTAGAGGTGACCCGGCGGACCGAACATCGAGGCGTTTCGGGGCGTGCGGCCACGGAACGCGTGACTCCCCGCGTCGGCCGCGCCGCGGTACGCCTCGACCTCCACGATCCGGGCCGCGAGGCGCTCGTCACCCTCGGTGCTGACCAAGAGCTTGTTGAGCAGGAGCGGCGCGAGCGCCCGCGGATCGCGGTCGTAGAACGCGCGCGTCAGCCGACGGGCCACGGGGTGCGATCCGCGAGCATCTGCGCGCGCGTTTCGGAGCTGCGCGGCGAGGGGCTCGGGGCCCCCACCACCGGGCGTGACCCGGTTGGCGACGGCCGCGCCCGACGCGAGCAGCGCGGCGGCGCGGCCCGAGGCGGTCGTCGGCGGTCACCAGGTCGACCAGCGATCCCTCGCCGTCGAGCGCGCGGCGTACCACGTCGCCGACGATCGCGTGGGCCTCCCGGAACGGGGTGCCACGCCGCACGAGCAGCTCGGCGAGGTCGGTGGCCGCGAGGTACGGGTTCGCGGCGCCCTCACTCATCGCGTCGGTGACGAAGACGATCTCGGTGAAGAGCCCGGTCAGCGCCCGGAGCGATGCGAGCACGGTGTCGACCGCGTCGAACAGCGGCTCCTTGTCCTCCTGGAGGTCGCGGTTGTAGGCGAGCGGGAGTCCCTTCAGGGTCGTCAGGAGGGCGGTGAGGTCGCCGATCACACGCCCGGCTTTCCCGCGGACCAGCTCCGCGACGTCGGGGTTCTTCTTCTGGGGCAGCATCGACGAGCCCGTGGCGTACGCGTCCGGCAACCGGACGAAGGAGAACTCGGTGCTCGACCAGAGCACGATCTCCTCGCCGATCCGCGACAGGTGGACCTGGGTGAGCGCGGCGGCGAGGAGGGCCTCGGCGACGAAGTCGCGGTCGGACACCGCGTCGAGCGAGTTCTGGAAGCGAGCGCCGAAGCCGAGCAGTGCTGCGGTGCGGTCGGGATCGAGCGGCAGGCTGGAGCCGGCGAGTGCACCCGCGCCCAGGGGTGACACGTCGGCCGCGGCGGCGGCCCCACGCCAGCGGTCGAGGTCGCGTCCCAGCGCCCACACGTGCGCGAGGAGATGATGCGCCAGGAGGACCGGCTGCGCGTGCTGGAGGTGGGTGTAGCCAGGGAGTGCGACGTCGGTCCCGACCTCCTCGACCCGCCCGAGGAGCACCGCTTGCAGGTCGTGGACCGCCTCACCCACCGTACGCGCCGCGCGCTTGGTCCAGAGCCGGAGGTCGGTCGCGACCTGGTCGTTCCGGCTCCTCCCGGTGTGGAGCTTGGCGCCGGAGGGCCCGGCCAGCTCGGTCACCCGCCGTTCGACCGCGGTGTGGATGTCCTCGTCCGACGGGACGAACGCGAACGTGCCGGCCGCGAGCTCCGCGCCGACCGTGTCGAGCGCGGCGAGCACGGTGCCGGTCTCCTCGGCGGTCAGGACCCCGACCTCGGCGAGCATCGTCACATGCGCGCGCGAGCCCTCGACGTCCTCGGTCGCGAGGCGACGGTCGAAGGGCAGGCTGACCGACAGCGCCATCAGCGCGTCCGGCGGGATCATCGGCGAACCGCCCGTGCCAGAGCGTGCTCACGGTTGCGGCACCCCCGGGTCCTCGGCGCGCTGGCGCTTGGCCCAGATCTCGGTCGAGAGGCCCCAGAGCCGCACGAACCCGGCGGCGTCCTCGTGGCGGAACGCGTCGTCCGCCTCGTAGGTGGCCATGGCGTAGTCGTACAGGCCCCGCTCGGCCCGCCGGCCCACCACCGTGCACTGGCCCGGCTGGAGCCGCAGTCGGACCTCGCCCGTCACGTGACGCTGGGTCGACTCGACGAAGGCGTCGAAGGCCTCGCGCAACGGCGAGTACCAGAGCCCGTCGTAGACGGTCTCGGCCCAGCGGGTCTCCATGCGACTCTTCTCCCTCATCACGTCACGCTCGAGCGTGATCGACTCCAGATCGGCATGAGCCAGGATGAGCGCCAGCATCCCGGGGCACTCGTACACCTCGCGGCTCTTGATCCCGACCCGGCGGTTCTCGACCATGTCGATCCGGCCGAACCCGTACGCGCCCACCACCTCGTCGAGCTCGGGGAGCATCTGCTGGAGGGGCGTCGGCACGCCGTCGAGCGTCGTGGGCACGCCGCGCACGAATCCGATCACGAGCTCCGCGGGCTCGGCGGGCGCGTCGGCCACTGCACGCGTGCGCTCGTAGATGTCGTCCGGTGGTGCGTTCCACGGGTCCTCGATCGCTCCGCACTCGATGGCACGACCGACGATGTTCTCGTCGACCGAATACGGCCGCTCCTCCGACACCGTGATCGGGATGTCGAACCGGGCCGCGTACTCGATCGAGTCCCGGCGGGTGAATCCCCACGTCCGCACGGGCGCCAGCACCTCGAGGTCGGGGGCGAGCGCCCGGAGGCTCACCTCGAAGCGCACCTGGTCGTTGCCCTTCCCCGTGCATCCGTGGGCGACGGCGTCGGCACCGAACTCCCGGGCCGCGGCCACGAGGTGGCGGGTGATCACCGGACGGGACAACGACGAGACGAGCGGGTACTTGCCCTCGTACAGCGCGTTCGCCTTGATCGCGTTGGCGACCGGATGCTGCGCGTACTCCTCGCGCGCGTCGACGACCCGCGCCTCGACCGCACCGGCGACGAGTGCCCGCCGCCGGATCGCGTCCCAGTAGGCGGCGTCGGCGTGCGGCTCCTGACCCACGTCGACCGCGAGCGCCACCACCTCCGCGCCCCACTCCTCCTGGATCCACTTCACCGCGACCGAGGTGTCGAGCCCTCCCGAATATGCGAGCACCACGCGCTGGGCAGCCATCGTCCTCCTCCTACAGGCCTGCGAGCCCGGCCAGGCGGGCGGCAACGTCTGCGCCCCCCACCGGCTCCGCGCACACCAGGATCAGCGTGTCGTCGCCCACGACCGTCCCGAGCACGTCGGGGTACCCGGCACGGTCGAGCGCGGAGGCCGACGACGTGCGCCGAGCCCGGCGGGGTCCGCAGCACCGCAAGGTTGCCGGAATGTGCGACGTCGACGACGAACTCACCCATGACCCGGCGCAGGTGGTCGTCGGGACTCGCCGCGTCCTTCGAGTGCTCCGGGACCGCGTAGGCCATCGTGCCGCCGGGGATCCGGACCTTCACCGCGCCGAGGTCCTCGAGGTCCCGGCTCACCGTCGCCTGGGTCGCGACGACGCCCTCGGACGCGAGCAGGTCGACGATCTGTCCCTGGCTCGAGACCGCCTGCTCCTCGAGCAGCCGCGCGATCCGATGCTGGCGTTGGGGCTTGCCCATCATGGCCATCAGTCCTCCATCAGGAACGCGAACAGTGCCCGCTTGGCGTGCATCCGGTTGGCGGCCTGGAGCCACACCGCGCTCGCCGGACCGTCGAGCACGGCATCGGTCACCTCGTCGCCGCGGTGCGCGGGCAGGCAGTGCAAGAAGCGAGCCTCGGGACCGGCTGCCTGCATCAACTCCGTGTCGACCCGCCACGGCTGGAAGATCGTCCGCCGGAGCTCGCTCTCGTGCTCCTCGCCCATCGACGTCCACGTGTCGGTGTAGACCGCGTCGACGCCCTTGACCGCCTCGTGGGGATCGGCGACGAGGTCGATCGCCCCACCGAGATTGCGCGCCCGGTCGAGGACCTCGTCGTCGAGCTCGTACCCGCTCGGCGAGCTCACGACCAGGTCGATGCCAGTGAGCGCGGCGCCGAACGCGAGCGATGCGGTCACGTTGTTCCCGTCGCCGACGTACGCGACGCGCCGCCCCTCCAAGCGCCCGAACAGCTCGCGCAGGGTGAGCAGGTCGGCGAGCGCCTGACACGGATGCGCGCGATCCGAGAGCAGGTTCACGATCGGGATGTCGACCGTCGCGGCCATGCGCTCGAGCACCCCGTGGTCGAAGACGCGGGCCGCGACGATCGCGTGATACGCGGCGAGAGTGCGGGCAACGTCCTCGGCCGACTCGCGCTCGTCGATGGAGATCTCGTCGGGCCGGATCGCGACCGGGTGCCCGCCGAGCCCGACGACCGCCATCTCGGCGCTGTTGCGGGTCCGCGCGGACGGCTTCTGGAACACGAGCGCGACGCCCTTGCCGGCGAGCACGGCCGGGACCATGGGCGGGTCGCGCCTTCCACCCCACCATCGCGTCGAGCAGACTGGCGAGCTCCGCGTGCGTGAGGTCGTCGACCTCGAGGAAGCTCCGGGTCATGACCGACCTCCGATGACGTGGGCGGCGAGCACCGCGGTGAGCATCTCGACGGCCTGGTCGATCTCGGCGTCGCTCACGAGGAGCGGCGGCGCGAACCGCAACGACGTGGGAGTGACTGCGTTGAGCACGAGTCCGGCCGCGAGCGCCTCGGCGGCGACCACCCCGGCATCGATCCCGGGGTCGAGCTCGGCCGCGACGAGCAGGCCGAGGCCCCGCACGTCGGCCACGCCCACGACCGAGCGCAACGCTCCGGCCAGACGCCGGCCCTGGATGTCGGCGAGTGCGGGCGCGTGCTCCTGCTCCATGACGTCGAGGACCGCGAGCGCGGCGCGCGCCGCGAGCGGCTGGCCGCCGAACGTCGACGCGTGGTCGCCGGGCCGGAACGCGGTCGGCGACCTCCGCTCGCGCCCAGCAGGCCCCGATGGGCATGCCGTTGCCGAGTGCCTTGGCCATCGTCACGACGTCGGGCCGCACGTCACCGCCGTGCTCGAACCCGAACCAGCGCCCGGTCCGACCCAGCCCGGTCTGCACCTCGTCGATCAGGAGAAGCGCTTCCCGCTCGTCGCACAGCTCGCGCACCCCCTCCAGGTAGCCGGGCGGCGCGGGTTGCACGCCGCCCTCGCCCTGGACCGGTTCGAGGAGGACCGCGCAGACCCGCTCGTCCATCACGCTGCGCAGGGCGGCGAGATCCGCGAACGCGAAGTGGCGGAAGCCGCTCGGCAGGGGCTGGAACGTCTCCTGCTTCTGGGGCTGCCCGGTCGCCGCGAGCGTGGTGAGCGTGCGCCCGTGGAACGAGTTGTACGCGGAGAGCACGTGGTAGCGCTCGGGCCCGCCGTGAAGCTGGCCGTACCGCCGAGCGAGCTTGATCGCGCACTCGTTCGCCTCGGCACCGGAGTTCGCGAAGAACACGCGACCGGGCGTTCCGGTGGCGGAGGAGAGCAACAGGTCCAGACGTGCTGCCAGACGAGGCTGCACGTCGTTGAGGTAGAGGTTGGACACGTGCACGAGCGTCCGGGCCTGGTCGGCGATCGCGTCCGCCACGATGGGGTGCGCGTGGCCGAGCGACACCGTCGCGAGACCGGTGAGGAAGTCCAGATACTCCTTGCCGTCCGAGTCCCACAGCCGCGTGCCCTCACCCCGGACGAACGCGACCGGCAGACGCCCGTAGGTCTGCATCACGTGCTCGTGGTCCAGCGCGAACAGGTCCACGTACGTCATGACGTCACGACTCCCCCGCGACCATGGTCCCGATGCCTTCGCGGGTGAAGAACTCGAGGAGGAGGGCGTGAGGCACGCGACCGTCGAGGATGTGCGCACGCGTCACACCGTTGCGCAGCGCCTGCACGCAGGAACGCAGCTTCGGGATCATCCCGGCCGACGCGCGGCCTTCGGCCATGAGCGCGTCCAGCCCGTCGGCGTCGATCTGGCCGATCAGCGTGCTCTCGTCGGGGAAGTCGCCGAAGAGTCCGGCGACGTCGGTGAGATACACGAGCTTCTCGGCGCCGAGCGCCTCGGCGATCGCTCCGGCCACGGTGTCTGCGTTCACGTTGTAGGCCTGGCCCTCCGAATCCATGCCGATCGTGGCCACGACCGGGATCAGGTCCTCGCGGGCGAGCCGGACCAGGATCGACGGGTCGATCGCGGCGACGTCGCCGACGAAACCGAGCTTCTCGTCCCGCGGGCGGGCCACGATCAGCCCGGCGTCCTCGCCCGAGAGACCCACGGCGTAGGAGCCGTGCTGGTTCAGCGACGCGACGACCTCCCGGTTGACCTTGCCGACCAACGCCATGCGGGCGATGTCGACGGTCTCGGCGTCGGTCACGCGGAGGCCGTCGACGAACGTCGGCTCCTTGCCGAGCCGGCGCATCAGGTCGCTGATCTGCGGTCCCCCGCCGTGCACCACGACCGGGTTCATCCCGACCAGGTGCATGAGCACGACATCCTGCGCGAAGAGATCGGCCAGCTCCGGCCGATCCATCGCGTGCCCGCCGTACTTGATGACGACGGTCTTCCCGCTGAACTCGCGGATGTAGGGCATCGCCTCCGCGAGGATGTGGGCCTTCTCCTCCGCGTTGGCACGCCGGACGTCCGCCATCACGAGGTCCCCCGGTTCTCGTCGACGTACGCGTGCGAGAGATCGGTGAAGACGGTCGTCGCCTCGCCCGATCCCGCATGGAGGTCGCACACGACCCTGATCTCGCCGCGCCCCATGATCGAGCGCAGCGTCGCCGGGTCGGCGCCGGCGTCGATGCCCTCACGGCACGCGATCACGCCGTCGTAGGCGATGGTCACCTGCTCCGGATCGAACATCGCGCCGCTCGCGCCGGCTTCGGAGAGGATCCGGCCCCAGTAGGGGTCCTCGCCGTTGAAGGAGCACTGGACCAGCTGGGAGCTCGCGATCGCCCGGGCCGCTCGCCGGGCGTCCTCGTCCGAGCGCGCGCCGGTCACGGTGCAGCGGACCAGCTTCGTCGCGCCCTCGGCATCGCGCGCCATCTGGTCCGCCAGCGACCCGCAGACGTCGGTCAGCGCGTCGGTGAGCGCGTGCGTCGCGGCCCGATCGGCGATCGTGACCCCCGACGCCCCGTTCGCGAGCACGAGCACCGTGTCGTTCGTGCTCATCGACCCGTCCACGATCAGGTCGTTGAACGTCGTGCGCACCGCTTCCCGCAAGGCGCGCTGGAGCAACAGGGGGTCGGCCACGACGTCCGTGGTCATCACGGCGAGCATCGTCGCCATTGCCGGCGCGAGCATCGCCGCGCCCTTCGCCATTCCACCCACGACCCCCTCGGTCGTGCCGACGGTTGCGATCGCCTCCTTGCGCATCGTGTCGGTGGTCAGGATCGCGTCCGCCGCGGCGGCGGCGCCGTTGAGGTCGGCACACAACGCCGGCACCGCGGCCTCGATCACCGGCATCGGCATGACGTAGCCGATCAGGCCGGTCGAGCAGACCAGCACGTCGGCGCCGTCGACACCGAGGCCCTCGCCCGCGAGCTCCGCCATTCTCCGTGCGTCGGCGCGGCCCTGTTCCCCGGTCGCCGCGTTCGCGTTTCCCGACGAGAGGATCACCGCCGCGGCCCGGCCATCGGCCAAGCTCGCCCGGCTCACCTGCACCGGTGCCGCGCACGCGACGTTGGTGGTGAAGACCCCGGCGGCGGGGACCGCGCGCCGGTCGGCGGTCGCGACGACCGCGAGGTCGGGCGCGCCGCTCTCCTTGATCCCGCCGGCGATCCCGCCGGCCACGAACCCTCGTGCGGCCATCACGCTCACGGCTTCGACCCCTCGCTCACGGCCACACCCCCACGGTCGGGAGGCCGACGGTCTCCGCGAGGCCGAGCAGCACGTTTGCGTTCTGCACCGCGCCGCCGGACGCGCCCTTGGTGAGGTTGTCGAGCACGCCCAGCGCCAGCACCCGCCCAGTGCGCTCGTCGAAGCGGACGGTCACGTGGCACGTGTTGGCGCCGGTGGCGGCCTTGGTCGGGCTCGGCTCGTCGAGCACGATCACGAAGGGCTCCCCCGCGTAGAACTCGCGGTACACGTCGAGGAGCTTGGCCGTGCTGAGGCCGTCGACCGCCGGCCGCGCATGACACGTGGCCTGCATCCCACGCACCATGGGCACGAGGTGCGGCGTGAAGAGCGCGTCCACCGCCACGCCCCCGACCCGGGTGAGCACCTGCTCGATCTCCGCGGTGTGCCGATGAGTGAGCAGTCCGTACGCGCTCACGCTCTCGTCCGCGTCCGAGAAGTGGCTGGACTGCTTGAGCCCACGCCCGGCACCGGAGAGACCGGACATCGCATCGACCACGACGTGGGGTTCCACGAGCCCAGCCGCGAACAGCGGCGCCAGCGCCAGCGATGCTGCGGTCGGATAGCAGCCGGGTACCGCGACATGCTCGGCCCCGCGGACGTCGTCCCGGTAGAGCTCGACCAGGCCGTACGCGAACCGGTCGACGAGCTCCGGCGCGCAGTGCTCGTCGCCGTACCAGCGCGCGTACTCCGCCGGAGGGAGGCGGAAGTCGGCACCGAGATCCACCACGTGAGCGACCTGGTCGACGATGCCGGGCACGAACGCTTGCGAGGCGCCGTGGGGCATCGCCAGGAAGACCACGTCGAGCCCGGCCACCGAGGCGGGCTCCGTCGGACCGTACGTGAGCGACGGGTAGTGCGCCGCGAGCGACGGGTACAGGGACCCGACCGGCGAACCCGCGTTGCGGTCGGCGGTCACGTGCACGACGTCGACGTCAGGGTGCGCGGCGAGGAGCCGCAGCAGCTCGGCGCCTGTGTACCCTGATCCGCCGACGACGGCAGCTTGATACGCCATATCGCATAGTATACATGATTATGAATATCGAAGAGGATCTGGTCGCGACCTCACCGGAGAGGAGGCGCCGCGTGCCCGTACCCGTCCCGGGCGTCACCATGGGCAGCGCGTCCCGGAGCACCCCATGACGGCGGTCCCGCTCGCCCGCCACCCGTGGAACCGCGAGTTCACCTGGCCCGACCACCCTGGCCCGTTCCGACGGATCACGCCCGAACAGGCACGTGCCTACGACGAGGACGGGTTCTTCGTGCTCGAGGATGCGGTCGAACCCGCGACCGTCGCTGCGCTCACCGAGGCGATCGAGCCGCTCGACCGCGAGGTCATGGAGTTCCTCGCCGGCCGACCCGACGGCCGGTTCTCCATCGCCGGGATCGACACCGTCTCCATCTCGCTCCATCCCGCGGCCCGCCGCGTCGGCCTGCCGGGACTTCTGTACGTCGAGCCCGATGGCGGACCTGACCCGTGACCTGATCGGGCCCGACGTCCGGCTCTACTGGGACCAGGCCGTGTACAAGCGGCCCCGGGGAGTCGAGCCCGTGCTCTGGCACCAGGACAACGGCTACACCTACATCGAGCCCCAGGCGTACCTGACCGTGTGGATCGCGCTCACCGACGCGACCCCCGAGAACGGCTGCATCTCGGTGCTGCCGGGTGTCCACCGGTCGGGCACCGTCGCGCACCGCGACACCCCGATCGGGTACGAGTGCTGCACGGATCCCCCCGGCGCCGTCGCAGTCCCGGTGCACGCGGGCGACGCAGTCGTCTTCTCCTCGCTCACCCCGCACGCGACCGGCCGCAACACCACTGACGAGATCCGGCGGGCGTACATCGTGCAGTACGCGCCGACGGGCGCCGAGTGCCTGCGCGGTGATCCGAACGCCGGTCCACCGACGGCACGCGATCTCCAGGACGCGCCCGACCGTCAGTTCCCCGTCTCGGTCGGGGGTGGGCCCCCGCCGGCCAGGACCTGAGGGCACCGGGGCGTCCCCGCGTCACGGCACCGGCACGACCGCACCGTGGACGCGATGAGGCCCGCCCCCGAAGGGGCGGGCCTCATCAGTGGTGCAGGAGTGCTACGGGTTGCTCAGGGCTGGCCGATGCTGAGGCTGATACCAGCAGCAGGCAGGGCCAGGAACTCACTCGTTCCGTCACCCGCGACGAACGCCGTGATGTTGGCCGGGTCACCCGTCGCGCAGCCAGCTGCGTTGAGGATGTCCAGGCTGTACCCGAAGTACGGGTGGGCCGTCGTCTGGGTCTTGTCCTTGAACACCGGGTCGAAGTACACCTCGGTCGCCACGTCCGCACCAGCCGCGACACCCTTGATCACCAGACCGTGCGCCGCGACGACGTCACTCGGCGTCCCCGGGTCGTTGTCAGGGTCGGTGAAGCCGTCGATCGCGAGGTTCGCCGCCAACGACTGTGGCTTCAACTTGGAGTTGAGGTCGGTGAACTGCATCTTGAGCGCACCGTTGAGCGGCCACTCGGTGAGGTCACCGGTGTCGAGCGTGTTGCAGTCCGCTTCCGGCGAGTAGAACTTCGCCGACCACTTGAGGACCGAGTGACCACCGCTGTAGCCCTTGACGACGGGCTTCGAGCTGTCCGGGGTGGAGAGCCCACCGCTGAACACGCAGGCACCGAGGCTCGAACCCTTGAGTGTGTCCGGGTCCACGCCCTTCATCGAGACGGATGCGTCCTGGTCGTCGGCGGTGGTGAGGCCCTGGCCGGAAACGCTGCTCTTGATGCTGCCGGTGGCCTTCATCCCGGCACAACCGGCCACACTGGTGACGGTCGCACCCGCCGGCGCCGCGAACGCGACCAGACCGCCGAGCAGCAATGAGGCCGACACGGCCCCAATTACTCGCTTGATCATGTAATTGCCCCTTCCCCGCAGGGATGTACCGGGCCCGGGAAGCTCCCGGGCCCGTGTGCATTGCCGACCGTGACCGCGACGGACCGGAGGTAGACGGAAGGAGACGACGTGATCAGCGACGCTGTCGTGACACTCGCCATGTGACTCCCCCCAGCACCGGCCGGCAGCAACACCAGCCCGTCCATGAACCGGCCGCTCGGACTCGTCATGAGCTCCGAGTCGGCCCTGCGGTACCCCGATAGTGGAAGGGCCGTGCGGGCAGATCAAGGCTCTGGGCGAAGGCGCGCGTGACCGGTACCGAACCGTCAAGAAGTCCGAACATGCAGGGTGATGTGACGGTGCACGACCCGGCGGTCGCGCGTTCCGGGGATCGCACGCGGTCGGTTCCGCGCCTCAGGTGCCGGGGCCGGATCCCGCGTCGAGCGCACCACGCTGATCGAGGACGTACAGCAGCGCGAGCGAGGGGAACACGACCAGCGCGGCGATCACCGTCACGACGACCACCGACGCGAGCGTTCCGCTGGGCGCGGCGGCGGCGTCGATCGTCACGCTCGTGGGGAGCAGGTACGGCCACTGCGCGACCCCCCAGCCCCACACCACGGTCGCGACCGCGCCGACGGCTGCGAACCGTGCGGGCCGGACCGCGCCCCGCAGCAGCAGGACGAGGGCGGCGAGCCCGAGCAGCGTCGACGCGATCACCAGTGCCAGGCCCTGCGCGCCGAGGCGGCGCTGGAGATAGTGCGCGTCCGAGCCGAGCGCGACGAAGCCGGCCACGGCGAGCCCACCGCACACGACCGCGGCCCCGATGGCGCGGCGGCGGAAGTACCCGACGAGATCGTCCTGCCCCATACGCCCTGCGTCCGATGCGAGGAAGACCGCAGCGAGGTACGCGCACACGCCGACGGCGAGGAGACCGCCCACGATCGACGCCGGACCGGTCCAGGACGTCCACCGATCCCCCGCCGTCCCCCCACCCGGGACCCGGCCGGACACGACGCCGCCGACGACGGCGCCCAGGAAGAACGGGACGATCACCGATGACGTCGCGAACGCCGCGCCGAATACGCGTTGCTCGGCGATGTCGGGCACGACCTTGCGGAACGCGAAGCTCGCGCCCCGCAGCACGATCCCGAGGGCGACGATGGAGAGCGGCACGAACATTGTCAGCATGATCGAGGCGAACACCTCGCTGAACGCCGTCCAGAGGACCACGAGGCAGAAGATCAACCAGACGTGGTTCGCCTCCCACACCGCGCCGATCGCGTGCTCGATCAACGCGCGGGGACGTCGGCCCTTCTCGGTGCCACCGGCGGTCAGGTCCCAGAAGCCGGCACCGAAGTCGGCACCGCCGAACACCGCGTACGCGGTGATCCCGATGAAGAGCACCACGGCGGTCAGGTCGGCGGCGGTCATCGTGCTGTCCTCGGCGAGTACGGCACCGCGAGGTCGGTTCCCTCCCGCCAGCGCCGCGCCATCGTGCGGAGCACGAGGATCGTCACGGTCGCCACGGCGAGGTAGACGCCGAGGATCACGACGAAGGTGATCCAGACCCCGTGGTCGGTCGTCGCCCCGTCGCTCACCCGCATGAAGTTGCGCACGATCCAGGGCTGGCGGCCGACCTCGGTCACGACCCATCCGGATTCGAGCGCCACGACGCTCGCGATCCCGGACACCGCGGCCAGCCGCAGGAACCAACGGGTCGCGGGCAGGTCCCTGCGTCGCCACCACGTGAACCCGAACCACACCGCGAGCGCGGCGAGCGCAGTCCCGATGCCGACCATGGCGTCCCAGGCGAGGTGGATCACCGTCGCCTGCCGGTAGGTCGGGCGGGCGTTCGCCGGGAAGGTGTCGAGGCCCTGGATCTCGGTGGCCGCCGAGTAGCCCGAGAGCAAGGACGCGACGTCGGGGATCGTGATGCCTCCATGCTCGCGACCGCGCGAGTCGAGGTAGCCGCCGATGATCTCGGGGACGTGATTCCCGGTGGTCGTCACGTACTCCATGGCGGCGAACTTCTCCGGTTGATCGTGGTACACCGCGCGCGCCACCGTGTCGCCGACGACCAGTTGGACCGGTGCGGCGATCGCACCCACGCTGAACGCGATCAGGAACCCCAGCCGGTGGTAACGGTCGCGCCGGCCGCGCAGCATCGCGGCTGCGTACACCGAAGCGATCAGGAACCCGCCGACGAGATAGGCCGCGATGAGCATGTGCACGGCCTCGTACGGAAACGCCCGGTTGAAGATGACGCCGAACGGGTCGACGTCGACGACCTTGCCGTGGCGCAAGGTGAACCCGGCCGGCTGGTTCATCCACGCGTTGGCCGCAATGACCGACGCGGTACCGCCGATACCCGACAGCACGATCGGGACGCCACACCACCAGTGTGCGCGGGCCGAGAGGCGGTCCCAGCCGTAGATGTAGATCGCGAGGAAGATCGCCTCGAGGAAGAAGAACAACCCCTCGATCGCGAAGGGCACCCCGAACGCAGGTCCGAAACGACCCATGAACCGCGGCCACAGCAGCCCGAACTCGAAGGTGAGCACCGTCCCGGTGACCGCACCGACCGCGAAGGTGACGGCCAACACCTTCGACCACCGCCGCGCCAGTGTCCGGGCGTCATCGTCGCCGTGGCGGATCGCGCGCCGCTCGGCGACGAGGATCATGAACGCCCACGCGACCCCGAGCGGCACGAGGATGATGTGCGTCCCGAGGGTCAGCGCCATCTGCGCCCGCGCCCACGGAACGGGGTCGATCGCGAACATGGGTCCGAGGCTAGGTTCCGAGCGCGCGACCGCGGTGGAGCCACGCGAACAGGTCGCGCGGGACGAGTGCCCCGAATCGCGCTTCGTACCGAGCGATCTCACCGGAATCCAGCGCGTCGAACCGCGCGCCCGAGGCTCCGCGCCGGAAGAACCGACGCCGGTCACGGATCACGCCCTGACGGTCGGGCACGGCGTGCTCGGCTCGCGCCCGCATCGACGCGAAGCTCGCTGCGTCCACCAGCTCCGGCCATGCGCCGGGATCCACCGAGCACCCGAGCCGGTCGGCGAGTGCGCGCATCGATCCCTCGAGGTCGGCCTGCAGGTCGTCGTAGTGCACGAGCACCACGTTCGGGGCGCCGCGCCGCGACCACGCGTCAGCGAGGTGCCACGCGACGCCCGGCAGCACGTCGAGGTGCTCACGCGGGTCGAGGTCCATCTCCATCCAGGCGAGCAACGAATCGTGGAGCGACGCGCACGGCACGTCCGGATCGGGCGCGACGTTCCCCGTCAGCTCGGCCCACCGGACCCGGTCGATGTTCAACTGCTGGTGGTAGAGCGACACCGCCGCGTCGAGCGGGTGGCGAGCCACGACGAGGTAGGTGGCCCGCGGGTCCAGTGGCACCCCGTCGAGCGGCGTGTGGGTCTTGACGAACCTGCGGTGGGTCTGCGCGTCGAGCAGGGCCAGCACCTCGTCGATCGGGGCGCGTCGTCCAGTCGAGCCACGGCGACAGGTCGGCGATCGGCGCCGGCAGCTCGGGCGTGCCGAAGATGAGCAGCGCGCAGATCATCTGCGTCCACGTCGTGCCGTGCTTGGTGCGCGTGCTGATCACGATGTCGTCGTCACGAAACGCGAACCCGTCCCACCGGCCGCTGTCCTCGTCGGACGAGCGATACCGGTGCGGCGCGGTCACGGCGGGAGCGTATCGACGGCGGGCGGGACGAGCTCCGCGGCGAGCCGCTCACGCAGGCCGTCCGGGATCGGCGTGGAGTCGTGCGTCCCGGGCGTCACCGAGACGTAGGTGATCGTGCCGACGCACACGTCCCGCTCGCCGACCGCCGCCGAGTAGCGCAGGTCGAAGGATCTCGTCCCCAGCCGGGTCGGAACCACGGCGATCGAGACGAGCTCGTCGAAGCCCGCGGGCCCGGTCCATTCGATGCCGGCCTTGACCAGCATCACGTCGAAATCGCGGAAGAAGGCTTCCGCCGCCTCGTAGCCGAGGTGTCCGAAGTACCGCGTACAGGCTTCGTCGAAGTAGGTGAGCCAGTGCGCGTTGAAGACGACGCCCTGGAGATCCACCTCGGCGTACCGGGGCCGCACGGTGTGGACGAACACGGCCGGACTCAGCCGCGCAGCTCGGCGTGGTGGCGCGCCACGACTGCGTCGATACAGGCGCGGCGGAGCGCGGCCAGCTCCTTGTCACCGAGGGTGCGGTCCGCGGCGCGGAACCGCAGCGCGACTGCGAGGCTGTGACGTCCTGCACCCAGCGCGTCCGAGCGGAACTCGTCGAACACTCGCGCCTCCTCGAGGAGGTCGCCACCGGCGCGGCCGATCGTCGCCAGCACCGCCGCCGCCGGGACCGACTCGTCGAGCGCGAACGCGAGGTCCATGGTCGCCGCCGGGTAGTGCGACAGCGGCGTGAACGCGAGGTCTCGACGCGAGCCGTCGAGGAGCGGATCGATCTCGACCTCGAACGCGACCGCCGGGGCCGACGCGCCGAACGAGCTCAGCACCTCCGGTGCGAGCTCCCCGACCGCGCCGACCGCCACCCCGTCGACGAGGATCGTGGCCGCCCGACCGAGCTGGTAGCCGGGATGGTCGTCGGGCCGGGTCTCGACGGTTGCGAGCTTCAGTGCCTCGACGATCGCCTTGAGGGTGTCGGTCGCGTCGTAGACGTCGACGGGCCGGTCGGGCTCGACCGGGCCGCGCCGGACGGTGCCGCTCGCGACGAACGCGAGGTGGTCCCGCTCGTCGGGGAGGAGCTGACCGTTCCGCGGGGTCGCGAAGACGTGGCCGAGCTCGAACAGGGCGATGTCGCCGATGCCCCGGGCGGCGTTGGACGCGACCGACTTGAGCAGGCCGGGCAGGATCGCCGGGCGTAGGACGGGCTCCTCGGCGCGCAGCGCGTTGGTCGCGCGCACCACCCGCTCGACGCTCAGGTGGAGACGGGTGAGATCGGCTTCCGCGATCAGCGGCAGCGTCATGGCCTCCGAGTGCCCGAGACCGACCATGACGTCGGCGACGAGTCGCCGGGAGCGTTGGCGCGGCGTGAGTCCTCCGCCCTGCTCGGTCGTGTGTGGCAGGGTGCGCGGGATCGTGTCCAGGCCGACGCGGCGCCCGACCTCCTCGACGATGTCGATCTCGCGCACGAGATCCGGGCGGAACGTCGGTGCGATCGCGACCAGCACGTCGGGGTCGTCGGGGATCTCCTCGACCTCGATCCCGAGCGGCACGAGCGACTCGCGCACGCGCGCGCCGTCCAAGTCGAGCCCGAGCACCGCCGCGACCCGGGCCGGGCGCACCCGGATGCGCTCCCGCTCGACGACCGCCGGATACGCGTCGAGCGCCGGTGGACCGACGGGCGCCCCGGCCACCTCGGTGAGCAGCTCGACGACGCGATCGGACGACCGCAGCACTCCGTTCGGATCCACGCCCCGCTCGAAGCGGGCGCTCGCCTCGGACCGCAACCCCAGGCGCTTCGACGTCATCGCGATGCCCATCGGCGCGAAGCACGCGACTTCGAGGACGATCCCGGTCGTTCCGTCGTGCACCTCGGCCTCCGCGCCGCCCATGATCCCGGCGATCGCCTGGGGACGCCGCTCGGCGTCGCAGATGAGCAGGTCGGACGGGACGAGCCTCCGCGCGACGTCGTCGAGGGTCGTGAGCGTCTCCCCCGCCTCGGCGGGACGGACGACGAGTCCCGGCCCCCGCAGGCGCTCCAGATCGAAGGCGTGGGACGGCTGGCCCCGCTCGAGCATCACGTAGTTGGTGACGTCGACGACGTTGGAGATCGGCCGCATCCCCGCGAGCGTGAGCCGGCGTTGCATCCAATCGGGCGAGGACCCCATCGTCACGCCGACCCGTCGGGCCGTGAACCGGGGCGCGCGTTCGGGAGCCTCGACCACGACGGTGATCTCGTCGGCGTCGCCGGAGACGTCGACCGCGGGCTCGGTCACGGTCAGCGGCAGCCCGAAATGCGCCGCGAGATCACGCGCCACACCGACGATGGACATCGCATCGGACCGGTTCGGTGTGATCGCGAGGTCGAACACCACCTCGTGCAGACCGAGCACGTCGCGCACGTCCGCGCCCACCTCGGAGCCGGGATCGAGCGGCAGGATGCCGTCGTGATCCTCGCCGAGGCCCAGCTCGCGCGCGGAGCAGAGCATGCCGTCGGAGACCTCACCGCGGATCTTCCGTCGTTCCAGCGTGAAACCACCCGGCAGCGTGGCGCCGGACGGCGCGTACGCCACCACCATGCCGTTCGCGACGTTGGGCGCACCGCAGACGACCGTCGTGGTGCCGTCGCCGAGGTCGACGTCGCAGAGCTGGAGCTTGTCGGCATTCGGATGCGGGCGGACCTCGAGGATCCGAGCGACGCGGACGCCGGTGATCTCCTCGCCGGGCGCGTCGAGCGCCTCGACCTCGAGGCCGAGCCGGTCGAGCGCCGCCGCGATCGCCCGCGGCTCGGCGGTGAGCGGCACGAAGTCGGTGAGCCAGGAGAGGGGGACGCGCATGTCAGTACCGGGACAGGAAGCGGTCGTCGTTGTCGAAGAAGGTCTTGATCGGCTCGACCGCGTACCGCATCATCGGCAGCCGCTCGATCCCGAAGCCGAACGCGAACCCGGTGTGCTCCTCGGGGTCGATGCCCACCGCCTCGAACACGTTCGGATCGACCATCCCGCAGCCACCGAGCTCGATCCACCCGGTCCTCGAGCAGACCCGACAACCGGCGCCGTCACAGAAGACGCAGCCGATCGCGAACTCGGCCGACGGCTCGGTGAACGGGAAGAAGCTGGGCAGGAGCCGGGACGTGACCTTCTTGCCGAAGTACGCGGAGATGAACGCCTCGATCGTCCCGGCGAGGTCACCGAAGGTCAGGCCGCGGTCGACCGCGAGCCCCTCGATCTGGTGGAAGACCGCGGAGTGGCGCGCGTCGACGGTCTCGTTGCGATAGGTCCGGCCGGTGATCACCGCGTAGATCGGCGGAGGCCGTGACTCCATGAGGCGGATCTGCACCGGCGACGTGTGTGTGCGCAGGAGCACCTGCTCGGGCTCGCCGAGGTCCACGTAGAGCGTGTCCTGCATGGCGCGGGCCGGGTGGCCGGGTGGGAAGTTGAGCGCCTCGAAGTTGTGCCAGTCGTCCTCCACCTCGGGGCCCTCGGCGACGACGTAGCCGAGGCTCACGAACACGTCCTGCAGCTCGCGGGTCGCCTGGGTGACGAGGTGCAGATGCCCGCGCCGGCGACCGTGCGTCCCGAGCGTCAGATCGAGAGGTGGTTCGGTCGGACCGGCCGGCGCCATGGCGGCCGCCCGGTCGGCGAGCGCGGCCTCCACGGCCTTCGTGTAGTCCGTGACCGCCTTGCCCACCGTCGGGCGCTCGGACGGTTCGAGCGTCTTGATCGACTCGCGGGCGCGGAACGCCACGCTGCCCTTGCCGATGAACCGCTTCCGCAGGCCGGCGAGCTCGTCGTGGTCCGCGGCGGCGGCGACGGCGGTCCGCGCCGCGTCGAGATCGAGCTCCGAGAGGTCCATGAGTGGTCGGGATTCTAGAGAGGACACCTCCCAAGACCTCGACCCATTGGGGCGTCGCATCGAACTATTCAATCAATATATTGACAGATACTTGGAAAGGCGCGACGGTGGAGACATGGTGCTTCGACTTCTCGTCCTCGGACTCGCCCCGCTGCTGCTGGTCTCCATCGCGGCGCTCGGCAACCGCCCGCGGGTCGGGCTCTTCTTCGACGTCAACGGTCTCGATCCCCGACCCGGCGACGTGGACCACGTCGACGCGGTGCTCCGGCAGACCCGACGCTCCCGCGTGGTGGGAGGTGCCACCGGACTGATCCTCGGCGGGGTGGCGGGGTGGTACCTCGGTACGGCCGGCGCACTCGCGGGCTCGGGCATCGGCCTGCTCGCGGGGACGATGCTGGGCATCACGATGGCTCAGCCGCGTCGCGAGCCACCCACCGAGACGACGCGCAGGGCGTCCCTCGCGGTCCGGGACCCGCACGACTACCTCCCCCGCCGGGCGCGCGTCCGCACCCTGGTGCTCGCGGCCGTGGTCCTCGGGGCGGCCGTCGTGGCCATGATCACCTCGCCCGTCCCCCTCGGACCGACGGTACCCATCTTCGCCGTCGGCATCGCCACCGTCGTCGTCGTGCCGGTCGGGCGCGCCTTCCAGCGCCGAACCGTCGAGCTGCGCCGACCCGATGTCGACGCGGCATCGGTGCGCGTCGACGACGCGCTCCGCGCCAGCGCGCTGCGGGGGATCCACCATGCGACCATCGGCGTCCTCTTGTGCGGAATCCTGCTCATCGGCAACGGGATCCTCAGCACGCAAGGTGTCCTCGGAATCAGTGTCCGCGGCGAGACGGTCCTCGCCGCACCCCCTCTGAGCCGCGGGTTCGGGCTCGAATCGCCGGCGTCGGCCACCGCCCGGTACCAACGCGCGCACTGGACCGAGGTGGATGGGAGCCGTCACCGCGCGCTGGTGCCGACCCGGCTCGTGCAGGCACGCGACGTGACCGTCGGGACCATCGTCGAGCACCCCGTGTTGTTCGGGACCGGTGCCTGGATGGCCCTGTTCGGCTTCGTCGGCGCGCTCGTCGAATGGGGCCGGGCCGCCAAGGCGTGGCGCCGACCGCAGAGAACCCCCAGCGCCCTCAGGACGGCGGCGTGATCCTCGCCGTCGATGCGGCCGCGCCGACGCCACCGTACGAGCAGGTCCGCATGCAGATCGCGCGCATGGTGGGCGGTGGCGTGCTGGCCCCGGGCACACGCCTGCCCACGATCCAGCAGCTCGCCAACGACCTCGCGCTCGCGCCCGGTACCGTCGCCCGTGCCTACAGGGAGCTCGAACGCGACGGCGTGGTGGTGAGCCGGCGGCGCGCCGGCACCACGGTCGCCGCCGCGCCGCCGCGGGTCCCGGCTCGAGAGATCCGCGAGGAGCTCGACGCCGCGGTCGAGCGCTTCGCGCTCGCAGTCCGCCAGCTCGGCGCGGACGCGGACGACGCGCTTCGGCGCGCCCGGCAGATGCTCCAAGCCTGACCGGGGCGGAACCGACGCGCGGAATGCGCCGCGCGCGCCGCGATTCGAGCGCGCATTGGGAGGACGTGCGCTCAGGAGCCCCGCTGCCGGGCGGCTTCGAACATCAGGATGCTCGCGGCAACCGCGGCATTGAGGCTGTCGGTCGGGCCGGCCATCGGGATGGCGACACGCTCGTCGGCGACCGCCGAGATCTCCGCCGGGAGGCCGTGCGCCTCGCTGCCGACCACCAGGGCGACGAAGCCGGTCAGGTCGGCGTCGGTGTAGGCGGTGACCGCGCCGCCGTCGGCGGCGACGACCCGGGCGCCGCGGGCCCGGAGCCCCTCCAGCGTGCCGGCGAGGTCGTCCGCCACCAGGATCGGAAGCCCGAGCACCGCGCCGGCCGATCCTCGCACGACCTTCGGGTTCCACGGGTCCACGCCGCCGGCCGCGATCACGCCGACCGCGCCCGACGCTTCTGCGCTGCGCACCACGGTGCCGAGGTTGCCCGGGTCCTGCACGCCGGCGGTGACGACGAGGAGCCCGGGCCCGAGGTCCCCGACCGCCCGCACCGGTGGGAGCGGAGCGAGCGCGAGCACGGGCTGGGGCGTCCGGGTGGAGCCGATCTTCTCGAGCACGCCCTCCTTGAGGTCGTGCACGGGGACGCCCGCCTCGAGCGCCCGCTCGACGAGGGCGACGAACGCCCGGCGCGCGCCCGGGGCGACGTAGACCGCGTCGACGGGGAACGAACGGTCGAACGCGTCGGTCAGCAGGCGCGGCCCCTCGAGCACGAAGGCCTGCTCGGACCGGCGGACGGCGGGATCGCGCAGCAGCTCGCGGAGTCGGCGAGCCTGGGGATGGCGGTGACCGAGAGCTCCGGACCCGGTCACGACCGGATCAGGCGGCGTCGAGCGCTCCGCGGGCCGTGGACACCAGCGCGCCGAATGCCTCGCGGTCCCGGACCGCGAGGTCGGCGAGGACCTTCCGGTCCACCTCGACCTCGGCCGCCTTCAACCCGGCGATGAACCGCGAGTAGCTGATGCCTTCCTCCCGGCACGCGGCATTGATGCGCACGATCCAGAGCTTGCGGAACTCACCCTTGCGCGCCCGACGGTCACGGAAGGCGTAGTTGCCCGAGTGCATGACCTGCTCGTTCGCGGCACGCACGTGGCGGCTGCGCGAACCCGAGTAGCCCTCGGCGCGCTCGAGGATCGCGCGGCGGTGCTTCTTGCCCTGGACTGCCCGCTTGACGCGTGCCATGGAAGGTGCTCCTTGCTCTTCGGCGGTGACGGCGCCCCGTCACCCCGGCGGATGGGATCGTCGACGCTCAGGCGCGTCCGAGGAGACGTTCGACGTGCTTCTTGTCGCCGCCGGTGACCTCGGCGCCCCGACCGAGCCGCCGCGTCCGCTTCGTGGGCTTGTGCTCGAGCAGGTGAGCCCGGAACGCCTTCCGCCGCCGGATCTTGCCGCTGCCGGTGACCTTGAACCGCTTCGCGGCCCCGCGGTGGGTCTTGACCTTGGGCATCTCAGGCTCCTTCTGATGGTGCGTCCGTCGCGGCCACGCTCGGTGCTGCGGCACTCGGTGCCGCCGGCGTCGGCGCGGGCTTGGCGGGTCGGGGCTTCTTGTGCGGGTTGAGGACCATCGTCATGTTGCGGCCGTCCTGGCGCGGTGCCGACTCGACCATCGCGATCTCACCGACGTCCTCGGCGAGCTTGTCGAGGATCTTGCGGCCGAGCTCGGGGTGGGCCATCTCCCGGCCGCGGAACATGATCGTGACCTTGACCTTGTGGCCCTCGCCGAGGAACTGCTGGACCTTCTTGGTCTTGGTCGTGTAGTCGTGGACGTCGATCTTGGGCCGGTACTTCATCTCCTTGATGACGACGTTGGTCGCCTTCTTCCGAGACTCCTTCCGGCGTTGCTGCTGCTCGTACTGCCACCGGCGGTAGTCCATGATCCGACACACCGGAGGATCGGCGTTGGCACCGACCTCGACCAGGTCGAGCTCGGCTTCGCGGGCGATCGCGAGCGCCTGTGGAAGGGGTCGGACCCCCAACTTCTCGCCGTCCTCGGCGATCAGCAGCACCTCGCGGGCACGAATGCGATCGTTGATCCGGGCTTCGTCTGCGGCAGCGATGTTGGCATCACCTCTTGACTCGGGATCCGCCGGGATCGCCGGCGGCTGGCTGTGCGGAAAGCTCCACGCCGCGCGGTTCTCGACCGTGTCGAAGAGGACGACCCGGACGCGGTGAGCGGTGGCTCCAGACCTCGGAATCACCCTCCCGGCCGGGTGGGGACGGCGAGCCGGGGCCCGTATCCCACTTCCCAACTGGATTGTCGTGGCACGATACCAGGCCGATGAGCAGCCTCTGGACTCCATACGGCGAACAACCGGTCGAACCGGACCGACCAGAACCGGGCGGGCCACCCTCGGGCGGCCCCGGGGACCCCGGCGGAGGCGGCGATCCGGGCTACGACCCGGGGACCGACCCCGAGGACCTCGACCCCGAGCAGATGCGCGAGATGCTCGCCCGTCTCGCCGCGACACCCGTCGAGATGATCGTGGCGCAGTTCGCGGTGCAGCTCCAGGAGCTCGTGGTGCTCCATCTCAGCCTCGCCGGCGAGCGACCCGAATCGCTGGCGCAAGCCGCGCTCGCGATCGACGCGATGGCGGCGATCGTCGACGGGCTCGGCGACCGACTCGAGCCGAATGCCGAAGCGCTCCGCCAGGTGCTGGCCCAGGTCCGGCTCGCATTCGTCGAAGTCTCCGGGGGCGGCACGGGCGAGTCGTGATCCGAGCCTTCCGCATCGCGTCGATCGTCGTCTTCGTGGTGCTGATCGGCGGGGGGATCGCGGTCGCGGCGATCGTGTTCCCGGCCAAGAGCTTCTCGCTCCCCCGCGTCGCGGTCGACGCGACGCTCGCGACCGACGGCTCGATGCACGTCGTCGAACACATCACCTACGACTTCACGGGCCAGTTCCACTACGGGACGCGTCCGATCCCACCCGGCAACTACACCGTCTCCGACGTGCAGGTCACCGAGCACGGCGTCGGGCTCCCGAGCGTCGGTGCGCCCTACAACCTCACCTGGTACTTCGAGGCCCAGGACGAGACCCGTACGTTCGACATCTCCTACACCGTGACCGGCGCGGCGACCGCAGGCCCGGACATCGCCGAGCTCTACTGGAAGTGGGTCGGCGAGGATCACCCCACCATCGGGCTCGTCACCGCCACCCTGCACGTGCCACCCGGACCGGGCCGTCTGCGCGCCTGGGGCCACGGGCCGCTCACGGGCACGGTGCACGCCGTCGGCGACACCGTCCGGTTCCGAGCGCCCGAGGTGCCCCGGGGAACGTTCGTGGAAGGGCGGGTGGCGATCCCGGCCGCACGCCTCGGCCAGCTCCCCGCGACCGGACCCGCGCGACTCCCCCGGATCCTCGCCGAGGAGCGATCCTGGGCACGCGCCGCGAACGACGAACGCTCCCGCGCCGCGGAGCAGGCGACGCGAGAGCGGGACGCGCGGAACGCGCTGACCCTCGCGATCCCGCTCCTGATCGTCGCCGGCGCGGTCACGTTCCTCCTCGTCTGGCGGCGATGGGGCAGGGAGCCCGCTCCGCTCCAGGATCCGGGCAAGTACTTCCGGGACCTTCCGGACGACCCACCGGCCGTCGTCGTCGGGTTGATGCACTGGGGGTCGCTGGGTCCGGCCGCGTTCTCCGCGACGGTCCTCGACCTCGCCCAACGCGGATTCCTGAACGTGCGCGAGGTGCACGTCGATCGCGTGCTGCTCCCCGACCGCACCGATTACGAGCTCACCGCAACCGACGCCGACCGCTCGACGCTGAAGGCGTTCGAGCGCACGACGCTCGAGCAGGTCTTCGCCGGCGGGTCGCCCGTCATGCAGTCCGCGATCGCCAAGTACTCGCGGGCTCACCAGTCGGAGGCGCAATCGCGCTGGAAGTCCTTCGAGGCCGACGCCGGGACCAGCCTGCGCAGCCGGCGCTATGTCAACGGCGGCCGGTCGAAGCCGTTCCTGCTCAACGTCACGGTCGCCGTCGTCATCGGGCTGGCCGGCGTGGCGGGCCTCGGGCTGCGCCTGTGGGCGCTCGGCGTTCTCGCCATCGCCTGGGCCGCGGTCCAGCTCGCGCTCACGCCGTTGCTGCGTCAGCGTTCCCCCGAGGGCCACCAGCGGTTCCTCGAATGGCGGGGGGTGCGCAACTACCTCCGCGACTTCTCCCAACTCGAGGACGCGCCCGTCGGCCACCTCGTGCTCTGGGAGCGCTATCTCGTCTACGCGGCCGCGCTCGGCGTCAGCGACGAGCTGGCCAAGGGTCTTGCGGCCCGCATCCCACCCGAGCAAGAGGCGACGTTCGCACCCTGGTACGTCGGGGCACACCCGGGCAGCGCCTCCTTCGCCACCATCGGCTCGTTCTCCGCGGGCCTGGCGGGGACGACGTCGTCGTTCACGCCCCCGTCGAGCGGGTCGGGTGGCGGCGGCGGCTTCTCGGGGGGCGGCGGGGGCGGCGGCGGGGGCGGCGGGATCGGGGCGGGCTGATCAGCTCCGGGCCGCGTCCATCGCGGTGAGCAGCGCGGGCGCCAGCTCGGGCCCCGGCGCGGGCGACGGCGGGGGCGGCTCGATGCGGTAGAGCTCGGCGGCGTTGGCGCCGAGGATGCGCGCCTTCACCCGGTCGGTGAGTGGCGGGTAGCCGAACTCCTCCTGCATCCGGTCCGGGATGCGGAACGCGCGGAACGCGTCGATGAGCGGCTGGGGTGACCCGTACCACGTGCTGTCGGTTCCCCACAGGATCCGGTCCGGACCGAGCTGCGCGAGGAGCTTCCCGAGCACGTGCGCCGCTTCTCGGGGCCGGCGCAGCATCAGGAACCACGTGCTGCCCAGCTCGGCGTAGACGTTCCCCGCCGGCCCGATGCCGGACGCGGCGCACGACGCGACGAGCCGGTCCACGCCGGACGGCGCCACCGGGTCGAAGGGTCCCTCCTCGCCATGGGGATTCCGCTCGTAGCCGGAGTGGTAGACGACGAACGTCAACTCACCGAACGCCGCCGCGGCCGGCCCGACGTCGCGCGGGGACGCCGCGGGCACCGACGCATCCGGCACCGGACCGCCCAGACCCTTGTGCGCGCAGACGATCCGCGGGCCGAGTGCCCGTACCCGCTCGAGGAACGGCAGCCCGATCTCCTCGTCGTCGAGGAACCAGCCACCGCGCGGCGACGCGGCCGTCGGCGGGCCGGCGAGCGTGTAGACCTTCCAGGCCGACGGGCGCAGGCCCACCGACCAGTCGCTCATGCGGTCCAGCTCGGCCGGTCCGAGGTTCGGGTGCACGATGGTGTGCGTGAGGACCCGCCCGGTGCCCGCGTAGCGGTCGGTGACATCACGCACGGCCGCGATCTGCGCGTTCTCGAGCACGTTCTCGCCGATCGGACCCGGCGTGGACGTGAGCAGCGCGACCGCCGTCTCACTCGCGCCGAACACGAGTGCGGCCCACGACGCGGCGTCGATGGTGTGAGGGTCGATCCCACGCGACCACCGCTCGGGATCGGCGAGGGCGAGGAACTGACCGAGCGCCGCCGCGTGCGGCCCGATCCAGAGCGTCGGGTCCACGAGGTGGGTCTGCACGTCCACGGTCGGACCACCCGAGGCGAACACCGCCGCCGCGACCTCCTCGTCCACCACCGCGTCGGGTGGCACGTCGTAGAAGCCGCCGCCGTGGGCCTCGTCGATGGCGCGGAGGGCCAACGCCGTCGCCGCGCCGGTCGTGGAGGTAGGTCGCGGGTTCCGCCGCGACCGTTCGCGACACCACGGGCAGCGCGCGGGTCACGTGGTCGGTCGCGCGCCGGAGCGCGCGGTGGGCCGGCACCGGGGCGAACTCGTCGGTGTGGAGCGGCCGCAGCAGCGGAGGCAGCCGCGAGCCCATCAGATGTCGGTCTTCTCGATGCGGGCCGCCTCCCAGTCGCCGCGACGACCGGGAACGACCGAGAACTCGACCGCCGCCCCGACGCGTATCGAGCGGGTGCCGTCGGCGATCTGGGTCGTGTGGAACGGGAAGGTCCGGCCCTCGCTCTCGATGCGCCCGAGTCCGCGGCGCTCGTCGAACGCGACGACCTTCCCGGAGACGCCAGCGGCACCCGTGGTCATGTCAGTGGACGATCTTCAGGATCGGCAGCTCGATGATGTCGGCCGCGCCGGCGTCGCGCAGGGCGGGGATCAGCGTGTTGATCTCGGCCTTGGCGACGACGGTCTCGACCGCGAAGCCGTCCTCGCCGAAGAGCTGGGACACGGTCGGCGACTTCAGCGCCGGGAGCAGGTCGATCACGGTCGGGAGGTTCGCAGTGTCCACGTTGAGCTTGACGAGGACGCGGCCGCGGGCTTCGAGCGCGCCGGTGAGCAGCGTCATGAGCTGCTCCATCGCCTTGCGCTTCTCGGGGTCCTCGTGGCTGGTCGGGTTGGCGATCAGCTCGGTGTAGGAGCTGACGATCTGACCGATCACCTTGAGCCCGGCCGCGCGCAGCGCCCGGCCCGTCTCGGTGATCTCGACGACCGCGTCCGCGATCTCGGGGATCTTGGCTTCGGTCGCGCCGTACGAGAGCGTGATGTCCGCCTGCACGCCCGCGTCGGCGAAGAACCTCCGGGTCAGCTCCGGATACTCGGTCTGGACCCGGACGCCGTCGGGCAGGTCCTGGACTCGCTCGGCCGGCGAGTCCCCCGCGACTGCGAGCACCATGCGGATCGGGCGGGCCGTCGCCTTCGAGTAGTGCAACTCGGTCAGCGTGACCACGTCGGCGCCCGTCTCCTCGACCCAGTCCCGGCCGGTGATGCCGAGGTCGAACATCCCGGACGCGACGTAGCGGGGGATCTCCTGGGGTCGCAGCACCATCACCTCGGAGACGCGGGGATCGTCGATGGTGCCGCGGTAGTCGACGTCCGAGCCGCGGGTCACGGCGAGGTCGGCGTCCTCGAGCAGCTGGAACGTGGCCCGCTCGAGGGAGCCCTTGGGGAGCACGATGCGCAACATGGAGCCCCGTTTCTAGTCGCGAGCGCCCGGGAGGGACGCGAGCAATGCGACCATCTCGAGTGCGGTGGCGGCCGCTTCCTCGCCCTTGTGCCCCTCGGAGCCGCCGATGCGGTCGAGCGCCTGCTCGCGGGTGTTGGTGGTCAGGATGCCGAAGACCACCGGCACCCCGGTCGCGAGCGCGGCGTCCTGCAGCCCCCGGGCGGCCTCACCCGCCACGTACTCGAAGTGCGGCGTGTCACCCCGGATCACCGCACCCAGACAGATCACGGCATCGACCGCGCCGCTGCCGCCGAGCTGGCGTGCGACCACCGGGAGCTCGAACGCGCCGGGCACCCGGACCACCATGACGTCGGTGTCGCGGACCCCCGCCGCCGCGAGCGTGCGCCGGGCGCCGGCGAGGAGCCCCTCGGTGATGTCCTCGTTGAAGCGGCTGACCGCGATGGCGACGCGCATCCCCGCGCCGTCGACGGCCTCCGCCGCCACTGCGTACTCACCCACGGCTCTCCTCCCACGTGTCCCGGTCGAGCCGGTACAGCACGTGGGGCAGCCCGGCGTGGAGGACATCGGCGTCGTAGCGGAAGCCGAGCTTGGCCATCACACCGCGCGAGGCCACGTTCGTGGTCATCGTGCCGCTGAGCAGCTCGTCGTGCCCGCATTCGGCGAAGCCGATCTCCACGACCCGCGCCGCGGCCTCGGACGCGAGGCCCTCGCGCCGACGGTCGGTCCGGATGGCCCAGCCGACCTCGGTGCCCCGGTGTCCGCCGAAGTCCATCGGATGGAGCAGCACCCATCCCACGGGTCGCCCGTCGGCACGATCGGCGAGCACCCACGCCCCGGTGGCGGGGGAAGCCCACAGGTCGTCCCAGTGGTCGAGCAGGCTCCGCACCGCGGCCGCGTCCACGTGGGCCGCCCAGCCACGCGGTCATCTCCGGGTCGGCCCACATCTCGACGAGAAACGGCTCGTCGGTGGGCTCGGGTCGACGGCCGACGAGACGGTCGGTCCTGAAGCCCTCGGGTGCTGCGCTCACGCACCGGCCTCGCTCCCGGGTGCGTCGTCGAGCCCGAGGAGATGCCCGAGCTTCTCCTGCTTGGTGCGCAGGTACGCGATGTTCTCCGGATTCGGGACCACCGAGATCGGCACCCGTTCCACGATCTCGAGGCCGAAGCCCTCGAGCCCTCCGTACTTGGCGGGGTTGTTGGTCATGAGGCGCATCGTCGTGATCCCGAGGTCGACCAGGATCTGCGAGCCGATGCCGTACTCGCGCGAGTCGGCGGGGAATCCGAGGTCCTCGTTCGCCTCGACCGTGTCGCGCCCCTCGTCCTGCAGCGAATACGCGCGGAGCTTGTGGCCGAGCCCGATGCCGCGGCCCTCGTGACCGCGGAGGTACACCACCACCCCCCGACCCGCCTCCGCGATCTGCGCGAGCGCGGCGTCGAGCTGGAGGCCGCAGTCGCACCGCATCGAACCGAACACGTCGCCGGTCAGGCATTCGCTGTGCACCCGGACCAGGACGTTCTGCTCCCCCGAGACCTCGCCCCGCACGAACGCCATGTGCTCGACACCGTCGAGCAGGCTCTCGAAGACGAAGGCGGTGAAGTCGCCGTGGCGGGTCGGGATGCGCGCCTCGCTCACCCGACGGACGAGCTTCTCGCGGTGGCGGCGGTACCGGATCAGGTCCGCGATCGTGATGAGGTGGAGGCCGTGCTCCTCGGCGAACGCCTGGAGCTGGGGCAGGCGCGCCATCGTGCCGTCGTCGTTCACCACCTCGGAGAGCACGCCGGCCTCCTCGAGCCCCGCGAGCCGGGCCAGGTCGACCGCGGCCTCCGTGTGTCCGGCCCGCTTGAGCACGCCACCCTCGCGGTACCGGAGCGGGAAGATGTGCCCGGGTCGCGCGAAGTCGTCCGAGCGGGCGGCCGCGTCGATGAGCCGGAGGACGGTCGTCGCCCGGTCGGCCGCGGAGATGCCGGTCGTGGTGCCGACCACCGCGTCGACCGACACGGTGAACGCCGTCCGCTGCGACTCCGTGTTGTGACTCACCATCAACGGCAGCTGCAGCTCGTCGAGCCGGGAGCCGGTCATGGGCATACAGATCACACCGCTCGTGTGGCGGACGAAGAAGCCCATCGCCTCGGGCGTGATCTTCTCCGCCGCCATGATGAGATCGCCCTCGTTCTCGCGGTCCTCGTCGTCGACGACGATGACGATCTCCCCGCGGCCGATCGCGTCGATCGCATTCTCGATGTGGGTGAACATCACTGCTCCTCCGTCCCGCTCGTTCGGCGACGGGATGCCCGCCGCTCCTCCGGAGCCGCTCGCCGTGACCGGGCGTCGGCTCCGCTCCGCTGCACCGACCGTCCGTGCCGAACCGTCATCTCGTTCTCCTCGCGAGCAGGCGCTCGACGTGCTTGGCGAGGATGTCGACCTCGACGTTGACCGGGTCGCCCGGGGCCCGCGCCCCGAGCGTGGTGACGGACAGCGTGTGTGGGATCACCGCGATCTCGACGGTCGCGGTCTCGTCGTCGAGGGCGGCGACGGTGAGGCTGACGCCGTCGAGCGCGATCGAGCCCTTCTCGACGACGTAGCGCAGGAGCTCCGCCGGCAGCCTGAAGGCCATCCGCGTCGAGCCGTCGGGCAACGCGTCCCGGCGCTCGAGGTGCGCGCGGCCGTCGACGTGACCCTGCACGATGTGGCCCCCGAGGCGGTCCTCGACCCGCACCGGACGCTCGAGGTTCACCGGATCGCCGGCGGCGAGCGCGCCGAGGCCCGTCCGGTCGAGCGTCTCGGTCACCGCGTCGGCCGCCCACCAGCCGGCACCGAGCTCCACCACCGTGAGGCAGCATCCGTTCACCGCGATCGAGTCGCCGAGATGCGCGTCGGCGAGGACCGTCGCGGCGTCGATCTCGATGCGTGCACCACCGTCGTTGGGTGTGACGGAGCGCACCGCGCCCAGCTCTTCGACGATGCCGGTGAACATCAGGCCGCCACCTCCACGTCCACCGGCTCGTAGGTGATCCGGACGTCGGGGTCCAGCGCAGTGACGTCGGTGACCCGCCAGCGGGGTGCGTCGGACAGCGTGTCCGGACCCGCCGTCGCGAACGCGGCCCGGCCCCGCTCCCCGAGCACCACCGGCGCGACGTAGGTGACGATGCGCCCGGCGCGACCCTCGGCCACGAACGCACCGTGGAGGCGCCCACCGCCCTCGATCATCGCCTGAAGGACCTGACGCTCCGAGCCCAGGAGCCGGAGCAGAGCCTCGAGATCGACGCCTTTCCCCTGCACGCCCGGGGCGACGATCTCGACGTCGACGCCCGCGGCGGCCCAGGCGAGCTGCGCGGCCGACGGCGCGCCGGTCGTGGTCACCACGAGCGTCGGCCCGAGCGCGACGTCGAACAGGGGGCCTTCCACCGGGACCGTGCCGCGCGCGTCGAGCAGGACCCGAAGTGGCGGACCGGCCGGCGCGGGCTCGGCATCGCGCACGGTGAGGCTCGGCCGATCGGCGCGGGCGGTGCCCGGACCGACCACGACGGCCTGGGACTCCGCCCGCAGGCGGTGGGCGTCGGCGCGGGCGGGCGCGGCGGTGATCCACTGCGAGCTGCCGTCCGCGGCCGCCGTCCGCCCGTCGAGGCTCACGGCGGTCTTCAACAGGGCGAAGGCGCGACCGGTCCGGCGCTGGTGGAGGTAGGGGGCGAGCTGCCGGCGCACCGTCTCGGCGCCGGCGCCGACGACGACGTCGATCCCGGCGGCGCGCAACCGGTCGTGCCCGGACCCGGCAACCTTCTCGTCCGGATCCTCGACGCCCGACACGACACGCGTGACACCGGCCTCGATGAGGGCATTCACGCACGGACCCGTCCGTCCGTCGTGCGAGCAGGGCTCGAGCGTGACGTAGGCGGTGGCTCCCCGGGCGTCTCCGGCGCTCGCGAGCGCCTCGGTCTCGGCGTGCCTGCCGCCGGGCGGTTGCGACGCCCCGGAGCCGATGACGACACCGTCCCGGACCAGCACACACCCGACCCAGGGGTTGGGCGGTGTCCGCAGACGCGCCGTCGCCGCGGCTGCGATCGCCTCTGCCATCAGGTCGTCGTCGGTCGTCATCGGGGCCTCATGGCCCGCGGGGTATGCCGACGAGCCGCGCTCGCGCGCGCCCCGACCGTGGCCCTCTCCCATCCGGACTCTCACCGTCGGCCGAGGAATCTCACCTCGTCGGCTCGTGACTGGCGGTCACGAGTTCGCGGGCTCCCACACGTGGTGGTCACCGCCGGTCGGGACTTGCACCCATACCCCGAGGGCAGCTCTTGAACTGTTGCGGTCACGGTACCACGAATTCGAAGGTAATTGAAACGTGTTCTATTTCACCCGGTGGCTCGCATTCGCTGGTCCCGCCCGGCCGGACGGCCGACGGCGATCCGAGCGTGCTCCCGAGCGCAGCGGCGCTCGCGAGGCTCAGTGCGGATGCCCGCCCGCGAGAAGCTCCAGCGCATGGGCCAGCACCGGTGCGATGACGTCGAACGCCTCCACCGCACCCCCCGTGCTCCCAGGCGTGTTCACGATCAGGCACGCGCCGATCGTGCCCGCGACCGCCCGGGACAGCATGCCGAAGCCACGACCGCCCTCGTCGCTGCGCCGGCGGATCGCCTCGACCAGCCCGGGTGCCTCCGCCTCGATGACCTTCCTCGTCGCCTCCGGGGTGCGGTCGCGCGGCCCGAACCCGGTCCCGCCGGTCGTGACGACGAGGCCGGCGAAGTCCCGTGACAACGTGCGGAGGGCGTGCGCCACGGCGTTGACGCCGTCGGCGGTCACGGCCCGCTCGACGACCGTCACTCCCTCGGCCTCCAGGCGCGCCACGAGCGCGTCGCCCGACTTGTCGGCGCGGGTGCCGGCGACGACGCCGTCCGAGACCGTGAGCACCTTCGCCGCGTAGGTCATGGCGCGCTCCTCGCCCGGCTGCTCAGCGAACGCCCCAGGCGACGTCCCGGATCGCCCGGGCCGCGCCGGCCGGATCGGGGGCATGGAACACGGCGCTGCCGGCCACGAGGATGTCGGCCCCGGCCGCGGCGGCAAGAGGCGCGGTCTCGAGATTGATCCCCCCGTCGATCTCGAGCTCGACTGCCAGCGACTGCTCGTCGACCAGGCGGCGGGCTTCACGCACCTTGTCGAGCACCTCGGGCAGGAACGCCTGGCCGCCGAAGCCGGGGTGGACGCTCATGAAGAGCAGGATGTCGATCTCGCCGAGATACGGGACGACTGCGTCGAGGGGCGTCTCCGGGTTCGACACCAGGCCGACGCGCATGCCGTGGGCCCGCATCCGGGCGAACAGGGGGCGCGGATCGCCGAGCTCGACGTGCACCGTGCAGCTGTCGGCGCCGGCGGCGGCGAAGTCGTCGAGCAGGTCGCCGGGGTTGTCGATCATCAGGTGGCAGTCCAGGTAGAGACCCGTGCGCGGCCGGAGACACTTCACGACGGGGGCGCCGATCGAGAGGTTCGGCACGAAGTGGCCGTCCATCACGTCGACGTGGAGGAGGTCGGCCTCGGCGGCCACCTTCTCGACCTCGACGGCGAGCTGCGAGAAGTCGCAGGCGAGGATCGAGGGCGCGAGCTTTCCCATCGGGCGCACCCTATCCAAGGGTCACGCGGGCGCCCGGAGCACGAGGACGTACATGCCGTCGGTCCCGGCCGCGGCCGGGAGGAGGCGCGCACCCCGGCCGACCGACGTCCACGGCGGGCCCGGCGGCGCGACAGCGCCGAACCCGGCCAGTGCCTGCTGCGCCCAGGCGTCGATCTCCTCCGTCTCGGCCGCGCTGAGCGTGCACACCGAGTACACCAGCCGTCCCCCGGGTCGCACGTGACGCGCGGCCGTGGCGAGCAGCGCGCGCTGGAGCGTCGCGAGCTCGGCGATCGTGGTCGGCCCGAGCTGCCAGCGCGCCTCGGGCCGGCGCCGGAGCACGCCGAGGCCGCTGCACGGCGCGTCGAGCAGCACGCAGTCGAAGATGCGTTCGCGCAGGGGCAACGCGCGACCGTCGGCCACGAGCGGTCGGACCGCGGCGAGACCGAGCCGCCGCGCCGAATCCGCGACCATCCGGGTGCGGGCCGGGTGGAGATCCACGGCGACGACGAGACCTCGATCGTCCATCGCCTCCGCGAGTGCCGTCGCCTTGCCCCCGGGCGCCGCGCCGACCTCCAGCACGCGCTCGCCCGGACCCGCCGCGACGATCGCGGCGACGGCCTGACTCGCCTGGTCCTGCGGGGTCACCCGACCGCTGCGGACGGCGGCCAGCCGGCCGACGTCGCCGGTGCGGGTCACCACCAACGCGTCGGGGACGAGCGCGCCCCGATCGACGCCGACGCCGGCCGCGGTCAGCTCGGCGGCGACCTGGTCGGGCGAGGCGCGGCGGCGGTTGACGCGGAGCGTGACCGCGGCCGGGGTGTTCACGGCATCGAGGGTGGCGAGCGCGTCCACACGGCCGAGATCGGTCACGAGCAGCTCGACGATCCAGTCGGGCATCGACGTGCGCAGTCCGATCGACGCGGTGTCGTCGCCGGTCGGCTCGGGCCAACCGGGTTTGGTGGCCGCGAGCTTCCGCAGCACCGCGTTGACGAAGCCCTTGGCACGGGGCGCGACCGCTCCGACCGCCGCAACGGTCTCGCCGACCGCGGCATGCGGCGCGACCCCCGTGACCAGCTGGTACGCGCCGAGACGCAGCGCCGCCCGCACCGGCGCGTCGAGCCGGGCCACGGGCCGGTCCAGGCAGGGAGCGAGGAGGTGATCGAGCGCCCGGCGACGCCGGACGGTGCCGTAGACCCACTCCGTCACCTGGGCACGGTCGCGGCCGTCGAGCGCGCTGCGCCGGAGCAGGGCCGGCAGCACGACGTTCGCGTAGGCGCCGTCGTCGATCCGTACGAGCGCGCGGACGGCCAGCTCGCGGCTCACCCGAAGGGGTCGGGGCCGCGGTGACCGGACCGCCAGGCCGCGAACGTCATCGGCCGCTTCCCTGCGGGTTGCACCTCGTCCGGGAGGAACCGCCCGTCCGTCTCGTGGGCGCGCCACACCTTGAGCCGCGTCGCGTCGAGATCGATCCACGCGCCGGGACGCGGGTTGCCGGCCCGCACGACCCGCACGAGCTCGGCGGCCGGACGGTCGAGGTGCAGCTCGAACTCGTCCGCGCGCAGCTTGTCGGCGTAGGTGGTCTCGCCCGCTTGTTCGCGGGGTTGGACGGTGTCGATGGTGGGCAGGGTCTCGACGAGCAAGCCGGCGCCGACCTCGACCAGGCGCTCGTGAAGCTCACCCGCGGTCTCGGCCGCGCCGATCGGCACGACCCGCTCGGCGTAGACGGGACCGGTGTCGAGTCCCTCCTCGACGCCCATGATCGAGACGGCCGTCTCGGCGTCACCCGCCAGGATCGCCCGTTCGACGGGCGCGGCCCCGCGCCGAGCGCGGCAGGCGGGAGAAGTGCAGGTTGATCAGGCCGCGCGGGAAGGCGTCGAGCAGCGCCGGGGGGAGCAGCTGACCGAAGGCGACGACCACGCCCCGCGTCGGTTCGGCCGCGCGGATGGCGTCGATCGCGTCACGCGCCCGTTCGGGCGTCACGACGGCGAGATCGTGGTCGAGCGCCCATCGCTTGACCGGGCTCGGCGTCGTGGCGCCTCCGCGCCCCCGGCGGCGATCCGGCTGGGTGACCACGAGGCGGATGTCCGCACCGGCCGCGACGAGTGCTGCGAGCGGGACGACCGCAGCCGCGGGCGTCCCGAAGTACACGAGGTGCTCGTCGGTCACAGGCGCCGGACGTCGTCGAGCCGCTCGCGCCCCGCCGCGACGAGATCGGCGTCGCGGAGCTCCCGCAGCGCGCGCTTGCGCTCGTCGGGATCGAGCCGGTCGAGCATGAGGACGCCGTCGAGGTGGTCCAGCTCGTGCAGGAACACGCGCCCGAGCAGCTCGTCGCCCTCGAAGACCACCTCACCACCGTCGACGTCCACACCCGTGATCGTCACGACCTTGGGGCGGACGATCTCGAAGTGGAAGCCGGGGATGGAGAGGCACCCCTCCTCGTACGCCCACTCCCCGGTCGCCTCCACGATCTCGGGGTTGATGAGCACCTGTGGTCCCTCGCCGACGTCGAAGGTGAACATGCGCTTCTGGACACCGACCTGCGGTGCGGCGAGACCGACGCCGGACGCGTCGTACATGGTGTCGACCATGGTGTCGACCAGGCGCGCCAGGGCACCGTCGAGCTCGGTGACCTCCTTGGCGCGCTGCTTGAGCACCGGGTCGCCGAACACGCGGATCGGGTACGGGATCGCGCTGGCCATCGGCAGCAGGCTACCGGGACCCCGCGTCGGACACGCGGGTCCGGGCTACTCGTAGCGGGCGCCGAGCTCACGGAGCATGCCGACGAGGTGGACCGGAGCGTCGGGTGCCGGCTCGCCCGGCGTGTACGTGGCCGCGGTCAACGTGCCCGTATACGGAAACGGACCGAAGCGCTCGTAGAGCTCCCAGCTCACCGGCGACCGCGGGTCGATGCCGACGCTGATCCCCTCGAACGGCGCGATGCCGAACAGCATCGGCAGCCCCGTGTGCGCCGCGCGCTGCTCGCCGTCGACGACGACGGTCACGTCCCACGTGCGGTCTCCGGGCGCGGAGAACTGCAGCTCGACCGCACCGGTGCCGTCCGGCATCGCGCCCGCGTCGACCAGGGTCATGTGACCGCGACCGTCGTTGTGCGCGAAGCAGAGGTTCCCGTCGAGCACGTACAGGACGTAGCCGCTGCCCTGATCGCCGTGAGCGACGAGGACACCCTCGTCGCCCGCGTGGTGGTCCAGCTCGACGCGCACGGTGAAGCCGCGGAACCAGATGAGCTGCACCGAGCGCCAGCGTTCCAACGTCGGCGTGCCGCGCGGGATGCGCACCGGCTCCACGTAGGCGAGGTCCCGCTCGGGACGGGTCACGTACTTGACGCTCGCGCCCTCGTCGAGCGGGTAGATCCGGTTCTCCCAGGCGGCCGCCTCCCAGGCCTCGGTGAGCTCCGCGAGCTTCTCGGGGCGCTCGGCGGCGAGGTCGCGCAGCTCGGTCGGATCCCCCTCGAGGTCGTACAGCTCCCACGTCTCGTCGGTGAACGACGTGAGGCCGTGGTGCAGCGTCACCGCGTGCCAACCCTCGCGGTAGTAGCCCCGGTGGCCGTTCATCTCCACGACGTGCTCGCGATGCGTGCTGGGCGCCTGCGCGTCGGCGAGCACCGAGGTGAAGCTCCACCCCTGGAGCGGCGCCAGCTCGACGCCGCGGTAGGACGGCGGGCGCGCGACACCGACGATCTCCAGGAACGTCGGCAGCAGATCGGTCACGTGCTGGTACTGGCGACGGACCCCGTGGCGGGCGTCGAACCCGTCGGGCCACGACACGATGAACGGCACGGAATGGCCGCCCTGGTGAGTGTTGATCTTGTACAGGCGGAACGGTGTGTTGCCCGCCATCGCCCAGCCGCGCGGGTAGTGGGGCGTCGTGGTCGGGCCGCCGATCTCGTCGAGGCGCGCGAGGTCTGCTTCGATGTCGTCGCCCTGGAGCAGGTGCACGTAGTAGGCCGTCGTGCCGCACACCTCGCCCTCACGGGACGCGCCGTTGTCCGACGTGAAGACGAAGATCGTGTTGTCCAGCTCGCCGAGGTCGTCGAGCGCCGCGATCATCCGCCCGACGTTCTGGTCGATCCGGTCCACCATGGCGGCGTAGACCTCCATGTGGCGGGCGAACAGACGCTGCTCCGCCGCGCTGAGGTCGTCCCAGGGCTTCACGTCGTGGTCGCGCTCCCGGTTGCGGGGCGCGAGTGCCACGTCGGAGGGCACGATCCCCAGCTCCACCTGGCGGGCGTAGCGCTCGGCGCGCAGCGCGTCCCACCCGGCGTCGTAGCGACCGCGGTACTTCTCCATGTCCTCGGGGCGCGCGTGCAACGGTGCGTGGACCGCGCCGTGCGCCACGTAGCAGAAGAAGGGCCGACTCGGGTTCGCCGTCTTCTGGGCACGGATCATCGAGATCGCGTGATCCGTGATGTCGTCGGTGAAGTAGTAGCCGTCGGGATACCGGTCGACGTCGACCTGGTGGTTGTCCTGCACCAGCCGGTGGGGGTGGTGCAGGTTCGTGAACGCGTCGATGACGCCGTAGTACTGGTCGAAGCCGCGCTGACACGGCCATGAGCCCCGCGGTCCCTCGGCGCCGTCGGAGTCCTTGGCGAGGTGCCACTTCCCCACCGCCATGGTGGCGTACCCGGCCTCGTCGCGGAGGATCTCGGCCATCGTCATGACGTCCGGAGCGAGCTCGGACGCGTAGCCGGGGAACCCGGGGTCCACGTGCGCGACGGTCCCGAGCCCGGCCCGGTGCGGCTCGACGCCGGTGAGGAGCGCGGCACGGGTCGGTGAGCACATCGGCGTGACGTGGAAGTTCGTGGCCAGAATCCCCCGCCGGGCGAGGGCGTCCAGGTTCGGGGTGTCGATCTCGCTGCCGTAGCAGCCCAGGTCCGCGTACCCCAGATCGTCGGCCAGCACGACGACGATGTTGGGCGCACCGTCGCGCGCCCGCGGGCGCTCGGGCCACGACCCCTCGGAGCCTGCGAACGTGCGGGTGACCTTGCCGTCGAAACCCGGATAGCTGCGCTCGGTCATGGCCGGATGGTGGCACACCCTGCGGTTTTGGGCGCGCAAGACGACGGGTGGAGGCCCCGATTTGGGCGCGCAAAACGACGGGTGGAGGCCCCGATTTGGGCGCGCAAAACGACGGGTGGAGGGGGGTCAGACGCGAGGGGGGTCGACGGCGATGCGGAGGCGGCCGGCGGCGCGGCCGGTGGGGCCCGCGACGGCGAGGACGTCGGCCAGCGCATCGGGGCCGGGCGCGAGCACCAGCGCGGCCAGTCCGGCGCCGCGGGCCGAAGGCCCCAGGACGCGCAGGTCCGCCGGGAGGACGTCCAGCGCGGCGCGCACCGCGGCCGCCTCGCCACTCAGCTCGGCGACGGCGCCGAACGGCGGGAACCCGAGGAGCCGCCGGCGCGCCTGCTCCGCGTCCATCAGAGGTTCGGGATCCCCGGACCGGACCCAGGAGAGCAGGGCGTGGTCGGGGTTGCGCGTCTGGAGCACCAGCCTGCCCGCCCGCGACCGCGACCCCACGAGCCGCGCCGCGCGGGCAACCAGCGTCGCCGCCTGCTGGCCGGCGCGCGCCCGGTGCGCGAACAGCTCCTGGTCCAGCTCGAGGAACGCGACGAGCCGTGCGGGGACCCGGTGCAGCACGGCCTCGGTCCCCACCACCACGGGAGCGTCCGGGACGTCGTGCACGCTCGCGTCGAGCCATGCGATCTCCGTGCGGGGCAGGAGGGCGGCGAGCGCGTCGCGCAACCGCTGGACCCCGAGCCGCGACGCCCGCAGCCGGGTGCCGTGGCAGTTCGTGCAGATCGTCGGCCGCGTCGTCCCGCACTGCGGGCAGGTGAGCATCCCGGGCTCGACCTCAACCACGGCCGCGTCGCAGTGTTCGCAGGTCGCGACGGTGGAGCACGCCAGACACGTCAGGAGCCGCGCCCGGCCCTTGCGGTTCAGCACGCACACCGCGCGGTCGCCCGCGTCGACGGTCGCCCGGAGCGCCCGGGCCAGCGCGTCGCTCAACAACCCGTTCCCCGGCGGCTCGGCCCGCAGGTCCACCACCGTCACCGCCGGCCAACCGGCCCGCTCGTCCACGGGCGCCGGACGCACGATCACCCGACCGGTGAGCGCGCCCGCCTCCGGGGTGGGGACCGGCGCGACCAGCGTCACCGGTGCACCCGCCCGGCGGGCCCGCTCGACGGCGACGTCCCGTGCGTGCCAGGTCGGGACCCGTTCCTCCTGGAGTGCCTCGTCCCCCTCGTCGAGCACGATCACCGCCGCGAGGTCGGGGACCGGCGCCCACACCGCGGTACGGCCGCCGACGACGACCACGTCGCCGGCACGCGCCGCGGACCAGGCGGCGGTCCGCTCGGCGTCGTCGCGATCCGAGCGCATCACGAGCACCCGCCGGCCGCGTCGCTCGAGATCCCGCACGAGCGTCCCGAGGCGGGCGCCGTCGGGGACGAGCACCAGCGTGGAACCATCGACGCCGAGCCGGTCGGCCACCAGCGCGCGCCGGTCCGCGGCCGGGGGCCACGCGAGGACCTCGACCGCGAAGCCGGGTCCGGGTCGGGTCGGGACCGCGGGCCACGGATCGCGGACCGCGTTCGGCGCCGATGCGGCACGGAAGAGCGCGACCTCGCTCCCCGCCCAGCGGTGCGCCGCCCATCGCCCGAGCGCGAGCAGCTCCGGCGGCGGACCCGCACCCACCACCTTCGCGATCGGCAGGATCCGCTCGGTCGGCGTGTCGGGCACGACGTCGGTCGCCACGATCCAGCCCCGGACGCGTCGTCCGTGGAGCGGCACCCGCACGATCGTGCCGGCGCGGCGCGCCCCGCCCGCGCCGTCGAGCGCGTCGGGGACCGAGTAGTCGAACTCGCGGGAGACCGCCGTCAGGTCCGGATGGACGCGGACAACGCGAATCGGCGTGTCCTAGAGACCGGCGGCCGCGGCGCGCAGGGCGTCCGCGCTCCCGGTGTGCTCCCACGTGAACGTCGGCTCGTTGCGGCCGAAGTGTCCGTAGGCCGCGGTCCGACGGTAGATCGGGCGCCGGAGGTCCAGCCGCTCGATGATCGCGGCGGGACGCAGGTCGAAGTGGTCCTGCACGAGCCCGGGCAGCTTCTCGGGGTCGATCTCGGACGTCCCGAAGGTCTCCACCATCAGCGACACCGGCCGGGCGATGCCGATCGCGTACGCGACCTGGACCTCGCACCGCTTGGCGAGTCCCGCGGCGACGATGTTCTTCGCCGCGTGACGCGCCGCGTAGGCGGCCGAGCGGTCCACCTTCGTGGGGTCCTTGCCGCTGAAGGCGCCGCCGCCATGACGGGCCATGCCGCCGTAGGTGTCGACGATGATCTTGCGCCCGGTCAGCCCGCAGTCGGCGTGGGGACCACCCAGCTCGAACGTCCCCGTCGGGTTGACGTGGACCTCGTACTCGTCCTCGGCGAACCGCTCGGGGACGAGCGGCTTGATCACGTGCTCGACGAGATCGGGTGTGATCATCGAGTCACGGTCGATGCCGGGGGCGTGCTGGGTGGAGATGAGCACGGTGGAGAGGCGCGTCGGGACGCCGTTCTCGTACTCGAACGTCACCTGCGTCTTGCCGTCCGGGCGCAGGTACGGGAGCGTGCCGGACTTGCGGACCTCGGACAGGCGGAACGCGAGTCGGTGCGCGAGCCAGATCGGCATCGGCATGAGGTCCTCGGTGTCGTCGCACGCGTAGCCGAACATCATGCCCTGGTCACCGGCACCGGTCTCGAGGAAGCGGTCGGTGTCCCCTGCGCGCTGCTCCTCGGCCTTGTCGACGCCTTGGGCGATGTCCGGGCTCTGCTCGTCGATCGAGGTGATCACGCCGCAGGTGTTGCCGTCGAACCCGTACGACTCGCGGTCGTAGCCGATGCTGCGGACGGTGTCACGCACGACGCGCGGGATGTCGACGTAGGCCTGAGTGCTGATCTCGCCGGCAACGACCACGAGACCGGTGGTGGCGAGGCTCTCGCACGCCACCCGGCTGTTCGGGTCCTCCTCGAAGATCGCGTCGAGAACGGCGTCCGAGATCTGGTCGCACATCTTGTCCGGATGACCCTCGGTCACCGACTCCGAGGTGAAGGTGAAGCTGCTCAACGCATCTCCTGGGTTGCGGGCCCGCGCCCCAACAGCGCGGCCACTCGGTCGAGGATCAGATCGGCCAACGCGTGCTTGGTCAGCAACGGCGTGGGCTCGCAGGCGCCCGAGGAGTCAAGCAGGATCGCCCGGTTCGTGTCGACTTCGAAGCCCGCGTCGGGCGCGGACACGTCGTTCGCCACCAGCAGGTCGGCCCGCTTGGCCGCCAGCTTCGCGGCTGCGTGCTCCTCGACGTGCTCGGTCTCGGCGGCGAAGCCGACCAGCACCTGGCCGGTCTTGCGGGCACCGAGCTCCGCCAGGATGTCCGGGGTCGGTTCGAGCAGGATCTCGGGGGGACCGGCGGACTTCTTGAGCTTGCCCGGCGCCGGCGCCTTGGGCCGGAAGTCGGCCACCGCGGCGGCCATCACCACCGCGTCGCTCGCGTCGAAGCGGGAGTGGACGGCGTCGGCCATCTCCGCCGCGGTCGTGACCCGGACGACCTCGATGCCCGAGTCGACCGGCAGTCCGACCGTCGTCACGAGGGTCACCGTCGCCCCGCGCAGCGCCGCCTGGCGGGCGACCGCGTGACCCATCTTCCCCGAAGAGCGGTTGCCGACGAACCGCACCGCGTCGATGGCCTCGCGGGTCCCGCCCGCGGTCACGAGCACGCGCGTGCCCGCGAGATCGCCGTGGTGCGCGACCACCCCCGCCGCGGTCTCCAGGATCTGCTCCGGGGCGGCCAGGCGGCCGTCCCCGACGTCACCGCCCGCGAGGCGCCCCGACTCGGGCGGCACCACGTGCACGCCCCGCCGGCGCAGGATCTCGAGGTTCTCCTGCACCGCGGCGTGCTCCCACATCTCGGTGTGCATCGCCGGCGCGAGCACGACCGGCGCCCGGGTCGCGAGCAGCGTGGCGCTCAACAGGTCGTCCGAGATGCCCGCCGCGTACTTGCCGATCAGACGGGCGGTCGCCGGCGCGACCAGGACGAGGTCGGCGGACTGGCCGATCCGGGTGTGCGGAATCGGGTCGCTCGTGACGTCGAAGAGGCCCACACGAGCGGGCTCGGACGCGAGCGCCGAGAACGTGAGCGGACCGACGAAGCGGGTGGCGTCCTCGGTCAGGACCGGGATCACGTGGGCGCCGGCGTCGACCAGACGCCGACACAGCTCGATCGCCTTGTACGCGGCGATCCCGCCCGAGACGCCGAGCACGACCCGGCGGCCCGACCACATCGCCGCGTCGGCGGGCATCGATCAGCCGGCAGGCTCGACCGGCGCGTCCGCGGGAGTGGTCTCCAGCAGCGCGGCGGCGTCCTCGGCGCTGATCTCGGCGTCGTCGTCGACGTCGGGGGGGTCGGCCTTGATGATCTTGCCGGCCTCGATCTCCTCGAGCGCGATGGACAGGGGCTTGCGCGAGACCGACGTGACCTGGGGCGGGACGATCTTGCCCAGCCCGTCGCCGAGGTGGTTGTAGTAGTCGTTGATCTCCCGGGCGCGGCGGGAGGCCAGCGTCACGAGCGTGAACTTCGAGTTCTCACGCTCGAGGAGGTGCTCGAGGCGAGGCTCGGTGAGCGAGGCGCGGCGTTCGGCCATGGTGGTGCGACTCCCGGGGTCAGGAACCGTGGCGCGGGGGTTCGGCACGGCGGGCGCCCAGGATAGCAGCGACCTCCCCGACCGCCTGCTCCACGGTGTCGTTCACGACCACGGCGTCGAAGCGGTCGGCCAGTCGACGCTCCAACCGGGCCTGGTCGAGGCGGCGGGCAACCTGGTCCGGATCGTCGGAATCGCGTGCCCGGAGCCGGCGCTCCTGCTCGTCCCGGCTGGGGGCGGCCAGGAAGACGAGGAGCGCCTCGGGGAAGACCTGCTTGACCGCGAGTGCGCCCTGCACGTCGATCTCGAGCAGGACGTCCCTTCCGGCGGCCAGCGCCGCTTCCACGGGCTCCCTGGGCGTCCCCTTCAGCTGTCCGTACACGTCGAACCACTCGAGGAAGCCGCCGGCGTCGCGGATGCGCGTCGAAGTCCTCGACGCTCACGAAGCGGTAGTCGACCCCGTCGACCTCACCGGGCCGCGGTTCCCTCGTCGTGGCCGAGACCGACCACTCCAGGTTCGGCTCGTGGGCGAGCAGCCGGCGACCGATGGTGCCCTTGCCCACCCCCGAGGGACCGGACAGGACGAGCAGGACGGCCAGGACCCCGACCTACTGCCCGGCGAAGGCCTCGAGCAGCGCCGCACGCTGCTTGGTGCCCAGGCCCCGGAGCCGGCGGCTCTCACTGATCTCGAGCTCGGCCATGATCCGGCGCGCCCGGACCTTCCCGACCCCCGGCAGGGACTCGAGCACGCTGACCACCTTGAGCTTCGCCACGATGTCGTCCGTATCGCTCTGGGCGAACAGGTCCCGGAGCGACAACCGGTTGAGCTTCAGCCGGTTCTTGATCTCGGCCCGCACCCGGCGCGCCACCGCCGCCTTCTCGAGTGCAGCGGTTCGCTGCTCCGGAGTGAGCGCGGGCGGGAGCGGCATGGGCGGTTCCTCCGAGAGCGGTGCGATGGCCGCAGCGCGTGGCGGCGTTCGGGCGGCGGTGAGTATACGCAGGCGCCTGTTCGGTCCGTTCGCTCGCCGGCGGGACACCCGCCCCCGCCCGGCGGGACGATCCCGGCCGTGCGCCCTCCGCCTCGCTCAGCCGGCGATGGCGGTGGCGACCTCGGCGGCGACGGCGGCGGCGGCCGACGCGGGATCGGCGGCCGCGGTGACCGGCCGACCCACGATGATCCAGTCCGCGCCGCGCGCCGTCGCGTCGCCGGGCGTGACCACACGGGCCTGGTCGTCGACCGACGCGCCGGCCGGTCGGACGCCCGGCACCATCGACCGCAGCCCCGCGGCGCGGGTCGCCTCGACCTCGAAGCCGCTGCAGACCACGCCGTCGCACCCGGCGACGCGCGCGAGGTCCAGACGCGATGCGAACGCGGACGCGTCGGGATCCGAGGTCAGCACCGTGACCGCGAGCGTGACGGGCGGCGCGTGGCCCCCTTCGTCGGCGCCGCGTTGGGAGCCCGCGACGAACGCGCGGAGCATCGCCTCCCCGCCGGCCGCGTGCGCGTTCAACATGTCGATCCCGTGGCGCGCGAGCGCGGCAGCACCGCGATCGACCGTGTTCGGGATGTCGTGGAGCTTGAGGTCGGCGAAGACGAGGAGCCCGAGGTCGTGCAGCCGGGCGAAGACCGCGGGGCCGGCTTCGGCGTAGAGCTCGTAGCCGACCTTGGCGACCCCGAACCACGGAGCGATGCGGCGCGCCATCGCGAGCGCGGCGTCGAGATCGCCGACGTCGAGCGGGAGAACCAGGCGATCCCGGACCTCGGGAGCGGCGGCGACGGCGCTGGTCATGCTTCATCCTTTCGGGGTGGCGGATCGGCACCGCGATCGAGGGCGCCGGTGAGATCGGAGACACGGTCGAGCCCGTGGCCCGCGCACCACGCCAGCAGTTCGTCGTGGATGCGGTTCACGGCGCGGGGCTCGAGGAACGACGCCGTGCCGACGCCGACCGCGTGCGCACCGGCGAGCAGCATCTCGGCCGCGTCGGTGCCGGTGCTCACGCCACCGGTCCCGATCACCGGAACCCCGGGGAGCGCGCGGGTCACCTCGTGGACCACACGGAGCGCGACCGGCTTGATCGGCGGTCCCGAGTAGCCACCGGTGACGCCGCCCAGGAGCGGCCGGCGCGTCGTCGCGTCGATCCCGAGCCCGAGCAGGGTGTTCACGAGCGTGAGTCCGATCGCGCCGGCGTTCACCGCGGCGCGCGCGATGTCGACGACCTCGAAGGTGTTCGGAGACAGCTTGGCGAAGATCGGCACCCCGAGGCCGCAGTCGACGACCGCGGTGACGACCGCGGCTGTCACGTCCGCCGAGTGCGCGAACATCCGCGCCGCGTCCTCCACGTTCGGGCAGCTGACGTTCAGCTCGATGGCGGCGAGCGATTCCGCGTGACCGTCGAGGAGCTTCGCGGCGTCGGCGAAGTCGCCGACCGTGCGCCCCCAGAGCGACACGATGACCGGAACACCCGCGGCGCGCGAGCGCCGGGAGCTCGGTCGCGGTCCAGTGCGCGACACCTGGGCCCGCCAGCCCGACCGAGTTGAGCATGCCGCCGCCCGGGCTCGCGTGCGAGGCGCGGCGCCGGGTTTCCCTCCCAGGCGAACGCGGCGAGCGACTTGACCGTCAACGCGCCGAGGCGTGCCGGATCGACGAGCCGAACCACCTCGTCGCCGTGGCCGAACGTGCCCGACGCGGCGACGATCGGGCTCCCGAACCGGAGGGGGCCGACGGTCACCGTCGGGTCGACCCCGGTGTCGGCGGCCCGGCGGCGGCGCATCAGACCTCGAGCTTCATCTGTCCGTCGCGGTGGTACTCCTGGAGCGCCCGGACCGTGACCGCGGTGGTCTGGCTCTCCGCGATGCCGGAGGCCGCGGCCAGGGCCGCCGCCACCGTCGTGAGGCACGGGATCTTGTGGACGACGGCGGCTCGGCGGATGTGGGCACCGTCCGCACGTGGACCGCGACCGCGCGGCGTGTTCACCACGAGGTCCACCCGGCCGGAGGAGATCAGCTCGACGGCGTCGACCCCCACCGACTCCCCGACCTTGGCCACGACGTCCTGCACGGGGATGCCATTGCGTTCGCACCACTCGGCCGTGCCCGTCGTGGCGACGATCGCGAAGCCCAGCTCCGCGAACCGGCGGGCGGCCAGGAGGCCGTGCTCCTTGTCCCGCTTGGCCAGCGAGAGGAACACGGTGCCGGAGTCCGGCAGCGCCGCGCCCGCCGCGGCCTGACTCTTCGCGAACGCGAGCCCGAAGGAGCGGTCGATGCCCATGACCTCGCCGGTGGACCGCATCTCGGGGCCGAGCAGCGTGTCGACGGCCGGGAACCGGTCGAACGGGAGGACCGCCTCCTTGACCGACACGTGACCACCCTCCGCCGGTGGTCGGAGCACACCTTCGGTCCGGAGCTCGGCGAGCGTCGCGCCGAGCATCACACGCGCCGCGACCTTTGCGAGTGGCACGCCGGTCGCCTTGCTCACGAACGGCACGGTGCGGCTGGCACGCGGGTTTGCCTCGATCACCAGCACCCGCCCGTCCTTGACCGCGTACTGGACGTTGAGCAGGCCCCGGACGTCGAGTGCGGTCGCGAGCCGCTCGGTGAACTCGGCGATGACCCCGACGACGTCCGCCCCGAGCGTCGAGGGCGGGAGCACGCACGCGCTGTCGCCCGAGTGCACACCCGCCTCCTCGATGTGCTCCATCACCCCGCCGATGAGGACCTCGCCGGTGTGGTCGCGCAGCGCGTCGACGTCCACCTCGATCGCGTCCTCGAGGAAGCGGTCGATCAGCGCCGGACGCTCGGCCGAGAGACCGCCTTCGCGTCCGAGGGAGCCCGCGGACGCGAGCTCGGCCATCGCCGATTCGAGCCCGTCGCGATCGAAGACGATCTGCATCGCCCGTCCTCCCAACACGTAGGAGGGCCTCACCAACACCGGGTAGCCGATCTCGGCCGCGATGATCTCGGCCTGGTCGATGCTCGACGCGGTCCCGCCCGGCGGCTGGGGGATCCCGAGGCTGTCACAGAGCGCGTTGAACCGGTCGCGGTCCTCGGCGAGGTCGATCGAGTCGGGGCTCGTGCCGACCACGGGGACACCAGCGGCCTCCAGCATGTGGGCGAGCTTCAACGGCGTCTGCCCACCGAGCGCCACGATCACACCGCGCAGCTCGCCGTTCGCGGCGAGGGCGTCGCACACGTTCAGCACGCCCTCGGCCGAGAGGGGCTCGAAGAAGAGCCGGTCGCTGGTGTCGTAGTCGGTCGAGACCGTCTCCGGGTTGCAGTTGACCATGACGGTCTCGTAGCCCGCGTCGGAGAGGGCGAACGCCGCGTGCACGCAGCAGTAGTCGAACTCGACACCCTGGCCGATGCGGTTCGGCCCGCTGCCGAGGATCATCACCGCGGGTTTGGTCAATGGTGCGACCTCGGTCGTGTCCTCGTAGGTGCCGTAGTGGTACGGGGTCGACGCCGCGAACTCGGACGCGCACGTGTCGACGGTCTTGTAGGTGATCTCGACGCCGGCGGCGAGGCGCGCGGCGCGGACCGCATCGGCGGCGACTCCCCACACCGCGCCGAGCTGGGCGTCGCCGAAACCGAGGCGCTTCGCGGCGCGCCACGCGTGCCGATCCATCCCCTCCGGCCCCGAGCGCGACGCGAGCTCGACCTCGGTCTCCACGATCTGGGCCATCTGATCGCAGAACCAGGGGTCGATACCCGTGATCTCGTGCAGCCGCTCGACCGGGATCCCGCGTGCGAGCGCGTGCGCCACCGCGAAGAGCCGGTCCGGCGTCGGGCGGCGGCAGGCTCGCTCGAGCTCGTCGTCGGAGAGGGCGGCGAACTGCGGATCGGCCGTCTCCAGGCCGAGCCGGCCGGTCTCGAGCGACCGCAGGCCCTTCTGGAGGGATTCGGGGAACGTCCGGCCGATCGCCATCACCTCGCCGACCGACTGCATCATCGTCCCGAGCACCGGCTCCGCCCCGGGGAGCTTCTCGAACGCCCAACGCGGAATCTTGGTGACCACGTAGTCGATGGTCGGCTCGAAGCTCGCGGGCGTGACCTCGGTGATGTCGTTGCGGACCTCGTCGAGCCGGTACCCGACGGCGAGCTTGGCGGCGATCTTGGCGATCGGGAACCCGGTCGCCTTGCTGGCGAGCGCGCTCGAACGCGACACGCGTGGGTTCATCTCGATGATGACCATCTGCCCGTTGGTCGGATCCAGGCCGAACTGGACGTTCGATCCCCCGGTCTCGACACCGATGCGGCGGATGCACGCGAACGCGGCGTCGTGCATGCGCTGGTACTCGACGTCCGTGAGCGTCTGTGCCGGTGCGACCGTGATCGAGTCGCCCGTGTGCACGCCCATCGCGTCGACGTTCTCGATCGCGCAGATCACGACGACGTTGTCCGCGTGGTCGCGCATGACCTCGAGCTCGTATTCCTTCCAGCCGAGCACCGACTGCTCGAGCAGGATCTCCTCCACCGGGCTGGCCGAGAAGCCGCGCCACGCGACCTGTCGCAGCTCGTCCTCGTCGTACGCGAAGCCGGTACCACCGCCACCGAGGATGAAGCTCGGCCGGCAGATGAGCGGGAACCCGACCTCCTTGCCCGCGATGACGGCGCGGTCCACCGCGTCGGCGATGCGCGCGTTGTCGTCGGCGATCTCGGCGTCGGCCAGCACGATCGCCGATTGCGGGACGGCGAGCCCGATCTCGGTCATCGCGGCCTTGAACCGGCTGCGGTCCTCGGCGGTGTGGATCGCGTCGATGCTGGCACCGATGAGCTCCACGCCGAACTCCGCGAGCACACCGGCCTCGTCCAGCCCGATCGCGAGATTGAGCGCGGTCTGGCCACCCAACGTCGGGAGCAGGGCGTCCGGACGCTCCCGTTCGATGATGCGGCGGAGGCTCGCCACGTCGAGCGGCTCGACGTAGGTCGCGTCGGCGAAGTCCGGGTCGGTCATGATCGTGGCCGGGTTCGAGTTCACGAGGATGACGCGGTAGCCCTCCTCGCGCAGCACGCGACACGCCTGGGTGCCCGAGTAGTCGAACTCGCAGGCCTGGCCGATCACGATCGGACCGCTGCCGACGATGAGGATCGACTCGAGATCGGTGCGCCTGGGCACGTCAGCTCCCGGCCATCAGGGCGGTGAACTCGGAGAAGAGATACGCGGCGTCGTGAGGCCCCGGCCCGGCCTCGGGATGGTGCTGCACCGAGAAGATGGGCTCGCCGGTGACGGCCAGGCCTTCGCACACGCCGTCGTTGAGGTTGACGTGGGTGATCTCGACCGCCCGGTCGAGCGAGTCGGGGTCGACCGCGTAGTTGTGGTTCTGGCTGGTGATCTCCACCGATCCGGTCGGGAGGTGACGGACCGGATGGTTCCCGCCGTGGTGGCCGAACGGCAGCTTGAACGTGCTGCCTCCCAGCGCGTGGCCCAGGATCTGGTGGCCGAGGCAGATGCCGAACAGGGGGATGCCCGAGCCGACGAGCTCGCGCACCGTGTCGGCCGCGCCGACGACCGCTGCCGGGTCGCCGGGCCCGTTCGAGAGGAAGATGCCGTCGGGCGCGCGGGCGATCACGTCGGGCGCGGATGTGGACGCGGGGACGACGTCGACGAAGCATCCGGCGCTCGCGAGCCGGGCGAGGATCGTGCGCTTGATGCCGTAGTCGTAGGCGACGACGTGGAAGGGAGCGTCGGCATCGCCCCACGAGTAGGGCTGGTCGGTGGTGACCACCGCGACGAGGTCCCGGCCGTCGGTCGGCGTCGCCGATCCCGCCGTGGCGCGGACAGCTGCCTCGTCGGCGCCGAAAGCACCGGGCACGGCACCGCGCTCACGGAGATGGCGGGTCAGGCGCCGCGTGTCGATACCGGTGATCGCGGGCAGGTGGTGGCGGGCGAGGAACGCGCTGAGCGACTCCGTCGCCCGCCAGTTGCTGTGCCGGCGCGCGAGATCGCGGACGATCACCCCCGAACAGAACGGTGCCGCGGCTTCGTCGTCCTCGGCGTTCGTCCCGTAGTTGCCGATGTGCGGGTAGGTGAAGGTGATGATCTGGCCCGCATAGCTCGGGTCGGTCACGATCTCCTGGTAGCCCGACAGCGCGGTGTTGAACACGACTTCGCCCGTGGCGACCGCGTCGACGGACTCGCCGAGCATCTCGCCCTCGAACATCTCCCCGTCGCTCAGGACCAGGACCGCGGGGGTGGGCGTCATCGGGTGGGCGCTCCGTCCAGGACGACCGCCTCGCCGGCGCGGACCGTGTGGCGCACCCGGCCGGTCAGCTTGCGACCGTTCCAGGGTGTGTTGCGCGAACGGCTCGCCGAGCGCTGGGCGTCGACGACCCAGGTCTCGGCCGGATCGATCACGCAGAGGTTGGCGGGGCGTCCCGGCGCGATCGGCCCGCCGTGACCCAGCTCGTCGAGCCCCGCGATCCGTGCCGGCTGCCAGGACAGGCGGGCGAGCACGTCGGCGATCGAGAGCAGCCCGGGCTCGACGAGACGCGTGATCGCGACGGCGAGCGCGGTCTCCACCCCGAGCATCCCGGGCGGCGCCTCCTCGAACGGCAGCTCCTTGGTCGCGGGCGCGTGCGGCGCGTGGTCGGTGGCGATGGCGTCGATCGTGCCGTCCACCAGCCCGGCGACGATGGCGTCGACGTCCTCGGAGGAACGCAGCGGCGGGTTCATCTTGAACACCGGGTCGAAGCTCGCGCACTCGGCGTCGGTGAGCGTGAAGTGCTGCGGCGACGCCTCGGCGGTCACCCGGATTCCGGCGGCCTTGGCCCGGCGCACCAGCTCGGTCGCGCCCGCGGTCGACATGTGCAGCACGTGGTAGCGGCCGCCGGTGAGACGCGCGAGCTCGAGGTCGCGGGCGACGATCGTGATCTCGGCCGCCGCCGGCCGACCGGGGATGCCGAGCTTGGCGGACCACTCGCCTTCGTGCATGTGGCCGCCGGCGACGAGCGCCGGGTCCTCGGCGTGTTGGGCAATCACCGCCCCGGGGAGGGCGTTCGCGTATTCGAAGGCCCGCCGCATCACGTTCGCGTCGGCCACGCAGTCGCCGTCGTCGGTGAAGATCCGGACGCCGAGGTCGTAGAGCTCGCCGAGCGGCGCAAGCTCCTCGCCCGCCCGGCCGCGCGTGATGCAGCCCGCGACGGTCACGAGACACACGGTGCCCCGGCCCTGCTCCAGCACCGCCCCCACGACCTTGGCGTCGTCGAATGGCGGCGTGGTGTTCGGCATCGCGACGACCGCGGTGAAGCCACCGAGCGCCGCGGCGCGGGCCCCGGTCTCGATCGTCTCGGCCTCCTCGCGCCCGGGCTCGCGGAAGTGCACCTGGATGTCCACCAGCCCCGGAGCGACGATCGCTCCGTCGGCATCCAGGACCGCGAGTCCGGTCGTATCCAGGTCGGGACCGACCTCGGTGACCATCCCGTCGCGCACGATCACGTCGGCGCGTCGTTCCCCGTTCTCGTCGATCACCGTTCCGCCGCGCAGGGCGAGGTCCTCGCGCACGTCAGACCACCCCACCCGCGCCGAGGAGATCCCAGAGGACCGCCATCCGGACCGCGACACCGTTGGCGACCTGCTCCCGCACCAGCGACCGGGGGCCGTCGACCACCGCCGTCGCGATCTCCGAGCCGCGGATCATCGGTCCCGGGTGCATGACGAGCGCGTCGGGCTTCAGGCGGTCGGCGCGCTCCTCGTCGATCCCCCACCGCTCGTAGTACTCGCGCAGACTCGGGAGCAGTGCCCTGCCGATGCGTTCCTGCTGCACCCGCAGCACGTAGACGACGTCGAGCTCGGTGAGGACGTCGTCGAGATCGTGGACGACGGTCACGGGCCAGCCGTCGAGCCGCTCGGGCATCAGCGTCGGCGGGCCCACCAGCGTCACCTCCGCCCCGAGCCGCGACCAGCAGGCGATCCCGCTGCGCGCGACGCGGGAGTCGCGCACGTCGCCGACGATCCCGATACGGGCGCCGGTGATGTCACCCCGCCGCTGGCGCAGGGTGAAGGCGTCGAGCAGAGCCTGGGTGGGATGCCCGTGGCGCCCGTCGCCCGCGTTCACGACCGCCGCGTCGATCCACCCGGCGATGCGTTGGGGAGCGCCCGCCGCCGAGTGGCGCACGACCATGGCGTCGATGCCCATCGCCTCGATGGTCTTCACGGTGTCGAGCAGGGACTCGCCCTTCTTCACCGACGACGATCCCGCGGTGAAGGTCATCGTGTCGGCGCTCAGGCGCTTTGCCGCGGTCTCGAACGAGAGTCGTGTGCGGGTGGAGTCCTCGTAGAAGAGGCTCACCACGGTCTTGCCCCGCAACGCGGGGACCTTGGGGATCTCCCGACCGAGCACGTCGCGCATGTGCTCGGCACCGTCGAGCAGCTCCACGATCCCGGCGCGGTCGAGGTCCTCGATCGCCAGCAGGTGCCTCACGCGTGCCACCTCATGATGTCTCCTTCACGGCGGTCGACCCGTCCCCGCCGTCGGGGGCCCAGAGCTCGACGGTGTCCTCGAGAACCCCGTCGCTCTCGCGCAGGCGGACGCGAACGTCCTCACGCTCGGCCGTCGGCAGGTTCTTGCCCACGAAGTCGGCCCGGATGGGCAGCTCCCGGTGCCCGCGGTCCACCAGGACCGCGAGCTGGATCGCCTTGGCCCGCCCCAGCTCGGTGAGCGCGTCCATCGCGGCGCGGATGGTGCGACCGGTGAAGAGCACGTCGTCGACGATGACCACCACGCGACCGGTGACGTCGACCGGGATCTCGGTGGCGCCGAGCGGGTGGACGTGGCGCAGGCCGATGTCGTCGCGGTAGAAGGCGACGTCGAGGGATCCCACGGGGAGCCGCACCCCCTCGAAGGACTCGATCGCCTCGGCCAGGCGCATCGCGATCTCGGGGCCCCGCAGGTGCAGGCCGACGAGCACGACGCCCTCGGCGCCGTGGTTGCGCTCGACGATCTCGTGGGCGATGCGGGTGTAGGCCCGGCGCAGGTCGTCGCCGTCGAAAACGCGGGTGCGCAGAGAAAAGCCGCCCCCAGGGGCGGCCGGCGTGTCGATCTGGGTGGCACCGTTGGTGCCGTGCGGGCTCTCGGCCATCTCATCCTCGTTCCGTGGGGACCTCACGGGATCCCGGTGACGGAGTGCGCCGACCGTACCACGCGGTGGGCGCGCACCGGATGCTCCTTCCCGGTCAGGCGTACGCCACCTGGGTGCGCTCCGAACCGTCGGAGCGCTCGGACGTCGACCCACTCGATCAGCTCGTGCCAGGATCGCTGACGCCGACCGTCGGGCCGGAACACGCGCACGAGTTGGTCGTCGAACGTCACGCGCCAGTCCGGATGTCGGTGCAGGAACGTGTGGTGGGCGGCCGGAGGAATCCGTTGGTGACCGCGGTCTCCCCCGATTCCCAGTGCAGAAAGTGATGGGCATCGCACCACCCGGCCGGAAGCGCACATCCGGGCCACTGACAGCCCCGGTCCCGGGCCACGATCGCCCGCCGCACCGCCGCGGGCCAGGTCTGGGACGCACGGCCGACGTCGAGCGGGAGCCCCTCGGGGCTCATCACGACGCGGCTGATCCGGCAGTCGCACAGGATGCGGTCCCGCTCAGCCGGACCCAGGACGCCGGTGAAGTGCCCCACGGTCGGTCCTGGGAGGCCGTCACGGTCGGGCTGGTGAGTGAGGTAGGACACCGAGGCTTTCGCGCCTTCGGCATCGGTGCCGTGCCGGAGCGCGATCTCGCAGATGCGCGTCAGCGCGAGCGCCCGGCGCTGCGCGGGCAGCAGGTCGGGGAGATCGGACGGCTGTGGCGTGAACACCGAGATCGCGTGCGTCACGGTCTCGGCCGCGTCGCCCGACAGCTCGCCGGTCACGACCGTGCGGTCGCCGACCCGCGCGAGCGTGAGCCCGTCCGGATCGCGCGGCTGCGATCCGTCGGCTCGTGCACACGTTGCCACGTGCGCGGTGGCGACCCGCAGGGAGCGATGGTCACGCGCGCGGGCCAGGCGCAGCAGCTCGGGCTCGCACGCCGCGAGCTTCTCGTCGTGGCCCTCCACCCGCGCCGATGCCATCATCTCCACCGCCGCGGCCGTGATCTCACCGGCCCGCCACGCGGCCTCCGTCTCCGGGAGCAGCTCGGCGAGCTCGCCGAGCCGGATGACCCGATTGACGCCGACGCGGGACTGCCCCGTCCGCCACGCCACCCAGGCCGGTGTCGACGGGTGACCGTCGGCCAGGCCGATCCCCCGCCGGTGGGCCGTCGCGGTCATCGCCGCGAGGACCGCCTCGATGCGATCCGCGTGCCGACGCAACCGCACGAGATCGGTCGCGAGCTCGCCGTCGCCCATCCGCGCCACGTCGAGCTCGACGAGCTGATCCACGGCAGCTCCGAGCACGCCGACGTGATCCGCGAAACATACGTTCGGTGTCCAGCAGGAACAGTGGGAAATCCGGGCACCTCGGGCCCGTCTGGCTCGCGACGGCCGCGTCCGGCCCGCCATCTCTTCGAAGGCTGCTGAAGGTCAGTCCACGAACGTCCACCGCGTGGCGGTGTGGGGGAAGTCGGCCTCGGTCCAGGTGAGCGCCACGCCGGCCTCGACCAGGTAGAAGCCGAAGTCCGGGTTCGTCACGTCGAGCTCCACGTCGTACTTCGCCGCGTACTCGGGCACGAAGGGGCCGGGAAGCTCGTCGGCCGTCACCCTCCGGGCCGACCCCTCCAGGATGCACACCTCGTCGCCGCTCTCGAGGTGGACGACCACCGCCGGCGACCGGGCGAGGTTGCGCGCCTTCACCGACGCCGGGTCGGTCGAGAACCACAGCGCGCCGTCGAGCCACAGCCCCCAGACGGGGATCGCGTGCGGGCGGCCGTCGGCGCGCACGGTCGTGACCCAGTAGCTGCGCGAACGCGTGAGCCAGCCGACGACGGTCGACCAGGCGAGCATGCTGCCGTCGGCCGGCGCCTCACCGAGTCCGTAGCCCTCGATGACGCGGACCGGTCCCGGTGTCGGATTCCTGCTCATCAGCCCTCCAGGAGCACTTCGACCAGGCTGCCCTGCAGCCACGTCAGCCAGTCGTACGTGTCGAACCCGGCCGCGCGCGGGTCGTCGGCGGGGACGTCGTGGTCCTCCTCGGTGATGCCGAGCGACACGCCGACCGCAAGGCGGATGTCGTTGAGCGCGCGCACCCAACGCTCGACGGCGTCACGGTCGAGGTCGACGGTGGTGTCGCGCGGCTCGGACCCGACGCCCAGGTCGGCGACGAGGGCGGCGATGGCTCCGGCCTTGGCCTGCACCAGGTCGTCGTGCACGACGGACTGGAAGTCCGCCTCAGCGGTGTCCTCGGTGGGGTCGACGTAGGCCCGCGGGAAGAGACGGTCCCGGACCGGGTCGGTCCCGTGCTCGGGCACGCCGCCGTCGAGCACCGATCCGAGCTGCGCGGCGAGGTCCCCCAGCGCGGCCACCTCGATCGCCTCGAGGTCGATCCTGATGCCGGTGGCGGTCGGGGCGAGCCTGGTCATGCGCGGTCGCGCTCCATGGTCGCCCAGAGGCCGTACGCGTGCAGCCGGCTCACGTCGCCCTCGCACTTCTCACGCGTGCCGTGCGAGACCACCGACTTGCCGTCGTGGTGCACCTCGAGCATGAGGCGGGTCGCCTTCTCCTTGGAGTACCCGAAGACCTTCTGGAACACCATGACCACGTAGTTCATGAGGTTCACCGGGTCGTTCCACACGATCACGATCCACGGCAGGTCCGGCACGACCTTGGTCTCGTCGAGCTCCAGCTCCTGAGGCGCCCGGGCGGGAGCGACGCTCACGGCACCGTGCGAACCTGCTCGGCGATCTTGGCGAGCAGACCGTTGACGAAGCGACCGCTGTTCTCGGTCGAGTACTGCTTGGCGAGCTCCACGGCCTCGCTGATGACCACCGCGGTGGGCACCCCGGGCTCGTGCGTGAGCTCGAAGCAGCCGAGGCGCAGCACGGCGCGGTCCACCGCGGGCATGCGCTCGACGGCCCAGTGCTCGGAGTACTCCCGGAGCAGCTCGTCGAGCTCGCCCTCGTGGTGCTCCACGCCGCGCACGAGCTCGACCGCGTACTCGTCGGGACTCGCGGGCAGTCCGTCGAGCAGCTCGTCGGTGCTGATCGCGCGCGCCTCCCGTTCGTAGCACAGCCCGAGGGCCCGCTCGCGTGACTCGCGCCGGGGAGCCACGCGATCAGGCGCGCGTCAGGTAGTCGCCGGTGCGCGTGTCGATCTTCAGCTTCTCGCCCGTCTCGATGAAGAGCGGGACCTGCACCACGAGGCCGGTCTCCATCGTCGCGGCCTTGCGGGCCCCGGAGACGCGATCACCCTGGATCCCGGGCTCGGTCTCGGTCACGACGAGCTCGACCGCCGCCGGGAGATCGACGCCGAGCACCTCGCCGTTCCAGCTCGGCAGCACCGCGACGTCCCCTTCCTTCAGGTACTTCGTGGCCTCGCCCACCGAGCCGACAGGGACGTGGAGCTGCTCGTAGGACTCGTTGTCCATGAACACGTAGTCCTCGCCCTCGCGGTAGAGGTACTGCATCTCGCGCTTGTCGATCGTGGCGTGACCGACCTTCTCGTCGGCTCGGAAGGTCTTCTCGATCACCGCACCCGTCCGATAGTTCTTCAGCTTCGTCCGCACGAACGCGCCGCCCTTGCCCGGCTTCACGTGCTGGAACTCCACCACCGTCATGAGACCCTCCGGCAGGTTCAACGCCATGCCGTTCTTCAGGTCGTTGGTCGAGATGCTCAAGGAACACTGCTCCGCGTTGAGGTTCAGACGACGAGTTGCTTGGGGAACTCGGTCAGGGCGACCGGTCCGTCCGGAGTGACGACGAGCGTGTCCTCGATCCGGACGCCGCCGACGCCGGGGAGGTACACCCCGGGCTCGACCGTCACCACGTGGCCGGCGGCCAGGGTACCAGTCGACGTCGACGCGACGCGAGGCGACTCGTGGATCTCGAGCCCGACGCCGTGACCCGTGCCGTGGATGAACGCGTCACCCCAGCCCGCGGCGACGATCACGTCACGCGAGGCGGCATCGACCGCCCGGCACTCGGCGCCCACCGCCACCGCGGCCGACCCCTGCTGCTGGGCGTCGAGCACGGTCTCCCAGACCCGGCGCGCGTCGGCACCCGGGTCGCCCACGCTCACGGTTCGCGTCATGTCCGAGCAGTACCCGTCGACCATGCACCCGAAGTCGATCACGACGAGCTCGCCCGCTCCGATGGGCCGGTCGCTCGGCCGCGCGTGGGGCTTGGCGCCGTTCGGGCCCGCCGCCACGATCGGGTCGAAGCTCACACCCGTGGCCCCCCGCTCGCGCATCGCGAACTCGAGCCGGAGCGCGAACTCCCGCTCGGTCGGCGCGTCGTGGAGCGCCGGCAGCAACTCGGCGAGGGCGTCGTCGGCGATCGCGCAGGCGGCGCGGATCCGGGCGACCTCGGCCGGCTCCTTGGCGATGCGCAACCCGTCGACGAGCCCCTCGGTCGGCACGAGCTCCGCGGCCGGGAACCAGTCCACGAACCCTCGCTGCTGGGCCCACGACACCGCCTCCGCCTCCAATCCGAGCCGCGCCACGCCCGTCGCGGCCGCGGCCAAGGCGTCGCGCTGGTCGGCCTGGGTGAGGCCGACGACGATGTCCGCGGTGACACCCGCGGCGGCGAGCTGGTCGGCGGACTGGTCCCGGTACCGGCCGTCGGTCACGAACGTCGCGCCGTTCGCCCGCACGAGCAGCATCGCGGCCGACCCGGTGAAGCCGGTCAGGTACCGCACGTTGACGAGCTTGGTCACGAGGAGCGCTTCGATCCCGTCGAACCGCTCGCGGAGTCGGTCGAGCCGCGCGCCGACCGCCATGGGCACGAGCGAGTCCGTGAACACGGTCACGCCAGCCGTCCGATCACGGCCTCGAGGGCCAGCCGGTACCCCGCCCGCCCGAACCCGGCGACGGTCCCGGTCACGTAGGGCGCCACGACCGACACGCGCCGCCACTCCTCACGGGCGCTCGGGTTGGAGAGGTGGAGCTCGACCTTGACACCGTCGTACGCGGCGAGCGCGTCCGCGATCGCGAACGACGAGTGGGTGAACGCCGCCGGGTTGATCACGATCGCGGCCACGCGACCTCGCGCGCCCTGGATCGCCTCGATGATCTCGCCCTCGTGGTTGGACTGGAGGTCCTCGAGCTCGTACCCGGCGGCTTCCGCACAGGCCCGCCGCGTCGCCGACGCAGTCCGCCAGCGTGTCCGTGCCGTAGATCTCGGGCTCGCGGGTGCCGAGCAGGTTCAGGTTCGGGCCGGACAGCAACAGGATGGTCGTCATGGGAGCTCCTCGCCGGAATACCCGATGGACTCGAACGCGTACCTCAGCGCCGCGGGTGGGGGGTCCTCGACCAGCTCCAGCCCCGACGACCCCGGGAGCACGAAGGTGAGTCCGCCGCTCGCCTTCTTGTCGCGCGCCATCAGCTCGAGCAGCCGCGCCGGGGCCACGCGCGACGGATCGGGCACCGTCGTCGGGAGCCCCAGCGAGAACGGCAGCGCCTGGAAGCGGTCCACGACGTCGGCGCGCACCCGCTCACAGCCGCCCGCGAGCGCGCCGGCGAAGACCAGGCCGATCGCGACGGCCTCACCGTGGGTCAGCTCGTGGTCGAAGGCGATCTCGAGCGCGTGCGCCAACGTGTGCCCGAGGTTGAGCGTCGCGCGCAGGCCCGAGCGCTCGTGCGGGTCACGCGCCACGATGTCGGCCTTGACCGCCACGCAGCGCGCCACCACGTCGGCCAGCACCGCGGCGTCGCGGTCCTGGACCGCGGTGACGCCGAGCCGCAACGCGTGGACGAGCCCGGTCGGGTCCTCGACGACGTCGTACATCAGCGCGTACTTGGCCACCTCGCCGAGACCGCTGTGGTACTCGCGCTCGGACAGCGTGGACAGCGTGTCCGGGTCGGCGACGACGCCGATCGGCTGGTGGAACGCGCCGACGAGGTTCTTGCCCTCGGGCAGGTTGACCGCGGTCTTGCCGCCGATCGCCGCGTCCACCATCGCGAGCAGCGTCGTCGGCACCTGCACCACCGCCACGCCGCGGTGGTACACCGCGGCCGCGAAGCCGGCCGTGTCGCCGACCATGCCGCCGCCGAGTGCGATGACCGCGTCGCCGCGGAGCAACCCCCAACGGGCGAAGCCGCGACACAGCTCGTCGATCGTCGCGAGCGACTTGTGCGCCTCGCCGTCCTCCATGAGGAAGACCTCGGTCGGCGCGTCGACGCCGGCGCGCACCGGCGCGGCGTAACGGTCCGCGACACCGGCCTGGCTCACCACTGCCACCCGGCGCCGCCCGGCCACGAGCGCGCCCACCCGTGCGAGCGCGCCCGACTCGACGACGACGTCGTAGCTCGGGTCGAGCGCGACGCGGATCGTGCTCATACCGGCGTCCGCCGGAACCGGTCGAGCACGACGCGCGCGACCTGGTCGACGGTCCGGCCCTCGGTGGTGACGACGTCGTCGGCCGCCTCCTCGTAGGCCGGGGCCCGGTCACGCGCGATTCGGTCGAGTGCGACCACCGGGTCGCGTCCCCGGAGCAGCGGACGGGACTCGAGCCCGTCGGCGCGGGCGCGGGCGGCGAGGACCGCAGGTTCGGCGACCAGCCACACCACGAAGTGGTCGCGCACCGCCCGGCGGTTCTCGGGCAGGCTCATCGCCCCCCCGCCGCACGCGACGACCAACGGCTCGGGCGAGGCGAGGACGTCGGCCAGCGCCGCGACCTCCCGGGCCCGGAACCCGACCTCTCCCTCGGCGGCGAAGATCTCCGGCACCGTCAACCCCGCGTTGGCGACGACGACATCGTCAGTGTCGACGAATCCGCATCCGAGCTGGGCCGCACATCGCCGCCCGACCGACGTCTTCCCCGCGCCCATGACGCCGATCAGCACGAGGTGACGCGCTCCGGTCACAGCGAGGCGACGAAGGCGTGGTGGTTGCGGACCAGCTCGGCGACCGAGTCGCCCCCGAACTTGCGCACCGCCTCGTCGGCGAGGACGAGCGCCACCATCGTCTCGGCGACCACCCCGGCGGCCGGCACCGCGGTGACGTCGGTACGTTCCTTGAACGACACCGTCTCCTGCTTCGTCTCGACGTCGACGGTGCGCAGCACCGGACGGTTGAGGGTGGCCAGTGGCTTCATCGCGGCCCGGGCGACGAGGAGCGAGCCCGTCGTCATCCCGCCCTCGATGCCGCCGGCGCGGTCCGACCCACGCGTGTAGCCGTCGTCGTCGCTCCAGAGGATCTCGTCGTGCGCGGCGCTCCCCCGCTCGGCCGCAACGGCCAGCCCCTCGCCGATCTCGACGGCCTTCATCGCCTGGATGCTCATCAGCGCCTGCGCGATCCGGCCGTCGATGCGGCGGTCCCAGTGCACGTGCGAGCCCAGCCCCAGCGGGACATCGAAACCGAGCACCTCGACCACGCCGCCGAGGGAGTCGCCCTCCTTGGCCGCGGCTTCGACCGCGCGAACCATCGCGGCCTCGGCACCGGGGTCGAAACACCGCACCGGCGAGTCGTCGATCGTGGCGAGATCGCCGGGACCGGGTCGGGGGGCGTCGGGACCGGCGGCCGCCTCGCCCATCCGCACGACGTGGGAGATCACCGAGGCCCCGAGCTCGGCGAGCAACGCCTTGGCCAGGGCACCGGCGGCGACGCGGGCCGCGGTCTCACGCGCGCTGGCGCGCTCGAGCACGTTGCGGGCGTCGTCGAAGCCGTACTTCTGCATGCCGATCAGGTCGGCGTGGCCGGGACGCGGTTGGGTCAGCGCCTTCTCGGTCACCCCCGGCGCGGGCGACATCTCCTCCTGCCATTTCGGCCACTCGGTGTTGTGGATCACGAGCGACACCGGCGAGCCCAGGGTGCTGCCATGACGGACACCACCCAGCAGCTCCACGTCGTCACGCTCGAAGCGCATGCGGGGACCGCGCCCGAAGCCGAGGCGGCGCCGGGCGAGCTCGTCGCCGATCGCGTCGATCGTGATCGGGAGGCCCGCGGGCAGACCTTCGACGATCACGACCAGGGCCGGTCCGTGCGACTCCCCGGCAGTGAGATAGCGCAGCATGATCCGCTCAGGTTAGAGGGCGCCGGGCTCCGGCCCGGGACCCGTTCGGGTCCTGCCGGCACCGGTGCGAGCGTGCGCCGGTGACTACTTGACGGTCTGCTGACCGGTGCAGAGCGTGAAGCCCGAGCTCGCGTACGTGAGATCGGCGCAGGTGTCGCTCGTGAAGCGCACCAACAGGTAGTTCGCCGCGAACTGCTGGCCCTCGGTCACCGTGTACTCGGCGGTGCCGACCCGGATGCGGGCGGTGCGCGCGCCGGTGGTCGGGTCCACGTAGATGTCGATCATGGCGACGTCCGTGGTGGCGGCCGGGTTCAGTGACAGCGTCGTCGACGTCGTCGACACGTCCGTCCCGGGGGTGGTCGTCGTGGTCGTGGTCGGCTCGACCGGGGTGATCTGTCCGACGGGCTCGAACGGGTCGCGCAGGCTCAGCTCGTCGAAGCTGCCGTTCGGCAGCGACGGCTCGAGGGGTGCCGTGGTGGTCGTGGTGGCGTTCCCGGTATCGGTCGCCGTCGCGGCCGGCGCGGCCTGGCGGCTGGGCGCACCGCTGTCGCCGCCGCGGAAGAAGACCTGGTACACGAGCAGCGCCGCGATCAGCACGCCCGCGATCCCGAGCATCACGCCGCTGCGATTCCTCGTGCGCTGCCGTCGGTCGCGCCGCGTGGTGGCCATCATGTTCCTCCGGTGGTCGAGGAGCCGGCCGGAGCCGTGGTCGCGGTCGTCGCCGAGCCGTCGGCCGGCGCGGTCGTCGAGGACGTCCCCGTGTCGGGGGCCGGCGTGGCGCCCGGTACGGCGGGTGGCGCGGCGCGGGTGAACATACGAGCCGTGAGTGTGACACTCAGCGTCACCCCGTCGCTCGCCGTCGTGGTCCCGCCGGCTGACATGTTCACCGCGTCGACGATGACCAGTCGCTCCAGGGACTCGAGCTTGGTCAGGTAGTCCTTGACCTGGAAGAAGCTCCCCTCGATCGACAGCGTCAGGGCGATGGTGGTCGTGGTCCCGGACGCGGCCGGTGGCGACGGCGAGATGGAGAGGAAGTCGATCCCGGACTCGGTCGCGATGCTGTTCGCCTGCAGGATGAACTCCGCCTCATCCGGCTGCGCGGGGATCGCCTGGTCGAGTCGGCCGAGCAACGCCTGCTGCTGGGACGCGTTCTTGGCCTGGGACTGGAGCCGGCTGAGCTGGAACTGGAGATCGCTCGTCTTCTTCTGCTCGGCGGTCGTCGCGGCCTTGGCCTGATCGAGATCGTCGCTCTTGGGTGAGTAGATCACGAAGTACCAGGCGACGATCACCGCGAGGAGCGCGGCAGCCATCCCGATGACGGCGTTGCGCTTCATGGTGCCACCTTGTACTGCTCGGACCGATTCGATTTCGCCTTGTCCGTCAACGTCGCGGTCGACGAGAAGGTCACGTTGCCGTTCTGGGCCGTGGTCACCGAGCCGGTGGATCCGGTGGCGGTCGACCCGCTGTCGGTGCCGGACGAGGACGCGCGCGAGGCTTGGGGCACCCAGAGATCCGCGAAGTACGGGATGTCGGTCCCGATCCGTTGGATCCAGGACGCCACCGCGTCGAAGTCGAGCCCGATCGCGGCGAAGTTCACCGACCCGCTGACACCGGTGGTCGTCGGGGCCGGGGTTCCTGCCGCTCCCGCGGCGGCGGCGCCGCCCCCGGAGTTCGTCGCCTGGAACGACGTGAGCCACACGTCGGACGGGATCGTCCGCGAGATGGCCTGGAGCACGGTCGACCAGGTGACGTCCGACGCGAGCAGTGCCTGGGTCTCCGCCGAGCGCGTCTCGATCTCGGTCTGGTTCTTGGAGACGTCGGCGAGGTCGTCGATCTTGGACTGGAGCGCCGCGTTGGTGTGCTGCGCGTCGGCGAGCTTGCTGCGCTCGTCGTCCACCTGCTTCGACTTGAGGTACGTGAGGCCGGCGAGACCGACCAGGACCACCGCGCCCGCGACGGCGCCGACCTTGATGAGCTGGCTGCGGTCGACCGCGACCTTGGTGTCACCACCGAGGAGGTCGATGCGCTTGCCCGTCAGCGCGCCGCCGAGCGCGAGCCCGACCGGGACGGGGAGGAACGGGTCGAGGGACGGAAGCGCTTCGTCGGGGAAGCCGATGTCGCCGACCGCGACGTGCTCGCGCGGCCGGGCCAGGTCGACGGGCACCCCCACGGTGTCGACGAGCTGGTCGGCGAGACCGGGGGTCAGCGCGCCACCGCCGGTGAGCGTGACCTTCAACAGCCGGATCGAGTCGGGCTGGGTGCGGTAGTAGTCCAGCGATCCGCGGATCTGCTCGACGAGATCGGAGATGGGGCGCGCCATGGCGCTGCGCGCCCGCTGGGCGAGGTCCGCCGGCGCGACATCGAGCTGGCGCTTGATCGCTTCGGCCTGGTCGCCGGTGAGCTCGAGCTCACGCGAGATGGCGTCGGTGACATTGCGGCCGCCGGAGCCGAGGATGCGGACGAAGCGAGGGATGCCGAGCTCGTGGATGACCACGACCGTGACGCCGCCACCGACGCTCACGATCGCCTCGACGCCGCCCCCGTTGTCCGAGACGCGGCGCCCGACCGAGCGGACGAGGGCAAGCGGGACGAGGTCGACTCCCGCGACGGGAAGGCCCGCGGCACGGACCGCGCCGGTGAGGTTCCGGATCAGGTCCTTGTGCGCCGCCGCGAGCAGCACCCGGGACATCGGCTGGGGGGGTGGACCCTCGCCCACCTGCTCGGGCGTGGGCAGGGCCTCGAGCACCTGGAAGTCGAGGACGGCATCCTCGAGCGGGATGGGGATGAGCTCCTGGGCCTGGAATTGCAGGGCGCCGGCGAGCTCCGAATCGGACATGGTCGGCAGATCGACGGTCCGGACGAGGACTCGCGGCGTGGCCACGCCGACCCGCACCGGGCCCTTCTTGAGGCTCAGCTCCTTCCAGAGGCGCTGGATCGCCTCGGTGACGACCGCGGGGTCGACGATCTCGCCGTCGCGCATCGCGCCGGGAGGCAGGGCGACCTGGCCGAAGCTGGTGAGGCGGGGTGGGTCACCGGGCTCCAACTCGGCGACGCGCACCGCGTTGGTACCGATGTCGAGACCGATCAGACGGCGGGCCACTGGTCCGATCCTCCCTCGGTGATGGTCCCGACGATCCGCTCGTCGAGGAACTTCGCCACGTCGCGCTCCCGGATCCTGAGGTGCTTGCCCACCCTGATCGCGGGCAGCTCGCCGGACTTGATGAGCCGGTACACGGTCATCGTGGAGACTCGCATGACGTCCGCGACCTCACGCGCGGTCAGAAGATCATGAGGTATCGGCGACGCCACGGTTATTGCCCCTCGTTGACTTCGGGCACAGTAAATCCCATGCCGAACAATCGTCAACATGAGCAACGTGAGTTGAGCCCGCGCGGGTGAATTGAAGCAGACGACCTACGCGCGACCGGGATCGCGGTGAGCCGCGCGACCCAACGGAGTGACGACGCGGGCCCGCGCGGGGGTCGGAGGACCTACCGGCGGTAGAGGTCGAGGAGCGGCGCGCCCGCGTAGATCGCGATCAGCGCGCCCGCGACGAGGAACGGCCCGAACGGCACGTGGTCCTTCCGGCCGCGGAGCTTGAGCGCGATGAGCAGGGTCCCGATCACCGCACCGAGCAGGAAGCCGAGGAAGAGGCCGAGGTAGGCGTGACCCCAGGAGAGCCAGCCCAGGGCCATGCCGAGCAGGAAGCTGAGCCGGACATCGCCGAAACCCATCCCCCGGGGCGAGATCACATGAATCACGAAGAAGACCGCGAAGGATGCCGCGCCGGCGAGCGCAGCCCGACCGAGGTCGCTCCACTCGTGGTCCAGCGCGGCAGCGAGGACGAGCAGTCCCCCGACCAGGATCGCCGTGGGGTACAGGACCCGGTTGGGCAGCAACAGCGTGTCGAGGTCGATGAGCGCGAGCGCCAGGAGCCCGGAGGACAGGGCGAGATAGGCGGGCAGCTCCCAGGAGGCGCCGAACCGGGCCGCCATCCCGACCCAGAGGCCGGCGTTCGCCAGCTCCACCAGGGGGTAACGGACCGAGATCGGCTGCCCGCAGTGCCGGCAACGCCCTCGCAGCACCAGCCAGGAGAGCACCGGGACGTTCTCGAGCGGCGACAGCGCGGCGTCGCAGTGCGGGCAGTGCGAGCCGGGCGTCACGATCGACTCCTGGCGCGGCACCCGCCACACGACGACGTTCAGGAAGGAGCCGATGAGCAAGCCGAAGAGGCCGCAGGCGAGGAGCAGCATGGGGGTTCGAGGCTACGGGCGGGACGGTCACCGGACGCGGATCACGGCCAGGCGTCGGTCCATCCGGTCACGGCGTCGAACTGGTCCGCCTGACAGGTGGCGGCGTTGTCGATCCGCTGGAACTGGGGCGCACCGTCGGTCTGCTCGAGGACGGCGAAGCAGCGGCCCGAGGTCGACTGCGACGCCATCACCGTGTAGGTGACACCGCCCGACACGAGCGTCGCCACGGACACGTTCCTGAGGTTGGCCGGCGCCGGGCTCGACCCCGCCACGAAGACGAGCGTCGGCTCCTCGGCGGCGAGGAGCGCGGGCGTCGCGGTGAGGTCCGGCGTGGTCTCGATCGCCTTGGCGGCGGTCAGCGTCGTACGGAGGAGGGTCTGCGCCTGGCGGTCACGCGCGGGCTCTCGGGCCTGGAGGAAGTTCGGGATCATCACGGCGATGAGGATCCCGATGATCCCGACGACGATCATGAGCTCGATCAGGGTGAAGCCCCGCTCGTCGTGCTCGCCGCTCGGTGATCCCGTGTGCCGGGCCGGTGTGCTCATGACCGTCACCCCCTCTCCGTCGTGTGTCGGTCGGGAAACGGGTTGGGGGGCCCGAAGGCCCCCCAACCACGTTGCATTGCGGAGTGGAACCTCCGACTACCAGGCCTGGGACCAGACGTCGTCGGTCGTGGCGCTCGCGGGAGCACCGGTCGGACCGTTGGCGTTGCCCGTACCCGTGATGGCGCTCGCCGTGGTCGCGGAACACGTACCGCTCACCGAGGCGAAGAACGTGCCGCCGGTCGCGAAGTCCGCGATGGCGAAGCACTTGCCCGACGAGGACACCGCCGTCATCACCACGTAGGTGGCCTGCGGGTTCACCGAGACGTTCTTCGCACCGCTCGACACGGTGCCAGCCGCGTTGAACGTGAGGCTCGGCTCAGCCGCGAGCAGCGCGGCCGGCGTCGCACCCGAGTACGAGTCGGTGTCGGTGTAGATGCCCTTGGCGTTCGTGAGGGCGTTGCGGAGGCTCGACTGAGCCGCCTTGTCCTGTGCGCGGGTCTTGGCACCGAGGAAGGTCGGGATGGCGATGGCGATCAAGATGGCAATGATCAGCACCACGACCATGAGCTCGATGAGAGTGAAACCACTCTCGTCGTCCTCGCGCCGAGCCCGCAGGTTGTTCAGCATCTGCTGCATTTGGGTGTTTCCCCTTTGGGTGGTATTGGCTGGATAGGTGCCCCGGGTCCCCGGACAGATCCCGGTTCTCGGTGCAGAGGGAGTCTCGGCACCCCTCCGGGGGCGCTTGAGGGTGATCCGGCGGGATGATTCGAGCGCCCTACACGGGCCTCGGGCCCGATCTCGACGGGCCTCGGGCCTAATCTCGGCGCCCATGTGGCGCCGGGTCGTCGACCTCACGATCCTCGTGGGCGAGTGGCTCCTCGACCGGCTCGACCGCCTGGTCGCCGCCGGCTCACGACTCGGTGATCCGGCCGTCTTCGACCAGCGCGACTTCCTCTGGAGCCGGGGCCTCGAGGCCGAGTGGCCCACCATCCGCCGGGAGCTCGACGCGGTGCTCCTGCACCGGGACGCGCTGGCGAACTTCCAGGACATCTCGACCGACCAGGCGACCATCACCGACGACGACCGGTGGAAGACCTTCTTCCTGTACGGGTTCGGGTTCCGCTCGGACGCGAACTGCGCGCGGTGCCCGGAGACCGCACGGCTCGTGGCCGCGGTCCCCGGCATGCAGACCGCGATGTTCTCGATCCTGGCGCCCCGCAAGCACATTCCCGCGCACTGCGGTCCGTACAAGGGTGTCGTCCGTTACCACCTCGGACTGAAGGTCCCGTCCGACGCCGACCACTGCCGGATCCGCATCGGCGACGAGCGCGCGAGCTGGAGCGAAGGGGCGAGCCTGATCTTCGACGACACCTACGAGCACGAGGTCTGGAACGACACCGACGAGGAACGGGTCGTCCTGTTCCTCGACGTCGTCCGGCCGTTGCGGTTCCCGATGAACGCGCTCAACGCCGTCGTGCTGAAGGCGATCGCGTACTCACCCTTCGTCGCGGACGCCAAGCGCCGCCACCGCGCCTGGGAGGATTCGTTCTCGGCGACGCTCGCCGTCTCGTCCTCCTCTTCGGCGGCTCCGCTCGCCGCCGGCGAACAAGCTCCGGAGTGACGCGCCGCGCGCGGTTCAGCGCGTGCGCGTGGCGTGCCACTTCTCGCGTGCGGCGGCGCGGCGGAGCTTGCCGCTCGTCGTGCGTGGGATGAACCCTGGCGGGACGAGCTCGACGACGTCGGCCGGGAGGCCGGCGTCCGCCAGCTGGGCGCGGGCCGCGAGGATCACCTCGCCGGCGCGTGCGCGCCACCGCGACTCCGCGAGGACGACCACCCGCTCGTCGTCTCCCGAGGAGTCGGCGAACGCCACGATGCGGTCGGCCAGCACGCCCTCGACCGCGCCCACGGCGAGCTCGAACTCCCCGGCCGGGAGCCTCAGGCCGCCGCGGTTGATCATCTCCTTGCTGCGCCCGACGATGACGACGTCACCGTCGACGATCGCCGCCGTGTCGCCGGTCCGGAGCGAGCCGTCCACGAGCGCGGCGCCCGTAGCGGCGGGATCGCCCAGGTAGCCGTCCATCAGCGCGGGGCTGCGCACGAGGAGCTCCCCCACCTCGGCGGTGTCGCCGCCGACGCCTCCCGCGATCGCGACGTCGATCCCCGGGAGCGGCCGGCCGCACGAGACGAGCCGCCGACCGCCGACATCGAGGGTGCGGTACCGCTCCCGACCCGCCGTCGCCGTCACCGCGAGGGTCGCCTCGGCCAGGCCGTAGGTCGGGGTCACCACGGTCGGGGCCAGTCCCGATCCCGCGAACGTCGCCCCGAAGTCGTCGAGCACCTCGGGCCGGATCTGCTCGGCCCCCACGAGGAGCGCCCGCAACCCCGCGAGGTCCACGGCGCTGGCGCGACGCCGCTGGCGCCGGGTCACGAGCGACAGCGCGAACGGCGGCGCCACCGCCATGGTCACGCCCAGCTCGCCCACCAGCTGGAGCCATCGGCCGGGACTGCGGAGGAACGACGCGGTCGGCCAGTGGTACAGCGTGCCGCCCTGGTAGACCGCGTTGATCATCGTGCCGATGAGGCCCATGTCGTGGAACAGCGGCAGCCAGGACAGCCCGACGGAGTCCGGGCCGAGCTCCCAGTGCTCCCCGATCGCCGCGAGGTTCGCGAGCACCGCTCGATGCGACACCACGACCCCCTTCGGGTCGCCGGTGGTGCCCGACGACGGCTGCACGAAGGCGTGCGGCGCGGCGGCGCGGCCGGTTCGGACCGCCCCGCGGGTCCCGTCGATGCCGACGACCGGCGTATCCGGAACCGCCGTGGTCACCGCGTCCACCGCCCCGGGGTCCGTGAGCAGTGCGTCGAGCTCGAACCGCGCGACCCGGTCGGCGAGGAGCGCGCGCCACGCGGGGCCCGTGGGGTTGCCCGCGACACCCAGCGGCACCGGGACGACCCCGGCGGCGTGCGCGCCGAAGAACGCCTCACAGAACGCGGCCCGGTCGTCGGCGAGGATGCCGACGTGGCGGCCGGGCTCCACCCACCCCAGCGCGCCTCCGACGCGGGCGGCTCGGCTCGCGAGCTCACCGAACGTCCAGGCGGCGCCGGTGTCGAGGAATCGGAACACTTCACGATTCCCGGCCGCGTGCGCCTGTTGGTCGAGCAGCTCGGCGATCGTCGCCGCGGTCACCGACCGGCACCCACCTCGACCGCGAGCGCCTCGACCAGCGCGCCCACGGTCGACACGTCGGCGAGCGACTCCTCCACGACGACGATGCCCAACTCGTCCTCGGCGTCGTACACCAGCTCCATCACCTCGAGCGACGACAGTCCGAGCGTCACGAGCTCGAGGTCGTCCGTCACCAGGCCGACCTCGACGCCGAGGGCCGCGGCGAGGCGCGGGACCACCACGGCACGAACCGCGTGCGCGGCCTCCGAGCTCACGGCCGCACGACGCGGCTGAACGCGCCGACGCAGTCCGCGATGTCGGCGTCGGTGTGCTGAGCCGTGGTGCTCAGCCGGAGCAGCGCCTCTCCCCGGGGCACCGCCGGGTACAACCCGACGTTGACGTAGACCCCGGCGTCGAAGAGCGCCCGCCACGCGAGCGTCGCGGCCCACTCGTCGGCCATTCGGACCGAGACGATCGCGGCGCCACCTCCGTGGACGGCGAACCCGGCACCGGCCAGGCCGGCCGCGAGCGCCCTCGCGGTGGCGCGAGCCCGCTCCGCACGCCAGGGCTCGTCGATCGCCACCCGGACTGCCGCAGCTGCCGCCGCGACGGCCGCGGGCACGGCGGACGCCGTGAACACGAACGGCCGGGCGTGCACCCGCAGGTAGTCGACCACGTCGGCGTCGCCGGCGACCACCCCACCGCTCGACGCGAGCGACTTGCTGAACGTGCCCATCACGAGATCCGGTGGACGATCCATCCCGGCGGCGACGCCGGCGCCGTCCGGGCCGAGCACCCCGAGTGAGTGCGCCTCGTCGAGCAACAGCCGCGCCCCTGCCTCGCGGACGAGATCCACGAGCGTCCCGACGTCCACCGCATCGCCCTCCATCGAGAAGACCGAGTCCCAGACGACGAGCGTCGGCGCGTCCAGCCGCCCCAGCTTCGCGGCGAGCTGTCCGAGATCGTTGTGGCGCACCGACACGATCCGCGCGCCCGAGAGGTGCGCCCCGTCCTCGATCGACGCGTGGTTCCGCGCGTCGCCCACGATCACCGACGACGGGTCGCAGAGCGTGGCGAGCGTGGCGAGATTCGCGAGGTAGCCGGCCGAGAAGACGAGAGCGGACTCACGGCGCATCCATCGCGCGAGCAGCGTCTCGAGCTCGAGGTGGAGCTCGAGCGTGCCGTTCATCAGGCGGGATCCGGTGCATCCGGTCCCGTAGCGACGGAGTGCGTCCTCGGCCGCCCCGACCACCCGCGGGTCGTCCGCCAGGCCCAGGTAGTTGTTCGACCCGAACATCAGGCAGGTGCGGCCGTCGACGACCGCCTCCCGGCCGAGCGCCGAGCCGATCGGCACGAAGTACGGGAAGGCGCCCGCCCGCCGCCCGAGCTCGACGTCCGCGCGCCTCGGGTCCCGCCGGATCCGCCAGAACAGGTCGCGCGCCGCGAGGTCGGCGACCGTCACGATGCGTCCCGGAACAGCAGCCGCGCCCGCCGGATCGCCGCGCGCAGCGCCGCCTGGGAGGCCTCGATCTCCTCGGGTCTCGCGAACGGCACCAGGTTGTGGAGCACGACGCGCGTCACCCCCGCCTCCACGTAGGCCGCGAGCGCCTCCACGAGCGCGGCCGGATCGCCGACCACCACACCCTCGGCGGAACTCGCCGCGTCGAGGCAGGCGCGAGCGATCTCGACGTCGTCGTGGATCGCGACGGAAAGCGCGACGCCCAGCCGGCCGACGACACCGGCGTCGAGCGCGGCCTTGGCAATCACCTCCGCGTCGGCGCCCACGGCGATCCACCCGCAGGAGCCACGCGCCGCGACCTGCGGATCGCCCCCGACGGTCGCGAGCTCGATGCGGGGCTCGGCCGCGCAGGACGCGGCAAGGTCACCCGCGCCGGGGACCGTACCGTCGAGGGCCACGACGCACCGCCCGGGTGCGAGCTCCGCGAGGGTCAGGATCGTGCGGCGTGCCCGCGCGAGGTCCGAGCCAGGATCCCAGCCGAGCACGCCGACCCGAACCCCGCGGGCGACGAGCACCGCCGCGGCCGCGGTGACGATCGGATCGGCCAGGTCGGACGGGTCGGGCGCGACCACGGTGGCCGCGGCCGTACCGCCGGGGTGCCGCCACTCCTCGGCCGTCACGGGCATCGTGAGCTCGGCCGGGAACCAGATCGCGTGCGCGCCGTCGGTCTCGGCGGCGAGCGCGGCACCGACCGCGATCGTGCTCGCACGAAACGGGGGGCCTGCCGTGCCGATCTCCACCATGGCTCGGGTCAATGTACCGGCCCGTCCCCCCGGGGCGGCCCCGCTCCGGTTCCCGCCGGGACGGGCTGGGTGATGCAGTGCACGTTGCCACCTCCCAGGAGGATCTCCCGCGCCGGGACCCCGACGACCTCGCGGTCGGGATAGCAGGCGCCGAGGACCTCGCGGGCGGCGTCGTCGTGGCGGGGGTCGAGCAGCGGGACGACGACCCGACCGTTGACCGGAGCGAAGTTGACGTAGGACCCGGCGAGGCGATCTCCGGCGCGCCGCGGTCGGCTCCCCGGCGTGACGACGACCCCGGCCGCCTCCGCGGCGGTCGCGAACAGCGGCCCGGGCTGGTGCAGCAGGTGGACCTCGAGCGAGCGGCCCCGAGCGTCGGTGGCCGCCTCGAGCCGGCGGCGTGCGTCGCTCGAGCGCGGCGTGCTGCGGGTCGTCGCGGTCGTCGGTCCAGGTGAGCAGGACCTCGCCGGGACCGACGAAGCAACACAGGTTGTCGACGTGGCCGTCGGTCTCGTCGTCGACGACGCCGAGCCCGAGCCAGATCACGGTCGTCGCGCCGGTGTACGCGCCGAGCAGGCGCTCCAGGTCCGCGGCCGACCGGCCGGGATTGCGGTTCGGATGCAGCAGGCACTCCTCGGTGACGAGGAGGGTTCCCTCCCCGTCGGCGTGGATCGATCCGCCCTCGAGCACGAACGGGGCACGGTAGCGATCGACGCGCTCGGCGGCACACACGGCGGCCGCCATCGCGTCGTCCTCCGCCCAGGACGCGTAGAGGCCGCCGTCGGCTCCGCCCCACGCGTTGAACTCCCAGTCCACGCCGCGCACGCCGCCATGGTCGTCCACGACGAAGGTCGGTCCGATGTCGCGCATCCAGGCGTCGTCACTCGGGACGGCCACCAGCTCGATCCCGGGTCCGAGCGCCCGCGCGGCACCGGCGATGTCGTCGGGGTGGACGGCCACGCGCACCCGCTCGACCGTCGCGACCGCCGTGGCCACCGCCGCGAAGGCCTCGCGGGCCGGGCCGGCGTCGGCACGCCAGTTGTCCGGGCGGCGGGGCCAGGCCATCCAGGTACCCCGGTGGCGCTCGAACTCCCCCGGCATCCGGAAGCCGTCGGCGGCCGGGGTCGACGGGAGCGGGCCGGTCGCCATCGCCCGACGGTACGCGCCGTGCTGGACACCGTCCGGTGGACGTGCAAAAATGAAACAGGTTTCATTTTCTCTGAGACATCGCACGCGCCCCGGCGCGAGACCAGCGGAGGACGGTATGGAGTTCGGTCTGTTCATGGGCGGGTTCGTCCACCAGGACCTCATGGCGGCGGACCCGGACGCCGAGCACCACCGGCTGATGAGCGAGGTCGACCTCGCCGTCGCCGGCGACCGGACCAACTGGAAGTACTCGTGGTGGACCGAGCACCACTTCCTCTGGGAGTACTCCCACATCTCGGCCAACGAGACGATCATGCCGTTCGTCGCCGCCCGCACGAACCGCATGCACATCGGCTCGGGCATCATCAACATCACCCCGCCGGTGAACCACCCGGCACGCGTCGCCGAACGAGTCGCGATGCTCGACCACCTCTCCGACGGGCGCTTCGAGTTCGGGACCGGACGCGGGTCGTCGAGCACCGAGCAGCGCGGGTTCGGCATCACCGACCCCGAGGTCACCAAGGACATGTTCGACGAGGCGATCGTCGAGTTCAAGAAGATGTGGCGCGACGGCACGTACCAGTTCGACGGCGAGTTCTTCTCGCTCCCCGAACGCAACGTGCTGCCGAAGCCGTACGTGAAGCCCCACCCCCCGATGTGGGTCGCCGCCGGAAATCCGGGGACCTTCGAGAAGGCCGGGAAGATGGGGCTGGGCGTGCTCTGCTTCACCGGCGGAACCCCCGAGAAGATGGCGCCGCTGGTGGACATCTACAAGGAGGCGATCAAGGACGCCGACCCCGTCGGCGAGTTCGTGAACGACAACGTGGCGATCACGACGAGCTTCATGTGCCTCGAGGACGACGACACGGCGATCGACTGGGCGACCCGATCGGGGAACGGCCGCCAGCAGTCGCTCGTGTTCCGCTACCTCGACACGTTCCCGAAGCCGGCGTGGGTCCCCGAGTGGCCCGAGCTGATCCCCGATCCGACCCGCGAGCAGGTGCTCGTCGGACGCGATGCAGGTGCGAGCATCGTCGGCAACCCCGAGATCTGCGCCGAGGTGCTCACCAAGTGGGACGCGATCGGCGTGGACCAGCTGATCCTCGGACCCTCGGGCTCGGTCTACCCCCACGACCTGCTGGTCGAGACCGTGGAGCTCTTCGGCACGTCGGTGATCCCCGACTTCGACACCGACCCGGAGTTCTCGACCAACCGGTACCGGGCCGCCGCCGCAGCCGCCACCGCCGCTCGTTGACGCCCGCCGCCCGGGCACCGTGGGTCAGCGGAGCGCGCGCGTCCGCCGCGCGCTGGGTGGACGTGACCATCGACACCAGAAATCGGGAACACGGTCGAGCCTCGTGTCGTTCTAGGACTACGGCCGACCTCCCCCAAGCCGGCCTCTCTGACGCCGGTCGAGGCGCAGGACCAGCCCCCTGCCCCGGGTTCCCTGCGCCTCCCGGCGTCAGCATCTCCTGCCGTCAGCCGGCGATCCACTGCTCGGTGCGCGTCCAGAGGGCGGCGGCGCGCTCGGGGTCGATGGCGTAGCTGCGGATCCCGCCGCGTGAGCCCTCGGCATCGTTGCGCTCGGCGATGGCACAGTCCTCGAGGTAGGCGCCGCCGCGCGCGGCCAGCTCGGGTGCGGTCGCGGCGTAGACCGTCGTCGCCGCGCCCTGGGGCACGGTCTTCCACTGCATCGGCGCGTCCGACGGGATCGAGGCACTGAGCGTGGCGATCGTCTCCTCCGTGAGGTGCCGACCCAGCTCGGTCATGATCCCACCCGGGTGCACCGAGAACGCGTGCGCGCCGCGGTCGCGCAGGCGCCGGTCCAGCTCGACCGCGAACAGCGCGTTGGCGGTCTTGGACCGCCCGTACGCGACCCACGGCTCGTAGTCGCTGTGCTCGAAGTTCGGGTCGTCGAGATCCACGTCGGAGAACCGGTGGCCGGCAGAGCTGAGCGCGACCACGCGTGATCCTGCACCGAGAGCCGGCATCAGGAGCCGCGTGAGCTCGAAGTGGCCGATGTGGTTCGTGCCGATCTGGAGCTCGAAGCCGTCGACGGTGGTCGCGTGCGGGCAAGCCATGACGCCGGCGTTGTTGATCAGACCGTCGAGCCGGTCATGGTTCGCGCGGAAGACCTCGGCCGCACGGCGCACGTCGGCCAGCGACGCGAGGTCGAGGGAGAGCACCTCGACCTCCGCATCGGGCACCGCGGCGCGCACGCGGGCCTCGGCGGCCGCGGCACGTTCGGCATCCCGCGCGGCCATGGTCACTGCCGCCCCGCGGGCGGCGAGCGCCCGGGTCGTCTCCTCCCCCAGTCCCGCGCTCGCGCCCGTCACCAGGTAGCGCCGCCCGGTGAGGTCGATCCCCGCGAGGACGTCGTCGGTCGTGGACTCGGCTCCGAAGGTCATGCCCGGAGCCTGGCACAGACGGTGGGGCGGTCCGGCGGTGTCCGGATCTCTGCGGATCTCGGTGGACTCACGAACACTTGTTCGATATGCTACCGGCATGGCATTCGGGGTGGGTCGCGAGGGTCTGGGTGGGTTCGCGGACCCCGTCGGCGACCTCCGCCACACGGTCGACGCGGTCGGTGCCCTGGACCCGGCGGGGATGGCCGACGCCGAGCTGCAGGGCGATCTGGTGCGTCTGGCCCGCCAACGGGACCGCCAGGACGCCGCGTTCGCGGCGTGGACGCTGGCCGCGGTCCGACGCGGGATCGGCGTCGCGGACGGGTACGCCGACACGATCGGCTGGCTGGCGTGGAAGACCTGTCGCCCCCGGGCCGAGATCCGCCGCATCGTGCGCCTCGCCGAGCTGGCGGAGTTGCTCGCCGAGACCGGTGCCGCCTGGGCGGCCGGCGAGATCACGACCGCGGCGGTCGAACTGATCGCCGCGGCGCGGGTGGCGGGCTGTGACGAGGAGCTCGCGGCGATGGAACCCGAGTTCCTCGAGCGCGCCCGGCGCGGTGCCCGCAAGGACCTCCAGATCCTGACCCAGCACTTCACCGCCTGCGCCCGGGCCGACGGCAGCAAGCCTGCACCGCCGGACACCTTCACCGTCGCCGAGGTCGGCGACCGCGGTGCGCTGCGAGCGGACCTGAGCAAGGCGTCGTGCCAGACCGTGCGCGAGACGCTCGAGAAGTTCACCCGCCCACCCGCCGCCGACGACGGGACGAGCCTCGCGGTGCGCCAGGCCGAGGCGCTCGTGCGGATCTGTGAGGTCGCGCTCGATCGCGGACCGCACGCCGAGGGAGCCCGTCCGGTCGTGTCCTACCTGACCCACCGGCGGACGGTCGACGACCCGACGCATCCGTTGACGCTCGGACTGTTCGGCGGTGTGATCGACCCCCGCGAACGGGACCGGATCCTCTGCGACGCGACCGTCGTGCCGGTCACCACCGGTCACCTCGGCGAGATCCTGGACGTCGGCCGGGCGACACCGGTGTGGAACCGGGCCCAGCGACGGGCGGTCACCCACCGCAGCCCCCATTGCGGGTGGCCGGGCTGCGAGGTTCCGGCGCCCTGGTGCGACATCCACCACCTGGTCCACTGGGAACACGGCGGCGAGACCTCGATCCGCAACGGCGAGCATCTCTGTCGAAGACACCACGTCTTCGTCCATCGACATCCCGACTGGACCTGCACGTTCGAAGGTCAACAGCTCCGGGTCCACCGACCCGACGGGAGCGAGCTGCACCCCGACCCATGGGCCGACATGGTCCGGGCCGTCTGACGCCCCGGCGTGTCCGGCGTGTGCGTTCTACTTGATGAGCTTGATGATGTTGAACATCGGGAGGTAGAGGCTGATGATCATGCCGCCGACGATCGTTCCCATGACGACGATCATGAGGGGCTCGATCAGCGACGTCAGCGCGTCGACGGTGGCCGTGACCTCGCTGTCGTAGAAGTCGGCGATCTTGTCGAGCATCTCGTCGAGCGCACCGGTCTCCTCACCGACGGAGATCATCTGGGTGACCATCGGCGGGAACACCTCGTGCTGCTCGAGCGGACGGGCCAGCGTGTCACCACGCTTGACCGCGCCCTGTGTCTCGCGCAGCGCCGTCGAGACCACCTCGTTGCCCGCGGTCTCCGCGACGATGTCGAGGGCCTCGAGGATGCCGACCCCGGAACGCGTCAGGGCGGCGAGGGTCCGGGAGAAGCGAGCGAGCGCGGTCTTGCGGGTGAGAACGCCGAAGACGGGCACCCGCAGCTTGAAGGAGTCCCAGATCATCCGACCGTTCTCGGTCTTGATCCAGCGCCGGAAGAAGTAGACCCCGATGCCGGCGAGGAGGATCACGAGCGGGAACCAGGTCTTGAGCAGGTCCGACAGCGAGATGAGCACGCGGGTCGGGAGCGGCAGCTGGCCGCCGAGGTCGGTGTAGATCGCCTTGAACTGCGGAACGATGAAGAGCAGCATCGCCGCGGCGATCAGGATGCAGATGGAGAGCGCGACGATCGGGTACGTCATCGCGGAGCGCACCTTGCGGCGGAGCTCGACCTGCTTCTCGATCGTGTCCGCGAGCCGCATCAGCACGGCGTCGAGGACACCGCCGATCTCGCCGGAGCGCACCATGGCGATGTAGAGCCGGTTGAAGACCTTCGGGTGCTTCGCGATGGCCGACGAGAGCGACACGCCCTTCTCGACGTCGAGGCGGACCTCGCCGACGACCCGGGCGAGCTCGGGGTTCTCGGTCTGGTCGGCGAGGATCGCGAGCGGCGCGGATCAGGGAGAGACCCGAGTTGATCATCGTCGCGAACTGGCGCGAGAAGATCGCGACGTCCCTGAGCTTCACCTTGCCCGAGAGGCCCGGGATCTTGATGTCGCCGGAGAGCTTGCTGGTGCTCTTGGCCTCGACCGCGATGGGCGTGTAGCCCATCTGCCGCAGCTTGCCGACGACGAGTGAGGCGTCCTCGGCCTCGAGCTGGCCCTCGACCAGCTTCCCGCTCTGGTCGCGGACCTTGTACGCGAAGGTCGTGGCCATCAGCTGCCCCATCCGTTCCCGGCACCGCCGGCCTGGACCAGGCGGCGGAGGTCGTCCTCGTTGGAGCACCGTTCGACGGCCGCCTCCAGCGAGACCTTCTGGGACCGCACGAGCTGGGCGAGGTGCTGGTCCATCGTGAGCATCCCGAACTTCGCGCCGGTCTGCATCAGCGAGTAGATCTGGTAGATCTTGCCTTCCCGGATCAGGTTGCGGACCGCCGGCGTGGCGACGAGCACCTCGGCGGCGAGCACCCGGCCCGCGCCGTCCGGCGTCTGGAGCAGCTGCTGGGTGCAGATGCCCTGCAGCGAGGCGGCGAGCTGGACGCGCACCTGCTGCTGCTGGTGGCTCGGGAACACGTCGATGATGCGGTCGATCGACTGCGGCGCGTCCTGGGTGTGCAGGGTGGCGAACACGAGGTGACCGGTCTCGGCCGCGGTCAGCGCAGTCTGGATGGTCTCGAGGTCACGCATCTCACCGACGAGGATGACGTCCGGGTCCTGACGCAGGACGTGGCGCAGGGCCTCGGCGAAGGACTTCGTGTCCTCCCCCACCTCGCGCTGGTTGACGACCGCCCGCTTGTGCTGGTGGAGGAACTCGATCGGGTCCTCGACCGTCATGATGTGCACCGCCTTCTCGCGGTTCACGATGTCGATCAGCGACGCGAGGGTGGTGCTCTTGCCCGAGCCGGTCGGGCCGGTGACGAGCACGAGGCCACGCGGCAGGTCGGCGAAGCCGCGCACCGTCGACGGCACCCCGAGGTTGTCGAAGGGCACGATGTCGTACGGGATGGTCCGCATGACCGCGCCGACGTTGTCGCGCTGGAGGAACACGTTCACGCGGAAGCGGCTGCGGCCGGGGAGCGAGTACGAGCAGTCCAGCTCGAGCTCGTTCTCGAACTTCTCCCGCTGCTTCTGGGTGAGGATCGCGTAGATCATCTCCCGGATCTCCGAGCCGGAGAGCGCATCGATCCCGTCGACGGGTCGGAGCTCGCCGTGGACGCGGATGACCGGCGGGCTGCCCGCGGTCAGGTGGAGGTCGGAGCCGTGCTGCTCGAGCACCTTCTTCAGCAGGTCGTTGACGTGGATCCCCTCGACCTCGGCCTCGGCCGGGTCGACCTCGGCATCGGGCTGCAGCGCCGGCACCGCCGGACCGAACACGGAGTCGATCGCGTGCTGGATCTCGTAGCTCCCCGCCGCGGCGGGGACGACCTCGTAGCCGGTCGCCTGACCCACGGCCTGGACCGCGGCGTCGTCGCCGGGGTCCGGGAACGCGACGACGAGGCGCGCCCCGTCGAAGTCGACCCCGATCGCGCCGAACTCGCGGGCGATGCCCTCGGGCACCGTGAGCGCGGCGTCCGGGTGCAGCGGGGTCTCGGTGAAGTCGATGAAGCGGACGCCCACCGTCTCGGCCAGAGCCGCGGTGAGGTCCTTCTCCGATACCAGGCCCTCTCGGCGCAGCACGGCGGGCAGTGCCTCACCGGTGCGACGGGAGTCGGCCATCGCGATCGCGAGGTCGTCGCGTGAGAGCACGTGGCGATCCACGAGGAACTCACCCAACACCCGCGCCTGACTTGACAGCATCTGCGTGCCTCCTTGCCGAGCGGTATCGGCCCGTGCACGATCCGACTTGACGGCCTTCGTCACCGCGGCGCCCGCGGGCCAGTGGCATCGGCGCCCGGAGAACCGGAATCAACCCTCAATCCGGCACGATCCACCGCCGATGCAGGCCAAGTGATCCACGAAGTCGTCGACACCTCTCCGTCCGCTGCACCGACCCGTCGCCGCATCGGCGACCTGTTCGTGGAGCAGGGCATCATCACGGACCAGCAGCTCGCGGAGTCCCTGGACGTCCAGCGGCGGACCGGGGGCCGACTGGGCGAGATCCTGATCGAGCTGGGGTTCATCAGCTCGACCGACGCGGCCCGGGTGCTCGCCGAGCGTCTCGGCCTCGAGTTCGTGGATCTCGCCGCGGCGACGATCGACGAGATCGTCGCCCAGCGGATCCCCGAGGAGATCGCCCGCCGCTACCGCGCGATCCCGATCGAGGAGATCGACGGCGTCCTCAAGATCGCGGTCGCCGACCCGACCGACGTCTTCGCGCTCGACGACCTCCAGGTGATCACCGGCTGTCCGGTCATGCCCGCCGTCGCCGACCCGGGCCAGGTGCGCGACTGCGTCAACAAGATCTGGACGCGGCCGAGCATGGAGAGCCGCATCGACGACGCCTCCGACTTCGAGGAGGACGAGGTCGGTCAGGTCCTCGTCGGCGAGACCGAGGACGCGCCGATCATCCGACTGGTGGACGCGATGATCTCGCAGGCCACCGTCGAGCGGGCCTCGGACATCCACATCGAGCCGTCCGGGACCCGGGTCCGCATCCGGTTCCGCGTCGACGGCGTGCTGCACGATGCCTCGTCGGCACCGCGCAACGTGCTGCGACCGGTCGTCAGCCGCCTGAAGGTCATGGGCGGCTGCGACATCTCGAACAGCCGTACCCCCCAGGACGGCCGCTTCTCGGTCGCCGGTGGCGGCCGCGCCCTCGACGTGAGGATGACGACCCTGCCGACCGCCTCCGGTGAGGCGGTGGTGCTCCGCCTCCTCGACACCTCGAACGGTGTCTTCGAGCTCGGCAAGCTCGGCTTCGACGCCGGGGAGCTCGAACGGTTCCAGGCGTCCTACCGCTCGTCGCAGGGCTCGATCCTCGCCGCCGGGCCGACGGGCTCGGGCAAGACCTCGACGCTGTACGCGACCCTCGCGGAGCTCAACGACCCCGGGCGCAGCATCGTCAGCGTCGAGGACCCCGTCGAGTACCAGATGGACGGCATCAAGCAGGTCCAGGTCGGTCGCCGCGGCACCGTCGGCTTCGCCGGCGCCCTCCGCGCCATCCTGCGGGCCGACCCCGACGTGATCCTCATCGGTGAGATCCGCGACGCCGAGACCGCCCTCATCGCGGCCGAGGCCGCGCTGACCGGTCACCTCGTCCTCAGCACCATCCACACCCTGAGCGCCGCGACCGTGCCGGTCCGACTGATCGAGATGGGCATCGAGCCCTACCTCGTGACGTCCTCCCTGCGATGTGTCGTCGCCCAGCGACTCGCCCGAAAGTTGTGCGACCACTGCGCCGAGTTCAGCGCACCGACCGCCGAAGAGCTCGAGTTCCTCGCGCTCGAGGACGAGGATCCGATCGAGCAGGTCGGCCGGCCCGTCGGCTGTGCCAACTGCGCGAACACCGGCTACCGGGGCCGAAGCGCGATCTACGAGATCATGGTCCTCGACGACCAGATCCGGTCGCTCATCGCCCGCCGGGCCGCCGGCCCCGAGATCGAGCGCGCCGCCATCGAGGGTGGGACCCGCACGCTCCGCACGGCGGCGATCCACCGGGTCCGCGACGGTCTCATCGGTCCGGACGAGCTCGTCCGGGTCCTCTCGTAAGTTCTGCGGCTGCGCTCCTGCTCGGCCGCTCCGCTCGGGCGCAGGGTACCTGCGCCCGGCCTTCGGCCCCCTCCGCGGCTGCTCGCCTCCGCCGTGCTGGCTCCGGCTCGGGGCTGCGGCACGCGCGGTTGTTGCGTCGCACCCATCACGGCGCGTGCGACCGAACCGGAGTGCCGCAGGCACGGAGGTGAGCAGCGGCGAAGCGTGAGCGAGGGGGGTATCCCCCCGAGTAGCGCAGCCGCAGAAATTACCGCGGCGGCGTCCATCTCCAGGGAGAGGTCGTGGGGGCGGGTCGCGGCGGAGAGTGCGACCTGCCGGGTGATCACGCCTTCCCGGTAGAGCTTGAGCGCAGCCTGGTCGAAGAGCTGCATGCCGTAGTACGCGCCCTCGCGGATGACGTCCTCGAGCTCGTGGGTGCGCTCCGGGTCGATGATCCGGTCGAAGACGCGGCCGGTGGACACGAGCGTCTCGACCACGGGGACCCGGCCCTGCAGGTCCGCGCGGGGAACGAGCCGTTGACCGATCACCCCTCGCAGCGAGCCGGCCAGGGAGCTGCGCACCTGACCGTGCTGGTTGGCGGGGAAGAAGTCGAGGATGCGGTTCACGCTCTCGCTCGCGGTCGTCGTGTGAAGGGTCGCGAACACGAGGTGACCGGTCTCGGCCGCGGTGATCGCCGCCCACACCGTCTCCGCGTCGCGCATCTCGCCGATGAGGATCACGTCGGGGTCCTGGCGAAGAACCATCTTCAGCGCGGTCCGGAAGTTCTCGGTGTCCTGGCCGACCTCACGCTGACTGATGAGGCAGCGGTCGTCGTGGTGGCGGTACTCCACCGGGTCCTCGACGGTCACGATGTGCGCGTCGCGGGTGTGGTTGATCTGGGAGATCATCGACGCGAGGGTCGTGCTCTTGCCCGAGCCGGTCGAGCCCGTCACGAGCACGAGGCCGTCGTGCTCGCCGGCGAGGCGGCTCACGATCGGGGGCAGGCCGAGCTCGTCGATCGTCGGCACCTCGGGCACGACGTAGCGGATGGCGATCGACACGTTGCCCTGCTGGCGGAACACGTTCACCCGGAAGCGTCCGATGCCCTCGACCTCGTGGGCGAAGTCCATCTCGCCCCGCTGACCGAACGCGTCGCGTCGCCATTCGGGCAGGAGGTCGTTCGCGACGATCGCACACTCGTCCGCCGACAGCGGCGCCACCGAGAGCGACTCGAGCATGCCGTCGACGCGCACGGTCGGCGCCCGGCCGGCCTTCAGGTGCAGGTCCGATGCACCCATCTCGATCATCTGCCGCAGCAAGTTGTTGATGTCCACCGATACTCCCTGTCAGGTGACGACCCGGAAGACCTCTTCCAGGCTCGTGATGCCGGCTGCCACTTTGCGGAACCCGTCGCCGCGCAGCGGGACCATGCCCTGCATCACGGCGACCTTCTTCACATCTTCGGTCGATCGGCGCTCGATGATGAGCCGTTCCACCTCTTCGGTGATCGACAGCACCTCGTGGAGGGCGAATCGCCCCTTGTATCCGGTTCGACCGCACTGTGCGCACCCGATCGCGCGCAGCAGCGTGGGCCACTCGGTCATCGAGTCCATCGGCCAGCCGGCCTCGACCAGCTCGGCCTCGGACGGCTGGTACTGCTCGGCACAGTTGGGACAGAGCCGACGGGCGAGCCGCTGCGCGAGCACGCAGTCCAGCGCGCTGGTGACGAGGAACGGCTCGACCCCCATCTCGACGAGACGCTGAGGGGTCGACGCGGCGTCGTTGGTGTGGAGGGTCGTGAGCACGAGGTGACCGGTCAGGGCCGCCTCGATCGCGATCGTCGCGGTCTCCTCGTCGCGGATCTCACCGACGAGGATGATGTCGGGGTCCGCCCGCAGGATCGAGCGCAGCGCGGCCGCGAACGTGAGCCCGGCCTTGGCGTGGATCTGCACCTGGTTGATCCCGGGAAGGCGGTACTCCACCGGGTCCTCGACCGTGATGATGTTGCGGTCGACGTTGTTGAGGATGTTGAGGGTGGCGTAGAGGGTCGTCGACTTGCCCGACCCGGTCGGGCCCGTGACCATGATCGTGCCGTAGGGCTTTCGGAACGACGTCTCGTAGCGGGTGAGCACGTCGGGCAGGAACCCCTGGTCGTCGAGGGTCAGCAACGCCTGGCCCTTGTCGAGGATCCGCATGACGACCTTCTCGCCGTAGACCGTCGGCAGCGTCGCGACGCGGAGGTCGACCGGCTTCCCCCCGGCCTTGACCGAGATGCGGCCGTCCTGGGGGATGCGCCGCTCGGCGATGTTGATGTCGGCCATCACCTTCAGCCGGCTGATGACACCGGCCTGGATGGCCTTGGGCGAGTGCATCACCTCGTGCAACACGCCGTCGACGCGGTACCGGATCCGGAGGTCCGTCTCGGTCGGCTCGACGTGGATGTCCGACGCGCGGTCGGCGACGGCCTGGGTGATGATGAGCTGCACGAACTTGACGATCGGCGCGTCCTCGATGAGCTCGTCGATCCGGGAGAGGTCCTCGACGCCGCCGAGCTCGGTCGCGGCCTCCTGGGCCATCTCGTCGACCTCGCCGTCGAGCCGGTGGATCCGGTCGATCAGCGCGGCGACCTGTGAGGGCGGCGAGACGACGACGACGACCTCGGAACCGCTCATGGCGCGGATGTCGTCGGCGGCGAAGACGTTCGAGGGGTCCGCCATCGTCACGACCAGGCGGCCCTGCTCGTCCCACTTGATGGGGATGGCCTGGTACCGGCGCACGAGCGACTCGGGCACGAGCATCGCCACCGCCGGGTCGACCGAGACGTCGTCCAGGTCGACGAATCCGAGGCCGACCTGGGTCGCGAGGGTGCGCACGAGGTCGCGTTCGGTGATCCGACCCTGCTCGATCAGGATCCGGCTGACCGGCTTGCCGACGTTCTCGGCGGCGGCGAGCGCGGCGTCGAGATCCGCCTGGGTGATCAGTCCCTCGTGGAGCAGCAGTGTCCCGAGTTGGGCACCGTTGGACACGTGGCCTCCTCCGCCGTCAGGCCCGATGTACGTCCTGGATTCGGCCTTGTCCCGTCCGTGCTGGATAGGTCATTCGTCCTGGAGTCCCGAGAACATCCGCAGCAGTTCGGAACGATCCACCACAATCTGCGCGCGCGTCGCGACGGGCTCGGGCTCGTCGGGTGCGGGCTCGGGCGCCGGGCCCGGATCGGCGAGTCCGGCCCGGGATGCGAGGTCCGCCCGCTCGCGAGCCAGCTCGTCACGTTCGAGGGCGGGCGCGGGCGCCGCCGGGGTCGGCGCGACCGGTACGGGGCTCGGCGCGGGCGGGGTCGGCCGCACCGGAGGCGCCGGGGCGGGCTCGGCGGTCACGTCGACCGCGCGCTCGGGCCCCACGCGGTCCGCCTCGGCGTCGGCACGGGCCGTCGCCAGCGCCCGATCTGCGTCCACGATCACCCGGACGGCTCCCGCGAGCACCAGCGCACGGACCTCGGGGCCGACGATGATCAGGCTGGCGTCGGCGCGACGGGCGAGCTCGCGGATCGTCGCGGCACCGTCGACGAGCTCGAAGATCCGAAAGCCCAGCTGCGAGAGGGTGATCTCCGGCGTGGTGATCGCGCCGGTCCGCTCGAGGATCGACTCGAAGCTCTCGATCGAGGTCATGATCGCCGACCAGTCCCGGGCGATCTCGTAGGCACGCGGGAAGACGGCGTCGATGGGGAGCACGAGCGGTGCCGGCCACGCGGGGGTGACGTCGGGGCGGAACTCGAACTCGGCGCCCCGGCTCCGCAGCATCGACACGCAGACCTCGATCAATCGGGTCTCCAGCGCGGCCTGGCCCTCGACCGGGCCCGCCAGGTCCGACACCTCGCCTCCGCACATCTGACCGGCCGCGAAGTACAGGGTCCCGTCGACCGTGCGGCCGCGCACGACGAGCGCGCCGCTCGCGTCGGCGCGCTGGATCAGGCCGAGGACCTCGGACAGGGGAAAGAGATCGAAGGTGCCGGACAGCACGGGTGCGGCCTCCAGGGACGGTCCCCGAATTGTCGGCGGGTCCGCCTAGCTGGTTGAGGGCGTCATCGCCGCGGCACGCATCGCGTCGAGGGGTGCCGCCACACCGGTCCAGGCCTCGAACGAGAGTGCCGCCTGGTGGACCAACATGCCCAAACCGCCCACGGGATGCGCGCCGGCCGCCCGGGCACGCAGCAGCCACGGCGTGTCGAGCGGGTGGTACACGAGGTCCACGATCCACTGCTCCGCCGCAGGCACGACGGGCGGTGCGTCCTGGCCACCCATGCCCAGCGGCGTCGCGTTCACGACGATCTCGGCGGCCGCCGGGCCCGCGTCGGGCCAGGCCACGACGGCGACCCCACCCACCACCCGGGCCAACTCGTCCGCCGCGTCGCGACGGCGCGCCGCGATCTCGACGCGCGCGCCGCGCTCGACCAGTGCCGCCGCGACCGCCCGCGCCGCCCCACCCGCGCCGAGCAGCAGCACCGAGCGGCCGGACGGATCCAGACCTGCGTCGGCCAGTGAGCGCAGGAAGCCCTCGCCGTCGGTCGAATCGCCGAGCAGCGAGCCGTCGTCGCGCACGATCACCGTGTTCACCGACTGCAGACGCGCCGCGGCGGGGGTGCGGGCGTCACACGCCGCGGCCGCGGCGGCCTTGTGCGGCATCGTGACGTTGGCGCCCGCGATCCCCAGCGTCGGGAGCGCCCGAACCGCCTCGGTCCCGCGGCCCGTCGCCACCTCCAGCGCGACATAGACCCAATCCAGCCCCGCCGCCGCGAACGCCGCGTTCTGGATCGCGGGCGAGCGCGAGTGCCGCACCGGTGAGCCGATCACCGCCGCGAGCCGCGTCGCACCCGTGATCACGGGATCACCCCCCGACGGCGCGCGTCGGCGATGTTGGCCTGATGCTGGGCGTACGTCTCGGCGAACGCGTGCTTGCCGTTCTTGTCGGTCAGCACGTAGTAGAGGTACGGCACGGAGGCGGGGTGCAGCGCCGCGGTCAACGACGGCGCCGTGACCGTCGAGATCGGCGTCGGCGGGAGCCCGGCCACGACGTAGGTGTTGTACGGGGACGGGAGCGCGAAGTCCGCGTCGGTGAGCGGCTGCGAGCCACCGCCCCGCGCGTAGACGACAGTGGCGTCGATCTGCAACGCCATCCCGTCCCGGAGCCGGTTCTCGATGACGGCGGCGATCAGGGGACGGTCCTCGTCGACGCCGGCCTCGCGCTGGATCAGCGATGCGACGACGACGGCGCGGTAGGGATCGGTCGCCGCATCGAGACCCAGGGCCCGGGCGTGGTCGTCGAAGGCGCGTACGACGGTCCCCAGCACCTTCTGCTCGTCCTCGTGACGCTCGACGTAGTACGTGTCCGGCCACGTGAGACCCTCGAGCGAGTTGACTCCGGCAGGTTCGAAGACCGACCGCACCGCGCCTGCGGACGCGAGCGCGAGCACGCGCTCGGCGCTCAAACCGGGGAGCCGGCCGATACGTCGGGCGATTTCGTCGAAACGCAACCCGGGCGGCAGGGCCAGCTTCCGGTAGACCTGGCGGGGTCCGCGATCGAGCGCGTCGATCGCCGCACTCGCCCCGAGGTCCCGGTGGATCCGGTAGCTGCCGGCCTGGAACGTGTCCGACCCCGAGAAGCGTGCGTAGATGCGGAACGCCAGCGCCGATCCGATGACCCCCCGCGCCTCGAGCCGGTCCGCGATCGTCCCGACGCCCGCCCCCTTCGGGATCTGCACGTCGACCAGCGGCCCGGGATCCCCCGGCGGGTCGACCTGGTACCAGAACCATCCGATCGCGACCACGAACGGGAGGCTCAGCAGGCCGAGCACCAGCAGGATCCGACCGCGTCGCCGTGGTCGACGGCGCCGCCGGCGCCGGGATTCGCCGTCCGCCTCGAAGACCGAGAGGTGGTCGGTCACGGGCCGGGGGTGGCGCCACGGCGCGCGTCGAGGAAGGACTGGAGCATGACCGCCGCCGCCACGCCGTCGACGCTCCCGCGCCGGTCCCGGCGGCGGACCCCGCCCTCGATCAGCACGCGTTCCGCGATCACCGTGGTCAGCCGCTCGTCGACGAGCACGATCTCGAGGTCGGGTGCGAGCGCGCGCAACACCTCGACCTCGGACTCGGCCGCCCGGGCCGCGGGGCCGGCACGCCCGGACATCTCCCGAGGGTGGCCGACGACGATCGTTCCCGCCTCCCACTCGCGGGCCACGGCGAGGATCGCGCGCCGATCGGCGGACACGTCACCCGAGCGGTCGATGCGCGGCAGGGGCGTCGCGATCAGCCCGGTCGGATCGGAGCAGGCCAGGCCGATGCGGCGCGTGCCGAGGTCGACGCCCACGATGCGGCTCACCGGGGTCACCCTATGACGTCGGCCACCCGCGTCCGGGCCTTTGCGAGCGCGTCGTCGATGACGTCCACCTTGGGGCCACCGCCGACCACGAGCTCGGGATTGTTGGCCGTCCCCCCACCCAGGAGCTTCGCGATCGGCCCGGCCAACTCGGCGGCGGACACCCCCGCCGCGACCCTCTCCTTGCCGACGGTCGCGACGATCACCGCCTTCGCGTCGTTCACGCCGAGGAGCAGGACAACGCTTCTGTCGCCGAGCGCCTCGCGGGTCGCGATCGCGAGCTGGCGCATGTCGTCGGGCCCGAGGTCGTCCTGGCGCGTCACCACCGTGCCGTCGGCCGCACCCGCCGCGAGCCGGCCGGCGGCAGCAGTGGACTCGCGCCGTCGTGCCTGCGCGACCTCGTCGGACAGCGCCTTCACCTGGCCGAGGAGCTTCTCGATCCGATCGGACATCTCCGACGGGGTCGTGTTCAGGAGCGCCGCCGCGTCACGGAGCTGGCGTTCCTCCTCGGCGACCCGTGCGAGCGCTCCCTCGCCGGTGACGGCCTCGATCCGGCGCAGGTTGGAACCGATCGACCCCTCGCTCACGATCTTGATCGGCCCGATGAACCCGAGCGCGTGCACATGCGTTCCACCACAGAGCTCGGTCGACCCGGGTCCCGCCTCGAGGACCCTCACGATGTCGCCGTACTTGTCGCCGAAGAACGCGATGGCACCGATGCTCTCCGCGTGCTCCTTCGTGGTCTCGTAATGACGTACGGGGGCATCGGAGATGACCTCCCGGTTCGCGATCTCCTCGATGCGCGTGAGGTCCTCGGCGCTCACCGGCTCGAAGTGTGAGAAGTCGAAGCGGAGCCGGTCGGGCGCGACGAGCGACCCCGCCTGCTTCACGTGCGCGCCGAGAACGCTGCGCATCGCGGCGTGGAGCAGGTGGGTCGCAGTGTGGTTGCGCCGGATCGCGTCGCGGCGCGGCGCCGTCGATCGCGAGCTCCACGGACTCGCCCTCGGTGATCGCCCCCGCGGTGACCTCCACGTGGTGGGCCACGAGGCGACCCGCGATGAGGTACTGGGTGTCGGTGACACGCGCGACGGTTCCGTCCGGGCCGGTCAGCGTCCCGACGTCGCCCACCTGTCCGCCGGACTCGGCGTAGAACGGGGTGCGATCGCAGATCACCAGCACCGGGCCCGAATCCGCGTCCGCGCGTGCCACGCGCTCGCCGCCGACGATGATCGCGAGGACGGTCGCACCCGCCGTCAGGTATTCCTGCCGGCCGGTGAACTCGGTGTCGCCGTGGTCGTCGAGCACCTCGCGTGCGATCTCGACGGGCGCGACCGCGGCACCGCCCTCGGCCTTGTGCGCCTCGCGGGCCCGGGCCCGCTGCTCGTCCATGCGGCGGCGGAAGTCGTCGAGGTCCACCGCCCGGCCGCGTTCCGCGGCGATCTCGCGCGTCAGGTCCACGGGGAATCCCAGCGTGTCGTGGAGGAAGAAGGCGCGCTCGCCCGACACGTCGCTCTCGTCGAGCACGTCCGCGAGCATGTCCTCGCCGCGCTGGAGCGTCCGCAGGAACCGCTCCTCCTCGCGACGCACGATCGCGGTCACGAGGTCGTGCTGGGACTCGAGGTCCGGGTAGGCGACGCCCATGGTCGCGGTGGTGGCGTCGACGAGTGCCGGCGTGACGAGCGTGCGCGCACCGAGGCGGTACGCGTGCCGCACGGCGCGCCGGATGATGCGCCGGAGCACGTACCCACGCTCCTCGTTGCTCGGGACCACGCCGTCGGCGACGAGAAAGGTCATCGTGCGGGCATGCTCGGCGAGGATGCGCAGCGAGACGTCCGCTTCGGTGCCGGGGAACGTTCCGTACCTGGTGCCGGTCACCGATTCCGCGGCGGCGAGGAGCGGGCGGAAGACGTCGATGTCCCAGACCGAGTCGACCCCCTGGAGCACCGCGAGGTTGCGCTCCAGACCGGCGCCGGTGTCCACGCTGGGCGCCGGCAACGGGACCAGGCTGCCGTCCGGTTGGGCGTCGAACTGCATGAACACGAGATTCCAGATCTCGACGAAACGGTCCTCGCCGACGGCTGGGCCGCCGTCGGGCCCGAACTCCGGACCGAGGTCCCAGAAGATCTCCGAGCTCGGTCCGCAGGGCCCGGTGTCGGCCATGCGCCAGAAGTTGTCCTCACCGAGGCGCTGGATCCGGTGGCTCGGCACGCCGACCGTCTCGCGCCAGATCGTCTCGGCCTGGTCGTCGGTCTCGTGCACCGTGACCCAGAGGCGATCCGCGTCCACGCCGAGGACCTCGGTGTAGAGCTCCCATGCGAACGGGATCGCCTCGGCCTTCCCGTAGTCGCCGAAGCTGAAGTTGCCGAGCATCTCGAAGAACGAGAAATGCCGGTTGGTCCGGCCGATGTCGTCGAGGTCGTTGTGCTTCCCGCCGGCGCGGACACACTTCTGGATCGAGGTGGCGCGGGGGTAGGGCGCCGGCTCCTCGCCGACGAAGTACGGCTTGAACGGCACCATGCCCGCGACGGTGAAGAGAATGCTCTTGTCGTGCGGGATCAGGCTCGCGCTCGGGACGACGGTGTGCCCGCGCGTGGCGAAGAAGTCGAGAAAGGCGCGCCGAAGCTCGTCCGCGGAGATCACTCACGCAATCTAACGGGCGCGCCGGAAGGCGAAGGTGAGGATCAGCGGCGCACGTACCGTGCGTCGCCCGAACCAGGGCCCGAGCGGCCCGCGCCGGACTCGGAAGCGTCCCGCCGGGCGCCGGCGGGTAGCCCGCCGGCGAGCGAACGAGCAGAAGCCGACGCGCGAGAGCGGGAAGCGAAGGTGAGGATCAGCGGCGCACGTACCGTGCGTCGCCCGAACCGGGGCCCGAGCGGCCCGCGCCGGACTCGGAAGCGGGAAGCGAAGGTGAGGATCAGCGGCGCACGTACCGTGCGTCGCCCGAACCGGGGCCCGAGCGGCCCGCGCCGGAGGCGCGAGAGCGGGAATTAGGACCGTCCAGTCCGGCTCGGAGCTGCATCTCGCGGCGACGCATCGCGGCGCGGCCCTCCACCGCGGCCGCCCTGACCGTCTCGACGGTGTCACCGACGCGCTCGCCGAGCCCCTCGGGCGTGTAGCGACGGGCGGCCGCTCGCACCTTCCTCGCCGTGTACCAGGACGAGCCGAGCCCGGCTCCGTATCCGACCGTCAGCCAGAAGACCCGCTTGGGGATCATCGGGCGATCCCCCGCTCCCCGCGCATGCGACGCATGGCCTGCTTGGTGCCGGTGCCGATCGCGAGCACCTTCACCACGGGGCTGGTCACCGTCCGCGTGACGAGCCGCGACGCGCCGTCGATCCGGCCGCCCACCCCCTCGGCCGCGGTGAGGAGCGCGTCCACACGGTCGACCTCGTGCTCGGCGTCGCTCAGCGCGTCCTGCATCGCCCGCGTGATCGCGAGCGTCTCGTCCTGAAGTCGCTCGACGGTCACCCGGAGACGCCGGACCGTCGTGACGAGCGACGCGAGCGCGACGAGCAGACCACCCAGCAGGACGGCCAGCAGCACCGCGCCCGTCGCTGCGAGCCATTCGCCGACGCTCACTGCATCCCCGCTCGTGCGCCGACCGCGCCTGCGGGTCGGGTCGCGCAGGGCGCTTGCGTCGCTGATCCTCGTCGTCGGCTCTTGGTCATCCCACGTTCCCATCCGCGGGGCGCGCCCCGGCGGGGCGGCGGTCCCGGTCCTCGCCGATTCCGCTCGGCTCCCAGTAGCGCCGATCCGCCACCTCGGGCGGGCGGTACTGCTGGGGAGCCCAACCGTCGGGCGCGTCGTGAGGATAGACGTAGCCCTCACCGTGACCCAAGGACCGGGCGCCCTGGTAGCTGGCATCACGGAGGTGCGTCGGGACCGCCCCGCCCGGCCGATCGGCGACGTCGGCCAACGCCGCGCCGATCGCGGTGGCGGCCCGGTTCGACTTCGGCGCGTTGGCGAGGTGGATCACGGCGTGAGCCAGGTTGTATCGCGCCTCCGGGAGTCCCACGTACTCCACGGCGTGGGCGGCGGCGGTCGCGATCGGCAGCGCCGTGGCGTCGGCGAGGCCGACGTCCTCCGATGCCAGGATCACCAGCCGGCGGGCGATGAACCGGGCGTCCTCGCCCGCCTCGAGCATCCGCGCGAGCCAGTAGAGCCCGGCGTCGACGTCCGAGCCCCGAATGCTCTTGATGAACGCGGAGACCACGTCGTAGTGCTCGTCGTCGCCGTAGCGGAGGGCGCGCATGGCGAGCGCCGTCTCGGCGTGCTCGAGCGTGATCACGTCGGAGCTCGATTCCGCCGCGAGCGTGCTCGCGACGTCGAGGCTGGTGAGCGTGTGGCGGGCGTCGCCCTCGGAGCGGTCCACGAGGTGCTCGAGCGCGTCCGGCGCGATCGTGAGCCCGGCGTCGCCGAGGCCGCGGTCCGCGTCGACGAGCGCCCGCTCGACGAGGATCCGAAGCGCGTCGGGACCCACCGCCTCGAGCCGGAAGAGCGTCGAGCGGCTCAGGAGAGGCGCGGTCAGGGAGAAGTAGGGGTTCTCGGTCGTCGCGCCGACGAGGACGATGAGACCCTCCTCGACGTGGGGAAGAAGCGCGTCCTGCTGCGTGCGGGAGAATCGGTGGACCTCGTCGAGGAACAGGATCGTCCCCTGCCCGTGCTCGCCCAGTCGCTGGCGGGCCCGCTCGGCCACCTCGCGTACGTCCTTCACTCCCGCGCTCACGGCGCTGAGCGGTTCGAACGCCTTCTCGGTCGCACCCGCGATCAGTCGGGCGATCGACGTCTTGCCGGTGCCCGGTGGGCCCCAGAGGACGACGGACGTGAGCCGGTCCGACTCGATGAGGGTGCGCAGCGGTCGACCCGCGCCGAGCAGCTGCTCCTGTCCGACGACCTCGTCCAGCGTCCGTGGACGCAGCCGCGCCGCGAGCGGCGCCCGGGACTGCAGGCGGTCGTGCGCCGCCGCGGCGAAGAGGTCCACGGACCGACGCTACCGAGGAACCAGCACGAGGGGGAGGTGGCGGATGCTGGTGTGCTTGTTGCTCCGGCCCCACTCGACCGGGCCCGCCGGTTCGAACCCGGCGCAGCGGTCCAGGAGCGTCTCGAGCATCACGGTGATCTCGAGCCGGGCGAGCGCGCCGCCGAGGCAGTGATGGATCCCGAAGCCGAATGCCAGGTGCGGATTCGGGGTCCGGCCGACGTCGAACCGGTCGGGGTCGGCGAACACCGCGTCGTCGCGGTTCGCCGACGGGTACCAGTGCGTGGTCTTCTCTCCTGCCCGGATCGGGCGACCTCCGAGCTCGACGTCACGGGTGGCGGTGCGTCGGTTGTACGCCGTCGCGCTCGTCCATCGCAGGATCTCCTCGACGGCGCTGGGCACGAGGGTCCGGTCGGCCCGTAACCGGTCCCACTCCCCCGGCGTGTCCCGCAGCGCCAGCACCCCGCCCGCGATCGAGTTGCGGGTGGTCTCGCTGCCCGCGGTGAACAGCAGGCTGAAGAACGCGCCGAGCTCGGCGTCGGAGAGCCCACCGGCGACGACCGTCGAGAGGAGGTCGTCGGCCGGTCGCGCCCGCTTCGCCGCCACGATCTCCTCGCCGTACGCACGCATGCCGATCCCGGCCTCGGCCACCTCGGTGCTCGGCTCCGCCAGGTCGCGTCCGCGGAAGTCGAGGATCGTCGAGGTCCAGGCGAAGAGCTGGTGGCGGTCGCCCTGGGGCACGCCCATGATCTGCGCGATCGTCTGCAGCGGCAGCTCGGCCGCGACCTCGACGAGCAGGTCGCACTCGCCTCCTCGCGCCAGCACGGCGTCGACGATCGCGCCGGCGCGGGCGACGAGGAACGGACGCAGCGGTGCGAGACCCTTCGGAGTGAACCCGCGGCTGACCAGCCCCCGGATGCGGCTGTGCGTCGGTGGGTCGCACATGTTCAGCATCACCCCGGGACCGACACCGTCCGCGAGATCCTCGATGAGCGTGCCGCCACCGCCCTCGCGACCGGGGCCCGTCCGGGAGGAGAACGTCTCGTGGTCGCGCGCGACGCGTTCGACGTCGGCGTGACGCGTGATCACCCAGAAGCCCTCACCACCGGGGGCGTGGACGGTCGGCGCCTGCCACCAGACGGGGGCCTCCCGGCGCAGCGTGGCGAAGATCTCGTGGGGAAAGCCGTCGGCGAAGTGGTCCAGGTCGGTCAGGTCGAGCCCGTCCAGGTCCACGGCCGCCGCGCCTCGCTCAGCTGGGCTTCGGACGGGGTGCGATCGTGAGGCCCAGCTCGCGGAGCGCCGACGGGTCCACGGGACCGGGCGCGCCCGTGAGAGGGTCGGCTCCTGACTGGGTCTTCGGGAAGGCGATCACCTCGCGGATGCTCTCCTCGCCGGCGAGTACGGCCACGAGGCGGTCCACGCCGAACGCGAACCCCGCGTGCGGAGGCGCTCCGTACCGGAACGCATCGAGCAGGAAGCCGAACCGCGCCCGGGCCTCGGTCTCGTCCAGCCCGATGAGCGAGAAGATCTGTTGCTGCATCTCGGGTCGGTGGATCCGCACGCTGCCCGAGCCGAGCTCCCAGCCGTTCAACACCAGGTCGTAGGCCTGGGACCGCACGTCGAGCAGGGCGTCGCCGGTGGCGTCGAGCTTCCCGAGGTCGTCGGGGTGCGGCTGGGTGAAGGGGTGATGGGCCGGGATCGGTCGGCCGTCCTCGGCGATCGCCTCGAACAACGGGAAGTCGACGACCCACAAGGGGACCAGGCCGCCCTCGCTCACCGGCGGGCGGCCGAGGTCGAGGCGGAGCGCACCGAGCACGGTGTTGGTGAGGCGGCGCTCCCCCGCGACGATCAGGACGAGGTCTCCCGCGCTCGCGCGCGCAGCGTGTCGACGATGCCGATCTGCTCGGCCTCGGTCAGGAACTTCACGATCGGTGACTCCAGCACCCCGCCGTCGCGCACCCGCATCCACACCAGCCCGGCCGCGCCGAGCTGCTTGGCTCGCTCGACCAGACCGTCGAGCATCGAGCGGGACGAGTCCCCGAGCCCCGGGACGAGGATGCCCTTCACCGCGGACGCCTGGAACGCCTTGAAGCCCGTCGCGGCGACGACCCCACCCAGGTCGGTCAGCTCCATCCCGAAGCGGATATCCGGCTTGTCCGAGCCGAAGCGCTCCATCGCCTCGGACCACGTCATGGTCGGCACGTCGGCGAGGGGTGCGCCGGTGACCGCCTCGACCGCCGCGCTCACCGCGGTCGTGACCACCGCCTGCACGTCCGCCTGCCCGGCGAAGCTCATCTCCATGTCGTACTGCATGAACTCGAACTGCCGGTTGCCCCGCAGATCCTCGTCGCGCAGGCAGCGTGCGATCTGGAAGTAGCGGTCGAGTCCGCCCACCATGAGCAGCTGCTTGAACAGCTGCGGGCTCTGGGGCAGGGCGTAGAAGTCGCCGGGGCTGAGGCGCGACGGGACGACGAAGTCCCGCGCGCCCTCCGGCGTCGAGGCGATCAGCATCGGGGTCTCGACCTCGACGAAGCCCAGTCCGGTCATCGACGTGCGCAACGCGGCGTTCACGGCCGACCGCAGGCGCAGGTTGTGTTGCATCGACGGCCGGCGCAGATCCAGATACCGGTGACGGAGCCGGAGGACCTCCTCGACGTCGTCGGCCCGTTCCGAGATGGGGAACGGTGGGGCCTCGGCGCGGTTGAGCACCGTGACCGTCCGCGCCGCGAGCTCGACCGCACCGGTCGGCAGCTCGGGGTTCACGGTGCCCTCGGGGCGGGGTCGCACCTCTCCCTCGACCTGGAGCACCCACTCCCGCCCGATGTGGTGGACGTCTTCGGAATCCACCTCCTCCGGGTCCACCACCACCTGCGCGACGCCCGACGCGTCGCGCAGGTCGAAGAACATGACGCCCCCGTGGTCGCGTCGCGCCGCGACCCAACCGGCCAGCGTGGCCGCCGCTCCCGCGTCCCCGGCGCGCAGCGTCCCGGCCTCGTGTGTCCTCATCATCGATCTCGCTCTTTCCGCATCGGTCGTTCCAGGGTGTCGGCCAGCGACGCGGCGAGGGTGGTGCGGGCCACCTCGACCTGCTCGCCGGTCGCGAGGTCCTTCACCGCGACGGCGTCGCGGGCCAGCTCGTCGCGCCCGACCATCACGCCCAGCGCCGCGCCGGAGCGGTCCGCCGCCTTCCACTGCGCCTTGACCGACCGGCTGCCGTACGCACGGTCGACCGCGAAGCCGGCACGCCGCAGCGCCTCGACGAGCGTGCCGACCGTGACCGCGCCCTCGGCACCGAGCCCGTCGACGACGAAGACGTCGACGCCACTCCGCCCGGGTGCGACCCCGGCCGCATCGAGCGCGAGCACGATCCGCTCGATGCCGCTGCCGAAGCCGATGCCCGATGTCGGCGGACCCTCCATCGACTCGGCCAGCCCGTCGAAGCGCCCACCGCCCCCCAACGCGTTCTGCGCCGCGTCGAGCGCGTCGCTCTGGAACTCGAAGGTCGTGCCGGTGTAGTAGTCGAAGCCCCGGACGAGGCGCGGGTCGAGCTCGAAGTCGATGTCGAGCGCGCGCAGGCCCTCCTGCACCGCCTCGAAGTGCGCGGCCGCGGCCGGCGACAGGTACTCGGTGAGCTGCGGTGCCGACCCGATCACGTCCTGCCACGCCTCGACCTTGGCATCGAGAACGCGCAACGGGTTGACCTCCACCCGGGTGAGGAACTCGTCACCGAAGCCGGCCCCGTTCCGCACGAGGTGCTCCCGGAGCGCGGCCACGTACGTGGGCCGCCCGGCGACGTCTCCCATCGAGTTGAGCAGGAGTCGAACGCCCGTCAGCCCGAGATCCCGGTAGAAGCCGGCGAGCAGGGCGACGATCTCCACGTCGATCGCGGGGTCCGTGACCCCGAGCGCCTCGACGCCGAGCTGCCAGTGCTGGCGGTAACGACCCTTCTGCGCCCGCTCGTACCGGAAGTTGGGAGCGACGTACCAGACCTTCCACGGCAGGGTCGGCCGGTGCTGCACGTAGGCGCGGACCACCGACGCCGTGCCCTCGGGGCGGAGCGCGAGGCGCCGCCCCCCCTTGTCGGTGAGCTCGTACATCTCCTTCGCAACGACGTCGGTGTGCTCGCCGACGCGCTGGAACACCTCGAGGTGCTCGAACATCGGCGTGATCGCCAGCCCGTAGCCGTACCGGCGCGCGCGCTCGGCGAAGCGCGCCACGATCTCGGTCCATCGACCGGATTCGGGCGGCAGGACGTCATGAACCCCCTTGGGGGCGCGGAAGTAGTCGGACACCGCGTCCGAGCCTACGTGAGCACCCCTCCGGCGCCCGGCTCTTAGACCCGGGACGCGCCGTAGACCGACTCCACGCGCTCGAGCGCGGCGATCAGAGAGTCGAGGTGGCCAGGATCGGCCAGCTCGAACTCGAATCGGAACCGCGCGATGCGATCCGGGGTGGTCTGGCTGTGGCACGACACGACGTTCACGTGGTGCTCGGCGAGGGTCCCCGCGACGTCCCGGAGCAGCCGCGAGCGGTCGAGCGCCTCGACGTCGACCATCACGACGTAGGCGCCCGATGCGTCGTGGTCCCACTCGACCTCGACCAGACGCTCGGTCTGACCGGCCAGCCCGCTCGCGTTCGCACAGTCGGACCGGTGGACCGAGACGCCGCGACCCCGGGTGACGAACCCGATGATCTCGTCGCCGGGCACGGGGGTGCAGCACCGCGAGAGCCGGATCATGACGTCGTCGAGGCCCTCGGCGTGGACACCGGCGGCCTTGCGCCGGGCGCTGCTGCGCGACGGCCGACGGGCGGTCACCGGGAGCTGCTCGGGTCCGCCCGCGAGCTGCGCGCGCACCCTCTGCGCCACGGCCTTCGGGGCGACGTGCTGCTCGCCGATCGCGCCGTAGAAGGCGTCGAGGTCCCCGTAGTGCATCTCCTCCGCGACCGCGGCAAGGAGGTGCGAGCCCATGATCTTCTCGACCGGGAGTCCCTCGTGGCGCAGGGCGTGAACGAGGTCGTCGCGCCCCGCGTCGATCGCGTCCTCGCGGCGTTCGCGCGAGAACCACTGGCGGATCTTCGACCGTGCTCGCGGTGTGATCACGAACTCGAGCCAGTCTGCGATCGGGCTGGCGTTCTCCACCTTGCTCGTGACGATCTCGACGGTGTCGCCGCTCGCGAGCATCGCGTCGAGCGGGACGAGCCGGCCGTTGGCGCGGGCGCCGATGCAGCGGTGACCGACCTCGGTGTGGATCGCGTACGCGAAGTCGACCGGCGTGGCACCGGTCGGCAGCGTGATCGGCTGGCCCTTCGGGGTGAAGACGAACACCTCGTCCTGCTCGAGGTCGCCCTTCAGGATCTTCATGAACTGCTCGGGGTCCTCGGTCTCGTGCTGCCAGTCGACGAGCCGTTGCAACCAGACCATGTCGGCCGTGTTCGTCAGCGCCCGGCCCTCCTTGTAGCTCCAGTGCGCCGCGACACCGAACTCGGCGCGCCGGTGCATCTCCGCCGTCCGGATCTGGACCTCGACCGGACGGCCGCCCGGCCCCACCACCGTGGTGTGCAACGACTGGTAGAGGTTGAACTTGGGCATCGCGATGTAGTCCTTGAAGCGACCCTGCACGGGACGCCACCACGCGTGGATCGAGCCGAGCGCGGCGTAGCAGTCCTTCACCGAGTCGACGACGACCCGCACGCCCACGAGGTCGAGGACCTCGTCGAAGTCCTTGTCGCGGACGACCATCTTCTCGTAGATCGACCAGAAGTGCTTCGGCCGCCCGCTGACCTCGGCCTCGATCTGCAGCTCGGCGAGACGGGTGCGCAGCTCGTCGAGAACGATGTCCAGATGTCCCCCGCGCTCGGGCGCCTGGGTGAACACGAGCTGCTCGATCTCGGCGTAGCGACGCGGGTACAGCACGGCGAACGAGAGGTCCTCGAGCTGCCACTTCACGTCGCCGATGCCGAGCCGATGCGCGAGCGGCGCATAGATGTCGAGCGTCTCCTGTGCGATCCGCAGCTGCTTGGCCTCGGGCAGCGATGCGATGGTGCGCATGTTGTGCAGCCGATCGGCGAGCTTGATCAGCAGCACCCGAATGTCCTTGGCGACCGCGACCAGCATCTTGCGGATCGTGGCGGCCTGCTGCGCGGCCCGGGACTCGAAGTGCATCCGATCGAGCTTCGTGACGCCGTCGACGATCGCCGCCACCTCCGACCCGAAGCTCTCCTCGAGGCTCTCCATCGTGAGGTCGGTGTCCTCGACGGCGTCGTGGAGGAGGGCAGCCGCGATGGTGATGTCGTCGAGACCGAGCTCGGCGAGGATGAGGGCCACACCGAGCGGATGGGAGATGTAGGGCTCGCCCGAGCGCCGGACCTGATCCGCATGGGCGCGGTGCGCAGCCGCGTAGGCCTGCTCGATGAGCGCGGTGTCCGCCTTGCGGTGCTGCTGACGGAAGGTCTGGAGGACGGGCGCGACGGCGACGTCGACCTGATGGCGCCGCCAGGGAAGGACGGAGCGCCGATCGCCACGGACATCGGTGCGGGGGGCCTCGGTCAAGCTCATGAGCCCTCCATTGTCGCGCGCGCCGGCGTTACTTCCGTTTCTTCGACCTCTGCTGACGGGCCCGTGGCGTGATCACCGGCGCGACGTTGCGATCGGAGGCGCCGCTCGCCGCTCGAGCCGCGGACGGGATCGAATCCGAGTCCGACACGGCCACCGCGGTGGGAACGGGCTCCCGCCCGCCCGCGTTCGCGTTCGGCGCGCACGGCGCTGCGCTCGGCCAGAGCCCGGTAGCGCGGTTCGCGTTCCTTCCAGGACACGAGCAGGGGGGTCGCGACGAAGATCGACGAGTAGGTCCCGATCATGAGACCGATGAAGAGCGCGAGCCCGAAGTCACGGAGGGCGAGGGCCCCTTCGAGACCCACGCCGACGATCAGCAACGAGGTCACGGGGAGCAACGCGACGAACGACGTGTTGAGGGAGCGCATCAACACGTCGTTCAGAGAGCGGTTCGCCATCGCCGTGTACGTCAGCCCCTTCACCGTGGTGAGCTGGGGCGTGTTCTCCTTGATCTTGTCGAACACCACGACGGTGTCGTAGAGGGAGAACCCGAGGATGGTGAGGAACGCGATCACGGTCGCGGGCGTCACCTCGTATCCCGTCACCGCGTAGACGCCGACGGTGATCAGGATGTCGTGCACCACCGCGGCGATCGCGGCCATCGCCATCTTGAACTCGAAGCGCAGCGAGAGATACAGCGACACCGCGAGGAAGAAGAAGAGGAGCGCGAGCAGCGCCTCGCGGCTCACCTGCTGGCCCCAGCTCGGTCCGACCTCGGAGACGCTGATGGCGCGGACCTGCACGCCGGCGTACTTCGCGAGCGCCGCCGTCACGTCCGCCTCGTGGCTGCCCGCGACCTGTGAGGCCTCGACCCGGATGCCCCGGGCGCCGAGGAGGACGACCTTCGGATCCTTGATGCCCTGACCGGTGACGACATCGCGTACGCCACCGGTCGACGGCGACTTCCCCGCGGTCGCGGTGAGCTGCCATGCCGTCCCGCCGGTGAAGTCGAGCCCGAGGTTCAAGCCGTCGCGGAGCACGAAGCCGAGCACGGAGATCAGGATCAGCACGCCCGACACCAGCGCCCAGCGCCAGCGGCGCGACAGGAAGTCGTAGTAGGTGTCCTCGTGGTAGAGGTCCTTGATCGTGTGGCGCCGGCCGTCGGGCCTCATACCGTCGCCTCCGGCGTGTCGAGACCGGCGGCGATGCCGACCCGCTTGGCCCGCACCGCCCCGGGGCTCCGGACGATCTGCTGCACCAAGGGGTGCATGAAGAAGTACGAGATGAACAGGTCGAGGATCGTCGAGAGGCCGAGCAGGAACGCGAACTGGCGCACCGACCCGATCGCACGCCAGTAGAGGATCGCGGCGGCGATCAGCGACACGAGGTCGGCGGCGACGATCGTGCGGAACGACCGGACGAAGCCGCGGTCGACCGAGCTGCGCACGGTGCGCCCGGTGCGCACCTCGTCCTTCAACCGCTCGAAGTACACGATGTACGAATCGACCGTGATCCCGACCGACACGATCAGACCGACGACACCGGCGAGCGTGAGCGTCAGGCCGATGCTGTTCCCGAGGTAGGAGATGAGCGTGTACATCGCCATACCGGAGAGCACGAGACCCATGATGATGACCAGGCCGAGCAGCCGGTAGAAGGCCAGCATGGTGATGGCCACGAGCGCGAGACCGATCGCGCCGGCGAGAAGCCCGGCGTCGAGTTGGTCACGCCCGAGCGTCGGCGACACGCTGGTGGTGCTGATCTCCTTCAGCTGCACGGGCAACGAGCCGAACCGCAACACGGTCGCGAGATCCTCGGCATCACTCTGGCTGAAGCTGCCCGAGATGGAGACGGCGCCCTGGAACGAGCTGGTCTGGAACGCCGGGGCGGACTGCACCACGCCGTCGAGCACGATCGCGACCTCGTCGGTCGGTGGCGGCTTGCCGAACGAGGCCGCGGCGAGCGCGTTGAACTTCTGACTCCCGATCGAGTTGAGCGTCAGCTCGACGCTCCAACCCTGCCCCGGTGAGTACCGCGCGGTCGCGCCGGTGACCACACGGCCGGTCATGGTCGTGGGGCCGAGCTGATACCGAGGTGCGTTCGCGTCGCGACCGGGCAGGACCACGGTGGCGTTGCGCTTGTCCTCCGCCGGCGGTGTGGTGGGGACGACCTGGGCGGGGGCCGTCGTCGCGGTGGTTGCCGGCGCGGTCGTGGCGCTGCTCGCGACGGTCGTGGCCGTCGTGGCCGTCGTGGCCGTCGTGGCGATGGCATCCGGGGCCCGCGCCCGCACCGCCTTGCCCGGCCCGCCGGTCGATCCCGAGGTGGTCGAGCTGGTGGAGCTCGACGAAGCGGCCGGCACCGAGGTGGCGGTCGTCGAGGAGGTCGTCGAGGAGGTGGACGTGGACGTCGAGCTCGACGAGGAGCTCGTCGGGAGCGGCGCGACGAGCGCGAGCACCGGCCGGAAGCGCAGCTCGGCGGTCTTGCCGACGACCCGGCGCGCCTTGTCGCGGTCCTTCACACCCGGGAGGTCGACCACGATCTGGTTGCCGTCGCGCTTGACCTCGGTCTCGGCGACGCCGAGCCCGTTGACCCGGTTCCGGATGATGTCGACGGCCTTGTCCAGGACCGCGCTCCCGCGCGACTTCACCGGTTCGAGCCGGACCTCGATCCCGCCCTGGAGATCGAGCCCGAGCACCGGGTGGGACCCGGTGGTGACCGTCGCGACGAACGTGCCGACGATGAGGACCACGACGGTGACGAGGTACCACAGGTTGCGACGCACCTAGTCCCCCGTCCCGGGGGTCTCGTCCGAGTTGCCGTCGGCCACCGCGCCGCCCGGGGCGGGGTCGTCGACCCGCCGGCGTGCGATGGCCTCGCGCGCGAGCCGCAGCACCACGCCGTCGGCGACCTCGATCTCGAGGGTGTCCTCGTCGAGGCTGCGGACCGTCCCGTAGATGCCACCCGCGGTGATGACCTCGTCACCCACCTCGAGCGCCGCGATGAGCGCGAGGCGGTTGGCGGTCTGACGACGCTGCGGTCGAACGATCAGGAAGAAGAAGGCGACCGCGAGCAGGAGGAAGTAGATGATGAAAACAGGCATGCCGGGTCGGGGACACTAGCGCGCAGCCCCCGGATTCCCGGGTCATCACTGGGGGTCGGCGAACAGGCTCGGCGCTCCCGCGGGGGCCGCCCGCCCGAGGTGGGCGTACGCCGCGGGGGTCGCCATCCGCCCACGGGGCGTGCGCACCAGCAGGCCCTGCTTCATCAGGAACGGCTCGTACACCTCCTCCACCGTGTCCGGCTCCTCGCTCACCGCGACGGCCAGCGTGCTCAATCCCACCGGTTGGCCGGCGAAGGTGACGCAGAGCGCCTCGAGCACGGCACGGTCCGTCCGATCGAGACCGCGCTCGTCGACCTCGAACACGTCGAGGGCCGCCCGGGCGACCGGTCCGGTGACGACCCCGTCGGCACGGACCTCGGCGTAGTCGCGCACGCGCTTCAACAACCGGTTCGCGATCCGCGGCGTGCCGCGCGCGGACCCGCGAGCTCCGACGCCCCGGCGTCGTCGATCTCCACGCCGAGGATCCGCGCGGCGCGGGAGACGATCGACCGCAGGTCGACCGCGTCGTAGTACTCGAGCCGCGCGACGAAACCGAACCGGTCGCGGAGTGGGCCGGTGATGAGACCCGCGCGCGTGGTCGCACCGACGAGGGTGAAGCGCGGGAGGTCCAGGCGGATCGACCGCGCGGACGGTCCCTTCCCGATCACGATGTCGAGTTGGAAATCCTCCATGGCCGGGTAGAGGACCTCCTCGACCGCTCGGGGCAGCCGATGGATCTCGTCGACGAAGAGGATGTCGCCGTCCTCGAGGTTGGTGAGGATGGCCGCGAGGTCGCCCGCGCGCTCGAGCGCGGGTCCGCTCGTGACGCGCAGGACCGCGTCCATCTCGGCGGCGACGATTCCGGCGAGCGACGTCTTCCCGGTCCCCGGCGGCCCCGCGAAGAGCAGGTGGTCGACTGCCTGCGCACGCCCACGTGCCGCGAGGAGGAGGATCTCGAGATGCTCGGTCAAGCGCGGCTGGCCCACGAACTCCTCGAGCCGGCGGGGCCGCAGCGTCGTCTCCTCGGCCGCCTCCACCGGGTCGGCGCCGGGCCGGAGCAGCTCCTCCCTCATGCGGCCCGAGTCCGGCTCACGACTTCACCGCCAGGCGCCGGAGCGCGTCGCGCAGGAGATCCTCCACCGCCCCGTCGGTCGGCAGTCCCCCGAGCACGGCGCGGACCTCGTCCGTCCCGTAGCCGAGCTCGGTGAGCGCGGCCCGGACATCCGCCGCGGGCGGGGTCGTGATGTCGTCGCGGAGGTCGAGATCGGGCACGTCGAGGCGCGCCGCGAGCTCGACCATGAGCTTCTGCGCCGTGCGCTTGCCGATCCCGGGGACGAGACAGAGTGCGTCGAGATCGTCCTCGGCGACGCCGCGCCGCAACCCCGCCGGCGAATGCACCGACAGGATCGACAACGCCAGCTTCGGGCCGACACCGCTCGCGCCGATGAGCACCTCGAACGTGTCGCGCTCGTCACGCGTCGGGAATCCGAAGAGCGTCATCGCGTCCTCGCGGACGTGCAGGTGCGTCATCAGGAACCCGATCGATCCGGGCGCGAGCGTGGGCAGCGCGCCGAGCGGAACGAGACATCGATACCCGACGCCGTTGACCTCCACGAGGACCTCGCCCGTCGGCGTCCGTTCGAGGACGGTGCCGCGCACCGAGCCGATCATCGGCGCTCCTTCGCCAGCGCGGCCGCGACCGCTCGGTCGAGGCCCGATCCGGGCGACGCCGCCGCGTCGTCATGATCCGCGATGCGTCCGGCCAGCGGCACCGCCCACAGGTGGCACAACGCGAGGGCCAGGGCGTCAGCGGCGTCAGCCGGGCGCGGCACGTCGTCCAGGCGGAGCATCCGGGCCACCATTCGTTGGACCTGGTCCTTGTCGGCGGCGCCGTGGCCCGCGACGGCGAGCTTGACCTCGTTCGGGCTGTACTGGGTCACCGGTATCCGTGCCCGGGCGGCCGCGACGAGTGCGAGCCCGCTCGCCTGCCCGACCGAGATCGCGGTCCGGGCGTTCGACTGGAACAGGACCCGCTCGACCGCGAGCGCGCACGGCGCCACGTCGGCCACCAACGCGTCGAGCTCGCCGGCGAGCTGGGCGAGCCGGTCCGGGAGCGAGCTCGCCGGATCGGTGCGGATCACGCCGTACCCCAGAGCGACCGCCGTCGCCCCGCGGCCGGCGACGGCTCCGTAGCCACAGCAGGAGAGCCCGGGATCGATGCCCAGCACCGGGCCGTGCGGATCGAACACGAGTTCGACTCTAGGGGCGGACGCCGCTCAGCGCGCGGATCGGTTCCGCCGCCGGCGTCCCAGCACGAGGACCAGCACCATTACGACGACCAAACCCGCGAGCGGCGCGAGCCGCTTCAACACCGGGGATCCACCCATCTGCAGGAGGTCGACCGGCTCGACCTCGGGGGTCCGGATCGTGCGGACCACGACCCCCTCCTCCGACCGCGACGAGCCGTTGTGCCCCGGGACCGGCCCGACAGAGACCTCGCCCGCAGGCCCCGGGTCGGCCGCGGGCTGCGAGTCGCCGGCCGCCTCGGCCGCGACGAGGTCGAGCGACGGCGACGCGAGCACATCGCGCTCGAGGTTGTCGACGAACTGCGCGAGCAGCTTCGCGGAGACGTCGGCCATGACCCCGCGACCGAACTGTGCCACCTTGCCGGTGATCGACAGATCGGTCAGGACCGAGACCCGCGTGCCGTCGCCGTCCGGATCGAGGCGCATCTCGATGCTGGCCGAGGCGTTGCCCTGTCCCCGCGTGTCGCGTCCCGAGCCGACGATGACCGCGACGTGGGTGGTGTCGTCCCGGGACTCGAACCGAGCGGTGCCCTTGTACTGCGCGGTGATCGGGCCGACCTTCACCTTCACCACACCACGGAACTCGTCACCCGCGATCTCCTGGAGCGCAGCGCCCGGCAGGCACGGCGCGATCCGTTCGATGTCCATGAGCACGGTCCAGGTCTGCTCGACCGGCAAATCCACCCGGAAGGAATCCTCGATCTCCACTATCTCTCCATCTCTCGCGCCAGCCGGTTCAGGTCCTCGACCGTGTCCACGTCGTCGGGTCGGCCGGTGTCGGTGCAGTCGACCTCGGCCACTGGGACCTCGTCCATCAACGCCCGGGCACCCACATCACCCGACAGCTTCCGGATCCGTGGCCACAGCTCCCGCGCGAGCAACACCGGGTTCTGGCGCTCTCCACCGTAGGTGGCGACGGCCAGGGTCGCGCCGGCATCGTACGCCCCGACGAGCCGCCGATAGGCGTCCGACCCGACCAGCGGCTGGTCGGCGAGTCCCACGCACACCGCGTCGACCTGGCGCCAGCCCTCCAGGGCGCGGACGAGGGCGCGCAGCGTGTGCGCGATCCCCTTGCGGGCACCCGGTGCGCGGATCACGTCGACGCCCTGGGGCAGCACCAGCTCGACCCGCGACGCGGTGGGACCGACGACGACACCGACCGGCCGCAGACCCGACGCCATCGCGGCGTCGACCGCCCAGCGCACGAGCGGGCGCCCATCGAGCTCGGCAAGCTGCTTCGCCGCGCCGAAGCGCCGGCCGCGTCCGGCCGCGAGGATGCCGACCGCGACGGTCAGGTGATCGCCTCCAACGCGCTGACGGGTCAGCACCCGCGCGAGGTGTTCGCGGTAGGCCACCGTCGCGTTGATGTCGGCCGACGGCTCAGTCCCCTCGGGCGCGACGGTGGCCGCGTCCGCCGGCGATGCGCCGGCTGCGAGCGCGGCCTCGACCGCGCCGGCCCGGATCGGCGTCGGGCCCATGTTCACCAACGCCACGCGCGTCGTGCCCCGGGCCCGGACCGCGAGCGAGCCGACGATGGCCCAGTCCTGCGCGCGGCGGTTGAACTTCTCGTAGGCGAAGTCGTCGGGACCGGTCTTGGGCACCCGGATCTCGGTCAGCAGCTCGTCGGGTGCGAGCGCGGTCTCGAGGAACCCGGCGAAGAAATCCGCCGCCGCGATCGTGCGCTCCCCGCCCGGACCGCGCGCGACCAGCTGGGCGTCGAGGGCCAGCAGCACGGCCGGGAGGTCGCTCGCGGGATCGCCGTGCGCGGCGGATCCGCCGATCGTGCCGCGGTGGCGCACCTGATTGTCGCCGACCTCGGCGGCCACGGCCCGCAGCACCCCGCAATGCGCCGCGAGCAACGCGTCGGTCTCGAGGTCGCGGTGCCGGCTGAGCGCGCCGACCGCGAGATGGTCGCCCGCGTCGCGCACGTAGCGGAGATCATCGAGGCGGCCGACGTCCACGAGCACGCTGGGGACGGCGAGGCGCAGCTTCATGAGCGGGAGCAGCGACATCCCGCCGGCGAGCAGCTTGGCCTCGTCGCCGTGCTCCGCGAGGGCCGCGGCCGCCGCGTCGATCGAGTGGGCCCGGACGTAGTCGAACGCGGCGGGGATCACCGGGCGCCCCGCATGGTCTCGGCGGCGGCGAGCACCGACCGGACGATGTTGTGATAGCCGGTGCAACGGCAGAGGTTCCCCTCCAGCCCGAGTCGAACGTCGCGTTCGGTCGGGGCCGGGTTCTCGTCGAGGAACCCCACCGCGGCCATGACCATGCCGGCGGTGCAGTACCCGCACTGGAGCCCGTGGTGCTCGTGGAAGGCCTGCTGGACCGGATGCCACGTGTCGCCCTGGGCGAGTCCCTCGATGGTCGTCACCGCGCCCCCGTCGGCCTGGGCCGCGAGCATCGTGCAGGACTTCACCGACTCACCGTCGAAGAGCACCGTGCACGCACCACAGCTCGACGTGTCACACCCGATCTTGGTGCCGGTGAGCCCGCACGATTCGCGCAGGTACTGCACGAGCAGCGTGCGCGGTTCCACGTCGTGCGCGTGCGTGGTCCCGTTGACCGTCATCTCGATTCGCATCGCGGGGAACTATTGCAGAACCGGCGCCGGCACGAGTCGAGGCCGGTCCGCCAGGCGCGTCCGGAGGGGCCGGCGGTGCCGCCGGGGGTCGGGGGCGGCCATCAAGCGCTGCGCACGATCTCCGCGAGTTGTCCGGGCTTGTCCCAGGTCATGCCGATCGACGCGACCCGCTTGTGCCGGATCACTCCGTCGGCGTCGATGACGAACGTCGAGCGCTTCACCGGGATCGGGCCGAAGCCCTTCACGCCGTACGCGCCGATCACCTGCTTCTCGGGGTCCGAGAGCAACGGGAACGGGAACTGCTTCGCGGTGATCCACTTCTCGTGGGAATCGAGTCCCTGCGGCGAGATCCCGAGCAGTACCGCATCCACGCCCTGGAACTCCGCGAACTGGTCCCGGTACTGGCACATCTGCTTGGTGCAGCCGGGCGTGAAGTCGCCGGGGTAGAACGCGAGCACGACCTTGCGACCGCGGAACTCCGAGAGCGTGTAGTCGCGCCGTTCGTCACCCGCCACTCCGGGCAGGGTGAAGTCGGGAGCGACGTCGCCGACGTCGGCAGGCATGGGATCTCCTCTACAGGACCGTCTGGAGCACGGCGTCGGGGATGTCGAAGTTCGCATAGACGTTCTGGACGTCGTCGTGCTCCTCGAGCGCGTCGATCACACGCAAGACCTGCTTGGCGCTGCTCGCGTCCTCGAGCGGCACCGACTGTTGCGGCAACATCGTGAGGTCGGCGCTCGTGAAGCCCATGCCCGCGTCCTCGAGCGCGGCACGGACCGCGGCGAGCTCGGTCGCCGGGGTCGTCACCTGCCAGGTGTCGCCCTGGTCCTCGACGTCCTCGGCACCGGCCTCGAGGACGACCATCATGAGGTCGTCCTCACCGGCGCCCTCCTTCGGGAGGATGACGACGCCCTTGCGCTCGAACTGCCACGACACCGCACCCGGTTCGGCGAGCGAGCCGCCGTTGCGGGTGAACACGTTCTTGACCTCGGAGCCGGTGCGGTTGCGGTTGTCGGTGAGGGTCTCCACGAAGACGGCGACGCCGTTCGGTGCGTAGCCCTCGTAGTTGACCTCCTCGTAGGTGACGCCCTCGAGCTCGCCCGTGCCCCGCTTGATCGCGCGCTCGATGTTGTCCTTGGGCATCGACGCGTCACGCGCCTTCTGCACCATGGTGCGCAGCGTGGGGTTGCCGTCGATGTCGCCGCCGCCGGAACGCGCCGCGACCTCGATCTGGCGGGCCAGGCGCGCGAAGAGCTTGCCCCGGGCCGCGTCGGCCGCGCCCTTCGCATGTTTGATCGAATGCCACTTGGAATGGCCCGACATCTCGTGTCCTCTCGCTGCTCCGGGGCGGGGCGGACGGCCCCACTCCGTTCTCATCCCGGCTGGCCGTTCACCATCGTCTCACTCCCCCTCGGCGACCTCCTGGAGGAACAGCTCGTGGACCCGGAGATCTCCCGCGATCTCGGGATGGAACGTGGTGACCCAGACCCGCCCCTCCCGGGCGAGCACGGGCCGCCCATTGTGCTCGGCGCGGACCTCCACCGCGTCACCGACCGACTCGATGACCGGCGCGCGGATGAAGACGCCCGGGAACGGCCCCCCGGCGATCCCGTCGATCTCCAGTGCCGCCTCGAAGGAATCCCGCTGGCGTCCGTAGGCGTTCCGGCGGGCGACGAGGTCGATCGCCCCCAGGGGCAGCTGGTCCGGACGGCCGTCGAGGACCTCGCGGGCCAGGACGATCAGGCCCGCACAGGTGCCGAGGACACCGAGCCCGTCGGCAATCGCCTCCCGGACCGGGGCCCGGAGACCGGACGTGTCGAGCAGCCGCTGCACGGTCGTCGACTCGCCGCCCGGGAGCACGAGCGCGTCGAGGCCACTCAGACCCTCCGGTCGACGGACCTCCACCGCATCGACACCCAGTGCGTCGAGCACCTCCCGGTGCTCACGGAACGCGCCCTGGAGCGCGAGCACGCCGACCTTCACCTCGGCGTCCCCGCTCGCCTTCGTGGACACCCCTCCGGCGCCCTCCGGGACGCTCCGACGCGGCTCGCCCGGCGCGCCGCTCCGGGCGCGGGGGCGCCACGCCGCGAGCTGGCACTTCGCGAGCCCACTACCAACCGCGGTCCGCCAGCCTGGTCTCCAGCCGGTCGATCTCGGCGCCGGGCATCGCGGCGCCGAGGCCCCGCGACACCTTGGCGACGATCGCCGCGTCGGCGAAGTGCGTGGTCGCCTCGACGATCGCCTTGGCCATGACCCCGGGCTGCTCGCTCTTGAAGATGCCCGAGCCCACGAACACGGCCTGCGCACCGAGCTGCATGACCAACGACGCGTCGGCCGGCGTGGCGATCCCACCCGCGCAGAACATCGGAACCGGCAGCTCGCCGAGGGCTGCGACCTCCTGGACCAGCTCCACCGGCGCGCGGTGCTCCTTCGCGGCGGCGTAGAGCTCCTCGGGACCGGCGACCGTGAGCGCGCGGATCGCGCCGAGGATCGAGCGGAGATGGCGGACGGCCTCGACGATGTTGCCGGTGCCGGCCTCGCCCTTCGAACGGATCATGCACGCGCCCTCGGAGATGCGCCGGAGCGCCTCCCCGAGGTTCGTCGCGCCGCAGACGAACGGAACGGTGAACCCCCATTTGTCCACGTGATGGGCCTCGTCGGCGGGTGTGAGCACCTCGGACTCGTCGATGTAGTCGACTCCGAGGGACTGGAGGACCTGTGCCTCGGCGAAGTGTCCGATCCGGCACTTGGCCATCACCGGGACGGTGACCGCGGCCTGGATCCCCTCGATCATCGACGGGTCCGACATTCGGGCGACCCCGCCGTCGCGTCGGATGTCCGCGGGGACCCGCTCCAGCGCCATCACGGCCGACGCCCCTGCGTCCTCGGCGATCTTGGCCTGCTCGGCGGTGACGACGTCCATGATCACGCCACCGCGCAGCATCTCGGCCAGGCCGCGCTTCACGCGTGCCGTACCGACCTGCGATCCCTGGGGTTCGGTCATCATCGTCCTCATGCTCCTGCGGAGTGGGCCGGGCCGGCCCCGATCCGCTCGTTTCGCGGGCGAAGCAACGTGACGTCCGCCTCGCTCCGGCTCGATGCTACCGGCCGGTCGGGTGAGGGCCCGGGCCGAATGCTCCGGCTCAGGAGGACGCCGACGTCGCGGCGGCCGGCGTGACGTCGATCGGGTAGCTCGTGTCCGGGAGCTCGACCCAGGTCGACCCTGGCGTCAGCCGGATCGTGGCGCCCGTGGCGTCGAGGAACTCGATGCGGTTCGCCTTGTCGGCCCGCTTCCACGTGCCGTCGATCTCCCGGCCGTTGGTGAAGACCTTGACCGGGCCCTCGCCGAGCAGCTGTGCCTCGGCGCCGATCTGGCCGAGACCGCCCTGGTAGGTGACCGGCATCACGATGACGTTCTGCGGGTGGATCGGGTCCCCGGACTTCATCGTGAAGGGCTGGCCGCCCACCGTACGGGCCCAGGTGCCGCTCGCCGCGTCCCACGTGTAGGTCGGGTCGAAGCCCTTCGTGGGAGAGGAGGAGTTCCTCGAGAAGCCGATGTAGACCGCCGCGACCGCCGTCCCGGCGGTGACCGGTCGCGCCGCGTAGTCGAACAGTGGTGGCGGCGGCACCGGCGTGCCACCGACCGCGAAGAGCGCGGTCGGGTGGGCGTAGAGGTTGTGCGGTGCCGACCGGCTGGAGTCCCGGAACATCGCGTTCCCGGCGCTGCTCTCGTCGACGAGCTTCACCGGCGCCTGGCTGATGCCGTCGATCGCGTACTTCGCACCACCCGAGAATGCGAACACACCGCCGACCGGCCACACGATGAGGGGATCGGTCAACCGGACGGATCGCACCGGGCCGACGACATCGGGCGCCTGGGACTGGAACATCGCGAGCAGGCGGGTGGCCTGGCCCTCGACGACCTCGTCCCAGACGACGTCGGCACCGTCGACGCCGGTCTGGGGCCGTGCGTCGGAGACGTTGTCGATCTTGATCGAGACGACCGGACGGGTCTGGCTCTCGCCGCCGGGGTCGGGCAGACCGGTCAGCGGGGCGACGGCCGGTGCCGGCGCAGTGGTGGACGCCGGCTCCTTCCCGCCCGACGACTTGGTGGAGCCACTCCCGCCACACGCGCCGAGCACCGCGGCGCCGGTCACGAGCGCGACGGCCGTCGCGAACCTCTTCACATCGCCTCCAGAGCTGCGATCCGCTCCGAGAGCGGCGGATGGGTGTCGAACATGCGATTGAGCCGGTTCGACTTCGTCTTCCCGGCCTCGGTCTTCTCGTCCCGCTCGAGCGGGCTCTCGATCCAGAGCTGCGCGGTCGCACGCGTCGCGTGGTGCACCACGGCCTGGTCGTCCTGCAGCTTCTTGAGCGCCGAGATCAGGCCCGGCGGGTATCGCGTGAGCTGCACGCCCGACACGTCGGCGAGGAGCTCCCGGCGCCGGCTCATCGAGAACTGCATCAGCTGGGCCGCGAACGGCGCGAGCACGAGCAGGAGCGCCGCGGCGACGACGATGATCAGACCGAGCGGTCCGCTGTCGTTGTTGTCCCGACGCCCCGCCCGGCCGCCGAACCACATCCAGCGCAGACCGATGTCGGCCATGAGCGCGACCGCCCCGACCGCGGTGACCGCGACCGTGGACACGAGCATGTCGTAGTTGCGGACGTGACTCAGCTCGTGCGCGAGGACGCCCTCCAGCTCGACCCGGTTCATCGTCTCGAGCAGTCCCGTGGTGACGGCCACGGCCGCGTGCTTCGGATTGCGACCGGTGGCGAACGCGTTGGGTGCGGGGTCGTCGACGACGTAGAGCTTGGGCTTCGGCAGCCCCGCCGCGATGCAGAGGCCCTCGACGAGATTGTGATAGCGGGCGTACTCGGGGCCGTCGGCCGGCTGGGCGCGGCTCGCGGCCAGGGCGATCTTGTCGGACGCGAAGTAGGACGTCCACGCCATGCCGATCGCGATCAGGATGGCGATCGGGACGATCGCGATCCCACCGCGCAGCAGGACGCCGACGGCCGCGGCGACCAGCGCGATCAGCAGCACGAACGCGGCGAGCATGACGAACGTCCGCCGCTTGTTGCGCGCGATCTGCTCGTACATTCCCATGTGGGCGGACGGTGCGGAGATCAGAACTGGACGGCGACGGGGCCCTGCTCGCCCGGATCGCCCTCGAAGTACTCACGCGGCGGGAAGTTGCCCATCCCGGCGATGAGATTGGCGGGGAACGACTGGATCCGGTTGTTGTAGCCGAGGACGGAGTCGTTGTAGAACTGCCGCGAGTAGGCGATCTTGTCCTCGGTGGACGTGATCTCCTCCTGCAGGTTCAGGAAGTTCTGATTGGCCTTGAGGTCCGGGTAGGCCTCGGCCACCGCGAACAGGCTCTTCAGGGCCCCGCTCAGGACGTTCTCCGCATCGGCCTGGGCGGCGGGTGGCCCCGACTGCGCGTTGATCGCGTTCGCCCGCGCCTGGGTGACGGACTCGAACACGCCCTTCTCGTGCGCGGCGTAGCCCTTGACGGTCTCGACGAGGTTCGGGATGAGATCGTGACGACGCTTGAGCTGCACCGCGATCTGGGAGAACGCGTTGTCGATGCGGTTGCGGGTCCGCACGAGGCCGTTGTACGTGACGACCACGAACAGGATCAGCGCAACGACGATCACTGCGATGATGATGCCGGCGACCATGGACACTCCTCGAGGGGATCGGTCTCAAGTTGCATCGTAGGCCGGAGCCCGCCCCGACCTCGGGACGCAGCATTCGCGCGCACCGCGCGGACAGAGCGCGGGGCGAGGACGCCGTTCGGCTCAGCCTCCCGCGGTGAGCGCCTGCCCGTAGACGTCGAGATACCGGCTCGCGAGGCGTGCCAACGAGAACTCGGCGACGCGGGCGGCACCGGCCTCCTCGAGGCGCGCCCGCAGGTCGTCGGCGTCGAGCAACCGGCGCAGACCGGCCCGGAGCGCATCCGCGTCGTCCGGTGGGACCATCCAGGCGGTCTCGTCGTGGCGGGCCACGTTGCGGTACCCGGGGATGTCCGAGGCGAGCACGCACGTGCCGGCGGCCATGCCCTCGAGCAGCACGATCCCGAACGACTCCTGCCCGGTCGCCGGCGCGCAGAAGACCGTCGCACCCTTGAGCCGCGCGAGCTTCTCGGGCTCGGTCAGGCGCCCCAACCACTCGACGTGGGGCGTGCGCCGCGCCATCAGGCTCTCGGTCTCGGGCCCGTCCGACGCCACCCACAGGACGGCGTCGCGGTCGAGCCCGGCCCACGCGTCGAGCAGCACCCCCAGCCCCTTGCGCGGCTCGTGCCGGCCGAGGAACAGCACGCTGGGCCGGTCGTCGACGATCGGCTCGACCTTGGCGTACTCGTCGAGGTCCACCCCGTTCGGCAGCAGGAGGTACGAGCCGCCGAGCGCGGCCTCGGCCATGGCACGCGCGTCCGGGCTGACCGCCACGCGCATCGCGAGCCGCTTCGCGGCGCCGATCGCGATCTTCCGGAGGGCCTTGTAGGCGGTGTGCCCCGACTCGGAGGCCGCGTGGAAGGTGCCCACCTTCGGGATCTCGCTGCCGAGCAGCGCGGCGCTCGTCGGCCCCGGCACGAGCGGCTCGTGCAGATGGAGGACGTCCGGGTCGAAGACGCGCAACGCCTCCAACGTCCGGTCCGACGCGATGCGCTGGGCCTCGGCCATCGGCGACACCGACCCGTTCGTCGCGAATCCGACGCTCGCGCCGACGGTCGTGACGCCCGGTTCGGGCGGCGGTCCGTCCGTCGGCCCGATCACCCGCGCGTCGACCCCGAGCGCCCGCAGCGCCCGGGACAGCCCCAGCACCTGTCCCTGGACGCCACCCGGCACCGAGAGCGAGTAGGGCGAGAGGATCGAGACGCGCATCAGCGTTGGTGGTCGCTCGGCCAGTTCGGTTGCATCACGTGCCATTGCTCCGGCGCCATGCGGACGTACTCCTCGAACCGGTGGGCGAGCTCCTGGGTCACGCGCGCCACATCCTCGCGCAGTCGCCCGCGCCGTTCCGTGGGGATCGGTGCGCCGATCCGCACGAAGTGCTTGCCGTGGGGCCGGAAGTACACCGCGGTCGGCAGGAGGACCGCGCCGGACCGGAGCGCGAGCGTCGCCGGACCACCCGGGAGCGTGGTCTCCTCGCCGAAGAACTCCACCGCCATACCGTCGCCGGTGAGATCCCGGTCGCTCAGCAGACACACGACACGGTTCGCGGCGAGCGCCTTCAGCACCCCGCTCGCGGCGTGCGCGCCGAGCGCGATCACCTCCATGCCGATCGCGCCGCCGGACGTCCGCGAACCAGTCGAACAGCTCGGGAGGCTCGACCGGCTCGACGACGACCGTCGGCGGGAGGCCACGACCCGCGAGCCACGCCGCCGCGAAGTCGAAGCCACCGAGATGGGGCAGCGCGAGGATGACGCCGCCTCCGCCTTCGAGCGCGGCCGTGATGTGCTCGAACCCGACGGACGTGACCCGGGCCTCGACCGAGCCGCGGGCGTCGGCGGGGAGTCGGAACAGCTCGAGCCAGTAGCGCCCGTAGGACGCGAACGTGTCCGAGACCGCGCGTTCGAGTGCCAATCCCTCGAGGGCGCCGTCGGTCGCGCGCCGCAGGTTCCGCTTGACGATGCGGCGGCGCTCACCGAGGAGCGGCGCCACCATGCGGCCCGTGACCTCCGCGAGGGGAAGACCGACCCGGGGCGGTACCGCGTTGGCCACGGCGGCGCCCACGCGATACGCCACGTACGACGGCGAGGGCACGGTCGGTCAGGGGCGGCTGCGACGGCTCGCGCGGACGGCTCGGCGGGCTTGGGGCCGTGACATCCGACCGCGCCCGGGCGTGGGCACCGCGTCGGCGTCGGCTCCGTTCGCCCGCCGGTGGCGCACGGTGAGGAATCGGGGTCGCGACGGGAGGTCCGATGCCTGGCGCCACACCTTCACGAACCGGTGGACGACGGTCACCGCGAGCAGCACGACCATGATCCAGAGCACGGGGACGATCACGTCGAACGCGAGACCGACGCCGAGCAGGACCATCCGCTCGGCCCGTTCCATGAGCCCGCCGCGCGCGTCGTACCCGAGGCTCTCGGCCTTGGCCCGTTCGTAGGACACGAGCATCGCGAGCGCAACCGCGACGAGGGCGAGCATCGCCTCGCGTCCTCCGTCGCGCCCGAGATACCAGGCGACGCCACCGAAGACGAGCGCGTCCGACGCACGGTCGGTCACGGAATCGAAGAACGCGCCGCGCGGTGTCGCCCGACCCGAGCTGCGGGCGACCAGACCGTCGAGGAGATCGACGAGCCCGCTCGCGCTGAGGCCGATCACCCCCCAGACCAGGTGGCCCGACGCCACGAGGATCGCGGTCACGATCGAGAGCGCGAGACCGGCCAGCGTCAGCACGTCGGGACCGATGCCGACCCGTTCGAGTCCGTGGCCGATCGGGGTGAGTCCACGCGACACGGTGGCGCGGAGTCGACCATCGAGCATGTGGGGCGCGCTCCCTGTGGGCGGCGAGAAGCGGCCACGGTACCACCGGGCCCCCGGCGCACCGGCCATGGCCGCGCGGGCGGCGTCACCCTGGTCGAGACGGCCGGACCGCACCTAGCATCGCCGCACCCGGCACTCAGGAGGTCGAACGTGCAGACGTTTCCGACGGCCAACATCCGAAACGTGGCCCTCGTCGGCCACGGCGGTACGGGCAAGACCACGCTCGCGGAGGCGTTGCTCTTCGCGACCGGTGGGACCGCGCGGATCGGTCGGGTCGAGGACGGGAGCACGGTGTGTGACTTCGACCCCGAAGAGGCCCGCCGGCACCTGTCGGTGTCCCTCGCGATCGCCCCGGTCGAGTTCGAGGGCCACAAGATCAACGTGCTGGACACGCCCGGGTACGCCGACTTCATCACCGACGTCACCGCGGCGTTCCGGGTGGCCGATCTCGCGGTCTTCGTCGTTTCCGCGGTCGAGGGCGTGGAGGTGCAGACCGAGGTGGCGTGGCGCATGGCCGACGAGATCGGCCTTCCCCGCATCGTGTTCGTCAACAAGCTCGACCGAGAGCGCGCCTCGTTCGAGCAGACGCTGGACCAGCTGAAGGAGCGGTTCGGTCCCGGGATCGCGCCGCTGGAGCTGCCGATCGGCGCGGAGGCAGCGTTCCGCGGGGTGGTCGACCTGCTGAGCGACACCGCCGAGACCTACACCGACGGGTCTCCACGCGGCGTCGAGGGCCCGGTCCCCGACGACATGGCCGCGGAGGAGCACTCGGTCCACGATGCGCTCATCGAGGGAATCGTGGTCGCCGACGACGACCTCATGGAGCGCTACCTCGCCGACGAGAAGATCGAGCTCGACGAGCTCGGCCACGCGCTCGCCCAGGGCATCGACGACGCGACCGTCTTCCCGGTGCTGTGCGGGAGCGCGGCCAGGCTCATCGGGGTGGATCGGCTCGCTCGCTTCATCGTGGAGGAAGGACCCGAGCCCCACGTCACCGGCGACGACGGGCAGACCGCACTGTTCGTGTTCAAGACGATCGTCGACCCCTACGTCGGGCGGGTGAACCTGTTCAAGGTGCTCCAGGGCGTGCTGCGCACCGACGCGACCCTCGTGAACGGGCGCACGCTCCACGACGAACGGCTCCACCAGGTGACCACGATGCGCGGCAAGGAGCAGGAGCCGGCCACCGAGCTCCACGCGGGCGACATCGGCGCGGTCGCGAAGCTCGCCGACACGACCACCGGCGACGTCATCGCCGAGCGCGGCGCCGAGATCTCCGTCGACCCGTTCGAGCCACCGGACCCCGTCCTGTCGGTCGCGATCGAGGCAAGGTCCAAGAACGACGAGGACAAGCTCGCCACCGCGCTCCACCGACTCGTCGACGAGGACCCCGCGCTGTGCGTGGACCGCGACCCCGAGACGCATCAGACGTTGTTGCGCGGGATGGGCGAGACGCACCTCTCGATCGCGCTCGAGCGGCTCGCGCGCAAGTTCGGGGTGGAGGTCGACACCGTCGAGGTGAAGGTCCCCTACCGCGAGACGATCACGAACACCGCCGAAGCCGAGGGCAAGGTCAAGAAGCAGAGCGGCGGGCACGGTCAGTACGCCGTGGCGTCGCTCCGGGTCGAACCGCTCGAGCGCGGCAGCGGCGTCGAGTTCGTCGACAAGATCGTCGGGGGCGTGATCCCGCGCCAGTACCTCCCCGCGGTCGAGAAGGGTGTCCACGAGACGACCGAGCACGGAGGCGTGTTCGGGTACCCCGTCGTCGACGTGCGCATCACGTGCTTCGACGGCAAGAGCCACGCGGTCGACTCCTCGGAGATGGCGTTCAAGACCGCGGCGTCGCTCGGCCTCAAGGAGGCGATGGCGGCAGCGGGCCCGATCCTGCTCGAGCCCGTGAGCGAGCTCGTCGTCATCGTGCCGGAGACGCACCAGGGCGACATCATGGGCGACCTCAACTCGAAGCGCGGCCGCATCCAGGGCACGGCGGTCCTCGGGGGCGGCGAGGTCGAGATCGTCGCGCAGATCCCGACGTCGGAGATCCTCCGCTACACGATCGATCTGCGGTCCCTCACCGGCGGGCGCGGACGGTTCTCCGCCACGCACTCCCACTACGACCCCGTCCCCGCACACCTCGCGGAGAAGATCCAGGGCGCTCCGGTTCACGCGTGACCGCGGTGTCGAGGCGGGTCAGGGCTTCGGGGTCACGTCGTCGACCAGAGCTCGACGGGTTCCGCGTTCTCGGCGAGGACGTCGAAGGTCGGCGGCGCGATCGCGAGACCGAGGACCCGACCAGCTCGAGGAACCGCGCGACCTCGGTTCCCGGCGGCCCGATCCTGGACACGCCCCCCGGCCCGCTCATGAGCGCTCGAGCTACCGGCTCGGCGCCCGGCCGCCGAGCCTCCGCCCCGACGTGGTCAGGGCATCACCGGGGGCGGCGGGGTCAGGATCGACTGGAGCAGCGCACCCGCGAAGCGGACCTCACCACTGGAATAGGTGTCGCAGAACCACGGATAGGTGGGGAGCCCACCCGGGCAGAGATGGAGACCGGCTTGGGTGCCGCTCGTCGTCCGGACCGGGATGATCCCCGCGCTGCAGCCCATCGCCTCGGTCTCACCCGGGAGGCACGGCAACGTGTCGGTGTAGCCCCCGTCGGAGGAGAGCGCGTCCCGGACGTAGGGGGCAATGCTGACGCCCGGATACTCGGCGGCAAGCTCGGTCGCGATCACACCGGTCTGGACGACGACCTCCTCGCGCACCGGGTCCAGCATCGGCGGTGCGACGTCGAACACCATCTGGGCACCGGTGGCGGTCACCGCCGAGAAGATGACGTCGAGGTCCTCCCGGGTCTTGACGTAGTACTCGGGTGATCCCATCTCAATGGGCTGACCAGTGGGATCAACCATGCACGGATACGTGGGGTTGTAGCTGTTGCCGGCGGTGGTGAGCACCACGATCTTGGGGTGATACGTCGCGAGATCCTCGGCAACCCAGTCGCGCCACAGACACGGCGCGGTGGCCGGGAACGAGTGCACGCGTGCCTTCCACGTCGGCTGGCTCGACAGTTGCTGGTTGAGGCTCGGGGTCGACTCCCACGTGAGCGAGTCCCCGTAGATCAGAGCCGTGTCGGCGACGCCGAGATACGCGACTCCGGCACGGCCGTCCGGGTCGGTGACGGTCAGGATCCGAACCACGGCCGGTGCGTCGGCAGCGGTCGTGATGGCTGCCTCGAGGTGCTCGCCGTCCACGACCGAGGCCGAATCGACGGTGACGCCAGAACCGGAGACCGACACGGTCGCGCCGGGTGCGAACTCGGTACCCGTCAGCCGCACGGTCGACGTCACCCCGCGGGAGACCCAGCCAGGGAGCGCGGCCGTGACGCTCACGCCCGGGACCACGGTGAGGCACGCCTTGCACTTCGACTTCCCGAGGTCGGGATTCTTGACCGTCAACGTCCGCGCGCCGAGCGGTGCGTCGAGGTTGGGTGTGGCGACCACGTCGAGCTGTGTCGGGCTCACGTACGTCGCCTTGAGAGGGGTCTTGTTGGTCGTCGTCACCTTGGCGCGCGGCTGGAAGCCGATTCCGGTCACGGTGAGCGTCGCGGCCTGACCGGGCACGACCGCCGACGGGCTGATACCGAGGATCCGAGGTGCGGCCGTGATCGTGAGGCAGGCGGTGCAGGTCCCGACACCACCGTCTGCGTTCGTGACCGCGATCGACCGGAGACCGGGCGTCGCGCTCGTGCCGACCTTCAGCGTGACCTTGAGCTTCGCGTCACTGCTGAACACCGTCTTCTTGACCGCGACACCACCACCGGTGACGGTCGCAACGGCGCCCGGCGCGAATCCTGATCCGGTCACCACGACCGCCTTCGAGGCGCCCTGACCCAGGACCGCCGGCGTGAGCTTCGCGATCGAGACGGGTGCGAGCGCGCCGGCCGGTCCCGAGACGACCGTCACCACTCCCAACGCGCCAAGCGCCGCGATCGCGATGCGTCGCGCGCCTCTTCCCGACGGCTGGTGCCCCACCCCGGTGAACCCCTTCTCGCCCATCCCTACCGGGACGGAAGCTAGCAGTGCCGCCGTTGGCACCGAGCCGTGGGCACCGCGCCCGACCCGTCAGGTCAATCCGAACTCGGACCAGTCCTCGGGGTTGGGCTCGGTGTACTCGCCGATGACGTGGCCGTCGACGGCGTCGCACTCGACGAGGCCGCGCAGGCTCGGCGGCTCGTCCGCGCTGTAGAGCAGGATCCGCCAGGCCGGTCGGCTGCGCAGGCCGTACCAGGCGAGCTGGGCGGAGGCGTGACCGACGGGGAACCCGACGGTGCGGCTCGCCGTGGCCAATGCCTCGGTCTCGTTGATGCCGAGCTTCCATCCCGCGGCGAAGTGGTACGCGCCGATCCCCAGGAGGATCAGCCCGACCGCGAGCAGCCCGCCGTTCCCGCTCTGGGCGTACTGCGCGAGACAGCCGGCGGCGATCACGAGGTCGATCGTGCCCGTGATCCGGCGCTTGCCGTTGTCGGGGAAGACCGTCGGTCCGACGAAGCGCGTGACGTCGAGGTCCTGCGGCAGCGCGTCTCCGGCCCCGATCGACGGCTCGGTCCCCTCGCTCACGACGCGGAGGCTACCGACCGCACGTTCTCCCACGCGAACTGCACGCCCGGGCGTGCAGTTCGTGTGCGAGAACGCGTCAGGGGGTGGGGCGGACGTCCGGCCAGGCGGCGCGGAGCTTGTCGTAGGAGTAGCGGAGGCTCTCGGGGAGCACCCGGGCCTCGGCGACCGCGGTCATGAAGTTCGTGTCGCCGTTCCAGCGGGGCAGGACGTGGACGTGGACGTGGCCGGGGACGCCCGCTCCGGCGGCCCGACCGATGTTCGCACCGACGTTGATGCCCTCGGGCCGGTACACCGAGTCGATCACGCCCGTCGCGCGCTGGGTCCCGTGCATCAGCGCGGCTGCCTCGCCGGCGGTGAGATCGGTGAGCGAGGCCACGTGACGACGGGGGGCGACCATCACGTGGCCCGACGTGTAGGGATACGCGTTCATCACCGCGAACGAGTCGTCGGCGCGCTCGAGGATCAACGCCTCCGCGTCCTCCATCGCCAGCAGCCCGCAGAACAGGCAGCCGTCGGACGCGGGCACTCCCCCGTCGTCGGGCGCGATCCCCTCGATGTAGCCCGAGCGCCACCCGGCCCAGAGCCGTTCGATCGTCACCGGATCACGAGCTGGCGCGGTCGGCGACCTCGGCGGTGATCCGGGTCACGAACTCGTCGAGCGTCACGCCGCGTTCGGGCGCGTCGGTCCCGCGGGCGTTGACGCCGACCGTGCCGTTGCTCGCGTCGTCGTCACCGACGACGAGGACGTAGGGCACCTTCTCGGTCTTCGCGCGCCGGACCCGGTTCCCGAGCGTGTCGTTGTGTGCATCCAGGACTTCGACGCGCAGCTTCGCGTCGCGCAGACGTCGCTCGACCTCTGCCGCGTAGTCGTGATGGCGGTCGGCGACCGGCAGCACGCTCACCTGCACCGGGGCGAGCCAGGTGGGGAACGCACCGGCGTAGTGCTCGAGCAGCACCGCGAAGAACCGCTCGACCGAGCCGAACAGCGCGCGGTGGATCATGATGGGCCGGTGGCGTTCGTTGTCGGCGCCCACGTAGTGCAGGTCGAAACGCTGCGGCAGCTGGGTGTCGACTTGGATCGTCGACATCTGCCACGTCCGCCCGATCGCGTCACGCGCCTGGACGGAGATCTTCGGGCCGTAGAACGCGCCGCCGCCCTCGTCCATGACGAGATCGAGTCCGGCGGACTCGGCGACCTGACGGAGGGCGTCCGTCGCCTGCTCCCACTCCTCGTCGGTGCCGGCGGCCTTGCCCTCGGGCTTGGTGGAGAGCTCGAGGTAGAAGTCGTCGAGGCCGTAGTCGCGCAGCACGTCGAGGACGAAGTCGAGGAGCGACGCGAGCTCGGTCGTCACCTGGTCCTGCGCGCAGAAGATGTGAGCGTCGTCCTGCGCGAAGCCACGCGCCCGTGTGAGGCCGTGCACCACCCCCGACTTCTCGTACCGGTAGACCGTCCCGAACTCGAACAGCCGCAAGGGGAGCTCGCGGTAGCTGCGCGTGCGGCTCTTGTAGATCAGGATGTGGAACGGGCAGTTCATCGGCTTGAGGTAGTACTCGGTTCCGCCGTCGAGCTCCATCGGCGGATACATGCCGTCGGCGAACCAGTCGAGGTGCCCGCTCGTCTCGAACAGGTTGGCCTTGGTGATGTGCGGCGAGTAGACGAACTCGTAGTCCGCGGCCTCGTGCCGCGCGCGTGAGTAGTCCTCCATGATGCGCCGCACCGTGCCGCCCTTCGGGTGGAACACCGCGAGCCCGGAGCCGACCTCCTCCGGGAAGCTGAAGAGGTCGAGCTCCACACCGAGCTTGCGATGGTCGCGGCGCTCGGCTTCTGCGAGACGGTGCAGATGCTCCGCGAGCGCGTCCTTGCTCTCCCACGCGGTGCCGTAGATCCGCTGGAGCTGCTCGCGCTTCTCGTCGCCGCGCCAGTAGGCACCGGCGACGCGGGTGAGCTTGAACGCGCCGAGCTTCCCCGTGCTCGGGACGTGCGGGCCCCGGCAGAGGTCGACGTAGGCGGTGGAGCCGTCACCGTGCAGGTTGCGGTAGACACCGACCACGCCGTCGCCGACCACCTCGCCGGCGTCCTCGTCGTCGGCGGCGCCGCTCGTCACGTTGTCGATGATCTCGAGCTTGAACGGCTGGTCGGCGAAGAGCGCCTCGCCCTCCGCGGCGGGATGCTCCTCCCGGACGAAGGCCTGGTCCTCCTTGACGATCTCGCGCATGCGCGCCTCGATGCGCTCGAGGTCGGTGTCGTGGAAGCGGCCGCCGTCGGGCAGCTCGAAGTCGTAGTAGAAGCCGTCGGCGATCGCCGGCCCGATGGCGTACTTCGCGCCGGGGAAGAGATCGAAGACGGCCTGGGCCATCACGTGGGCGGTCGAGTGACGCAGCACCTCCCGACCCTCGGAGGAGTTCCCGGTGACGACCGCGACCGTGGCGTCGTGATCGATCGGGCGGTTGAGATCCAAGGGCTCGCCGTCGACCTCCACGGCCAACGCGGCCTTGGCCAGGCCGCGCCCGATGCTCGACGCGATCTCGGCACCGGTCACGCCGGTGCCGTACTCCCGCTCCGAACCGTCCGGCAGCGTGATCGTGATCGAGTCCATCCCGGCGAGGCTACCGGTGGCTCCGACCCCACCTGCGGACGATTCCTCCGGTCCCCTACAGTTCGTCGGCCGTCCCCGAACCGAGGAGCACCGCTCATGGCCCACGCCCAAGCCGAGATCGTCGTCAACGCGAGCCCGGACGCGACCTGGAGCATCGTGCGCAACTTTCACGGGCTGCACGAATGGATGCCCGGGATCGACGAACTGGTCTCCGACGGTGACGACCGCGTGCTCTCGATGATGGGGATGAGCATCCGGGAGCGGATGACCGAGCTCGATGACGCGACCAGGTCGATCAGCTACTCGATCGTCGACGGCGTCCCCATCGAGTCACATTCGGCGACCATCACCGTGCACGACGCGGACGGCGTCAGCCGCGTCACCTGGGAGGTCACCGCGTCGCCCGACGAGATGGCGGGGATGATGCAGGGCATCTACCAGTCCAGCCTCGACGCGCTGAAGACCAAGGCCGAGGAATAGCGGGGTACGCCGTCAGGACGTTGCGTCGACCCCGATCAGGGCGCAGAGCTCGTCCGCCAGCACCCGGGGGGCTGTCGAGTCGGCGCCTCCCGAGAGGATGGCATCGGCGAACTCACCGAGCGCCTCGATCGCCTTGGGCGCGTCCAGATCGTCGTCGATCGCGTCGCGGACCCGCTGCGCGAAGGGGCCGGGGTCCGGTCCCGCGGGCGCGGCGGCGGCCGCGACGAGGCGGTGGAGGAGGGCATCACCGTCCTGGATGTCGGTGTCGTGCCACTCGAAGCCACTGCGGTAGTGGTGGTGCATCAGGGCGAGGCGGATCGCACGCGGGTCGTGCCGAGCGCGCAGGTCGCTGACGAACACGAGATTGCCGAGCGACTTGCTCATCTTCTCCCCCTCGTACGCCACCATCGCCGAGTGCAACCAGTGCCGGGCGAACGGTTGGCCGGTGAGCGCCTCGCTCTGCGCGATCTCGCACTCGTGGTGCGGGAAGATCAGATCCGTCCCGCCGCCGTGCAGGTCCAGTGTCGGCCCGAGCTCCTGCATCGCCATCGCCGAGCACTCGATGTGCCAACCGGGACGGCCGACACCGAACGGCGCGCGCCAAGCCGGCTCGTCCGCCGCGCTCGGCTGCCACAGGACGAAGTCCAGCGGGCTGCGTCGATGCGGATCGTCGGGGTTGCCGCCGCGTGGACGGGCCAGGCGCACCATCTGCTCCTCGGAGTACTGCGACAGCGAGCCGAACGTGGGAAACGTCGAGACGTCGAAGTACGCCGTGCCGTGCGTGAGATACGCATGCCCCGAATCGAGCAGACGCTCGACGATCGAGATGATCTCGTCGATCGTCTCGGTCGCCCGGGGCTCCGCGATCGCCGGCCGCATCCCCAGCGCGTCCATGTCGGCGCGAAACCGCGCGATCTCACGCTCCGCGAGCTCGAGGTACGGAACCCCGAGCTCACGCGCCTTGGGAAGGATCGAGTCGTCGACGTCGGTGACGTTGCGAACCATGCGGACCTCGTGCCCGAGCTCCTCCATGCGGCGGATGAGCAGGTCATAGGTGAGGTAGGTCGCGGCGTGCCCCAGGTGCGTCGAGTCGTAGGGCGTGATCCCGCAGACGTACATGCGCACCAGCGGGCCGACCTCGAAATCGACGACGGCGCGCCGTCGGGTGTCGTAGAGCCGCACCGCCACGTCAGAAGCCCGAGAGCCGCAGCCCGGCACGGACCTTGTGCCGGATGTTGATGGTGAGCATCACCGCGGCGAAGGTCTCCATGCCGACCGCGTTCTCGAGCGAGCCGCCGTCGAAGGCACGCAGGTCCGGGATCGCGGAGATGATCTCCATCAGCGTGTGGCGCGCGGTGTCGTCGTTCCCACACGCGACGACATCGCTTTCCATCTTCTCGTCGAGGTTCGCGAACTCGGCGGCGGGGACGAGGTGGAACGCCGTCACCACCTCGGACCGCCAGAGCAGCGCCTGCATCTCCTTGGCGATCGAGCCGTGCGGTGGCAGCACGGCGTTGAACTCGGTGCCGTTGCGCACGAGGTGGTTCGCCATCGACACCACGATCTTGCCGGCGAGCTGATCGGCGAAGTACTTCGCCGTCGCCAGCGCGGCGTCGGCGTGGACCGCGAGCACCACGACATCCGCGTCGCACGCGGCCTGGTTGTTGGCCGGAGTGATCCGACCGACCCGGTCCCCCCATTCGGAGGCGAGCGCGTCGACGACGTGCTCGGCCTTCACCCGCTCTCGCGACCCGGCGAGGACGTCGTACCCGACATCGCTCAGGCGGGCCGCCAATCCTCGGCCCGCGGGCCCCGTCGCTCCCAATACCCCGATCTTCACCGGGGCAGCTTGGCACGTGGGCACCACCGTGTTGAAAACTGCGCCGACCAGGCGGCGACGCGACGCGACCACCAGAGGGGCACCAGGATGAAGTACGGCATGTTGTTCGCGAACGTCGGACCGTTCGGTCATCCGGAGGTCGCGGCGGAGCTCGGCGCGATCTGCGAGGAGACCGGGATCGAGTCCGTCTGGACCGTCGAGCACGTCGTCGTGCCCGGTGGGTACGCGTCCCAGTACCCCTACGCACAAGACGGTCGCATGGCCGGGGGCGACGACGCACCGATCCCGGACCCACTCGTCTGGCTCACGTGGGTCGGCGCGCACACCACCGCGCTTCGGCTCGCGACCGGCATCCTCATCCTCCCTCAGCGCAACCCGGTGGTACTCGCGAAGGAGGTCGCGACGCTCGACCAGCTCTCGCAGGGACGCGTGATCCTCGGGATCGGCGTCGGTTGGCTCGAGGAGGAGTTCGACGCGCTCGGCGTCCCCTTCGCGGACCGGGGTGCCCGGACCGACGAGCACGTCGAGGTGCTCCGCGCGCTCTGGAGCGGCGGCGCGATCGACTTCGACGGCCGGTTCACCCAGCTGCGGGCCGCGAATTCGTTCCCACACCCCGCGCAGTCGACGGTCCCGATCGTCGTCGGCGGTCATTCCAAGGCCGCGGCGCGGCGCGCGGGCCGGCTCGGAGACGGCTTCTTCCCGGGCAAGGGCGACTTCGCAGAGCTCGAGACCGAGATGCGGAGGGCGGCCGAGGAGGCCGGCCGTGACCCCGACGCCATCGAGATCACACGCGGCGGGGCGATGGACCGAGACGCCGTCGCCCGGATGGCCGACGAGGGGTGCGACCGGTTCGTGATCCCGCCGCTGGCGTTCGATCCGGCGAAGTTGCGCGACCGGCTCACGCGGTTCGCGGACGAGGTGATCACGAAGGTCGCCTGATGCCCACCGACCCCTTGTACGACCACATCGGCGACGGGTACGCGTCGACCCGCCGGCCAGACCCGCAGATCGCGGCGCGGATCCACGCCGCGCTCGGCGACGCTCGGCACGTCCTGAACGTCGGCGCCGGCGCGGGGTCCTACGAGCCCACGGACCGCGCGGTGATCGCGGTGGATCCATCGCCCGTGATGCTCGCCCAACGTCCTCGTGGCGCCGCGCCCGCCGTGCAGGCGGTCGCCGAGGCGCTCCCCTTTCCCGATCGCAGCTTCGACGCCGCCATGGCGGTGCTGACGATGCACCACTGGTCCGATCAGCGCGCCGGTATCGCCGAGCTGCACCGTGTTGCACCACGCCACGTCGTCCTCACCTTCGACACGGATGTGCTGCCCTGGCTCGCGACCGACTACCTGCCCGCGATGATCGGCCAAGACGCCTTCGTCTTCCCGCCCGTGGCCGAGGTCGCGTCCTGGCTCGACGCCGACATCGAGGTCCTCGCGGTGCCCCACGACTGCACCGACGGGTTCGCCGGCGCGTACTGGGCCCGCCCCGAGCTGTACCTCGACCCTCGGAGGCTCGCCGGGATGTCCGTGATCCGCAAGCTCGAACCCGCAGTACGGGACGCCGGCATCGAGCGACTCCGCGTCGACCTCGTCTCCGGCGCCTGGGACGCGTGGTGGGGCCACCTGCGGGAGCTCCGCGAGCTGGACCTCGGCTACCGCCTCCTGGTCAGCCGCTGAGACCGATCAGTTCTGGGAGTGGGGGTCATCCGCGCGGACGTGGAACACGATGCGGGTGTTCTCGGGGTGGTCGGCGTCGATCTGCACCTCGATCGGATCATCGGGGTCGGGCGGCTTGGCGCCCGACTCGCGGATCTCTCCGGGCCGCTCGGGGTTCGCCCACCACCCGAGGGCCTTGGCGAATCCGGTCATCGCCGCCCCGGTGACCTCGCCGGCCGCACTGTTGCGGAATCGCTCGATCGGGGTGTCCTCGTGCTCCTCGAGCTGATTCAACTCGTCGTCGATCGGGACGCCGTCGGGCTCGGGCATGCCGCACAGGCTAGGCCGCTCACCACCGATGGCCGCTCCGACGGTCCTCCTCCCCCGCGTCGATCACGGCGTCGAGCTCGGCGTCGAGCTTCCTGAAACCGGCGTAGCGCTCCGAATCGAGCGCTCCCGAGTCGAGAGCGGTCTGCACGGCGCAGCCGGGCTCGCGTTCGTGCCGGCAGTCGGAGAACCGGCAAGCGGCCTCGAGCTCGAAGATGTCCGAGAACGCCAGCTCGAGGCCGGCGCCGGACTCCGCGGTGAGCCCGACACTGCGGATGCCAGGCGTGTCGATGACCACCCCGCCCGTGGGGATCGCCACCAGCTCGCGCGTCGTCGTCGTGTGGCGGCCGCGTGCATCCTCGGCCCGCACGTCGCCGGTCGCGAGGCGGTGCTCGTCGAGCAGCGCGTTGACGAGCGTCGACTTGCCGGCGCCCGAAGGCCCGAGCACGACGGCGGTGCGGTCGGGCGCGAGGGCACGGGCCAGCGCGTCGATCCCGGTGAGGTCGGGGATGGCCACGGGCAGCACCTCGACGCGTGGCAACCGGCGGGAGAGATCCGCCACCAGCGTCCCGGCACCGAGATCGGCCTTGGTCACCAGAACGAGCGGTCGGGCTCCGCCCCCCCACGCCACGACCGTCTCACGCTCCACCCGGGCGATGCTGGGCCGATCGGCCGGGCAGGTGATCAGCACGAGGTCCACGTCCGCGGCCAGCACTTGGACCCGGTCGCCGTGGGGGTCGAGCCGGGTGAGCGCCGACCAGCGTTCCCCGATCGTACGGACGGCGGGCGCGGCCCCGACGTCCACCACCACCCAGTCGCCGACGGCCGGCAGCGGATCGGCACTCGCGAGCAGCTCGCCGGAGGCGGTGACCACGCGACATGCGATGCGCTCGACGCGGACGACACGGCCGGGCGTCAGCCGATCGGGGTCGGCCGCGATGGCGTCGCCGAGCCGCGCCTCGACGTGCGGGCTCCACCCGTACGGGAGAAGAGCGGTGCGATCGGTGTCCAACCGATGCACCGTACCCGGTCGCGTGCGGCGAGGGCGTGGTCACAGGGTCCTTCTAGGGTGGGGGTGCAGCGTGTCGGCCGGCTGTGACGGTCCTCCTCCGGTGTCGCCGAGTCGGGTTGTGGGGAGGTCGAGACGCATGCAGAGCATGGACGCGACGATGCCGGACGGCGTGCCGTTGCTCCGGGCGGAGCTCGTGGCGATCGGGAAGCGCCAGATGGCGCATCAGCGCCGGTTGTGTCTGGTCGCGGTGCGCCTGGAGCACTCGGGCGAGTGGGCGGCCGACGGCGCGCCGACCTGTGCCCATTGGATCGCCGACGCCCTCGACGTGGAGGTCTCGACTGCGCGCGAGTGGTTGCGAATCGGGCGTTCGCTCGCCGGGCTCGAGGTCGTGGACGAGGCCTTCGTGTCCGGCCGACTCTCCTACAGCAAGGTGCGGGCGTTGACCCGTGTCGCCACACCGGCGACCGCCTCCGAGCTGTGCCGGCTCGCCGAGCGCACCCCGGCCGGGCGCCTGGGAACCGCGCTCGCGAGCTGGCTGGTCGCCCGCGAGCAACCCCAGGAGACCGAGCTGCGCCAGGGCGCGGCACGTGGGCTCTCGTGGCGCACCGAACCGGACGGCATGACCGTGGGGTGGTTCCGACTCCCGCCCGCGCGGGCGGCCGTGCTCACGACGGCCGTGGACGCACAGGTGCTCCGGCGACCGGCGGCCGGTCTGGTCCGCGCGTCCGCGGACGCGTCGGGATCGGGTGGGCGCTGGCCTTCGCTGGCCCAACAGCGGGCCGACGCGCTCGTCGACATCATCGGTTCCGGCGGGACGACCGTGGACACCGAGGTCGTGGTCCACCTGCGCGGCGACGGCTCGACCTTCGACGACGGCACACCGATCGCCGGGTCCGTCGTGGAGCGCATGATCCCGGACGCCATGGTGCGCGTGCTGCTCCACGACGCGCAATCTCGGCCGGTCAACGCCTCCTCCCGACGACGACATCCGAGCGCCCGGCAACGCCGGGTCGTGCGGGAGCGGGACCAGGCCTGCGTCGACTGCGGCGACACGGAGCTCCTGCAGTTCGATCACGTCCCGACGTACGACGAGACGCGGCACACCGTCGTGAACGAGCTGGAGATGCGTTGTTGGCGCTGTCACCAGGCTCGACACCGGCGGCTCCGCGGACTCGAGGACCCGGACCCCGGCGGGCCGGACTAGAGGACGCAGTCGGGGCCGAGCAGCACCCGAAGCTCCGCGAAGAGCCCGTTGTGCTCGGACACGCAGTACTCGTCGCCGAGCCTGACCACCGTCGTCTTCTCGTGCGTCTCGAGATGGACGAACACCTCGGACTCGCCGGGGTGCTCGGAGAGGATCTCCTCGAGGCGCGCGGTCTTCGCATCGGTCAGGGCGCCGGGCCGCACCCGGATTCGCACGGGAGGTGCACCATCGAGCACGAGTGGAGGGACCGTGACCTCCATGGCGATGATCTTCGGTGCGTCCTCGCGCAGGTCCAACCGTCCCTTCACACACACGATCGCATCCTCGGCGAGGAACTCGCCGTACTGCGCCATCGTCTTCGGGAAGACCATCACCTCGACAGCGCCGCCGAGGTCTTCGAGCACGAAGGTGGCCATCAGGTCACCACGCTTGGTGTACTTGCGGGCGAGCGCGGTGACGACCCCGCCGACCGTTCGCATCTCGCCCTCCCGCATCTCCTTGAGATCGGTGAGCGTCGCGTCGGTGTGGCGGCGCAATGCGCGCTCCGCGCCCATGAGTGGGTGATCCGATACGTAGAGCCCGAGCATCTCCTTCTCGAACGCGAGTCGCTGGGTCTTGCCGAACTCCTGGTCGGGGATCTCAGTACGCTCGAACTCGAGCCCGCCGTCCCCGACTTCGCCGAAGAGGCTCATGATCCCGGCGTCGCGGTCGCGACGGCGCGAGAGGATCAGGTCCACGATGCCTTCGAAGACCAGGAGCAGGCCTTGTCGCGGATGACCGAGCGAGTCGAACGCGCCCGACTTGATGAGCGATTCCACCGTGCGACGGTTGAGCGCGGTTGAGTCGACGCGTTCACAGAAGTCGTAGAAGTCGGCGAACGGTCCCGCCTCGTCGCGCGCCTCGATGAGCTTGCCGACGACTCCCTCGCCGACGTTGCGCACCGCGGACAGGCCGAAGCGGATCGCACCCGGATGCAATGTGCCGTCGTCCTGCACCGGGCGCACGACCGTGAAGTCCGTGAGGGATTCGTTCACGTCCGGGACGAGGACGGGGATCTCGAGCTGCCGACACTCGTTGAGGTAGATCGCAGACTTGTCCTTGTCGCCCTTGACGCTGGTCAGGAGCGCCGCGAGGTACTCGCGTGGGTAATTCGCCTTGAGGAATGCGGTCTGCCAGGTGACGAGTCCGTAGCCGACCGTGTGGCTCTTGTTGAAGGAGTAGTCGGCGAACGGCTCGATCGTGTCGAACATCTGCTCGCCGAACTCGCGCGGGTGCCCTTGCGCCACGCACCCGTCGACGAACTTGGTGCGCTCCTTGGCGAGCAGCTCCCGGATCTTCTTGCCCGTCGCCTTGCGCAGGTTGTCCGCGTCCTCGAGCGAGTACCCGGCGAGCTGCTGCGACACGCGCATCAGCTGCTCCTGGTACACCATCAGCCCGTACGTGGGCGCGAGAACCTCCTCGAGCGCGGGGTGCGGATACGTCACCGGCTTTCGGCCGTTCTTGCGGTCGGCGTACTCGTTGTGCCAGTTCTGGGCCATCGGGCCCGGGCGATAGAGCGCGAGCACGGCGGAGACGTCCTCGAAGGTGTTCGGCGCGACCGACCGGATGAGGGCCCGCATCGGCCCACCCTCGAGCTGGAAGACGCCGATGGTGTCACCGGCCCGCAGGAGGTCGAAGGTCTTCTCGTCGTCGAGCGGCACGCTGTCGATGTCGGGCCGCTCCCCCGTGCCATGCTCGATGAGGTCGAGCGTGATCTCCATGACGTCGAGGTTCCGGAGACCGAGGAAGTCCATCTTGAGGAGCCCGAGGTCCTCGACGCCGTGCATCTCGTACTGGGTGACGATCGGTGCGTCCTCGATCGGCGAGCCCGGTTCGGGCTTGCGCTGGATCGGCAGGTATTCCGTGAGGGGCTCGCGCGTGATGACCACTGCCGCCGCGTGGATGCCGTCCTGGCGCCGCAGACCCTCGAGACCCTTGGCGACATCGATGACACGCTTCGCCTCGGCATCTGCGCCGTAGAGCTCGCGGAGCTCCCCGGCCATCTTGTAGCCGTCCTCGAACTTCGGGTGAGGATCGAGGCACGCGTACAGCGGCGTGTCACGGCCCATGATGAGTGGCGGCATCAGCTTGGCGATCTTGTCGCCGACGACGTAGGGCAGGTCCAGCACCCGCGCGGCGTCGCGCACCGCGGCCCGGGCCTTGATCGTGGAGAACGTGATGATCTGCGCGACGTGGTCCGAGCCGTACTTCTGGGCCGCGTACTTGATCATCTCGCCACGCGAGCGGGAGTCGAAGTCCATGTCGATGTCGGGCATCTGCTTGCGCCCTGGATTGAGGAAGCGCTCGAAGAGGAGGTCGTAGCGGATCGGATCGATGTCGACGATCCGCAAGCAGAACGCGACACACGACCCCGCTGCGCTGCCCCGGCCCGGGCCGACGCGGATGCCCTGTGCGCGCGCGTAGCGCACGAGGTCCCAGACGACGAGGAAGTACGCCGAGAACCCCATCGACTCGATGACGTCCAGCTCGTACTCGATGCGCTCGCGCACGTTTTGCGGGAGGTCGGACCCGTAGCGCAGAGCTGCGCCCTCGTAGGTCAGGTGTCGGAGATAACCCTCCTCGGTCTGGCCGTCGGGTACCGGAAAGCTCGGGAGCTGGGGCTGACCGAAGTCGATCTCCACGTTCGCCCGCTCGGCGACCCAGAGCGTGTTGTCACAGGCTTCAGGGATCTCGGAGAACAGTGATCGCATCTCGGCCGCGGTCTTGAGGTAGTGCTCCGTCCCGGTGAACTTGAACCGGTTGGTCTCGTGGATCTTGGCGTTGGTCTGCACACAGAGCAACGCGTCGTGCGCCTCGGCGTGGCCACGCAACGTGTAATGACTGTCGTTGGTGGCAAGGAGCGGGGCGTTGATCGCCCGCGCGATCTCGACGAGCTGCGGGTTCGTGCGCTGCTGCTCGACGAGGCCGTGGTCCTGTACCTCGACGAACAGGTGGTCCCGACCGAAGATGTCCTGCAAGCGCGCCGCCGCCTCCAGCGCACCCTGCTCGTCGCCGTTCAGCAGCCGCTGCAGCACGTGACCGCCGAGACAACCCGTGGTCGCGATGATGCCCTCGTGGTGGTCCCCGAGGATCTCCCAGTCCACCTTGGGCTTCTGGTAGTAGCCCTCGAGGTACGCGCGGCTCGAGAGCTGGATGAGATTGCGGTACCCGGTGGCGTTCTCCGCGAGTGCGGTCAGGTGGTAGTACGCCTTGCGGCCACCCTCGACCTCGCCTCCCGAGTCGTCGACCTGGCTCCCGCGGCGGACGGGTCGCTCGGTCCTGTGCTCGTACGCCTGGTAGAGCTCGGTGCCGATGATCGGAACGAGTCCGACGTCACGGGCGGCCTGATACATCGGCAGGACGCCGTACATGTTCCCGTGGTCGGTGATCCCGATCGCCGGTTGGCCGTCCGCCGCCGCGGCCGCCACGACCTCGCTGATCCGCGACGCGCCGTCGAGCATCGAGTACTCGGTGTGCACGTGCAGGTGGGTGAACGACTTCGCCACTGATCTCCAGGGTGTTCAGAGGGGCGACGCGGGCCCCGGAATCACATCCGTGGAACTTCCGACCCTACCCGCGCGGCTCAGGCCCGTCGACCCGATCCGGCGACGAGCGGGACGAGCATCTCGGCGGCGGTCAGCGACCCGTGAGCCCCGACGAGCTGGCGCTCCCTCGGCATCGCCGGATCCACGAATCCGACGGGCGCGTGAGGCAGCAGCGCCACGTCCCCGAGCCGCCGCCGGTGCGGGCTCGACCCGACCTTGCGCCCCAGCCACCCGCCGTCGACGACCTCGTCGCGGGTCATCACCCAGGCGAGCCGACCGAAGGCCTCGCGTGCCGCCGCGGCCAGGTCCGAGGTCGCGCCCTTCCGGGCCCCCATCCAGCGGAAGCGCCCTTCCCCGCTACACCCGACCATCAGATCGGCGAGTGGGGTGAGGTCGTGCCAACGATCCGCGACCTCCACCTCGCCGTGGTCCGCCGTGACGAGCAGCGCGGCTTCGGGCGGGAGGGCGTCCCGGATCCGGCCGACCAGCTCGTCGACGAAGGTGAGCTCGGCCGGCAGGTAGGGCCCGGTCAACCCGTACTCGTGCGCCACCGTGTCGACGCCGGGGTAGTACGCGTAGATCAGCGGATGACCCTCGTCGGCGAGGCTCCTGCACCGCTCGACGAGCATCGCCGGAGTGCTCCAGCCGAAGTACGGGGCGTCACGCAGGTGCGCGGCGGTGAATCCCGTGGATCGGAACTCCGATCGGGTGACCACCGGAACGGCACGACCGAGGAACGGCTGGTGGCGCTGGATGCGGAACGCATCGGGTGGACGCCCGTGATCCACGGTCCACCGGAGGACGTTGAGGATCTGGCCGTCGGTGCGCATGCGGAATCCGAGCACGCCGTGCTCGATCGGTGACAACCCGGTGGTGATCGACGTGAGGGCCGTCGCAGTCGTCGACGGCGCCACGGTCGTGATCGCCGCTCCGTCGAGCGCATCCAGCTCCCGGAGACGCGCGCGGTGGTCATCGAGCAGAGCCCAACCCAGCCCGTCGAGGACCAGCAGCACGACCGTTCGGGCCTCGACGGCGACCGGCGGAATCCAGGCGGCGTCGGTCCGGCCCAACAGTGCCGGCAGTACCCCTTCGAGACTCGCACCGCCGTAGTCCGGTCGGGTCGGTGCCTCCGCCTCCATCACCGCACCGTAGCCAACGACACGGTCGCCCGAGCGGGTGTGCGAGCATGGACGACGTGAAGGTCTCGACCCGCGGTGACTACGCGGCCCGCGCGCTCCTCTCCCTCGCGCTGCACGGCTCGGACACCCCGACGTCGGTCAAGGAGATCGCAGAACGCACCAACCTGCCCCAGCCGTACCTCGAGCAGATCCTGCTCGCGATCAAGGGTGCGGGGCTCGTGCGTTCCAAGCGCGGCGTCGGCGGTGGTTACGTGCTCGCCCGACCCCCGGAGGAGATCACCCTCGCGCAGATCCTCGCCGCGGTCGACGGCCCCCTGACGACGCTGCCCGACGAGCACGATCATTGCGAGGGCCATTGCGTGCTCCAGGAGGTCTGGGTCGGCGTGTCCGACGAGATGGGTCGGTATCTCGCCGCGCACACACTCGCTGATCTCGCAGCGCGGGCGCGCGTCGGGCACTCCGCGCCGGCCGGGACCCGGTCCGCGCCCACCGGTACGTAGCTCAGAACGTCTCGACCGGCAGCGCGACCACGACGCGTAGCCCGCCGCCGGCACCCGCCTCGAGCCGTACCCGCCCGCCGTCGGACTCCACGAGACCGTGGACGATCGCGAGCCCGAGCCCTGCGCCGCCACCGTCTCCCGTCGCACGCCAGAAGCGGTCGAAGGCGCGCATGCGCTGCTCCTCCGTCATCCCCGGCCCGTCGTCCTCGACGGCGATCTCCACGACGCCACCTCGTCGCGCCGCCCCGATCCGGATCTCGCCGTGCGCGGGGCTCACGTCGATGGCGTTGGCGACGAGGTTGTCGAGCACCTGCTCCAGATGCCCCGGCGTGATGCGCGCCACGAGCCGCGCGGTCACCGCAACGGTGAGCCGCACGTCGGCCTCCTCCGCGAACGCCGACCAGGCATCGACCCGACCCTGGACGACCGCACCGACGTCGACCGCCACCGGGTCGGCGACGACGCGCTCGGTCCGGGCCAGCACGAGGAGGCCGTCGACGAGCCGCGACAGCCGTCCGACCTCGGTCAGACAGCCCGCGACGTCCGAGCCGGCGTCCGAGTCACCGGTGACCTCCGACTCGAGATTCTCGAGCCGCAGCCGGAGGGCGGCGAGGGGCGTCCGGAGCTGGTGGGACGCGTCCGCCACGAAGTCACGCTGGGAGTGCACGAGTCGCTCGAGGCGCGCCGTCGTCGTGTTGAAGCGCTCCGCCAGACCCCGCAGCTCCGGCGCCCCGCGTTCGACCTCGGCACGCGCGTCGAGCTCTCCGGCGCCGACGCGTGCCGCCGCCCCCGCGAGTTGCTCGATCGGTTCGGTCACCTGCCGCGCGAGCCGGAGGCTCACGAGGAACACGATGAGCAGCACGATGGCCCCGATGCCGACGAGGGCCCACCACCCGTGCTCGATGCGCGCGTCGACGTAGGACGTGGGGTAGGTGACGCGCAGCGCACCGAGCAGCGTGTCTCCGTGCACGATCGGGACGGCGAAGTAGAGGATGCTGTGTCCGAGAGAGCGCGAGTACCGGGAGCCGACGGCCTCCTTCCGGTCGAGCGCCGCCCGCACCTCGGGCCGATTCAGGAAGTTGTTGTCGCCGCCGGGTGCCGGATCCGAATCGGCCAGCACGGACCCGTCGGGGCGCAGCACGACGACCCGGCCTCCGGTGCGGGACTGGTACTCGTCCACCAGCTTGACCACCGATGGAGCCTCGTTCGCCTCCAGCCCCTCCTCGGCCCGGATGGCGAGCGCGAGCGCGTCGCGCTCGACGAGTGCGGTGAGGCGGCGGCGCTGCTCACGGGCGTAGACGACCCCGAGCGGGATCCCGAGCACGAGGAGGACGACGAGCGTCAACGTCAGGTAGCTGAGGAGCAACCGGCGCCGCATGGCCTCAGAGTGCGGGATCGACGAGCCGGAAGCCGACGCCCCGGACCGTCTCGATCCACCGTGGATCGCCGAGCTTCTTGCGCACCGACGCCACGTGGACATCGAGCGTCTTGCTCGGCCCGTACCAGTGCGGGTCCCAGACCCGCTCGAGGATCGTCGTCCGAGTGAACAACGCTCCGGGCTCCTCCGCCAGCAGCGCGACCAGCGCGAACTCCTTCGGGGTCAGCGCGATCTCCTCGTCGTCGATCGTGATGCGGTGCGTTCGCACGTCCACCGTCATCCCGCCGATCGCGGTGACCTCGTCGCCCTCCCCCGCGGCACGCGGTGCCGTCCGCCTCGCCACCGCACGGATGCGCGCCACGAGTTCGCGGAACCCGAAGGGCTTGACCAGATAGTCGTCGGCCCCGAGCTCCAGGCCGACGACGCGATCCGCCTCATCGCCGCGCGCGGTGACGACGATGATCGGTACCCCCGAACGAGACCGCAGCTCGTGGCAGACGGTCAGGCCGTCGAGATCGGGCAGCCCGAGGTCGAGCAGCACGAGGTCGTAGCCCGACGCCGCGAGCGCCTCCTCACCGGTCGTCGCCCGCGCCACCCCGAACCCCTCGCGCTCGAGCCCGCGGGTCAGGGGAACGGCGATCGCGTCGTCGTCCTCGACGATGAGCACCTGCATCCGGGTCACCCTCGCGCACTTGACGCAGTCTCGTCGCACCCTTTGCCGTTTCCTTGCCGAGTCCGGGGCGGTCGCTTGCCCGCGCCTGCGTACGGTCGAGGTCCCCCCAACCAGGAGGTACGGATGGACCGCCGCCATGCACTTTCCATCGCCGTCGCCGCGACGCTCAGCATCACGGGCATCGGGGCAGCGATCGGAGCCACCACCAACATCTTCAGCGCGGCCGACGCCAGCGAGCTCGGCAAGATCAGCCCGGTGAGCTCGACCACACTGCCCCCGGTGGTCGAGCACGTCCGTGTGGACGTCGACGACCCGGCACCGGTGCCCCCACCGGCCGCCCCCGCCACTGCCCCCGCCCGGGTGCGCGCCTCCAGTGACGCCGAGCACCAGGCGGCGGCAGCCACGCGTGCATCGGCGCCCGCACCCGCCCCCGCTCCGGCCCCGGTCTCGCACGAACGCGAGGGCGGTCACGAGATGGAACTGGACGATTGACGTGGCGCGCCGTCGCCATCCTGCCCGGTCCAGCCGGATCGTCGTCGCCGGTGTCGCCATCGGTGGCATGGGCGCCGCCGTCGCCGCGATGGGCGCGGCGCCCACCACCGTGGTGCGCACCGTACGCGTCGCGACTCCCACACCGGCCGCTCGCGTCGTCGTGTTCGAGGTGCATCACCACCCGACTGCGGCTGCCGACCCCGGTGCACCGACCGGCGCGTCGACGGGGACCCGACCCGTCGCGACCCGCGCGACGACCTCGACCCCGCCTCCGGCCGCGTCGGCGGCCGCTCCCGTAGCGGCGGTGCCGGCGCCGGCAACGGCTCCCGCCCCCTCGCCGGTGACGACGACCGCCCCCTCGTGATGCAGTCGACCCGCTTCGCCGCGATGGGGACCGAGTGCCATGTGGTCGTCGTCGACGGCGGGCGCGAAGCGGCGGTGGCGGCGCGTGACCGCGCAGCCGAGCTCGAGGGCCGATGGAGCCGGTTCCGTCCGGACTCCGAGCTGTGTCGGCTCAACGCGCACGCCGGTCAACCGGTCGTCGTCAGCCCCGACACCTTCCTCGCGGTGCGCTCCGCCTGCGACGCCTGGCGGGCGACCGCCGGGGCCTTTGATCCCACCGTGCTCGACGCGCTCGAGCACGCGGGCTACGACCGCAGCTTCGCCCAGCTCGCCCCCGGCGCGCCGGCACCGACAGGTGCAGTGCCGGCCGTGCCCGGATGTCGGGACATCGTGCTCGACGAGATCGTGGGGGCGGTCACACTGCCTGCCGGCGTGCGGATCGACCTCGGCGGCATCGGCAAGGGTCTGGCCGCCGATCTCATCGCGTGCGAGCTCGTCGCCGCTGGCGCGGCGGGCGCGATGGTGAACCTCGGAGGCGATCTCCGGACACTCGGTGACGCGCCCAACCCCGCTGGGTGGACGATCGCGCTCCACGATCGGCCCGCCAGCATCACCATCGGGGAAGGAGGGGTCGCAACGAGCGCCGTGACGCGCCGGCGCTGGATGGACGCCGACGGCCGCGAGCGCCACCACGTGATCGACACCTCGACCGCGACGTCCGCCACGACCGTCCTGGCGTCGGTCTCGGTCATCGCGTCGAGCGCAGCGCGGGCCGAGGTGCTCGCCACCGCGGCGCTGGTGGCAGGCTCGGGCGCGATCGCGCTCCTGCACGCGCACGGCGCGTCGGGGATCGCGGTCGCGCGCGACGGCGCGGTGGCCACGACGGACGACCTCGAGGCGCTCGCGGCATGACCCCGAAGATCTGGTGGTTCGTCGCCCGGAGCTCGGGGCTCGTGGCCTGGTGGCTGTGCGGGCTCTCCATCGTCGTCGGCCTGGTCCTGGCCGGACGTCTCCGCCGCCAGCCGGCGGCTGCGTGGCAGCAGGACCTGCACCGTTTCCTCGGCGGGCTCGGCGCCCTCTGCCTCGGGGTGCACCTCGTCGGTCTCGCCCTCGATCCGACGGTTGCCTTCGGCCCGTCCGCGCTGACGATCCCGATGGCGTCGCGGTGGCGTCCCGGCCCGGTCACCTGGGGCATCGTCGCCGCCGACGCGCTGATCCTGGTCGAGGTGACGTCGCTGCTCTCGAGGCGGATGCCCCGTCGCGTCTGGCGCACGATCCACGGTGCCGGCTTCGCGGTCTGGATCGCCGGGACGGTCCACGCCTGGACCGCGGGGACCGACGCCGCGGTCGTTCGACTCACCGCGCTCGTGGGCAGCGCGCTGATCGCCAACCTCACGGTGTGGCGGGTGGTCGGCCGTCGAATGCCGCGAGCGCGGCCTGCAGGTCCTGCGGCAACGGTGACGCGAACGCGAGTTCCTCGCCCGATACCGGGTGAGTGAACCCGAGGGCCCCGGCGTGCAGGAACGGTCGCTCGAGACGCGGGTCCGGACGCCCGTACACGGCGTCGCCGACCACGGCGTGCCCGATCGCCGCGAGGTGCACACGGATCTGGTGGGTGCGCCCGGTCTCGAGTGACACAGCGAGGCGGGTGACGTCGACGAACTCCTCCACGACTTCGTAGTGGGTGCGCGCCTCGCGTCCACCGGTGCGCACCGCCATCCGCGTGGGCGAGCGTGGCGAGCGTCCGATGGGCGCATCGACCGTCCCCCGAACCGAGCCCGGCCGACCGACCACGACGGCGACGTACTCGCGCCGGACGTCGTGCCGCGTCAATGCGGCGACGAGCCCTTCGTAGGCCGCGTCGGTGCGAGCGACCACGAGCAGCCCGCTGGTCTCGCGGTCCAGGCGGTGCACGATCCCCGGGCGTTCGGGCTGTCCGACCCCCGCGAGGTCGTACCGCGCGAGCAGACCGTTGACGAGCGTGCGGTCACGGTGTCCGGAGCCCGGATGCACGACGAGTCCGGCGGGCTTGTCCACCACGACGATGTCGTCGTCGACGTGGACCACACCGAAGTCGACCTCCGGATCGGCACCCGGCAGCGGCGCGGGCTCGGGCGACGCCGTCCACTCGAGCGTGCTTCCAGCGTCGAGTCGCGCGCTGGGGTTGACCGGATGCCCGTCCACGAGCACCGCACCCGCGTCGACGAGGGTGCGGACCTCGCTCCTCGACCAGCCGGTGAGCAGCGCGACCGCCCGGTCGACCCGCTCCCCCGCGAGGGTCTCGGGCACGACGACCGGACCGCTCACCTCGGCTCCGGATCGACGCCCGCGCTTCCGGGACTGCGGAAGCTGAGCAGTATCAGCATGATCGCCCCCACCGTGATCGCGGAGTCGGCGACGTTGAACGAAGGGAAGCTGCCGACCTTCACGAAGTCCACGACGTGGCCGCGCAACACGCCGGGTGAACGGAAGATGCGGTCGGCCAGGTTGCCGAGCGCGCCACCGAGCACGAGCGACAGCGCGATCACGGTCCAGGGATCGGTGGTCCGGCGCACGGTGCGCACGAGCCAGATCGTGAGTCCGATCGCGAGCACCGCCAGCACCACGGTCGCGTTCGTGAAGGTGGAGAACGCACCTCCGGAGTTGCGGGCGACTCGGAGCTCGACGCCCTGGCCGATGATCGACACCGGGTCGGTCGCGTGGCGCGCGACCATCCACGACTTCGCGAGCTGATCGAGGAGCACGATCGTGCCCACGATCGCGGGGACGATCAGACGGGGTCGGGACGAGTCAGCGACGGCGCTCGACCCGCTGCTTGCAGTCGACACAGGTGTCCGCCCACGGAATGGCCTCGAGTCGGGCGACGGCAATCCGCCGTCCCGCCGGGGTGCAGAGGCCGTAGGTGCCGTTGGTCATGCGCTCGAGCGCGCCGTCGATCTCCTCGACCGCCTGTCGAGCGGTGGCCGAGAGCATGAGGTCGCGTTCCCGCTCGACGCTGATGGTGTCCCCTTCGCCCGACTCCTCGTCGAACTGTGTGTCTCCCTGCTCCCGCTCGTTGACGAGCGCCTCGGCCTCGGCCTGGAGATCGGCGGCCTGGCGGACGTGACGTTCACGCTCCTCGAGGAGCAGTTCCCGTAGCTTCTCGAGCGTCTTGGGCGTGATGTTGGGTGACTGCTTCGGAACGAAGATGCCCGACAAGGGACACGTCGCGCCCGCGGGCTGCCTCTTGACCGGCGGCTCTGCCTTCTTCGGCACCTTCTTCGCGGCCGCCGGCTTCTTGGTCCCCTTCTTGGTCGCCTTGCTCGCAGCGGTCGACTTCTTCGCGGCAGTCTTCTTCGCCGGTGCCGACTTCTTGGCCGGTGCCGACTTCTTCGCCGGTACGGTCCGTCTCGCCGCGGCTCTCGTCGACTTGGTGGCCGCAGGCTGCTTCGCCGAAGACTTCTTGGCCGGGACCTTCTTCGTCGGCGCCTTCGTTCGGGGGGACTTCTTCGCGCCGCCGCGCACCGCCGTCGTCGTCTTCTTCGCGGAGACGGCGCGCGTTGCCGGCGCGCGCTTGGCGCCGGCCTTCGCGGCCGTGCCCTTCTTGGCCGTTCTGGCCTTGGGGGCGGGCTTTCTTGCGGGCGCGGCCTTCTTGGGGGTGGCCTTGGCCATCGAGAACCCTCCGGGGTGGGACGGGAAGCGGGGCATGTTAGTGCAGCCCCGGACGCGCCGGAGGAGCCGAATAGGCTCGGGCCGTGCCCTTCGACGCCGTCGACCCACGCCTGGACCTGGTCGCGCTCGAGGCGCGGGTTCTCGAGCAGTGGCGCGTCGACGACGTCTTCGCCGAGTCGCTCCGCCGCCGCGAGGGCGCCCCCGAGTGGGTGTTCTACGAGGGCCCGCCGACGGCCAACGGCCGCCCGGGCATCCATCACGTCTGGGCCCGGCTGTTCAAGGACATCTACCCCCGCTTCCACACCATGCGAGGGCGTTACGTGGCACGCAAGGCCGGCTGGGACTGCCACGGCCTCCCGGTCGAGGTCGAGGTGGAGAAGGAGCTCGGGTTCGCCGGCAAGCCCGAGATCGAGGAGTTCGGGATCGAGGAGTTCAACCGCCGCTGCCGTGAATCGGTCCAGCGCTACGTCGAGGACTGGTCGGCCCTGACCAGCCGGATCGGGATGTGGCTCGACCTCTCCGACGCCTACGAGACGATGAGCAACGAGTTCATCGAGAGCGTCTGGTGGCTCTTCCGCCGGCTCTGGGACGGCGACCTGATCTACGAGGGCTCCAAGGTCGTCCCGTACTGCGGCCGTTGCGGGACGGCCCTGTCCAGCCACGAGCTCGGGCAACCCGGCGCATACCGGGACGTGATCGAGGACTCGGTCTACGTTCGATTCCCCGTCGTCGACGCCGACTTCGATCTGCTGGTGTGGACGACGACACCGTGGACGCTGGTCAGCAACACCGGGGCTGCGATCGGCCCTGACATCTCCTACGTCCGGGTTCGGGTCGGCGACGGCCGCGACCTCGTGCTCGCCGCCGACCGGGTCGAGGCCGTGCTCGGCGACGTCGAGGTCGTCGGCACGATCGACGGTGCCAGCCTGGTCGGACTGCACTACGAGAGACCGTTCGACTGGTTGCCGGCGGCCGGCGACGGCTGGCGGGTCGTCGCGGCCGACTTCGTGACCGTCGACGACGGGTCGGGCATCGTGCACCTCGCGCCCGCGTTCGGTGAGATCGACCGCGAGGTCGGTGAGGCCGAGGGGCTCCCCGCGCTGAACCCGGTCGACGCCGAGGCGCGCTTCGGACCCGACGTGCCGGGGCTCACCGGCCGGTTCGTCAAGGACGCCGACCCGGATCTCATCGAGGAGCTACGCCGGCGGGACCGGCTCGTGCTCGTGGCCGGGTACGAGCACTCCTACCCGCATTGCTGGCGGTGTGGGACGCCCCTCATCTACTGGGCCAAGCCGACGTGGTTCGCCCGCACGTCGGAGCACAAGGACTCCCTCCTGCGCGAGAACGAGACCATCGGCTGGCACCCTGAGCACATCCGACACGGCCGCTTCGGCGACTGGCTCGCCAACAACGTGGACTGGGCGCTGTCGCGCGACCGCTTCTGGGGAACACCGATCCCGGTGTGGCGCTGCGACGAGTGCGAGCACGACACCTGCGTCGGATCGGTCGCCGAGCTCGGCGAGCGCGCCGGGGAGGACCTCGAGCGCGCTCGACCTGCATCGCCCGTTCGTCGACGACGTGACCATCGTGTGTGACGCGTGCGGCGGGCGCGCCCGACGCGTGGAGCCCGTGCTCGACGCATGGTTCGATTCGGGGTCGATGCCTGCCGCGCAGTGGCACTATCCCTTCGAGCACGAGGACGTCTTCGAACGGCGCTTTCCCGCCGACTTCATCTGCGAGGCGATCGATCAGACCCGCGGCTGGTTCTACTCGCTCCTCGCGGTGAACACGCTGGTGTTCGGCACTTCTCCCTACCGGGACGTCGTCTGCCTGTCGCTGCTGCTGGACCAGGACGGTCAGAAGATGTCCAAGAGTCGCGGCAACGTCATCGACCCGTGGACGTTGCTGAACACTCGCGGCGCGGACGCGCTGCGCTGGAACTTCGCGTTTGCCAGCTCCCCCTGGACCCCGAAGCGCGTCAATGTCGAGAACATCGACGAGACCACGAACCGGTTCTTCGTGACCCTGTGGAACACGTACGCCTTCTTCGTCACCTACGCCAACCTCGACGGGTGGGAGCAGGGCGCAGCCAGGAGCGGGCGCGACGACGCGCACGTGATGGACCGGTGGATCCGGTCGCGGCTGCACGCGACGGTTCGGGAGATGACCGAAGCTCTCGAGAGCTTCGATGCACTCCGCGCGACGCAGGCACTCGACCGGCTCGTGGACGATCTCTCCAACTGGTACGTGCGTCGGAGCCGACGTCGGTTCTGGCAGGCGTCCGACTCGCGCGCGCATGCCGTGCTGCACGAGTGCCTGGCCACGATCGCGCGACTCCTCGCGCCGTTCTGCCCGTTCACCGCCGACGCGCTCCACCACAACCTCGCCCGCACCACCGACTCCGTGCACCTCGCAGATTGGCCCGCCGCGGCCGAGAGCGCGATCGACACGGATCTCGAGGCGCACATGGAGCTCGCGCGTGAGTTGGTGTCACTCGGCTTGAGCGCACGCACCGAGTCCAAGCTCAAGGTGCGTCAGCCACTTGCCCGCGCGATCGCGCTCGTGCCGACCGGGACGAGTCTCGACGCCGAGATCGCCGCCGAGATCGCCGACGCGCTCAACGTCAAGACCCTCGAGACGGTGACGTCGCTCGAAGGGCTCCTCGACTACACGGTGCTCCCGAACTTCGCCAACCTCGGACCGAAGGTCGGCCGGCTCCTCCCACGGGTGAAGGAGCTGCTCGCCGATGTCGACGGTGGTGCGGTGCGCACCGCCCTCGAGCGCGAGGGCACCTTTACCCTCGACGTCGACGGGACGAACGTCACCCTCGCCGAGGACGACCTCCAGATCAAGGCGTCGTCCCACGAGGAGCTCGCCCTGGCCCAGGCCGGACCGCTCGCCGTCGCGCTGGACACGACCCTCGACGACGCGCTCCGGCGCGAAGGGTTGGCTCGTGAGGTCGTGCGGGCGCTCAACGACCAGCGCAAGTCCCAGGGGTTTCAGATCGCGGACCGGGTGGTGGTGCTGCTCGCGGCGGCCGGCGACCTCGAGGCGGCGATCACCGGGCACCGGGACTGGATCGCCGGCGAGGTCCTCGCCACGGAGTTGCGCCTCGTCACCAACGGCGATGCCGCCCCGATCGCCATCTCGATCGACGGTCAGCCGCTCGGCGTGCGCCTCACCCCGGCCAGCTGAGGCGCTGCGATCCGGCGCGGACCGCGGGAGTCCCGGACCGCTGGTCGACTCGCCGCCACACCCCGCCCGGGCGCCTCAGGATGTCGGAGGCGCTGCGATCCGGCGCGGACCGCGGGAGTCCCGGACCGCTGGTCGACTCGCCGCCACACCCCGCCCGGGCGCCTCAGGATGTCGGAGGCGCTGCGATCCGGCGCGGACCGCGGGAGTCCCGGACCGCTGGTCGACTCGCCGCCACACCCCGCCCGGGCGCCTCAGGATGTCGGAGGCGCTGCGATCCGGCGCGGACCGCGGGAGTCCCGGACCGCTGGTCGACTCGCCGCCACACCCCGCCCGGGCGCCTCAGGATGTCGGAGGCGCTGCGATCCGGACGCGACCCGCAGGAGTCCCGGACCGCTGGTCGACTCGCCGCCACACCCCGCCCGGGCGTCTCCGAGTGTGGAGCTCAGCGCCCTCGGCGGCGGAAGAGCCCGCCGCGCTGATCGTCCTGGTCGAACAGCCCCGAGCCCCCGGAGTCTTCGCGTGGTCCCAGCGGCGTCTCGTCGGTGACGGCCTCGCGCAGACTGGCGAAGAACGCGTCGTCGTCGAGATGCTCGGGCTCGGGCTCGGCATCGAAGAGCGGCGGGCGTGACGTCGGAGTGGCCTGCTTCTCCTCCCACGGGACCTCCGCTGCCGGTGCCGGTTCCGGTGCCGGCGCGGCCGCGACGGGCGGCTCGACCGCCTCCGGTGCTGGCGCGGGTGCGGCGGCCGCGACGCCGAACGCGGGCGGCGGCACCGAGGGAGCGGGAGTCGGCGGTACCGACGCGGTGGGCGCGGGCGGCGCGGGGGTCGGCGCCGGAGACGGTGCCGGAGGCGCGGGCGCCGGCGGTGCGGTCGTGATGGTCTCGGTGCTGGCCGCGGCGACAGGCATCTCGACGTTGTGGATCGTCGGGCGGGGCGAAGGCGCGACCGATCCCTTGCTCGAGAGCATCTCGAGGTCCGACTCGAGAGACCGTCGGAGCCGCGCCCGAGAGTCGGACTCGAACTGCTCGAGGGCGTCGACGTCGGCGACCAGCGCGTCGCGCCGCGAGCCGAGCTCGAGCACCTCGCCCTCGAGGCGGCGCCGCTCGGTCTCGGCCTGGCGGCGGGCGTTGGTCTCGGCCTCGCTGACCATCGTCGACGCCTTCGACTCCGCGTCGCCGAGGATCTGGCGGGCCTTGGCCTGCGCCTCGGCGACCGCCTCGTCGGCAGCGCGCTGGGCGAGGATCAGCGTGCGCTGGATCGTCTCCTCGTTCTCACGGGACTTCGCGGTGTCCACCGCGCCGCTGTCCGCGCGCTGCTGGAGGTCCCGCACCTGTGACTCGAGCTTCTCGATGGAACGGGCGGCCCGCTCGAGCAGGTCGTCGACGTCGTTGGGGTCGTAGCCGCGGAATTTCTCGCGGATGTCGAGGTCGCGTAGTTCCCGGGGCGTTACATCCATGACGAGAATCGTAGCGATGTCAGGCCGGGAGAATCGACCTTGAACAATCCGGACATCACCGGCACACGGATTGCTGCACGATGAGCAGGACGAAGACGACGACCGTGAACGAGAGATCGAACATGCCGAGGGGCGGGATCACGCGCCGCACCGGTGCCAGCACGGGCTCGGTGATGTCGAACACGACGCGACTCACGGTACGCATCGCGCCCGAGCTGGGCGGGAGCCACGAGAGAAACATCCGTACGAACAGCACCAGGATGTACGTGATGAGGAACGCACAGACGACCTCGTGCACGGTTCAGCCGAAGAGGCCGCGGGCCTGGAGGCGCTCCTTCTCCTCCTGCGAGACCTCCACGTTGCTCGGCGTGAGGAGGAACACCTGGTCCGCCACCCGGGCCATCGTGCCGCCGATCGCGTAGGTGAGACCGCTCGAGAAGTCGATCAGGCGTCGCTGGAGATCCCGACCCACGCCCTGGATGTTGATGATCACGGGCTGATCGGCCTTGAGACGGTCCCCCACCTCCTGGGCATCGTTGAACCCGTGGGGCTCGACGACATGCACCCGGGCCGAGCTCGCGGGCATCGTCCGGATCGTCGGGGTCGGTGTGGGGACCTCCTCGGCCTCCTCCACGGGGACCGCCCGGACCCGGGGCTGGACTCGCACCGCCGGCGCCGCGGGCTCGCGTCGCGTCGGACGCTGCGGCCGCTCGATGGGGGTCGCGACCGCTTCGGCGTACTCGGCGTCGGCGAGATCCAGCTCGTCGTCGTAGTCGAACTCGTAGCCCTCGTCGTCGTCTTTCAGACCGAGGTACACCATCGTCTTCTGCCATACACCCGGCATCGCCATCTCCCTCCGGAAGGAAGTGCAGGTTACCGCCCCCCGGGCCGAAATCAGTGGAATGTCGGTCGGGGACCGAACAGGGCCGTCCCGATCCGCACGATCGTGGCGCCCTCCTCGATCGCGGCCTCGAAGTCGCCCGTCATTCCCATGGACAGCTCGACCAGCCCCAACCCGGCTGCGAGGGCGGCGAGCTCGGCGAAGACCGGCCGGGGATCTCCGGCCGCCGGAGCCACGGTCATGAGCCCGGCGACGTCGAGTCCCCGGCTTCGCGCCTGGTCCACCAGCCGGTGGGTCTCACCGACGGAACAGCCGCCCTTCTGCGCCTCCCCCGCGACGTTCACCTCGACGAGCACCCGCGCCCCGGCACGCGCGCGGCGAGCGCGTCGGCGAGATCCGACCGGTCGACGGTCTGCCACAGCCGGACCCAGGGTGCGAGCTGGTTGATCTTGTTGCGCTGCAGTCGGCCGATGAAGTGCCACACGGGCCCGAGCCCGGCCAGCGTCGGCGCCTTCGCGACCAGCTCCTGGGCGCGGTTCTCGCCCAGGTCGACGACCCCGGCGGCCAGAAGCTCCCGCAGTGCCTCCACCGGCCGGGTCTTCGTCGCGGCGACGAGCTGCACCGCGCCCGCCGGCCGCCCGCTCCGGGCGGTGGCCACGGCGATGCGTTCGACGACCTCGGCGACGCGTTCCGCGATGCTCACCGCGCCGTCACCACCACGCCGTGGCGTCCGGTCCGGCCGTCGCGCCGGTAGGAGTAGTGGTCAGGCGAGACGAACGTGCACACGTCGAGCATCTCGACCTGGTCGACGGACTCCTGCTCGCATGCCAGCCGGATCGCGGCGCGGAGATCGAACGCGGGCGCGCCGGCCTCGGTCCGTGCGCGGACGGAGGGTCCGAGTTGGTCCGCGAGCGCGTCCAGCTCCTCCGCGCCGAACTCGTAGTGCGCAGCACAGATGCAGGGACCCACGACCACCCGCACCGGTCCGCGCCCGAGGGCGCGGACCGCGGCCACCCCCGCCTGCACAACGCCCTCGACGGCGCCCCGCCACCCCGCATGCACCGCGGCCCAGGCGGTGTCGTTGGCGATCGCGACCGGCGCGCAGTCGGCACCGATCGCGACGAGGAGCGTGTCGGAGCGCGCCGTCGCCGTGCCGTCCGCGTCGCGGTCGGTGCCCACCGCGCGTGCCGAGCCGGCATTGGTCAGGGCCACGACAGTGGTGCCGTGCACGTGGTGCGGCTGGACCCACGTGCGGTCGGACGCTCCGATCGCGCCGATGACCGCGGCGCGGTTCGCCGCGACCGCGCCGGCGTCGTCACCGACGTGAACCGCCAGGTTGCAGGATGCGAAGGGACCCGTGGACACGCCGCCGTGGCGGTCGGTGAAGTACGCCGCCGCGCCGCCGAGCTCGCGGTGGATCACCGCGCCGGCTCAGCGGAGGAAGTCGGGAACGTCGAACTCGTCGTCACCGAGTCCGAGGTCGGCGGCACGGTCGGTCTCGGACTCCTCGTCGCGCAGTCCGAGGCCGGCGTCACGCCGCTCACCTTCGAACCGGTCGAAGCCCGCGGCGATGACCGTGATGCGCACCTCGTCACCGAGCGCGTCGTCGATGACCGCGCCGAAGATGATGTTCGCATCGGGGTGGGCAGCCTCGCTGATGATCTCGGCCGCCTCGTTCACCTCGAACAACCCGAGGTCCGACGGTCCCGAGATGTTGAGCAGGATGCCTCGGGCGCCTTCGATGCTCGCCTCGAGGAGCGGGCTCGAGATCGCGGAGCGCGCCGCGGCGACCGCCCGACCGTCGCCGGATGCGTAGCCGATGCCCATGAGGGCGGAGCCGGCGTTGGTCATGATCATCTTCACGTCGGCGAAGTCGGTGTTGATGAGCCCCGGGGTCGTGATGAGGTCGGTGATGCCCTGCACGCCCTGGAGCAGGACCTCGTCGGCCATCTTGAACGCGTTCAGCATCGAGGTCTTGTCGTCGCTGACCTGGAGCAGACGGTCGTTCGGGATGATGATGAGGGTGTCGACCTTCTCCTTGAGGGTCTGGATGCCCTGCTCGGCCTGCACCGAGCGGCGACGGCCCTCGAAGGTGAAGGGTCGGGTGACGACGCCGATGGTCAGCGCTCCGATCGACTTGGCCACCTCGGCGATGATCGGAGCGCCGCCGGTGCCGGTGCCGCCACCCTTGCCGGCGGTGATGAACACCATGTCCGCGCCGCGGAGCACCTCCTCGATCTCGCCCTGGTGGTCCTCGGCTGCCTGGCGACCGACCTCGGGATCGGACCCCGCGCCGAGTCCCCGCGTCAGCTCGCGCCCGAGGTCCAGCTTCACGTCCGCGTCGCTCATGAGCAACGCCTGCGCGTCCGTGTTGACCGCGATGAACTCGACACCCTTCAGGCCCGCGTCGATCATCCGGTTGACGGCGTTCCCTCCGCCGCCTCCCACACCGACGACCTTGATCACGGCGAGATAGTTCTGCGGTGCACCCAACATCGTGGTGATTCTCCCTACGGTTGGCCCGGTCCCGGCGCCGGAACTCTTGACCTCCAGTGGAGGTGAAGAGTTATGTCAACCTCCGGTTTGGGTCGAGACCCTACTCCACCGGTCACCGGAGCAACAATCATCGGCACGATCCGCGTCGCACGACCGGAACGCTCATGCCGTGGCCGGCGCCGAGGGGACGCGCACGTCGACGTAGCGGGCGTGCTCGCCCCGCCCATCGAGGTCGGCCAGCACCGCGAGCGCCGCCGCGGCCTTGGCGCGCACGTCGACGAGCGGTCCGAGTCGGATCTCGCGGACCAGCGGATCGGCGCCGCGAGCGATCACCACGGCCTCGCCGCCCCGGACGCGTACCCGCTCGGCGAGCAGTGCCAGCGCAGGAGGGAAATCGCGCAGTCCGATGAACGCGGCCGGGTCGGCGACCTTCGTGCCCGGCGGGCCCGGTCGCGAGGTGCCGGTGACCTGGGTGAGCCCTGCCGGCGGACTCGCCAGCCGCTCCAGCACCCGCCCCGATCCGTCGAGCAGGACCACGCCGCCGTCGCCGCGCACCCAGGCCACCGGGGTGCGTTCGACGACACGGATCGTGACCGTGTGCGGCAGGTCGGTGGTGACGTCGGCGCGGGCGACGTAGGGCAGTCGCTCGACGCGACGAGCCACTGCCCCCGTGTCGAGGAAGAGCAGCGGCGCACCGTCGGAGATCCCCGCGGCGGCCCGCACCGCACGCGCCGACGTCTTGACGGTTCCCCGGATCTCGACCTGGTCGGCTCCCAGGAGCGGCGAACGTGCGATCACGTACGCGAGCGCGAGGACGGACCCGACGGCGACCGCGGCCATCAGCACCCGGAGTCGCCGCCGGCCTTCGACGCGACGCTGGGTGATCCAGCGATCGCGCATCCTCGGGTCCACGGTGCCGCGTGCGTCGGCGCCCTGGCCGTCGGGCCGCTCGAGGTCGAGCACGAGCGCGTCGTCGCGGTGGACGTGCACGTCGTCGTCGAACACCTCGGTGGCTTCGTCGTCGACGCCGGTCGGCGGCAGCTCGGTCGTGCTCATGCGGGCTCGCTCGTGGGGTCGTCGAAACCGACCTGGTGCACCTCTGGCACCAGTCGGACACCGGTTCGCTCCTCTACACGGTCGCGCACCAGCGCGATCAGGTGGTGGACGTCGGCCGCGGTGGCACCCGGCTCGGCCTGGATGAAGTTGGCGTGCTTCTCCGAGACCACCGCCCCACCCACCCGAAGACCGCGCAGGCCACAGTCCGCGTCGATCAGCCGCCCCGCTGCGTCGCCGGGCGGGTTCTTGAACACCGACCCGGCGTTGGCGCCGCCCGGCTGGTGCTCGGTTCGCCAGCGCACCACCTCGGAGAGCTCCGCCGCGGAGCACCTCCGGGTCACCCGGCGCCACCACCAGGCGCGCCGCGACGACGACGTCGTCCGCGGTCAGCGCGGACGAGCGGTCCCCGAACGCCAGCGCCGACCCGGCGCGGACATGCGACGACCCGTCGGCGAGGTCGACGACCGTCGCGTCGAGCAGCACCTCGGCCGTGGTGCGACCGTGGCCGCCCGCGTTCATCCGCACTGCCCCACCCATCGACCCGGGGATGCCGACGTAGAAGCCCAGACCCGCGCGACCCGCCGCGGCGCATTGCCGCGCGAGCACCGGCAACGCGGTCGCGCCGCCGGCCGTGACCTCGCGCTCGCCGATGTCCACCGCCTCGAACGCGGGCCCGAGGCTCACCACAACGCCCGGAAACCCCGCGTCGGCCACGAGCAGGTTCGAGCCGCGCCCGAGCACGAGGCGGGCAACGCCGCGCGGCAGGTGGAGCCCGACCGTCGCGACATCCGCGGGAGCGTCGGCGCGGACGAGCACCGCAGCGGTACCGCCGACCCGCCACGTGGTGAGCGCGCCGAGCGGTGCATCCGTGACGACGCGCCCGGGCAGCACGCGCTCGAGGTCGCGAGCGATCCTCACCAGGTCCGTCGCCATCCTCACGCGCCCCCGTGCCGGGCGACCAGCTCGTCCGCGAGGGCCGTGATGTCGCCGCCGCCGAGGGTCAGGATCACGTCTCCGCGCTGCGCGAAGCGCGGGACGAGCTCGGCGAGCCGGGCGCGGTGGGGGAAGTAGGCCACCTTCGTGTCGGGGTGCGCGTCGAGCACGGCCCGGACGAGCAGGTCGCCGGTGACGCCCGGGATCGGAGGCTCGTGGAAGCCACAGACGTCGGTCAGGATCACCTGGTCCGCCCCCACGAACGCGTCCTTGAACTCCGGCCACATCCCCGCCGTGCGCACGTAGCGGAAGGGCTGGAACACCGCGACGATTCGCCGGTACCCCGCCTCGCGCGCCGCGAGGATCGTTGCGTGGACCTCGGACGGGAGCAACGCGTAGTCGTCGACGATCGCGACACCGTCGATCTCGCCCTTGTGCTGGAACCGGCGGGCAACGCCACCGAACCGGCCCAGCGCCCGCCGCACCACTTCGAAGTCGACGCCGAGCTCCATCGTCATGGCCGCGGCTCCGGTCGCGTTCTGCACGTGGTGGCGACCGATCACGGGGAGGCGCACCTCGCCCCGCGACGCTCCATCGACCTCCAGCACGAACCGCGACCCGCCGGGGCCCCCCGAGTACTCCACCGCCCGGTAGCGGGCGCCCGGCCCCAGACCGTAGGTGACCGCGTCCGGGTGCTCGCCGGCGAGGGCGTCGAGCAGCGGATCGTCACTGCACAGCACCGGGAGCCGCTGGATCTGCCCGACGAACCGCGTGAAGGCCTCGCGGAGTGCCGGCGCGTCGCCCCAGAACCAGAGGTGGTCGTTGTCGACGTTGGTGACGACTGCGGCCTCGAGGGGCAGGTCGAGGAACGTGCCATCGCTCTCGTCGGCCTCCACGACGAGCCACTCCCCGACTCCCAGAGCACCGTTCGTCCCCACCTCGTGCATCTCGCTGCCGATGAGGAAGCTCGGCGCGAGCCCGGCCGCACGAAGGATGAGCGCGATCATCGACGACGTCGTCGTCTTTCCGTGGGTCCCGGCGACGCCGAGCCCGCGTCGGGTCCCAACGATCGCCGCCAGCATCTGGGCGCGGGTCAGCACGGTGATCCCCCGGTCGAGCGCGCCGCGCACCTCGACGTTGCCGGCCGGGACCGCGGAGCTGATCACGACCGCGTCGAGCTCTTCGGGCAGGTTCTCCGCCCGCTGGCCGACGAAGCACTCGACGCCGAGAAGCCGGAGCCGCTCGAGGCGGGGGTGTTCGCGGATGTCCGAGCCCGTCACGCGGTGACCGAGCTCGGCGAGGATCGCGGCGTAGGCGCTCATGCCCGCGCCGCCGACGCCGATCACGTGGATCCGGCGGGACACGGAGAGGTCGAAGGCGGGGTCAGCGGGCACGCGCTGCCTCCTCGACCAGCTCGACCATCCGCACCGCCGCGTCCGGACGCCCGACCGCACGCGCCGCGTCCGCCATGGCCGCGCACCGTCCCGGGTCGTCGAACAGCGCGTCGAGTCGGGTGCCGACGGTCTCGGGCGTGCACTCGACGTCGAGGACCATCTCACCCGCACCTGCGACCACCATCGCCCGGGCATTCGCCTCCTGTTGGCCCTCCGCGGCGCCGGACCACGGGACGTAGAGCGCTCCCACCCCGACGGCGGTCGCCTCGGCGACGGTCGTCGCGCCGGCCCGGCAGAGCAGCAGGGCGCTCGACGCGTAGAGCGACGCCATGTCGGGCTCGAAGTCGATCAGGTCGTACCGCAGCCGATCGGCGTCCCGCCGCAGCACCTCCAGTCGCTCCCGACTGGAGGAGAGGTGCCGCGGTCCGCAGACGTGCCGGATCGACACGTCGTCGCGGTCCCGCCAGCGGTCGTAGAGACTCAGTGCCACCTCGTTGAGGCGTGCGGCACCGAGCGAGCCCCCGACGACCGCGAGCTGCCACGGTGCGACGGGCGCGTGCCGGGCGGCCGCGATCTCGGCGCGCACCGGGTTGCCGGTGACGACGGCATCGGGCCACGGCGATCCCGCGAAGGACACCGCCGGTCGGGCTCCACAACGCACCGCGAGTCGATTGACCAGGCCGGGGACTGCGTTCTGCTCGTGCACGACCGTGGGGATGCGCGTGAGCCTCGCCGCGATGACGCACGGCGCCGACGCGTAGCCGCCGACGCCGACGACCACCCGTGGTCGCAGCCGCCGGAGCCGACGCACGCACGTGCCGACCGCGACCACGAACAACCCGACGGCACGCGCCGAGCGGAGCAGTGCACGCGGTGACCGCGAGCGCTGGATGCCGTCGAGGGTGAGGAGCTCGATCCCGTAGCCCGCCGCGGGCACCGCAGTCGCCTCGAGACCCCGGCGCGCGCCCGACGAAATGGATCGACTCACGCGGATGGCCCTGGGCGACGAGCGCCTCGGCGATCGCGAGCGCGGGATAGACGTGACCGCCGGTCCCGCCGCCGGTCACGACCGCATGGACCTCGGCTCCCGTCACGCCCGTCCCTGGCGGGCGACGTTCACGAGCACGCCGGCGCCCACCATCGTCCAGACGAGCGCGGTCCCGCCGAAGGACACGAACGGCAGTGGCACGCCGGTCACGGGCAGGACGCCGACCACCCCACCGAGGTTCAACACCGCCTGGCCGATGATCCACGCGGTCGCGCCTGCCGCGAGCAACGCGCCGAAGCGGTCCGGCGCCTTGGCCGCGGTGCGCACACCGATGACCGCGATCACGACGAAGAGTCCCAGCACCAGCAGCGCGCCGAGGAACCCGAGCTCCTCGCCGATGACCGCGAAGATGAAATCGGTGTGCGCGGCCGGGAGAAAGCGCCACTTCGCTCGACCCTCGCCGAGCCCGACCCCCGTCCAGCCGCCGCTGTGGAGCGCGATGAGCGACTGCGTCACCTGGTAGCCGGAGCTGCCGGCCTGCTGCAGCGGGTCGACGAAGGAGAACATGCGGGCCCGGCGCCACGGCACGGCCAGCGACATCATCGTCACCAGTCCGATCCCGACACCGGTGAGCGCCGCGAGGTGACGCGCCCGGACACCGCCGGTGACGAGCATCGCGAACACCATGACGACGATCACCATCAGCGACGCGAGGTCGGGCTCTCCCAGCATGAGGAGGGCCGTGATCGCGAGGACGAGCATCACCGGACGCAGTGTCCGCCGCCAGTCGCCGACCTCGAGCTCACGCCGCGCGAGCAGGTCCGCGGTGAACACGAGGAGGCCGAGCTTGGCGAGCTCGGACGGTTGGATGCGGAACGCTCCGAAGCCGAGCCAGCGCCGCGCCCCGTCCACCTTGATGCCCACCCCGGGCACGAGCACGAGCACGAGCAGCGCCGCGGCGCTGCCGAGCAGCAGGGGGATGTGGCGGCGCCACGCTCGGTAGTCGACCCGCGATGCGATCACGAAGCCGACGACGCCGACGGCGGTACCGATCGCCTGCCGGCGGAAGAACCACCATGGTGAGCCGGTGTCGTCGATGGACCGCACCGTCGAGGCCGAGAGCACCATCACCAGACCGACGATGCTGAGCACGACCACCGCGAGGACCAGCAGCACCGAGTTCGGGGTCCGGACGGACTGTGTGCTGGACCACCACGCGCGGGCGCGCCCGAACGGTCGGCGGACGACCGGGGGAACCGCGACGCTCACGGCGCGACCTCCGTCGGCGCCGCGCCCTCGAGCAGCGCAGTGACCTCGCGCCGGAAGTCGTCGCCCCGCGAGGCGTACGAGTCGTACCAGTCGAACGATGCACACGCCGGCGAGAGCAGGACCGTGTCACCGGGCCGGGCCATGCCGGCGGCGGCGCTCACCGCATCACGCATCGTGGCGGCACGCCGTACCGTCACGAGGGATCCGAGCGCGCGCTCGACCTCCTCGGGTGTGTCGCCGATGGCCACCACGCCTCGGAGCCGCGCCGCGACCTCGCGCAGCGCGCCGAGGTCGACGCCCTTGCTGTCACCCCCGGCCAGCAGCACGACATGCGGGTACCCACGCACCGCGGCGGCGGCCGCGTGTGGGTTCGTCGCCTTCGAATCGTCGACGTAGAGCACGTCTCCAGCCTTGCCGACGGGCTCCGTCCGGTGGTGGAGCCTCACGAACTCCCGCTGCGCCGCGGCAATCGCCGCGGGCGGCGCTCCCAGCGCGGTCGCCGCGGCGGCCGCGGCCGCGAGATTCGCACGCTCGTGGGGTGCGACCACGGCGGGCGCCACGAGCAGCGGGAGGCCGTCGGGACCGAGCAGCGACGCTTCGTCCCAGCCGAACCGCCCCGGCGCCGCCCGTTCGGCGAACCCGACCCGACGGGCGGGTGCATCCTCGGTCAACGCGACCACCCTCGGGTCGTCGAGGTTCGTCACCAGGACCGCGTCGGGATGTTGGTGACGGAACATGTTCGCCTTGGCGCCGGCATAGGCGTCGAAGGACCCGTGCCAGTCGAGATGATCCTCGGCGAGGTTGAGCAGCACGGCGACGTCCGGTGCGAAGGTGTCGCCGACGGTGTGGAGCTGGAACGACGAAGCCTCCACCACGAGGACGTCGGCGCCGTCGTCGAGCGCGTCCAGGGCCACGCGTCCGATGTTGCCGATCGCAGGGGCACGCCGTCCCGCGTGTTCGAGCATCGCGCTCACGAGCGTCGTGACCGTCGACTTGCCGTTCGTCCCGCTCACCACGGCGACCGGCATCGTCGCGGCCTCGACCGCCAGGTCGAGATCGCCGCGCACCGGCACCCCGAGCGCCCGGGCGGCGACCATGGCGGGATGCTCCGGGCGCACTCCGGGGCTCGGGACGAGCAGATCGGCGCCGACGAGCAGGTCGGTCCAGTCGACGGCGCCCTCGAGCACCCGCTGGCCGGCCCGTTCGGCCGCGGCGCGACGTGCCGAGTACTCGGGCTGACCCGGCGTCTCCTCCACGATGACGACGTCGTCCCCCCGGGCGCCGAGCCAGCGCGCCACGACCGCGCCGGTCGCCCGCAGTCCGACGACCACGACGCGCACTATTCGATGACCCCCGGGATGCGCAGGAAGTCGGCGTAGAAGAGCCCGAGACCGAGCGCCATGGCCAGACCGGCGAGGATCCAGAAGCGGACGATGATCGTCGACTCCGGCCACCCGAGCAGCTCGAAGTGGTGATGGATCGGCGACATCCTGAGGACGCGCCGGCCGAAGCCGCGGAACGAGATCACCTGCGCGATCACGCTGAGCGTCTCCAGCACGTACAACCCGCCGATGATCGGGAGGAGCAGGTGCGTGTTGGTGAGGAGTCCCATCCCGGCCATCGCACCGCCCAGCGCGAGCGCGCCGGTGTCGCCCATGAACAGCTTGGCGGGCGGTGCGTTCCACCAGAGGAAACCGATGCAGGCGCCCATCATCGCGGCGGCGACGACGGTCACGTCGATGGACCCCGCCCGCAGCGCGCTCTCGGTCGTGTCCCGCAGGTCGTACACGAGCGGGTGGCGGAACTGGGTGAAGGAGATCACGACGAACGCGGCGAAGACCAGCGCGCCGGAGCCGGCGGCCAGACCGTCGAGGCCGTCCGTGATGTTCACCGCATTGGTGGTGGCGTAGACGACCGCGATGCACCAGAGGATCCAGCCGACGACGCCGAGATCCAGCCCGAGGGGACGCGTGAAGGACAGGTGCGTGTCGACGTGGACGAACTGCGTGCTCATCGCCGCGAAGCCCCCGGCGACGACGATGATGCCGAGTGTCTTGCCCCGCTTCCGCAGGCCGAGGTTGCGCGCCTTGCGGACACCCAGGTAGTCGTCGACGAAGCCGACGACGAACAGCCCGAGGATCAGCACCCACAACGCGATGGCGGTGTCCGCGAACTTGATCGCCTCCGAGTTGATGTGGGCGACGAGGTACCCGAGGAACGCGGCCCCGACGATCGCGACGCCGCCCATCGTCGGAGTGCCGGCCTTGGCACCGTGCGGGTGTGCCACCGGGCCGTCGTCGCGGATCTGGGCGCCGATGTGGTGGCGGCGCAGGTACCGCACGACAAAGGGCGTTCCGATGACCGCGAACGCGAACGCGCCGGCGACGGCGATGAGGACGGCGATCACGCGTGCTCCCCGGCGGCGACGAGCGCCTCGACCACGACCTCGAGTCCCAACGCGCGACTGCCCTTGACGAGCACCGCGTCGCCGCTGCGGACGAGCTCCAAGGCGCAGGCGGCGCCGGAGGCCGCGTCGGCCACCACCGCGACGGAACAACCGGCCGCGCGGGCGGCGTCCGCCAGCGGCCCCGTCTCCGAGCCCACCGCGATGACCAGCTCCACACCGGACGCGGCCGCGGCCGCTCCCACCCGGGCGTGCTCGGGGCCACTCAGCGCACCCAGCTCCCGCATGTCCCCCAGCACCGCCACACGGCGGCCGGGCACCTCGAGCGCGGCGAGCACGTCCAGTGCCGCGACCGTGGCGACAGGTGAGGCGTTGTAGGCGTCGTTCAGCACGCGCAGGCCCCAACCCGTGTCGATCAACTCCATCCGCCAGTAGGACCCACGCGCGGACGCCAGCGCCTCGGCCACCCCCGCGAACGGCACGCCGAGATGGAGCGCGACCGTGGCGGCCTGCGCCCCGTTGACCACCTGGTGCTCGCCCCGCACGCCGAGCGCGAGCTCACCCGCACCCCACGGGGTGTCGATGTGGAACCGCGCGTGGAGCGCGTCGTCGATCCGGATGTCCGAGACCCGCACGTCCGCGTCGGGGTCTCGCCCGACCGCGAGGACCGGCGCCACGCTGCGGTGACGTTGCGCCGCCGAGCGCTCGCAGCCCGCAGCGATGACCGCGAGGCCGTGCGCCGGGAGGGCGTCGAGCAGCTCACCCTTCGCGCGCGTGCCACTCCGTCCGGCCCGCCGAGGTGCTCGGCGTGGGTGATCCCGATGTTGGTGATGATCCCGATCTCGGGGCCGGCGAGGGCGCAGAGCTCGGCGATGTTCCCGGCGAAGCGGGCTCCCATCTCCACGACCAGGGCGTCGACGTCCTCGGACGCACCGAGCACGGTCACCGGCACCCCGATCTCGTTGTTGAACGACTCCGGCGCAGCGTGCGTCCGCAGTCCAGCTCCGAGCGCAGCGGCGGTCAGGTCCTTGGTGGAGGTCTTGCCCACCGACCCGGTGATCGCGACCACGCGCCCGGTGAGGCGCATGCGCGCGGCCCGGGCCAGCTCGATCAGAGCGACACGTGTGTCGGTCACCATGACCGCCGGTCCGGGTGGGGTGCCGTGATCCACGATCACGAACGCGGCTCCGTGCGCGAACGCATCCGCGACGAACTCGTGGCCATCGCGCACGTCGTGGAGCGCGATGAACACCTGATCGGGACGCAGGCGGCGTGTGTCGAATGCGACCCCGCGCCCGACCGGCTCGGTCGCGAGCTCGGGTCCGACGAGGTGTCCTCCGGTGACCTCGGCCACCCACGCGCGGGTCAGCTCCACACCGCCTCCAGCTCCTCCGCCGCGACGACGCGGTCGTCGAACGGGAGCTCGCGCGCACCCAGGACCTGCCGCTGCTCCGCGCCCTTCCCGAGCACGAGCACGGTGTCGCCGGGCTTCGCGGCCGCGAGGGCGGCGTGTATCGCCGCTCTCCGGTCGAGCTCCACCGTGTAGCGACCACCCACGTCCACCAACCCGGTCTCAGCCGCCGCGGCGATGGCCGCGGGATCCTCGGAGCGCGCGTTGTCGGTGGTCAGGACCACCAGATCGGCGCCGCGCCCGGCGGCGGCGCCCATCGCGGGCCGCTTCTCGGTGTCACGGTCGCCGCCGCAGCCGAAGACCGCGAGCACCCGGCCGCCGGCGAGCTCGCGGGCGGCCCGCAGCGCGGTCGCGATCCCCTCGGGGGTGTGCGCGTAGTCCACGACCACGGTGACCGGCGACGTCGCCACGACTTCGAACCGGCCGGGCACCCCGCCCGGCTCGGACAGACCACCCGCGATCGACGCGGCGTCGAAGCCGCCAGCCGTGGCGATCGCCGCCGCCGCCAGCGCGTTCTCGACGTTGAACCGACCGGGGAGAGGGACGCGGACGTCGAACGCATCGCCCGGGAGGCCCAGGCGCAACACCGAACCCTGCGCGTCGAGACCGATGACGTCGGCCCGCACGTCGGCCGTGACCTCCGAGCCGAACGTCGTGACCGCGAGGCCGGCAGTGGTCGCGAGCTCGACCAGCGCGACTCCATAGGGGTCGTCGACGTTGATTGCGGCGCGGTCGGCGAAGTCGCGCGTGAACAAGCGCGCCTTGGCCGCGAAGTACTCGTCCATCGTTCGATGGAGGTCGAGATGCTCCCTGGTCAGGTTGGTGAATCCGACCACGGCGAACCGGGTGCCGTCGACCCGCTGCTGGGACAACGCGTGCGAGCTGACCTCCATGACCACGACGTCGGCGCCGTCATCTCGGAGCCCGGCCAGGGTGCGCTGCAGGTCGGTCGCCTCCGGGGTCGTGAACGATCCCGGCCGCGTGACGCCACCGAAGCTCGTCCCGAGCGTCCCGAGCCGGGCCGGAGTCCGGCGCGCCGAGGCGGCGATCCGCTCGAGCAGGAAGGTCGTCGTCGTCTTGCCGTTCGTTCCGGTGACGCCGAGCACCATCAGCGCATGTGACGGGTCCCCGTGGAACCGCGCCGCCACCGGACCGAGCGCGGCGCGGACCGAGCGGACCCGGGCCTGGGGAACTGCTGGCGCCACGTCGCGCTCCACGAGGAGCGCGACCGCCCCGCCCTCGACGGCGTCGGCCGCGAAGCAGTGCCCGTCGGCGTGCTCGCCGACCACGCAGCAGAAGAGCGCGCCCGGAGACGCGGCGCGATGGTCGTGGATGACATCGGTTACGGCGACGGGCGCGTCGTGGACGACCTCGAGCACCTCGGCCGCATCCAGGAGGTCGTGCAGCAGCACGGGTTCCTCTCGCTCTACGGAGCCGGGGCGGACACCTTACCGGCGGTCAACCGGAGCCCGTCCTGCATGATCTGGGAGAACACCGGAGCGGCGACCGCACCCCCGTGGATCTCCGTCTCGGGGTCGTCGAGCACCACGATCCCGACGAGCCGGGGCGACTCCGCGGGCACGAAGCCCGCGAAGCTCGCCATGTAGTGCAGCGGCGGCTTGTAGGGAGGCTTCCGGGCGGTTCCTGTCTTCCCGGCGGTGTCGAAACCGGGGACGGCGGCCTGCTTCCCGGTGCCGTTCGCGACGACCCCCTGCAGGATCGTCGTGAGCGTCGCCGCCGTCTGCGCGGAGACGATCCGCCGCCCCGGAAGCGTCGATCGGCGGTGTCGCCGCCCGGCCGCGTCGATGGTGGCGTCCACGAGCCGGAGGGGACGGCTGACCCCCCCGTTGGCAACGGTCGCGAAGACCTGGAGCGTCTGCATCGTCGTCACAGCGATCCCGTAGCCGATCGGCATGCTGCCCATGATCGAGGGGTCGACGGACGTCGGCGCCTGCAGGATCCCCCGCGACTCGCCCGGGAAGTCCACCGCCGTCTTGGCGCCGAAGCCGAACTCGCGCATGTAGCGGTCGAGGTTCGCCCTCCCGACTTGATGCGCGATCTCGATCGCGCCCACGTTCGACGAGCGTTGCAGGATGTCGCTGACGGTCCACGACGCGGTGGCGTGTGGTTCGTCGTCGACGAACACGCCGTCACCGATCTTGATGGACGCGGGAACGTCGAACCGGGTCGTGGGATCGATCGCGCCCGTCTCCAACGCACTCGCAGCCGTGATCACCTTCGTCGTCGAGCCGGGCTCGAACGGGTCGGTGAACAGGCGGTTGCGGGCCGATGGGGACGACGGGTGCGCGGGCCGCGAGCCCGACGGCCCGTCGACCTGAGCCATCGCGAGGATGTCACCCGTCCGAACATCGGCGATCACGGCCATCCCGTGCTGGGCGCGCACCTTGCCGACCTCGGCGACGAGATGCTGCTCGACCTGGAACTGCAGCGACTGGTCGACGGTCAGCACCAGATCGCTCCCGGCCCGCGCGGGGGTCTCGTGCTGGTCGGCCGCGGGGATGACCCGGCCGCTGGGATCGCGCTCCTCCTCGAGCCGGCCCGCGCGACCGGACAGCACGCGGTCGTACGCGGCCTCGAGCCCACCCGCGCCGCGTCCGTCCGAGACCGATCCGATCACCGGCCCGGCGAGCGAGCGATCGGGCAGGATCCGCTTGTCCTCGTCCACGAACCCGATACCGGGGTCGCCGAGGGCACGGACCGCCGCGACGACGCCCGATCCCACTTGCGGCGCGATCGGCACGTAGCGACTCTGCGGCGTCCGGAGCTCCGCCTCGAGGACTGCCGCGGGTCGCCCGAGAATCGGCGCAAGGCGGTTCGCGAGCTCGGTCGGGCGCCGCACCAACGTCGGATCGGCGAACACCGTGGTCCGGGGGAGCGACAGGGCGAGGGGCTCACCGTTGCGGTCGAGGATCGCACCCCGGTGCGCGGGAAGCGGCTTCGCGAACACCAGCTGCGCGCGAGCGAGCGCATCGACGTGCTTGTTCTCGACGGTCTGGAGCGTCGCGAGGCGCACACCGATCACACCGAGCGCCAGCGCCATCACCACGATCATCACGACGAGACGACGGCGCGTCCGCGGGAGGACGCTCGGCCGCCAAGGCGCCCGCGACGTCGCCGGACGCGGGCGACCGCCGGCGGGACGCGCCGGCGGTCGGACGGCAGGCCGGCGGGCGCCGGGCCGGTGGGTTTGCGGTCGGGTGGACGGCGGCACCGTCACCGGGACCGCCGGGCCGGGACGAGATCGGGCTCGGGCGGTGGTGGATGCGGGAGCCGACCGTGGGGTCGGGTCCCCGCCCCGATGCGACGGCGGCGGGGCTGGCCGGGACGGGCGCTCGAGCTCATCGCGTTGACTCCAGACTCGGCTTCACGGTCTGCCAGATCCGCGTCGCGCGCGCGTCGTCGTTCGGATCCGGTTGCGCGACCTGCCCCACGGTGACCAGGCGCGTCCCGGTCCCCGAGGTCAGGCCGAGGTCTCGCGCCCGCTGCACGATCGCCTCGGGACTCTGGGCGCGCGCCACCTGGAGACGTGACTCGGCGACCGCGCGCTGCGCGTGCTCGATCTTCCCGTCGATCGTGTCGACGCGCATCTGACCCTGAGCGATGAAGGCGTGCACTCCCACACCGACGAAGGCCGACACCACGATCCCGAATCCCCAGATCCGTACGATCCACCGACGCCGGAGCCCGCGCCGGCGCGCGCCGGTGTCGACGAGTTGGAGGTGACGCGGACGGTCGCCCCGCTCCGGGGCGACCGGCGCGACACGGCGCGGGATGCGCTGCGGGATCGCAGCGCCCGAGAAGCTCACGCGAGTCGTTCCACCGCACGCAAGCGCACGCTGCTCGCGCGCGGGTTCGTCGCGACTTCGACCTCGCTCGGACGCACGGGCCGACGGGTCAGGAGTCGAACCAACGGCTCCGCGCGGGGCGGAGGCGGCAGGTGCCGCGGCGTCGCCGGCACGGGTGCGGTCCCCGACCAGTCCGCGAAGCGCTGCTTCACGATGCGGTCCTCGAGGGAGTGGTACGCGAGGACGAGGACCCGCCCTCCCGGCGTGAGGAGGTGGACACTGTCGTCGAGACCTTCACGCAGGTTCGGCAGCTCGCGGTTGACCTCCATGCGGATGGCCTGGAACGTGCGCCGCGCGGGGTGGCCCCCCTTGCGCCGCGCCGGAGCAGGGATCGCGTCCTTGATCGCGTCGACGAGGTCGCCGGTGGTGTCGAGCGGGCGACGGCGGACGATCTCCGCGGCGACCCGTCGGGCGAAACGCTCTTCGCCGAACTCGGCGATCACGCCTGCGAGCTCGGCCTCCGGGTACGTGTTGACGACGTCGGCCGCGGTGAGGTCCTGCCGCGCGTCCATGCGCATGTCGAGCGGCGCGTCGGACCAGTAGGAGAAGCCGCGTTCGGCCTTGTCCAACTGCGGACTGCTCACTCCCAGATCGAACAGCACTCCCACGATGTCCTCCCCCGTTTCCACGATGTCGGCGATGGCGGCGAATGCCGCCCGGACCAGCCGGACCCGCTCCCCGAATCGCTCGAGCGCGACGGCCGAAGCGGCGATGGCCGCGTCGTCCCGGTCGATCCCGAGCAACCGGAGGTCCGGTCGCGCTTCGAGGAGCTGGGCGGCATGACCGCCCCCACCGACGGTTGCGTCGACGACGGTCCCCGTCGGTACCGGAGTGAGGAGCTCGACCACCTCCCGACCCAGCACCGGGCGATGGACGAACGCCTCACTCACCGTTCCCCCTCGCAGGACTCGGGCTCCGAGTCCGCCACCAGCCCCCCGGTCGTCAATGCCGTCCGGATTTCTCCCCGGGTACGGCTCGGTCAAAAGCGGGCGGAGTAGGGGCCTTCGACCGCGCCGGCCGGGGGGCTGGTGGCGGGCCGGAAGACCGGTCCCGCCTGTCAACTAGATGAAGCCGATGTCGTCGAGACCGGCGCCGCCGCTCTGGATGTCGGCCTGGGCGTCGGCCTCCACCTCGCGCCACCGGACCGGGTTCCAGAGCTCGACCCGGTTGTCCACGCCGAGGACCATCACGTCGCGCTCGAGCCGCGCGAACTCGCGCAGCGGCTGCGGGATGGCGAACCGGCCTTGCTTGTCGGGGACGAAGTGGCGGGCCGAGGAGAACCACGCCCGGGCCGCCTGGCGCTGCCGCGGTCCCTGCCTCGCGCTCTCCCGCACCCTCTCGGCCAACACCTCGAACTCCCCTTCGTTGTAGACGGCCAGACAGCCGTCCAGCACCCGGGTGAGGACCGCCCCGTCGGCAAGCGACTCGCGGAACTCGACCGGGAGGATCACCCGCCCCTTGGCATCCAGCGAGTGCTGGTACTCGCCGAGAAAACCGAGGGACATCCCCTTGCTCCAGTCCTGGTCCGCGCGCCCCGATCCCGCCGGATTGCTCTCCCCAACCGTGTGTTGGGCACCCTACGCCTCCACCAGGCTCCTTGTCAACCCACCTCACACCACTTTCCTCCACCACGGACGCCGACGGCGCCAGAAGCCGGTGAAGAGCGCTGTCCACGAGGTGGGATCAGGGAATCGGCGCGCCCGGAGGTGTCAACGGGTGCGGCGGGCGAGGAAGGGAGCCCACGCGGGGTCGATCGGTCCTCCGTTGGTGACGACCCACGACGCGTGCGGCGCGGCCGGGCGGCGGCGCAGCCTCAGGTCGGTCTCGCCGAGGAGTCGGTTCTCCTTGCGCGCGTTGCACGGCCGGCACGACGCCACGACGTTCTCCCAGCTGTGCTCACCGCCACGCGAGCGAGGGATCACGTGGTCGAGGTTCTCGGCCGGGCGGTCGCAGTACTGGCACCGGTGGCTGTCCCGGGCGAAGACGCCCCGGCGGGACAGCGGCACCTGGCTGCGAAACGGCACCCGGACGAAGTGCACCAGGCGGATGACGGTCGGACACGGCACGCTCACCGTCGCGGCCCGGAAGGTCACCCCGTTGCGCGCCACGATCTCGGCCTTGTCCTTCAGGACCAACACGACCGCCCGGCGGTTCGAGACGACCGCGAGCGGTTCGAAGGTCGCGTTGAGCAACAGCGTCCGCTGCACGAGGCGACATGCTACCGATCGGCGTCGCGGCACCACTCCAGATACACCACGAGGTCGTCGGGCTCGATCCGGCCCGTCGCGCCGTACTGGGTCTCGAGCCGGAACCGCAGGTAGTCGGGGTCCGGGAGCGGGAGGAACGGCGGCCGACGCCACCAACGGGGACGGGCGAGCCGACCGGCCTGGCGCAGCGCGGTGGGCCAGAGCCCCGGACGGCGGACCAATCCGCCGAGCGCGGCGGCGGGAGCCGACTTGGCGCGGTTCTCGACCACGACGCCGAACGGTAGCGGAGCGGGGTCCGTACAATGCTGCCGTCCCCGAGGAGGTCCGGTGGATCAGATGTTCCGCAAGCTCGTCGACCACGTCGAGCAGGTGATCCAGGGCAAGCGCGAGGCCGTCCAACTCGCGCTGGTGTGCCTGTTCGCCCAGGGCCACCTCCTCATCGAGGACGTCCCCGGCGTCGGCAAGACGTCCCTCGCCAAGGCCATCGCCCGGTCGATCGGGGGCAGTTGGCGACGCATCCAGTTCACGCCCGACCTGCTCCCCACCGACGTCACCGGCGTCTCCATCTGGAACCGCGCGACCAACGAGTTCGAGTTCCGTCCCGGGGGCGTGTTCGCCACGGTGCTGCTCGCGGACGAGATCAACCGGGCGTCGCCCAAGACGCAGTCCGCGCTGCTCGAGGCCATGGAGGAGGGCCAGGTGACCGTCGACGGCCGCACGTACCCGCTCGGCCCGCCGTTCATGGTCATCGCCACCCAGAACCCGATCGAGCTCGAAGGCACGTACCCGCTCCCCGAGGCGCAGCTCGACCGCTTCCTCATGCGACTCGAGATCGGATATCCCGATCGCGAGGCCGAGATCGACATCCTCGAGGCCGACCGTGACCACGCGACGGTCGCGGACCTCGAGCCGGTGATGACCTCGGCCGAGTTGGTCGCGGCGACCCGCTCCCTGACCCAGGTCCACGTCGCTCCGGCGCTGCGCGATTACATCGTGCGACTCGCCGACGCCACCCGGCAGCATCCGGCCCTGACGCTGGGAGCGAGCCCCCGCGGCGGCGCTCGGCCTGCAGCGAGCCTCCCGGGCGTGGGCCGCGGCCTCGGGGCGGGACTTCGTCCTCCCGGACGACGTCAAGAGCCTCGCGATCCCGGTGCTGGCCCACCGGCTGGTGCCGAGCGCGGACGCGGAGCTGCGCGGTGTGCAGGGCGTGGATGTCATCAACGAGCTCCTCGCGTCCCTCCCCGTCCCCGGCGCGACCGGCTGAGCGGTGGGGCGCCCCACCGCGACCCTGACCCGGCGCGGCTGGTCGTTGCTCGGCGCGACCCTCGGGCTGCTCGTCGCCGGGCGCCTGCTCGGCACCGTCGAGCTGACGACGCTCGGGGTCTGCGCCGGTGCGCTCATCGTCGGTGCCGTCCTGTGGACGCGCAGCCGGAGCGTGCCGGTCTCCATCCGTCGAGAGATCCGACCCCTGCCGATCCAGGTCGGCGCCGAGGCCCGCGTCGACCTCGAGCTGCACGCCCACGCCACCGCCCCCCAGACCACACTGACCGACGTCTTCGACGACGGCCGGCGCGCCGCGCGGTTCCTCGCTCCGGCGCTCGAACGCGGCCAGCGAGCGCGGGCCGCCTACCGGATCCCGACCGACCGCCGGGGCCGATTCCGCATCGGCCCGCTGGTCGTCGGCGTCGGAGATCCCTTCGGGCTCACCGTGCGCTCCTTCCAGGTCGGCGCCCCCGAGGACGTCGTCGTGCGCCCGCGCGTCCACGACCTCCGCGCGACACCCTCGGCGCCCGCGCGTCGGCGGGCGCGCGTGCACCAGCGCGCGCTCCTCCCTGTCCCCTCCCCCGCGCACGACGAGTTCCTCTCGCTCCGCGACTACCAGATGGGCGACGACCTCCGGCGCGTCCACTGGCGGACGTCCGCGCGCACCGGCGAGTTGAAGGTCCGCGACGACGAGTCCGCGTGGCAGCCGCACGCGACGGTCCTGCTCGACAACCGGGCCGCCTCCTACCGGAACGACGGGTACGAGCACGCGATCGAGGCCCTGGCGTCGATCGCGTTGCGTTTGCGGCACACGAACCGGGTGTGTGATGTCGCGACCACCGGTGGTCGGCCGCTCGGGGGTGCCAGCGTGCACCGCGCCGACCGGCTGCTCGACGAGCTCGCCGTGCTCGAACCCGAGACGCGAGGGGCGCCCGGCGACGTCCCGCGGGGACAGCAGGGCCTCGTGGTGGTGGTCACCGGCGCCCCTGCGGACCGCGGCGGGGTTCGCCCGGCTCGCGACCCCCGGCACGACCCTGGTGCTCGTCATCTGCGACGCCGACCAACCCGGCGCGTCGTCCGGCGCTCGCGTGGTCGACGGTCGCCCCGACCGCTTGGCGTTGTCCTGGAACACGGTGATGGCGACGCGACGCGACACCCGCCGGCGCGGGATCGCATGAACGCCCCCTTGGGCGTGGGACATCCGCTGGTGCGCTCCGCGTCGCTCGCGCTCGTGAGCGTCGCGACCGCGTTCGCGTTCTCCCGCGTCTTCTCCGACGGGGGGTTCGTGCCGATCCTGCTCGTCGCCGCCGTGCTCCCCCACGCGATCGGGGCGCTCGGGAGGGTTCGGGCGTGGTCGACGGTGCGTACCGCGGCCCTGGCGACCGCGGCGACCGCGCTGGTGCTCGTCTGGGCCAGCGCCGGCGAGACCACGGCGTACGGCATCCCGACACCGGAGACGACGCGACGTCTCGGTCATCTCGTCGACACGGGTTGGCACGTGTTCAGGATCGGGGTGGCTCCCGTCCGCTCGAGCACCGGGGTCGTGCTCCTGTGCGCCCTGGCCGTGGGCGCCGCCGCCGTCATCGCCGACGCCGTCGCGCGGGCGACCGGACGTCACCCTCGGCGCGCTCGCGCCGACGCTGGTGGTCTTCGTGCTCGTCGGGACGCTCGGCTCGGGCCACCTGCGCTACGTCACCACCGTCGCCTACGTCGCCTCGGCGCTCACCGCCCTCGCGATCCGCGAACGCCGCACGCGTGGAGTCGCACCGGACGTGGTTCACGGGGAGGCGCCTCGCGTCGGACGCTGCCACCATCCGCAGCGCCGCGGTCGTGGGCGGGCTGGCCCTCATCGCCGCCCTCGTCGTGACGCCGCTCGTCCCCGGGGTCGACAACCCACCGCTGCTGCGGTACCGCAACTCGGGCGGCGGCGGTGCCGGCGGCGGGTTCAACGACTACACGAGCGTCAGCCCACTCGTGGACCTGCGGGCCCGGTTGCGCGAGCGCACCAACGTCGAGCTGTTCCGGGTGCAGTCGTCGCGGCGACTGTCCTGGCGCCTCGTCGCGCTCGACCGCTTCAACGGCACGACGTGGAGCCTGACCAGTGAGGCCCGCGACGCGGCGACCCTGTTCCCCAACCGACTCCAGTCCCGTGCCGTCCGCCAGCACTACACCATCTCCTCGCTCTCCGATCGCTGGCTGCCGGCCGCCTACAAGCCGGTCAGCACCACGGTGCCCGACGCCAAGGCGATCCCCGAATCGCTCACGCTGGTCGCACCCGACCAGGTCACGGGCCTCGACTACCAGGTCCAGTCGCTGGTCGAGGAGCCACCGACCGCCACCGAGATCGCCGCGACCGCGACCGGGCGGTTGCCCGCGCGGGTGGGCACGGCCCTCGCGCTGCCCTCGGGATTCCTGGAGGCGCACCAGGGGGTCATCAACGCGATCATCCGCAACGCCGCGACACCGTGGGATCGTGCCGTCGCGCTCAGGAACTTCTTCACCGACGGAGCGTTCACCTACGACCTCAACCCGCGGCTGGGGGACGGGACCGACGCCATCGACGTGTTCCTGCGCACCCGCCACGGCTTCTGCCAACAGTTCGCCGCGACGTTCGCCGCGTTCGGACGCGCCGCCGGCCTCCCGACGCGCGTCGTCGTCGGGTTCACGCCCGGAACGTACGACGAGACGAACAACGAGTACGTGGTACACGGCCGCGACGCCCACGCATGGGTCGAGGTCTACTTCGCCGGCCTCGGATGGCGGACGTTCGACCCGACCCCCGCGGGTCCCCTGCCCGGACAGGCGGACGTCGCACCGGCGACCGACTCGACCGGGACCGCGGTGACCACGACCCCGACCACCGCGCCCGACACGTCTGCCACCAGCACCGGCCGACCGTCGACCGGCGCGCCGCGCGTGCGGGAGTCCGACCCGCTGATCTCGACCGCCTCGGACACGAGCGGATCCGGGTGGAGCGTCCGCACCGTGCTCCTCCTCCTCCTGCTCGGCGCCGGCCTCGTCGCCGCCGCGGTGTGGGCACTGCTCAAGCTCCTGGCGCCCCGCCGCCGGCGCCTGCGGCGCCAGCGCGCGGCGGACCCCGCTCGCCGGATCGGGGGAGCGTGGAGCGAGACCCTGGACGCGTGTGCGCGCGCCGGCTATCCGCCGTCGGGCTCGCTCACACCGGCGGAGCAGATTCGGTCACTCGACCGCCGCGGGGTACCCCGCGATGCGCTCCCGGCGCTCCGCGACCTCGCCGACCTGCACGCCGAGCAGGAGTTCTCCGGGCGCGCGCCGGACCCGGATGCGCCCGAGCGCGCGTGGAGCGCGGCGGAGACGGTACGTGAGGCGCTCCGTGCGGAGACGCCGGCTCCGACGCGAGCCCGTCAGCTGGTCCACGCCTCGTTCGGAGCCCCGCCGGGCGAGTCGGTCGACGCCTGACTCAGTGCTCGTCGCGGCGGAACCGCTCCCGCCACCACCGGCCCGAGTTCCCGACGAACCCGCCGATCGATCCCTCGCGGAACGACGTCGTGAGCGTGTCCATCCCGGCCCGGCCGAGCTTGCGGGCGTTGCGCTCGATGACGAGCAGCGAGGCCAGCATGATGAGGAACCCGATGAGGCCCAGGACGAGCACCTGGAACGTCGTCACGAGCAGCGCCAGGCCCACGACGAAGCCGAAGATCGCCCACTTGATGGACCGTGCGGCGTGCCGGTACAGGGTGGTCTCGGAGACCTGCTGCACCAGACCGGGATCGGTCGCGGTGAGATTGGCCTCGATCTCCTGAAGGATCCGCAGCTCTTCTTCGGAAAGCGGCATCGCCCAATCTTCGCGCACCGGGAGCACCCTCTCAACGCGGAGCGGCCACCGGGATCACGGCGCCCCCGTTCGCGGCGGACCGGTAGGCGGCGTCGACCACCTCGTGGGCGGCCAGCGCCTCGTCCACGCCAGGGGCGGCGAACCCGTCGCCCCTGGCCACGGCGTCGAGAAAGGCCTTCGCGGGCTCTGCGTACTGGGCCACCGACTTCGCGTAGACCTCCGGCGTGCTCAGCCGGTCGATCCACTCCGGAGCGGGTGCCGTGAGCGCCTCGGTCCCGTCCGAGGTCTCGATGTGGACCGGTCCGAGGTAGTCGTCCTCGGTCCAGAGCATCGCACCCTCGCAGAACAGCTCGAGGCGCCGGGTCGACGGTCGGCTCAGGACCTCGTGCCAGACGCTCGTGAGCGTGGCCGCGGCGCCGCTCGCGAAGTCGAGTCTGAGCGCGGCGACGTCCTCGATCCCGGGGTACCCGAACGTCTCCGCGGTCGCGGCGCTGACCGCGGTCGCGGGGCCGAGGATCCACTGCATCAGGTCGACGTCATGGATCGAGTGCTCGATGAGCGTGCCGCCCCCGGCCTTGGTCACGTCCTTGCGCCACGTCGAGCCGTACATCCCCTGGATGGGGAAGTACTGGTCGTCCCGGAACACCATTGCCATCGGGCGTCCGTACCGGCCGGTCGCGACGGCGTCCGCGAAGCAGGCGAACACGGGCGCGGTCCGCAGGACGAGCCCGACCCGGTGCGGCCGGCCCCGGAGCCGGTCGGCGATCGCGTGGCAGGCCTCGATGGTCGGCGCGAGCGGCTTCTCGCAGAAGACCGCCAGGTCCCGGTCGACCGCCGCGTCGACCGCCGCGCGGTGCCCGTCGGTCCAGGTGCAGATCCAGGCGACGTCGACGTCGTCGAGCGCTCGCTGGAGGTCCCGGTGCGGGGTCGCAGCGTGGTGACGGGCGATGCGCTCGGCGCGTTCGTGATCGGGATCGAACGTCGAGGTGATCGCCGCGTCGATCAACGTCGCGCGCGCGAGCTGCCCGATCGCGTACGAGTGCACGGTGCCGATGTGACCACATCCGATCAGGGCGATGCGTTGCACGTCATGCTCCTTCGGGATCGGGACCCCAGAGGCTCCCACGACGGTCGGTCCGGACGCGGCCGTGCTCGATCGAGGCCGCGCGGCCGACGGCGTCGTCACCGAAGCGGGCGCGGACGGCGTCCATCGTGCGTTCGAGCTCGACCCGCTCGGGTGGCACCGCTGACGCCTCGTCCTCGAGCTCGAGTCGACCCTGGACCGGCCCCGGCGGACCGAGCTGGGAGACACTGACTCCCAACAGGCGGACGCCCTCGCGGAGGTCCACCGCCTCGAGCAACGCGCGCGCCTCCGCCGCGATCACCGCGGCGACGTCGGTGGGGTCGGGCAGCGTCTGCGCGCGGGTGATCGTCACGAAGTCGTGGAACCTCACCTTGAGCTGCACCGTCCGGGCCGCGGTGTCGAGCCCACGGAGTCGCGCGGCCACGAGATCCGCCATGCGGACGACGTCGTGCTCCAGACGCGCCCGGTCGGTGCAGTCGACGGCGAAGGTCTCCTCGTGCCCGACCGACTTGGTCGGACGCTCCGGCTCGACGGGACGAGGGTCACGGTTCCACGCCCGCGCGTGGAGCTCACGTCCGAGCGCGCGCCCGAGGGTGGTCACGAGCGTGGACTCGGGGATCTCGGCGAGGTCGCCGATGGTCACCACGCCGTATCGGTCGAGCCGCCGACGGGTCGCGGGACCGACGCCCCAGAGTCGCCCGACGGGCAGCGGGTGGAGGACCGCGAGCTCGGTCCCCGGCTCCACCACGAGCATCCCGTCCGGCTTGGCGAGGTCGCTGGCGATCTTGGCGAGCAGCTTGGTCGCGGCCACGCCGACCGACGCCGCGAGCGCCAGCTCGTCCCGGATGCGGGTTCGGAGCCACCGACCGATGTCGGGGCCGGAGCCGAGCAGCCGTTGCGCGCCGGCGACGTCGAGGAACGCCTCGTCGAGCGACAACGGCTCGACCAGGGGCGTCGCCGAACGGAGAATCGCCATCACCTCGCGACTGACCTCGGCGTAGAGATCGGGGCGCGGCGACAGGAACACGCCCTCCGGACAAGCGCGTCGCGCTCGGCCCATGGGCATCGCGCTGTGCACGCCGAAGTCCCGCGCCTCGTAGCTCGCTGCCGCCACGACGCCACGTCCGCCGAGCCCACCGACGATCACCGGTCGCCCGCGGAGCTCCGGGTGCTCGCGCTGTTCGACCGACGCGTAGAACGCGTCGAGGTCGAGGTGCAGGATGGTCGGCGGGCTCACCCGTCGGTGGCGGAGACGACCTCGAAGCTCGCCAGGCTCGTTCCCCGCACCTCGTACCGGAAGTCGCGCCCGCCGGCCGCGTCCCATCGGCCCGCGAGCCAGGCCGCCAACGGGTCGCGGACCCAGCGGAAGCATTCGTCCAGATGGGTTCCCACCGCGTCGGGTGGGACGAACGCGGCATCGATGACGATGCCGTCGGGATCGTCGATGCGCAGCTCGCCCTCGAACGCGATCGCGCGGTGCACCTCGCAGTGCAGCTGCCAGCCCATGTCCAGGGCGACCGCGGTCACCGAGTACAGCGGACCGTCCCAGGCCCGGACGGTGAGCCCGGTCTCCTCGTGGACCTCGCGGGTGAGCCCGGCGAGCACGGAGTCGTCGGTTGCGTCGACGACGCCACCGGGGGTGCTCCAGTCGCAGGCGCCGTTGCGACGCCGGTTCTTCACCAGCAGCAGTCCGCCGTCCTGCTCGATGATCGCTCCGGCGACGGTCATGCGATTCGGGAGACCCTCCGCCATGCGGCCAGTGTGGCACGCCCTCGTTACCATCCGCGGGTGCCCGAAGCCTTCGACACCGGCCCCGGCCCGACGCGCGGTGCCTTCCTGCTCGCGTACGCCGGCGTGATCGTCGCCGGCGTGCTGGGCGCGGTGATCGGGTACGGCTGGGGCGAGGTCGGATGTACCGGCGACTGCGGATCCGACGCCACCGTCGGTGCCGTCGTCGGCGCGATCATCGCGTCGGTCGGCACGGGCATCGTCGCCGTGCTCGTGCTGCGGGCTATGGCCGAGTGGCGCCGGCCGCGGTAGGCGGTAGCGGGACGGGACAGTGCAGCTCGGGACGGACCCGGAGGGCCCGTCGGCACAGGGCTCGGACGCGGGCCGGCTGTCCCTGGGCGCGGGCGATGCTCGCGGTGTTGCTCAGCGCCTCGAGTGACTGCGGGTTCCAGAGCAGCGCGTGGCGGTACGCGCGATCGGCGGCGGCGAGATGTCCGAGCTCCAGTTGGAGCCGACCGCGGACGTTGGCGATCCCGGGATCCGACGGATCGCGGCGCTGCGCCGCGTCGGCTGCGGCGACGGCCACCTGCCAGTCGTGGCCATCGCCGGTGTGCCGGGCCCGGAACTCCGCGGCGCGCGCGCCTCGGCGAGCGGGGCCTCCGGCCACACGGGCAGCTGCCGCGCGGCCCGACCCGCCGCGGCCACGTCGTGATCGCGCACCGCCGTGCGCAGCGTGGCATCGCCGCGGACGAGGAGACCACCGGCGACCGCTCCGAGCGCCATCAGGACGGCGGCGGTGACACCGACGCCGCTCGGTACCGCCGGCGGCGGTCGGCGCGCGGCGGCACCCAGCGCGAGCGCCAGCACCGGGGTCAAGCCCACCCAGAGCGGCTGGAGCAGGAGGCTGACGCCACCGATCGCGGCCAGCCAGACGAGCTCCCCACGTGCCCGACGTGCCGCGAGCACCAGCCAGAGGGTGAAGGCCGCCAACCCGGCCAGCCCGGTGGTCGCCCCGTACTCCACGAACACGTTGTGGGCGTCGACATTGAGCGCGTCCGGTCCGTAGGCCCGCGCGGCGGCGGGCGTGTCGAACGGTGAGGACGCACGGCGGTACAGCCCCGGCCCCGACCCGAGCACCGGCCGCTCGCGGATCGCGTCCAGCCCGAGCTGCCAGCGGTCGACGCGGCCCGAGAGCGCTCCCCCCGACTCGGACGTGACGCGCGTGGCGGCACCCTGGGACCCCGACTGCAGCACGATCGCCGCCGCCACGCCGAGCGTCAGACACGCGAGCAGGGGCACCGACCGACGCGGACCCGCGGCGATGAACACTCGCACGAGGACGACGACGAGCAGCACGAGCCCGGCACGGCCCCCGGAGAACTGCACCCCGCTCGCCACGAGCAGCGCCGCGAGGGCCAGGAGCATGCGCGCCGACCGCGCGCGATCGGGGTCCTCGATCGCCGGCAATCGGATCCATCGTTCACCGACGAGAGCGAACGCCCCGGCCAGCAACGCGGCCACCTGGACCGGGTTCCCGAGCAGCGCCGGCGCACGTCCCTCGCTGAGCGAGAACGCGGACGCGTTCGAGATCCGCGACATCTGCAACCAGGCCATCGCCCCGTTCAGCGCGGCGGCGATGATCACGACGGTCCCGAGCCACCACGCCCCTCGAGTCGAGAACCGCCGACCGATCGCCCAGGCGCCGACGAGAAGTCCGATCATGAGGAGTCCCGCGCCGTTGTTGTACGGCCCGAGGACGCTCAACCAGCGCGCGGGCGACCACCAGGTCGCGATGCCGGCGATCGCGACGAACGCCGCGCCGGCGACCGCCGCTCGATCCCCGTCCGCGACCGCGAGGCCGAGCGCGACGAGACCCGGCCCGAGGAGCAGCAGCGCGACGACGACCTTCGGCGTCCAGAACGTCGCCGAGACCGGCGGCGCGACGACGAGCAGGAGGAGCCCGGCCGCCGTGATCACCGCGACCTCGCCGGGTCGCAACCGCGTGTGCGTCATCCGTGGGCGGTGGGGCGCATGAGGCCTTCCTGCATCACCGTCACGACGAGCACGCCGTCGCTCGTGAAGATCGAACCCTCGGCGATCCCGCGCGCGCCGGACGCCGACTGGCTGCGCTGGTGGTAGAGCAGCCAGCCGTCGGCGCGGAACGGGCGGTGGAACCACATCGCGTGGTCGAGGCTCGCGACCTGGAACTCGCCGTCCGAGAACGAGCTCCCGTGCGGGAGCATCGCGGTGTCGAGAATCGTGAGGTCCGATGCGTAGGCGACGATGCACACGTGCAGCAAGGGATCGTGGGGAAGCACGCCGTTGGCGCGGATCCAGACGTCCTGGGCCGGCGGACGCGGCCGGTGGTCGAGCCACGCCGGCACCTCGGTCGGGCGCGAGTCGATCGGCCGGTCGCGCTGGGACCACTCCGCGAACTCCGGCCCGAACTTGTCGTGGTAGGGCGCGAACCGCTCCTGCATCGTCGGCAACGACTCGGGATCGTCGACCGCGGGCATCGGGTCCTGGTGCTCGGGGCCCACCTCGTGGATCTGGTACGAGGCCTGCAGGTTGAAGATGGCACGGCCGTGCTGGATCGCGACGACCCGGCGTGTGGTGAACGAGCGACCGTCGCGGATGCGGTCGACCTCGTAGATGATCGGGACCGACGGATCACCCGGACGCAGGAAGTAGGCGTGGCACGAGTGCAGCGCCCGGTCGGGGTCGACGGTCCGGCCCGACGCGACGAGCGCCTGACCGGCGACCTGCCCGCCGAACACCCGTTGGCGCCACTCCTCGGGACTGCGTCCTCGGAACAGGTTGACCTCGAGGCTCTCGAGGTCGAGCAGCTCGATCAGGTCGTCGAGGGCCTGCTGGTCGCTCATCCGAAGAAGACCTCGGCCAGCGCGTAGAGGTCGGGGTCGACGGTCTTGAGCGTGCCGACCGCCTCGGCGAGTGGCACGCGCACGATCTCACCGCACTGGAGCGCGACCATCTCGCCGGTCGCACCCTCGTGGACGGCATCCACCGCCGCGACCCCGAAGCGGGTGGCGAGGTTGCGGTCGAACGCGGTGGGCGTCCCACCCCGCAGCAGGTGTCCCAGGATCGTCACCCGGGTGTCGAACCCGGTGCGCTGCTTGATCTCGGCGGTCACCAGGTTCGCGACACCACCGAGCTGCACGTGGCCGAACTCGTCCACCGCGCCCGACGCGATCGTCATCGTCCCCTCCGCCGGCACCGCGCCCTCGGCCACCACGACGATCGAGAAGTTCTCGCCGCGCCGGGAACGATGGAGCAGGTGCTCACACACCTGGTCGATGTGGAAAGGGCGCTCCGGGATCAGGATCGCGTCGGCGCCACCCGCGAGCCCGCTGTGCAGCGCGATCCACCCGGCGTGGCGTCCCATCACCTCGATGACCATGACGCGGTCGTGCGACTCGGCGGTGGTGTGCAGGCGGTCGATGGCATCCGTCGCCGTCTGCACCGCGGTGTTGAAGCCGAAGGTGACCTCGGTGGCGGACAGGTCGTTGTCGATGGTCTTGGGCACGCCGACCACGCGCACGCCCTCGCCGGCGAGCCGGTGCGCCACGCCGAGTGTGTCCTCGCCTCCGATCGCGATCAACGCGTCGATCCGCTCCGCCACGAGCGTCGCGTGCACCGCGTCCACACCGCCGTCGGTGCTGTAGGGATTCGTTCGGGACGAGCCGAGCACCGTTCCGCCCCGCGGGAGCAGTCCGCGCGCGGCGTCGAGATCCATGTCGACGACGTCCCCCTCGATCACGCCGCGCCATCCGTGGCGGAACCCGACGATGGTGTGACCGTGCACGGTGACGCCCTTGCGCACGATCGCGCGGATCACTGCGTTGAGCCCGGGGCAGTCGCCACCCCCGGTGAGGATTCCTATGCGCACGGACCCAGCATTGCAGCCGACCGGTAGGGTGCGCGGGTATGGCGTCCCGGCGCACCGTCATCCTCGGCATCGACGCGGGCACGACCGGCGTGCGCACCTTCGCGATCGACGCCGCCAGCGCGGTCGTGCGCAGCGCGTACCGGGAGTTCCCCCAGTACTTCCCCGCACCGGGATGGGTCGAGCACGACCCCGAGGAGATCTGGGACGCGACGCTCGCCACGCTCACCACGGTCGCGTCGGAATGTGCGCACCGCAGGTGAGACGATCGCGGCGATCGGCATCACGAACCAGCGCGAGACGACGGTGGTCTGGGACCGGGCCGGCGGTGCGCCACTCCACCGGGCGGTCGTCTGGCAGGACCGCCGCACCGCCGCCACCTGCGACGCACTCCGGGACGCGGGCCACGAGCCGTTCGTGCGGGAGCGCACCGGCCTGGTGCTCGATCCGTATTTCTCGGCCACGAAGCTCGCATGGCTCCTCTCCGAGGGCGGCGTCTCGGCGGGCGCGAACCTCGCGTTCGGCACCGTGGACTCGTGGCTGCTGTGGAAGCTCACGGGCGGCGCCGTGCATGCGACCGAACCCTCCAACGCCGCGCGAACCCTGCTCTACGACATCCGCGCCGGCGCGTGGTCCGAGGACCTCTGCGACCTCTTCGGCGTCCCGCGTGCGTGCCTCCCCGAGGTTCGGCCCACGTCGGGCCGCTTCGCGCGCACCGATCCCGACCACGCGGCCGGCTTGACCGTTCCGGTGTCGGGCATGGCGGGCGATCAGCAGTCGGCGCTGTTCGGCCAGGCGTGCTTCACGCCCGGGATGGCGAAGAACACCTACGGCACCGGCTCGTTCGTGCTGGTCAATCTCGGCGCCGACGCGCCCCCACCCGCCGAGGGTCTGCTCACCACCGTCGCGTGGCAGATCGGAGACGTCACGACGTACGCGATGGAGGGCGCCATCTTCGTGACCGGCGCCGCGATCCAGTGGTTGCGCGACGAGCTGGAGATCATCGAGCGGGCGGAGGAGATGGGTCCGCTCGCCGCGAGCGTGGCCGACAGCGGTGGCGTGACGTTCGTTCCCGCGTTCACCGGGCTCGGCTCGCCCTACTGGGATCCCTACGCCCGCGGCACCGTGCTCGGACTCACCCGCGGCAGCGGTCGAGCCCAACTCGCGCGCGCCGCGGTCGAGGCGATGGCCTACCAGACCGCGGACGTCGTCGACGCGGTCCGCGCCGCGTCGGGCACCGACCTCGCCGAGCTCCGCGTGGACGGCGGCGCGAGCGTGATGGACGTGCTCTGCCAGTTCCAGGCCGACGTCCTCGGCGTCACCGTGCGCCGGCCCGCGGTCCAGGAGACCACCGCGCTCGGCGCGGCCTACCTCGCCGGCATCGCCGGAAGGGGTCTGGGCCACGCCGGCCGAGGCCGCGTCGGCCTGGCGGGAGGACGCGAGCTTCTCCCCCGCCATGGACCGCTCCGAGGTCGAGACCCGCCTCGCCACCTGGCACCGAGGCGTCGACCGGTCCCGCGCCTGGGCGACCGACTGACCGCGGCCCCGAACGCCTCGGGGCCGACGTGGCGCGAGACGGTCGGTCGACGCTGACCGTGCGGTGATCAGAGATGATCGCCGGGCTGATCGCCCGCGCCGAGACAGAACTCGTTGCCCTCGGGATCGCGGAGCACGATGTTGCGGTACCGGACCGCGACGTCCGCGGGAAACGCCTCCTCCCACGCGACCGATGCGCCGAGGCCGACGAGGCGCCCGACCTCCGCATCGACATCGGCAAGGGCTCCCGCCGTGCACCCGAGGTGCACACGGTTCTTGATCGTCTTGGCTTCGGGGACGCGGACGAACTCGAGGGTGAGGACGCCATCATGCGACCTCAGGATCGCAATGCAGCCGTCGCCCGAGACGCTGACCGATTCCCATCCCAGCGCCGAGCGCCAGAACCCGGCGAGTGACTCCGGGTCGGCGCAGTCCATCGTGACGCAGACGATGTCCACGACTACTCCCGGATGCCGCCGGGCCGGCACTCGATGGTGGGACCGGCGTCCAGATCGTGCATCGTGACACCGTCGCGCGTCAGGACGCGAGCTTCGCGATCTCGGTGGTGGGCTCGGGGAAGTCGTGGCCTCCCGGTGCGTCGGACTTGCTGGCGTACGTGTCCCGGTACTCGTAGCCGGAGAGCTCACAGAGCTCGAACATCAGCTCGTCGGTGATCTGGCGCAGCACCAGCCGGTCGTGCTCGCGCCCGGCGTAGTGATCCACCGGGACCGGCGGACCGAACCGGATCGTCACCCGCTTGAACAGGCGGGGCAGCTTGGCGTCGGTCGGCTGGCACTCGTCGCTGCCGATCAAACCGACGGGCACGATCGGCGCGCCGGTCGCGAGCGCGAGCCGGGCGACACCGGTCTTGCCCTTGTGGAGGTATCCGTCGCGCGTGCGGGTGCCCTCCGGGTAGATGCCGAAGACGCCGCCCTTGACCAGCACGTCGGTCGCGGCCGCGAGCGCGCCGTCCGAGGCGCTGCCCCCCTCGCGCCGGATCGGGATCTGGCCGACCGCCCGGAAGAACCACGCGGTCCTGGGATCGTCGAAGTACTCCGCCTTCGCGACGAAGGTCACCCGTCGCCGCACGAGCAGCGGGATGAAGATCGAGTCGAGGAACGAGCGGTGGTTCGCGGCCAGGATGACGGCGCCGTGGCGGGGCAGGTGCTCCTTGCCCTCCACGCGGATCCGGTACGCCACGTACAGGACCGGCGTGAGCACGATCTTCAGGATCCAGTAGGCCACGGCGCTCCCCTGGCGACAGTGCGCCCGACTCTAGGCCCCCCGCATGCCGAGGTGCCCGGAGCCCGCGATCGGTGCGCCCGCTACCCCAGCTTGGTCAGGGCGCGCCGGATGCCGCGGACGGCCTGGCCGATGCGCTGCTCGTTCTCCACCAGGGCGAAGCGGACGAACCCCTCACCCCCGGGACCGAAGCCGACGCCGGGCGAGACGGCGACCTTCGCGTCCTGGACCAGCATCTTGGCGAACTCGAGGCTGCCCATCTCCTCGTAGGGCCCGGGGAGCGGGGCCCACACGAACATGGTGCCCATCGGTTTCGGGATCTCCCATCCGACGCGCGCGAGCCCGTCGACGAGAGCATCCCGGCGACCGAGGTAGATCCGGTTCACCTCGCGCGGGTAGTCGGGCGCCTCGTTCATCGCGACGATCGACGCGATCTGGATCGGCTGGAACGTGCCGTAGTCCAGGTAGCTCTTCAGCCGGGCCAGCGCCCCGACGACCTCCGCGTTGCCGAGCAGGAAGCCGACCCGCCAGCCCGCCATCGAGAAGCTCTTGGTCAGGCTGTAGATCTCGACGGCAACGTCCTCCGCGCCCGGTACCTGGAGCAGCGACGGCGGGTCGTATCCGTCGAAGCCGAGGTCGGCGTACGCGAAGTCGTGCACGAGCAGCACGCCGTGGTCACGTGCGAACTGGACCATGCGGGTCATGAAGTCGAGGTCCACGCAGGTTCCGGTCGGGTTGTGGGGGAACGACATCACGACGACCCGCGGCCGCGGCCAGGCCTGCTCCCAGGCCGCGTGCAGGTTGGCGAAGAAGTCCTCGCCCGGCCCCATGCGGACGTAGTGCACACCCGCGCCGGCGAGGATGGGACCCCAGATGTGGATCGGGTAGGACGGGCTCGGGACCAGCGCGGTGTCGCCGGGACCGAGCAGGACCCACATGAGATGCGAGAAGCCCTCCTTGGCGCCGATGGTCACGCACGCCTGGGTCTCCGGGTCCAGTTCGACGCCGAACTTCCTCCGGTAGAGGTCGGTGATCGCGAGGCGCAGCCGTGGGACACCCCGTGTGGCCGAATACCGGTGGTTGCGCGGGTTCCGAGCGGCCTCGGCCAGCTTCTCCACCGCGATCGCAGGTGACGGGACGTCCGGGTTGCCGAATCCGAGGTCGATCACGTCCTCCCCGGCCCGCCGGAACGCCATCTTCAACGCGTCGATCTCGGCGAAGGCGTACGGCGGGAGGGCGTGGATGCGACGGAACTCCATCGCGTCGAGGGTAGCGCCCGCCTTCCTCGCCGCCCGGGCTCGTTACCATCCGGGGCGATGCAGCTCCCCGCGCCCATCGATGCCGTGTTGCTCGACGTCGGCGGCGTGTTCCACCTCCCCGACCACGAGCGGGTCACCGGCGCGCTGGCCCGCGCCGGGCTGGACGTGGACCCCGACCAGCTCGACCGGGCGCACTATGCGGGCGTCCGCGGGCTCACCGACTTCCGCGAGGGCGACCGCCAGATCTGGTTGGCGTACAACCGCGGGTACGCGCGGGCCCTGGGCGCCGACGGGCGCGTCGACGACGTCGCCGAGCTCCTGCTGAACGAGTTCACCACCGGCGGCGTGTGGACCCGGATCGTCCCGGGCGCGCCCGAGGCGCTGCGCGCGATCGCCGCCACCGGCGTGAAGCTGGCCATCGTGTCCAACGCCGACGGCTCGGTCGAGGCCCAGCTCGCCGCCGACGGCATCTGCCAGGTGGGTCCCGGCCCGGGAGTGCCGATGGACGCGATCCTCGACTCGTCCGTCGTCGGTGCGGCCAAGCCCGATCCCCGCATCTTCGAGATCGCGCTGGAACGGTTGGGCGGGGTCGCACCGGATCGGGCGATCCACGTCGGAGACACCCCGGCCGCCGATGCCGACGGCGCGCGCGCTGCCGGCATCACGCCGGTCCTCGTCGATCCCTACGGCGACCACCCCGACTTCGACGGGATCCGGGTGACCCACCTCGCCGACGTCGCACGGGCGCTGGCGTCCCGCTCGGGCTGACCGCGACTACGCACCGATGTCGCTGGTTGCCGCTTCCCAGAGCAGCTGCGGCGGATCCTCCTGATTGAGGAAGCCGCGGTTCGCGTCCACGACGGCGTACCAGTAGACGGTCAACGCGTAGTTGACGCGGCTCGGATAGCGCGCGCGTCGAGCGTCGCGCGGTCGAACGGGATCGTGCGCCCGAACAGGCGACAGAACGCGACGAAGAGGTCGGGGGCGCCCGCGGCGGCCGGGTTGACCAGCCCGTCGATGCGCGCCGTGGGAACGTCGAGCTGGGGCAACCGGATGCCCCCACGCGCGAGACCGTCACGGTCGCGCCGAATGGGGTCCGGCGCCGTCTCGGCGTCGGGCGTGAGGCGCAGGCGCGGAGCGCGGCCCGGTGCAGCCAGCCCGCGGGTCCAGCGATCGAGCGCGTGGACCGCGGCGCCCACGACGAAGTGGGTGCGCGCCGAGTTCATCCGGAACTCGCACGGGGAGCCGGCGACGCTGGCGACCGGCGGGTTCTTCGGGCTCAACGTGTGCTCGTCGGCGTGGGAGCCGCCCGCCACCTCCCAGAGGCGGAACCGCCCGCTGTCGTCCTGGCGTACGAGGTGCGACCGCAGCACCACGAGGTCACCCTCGGTCTGCACGTCGATGATCCGGGCGGTATCGGCGCGGATCACGGGGTTGGCCGGCATCGCCACCCCGTCGGCGATCGATGCGGCACCGGCGAGTCGCGAGTACACGAGGTAGCCGTTGTACGCGCGTTCGAGCGGCTGCACCGCGTTGATGTAGGTCACCATGCGCGCCGCGCTCTGGGACTCGCCGACGGCGATCAGCTTCTGCACCGGGAGCCCCGGGAGCAGCAACGCGCCCGGTTGCCCGCGGAGCGCTCGCGCCGCCTGGGTGAAGATGTCGTAGGAGTACGCGTCGCCGGGGTGGTTCAGCGATCCGTAGCGCGCCGCGTTCGAGGCCTTCATCTGGTCGACGCCGACCTTCTGCGCGCTCGACGCCGACGTAGGCGTAGCCGCGTCGGAGCAGCTCGTCGATCGCCGCGGTCCAGGTCGGGCCGGTGTCGAACCCGGCCGACACGTTGTTCCATTCGACGACCACCGTGCCGTTGAACGCGGCCGGGTTCGTCGGCCGGCGGACGAGCAGTCGGGTCCGGAAGTCGGCGTGCGTCGTGGGTTGCGCGGGCCACACCCCGTTCGCGGTCCACGTGCCGACGGGCGCGTACGCGGTCGCGACACCGTCGAGGAACCACTCGTCCTCGGTGAACCCGGAGGACTCGAGCCCGACCCAGTGACCCTGGGCCGCAGTGGCGGGCAGGACGGGACCACTGACCCCGGACGACGCGGCACCGGCCGACGACCCTCCGAGGCCGACCAGCGCCGTCGCCGACACGATCATGACCGCCAGTGCTCGCCGCATGGCACTCCCCCCCTTCGGCCCACCGACACCGGGCCTCCGACCCGAGGTCAGTCGGGCTTCTGGTTCCCCACGACCCACATGCTGAAGAACTGCGAGCCACCACCGTACGCGTGGCCGAGGGCCTTCCCGGTCGAGAGTGGCACCTGGTAGTCACCGGCCCGCTCGCGCACCTGCTGCGCGGCCTCACCGAATCGGATCATTCCGCTCGCACCGATCGGGTTCGAGCTCAACACGCCGCCCGACGGATTCCAGGGGATGTCGCCGTCCGGGGCGGTGGCGCCCGCCTCGGTGAGCTTCCACCCGTCGCCCTCGGCGCAGAAGCCGAGGTTCTCGAGCCACATCGGCTCGTACCAGGAGAAGGGCACGTAGACCTCGGCGCAGTCGAAGTCCTCACGGGGGTTGGTGATGCCGGCCTGCGCGTAGACGTCGGCCGCACAGTCCCGACCCGCCCGGGGGTTCACCTGGTCGCGGCCGGCGAACATCGTCGGCTCGCTGCGCATCGCGGTGCCGTGGATCCACGCGGCCGGGCCGGGGGCCGCGTCGGCGACGTCCTCGGCCCCCACGACGAGCGCCATCGCGCCGTCCGAGCTCGGACACGTGTCGAGGTACCGCAGCGGGTCCCAGAGCAGGAACGACTCCTCGACCGTCCGGAGATCGATGTCGGGCAGGTGCAGGTGGGCCTTCGGGTTCCGCAGCGCCGCGAGGCGGTCCTTGACCGCGACGAGGTGTCCGATGTGGCGCGGCGCACCCGAGCGCGCCATGTACGCACGGATCAGCGGCGCGAAGTACCCGCCGGCACCCGCGACGAGCGGGGCGCTGAACGGCATCTGCACGGACAGCCCCCAGGTCGCGTTGCTCTCGGACTGCTTCTCGAACGACACCGTGAGCACGCGCTGGTGGACGCCCGCCATGACCAGCTTGGCGGCGACGATCGCGGTCGAACCCCCCACGGATCCGGCGGTGTGCACGCGCAGGAGCGGCTTGCCCACCGCGCCGAGCGCGTCGGCGAGGTAGAGCTCGGGCATGACCACGCCCTCGAACGTGTCCGGCGCCTTTCCGACCACGACCGCGTCGATGTCGCCGAAGTCCATGCCGGCGTCCTCGAGCGCCTCGATCGCGGCCTCGCGGACGAGCCCGGCCATGGAGACGTCGTGCCGGGCCGACACGTGGCGGGTCTGACCGACCCCGATGACGGCGGTCCGAACGGCACCCATCACTCCCCCTCCAGGATGCACACGAGGTTCTGTTGCAGGCACGGGCCCTGGGTCGCGTGAGCCAGACCGCGCCCGATCTCGCCGCTCGAGATCCGGGAGGCCACCTCGCCGATCCGGATCAGGCCGGCCGCCATCAGCGGGTTCGCGCCGAGCGCGCCGCCGGACGGGTTGACGCGCGTGGCGCCGTCGAGCCCGAGCACCTCCCTGAGGATCAGCTCGTCGTGACTGAACTGGGCGTGCAGCTCGGCGACGTCGAAGCCCCCCTGGAGCGCGCCCGCCTCCTCACCCGCTCGGCGCGCCGACTCGCTCGTCGTCAGGTCGCGCACGCCGATGTGCGGCGCGTCGATCCGGTGGTCGATGCCGCGGATCCAGGCCGGGCGCTCGCACTGGTCACGCGCGACCTCGGCTGCGGCGATGACCACCGCACACGAACCGTCCGTCACCGGCGCGATGTCCGCGTCGCGCAGCGGCGCGTGGGTGACCGGCCGGGCGAGCAGCGCGTCGGCGTCGACGTCCTCACCGGCGATCGCGTACGGGTTGTCGCGTGCGTCCCGGAGGCTGCGCGCCGCGACCTCGGCGAGATCTCGCTCCGAGACCCTTCCGCCGGCGAGCAGCGCGCTCGCCTGCAACGCGCCCAGGTCGACGGTGGACGGCCAGAGCGGCGCGACCGTGTACGGATCGGTCTGCAGGGTGAAGACCGCGTGCACGTCGGCGAGCGAGGACTTGCCGAATCCGTAGATCAGCGCGCTGTCGACCTCGCCCGTCTGGATCGCGATCCACGCCTCGTAGAGCGCCCAGGCCGCGTCCATCTCGACGTGGCTCTCCTTGACCGGCGGCCAGGCACCCGCGGCGTCGAGGCCCTGGACGAACGTGAACGGTCCGCCACTCAGGTAGTCGCACGATCCGGAGATGGTGAACCCGATGTCGTGGCGGGCGAGGCCCGACGCACGAACGGCTTCCTGCACGACGGGGATGATGAACTCGACCTCGTTGCGCTCACGGTCCTTCTCGGCCGTGTCCTGCGCGAAGGAGATCACTGCGACGTCTCGCACGGTGGCGTCTCCTCTCCCTACGCGTAGTCGCGGTAGGTCTCGTAGGCGGCGTCGGGTTCGCCGTTGGGCTCGAACCATTTCAGACAGCGCGCGTCGGGTCGCAGATTCTCGTCCCAGACCGCCTTCACGCGGAGCCCCATCCGGACGTCGTCGACGTCGATGCCCTGCACCAGCCCGAGGTAGGGCGTGTTGGCCCCGTCGAGCAGGATCTGCGCCGCGATGTAGGGGACCTCGGGTGCGCTCTCCGAGAGCCCGGGGATGTTGGTGATGCAGTAGGTGGTGACGGTTCCGCTCTGGCTCACCTCGACCTCGATCTCGGTCGGTGCGCCGGTCGTCGGGTCCGAGCCCCGGGGCGGGAGGTAGACGGCGTCGGACCCGACCGCCTTCTGGCCGATGAGCCGGCCCTCCGCCATCCCCCGCAGGTACTTGCTCGGCGCCCGCCCCGCGTTGATCTCGTACTCGAGCCGGATCGGCACCGTGATCCCCGTGACCGGTTCCTCCGCCTCTTCGGCGACTCCGGGCGCACCTCCGTCGGATTGCGCGCCGGGCGCGCCCTCCGTCGCGGCTCGCCCGCCGCTGCGCTCCGGGCTCCTGGGCTCCTCGCCGTCGGCCATCGGGACCCACGCCTCGAGGTCGGTCACGTAGCCGACCCGCTCGGCGCGCCGAGCGCGGCATCACGCGCATGCCGACGCTCATCTCGTCGGGCCCGGCGACGTCGACCACGTGCACCATCGGGACGTCGGCGCCGTCGGGGCACACCAGCGCGAAGGCGAAGGGCTTCGCGAGATGGTGCTTGCCCGGCGTCGGCTCGGCCACCCAGGTCCACGCCGTCACCACACCGGCCGGTCCCACCTCGACGAACTCGTCGAGGGCCTCGCCGGTCTCGGGGTCGTACTCGGTCGGCGGGACCATCACCCGCCCGTCGGCCGTGCGCACGCCGACGATCTTCCCGGAGCGGAATCCGGTGAGATAGCGCGACAGTGCCGGTCCCAGCGACCGGGTGTAGCCACCGGGGTACTCCAGCACGTGGTGCTCGATCAGCGGTTGGGTCGTGCTCACGGCTTCCTCTCTAGATCGCGGTCTCGCGGTCGGACCAGTACGGGTCGCGCAGCTTCCGCTTCAACAGCTTGCCGGTGGGCTCACGCGGGAGCTCGTCCATGAAGTCGAGCGAGCGTGGCCACTTGAACTTGGCGAGACGGCCGCGGAGGTGCGTCATGATCGACTGACGGAGCGCATCGTCGGGTGCGACGCCCGCCCGTGGCTCGATCACGGCCTTGATCTGCTCGCCCATGTCCGCGTCGGGGATCCCGAACACCGCGGCGTCGGCGACGTCGGGGTGGGCGAGGATCTCGCCCTCGATCTCGGCCGGGTAGATGTTCACCCCGCCGGCGATGATCATGTCGGACTTGCGGTCGCAGAGGAAGAGGTAGCCCTCCTCGTTCAGGTAGCCGACGTCGCCGACGGTGAAGAAGCCCTCGGCGTCGTGCGAGTCATCGGTCTTGGTCGGATCGCCCTTGTACTCGAAGTCGCCGGTCGACATCTTCATCCACACGGTCCCCGGCGTCCCGGTGGCGCACTCGTTGCCGTCGTCATCGACGATCTTGAGCGTCGAGTTGGGCCAGACGGTGCCGACGGTGCCCGGGAACTGCAACCACTGTTCCGCGGTCGCGAGCGTGCCTCCACCCTCGGTCGCGCCGTAGTACTCGATGATCGCGTCGCCCCACCAGTCGATCATCTTGCGCTTGACGTCGATCGGGCACGGCGCGGCCGCGTGGATCGCGAACTTCATCGACGACACGTCGTACTTCGAACGCACCTCGTCCGGCAGCTGGAGCATGCGGTGGAACTGGGTGGGAACCATGTGCGTGTGGGTGCACCGGTAGCGCTCGATGAGTTCGAGCGTCTTCTCCGGGTCCCACTTGTCCATGGAGACGACGGTGTGGCCGGCCTGGAGCGCGTTGCCGGCGAACGTCGTCACCGCGGTGTGGTAGTTCGGCGACGTCGAGAGGTGCACGTGCCCGTCACGCGGCCCGATGCCGAAGAGCAGCAGGAACATCGAGAAGAGCTCGGCCGACGTATCGGGGTCGAGCCCGGTGAGCGGCCGCTTGACGCCCTTGGGCCGCCCGGTGGTACCGCTCGTGTAGTGCATGGCCGCGCCGGCGAGCCGATCGTCGGGCAACGTGTCGGGCTGGCCCGCGATGAGCTCGTCGAAATCGCGGAAGCCCGGGACCGGACCGATGGCGAAGCGTGCCTCGGCGGGCACGCCGGCCTCGTCGGCCGCGGGAACCACCACCGGCGCGAAGCGCTCGTGGGTGACGAACGCCTTGGCCTCCGAATCGGTGAGGATGTAGGCGATCTCCGGCGGCGACAGCCGGTAGTTGATCGGTACGTAGTAGAGCCCGATCTGGAGCGCCGCCAGGTAGACGGTCGCGGGATGGATGCCGTTGGGCAGGATGGCGGCGACGGTGTCCCCGGGCTCGAGGCCCAGCGCCCGCAGGCCGTGGGCGACCCGGTTGCACCGGGCGAGCAGGTCCCCGGCGCTCCATTCGGTCCCGTCGGTGTCGACCACCGCGAGCGCCCCCGGATCCTCCTGCGCGTAGTACCAGAACCCTCCGGGCATCCGCCGTTCCCCTTCGCTGCGTGGTGGTGGCGCAGTAGAACACGTTCTCGCGCGTGGGGGCAACCGCGTCGCGGCGACAGGGATCCTGGCGCCGGACGTTCCCGCCTGAAAGACTCACCAGCAACATGAACCGCATTCGCAACACCCGCATCCGCCAGCTGCTGCGCTTCCAGAGCCCCGAGGAGCGTGTGCTCAACGGGCTCCTGGTCGTCGTGCTGCTGATCCTCGCCACCGTCGCGGTCGTGAAGGCCCGCAACCACGACGCGGTGGCCGCGACCCAGGTCAAGGGCGTGCAGGTGACGAAGCCGATCGAGACCCGCCCCCGGACCACGACGACGACCGCGTCGGCGCCCGAGACCACCACCACGACGCTCTCGAAGGTCGCGATCTGGATGCTCGCCAAGCACGCCGGCGACCTCGCCGCGCAGAGCTCTCGGGGCACCACGACCACCACCACCCGGCCGACGTCAGGGTCGGGGGCGGCCCCGCCGGTGACGCCCCCGACGACCCGGCGGCCGCCGACGACCACCACCACGCGTCCGCGCACCACGACGACCACGACGACGACCACCACCACGACCACGACGACACCGATCGTGGTCGGGTAGGCACCGCGCCGAGAGGCGAACCCGCGTCAGTGCAGGGCGACGGGCAGGTGCTTGATGCCGTTGATCAGGTTCGACGCGAGGCGCTGGGGCTCGCCGGCGAGTCGCATCTCGGGGATCCGGGTCAGCATCTCGGAGAACATGACCTTGATCTCCATCTTCGCCAGCGCGGTACCCAGGCAGTAGTGCGGCCCACGCCCCCCGAACGCGATGTGCTCGTTGGGAGCGCGGGTGACGTCGAAGTGGTGGGCGTCGGGGAAGACGTCCTCGTCCCGGTTCGCGGCGCCGTACCAGACCGTGATCTTGTCGTGCTCCCCGAGCGGGACCCCGCGCAGCTCGGTGTCGGCCATGACCGTCCGCCGGAAGTACATCACCGGGCTCACGTAGCGCAGCATCTCGTCGACCAGCGTGTCGAGCGTTCCGGGAACGTCGGCGAGAACCCGCTCGCGTTGCTCGGGGTGTTGGAGCAGGGTGAGCATCCCACCGCTGATCAGGTTGCGGGTGGTCTCGTTCCCCGCGACCGCGAGCAGCAGGACGAAGACGTTGAACTCGATGTCCGAGAGCTGCTCTCCGTCGAGCTCGGCGCTGATCAGTGTCGTGACGATGTCGTCCATCGGACGCTCGCGCCGCGCGTCGGCGAGCGACTGCGCGTACATGTAGAGCTCCATCGACGCTTCCATCGCTTCGTCCGGTGATCCGGAGTTGTACTCCGGGTCGGAGTTGCCGACGAGCCGGTTGGACCACTCGAAGATCTTGTGGCGGTCCTCGTACGGCACGCCGAGGAGCTCGGCGATCACGACGAGCGGGAGCTCGGCCGCGAAGTTGGGCACGAAGTCGATCACGTCGTCGTTGCCCATCTGGCGGTCGACGATGACCTTCGCCGCCTCCCGGATGTGCGGCTCCATCTGCTTGATGACCTTCGGCGTGAACCCTCTCGCCACGAGGTTGCGCAGGCGCGTGTGCTGGGGAGGATCCTGGTTCAGCATCATGAGCTCGGTGCCCTCCTGCTGATCCTCGAGCAGGGCCCCGCCGCGGGCGGACGAGAACGTCTTGACGTCGCGCTCGATCGCGATGACGTCGGCATAGCGCGTGACCACCCAGAACCCCGGCGGGTACCGGTCCGAGGCGTGCCAGTACACGGGCTCGTCGCGACGGAGGTGATCGAAGAAGTCGTGCGGGGGCCCGGAGAGATACGTCTCGGGTGCGTCGAGCTGGACCGCCGTGGTCTCCATGACCTACCTCCGGGCTGAGAGAAACCGCGCCTGATAGAACACGTTCTAGTTTCCGAGCGTAGCCGATGCACCCCGAGGAGAGAGCGTGTCCGACCTCCTGCCGATGACCACCCAGCACTGCACCGTCGAGCGAGACGGTCACGTCGTGATCCTGACCATGAACCGGCCCGAGGCTCGCAACGCCCTGAGCCCCGACATGCTCGTCGGTCTCGCCGACGGGTTCACCTACGTCGACGAGACGCCCGAGGTCCGCTCCGCGATCCTCACCGGTGCCGGCGGCCATTTCTCGTCGGGTGCCGACCTGAAGGCCATGAGCACACCCTCGGAGAGCGAGCACGTCCGCACCCGCATGGCCGAGACACCCAACCTGCACTGGAAGGCGCTCCTCCGCGACTACCGCCTGTCAAAGCCGCTCATCGCGGCCGTCGAGGGCTACGCGGTCGCCGGCGGCACCGAGATGCTCCAGGGCACCGACATCCGCATCGCCGGCGAGAGCGCGGTCTTCGGGGTCTGGGAGGGCAAGCGCGGGCTCTTCCCGCTCGGCGGCTCCGCCGTCCGGCTCCCGCGTCAGATCCCGTACACGGTCGCGATGGACATCCTGCTCTCCTCCAAGCCGGTGCCCGCGCCCGACGCACTCCGGGTGGGCCTCATCGGGCGCGTCGTCCCCGACGGCACCGCGCTCGCCGCCGCGGGCGCGGTCGCGGAGCAGGTGGCCGCGTGCGGACCACTGTCGACCCAGGCGATCCTGCGCGCCTGGCGCGAGACCGAGTACCTGACCGAAGCCGAGGCCATGCCGATCCAGGACACCATCGGCTGGGAGGTCTTCGCCTCCGAGGACGCCCAGGAGGGCCCGCGGGCCTTCGCGGAGAAGCGCCCGCCGCAGTTCAAGGGCCGCTGACCGTGTCCGAGCGCGCGCGACTGGCCGAGGCGGTCCGCCACCTCGTCGACGCCGCCGTCACGATGGAGGACGCGACCGAGGAGCAGCTCGGCACCGCGGCCGACATGACCGAGGCCGTGGCGCGTCACCTGGGTCGGGAGCCACACGACAGCGACCGCGGCATCCGCGTCCGGCGCGCTCGGGGCCACGACGACTATTCGCCCCGTTCGCCGCTCGTCGGGACGATGAACCCGCTGGCCGCGCCGATGGAGTGGACGAGCGACGCCGACGGCATCACGGTGCGTGGCGTGTACCACGCCGCGTACGAAGGGCCACCGGGGTACGTCCACGGCGGATGGATCGCGCTGAGCTTCGACGAGATCCTCGGGATGGCCAACATCTCCTCCGGCCACCCGGGGATGACCGGCCGGTTGACCGTGCGGTACCTGAAGCCGACCCCCCTGCACCAGCCCGTGGAGCTGCGGGGCTGGACCGAGCGGGCGCAAGGGCGACGGATCGTCGCGCGGGCCGAGCTCCTCGTCGACGGCGTCCGGACCGCGGAGGCCGAGGGCCTCTTCGTGACCATCGACCCCCGGCTCGCGAGCGAGTACTTCGGCGAGAGCGGGGGCTGATCCGGCACAATGAGCCGGTGCCTCGCATCGGACTCGTGCTCGGCGCCGGCGGGCTCACCGGGCAGGCCTTCCACGCGGGCGTGCTCGCCGGGATCGAGGTCGCGACCGGCTGGGACCCTCGCGACGTCGACATCGTGGTCGGGACCTCGGCCGGGTCGGGAGTCGGCACGTCGTTGCGATTCGGGATGCGCGCGTCGGACCTGGTCGCCCGGGTCCAGGGCCGAGCGTTGTCGCCCGAGGGCGCGGCGATGGTCGCCCGGTTGGGACCGACCGGTGACTGGACCCGGCCGACACGCCCACGCGAGTGGCGGCCACCGCATCCGCGCCTGATCGGCCGCCTCGTCCGGACCCCGTGGAAGGTGCGGCCCGAAGCGCTGCTCGGCGTGTCCATCCCGACCGGGCGGATCGACACCGAGACCTGGACCGCCGCGCTGCGGCCGGTCACGGGAACCGAATGGCCCGACCGCCCGCTCTGGATCTGCGCGGTGCGGATGGACGATGCCCACCGCGTCGTGTTCGGACGGCCCGGCGCGCCCGGGACGGACGTCGCCACCGCCGTCGGCGCCAGCTCGGCCATCCCGGGCTTCTTCGCACCGGTGACGATCCACGGCCGGCGCTACGTCGACGGCGGGGTGCACTCCCCGTCGAACGCCGACGTGCTGCGCACCGAGCAGCTCGATCTCGTCCTCGTGTCCTCGCCCATGACCATCTCCGCCAACGTGCAGATCCGTCGCGCCGCGCACGCTCCGCGCGGCCACTTCCGCGCCCGGCTCGGCCTGGAGGTCCGCCGGCTGCGCCGCGCCGGCATCGAGGTCGTGACCTTCCAGCCGAGCCACGAGGACCTCGTGGTCATGGGCAACCGGACGATGGACCCGGAGCGCGCCGGCGACGTCGCCGCCCAGGCGCGGGCGACGACGATCCGACGCCTCGAGTCCCGGCCGCTCGCGGGGCTCGGGCCGGCGGCCTGAGCGGGTCGGGAATCACCACAATTCGGGAGTCCCGGACCCTCAAGTGAGCACTGCGACGGGACGAAGGCCTTCTCGTGACGGCCATTCGCGCCCCCAGGTTGTTCCGCCGCGCGTCGGGCGAGGCGGGCGTGAGCATCGTGGAGCTGCTCGTTGCCCTGACCCTGTTCAGCCTCCTCGTCGGCTCGCTCGTCACCCTGATCGCGACCGGGCTGCGCGTCGCCCAGAACAACAAGGACCGCTCCGTCGCCGCACACCTCGCGAGCCAGGAGATGGACTCGCTCCGTCAGGAGTCCTTCGAGCGCGCTGACGATCGGCCAGATCTCGCACGCCACCACGGTCAACTCGGTCAAGTACACGATCAAGACCGACACCGAGTGGGTGGCCAACACCGCGACGAGCAACGCCTGCGACTCGGCGTCGGGCTCCCCGCGGGTCGTGCGCGCCACCGTCACTGTCACCTGGCCCGACATGCGCAACACCGAGCCGGTGCGGACCGCCACCGAGATCACCCCACCGGTGGGCTCCTACGATCCGACCAACGGCCACATCGCCGTCCGGGTGCGTGACCGCAGCGCGGCGCCGCTCGGCGGTGTGCCCGTACGGGTGACGGGCCCCGGCGTCGACAGCAGCCAGACCACCCTCGACGATTCGGGGTGCGCCTTCTTCGGGTTCCTCCCACCTGGGAGCTATCGCGTGACGCTGGGGACGCCCGGTTGGGTGGACCGCCAGAGCGACGCGGTGCCGACCCAGACCGTCGGCGTGAGCGCCGAGAGCATCTCGTCGGTCGCGTTCGACTACGACCGCGCCGCGACGATCACCGCGACGCTCGCCGGTACACACGGCGGGACGCCCGCGAACGCCGCGCCGGTGACGGTGGCCAACACCGCTCTGCTGCCTGCGGGCACCAAGTCGATCACCGGCGCCGGTACCGTCCGCAGCCTCACGAGCCTGTTCCCGTTCGCGAGCGGCCTCCAGGCGTGGACCGGGATCTGCGCCGACGCCGATCCCGAGGGGATCGACGCGGGCAACAGCCGGATCTGGCCCGGCGCCAACCGTGACCCGGCGATCAGCGTCGACCCGGGTTCCACGACGACGGCCACCGTGGCCATGGCCACGGTGGATCTGAAGTTCACGCCGCGCCTCGGTCGGGAGCCCGGTCACGATCCAGGCCGTCCACGCGGCCGACAACGGCTGCGGATCGGGCGAGACGCTGACGCTCACGGTGTTCCCCACCGACGGCGAGCAGCTCGTCGCACTCCCCTGGGGGGTCTGGACGATCCAGGCGCTCTCGGCCAGCCCGCAGTCCTCGTGGCCGGTGGTCCGGCTCGACCCCAGCCTCGACCAGGTCTTCGACGCCACGGTGCAGATCCGATGATCGGCCGCCGGCGTGCCGACCAGTCCGGGCAGAGCACGCTCGTCGAGATCGCGGCGACGCTGCTGCTGCTCGCGATCGTGATGACCTTCGTCTACTCGAGCATCGACTCCGCGGAGCGCACCGTGAGCGGGACGCAGCTGCGCATCACGAACCTCGACGAGGCGCGCACCCTCATGGCCGTGCTGACCAAGGACGTGCGCACCGCCACCCGCCTGCAGGCCGGACAGGCGCCGTTCACCGCCGCGGACAGCCGCGACGTCACGTTCTACGCCAACCTCGACAACGCGACGGGCGGGCCGCGGAAGATCCGCATCTCCGTGGACGCGTCGAACGAGATCATCGAGTCGGTGCAGACCCCCGACGCGAGCTCGGTCGCCCCGGACTACACCTACACGGGGGTGGCCAAGCGCCGCTACGTCGGGCGCTACCTCGCCAACACCGCGGCGCAGCCCGTGTTCGAGTACTTCGACGACGCCGGTACCCAGCTCGCCGCACCCCTCTCGGCGTCGGATCGTCTCGCCGTCAACTCCGTGAAGATCACCCTCGTCGTGCGCGCCGCGTCGAAGCTCCCGGTGGGCAACGTGACGCTCGTGGACCAGGTGCGACTTCCCAACGTCGACTACCAGCAGACGGGAGCGTGACCGTGCACCGACGAGACGAGGACGGGTTCGCGCTCATCACGGTGTTCATCGCGTTGACGATCCTCATCGCCCTCGTCGCGACCGTGGTCACGTTCGCGAGCGAGTCGCGCGACGTCTCGAAGCACGACCAGAACTGGAACGCTGCTCTCAACTCCGCCGAGGCCGGCGTCGACGACTACCTCTTCCACCTGAACGAGAACTCGAACTACACCCAGTACGACGCGGGGAACCCGCCGCCCGACGGCAACGCCGCCCTCAGCGGGTACCAGCCCGTGCCCGGCGGTTCGACCGACGGGTCGTTCCACTACTCGGTCGACACGAGCGCGCTCACGACCGAAGGAACGGTCGCGGTCACGTCGACCGGAAAGGTCGGCACCACCGAGCGCACGATCCAGTCCGTCCTGCGACGTCGGAACTTCCTCGACTACCTCTACTTCACCGACTACGAGACCCGCGATCCCGCGGCCTACACCGGCTCGCCGTTCACGCCGACCGAGGCACAGACCGCGTGCGCGAAGCACTACTACGAGGGCCGCGACTCCAGGTGCGACGAGATCGTGTTCATCTCCGCCGACACCATCAACGGCCCTCTGCACACCAACGACGCCTTCAAGGTGTGCGGATCGCCGACGTTCGCGGGGAAGACGACCACCAGCTGGAACCCCGGGAGCGGCAACCGCTGGCGCGACGCCTGCCCCACCAGCCATCCGAGCTTCTCGAACGCCGGTGATCCCAAGTACGTCGATCCCCTCACGTTGCCGCCGAGCAACTCCGCGATGAAGGCCGAGACGAGCCCGCCGCTCGGTGGCTGTCTCTACACCGGCCCGACGTACATCAAGCTGCTGTCCAGCGGGACCATGACGGTGAAGAGCCCGTTCTCGCGCGATACGCACAACGGCTGCCCGACCAACGGCAGTGGCCCCCTGCCGACGAACGGCGTCGTCTACGTGCAGAGCGTCCCGAGCTCGTCGTCCGATGCCAACTACACCAGCGGCTGCCCCTTCAACGTCAGCGGGGTCAAGCACCCGCTGGGACTCCCGATCAGCAAGGACGTGACCAACTACGGATGCCGCGACGGCGACGCGTTCGTCGAGGGCACGCTGAAGGGACAGCTCTCGGTCGCCGCCGACAACAACATCGACGTGGTCGGGGACCTCCAGTACAAGGGCGGCACCGGTGGCAGCGATCTCCTGGGTCTCGTCGCGAACAACTACGTCGAGATCTGGCACCCCGTGAAGTGCAGCTCGGGAACCAGCTCGTCCTGCAACCTCGACGCCAACTTCCCGGGCGCGACCGCGCACAACTCGCCTCTCTCCGACATCACCGTGCAGTCCGCGATCCTCTCGGTGAACCACAGCTTCCGGGTGCAGAACTTCGACATCGGCGCGCCCCTCGGCTCGCTCACCGTCGACGGTGCCATCGCGCAGCGCTACCGCGGCGCCGTCGGCACGACCTCGGGCTCGACCATCCAGAGCGGCTACAGCAAGAGCTACCGCTACGACCGCCGGCTCAAGTACCTCTCGCCGCCGAAGTTCCTGGACCCGGTCGCCTCGGCCTGGGCGATCGCGGTCTGGAAGGAGATCCCGAACCCGTGAGCGCCGTGAGGTCCGAGCGAGAACGCGTTCTACCCCACTAGGGTCCCGCGCCATGTCCAGGGCCGGGGGATCCGACACGCGTGATCTCGAGACCGCCGCGCGGCGCGAGCGCATGATGGAAGCGGCGACCGAGCTCGCCGCGGTGGGCGGGTACGACGCGGTGCAGATGCGCGACGTCGCGGCCCGCGCCGAGGTCGCCCTCGGCACCCTCTACCGGCACTACCCCTCGAAGGACCACCTCTTGCTCACGACCCTCGCCGAGCAGGCCGAGGCCCTGCGTGAGCGGATCGCGCAGCGGCCGCCGGTGGGGCCCGACGCCGCCGACCGCACCGCCGACGTCCTCCGCCGAGCCAGCCGTGCGCTCGCCCGCCGGCCCGAGCTCACCGCGGCGATGGTCACCGCGCTCACGTCGCCCGAGCCGGACACCGCGGGGATCAAGCACCGCGTCGAGGAGATCCTGCGCTCGATCATCACCAGCGCGATCGACGGCGCGGACGTCGCCGATCCCGACGGCATCGTGCGCGTCCTCGGCTACGTGTGGCTCGCCGTCCTGTCGGCCTGGGTGGGAGGGACGCTCGACACCGACCAGATGATCACCGACCTCGAGGTCGCGGCGCGCCTGCTCCTCGGCCCGTCACCGCAGGCGGGGACGTAGCTCCGAGCCGATCACCGACGCGTTCTCGGCGTCGGTCGGGTCGACCGGTCCGAGGATCACCCAGTCCGCGCCGGCGTCCCGGTAGCGCGCCAGGGACGCCGCCACGCTGCGGTAGCCACCGACGATCGTGTCCCGCCCGGCCTGGAGCCGCTCGGCCTTGGCCCGCGCCGCGTCGTCGTCGCGGTCGAGCACCACGAGGCCGCCCCAGCTCATCGTGAACCCGGACGGATCCGGGCTGAGCCGCTCGGCAAGGACGCGCACCTCGTTCGCCTCGATGGCGAACTCCTCGGCGCCGACACCCCAGCGGTTCCAACCCTGCGCGCTCTCCGCCGCGATGAGCCCGACGTGACGGGCGCGCCCGCCGACCCAGCTCGGGTACGGGCGCCCGCGCAGCTCGCGCAACGACGCGCGGAGCCGCTTCACGCGGTCCGTCTCGCTGCCCACGTCCAGCCCGAAGGTCTCCATCTCCTGTCGGCTCTCCTCGTCACCGGAGCCGATGCCGACGACGAGGCGCGACCCCGCGATGCGCACCACGGTGTCGAGCGCGACGGCAAGCGTGGCCGGAGGCCGGAGCGTCGCCCGGACCACGAGCGTGCCCAACGTGATCCGCCTCGTCTCGACCGCCAACGCGCCGAGCAACGACAAGCACTCCAGTGCGGGCCGGAGCGCGCCGTTGCGGCCGAGGCGGAACAGGTGGTCGTAGACGAACACGCCGTCGACTCCGGCCTCCTCGGCGACCCGGGCGATGCGGATCGGGATCTCCGGGTCCTCGGTGAACGACGGCAGCGTGAGGCCGACCTTCACGGTGCGACCGCCGTGTCGATCCCGAGGACCGCGGCGCCGATCACGCCGGCTCGCTCGCCGAGCGCGGCGGGGACGATCTCCGGCGCGGGCCGGTACGCCGCGCCTTCGATGTGGCCGAGGAAGTGCTGCCGGATCGGGCTGAGGTAGAGGTCACCGTCGTTGACGAGCCCCCCGGCGATCGCGATCACCGCAGGGTCGAAGATGTTGGCGAGGCCGACCAGACCGATCGCGACGTTGTACGCGTACTCGTCGACGAGCTCCAGCGCCTGCGCGTCCCCGGCGTGCGCGGCCGCGGAGACGTGCTGCCCGCGGATGTCGGCCACCTCGCCGTCGACCGCGTGCAGCACGCGAGCGAGCCGGCCGGCGGTGGCGCGGGCCCGCGCCATCGCACCGAGGGCATTGCCCGACGCCATCGCCTCCCAGTGACCCCGCTCCCCGCACGCGCAGGGCGGGCCGTCGGGATCGATCTGGAAATGTCCCACCTCGGCCGCGAACCCGTGCGCGCCGCGCAGCACGGTGCCGCCGACCACGACGCCCCCGCCGATGCCGGTCCCCAGGGTGATGACGATCGCATCGGTCATGCCGCGTGCCGCGCCGAAGCGAACCTCGGCGTAGGCGGCGACGTTGGCGTCGTTGTCGAGCACGGTCGGCAGTCCGACCAGACCTTCGACGTCCGACCGTACCGACGTGGTGCGGAAGCCGGCGACGTTCGGCGCGTAGTGGATCACGCCGTCGAGGTCCACCATCCCTGCGGCACCGATGCCCACACTCGCGACGCCGGGGTAGTGGGTGCGCAGCTCCGACGCGACCGCACCGATCGCCTCGAGCATGCCGGCCCAGGAACCGGTCGGTGACGGGACGCGATGCTCGGCGAGCACGCGCCCACCTGCGTCGACGACGGCCCCGAGCACCTTGGTCCCGCCGATGTCGAGTCCGATGCCGAGGCGTGCGGTCACGGGTCCCCGGCGGGACGGACCACGGAGAGGTCCATGACCTCGGCCTCGGGTCCCTCGGGTTCGGCGCGCTCGCGCTCGATCCGGCGGGCCGCCATCGTGGCCCGCTGATCGGCGAGCACCGCCTCGGTCGCGTCGACCAGCACCTTGACGGTCAGCACGACCTCGTGCGCGGCGGCCACCAGATGCTCGGCGGCGTCGGGCTGGGCATCGGCCAGGCCCTCGGCCAGGCCGATCAGCGCGGCGAACCCGCTGGCGGCGGCGCCGTCGACGGAGTCGCGCCAGCCGATGCCCGGATCGTCCGGATCGACGTCGGACTCACGATCGAAGAAGGGGTTGCGGCGAGGCGGGGCCGGGTCGCGCACCGTCAGACCTTCCGGCTCTCGACGGCCTTCTTCAGCTCTTTCAGGGCCGTGCCCATGATCATCCCTGCGGCCCGGCGTTTGATGATGCCGGGGAGCGGGATCGACAGGTCGACCGCGAGGTCGTAGTGCACCCGGGTGCCGTCCCCGTCGGCCTCGAACTTGTAGGTGCCGTCGAGCTGGCGCAGCTTCTCGCCCGAGTCGAGCACCCAGGAGAACGAATCGGGCAGGCTCGCGTAGTCGTAGCGCAGGACGTACTTGAAGCTCTGCCCCATCGCGGCGGCGCGGAACTCCACGAGATGTCCCCGGGTGTCGGCGTCGGTCTCGAGGATCGTGACCTGCTTGAGGTCGCGCGCCCACGACGGGTAGTCCTCGAAGTCGAGCACGACGGCCAGACATTCGTCCCGCGTCGCTTCGATGCGGATCCGTTCACTGGCGTGCTCGGCCATCGGTCCTCCCTTCCTGCCGTCCACGTTGCCGGGTGGACCGTACCGGCCGCAACGGCCGGGCCGGCACCTCGACGTCCCGGCGCTGCGGGAACTCCCCGTACCGCGCCCCCCAGAGTCCCACGAATCCCAGGGTCAGCATGGGGACCAACACCGCGAAGGGGTTGGAACTCGCGGCCGCGCCGGTGATCACGAGACTGGCCACGAAGGACCAGTAGAGCGCTCGGCGCGCCGGGCGGTTCACGTTCCCCTCCACGAGGAACAGGCTCCCCACGGCGATGTCGTCACCCTGGGTGTTGCGGGCGAGGGCGACCACGAAGGCCCACACCCAGATCCCGAGCGACACCGCGAACAGGACCAGGCACACGATCGCGGCGATGCCGCTGCCGTTCGAGACGTCGAGGATCGCGGGCAGCGACCCCGCGAGGAACGCCACGTTGCTGGCCCACGACGCCCGGATGATCTGGCGGCCCTGGGTCGGTTCCACCGTGCGAGGCTAACGCCCGACCTCACGGGGGGAAGCAGCGATGGATTCCAGGGACGCACGCGCCGCGAGCGTCGATTGCGGCGAGATCTACGACGCCGCCAAGGCCCGCTTCGTCGCGCTGATCCGCGGCCTCGATGCCGACGGGCTCACCACGCTGGTTCCCGCGACGCCCGACTGGTGCGTGCGCGATGCACTCGCGCACGTCGTCGGGATCGCCGCGGACCTCAACACCGGAGACCTCTCGTCGGTCGATCCGGACACGTGGACGGCCACGCAGGTCGCGTCGCGTCGGGACCGCACGATCGCCGAGGTCGTCGCGGAGTGGGATCACGAGGCGCCGACCTTCGAGGACGGGCTGCGGCTCTTCGGGTACGAGCTGGGATCGCACTTCGTCGGCGATCTGCACGCCCACCTCCAGGACGTGCGCGCCGCGCTCGGGCTCGACCCCGACTGCGACGAGGTGACCGTTCGGGTCGCGCTCGATTTCTACCTGGACTCCTGGAGCGAGGATCTCATCGCCGCCGGGATCGGCGCGGTGCGGGTGGTCGCCGACGGCGAGGAGCGCGTGGTCGGGACCGGTGGGGTCGTCGCGTCGGTGACCGCACCCGCGTTCGAGTTGCTGCGCGCGCTCTCGGGTCGCCGCAGCGCCGCACAGATCGGCGCCTTCGCCTGGACCGGTGATGCCGCGCGGGTGATCCCCACGATGAGCCGCTACGACGTCCCGGGCGAGGACCTCGCGGACTGAGGCCAGTCCGTCACGAGGTGGGTCCACCCTCCCTTCGCAGCGCTCCTCTCGAGGGTCGCGGTGAAGGTCCTGTCGACGTTCGTCGCGGGGTGCTCACCCCGCTTCGACGACGTAGAGGATGTTGCCGTCGACGTCGCGGAAGGTGAACATCGCGGGCACGCCGGGCCAACGCAGCACGTCGTCGACCCGCACACCGCGTCGTTGCATCGCCGCGTGTTCGGCATCGACATCGCTCGTGGTGAGACGGATGCCGCTGTCGACCGCTCTGCGGGCGTCGCCGGACGGGGGACTCGAGCGCGATGGAGACGGTCGCGCCGGGAGGGGCGACCTCGATCCAGCGGAGGCCGTCGCCGATGGGGACGTCCATTCGCTTCTCGAAGCCGAGCGTGTCGACGTAGAACTCGACGGCTCGGTCCTGGTCGATCACGGTGACGGCGACGGTCCGGACGCCGGTGAGTGTGGTGGTCGTCATGACCGTTCTCCTCGGGAGTCGTCGGCGTACATCAGGGATCCGGGGGTCGTGAGGAGCTCTCCGGTCTCGAGCCAGGTCTTGAGCCCGGACAGGATCATCGGCCAGCCGCCGTAGAGCTCGGCGTTGGCGCGCTCGCCGAGCTGGTCGTGGGTGACGGTCAGACGGCACGAATCGCCGACCGGCTCGATCTCCCAGGTCACCCTCGTCGTGCCCTCGGCGATGACCTCGGGGCCCCAGAGTGCGCGCATGGACTGCACGAGCCGACGAGGCGGGTCGACCTCGAGGTTCTCGCCCTCGCCGAGGAGACCGTCCGCGCCGGGGTGGACCATCTCGAAGCGCGAACCCGGCGTGAAGTCGGACTCGATCCGTGACCCGAAGTTGTATTTCGATCGGATCTCGGGGTCGGTGATGGCTGCCCACAAGCTCTCGGGTGTGGTGCGGATGTAGATCTCGAAGACCTTCTCCATGCTGCGCTCCATCTCGTGCTTGAGATCGACCAGACCCGCGGCCCAGCCCTCGGTGTACTTGCCGATCCAGCGGTCGTGGACGAGCCGGATCGGGATCGGGTTCAAGAAGTGCAGCTTCTCCCGACCCCGGCGCTTCGAGACGACCAGGCCGGCGTCCTCCAGGAGCTGGAGGTGCTTCGCCACCCCGATGCGCGTCATCGGGAATCGCTGCACCAGCGCGTTGAGCGCCTGACCGTCGTGGCGGAACAGCTCGTCCAGCAGCTCCCGTCGGGTCGGGTCGGCCAGCGCCTTGAAGACCAGTTCCACACCGGCAGAATAGGGAAACCAATAGGTTTCCTGTCAAGTCCCGACGATGTTCGGGGCTGGCACGGTGACTACGGCGCCGTCGGGGCGAGCGTGTTGCGCGGTGCGTGACCGACAGGCGTGTAGCCGAGTGGGCCCGGGTAGCTGTCGCCGATCGCCGTGATCAGGTCGTCGGCGTAGACCGGGTAGGGCGAGTCCGATCCGAACCGTGGTCTGGCCGGCATCCCGTTCGAATCCGGCGGAGGCGACAGCAGATCGCCCGGGATCCAGCCAATCCGGTGGAGGTTCTCGTCGACGCTCGCGACGAAATCCGGCTTGGGCCGGGCTTCGTCGGACGGGAGCGTCCCCTTCGTCGGCTCGGGTTCCGACGCGGCGCGGTACCCGCCGCTGATGCCCGCGGCGATGCTGGGGGCGACGGTCCCGGAAAAGCTGCCCGAGACGTCGATGCTGTCCGTGAAGTTGCGCACCTGGACCGACGGAGCCGCCCGGACCGTGCCCGCGACGACGAACGCGAGCTGGGCGTTCTGGTTCGCACCGGCGAACTGGTTGACGCGGTCGAGCGCGGCCGGCTCCAGGTCGATCACCACTCTCCATCCCCCGCTCAAGGTGTCTCGCACCGCCGCCGCCGCCGTCGGCGACCCGACGCGGCCCGTGGCGCGACGTTTGCGCCCGAGCCGGCACGAGATCGTCGGGTTCCATCTCCCACGGCGCGACCACCGCGGCGAATCGGCGCAGCGCCGGGTACAGCGCGCCGACGACTGCGTCGTCCGAGTCGGCGTCGTCATCCGGATCCCTCAGCGCGTCTGCCCCACACCCTTCACGACACCGCGCATGTCGGGATGGTCACGCGTGCCATGCCGGCGCCGGTTGCTCCGGCCCCTTCAGCAGAACCGGAGGGGCGTCGGAATTTGTCCGGTTTCATTGGGGTTTCGGGTTGACTGTCGAATGGGTGTTCGTATAGGATACAAACATGCATTCGGGTGGGGACCGACGGGATTCGGTGGTCGTGGGCGTCGATGATCCGATCCGGGCGTTGCGCGCCGCGGTGGATCGCGTCGTGCGGATCGACGTTCCGGCCGAGCCCGACACCGCGGTCGCGGCCGAGCTCGTGGGGTTGCGACGCGAGATGGACCGGCTCGAGTCGAAGTACGCGGCGCTGGTCGTGACCGCGAACCGGCGGGGAATCGGCCGGGAGGATGGGCACCACTCGACCCCGGCCTGGATCCGGTGGCAGACCGGCCAGACCCTGGGCGAGGTGCGCACCGTCCGAGCGGCGGGAGAGGTCGCGGAGCTGTTGCCCGCGGTTGGTGCCGCGTGGGCGGCAGGGGACATCTCGTCGCGTGCGGTCCACCTGATCGCGCGGGCGCGGGTGACCGGTCACGACGCGGCCCTGACCGCGTGCGAGTCGGAGTTCCTCGACGTCGCCCGGCGGGGTGATCACCGGGGCCTGGAACTGTTGACCCGGCACTTCGCCGCGTGCGCCCGGGCCGATGGATCGGCCCCGGAGCAACTCGACGGGATCAGCCTCGCCCTGGTCGGGGACCGGACCGTGGTCTCGGGGGAGCTGTCAGGCGACGCCGCGGAGACTGTCGCGCACACGATCAGCGTGTTCACCCGCCCGCCGTCCGAGACCGACAGTGTGTTGCCGTCGCAGCGGCGGGCCGAAGCCCTGGTGCGCATCTGCGAGATCGCGCTGGAGCACGGCACCGACGCGATCGGCCGCAAGCCCGCCGTCGCCTACGTGATCCGTCGCGACGCGCCCTCCGAAGGGCAGCTGACCGGGGTCCTCGGCCCCGCTGACCGGGACCGGATCCTGTGCGACTGCTCGATCAGCCGGGTCGTCACCGGCCACGCCGGGGAACCCCTCGACGTCGGCCACGCGTCACCGACCTGGCCGGTCGCGATCCGCAAGGCCATCGTCGTGCGCGACCGCCATTGCCGATGGCCCGGCTGCGAGATCCCCGCCCCCTGGACCGACATCCACCACTTCCAGCACTGGGAACACGGCGGTCAGACCTCGACCGACAACGGCCTGCTGCTCTGCCGCCGGCATCACACGTTCCTCCACACCCACGACCCGGAACGATCCGGATGGCGCTACACCTTCACCGATCAACACTTCCGCGCCTACCGTCCCGGCGGCACCGAGCTCGACGCCGACCGCTGGGCTACCGCCGTCTGACGGCTCAGGTCCGCAGCATCGAGAGATCGCCCGCGGCGAGCGCGGCGAGGGGCTCGACGCGTCGGTCGTAGGACCAGTCCCCTTCTGCGTGGGCGCGCGCGGTGGCCCCGAGGCGGGCACGCAGGTCAGGATCGTCGAGCAGGCGGCGGAGCGCGCCGGAGACCGCGGCGTGGTCCTTCGGCTCGACGACGTATCCGGTCTCGCCGTCGAGGACCGCTTCGTGGGAGCCGCCGCTGCGACCGGCGACGCACGGGAGGCCGGACGCGCCGGCCTCGAGGAAGACGATGCCGAAGCCCTCGGCTTCGAGCCCGCCCCAACGGTCGCGGCACAGCATCGCGAACACGTCGGCGGCGCGATGTACGAGCGGGAGCTCGTCGTCCGAGACCCGCCCGAGGAAGCGGACCCGGTCCCCCACGCCACGAGATCTGACGTGCCGTTCGAGGCGGGCCCGGTCGCGACCGCCACCGACGAGCGCGAGCGTCACGTCGGCGGGGAGGTCCCCGAGCACGTCGACGAGCACGTCGAAGCCCTTGCGGGGCACGAGCCTGCTGGCGCCGAGCACGATCCGCGCGTCGCGCGGCAGGCCGAACGCGTCACGCGCCGCGCGTCGCTCGACCGCGTCGACCGGCGGCCGGAACCGCGCGACGTCGATGCCCGGCGGCACCACGAGCGCGGGGAGCGGACCCGCGGCGGCGTGGACGCCCTCGCTCAGCGGGTAGCCGCCCGCGGCCACCACACCGGCGGCGGCGCGCAACACCGAGCCCAGCAGCGGACGGGTGGGCAGCCGGCCCGGGACCGTGATCTCCGCACCGTGCAGCACGATGACCGCGGGTGCCGCGTGCAGGCGGGCCACGATCCGACCGAGCGGGAGCGCGGGGTCGACGAAGATCAGGTCGGCACCGACCTCGCGCGCGAGCGCGTCGACGTCGCGGGCGAGACCGGGCGTCGGCCAGAGCACCTTCGCCCGGCGCCGCACCACGCGGAACGCCTGCTCGCGGTCCCATTCGGCCGATCCCGGGTACGCCGTCGTCAGCACCGTCGTCTCTGCGGGCGGGAGCCGGCGCCACAGCTCCCAGAGGTAGGTCTGGATCCCGCCGAGCTTGGGCGGGAAGTCGTTGGTGACGAGGAGCGAGGTCATGTCCCTGGTTCGGGCTCGGGGATCTGCTCGCGCCCGAGGGCGACCACGTGCTGCTCGCGCACGCGCGGGTCGGCGCCGCTCCAGAGCACCGCGAGGCCGGCGACGGCCGTCAGCGCGCCGAAGAGGAAGCCCCCCTCGTAGGAGGTGAGGTCGACCACTCCGCCGACGAGGAACGCGCCGAGGCCCTGCGAGAGGTCGAAGAAGGTGCTGAACGTCCCGACGACCGCGGCGCGCTCGGACTCGTCCACCCCCACGAGCGCGAGCGTCATGAGGTTGGTGTACATCATCGACATTCCCACCGCGAAGGCCGTGGTGCCGACGACCAGTCCCCACGTGCTCGGCCACGTGGCGATGACCACCATCGAGGCGGCGGCACCGACGAGCGCGACGGTGCCGCCACGCAGCGGACCGAGACGGTCGGGCAGCCGGGCCCCGAACACGCGGATCGCGAGGACCAGGCACCCGTAGAGCAGGAAGTAGTTCCCGACCTCGTTCACGCCGAAGGTCCGCCCGTAGAGCTTGAGGAACGCGGTGAAGCCCGCGAGCGGGATCAGTCCGAGGAACATGATCGTGCCCGGCACGATCGCAGCGCGGTGGAGCAGCGGACCACCGTCGCTGCGGGCGACGTCGGGCCGGGTCTCGCGGGTCGCCAGACCGAGCAGCGCCGCCCCCGCGGCCAGCGCGGCGCCCAGGACCCAGACGAGGTCGAAGCTCGCCGCGTCGTGCACCGACTCGCCGATCTTCGGACCGAAGGCCAGACCGGAGTACACGGCGACGGACCAGTAGGAGATCGCCTCGCCGCGGCGTTCGACGGGAGCCAGGTCCGTGATCATCGTCGCGGCACCGACGAAGAACGCCGCCTCGCCCACCCCGCCGATCAGGCGGATGACGATCAGCAGCGGGAGGCTCGTCGCGGTGACGTAGCCCAGCGTCGTGACCGCCACGATCGTGGCCCCGCCGATCACGAGCGGCCGGCGACCGATCCGGTCGCCGATCCGGCCGGCGAACGGGCGGAGCACCACGGCTCCCACCGCGAACGCGCCGACTGCGATCCCCACGCCGAGATCGTCGGCACCGAGATCATGCTTCGCGAAGACGGGCAGGATCGCGATCAGCGTCCCGAGCGCAAGGAAGTAGAGCGCGCCCGCGGTGGTGACCAGGACGAACTGCGCGGTGACGAACCGCTCCCGGGAGGCGGCCACGACTCAGGGATTCTCGGCGGCGAACGCGAGTGCCTCGTCGAAGCGCGCGCGCTCGGCGATCATGCGCCGGTACTGGATGACCCGCCGGGGCTGGGAGAACCCGAGTACGCCCCCGATGCGATCACCCCGGGCGAAGATCGCCACGAAGCGGTCCTCGTCCGTGCTCCCGTGGACGACCTCCATGCGGTCCTCGCCGCCGAATCGGCCGGCGCTCTGGATCTTGACGTCGTACTGGTCCGACCAGACGAAGGGGACGGTGGAGAACGGCTGGGCGCCATCACCCGCGAGGAGCGAGCGGGCCGCGTGGGTGCCCTGCTCGGCGGCGTTGGTCCAGTGCTCGATGCGCATGAGGTCGTCGTCGAACGCGGCGTTGGGCCATCGGCACACGTCGCCCGCCGCGACGATGTCGGGTGCTGCACGCAGCGCGCGGTCGCAGACGACGCCGTTGTCGATCGTGAGCCCGGAGCCCTCGAGCCAGTCCGTCACCGGGACCGCGCCGATCGCGACGAGCACCACGTCGCAGGCGACGATGGAGCCGTCCGCGAGCGCAACCCCCTCGACCCGGTCGGTGCCGACGATGCCGTCGACGCCCACCCCGAGGCGCAGGTCGACGCCGTGGGCGCGGTGCAGGCGGGCGAGCACCGCGCCGACCACGGGGCCCACCCCACGGACCATCGGCTGGGAGAGCGCCTCGAGGACCGTCACCTCGCGACCGTGGCCGCGCGCGGTGGCCGCGACCTCGGCCCCGATGAAGCCCGCTCCGACGACACAGAGTCGCGCACCGTCGGCGACGAATGCCGCGATCGCGTCCGCGTCCTCGGTGGTGCGCAGCGTGAGCACCCCGGGGAGATCGGGCTGGCCGGGCAGCCGGCGCGGCGCGGCGCCGGTGGCGATCACCATGCCGTCGAAGCTCAGCAGCTCGTCGCCGACGCCGACCGTGTGCGCATCGACGTCCAACGAGTGCGCGGAGGCGCCGAGCGCCAGGTCCACGTCGAGCTCGTCGTAGCCCTGCTTGCGAAGCGCGAGCGACACGCGGTCGGTGGTGCCCGCCAGGTACTCCTTCGAGAGCGGCGGTCGGTCGTAGGGCTCGTGCGGCTCGGCGCCCACGAGCGTGAGCCGTCCGGTGTAGCCCTCGTGCCGCAGAGCCTCGACCGCCCGGAGCCCGGCCAGCGACGCGCCGACGACCACGATCGTGTTCATCATGTCGGCCGGCGCGCGCGGGACGGCGCGGGGATCAACCTTCGAGCGTGATGGCGCCGGTCGGGCAGGTGCGGACGGCCTCCTCGACCTGCGGGCGGAGCTCCTCGGGGGGCTCGTCCTGGAGCACGTAGAGGAAGTTGTCGTCGCGCACCTCGAACACCTCGGGTGCCGCGGCCATGCACACGGCGTTGCTCTTGCACTTGTCGAAATCGACGACGACCCTCACACGATCCCCTTCCGTCCGGCACGCGATCGAAACCGTGGCGGCACCCTACCGGACGTGCGCGAAACCTGACTCCGGCGTCATACTGACGCCTCGTCAGACTCCCGAGAGATCGGATCCCAACCCGTGCCCGCGCGCACCTCCGCCGCCCTGGACGTCTCCGGCCGCGCCCTCGCCCTGCGCGACGTGGACCTCGACGCGTTCCTCCACCCGAGGTCGATCGCGCTCATCGGCGCGTCGGAGCAGTCGGCGAAGCCGAACACCGCCATGACCCGGAAGTTCGACGCCTGGGCGAGGGCGAACGGCGCCGCGTTCTACCCGGTCCATCCGAAGTACGAGACCGTGTTCGGGCACAAGGTGTATCCGTCGCTCGCGGACGTGCCGGGCGACATCGACCTCGCGATCATCCTCACCGGCAAGGCCGTCGACACGTTCGAGGAGGTCCTGACCAGCTCGGCCAAGTTCGCGGTGATCTTCGCGGCCGGGTTCAGCGAGACCGGCACGAACGGCGCTGCGCTCGAACGCAGACTCGAACGGCTCGTCCGGGATGGGCACGTGCGCCTGCTCGGCCCGAACACCAACCTCAACGCGTTCGAGGAGTTCCGCGCCGACCTGGACGGGCCGTCGATCGCGCTCGTCACCCAGTCCGGGCACCAGGGTCGGCCCGTGTTCCAGGGCCAGGAGATCGGGATCCGGCTCACGCACTGGGCCCCGACCGGCAACGAGGTGGACCTCGAGTTCGCCGACTTCGCCGCCTACTTCGCCGACCAGCCCGAGGTCGGGGTCGTGGCCTGCTACATCGAGGGCTTCAAAGACGGTCGCACGCTCATGCTCGCCGCCGAGCACGCGGCCGCGCGGCACAAGCCCATCGTCATGGTGAAGGTCGGCCGCACCGACGCGGGCGCGTCGATGGCCCAGAGCCACACCGGCCACCTGACCGGCTCCGACGCCATCACCTCCGCGGTGTTCCGCCAGCTCGGGGTCACGCGCGTCGACGGGCTCGACGAGTTGCTCGAGGTGTCGGCCGGGCTCGCCCGTACCCGACCCTCCGGCATCCCGGCATGGGCGAGGCGAGAACGCGAGCCGGGCGTGTGCGTGTACGCGATCTCGGGCGGTACCGGCGCCCACATCGCCGACCTGATCGCCGACGCCGGGCTGGCGCTCCCCGAGCTGACCCGGGCCACGCAGCGGAGGTTGCACGACGGGCTCATCCCCGCGTACCTGCGCGTGAGCAACCCGGTCGATTGCGGCGGGCCGCCGGTCGCCGACGCCCGCGGGCGCCAGATCCTCGACGCGATCGTGGCGGACAAGAACATCGACATCATCGTCGTACCGATCACCGGCGCGGTCGCGATGTTCAGCTCGCCGTTCAGCCGCGACCTCGTCGAGGTGGCCCGGACCACCGACAAGCCGATCTTCGTCGTCTGGGGCGCGCCGGCCGGGACCGACGACAAGTACTACTTCCGCCTGCTCGACGGCGGCCTCCCCGTGTTCCGCACCTTCGCCAACTGCGTGAAGACCGTACGGTCCTACGTCGACTATTGGCGCTTCGCCGCCACGCACAGATCGCCCTTCGCCGACGCACCCACGTCGCCGCTCCCCGCCGCGAGGAAGGCACGGAGGATCCTCGAGCAGGCCGAGCCCGGCACCGCGCTCTCGGAGTGGCAGTCCAAGCAGGTGCTCGCCGCCTACGGCATCCGCGCCTCGAAGGACCGGCTCTGCACGTCGGCCGCCGAGGCGGCACGTGCCGCCGCCGAGCTCGGGTGTCCCGTCGTCATGAAGGTCAGCTCGCCCGACCTGCTGCACAAGAGCGACCTCGGCCTGGTGAAGGTCGGCGTCCGGTCCGCAACCGAGGTGCGCACCACCTACACCGACCTCGTCGCCCGGGCCCGCCGGGCGGGTGGCCGGAGCGTGCGGATCGACGGCGTGCTCGTGTGCGAGATGGTGGAGGGAGGCGTCGAGACCGTGGTCGGCGTCTCCCAGGACCCACTGTTCGGACCGGTCGTCATGGTCGGGCTCGGCGGGATCTTCGTGGAGGTGCTCGGCGACGTCACGTTCCGGGTGCCCCCCTTCGGCGCCGATCAGGCGGCGGCGATGCTCGACGAGCTGAAGGGCGCGAAGCTGCTCGACGGCGTTCGCGGGGCGAAGCCCGCCGATCGCGCCGCGCTGGTCGACGTGATCATGAAGGTGCAGCGGCTGGCGATGGATCTCGCCGACGAGATCGGCGAGCTGGACGTCAACCCGCTGGTGGTCAAGCCCCGGGCGCGGTCGCCCTCGACGCGCTGATCGTCCGGTCCGCGGCGACACGATCCCCCGACAAGGAGGCAGGCCGATGACGACGAGTGAGCCAGGTGTGGCGGACGAGCTGCTCGCGGAGCAGGAGGCCGGGGTCCTGCGCCTCACGATCAACCGACCCGAGTCGTCGAACTCGATCCCGTACTACGTGCGCGACGCGCTCATCGAGCACTTCCGCGCCGCGAGCGCCGACGCCGCCGTCCGCTGCGTCGTGCTCACCGCCGCGGGTGACCGGCACTTCTGCACCGGATCGGACCTCCGCGTCCGCCCGCCGATGGCACCCAAGCCCGCGGGCGCGCCCGACATGGTCGTCGGCAGCGCGTTCCACATGATGCGCACCGGGTTCCAGGCGCTGATGGAGTCGATCCAGGACTGCCTGAAGCCCGTGATCCTCGCGCTGAACGGCACCGCCGCCGGCGGCGGGGCGATGCTCACGCTGGCCGCTGACCTGGTGATCGCGTCGGACACCGCGAGGATCGTCGACGTCTTCGGCAAGCAGGCGTTGATCCCCGACGGCGGCTTCCTCTACCTGCTCCCCCGCGTCGTGGGCATGCACCGGGCGGCCGAGATCGTGTTCCTCGGTGAGACCATCACGGCCTCCGAGATGCTCGACCTCGGCATCGCGAACCGGGTCGTGCCGGCGCCCGAGCTCGCGGCGGCGACCGAGGAGTGGGCGAACCGCCTCGCGGCGAAGCCGACCAAGGTTCTCGGCTGGGCCAAGAAGCTCCTCCACGACGCGACCGAGAACCCACGCACCGCCACGCTCGAGGCCGAGGCGGCCTACATCGAGCTCAACCTGGGCACGGAGGACGGCAAGGAGCGCATGGCGGCGATGACGGAGAGGCGCGATCCCGTCTGGCGCGGCTTCTAGTGAGCGGCCTCCAGGACGCGACCGCGGTCGTCGGCATCGGACAGACCGCGTACGGCAAGGGGTTGGCCGACTCGGAGCTCTCGCTCGCCTGCCAGGCCGTCAGCGCCGCGATCGACGACGCCGGCCTCACGCCCGCGGACGTCGACGGGCTGGCGCTCTTCTCCATGGAGGACGGCCGCGAGGTCGATGTCGCCCGCAACGTGGGGCTCGGTGACATCACCTACTTCTCCCAGGTCGGCTTCGGCGGCGGCGCCGGTTGTGGCGTCGTCGGGCAGGCGGCCATGGCGGTGGCCACCGGACAGTGCACGACCGCGGTCGCCTGGCGCGCCCGGAAGCGTGCGGCGGCGAGCAGCCGGCCCTGGGCCCAGGTCCCCGACCGACTGTCCGGCCACCAGCAGTGGAGCCGACCGTTCGGGGTGCTGCGCCCCGTCGACGAGATCGCGATGCTCACCCGGCGCGCCATGCACGAGTACGGGTACACGCGCGATCACCTCGCGAACGTCGCGATCGCGTTTCGCAAGCATGCGAACCGGAATCCGGCAGCGACGATGCGCGCCAAGGAGCTCACCCGCCAGCAGTACCTCGACGCCCGGTGGATCTCCGAGCCGCTGTGCCTCTACGACAACTGCCTCGAGACCGACGGAGCCCTCGCCGTGGTGATCACCTCCGCCGAGCGGGCCCGCGACCTACCCCAGAGCCCCGCGTACATCCACTCCTTCGCTCAGAGCATCCCGCGACAGCACCAGGTCATGACCAACTACTTCTGTGACGACCCTCTGACCGGGCCGGCGTGGGCATGCGCCCGCCTGCTCTGGTCGCACAGCGACTTCCGCCCGTCCGACGTGCCCGTCGCGCAGCTCTATGACGCGTTCAGCCCGCTCATCCCGCTCTCGCTCGAGGGCTACGGGTTCTGCGAGCGTGGCGAGGGCGGCGCGTTCACCGACGGCGGCGCGCTCGAGTGGCCGAACGGGCGCCTCCCGACGAACACCTCGGGCGGTGGGATGTCCGAGGCGTACGTGCACGGGTTCAACCTCGTGCTCGAAGGTGTCCGCCAGATCCGCGGGACCTCGCCGAACCAGGTCGCCGACGCCACGTGCTCGCTCGTCACGAGCGGCGAAGGTGTCCCGACGTCCGCGGTCCTGTTCCGGCGATGACCATGGCGTCGGGCATGCTGCTCCCCGATCTCGATGACGAGACGTCGGCGCCGTTCTGGGCGGGCACGGCGCGTGGCGAATTGCTCGTGCAGGCATGTGGCGCGTGCGGCGTGCGGCGGATGCCACCCCGACCGATGTGTCCGGCGTGCCGTTCGATCAGCGTGCGCTGGGAGCCGACAAGTGGTCGAGGCACGATCTGGTCGTTCATCGTCCCGCATCCGCCGCTGCTGCCGGCGTACGCCGAGCTCGCGCCCTACAACGCGGTCGTGGTCGCACTCGAGGAGGAGCCGACGATCCGCTTCGTCGGCAACCTCCTCGCGACGCCGGACGGTCCGATCAACGGCATCGACCCCGCGACGATCACCATCGGGGAGCCCGTGCGCGTGGTCTTCCAGACCGTCGAGGACGTCACGCTCCCCCGCTGGATCCGCGCGTCGGAGTGACCGGCTGGTGGCGGGACTCCTGGGCCTGGCCGATCAGCTCCCCGAGCCGTTGTACCTGCTCGTCGCTCAGATGATCGAAGAGGCTGCGCCGGACGGCGGCGACGTGCGTGGGGGCCGCGGCCCGGAGCTTGGCCAAGCCGTCGTCGGTCAGGACCGCGAGCATCACGCGCCGATCGCTCGGTGAGCTCTCCCGGCTGACGAAGCCGCGTCGCGCGAGGGCATCGATGCGGCGCGTGAGCCCGCTCGGCGACATGCGCATCTGCTGGGCGAGATCGCACATGCGCAGCCGTCGGTCTTCCGCTTCCGACAGCTGCACCAGCACGCCGTAGTCCGCGTCGGTGATCCCGTGGGCCTCGACCAGCGCCTCCTCCTGCTCCGCGCGCAGCTCGTGGATGAAACGGATCAGGGCGCGCCAGGTGTGCTGTTCGTCATCGGAGAGCCAGTCCACGCCCATGTCGGCACCTTACGCCTCAGAAGATTCCCCGGGACAACTATTGCATTGCAAACTTTCCTGTGCAATACTTCGTTGCACAAGCAAGCTTCTGGCCACACCGGCCCGTTCCCGAGGAGGAACCCATGAGCACGACCACCACCCCCCGCACCGGCCGGCTCGCCGATCTCGCCCCGGGCGTCTGGGACGTCGATCCGAGCCACTCGACGGTCGGCTTCACCGCCCGCCACCTCATGATCACCAAGGTCCGCGGCCACTTCACCGACTTCGACGGCACCGTGGCGATCGCCGAGGACCCCCTTGCCTCTTCCGTCGAGGCCGCGGTTCGTCTGGCGTCGGTCGACACCGGCAACGCCGACCGCGACCAGCACCTCCGGACCACCGACTTCTTCGGAGTCGAGGAGCACCCGGAGATGAGGTTCCGCTCGACCGCGATCGAGCAGTCCGGTGACGACTACGTGCTCGTCGGCGACCTGACGATCGCCGGCAGGACCCACCCCGTGCGCTTCGATCTGACCTTCGACGGCGTGACCACCGACCCCTTCGGCAACACCAAGGCAGGGTTCGAGGCCGCGACGACCATCGACCGCACGAAGTGGGGGCTCGACTTCAACATGGCCCTCGAGACCGGCGGCGTCCTCGTGTCGGAGAAGATCCAGGTCGTCCTCGACATCCAGCTCGTCGCACGCTGATCGACGACGCGACCCACGGTGAACGCATGAACGCCGGCCCGGAGGCCGGCGTTCATGGCTGTCCTCGACGGTCGACGGGGGGATCGACCGGAGCGACGATCTGGCTCAGGCCGCCTGGCGGACGAGGTGACGGTCCTTGCCGCGGAGGGATCCGAGCGTGCGCTCCCATCGGAGCTGGCGCTCGATCCAGCGCCGGGCGTCCCGTGACGACGTGCGCGCCGGCAGCCCGGAGTTGAACTCTGCGCTCACCGCTACGTTCATTGCGACCACCTAGAATCGGTGTCAGGACACTAAGAGTAAACACTCTCAGTGTATCTGCTGTCAACCTAGGTGACGACAGTCACGGGAGCGCATTCGGTGACCGAGGACTGGAGGATCGACGACCTGGCCCGGGAGGCCGACACCACCGTCGACACGATCCGCTTCTACCAGCGGGAGGGTCTGCTCCCGACCGGTGCGCGGGTCGGGCGGACCAAGCACTACGGCCCCGCCCACCTCGAGCGGATCCACCGGATCCGGGACCTCCAGCACCGCCGGTTCTCCCTCGCGGCCATCAAGGCGCTGCTCGAGTCGGACCGCCAGGACCTCGTCGACGGGATCTTCGCCGGCGAAGGCGGCCTCTCCTACTCCCTCGAGGACCTGGTCGAACGGTCCGAGCTCAGCGCGACGCTGATCGATCGCCTGCGCACGATCGGGCTGCTGCGAGATCCGGCCGAGTTCGGCCGTGCCTCGTACGACGCCACCGACCTCGACATGCTGCGGGCCACCGCCGAGCTGGCGAAGATCGGTCTCCCCGATGACGTGCTCGTCGAGCTCGCGTCCGTCTACGTCGAAGGCGTCGAGACGATCCAGCGACAGGTCATGGAGCTCTTCTCCGGCGCGCGCGGCGAGCGGGTGTGGGAGCCCGCCGAGCTCGAGGCGTTCCAGAAGAGTGCTGCTGCCGCCGCGGGCCAGCTCCTCCCGTTGGTGACGCGCATCGTCGAGTACGTGCACCAGCGCACGCTGCAGCGCCTCACACTCGGTGCGATCGAACGCGACGGCTGAGTACGGTGACGACGGTGTCAGACCGAGTCCCGCGAGCCCGACCAGCACTGCTCGCGGGAACGCTCGTCGTCGACCTGACCGGCGAACCGGGAGCGATGGCCGGGCGCATGCTGGCCGACCTCGGGGCCGACGTGGTGCGCCCCGAGGGCCCCGACGGCGACCCGCTCCGCGCTCGCCCGCACCGGTACGACGCGTGGACGCTGCGCACCACCGTGGTCCCGGTGAGCGGTGCCGCCGACCCGGTCCTCGCGGACCTGTTCGGGCGGGCCGCGGTCGTGCTCGACACCCCGGGTGTCCCGGGCGCCTGGCACCTCTCCCCCACGCTCGCACCGCACGCGGTCTGGGTGAGCCTCACCCCGTTCGGGCTCGACGGCCCTCGCGCCGGCTGGCGGGCGACCGACCTCGGGATCATGGCCGCGAGCGGCAACCTCTACTGCACCGGTGACCCCGACCGCGCGCCCGTCCGCTGTGCGGAACCGGCCGGGTACAACCATGCAGCCGCGGAGACCGCGTTCGCCGCGCTCAGCGGACTCGCGTCCGGACGCCCGCAACGCATCGACGTCGCCGCGCAAGAGGTGGTCGCCGTCGCGAACATGTCCACACCGTCGCGCTTTCCCACCACGGGATTCCGCGGCACGCGCCGCGGCTCCAACGTCGGCCGCACCCGGGAGATCTGGCCGACCCGCGACGGGTTCGTCTCCTTCGGCCTGCGCGGCGGCAAGGCGCGCGTTCCCAGCCTCGAGACCCTCACCCGGCTCGTGAACACCGAGACCCTGCGTGCCGTGGACTGGTCCGAGTTCTCCCCGAACACCGCCGACGACGAGGCGCTCCACGCGATCGAAGCCGACGTCGCCGCGTACTTCGCCGAGCACACCATGTCCGAGCTCTACGACCTCGCGTGCGAGACGAACCTGATGCTCGCGCCGATCAACTCCCCGCGCGAGATCCTCGCCAGCTCGCAACTCGCCGCGCGCGAGCTCTGGGAAGCGCTCCCCGACGGCCGATCGCTCCCATCCTCCTTCCTCGTCGCAACGTTGGGCCCGCCGGCCGATGTCCCGGCTGCCCGGACCGTCGTTCGCCACGGCGGAGGCGGGGATGTCGTCGCTCCGGACCTGAACCGGGAGGACGGAGCGGTGAGCGTCTCCTCCGCCGCCCCGCATCGCCCCGGCGCGTGGGCCGGCGTCAACATCATCGAGCTCGGGTCCGGTGCCGCCGGGCCCATCGCCACCCGCTACTTCGCCGAACACGGCGCGACGGTGCTGCGGATCGAGTCGAGGAGCCGACCCGACTTCCTCCGCGTCTACGCCCTCGGTCCGAAGAACCCGCACGGGCTCGAGGGCGCGCCGATGTTCGACGGCCTGAACCCGTCCAAGCGCGACGTGCTGTTCAACCTGAAGCACCCGCGAGCCGTCGAGCTGGTCCGTCGCCTCGTCGTCGAGTGGGCCGACGCGGTCGCGGAGAACTTCGCGCCACGCGCGATGAGGGGATTCGGGCTCGACTACGACTCGCTCGCCACGCACAAGCCCGATCTGGTGATGGTCAGCGTGTGCCTCAACGGCCAGACCGGACCGCACCGCAACTATCCCGGCTTCGGCGGTCAGGGCTCGGCGCTGGCGGGGTACAACTTCCTGACCGGCTGGCCCGATCGCGAGCCGGTCGGGCCCCACGGCACGATCACGGATTCGCTCGCGCCCCGGTTCGTCGCCACCGCGCTCGCGGCCGGTCTGCTGCGCCGACGCGCGACGGGTGCGGGCTGCTACCTCGACGTGAGCCAGGTCGAAGCCGCGATCTACACGCTCTCGCCATGGCTGCTCGAGTACCAGGCCACGAACACAGTGCGGGGCCGCGCCGGCAACGATCACCCTGATGCACTCGTGCACGGAGTGTTCGCCGCCGCGGACGACGGCGAGCTCGGTGACCGTTGGGTCGCGATCGCGGCATGGACGGACGACGAACGCGACCGGCTCCACGCGATCACCGGACCGGACATCGCGGCGTACACCGCCGGTCGAACCGCCCGCGACGTCGCCGAGGAGCTCCAGGACGCCGGCGTCGAGGCCGTGCCCGTCCAGGATTTCGGGGACCAGCACACCGACCCCCAGGTCGCGCACCGCCGCCACTTCGTGCCGCTCACCCACCCGTTCCTCGGGCCCGGCCTCTACGAGCACAACGGCTTCCGGCTCTCCGACGCCGATGTCGGCTACGACCGGTCCGGCCCGACGCTCGGCCAGGACCAGGACTGGGTCCTCGGCGAGCTCCTCGGACTCGACCCCGACGAACAGGTCGCGCTGGCCGCCGACGGCGTCTTCGACTGACACGGAGGATCCCCCGTCTCGCGCCTCCGCCGCGCGAAGCCCCTCCCGGTCGGCGGTAGCCTTCTGGCCATGGCGCGTGGTGCGGTGACGGTGTCGGATCTCGATGCTGCATTCGATCTGCCGACGATCCCGCTCGACGCCGATGGTGAGCCCGGATCCTGGCTCGCGGCCGACCGGATCGCGTTCGAGGATCGCTACGCGGAGCTGGGCTTCGGACTCGGCGTGGTGCCGCGTCGGCGTCGACGTGACGATCCCTGGTGGGAGACCCCGCTCGGACTGCTCGCGTGCCTGGGCGGCACGCTGCTGCTCCTCCTGCTGCTCGCCGCCGGCTGACCCCGGGCTCGACCGCCCCGGCTACGCGGGCATGCAGGATCCGCCGTCGACGCACAACGTCTGGCCGGTGACGAGCTTGGCGTCGTCGGACGCGAAGAACACGGCGGTGCCGGCGAGATCGTCGGCCTCGAGCGTCTGCTTCATCGCCGACATCATCGGGATCATCCCGATGTACTCCTCGGGCACGATCTTCTTCGTCGCCTCGGTCATGGTGACCCCGGGCGCGATGCAGTTCACGGTGACGTTGTACTGACCGAGCTGGCTCGCGAGGAACTTCGTCAAGCCGATGACACCCCACTTGGTCTGGCTGTAGGTGAACGCGCCGACCTCGTGGAACTCGCCCATCGGCATGAGGTTGTACATGTATGCCGCGTCGGAGGACTGGTTGATGACCCGACCCCAACGCTGGTCGACCATCTTCGGCGCGCACGCCCGGGTCATGAGCCATGCACCGTGCAGGTTCACCTGGAAGACCTTCTGGAGATAGTCGTAGTCGTTCCGCTCATTGTCGATGTCGTAGTAGAGCGCGGCGTTGTTCACGAGGATGTCGATCGTGCCGAACCGCTCGATCGTCGCCGCCGCGCACGCCTTCGCCGAGTCCTCGTTCGAGATGTCGGTGGCGACGCCGACGATCTCGCCGTGGCCCTCGAGCTCGGCCATCGCCGACGCGGCACGCTCCTCGTTGATCTCGGCGACCACGACCTTCGCACCCTCGGCGAGGAACCGCTTCGCGTAGGCAAATCCGATCCCCTGCCCCGCCCCCGTGATGATCGCGACTTTGTCCTGCAACCGTCCCACTGCTTCTCTCCTATTTGCGCTGGCGCGCGATCAGGTTGAATTGCTCGGTCACCACCGGAGCGCCCGAGTCTGCGTCGGTCCATTCGGTCCGGATGACGATGAAGGTCATGCTGGCAGTGTCCGAGTCCTTCTCGTACAGGTCGACGACCCGGCCCTCACCGAGGAGCACGTCGCCCACCTGAACGGTGCGGTGATACGTGAACTCCTGTTCACCGTGCAGGACCAGTGCACCCTGCGCGTGGAGGGCACCCATCACGCCGTGCATCGGGTTGACCCCTCCCGTGGGGTCTTCGGGCTGGTCCTCCGCGAACGCTCCCCAGAAGCTCATCGCGAACGTGAAGGTCGGGGGCGCGGGGAGGTGCTCGAAGCCTGCGTCGCGCGCGGCGCGCCGATCGCGGTACACGGGATTCGGATCGTGGAGCGCGTCCGCGAACGCGGTGACGGGACCCCGCTCGACGCGCACCTTCCACGCGCCCGTCGGCATCCCGACGATGTCCTGATCCATCATCCCCACTCTCGCGACCCTGGTCGGGACGCCTTCGCCACACACGATTTGGGACCGCTACTGTGACGTGAACGTCAGTTTTCTCGTCGGGGGAAGGAACGCGCAAATGGGCATGCTGGACGGCAAGGTCGCGATCGTGACCGGGGCTGGCAATGGCGTCGGTCGCGGCGAGGCGGTGTTGCTCGCGGCGCATGGCGCGAAGGTCGTGGTCAACGACCTCGGCGGGGCGGTCGACGGCTCGGGGTCCGACAGCCTGGTCGCGGACCAGGTCGTCGAGGTCATCCGGGCGCGCGGCGGCGAGGCCGTCGCCAACTCCGACTCGGTCGCCGACTACGACGGTGCCGGCAACATCGTGAAGACCGCGATCGACGCGTTCGGGCGGCTCGACGTGCTGGTGAACAACGCCGGGATCCTCCGGGACAAGATGATGTTCTCGATGGCGCCGGACGACTTCGACGCGGTGATGAAGGTGCACGTGTACGGCTCCTTCAACACCATGCGTCACGCCTCGGCGTACTGGCGTCAGGAGTCCAAGGAGGGCCGCCAGCCGTCGGCGTCGATCATCAACACGGTGTCGTCCGCCGGGCTGCAGGGCCAGGAGAGCCAGATCAACTACGGCGCGGCCAAGGCGGGCATCGCGGCGATGACGATCATCGCCGGGCTCGAGCTCAGCCGGTACGGCGTACGCGCCAATTGCGTGGGCCCCGGCGGCTTCACCCGGATGGTGGGCCAGGCCCGTCCCGACATCGAGATCAAGAACCCGGAGGACTACACGGAGTTCACACCGATGAACCCGGGCAACTCGGCGCCGGCGGTCGTCTGGCTCGCGTCCGACGAATCGAAACCGGTGACCGGGCAGGTCGTGCGCATGGTCGGCAACTCCCTGTGCGTGTACAAGCCGTGGGAGATGGGCGAGGAGTTCTTCTCGACCGACGGCGACGGCAATCCGACGCAATGGGACCCGGCCAAGGTGGGGCACTTCCTGAACCGATACCACTTCCGCTCGACCAACCCCGGCATGCACGCGGAGTACCGTCGGTAGTCGTGGCGTTCTCCACCGACTTCGAGACTCTCGGCTACGACGAGCGCGGGGGTGTCGCGTACGTCACGCTCAACCGGCCCGAGCGCCACAACGCGTTCAACTCGCTGATGCAGCGTGAGCTCAACGCGCTCTGGCGGGGGCTGCGTCGCCATGACGACGTGCGCTGCATCGTGCTCACCGGTGCCGGCGACAAGGCGTTCTGCACCGGAATCGACCGTATGGAACAGATGGGCGGCGCGACCGACGACTCCACCGACGAGGACGTCGTCGGCTCGGGATCGACCCCGTTCATGTTCAACGACCCGGGCGACAACATCGGGCCGAAGTCCTGTGACCTCTGGAAACCGGTCGTCGCGGCGGTGAACGGCATGGCATGCGGCGGCGCGTTCTACATGCTCGGCGAGGTCGAGTTCATCATCGCGGCGGAGCACGCGACGTTCTTCGACCCGCACGTCACCTACGGGATGACCGCCGCGTTCGAGCCGATCCACATGTCCGGCGCGATGCCCTTCAACGAGATCATGCGGCTCTCGCTCCTCGGCAACCACGAACGGATGTCCGCCGCGCGGGCGCACCAGATCGGACTGGTCTCGGAGATCGCGCCCGCGGGCGAGCTCATGGACCGCGCCACGTGGGCAGCCGAGGCGATCGCGGCGGCGCCGGCGCTCGCGGTCCAGGGCACCGTCCGCGCCCTCTGGGGTGCTCGCGAGCACGGCCAGCGGGATGCGCTCCGGATCGGGTACGCGTACGTCGCGATGGGGACGAGCCCGGCATCCATCGCCGAGGGCCAGCAGTCGTTCGAGTCGGGCCGGCGCGTCGAATGGAGACTCCGGTGAGACGCGGCAGGAGCAGTCGCGGAGCGGGCCCGGCGGAACGGAGTCGGGTACCCCGGATCCGAGCGGAGCGACCGATGAGGCGCGTGTGCATCGTGGGGGCGGCGCTGTCGGACTGCGGTCGGGTCGACACGAAGTCGGCCTTCGAGCTGCACCATCAGGCCGCGTCCCGCGCCATCGCGGACGCGGGGCTCAGCAAGGACGACATCGACGGCATCGGCTCGACCGGCATGGGCCTCATCGCGCCGGTCGAGATCGCCGAGTACCTCGGCCTCCGGCCGACCTGGATCGACGGCACGGGCGTCGGGGGCGCGGCGTGGGTCGTGATGGCCGAGCACGCGGTCGAGGCGATCCGCGCCGGCCACGCGGACGTCATCGTCCTCGTGTACGGCTCCACCACCCGTGCCGATCTGAAGGCGGGACGGCGCACCGCGAACCTCAACTTCGGCGCCCGCGGCCCCACACAGTTCGACGCCCCGTACGGCCACGCCCTGATCGCCAAGTACGCGATGGCCACGCGGCGGCACATGTACGAGTACGGCACCACGATCGAGCAGCTCGCCGAGATCGCCGTCTCGACCCGCTCCAACGCGGGGCTCAACCCCGACGCGTACTACCGCGATCCCATCACGATCGAGGACGTCCAGGCCTCGGACATGATCGCCGACCCGCTCACGAAGCTCCACTGCTGTATCCGCTCCGATGGCGGCGGCGCGATCGTGCTCACCTCGGAGGAGCGCGCTCGCGACCTTGCTCGGCCGCCCGTCTACGTCCTCGGCTCCGGAGAGACGTCGAGCCACACGACCATGAGCGAGTGGGAGGACTTCACCCGGTCGCCCGCGGTCCGCTCGGGAAGGCTCGCGTTCGAGCGGGCAGGTCTCAGACCCGCGGACGTCGACATCTGCCAGATCTACGACGCGTTCACCTCGATGGTGCTGATGTCCCTCGAGGCGCTCGGGTTCTGCGAGATCGGCGAAGGCGGACCCTTCGTCGCGGACGGCCGGCTTCGGGTGGGCGGGGCGCTGCCGACCAACACCGACGGCGGTGGCCTCTCGTGTTGCCACCCCGGCATGCGGGGCATGTTCCTCATGATCGAGGCCGTGACCCAACTGCGCGGCGAGGCCGGCGACCGTCAGGTGCCCGACGCGAAGATCGCGTGCGTCAACGCCACCGGCGGCTGGTTCTCCTCCACCGCCACCCTGCTCCTCGGCACCGACTGACCTCCGACCTCTTCCGCCACCGCCCTGGTCGTCGGGTCCCTCGGACCACCGCGGAACCGACACGTGGTCAGGGGGCGGAGAAGAAGCCGCGGTGGATGAGCGTGGTGAGCGTGTCGAGGGCGTCGTCGCGGTCGATGCCGAGGTCCCGTGACGTCATGGCGTAGGACGTGCGCTCCAGGAGCGCCATGAGCGAAGAGACCGTCGCCTCGTCGCTCGGCGCGCCCGTGGCCTGCAGCTGCTGCGCGAACGACCGCGCGACATGGGTGAACGCGTGCACGCCCAGCTTGTCGACCTTGCGGTCGGTGACCTGGTTCTCCATCCAGGCGCGGATCACCACGCCGTAACGACCGTAGGTGTCGAGGAACTCCCCGAGGAACGAGCGCAGCGCGTCGGCACCGCCGGGACCCGGTCCGACCTCGGGCATGCGGCCGGCGAGATCCTCGATCGCGGCTGCGCACTCGACCGCGAGCTCGCGCAGCAAGTCCTCCTTGTTGGCGAAGTACAGGTAGAAGGTGCCGTGCGAGGTCCGAGCCGAGCGCACGATGTCGTCGACGCGGGTCTCGTGGTAACCCCGCCGTGCGAAGACCCGCAGACCGGCGTCCGAGAGCTTGCGCATCGTCCGGCGTCCCTGGGCGCGCATCTCGCGATCGCGCGCCAGAGCCGTCCCGCGCGACTTCCCGGCCGTGTTGTGCGATCCTCTCGCCATGCTCCCCCGAATCACGCGCGAGGCGGCCCGCCGATTCGGCGATGCTACCGCCTACGTCGCGCCCGACGGCTGGGCCCTGGGCTACGCCGACCTCGATCGCATCTCGGACCGCGTCGCGGTCGGGCTCGCCCACCGCGGGCTCGGGACCGGCGACGTGCTCGCGCTCGTGATGCCACCCGGACCGGAGTATCTGATCGCGTACCTCGCGGCCGCCAAGATCGGGGCCATCACGACCGGGGTCAACGACCGTCTCGCACCGGGCGAGCGCGACGCCATCGTCGCGATCCGCGGAACCGTCGCTCGTGCTCGCCGCCGACGGCCTCGCCCCGGCGACGTCCGCGCCGGTCGAGGAGGTCACGAGCGCGAACGGCGTCGACGGAGTGCTCGCGACGGTGCAGCAGGACGGCGCGCCGGCCCCGCTCCCCGACGACGCCGACCGCCCGGTCGCGATCATCTTCACGTCGGGCACCACCGGCCTCCCCAAGGGTGCCCTGTACACGGACCGCCAGCTCGCCTTCATCACCGCGACCGATGTCGGCGGTACGTGGGGCGGGGGGACGCGCAGCCTCACCGGGACCTCGTTCGCGCACCTCGGGTTCATGACCAAGTTGCCCGGCAACCTCATGCGCGGTGGGACCAGCTTCATCCTGCGACGCTGGCGGGCGCACGAGTCGCTCGAGCTGCTCGCACGCGAGCACATGGCGACGCTGGCCGGGGTCCCGACCCAGCTGGCGCTGATGCTCGCCGAGCCCGACTTCGATGCGTTCGACCTCGAGTCGATCCGCTTCATCATCGTCGGCGGCGGTCCGATCACGCCCGACCTGGCCACCGCGGCGCGCGAGCGGTTCGGAGCCGCGCTGGCGACGCGCTACTCGTGCACCGAGGCGGGCATCGGCCTCGGGACCAGTTTCGACGATCCCGAGGAGGACGCGATCGTCAGCGTCGGCCGTCCCCACGCGAGCGTCGACCTCGCGGTGCTCGACGACGACGACCGCCCGGTCCCCGCGGGCGAGGTCGGCGCGGTCTGTCTCCGCTCCCCCGCCGTGATGGCCGGGTACTGGCACGACGACGAGACGACGCGCGCGGCGTTCACCGCGAGCGGGCACGTGCGCACCGGAGATCTCGGGTGGGTCGACGACCGCGGCCGCTTGCGGCTCGTCGGGCGCAGCAAGGAGATGTACGTGCGCGGCGGGTACAACGTCTACCCGGTCGAGGTCGAGGCGGTGCTCTCCACCCATCCTGACGTCGCGGCGATCGCGGTGGTCCCGCGCGCGGACCCGGTCATGGGTGAGGTCGGCGTTGCCGTCGTGGTGCCCCGGCCCGGCGCTCGCGTCGATCTCGCGGCGTTGCGGGAGTTCGGCGCGCAGCACCTCGGACGCCACAAGCTGCCCGAGGCGCTCCGGGAGGTCGACACCCTCCCCCTGACCCCCGGCGAGAAGGTCGACCGGCGCGCGCTCGCCCGCGTGATCGGGGCCGAGCGCGACGCCGGATAGCGTCCGCCGCCATGGAGCTCGACTTCGACCCCGACCAGGAGGACCTGCGCGACTCCGTGCGCGCGTTCCTGGCGGCCGAATGCCCGATCGCACTCGTCCGCGACATCGTCGAGGCCCGCATCGCGGGCGGCAGCGCGGCGGCCGGGCCGCTCCAGGAGCAGATGCGGGCGCTGGGTTGGCCGGCCCTCACGGTGCCCGAGCCGGCGGGAGGGCTCGGGATGGGAGCGGTCGAGCTCGCGCTCCTCGCCGAAGAGCTCGGCCGGGCCCTGACGCCGGGACCGCTCCTGGCCACGCTCAGCCAGTACGTCCCGACCGTGGTCGAGCTCGGCACCCCCGACCAGCAGGCTGCGCTCCTCCGACCGGTCGCCGAGGGTTCGGTGAGCGGCACGCTCGCGATCGCCGAGCCGACGGGTGCGGTCGACCCGGCGACCACGACGGTCGTCGCGACCCCGACGTCGGAGGGCTTCACGATCCGAGGCACGAAGTCCACGGTGATGGAGCCCGCGCCCGGCGGCATGATGATCGTCGTGGCGCGGACGCCGGACTCCGCCGGCGACGACGGCGTCGGCGCGTTCGTCGTGGCGGCCGCGGCCACCGCGATCGAGCCGCTCGACGCCTTCGATCCGAGCCGAGTCCTCGCCACTGTGCAATTCGACGACGTGCGCGTGAGCCACGACGCCCGTCTGGGCCCGCCCGGGACCGACAGCGCGCGCGGCCTGCGTCGGGCCGGGGAGCTCGCGACGGTGGCGCTCGCGCTCGACGCGGTGGGCGCCGCGAACCGGCTCTTCGACGACGCGCTCGCCTACGTCGGTGAGCGCGAGCAGTTCGGCGTGCCCGTCGGCTCGTTCCAGGCGCTCAAGCACAAGTTCGCCGACATGCTCATCCTGCTGGAGCGAGCGCGCGCGCTCGGCTACTTCGCCGCGCTCACGATCGCCGAGGACGACGAGCGGCGGACCGTCGCGACCGCGATGGCGAAGGCCGCGGCCGGCGACGCGGCGACCCGCATCGCCAAGGAGGGAATCCAGGTCCACGGCGGCATCGGCTACACGTGGGAGTCCGACGTCCACCTGTACGTGCGCCGGCTGCAGTCGGACGCGGTGCTCTTCGGGACGGCCACGCAGCACCGGAGTCGCGTGGCCGATCTTCTCGGCGTCTGAGTCAGGCGAGCACGACTGCGTAGATCACGAGCATGAACACCGCGTAGGCGAGGCCGGTGTAGATCGTGTTCTTGTGCGTGTCGTACATGAGGTTGGATCCACCCGGCTTGAACCCGCCGATGATCCCGAGCGCGTTGAGCTCGAAGAACGCGAACACGACGATCGTGATCGCCCAGTAGAGCGCTCGCTTGCCGCCGGTGACGTCGAAGATGTCGTACGGGAAGTGCTGGGTGCCGATCATGAAGATCAGCAGCGGCAGCGAGAAGATCGTGTTCTGTCGCGAGGCGAGCAGCGCCTTGCGGCCGAGCTCGGCAGCCGTCGGGTCGGCCTCGCCTCCGGCCTGCACGTTGCGCGCGTTCGCGATCACGACCTTCTGCGCCCGCCAGATGACGCCCCACACGTTGAGGAACATGGTGATGCCGAACAACATGCCGGTCGCGATCGCCATCCCCGGTGGAGTCTTGAAGTAGCTCATCTTGTTGAGCTGCTCCTGGAACCCGAGGATCAACAGGCCGGTGACGAACGTGGCGGCCGCCGCCCAGCGGAACCACCACAGCGCCCGGCTCGCGAGCTTGTCCACCGCGTTGTTGCGGGCCGCGGCCTCCATCTCGCCGAATGCGGGCACCTGGACGAAGTTGAAGTAGTAGAGCAACCCGATCCAGGTGATGCCCACGACGACGTGGCCCCATCGGGACAGATACGCGAATCCGCTTTTCGAGAAGATGTCGAGCGCAGCACCGATCATGCCGGCTACCCCCCATGACGACGATGTGGAAATCCGGCGGGACGGTAGCACCACGCTCCGTGCCGGTGACGGACTCGTCAGATGGTCGCGGCGCGATCGCCCTCGTGGCCGAGCTCCACGAGACGGAGGCTCTCGTCGTCGATCTCGACGATCGTGCGTGAGCAGTGTCCCGGCGCGAAGCAGACGACGCGGTCGTCTCCGGTCGCCGCGCCCACGACCGCATTGATCGCGAGGAAGTGCGTGACCACGACCGAGTCGGTACGCAAGGAACGAATCGCCCGCAGTACACGCGCGCGGAAGGGGTCGAGCACCTCGGGGAACTCCGCGGCGGTTCCGGCCATCAGGGTACGCAGCCACGTGCGGTGGTCCGGCACCGCGTCGCGCGGCGCGGTGAGCTCCCCGACCGCGGCATCGACCCGCGGTTCGACCTGCCACCGCTGCGCGAGGGGCGCCGCGGTCTCGCGCGTCCGGCGCAGCGGTGAGACCACGATCGGCTGCGGGCCGCCCCGCCCGAGCGATTCGGCAACCGCGGCGGCCTGGGCGTGCCCCTGCGGGTCGAGGCCGGGATCACGCCGGTACCCCCACCCTCCACCCGGCCGGCCGTGGCGGATCAGCGTGACGCGCGCGCTCATGAGGGGGCGTCGGGGTCGGCCGAGCCGTAGCCGGGCTGGCCCGCCGCGGTCCACTCCCCCATGAACGCGAAGAACTTCTCGCCGAACGGGTCGTCCCCGCGCAGCGGGAGTGTGCCGCGGCGGATGGTCCAGTCCATCGGGGCGAGCTCCGCGGCACGCGCGAAGTGTGGCTCCGCCGCATCGGCTCGGCCCTCCCGGGCCAGATGCGCGCCGACGCGGCGTTCGAGCCGCGCGAGTTGTTCGTCGTCGGTCGGGAGCATGATCTGCTCCTTGCCGGTCGCGGGTCGGAGCGCGCCCGTTGCGATCCAGGCACGCAGCTGGTCGTGGTGCACCGCGGAGTCGATGTTGGTGAAGTCCCGGAACAGATCGTCGCCGGGGGCGATGACCGGCGCCCGCGCGATGCGGTCGTCCTCGTCGATCCAGATCACGGTCGGCACGTTGTAGATGCCGTAGAGCTCCCCGAGCAGGTGCTCGCGGTCCAGGAGGACCGGGAACGTGGGTCGGGGGTCGGCGGCATCCACCCATTCCTGGGCTGCGGCCGGGGCGTCGTCGAAGGCGACCGCGACGACCGCGAGCCCCTGCGGACCGAGCTCCTCACCGAGACGCTGCCAGACCGGCAGGTCGTAGCGACATCCTCACCAGGATGCCCACGCGAGCAGCAGCTTCTTGCGCCTCCCGAGCGAGGAGAAGGTGAACGATCCGCCCGCGAGCTGCGGGAGCGTGAAGTCCGAGGCGATGCCCGACTCGATCGGTCCGCGACGAGCGGAGGACGACTCGCCCCACGCGACGACACCCGCGGGACCGTCGACGACCACGGGCCGACCGAGCGCGGCCGCGACACGCGCCGCGTCCACGAGGCCGTCGACCACGAGCTCGGGATCGCGGACCGGGACGCACACCTCGTCGCGACACAGTCCTTCCCGCTTCAGCTCCCATCCGGTGTGCTCGGCCAGCGCGTGCGGCTCGAGCAGCACCCGCTCGCCGTGCACGCGACCCGCGACGGGACGCGCGCCGTGTTCGGCGTCGAGCAGCACCGGCGAGGTCATCCCCGCACTCTACGGGCCGAGGCACTGCACGGCGACGGGCGGTACCGTGCCCTCATGCGACGCATGGGGGTGCTCGCCGCCGTGCTGCTCGCCGCGGCGGCGGGATGCAGCAGTGGCTCCGGGCACGATGCCGCCACGGGACCCACACCGGCCACCATCCGGATCGTGAACCAGAACCTCCTGCACGGCACCGCGTGTCCCGCCGCCAGCAACCGCTGCAACCTCCCGGGCCGGGCCGCGCTGTTCGGCCGCCAACTCGCCCGGGCACGGTGCCCGGAGGTCGTGGCGATCGAGGAGGCGAACACCACCACGGTCGCCGCGCTGCGCGAGCACGCGATCGACCGTTGCGGCTACCACGTCGTGTTCGACGGTGATCCGAGCCAGGATCGCGAGGTCGTGTTGACCACGCTGCGCGTCCGCGGGAGCGAACGGCTCCGCCTCGCCGGTCCGCTGCGCACCGCCTACCGGGTCTTCCTCGCCTCGGATGCCGGACCGGTCGAGGTGATCGCGACCCACCTCGCCAGCAGCAGCGACGACCGCCCCTGCGACTCGCGCACGTGTCCGAGTCCCTGCACGACCGAAGACTCGGTCAACACGTGCCAGGCCCGCCAGATCCTGAACACGCTCGCCGAGGATCCACCGGCGGCGCGCTCGGTCACGATCGTCGCCGGCGACCTCAACGCGACCCCGGACGAGCCGACCATCGCCGCCCTCACCGACGCCGGCCTGGTCGACACCCACCTCGCGGCGGGCAACGCGGAGTGCGATCCGGCCACCGGTGACGAGTGCACGAGCGGGCGGATCGACGACGCGCTCACCGACATGCGGGATCCGGGCAGCCGCCAGACCGAGCGGATCGACTACATCTTCCTCCGTCCGACGGCGCGGTGCCGCGTCGTACGTCCGACCGGCGTCTTCGCACGCCAGGGTGGTCCGGTGGGCGACGACGGCCTGGTGTTCCCGGCGGACCACAGTGGCGTCGAGGCCTCGATCCGGTGCCGGACCACCACCGCCGACCGGGCTGCGGCCCGGGGCACCCGGGGCCTCCCGTCGACGACCACCACGGCCGCGGGGTCGGTGGTCCCGGGCGCGACCGAGACGGCGGTCACGGCGGCGTTCACCGGGCTCTTCGCCCCGAACCCCGACCCGGACGCGCAGCTCTCCCACCTCGAGCAGGGCGCTGCACTCCGCGGCATCGTTCATCGCGCGACGCGCGGAGGTGGGCGACCTCGCGAACCGGACCTCCGTGCGCATCGACTCGTTCGACGGCGCGACGGCGGACACCGTCGACGTGACGTTCTCGATCCTGATCGACGACGCGGTCGTGCTCGACGCGTTGCCCGGGCAGGCGAAGCTCGTCCACGGCGTGTGGCTCGTGACGACCGGAACCTACTGTCAGGTGGCGACGCTCGGCACCGACACGGTCCCGGAGGCCTGCCGATGAGCACGTCGACGCACTCCAGGACCTGTCCCTCTGCGAGGCGATGTGCGGGCTCGAGATCCGCGTCACCGACGGGACCGTCGACCGCATCCGCGGCGACCGCGAGGACGTGTGGTCCAAGGGGTACCTCTGCCCCAAGGGCAGCGCGCTCGGTCACCTCCACCACGACCCGGACCGGATCCGCGTGCCGATGATCCGCACCGGCGACACCTGGGCCGAGGTCGAGTGGGAGACCGCGTTCGCCCGGTGCGACGAGCTGCTCGCCGGCGTGATCAGCGGGCACGGCAAGGAGGCGGTGTCCTGCTACATCGGGAACCCGACCGCCCACAACTTCTCGCTCGGGCGCTACGTCGGCCTCTTCATCGGACTCGCCGCGCTCCCGGTCGTGTACTCGGCCGGCACCGTCGACCAGTGGCCGAAGAACCTGACCGCGGCACTGATGTACGGCGCCATGTGGTCCATCCCGACGCCGGACGTGCCGCGCACGGACTACTGGATCGTGATGGGCGGCAACCCGCACGCGTCGCAGGGCAGCCTGCTCGCCTGCGTCGACATCCTCGGCGAGCTCGACGGCGTGCGCGAGCGGGGGCAAGGTCGTCGTGATCGACCCGCGCCGCACGGGAACCGCCGAGCGCGCCGACGAGTGGATCCCGATCGTGCCCGGCACCGACGCCGCGTTCCTCCTGGCGATGGTCAACGTCCTGTTCGCCGACGGGCTCGTGGACCTCGGCCACATCGTGGACCTCGTCGACGGGCTCGACGCGGTGCGTGCCGCGGCCGCACAGCTCACGCCCGAGCGCGTCGAGGCCACGTGCCGGATCCCTGCCGACACCATCCGCCGGATCACCCACGAGTTCGCAGCCGCTCCGGCGCCGCGCTCTACGGCCGGATCGGGACGTGCAACCAGGAGTTCGGCACGCTCGCCTCGTGGCTCGTCGACGTCCTGAACATCCTGACCGCCAACTTCGACACGCCCGGCGGGATCATGTTCGGCAAGCCGATCGCGTGGGGCGTCAACTCGCTCCCCAACCCCGACCTCGCCGACGGAGTGCAGATCGGACGCTGGACGTCTCGTGTGCGCGGCATCCCCGAGGTCCTCGGCCAGGTGCCGGTGAGCTGTCTCGCCGAGGAGATCGACACGCCGGGTCCCGGGCAGATCCGCGCCCTGGTGACCATCGCCGGCAACCCCGTCATCAGTGCCCCCGGCGCGGCGCGCCTCGACACCGCCCTCGACGAGCTCGACTGCATGATCAGCATCGACAACGCGCTCGAACGAGACCACGCGCCACGCGCACGTCCTGCTGCCCGGCCTGTCCGCGCTCGAGCAGCACCACTTCGACGACCTGATCCCGATGTGGCAGGTGCGCAGCGCGGCGCGACTCTCGGAACCCGTGTTCGACCCGGGCGACCGTCCACACGAATGGGAGATCCTCACGTGGTCGGCGCGATGTGCGCCGGCATCCGCGACACCGACATCGACGTCGACGGGCTCGACGACGGCTTCTTCGCCGCGCTGGCCGAGGCGCAGGGCGTCGACCCGTCCGTCGCGGCGGCCGGGTCGCCCGGACGCGGTCCGCTGCGTCTCCTCGACCTGCAGATCCGGACCGGCCCGTGGGGTGACCGCTACGGCGACGTCCCGGACGGCCTGACCCTCCAGTCGTTCCGGGATGCACCGCACGGCATCGACATGGGCCCGATGGTGCCGCGGATCCGGGAGATCCTCGCGACACCGAACGGTCGCATCGACCTCGCGCCCGAGATCGTGCTCGCGGACCTCGCGCGCCTGTCCGCGCGCGTCGACCGCCCCGCCGACGGGCTGCTCCTCACGTCGCGCCGGCACCTCCGCTCGAACAACTCCTGGATGCACAACGTGCAAGTGCTCGTGAAGGGCAAGGACCGTTGCACGCTCCTCATCCACCCCGACGACGCGCGTGCAGCCGGCGTCGCCGACGGCCACCTCGCGCGCGTGACGTCGGTCGCAGGCACCGTCGAGGTCCCGGTCGAGGTGTCGGACGAGATGATGACCGGTGTCGTGTCGCTCCCCCACGGGTGGGGACACGACCAGCCCGGCACGCGCCAGGCCGTCGCCCGCGAGCACGCCGGCGTGAACAACAACCTGCTCGCCCCGGTCGAGGACTTCGACCCGATCTCGAACAACGCCGCGGTCAACGGCATCCCCGTCGAAGTACGGCCGGTCACGCCCTGAGGCGCCCGGACACTCACCCACCCACGACGACCAGCGGTCCCCGACTCCGCCACCAGACCCCGAGCGACGCGCCTCGGCCCCACCCCCTGAGGCGCCCGGACACTCACCCACCCACGACGACCAGCGGTCCCGGACTCCGCCACCAGACCCCGAGCGACGCGCCTCGGCCCCACCCCCTGAGGCGCCCGGACACTCACCCACCCACGACGACCAGCGGTCCCCGACTCCGCCACCAGACCCCGAGCGACGCGCCTCGGCCCCACCCCCTGAGGCGCCCGGACACTCATCCACCCACGACGACCAGCGGTCCCCGACTCCGCCACCAGACCCCGAGCGACGCGCCTCAGTGACCGGTGCCGGGGAGGGCCTGCCAGTTCGGGACGGACGGGTGCGCCTGACCGGCGGGTCCGGCGCCGAACGCGAGGAGGACGTTCTCGGTGGCCCTGGTGACGACCGGGTTGTACGGCGACTCGGGGAAGTCCTGCGGCGTCAGCTTGCTCACCCAGTAGTTGGTGCCGGATGCGAACACCCCCGCACCGCTGAGGGCGGTGTAGTACGTCACGTCCGAGAACCCGGCATGACCGTGGCAGTCCAGCGGTGAGTGGGCGACGATCTCGACGTTGTCGGGACCGCCCTGGCCGTGGACGTACTGGTCGTACTCCGAGCCGACGAGGATCTCGATGTGCGACCCGGCGCTCACGCCGCTGCCCGCCCAGATCCAGTTGTCGGGCTCCACGACGACGCCGTCGACTCGGACGGGATTGCACTGGTACTGCTCGCCGATCAACGCCGCCTCCGGACGGTTGACCGGCGCGTCGCGGAAGCTGACCGTCGTCTGGGACGGATCCGTGCTCCGGATCGGGTCCGCCGTCGATCGGTAGTTGACCATGTGCCGGTCGGCGCCCAGCTCGGACGGCTCGAACCGGACCTGCCGGTACACCGCGTTCGCGCCGAGGAAGGCGAGGTTGACCCCCGCGTCACGTGCCGCGATCGTGCCGTCGAACATCGCCTTGGACCAGTACTCGTCGTGACCGAGCGAGATCACGGCCTTGTGGTGCGTGAGCAGCTCGGGGTGCTCGTGGACGTCGATGCTCGTCGTGTACGTGGCGTCGAGACCGAGCTCCTCCGACCGCATCACGACCGGGAGCTCGTTGCCGATGAAGTCGCCCGAGCCGTCCGTGGCGATGTCGTAGGGCCGGTCGAAGGAGACCATCTTCGAGCGATCGCCGGGCGCGCCCGGGCAGTTGTAGAGCGAACAACCGCCCCAGTGGTTGTAGGCCTGCCAGGTGGCCGCAGCGTTGACGATGACGTAGGTCGCGGTGCTCGCGTCGTCGCGGATGGTCAGGGGGACCCACCGCTGCTGACCCGTCGACGCCACGAGCTTCAGCAGATAGGAGCCGTCGGGCCAGTCGTCGGTGATCGGGAAGGCCGTCGAGGGATCCCAGCGAGCTTCGTAGGTGTTCGTGGTGCCGATGAGCGTCGGGGCGGCCTGCTCCCTGCCCTCGATCGCGTCCGACGTCCAGATCAGTCGGGCGCCGGTGCCCTGGTACCAGCCCATGCGGTACGCGGCGACGGTGAAGGACGGCGCGACGGTGGAGGCGAAGAGGGTGACGGTGTCCCCCCGCTGGGCGCTCGTGGTGTTCAGGTAGCCCTCGATGTCGTGGGCGGCACCGTCGTGGGTCAGTCGCCAGTCGCCCGTGCCCGGCTTGGCGTTCTCGGCCCTGACCGCCTCGCTGAACGGTGGTGCCAGGGCCGCGAGGGTCGGCGCGGTGGTGCTGACCGGGACCGTGGTGGTGGACGTCGTCGTCGCGCGGGGAACGTCCGTGTCGTTGCTCCGGAACGCGAGCGTGCCGGCCACCCCCACCGCGACGACCGTCGCGCCGCCCACGGCCATCATCCGTTGCCGGCGCCGGCGACGACGCTCGATGCGTCGCTGGCGGCGCGGCAGCAGGGTGTCGGGCGCGCCGGCGCCGGCTTCGGGAGGCATCGGTTCGAGCGTACCGACGCGATCTGGCGCATTTCGGGACCTCGGGCGGCGAGCCGGTGTCCCGAGGAGACGGGGCCTAGTGTCGCCGGACATGGATGCCGACCAGATCGCCGCCCTCACCGACCAGCTCATCGCGGATCACGACCCCTCGGACCGATTCGCCTTCCGCGGTGCGCAGTACGACCTCGGGCTCGCCTGGGTCCATTTCCCGGAGGGTTTCGGCGGACTCGGTGCAGACGCGAAGCTCCAGCGTGTGGTCGAGGAGCGCCTCCGCGTGGCCGGCGTCCGCTACTCCGAGATCGGGTGGAACGGGTTCGGCCTCTTCCTCGCCGCGCCGACGATCGTGGCCCACGCGAACCCCGACACCAAGGCACGGTTGCTCCGACCGCTCTTCACCGGTGAGGAGGTCTGGTGCCAGCTCTTCAGCGAGCCCGGGGCGGGGAGCGATCTCGCCTCGCTCGGTACCCGCGCGGTCCGCGACGGCGACGAGTGGGTGGTCAACGGGCAGAAGGTGTGGAACACGCTCGCCCACATGGCCGACCGGGGGATGCTCGTCGCGTGGACGGACCCGGAGGCCCCGAAGCATCGTGGGCTGACGTACTTCGCGCTCGACATGCACGCGCCGGGCGTGGAGGTCCGGCCACTGCGGCAGATCACGGGTGAAGCCGAGTTCAACGAGGTCTACATGACCGACGTGCGCGTCCCCGACGCAGACCGCGTCGGCGACGTCGGCGACGGGTGGCGCGTCTCGATGACGACCTTGATGAACGAGCGTGTGACGATCGGTGGCGCGGTCGCGCAGCGCGAGTCCGGCCCGATCGGCGAGCTGATGGACGTCTGGCGCGCGATCCCCGAACCCGACCGCGACCCGGTGGCGCGCGACTCGGTCACCCGCCTCTGGGTCGAGGCCGAGGTCCTGCGGCTCACCAACATCCGCGCCGGCCAGAACCGCAAGAAGGGGGTCGCCGGGCCCGAGGGGTCGGTGAGCAAGCTCGCGTTCGCCGAGGTGAACAAGCGCATCTACTCGGAGGCGATCAACCTCCTCGGTCCCGAGGGTGTCCTGATCGACCACTACGACTTCGTCCGTCCCGAGTCCGCGAACCTCACCGGCGGGCTCGACATCCGCAAGATGTTCCTGCGGGCGCGGGCGAACTCGATCGAGGGCGGCACCTCCGAGATCCTGCGCAACATCCTCGGTGAGCGCATCCTCGGCCTGCCCGGCGAGCCACGGACCGACAAGGAGCTCCCGTGGTCCCAGGTGCCGCGCAACTGAGGGACCGCTCGCCTCGTCAGGGATCGAGGGGGTGATCGGTGCTCCAGCGGGCCACCGCGTCGTCCCAGACCTTGCGGTCCCGCGTCACCCGGAAGCACTTCGGGAGCCGGTCGGGGTATGGCCCCTTGCCGAGCCACACGACCACGTTGTTCGAGCACGAGACGTCGTAGCCGGCGGGCCAGCCCAACGTCTGGTGGTTCGGACGCTGGTCCACGCGGAACACGTTGTCGCGCACGACGAGGCGTGGCGAGCGACCGGCGTCGTCCCACTTGAAGAACCCTCCGTTCCCGGGGGCCCGGCCCTTGTAGACCGTCGGCATCGGCTGGAGTCGCACGACGTTGTTCCGGATCGTGTAGGTGTTGTGTTCGCCGTGGAGGGACTGGCCGGACGACGGTCGGGCCGAGAACGCGACGTAGCAGCCGTCGAGCAGGCTGTCCTCGACGGTCCCGCTGTACAGCTGGTCGTTCTCGATGCAGTCGTCGTGCATGAACGACAGGTGCACGCCGGTGATCAGGAAGCGCTCGGCGCCCGCCCGCACCCGGATGCCGTCGCCGTAGTTGTGGACGCGGCAGCGCGGCGATCGTGAAGTCGGGGTTGGTGAGGTTCAGCCCGCCGGTGTGGTGGTACGCCGCCCAGGGCGTCGACTGCGGATAGGTGCCGAAGATCCGACCACCGAACCAGCAGCCGCCGGAGCCGCCCGAGAAGCTCACGGGCCAGTTGTCGGTCTGGAGCCACGTCGCGCCCAGCGCGTCCACGGCCTCACCCGCGACGACGTCGTCGGTGAAGCGCCCGGCCCGCACCCCGCTGACCGTCACCACGTGGTCGCGGCCGGCGAAACAGGCCCGGAGCGGGTCCGCGGCGCCCGTTGACGGGCCCGGCGCGGCCGCGGCGACGGAGCCGGGAGCGCAGAGCCCCCCGACGAGCAGTGCCAGCACCAGCCGACGCCGGCGGCGGTGCCAGCGGGGCAGATGACTCGGCTGCGAGACGTACGAGGGGTCCGACACGGTGTCCTTTCGCGGATCGGACAGTCTCGCGGACCCGCGCCCGTGTGCCGGGCGCGGTCCTGCGGGCGAGATGGAGGTGGCGGTGGGAATCGAACCCACGTCCAGGGTTTTGCAGACCCTTGCCTGAAACCACTCGGCTACGCCACCGGGACCGGCGACGTTACCCCGTCGTCCGATCGCGCCCCGGACGAACGACGCGCGTCGATCCGGAACGCGCGCGCAAGGGGCCGGAGCGCCCATTCACAGCTCAGACGCTTCCCCCTATCCTGGCCGCCCTCATGGCTGGGAAGCATGAAGGTTCAGATCGCCTCGCGTACGTACCCGCGCTCGACGGGCTGCGGGCGATCGCGCTCCTGGGCGTGCTCTGCTTCCACGGCGAGCTGACCGGCGCGGGCGGCGGCTTCCTGGGCGTCAGCACGTTCTTCACGCTGTCCGGCTTCCTGATCACCTCGATCCTGCTGCTCGAGTGGGAGCGCACGGGGCGGATCGACCTGCGCCGCTTCTGGACCCGCCGGGCCCGTCGGTTGCTCCCCGCCGCGCTCGTCGCGCTCTTCGGGATCGGGATCTACGGGATCTTCGTCGCGAGCGGACACGCGGCGAGCCGCATCGGCGGTGACGGCCTGAGTGCGCTGTTCTACGTCGCGAACTGGCGATTCGTGCTGGGGGACCAGTCGTACGCGGCGCTGTTCAGCGCGCCGTCGCCGGTGCAGCACTTCTGGTCGCTGGCGATCGAGGAGCAGTTCTACCTGCTGTTCCCGCTGTTGATGGTCGGGGTGCTGCCGATCGTGAAGCACCGCCGCCGACTCGGCGTCGTGCTGCTCGGCCTCGCTGGCGTCTCGGCCGCGCTCGCGTGGCTGTTGTGGTCGCCGGGTCACGATCCGTCCCGCGTCTACTACGGGACGGACACACGAGCCGTCGAGCTCCTCGTGGGCGCCTACCTCGCCACCCGGATCGCAGGACGGCGGCGCGTGCGTGTCCGCCGGCGACGCATCACGCAGGCGGTGACCGGCGTGCTCGCGTTCGGCGTGCTGCTGGTGCTGTGGTCCACGGCGTCGCAGACCGACGCGTTCCTGTACCGGGGTGGCCTCCCGCTCAACGCGGTGCTCACCGGTCTCGTCATCACGGGCGCGCTCGTCCCCGGGCCGTTGGCGCGGCTGCTCTCCTGGCGGCCGCTCGTCCGGCTCGGGCTGATCTCGTACGGCGCGTACCTCTACCACTGGCCCATCTTCCTGTGGCTCGACGAGGCGCGCGTCGGCGTCAGCGGGCTCGCCCTGTTCACGGTCCGGGTCGGCGTGACCCTCGCCCTCGCCACGTTGTCGTACCGCTACCTCGAGGCACCGGTCCGCGGGGGCCGGCGCGTCACGGGCTGGCGGCCACGCCTCGTCGCGCCGATCGGGGCGGCGCTGGCCGCCGCGCTGCTGCTCGCTGCCCCCGGCGCCGCCGCGGGACCGGGGATCACCTTCAGCCCGGTGCGCTCCGTCGACCTCCGGGCCTCGACGAGTGCCCGGTCCGCGACCCTTCCCGCCGGTGCGCCCGCGCTGCCGCGCACCGGACCGCCCGACGCGTCGGGGACCCGGGTGCCAACGGTCCGGCGCGTGATGGTGGTGGGCGACTCCGTCGCGCTCACCCTCGCGCGTGGGATGGAGTGGTGGGGTCGGGCCCACGGCGTCGAGATCTACAACGCGGCCCGGCTCGGGTGTCCGATCGCACGGGGCGGGATCCTCGCGACGCCGGACCGCCGGCCCGTGCAGGCGTGTGCGGACTGGCCGACGGAATGGGGTCGCATCATCGACGGGTTCCACCCCGACGTCGTCGTCGTGTTGACCACGCGCTGGGACGCCATGCCCCGCCAGCGCGACGAGTGGGGCCCGGACGACATCGGTCCGGGCGATCCCCGCTTCGATTCCTACGTCCGGTCCGAGTGGGCCACCGCGACCCGCGTGATCGCAGAGCACGGTGCCCGCGTCGTGTGGCTGGTCCCGCCGTGCGCGCAGGACCCGACGATCGACCGGTCCCTCCGCTACGCCACGCGTCACTTCCTCCCGGCCGCGGTGCGGGCCGGCGCGACGACCATCGACCTCGGCGAGCGACTCTGTCCCGGCGGCAGGTTCGTGAACAGCCTGCTCGGCGTGGACGACATCCGCCCCGACGGCCTGCACTTCTCGGACCCGGGCGGCGAGGTCGTGTCGGGCTGGCTCATCCCGCAGCTGATGGGAACCGCGTCCGGGCGCGCCGTCGGTCCGCTCGCGCAGGGTCACGTCCGGCGGTTTTGACCCCGAGGCGCCACCGGTACAGTCTCGGCCCTGATGAGCGGACCTGCACACCTCCGGGGCGTCGGCGCGGCCGCGCCGGGTTGGCGCATCACCGCTCGTGACATCGCGGTGGCGTGGGACCGGCGTGGCGGAACCGCCACCGTCGCCGTCTGCCCACCCGACGAGGACCAGCTCACGCTCGCGGCGGCGGCCGCCGCCGACGCACTCGCGGCCGCCAACCTGGACGCGGCCGAGCTCGACGGTCTCTGGTGGGGCTGCACCCGCCCTCCCTTCGCCGAGGGGCCGAACCACGCGGTGTTGGCAAGCGCCCTCGGACTGGATCCCCATGCGACGGGTTCGCTCACGAGCGGATCGCCGCACGCGGGCATCGAGGCCCTGCTCGGCGCGGCCGACGCGATCGCCGCGGGATCGGTCCGCCTCGCGCTGGTGGTCGCATCGGACGCCCTGACGCCCGGGCTGGGGACCGCGTACGAAGCGCGGTGCGGTGCCGGTGCCGCCGCGGTGGTGCTCGGCGCCGAGGAGGGTCCCGCCACGATCACCGCCCGGGTCACCCGCTCCCACCCGCTCCTCGACCGCTACCGCGGCGACGGCGAGATCGACACCCGCGACCTCTACGACGCGCGTCTGTTCCGCGAGGAGATGTACCTGCCGTACGTCGTCGAGGTCGCGCGACATCTCACACCGCTCGACGTGCACGCCTGGTCGCTCCCCGATCCCGACGGCCGGCTCGCCGCGGTCGCGGCCAAGGCGGTGGGGGCGCAGTCGGTCGGTTCGGCCGACGTGTACGCCGCCGTCGGCGACACGGGGTCCGCCGCGGCGTTGCTCGGCGCGTTGGACGCATTCGGCGTCGCCGGCACGACCGCGATCGTCGCCACCGGCGGCGGGCGCACGACGGGCGTCGTCGTGACCGCAACCGCTCCGGTGCCGGGCGCGGCCACCGCGCGGCACCGACTGACCACGGGTTCGCGAGCCGCGACCTACGCCGAGGTGCTGCGCGCCCGCGGGCAGCTGCGACCGCGGGGCGAGACCATCCCGATGGGAGTGCCGCCCGAGAGCGCGCTCTTCGCCCGCGGTGCGGACGAGATGCTCCAGCTGCTCGGGGGCCGATGCGCCGACTGCGGGACGATCAACACGCCGCCGTCGATCCACCCGACGTGCATCGCGTGCGGCGGGACGAAGATGGACCCGGTGCCACTCGCGCGTCACGGTGTCGTCCACACGTTCGTCGTGAACCAGACCATGCCGGCACCGTTCGTCGCACCCCTGCCGATCGCGGTCGTGGACCTCGACGACGGCGCTCGCGTCATGCTCCAGGTCGTCGGCGACGGGACCGACCTCGCGATCGGCACCGAGGTCGATCTGGTCCTGCGTCGCTACGCGGACGAGCGCGGCGTCCCCGTCTACGGGTACAAGGCGCGGCAGCGGTCGATGGTCGCGGAGGTGACCTGATGGCATGGAACAAGGTCGCGGTGGTCGGCGCGGGCCTCATCAAGATGGGCGAGCTGTTCGAACAGTCGTACGAGAACATGGCCGCGGGCGCGTTCAACGCTGCGGTGGCGTCGGTCGACAAGGGGTTCGATCCGCGCGCGGTCGAGGCCGCCTTCGTCGCGACCCAGCGCGGCACGCTGTGGGGTCAGGAGGGGATCGGTGGCAACACCGTCCCGACCGCGATCGGCCTCGCCGGGATCCCGTGCACCCGCATCGAGAACGCGTGCCCGTCCGGCTCGGACGCGTTCCGGGTGGGTGCCATGGCCGTCGCGTCCGGCGTCCACGATCTCGTGCTCGTCATCGGCGTGGAGAAGATGCGCGACAAGTCGACCGAGGAGGGGCTCCTCTCGCGTGCCGCCGCCGGGCACCCGATCTACACGCGCGGCGAGACCGCGCCGGTGCTCTTCGCGCCGTTCGCGACGCGCCACATGCACGAGTTCGGCACCACCCGCGAGATGCTGGCATCGGTCGCGGTGAAGAACCACCACAACGGCGCCCTGGACCCGTACGCACACTTCCAGAGCGAGGTCACCGTGGAGCAGTGCCTCGCGGCCCCACCGGTCTGCTCGCCGCTCCACCTCCTGGACTGCTGTCCGCAGACCGACGGCGCGGCGGCGGTCCTCCTCGCCCCCGCCGACCGGGCACACGAGTTCACCGACCGGCCCGCCTACGTCGCCGGCTTCGGGGTCGCGACCGATCACCCGTACCTGCACGAGAAGGCGAGCTTCGTGGGCCTCCAGGCCACGGTCACCGCCTCCGGGCGCGCGTACGCGATGGCGGGCGTCACGCCCGCGGACATCGACATGGCCGAGGTCCACGACTGCTTCACCATCACCGAGATCCTCGACATCGAGGACCTCGGCTTCGTCGACAAGGGCAAGGGCGGGCATGCGTCGCTCGAGGGTGAGACCGCGCTCACCGGCCGTATCCCGGTGAACACGTCGGGCGGGCTGCTGGCCAAGGGCCATCCGATCGGCGCGACCGGGATCGCGCAGCTCACCGAGTGCTGGTGGCAGCTGCGGGGCGACGCCGGCGAGCGACAGGTGGAGATCCGCAACGGCTATGCGCTCCAGCACAACGTCGGCGGGCGCGGGTCGGGCGTGAGCGTCGTCAACATCCTCACGAACCGCCGGTGACCGGATGACCACCGAGCACCTGCACGTCGAGACCGGCGCCGACGGCGTCTGTCGCATCACGCTGGACCGGCCAGAGGCCAAGCACGCGCTCACCGTCGCGATGCGCGACGGCATCGTCGACGCCCTGCGCGCCGGGCGCACCGACCCCGACGTCCGGGCGTTCCTGCTGCGCGCCACCGGCGATGCGTTCTGCGCGGGAATGGATCTCTCGGCATCGACGGTCGCGCACGCCGGCACGCCCGGCTTCGATCCCCGCACCACGGCCGAGGCGCTGCGCGCCGGGGTGCAGACCTTCATCCGTGAGCTGTGGGAGATGGACAAGCCGACCGTCGCCGCGGTGCACGGCGCCGCCGTCGGACCCGGTGCCCATCTGGCGCTCGCGTGCGACTTCGTGCTCGTCGCGCCCGAGACCCGGTTCCTCTGGTCGTTCCACCGGTGGGGGCTCGTCGTCGACGCCGGCGGCGCCTACCTGCTCCCCCGTCTCGTCGGGCTCCCGCGCGCCAGGGCCATGGTCATGCTCGGCGAAGGAGCACGGGGAGCGGAGGCCGTCGAGATCGGGCTCGCCTACCGGTGCTGCGAGAGCGTCGACACGCTCGGGGCCGAGGCCGACGAGCTCGCGGTACGACTCGCGGCCGGACCGACCCGGGCCCTGGGTCTCTCCAAGCGGCTCCTGAACGCATCGTTCGAGACCCCCCTCGCCGACGCCCTCGAGCTCGAAGGCGCGTACCAGTCCCTTGCCACCGCGTCGAGCGACCTGGTCGAGGGGATGGCGGCCTTCCGGGAGAAGCGCACCGCCCGGTTCGAAGGGAAGTGATCACCGAGCGAACCGAGGTGCGCAGGAGACTCGCCGCGCCGCGGATGCGGCGCAGAGGTGCCCACGCGGTCTCCGGAGCAGCCTCGGAGCGAGGCACGAGCGAACCGAGGTGCGCAGGAGACTCGCCGCGCCGCGGATGCGGCGCAGAGGTGCCCACGCGGTCTCCGGAGCAGCCTCGGAGCGAGGCACGAGCGAACCGAGGTGCGCAGGAGACTCGCCGCGCCGCGGATGCGGCGCAGAGGTGCCCACGCGGTCTCCGGAGCAGCCTCGGAGCGAGGCACGAGCGAACCGAGGTGCGCAGGAGACTCGCCGTGCGCGGATGCGGCGCAGAGGTGCCCACGCGGTCTCCGGAGCAGCCTCGGAGCGAGGCACGAGCGAACCGAGGTGCGCAGGAGACTCGCCGCGCCGCGGATGCGGCGCAGAGGTGATGGCTACAGTCTGACGCTCACGTCAGGTACGAGGAGGGATCGGCATGGGCCGCTTCGACGGGAAGGTCGCGATCGTCACGGGCGCCGGGCGAGGCATCGGGCGCGCCGAGGCGCGCCTGCTCGCCGCGGAGGGCGCCGCGGTCGTCGTGAACGACCTCGGCGGCGAGACCACCGGCGAGGGTGCCGACCGGCTCCCGGCCCAGCAGGTCGCCGACGAGATCACCGCGGCCGGCGGCCGGGCTGCGGCCAATGACGACAACATCGCGGAGTGGTCCGGCGGCCAGGCCGTCGTCGCCCAGGCCGTCGACACGTTCGGCGGCCTCGACGTCCTGGTGAACAACGCCGGGATCCTGCGGGACAAGATGAGCTTCAACATGGACGAGGCCGAATGGGATGCCGTCGTCGCCGTCCACCTGAAGGGCCACTTCACGACGAGCCGGTTCGCCGCCGCGTACTGGCGGCAGCGCAGCAAGGACACCGGCACTCCGGTCGGGGCCGCCATCGTGAACACCGCCAGTGAGTCGGGGCTCTACGGCAACGGCGGCCAGGTCAACTACGCCGCGGCCAAGGCGGGCATCGCGTCGATGACGATCGTCCTGGCCCGCGAGCTCGAGCGCATCGGCGTACGCGTGAACGCCGATCGCGCCGGTGGCCCGGACACGCCTCACCGAGGCGGTCGCCGGAGACTTCATGACCGCCAAGGACGGCGACTTCGACCGCTTCGCCCCCGAGAACGCCGCGGCGATGGCGGTATGGCTCGCGGCCCCGGACAGCGACGGCATCACCGGCCAGGTGTTCGCCGTCGGCGGCGGCAAGGCCCAGCTGCTCACCGGTTGGCACCCCGTGACCGAGGTCGCCGCGACCGACGTCTGGTCGCTCGACTCCTTGAACGCCGCGCGCGACGACCTCATCGGCGGACGCGACACCGGGGTGCCCCAGTTCATGCCGCCGGTGTCCTGACCCGATGCATCTCGACTGGGGACCGGAGGTCGAGGAGTTCCGAGCCGAGCTGCTGGCGTTCCTCGACGAGCACGCTCCTCCGCAGGCGCGCCATCGGAGCGAGTTCACGAGCGGGATCGGTGCCGCGGGCGACGAGATCGTCCCCGGGTGGGCGAGGGAGTGGCAGGCGACGCTCTTCGACCACGGGTGGATGGTCCCGGGCTACCCGCCCGAGCTGGGCGGGCGGAACGCGACCCCGGTCCAGACGCTCGTCTACCTCGAGGAGATGGCGTCGCGGGGGATCCCACGCTCGCTGCATTTCCCGGGGTACGCGATCGTCGCGCCGAGCCTGCTCGAGTTCGGCACCCCCGAGCAGCAGGAGCTGGTCCCCGCCGCGATCCGGGGCGACACGATCTGGTGCATCGGGATGAGCGAACCGGACGCGGGCTCGGATCTCGCGGGCCTCACGACCCGCGCCGAGCTGGACGGCGACCGCTTCGTGGTCAACGGCCAGAAGGTCTGGACCTCGTACGCGATGGTGGCGGAGAAGTGCTTCCTCTATGTGCGCACCGATCCGGTCGCGCCCAAGCACCAGGGCATCTCGCTGCTGATCCTCGACATGGACTCGCCGGGCATCGAGGTGCGCCCGCTGGGGCACATCACCGGCAACGAGGACTTCGCCGAGGTCTTCCTGACCGACGTCGGGGTCCCCGCCGAGAACCTGGTCGGCACGCTGAACGACGGCTGGCGCATCACCCAGGGCTCGCTCGCCCACGAGCGGGCCGGCCTCTGGGTGGAAGGAGTGGCGCGGCTCGAGCAGACCGTCACCGGGCTCGTCGACCTCGCGCACCGGCGCGGTGTCGCGCAGGACCCGATCGTGCGGCGGCGCATCGCCGAGGGCTACCAGCGCGCCGGCGAGTCTCCGGGCGCTGGGGTACAAGGGTTTCACGAGCTTCGCCCAGGGCTCGTCCGCGCCCGAGCACTCGTACATGAAGATGGCGAGCTCGGAGCTGGGCAAGGAGCTGTACGAGATCGGCATGCAGATCCAGGGTGCGTACGGCCCCGTCGTCGACGACGAGCGGGGCGAGGAGGCGGGCCGCTGGGCGCTGAGCTTCTTCGTCAGCTTCGCCAACACCATCGCCGGCGGCACCAGCGAGATCCAACGCAACATCATCGCCCAGCGCGTCCTCGGACTCCCGCGTGCATGAACTTCGCACCGACCGAGGACCAGGTCCTGCTCCGTGACACCGCCCGGGCGCTGCTGGCGGACCGGTGCCCGCCCACGTTGCTCCGTGCGCACATGGACGACCTCACCGCGGCCGACGCGCTCTGGGCCGACGTGCGCGACTTCGTGCCGCTCGGGGTCGGGCCGCTCGTGGACCTCTGCGTGTTCATGGAGGAGCTCGGGTTCGTCGCCGCTCCCGTGCCCTTCCTCGCCACGGCCTGTCTCTACGCCCCGCTGCTCGACGCCATCGGCGAGCACGACCTCGACGCGGTGCTCGACGGTCAGGCCACCGGGACGGTCGCGGTGGCGGGTACCGACGGCGTGTGGCACCCGAACGCGGAGCGCACCAAGACCTTCGTCCCCGACGCCGCGTCGGTCGACCTCGTGGCCGCGGTCGGCGCCGACGGCGTGGTGACGCTCCTCGCCTCCCCGCCGGTCCGGCGGATCGAGACGCTCGACACCACCCGCGCCCTCTACGACGTGGAGACGGCGGTCCCGGGAACGTCGGCCGGCGTGATCGACCGAGCCGCGCTCGACGCGGTGCTCGCGCGCGCGACCGTCGCGCTCGCGGCCGAGATGGTCGGCACCGCGCGGCGCCTCTTCGGCATGACGCTCGCCTACGCGAAGGAACGTGTGCAGTTCGACGTCCCCATCGGCTCCTTCCAGGCGATCCAGCACAAGCTCGCCGACATGAGCCTCGATGTCGAGCGGGCGTGGAGCGCCGTGTACCAGGCCGCCATGGCGATCGACGCGGACGACCACAGCCGGCACCGGGCGGTGCACGTCGCCAAGGCCGCGGCGGGCCAGGCCGCGACACGGGCCGCGAAGGACGGGATCCAGATCCACGGCGGGATCGGCTTCACCTGGGAGCACGATCTCCACCTCTTCATCCGCCGTGCGTACGGGGCCGAGGCGTTGCTCGGGACGACCGCCTGGCACCACGACCGCCTCGCAGACCTCCTGATCTAGGCATCCGTTCCGGGACTACGATCTGACACACACGTCAGGTTTCCCGGGGGGTATCCATGACGAACGTCGATCTGGTGGCGCTGGCGGAGAGTCGGGGGCGCCTGAGCGCTGCACCATCGGTGGACCAGGTGACCGCCGAGGTCGTCCGCGGCGCGATGGAGACCATCTGCTTCGAGATGGCCACCTATGTCTCGCGTACCGCCACGACACCGATCCTCAACCAGTCCAACGAGCGCAACGCGACGATCCTCGACGCGCAAGGTCGGCTCGCCGCGCTGTCGGTGGGGATCCCGCAGTTCATGCTCACCTCCACCCTGCCGGTGCGCTTCGCGCTCGACTACCTCGGTGCGGACGAGTTCCGCGAGGGGGACGTCTTCGTGGCGAACGACCCGTACCACGGTGGTGGTCATCTCCCGGACTACAACGTCTTCGCGCCCGTGTTCGCCGCCGACACCGAACAGCCCGGCCGGCGGCGGATGGTCCTCATCGCGAGCATCCAGTGCCACCACGGCGACACCGGCGGCGGGGTTCCCGGCGGGTACAACGTCACCGCGAACGACATCTGGGGTGAGGGTGTGCGCTGGCCGGTGCTGAAGGTCATCGATCGTGGCATCGAACGGCGAGACGTGCTCCTCGCGCTCGCGACCAACAACCGGATCCCGTCCTACATCGGCGATCTGCGCGCGCAGATCGGTGCGGCACAGCTCGCAGCCCGCCGGCTCGGCGACATCATCGGGACCTACGGCACCCGCACGGTCGAGGAGTCGGTCGACTTCATGATCGACTACGCCGCGCGCCGGTTCCGCGAGGAGGTCACCGGGTGGCCCGACGGCGTGTACGAGGGCGACGCCTACGTCGACCACGATCCGCTCGGCCATCCCGACATCCACCTGCACGTGAAGATCACCGTGGACGGCGAGAACCTCACCATCGACTACTCGGGTTCGGACACCCGACCCGAGATCCAGGCGTGGTCCACGTTCGGGAACACCCGCGGGTACACCGTCGGCCAGATCGCCTCGATGATGGATCCCGAGATCCCGAAGAACGAGGGCTTCTTCGACCAGATCAAGCTCGTCGTGCCGTCGGGCTGCGTGCTGAACCCCACGCCGGGCAAGCCGGTGAGCGCCGGCACCCACCACCCCGGCGCCGATGTCGGCGAGGTCATCGCCGTCGCGCTCCAGCACGTGCTGCCCGACAAGGCGGTCCCCCAGACCTACAAGACCGGGATCCCCACCGTGATCGTCGGCATGGACCCGGTCAGCGGCCAGACCTTCACCGACCACTCGGCCGAGGTCTACGCGGGCTGGTGCAACGCGGCCAAGGGCCTCGACGCGTGGGGCGCGCAGAACGCGAGCTTCGGCAACCTCTGGAAGGCCACGGCGGAGATCAACGAGAGCCTCTACCCCCATGTGCAGTGGAGCCGGGACTACCGCACCGACTCGGGGGGGCCGGGACAGTGGCGGGGCCTCTGCGGCAGTCACTACGAGAAGGAGGTGCTCGTCGACGCCAAGGTCTACACGTACGTGGTCGGCATGAAGTACCCCATGCCCGGGATCTGCGGTGGCGAGCCCGGAGCGCCGAACCGCATGGTGATCCGGTACGGCTCCGACGACGAGTTCGTCGTGCGCCACACCGCCGACTGGGTGCCGATCGCGGCCGGCCAGCGCATCATGTACGACTACGGCGGGGGTGGCGGCTGGGGCGATCCGCTCGACCGCGACCCCCAGGCCGTGCTCGACGACGTGCTCGACGAGTACGTGAGCGTCGAAGGGGCCGAACGCGACTACGGCGTGATCTTCACCGGCTCGTCGGCCGACCTCACGCTCGCGGTCGACCCTGCGGCGACCGAAGCCGCCCGCGCCGCGCGTCGTTCATGAGCGACCAGCGGTATCGAGTCGGCGTCGACGTCGGAGGGACCTTCACCGACCTGATCTGTGTGACCGGCGCCGACGAGGTCCTCCTCGACAAGACCCCGACCACCCTCGACGACCAGTCGCGCGGGGTGATGACGGGTCTCGGTCAGGTCGCGGCGCGCCTCGGCCTGACCCTCGAGGATTTCTGCACGGACCTCGAGATCGTGGTGCACGGCACGACGACGGCCGACAACACGATGATCGAGATGAACGGCGCGCCGACCGGGCTGCTCGTCACCGAGGGGCACCGCGACGAGATCGAGATGCGCCGCGTCCACAAGGAGATGATCTGGGACCCCTCCTACCCTGCGCCGCCCGCCATCGCCCGGCGTCGCGCCCGGATCCCGATTCCCGAGCGGCTCAGCCATCACGGCGAGGTGCTGCGCCCGCTCGACGAGGACGCCGTGCGCGCCGGCGCCCGACGGCTCGAGGCGCTGGGCGTCGAGTCGGTCGCGATCATGTTCCTCTTCTCGTTCGTGAACCCGGCCCACGAGCTGCGCGCCGCCGAGATCGTGCGGGAGGAGTTCCCGCGCGTCGGGACCATCTCGATGTCGCACGAGGTGATGCCCCGGGGACCCGAGTTCGAACGCGTCTCCACGACCTTGGTGAACGCGTACGTCGCCCCGAAGATCGCCCGCTACGTCGGTCGGCTCGAGTCCCAGCTCCGCGACGCCGGCTACGGCGGCCAGTTGCTGATCATGCAGTCGACCGGTGGGGTCATGCCGCCCGAGTACGTCGCCCGCCAAGCCGTCACACTGCTCGCGAGCGGTCCCGCCGGCGGCGTGATGGGGGCGGCACTCGCCGCCGGTCGGGCCGACGTCTCCGACTTCGTGGCCGTCGACATGGGCGGGACCAGCTTCGACCTCTGCCTCGTGCGCGGCGGTCGCCCCGAGATCAAGACCGACTGGAACTGGCGCTACCGGTACTACATCGGTCTGCCGATGGTCGACGTCCAGAGCGTGGGGGCGGGCGGTGGGTCGATCGCCCGCGTCCGCCAGGGCGCGCTGCTCGTCGGTCCGGAGTCGGCCGGTGCGAACCCCGGGCCCGCGTGCTACGGGCGCGGCGGTGAGCGCCCGACGGTCACCGACGCCGACGCCGTCCTGGGCTACCTCCCCCGCGACGGCTTCGCCGCCGGCCGAATGGAGCTGGCCCTGGACGCGGCCCGCACCGCGATCGAGCGTGACGTCGCCGGACCCCTCGGCGTGGACGTGACCGAGGCCGCCTGGGGCATCGAGCGCATCGTCAACGCCAACATGGCCAACGCCACGCGCAAGGTCCTCGCCTCGCACGGCGCCGATCCGCGCCATCTCGCCCTCATCGCGTACGGCGGCAACGGACCGGTGCACGCGTGGGCGATCGCGGGCGAGCTCGGCGTCGGGCGCGTGCTCGTCCCGAAAGCCGCGCCGGCGTTCTCGGCGCTCGGTGTGCTCGTGGCCGACTCGCTCGTGGACCTCGTGCGGTCGTACGTGACCCCGCTCGCGCAGGTCGACCTCCACCACCTCCGCGCCCTGATGGACGAGGTCACCGGCACCGCGCACAAGGAGCTGGAGCCGACCGGTCTCGGCGGTGCCACCCTCGAGCACTTCGTGCAGATGTGCTATCCGGGCCAGAACTTCGACATGAGCGTCCCCGCCGCCCCCGGCGTCTCCGACGCCGACCTCATGAGCCTCGCCGAGCGGTTCCACGACCAGCACGAGCACGAGCGGGGGTTCTCGTTCCGAGCCCAGCCACCGCTGATCCGCGGCGTGCGGGTCGTCGCCCGCGTGCTCACGCCCAAGCCGGCGCGCTTCGCGGTCGTCGGTGACGTCACCGACCCGGCCGAGGCCCTGATCGGGACCCGGCCGGCGTACTTCGGCGTCGAGTTCGTCGACACCCCCGTCTACGACGGAGCACCACTCGGTCCGGGAGTCGAGATCCGGGGTCCGGCCCTGGTGCAGGAGCCCTTCACCGTCGTCGTCGTCCCCCCGGGCGCCCGGCTCACACTCGACCCGACCGGCAACTACGAGCTCCACCTGTAGCGACCCGAGAGGCAGGCACCCTGTCCGCGTTCGCGCTCACCTCGTTCGTCGCCGTTCCGTTGACGATCCTGTTCGTCGCGACGGTGCTGCTGGCGTTCGCCCGGCCCGATCACGACCCGGACGACGGTCCGTACGCGTCCTACCTCGCGCTCGCCTCGATCTTCAGCGCCTACGTCGGCGTGCTCACGGCGGCCCCGCTCGGCGAGGCGATCGGCCAACGACTCGCGATGGGCGATGGTCTCGGATCGAACGGGGCGAGCAGCGCGCTCGGCACGTTCCAGACCTACTTCAGCCTCGTCGACGAGGGGGGCTCCCCGGCCATCGCCGCCTTCGCCACGGTGGCGGTGCTCATGCCGGCCGTGTTCCTCCACCACTCTCGGCGTCGGGCGGAGCTCGACGGCGGCGCGTCGACCCCGATCGTCGACCGGGTGGGACCGCGCCCACCGGGGAGGCATCTGCTGTGCGATGGTCAACCTGGTCGCGGTCGGCGCCCTCGTGGCCGGTTCGGCCGGCGACAGCTTCTTCGCCGAGCCCGTGGCCGTCTCGGAGAGGATGCGGAACGACGAGATGGGCGCGCTGGCCGGCTACGGGATCCTCGTGCTGGTCGCCGGACTCGTCTTCCGCGCGAACTTCTGGGGTATCCGGGGCACCGGCTCCAGTTCCCGCGAAGCGGAGGTCTTCGACCCCGAGAGGGGCTGAGTCAGGCGGCGGTGCCGGACCAGATCACGGCATGGTCCACGAGGACGGTGCAGTGGAACCGGTCCTCGGCGATCCGGCGGGCCTGGAACTCGGCGTCGAGCGGGTCGAGGGCGTCGACGAGCACCATCGTGATGCCGTTGCCCTCGGTCCGGTCGAGCGTCTGGACTGTCACTCCGTAGGTCATGGCGTTCCTCCGCGATCACCAACGTGTCGGCATCCCATTCCGTTCCTTGAGCGGCGCGATCTGCTGAACGCCGGCTTAGGGTCGTCCGACCCAGGGCACCGGTAGTGTCCGGCGCGATGGGCTTCCTCACCGGCTCCGAGCGGGAGATCGTCGCGGCCGCGGCCGAGCGATTGATCCCCCCGCACGGCGACCACCCGGGGGCGACTGCGCTCGGCGTCGTCGACTACCTCGACGGCCTCCTCGACGCGTTCGCCGTCGACCCGCCCCGGATCTGGGCGGGCGGACCGTTCTCGGGCCGGGCGGGTGGCGAGGCCCGCTTCGCCGAGTTCCTCCCCCTGTCCCCGCTCGAGGCGCTGGCCTGGCGGACCCGGATCGAGGGCTCGCGCGGGATCCCGGAGCGGGAGCGCCTCGGGCCCGTCGCCGGATGGCAGCAGGAGTACCGGGAGGGCGTAGCCGGGCTCGGCGAGGACTTCGCGTCGGTCGACGGCGAGGAGCAGGACCGCCGGCTCGACGCGCACCCCGCGTTCCGTGACCTGCTGTACGGCCACGCGGTGGAAGGGGCGTACGCGGCGCCCGAGTATCTCGGCAACCGTGACCGGCGCGGCTGGCGGGCGATCGACTTCCCCGGCGACGTCCAACCCCGGGGCTACACCGACGCGGAGGTGGAAGGCGCGTGACGGGTACGCAGGTCGTGGGCGAGTGGGATGCCGTCGTCGTCGGGACCGGTCCGGCCGGCGCCACCGCGGCCGATGTGCTCACCGCGGCGGGGTGGTCGGTGCTGATGCTCGAGAAGGGCCGCAACCACCTGCTCGCACTCGAGCCGCCGTTCGGTCCGCTCGGCCACGTGTCCAACGACGAGCTGAAGTTCATGCGGCGACACTTTCTGGGTCCGGATCCCTGGCTCGAGCCCCGCACGTTCCGCCGCACCGAGGACGACGGCGAACGGCTCGACGTCGGTGACGTCAACAACCTGCCGTCCACCGTCGGCGGTGGCGGCTTCCACGCCGACGGGAAGCTCCCTCGCTTCCGGGAGGAGGACTTCCGTCCGCTGTCGGCCGCCGGTCCCGTCGAGGGCGCGTCGCTCGTGGACTGGCCGCTCGACTACGACGAGATGGAGCCGTACTACGCGGCGGCCGAGCGCACGGTGGGCGTCGCGGGAGAGGCGGGCGCGAACCCGTTCGCATCCTGGCGGGCCGATCCCTACCCGATGCCCGCCGGGCCCGACATGTACTGCGCACTCCTGACCGCGGACGCAGCCACTCGTCTCGGGTACCACCCCTACCGCGCACCGACCGGCGTGAACAGCGTCGACTACGACGGTCGCCCCGCGTGCAACAACTGCGGCTTCTGCGGCTACTTCGGCTGCCCGATCGACGCCAAGGGCGACCCGGTCGCACCGCTCCGGCACGCGCTCGCCACCGGCAACTGCGAGATCCGCTCCGAGGTCGTCGTCACCGACGTCCTCCTGGACGCGAGCGGCGGCCGAGCGCGCGGTGTGCGCTACCTCGATCAGCAGATGCAGGACCACGAGGTCTCGGCGCGGCACGTGATCCTCGCGGGTGGTGCGTTCGAGACGCCCCGCCTGCTGTTGCGGAACGGGCTCGGCAACCCTCGGGTCGTCGGCCGCTTCCTCCAGTTCCACTTCCAGACCTACGTGCTCGGGATGTTCCCGGACCGCCTGCACGGACATCGCGGGCGGTCGGTCACCCACCTCATGGACGATCCGATCGTCCCCGACGCCGACGCCGACGCCGCGGCCCGTGCGGCCGGCCTGCCGTTCCTCCGCGGCGGGATCGTCGAGCACGGCGCCGCCGGTCACCCGATCCTCGAGGGGATCCATCTCCCCCACGGTCCCGCGCACACCGAGCTCATGCTCCGCTCCATGACCCGTGACCGCATGGCGGTGTTCACGATGCAGGGCGAGGACCTCCCCCAGGCCACGAACCGCATCGACCTCGATCCGACCGTGCGCGACGCGTGGGGCCTCCCGGCCGGGCGCGTCACCTACGCACCGCACCGCCACGAGATCGCGTGCGCGGAGCACTGGGCGCCCCGGTTGGAGACCGTCATGCGCGAGGCGGGCGCGACGATGACGTTCTGGACCACGTCTCCACCCATCACCGGGAGCACGGCCGACCGGCCCGGGAGCCGGACGCCGATCTCGCGTCACATCATGGGCGGGGCTCGCATGGGGGACGACCCGACCACCAGCGTCTTCGACCGGTGGCAGCGGATGCACGGGGTCGAGAACCTCGTGTGCACGGACTCGTCGGTCTTCCCGACCTCGACCGGCTACGGACCGACGCTCACGATCGTCGCGCTCGCCATCCGTGCCGCGCGTGCTCTCGCCGGCCTCGACCCCCTCGTCTCGACCCGCCCGACCTGAGCGGCGGCCGTCCGCGCCGTTACGCGGCCCGGAGCTCCTCGCTGGGTTCGGGCTCGGGCCGCAGGACGCGCGCCGGAGGACGCTTGAGGTCCTTCACGATGCCGAGCCAGCTCATGGCGACGAGCCCGTAGTAGGTCGGGTCGATCTCCCACCAGAAGAACCCCTGGCGGGCCGAGGCCTGGTAGTGGTGGTGGTTGTTGTGCCATCCCTCACCGCCGGTGAGCAGCGCGATCACGAGGGAGTTCCGGCTCGTGTCGGTCGTCTCGTAGCGGCGCCGGCCGAGCACGTGGGCGGCGGAGTTCACGAGGAAGGTGGTGTGCCAGAGCAGCACCGTCGACCAGAAGAACCCGACGATCAGGCCGGACCACCCGCCGATGGCGACCGCGGCGATGCCATAGATCCACGGCGGGACGCCCTCGTGCTTGTCGAGCCAGCGCAGCTCCGGGTACTGGGCGAAGTCCTTGATCGCGGCGAGGTCGGTGGCCTTGTACTTGTCGGAGAGAATCCAGCCGACGTGGCTCCACCAGAAGCCCTTGCGCGGCGTGTGGAGGTCCTGCTCGGTGTCCGAGGCGCGGTGGTGGTGACGGTGGTTCGCCGCCCACCACAGGACGCCCTTCTGCGCCGTCGCCTCCGCCTGGAAGGCGAAGACGAACTGCCAGAACCGGTTGAGCCGGTAGGCCTTGTGCGAGAAGTAGCGGTGGTACGCGGCGGTGACGAAGAACGCCCGCCCGAAGTACATGACCGCGAAGAGGATCAGGGCGGTCGTGCTGATGCCGGTGAAGAACACGGCGAAGCACAGGACGTGCACCAGGAGGAAGGGGATCGAGCTCACCCAGTTCACACGCTCGTCGGCGGTACGGGAGAGCTTCGGCAACGTCGCAGGCATGCGGGGACAGTAGACCACCGAGCCCGACGATGACAGTGCGCACTGACAATATTCGCCTGACCTGCGGCGATGAGCCGTCTGGCAGGCTGACCCCGTGAGGATCGAGGCCGTGCTCTTCGACTTCTACGGAACGCTCGCGCCGGCGACGACCTGGATCTCGGCCGACGACGTGCTCGCCGAGCACGGGTACGCGCTCGATCCCGAGCATCGCGTGATCTACTTCGCCGACGGGCTGGACGGCAACGAGCACGACGAGCACTCGCAGAGCCGGGACCACTACGTCGCCTGGCAGCGCGAGCGGACCCTCGCCATGCTCGCCGCCTCCGACGTCCACCCGGGCGAGTACGAGACGATCATCGACAAGCTGCGGGCCGGGGCCGACCAGCGGGTCCTCGAGCCCTACGACGAGGTGCCCGCGGTCCTGGCCGGGCTCCGCACGCTCGGCCTGCGCATCGTGATCTGCTCGAACTGGGACTGGGACCTCCGCGAGGCGGTGCACGAGGCGGGGCTCACCGCGGCGGTCGACGCGATGGTCTCCTCGGCCTGGATCGGCGCCCGCAAGCCGCACCCCCGGATCTTCACCGCCGCGCTCGCCGAAGCGGGCGTCCCGCCCGAGCGGGCGATCTTCGTCGGCGACACCTGGGGCCCCGACGTCGTCGGCCCGCTCGAGGCGGGCATGACACCGCTCTACCTCCGACGCGACGGCCACTGGCCCGACGAGACGGCACCATCCGACGTCGGCACCGTCGCCGTCGCCGCGGACGCCCGCGGCGTCACCGCCCTGCTCGGGTGAGCGCGACGGCCCGAGGCGGCGCCCTCGGACGGCGCCGTAGCCTGGCACCATGACCTCGACGCTCGAAACCTCCCCCGCGACGCCGGTGGATTCGGTCACCGCTCGCCTGCGCGCCACCTTCGCCTCCGGACGGACCCGCCCCGTCGCGTGGCGCCGTGAGCAGCTCCACGCGCTCGACCGGCTGCTGGTCGAGGGTGAGGCCGAGCTCCTGGACGCGCTCGCAGAGGACCTGGGCAAGCCGGGTCTCGAGGGCTACCTGACCGAGATCGCGTTCGTCCGCGCCGAGATCGCGGACACGCTCCGTCACCTCGCGCGCTGGCTCCGGCCGGAGAAGGTGCCGGTACCGATCAAGCAACGACCCGGAAAGGCCTGGATTCGGCGGGACCCACTCGGCACCGTGCTCGTCATCGGACCGTGGAACTACCCGGTCCAGCTCGTGCTCGCGCCGCTCGTCGGCGCGCTCGCCGGCGGCAACACGGCGGTGATCAAGCCGTCGGAGGTCGCGGCGCACACGTCTGCTGCGCTCGGTCGTCTCGTCGGGCGGTACCTCGATCCCGGTGCGATCGCCGTGGTCGAGGGCGGTGTCACCGAGACGACCGCGCTGCTCGAGGAGCCATGGGACCACGTCTTCTACACCGGCAACGGCGCGGTGGGACGCATCGTCATGGCCGCGGCGGCGCGGCACCTCTCCCCCGTCACGCTCGAGCTCGGCGGCAAGAGCCCCGTCATCGTGGACGCGAGCGCGAACCTCGACGTCGCCGCGCACCGCATCGTGTGGGGCAAGTTCCTGAACGCCGGCCAGACCTGCATCGCGCCGGACTACCTGCTCGTCGACCGCCGGATCGAGGACCCGCTCCTCGCCCGCATGCGCGAGGTCGTCACCGAGTTCTACGGCCCCGACCCCCGGCACAGCCCCGATCTCGGCCGGATCGTCAACGACCGGCACTTCGACCGCATCACCCGCCTCGCCGACGCCGGTGGGACCGGCGACCTCGTCTGCGGGGGCGAACGCGACCGGGCCGCGCGGTACCTCGCGCCCACGATCTTCCGCCGCGCCGATCCGGGCGCCCCGATCATGCAGGAGGAGATCTTCGGACCGCTCCTGCCGACGATCCCCGTCGACGGGGTCGAGGAGGCCGTCGAGTTCGTCACCGCGCGGGAGAAGCCCCTCGCCCTGTACGCGTTCGCCGAGGACCCCGACGTCCGCGACCTCGTGCTCGAGACGACGACGTCGGGCGGCGTGTGCCTCAACGCGACGCTGTTCCACATCGCGGTGCCCGGCCTGCCCTTCGGTGGCGTCGGCGCGAGCGGCATGGGCGCGTACCACGGCCACACCGGGTTCGAGACCTTCACCCATCCCAAGGCGGTCCTGCGCCGACCGACCAAGCTCGACCCGAGCGTCGCCTACCCGCCCTACGGCCGGATCAAGGCCGCGCTGCTCCGGAGGTTGCTGTGACCATCACCGGCGTCCATCACGTCGCGCTCGACGTCGACGATCTCGCGGCCGCGCTCGCGTTCTACGTGGACGCGATGGGCTTCACCCCGCTCGACCGGCCCGACTTCGGCTTCCCGGGCGCGTGGCTCGAGATGGGCGCGCACCAGTTGCACCTGGTGGAGGTCGCGGGCCCGCTCCCCCCGAACGGCGGCCGCCACTTCGCGCTCGGCGTCGACGACCTCGACGCCACGATCGCCGAGCTGCGCGGGCGGGACGTGAAGGTGGACCGCGTCCCCGCGGTGCCGGGCGCGGGCGCGCAGGCGTTCCTCGTCGATCCCGCCGGCAACCTCATCGAGCTCAACCAACCCCGATGAGCACGGCGGAACCCGGGGCGGCACCGGCACTCGAGGACGGGTGGGGTCCGACGACGCGCGGCGGGCGACACGTTGCTGCGCGACTACGTCGACAGCCTGGTGCGCTACCTCGTCGACGTCGGGACCGCGGTCGGTGCCGCGACGATCGAGGACGACGACCTCGGCGGCGTCCACCACGGCGCCGAGTTCCCGTTCGCCAACTTCGTGGTCGCCCGGCGCCCCCTGTCCGAGTCGGCCTGGCGCGACGCGATCGGACGGCTCCGGGCCAGGTTCCCGCCCGCGGTGCCGTTCGTGCTCGCGTCCCCGGTGCCGACACCTCCGATCGCGGCCCACGGGTTCACCCTCGTCGGGCACCCGCCGTTCATGGTCCGGCCCGCGGGGGCGCCCGCGACCCGACCCGAGCCGGCCGGGCTCACGATCACGCCCGTCGACGGACCCGAGGCGCTCGCACGGTTCGAGCAGACCCTGACCGACGCGTACCCGGGAGGACCCTCCGGCTCGATGTTCCAGGCGCCCCTGCTCGGCGCGGACGGTGTGACGCTCTGGACCGCCGAGCTCGACGGGACGACCGTCGCGACCGCGGCGGCCCACCACGGCGGCCGGGTGAACGGGGTCGAGATCGTCTCCTGCCGGCCCGAGGTCCGCGGACGCGGCGTCGGCGAGGCCGTCACCTGGACGGCGACACTCGCCCGCCCGGAGCTGCCGGCCGCCCTCATCGCGAGCGACGCGGGCCGACCCGTGTACGAGCGGATGGGTTTCCTCCCCGTCTCGCGCTTCACGCTCTGGGTCGGCGCCTGACGCCCGTGGAGACGCGAAGCGACCCCCGGCCGAGGCCGGGGGTCGCTTCGCGTACGTCGTGCGGAGCTCAGAGCGCGGTGACGTTCTGAGCCTCTTCACCCTTACGGCCGGGCGCCACGTCGAACTGAACAGCCTGACCCTCGGTGAGGGTCCGGTACCCCGTCATCTGAATCTGTGAGTGGTGGACGAACACGTCGGGCTCTCCCTCACGCGAGATGAAGCCGAAGCCCTTCTCGGCGTTGAACCACTTCACGGTGCCTGTTGCCATGTGCTGTTTTCCTGACTGTCTTGTTCCGGGGCCGGCCGTGATGCCTCACCCTCGGCCGAGGACGGTAGCAGGAGCCACGCCCCTCTTCGCCACCTACGGGTAGTACCGCAGCTCGAGGACGTTGCCGTCCGGATCGCGGACGTAGAGGGCCTCGCCCTGCCCGCGGGCCCCGAAGAGGTTCGCGGGGCCGCCGACGACGTCGACCGACCCGGAATCGGCCAGGCCCTGGAGGTCGGTCGGCTCGATGACCAGGCAGAAGTGGTCCACGTTGCGCCCGGGGGGATCGTCCGGCGCGGCGGCGAGGACATCGATGATCGTGTCGCTCGTCGACTCGCACCGAGGGGAACAGCACCTCGCCCGCGCGCCACTCGTCGACCCGTACGGGCGCCATCCCGAGCGTGTCGAGATAGAACGCGAGCGAGCGCTCGACGTCGGCCACCCGCAGCACCAGGTGGTCCAGGCCCGTGACGGTGACGACGGGGTCGCTCACGCGTTCGTCCCTTCCCGTGGCAGCCCGAGGAGTCGCTCCCCGATGATGGTCCGCTGCACCTCCGACGTGCCACCCGCGATCGACGCGGCCTTCGACCACAGCCACTGGCGGGACCACTTGCCGCGGCGCACCGCGTCGGGCCCGAGGATCGCGAGGGCCGTCTCGGAGAGGTGCTGGGTCATGTCCGTCCAGACCAGCTTGGTCACGCTCGACTCGGGACCGGGGGCGATGCCGTGCGCGAGCCGCGAGAGGGTCCCCCAGTTGTTGAGCCGCAGCAGGCGCAGCTCGACGAAGCTCTGGGCGAGCGCGTCCGCCACCTCCACGTCGTCGAGGCGGTCACGATCACGCGCCAGCGCGTACAGCTCGTCGAGATGGACCTCGTGCACCACTTGCTCCTTGAAGGGGAACGCCGTACCGCGCTCGTGGGCGAGCGTCGTGTTGGCCACCGCCCAGCCCTGGTGCAGACCGCCGACGAGCTGGTCCGCGGGGACGAACACGTCGTCGAGGAACACCTCGTTGAACTCCGCCTCGCCCGTGATCTGCACCAGCGGACGGATCTCGATGCCCGGCGCGGTCATGTCCACGATCACGTAGCTGATCCCGCGGTGCTTGGGCGCCTGCGGATCGGTCCGCACCAGCGCGATGCCCCAGCCGCGCGAACTGTGCGTAGGAGGTCCACACCTTTTGACCCGTGAGCAACCAGCCGTCGTCGACGGGGTTCGCGGTCGTCGAGAGCGACGCGAGGTCCGACCCCGCGCCCGGCTCGCTGAAGAGCTGGCACCAGATCTCGGAGGCGTCGAGGATGCGCGGCAGGTACCGCTGCTTCTGCGCCTCGGTCCCGTGCGCGAGCAGCGTGGGTCCGGCGAGGTTGATACCGACGCGGTTCACGGGTTGCAGCGCGCGCGAGCGCGCGTACTCCATGTTGTAGAGCGCGACCTCCACCGGCGACGCGCCTCGCCCGCCGTACTCCGCGGGCCAGTGGATCCCGATCCAACGGTCGGCCGCGAGCTTGGCCTGCCACGCGCGCCCCCAGGCGATCTCGTCACCGAGCGTCTCGAACGCGGCGGCGCGTCGAGGTGGGCCTGGAGCCAGGTCCGGATCTCGTCCGCGAAGGCCAGCTCCGCGGCGGAGAAGCTCAGGTCCATCTCACCCTCGCTCGTTCGTCACAGGTCCCAGAACCGCTCGCGCGCGTACGCCACGAACGACTCGTGCAGCGCGGACTCGTCGGCCGGCGTGAACGGTCGGAACGCCGTCTCGTCGCGACCCCGGACGAACACGGGGTCGCCGTGGACGCGGTCGGTGCGCCACTTCTCGTGCACGAGCGTCCGCTTCACGATCTTGAACGTGCCCGTCGTCGGTGGCTCGGCCAGCACGCGGAGGTAGCGAGGTCGGCCTTTCGCACCGATGTCGGGCACGCGCGTCGATCCACGCCGCGAACTCCTCGGGATCGAGCGCGGCACCCTCCTGCAGCACGAGCCCCGCCATCACCTGGTCGCCGGCCTGGTCGTCGGGAACGCCGTAGACCGCGGCGAGGACGACGTCGGGATGGGCTCGAAGCGTCTCCTCGAGCGGCCCGGCCGGGAAGTTCTCGCCGTCCACCCGGATCCAGTCGGCGTTGCGGCCCGCGAAGTACAGGTAGCCGTCCCCGTCGATGTACCCGAGGTCGCCGGACCAGTACCAACCGAAGCGGGTGGTCTGCGCCGTCGCCGACTCGTTGTTGTAGTAGCCCTCGAACGGTCCCGCGCCGGCGGTGTTGACGATCTCGCCGACACATTCGGCGGCGTTCGCGAGACGACCTTCCGCGTCGAACTCGGCCCGGGGCTTCTCGGTCCCCTCCTCGTCCACGACCTTGACCGCCGGGCCCACCTGCCCGAGCGCCCCCGCCCGCTGCTCGGCGTCGCGGTTCACCGCCACGCCGCCCTCGGTGGCGCCGTAGGCATCGATCACGTGCACGCCGAACCGGCGGGCGAACGCGTCGACCACCGCGGGGGAGCCCTCGTTGCCGAAGGCGACGCGCAACGTGTTGTCGGCGTCGTCGGGCCGCTCGGGTTGCGCGAGCACGTAGGCGAGCGGCTTGCCGGTGTAGTTGAAGTAGGTGCTCCCGTAGTGGCGGACGTCGGGCAACCACCCGGACGCCGAGAACCGGCGGGCGAGTCCGATCGAGCAACCCGTCACGATCGAGGGCGCCCACCCGACCTGCACCGCGTTGGAGTGGAACAGCGGCATGCACACGTACCCGATGTCGTCGGGCGTGAGGTCCATGATCATGCGCATCCGGTTGCCGGTGACGAGCAGACGGCGCTGCGAGCAGATCACGGCCTTCGGCGCGTCGGACGTGCCGCTCGTGAAGATCAGCGCCCACGGGAGGTCGACGTCGGGCTCGAGGCCCGGATCGGTGGGTGGACCGAGCGCCGGCTCGAGCGTGTCCTCCACGAGGAGCATCGGCGGCCGTGCCTCCCCGAGGGACTCGACGAGGTCCAGGTGACGCGCCTCGGTGACGAGCAGCCCGCAGTCGGTGTGGGTCATGTCGCGCAGCAGCTGCTCGCCCCGGCGCGTGTGGTTGAGCCCGACGACCGCGCCGCCGGCGAGCGCGGCTCCACCGAACGCGAAGAGGTACTCGGGAAGGTTGTCGAGCAGCACCGCCACGTGCCGCGGCCGACCGGCCGGGATGCGGTCGAGGAACAGGCGCGACCACCGCGACGACTCCTCGAGGTACTCGGCGTGGGACCAGACCCGGTCACCGGAACGGATCGCGGGACGCTCCCGGATCGAGGGGTCGGTCGCGTTGCGCCGCAGCAGCGCGGCGGCGTTGGGAGCGACGAGCGGCGCCATCCCGGGCGCCGGCGCCGACGTCGGACCGGGACGCGGGGCGTCCTCGGGGCCGTGCGGCGAACCTGACATCGGCGTCACTCTACGCGGGTCGCGGTCCGGATCTCAGGTGACGGCGCCCGACTCTCGGAGTGCGGCGATCCGTCGGGCGTCGAGGCCGAGCACGTCGGCGAGGACCGCGTCGGTGTGCTCGCCGACCGTCGGCGCCCGGCCGGGAACGATCGGATCGGCGCCGACGACCTTGACCGGGAACGGCAGCTGGTCCGCGCCGAGCGCGTCGGCGGGGAACCAGCCGAGGCGCTCGGCGAACTGTGGGTCCGCGGCGACGGAGTGCGGTGTGTGGCAGGGCGCGATCGGTACGTCGACGTCGATGCCGAACTGCACCCAGTCCGCGGTCGATCGCGTGGCGAAGATCGCGGTCAGCTCGGTCTGCATCTCGCGGTTGCCACGCGCATGGTCGCCGTACTCGGAGCCGGGCCAGCGCGCGAACAGCTCCGGCCGCTCGACGGCGTCGCAGAACTTCTGCCAGAAGTGCTGCTCGCTGGCCATGAAGAGGACGTACCCGTCGGACGACGCGTAGACCTGGTAGCGGACGCCGCCGCGCATGCCCGCGATCGCCGGCTCCCGGCGCACGTAGTCGTCGGACGCGTTGCCGGTGACCTCGGATTCCGGGCGCTCGTAGGCCCGGTAGGTCTCCTCCCGGTACCAGTCGAACGCCGCCGCGCTGTCCGACTGGGCAACCTCGAGCTGGGTCCCGTCGCCCGTCGCGCGCGCCTGGACGATCCCCGCGAGGATCCCGAGCGCGCCGAAGAGCGGCCCCGCGTTGATGCCGATCGAGACGTGGTTCGGGATCGACGGGAACCCGGCTTCGTCGATCTCCGGCTCGAAGATGCCCGCCCAGGCGTCGTACGCGATGCCGTGGCTCGCGAGATCGCGGTAGGGGCCCGTCGCGCCGTACCCCGAGATCGTGCAGAAGACGATGCGGGGGTTGAGCTCGCGCAGGTGGTCGTAGCCGAGGCCGCGCCGGGCGAGCCCACCCGGCCGCATCGCCTCGACCACGACGTCGCTCGCACGGACGAGGTCCTCGAAGAGCGCGACGCCGTCGGGGTGCTTGAGGTCGATCGCGATGCTGCGCTTGCCACGGTTGACGTGGAGGTGCATGAGGGACACGCCCTCCACGATCGGCCAGGTCATGCGGCGCACGTAGTCGCCCGACGGCGGCTCCACCTTGATGACCTCCGCCCCCAGATCGGCGAGCGCGGTGGTCACGGCGGCCGGACCGAGCATCGAGCACTCGACGATCCGCACGCCGGCCAGCGGTTGAGGATTCGGCATGGCCGGGGAGGATAGCGGGACCCGGTTTCGGCTCGACCGGGACGGCCGTGCAACGAATCCGCGTCCGCGAAGACGAGTGGGCATGCTTCCCCCCATCACCGATCACAACCGCTACGTCGCCACGCGCACCGCGTGGCACACGCTCGCGGAACGGGTCCTGGCCCCGGCCCGAGCCGCGGACACGGGTCGCATCGGGCTGCGGCCCGCGGCCGGCGGGTTCAGCACCGGACCCTTCGGCGCCGATCGCACGATCGCCGTCGCCGACGGCGACCTGCTCGTGGTCGAGGGGTCGGTCACGCGGCGCTCGACGGTCACGACGCTGCGTGCCGCCGCCGCGTTCGCGGGGACGGACCCGGCCGCGACCACGGGGTTCTTCACCCCGACGACCCCCGCTGACCCCGACGCCGCACTCCGCGTCGACCCCGCGTCCGCCGCCGCGCTCGCCGAGTGGTTCGCCTTCGGCGCACGGGTCCTCGGCGCCTGGCGGGCGCAGCACGTCGACGAGACACCGTCGGAGATCCAGCTCTGGCCCGAGCACTTCGACCTCGGCCTGGACCTCGGACCCGACGGTCGCCGCGCGAACTACGGGGCCTCACCCGGTGACGGCGGATCGGCGCTCCCCTACCTGTACGTGGGTCCCTGGGAGCCGAGTGACGACCCGTTCTGGACCGCGGGCACCTACGCCGCGCTCGGCTACGACGAGCTGGTCGGGCGCGCCGACCCCGAGAGGCGAGCCGCGGCGTTCTTCGCCGCCGGCCACGACGTCACCGCCCGGAAGTCTTGACAGTCTGACTGTCAGAACTTAGGGTCGCCGGATGCCCTCGTCGACCGCGGACCCGCGTCCGAACGCGCGTCCCGACCCGTCGGCGGGCCCGACCGCGGATGCGGCCCCGGCGGTGGACCGGCGCCGGTTGCGCTCGGAGCGGGGACGCGAACAGGTCGTCGACGCGCTGCTCGCGCTCTACGACGAGGGGGACGCGCAACCGGGCGCGGCCCGTATCGCCGAGCGGGCCGGCGTCTCCGAGCGCTCGGTGTTCCGCTACTTCGCCGATCTCGACGCACTCGCGGAGGAGGCGGTCGCCCGCCAGATCGCTCGCGTCCGCCACCTCTTCGCGGCGCCGCCGGCCGAGGGTCCTCTCGAGCGGAGGATTCTCGCCCTGGTGGACCAGCGCCTGGCCATCCACGACGGGGTCGCCACCGTCTCGGCCGCGGGCCACCGCATCGCGCCGAGCGCGCCGAGCATCGCCGAGGCCTTCGCGTACCGGCGCGAGCTCCTGCGCGAGCAGGTGGCCGTGCAGTTCGCGCCGGAGCTGGCTGCCGCGCACGGCCGGGACCGGACCGAGCTGCTCGACGCGCTCGCGGCGGCGGCGGGCTTCGAGCAGATCGACACGCTCCGCATCACGCTCGGCCACAGCCGGGCTCAGACCCGATCCGTCACGACCCGCACGCTGCGCGCGCTGCTCACGACCTGACCCGTCCACCGACCGCCCGCGGTCCGAACCGAGGAGTCCCATGCCCGACCACGTCACCCCGACCGACGAGCGTCTTGCCGCCACCGCCGCCGTCGCCGCCGAGGACGACTCCCCCGTCGTCATGCTCAACCTCAACCGCTACCGGGACCGCGCCGCGTACCCGCCGGGCACGCCCGACGCCGACGTGAGCGGTCGCGAGGCCTACCTGCGGTACGGCGCGGTCGCCTACGCCGCGGTCCTCTCCGTCGGCGGCGACATCCTCTGGGCCACCGACGCCGCCGAGACGGTGATCGGCTGCGACCACGACGAGTACGACGAGGTGGTCGCGGTCTGGTACCCGAACCGCTCGGCGTTCCTCGCGTTGGCCGACGTCCCGGGGTACATGGAGGCGCACATCCACCGCGACGCGGCGATCGAGCAGGCCGCGATCATCGCGACCCGCGGCGACGCCGAGCCGCGCCTGACCCAACCCTTCTCGGCGTGAGGGTCACGCTGCTCGGGACCGGCTCGCCGATCCCCGACGCGAACCGCGCCGGCCCCTCGACGCTGGTCCAGGCCGGAGCGACGAACCTGCTCTTCGACTGTGGTCGTGGGGTGCTGATGCGCCTCGCCGCCGCGGGCCTCTTCCCCGGGATGCTCCACCACGTGCTGCTCACGCACCTGCACTCGGACCACACGACCGACGTCAACGATCTCGTGACCACGCGGTGGGCGATGTCGCCGGTGGAGGACCCGCTGCCCGTGATCGGCCCGCCGGGCACGCGGGCGTACATGGACCGTGTGCTCGCGATGCTCGTCGACGACATCGGCTACCGCCGGACCCACCACGACGACCTGAACTGGGATCCCGGCGTCGCGGTCCGCGAGACCCACGACGAGGTGGTGCTCGACGGGGAGCTGCGTCTGCTCGCGATGCCGAGCGACCACCGGCCCGTTGCCCCGACGGTTGCGTACCGCGTCGAGCACCACGGGGCCACGGTGACCATCGCCGGCGACACGATCCCGTGCGAGGGTCTCGACCGCGCCTGCGCCGGGGCGGACATCTACGTCCAGACCGTGATCCGTCCCGATCTCGTGCGCGCGATCCCGTCGGCGCGGCTCCAGGACATCCACGACTACCACTCGACGATCGAGCAGGCGGCGCGGACCGCCGCCCGCGCGGGCGTGCGCACGCTCGTGCTCACCCACCCCGTCCCGGCTCCCTTCCCCGGTACCGAAGCGGAGTGGATCGCCGAGGCGAGCGCCCATTTCGACGGTGAGATCGTCCTCGCTGCCGACCTCACCGTCGTGGACGCCTGACCCATGTCCGTCGACCTCGCCGGGGCGGCGGACCTGCACGCACACTTCGGTCCCGATCCCCACCGGCCGCGGTCGGTGACCGCGCTCGAAGCCGCGCGGCAGGCGGCGTCGGCCGGTCACGCCGCGATCGTGCTCAAGAGTCACGACACCCCCAGTGCCGGCCTCGCGGCGGCGCTCGATCCGATCGTCGACGGGTTGCACGTGTTCGGCGGCGTGTGCTGCGACCACGAGGTGGGGGGTGTCAACCCCGCCGCGGTCGAGACCGCGCTCCGGCTCGGCGCCCGCATCGTCTGGCTGCCCACGCTCAGCAGCGCGCAGGACGTGAGCAACGGCGTGGCGGCACAGCTGGGCATCCCCGGCCCGGGGCTCCGCGTGGTCGACGACGACGGCCGACTCACCGCCGACGTGCAGGAGGTCCTCCGGCTCGTCGCCGAGTTCGACGCGGTGCTCGCGACCGGACACGTGTCGGCGGCCGAGCACCTCGCCGTGACCCGGGCGTTCGCCGGCCGCGGCAAGCTCCTCGTCACTCACGCCATGGAGGAGCTCGCGGGACCGAACCTCGACGCGGCCGCGTGCGCGGAGCTGGCCGGGCTCGGCGCGCACGTCGAGCTGTGCGCGCTCACCTGCGTCGGCGCGCTCGCGACCCGCCCGGTCGCCGACCTCGTCGCCTGCATCCGCACCGTCGGCGTCGATCGCGTCACGCTCGGGACCGACTTCGGGCAGGCGATGAACGAGCCGCCCGCCTCGGGACTCCAGACCTTCGCCGACGCGCTGTTCGGCGAGGGCCTCACCGAGGGCGAGATCCGGCGCATGGCGTGCACCAATCCGACCGCGTTGCTCGGCCTCGACGGCTGAGCGTTCATCGGCCCGTCACGCTCCGGTCACACGGGGTGGCCCACCGCGACTGCGCGTCAAGTGCGACGCGCGATCGGCCGTAGATCCATCCCAGCACCCCCTCTCGACCGAAGCCCGGTCGAGACCGAGGCCGGGACGATTCGATGGACCGCACCCCACCACCGCTCGGAACCCCTCGCTACGTCGGCGAGAGCCGGTTCCTCCACTACATGCCGCCGGCGCTGCTCTCCGGCGCCGTCGTGCTCCTGCTCCTCGGGGCGCTGCTCCCCGCGGGGGCGGTCGCGCTGGGTGCGATCGCGGCGATGGCGCGCCTGCCGTGGCGGTTCGAGCTCCACGCCGACGGCATCGAGCTGGGCTTCGGACTCCACGGGGACCGCTACATCCCGCGGGAGCACGCCCGGATCCGAGCCGACCTCGGCGGCGCGGTCGTGTTCCCCGGCGACGTCCGGCTCGGCTACCCGTTGACGGCGGGCCTCGTCGAGCACGACCGCGGACGGTTCCGCGCCGTCGTCGCCGCGCTCGGGTTCGACCTCGTCGACTGACCGCCGACCGCCCGGCGTCCAGGCGGCGCGCCGTAGTCTCCGGGCCGTGGAGGACCGCATCACCCCAGGGCTGTACCTGGAGATGACCGACCGGCCGGCCGAGCGGTATGCGGCCGAGCGGGTCCCGGAGGTGGTGTCCCTTCCCGGCGTGACCCGCGCGACGTGGTGGGAGAACGCGTCCCGCGACCGGACGGACCTGCCCCGCAAGCTCCCCGAGTTCGATCACCTCGGCGTCTACGAGGTCGACGAGAGCTTCAGGGTCCCGGCGCCCCCCGGCGACGTCACCGGCCACCACTTCGCCCACTGCCCGCGCCCGGGGCAGGGCCGGCTCACCGGTCGGCCGACGATCGGGCTCTCACTCGTGCTCATCTCGCCGCGTGAGCCGACCGACGCGCAGGCCCTCCGCGACTGGGGCGACCTCGTGCACATCAGCCACATCGCCGCGGTCGGCGTGCCGGGCTACGCGATGATCACCCCGTACGAGAACGTCACCGGCGGCGATCCACGGTTCATGCACTTCTACGAGATGGACACCGAGGACCCCGAGACGGCGTTCCGCGCGATGACGCCGCTGGTCACGGAGCGGTTGGGCGCGGGCACGCCCGCGTGGGAGCACTGGGCCCGCCACCCGGCACTCCGCATCATGTACGTGAACACGTTCCGGCGCCTCGGTGAGCGCTGGGCGTGAACGACCTGTTCGCGGTCATGCACGCCCAGCGCGCGTGCCGGCACTTCTCCGGCACGCCGGTGACCGACGACGACCTCGCCCGCGTGCTCGAGGCCGCGGTCCATGCGCCGAGCGCGGAGAACCAGCAACCGTGGGAGTTCGTGGTCGTCCGGGAACGCGCTCGCCGGCAGGCGATCGGCGAGCTCATGGCGCGCGCGTGGGAGCGCGCCGGTCGTGCGTTCTCCACCGAGCGCCTCTCCCCGGCGATGCTCGCCGAGGTCGAGCGGGGGATGACCGGCGGGATCGCCGACGCTCCCGTGCACGTCGTCGTGGGTGCCGACAACGCCCGCGGGCTCGAGGTCGCCGCGGCGGAGTCGATCTATCCCGCCGTGCAGAACCTCATGCTGGCGGCCGCCGCTCTCGGGCTCGGCACCGCGCTGACCACCATCGCGCTCGGATACGCCGACGAGCTGCGCGCGATCGTCGGCTTCCCCGAGCACGTCCGGCCGATGGCGGTCGTCCCCGTCGGGCATCCCGCGCGGCCGCCCGGCCCTCCGCGACGCGACCCGTTCGCCGAGCACACCCACCGGGAGCAGTACGGAATCCCGTGGGCGGCTCCCGACGATCAGGGGACCGTCGGGTCGGCCTGACTGGTCCGCTGCTCCATCTGTTGGAGCTGCTGGTTCTGGGCGTCGACCGCGGTCCGGGCCTTGGCCGCCGGTGCGGTGATCGCCGTGTGCTCGGGGTTGGCGTCGGTCCCGGTCCCGCCGCAGCCGGCGAGCCCGAGGAGGACCACCACTCCGAGCGCGGTTGCTGCTCGTCGCATGACGCGGGTATCGGCAGATCCGGTCCCGGGATTGAACCGGGCTCAGACGCTCACCCGGACGCCGTCCGCCGCCGCGGACGAGCGCACCGCGTCGAGGACCTGCATGCACGTCAGTCCGTCGGCGAAGGTCGGGACCGCGACGGCACCGCCGGCCGATCCCGTCTCGATCGAGCGCCGGAACGCCTCGGCCAGGCGGATCTCGGGCCCGACCTCGAGATGGGTGAAGGCGTGCGCCTCCTGGTCCGAAGGCGGCGGGGGCGTCGGGAGGCGGAGATCGCCGGGCACCGGGAGCGCCCGGGTCCCGGTCGCATCCGCGAGCCAGACGGCCCCGTCCTCGATCCACAGCGTTCCCCGGTCCCCGGCGACCCGGGTGATCCCGGCCGGCGCACCCCACGCACCGGCGGTCTGTTGGAGCACGACCTGGCACTCGTTCCGCAGCGTCGCCTTGACCGTGAACGTGTCGTCGACGGTGACCGCGCCCGCACCGACCCGAGCGAGCGACGCGGACACGACCGCGAACTCCCCCAACCACACGCGGATCTGATCCACGACGTGCGAACCCGACGCGTTCAGCCACCCGCCACCCATCGCCGGGTCGAACCACCATCCGGGCATGCGCGCCTCGGCGCCGGCGAGAAGGGGCACGAACGCGATCAAGGTCGCCAGCCGCGGCGCTCCGATCAGATCGTCGGCGATCGCGCGGCCGAGCACCGCGTGGTCCTCGGCCCACCGGAACTCGTGACCGACGAGCGCGGGGACGCCCGCCCGCTCGGCGGCGGCGACCATGTCCCGCGCCTCGGTCGCGTTGAGGGCGAACGGCTTCTCGCACAGCACCGCGCGCCCGGCCCGCAGCGCCTGGATCGCGAGCGGGCGGTGGGTCGCGGGCGGCGTCGCGATCGTGACCGCGTCGACCTCGGTGAGCACGCGTGCGAGGTCGGTGGTGCCTTCGGGTACCCCGACGCGTGCGCGGCGCGCCGGGTGGTGCGATCGGCGTCCGTCCCGACGAGCGCGACGACGTCGAACCCCGCGGCGCGGAGGGCCGGAACGTGGATCCGTGCACCGAAGCCGGTCCCGACGACCGCCACGGTCGGCGCCACGTCAGTACCCCTCGTCGCGGTCCACCACGTGCAACAACGGCTGCCCGTCGAGGTAGCGCCGGAGGTTGGTGCAGAAGATGTCGACGGTCGCGCCGAGCAGGTCCGAGGACGCCCACGACGAGTGCGGGGTGAGGAACACCCTCGGGTGGTCGTAGAGCCAGTGACCGGCGGGTAACGGCTCGACATCCACGGTGTCGAGGCTGGCCCGCGCGACCTTGCCCGCGTCGAGCGCTGCTCGCAGGGCATCGTGATCCACGAGGCGTCCGCGCGCGATGTTCACGACGTGCACGCCGTCGCGCATGGCGGCAAAGGCGTCGGCATCGAGCAGCCGGTGCGTCCGTTCGGTCCCCGGCGCCGCGAGCACCACGTGCTGCGCGTCCGCGACCAGCTCGGCGAGTGTGGTCACGACCTCGACCTCCGGGATCGGACTCGGCGTCGCTGTGCGCCGCAACGCGCGCACGTGCATGTCGAAGGCGAGCGCCCGGCGCGCGACCGCGGTCCCGATGCCGCCGAGCCCCACGATGCCGACGGTGGAGCCCGCGAGCGTCTCCATGCGCTGGAAGTTCCAGCGCGGGGCGGCTCGTGGAGCCAGAAGTCCGGGAACCCCTTGGCGAAGGCGAGCATCGTCGCGAGGACGTACTCCGAGATCGGTACCGCGCTCGCCCCGCGGGCGCAGGTGACCGTGGGGACCCGGTCGAACACGGCGCGGGGCACGCCGTCGATCCCGGTCCCCGGCAGCTGCACCCACTGGACACCGCGCTCGAGCAGCGGCAGGACCTTGGCGTCGTCCCAGCCCCCGAAGAGCACGTCGGCCTCCACACCCGGATCGGGCGGTGTCCGCGAGACGTCCAGGACCTCCACCTCGGGGAACTCGGCCCGCAGGCGTTCGACCGCGAGACCCATGGCCTCGAACACGCGGACCGTCACGGGCCGACCGCCCGCGTCACGGCACGCGTCGGGCCGAACGAGTGCAACGCGAGCGTGTGCAGGTTCCCGAGCCCGCCGTTGACCATCACGAGCATGTGGTCGGGTCCTTCCACGAGATGGACCATCCCGTCGGCGTCCACGCGCCCGTCGCGCTCGGCCTTGGTTCGGTGCGGGGCCGGCCACCACGAGATGGGGAGCGCGGCGTGGCGCGCCAGCTCGACCTGCACGTCGGCGATGTCGGGGTAGGTCCGGGCGAGCAGGTCGGCCCACGGTGGCGCCAGGCACACGAGGATCTCGGCACCGTGGTGCGATCCGATGAAGGCGTTGGTGCCACAGAACGCGAGGGACTTGCCGATGACCTCCACGAGGTCGCGACCGTCGTCCGCCACGATGTCCGCGACGTCGATCGTTCCGGTGCAGCCGTGGACGGTCAGCGCGTCGGTCGCGGGGGCGACGCCGCGCCGGGTCGCGAGTGGTGCCCACGGTGACCGTTCCTCCCACTCGCCCACGACGATGCCGGTGACCCGCCCGGGTTGACCGAACACGCTCTTCGACGAGATGCCGACCACCTGCCCGCCCACGTTGCGCATGAGCAACCGCAGCGCCCGACCGATTCCCGGCGCGGGACCGGCGACGCCCCCGAAGCACCCCGCGTCGAACGGGATCCCGAGGTCGTGGCGGATCGGTCCGTTCACGAACACACCCGGGACCACGCAGCTCGTGGTCGTGTTGAGGGCGAAGAGGTTGAAATCGGGTTCACACATCGCCTCGACCGCGGTGCAGAGCAGCGGCATCGCCTCGGCCGGTGCCCCGGCCATCACCGCGTTCACCGCGACCTTCTCGACCGTGCACAGGCCGTTGCGCGGCGGGAGCGCGCCGAGCTGCTGCTCGGGGAACCGCCCGCTCGCGGCGACGTGCGCCCGCACGCGCTCCTCCGTCGGCGGGACGAGCGGCAGCCCGTCGCCCCATCCCGCGTCGGTCGCGAGCTTCTGGAACGCCACCGGGTCGTCGTCCACCTCGAGCCGTTCCGAGGCGAGCCACTCGATCGTGCAGCCTTCGGGTCCGCATGCCTCCCCGGTGGTCGCGCTCGCTCGCCGCTCCTGCGAGCTCACTGCGCTCCCTCCGGTCGCTGCGTGAGCCGACCGTCCGTCACCCGCGGACCTCCACGGCCCCCAGGGTGGCCAGGACCAGCGGCCAGTGCTCGACCGCGATCGCCCGGACCTCGGCCTCGGACCGGCTCTCGAGCGGATAGGGCAACACGTGGACGCGGAGGCCGGCCCGGCCGGCGTTGGTCGCCATCGTGTGGGCCAGGGCCTCGAACTCCTGCGTCACGACGACGACCGCCGTCGTCCCTCGTTGCGCCACCACGACGGTGTCGTGGACGCTCCACGAGGTGCACGAGCCTCAATTGCCGAGACCGACCACCGCGAGGTCGACCCGGTCGGCGAACTCGTCGAGTGCCGCGAAGGTCACGAGCCCGGCGTCGCCCACCCGGTTGCCCGCCTCCCACCGGTCAACCATCGCGCCGGCGGCTTCGAACCGGGGCGCCCACTCGTCGATCGTCCACAGCCAGCTGCGCCAGGCAGTGTCGAAGCGGATGCCGACCCGCTTCCCCGCGAGCGGCCCGGCATCGGGCCCCGGGTCGGTGCCCACCTCCGGCGGTGGTGCGGTCGGATCGAGCATCGTCACTCGTGTCATCGTTCCCCCCTGACGCCCGCGGATGGGCGCTGCGAGCGTACGCGCAACGAGCCTCGTGCCCGAACCGGTCCGTGACGGGCGCTCAGCCTTCGACGCTGATCGCCTGCTCGGGGCAGCTCTCCGCGCCGCGGCCGCGCCGCCGCCTCCAGCTCCGAGGGGACGACGCCGTCGGCGAGGAGCACCTCGCAGTGGCCGAAGTCGTCGGGCTCGAACAGCTCGGGGGCGAGGGCGTAGCAGCGGCCGTGACCGGTGCACACCTCGGCGTCGACGCTGACGCGGATCAGATGGTCGACCATTCCAGCGGCAGGTACTCCACTGCCCGGATGCCCATGGAGTAGATCGGTGTCTCGCCCGCGGGCACGGAGTACGCCGGGATCCTCCGGTGGATCTCCTCGAGCGCCACGCGCATCTCGAGCCGGGCCAGGTGCGAGCCGAGGCAGCGGTGCACACCCCCGCCGAACGCGAGGTGCCGATTGCCGGCCCGGTCGAAGTCGACGGCTTCGGGGTCGGGGAACTCGGCGCCGTCGGTGTTGGCGCTCGCGAGCAGGCACGTCACGCTCTGGCCGGCCGGGATGCTGACGCCGGCAACGTCGACGGGGCACGTCGTCACCCGCGGGACGCCCGGCACCGGCGTCTCCCAGCGCAACAGCTCCTCGACCGCCGCAGGGACGAGCGCCGGATCCGCACGCAACGCCTCCTGCCGGTCGGGGTGGGCCGCGAGGTACGCGACCGCGCAGCTGAGCGACGCCGTCACCGTGTCCAGGCCCGCGAGCAGGAACAGGTAGGAGATGTCGAGGATGTCCTCGGTCGTGAGCCGCTCGCCGTCGACCTCGGCGGCGATGAAGCCCGAGAGGAGGTCGTCCTCGGGCACCTCGCGGCGCTCGGCGATGACCCGTTCGAAGTACGCGTAGATCTCCTGCCCGGTCTCGCGGGCCTGGTTCGTCCGCTGCTGCATCGTCTCCGCCTCGGGCCGGATGATGCCGTCCTTGAACGCAAGGAACACGTCGAGGTCCTCGAGTGGGAGCCCCATGAGCCGCAGGAACACCGTGCAGGGCAGCGGGACCGCGACCGCCTCGCTGAACTCGCACCGACCGCGGTCGACGAACTCGTCGATGAGGTCGCTGACCAGCGCGCGCACCGCACCCTCGAGCTTCTCCACCTCGCGGGCGCGAACAGCGGGTCGAGCAGGCGCCGGAACTTGACGTGGTCGGGAGGGTCGATCTGGAGCGGGATCAGCGGCCGGACGTTCCCGATGTCGATCGCGCTCATGCTGGAGGAGAACACGTCCGGATTGCGCAACGCCCACATGACGTCCTCGTGGCGCGTGATCAGCATCATGTCGTCGCCGGGCACGACGCCCATCTCGCGGATCATCGGGTGGAACTGCTGAGGCCGGGCCAGCGCCTCGGGGTCGACCTCGCCCCAGCCGATGTTCGGGAAGTCGCCGTCTGCGGACGGATCGGGGATCGCGTCGCTCATACCGGCCATCTGACCCCACGCGAGGAGACCGGGTCAACCACGCAGGTGGGCCGCGAGGTCCAGCGCCTCGGCGCGGGGATCGGCGAGCGGCCAGCCCTGCTCGGGGAGGTCGAAGTACTCCACCGAGAGGCGGCCCTCGTAGCCGAGCGCGTCGAGCCGTGCGAGCACCGCAGGGAAGTCGACGACACCCGCCGGGTCGTCGACGGGCAGCTGGGTCGACCCCGGAGCACCCTGGCGGAGCTGGACGTGGTCGGCGAGCGCGAGGAGCTCCACCGGATCGCCGCCCCAGTCGGCGACGTGCCCGGTGTCGATCAGCAACCGCAGTCCCGGGACCTCGGCGATCATCGCCCGGCAGGTCTCGGCCGAGTGCACGACGCCGCCCGCCCACGGCTCGAGCAGCGCCCCGGGCGCGGCGCGGAACCACCGCACGCAACGCTCCCACATCCCGTCGGCCCGCACCGGTGCCGGCGTGGCGCACCAGCCCGGGACCGGCCGGGGGAACGCCGTCGGGCAGCCGACCGGCAGGGCGAGGGTCGACGGGTCGACGCCGGTGAGCACGTCGACGTGCTCGAAGCCGTCGGCCGCCGCCCGCGCCGCGCGCACCACGACGTCCGGCTCGGACCCGTAGACGATGTCGACGACCCCGAGCGGGTACACCGCGTCGACTTCTTGAACTCCATGCCGCCGGGCATGGACATGCCGACGTGCTGGAGGTGCTGGCCGAGGATCTTGTCGAAGTTCTCGGCGACGCCCTCCACGTCGAACCCACCCTCGCGGTACATGTACGCGACCTGCTTGGGGTGCTGGTAGATCGTGTACGCGAAGTCGGTCCGGCCGAGGATCTGCCCGTTGACGTGGGCAGCGTCCTCGGACGCGACCCAGGTCACGAGTGGCGCGTTCAGCGCCGGGTTCGACTCCGGCGGGGGCTCGGTGCCGGTGCGCTCGAACAGCGACGAGGTCATGCGCGTGTTGCCGGCGGGCGACATCGCGTTCACGGTGATGCCGTACTTGCCCAGCTCGATCGACCAGATGAACGTCATGCCCATGATCGCGGCCTTGGCCGCGCCGTAGTTCGACTGGCCGAAGTTGCCGCGCAGCCCGGCCTGGCTCGTGACATTGATGATGCGCCCGTACCCGGCCTCCTTCATGTGGCCGGCGGCATGGTGTGCGCAGTTGAAGGTGCCGTACATGTGGACCTTGACCACGGCGTCGAAGTCCTCGGGTCCCATCTTGAGCAGCGAGCGGTCCCGGACGATCCCCGCGTTGTTCACGAGGATGTCGATGCGGCCGAACTCGTCGACCGCGGTCTGGATCAAGCGGCCGGCGGCGTCGAACTCGGTCACGGACTCGTAGCTGGGGACCGCCTTCACGCCGAGGGCCTCGATGTCCTTGCAGGTCAGCGCGGCCGGGTCCTCGTCGGTGCCCTGACCGTCGAGGCTGACACCGACGTCGTTCACCACGATGTTGGCGCCCTCCCGGGCCATCGAAAGCGCGAACTCCCGCCCGATCCCGCGCCCCGAACCGGTGACGACCGCGACCCGACCATCGAGAATCCCCATACCTGTTCGCTCCAGTCTCTCCGAGTGTGCGGTCAGGCGACGGCGGCGGTCGCCGTGCCTGCGAGCTTCTCCTCGCCACCCTCGTTGCTCGCCGAGAGCGCGAGATCCACGAGGTGGGCGCCGTCCTCCTCGCGGAGCCCCGTGACCACGGCGGTGAACGTGAGCGTCTCGCCGGGCCAGACCTGCTTGGCGAAGCGGACCGAGAACCGCCGCATCGCCTCGGGGCCGAACCAGTCCTTCACGACCCGCGCCATGAGACCGGCGGTGAGCATCCCGTGACCGAACACCGACGGGTTCCCGACCTGGGTGGCGATCGTGTCGTCGTGGTGCATCGGGTTGAAGTCGCCCGACGCGCCCGCGTACTTCACGAAGTGCGTGCGCGTGAGGTTCTCCACCACGAGCGGTGGTGCCGCGTCACCGACCTTGAGTTCTTCGAACCGAGCCACGGCCGGGCACCTTACCCGCCGCCGTCGCGTCCCTGACAGCTGCGTCAGGTGCCCGGTAGCCTGCGCGGATGCCCCGCCGCGCCGCCCCCGAGGTCGCCGCTCCCGACCTGCGCTCGCGCGGGCACCGGACGCGTGACCGGCTGCTCGCGGCCGGCGCGGCGGTCTTCGCCGACCGCGGGCTGCACGCCGCGCGCGTCGACGACATCGTGAACGTCGCCGAGACCTCGCACGGCACGTTCTACCTGTATTTCTCCAACAAGGAGGACCTGTTCCAGGCGCTGGCCGCGCAGGTCGCCGGCGAGCTCGAGGACCTCGCGACCCGGCTCCCCCCACTCAGGCCCGGGCCCGACGGGCGCGCCGCGCTCGAGCACTGGATGCAGGCCTTCACCGAGGTCTACGTCCGGACCGGGCCCGTGATCCGGGCGTGGACCGAGGCCGAGATCGTCGCGAGCACGGTGGGCCAGCTCGGCACCAACGTGTGGGCCGCCTTCACCGGCGCGCTCATCGAGCGGCTGCGGGAGCACACCGCCGGCAGGGGCCTCGATCCGACTGTGGCCGCGCTCGCCATCGTCGCCATGGTCGAACGCGCGAACTACTACCGCGTCACCCAGCAGATCGGCGGGAGCGACGGCGAGCTGCCGTCGACGCTCGCTCGCGTCACGCACGCCGCGGTCTTCGGCGCCTGACGCGATGGGAGCGGGCCCGCCGCTGCGGACCCGCCCCCATCCGTGCATTCGCGTCAGCCCGCGAAGTTGATGTCCACGCCGTCGGCGCGCTCCACGTCGCCCGCGGCGAGCTCACCCACGCTGAGCAGGCACTGGGTCGGCGGCGAGCACACCACGTTGTCCTTGCCGAACGGACCCTTCACCACCGTGTAGTCGGAGCTCGCGGTCCCGTCCGCTCCGATCTTCATGGTCTTGAGCCCCTCGAGGTTGCAGCCCGAGCCGGTGTCGTCGGTCTCGGTGCTGCACTGGTTGATGCCCACGGTCTTCCCGGCGGTGAAGCCGGCCGCGTACACCGTGACCGTCTGCTGGTCCGTCAGACCCTCGCACGGATCGACCGACATTCGTGGCTTGCTGGCCTTGGTCCCCGGATCGGGCGGTCCGGCCTTGCAGCCGGTGAGGCTGTCGTCGATGCTCGTCGTGGTCGTCGTCGTGGACGCCTTCGGCTTGTCCGACTTGCTGCTGCTACTGCTGCCGCAGGCCGCGAGTGCCAACGTCAGCACTCCCAACCCGGCGACCAGCCGTATCCATCGGTTCATGGTGTTCCCCCTCCTGGCGACCGGCGGCCGCGTCGTGTGCACCATCAACTCCCGACCCCCGCCGCGAGCTCGGTGACCGGAGCTCCGGCGAGCGTGGGACCGGTGACGTGGAGATGACACGCCACCGTCGTGCTCCCCGGTGCGATGTACACCGGGGGATCTTCCGTCGCGCAGACGTCCATCGCGTAGCGACAGCGCGTCCGGAACCGGCAGCCCGACGGCGGGGCGAGCGGGCTCGGGACGTCGCCGCGCAGCACGATCCGCGCGCGCGTGCGCTGGTACGTCGGGTCCGGCACCGGGATCGCCGAGAGCAGCGCCTCGGTGTAGGGATGCCGCGGCCGCGTGTAGATCTCCTCCGCCGGTCCCTGCTCGACGATCCGCCCGAGGTACATGACCGCGATGCGGTCCGAGAGGTGGCGCACGACGGACAGGTCGTGCGCGATGAACAGGTAGGTGAGCCCGAGCCGGTCCTGGAGGTCCGTGAGCAGGTTGATGACCTGGGACTGGGTCGACACGTCGAGCGACGACACGGGCTCGTCGAGCACCACGAGCCGCGGGTCCAGCGCGAGCGCACGCGCGATCGCGATGCGCTGCCGCTGTCCGCCGGAGAACTCGTAGGCGTAGCGGCGCAATGCGTAGGGACCCATCCCGACCTGGCCGAGCAGCGTTCTGACCCGCTCGTCGCGCTCCCCGCGGTTCAGGCCGAGATGGACCTCCATCGGCTCCCCGATGGTCTCGGCGATGGTCTGGCGGGGGTCGAGCGAGGAGTACGGATCCTGGAAGACCATCTGCATCTCGCGGCGCGCGTCCCGCAGCTCGCGCTTGCCGAGCGCGCTCACCTCCGCCTCGGCGACGCGCACCGTGCCCGCCGTCGGCTCGACGAGCCGCAGGAGCAGGCGGGCGACGGTCGACTTCCCCGAGCCCGATTCGCCGACGAGACCGAGGGTCTCGCCGGCGCGGATCGCGAAGTCGATCCCGTCCACCGCCCGCACGGTGCCGATCTCGCGCCGCAACACCGAGCTGCGGACGGGGAACTCCTTGCGGAGCCCGGTGACCTCGACGAGAGGCGGCTCGCCGTCCCGGGTGTCGAGGGCGACGCCGGACTCGTGCTCGGTGTGCGTCGACCCCGCGAGCTCGAGCCCTTCGGCGCGCCGACACCGCACACCGCGGTCGGCGACGGCGAGCCACTCGATCGGTGCCTCCTCGCACGCCGGCTCGCGGTGCTCGCAGCGGGCGGCGAACCGACAGCCCGCCGGCCAGGCGTCGGGCGTCGGGACCTGCCCGGGGATCACGGTCAGCAGCGATCCCGGCGGCGTGGACTGGGGCATCGACGCCAGGAGCCCGGCCGTGTAGGGGTGCCGGGGACGGGCGAAGACAGGGTCGAGGGCCGATTCCTCCACGACCTGGCCCGCGTACATGACCACCACCCGGTCGCAGATGTCGGCCACGACCCCGAGGTCGTGGGTGACGAAGATGATCGCCATGTCGTTCTCGCGTTGGAGCACGCGGAGCAGCTCGATGATCTGCGCCTGGATCGTGACGTCGAGCGCCGTGGTCGGCTCGTCGGCGATCAGGAGCTGCGGGTCGTTGGCGAGCGCCATCGCGATCATCGCCCGCTGGCGCATGCCGCCGGAGAACGCGTGGGGGTAGTCCTGGGCCCGGCGTGCCGGGTCGGGGATCCCGACCCGGTCGAGCATCTCGACGGCGCGTGCCTTCGCCCGCCCGCGCGACACCTTCTGGTGGGTGCGCACCGACTCCGCGATCTGGTTCCCGACGGTGAACGCGGGATTCAGGCTCGTCATCGGCTCCTGGAAGATCATCGCCATCTCCGGGCCGCGCATCGCCCGCAGCTCGGCGCGCCGGACCGAGAGGAGGTCGTGGGTGCCGAGGCGCATCGCGTCCGCGCGCACCCGCCCACTGCGCGGCGGGATCAGTCCCATCACCGCGAGCGACGACACGCTCTTCCCGCACCCGCTCTCCCCGACCAGCCCGAGCGTCTCCCCCCGCCCGACCGCGAAGCTCACACCGTCCACGACGCGCAGCGTGCCGCCGGTGGTGCCGAACTCGACCGTGAGGTCGCGCACGTCGAGCAGCGCCTCCCCGGGGACGGTCGAGCCGGTCACAACCCCTCCACCGCGACCGTCTCGCGCCCGAAGGCGTCGCGAAGCCCGTCGCCGACCAGGTTGAAGGCGAGGATCGCGAGCAGGATCGCCACCGCCGGCGGGATCAGCGGCCACTGCGTCTCGGTGATCGAGCCGTACGCCTCCTGGAGCATCACACCCCAGCTCGACGTCGGCGGATTCACCCCCAGCCCGAGGAACGAGAGCCCGGCCTCGGCGCCGATGGCATAGCCGAACGCCAGCGCCGCCTGCACGATCACCGGTGACACCACGTTGGGCAACACGTGGGTCCGCAACATCCGTTGGTTGCTCACACCGACCGATCGCGCCGCCTCCACGAAGGTCTCCTCCCGGACCGCGAGCACCTGGGAGCGGATGACGCGGACGAGCCCGGGGACGAACACGATGGCGATCGCGAACGACGCGTTGGTCAGGCTGCGGCCGAGCAGTGCGGCGATGGCGAGGGCGAGCGTGAGCGGCGGGAACGTGAACAGCGCGTCCATGCACCGGTCGATGAAGGCTCCGAGCCAACCTCCGAAGAAGCCGGACACCAGACCGAGCACGAGCGCCGCGGCAGATGCGATGCTCACCACGAGGAACGCGACGAACATCGACGCGCGGGCACCGAAGATCAGCCGGGTCAGCAGGTCGCGCCCGATGCTGTTCGTGCCGAGGAAGTGACCGCTGCTCGCGAAGCCCAGGTTCGGTGGATAGTCCGGTCCCTGACCCGTGGGCGCGAGCAGCGGGGCGAAGATCGCGACGAGCACGAGCACGACCACGATCACGAGACCCGTCATCGCGGACCAGTTGCGCACGAAGCGTCCGAGGACGCGGCGCCACGGGGTCGCCCCGACCTCGCCCATTCCGGTCTCGAGCGCAAGCGGCGAGTCGGTGACCTCGTCGGCGGCGACCGCCGGCTCGAACTCCATGCTCATCGCTTCTCCTCCTCACCGGCGCCGGTCATCCGAGCCGCACCTTCGGATTGAGGTAGGCGTAGAGGACGTCGACCACCAGGTTGAGGAACACGAAGATCAGCGCGCTCAGCAGCACGACGCCCTGGATGACCGGGAGGTCCTTGTTGAACAGCGCCTTGTAGAAGTACTGGCCCATGCCGGGCAGGCTGAAGATCTGCTCGATGATCACCGAGCCACCCAGCATGTAGGCGAAGCCGATGCCGAGCACGGTGACCGGCGCGAGCGACGCGTTCTTCAGCGCGTGCTTGAAGACCACCGCGCGCCGCGCCAACCCCTTCGACTCCGCGGTGCGGATGTAGTCCTGCTCGAGTGCGTCGATCATCGCGCCGCGCACCTGCCGGGCCAGTCCCGCACCGCCCGGGATCCCCATCGCGATCCACGGCAGATAGAGGTGGGTGGCCCACCCCGCCGGCGAGTCGGCGATGCCCTCGTACCCGCCCGACGGCAGCGACTTGAGCCCGACCGCGAAGATCGACAGCAGGATCATGCCCAGCCAGAAGTCGGGCATCGCGAGCGCGACGCTCGACGTCGTCGTGATGAGCCGGTCCGCCCAGGAGCCCTGCCGCAGGGCGGCCACGATGCCGAGCGGCAGCCCGATCAGGATGGTCAGCACCAGCGCGCCCAACGCCAGGGACAACGTGACCGGGAACCGCTGGCGGATGGACTCGGCCACCGTGCGGTGGTCGAAGAAGGACACACCGAGGTCGCCGCGGACGGTGTCACCGAGCCAGAGCACGTACTGCTTCACGAACGGGTCGTCGAGGCGCAGCTGCTCGCGGGCGGCGGCGATGCCCGCCGGCGTGGCCTTCTGCCCGCCCGCGATGACGACCGCCGGATCACCCGGCAGCAGCTGGGACAGCGAGAAGACGATGAACGACACGATCAACAGCAACGGGACGAGCGCCGCGACGCGCCGTGCGATGTACGCCCCCACGGTCCGTCGACCTCTCGCTCCGCCGTTCGACCGCTACTGCTTGCCCGTCTTGAGCTTCAGCGCCGAGAGGTCCGGCGGATCGCAGATGTTGCGCTGGCCGCCGACCGTGCCTCCGACACGCGCCTTGTTCGTCGCGAGGAACTGGGGCATGAACGCGATCGGCGCCTCGAGCGCCTCGTCGCTCACGATCTTGGCCGCCTGCTTCGTGAGCCGAGCCGTCTCGTTCGGGTCCTTCGACCCCTGGGCCTGCAACATCAACGAGTCGATGTCGTCGCGCTGGGCCTTGTCCCAGATCGCGACGAACTGGTACTTGCCGTACGCGTCGTAGTACGCGCCGGGATAGAAGCTCGAGGCGAGCCGGGCCGCGGCGAACGCGTCGCCACCACCGTTGATGTAGTAGGTGGTCGAGATGTCGTTGCCGCTGATCGGCTTGATCTTGGCCTTGATCCCCACGTCGGCGAGCATCGCCTGGATCAGCTCCCCCTGCTTCTGCATGTTGTCGATGCCCGGGCCCGGGATGACCATGGTGAAGCTGAACCCGTTCGGGAGACCGGCCTGCGCGAGGAGGCGACGGGCCTCGTCCGGGTTGTAGGGGTAGGTGCTCGCCAGGTCGGGGTTGTAGCCCGGTGATTCCTTGGGCAGGGACTGGCTCGCGACCTCGCCCTCTCCCAGTTGCACGAGGTCGTTGATCTTCTTGGAGTCGATCGCGTACCGCACCGCCTGGCGCACGAGGGGGTTCGCGAAGGGGGTGGTCCGCCCGTCGTTGTAGCCGAGGCGGAACTGCAGCTGGAGGTAGGCCTCGGTCGGCTTGATCACGACGTTGGCCTCGGAGTCCTTCCTCATCGTCGGGAGTGACTCGGCCTGGAAGGCCACGAGGTCGAGGTCGCCCGCCTTGAAGCGCACGACGCCCGGCGCGCCGACCGCGGCCTGCACGAACTGGATGCCCGGGAAGTCGAAGCTCGTCTTGTCCCAGTACCTCGGGTTCTTGGTGAGGACCATTCCCTCGCCCGGCGTGAACGAGTCGAGCACGAAGGGCCCGGAGCCCACAGGCTTGCGGTCGGCGGTCTTGAGGGCCCTCGGCGCGATCAGCATGCTGTCGCGACCGCTGGACATCACGTAGAGGAACGGCGTCGACTGGTTGTCCTTGAGGTTCACCCGGACGGTCAGCGGATCGACCACCTCGACGTTGTCGATGTGGTCGAGCGTCGTCAGCTGGTCGTTCTCGTTGTTGTGGTCGAGGCTGGCCTTGACCGCGGCGGCGTCGAGCTTCTCTCCGTCGGAGAACGTGACGTCGTCCCGCAGGTGGAACGTGATGGAACGCTTCGCGTCGCCGGTGACGTCCCAGCTCTTGGCGACACCCGGGATGGGCTCGCCGGTCTGCTGGTCCCGACGGATCAGCGTGTCGTAGATGTAGCTCGTGACCAGCTCGTCGCAGTCGCCGGTCGACTTGCCGGGATCGAAGGTGTTGGTGAACTGGTTGGCGAGGTCGTAGCCGTAGCGGAGGTACTTGCCGCCGCCTGCGTTGTTGTCCGCCCCCGTGCACGCCGCGAGCACGACCGTCGCGATCACGACCGTCGTCACGAACGCAGATCTCATCGACCTTCGCGTCATTCTCCGGAACCCCCGATGCGGGCCCCCCGGCGCCGCGGGCGCCATCGTATGACGCTCACGTCAGGTTTGCTCGTCATTCGGTCAGGGGCCTCGCGCGGCCGGACGACGGTCCCGGCGTGGTCAGAGCAAGTAGCGCCCGACGTCCTCGAGTCCTTCGCTCGGTCCCGCGTGCGCGACCTCGCCCTTCGCGAGCAGGACGACGCGGTCGGCGAGCGCGAGCGCGTGGGTCACGTACTGCTCGACGAGGAGGATCGTGGTCCCGGCGTCGCGCACGGAGGCGAGCGCCCGGTAGACCTCGTCGACCACGATCGGCGCGAGGCCGAGGGAGAGCTCGTCGGCGACGAGGAGCTTCGGGGGGTGCACCAGCACCCGGGCGAGCGAGAGCATGCGCTGCTCGCCGCCCGAGAGCGTGCCCGCCACCTGTCGGCGCCGCTCCCCGAGTCGGGGGAACAGGTCGTAGGCGCGGTCGAGCGCGGCACCGACGCCGCCACGACCCAGCTCGCGGCGGAAGGTGAGCTCGAGGTTCTCGCTCACGGTCAGCGACGCGAACACCGAGCGGCCCTCGGGGGCGTGCACGATCCCGAGCCGCGCGATCTCGTAGGTCCGCAGCCCGCTCCGCTCCCGCCGCGACGACGCGGACCGGAGCCGAGTCGTCCAATGGTCGGCGGGCCGGGGCCACGCCACCCGGTCGCCGGCGAAGCGGACCTCCCCACCGGTCGGGCGGATCAGCCCCGTCGCCACCCGTGCGACGGTCGTCTTGCCGGCGCCGTTCGCCCCGAGCAACGCGGTCACCGAGCCCGGCGCGATCGCGAACGAGACGCCGAACAGCGCCCGGAAGGGGCCGTAGGCCGCCTCGACGGCGCGGAACTCGAACAGGGGCTCGCTCACGTCGTCGTCCCGAGATAGGCGCGCCGGACCTCGTCGGAGTCGAGGACCTCGGCGGTCGGGCCCGTCGCGATCAGGGACCCGAAGTCCAGGACGAACACCCGCGTCACGAACGACCGCACGAACTCGACGTCGTGCTCGACGAGCAGCACCGCGGTCCCCCGTTCGGCCTGCACGGTCCGCAGCGTCTCGGCGAGCGCGGCGGTCTCGTTGGCGTCCAGCCCCGACGACGGCTCGTCGAGCAGCAGCAACCTCGGATCGGTCATCAACGCGCGCCCGACCTCCACGAGGCGGCCCCGACCCAGCGAGAGCGCCTCGATGGGCGCGTCGGCGACATCGGCGAGCTGGAGCAGATCCAGCGTGGCCTGCGCGCGGGCGCGCTCCACCGCGCTCGGCCCGGACCGGTTCAGGACGTCCTTCCAGAAGCGGCCGGTACCGCCGCGTGACCGCTCGGCCACGAGCAGGTGGTCCCGCACGGTCATCTCCGCGAACAGCTCCATGCGCTGGAAGGTGCGACCGATGCCCGCGCGGGCCCGCCGGTAGACCGGCGCGTGCGTGAGGTCCCGACCCGCGAAGAGGACCCGGCCGGCATCCGGACGGAGGAGCCCGAGGAGACAGTTGAAGAACGTCGTCTTGCCGGCGCCGTTCGGGCCGATGAGGCCGACGGCCTGCCCCGGCTCGACGTCGAGCGACACGTCGTCGAGCGCCGTGATGCCGCTGAAGCGCTTCGACACGGACGTGGCCGTCAGCAGGGGCATCAGTCGCTGCCTCCGGCCACCACCGGGCTCTGCTCGGTGGACGTCACCGAGGAGCGCAAGCGCGCCGGGAGTCGGCGCTCCAGCGCCGCGAGCGAGCGCCGCTTCTGGAACTCCAGCACGCCCTCGGGATGACGGGCGTAGGCGACCGCGCCCAGGCCGAAGAGGACGAGCTGCCAGGCATCGTTGAGCCCCAGCGGTTCGAGGATCAGGGGCGGGATCAGCGCGAATCCGAACGCGGCGTTCACCGCGCCTTCCACGGTGCGGGTCGACAGCGTCACCACGAGGACCACGAGGAAGAGGCTGTAGAAGTAGCTGAAGTCCTGCGCGGTCGCGATGTGCTTCTGTGTGGCCAGGAGCCCACCGCCGAGCCCCGCGATCCCGGCCGACACCGAGAACGCGAGGATCCGGATGCGGGTCGGGTTGATCCCGATCGCCTGCGCCGCGGTCTCGCTCCCCCGCAACGCGTCGAGGTACCTGCCGGTGGTGCCCCGCCGGATGAGGATCACGAAGAACGACACGACGACGAGTACCACCACACACAGCACGAGGAAGGCACGGTCGTCGGCGAAGCCCTGCGGACGCGGCACCCGGACCGGGTGCGCCCCACCGCTGACCCAGCCGAGCGGCACGATCACCGTCTCGAAGACGAGCGCGACGGCAAGGGTGCCGAGCGACAGGAATATCCCACCGAGGCGCAGGAGTGGGATCGCCACGAGCGCCCCCACCGCCGCCGCGACCAGCGCGCCGATGAACATCGTCGGGAGCACGGCGAGCCCGAAGACCGACACGAGCTGCGCCGTGGCGAACGCGCCGACTCCCGCGAACGTCGCCTGGCAGAGGGAGATCTCACCGGCCATGCCCGTGATCACCGTGATCGAGAGCAGGATCACCGAGAAGACCACCGCGGTCGTGAAGATCGTGACCCAACGCTCGCTGAACGTCGTCATCGCGAGCACGAGCACCACGCCGCCGACGGCGAGCCCGAAGACGCGTGTGCTGATCGTGAGGAACCGCCCGCGGGTGGCGGCCGCCGGTGCCATCGGCGGTGGGTCGACACCGCTCATTGGATCCTTGCTCGCCGTCGCGGTCCGCAGTCCCGGCCAGAAGAGCAGCAGCAGGAACAGCACCGCGAACGGCAGCGACGGTCGGAGGTTCTGCGCGATGACGCTCGCGGGAGGCAGGTAGCCCGCGAGCAACGCCTGGGCGATCCCGAGCAGGACACCGCCGACGAGCGCCAACGGGATGCTCGTGAGGCGCGCGAAGGCCGCCGCCGCGATCGCCGCGACGAGGAGCGTCGTGAAGTTCTGCGGCGCGAGCGACGCGTACAGGGGCGCGAGGAGCACTCCCGCCAACCCCGCGAACAGGCTCGAGAGCATCCACGCGAAGGCCGAGACCCGGTCGGCGTCGACGCCCGCGAGCTCGGTCATCCGGGGGCTCTCGACCACGGCCCGCATCCGCAGCCCGACGGGCGCGTAGCGGAACAGCACACCCAGGAGGATGACCGCCGCGATCGTGCTGACGATGACCGCCATCTCCTTGCCGTCGAGCACGTAGTCGCCGAAGTGGTACAGCGCATCGTCGTTCCACCAGACCCCCTTCACGCCGAAGGTCGGATCCGTTCCGAGCAGGATGGAGACGAACTGGGGCACCGCGACGAGGAGGCCGAGCGACGAGACGAGCTTCGCGATGGGTGACGCGGCACGCAGGTGACGGAAGATCGCCAGCTCGAGCACCAACCCGATCAGGGGTGACGCGATCAGGACGACGACGACGAACGCCGGGAGCGTCGCCCAGTCGTTGCGGACCTTCAGCTCGTAGAAGAGCACCGCCGCGACGTATGCCTGGGCCCCGAACGCGAGGTTGAAGACGCCGCTCGTCTTGTACGTGAGCACCAGCCCGATCGCGACGAGCGCGAACACACACCCCAGGGGCACCCCCTCGATGACGTACTTGACGAAGTCCGTCATGGGCCGGTCAGCGGGGCGGGGGGTCGGCTACGAGCGGGCGCCGGCTACCGGTACGTCGGCTTGTCGCTGAGCGTCGCCTTGTCCTTGAAGCACATGTACACCTTGCCTTTCGGCACGAACGTCGGCACGAACTTCTTGTGCACGACCTTGACGTAGGCCGCGCACGACACCGGGGGCGTCGGATCGGTGTGCTGGGTGGTCCAGTCGATGCCGGGGATCATCCCCGCGGCGGTGTCGTTCGTCATCTTGTTCAGGGCTGCGACCACCTTGGCCTGGGTGAAGTTCGGGCCGGCGGCCTTCAGACCCTCGACCAGCATGGCCGCGTTGATCCAGCCGTACGTCGTGTTCTCGGTCGGCGTGTCGCCCTGCTTCTCCATCCAGTGGAGGTACTCGTCGAGACCCTTCGACCGGGGCTTGGACTCGTACGGCGCGAACGGGACCCGGACGATCGAGCCCTCGAAGAACTGGCCGTTGGCCGCCATGAACGCCTGGTCGTATCCGTTCGGGAGGTACTGGATCGCGTCGAGGCCCTGCTTGCGGGCCTCCTTGGCCACGGTGAGCACGCCGTTGGTGTCCATGCAGGTGACGATGAGGTCCACCCCGGCGTCCTTCATCTTCGAGACCTCGACGCTCAGGTCGGGCTGGCCGAACGTGAGGCTGTCGGTGTAGAAGCCGATCTTGGCCGACGGGAACTCGTCGAAGGACTTCTTGAGGCCCTGCGCGCACCGCTTGGAGTCGTCGACGGCGTAGGCGAGCACGCCGACCGTCTTCTTGTGCAGCTCGCGGGCGATCCAGGGCACCTCGACCCCGGAGCACCCGAGGCACAGGGCACCGACGTTGCCGAACAGGTTCGGCTTGTTCCAGTCGGCGTTGATGTTCCACCCGAAGCTCGGGACGCCGGCCTTCTCGAGCTCGGTGGCGCCGCTGAAGTCGAAGATGGTGGCGAGGCCCACCGCCGCGAACACGTTGTCCTCGGTCAACAGGGCCTGGGTCTCACGCAGGTTCTGGGTCATCTGGTCGTCGCGCTCGGCGACCACCTCGAGCTTGCGACCGTAGATCCCGCCGGTGCTGTTCACCATGGCGAAGTAGGCCTTGACGCCCTTGAAGATGTCTCCGTAGGGCGCCTGCAGGGCGTTGGTGATCGACGCGACGCCGCCCACGCGGATGGTGTCGTTCGTGACGCCGGGTTGGTCGACGGTCGTGTGCTTCGACGTGTCCGAGCTGCCGTTCGAGGAGGGCGACGACGATGCGTTCCCACAGGCCGCGCCGACCATCGTCACCACGAACACGGTGGCGACGAACCGCAGACCCGCACGTCCTCGCATCAGCGCACCCCCCGATGACCGATCGAACCGAAGCGCCGACTCTAACGTCAGGTAGTCGCGGCCACCAGGCACGCGGAGCCAGACCGGGTCGGCGTGCACACCGCCGACGTGACCGAAGGCGCTTTACCGGACGCGCGCCGGCACGTCACACTGCGGCGATGGGAACGATGGTCACCTTCCACGCCCACCCCGACGACGAGGCGATCGCGACCGGGGGGACCATGGCCCGATCCGCGGCCGAAGGCCATCGCGTCGTGCTCGTGTGCGCGACGCGTGGCGAGCTCGGCGAGGTCGCGGAGGGTGTCCTCGCCCCCGGAGAGGAGCTCCACGACCGCCGCGCGATCGAGCTCGAGGCTGCGGCGGAGATCCTCGGGTGCGCGCGGGTCGCGTTCCTCGGCTACCACGACTCGGGGATGGCCGGGGAGCCCACCAACGCGGGACCCGGTGCCTTCGCCGCCGCCGACCTCGAGGAGGCGGCCCGACGCCTCGCCGCGATCCTCACCGAGGAGGACGCCGAGGTCCTCACGATCTACGACGAGAACGGCAACTACGGCCACCCCGACCACATCCAGGTCCACCGGGTCGGGGTGCGCGCCGCCGAGATCGCCGGGACGGCGCGCGTGTACGAGGCGACGATCAACCGCGACTTCCTCCTCGACCTCATGGCCCGGCGGTCGGACGAGATGTCCGAGATCGCCGGCGCGCCCGACCCGGAGGAGATGAACCTGGGCGTCCCGGCCGAACGGATCACCACCACCGTGGACGTCTCGGGCTACGTCGGCGCCAAGCGCGCCGCGATGGCCGCGCACGCGAGCCAGATCACCGAGGAGCACTTCTTCCTCCAGCTCCCCGAGGAGGCGTTCGCGGCGGCGTTCGGCCAGGAGTGGTTCATCCGGCGCGGCCCCGGGCGCGCCGCGGTCGAGGACACCCTCTTTCCACCCGACTGATCAACCCGCGGGATCAGGCCGTGTGCCGGCCGCGCCAGGGCACCACGCGCACGCGGTAGCGCACGGAGCGGTCCGAGCTCCACGGCGCGTACGGCGCGACGAGGAAGCCGGCGAGCGTCACGAGCACGGTGTCGTAGTTGACCCGCCACCCGGCGAAATCGCGCCACGCCTGGTCCCGGTCCGCGCGCAGCGGTACACCGACGGACTCGAGCTCCCGGCACGCGTCCTCCCATTCGGCGCGCCCGATGGTGATCGGGTCGTCCGGAGAGGGATCGGCCGGATGGTCGACACCGAAGTAGTCACCGACCGCCCGCAGCGCCACGAACCCCGACCGGATGCAGAGGCTGGCCATCGGGTGCCAGCCGGCGTCCACGGTCGAGTTCAGGAGCGCCGCCGCATCGAGCACCGCGCCCGAGGCGGTGACCCAGGACTGCTCGGGTGACGGCGACCGGAAGAAGTTGAGCAGGGGCAGCGACGTGTGGGTCTCCTGGATCTCGGCGAACCAGAAGTGGAACCGGTCCCAGAGCGGGTCGAGGTCGTCGAAGCTCCCGATCAGGTGGGCGCGCTGGAGGAGCTCGACGGCGCGGGGTGGTGTCCCCGCCCGCGTCGCCATGTACGCGACGAGGACCTCGCGACGCGAGAACGCGCCGTAGATCGTCGGCAGGTACGCGATCAGCAGCGCCACGATGCCGAGGCCGAACGCCGCGGCGACGAAGGCGATCGCGGTCGCGCCGGTCCCCCCCGGGCGCTCGAAGCCGAGCGTGAAGAGCGACGAGCCGGCCGTGACGAACGCGTCGGTGACCCCGTGGTGCTCGACCGCGACGAAGAGGAGCGTGAATCCCGCCAGCAGCAGGACGAGCCAGGCCACGACGAGTCCGATCAGCACGACCGGCGCGTAGAGCGCCATCACGCGGTCGCGCGTCTCCCACGTCTTGGCGAACCGCACCCGGAGCTCGAACACCATCCGGACGGCGATCGACACGGCACGGGTCGATCGCACGAGAACGCCCCGGGGCAGGACGAACGTCCGCACGGCGGCGTCGACGACGAGCGCGATGAGCGCGAGGCCGACGATCCAGAGCCCCACGTCACGAGCGACCGTCACGTACGACTCACTCGTCGTCGCGCGGCCGCGACCGCGACTGCTTCGTCTGGGACCGCCGGCGCTTCGAGCTCAGCCGCTGCTCGCGCGCGGACCGGCTCGGGCGGGTCGGACGGCGGGGCGGGTCGACGCGCAACGCGCCGGCGAGCCGAGCGGTCAGCCGTTCGAGCGCCAGCTGGCGATTGCGCGCCTGGGAGCGCGTGTCCGAGGCGACCGCGCGCGCGACCGGACCCAGCTTGGCGATCGCCAGCGCCCGGACCGGGGGCCGGAACCCCGATGCGTGGCGCAGGTCGAGCGCGACCTCGACGCGGGTGTCGGAGGTGTTCGCATGCTGCCCGCCGGGTCCCCCCGACCGGCTGACGTGCCAGACGAGCTCGTCGGGCGCGATCGACACCGACGACGTGATCCGGATGCGCGGGTCGGGCATGCGCCCGCACGGTAGCGCCGCGGCGCTCCACCGCCCTCGGGCGGCGGTTCGGCTGTCCGGACACGACGGGACGGACCGGCCAAGATGCTCACCGGCAATGTTGACAACCGCGACCGCGCTTCCTACGTTGCGGGCTCTCGATCCGGTCGGGGACGTCCCCGACCGACTCGAACGTGTTCGAAGGGACACACCGACCGACATCGCCGGGGAGCAGAGCCCGGCTCAATGGGGGGACACCGTGCGAGAGACCACGTCACCGCGCCACCGGGCGCCGATCTTCTTCACCGCGCTCGTCGCGCTGATCGCGCTCGTCGTGGCCGCGTGCGGCTCGAGCAGCGGTTCCAGCGGGGGAGGCGGCGGCGGAGGCGGCAGCTCGGACAAGCCCGTGTACGGCGGGAAGATCACCTACGCCCTCGAGGGCAACACGGTGGCCTTCTGCCCCCCGACCGGCCAGTGGGCCATCTCGGGCATCGAGGTCGCCGAGGCGGTCTATGACACCCTGGCCCGCCCGACAAGGGACCCCAACGTCTACGCCCCGTACCTGGCCAAGTCGATCGACCACAACGCCGACTACACCGAGTGGACCATCGTGATCCGGTCGGGCATCACGTTCCAGGACGGCACCCCGCTCGATGCGAACGCGGTGAAGCAGAACATCGACGCGTGGCGCAAGGGCATCCTGCTCGGCTTCGTGTTCCAGGACATCGCGGACACGACCGTCACCGCACCCGACACCGTCGTGGTGAAGACGAGCGTCCCGTGGGTCGCGTTCCCCGCGTACCTCTGGGCCTCGGGCCGCACGGCCATCGCAGCACCGGCGCAGCTCAACGACCCCCAGACCTGCGACAAGAACATGATCGGGACCGGCCCGTTCCAGGTGCTGAACGGCGGCAGCTTCGACCCGTCGACCGGCAACGTGAAGGTCGTGAAGAACAAGAACTACTGGCGCAAGGGCTTCCCCTACCTGGACGAGATCGACTTCGTCCCCCAGGCCGAGTCGTCCCAGCGCATCAACGGACTGCAGGGTGGCCAGTTCGACATCACCCACAGCTCCGGGTACAAGGACCTCTCCCAGGCCCAGGCGATCAGCGGCGTGGTCGCCGAGAGTGAGCCGGACGGCCGTGAGGAGATCTCGCACGCGCTGCTGAACGTGTCCAAGCCGCCGCTCGACGACGTCAACATCCGTAGGGCGCTGGCGATGGGCACCGACGTCCAGGCGCTCATCAACATCAACCTCAACGGCAAGGGCCGGGTCGCGACCCAGGTCGTCGACAAGGACGTCATGGGCTACGTCAAGGACGCCGGCTACCCGAAGCACGACGTCAACGGGGCCAAGAAGCTGATCAGCGACTACAAGGCTGCCCACGGTGGCGCGCCGGTCACGTTCAACCTCCAGAGCACGCTGGACCAGGACACCCAGCAGCTCGCGCAGGAGGTCCAGCGCCAGATGAAGATCATCGGCGTGGACGTCAAGCTCCCGGCGCCGACGGACCAGGCCACGATCATCAACAACGCGATCGGTGGCACCACCGACGCGTTCCTGTGGCGCAACTACTGGGGCCAGGACCCGGACACGCTCTACGTCTGGTTCTACGGCGGTTCCGTCGTGAACTTCAACCACCTCAACGACCCGATCATCGACGCCGCGCTCGACAAGGGCCGGACGTCGCCGGACACCGCCACACGCAAGGCGGCCTACGAGACGTTCAACAAGCGGATGTCGTCGCAGGCCTACAACCTCTGGACCTGGTACACGCAGTGGTTCATCGCCCACACGAGCAAGGTGCACGGCATCGTGGGCCCGAACCTGCCCAACGCGAGCGGCAAGCCGGGCACCCAGCAGGCGGTCGACGTCCTCGACGGGTACCACCAGCTCCTCGGTGTGTGGAAGAGCAAGTAGCAGAACGACGCCAGCGGGCCGGGCGAGCGAGCCAGGAGGAGAAGAAGCATGCGCCTGATCCTCGGCAAGCTCGTCCGGCTGCTGGTCGTCATCTGGTTCGTCACCCTGGCGTCGTTCCTCCTCACCAAGGGTCTCGGCGGGAACAACGACCTCGTCACGAAGCTGATCCCGTTCGGATCCGAACAGACCAAGGCCCAGGTGCGCCAGGACCTCGGGCTGAACGATCCGCTCATCACCCAGTACGGCCACTGGCTGGGCAACTTCGTCCAGGGTGACCTCGGCAACACCTACCTCTCCACCGGGGGCCGTGAACCGGTGAGCAAGACGCTGAGCAACGCGCTGCCCGTCTCGCTCGAGCTCATGCTCTACGTGCAGGTGCTCACGCTGCTGATCGCGATCCCGGTCGGGGTGCTCACGGCCTACCGCGCCGGAACGCTGTTCGACCGCTCCGCCAACATCATCGGCTTCGCGCTGGTCGCGCTCCCGAACCTCGTCGTGGCGTTCCTGCTCGCGGCGTACGTGGGCGCGAAGTGGAAGTTGTTACCGACCCAGTCCAACCTGGTGCCGTTCCCGCTCAACCCGCTCGACAACTGGCGCTACATGCTGATGCCGACGGTGAGCCTCGCGCTCGGTCAGATCGCCATCTACATGCGGCTCCTCCGCTCGGACATGGTGGCCACGCTCCAGGAGGACTTCATCACCACCGCGAAGGCCAAGGGGATCCCCGCCCGCCGGGTGCTCTTCCGTCACGCCCTGCGGCCGTCGAGCCTGACGCTGCTGACCGTCGCGGGGCTCAACGTCGGCGCGCTGATCAGCGGGGCGATCGTGATCGAGAAGATCTTCGGGCTGCCCGGCATCGGCGGGCAGCTCGTGGCCAGCATCTATGGTCAGCAACTCGTGGCCGCGCAGTCCTACATCGCGGTGATCGCCATCTTCTACGTCGTGCTGAACTTCATCGTCGACCTCCTCTACTCCGTCCTCGACCCCCGGATCCGTCATGCCCGAGCAATCGCCTGAACCCGGGCGCGACCTCGTCGGGGCGCTCGTCCGGGACGAGCAGATCCACGATCTCGCGCCCGATGCGTTCACCGTGCGGGCGGCGGGCATCGAGTCCGGTCCCCTCGCCGAGGACAAGATGCGTCGCAAAGGCGTCGGCATCGGCGTGTGGCTGGCGATCGCCTGGCTCGTGGTGATCTTCGGCGCCGCCATCCTCGCCCCGGTGCTGCCCGTCGACGCGGCCAACGTGGCCAACCCCGCGATCGCCCGACAGGGCCCGAGCGCCGATCACCCGCTCGGCGTCGACGGCAACGGCCGCGACATGGTCAGCCGCGTGGTGTGGGGCGCACGGAACTCGCTGTTCATCGCCGTCGTCTCGGTCGTGTTCGGGTTCCTGGTCGGTGCGCTGCTCGGTGTGCTCGCGGGCTACTTCAAGGGCCGGATCGGCGGGGTCCTCGGCTCCGTCACCGACATCCTCCTGGCCTTCCCCCAGCTGGTTCTCGCCCTCTCGATCGTGACCTTCCTCGGGCACACGGTGATCAACGTGACGATCGCCCTCGCGATCGTCTCGACGCCGGTGCTGGCCCGCATCGCGCGGGCGTCGACGCTGAGCTGGTCCGAACGGGAGTTCGTCGTCGCCGCGCGCGCCCAGGGCGCCAAGCACGGCCGGGTGATGTTGCGGGAGGTCGTCCCGAACATCCTCCCGGCGATGTTCTCCATCGCGCTGCTCGGCGTCGCGGTCGTCATCGTCGCCGAGGCCGGCCTGGCGATCATCGGCGCCGGCGTGAAGCCGTCGGTCGTCACCTGGGGCAACACGATCGTGAGCGGAGCGACCGAGCTGAGCAACGCGCCGCACATCGCGCTCGTGCCGTTGTTCGTGATCTTCCTGACCGTGCTCTCGCTCAACTTCCTCGGCGACGTGGTCCGCGCTCGCTTCGACGTCCGCGAGAGCGCACTGTGAGCGAGGCGCCGACCGAGGGGGGTGGGCGGTGACGCCACGCCGTCGTCGCACCAACATCGGTACCGAGCGGTTCGAGCCCGCACCGCTCGACGGTCCCCTCCTCGACGTCGTCGACCTGCGGACCTACTTCAGGACCCAACGCGGCCTCGCCCGGGCCGTCGACGGCGTCTCGTTCTCGCTCGAGCGCGGCCGCACCCTCGGCGTGGTCGGCGAGTCCGGATCGGGCAAGACGGTGCTCTCGCGGTCGATCATGGGCCTGCTGCCCCGCAACAACGTCCAGCGGTCCGGCGAGGCGCTCTTCGAGGGCCACGACCTCGTCACCGCCTCGGACCGCGAGCTACGGACGCTGTGGGGCGCGCAGATGGCGATGGTCTTCCAGGATCCGATGACCTCGCTCAACCCGGTGATGAAGATCGGCAACCAGATCACCGAGGTGTTGCGCCAGCACCTCGACATCGCCAAGGACTACGCCAAGGAGCTCGCCCTCGCCCTGCTCCAGTCGGTGGGCATCCCCGAGGCGGAGCGGCGGCTCGGCGAGTACCCGCACCAGATGTCCGGCGGGATGCGCCAGCGCGTCGTGATCGCGATGGCGATCGCGTGCGGCCCGAAGCTCCTCTTCGCCGACGAGCCCACCACCGCGCTCGACGTGACCGTCCAGGCCCAGATCCTGGACCTGCTCCAGGAGCAGCAGCGCGAGCGCTACATGGCGATGATCCTCGTCACCCACGACCTCGGCGTGGTGGCTGGTCGAGCCGACGAGATCGCGGTGATGTACGCGGGTCGAGTGGTCGAGAAGGCGCCCACGACGACGCTCTTCCGGTCGATGCGCCACCCCTACACCGAGGCGCTGTTGCGCTCCATCCCGAAGCTCGCGCAGCCGAGCCACACCCGACTCACCGCGATCGCGGGCCGGCCACCCGACATCATCGATCCGCCGCCGGGCTGCAAATTCTCGCCGCGCTGCCCGTACGTGCAGCCGAAGTGCGTCGCCGAGGAGCCGCCGTTGCTCGACTCGGCCGAGCCCGGTCACGCCTACCGGTGCTGGATCCCGGTCGGGACGCCGGAGAACCGCGCCGCGCTCGAGGCGAACCAGCAGGCCGGGCTGCCCTCGGCCGTCGCAGCGGGGGCACACTGACATGGCCGGATCGGGTACCGCGCACCTGCGCCCCGCGGACGAGTCGATCCTGCGCATCGAGAACCTCGTCGTGGAGTTCCCGGTGGGCCGCAGCGGACTCAAGGTCAACGCCGTCACCAACGTCAGCCTCGACGTCCTGCCCGGCGAGACCCTCGGGCTGGTCGGCGAGTCCGGGTGTGGCAAGTCGACCATGGGCAAGGCGGTCATGCAGCTGGTGCGGGCCAAGAGCGGTTCGGTGCGGTTCGAGGGCAACGAGCTGAACGGGCTCCGCGGCGAGCTGCTCCGGGCCCTGCGACCCAAGCTCCAGATGATCTTCCAGGATCCCATCTCGTCCCTCAACCCCCGCCGGCGGGTGCGCGACATCGTGCGCGAGGGACTCGACATCTGGAAGATCGGCGACAAGGGGTCGCGCGCCGCCCGAGTCGACGAGGTGCTCGACACCGTGGGCATCGACCCCGCGGTGGCCGGGCCCAAGCGGCCCCACGAGTTCTCCGGCGGGCAGTGCCAGCGCATCTCGATCGCGCGGCGCCGTGGCGACGGAGCCGAAGCTCATCATCTGCGACGAGCCCGTCTCCGCGCTCGACGTCTCCGTGCAGGCCCAGATCCTGAACCTGCTCGAGGAGATGAAGAGGCGCTACGGGCTGACCCTCGTGTTCATCGCCCACGACCTCGCGGTCGTCAAGAACGTCAGCGACAAGATCGCCGTGATGTACCTCGGGAAGCTGTGCGAGTTCGCGCAGCCGGACCAGCTCTACGCCGAGCCTGCGCATCCCTACACCGCGGCACTGCTCACCGCGATCCCCGAGCCGGACCCTGACGCCGTCACCGCCGAGCGGACCGGGGTCGGCGGCGAGATCCCCTCGCCGCTCTCACCGCCCTCGGGCTGTCGGTTCCGCACCCGCTGCGCGTACGCGACGAGCGAATGCGCGGATGTCGAGCCACAGATGCGCGAGGTTCGTCCCGGTCACTTCGTCGCCTGCCACCACCCGCTCGGCGACATCACCGTGCGCCAGACCGCCATGGGCGCCGCGGCGCCCCCGCCCTCGGCACCCCCGCCCCCGGCGCCCGCGTCGCCTCCTGCTCCACCGGCCCCGACACCCGCCCCGGAACCCGTCGCCCCGATCAGCGCCGTCGGGCTCGGCGCGGTCGGGCTCGGCGCGGTCGCGGCGGCCCCGGACCCCGTGGGCGACACCGCCGAGCCGACCCGGCCGCCACCGCCGGCGGCGGCCGCGCCGCCCGCACCGCCTCCCCCTCCTCCTCCCCCCCGCCGCCTCCTCCTTCTTCTCCGCCGGCTCCGGCTCCACCACCCGCGGCACCGGCCGAGACCGACAGCGCGTGGCTGACGACCCCGGTCCCGGCGCCGCCACCGCCCGTGAGCGACGACCCCTGGGTGAGCGGCGGACCGATCGCCGACGAGCCGGTACCACCCCGGCCGGTCGTGGACTGGACGCCCGAACCCGAGCCGGTCGCCGCGCCCGCTCCTCCCCCTGCCCCGGCTCCGTCGCCGCCTCCACCGCCGCCTGCTCCGTCGCCGCCTCCTGCTCCGCCCCCGCCTCCTGCCCCGGCTCCGGTCGTCGCGCCGAGCCCGGTCGCGCCGGCCCCACCCATCGCCGAGTCGGAGCCCGAGCCCGAACCCGAACCCGAGGCCGATCCGGAGCCGGCGATCCCCGACGTGACCGGCCTCGACACGCTCCTGCCGCGCCGGTCCAGGGGCGGGTCGATCCGACCGCGCAAGTAGCCGCTCAGCCGTCGCCCTCGAGCTCGACCACCCGGTCGACGTGCGCCGCCGCGAGGAACTCGCGGTCGTGACTCACGAGGATCAGCGTGCCCGCGAACGCCTCGACCGCGGCCTCGAGCTGGTCGATCGCCGCGAGGTCGAGATGGTTGGTCGGCTCGTCGAGCACGAGACAGTTGACACCCGTCGCCATGAGCGCCGCGAGCTCGGCCCGGGTGCGCTCACCGGGTGACAGCTCACCCACCGTGCGGACGACGTCGGTCGCGGTCAAGCCGAACTTCGCGAGCAGCGCACGCGCCTCGCTCACCGACTGGCGCGTGACCGCGGTGAAGCCGTCGAGCAACGGTCGGTCGGGGTCCATCGCCCGGCGGGCCTGGTCGATCGCCCCGATCGTCACGCCGGGGCCGACGAACCGCCGTCCCGCGGCCAGGGGCTCGGCGCCGAGCAGCGCGCGGATCAGCGTCGTCTTGCCCGAACCGTTCGGACCGAGGATCGCCACCCGTTCGGCCCATCCGATCTCGAGGTCGACCGGCCCGAGCGTGAACGAGCCCCGGTGGACCACGGCGCCCTCGAGTCGCACGACGACATCGCCGCTGCGCTGCGCGGGCGCGAGCTCCATCTGCAGCTCCCAGCCCTCCCAGGGCTTGTCCACCCGCGCCAGACGCTCCATCGCCCGCTCGGTGGCGCGCGCCTTCGAGGCCTGCTTCTCGCTCCGAGCGATCTTGGCGTGGCGGATGTTCTTGTCGGGCTCCCCGCTGCGCTTCACCCTGGCCCGCCCCGACTCGGACCACCCGCGCTGCGTACGGGCCCGCGCGGCCAGGGCGTCGCGTTGCGCGACGTAGGACTCGTAGCGCTCGTACCCCTGACGCCGCGCCAGCGCGCGCGCCGCCACGAAATCGGACCAGCCGCCCGTGTACTCGACGGCACGGTGGCTCTCCTCCTCGATCTCGAGGATGCGATCGACCGTGGCGTCGAGGAACGCCCGATCGTGGGACACCAGCACCACCCCGCTCGATGTCTCGCGCACGAAGCGCTCGAGCCGGTCGAGGCCCGCGAAATCGAGGTTGTTCGTCGGCTCGTCGAGCAGGAGGACGTCGAATCGGCTCAGCAGGATCGCGCCGAGCGCAGCCCGGGCGAACTGGCCGCCGCTGAGCGCCGTCATCTCCACGTCCAGTCGGGCGGCCCGCAGTCCCACCTCGGCGAGCACCTGGCCGACACGAGCGCCGAAGTCGGCCCCGCCGACCGCGAGATAGTGCTCGAGCGCGTCCGAGTAGGAATCTGCGGCCGACGCGTCGTCGGCCAGCCGATCGGTCCACCGGTCGAGGTCGTCGCCCGCCGCCTGCACACCGGTCCGCCGGCCGAGGTAGTCACGCAACGTCTCACCGGGGTGCGCGTCGAGCTCCTGGGGAAGGAGCCCGACCGTGGTCGATCTCGGCCTGCGCTCGACCCGACCGCCGTCGGCCGGCTCGAGCCCCGCGAGGATCCGCAGGAACGTGGACTTCCCGATGCCGTTCGGGCCCACGATCGCGACCCGCTGGCCGCCGGAGACGGACAGCGAGACGCGATCGAGGACGAGCGCGCCGCCGAGCGACCTGGAGACCTCGTGAGCGCTCAGCACGCCCCCGACGATAGGGGTGGACGGTCTCAGTTCGGGCTGGGTTCCAGCGCCCAGTCCAGGACCTGGCTGACGTCGTCGGCCAGGTGGAACGTCATCCGGTCGCGCACGGCCTCGGGCACGTCGTCCAGATCGGGGCCGTTGCGGGCCGGCAGGATGACCGTGGTCAGCCCCGCCGCGCTCCGCTGCGAGCACCTTCTGCTTGACGCCACCGATCGGCAGCACCCGGCCCTGGAGGGTGACCTCGCCGGTCATCCCGACGTCGGCGCGCACCGGCCGCCCCGTCACCTGCGACACGATGGCCGTGGTCATCGTGACGCCGGCCGACGGACCGTCCTTCGGGATCGCACCGGCGGGCACGTGGACGTGGAACCGCCGGTCCGCGAGCACGGCCGCGTCCATCCCGAGCTCGCCGGCGTGCGCACGGACATAGGTCAGCGCGATCTGCGCGGACTCCTTCATGACGTCGCCGAGCTGGCCCGTGAGCTGGAGGCCGGGGTCACCGTCGAGCGCGGTGGCCTCGACGAAGAGCACGTCCCCGCCGGCACCCGTGACCGCGAGCCCGGTGGCGACGCCCGCGGTGGCGGTGCGATCCCGGACGGCCTCGGGCTGGAACCGCGCCCGCCCGAGGTGCGTGCGCACCCGGGCCTCGTCGATCGTCGTGGGCCCGACGTCGGGCTCGTCGCCCGCGATCGTCGCCGCGACCTTGCGCAGCAGCCGGCCGAGCTCGCGTTCGAGCGACCTGACGCCGGCCTCGCTGGTGTAGTCGGTGACGATCGTGCGCAGCGCGTCGTCGTCGATGGTGACGTCGCTCGGCAACAGGCCGTTGCGGTCCAGCTGACGCTCGAGGAGGTGGTCGCGTGCGATCGCCACCTTCTCCTCCTCCGTGTAGCCGTCGAGCCGCACCAGCTCCATCCGGTCGAGCAACGGGCCGGGAATCGTGTCCGCCACGTTCGCCGTCGCGAGGAACAGGACCCCGGAGAGGTCCAGGTCCACGTCGAGATAGTGATCACGGAAGGTGTGGTTCTGCGCCGGGTCCAGGACCTCGAGCAGCGCTGAGGACGGGTCGCCCCGCCAGTCGGCGCCGAGCTTGTCGACCTCGTCGAGCAGGATCACCGGGTTCATCGTCCCGGCTTCCGCGAGCGCCCCCGCGATCCGGCCGGGCATCGCGCCGACGTAGGTCCGGCGGTGACCACGGATCTCTGCCTCGTCCCGCACGCCCCCGAGCGCGACCCGCACGAACGCACGACCCGTCGCACGCGCGACGGACTCGCCGAGCGACGTCTTGCCGACGCCCGGCGGCCCGACGAGGGCCAGGATGAGTCCCGCCCCGCGCCGACCAGCCCGCTCCGTGTCGTCGCGCTCGTCGAAGCCACGGTCGGCCCGCAGCTTGCGCACCGCGAGGTACTCGACGATGCGGTCCTTCACGTCGGCGAGGCCGGTGTGATCGGCGTCGAGCACCGCGCGCGCGTCGGCGACGCCGAGCTGCTCGTCGGAGTGGACGCCCCAGGGGAGGTCGAGGATCGTGTCGAGCCAGGTGCGGATCCATCCCTGCTCGGGGTTCTGCGCACCGGTCCGTTCGAACCGGGCGATCTCACGGTCGACGGCTTCACGCACCGACGCCGGCAGCGTCACGGACGCGGCCCGCTCGCGGTACGCCTCGACCTCGTCGGCCTCGTCACCGTCCTCGCCCAGCTCCTTGCGGATCGCTGCCAGCTGCTGACGGAGCAGGAACTCGCGTTGCTGCTTCTCCATGCCGTCGGTGACCTCGTGCCGGATGCGCTCCTGCAGCTCGTGCTCGGCCAGCAGGTCACGCGCGAACCCGAGGGCCCGCTCCACGCGGTCCTGCGGGTCAACGGCCTCCAGCAGCTCGACCTTGCGCTCGGGTGCCAGGTCGCTCCAGGAGCCGAACCCGTCGGCGAGCGCGGCCGGGTCGGTGGTGGTGCGCAGCAGCTCGGGCAGCCGACGCGAGCGCCGGCGCTCGGCGAGCACCGTCAGGATCGCCCGCAGCTCACGACCCAGCTCCGCCACCCGCTCGGTGGCGGGTGGGTCGACGATCTCGTGCGCCGTGACGCGCAGGCCGGACCCGGTGTCGGTGCCCGCGACCCCGGCACCGAGGCGGGCGCGGTGCAGGCCGCGCAGGATCGCGGCGACGACCCCGTTCGGCAGCTCCCCGGACTCCTCCACCACCGCGACCGTGCCGACGCCCGCGTAGCGCCCGTCGATCCGGGGCACGAGGAGCAGCCGGCCGTCACCGCCGGTGGCCGCGGCGACCGCGGCCCGCGCGTTCTCGGTGTCGAGCGTGAGGGTGACGACGCTCTGGGGCAGCACCACACCCGTGGTCAGGGGCAGGACGGGCAGTGCGGACGTGTCGATCTCGGCGTCCAGTTCGGGCATGTCGGGACTCCAGTCGGATTGAGTGCAAGGGACTCAACTCTGGACCGGGGTCGGCTATTCCCGACCTCCCACCTCATATTTCCCGAACGACTTCTTGGTTGCAGGGTCCCGTTCGAGGGCGCGCAGAACCAAGAAGTCGGGGTGGTGGGGGTCAGGCGGGGAGCTGGGCCTCGATGGCGGAGACCAGGGCGGGATCCTCGGGGGTGACGGCCGGGTTGAACCTCCCCACGACCTCACCCTCGGGGCTGACGAGGAACTTCTCGAAGTTCCAGCGGATGTCCCCGGTGTGTCCGTCGGCGACGTCGGCAGTCTCCTCGAGCTCGGCGTAGAGCGGGTCCTTGCCGTCGCCGTTGACCTCGATCTTGGCCATGAGCGGGAACGTGACGCCGTAGTTGACGCTGCAGAACTCCTGGATCTCGTCCGCGGTCCCGGGTTCCTGCTCGAGGAACTGGTTGCACGGGAACCCGAGAATGGTGAACCCGCGGTCGCCGTAGGTGTCGTAGAGCTTCTGGAGACCCTCGTATTGGGGGGTCAGCCCGCACTTGGACGCCACGTTGACGACGAGGACCGCCTTGCCCTTCTGATCGGCCAATGAGGCGGGTCGGCCGTCGAGCGCGGTCACCGGGTGGTCGTAGAAGGCCATGGTCGTCTCTCTCCTGATCGGGGGCGTCGGGGTCGCGTCGAACGCGAGGCGCGGCAGTCTAGGAGTGCTTCCGGATTTTCCGCAGCGCGGCGGCCATCTGCCGGTCGGCGAACGCGGCGGCGGGCGCGCCCCCCTTCGCGAGCGCCGCGGTCCCCGGGTCCGCGGTGATGATCCGCTTGCCCTTCTCGATACCGGCGACGATCGCCGTCGCGACGGCACCGGCGGTGCGCGGCTTGACACCGCTCGAGACCGCCGCGGTCTCGGGCGGCTTGATGCGGTTCTCGGCCTCGAAGCCGGGCGTGAGCGTGTCGGGCGGGAACACGCACGCGGCGTAGATCCCGCGGTCGCCGAACTCGGCGTGGAGGGTGGCCATGAGCCCACGCACCGCGTACTTGGGCGGCGCGTACGCCCCGAAGCCGAACACGCCGAGCAGTGCCGCGGTCGACGCGACGCCCACCACTCCCCCGCGCCCCCGCTCCAGCATCGCGGGCAACACCGATCGGATCGGGTGCAGCGTGCCGAAGTAGATGAGGTCCATCTGCCGGTGGAAGGTGTCGAGGTCGAGCTGATCGAAGTACGCCGGGTGCGACGCGCCGGCCGAGCTGACGAGCAGGTCGACCGGACCGTGCTCGCCGGTGAGCGTCGCGAGCGCCCTGTCGACGGCGTCCGGGTCCGTGACGTCGGCGCTGATCCAGGCCGCGGCACCGACCGCGTCGGCAGCTTCCTCGAGGATCTCGGCCCGGCGGGCGAGGAGCGAGACGCGCGCGCCTCTCGCCGCGAGCAGCCGTGCCGTCTCGAGGCCGATCCCCTGGGAGCCCCCCGTGACGAGGGCGTGGACGCCGGCGACCTTCACGGCCTACTCGGGGGCGATCATGTGGTCGGGCCGGACGACGCGGTCGAACTCCTCGGCCGAGATCGTGCCGATGCTCATCGCCGCCTCGCGCAGGGTGGTCCCTTCCGCGTGCGCCTTCTTCGCGATCGCTCCGGCCTGGTCGTACCCGATCACGGGGTTGAGCGCGGTCACGACCATCAGCGACTCCTCGACGTACCGGCGGATACGCGGGAGGTTCGGTTCGAGCCCGTCGACACAGAACTCGCGGAAGTTCCGGCACGAGTCGGTGAGCAGGTCCACCGAGTGCAGGACGTTGAAGATCATCACCGGCTTGAAGACGTTGAGCTCGAAGTTGCCCTGCGAGCCCGCGAAGCCGACGGCGGTGTCGTTGGCGAACACCTGGATGCAGCACATCGTGAGCGCCTCGGACTGCGTCGGGTTCACCTTTCCGGGCATGATCGAGCTGCCGGGCTCGTTCTCGGGCAGCAGGAGCTCGCCGAGGCCGGCGCGGGGACCGGAACCGAGCCAGCGCACGTCGTTCGCGATCTTCATGAGGCTCACCGCGAGCGTCCGGACCGCGCCGTGCATGAAGACGAGGTCGTCGTGACACGCCAGGGCCGCGAACTTGTTGGGAGCCGACCGGAACGGCAGCCCGGTCAGCTCCGCGATCTTCCCCGCGGCGCGCTCGGCGAACTCGGGGTGCGTGTTGAGGCCCGTACCGACCGCGGTGCCGCCGATGGCGAGGTCGTACAGGCCGTCGAGGGACTGCTCGATCCGAGCGAGGTCGTTGTCGAGCTGGGCGACGTAGCCGGAGAACTCCTGACCGAGGGTGAGTGGCACCGCGTCCTGCAGGTGCGTGCGGCCGATCTTCACGATGTCGGCGAAGTCGCGAGCCCGCTGGTCCAGTGCGTCGCGCAGCTCCCGCACCGAGGGGATCAGGCGGTGCAGCACCTCCTCGACCGCGGCGATGTTCATGGCCGTCGGGAAGGTGTCGTTCGACGACTGGCTCATGTTCACGTGGTCGTTCGGGTGGACGGGTGACTTCGAGCCGAGCTCGCCGCCCGCGAGCTCGATCGCCCGGTTGGAGATGACCTCGTTGACGTTCATGTTCGTCTGGGTGCCCGAACCCGTCTGCCACACGAACAGGGGGAAATGATCGGCGAGCGAGCCGGCGATGACCTCCTCGGCCGCGGCCACGATCGAATCGCAGCGCTCGTCGGAGAGCTTGCCGAGGTCACGGTTGACGAGCGCCGCCGCCTTCTTCAGCACCGCCATCGAGCGGATCACCGCCGTGGGCATGCGGTCGTCCGCGACCGAGAAGTGGTGCAACGACCGCTCGGTCTGCGCGCCCCAGTAGCGGTCCCGCCGCACGAGGATCGGTCCCATGCTGTCGGTCTCGACCCGCTCGCTCTCGGTCGGCTCCATTGCTCCTCCTTCGATCAGGCGGTCGACGGTACCAAGGCCCCGGAGCCCTCACCGATCCAGGACCGCGACCACCTCGACGTGGCTCGTGTGGGAGAAGAGGTCGATCGGCGTCGCGCGGGAGAGGCGGTACCCCTCGCGCGCGAGCAGCCCGACGTCGCGGCCGAGCGCGGCGGCGTCGCACGCGACCAGCACCACCCGACCCGCGCCGGTGCGCGCGACGCGGGGCACGATGTCCGCGCCCAAACCGGCCCGGCTCGGATCGGCGATCACGACGTCGGCCGGCGTCGGGTCCCAGCGGCCGACGTCCCCACGCTCGACCCGTACGTCCAGGCCCGTGAGGTTGCGCTTCGCGTCCTTGGCCGCAGCAGGGTTGCCCTCGACGGCCACCACCGAGCGGCCCTTCCGGGCCACGGTGCCCGCGAACAATCCGACCCCGGCGTAGAGGTCCACGACCGACGCCGCGTCCTCGGGCACCGCGGCCGCGACCGTGGCCGCGAGGACGTCGGCGCCGTCGGTGCGGGTCTGGAAGAACGACGTCGCGGAGATGCGCCAGCGGCGCCCCGCCGCCTCCTCCGCGAACACCGCGTTCGCACCGCGCTCGAGCTCGTCGGCGCCGATGCCGACGACGTCCTCGGGCAGGGTCAGGTACCGCGTCGTCGGGTAGGCGATGACGAGCCGCTCGCCCGTGCGCGTCCCGCACCGGAGCTCGGCCTCGGTGACCCCGTCGAAGGACACCCGTCGGATCAGCTCGTCGAGCAGCGGATGGGCGACGAGACAGGAGTCCACGGGCACCGGATCGTGGGAGCTCGCGCGCCGGAACGCAGGGCGACCCTTGCGGACCAGCACGCGGATCGACGTCCGGAAGTCCTCGTCCGCGAGCACGACCGGGTCGGCGACGAGCGCGCCGGCGTCGGGGAGCTTCGCGATGCGCGTGCAGCGCGTCGACAACGATGTCGCGGCGCAGCCGACGTTGCGCGGCCGGCAGGATGTGCTGCCACTCGCAGCCTCCGCATCCGGCCATCACGTGGCGGCACGGCGGGGTCGTGCGGTCGGGCGAAGGTTCGAGCACCTCGACGATGCGCGCCGCGGGCGAAGGACTTCTTGGCCGTCGTGATCTCGACGCGCACCGCCTCACCGGGGATCGCGCCCTCGATCAGCACGACCCGCCCGTCGGGATCGCGCGCGAGCGCCTCCCCACCCGCGACGACCTTCGCGGGCACGAGGTCGAGACTCGTCACCTCAGACTCTTGTACTTGATGCGGTGAGGCTGGTCGGCCTCCGCGCCGAGGCGTTGGTGGCGGTCGACCTCGTAGTCGGAGAAGTTGCCCTCGAACCAGCGGACCTCCGAGTTGCCCTCGAACGCGAGCACGTGGGTGGCGATGCGGTCGAGGAACCACCGGTCGTGGCTGATGACCACCGCGCAGCCGGCGAACGCGAGGAGCCCATCCTCGAGCGCGCGCATGGTGTCCACGTCGAGGTCGTTGGTCGGCTCGTCGAGGAGGAGCACGTTGCCGCCCTGCGTGAGCACCTTGGCCAGATGCACGCGGTTGCGCTCGCCGCCCGAGAGCTTGCCGACGGGCTTCTGCTGGTCCGAGCCCTTGAAGTTGAAGCTTGCGACGTACGCGCGCGAATGGATCTCGCGGTTGCCGACGACGATGTGATCCCGGCCCCCGGTGATCTCCTCGAAGACGGTGTTGTCGGCCCCGAGCGATTCGCGACTCTGGTCCACCGCGGCCAGCTGCACCGTCGGTCCGATCCGCAGCGTGCCGTCGTCGGGAGCATCGTCGGTCGAAGGCGCGCCGCTCTGCGCGGCCGCCACCATCATGCGGAACAACGTGGTCTTGCCTGCGCCGTTCGGGCCGATGACGCCGACGATGCCGCCGGGCGGGAGCATGAACGAGAGGTCGTCGATCAACAGTCGGTCGCCGAACCCCTTGCGCAGGTGCTCGGCCTCGATGACGACGTCGCCGAGGCGCGGCCCGGGCGGGATCGAGATCACGAGCTGGTCGGCGCGACCCTCCGCCGCCTCGGCCTCCGCGACGAGCGCCTCGTAGGCGTTGATGCGGGCCTTGCCCTTGGCCTGGCGGGCACGCGGCGCGAGTCGGATCCACTCCAGCTCGCGGGCGAGGGTCCGCTGGCGCGCCTTGTCCGCCTTCTCCTCCTGCGCGAGCCGGGCCTCCTTCTGCTCGAGCCAGGACGAGTAGTTCCCCTCCCACGGGATGCCCCGGCCACGGTCGAGCTCGAGGATCCAGCCGGCGACGTTGTCGAGAAAGTACCGGTCGTGCGTGACCGCGACGACGGTGCCGTGGTACTCGCCGAGGAAGCGCTCGAGCCACGCGACCGACTCCGCGTCGAGATGGTTGGTCGGCTCGTCGAGCAGGAGCAGGTCGGGCCGGGAGAGGAGCAGCCGGCACAGCGCGACGCGACGGCGCTCACCGCCGGAGAGCGTGTCGACGGCGGCGTCGCCGGGCGGGAGCCGGAGCGCGTCCATCGCGATGTCGATGGTGCGCTTGAGGTCCCAGGCTCCGGCCGCTTCGATCTCCTTCTCGAGCGCGGCCTGCTGCTCGCCGAGCTTGTCGTAGTCGGCATCGGGATCGGACCAGCCCGCGAGCACGGCGTCGTACCGCTCCAGCAGCGAGGCGGTCTCGCCGACGCCGTCCATCACGTTGCCGAGGACGTCCTTGGCCGCGTCGAGCTGGGGCTCCTGGTGCAGGAGTCCGGCGGTGAAGCCGGGAGTGAGGCGCGCCTCGCCCGAGTAGCCGTCGTCCTCTCCCGCCATGATGCGCAGCAGGCTCGACTTCCCGGCTCCGTTGGCGCCGAGGACGCCGATCTTGGCGCCGGGGTAGAACGAGAGGTTGATGTCCTCGAGCACCTGTCGGTCCGGGGGATGGAAGCGCGACAGCTTGCGCATGGTGAAGATGAACTGGTGGGCCACGGGGTCGACGGTAGCGTGCGCCACCGAGGAGGGACCGAAGTGACCAACGCGATCGATGCCCTGTCCGAGTCCTACGTCGCGGCGTATGCCCGGCTCGATCCCATCGGCGCGACCGGCGCGGGGATCACCGGTCACGACGACGAGCTGACCGACTTCTCCCCCGACGCCGCCGACGAGCGTGCCGACCACGACCGCGCCACGCTCCGGGCGTTGGACGCGATCGAGATCGTCTCCGACGCCGACCGGGTCGCCGCGGGGGTCATGCGGGAGCGGCTCGAGACGTCGGTGCTGCTCCACGAGATGGGTGAGCACCTGCGGTCGATCGCGGTGCTCGGCTCCAGCGCGCAGGAGGTCCGGGAGGCGTTCGACCTGCTCCCGACCGAGACCGAGGCCGACTGGGCGACGGTCGCGGCGCGCATGGCGCGGGTCCCCGAATGTCTCGGCACGCTCCAGGCCGCGTACACCGAGGGGGTCGCCCAGGGACTCGTGGCCGCGCGCCGTCAGGTGGTGGGCACGATCCAGCAGGTCGAGGTGTGGGCCGGCACCGACCGCGCGGGCACTCGCCCCTACTTCGATGCCCTCGCCGACCGGCTCGACGAGTCCGGCATCGGCGGATCCTCGCTCGCGACGGTGGTACGCGAGCGCGCGCGAGCACGCGACCGCCGCGTTGGACGCTTTCGCCCGCTATCTCACGCTCGAGTACTCACCCCACGCCGGCGAGCGCGACCCCGTCGGCGAGGAGCGCTACGCGACCAAGGCCCGCGTGTGGAACGGCACCACGCTCGATCTCCACGAGACCTACCAGTGGGGATGGGACGAGCTGGCTCGCATCGAGCACGCGGTCGGGCAGGTCGCGGCCCGCATCCTTCCCGACTCCTCCGTCGGCGAGGTGGTCGAGCTCCTCGACACGGACCCGGCGCGCGCGATCGAGGGCGAGGACAACCTGCGGGCGTGGCTCCAGGACCTCATGGACCGCACGATCAGCGAGCTGAACGGCGTGCACTTCGACATCCCGGAGCCGGTGCAGCAGGTCGAGGCGATGATCGCCCCTCCCGGTGGCGCGTCGGCGATGTACTACACGGGGCCGTCCGAGGACTTCAGCCGTCCGGGGCGCACCTGGTACCCGACGATGGGCAACACCCGGTTCCCACTCTGGGGCGAGGTGTCGATCTGCTACCACGAGGGTGTCCCCGGCCATCACCTCCAGGTCGCCCAGGTCCGCTACCTCGCGGACCAGCTCACGCGCTTCCAGCGGCTGCTGGCGTGGACCTCCGGCCACGGCGAGGGCTGGGCGCTCTACGCCGAACGGCTCATGGGCGAGCTCGGCTACCTCGAGAACCCCGACTACGAGCTGGGCATGCTGCGCGCCCAGGCGATGCGCGCGGTGCGCGTGATCGTGGACATCGGCATGCATCTCGAGCTGCCGATCCCGGCCGACGAGTCCTACCACCCGGGTGAGCGCTGGACCCCGGAGCTGGCGCTGCCGTTCGTGATCAACCGGGCCATGTTCCCCGAGCAGTTCATGCGCTCGGAGGTGGACCGCTACCTCGGCATCCCCGGGCAGGCGATCTCCTACAAGGTGGGCGAGCGGGTCTGGCTCGAGTGTCGCGCGGACGCCAAGGCCCGGAAGGGTGCGGCCTTCGACCTCAAGGACTGGCACCGTCACGCCCTCGACCTCGGCTCGATGGGCCTCGACCAGTTCCGCGCCGAGATGGCCAGGTACTGACACGTTCCGCGGAACGCTCGTCTGGTGCATCGGCGCGGACGGGATGCTCAGGCGACGTCGGAGCTCGCGCCGCCGTCGGAATCGCCGGATGCGTTCCGCGGAACGCCTGACGCGGGGACCGGCCTACAACACCGGGCGGTTGGTCCAGGTGCCGTCGGGGGTGCGGAACCAGCCGCCGGCGGCGAGGGACCCACCGTCGGCGTGAATGGTGGTGCCGGTGACGAAGGCCGAGAGGTCCGACGCGAGGAACAGCGCCACGCCGGCGATGTCGTCCGCGGTGCCGAAGCGCCCGACCGGCACCCAGGCCGGGATCCGGTCCGCGTGCTCGGGCGGCACCCACTCGGAGTAGCGGACCTGGAGCGACTCGGTGAGGTCCGGCGCGATGGCGTTGACGCGCACACCCGCGTTGCCGAGGTCCACCGCGAGGCTGCGCGTGAACCCGCCGATCGCGGCCTTGTACGCGCCGTACACGGGGCGGCTCGGTACGGCCCGGAACCCCTCGACCGAGCTGAGGTTCACGATGCTGCCGCGACCGCGCTCGATCATCCCGTCGACGAACGCGCGCGTGCACAGCAGGACGTGACGCAGGTTCACGGCATGGAGCGCGTCCCACTCGTCGGGACCGTGCTCGAGGAAGTCGTTCCCCCGCGTGAGGTAGTGCCCCACGTTGTTGACGAGGACGTCGACCTCACCGGCGTCGACGGCCAGCGCGGCGACGGCCGACGGGTCGGTCACGTCGGCGACCACGGCTCTCGCCTCACCCCCTGCTGCGACGATCGCCGCCTCGGTCTCCGTCGCCCGGGCGGCGTCGATCTCGGCGACGACGACCCGCGCGCCCTCGGCCGCGAACCGCTCCGCGATCGCGCGCCCGATCCCGCCGCCGCCGCCGGTGACGACGGCGGTGCGGCCCACGAGGAGACCGGTCACGGGGCGGGGAGCGTGACGCGACCGGTCGCGATCGCCGCCGCCTCGGCGGCTTCGAGCTGCTGCTCGACGATCGCGAGGCCGCCGGTCCAGAAGCCGGGATCGGCGAGGTCGCAGTCCACGATCTTGCCGAGCTCCTCGGGCGGGGCCGAGCCGCCCGCCGCGAGCAGCTCGAGGTACGCGGGCACGAACTCGGCGCCCCGCTCCTCGTACCGGCGGTACACCGACAGCGCGAGGAGCTGCCCGTACGCGTACGCGTAGACGTACCCGGGCGTGCCGATGAAATGCGGCACGTAGGACCACCATGTGCGGTAGCCCTCGGTGATCTCGACCGCGTCGCCGAGCATCGCGGTCTGCGTGTCCGTCCACGCGCCGCAGAAGTCCTCGAGGCTCAGCTCGCCGACCTCGCGCCGGTGTCTGTGCACCGCGTCCTCGAACCGGTTCATCGCGATCTGGCGGAACACCGTCGCGATCTGGCCCTCCAGGCTCTCGGCGAGCAGCGCGAGCCGTGCATCGGGATCGGGAGTCGCTTCGAGCAGGCGGCCGAACGTGACCGTCTCGCCGAACACCGACGCCGTCTCCGCGAGCGTGAGTGGCGTGCTCATGTGGAACACACCCTGACCGCGCGACAGGTACGCGTGGAGCCCGTGGCCCATCTCGTGGGCGAGCGTGAGCACATCGCGCCGGCTCGACGTCCAGTTGAGGAGCAGGTACGGATGGTGCGACGGCACGGTGTACGCGCAGAAGGCGCCGGGCCGCTTCCCGGGGCGCATCGGCGCATCGATCCAGGACTCGGCGAAGAACTTCTCCGCGATCGACGCCAGCTCGGGTGAGAACGACGCATACGCGTCCATCACCAGCCCCCGCGCCTCGTCCCACCCGAACTCGGCCTCCGAGTCGGCCACGCTCGCCATCCGGTCGTAGTCGGCGAGCCGATCCACGCCGAGCAGCTGCGCCTTGAGCGCGTACCAGCGCTGCGGGATGTCGTAGCGGTGGACCACGGCCTCCACGAGGGCCTGCACGGACTCGTCGCTCGCCTCGTTGGCGAGGTTCCGGCTGGCGACCCACGAGTCATAGGAACGGAGCCGGTCGTCGGTCGACTTGTCGGCCAGCAGCGTGTTGAACACGAACGCGCGTGTCCGCAGGCCGGGTGCGAGTGCGTCGGTCACCGCCGCCGCGGCCGCTGCGCGCACCGTGCGGTCCGGGGAGCTCAGACGGGACAACCCCTGCTCGAGCGGCACCGACTCGCCGTCGAGATCGACCGCGATCGCGGACGTCAGCTCGCTGAACAGCCGGGACCACGCGCTCGCGCCGGTGACGTCCTTCTCCGCGAGGATCTTCTCCTCGGGCTCGGTGAGCAGATGCGGCCGGTACCGGCGCGACGAGCGCAGGGAGTGGGCACAGAACGCGAGCCGCTCGTCCGCGAGGAGCGCATCCGCCTGCTCGTCGGGAACGGCCGCCCATTCGAGGTCGAGGAAGATGACGCGGGTCGCGATCGCGGTGGACTCCTCCTCCACGCGCTGCATGAGCGCTCCGCGCTCGGGATCGCTCGTGTCGACGCTGAAGCGCAGGCCGGCGTACGACCCGGCGCGTCCGAGGTGCTCCTGGAGGTCGCCGACGAGCCCCATCACCTCGGCGAGGCCCGCCGCGTCGAGCGTCGCGATCGCGCCGCGCACCTGCTCGATCTCGCCCGCGAGGCGGGCCGCCTCGGCCAGGTGGTCGTCGACGCCGGCGACGCCCTGGTCCTCCACGAGCGGCTCGAGGTTCCAGGCGACTTCGGCCGCGGTCAGATCCGTCTCGATTGCAGTCATGGCGTGCAGGCTACGCGGCGACGTCACCGGCGGGAGTTCCGCGGGATCACGCGACCGGTCGACCAGGATGACGCCATGCCCGCCGCCCGGCCGTCCGTCTGCGCCCGCCCCGCCGCGCGCGGTCCGCTCGGGGCGCTCGGGGCGCTCGGCCTCACCCTGCTGCTCGGGCTGACGGCCTGCTCGAGCGCCCGCTCGTCGGGGACGTCGCGCCCGGGCGGCCCGACGAGCCCGACGACCCACCCCCGTGCGTCCTTCACGACCGCCGGCGACCCCGGGTACGACGTCGGCCACTACGACCTGCGCCTCGGGTACTCGCCGGCGCACCCCGACATCACCGCGACCGCCCGCATCGACGCGACCGCCACCCACGTGCTGCGCACGATCCGCCTCGATCTCGTCGGTCTGTCCGTCGACCGCGCGACCGTCGACGGCCGCCCGGCGACCGTGCGCCGGGCCCACGGCGTGCTCCACGTTCGCCCGGCGCACCCGCTGCCCGCAGGACGGGCGTTCCGGATCGAGGTCCGCTACCACGGGGTGCCGCGAGCGCTCCCCGACCCGACCGAGCCCACGTCCGCCGCGCGCGGGTCGATCGGATGGAACCGCACGCGAGACGGCAACGTGTACGTCGTCAGCGAGCCCGACGGCGCGCGCAGCTGGTTCCCCTGCGACGACCGACCCGCCGACAAAGCCACCTTCTCCATACGCGTCGACGTGCCCGACCGTGTCACCGCCGCGGCCAACGGCCACCTCGTCCCGACCGGAGTCCACGCCGGTCGTCGGACGTGGCACTGGGAGATGGGCCACCCCATGGCGACCTATCTCGCGACGGTCGTCGTCGCCCCCATGCGGGAGACGACCGCCGCGAGTCCCGCGGGAGTTCCGCTGCGGAGCTTCGTCCCCGACTCCCTGACCCGACGCACCGTCCGCGGCTTCGCGCCGACGGGCGCGATGGTGGATTACTTCGCGTCGGTCTTCGGGCCGTACCCGTTCTCGGAGTACGGCGAGGTCACCGTCGATCGGGACCTCGGGTACGCGCTGGAGACCCAGACGCTCGCGCTCTTCGCCCGGGACATGCTCGGGACCGACGCCGACGCCGAGCTGGTCGTCGCCCACGAGCTGGCCCACCAGTGGTTCGGCGACTCGGTGGGGATCCGCCAGTGGTCCGACATCTGGCTCAACGAGGGATTCGCGGAGTATTCGCAGTACCTCTGGATGGCGCACGCCCACGCGGACTTCGACCTCGACGCCACGATGGCGGACCTGCGCGCGTCCGACGCCGATCGTCTGGGCCCCATCCTCCATCCCGGCGCCCGGGCGACGTTCTCCACGAGCGTCTACGAACGGGGGGCCCTCACCCTGCACGCGTTGCGGCACACCGTCGGTGACGACACCTTCTTCCGCATCCTCTCGACCTGGACCGACGACCACCGGTACTCGACCGCGACCACGGCCGAGTTCGTGGCCCTCGCCGAGCAGGTCTCGGGCCGGTCCCTCACGACGTTCTTCCACGCCTGGCTCGAGCGACCGACGGTCCCGCCCCTCCCCCGCTGAGCAACCGCGGGCCGCGGCCGAGACCCGGCGTCAGTGGGTGGGCGCCATCTCGGCGAGGGCTTCCGGCAGCGGGTCGTGGTGCACGACCGTGAGCGTCTGGGTGGCGCGGGTGAGCGTCACGTAGAGCATGCGCAGGCCGGCGCGGTCAGGCTCCACCAGCGACGCCGGCTCGACCACGACGACGTGGTCGAACTCCAGGCCCTTCGCGTCGAGAGCCGTGAAGATGCCGACGGCCGCGTCGAGCGCCTGCGGGCCGGTCGCCACCGCGCCGACGTCCGCCAGCCGGTCGACCAGACCTGCGTGCAGCTCGAGCGGTGCGATGACCGCGGTCGTCCCCCGCCGGGCGACCAGCTCGCGAGCGGCCGCGGCCGCCGACTCCACGACGTCCTCGACCCGTCGGAACCGGGGCTGGTCTCCCGTCGCCCGGACCGACCGGGTGGCGGGGATCTCCGGCGCCGCGACCACGAGCAGGCGGTTGGCGAGCTCCATGATCTCGCTCGGGGTGCGGTAGTTGACGGTGAGGTCCACGCGGCGGGGAACGTCGTTGGTGACCAGGTGCGAGAGGACGTCGTCCCAGCCCGACGCCCCGCCGGGCCGGGACGCCTGGCCGAAGTCGCCCACGAGCGTGCACGAGCCGCTGGGACAGCGCCGGGCGAGCATTCGCCACTGCATCGGTGTGAGGTCCTGCGCCTCGTCCACGAGGATGTGGCCGAACATGCGCAGCTGCGGGATCCCGCTCCCCACCCGCGCCCGGCTCGGTGAACCGGGCGGCCAGGTCGGCTGCGGTCATGTACTGGCCGAGCCCGAGCTCGCGCACGGTGCGGGTCGCGGCATCGGCCACGGCGCGGTCCATCTCCGAGCGCCGACGCGACCGGCCGGGGCGCGCCGCCTCCACCGGACCGCACAGTGCGTCCGCCTCGTCGACGACCGCGACGTCGGCGTCGGTCCAGTCGACCTCGCGCACCGAGGTCGACCGCGGCCGTTCGAGGCGGGTCTGCTCGGCCGGGCTGAGGACGCCGTCGCTCGCCGAACGGATCAGGGCTCGGAAGGAGAACAGATCGTGGACCAGCTCGGCGCCCGACAGGACGGGCCACATCCGCTCGAGGAGGGCGCGGACCTCGGGGGTGCGCCGCAGGCGGCCGCGGATCTCCCGCTCCCACTCCGGCGGTGGCGCCTCCCCGCGGGCGAGCGAGCGCGCGACCTGGGGGTCGTAGTGGCCGTCGACGTGCCCCTCAATGTCCGCGAGCTCGAGCATCTCGCGCTGGGTGCGCGTCATCGCGTCGCGGTACTGCTGGAGCAGCCGATCGAGGACCATGCGCTCGACGATCGGGCGCCGCTCGTTGTGGGTACCGCGCTTGCGTCGCGTCCGCTCCGCGATGCGGCGGCAGTCCCGGCGCGGGATTCGCAGGCGCATGCCGTCGAAGGTGAGGGTCACGTCCTGGCGCGGCGGTCGCTGGCGGTCCGCGAGCGTGCGATCGAGCACGGTCGCCATCCGCACGTCGCCCTTGACCGTCGCGGTCGGCGGATCCTCGGTGCGGACGGCGGCGAGGCCGGGCTTCAGCCCGGTGATCGTGGCGAGCTGGACCTCGTCCTCGCCGAGGGACGGCAGGACCTGTTCGATGTAGCGCAGGAACACCGGGCTCGGACCGACGAGGAGCACCCCGTTGACCCCCAGCTGACGGCGGTAGGTGTAGAGCAGGTACGCAGCGCGGTGGAGCGCGACGGCGGTCTTGCCGGTGCCCGGGCCGCCCGAGACGATCAGGGCGCCGGGCAGCTCGGCCCGGACGGCCTCGTCCTGCTCGGCCTGGATCGTGGCCACGATGTCGCCCATCCGGCCGGTGCGCTCCCGCTCGAGCGCCGCGAACAGCGCGCCCTCACCCATGACGGTGAGGCCCGAGTCGTCGGCGGCCTCGGCGTCGAACACCTCGTCGTCGAGACCGACGACCTCCCGACCGCGCTTGGTCAGGATGTGGCGGCGGCGCAGCACACCCATCCGGGAGATCGCGGTCGCCCGGTAGAACGGCTCGGCGACGGGGGCGCGCCAGTCGACCACCAGCGGGGTGTGCTCGGCGTCGTCGACGCCCAGCCGGCCCACGTAGAAGCGCAGTCCGTCATCGAGATCCAGTCGTCCGAAGCAGAGCGGGGTCTCACCGATGTCGAGCGCGGCGAGCCGGCGCTGGGTGGTCTCGACGGCGATGTCGCGTTCGAGCCGGGCCTGGTGCGTCCCACCACGACGCACGTCGGCGTAGGCCTCGGCGACCGAGGACGCCGAGGACCGCATGGCTTCCAGCCGCTCGTACACCGCGTCGAGGTAGGCCTGCTCGGCGACGATCTCGGGGTCTTGTCGGGATGGCGACACAAATGGCTCCGCACCACGGGGAGCCGAAGAGTCTAGAAGATCCGCCTCCGGGCGCGCCGGGGTCCGCGGGCGGGTCAGCGGCTGCCGGTGCTGCCGACCTCGGGGACGAGCGCCCGACGCCGGAACTGCTCGACGCCCATGCCGACCACGACGTCGTGCGCGACGGTCATGAGCGGCCGCGCCACCCGGGCGAACGCGCCGAGCACCGGGCTCCCGAGCTCCAGGGACCACACCAGCCGGGCCGTCGAGGTCTGCCCGTCGCCCTCGACCTCCAGCCGGGCCGGACCGCGCAGATCACCGTCGATCGTCGTGGCCACGAGACCCCGACCCGGCGCGACCCCGACCCCGGCCACCCCGGGTGGCACCAGCTCGTCGACGTGGATCCGACAGTGCAGTGCATAGGGCAGCGGCGACCGGATGGTGCAGTCGGCGGTGGAGCCGGCGCGTAGGCCGTCGGCGTCGAACGCGGCCAACCACGACCACCAGTGTGGGTACGCGTCGGTACGTTCGAGGACGCGCCAGAAGGCGTCCGGTGCGATCGGGAAGCTCCAACTGCGGTCGAAGCGGAACGGTGCCGCCACGGACCCACCCTGACACGGCGCCCGAGCGGATGCACGCGTGGGTGCGCCCGCGACGTGACGTCAGACCTCGGGCGGCGCGGTGACGGTCACGGCGCCGGAATCGATCAACACCCTGCGTCGGACCAGCTCCAGCCCCTCCGGCACCCGTTCGATCTCGAGCCCTCCGAGGTTGGGCACGGAATGGGGCTCGGAGCCGAGCGCCCGCTCGACGACCCGGATCAGCCCGCCGTGGCTCACCACGATCACCGGCTCGTGGGCCATGGCGGCGATCTCGTGGACCACCGCCAGCGCGCGGTCGTGCAACACGGCATCGGACTCGAAGCCGTCGGGGCGGCGACCGTCGGCGAGATAGCCGGGCCATCCCGTCTCGATCTCGGTACGGGTCCTCCCCTGCCACTCGCCGGCGTCACGCTCCATGAGCCGGTCGTCGGCGTGCACGGCCAGCCCGAGGAACGCGGCCAGGACCGTCGCGGTCTCGTGCGCGCGACGGAGTGGCGACGTACAGACGCGGGTGATGCCGAGACCGGCGACCGTCTCGGCGGCAACCTCGGCCTGACGCCGGCCGAGGTCCGACAGCGGCGGGTCGGCGCGCCCCTGCCACCGGCCGTCGGCGTTCCAGGTCGACTGGCCGTGCCGGACGAGCAGCATGCGGGTCATCGGCGCGGCTGCGGGTCAATCGCGGTCCCAGGGGAGCACCGACGTCGGCTCGGCGGGCGGTGCCGAGGCGTCGACGAGCTCGAACTCGCCGTTGCGGAACACGAGCGCGGCGGCTTTGCCCTCGAGCGGCGGGCGCAGGTTGCCCCGGCCCGGCTCGACGTACACGCGCACCGTCCGCTTGCCGCTCGCGGTCGGCAGGCTCACGCGGTCCGACGTCGGGCCACTTGACGGCCGACGGCGCGAGCACGAGCGACTGGTAGGTCCCGAACTTCTGCTTGGTCAGGCTGAGCACCACGCGGTCGGTCGCCGCGGCCGAGAGCGACGCCGGGAGCTTGAAGCGGTCCATCTCCTCCTTGACGATCGCCCGGCGATCCGCCTTGCCCGTGACCCTGCCCTCGAGGATGCGCGTCCGGCCGCGTTGCACGCCTTGTTCACCCGCTCCAGCGTGCGTTGCAGCACGTCGTGGACGTCGGGCTCGGGCAGGAGTCGGAAGCTGAGCGGCTCGGCCATAGGGCCCGCGAGTGTGCCCGATCGACTCCGGCCCCGGCGAACGATTCACCCCCGGGGCCGGTCACCAGCTCGCGACGAGCTTGCCCCAGGTGCCGCGGGTCGCGAGGCTCGCGAGGGCCGGCGGCACCTCGGTCATCGGGAGCTCCCGGGAGACGAGCGGTGCGATTGCACCGCCGGCGTGGAGGCGCATGAGCTCGGCATGGGTCTCGTGCACGAACTCGGGCTGGAGCACGTTGTAGAGCCCCCAGTGCACCCCGACGACCGAGTAGTTCTTGATGAGGACGTGGTTGGTGCGCGCCTCGGCGAACCGCCCCCCGGTGAAGCCGATCACGAGGATGCGCCCCTCGAACGCGATGCATTTCGTGGACCGGTCGAACGTGTCCCCGCCCACCGGGTCGTAGATCACGTCGGCGCCCCGACCGCCGGTGAGCTCCTTGACCGCATCGACGAAGTCCCCGGCGCGGTAGTCGATCACCAGCTCGGCGCCGAGGTTCCGACACACCTGCACCTTCTCGGGGCCGCCCGCGGTCGCCACCACGCGGGCGCCGGCCGCCAGCCCGAGCTGGATCGCCGCGGATCCGACGCCCCCGGCACCGGCATGGACGAGCAGCGTCTCGCCCTCCACCAGCCTCGCCCGCCGGTGCAGCGCCACGTGACCCGTCTGGTACGTGACGTGGAGCGCGGAGGCCGCGACGTCCCCGAGCGAGTCCGGGATCGGGAACACCATCGCCGTCGGCGCGAGCGTCCGTTCGGTGAAGCCGCCGTGGCCGAACGTCGGGATGGCGATGACCCGACGACCGAGCAACGCGGGATCCGCGTCCTCCCCGAGCTCGACGACCGTCCCCGCGACCTCGGCGCCGGGGGTGAACGGCAGCGGCGGCTTGACCTGGTACTCGCCGCGGCACATCAGGACGTCGGGGAAGTTCAGCGAGGCGGCGGCCACCTCGACCACCACCTCGCCGGGCCCCGGTGCCGGCGGTTCGACGTCGTCGAGGACCAGCACCGCCTCGGGCTCTCCCAGCTCGTGCACCCGCCACGCTCGCATCGGCACATTCTGGCGTCGCTCGACCGTCCCGGCACGCGACCTCAGGTTCACCGCCGTGGGGAAGTACACGCGGGACGAGATCGAGACCGCCTACGCGCACTACCGCGAGACGGCGAAGCGATGTGGGAACGGCGGGCAGCGGTGGGACGAATGGGCGGACCTGTTCACCGAGCACGCCGTCTACCACGAGCACCTCTACGGTCGGTTCGAGGGTCGGGAGGCGATCCGCGCGTGGATCCAGACCACGATGAACGAGTTCCCCAACAACGAGATGACGGACTTCCCGGTCGACTGGTGGATCGTGGACGAGGAGCGGGGCTGGGTGATCGCCGCGGTCTGGAACCGCATGCAGGACCTCGGCGACGGCGAGGTCTACCAGGCGATCAACTGGTCCCGGCTCGACTACGCCGGGAACAACCAGTGGTCCTACGAGGAGGACATCTACAACGTCGAGGAGTTCGCCGTGATGGTGAAGGCCTACCTCGACGCTCGCAGGACCCACCCGCCGGTCAGCCGATAGCGTCCGCGCCGGACGCCAACCGCACGAATCAGGGGGAACCGCCATGCGCGCTGCCATGTTCACCGGAACGCTCGAGCTCTCCGTCGAGGACGTCACCCCGCTCGACCCGGGACCGAGCGACGTCGTGGTGCGCATCGGCGCCAGCGGGGTGTGCCACTCCGACGTCTCCGCCGCGAACGGCACCCTCCCGACCCCGTCTCCGTGCATCCTCGGCCACGAGGGCGCGGGCGTCGTCGAATGGGTCGGCGCCGAGGTGGCCCGCGTCGCGGTGGGCGACCACGTCATCGCGTCGTTCGTTCCCGCGTGCGGCAACTGCTTCTGGTGCCTCCACGGCCAGACCAACCTCTGCGCGATGGGCACCGAGGTCTTCGTGACCCCGAAGGCCACGCGTGCCGATGGCAGCGTCGCCATCAGCATGACCGGGCTCGGCACCTTCGCCGACCAGATGACGTGCAACCAGGCCAACGTGGTGAAGATCGACACCGACCTCCCCGACACGCAGCTCGCGCTGATCGGCTGCGGGGTCACCACCGGCGTCGGCGCCGCACTCAACACCGCGCGGATCGTGCCCGGCTCGACGGTCGCGGTGATCGGCTGCGGTGGTGTCGGCCAGGCCGTGATCCAGGGGGCGCGCATCGTGGGAGCGGGTCGGATCATCGCGGTCGACCCCGTCGAGTTGAAGCGCAAGACGGCGGAATCCTTCGGAGCGACCGACCTCGTCGACCCGGGTGCGGGCGACGCCGTGGCGCAGGTCATGGAGCTCACGGGCGGGATCGGTGCCGACTACGCGTTCGAGGTGATCGGCCTCCCCGAGACCATCACCCAGGCGTACGCGATGGCCCGCCGGGGCGGCACCGCCGTCGTGGTGGGCATGCCCAAGTGGGATTCGCAGGTGACGCTTCCCGGGTTCGAGCTGTTCTACGGCGAGAAGAAGCTGCTCGGCTGCGTCTACGGCTCCGCGCAGGTGCGTGCCGACTTCCAGCGCTTCGTCGATCTGGTCGAGACCGGCCGCCTGGACCTGGGCTCGATGGTCTCCGCGCAGATCGGCCTCGACGACGTGAACGACGCCTTCCGCGCGATGCAGGCGGGCGAGGTCATCCGCTCCGTCATCACCCACGTCTGACCGCGCGCGTCCTTCCATTCGCCACGCGCCGCGGTGAACATCGACCGGTCGTTCCGGCGTCGACTCACGCTGATCACCCTCGGCGCGCTCGCGCTCCGCGTCGGGGCCACGCTGCTCACGAAGGGCTGGGCGCCGGCGTCGCTCGCCGACCAGGGCGACGCGTTCTACTACAGCGGCGTCGCCAACACGATGGCCGCCGGCCTGTGGTTCGTGAAGCCGTTCACGGGGTTGCCGGCCGCGGATCATCCTCCGCTCACCGTCCTCGTGTTGACCCCCGCGTCGTGGATCTTCGGATCGACCCTGGCCCAGCGCCTCACGATGGTGCTCGTCGGCACGGGGACCGTCGCGCTGATCGGGGTGCTCGGTCGGCGACTCGGTCGGCGACTCGGCGGAGACCGGGTCGGCGACGGGGTCGGGCTGGTCGCAGCCGGCATCGCGGCGTTGAACCCCAACCTCTGGATCAACGACACGCTGGTGATGAGCGAGTCGCTGTGCGCTCTGTTCGTCGTCCTCCTCGTGGGTGTCGGATACCGCCTCCGAGACCGACCGACGCGGGCGAGCGCGATCCTCGCCGGCGCCGTGCTGGGTCTCGCCATGCTCACACGCCCGGAGCTCGGCTGGTTCTTCCCGGTCATGATCGTTCCGATCCTGATCGGTGCACGGGGCTTGAGCGGCGCGCGTCGCATCGCACTCGTCGCCGCGGCCGCGCTGGTCGCGCTCCTCGTCGTCGCACCCTGGGCCGCGTGGAACGCGACCCGCTTCGACAACGTCGTGCTGCTGTCCAACAACACCGGCGCGACGCTCGTGGGTGCGAACTGTCCCGCGACGTATTTCGGCGACGAGATCGGCGCCTGGGATCCAACGTGCGGATCCGCGTGCGACCGCGCCACCGACGACGCATCGGTCAACGCATCGAGAAGCACCTCGGCTGGCCTGCGGTATGCCCGCCGCCATCTCGGCCGACTCCCGCTCGTGGTCTTCGCGCGCGAGGGACGAATGCTGGGCTGGTGGGGCCCGGCCGCCGAGGTCGCGGCGACGGGCGCCGAGGGACGACCCCACCTCGCGTCCTGGGCCGGGTACCTCGCGTTCTGGGTCCTCCTCCCGTTCGCCGGTGCGGGGGCGGTGCGGCTGCACCGGCGCGGCGTGAGCTTGACGCCGTTCGTCGCGTGTGTCGTGACATCGGTCGCCACTGCGGCGCTGTTCTACGGCGTGCCGCGCTTGCGGCTACCGATCGACGTCGCGACCTGCCTGCTCGCCGCCGCCGCGATCGGACCGGTCCTGGCCAGCCGCGGCTCGCCCACGAGCCGGTCACGCCCGTTCACGCCGACCGACGCGCCAGGAAGATCGCGCCACGATCAGCCCGATCGGCCAGGTCCTGGTACCGGCGCCAGAGCCGCGGATGCGTCCGACCCCATGCGGCAACCCGGTCGATCGACGGGATACGGCGGCTGATCCGATCGAGATCCGCCCGTTCCGCCGGCGTGAGCATGTCGAACGACGCGATCACGCGATAGCGAGGGTCGCGCTCGAGCCGGCCGACGCCGTCGCCGAACGACGCGATCAGTCGGGACCCGGCGGCGGAGCGCGCGACGACCTCCCCATCGCCCACGATCCAGGCATCCTCGGTTCCGAGGCGCGCGTCGATGCCCGCCTGGTCGAGGCGCGTGAGGACGGAGAAGGCAAGACCGCCGGATCGGAGGTCCGGGGTGTTCTCGACGAGCACCGGTTCCGGGAGCGACCGGGCGGTCTGCACCAGTCGGCCCTCGAGTGCCTGCAGCGCGTGCTCGTCCGTGCGGAACGTGGTCCGGGCACGGCTCGCGTCGACCGTCACGACGACACTCATGGCGACGACCACCGCGCCGGTCACGATCGTGACGGCGAGCCGGAGCCGCGGTGTCGTGTCGCGGAACCACCCCACTGCCGTCCACACGATCGCGAGCCAGGAGCACGCCCCCACCAGCCAGGTCCAGCGCACCAGGTAGTCGAACGGCTCACCCCTGATCTGGGCCGTGGCGATCCACGCGGTCAGCGCGAGCACGAGCGCCCCGACGCCCAGCGCGACCGCAGGCGCATCGCCCCGGCGCCGGGCCACCAGCACGGCTCCGACCACCAGCACCGCGACCCAGGGAACGTGCCACGACGGCGCGATCGATGCCGTGAAGGCGGCGTGGGCCTCGTGGCCACCCGACCAGGGCGCGGGGACCGCGAGCTGCTCGGCGACGATGCGCCCGGCCCGCGTCCAGCCCACGGTGGCCGTGTGGGCCGTGCTCCAATAGCGGACCAGCGCGCGGAGGTTGCCGCCGTCGTGGCGCGCCGCGTCGAGGAGCGGTGGCAACCAGGGCACGACCGCGATCGCGGTCGAGACCGTGACGAGCCGTCGCCACCGGACTGCTCGCCGGCGGGCCCGAACCGCGGCGATCACCGCCAGCACCGTGCCGACCACGACGACCGGCACCGTCCCCACATGGGTCTGCACCAACGCGGTCCCCACGCCCACCACGAAGGGCAGCACCCAGAGGTCGCCGCACCAGACCGACCACACCGCGACCACGAAGAAGAGCATCGGGAGCGGCACGAGCCATGGGTTCCACGGCGAGAACAGGACGTCGCCCAACGCGTGCGCCAGGATGAGGACGACGAGCGAACCGGCCAGCAGGCCCATCAACCGACCGCGCCTCCACAGCAGCACCGCGACACCGAGCACGGCGAGGAGGTTGAGGAGCACCGCGCCCGCGAGCAGCGACGACCCGTCGCTCCCGAGAAGACGGTACGGCCCGGCCAGCGCATAGAAGAGCGCCGGTCCCGGGTGGTGCCAGTGGAAACGTGAATAGGGTCCGACGAGCGGGGTGGCCGCGCTGCCGACGTGGCGCACGGCGAGCTCGGTCAGCCCGACGTCACCCGCGGAGCTGACGTCGAGCGTGAGCCGCGCGCGGACGAGGAGGACGACGAAGGGCACCGCGAGCGCCAGCAGGACGACGGCCGCGGCTGCACGCACCGCCCGTCGATCCGGGACCGGGTCCTCCCCGTCGTGCGGCAGGCCCGGACACCGGCGGATGGTACCAATCGAGGGTTGCGGCTCCGGGGGTTGACACGCTCCTCGTCGGACTGCAGCATCACGTCGGTTGAGCAGACAACCACCTCGCTGCGGGGCCCCCGGACGACATGGTCGCCGGCGGACAGGGCCCGCAGCCGAGGACCGTCGCCGCGGCTGCGGCGACGCGCATCAGGACGTGATGTCCTTGCGGCGGAACCACCAGAGAGCAACGCCGACGAAGACGATGACGTAGGGAATCTGTAGGAGCAGGTCGCGCCACATGTCACCGGTGAAGCGGCCGTGAAGGAAGAGATTCGACCAGGCGCCGCCGTAGTAGGTGGGGAAGCCGTAGCGGATCGGTCCGATCGAGTCGATCGCCCCGAGGATCGACGTCACGATGTAGAAGCCGACCGCGCCGAAGATCGCCCCGGCCGCGTTGTCGGTCATCGTCGAGAGCATGAAGGCGAACGCCGCGATCGCGGCGATGCCCCATCCCGCGAGCGCAGTCGCCACCGCGAGGTGACCCAGCAGCTGGCCGACGGACTGGTGGACCCCGACGAGGGGGACGTCGAGGCCCTTGAACCCGAAGGCGATCCCACCGGCGAGCAGACCCGAGAGCGACACCAAGATCGTCACCAGCGCGGCCAACAGCGCGGCGCTCACGAGCTTGGCGGCGAGCAAGCGGCCCCGCGGGATGGGGCGGGTCAGCAGGAACCGCAGGTTCCCCCATCCGCTCTCGCTCGCGATCGCGTCGCCGGCGAACGCGCAGAAGATCACGACCAGGAAGAAGTTGCTCATGACCCGGAGCGCCGCCGCGGGGACGATCATGCCGCTGAGCGGCGCGAGCCGGAAGAACTCCGGTCCGCCGTCGCCGCCTCCGCCGCGCGGTGCGCGCAGGTCCGGCGGGTTGGTCTTGAGCGCGATGGTGATGATGATCGGCACGGCGACCACGAACGCGATCGCGATCCACGTCCGCGGTCGGCGGAGTTGCTTGGCCATCTCGCTGCGCAGGAGTCGCAGCATCACGCGCCCTTCCCGATGTGGCGCTCGGTCTCCTCGCCGACGAGGCCGAGGAACGCCTCCTCGAGCGCGTGACGCGAAGTGACGGTCTGCACCCCGATCCCCGCGCCGACCAGCGCGGCGACCAGCTCGGGTCGGCTCGCGCCGCCGAGGGTGACGACGAGCCCGGGCGACTCGTCGGCGACCTCGGCGACACCCGGAAGACGCGCCAGGACCTCCCGGGCCGCGGGCGTGTCGTCGACCTCGACGTACGCCGAGGACCCTGCCGCGATCAGCTCGGCGACCGTGCCCGTGGCGACCAGCCGACCGCGGTCCATGACGACCGCGTGGGTGCAGATCTGCTCGATCTCGGAGAGGATGTGGCTCGACAGCAGCACCGTGCGGCCCTCCTCGCCGACCCGCCGCAGCAGCTCGCGCACCGCGCGGATCTCCTGGGGGTCCAGGCCGTTGGTGGGCTCGTCGAACACCAGGAGCTCGGGTCGCCCGAGGAGCGCGCGGGCGATTCCGAGGCGCTGGCGCATGCCCTGCGAGTAGGTCTTGACCTTGCGGTCGATCGCATCGCCCAACCCCGCGACCGCCAGCGCACCGGCGAGGTCCGCGTCGGCGAAACGGTCGCCGCCCGCCTCCCAGTAGAGCCGGAGGTTCGCCAGGCCCGAGAGATACGGAACGAACGAGGCGTGCTCGATCATGGTGCCGACGCGGCGCAGGTCGGGACTCCCCGCCTTCACCCGGCGGCCGAAGAGTCGCGTCTCGCCGCCGCTCGGGTGCACGAGCCCGACGAGCATCCGCAGCGCCGTGGTCTTGCCCGCGCCATTGGGACCGAGCAGTCCGCAGACCTGCCCGGCCCCGACCTCGAAGTCCAGATGGTCCACCGCGAGCACCGAGCCGAAGTGCTTGGAGAGGTCGCGGATCGCAACGGGCGTTTCGGGCATCGGGTGACCCTACGCCGTGGTCCGCGGCCCGCCGTGTGCGTCCTGTGAGCAGCCTGTGAAGATCACGTAGGGTCGACGCCGTGACCGAGGACGGTGACCGGTTCAAGACCTGGATGCGCTCGGGGACGCCCGAAGGCGAGAACCCGGCGATCCCCGCGGCCACCGTCATCCTCCTGCGCGACGGCGGCGACGGGCTCGAGACCCTGATGCTGCGCCGCAACTCGAAGCTCGCGTTCGGCGGCATGTGGGTGTTCCCCGGCGGTCGCGTCGACGCCGAGGATCGTGCGGGCGCGATCGACGACCTCGACGCGGCACGACGCGCCGCGGTCCGCGAAGCGATGGAGGAGTCGAACCTCGCGGTCGCACGGGACCAACTGGTCCCCCTCTCCCACTGGACACCCCCGTCGCGAACCCCGAAGCGGTTCGCCACCTGGTTCTTCGTCGCGCCGGCTCCCGACGGTGCAGTGACGATCGACGAGGGCGAGATCCACGACCACATGTGGGTCTCGCCCACCGGCGCACTGGCCCAACGCGACGAAGGGAAGATCGAGCTCGCGCCACCGACGTTCGTGACCCTCCACACGTTGGCGCGCACGGCATCGGTGGCCGAGACGCTCGCCGCCGCGGCCGGTCGGGAGCCCGACGTCTTCGTCACCCGGATCGCCATGACCGACGCCGGTCTCGTGACGCTCTGGGCCGGCGACGCGGGCTACGAGTCGAGCGACGCCGCCGCGACCGGCCCGCGTCACCGCCTCCTCATGGCCGACGGCGGCTGGCGCTACGAGCGCGACCCGTTCGAGTCCTAGCCGTGGCGTGATGAGCGACCCGCCCGCAGGATCGGAACCGACGCTCCCCGAGCTCGGCTTCTACGTGCTCCCCGGCCACACGGACACGCCCGCCGACGCGATCACCGAAGCTCGTGCCGGCGAGGAGCTCGGGCTCGGAGCCGCGTTCGTCTCGGAACGGTTCAACGTCAAGGACGCGGGCGTGCTCTGCGGTGCGGTCGGTGCCGTCACCGAGCGGCTCGGCGTCGCGACCGCGGCGACCAACCACAACACCCGCCATCCGCTCGCGACCGCCACGATGGCCACGACGATGCACCGCCTCACCGGTGGTCGCTTCTCGCTCGGTCTCGGTCGGGGCTTCGACTTCCTGTTCGACGTCATCAACCTGCCGCGCATCACGAACGCGCAGATCGAGGACTCGGTCGGTCTGTACCGCCGGCTCTGGCACGGCGAGGTCGTGATGGGCCACGACGGCGCCGCCGGCTCCTACGGCGTGCTCCATCAGGACGCGCGCTTCGCCGAGGACATCCCGGTGATGCTGTGCGCACTGGCCGAGCAGACCCTCGAGCGTGCGGGGACGTACATGGACGGGGTCGTGCTCCACACCTACTTCACCGACGAGACGCTCGCCCGGAGCGTCGCCGCCGTCCGGCGTGGTGCCGAGCGCGCCGGACGGGACCCGGCGTCGGTGCGCGTCTGGAGCGTGCTCGCCACCGTCGGGGACCACCTCCCGGCGGAGGCGCAGCTCCGCAAGACCGTCGGCCGGCTCGGCACCTACCTCCAGGGCTACGGCGAACTGCTCGTACGGGTGAACGACTGGGATCCCGAGGTGCTCACGCGCTTTCGCGCCGACGACGTCGTCGGCTCCGTGCCGGGTGCGATCGACCAGCTCGCCACGCTCGAGCAGCTCGAGCACATCGCGGGTCTCCTCCCCGACGAATGGTTGGCGGCCGCGGCCGTCGGCTCCCCCGCGACCTGCGTGGCCCGCGTCCGTGACCAGTTCGACGCCGGGGCCGACAGCGTCATCCTCCACGGCGCCACGCCGGCCGAGCTCGCACCGGTCGTCGACGAGTACCGGGACACGCGACCGGCCGGGTTCAGCGAGCTCCCGACCAACCCGGGCTGGATGCGCGCGCCGTGAACGGCAGCCCGCTCACGCCGAGTGGGCCGCGACCATCCGGGCGAGGCCGTCGCGCCAGGCGACCTCGGTGGGCCCGACCAGCTCGACCATCTTCGTGGTGTCGATCGTGACACCTCCGATGGTCGCGTCGGTCTCCACGAACGTCGCGTCCTTCCCGACCAACCCGCCGAGGTAGGTACACCACTCCTCGAGGTCCGCGGTTTCGACACCACCCCAGTTCACGATCGTCGCGGGCACGCTCGCCGCGTCGAGGAGGCCAGGGATCATGCGGATGATGTCGTCCTCGTGGATCGGGTTGAACCGGTTCGGACGGTCCGGGTGCACCGGCACGGGTCGGCCGGCCTCGATCATCGCGAGGTGGAACGCGGGCCAGCCGCCGTTGTCGCCGTAGGGGACGTTGAGGCGGGCGATCGTCGTGGGCAGCCCGAGCTGGCGGGCCTCGGTGCGGACCACGATCTCCGCCGCGATCTTGGCGATGGAGTACGTCTCCATGATCACCCGGTGGTTGTCGCCCAGCGCGTCGGTCTCGGCCAGCGGATGGAGACCGGCCGGCTGGTACACGCCGGTCGACGAGCAGTGCAGCACCGCCTTGGCGGCCCGGCAGTGCGCCATGAGGAGACCGACGGCCTCGGCGTTGGCCGCGAGGTCCACGTCCCACCGGTTGCTCTTCACCACGGCCAGGTTGAGCAGGTAGTCGAGCTCGGTGGGAATGGCGGCGAAGTCGCCGGTGGCGAGATTCGTCTCGATGCAGGTGACGCCCGCGGCCTCGAGCCGGGCGCGCGCCTGCGGATCGCGGAAGCGCGCGAGACCGATGACCTCGTTGTGCTCGGCCAGGGCCAGCGTGACGGGCAGGGCGACCTGGCCGGTCGGCCCGGTGACGACGATCCGTTGGTCGGTCAGCATCGCCGCACCGTACCGGCTCACTCCTCCGCCCGACTCACGTGACGGTCGCGACGGTCGCGTCGATGCGGGCGACGAGCGCAGCATCGAGCGGTCCGGCCTCCGCGGCGGCGACGCACTCGGCCAGCTCGGTGCGGTTCTTCACCCCGAGCACGACCGAGTCGACGCCGCGCATCGCGAGCGCGTACCGGTGCGCGAGCACCGCCGGTCGCTGCCCCAGCTCGGCGGCGAGCGCACGGAACGGCGCCGCTCGGTCGTAGTCGCGCCGGTCGGGGTCGTCGGCCGGCAGATCGCGATCCAGCGCGTCGGTCAGCGCGCCGGCCTGGACCGCCCGGATCCCGAGCACACCACACTCCCTCGCGGCCGCGGCGGCGACGATCTCACGGGGGGCGTACCGCTCGTCGTGCACGTAGATCGCACCGGCGGAGTCGAGCAGGTTCGTCACGCACTGGACGACGGCGGGTGCGGGATCGTCGGCGATCGCGGCCAGGACGGTGCGCGGCAAACCGATGCCGGTGATGCCCCAGGCGCCGATCCGGCCGTCGGCGACGAGCGCTGCGAACGCGGGGCGTACCTCCTCCACGAACCGCGTCCAGGGCGTGGCGAGCTTCGCCGCGGTGTCCGGGAAGCGGGGCTGCCGGTACCCGTCGGGCACCACGTTGGAGTGCAGGTACAGGACGTCGACGCGTGCGAGGTGCATCGACGCCAGGGACCGCGCCAGTGAGCGTTCGATCCGCTCGCGGATCGTCCCCGTGACCGGATCGCCGACCATCACCTTGGTCCCGACCCGGACACCCGCCGGCAGCCGGCCGGCGAATGCCTCGCCCACCACCTGCTCGGCTTCGCCCCGCCCGTACCCGGGGGCGACGTCGAGCAGGGTGATCCCGGCGTCGACCGCGGCCCGCGTGGGTCGCGACGGCCTCCTCGCGCGTCGTGACCCCCCAGACCTGCCCGAGCCCGCCACCGCCCAGGGTCAGACAGCTCACGGGGCCGAGCGGGCCGAGCCGGCGCGTCTCCACTAGATCCCGAACTGGGCGAGGATCGCGTCGGCCTGCGCGTTGGGCAGCACGGATCCGCCGTCCACGACGAGGTTGTGACCGGTGACGTAGGCGGCGAGCGGCGACATCAGGAAGACGACGGCGTTGGCGACGTCGACGGCGTCACCCACGCGGCCGAGCGGTGTCGCGCGCTCGACGGCGGCGCGGCAGATCGGGGTCCGCGAGCACCGACGCGGTGAGAGGCGTGTGCACCAGACCGGGCGAGACGCAGTTGACCCGGATCGCCGGTGCGTACTCGAGCGCCGCGTCCATCGTGAGCGAGATCACCCCGGCCTTGGCCGCGGAGTAGGGACCCTCGAACCGGGTGGGGCGGATCCCCGAGACGGAGGCGTGGTTCACGATGGACCCGCCCGACTCCGCGAGCAGCGGTACCGCCGCCCGGATGCCGTGGAACGTGCCGGCCAGGTTGACGTCGACCAGCTTGGACCACTGCCGGTCCGAGTACTCGTGGAGCGGACGCGCCGCCCCGATGCCGGCGTTGTTGAAGAGCGCGGTGATGCCGCCCAGCGCGCGGGCGGCCGCCTCGATCGCGCTCCGGCACGAGTCGGGGTCTCCGACGTCGGCGACCAGCGCCACCCCGCCGACCGAATCCGCGACGGCCCGGCCGCCGTCGCCGTCGAGATCGACGATCGCGACCTCGCCGCCCTCCTCGCGGATCCTGGTGGCGGTCGCGGCACCGATCCCCGACGCGCCACCGGTGATGACGACCTTCTGGCCCGCGAGCAGTCCCACGCGCCGGATCCTACGGACGCGCCGAGGGGGAGGCGTGATGCCTCCCCCTCGGCGTCCGATCTCACATGGTGCGGTCGAGCTACTTCCCGGCGAGCACCGCGTCCTTGAATGCCTTCAAGGGCGTGATCCGAGCCTTCTTCGATGCCGCGATCTTGATGGCCTCCCCCGTCGCCGGGTTCCGACCCATGCGGGCGGCACGCTCGACGCGGGCAAACTTGCAGAAGCCGGAGATGGCGACCGGTTCCCCCTTTGCGACCGTGTCGGTCACGACGTCCGTGAACGCCGAGAGAAAGGCATCGGCAGCCTTCTTCTCGGTTCCGGTGCTCTCTGCGAGCGCGGCGACCAGTTCTCTGCGGTTCAACTGCCTACTCCTCCAGTTGGCGGTGTTCAACGGCGCTCAGATTGGCATGACGACCGACGGAAATGGCGGATTTCCGGGGTCTTTTGCCATCGGCCTGCCCTGGCGCCGAGGGTTTGTCCGGGTTTGGTGGCGATTCGGACCGGGTCAGGCCCGCATCGGGCGCAGGTCAGGAGCGGTCCAGAGGACTCCCTGAGGGTGGGCTGAGGCCCCGAACCCCACTTGACCAAGCCTTTGCCCGTCCCACCGCGGTGACCACGCCGCTGGCTCCCTACCGTGCCCGCATGGACATCACGAACCTCTTCGGCCTGCCCGCGCACCCGTTGCTGGTGCACGCCCCGATCGTGCTCATCCCACTCGCCGCGCTCATGATCCTGGGCCTCTGGTGGGAGCCGTTCCGCCGGCGCTTCGGGTGGGCGACCGTGGCGATCCTCGGCGTCAGCGGCATCTTCACCCAGCTCGCCATCTCGAGCGGCCAGACCCTGCGCCACACCCTCGACTCCGACACGGCACTCGTCAAGGCGCACGTGGCGATCGCGGAGAACATCCGCCCATGGCTGCTCCTCTGCTTCATCGCGCTCATCGCGTTCCTCGTCATCGAGCGACGCCGGCGCGAGCACGGCCCGGTGTCGATGCGCAGCCCCCTCCTCGTCGGGACGCTCGCCGCCAGCGTGGTCTTCGCCGGCATCTCGGTGTACTGGATCCAGCGCATCGGCCACACCGGTGCCAAGGCGGTCTGGAAGCCGAAGATGGACCAGGTGGCGCGCGATCAGGCCTCCCAGACCGGCGGCGACCAGAACGGCGACGGCGACTCCCACTGACCGCGCCCGACAGAACCGCGCGGCGCAACGCGATCGGTGCCACAGTCGGGGCATGGCGGAATGGGAGCCGGTCCTCGACCGGGCGGTGCGCGCGCTGGACGGTGACGACCGTCCGGGCCAGCGCCAGCTCGCGGCCGCGGTCGCCGACGCGATCGGCTCCGGACACCATCTCGTCGCCGAGGCCCCGACCGGATCGGGCAAGAGCCTCGCCTACCTCGCGCCGGCGGTCGCGTCCGGGGCCCGCGTGGTGGTCGCGACCGCGACGCTCACCCTCCAGGACCAGCTCTGGCACAAGGACCTGCCGCACCTCCGCGAGCACGGTGGTGTCGACTTCACCGCCGCGCTCCTGAAGGGACGCTCACAGTACGTCTGCGTGGCCAAGCTCGCTCGCGCACGCGAAGGTCGGCCGCTCCTCGACGAGCGCCCGGGCCCGACGCTCGCCCGGGACCTCGAGCGCGTCGTGCGCTTCGCCGCGAGCTCGACGACGGGTGACTTCGCCGAGGTCGACATCGCCGACACCTCGCGCCGGGCGGCGAGCTGCGCGCCGAACGAGTGTCCCGGCGCGGGCAAGTGCAGCGACGGCGAGACCTGCTTCGCCGAGCGCGCCCGCGCGCGGGCCGCGTCGGCCGATGTCCTGGTCGTCAACCACGCCCTCTATTGCATCCATCTCGACTCCGGCGGCGCGGTCCTCCCCGAGCACGACCTCGTCGTGTTCGACGAGGCACACGGACTGGCCGACGTCGCGACCAACGCGTTCGGCATCGAGGTGACCCCGATGGGGCTCCGCCTGCTCGCGGGTCGCCTGACGAGCGTCGGCGTGAGTCGTGGTGACGCCGACCCGCTCGCCGCCGCGGCCGATGCGCTCGACTCTGCGCTCGAGCGGGCGGATGGCCGCCTCGATCCCCGCGAAGGGGCCATCGGCGACGCGCTGGTGGCCGCGGCCGAGCGCCTGGCCGCCGCAATCCCCTCGATCGACCCGGCGGGTGACCCGACCGCCGGTGCCCAGGCCACCCAGCTGGCCGGCACCCGACTCGCGGCGCTGCGGCGCCTGCGCAGCCCCGACGCCGACGAGGTCGTCTGGGCCGAGCGCCAGACGCTGCACCTCGCTCCCGTCGACGTCTCGAAGGCGCTGGCCGCCCGACTGTTCGCGAGCACCCCCGCAGTCCTGACCTCCGCGACGCTCGGGGCCGGTGAACGCTTCGCCGCGTTCACGGGACGGCTCGGGCTCGACCGCCGGCTCGAGCCGGGACCGGTCACCGTCGAGGTCGACGGTGAGGAGACCTCGGTGCCCGGACTCGGCTACGTCGACCTGGCGGTGGCATCGCCGTTCGACTTCCGCGCCCAGGCGATGCTCTACGTTCCGACCCACCTGCCCGAGCCCAAGGACCCGGCGTGGTCCGACGCCGCGACCGTCGAGGCCGCCCGCCTCACCGACGCCGCAGGTGGGCGCGCGCTGGTGCTCTGCACGTCGCCGCGCCGCGGTGGACCGCATGGCCGCCCGCCTCCGCGCGGAGACCGACCATCCGGTGCTCGTCCAGGGTGAGAGCACCAAGGCCGTCCTGCTCGAACGGTTCGGCGCCGAGGAGACGTCGTGCCTGGTCGCCACGCGCAGCTTCTGGACCGGCGTCGACATCCCAGGTCCGAGCTGCGTGCTCGTGATCCTGGACCGCATCCCGTTCTCGAGGCCCGACGACCCGCTCGCGCAGGCCCGCCGCGACCAGGCCGAGCGGACGGGCGGCTCGGGCTTCGGTGACGTGGACCTGCCCGCGGCCGCGCTGGTGCTCGCGCAGGGCGCCGGCCGCCTGATCCGCAGCCGCGACGACCTCGGCGTCGTCGCGGTGCTGGACCGGCGCCTGGCGACGGCCCGGTACCGCAGCGCCCTGCTCGACGCGCTGCCCCCGATGAAGCGCGTCGTGGACCCCGAGATCGTCGTCGAGTTCCTCACCACGTGCGCGAACGGGAGCCGGTCGGTAGCGTCCGACGCGTGACCGCACCCTCGCCTCCCGGTGCCGCCGACGTCGGCACGGCGCCGGACTCGATCGAGACCGCCGCGGCGGAGGGCCGGGTCGTCGCCTGGTTCGCGGCAACGGTCCCGGACCGGCTCGCGGTCGCCGCCGACGGCGCGACCCTCACCTACGCCGAGCTCGACGCTCGGGTGAACCGGCTCGTGCGAGCCCTGCGGGCGCGTGGCCTGCACGAGGGCGACGCCATCGCGTTGATCGCACCGAACCGGCCGGAGTGGGTCGAGACCTACGCGGCTGCGCAGCGCGCCGGATGGCGGCTGACGCCGGTGAACTGGCATCTCGGCCTCGACGAGGCCGCCTACATCGTCCGCGACTGCGGCGCGCGGGCGGTCGTGCTCGACGGCGACCTCGCCGAGCTGGCCCCGGTGGCCGACGCGGTGCCGATCAGGATCGCGATCGGCGCGTCGCTCGCCGACTGGGACGACTACGAACCGGCGCTGGCATCCGAGTCCGGGGCGCCGATCGCGATTCCGAGCCGCGGGGCGATCATGCTCTACACGTCGGGCACGACCGGGCGCCCGAAGGGTGTCGCCCGACCTCCGTCGAACCCGGAGACGAACCTCACCGAGGCGCGGTTCTCCGGGTACCTTCCCGGCGCGGTGCACCTCGTGACCGGCCCGCTCTACCACACGGCTCCGTTGCTGCTGTCGATGAACACGCCGCTGCACGGCGGTGCGACCCTCGTCCTGATGGAGCGCTGGGACGCCGAGGAGACGCTCCGCCTCATCGGTGAGCACCGGGTGACGCACACGCACATGGTTCCGACGATGTTCCACCGGCTCCTGGCGCTGCCCGAGCCCGTGCGCGCCGGCGCGGACACGTCGTCGCTGCTCGCGGTGATCCACGGGGCCGCGCCGTGCCCGGTGCACGTGAAGCACCGGCTCATCGAGTGGTTGGGTCCGGTCGTGTGGGAGTACTACGGCGCCACCGAGGGCGCGGCGACGCTCGTCGACTCGCGGACGTGGCTCACCAAGCCGGGGACCGTGGGCCGGCCCGATCCGGCCGGGCACGTGATCGTGGGCGACGAGGACGCGAACCCGCTCCCCGCCGGCACGCCGGGACTCGTGTGGATCCGCGCCAAGGCCGAGGACCGATTCGTGTACCACGGCGATGCGGCCAAGACCGACGGCGCCTACCGGGGGGACTACTTCACGCTCGGCGACGTCGGCTACCTCGACGAGGACGGGTACCTCTTCCTCACCGACCGCAGCGCGCACCTCATCGTGTCCGGCGGGGTGAACATCTATCCGGCCGAGGTCGACGCGGTGCTGCTCGAGCACCCCGCCGTGGCCGACGTCGCCACGATCGGCATCCCCGACGAGGAGTGGGGCGAGTCCGTGCTCGCGGTGGTGGAAGCCGTCCCGGACGTCACCGCCGACGGTGCCCTCGCGGCCGAGCTGATCGAGCACTGCCGGGCGAGGCTGGCGCACTTCAAGTGCCCCCGCGCCGTGGACTTCGTGGCTCGGCTCCCGCGCCAGGACAACGGCAAGGTCGCCAAGACCAGGCTGCGAGAGCGATACCGCCACACCCCGAGCCGACGGGACCCCGCCACCGATACGCGCACCGCCCCGACCCAGGACTCCTGAACCCGGACCTCGATCGAATCGGCTCGGCCACACCCCGAGCCGACCGGACCCCGCCACCGATACGCGCACCGCCCCGACCCAGAACTCCTGAACCCGGACCTCGATCGAATCGGCTCGGCCACACCCCGAGCCGACCGGACCCCGCCACCGATACGCGCACCGCCCCGACCCAGGACTCCTGAACCCGGACCTCGATCGAATCGGCTCGGCCACACCCCGAGCCGACCGGACCCCGCCACCGATACGCGCACCGCCCCGACCCAGGACTCCTGAACCCGGACCTCGATCGAATCGGCTCGGCCACACCCCGAGCCGACCGGACCCCGCCACCGACTTCAGGCGAGGTAGCGGCTGACGGTGTCGACCACGGCCGCCGGCTTCGGGGAGCCCTCGAGCTCGATGGTGAGACGGACCACCACCTGCACACCGCCCGGGATCTCGGTGACGCCGAGGACCTGACCGTTGCCCCGGACCCGGGCCCCCGCGGGGACCGGCGCGACGAACCGCGCCTTGTCGACGCCGTAGTTGATGCCCATGGAGATGTGCTCGACGGTCAGCAGCTGACCGAGGAACGGCGCGCACAACGCCATCGTCAGGTAGCCGTGCCCGATGGTCGTTCCGAACGGACCCTCCTTGGCCGCCTCGACGTCGACGTGGATCCACTGATGGTCGCCGGTGGCGTCGGCGAAGCGGTCGATCCGCTCCTGGTCGACCGTCAGCCATTCCGTGACGCCGAGGTCGGTCCCCACGGCGTCGGCGAGGTCCGCAACCGAGTCGAACTTCATGCGCGGAGTCTGCCATCGCCGACCTCCGCCCGCCGGTCCCCCACCCCGCCCGCAGCCGCCGGTACCGTCGCTCGACCATGAGCCGCCATCCGTCCCCCGGCGGGATCCTCGGTGGTCCGATCGACGGGGCCACCCGACTCGCCGCCGAGTACCCGGCGGTGCCCGCCGCGCCGGGCCTCCTCGTGCTGCATCGCGCCTCGGGCTTCGCGGGCCGCGTCACGACCTTCGCCGCCGATCACGTCGCGCTCCGCGGCTCGACCGGACTCGAGAAGTCCTTTCCGGTCCGGCCCGGGGACTTCGCGGTCGACGGCCGGACCGTGCACCTCGTCGCGCCGGTCGCACCGGCCGAGCGCGACGGGCCGGACCTGCACGGCGGAACCGTGGAGCACGGCGCGCGCACCGCGTCGGGCTCGCGCAAGGTCGCGGGTGCCGCGGCGCGTGTTGCTCGGGCGAGCCGCATCCTGGTCGAGGGCAGGCACGACGCGGAGTTGCTGGAGAAGGTCTGGGGCGACGACCTGCGCATCGAGGGGATCGTCGTGGAGATCCTCGACGGCATCGACCACGTCGGCGCGGCGGTGGCCGACTTCGCTCCGGGGCCCAGCCGCCGGCTCGGCGTGCTCGTCGACCATCTCGTCCCGGGCAGCAAGGAGGCTCGGATCGCGGCGACCGTCGCCGATCCCGACGTCTGCGTCCTCGGCACGCCCTTCGTCGACATCTGGGCCGCGATCCGTCCCGAGGCCGTCGGCATCGACGCGTGGCCGGACGTACCGATGGGGACTCCGTGGAAGGAAGGCGTCTGCGCGGCGCTCGGCGTCGAGGATCCCCCGAGGTTCTGGAGCCGGCTGCTCGGCGCGGTGAGCTCCTGGCGCGATCTGGACCAGTCGCTCGTCGCAGCCGTGGAGCAGTTGATCGACTTCGTGACCCGGCCCGGCGAGGCGCAATAGCGTCCGACGGGGTCCGTCCTCAACGTCGAGGCAACGCGCGACGACAAGGAGAACCGTGAGCAGCTCGGACGAACAGGTGACCGATGCCGCGCCGACGGGTCCACCGGTGGGCTGGCTCCGCGGCGTCATCGTCGATGCCGTGGACCCGGAACGCCTCGCCGCGTTCTGGCAGCGGGTGCTGGGCGTGGGCGTCGCCGAACGGGTTCCCGGCTGGCTCCAGCTGAAGTTCGGGCCGCAGGGGTCGCTGATCGCGTTCCAGCCCGTCGACCCGATCGCGCACGCTCCGGGGCGGATCCGCATCGACGTCGAGGTCACCGACCTCGAGGCCGCGACGGCGCGCATCGAGGCGCTCGGCGGGGCACTGAAGGAGATCGTTCGCTTCCGCCCCGGCGAGGAACACCGGGTCATGACGGACCCGGAGGGCAACGAGTTCAGCATCGTCTCGCCGTTCCCACCCGACCTGGTCGTGCGATGACCGAGCCGGAGCTGCGCGACCGCCACACGCTCGAGCCGGACACCGCGCTCGCGTTCGCCGGCGGCGTGCTCGGCGGGCTCACGGTCGACGGTTACCCCACCGCGATCCAGCGCGACGTCATGCACCAGGTCGCGTTGCACGTGCTCGGAGTCGATACGAACCGCGCCTCGATCGAGCCTCTCGACGCGGCCGAGACGGCGGCGCGCATCACCGACCCGGCGCTGCGAAGGCGGTTGGTGCAGAGCGTCGTCGCGATGGAGCTGCTCGAGGACCCCTCCCCGGATCTCGCCACCCACGTCCGTGGGTTCGCCCGCGCGCTCCACGTCGACGAGCCGATGGTGAACGCGGCCAAGCGCGTCGCCGACGGGCAGCTCGCGCTGATGTACGCCGACATCCAGCGCAGCTCGTACTACACCGAGGAGGCGACCCACGAGGCGCTCCATGGCCACCTCTGGCGGCTCGTCCGCTCGAAGCTCGCGTACAGCAACGTCGTGCCCAGCAGGTCGATCGAACGCAGGTGGGCGTCGCTGGCGGACATGCCCGAGGGATCGCTCGGTCGGGCGACGGCGGAGTTCTACCGCGTCCATCATTTCCCCCTGCCGGGCGCGCGACGCGGCATCGGCGAGGTCGGCGCCCATCACGACTTCGTCCATGTCCTGGCCGACTACCCGCCCACCCCCGAGGGCGAGATCGACGTCTTCGCGTTCATCGCGATGGCCATGCCCGACCCCCGCGGCTTCGTCCAGCTCGTCATGACGCTCGGGCTGTTCCAGAACGCGACCATCAGCCACGTCGCCGGCAAGAGGGTGGCGATCGCATGCGCCGGGACGCTCGAGGAGCCCGGCGCCGCCGCCCGGTTCGGGACGGCGCTCCAGCGCGGGGCGGTCTGCCGGGTCGACGCGCTCTGCATGGACCACTTCGCGATCGCGCCGGAGCCGCTCGACGTCCTGCGGGAGCGGTTCGCCATCTCGCCACGAACGGACACCAGCCAGCCCGGTGCGCTCGACGGCGCCTGACGCGAGCTCGCTCAGTCGACGTCGGCGCGCAGCACCCAGGCTCCGGTCACCGCGCACACCACCGCGAGCAGGAAGCTCGGCGCGCGGAGCGCACCGACGAACGCCGATGCCGCCGATCCGCCGGCACCGCCCTGCAGCGCGGAGAACATCGCGCCGATCACCGCCAGGCCGATCAGAGCGCCGAGCTGGCGCACCTCGTTGATCACGCCCGATTCGAGCCCGACGCCGTCGCCGCGGCCGACCGCAGCCACGTTCGACACGTTGAAGACCACGGCCTGGCCGACGCCCGAGATGATCAGGGCAAGGACGAGAACGACGAGGCCCCCGGACGCCCCGAACGTCGCGAACAGGCCGACCGAGACCGCGACCACCAGGAGCCCGCCGCCCATCAGGCGGCCGGACGGCACCCGGCCGACGAGCCTGCCGGCGACCGGGGACAGGAGCACCAGGGGGATCGTCAGGGCGAGGAAGACCACGCCCGCGACCGCGGGCTCCAACCCCTCGACCTGTTGGAGGTACAGCGACGCGAAGAACGACACGACCGCGAACGCGGCGTTCGCCACGAATGCGGTGGCCGCGATCGGCGGGTAGCGCCCATGGAGGAAGAGCCGTGCGTCGAGCAGCGGCGACGGGCTGTGCTGCTCGGCCCGGACGAAGCCGCCGAGCAGCACCACGGCCAGCAGCCCGGGCACGACCACCGACGGCGCGCCCCAGCCGTCGTCGGGGCCGGCGAGCAGCGCGAACACCGCGGCGCCGAGACCTGTGGTCAGCGCCGCGACGCCGACGAGGTCGGCGCGCCCGGACACCCGGGCCGCGGGACGCGCCGGCGCGACGGGCGGACCGGCCGGTGCCGGGACCGGCGCGGCCACGGGATCGCGACGCGCCCGGAGGAACCAGAGCACCGCGAGCGCGAGCGGCACGTCGATGAGGAAGAAGATGCGCCACGAGCCGAGGAGCTCGAGGCCGCCGGCGAACATCGGCCCCACGGCGGACCCGACCGCGCCCACGCCGGCCCAGATCCCGACGACCCGGCCGCGGTCACCGGGCGCCGCCGCGGTGCTGACGAGCGACAGTCCCGTCGCGGTGAGCACCGACGCGCCGAGCCCCTGGAGCATCCGGCCCGCGACCAGCACCTCGGCGGTCGGTGCCGCCCCGGCCGCCAACGCGCCGAGCGCGAACGCGCCGAGCCCCCACCGTGTCAGGCGCACGGCGCCGAACCGATCGGCGCAGCGGCCGAACGCGATGAGGGGTGCCGCGAGGGTGAGGAGGTAGCCGTTGACGATCCAGGCCAGATCGGCGGTGGTCATGTGGAGGTCGCGCCCGATGGTGTCGAGCAGCACCGACGCGCCGAGGAAGTCGGCCGCGACGAGCACGTTGACCGCGCACAGGACGAGCACCAGCGTCCCGAGCCGAGGACGCGCACCGCCGGCGGTGCCGGGCAGGATCGTCACGGCAGGAGCCCGAGCGCCCGGTTGGCCGCGAGCTGCTCCTCGGGGCGGAGCACGCCACCGAGATGTTCCGAGCACCAGACACCGAGCGTGTCGTCGTACCGGTCGGGCTCCCCTGCACCGTCGCCGGCCACGCCGCGCAGCACCGCGCGCACCACGCCGGGGACCACACCACCGTCGGAGGCGCGGGGTCCGAACGGCACGGACCAGAAGTCCGGCGTCTGCATCGCGGGCGCACCCCCCGGGATGGTGCCGGGCCCGTCCGGTGCCACGAGGGTGATCGGCGCGGTTCCCGGCCGGCGGGAGTTGAGGAGGGTGATGGTGATCGAGCTCTGACGGCGCGCGAGCTCGGTGGTCGCAGCGAGGGCTGGTTCCCGTGCGAGCAGCTGGGCGTGCACGTACGCGCCCAGCGTGTGGAGCAGCGTCTCCTCGGCGTGCCCGGCCCCCGGCCCGGACCAGCAGAGCGCGTGCACGATCGACGGCAGGAGCAGCCGAGCGTCCTCACACGCGTAGCGGTCGTTCACGACGGGCGCGCCACCGCCGGCCGCGGGCCCGACGATGCGCCCCGGCGACTCGGGTGCGCCGTAGGTGAGTCGGGCGACCGCGAGTCGGCCGGCGTTCCAGGCATCGAGGACCGGCTCGGCGACGGTGCCGGCGAGCTCGGGGATTGCGAGCTCGATCGACGCGTCCGAGTGCCGGTGGCCGGTCGCCGGAACCATCGGCGGCCCATCGGGGTAGATCCCGGGCTGGCCGAACAGGGTGTTCGAGCTGAACCGCGCGACGTCGACGGGGATGCGGGGCGGACCCGCGAGCAACGCCGTCGTGTCGTCGACCATCGCGCCCGACGGTACCGGCCGCGCGCGACCGCGGCGGGCACCCCGCGGCGCGCCGATCAGCCGAACGGTTGGAGCGAGCTCGCGACGACCCAGGTGCTGAAGTACTGGCTGTTCGCGCCGTACGCCATGGCCAGCGCCACGTTCGCGCCGTCGACCTGGTGCTCCCCCGCGGCCCCGCGCACCTGGTTCGCGGCCTCGGCGAAGCGCAACAGGCCGGACGCGCCGATGGGATTGCTCGAGAGCACCCCGCCGCTCGCGTTCACGGGGAACGACCCACCGAGCGCGGTCTCGTCGGCGTCGATCATGCGCCAGCCGTCACCGACGGCAGCGATGTCGTGCCCCTCGAGCCAGATCGCCTCGTGCCAGGAGAAGGGCACGTACAGCTCGGCCATGTCGAGCTGTTCCCGTGGGTTCGTGATCCCGGCCTGCTCGTACACGTCCCACGCGGCCTGCACACACGCCGCCGGGCGGACCGGGTCACGGCCCGGGAAGCTCGGCGGCTCACTCCGCGACGACGCGCCGATGATCCACGCCGGCGCCCGACCGGCCGCAGCCGCGGCATTCCCACCGGCCTCGTCGGTGAGGACCACCGCGCACGCACCGTCCGACGACGGGCAGGACTCGAGGTAGCGCAGCGGCTCCCACATCATCGGGGACTCCCTCACCTTCTCGATGGAGATGTCCTCGATCCGGAGATGCGCGTACGGGTTCTTCAGTGCGTTCTGCCGATCCTTGACCGCGACCTTCCAGCCGATGTGCTCGGGTGCCCCGCTCCGCTCGATGTAGGCCCGGATGAAGGGTGCGAACGCTCCGCCGGCGCCGAGCGACGCACCGCCGCCCGCTGCCGAGCGCGAACTGGGCGTTGCCCTCCGACTGCTTCTCGAACGCGACCGCGAGCACGCCGCGCGTGCTTGCGCGGCCTGGACGTGGGACGCCGCGACGATCGCGGTCGTCCCGCCGACCGAGCCGGCCGTGTGGACCCGGAACATGGGCTTGCCCACCGCGCCCAACGCGTCGGAGAGGTAGAGCTCGGGCTTCATGACACCCTCGAAGAGGTCCGGTGCCTTGCCGATGACCACGGCGTCGATGTCGGCGAAGGTCATCTCCGCGTCCTCGAGCGCGCGGAAGGCGGCCTCGCGGACGAGACCGCCGAAGGAGACGTCGTGTCGGCGGGACTTGTGGTGGGTCTGGCCGACTCCGACGATCGCGCACGGCTCTGCGCTCATGATGCGCTCTCCGCGGTCACGGGGTCTCCTCCAGGATGCAGACGAGGTTCTGTTGGAGGCAGGGGCCGGACGTCGAGTGGGCCAATGCCCGGGTTCCGCCGGCGAACACGTGGTCCGCGGCGTAGCCGATGCGCGCGAGGCCCGTCGCCATGATCGGGTTGGAGGCGAGGGGTCCGCCCGAGCGGTTGACCGCCACCTCCTCGCCGAGGTCGAGCACCCGCCGCAGCAGGCTCTCCTCGTGCGTGAACGCGCTCTGGAGCTCGGCGACCTCCACCGGCGCCCGCCCGAGCCCGGCGCCCGCCGCGGCGATCCGCGTCGAGGGGGAATCGGCAAGATCGCGGTACGCCGGGTTGTGACACTCGGTCCGGTGGTCGAACCCGGTGACGAAGGCCGGACGGTCGCGCAGCTCCCGGGCGCGCGCGCCGGTGGCGAGCACCATGGCCGCGGCGCCGTCGGTGATCGGCGGGAGGTCGTGGCGGCGGAGCGGCTCCCGCACGTACTCCCCCGCGAGCAGCTGCTCGACGTCGAACTCGCCCGCGACCTGGGCGTCGGGGTTGGCCAGGGCGTCGCGCCGGCAGCGGGCGGCGACCTCGGCCATCGCCCGTTCGTCGGTGATGCCGGCGGCGATCAGCGCCCGGGCCTGGAGCGCCGCGAAGGTGAGTGGATCGGCACCGAGCGGCGCCAGGTAGAAGGGATCCATCTCCATCGGGTAGATGAGCGACGGGTCGCCCGTCGAGGACCGGCCGGAGCCGGTCACCACCGCGATCTCGATGTCGCCCTCGTGCAGGCGGAGCCACGCCTCGTAGAGCGCCCAGGCGCCGTCCATCTCGACGTGCGAGTCCCGCTTGGGCGGCCACGCGCCGATCGCGTCGAGGTTGGACACGAACGAGAAGGCCTGCCCGGTGATGTAGTCACACGAGCCGAGGCACGTGAAGTCGACATCGGCGCGGGTCAGGCCGAGCGGCTCCAGCGCGTCGGTGATCACGCGGAGGAGGAGCTGGGTCTCGGAGAGATCGGTGCGGCGCACCATCGGGGTCTGCGCCCACCCGACGACGGCGATGTCGGTCCGGGTGCCGGCGGGAAGGTCGGGCGCCGTCATCAGAAGATCCGGTTCACGAGGTCGGGGTCGTCGACGTCGGGCTCACCGCTCGGGATCCATCCGATCAACGCGCCGTACGCGCCGCCCATCGAACCCGCGTCGTCGACGTCGTCGTTCGCGGGTGCCCACGCCGCGGCGACCCGTGTGCCGACGCGGACCTCCTCGACCGGGAGCTCGATCACCGGCTGGTACGGGAGGATCACGTCGGTGCCGTCGAGCAGGACGAACACCCGGGCGAAGGGCTCGGTCTCGGTCTGGCCCGGATACTGCACCGGGGTCACGACGGTGAAGTTGGTGATCGTGCCGGTGTGCGGCAGGTCGACGTCGTGCTCCTCCCCCAGCTCGACCGCGTCGATCGGGCAGTAGCCGCGCCCGCCGGAGTAGACGCGGGAACAGACCGGGCAGCGCTGGCCGAGGATGCGCTCCGAGCGGCTCAGCTCCCGCAATCGGTCCTGCACCGGTGGCACCGGGTTCCGGTAGGCGATCGACGCGAGGTAGTCCATCATGGTCACCGGCTCCGCGGCCGGGCCGGCGTCCTCACCCTCGACCTGCGGCCGCTCGCCGGGGACGAAGGCCACGATGTCGCCGATGTGCCCGATGCGGTTCCCCCGCCAGCGCGGCGCGACCCGGGCGCCGACGGTCATCGCGTCGGCGCTGCCGGCGTCGACCGCGTGCAGCATCGGGGTCGACGTGCCGTCGAGGCGGATGAACGCGAACGCGAACGGGTGGTCGAGCGGATGCTGCCCGGTCGGTTCGGGCACCCACGTCCAGGACTCGACCGTCCCGGCCGGTCCGACCTCGACCATCGCCTCCCCGTCGAGCTCGGCACCCGTGGCCGGATCCCACTCGACCGGTGGAACGAGCACCCGGTCGCCGGCACGGATCCCGAGGATCCGCTGCTCGGTGAGTGCGGTCATGAACGCACCGATCACCGGACCGAGCGACCGTCGGTACGGGAACGTGATCGAGTTCTCGACGAAGCGGGTCAACGGTCCTCCTCCCGCAGGGTCGGGCACGGGGCGCCGATCATCGCCCGACCGCCCCGCCTCCGTCACATCCCGAGCGGCGCGGGGTTGCGCACCGCTCGGGCGCTGGCGAGGATGCATCCTCCGCACCATGACGATCGGAGGACGCCGCATGACGGTCACCGACCTGGGAACGGACCGCTACACCGTGATCTCGGTCGACGGCCACGCCGGCGCCTCCCTGCGCGACTACCGCCCCTACCTCGCGTCGCGCTGGCACGACGACTTCGACGCCTGGGCCGACGCATACGTGAATCCGTTCGCCGACCTGCTCGCGCCCACCGCCTACCGCAACTGGGACAGCGAGGCCCGGCTGGCCGAGACCGAGTCCCAGGGCGTGGTCGCCGAGGTGTTGTTCCCCAACACGATTCCGCCGTTCTTCGCGCAGGGCAACCTCACCGCGCTGGAGCCGACCACCGCGGACTACGAGCGCCGCTGGGCCGGGCTCCAGGCGCACAACCGGTGGCTGGCCGACTTCTGCGCGGCCGCGCCCGGCCGGCGGGCCGGGTGCGCGGCAGGTCTTCCTCAACGACCTCGACGACACGCTCGCGGAGGTGCGCTGGGCGGCCGCGCACATGGACGTGTGCGGCGGCATCCTGCTCCCGAACGTCCCGCCCAACTCCGAGATCGCGCCGCTGTGGGACCCGTGCTACGAGCCGCTGTGGGAGCTGTGCGAGGAGCTGGACGTCCCGCTCGACATCCACGCGGGGAGCGGCCTCCCCGACTTCGGCGACGCCGAGGCGGCGCGGGCGATCATGCTCATCGAGCTCTCCTGGTACTCACACCGCGCGTTGTGGCACCTGATCTTCGGCGGGGTGTTCGAACGGCATCCGCGCCTCCGGGTCGTGCTCACCGAACAGGGTCTGGGGTGGATCCCCCGCGGGCTCGACACCCTCGACTGGTTCCACCGGCGCATGACCCACGGCGGCGCGGCCGAGGCGGTGTTCTTCGGCGCGGTGGCCAAGCAGCTGACGATGACCCCCACCGAGTACTTCCGCCGCAACGTCTGGGTCGGGGCGAGCTTCCTCCGCCCGTCCGAGGCGCCGCTGCGCCACGACGTCGGCGTCGAGCGCATCATGTGGGGCGCCGACTACCCCCACTCGGAGGGCAGCTACCCGTACACGACCGAGGCGCTGCGGGCGGCATTCGGTGACGTCGCCGCCGACGAGACGCGCCGGATGGTCGAGACGAACGCGGCCGAGGTGTACGGCTTCGACCTCGCGCGGCTCCGGACCGTCGGCGACCGCATCGGCCCGACCGTGGCCGACGTGGCCCGTACCCTCGACCCCGCGGACTACCCCACCGACTCCACGTGCAACGCGTTCGACCGAGATCAGGTCATCAAGGCGTGGTGAGCACGAGAAAGGGACCGACCATGATGCCCCGCTACGGCCCGCGCGAGCCCGACGACCAACGCAACCGGGAGGTCGAGGCCACCTCGGCGAAGATCTGGTCGACCGCGGTCACGGTCGTCTGGGAGACCGATCCCGAGGTGATCCGCGCGGTGCTGCCACCCCCGCTCGAACCGAGCGAGCCGCTCGCCCGCATCCGGTTCGCCACCGTCGACATGGGGACCGGGATCCCCACGTTCGGCGCCGGCTGGTTCGGGGTCCGAGCCCGGCACGCCGGCACCGAGGGTGAGTACGCACTGTTCATGCCCATGACCACCGAGCAGGCGACGATCGGCGGGCGCGAGACCTACGGCGAGCCGAAGAAGATCGGCGCGGTGTCGATCGACATCGAGGGTGACCACGTGTCGGCGCGGATCGAGCGCATGGGCTTCACGCTCGCGACCGTCTCGGGAACGCTCGGCGAATCGGTGGAGCTCGCGCCGAAGGACAAGGTCGACTTCTACTTCAAGTGCAGCCCGTCCCCCGACGGCAAGGGTTTCGACACCGAACCCGCCCTGGTGTACTGCCGGCGCCACGAGGAGGCACGCGACGCGCGCCGCGATCGACGGGACCCTCACGCTCGGCGAGTCTCCGCTCGACCCGATCGCCGACATCCCCGTCGGCACCATTCGCGCGTTCGAGTTCGCGCGGGTGGCCACGACCCAGACCGGCGAGGTCGTCGAGCGCGTCCCGGCCGATTTCCTGCTGCCCTACGTCCACCAGCGCTACGACGACCTCTCGGTCCTGGGGAAGAGGTCGTGACGGTGCGCGACCCGGCACCGAGCGACGAGCGCTACACGCATCATCTCGGCCGACGCGCACGCGGGCCTGCCGTGCGAGGAGTACCGGCCCTACCTCGACGCCCGGCACATGGCCGCGTTCGACGAGTATCTCGCCGAGCGGCACGCGCAGCGCGACCAGCAGATGCAGCTCAACTACGACTACATCACCCAGTGGGAGACGGCGCACGAAGAGGGACTGCGGGGCGCGTACGACCCCGAGCAGCGCGACAAGGAGATGGACGCCGACGGGGTCGCCGCCGAGGTGATCTTCCCCGACGCCGATGCGATCACCGGGATGGAGTCGCCACCGTTCGGTGCCGGGCTGTCGGCCGGGACGATCGAGGACCCCGAGCTCGCCTTCGCGGGCGCCCGGGCCCACAACCGGTTCCTGGTGGAGCTGTGCGCGACGAGCCCGGATCGGCGCGGCGGAGTGGGGCTCGTCCCGATCACCCACGACGTGGACCGCGCGGTCAGCGAGATCGAGTGGCTCGCGGGCCATCCCGGCATCCGCGGGATCATGATCCCCACGATGTGGCGCCACCACCTGCCGTACAACGACCCGGCCTACGACCCCGTTTGGGCCGCGTGCCAGGCGGCGGGCCTCCCGGTGCACACGCACTCCGGCGAGGCGCCGCGCGAGGAGATGAACGAGTACATCGGCATCTACCTCGCCGAGGTGGTCTGGTGGACCCACCGTCCCATCGCCCACCTGCTCTTCAGCGGTGCGTTCGAGCGCCACCCGGCCCTCAAGTTCGTCGTGACCGAGGGCGCCTCGTACTGGGTGGCCGACATGAAGTGGAAGTGGGACCAGTACCTCGGCGGCGGTCACACCACGAAGAAGATGGCCGCGCTGATGAAGGGCGTTCTCTCCAAGCTGCCGTCGGAGTACTTCGGCGAGAACATCTTCGTGGGTGCCTCGACGATGTCGAAGGAGGAGATCCGGCGTCGGCACACCATCGGGTGCGACGTCGCGATGTGGGGCACCGACTACCCCCACCCCGAGGGCACGTGGCCGGACACGGTCCCGCGGTTGCGCTCCGACTTCGGCGACGTGCCCGTCGGCGACGCCCGGCTCATGCTCGGTGGGACGGCGGCGCGCTGCTACGGGTTCGACCTCGACGCGCTCGCGCCGATCGCGGCGCGTATCGGCCCCACGCCCGAGGATCTCGGACAGGACGTCACGCTCGTGACCACGCCCGAGGAGATCCGCGCCGCCGAGTGGTGGAAGGACGAGTACCAGGTCCGATGGGGCGGCTGATGGACGTCCGGGACAAGGTCGCGGTCGTCACGGGCGGCGCGTCGGGCATCGGCCGCGGCATCGTCCACGCCCTGCTCGACGCGGGCGCGAAGGTCGTGATCGCCGACGTCGAGACCGGTGCGCTCGACACCACGGTCGGCGAGCTCACCCATCGCGGGGACGTGTGCGGAGTTCGGACCGACGTCTCGGATCCGGCGTCGGTGGCGGTCCTCGCCGATGCCGTCTACGACCGCCACGGTGCGTGCCACCTGCTGTTCAACAACGCCGGCGTGACCTCCGGGGGCGGCGGGTTGCCGTGGGAGCAGGAGCCGAACGACTGGCGATGGTGCTTCGGCGTCAACGTGTTCGGCGTCGCCCACGGGATCCTCGAGTTCGTCCCACGGATGCTCGCCGGTGGCGAGGAGGGCGTGATCGTCAACACGTCCTCGGGCGACGGCGGCATCGCGCCGGTGCCGTACGCATCGGTGTACGCCTCGAGCAAGGCGGCGATCAGCTGCCTCACCGAGGCGCTCGCCCACCAGCTGATCGAGAACGACACGAAGCTGCGGGCGGCGGTGTTCTACCCGTCGGGCGGTCTGATGGACACCGGACTCTGGACGGCGCAGCGCAACCGACCGCCCGAGCTGGCCCGCACCCGCGAGCGCGCCCCGGGCCGGTGCCGACCTTCCAGCAGTTCCGCGACCACCTCGCGGCCCTGGGCCGGCCGGCCGAGGTCGCCGACCTCGACGAGCTGGGTCGTTTCGTGCTCGCCGGCGTCACGGCGGGCCGGTACGTGATCGCGCACGACCTGGACCAGAGCGCCGCCCTGCTCCACGCCCGGGCCGACGCCATCGGCCGCGGCGAGCTTCCGCCCCACCACGGGTTCTGAGCCGCGGCCGGGCGCGACCGGGATCCTGTCGAGACCGCCGGGCCCGTTCGTGGCCGGCGCAGGAACCCGGCCGACGGCCCGGGCCGACGCGAAGGAAGGGAACGATGACCGACACCACGACAACCGGCGGGGCCCGTCCGTTTCGATTCGGGGTCGTTGCCCCGCTCACCACGGACCTGCCGACGTGGCGAGACCACGTGCGCCGTATCGCCGACAGCGGCTACTCGACGCTGCTGATGCCCGACGTCCCGCAATGGCAGCCGGCCCCCGGCCCCACGCTGGCCGTGGCGGCGGCCCTCGCCGACCTGCGGGTGGGCACCTGGGTGTATGCCTCCCCGCTGCGCCCGGCGTGGAGCACCGCGTGGGAAGCGCACTCGCTGTCGGTGCTCACGGACGGCCGCTTCGAGATGGGCGTCGGCACCGGCAGGCCGGGGATCGAGGACGAGCTCCGCGCCCTCGAACTGCCCGTGGTCCCACCGAGCCGGCGGTTGGACCGGGTGCGTGAGACCGTCACGGCACTGCGGGATCTCGACGGCCCCGACCTCCACACGCCGGTGGTGATGGCCGTCCGCGGCCCGAAGGCCCAGGCGTTGGCGGCCGAGGTCGCAGATACCGTCACCTTCGCGCTGATGCCGGGCGAGCCTCGGGAAGACGTCGTCCAGCTGGCGCTCTCCTTCCGCTCCTTCCGCTCCGACCGGGACGTCGAACTCGCGCTCCACGTGCCCGTGATCGGCGACACCGTCGCTCCGTTCATGGCGCCCCCCGACACGGATCCCGCTGCTCTCACCGCGGCGGACTCGCTCGCCATCCTTCCGAATGATCCCGCGGCGGCGGCCGAGGAGATCCAGCGGCGACGGGAAGAGATCGGCTTCTCGTACTTCGTCTTCGGCGCCGACTCCGCCGACCTGCTCGCTCCGGTCGTGGCTCAGCTGGCCGGACACTAGGTCCGCGCGCGACGACCGCCACGAGGACGGGTCGGGCGTCGGTTGAACAAGGGTTCAAAAGACGGTACAACCTCGCGATGGCTCAGCTCCGGGGAAGGTTGGCCCTGGTCGCGGGTGCCGGGGAGACGCATTCGGGCCGTGTCGGGTCGACGTGACCGACGAGGACTCCATCGAGGCGAGGTTCGCCCGTGCCGTCGACGACGAGCCGGCGCGGGTGGGCTCGGCCCTCCAGCGCGGAAGCCGGCCGGAGGAGGTCGCAGAGCTCACGGACCACCGCCCGACACGATGCGGACCGGGGAGAGGCACCCGATGACCGACGAGCTCGACGAAGTCGACTTCTTCCGCAGCCGGAAGCTCACCGTCGATCCGTACCCGTACTTCGATCACCTTCGCGCGCAGTGTCCGGTGACGCATGAACCGCATCGCAACGTCGGCATGGTCACCGGCTACGACGAGGCGATCGAGGTGTACCGCGATCACGCGACGTTCTCCTCGTGCAACGCCGTGAGCGGACCGTTCGTGAAGTTCTCGGTGCCGGTGGTCGGAGACGACGCCGGTGACGTCATCGACGCGCACCGGGACGAGCTGCCCTTCAGCGACCAGCTCCCCTCGTTCGACCCCCCGAAGCACACAGCCCACCGCGGTCTGCTGATGCGCCTGATCACCCCGAAGCGACTCAAGGAGAACGAGGACTTCATGTGGCGGCTCTGTGACCGCCAGCTCGACGGCGTCCTCGCCGACGGGGAGTGCGAGTTCATCGGGCGTTTCGCTCAACCCTTCACGTTGCTGGTGATCGCGGATCTCCTGGGCGTGCCCGAGTCCGACCACGACCTGCTGCGGGAGAAGCTCGCGTCCGTCTCGGCCGGCATCGGCACCACGGAGGCGATGGCGCACAAGCCGCTCGAGTTCCTGTACGAGCAGTTCACGGGCTACATCGAGGAGCGTCGGACGTCGCCACGCCAGGACGTGATGGGCAGCATCGCCAGCGCGACCTTCCCCGACGGGACCCTGCCCGAGGTCCACGACATCGCGTTGATCGCCGCGAACCTCTTCACCGCCGGCCAGGAGACGACGGCGCGAATGCTCGGATTCGCCATGCAGGTGCTGGCCGAGCGCCCGGACGTACAACGACGGCTGCGCGCCAACCACAACCTCGTACCGGCCTTCGTGGAGGAGGTGCTGCGGCTGGAGAGCCCGCTGAAGGGTCAGTTCCGCATGGCTCGGCACACGACCGAGGTCGCGGGAGTCGAGATCCGTGCCGGCGACACGGTGATGCTGCTGCCCGGCGCGGCGAACCGCGACCCGGCCATGTTCGAGTCGCCGAGCGAGCTCCGCCTCGACCGGCCGAACGGGCGACAGCACCTCGCGTTCGGCCACGGCATCCACACCTGTGCCGGTGCGCCCCTCGCCCGCGCCGAGGGGCGCGTCGCCATCGAGCGCATCCTCGACCGCATGCTCGACATCCGGTTGTCCGAGACCCACCATGGCCCGGTGGACGCGCGCCACTTCGACTACATGCCCACGTTCTTCATGCGCGCGCTCGAGAGCCTCTTCGTCGATTTCACTCCCGCAGACGTCTGACCGCGCCGCCGCGACCGTGGAACGCGGCCACCGGACGGTCGACGACGCCTCGCGCTCCCCCCGTCGAGCTGCAGGTCATGAGCGTGTCCTGACTACGAGCAGCCACTCGTTGCACCGCAGCTGGGGCAGGCGTGGCAAGACCCGGCGCGCTGCATGATGTCGCCGCACACGTAGCAGAGCACGTGCTCGCGCTCGCGGACGGCCGGGGCCTCGGCCGCGGGCGGCGGCACCAGATCGAGCGTCGGCGCATCGGCTGCGGGCGCGCGGTCCTCGGGCGGGAGCAGCTCACGGCCGGGCTCGGTCGCCTGGGCGTCGACCGCCTCCTCCACGCCGGGCAGCGTCGGCTGGATCCGTTCGCCGATCGTGAGGATCCCCATGTCGCGCCGCTTCTGCTCCGGCAGGTACTCCACCGCGAGGCGCCGGAAGATGTAGTCCACGAGACTCGTGGCGAATCGGATGTCGGGGTCGTCGGTCATGCCCGCCGGCTCGAAGCGCATGTTCGTGTACATGTCGCAGAACGCCTCGAGCGGAACGCCGTACTGCAGGCCGTGGCTCACCGAGATCGCGAACGCGTCCATGATCCCGGCGAGGGTCGAGCCCTGCTTCGCGACCTGGAGGAACAGCTCACCCGGCCGACCGTCCTCGAACTCGCCCACCGTCACGTAGCCGTGGCAGTCCGCGACGCGGAAGGAGAACGTCTTCGCCGTCCGCACGCGCGGCAGCTTCTGGCGCACCGGTTCCTGCACGATCACGTGCTCGACGACGCGCTCGACGATGCGCTCGGGCGTCGACTCCACGATCGTGCCGCCCTCGAGCGCCAACGCCTCGGCGGCGCCCGCCTTCGTCTGGGTGGAGAGCGGCTGGCCGACCTTGCAGTTGTCGCGGTCGAGCGCGACCGCCTTGAGACCGAGGCGCCACGCCTCGATGTGGAGCTGCTCGACCTCTTCGACCGTCGCTTCCTCCGGCATGTTCACGGTCTTGCTGATCGCACCGCTGATGAACGGCTGCACCGCGCCCATCATGGTCACGTGACCCATGTAGTGGATCGTGTTGTCGCCCATCGAGCAGGCGAACACCGCGAGGTGCTCCGGGTTGAAGCCGGGCGCGCCGACGATCGACTTGTGCTCGTCGATGTGGTTGATGATGCCGTCGACCTGACTCTCGGAGTAGCCGAGCTGGCGCAGTGCCCGCGGCACCGTCTGGTTGACGATGAGCATCGTTCCGCCGCCCACGAGCTTCTTCGCCTTGGTGAGTGCGAGGTCCGGCTCGATGCCCGTGGTGTCGCAGTCCATCATCAGGCCGATGGTGCCGGTGGGAGCGAGCACCGTGGCCTGCGAGTTCCGCACGCCGTACTGCTCACCGAGCTCGACCGCCTCGTCCCAGGACTGCTGGGCCGCGGAGAGCAGCTCCGGCGGGACCAGCTCCTCGTCGATCTTCGCCGCCTCGGCACGGTGCATCGCCAGAACGTTCAGCATGGCGTCGGCGTTGTCGGCGTACCCCGCGAACGGGCCCATGCGCCCCGCGGTGCGCGCGCTGGTGGCGTACGCGTGCCCCGTCATCAGCGCGGTGAGGCTCGCCGCCCACGCGCGCCCTCCCGGCGAGTCGTACGCCATGCCCTGGGCCATCAACAGCGCGCCGAGGTTGGCGTACCCGAGGCCGAGCTGGCGGAACTTGCGGCTGTTGTCGGCGATCGCCGGCGTCGGGTAGTCGGCGTTCCCGACCAGGATCTCCTGGGCCGTGAACATCACCTCGACGGTGTGCCGGTAGGCCTCGACGTCGAACGTTCCGTCGTCGCCGAGATACTTCATGAGGTTGATGCTCGCGAGGTTGCACGCCGAGTTGTCCAGGTGCATGTATTCCGAGCATGGATTGCTCGCGTTGATCCGACCGGTGTTCGGAGCGGTGTGCCAGCGGTTGATCGTGGTGTCGAACTGCATGCCCGGATCCGCGCACTCCCACGAGGCCTCCGAGATCTGCCGCATGAGCCCGCGCGCCCGCACCGTGCGCACCGTGTCGCCGGTCGTGACCTCCTTGAGGTCCCAGTCCTTGTCGTCGACGACCGCGCGCATGAAGTCGTCGGTCACCCTGACCGAGTTGTTCGCGTTCTGGTACTGGATCGAGTGGCTGTCCTTGCCGTCGAGGTCCATGTCGAACCCGGCGGCCTCGAGGGCGCGCGCCTTGTGCTCCTCGGTGGCCTTGCACCAGATGAACTCCTCGACGTCGGGGTGATCGGCGTTGAGGATGACCATCTTGGCGGCGCGCCGGGTCTTGCCGCCCGACTTGATCGTGCCGGCCGACGCGTCGGCGCCGCGCATGAAGCTCACCGGCCCGCTTGCGGTCCCGCCACCCTTCAGGCCCTCGACGCTCGAGCGGATGTTGGAGAGGTTGATCCCCGAGCCCGAGCCACCCTTGAAGATCGTGCCCTCCTCCCGGTACCAGTTGAGGATGCCGTCCATGGTGTCCTCGACCGCGAGGATGAAGCAGGCGCTCGCCTGCTGGGGCGTGTTCTTGACGCCGATGTTGAACCACACCGGCGAGTTGAACGCCGCGCGCTGGGTCACGAGGATGAGCTTCAGCTCGTCACGGAAGGCCTCGGCCTCCGCGTCGTCGGTGAAGTAGCCGTCGCGGACACCCCAGTCGGTGATGGTGTCGGCCACGCGGTCGATCACCTGGCGCAGTGACCACTCCCGCTCGTCGGTGCCGAGGGTGCCGCGGAAGTACTTCTGGGCGACGATGTTCGTGGCGTTGAGCGACCACGCCGTCGGGAACTCGACCTCGGGCTGGAAGAAGGCGTCGGTGCCGTCCTTGTAGTTCGTGATGCGGGCGTCGCGCCGCTCCCACGTGATCCCGTCGTAGGGATGCTCGCCCTCGCGAGTGAAGTACCGCCTGATCCCGATCCCGACCTGCTCCGGCGCCATCGCCATGTGTCTCGTTCCCTTCCGCGTCCGATGGCCGGCGCCGTCTGCGCCGCCCCCCTACTCCGCCTCACAAGGTGGTGCGCCGGGCTCGCCGCCGCCCGGAGACGTTCGGATCGAGGACCGGTTGTGGTCTGACCCAGACCGTCGGAATGACCACAAGATGTAGTGGTCTGTGTGGTGTCTACCACGATATGGGGCGTGAATTACATCACTGGAGTTCCACCCGTGTCAACGCTTGGTCACCTCCGACGCGACAAAGGCGGCTGACCAGGGAGAACGCGATCGGGCCCGATCACGGCGGTTCCCCTTCGCGGGATTTGGGCGCCGAGGTCTTCTGGAGCTCGACGACCTCGGCCTCGAAGTCGGCCAGGTCGTCGAAGCCCTTGTAGACCGACGCGAACCGCAGGTAGGACACCGGGTCGAGCGCCCGGAGCCGCTCGAGCACCGCGAGGCCGATCGCGTCGGTCCCCACCTCGGGTCCGCGCTCGGTCGCCCACGCGGCCAGATCGTCCGCCATCGCCGCGACCGCCTCGGCCGCCACCGAGCGCCCGGCCACCGCCTGGCCGATGCCTCGAGCGAGCTTGGCGTGGTCGAAGGGCTCGAGCGTTCCGGACCGCTTGCGCACCATGAGCGGGATCGGCTCGATGCGTTCGTAGGTGGTGAACCGCCGCCCGCACTCGAGGCACTCCCGGCGGCGGCGGATCGACGTACCGTCCACGCCGGCTCGGGAGTCCACCACCTTGTCCGAATCCAGCGAGCAGTACGGGCATCGCACCCTCGCAACGTAGCCGCACCGATCCCCGCCAGGACCGGCCTCCGTCCGCTTCCGCCACGACGAGAACGACCGAAGCCGCGGATCAGCGCTGCCAGCGCAGCACCTCGCCCGGCATCAGTGGCGAGTCACCCCGTGCCCGGATCAGCGCGTCCACCACCGCGCGTGGGTCCTCGCCGGGAGCGAGGTGCTCGGCGGCACCCCACAGCGTGTCGCCCGAGTGCACGACGTAGCGGGTCACGGCCGGTGCGTGCCCGGGAGCGGCGAGGGAATCGCCCCCGAGCGCCGCACCGGCGCGCCCGGCCATGACCACGACCGCGACGACGCCCAGCAGCACGCCGATACGGCGCCGGCGGAACGTCGCCGCCGACACCCGCTTCGGCACGGCCCCGGCCGGCCGGGACCTCGGCGCCGGGGCGGTCACCGCCACGAGGCGCGGCCGGGCGGCGCCGGCGGGGCGGCCGGTCCGCTGGTCGCACCGCCGGAGCGGGGCGGGTGCGGTGTCGTTGATCATGACTGCGGCCATCTCTCGTCCTCCTGGGGAAGCGGCACCCGGATCGAACCACGGGGGTGTGACCACCTCGCGGGCGACCGGCATGCCGACCGGACGCCGTGCCCGGAGAGGGGGACCGGGGACGAACGTCCGTTCGGGCGACCACCCAACCACGAACACCCGTTCGCTGTCAACCCCCCCCCCCCGAAGGCGAGGAACCAGGGCCAGGAGTGGGCAAACAGATGTTTGCCCCGAACAGGTGATCGTGCTACCGTCGGCTCCATGAGCGAAGGCGCACCCCTCACCCCCCGCCAGCAGCAGGTCCTCGAGTTCATCGACGCCGAGGTGCGTCGTCGGGGCTACCCCCCGAGCGTCCGTGAGATCGGTGATGCCGTGGGCCTCTCGTCGAGCTCCACCGTGCACGCCCACCTCGCGGCACTGCAGGACAAGGGCTACTTGCGCCGGGACCCGACGAAGCCCCGGGCGATCGAGGTCTGCTTCGAGCCGGGCTCGGGGGCGATCGTGGACCGCCGACCGGTGACCCACGTCCCGTTGCTGGGCGACGTCGCGGCGGGAACGGGTGTGCTCGCGGCCGAGAACATCGAGGAGACGATGCCCCTGCCGGAGGACCTGACCGGCGACGGCCAGCTCTTCATGCTCCGCGTCCGGGGCGACTCGATGATCGACGCGGGCATCTTCGATCGGGACTACGTCGTCGTGCGCCAGCAGCCGACCGCCGAGAACGGCGACATCGTCGTGGCCGGCATCCCGGGTGAGGAGGCCACGGTCAAGACCTACCTCGCCAAGAAGGGCAAGGTCGTGCTCCGCCCGTCGAACGCCGCACTGGAGGACATGGTGTTCGAGCCGGGCGAGGTCACGATCTACGGCAAGGTGGTCACGGTCCTGCGTCGGCTGTGACGGTCCCGGGTCGCATCTCGCTCGTCACGATCGGAGTGACGGATCTGGCACGGTCGGTCCGCTTCTACGACGCGATCGGCTTCGACCGCGTGATCGACGACAACGACGACGTCGCGTTCTACCGGACGGCCGGTGCGATCCTCGCCCTCTTCGGGCTGGCCGACCTCGCGCGAGGATGCTCACCTCTCGCCGGAGCGCTCCGGCTTTGCAGGCATCTCCCTCGCGATCAACCTGGCCGGCGAGGCCGAGGTCGACGCGGCGCTCGCCCACGCGGCGTCGGTCGGTGCCACGATCCTGAAGCCCGCCGAGCGGGTGTTCTGGGGTGGCTACAGCGGCTACTTCGGCGACCCCGACGGCTACGCCTGGGAGGTCGCGTACAACCCCCACTGGCGCCTCGACGACACGGGTCTCCCCCGGCTCGCCTGACGACGCGGCGGAGATCGGCCCGAGTCCAAGGTCCTGCCGGGCAGGGCCCACGCACCCTTCGGCTCGGCGCCGCGGTGTGCTGAGATGCACGAGTGCTCTCCGAGATCACCGTGGACCCGATCGAGCCGGCTCGGCTGGGTGCGCTGATCGGAGCGGCGCGCGCGGAGGCGTTCGCGGGCGCGGCGGCCGTCGCCCGAACGGTTCTCGGCGGTCGCACGGTCGTGAACGTCAACTCGACGGCGAACGGCGGGGGTGTCGCCGAGTTGCTCCAGACCCTGCTCGCCTACGCGCTCGGCGTGGACGTCGCCACCCGTTGGCTCGTGATCGAGGGCACCCCCGACTTCTTCGAGATCACCAAGCGGATCCACAACCACCTCTACGGCACCCGCGGCGACGGCGGTCCGCTCGACGCTGCGGTCCGGGCCCGTTACGAGACCGTGCTCGCGCCGAACGCGTCGGCGCTGCTCGAGCGGCTCGCACCGGGCGACATCGTGTTGCTCCACGATCCACAGACGGCGGGCCTCGCCCCTGCACTGCAACGAGCCGGGCACCCCGTGGTCTGGCGCTGTCACATCGGCCGGGACGAGCCCAACGAGGAGACGGAGCACGGCTGGGCGTTCCTGCGGCCCTACCTCGACGCGGTCGACGCCTTCGTCTTCACCCGCGCCGCTTTCGCCCCGGCATGGGTCGACCGCGACCGACTGCACGTGATCACCCCGTCCATCGATCCCTTCAGCGCCAAGAACGAGCACCTCGATCCGGACGACGTGGCCTCGATCCTCGAGCACGTCGGCATCTTCGCCACGTCCGGGCCGATCGTGACGTCGGCGGGGGGACGCTTCCGGCACGAGGACGGCACCACCGGTCTCGTCGATGCTCGGGTCGACCTGCTCGGAACGGCGTTCCTCCCGCCTGATGCACCCCTCGTGGTCCAGCTCTCGCGGTGGGACTACCAGAAGGACATGCTCGGCGTGATGCTCGCCTTCGCCGAGCACGTCGACGAAGCTGCCGGCGCGCACCTGCTCCTCACCGGGCCTTCGGTGCGCGGCGTCGACGACGACCCCGAGGGGGGTCCGGTCCTGGCCGCCTGCCTGGCCGCGTGGCGCGCCCTGCCGAGCGTCGTACGCGCTCGCGTGCACCTCGCGTCGGTTCCCCTCTCCGATCCGGCCGCGGCGGCGACGATCGCCAACGCCGTCCAGCGCCACGCCACGGTCGTCGCCCAGAAGAGTCTCGCCGAGGGGTTCGGGCTCACCGTGGTCGAGGCGATGTGGAAGCACCGCGCCGTCGTGGCCTCCCGCGTCGGCGGCATCGTCGACCAGATCGATGACGGCGTCGAAGGTCTCCTGATCGAGGACCCCGCGGACCTCGGTGCGTTCGGCGCGGCCGTCGACCGGCTGCTGCAGACCCGCGTGCTCGCCCACGAGCTCGCGGAGTCTGCCTACGGCCGAGCCCATCGTGAGTTCCTCGGCGACCTCCACCTCGAGCGCTACGGACGGCTGCTCGCGTCGCTGCTCGACTGAGTCGGGCCGGCGGAGCCGCGGATCGAGATCATGGGAGTTGATGCTCCTATCCTGGGAGCATGACCGCCCACCCCGATCCCCGCTGGCGCATCGAGGAGCTGGCCGACCGTACCGACCTCTCGATCGACACGATCCGCTTCTACCAGAAGCGGCGTCTCCTCGATCCCCCGGTCCGCGACGGTCGCATCGCCTGGTACGGACCCGAGCACCGAGCCCGTCTGGGCCGGATCCGCGACCTCCAGGCGCAGGGGTTCACGCTCGCCATGATCGCCCGGCTGCTCGACGGCGACCTCGCGGCGGTCGACCAACCGCTCGCCGCCGCGGTTGCCGACGCCGACACCGAGGCCTTCCTCACGACCGAGGAGCTGGCCGACCGCTCGGGGGTGCCGATCGCGTTGATCGACGCCGTGGCCGCCGAGGGGATCCTGCTCCCCCGTGTGCACGAGGGAGCCGCTCGCTACACGACGGCCGACGTCGAGGTGATCACCGCCGGCCTGGCGCTGCTCGAGACGGGACTGCCACTCTCCGCCTTGCTCGACCTCGCGCGCCGCCACCACGCGGCGACGGTCGAGATCGCGGAGACCGCGGTGTCGCTCTTCGACGAGCACGTCCGCCGCCCGCTCCTCGACGCCGACCTCGGCGACGACGAGCGCGCCGCACGGCTCGTCGCGGCCTTCCGCAAGCTCCTCCCCGCGACGGGCAGCCTCGTCGAGCACCACTTCCGCCGCGTGCTGCTCCGCGTGGCCCAGGACCACCTCGAGACCGTCGGCGACGAGAACGAGCGGGCCGCGGCCGACGCCGCCTCGGCGCGCCGTATCGAGGCGCCGTGGCCCGGCTGACCGAGCGCGTGATCCTCCCCACCGGCGCCGAGAAGCGGCGCACGGTGACCGAGATGTTCGATCGCGTCGGCGCCGAGCTACGAACGGCTGAACCGCATCATCTCGATGGGACAGGACCGCCGCTGGCGGAACCGGACACTCGACCGCCTCGGCCTGCCCCGCGGCTCGCGGGTGCTCGACGTCGCGTGCGGTACCGGGGACCTCGTCCGCGCGCTCGCCGGGCGCGGACTGGCGCCGATCGGCATCGACCTCTCGCCGGGCATGCTCGCCCACGCCCACGCCGACGCCCCGATGCTGCTCGGCGACGCGCTGGCACTCCCGCTCCCGGCCGCATCGCTCGACGGCCTCACCTGCGGGTTCGCGCTCCGCAACTTCGTGGACCTCGACGCCTTCCTCGCCGAGACCGCCCGCGTGGTGCGGCCGGGCGGTCGTATCGCGTTCCTCGACGCCGCCGAGCCGACCGGCCGGATCGTCCGGGCCGGGCACGCGGTCTGGTTCCGCCACGCCGTGCCCGCGATCGGCGGCCTGCTCGGGGACCGCGCCGCGTACCGGTACCTCCCCGCGTCGACCGCGTACCTGCCCGACGGGCCCGCCCTCGTCCGCGCCGTCGCAGCCGCCGGATTCGCCCACGTCCAGCGACGCACGATGATGGCCGGCGCGGTCCAGCTCGTCACCGCCGACCGGTCCACCGCATGACGCGCGCGACGCTCGCCCCCACGCTGCGCGCCCGTACGGTCCTCGATCCCGAGCCCGGGACGGGCGCGCCCGTCGACACCCTGCTGGGGCGCGCCACTCCGGACTCGTTCGCCTGGGTCCGCGACGGGTACGGGTTCGTCACCTCCGGCATCGCGGCCACGGTGACCGCAGCTGCGGCGAGCGACCTCCTCGCCACGATCCCACGCGACGACGACCTCACCGGACCGGGCACGGGCGCCATCGCGGTGGGGGCGCTGACGTTCCGGGACGCGGCGACGTCACACCTGATCGTGCCCCGCCGCGTGGACGGTTGGGATGCCACCGGTCGCCGGTGGCACACCGAGATCGGCGCCGAGCGCGCCCGACCGCCCCCGCCGGGGACGCACGCGGCAGCGATCGCCCCGCGATCGGGCTCCGGCCGCGGCTCCACCCGCGACCCGCACCGAGTGGGCCACCGCCGTCGACGCGGCGCTGGCGCGGATCGCCTCGGGCGAGCTCACCAAGGTCGTCCTCGCCCGCTCGGTCCTAGTGACCGCCGACCAACGCCTGGACCCGGCGCGGATCCTGCACCGGCTCGCGGCGCGCGAGCCGCATCGGTACCTCTTCGCCACCCCCGACATCGTGGGCGCGTCCCCGGAGCTGCTCGTCGAGCGGTTCCGGACCGACGTCCACGCCTGCCCGCTCGCAGGCTCCTCGCGCTCAGCCGACGCGGACGCCGTTGCCGCGCTGGCGCGCTCGGGCAAGGACCGGCACGAACACGAGATCGTCGTCGAGTCCGTGGCCGGCACGCTCGCTGCACACTGCGACGACCTGATCGTCGGCACCACCGCGACCCTCGGGCTCGCCGACCTCGCCCATCTCGCCACCCCGATCCGCGCGACCCGCGCGTGTCTCGACCCCGTCCGCGCTCGGTCTCGCGCTCGCGCTGCACCCGACCCCGGCCGTGGCCGGAACCCCCACACCGGCGGCGCTCGAGTTCATCGCCGGCCACGAACCCGACCGCGGTCGCTACGCCGGGCCGGTCGGTTGGGTCGGCGCCGACGGCGACGGCCAGTTCGCGGTTGCCCTCCGGTGCGCCCAGCTGCTCGGCCCGGATCGGCGGCGCGCGCTGCTGCACGCGGGCGCAGGCATCGTCGAGGGGAGCACCCCCGACGCCGAGTGGGACGAGATCGACACCAAGCTCACGCCGATGATCAGGGCGCTGGCGGCGAGCTGACCGCTGCGGCCACCGCGTCCCAGATCTCGCGATGGTGCTCGACGTTCTCCCGCCGATCAGTACGGACGTGCAGGACGTGCAGACCACCGGCGCCGATCGTGGCGTCGAGCGCGCCGGGCAAGGTCTCGGGCACGGCGACGGGCGTGACCGGAGCTCCGTACGCGCCTGCGACCGCGGCGAGGTCGACGCCCGGCGGCGTGCCGAACAGAGTCTCGAAGTGGTCGGCGAACGCGGCCTGGGGCAGGAACGAGAAGATCCCACCCCCGGCGTTGTCGACCACGACGAGCACGAGGTCGAACCCGCTCCGGGCCGCCGCGGCCAGGCCACCGGCATCGTGGAGGAAGCCGAGGTCGCCCGTCAGCGCAACGGTGCTGCCCCGATGGTGTGCGGCGACCCCGAGCGCGGTGGCGACGAACCCGTCGATCCCGTTCACCCCGCGGTTGGCGAGGACCCGGACGTCGGCACGCGGCCGGGCGAAGCAGGTCACGTCGCGGATCGGCATGCTCGACGCGACCACCAGCGCCGCACCGGTCGGGAGCGCACCGACGAGGTCGCGGGCAAGACGCGGCTCGGTGAGCGAGCCTGACGCGTCGATCGCGGCGTCCTGCGCAGCCACTGCGCGGGTGCTCGCATCGATCCATCTCTCCGCCCACGCGGGGTCCGCGCTCGCCGGCGGGTCGGCGTCGAGGTCGGCGCGCAGCGCAGCCACGACGGCGCCCGGTCGTGCGGTCATCAGCACGGCCGCGCTGCGTCCGGATCCCGCCACACCGGGCTCGGGTCCACGATCACCCCCGGCACCGCGTCGAGGAACGCGGTCACCGGCGCGCTCACCAGGGGTCCACCGAGCCGGATCCACCCGTCGGGCTGCTGCGTGCCGGCGAAATCGGACGCCCGCACCAGCGCCTCGGGCGCGGCGACGAGCCCCGGGATCGGGCCGAGCCCGGCGCGTGGATCGGCGACGACCGGCCAACCGAGCGCGCCGGCCAGCGCGGCGACGGCTGCGGCATCGACGTCGGCGTCGGTGCCGACCACCACGAATCCGCGCCCGATCGTGCGCAGCCGGTCGGCGACGCCCGCGACTGCGGCCGGATCCGGCGTCGGTCGTGGCGGGGGCGCGACCACGAAGGGTGCGCCGCCGGGACGTCCCGGCGCGTCCACCAACGGCTCGCCGGTCGGGACCAACGGGTCCCGGAACGCGAGATCCAGGTGCACCGGACCGGGCCAGGCTGCGATCGTCGCCGCCACCGACCGGGCCGCGAGCGTCCGCCACTCGGCGCCGATGCCCGGCCGGTCCGCGGGGACCTCCGGCGCCGCGAACCAACGCAGCGCACCGCCGAAGATCCGGTGCTGATCCACGGTCTGGGGCGACCCGACGTCCTGCAGCGACGGTGGCCGGTCGGCGGTGCACACGAGCAGGGGCACCCCGGCGTGGTGCGCCTCGAGCACGGCCGGGTGGAGGTTCGCCGCCGCGGTCCCCGAGGTCGTGAGCACCACGGCAGGTCGGCCGGTCGCCCGGCCCATGCCGAGGGCCACGAAGCCGGCCGCGCGCTCGTCGAGCACCACCATGAGGCGGAGGCGACCGTCCGCGGCCAGGGCCAGCGCGATCGGCGCGGAACGCGATCCCGGGCAGACGACGCGTCGGTGACGCCCGCGCGGGCCAGCTCGTCGACGAACGCTCGGGCGCAGGCCGTCGTGGCGTCCCGGGTCATGGCACCATCCCTTCGTGCGTGTCGTGATGGTCCCGGGGTTCTCGCAACCGGCGAGCGCCTGGGACGACGTCCGCGCCGAGCTTCCTGCCGATGTCGCTTCGGAGGTGACCGCACTCGAGCTGCCCGACGCGCCGACCTTCGCCGCCGACCGCGGCCGCCCTGGCCGACGCCGGCGGTCCCGGGTGTTGGATCGGCTACTCGCTGGGTGGGCGGCTCGCGCTCACCGTCGCGCTCGTTCGCCCCGAGCTCGTGCGCGCGCTCGTCCTCGTCGAGCGCGACGGCCGGGATCGTGGACGACGGCGAACGCGCCGCCCGCGTGGTCGCCGACGCCGCACAGGCGGCCGACATCGAGAGGCGCGGCGTGCGGCGTTCCTCACCGACTGGCTGGCGCTCCCGATGTTCGCGGGGGTCCCCGATCCCGAGCGCGTCGTGGCGACCCGGACCGCGGCCACGACGGCCGAGCGCCTCGCCCACCAGGCGCGCGTCCTCGGTCAGGGCGCGATGGCTCCGGTGTGGGCGCAGCTCGGCGACCTCGCCGCGCCCGTGACCGTGCTCGTGGGACGCCGGGACGCGAAGTACACCGCCATCGGGCATGCGTTGGTCGAGGCGATGCCGGCCGCGTCGCTCGTCGAGCTCGACGGCGGCCACGCGCTGCCCGCCGAGAACCCGACCGGGATCGCGGCCGTGATCGCGGCCGCTCACCCGTCGACCGCGTAGCGAGCGAGCGCCGCCGCGGTGGGCGCCGGCGGGAACGAATCGGGAACGTGCAACACCCCGTCCCGGGGTCGCAGCGGTGCGGCGACCACGTCGGCCGCGATCCGGTCGAGGGTGTCCAACCCACACGCGTACGGCAGCTCCGGGCAGCGCGCACGCGAGCGCGAGGCCGGCCGCGATCCCGATGGACGTCTCGAACATCGAGGTCACGGTCGCCGCGACGTCGGCGGTCGCGGCCACGGCGAGCGCGGCACGGACCCCGCCGAGCGGCTGCACCTTCAACACCAGGACGTCGGCCGCGGCGAGCGTACGGAGCCGGGCCGCATCGGAGGTCGACCGCACGCACTCGTCGGCCGCGAGTGGCACCGTGACCCGGCGCCGGAGCGCAGCCAGGTCCTCGAGCGTCGCAACGGGTTGCTCCGCGTACTCCAGGTCGTAGCGCCCGAGACGGCCCAGCACCCCGATCGCGGTCTCGAGATCCCAGGCGCCGTTGGCGTCGATGCGGATCGCGACGGCGGGTCCGACGCGGTCCCGTACCGCGGCGACCCGTTCGACGTCGACCGCGGGATCACCCGCGCCGCACTTCACCTTGACCGTCGGTGGCGGCGAGCGGCACCGCTCCCGGGTCGTCGGTGGCCGGCAGGAGCAGGTTCACCGCGGCGGTGTCGCGGACCCGGGCCGGCCAGTCCCCGGCATGCGGCCTCGACCGCCGCAGCCCGGGCGTGCTGCCGGATCGCACGGGTAGCCCGGGAACGGCGAGCACTCGCCCCAGCCGCCGGGACCCTCGACGAGCAGGACCCGACGGTCGCCGATCCGCAGGCGGTGCTCGATCACGCGAGCACCAGCCCGAGGGTCAGCAGCGCCCCGAGCGCGACCGTCGCCCGCACGGTACCCACGAGCGCGGCGACGAGCTTGGGCGGTGCGTGCTCACGCAGGCCGATGCGCGCCGGGCCGAGAAGGAAGATCGCGCCGGCCAACGCCACGAACGCTGATGGCTCCTCGAAGCCGATGGGCACGACGGCAACGAGCGCACCCGACGAGGCATCCGACGAAGAGCACCCGAGCCCGGCGGTCGCCGAGCCGGACGGCGATCGTGCGCTTGCCCGCCGCCGCGTCGCCTTCGCGGTCGCGGATGTTGTTGATCAGCAGGACCGCGCACGCCGGCAGCCCGACGACCAGCGAACCCCACCATGCGGTCGCGGGAACGGTCCGGTGCTGCACGTAGGCGGAGCCCGCACACGCGGCGAACCCGAAGAACGCGAGCACCGCGACCTCGCCGAAGCCTGCGTATCCGTACGGGCGCTTGCCGCCGGTGTAGCCCCATGCGCCCGCGATCGCGACCGCGCCGAGCAGGAGCAGCCGGACGTCGACGACCAGGGCCAGCACGGCTCCGGCGACCGCCCCGACCCCGAGCGCCAGGAAGGCCGCGGCACGGACCGCGGTCGGGGTCGCGAGGCCGCTGGCCGTGAGCCGCACCGGGCCCCGACGCTCGGCATCGGTGCCCCGGACACCGTCGGAGTAGTCGTTGGCGTAGTTGACCCCGACCTGGAGCGAGACCGCGACGAGCAACGCGAGGATCGCCCGGTCCACGCGCAGGGACGGCGTCGACGGTGGCGGCGGCGGTTCCCACCACGACCGGGGCGACCGCGAGGCCGAGGGTGCGCGGACGCGCGCCCGCCACCCAATGGGCCGCGCTGGTCATGGGAAGGTCACGGGCGCTTCGGGAACCGGTCGAACTCCGGTCGGCGCCGCTCGAGGTAGGCCTGCTTGCCCTCCCGGGCCTCCTCGGTCATGTAGTAGAGGAGGGTCGCGTCGCCGGCGAGCTGCTGGATCCCGGCCAGCCCGTCGTCGGCCGCGTTCATCGATGCCTTGACCATCCGCAGGGCGAGCGGGCTCATCGCCAGGATCTCCCGGCACCAGCGCACCGTCTCCTCCTCGAGCTCCGCGAGCGGCACGACGGTGTTGACGAGGCCCATGGCGAGCGCCTGACCCGCGTCGTACTGGCGACACAGCATCCAGATCTCGCGGGCCTTCTTCTGCCCCACCGACGCGGCGAGCAGCCCCGAGCCGTATCCGCCGTCGAACGAGCCGACCTTCGGGCCGGTCTGACCGAACCGCGCGTTGTCGGCCGCGATGGTGAGGTCGCACACGACATGGAGAACGTGGCCACCACCGATCGCGTAGCCGGCGACCATCGCGACGACGGGCTTGGGGAGCCGTCGGATCTGGATCTGGAGATCGAGCACGTTGAGGCGGCCGACGCCGTCGTCACCGACGTAGCCGTCGTCGCCGCGTATCCGCTGGTCGCCGCCCGAGCAGAACGCGTCCGGTCCCTCGCCGGTCAGGACGATCGCCCCCACCGCCGGGTCGTCGCGCGCCGCCTCGAACGCGTCGCGAAGCTCGAACAGGGTCGTGGGCCGGAAGGCGTTGCGGACCTCCGGCCGGCAGATCGTGATCTTGGCGATGCCGTCGGCGACCTCGGACCGGATGTCGGTGTAGCCCGCGCCGGTCGGCGCCCAGTCGGCTCCCCGCCGGATCGGGTTCGTGGTCACGGTTCCTCCAACTCTGGGAGTGGTTGCTCCAACGGTTACCGTACCGAGCCGTGCCCGATCCCGACGAGTCGCCGCTGGTGGCGGTCGTCCTGCCGTCCTCGGAGGCGGCCTCGGCGGTGCTCACGGTCTGGGACCGGGGCGACGCCGTGACCGTCATCGATCCCGGCGCGCCGGGGCTCGCCGCCCGGCTCGACGCCCTCGCCCCGACCGGGGTCCTGGACCGCGCCGGCGAGCACCGCCGGCCCGAAGGGCGCCCCGTTCCCCGGGGAGTGGGCGCGGTCGTGGCGACCTCGGGCACGACCGGGACCGCGCGCGCGGTCATGCTCGATCACACCGCACTCCGTGCCTCCGCGCGGGCGGTGAACGACGCGCTCCGCGTGGATCCGGACCGCGACCGGTGGCTGGCCTGCCTCCCGCTCTCGGGCGTCGCGGGTCTCGCGATCGTGGCCCGCGCCCACGCGGCGGGAACGCCATTGACCGTGCACGACCGATTCGACGTCGACGCGGTCGCGGCGGCGGCCGGCGACGCGACGCTCGTGTCGCTCGTGCCCACGACCCTGCGCCGACTGCTCGACGCCCACCCGGATGCGCCCCGGCGCTTCCGGAGGATCCTGCTCGGTGGCGGCTCGATCCCGGAGCGCTTGCCCGCCGACGCCGAGCGCGCCGGTGCCACGCTCGCGACGACCTACGGCCTCACCGAGACCGGGGGCGGTTGCGTGCACGACGGCCACCCGCTCGCCGGCGTCGAGGTCCGGCTCGAAGCCGCGACCGACGAGATCCTGGTCCGTGGGCCGGTGGTGATGCGCGGCTACCGGGACGCCGCCGAGCCGTCACCGTGGCGCGACGGCTGGCTCGCGACGGGCGACGTCGGGTGCTGGGGTGACACCGGGACCCTCGAAGTGGTCGACCGCATCAAGGATCTCGTGATCACGGGCGGTGTCAACGTGAGCCCGGTAGCGGTCGAGCGTCGGCTCGTCGACGTCCCCGGGATCGCCGACCTCGCGATCGTCGGGGTCCCCGATCCGGAATGGGGCGAGCGGGTCGTCGCGTACGTGGTCGCCGACGGCGATCCCCCGAGCGTCGAGGAGCTCCGCCGCCACGGGGACATGGCCGGGCTGACCCCGGCCGAGTTACCGCGCGAGATCCGCGTGCTCGACGAGATCCCGCGCTCGACCGGTGGCAAGGTCCTCCGCCGGCGTCTGCGCGATTGATGACGGCTCAGCGCGTCCCGGGCTCGACGCCGCAGAGACGCGGCGGCTTCTCCGAACAGCAGGCGCTTGTGCTCGCCGATCACCCGTCGATCCTTGCCGGCGATCGGAGCGGCGAGCGTCACCGCGACATCGAGCAGGCGCTCCTCGTCCGCAGTGTCGGTGACGATCCCGAGCGTGTGCGCGTCTTCGGCGGCGTACCGGCGCCCCGTGAGGACCGCATCCTGGACCGCCTCGGCCGGCAGGCGCGCCGACACCGCCGCGAGCATCCCGGCGCTGAACGGCAGGCCGAGGTCGACCTCCGGGAGGCACCAGTACCCCCGGTCGCTCCGCATCACGCGCGCGTCGAAGCAGCAGCTGAGCATGGCGCCGGCCGCGAACGCGTGCCCGTTCAGAGCGGCGACCGAGTATGCGGGGAACAGGAGCAGCCGCCCCAACAGCCGATGGAGCGCGGCGACGGTCGCGCCCGCCTCGTCGGGCTCGGCCGCGAAACGGTCGAGATCCAGACCGTTCGAGAAGAACTTGCCGGTGCCGGTGGCCACGAGTGCCAGCGGACCCTCGACCCCCTCGAGGTGATCGAGCGCCGCGTGCCATTCGGTCATGGAGTCGAGATTGACCCGGTTCTCCCCGTCGTCCCAGCGGATGATGCGCACGTCCCCGCGCGTCTCGACGTCGATGCTCATCGTGCTGGTCCCCTTCCGGTGAGTCCGAGGAAGCGGCCGAGCACCGCGGCGCAGCCGTCGAGCGACTCCCGCGTGACCGACTCTTCCGCGGTGTGGGCGAGGGCGGGGTCGCCCGGACCGAAGTTGAGTGCGGGGATCCCGTGCGCGGAGAAGCGCGCGACGTCGGTCCACCCCAGCTTGGGCCGGACGCCGAGGTCGAAGCTGCCCACGAGCTCCGCCACGAGCGGGTCGCCGAGGTTCGGCGGTGCCGCGAGCGATGCGTTCACCACCTCGATCTCGGCCGCACCCTCGAGCAGCGCCGCCGTCTCGAGCCGCGCCGCTTCGAGCGTCACGCTCGGGGCGAAGCGCCGGTTCACGACGATGCGACACTCGTCCGGCACCACGTTGTTGGCGACGCCGCCGCCGATCCGAACGGCCTGGAGCGACTGACGGTACGGCAGCCCGTCGACGTCGACGGTGCCGGGGTCGGTCGCCGCGATGCGCGCGAGCGCTGTGCTCGCGGCGTGGATCGCGTTCTCCCCCATCCACGGTCGGGCGGTGTGCGCCCGGGCACCGCGGAACGTGGCCTCGAGGTGGAGCGTCCCCTGACATCCGGCCTCGACCCACGCGTCGGTCGGCTCGAGGAGGATCGCGAGGTCACCCGTCACCAGTTCGGGCGCGTGGGAGAACAGCTCCCGGAGGCCGTTCCACTCCTCGGCGATCTCCTCGCCCGCATAGAAGACGCACGTGGCGTCGAACCGGGCGGCATCCGGATCGGCCGCCAGCCCCGCGGCGAGGACGAGCAGGATGGCGAGCCCGCCCTTCATGTCGGCGGTGCCGACACCGCGCAGCGTGTCGCCGTCGCGCCGGGGCTCCGCGTTGCCGTTCGGCGGCACCGTGTCGAGGTGACCGCCGAGCACGATCCGCTGCTCCCGACCAAACTCGGTGCGCGCGATCACGTTGTCGCCGACCCTCTCGATCCGCAGGTGGCGCGCGGTCTGGAGCAGCCTCCGCTCGACGAAGCCTGCGAGCTCGGTCTCCTCCCGGCTCACCGAGGAGATGGCACAGAGCTCCTCGGTCAGATCCAGCAGATCGGTCACGTGGTCGCGCCACCGTCGCGCAGGATGTCGTTCAGCTGCGAGCCGTCGTGGCGTTGGCCGGGCGTGAGCCGGCTGATCACGAGCGCGCAGGGCATGCCGAACTCGCCACCCGGATAGGAGCGCGGACGCGTGGCCGACACCGCGACGCACCAGTCCGGTACCACCCCGCGGGACAACTCCTCACCGGTCTCGGCGTCGATGACGGGGATCGTGCCCGAGAGGATCAGACCGGCGCCGAGCACTGCGCCGTCGCCGACCCGGGCACCCGCGACCACCATGCAGCGGGAGCCGATGAACGCGTCGTCTCCCACCATGATCGGCACCGCGCCGGGAGGCTCGAGCACTCCACCGATCCCGACGCCACCCGCGAGGTGCACGCGCTCACCGATCTGCGCGCACGATCCGACCGTGGCCCACGTGTCGACCATCGAGTCGGCGCCGACCCGCGCGCCGATGTTCACGTAGCTCGGCATCATGATCACACCCGGCGCGAGGTAAGCACCCCAGCGCGCGGACGCACCCGGGACGACCCGCACCCCGGCGGCCTCGTAGTCGCGCTTGAGCGGGATCTTGTCGCGGTACTCGAACGGCTCGAGCTCCATGGTCTCCATGTGGGTGAGACGGAAGAGCAGGAGAATCGCGCGCTTCAGCCATTGGTGGACGACGACCTCTTCGCCGACCCGCTCCGCGATGCGAGCTTCGCCGCGGTCGAGCAGGTCGATCGCGGCGCGCACCGCGACTGCGGCCTCCGTCTCGGACATGACCGCGGTCATGTCGTCCCGGTGCTCCCACAACGCGTCGATCTGAGCTTCGAGGTCGGCCATCCCCCGACACTAGACAGAACCGCGATACGCAGGACGGCTCGGGATGTGACCGAGCCGTGCCGCCCGCGCTCGCGGCGACGGAGTCCCGGGTCCGGGCGGTGCGCGCCACCCACACGAACACCCGGACGGCTCGGGATGTGACGGCTCAGGACGCGTCGAGTCGGTCCAGCACCAACTCGAGGCGGTCGAGTGGCTGGGTCAGCGCCAACCGGACGTGGTCGGCGCCGGCGGCGCCGTAGAGCGCGCCGGGCGCGACGAGCGTGCCGGCTTCGGCAAGCCGGGCCGCGAGCTCCCAGCCGTCGTCGACCTGATCCGCCGAACGCAACCACAGGTAGAAGGGGGCGGGTCCGCCATCGTGCACGAGACCGTGCGCCTCGAGCCCGGTCCGCATTCGTTCTCGGCGCTCGACGTAACGCGCCCGCTGCGCGTTCACGTGGGTGTCGTCGCCGAGCGCAGCGGCCGCCGCGGCCTGGATCGGTGCCGGCATCATGAGCCCGGCGTGCTTGCGCACCTCGCCGAGGTAGTGCACGAGATCCGCGTCGCCCGCGACGAAACCGGCCCGGAGGCCCGCCATGTTCGAGCGCTTCGACAGCGAGTGCACCGCGAGCACGCCGTCGGCGCCGTGCGCGAGCACGGTGGTCGGATCCCCGCCGGAGAACTCGGCATAGCACTCATCCGCGGCGACGGTGATGCCGCGCGCCCGTGCCCACGCAACCGTCGTGCCCACCTGCTCCGGCGACGCGACCGCGGCCGTCGGATTCCCGGGCTCGTTGGTCCAGAGCAGCAGCGCGCGCTGAGCATCGGCTTCGGTGACGCGATCGAGGTCCAGGTGCCACCCCGCGTCGAGCGGGACCGGTACCGCACGCAGGCCCGCGAGCTCCGCGCCCATGGCGTAGGTCGGGTACGAGATCGCCGGGTAGAGCACGGTGTCGCGGCCGGGGGCACGCAGCGCCAGCCAGCGCGGCAGGGAGGCCACCATCTCCTTGGTCCCGACACAGGCGAGCACGGCGTCAGCAGCCAGGTCGACGCCGAACCTGCGCCCGACCCACCCCACGGCGGCGTGACGGAAGGCTTCGGATCCGACGGTGAGCGGATAGCCCGACGACAGCGGCGCCGCGGCCTGGAGCGCCGCGAGCACTACCTCGGGCACAGGGTCGACCGGGCTGCCGACCGAGCAGTCGACGACGCCACCGGCGACGACGCCGGCGAGCCGCCGGAACGCGTCCAACCGATCGTGCGGGTACGGCGGTGGGACGAATCCGACCTGCGACATGGCGCGGAGACTACCGGGGGGTCGTCGGCACGCCGTCCACCGCGGTCACCAACTCCGCGAATCGCCCGACGACCGCGTCGGGCAGGCGCGCCTGCACCCGCACGCCGGTGTCCTCGTACACGGTCACGAGCACGTCGCCTTCCCGGTGCAATGCCGGCAGCACCTCCCCGCAGTCGTACGGAATGGTCAGCTCGACGATCCGGGTGAGCGAACGCAAGCGTTGACCCAGCTCGGCGAGCAGCGCCTCGGTGCCGTCGCCAGTGCGGGCGGAAACCGCCACGGAGCCGGGGTGAGCGCGCAACAGCTCCTGGACGACCTCGGGCGCGACGGTGTCGGTCTTGGTGAACACGATGAGCTCCGGGATCACCGGGGCGTCGATCTCCGCGAGCACGGTACGCACCGCCTCGATCCGCTCGTCGGGTTCGGGGTCGCTCGCGTCCACGAGATGAACCAGGAAGTCCGCGTCCGCGACCTGCTCCAACGTGGACCGGAAGGACTCGACGAGTTGGTGGGGCAGGCGGCGCACGAAACCGACCGTGTCGGAGAGCAGCACCGTCTCGCCGCCGGGAAGGCGGAGGCGCCGGGTCGTGGGATCGAGCGTCGAGAAGAGGCGGTCCTCCACCAGCACCGACGCGGCCGTGAGCCGGTTGAGCAACGTGGACTTGCCGGCATTGGTGTACCCGACGAGCGCGACCGTGGTGAGCGACCGGCGCCGGCGGGCCTTGCGCTGCGTGTCGCGCGTCCGCCCCAGCCCCGCGAGCTCACGCTCGAGCTTCGTGATACGCCGCTGGATCCGCCGGCGATCGACCTCGAGCTGGGTCTCGCCCGGACCGCGGGTCCCGATGCCGCCACCCTGTTGGCTCAACGCGAGCCCGCGTCCGCGCAGGCGCGGCATGCGGTAACGCAGCTGCGCGAGCTCGACCTGGACCATGCCCTCCTGACTCTGCGCGTGCTGAGCGAAGATGTCGAGGATCAAGGCGACGCGGTCGACGACGTCACGACCGAAGAGCTTCTCCAGGTTGCGCTGCTGGGCGGGGGTCAGCTCGTCGTCGAAGATCACGACGTCCACATCGAGCGCCTCCGCGAGCAACCGGAGCTCCTCGGCCTTGCCCTTGCCGACGTAGAGCGCGGGGTCGGGCGCGTCGTGCCGCTGCAGCTCGACGGCCATCGGTTCCGCTCCCGCGGTGTCGGCGAGGCGCGCGAGCTCGTCGAGGCTCGCCTCGGCGGCTTCGGGCGTGCGCAGACCGAACCCGGTGCCCACGAGAAGCGCCCGCTGGCGGACGACGCCGAGATCGGTCTCGGTCGCGGTGAGTCGCCGACGGCCGCGGTCGAGGTGCCGCTGGCTCACGCGCGCAGTCCTTCGACGTCGAGATCCACGGTGAAGACGTGCCGCACCGGACCGCCGAGCCGCACGGTGTCGCCGAGCGTGACGGTGAGATCGCCACCGCGCACCGACACCGTGACCTTCCTGCCGACGAGACCGCGCCGATGGGCGACGGCTGCGGCCGCGCACGCGCCGGTGCCGCATGACCGCGTCTCGCCCACGCCACGTTCCCAGACGCGCATCGTGAGCTCGTCGGGCGCGGTCACCGTGACGACCTCCACGTTCACCCGCGCCGGGAACCGTGGATCGTGCTCGAGCACCGGACCGACCGCGGCCAGGTCCACCGCTGCGGGATCGGGGACGACGAGCACCCAGTGCGGGTTCCCCATTCCGGCCGCGTCACCGGTCGCACGGAATCCGGGCGCCGCCGCCGGGAGGTCGAACGCGCTCTCGCCCGTGAGGGGAATCCGATCGGGCTCGAAGGTGACCGGGCCCATGTCGCACACCGCGTGCATCACGGCTCCGGACGCATCGGTCTCCAGGTCGAGGACCCGCCGGCCGCCGGCCGTGTCCAGGACCAGACGGTCCGAGGTCCCCAGACCCTCCTGCCGCGCGACCCACGCCAGGCAGCGCGGCACCGTTGCCGCTCATCTCCGCGAGCGACCCGTCGGCGTTGAACAAGGTCATGGTCGCGTCGGCATCGTTCTCGCCCGGGCCGAGCACGATGAGACCGTCGGCACCGACGCCGGTCCACCGGTCGCAGAGCGCGACGGCATCGGCACCGGTGAGCGGTGCAGTGGTCACGATGAAGTCGTTGCCGGTCGCGTGGAGCTTGTGCAGGATCGTCATGAGCCCGTCCACCATGCCACGACCTCCGAGACCGCGGGCGCCGATTTGGTGGTCGCGTCGAACCACCGGATGCGCCCGTCGCGGCGGAACCAGGCCCGCTGGCGGCGGGCGAACGTACGGCTGCGTCGCGCGATCGCGACGCACGCGTCGGCGAAGGTCTCGAGCCTGCCGTCGAGGAACTCCAGGACCTCCTTGTAGCCGATCGCCTGGCGGGCCGTGCGCGACCACGGTCGCGCCCGGAGTCCCAGCACCTCGTCGAGCAGACCTGCCGCCGCCATGGCCGCGACCCGCGCCTCGATTCGACGCGACGTCTCGGAGACCTCGACGGCGAGACCCGCGATCCGAACGGGTATCACGGGCGTGTGGTCGGTGGCGATCCCGGCCCCGAAGCTCGAGAAGGGACGGCCGGTCAGCTCGATGACCTCGAGCGCGCGGACGACGCGTCGGCGGTTGCCCGGCTCGATGCGTGCCGCCGCGACCGGGTCGCGGACGGTGAGCTCCGCGTACATGTCCGCGAGCTCCGCGGGACCCGCCGCGCGTTCCTCGAGCGCAGCGCGCAGCTCGCGGTCCTCCCCGGGGAAGGTCAGATCGTCGATCACGGCCTGGAGGTACAGCCCCGTCCCGCCGACGAGCAGCGCCCGACGCCCGCGTTCCTCGATGTCCGCGATGGCCGCCCGGGCCTCGCGCTGGAACCGAACCACGGAATAGTCCTCGGCCGGGTCGGCGACGTCGACCAGGTGGTGCACCACCAGGCTGCGCTCCTCCGCCGTCGGCTTCGCGGTGCCGATGTCCATGCCCCGGTAGACCTGCATCGAGTCCATCGACACGATCTCGAGGTCGCCGAGCGTCCGGGCGGCGGTGAGCGCGAGCGTCGACTTGCCCGAGGCGGTCGGTCCGACGAGCGCGAGGTGGACGACCGCGGCTCAGCCCGCCGTGACCGGGATCCGGGTGCGCGCCGGGCGCGGGCCGTCGAGCACTTCGAGCAGGTCCCCCCGCAGCCAATGCGGCGCGGCGCGCGTGATCTCGACCCGCGCCAGGCTTCCCGGCGCGGCCTGGCCGTCGAAATGGACGAGCTTGTTCTGACGGGTTCGTCCCGCGGCGACGGTCGGGTCCTTCTTCGACGGTCCTTCGACGAGCACGTCCTCGACCCGACCGACACGCGCCTCGTGACGGCGCAACGCGTGCTCCTCGACCAATGCGGTCAATCGGTCCATCCGGGACCGAGCCACGTCGTCGGCGACGAAGTCCGCCGTCATCTCGGCTGCCGTCGTCCCCGGGCGGGGGGAGAAGACGAACGTATAGGCCGCGTCGTACGCGGCGGCATCGACGAGCGCGAGGGTGGCCGCGAAGTCGTCGTCGGTCTCGCCCGGAAAACCCACGATGATGTCCGTCGTCACCGCGAGGTCCTCGATCCCGGCGCGCGCCATCGCGAGCTTCTCGAGGTAGCGCTCGGCGGTGTAGCCCCGCCGCATGCGGGCGAGGATGCGGTCCGAGCCGGACTGCACCGGGAGGTGGAGGTGCTCGCAGACGCTGTCGCACTCCGCCATCGCCGAAACGGTCTCGGCCCGCAGATCCTTCGGATGCGGCGAGGTGTAACGGACCCGACGGATGCCCTCGACCGCGTCGACCGCGCGCAGCAGGTCGGCGAACTGCGGGCTCCACTGGCCGGCACCGAGGTCCCGACCGTAGGAATTGACGTTCTGGCCGAGCAGCGTGAGCTCGGACACGCCGTCGCGGGCGAGTTCGGTGACCTCGGCGACGATGTCGCCCATGCGTCGGCTCACCTCGGCCCCCCGCACCGCGGGGACGATGCAGAACGCGCAGCTGTTGTCGCACCCGATCTGGATGGTGACCCAGGCGCGGTGGTCGACCTCGCGCCGGGCGGGCAGCGCCGACGGGTAGGCCTCGTGCTCGTCGAGGATCTCGACGACCGGAGCGCCGATGCGCCCCGCCTCGGCGAGGAGTGCCGGAGCGTTCGCCAGGTTGTGGGTGCCGAACACGACATCGACGTGGCCGGCCCGCTCGACGATGAGGTCCCGATCCTTCTGGGCCAGGCAGCCGCCGACCGCGATCTGCAGGCCCGGGCGGGCGTCCTTCAGGGGCTTGAGGTGGCCGAGAGTCCCGTAGAGCTTGTTGTCGGCGTTCTCGCGGATGCAGCAGGTGTTGAGCACCACGACGTCCGCCGACGCGAGATCGTCGGTCGGCTCCATGCCCTCGGCCGCGAGGAGCCCGGCGATCCGCTCGGAATCGTGCTCGTTCATCTGGCACCCGAAGGTGCGCACGTAGAAGCGGCGCGTCACAACCGCAGATTGTACGGGCGCCAATAGGATCCGCCGGATGCCGGCCCCGCCCCGCTCCGCGCTCGTCGCGCGCGCCCGCTGAGATGCCGCTCCACGCCGGCGCCTGGGAGCTCGCGGTCGCCATGGTGGTCGTGCTCCTCGGCGGCCTGGTCCAGGGCGTGATCGGCTACGGCATGAACCTCGTCGTGGTGCCGATCCTCGCGGTGCTGATCCCGGGATCGGTGCCCGGGTCGATGGTGCTCCTCGAGCATGCCCCTCACGCTCACGATGCTGCTCCGGGAGCACCACGCGATCGACTGGCTCGGCGTCCGCTGGATCGTGCTCGGACGGGTCCCCGGCACGATGATCGGACTGATCGTGCTCGCCGCGCTCCCGGACGCACAACTGGCGTTCGCGATCGGATTGGCGATCATCCTCGGCGTGGTGCTGAGCGTCATCCACCCGGGGCTGCCGATCAACCGCCGGACGACGTTCGGCGCGGGCACGGTGTCGGGGATGACCGACACCACCGCGAGCATCGGCGGCCCGCCGCTCGCGCTGCTCTACCAACACTCTCCGCCGCACACCTTCCGTGCGACGCTCGCGACGTCCTTCCTCATCGGCGCGACCGTGACCGGGACCGCGCTCGCCGCCCGGGGCGAGCTGTCGGGTGACCAGCTGACGCTCACCGCGATCTTCCTCGCGCCGATGCTCGTCGGCCTCGCGCTCTCGGGTCCGATCGCACGCCGGCTCGACTCGGCCACGCTCCGCCCGATCGTGCTCGGTGTCGCCGCGATCGCGGGGCTGATCGCGGCGGTCCGGGGCCTGCTCGCGTTCTGAGCTCCCCGTCGGACCGATGTTCAACGGCTACTCCGAGTTGGCGTCCTCGGACTCCTGCTCCGCCGTCAGGGAGAGGTCGACGGTGTCGTCGAGGGCATCGAGTGCGTCGAGATCCTCGGGCTCGTCGTCGATGCCGCTCTCCTTGCGGACCCGCTCGCTGATCTCCACCATCATGTCCAGGTTCTCGGACAGGAAGGTCTTCGCGTTCTCGCGGCCCTGACCGAGCTGCTCACCCTCGTAGGTGAACCACGCACCCGACTTCTTGATGATGCCGAGGTCCACCCCGATGTCGAGCAGCGAGCCTTCCCGGCTGATGCCCTTGCCGTACATGATGTCGAACTCGGCCTGCTTGAACGGTGGGGCGACCTTGTTCTTCACCACCTTGACCCGGGCCCGGTTGCCGACGATCTCGGCACCGTCCTTCAGGGACTCGATGCGGCGGATGTCGAGCCGGACCGACGAGTAGAACTTCAGCGCCCGACCACCCGGGGTGGTCTCGGGGGAGCCGAACATCACACCGATCTTCTCCCGGAGTTGGTTGATGAAGACGGCGATCGTGCGGCTCTTGTTCAGGTTCCCGGTGAGCTTGCGGAGCGCCTGGCTCATCAACCGGGCCTGGAGACCGACGTGGGTGTCACCCATCTCGCCCTCGATCTCGGCCCGGGGCACGAGCGCCGCGACCGAGTCGATCACGAGCACGTCGAGCGCGCCGGAGCGGATCAGCATGTCGGCGATCTCGAGCGCCTGCTCCCCCGTGTCGGGCTGGGAGATCAGCAGGTCGTCCACGTTCACACCGATCGCCGACGCGTAGACCGGGTCCATCGCGTGCTCGGCGTCGATGTACGCGCACACACCGCCGTTGCGCTGGGCCTCGGCCACGACGTGCATGGCGAGCGTCGACTTCCCGGAGGACTCCGGACCGAAGATCTCGACGATCCGGCCCCGGGGCAACCCGCCGATGCCGAGCGCCATGTCGAGCGCGAGCGCGCCGGTGGGGATCGCCTCGACCCCGACGTGGCCCCGCTCGCCGAGACGCATGATGGCGCCCTTGCCGAACTGCTTCTCGATCTGGCCGAGCGCCATGTCGAGCGACTTGTCACGATCCATCCGTACCGACTCCTTGTTCCATTCGTTCCTCGACGTACCGGCCTGGGGGAAGCTCGTCCATCACCGGCGGCACCGTACGACGGGGGTGTGACCACCCCATCTCGTCCGGGCCACCGGCACCACACCGCTGCACCACACCGCTGCACCACACCGCTGCACCACACCGGTGAACCACATCGCTGGAGTTTCACCGATGTCGGGCACCCTAGACCGAACACCCGTTCGGATCAAGCACCACGAGCACCCGTGCAGGCGGGCGGCGGCGGGGCGGATCCTGGTCCGACGCACCCGGCGTGGCCGACGGGCACCGAGAGCGCTCGTTCGACGATCCCGGCTGGCGTTCGCACTCAGCACCCTCCTGCTGCTCGCGGTGGGCATGGCGCTCTCGATCGGCGGCTGTGGGTACGCGTTCTCCCGGACGGTGGAGGACATCTCGATCGATCTCGACGGGTTCGGCGACATCGGCTGCTTCGGGATCGGGACCCCGAGCGTCCTCGACGCGGCCGCAGTCGGCCGGCCCGCCGTCTGGATGCGCCGGCTCCCCGCCGACCCGAGCGCGCCGCCCGTCGTGTGGCGGACCACGTGCTCGTGCGCGTCGCGGACGGATCGGTGACCGCGCTCGACCCCGCGACAGGCACCACGCAGTGGAGCATGGACCTCGGGGCGCGTCCGCTGATCGGCCTCGACTTCGCACCCGTCGTCGTCGGCGACACCGTCTACCTCACCGACTGGTCCGCGACGGTGCACGCGCTCGATCTCGCCACCGGCGTTCACCGGAGACGCCATGATCGTCGCGTCCGGTGATCGGACGGTGCGCGCCTTCGCCCGTTGATCCGGCGGCATCCCCCGAGGGCCCGGGTTCGAGAAACGTCGTTCCCGATCAGGGCTTGTGCGAGGTGCTCGCTCCGTGATCGCGGGGCGTGGAGACGGTGGTCGTCGTGGTGGCGTGGCTCGCGCCGGTCGCGTCGGCACCGGAGCTCGCGTCCGAGCCCGTGTCGATCCCACCCGAGTTGGGGGTGTCCACCACGGGGCCGTGGCCGGCGCCGGACTGGCCGTGGCTCTCATCGCTCCGCCCCGGCGTCTCGGTCGTGGCACCGTCGGCGGGCTCGCCCGTGGTCGTGGTCGTCGTGTCGTCGGCGATCTCGTCCGCGCAGTAGTCCTTGACCAACATGTCCTGGTCGTGCGCTGCATGACGCAGGTTGGCGAACGCGACCGAGTCTCCGCTGCCGCCGCGGTCACGGTCGGTGCGGTTCCGGGCGGCCCATGCCGTGCACAGACCGTGCTTCGCGGGGCCCGTGGCGTCGGGTCCGACGGGCGTGGCCGGCGCGCCGGCCTCGGACGTGACCTCGTCGCCGGCCGGAGCGTGATGATCGGGGTTCGGGACGTCGACGCTCACGTGCGACAGCGCGCGCGAGACGGCGCTCTGGGCGGCATCCGGGAGAGATCCCGTCGCCGCGGCCGCACCGGTGGCGGCGAGCAGGGTGACGGCGAATGCCGCAGCGGCGGCCTGAGCGGTACGGCGACGTGCGGGCATCTGGGCACTCCGGGACGAGAGGTTCGTGGGCGACGCGGCGATCGCCGAGGTGATCGCCGCCACGGCCTCCTGCTCGCGCGCACCGTCCGGCGTCGTTGGCGTCCGGAGCGCACCGAGCAGCCTCGCGACCCGCGACGGGCCGTCGGCCAGGTCCTCGGGTGCATCCGCACCCGAGATCAGCCGATCGGCGCGGTCGGAGGACGAGAAGAAGGCCATGTCGTCCCGGAGATCGTCCGAAGGCGTCATCGCGTTACACGGTTTCCGGTGAGCAGCCGTTCGAGCCGGCGCAACGCTCGATGCTGCAGGACCCGGACGGTCCCCGGGCGCTTGCCGAGCATCCGGGCGACGGTCTCCACGTCGAGACCGGCCACGATCCGCAGCAGCACGACGTCGGCCTGGTCCTTCGGGAGCGATCGGGTGACGAACGCCGCCGCCTCCTCCCCGCCGATGCCGTCGAGCACGATCGTCTCGGGCTCGTCGGGATCGGGACGGTCGGCATCGGCGAGCGGGGACGGATCCGTCCGGCGCCGGGCGCCCGTCCGGCGGTGGTCCGCCAGGCGGTTCCGGGCGATGACGAAGACCCACGCCCGCAGCGCATCGCCGTCACCTTCGAAGGCGTGCAGCCCCTGGGCGAATGCGAGCCACACCTCGGCCTCGAGGTCCTCGGCGGCGCGGGGCTCCTGAGCGTTCAGATACCGGGCCAGCGGTGGGTGGAGCTCCCGGTAGATGACCGTGACGGCCCAGTCCTCGTTGCGCTGGGCCGCGGCGAGGACATCGCTGAACGCACCCGGCCGCTCCATTCGCCCATGATCGTCCGAACCGGCGCGCATCTGGAGCGCGCGGTTCAGGCGAGCGGCAACCGGGCGATCGGGTGGTACACGGCGCCGGTGCGACGGGTCTCGCTCTCCATGAGCACGATCTCCTCGACCACGAAGGCCGCGCCGATCGTCACGCCGGCGAGCGCCTCCACCTCAGGGGTGACGTTCTTCGGCGACGACATCCGGGCCAGCGTGAGGTGGGGTCGATAGCGCACGACGTCGCGCGAGCGCACGAAGCCGCCCGCTGCCTCCATCACCGCCGAGTGCACGGCTCCGATGGGCTCGGGGTCCGCCACGCCGAGCCAGTACACCGAGGCGCGCCGGGCCGAGGGGAACCCGCCCGCACCCTGGAGCAGCATCCGCGCGGCCGGGACCGCGGCGACCCCGCCCGCGAGCGCGCCGACGAGCGCGTCGACGTCGGCCACCCGGCCGAAGTACTGGACCGTCACGTGCCACTGGTCGCGTCGCGCCCACCGGAACCCAGACCGCGAGGCGTCCTCGACGAGGACCTCGATCGAGTCGAGCACCGACGGCGGCGGGACCGCGGCGAGGAACGCGCGCCGTAGCGCGCTCATCAGATCGACTCGAGCCGCTGGCGCAGCGTGTTCAACAGGGTGATCGCCGAGAACTGGCGCACGCGTTCGCGGTCGCCGGGGAGGCGAACGGTGAACGCCTCGGGCGCGCGGTCCGGCAGGGCGATCGCGAACCACACCGTGCCCACCGGTTGGCCGTCCTGCTCGTCGGGACCGGCGACCCCGGTGGCCGAGATCCCCACATCCGCGCCGAGCACGCGCTGCGCGCCCACGGCCATCTCGATCGCGGCCTGCTCGCTCACGACGAGGTCGGCGTGGACGTCGAGGACGCTGCGCTTCACGTCGGTGGCGTAGGAGACGATGGCGCCGCGGAACCTCTTCGACGCGCCGGGCACGGCGCCGATGCGCGAGCTGATCAGGCCGGCGGTGACCGACTCGGCCACCCCGAGCGTCCAACCCTTGGTCTCGAGCGCGTGCAGAGCCGCGTGCTCGATCGTCTCGTCGTTGACTCCGAACACGAGGGGGCCGAGGATCGACCGCAGCTCGGCCTCCTCGGTCTCGATGAGCTCGCGGGCCTCCTCCTCGGAACCGGCCTTCGCGGTCAGGCGGACCACGAGACCCTCGATCCCGCGGGCGAGGAACGCGATGGTCGGGTTGGTCTGCGCGTCGACCCGGTGCGCGATCATCTCCGCGAGCCCGGACTCGGACTGTCCCCAGGTCTTCAGCGACCGGCTCACGATCACCGCCGACTCGCCGGCCCGCTCGAGCAGGTCCGGGATGACGTGGTCGTTGATCATGCGCTGCATCTCGTACGGAACACCAGGGACGGCGTAGACGACCTTGCCGTCGATCTCGGCCCGGACACCGGGCGCGGTGCCGATCGGGTTCGGGATCGCATCGGCGCCGGCGGGCACGTCCGCCTGACGGAGGTTGTTGAGCGGCATGTCCCGATGCCGGGAACCGAACAGGGTCCGGATCTGGTCGACGAGCTCCTCGCGCCGCTCGAGCTCGACACCCATCACCGCGGCGATCGCCTCCCGGGTGACGTCGTCCTGGGTCGGGCCGAGCCCGCCGCACACCACGACCGCGTCGGCCGGTCCGAGCATCTCGCTCAGCGCGGCGATCATGCGCGGCAGGTTGTCCCCCACCTTGCGATGCTCCATGGTGTCGATGCCCACCATCGCGAGCTGCTCACCGATCCAGCTGGAGTTGGTGTCGACGATCTGGCCGAGCAGCAGCTCGGTCCCGATCGCGAGGACGTCACACCTCACTGATGACCTCTCCGCTCACGCCGCGGGCTCGGTTCCGCGCGTTCTCGCCTCTTCCGAACCCGGGCTCCTGTACCCGCGGCGCACGATGTCGACGCCCGAGACGACGGTCAGGACGACGGCGAGCCAGGTCACCGACACGACCAGCCACTCGATGTCCGCGGTCGGCGGGAACACGTAGCCGGCCACCGCCAGCATCTGGGTGAACGCCTTGAGCTTGCCGAGCCGGACCGCCGGGAGCGAGATGCCCTTCTTCCCCGCGACGATCCGGTAGGCCGAGATCCAGACCTCGCGGGCCGCCATGATCGCGACGGGGACCCACCACACGTCGCCCCGCCACACGAGGGCCACGAAGCCGCCGAGGGTCAGGATCTTGTCGGCGATCGGGTCGAGGAACGCCCCCGAGCGCGTCGCGCCTTCGCGTCGCGCGAGCCAGCCGTCGATCCCGTCCGAGACGCAGAGCACCGTCCAGAGCGCCCACGCGAGCCAGGACTCGCCATCGCGTTCGATGAGCACGAGCGTCGGGATCGCGAACAGCAGCCGGCCGAGCGTGATGAAGTTCGCGGGCGTCGCGAGCGCGCCCGGCCCGAACCGCTTGACCGACTGCCCCAGCGGCGGGTTCATCGCACCACCACCGGCTGGTGGACCGGTTCGGCATCGAGATCCGGCCCGATCGCGCCGGTCACGAGAGCGGGGACGATCGCACCGGGGCGCGCGTCGGCGTCTCCGATGCGGACGACGCCGTCGATCTCGGGGGCCTCGCGGTGGGTGCGGCCGACGAGTCCGCCGTCGGGGTCGCGACCGTCCACGAGCACGCTGACGGTCTCGCCGACGAGGGCGTCGCGCGCGGCCTGGGTCACCGGCTCCTGGACGTCGCCGCACTCCCGGAGGCGCTCCGCCGCCACGTCCGCGTCGACGGATCCGTCGAGCGTGGCCGCCGGCGTGCCGTCCTCGGAGGAGAACGGGAAGAACCCGGCCCAGTCGAGCCGGGCCGCGCGGAGAAATCGGAGGAGCTCGTCGTGGTCGTCCTCGGTCTCGCCGGGGAACCCGACGATGAACGACGACCGGAACGCGGCGGCCGGCTCCTGCGCCCGGATGCTCTCGATCGTGCCGAGGAACCGGTCGCCGCTCCCCCAGCGCTTCATCCGTCGGAGGAGACCCGGCGCCGCGTGCTGGAGCGAGAGGTCGAAGTACGGGACGACCGTCGGCAGGTCGAGCATCGACGCGACGAGCGGATCCCTGACCTCGCTCGGGTACAGATAGAGGAGGCGGACCCGCTGGAGGCCGTCCGCCGCGAGTCGGTCGAGACGGTGCAGCAGCGGCCCGAGCGAGCCGGGCTCGCCGACATCGCGCCCGTACCAGGCGAGGTCCTGGGCCACGAGAACGATCTCGGCGACGCCGCCGCCGACCAACGACGCGACCTCGGCCTCGATGGACTCCGGCGTCCGTGAGCGCTGCGCGCCGCGGAAGCTCGGGATCGCGCAGAACGCGCAGGCGCGGTCACAGCCCTCGGCGACCTTGACGTAGGCCCACGGCGCGCGTGGCGCGGGCCGAGGCAGCTCGAGCAGGTCCCGTACGCCCGACGGCTTCCGACCGCGCAAGACGACCTCGGCGAGGCGGCCCTCGCCCGCGAACCCAACCACGGCGTCGACCTCGGGAAGTGCGGCCGCGAGCTCGTCGCCGTAGCGCTCGGCCATGCAGCCGGTCACGACGAGCCGGGCGTCGACCCGCTTCACCTCGGAGAGCCCGAGCGCGACCTCGATCGACTCCTGGCGCGCGGCGTCGATGAACGCGCAGGTGTTGACCACCACGAGATCGGCGTCGTCGGGACGATCCGTGGGGACGAGGCCGTCGGCCAGGAGGCTGGCGATCACCTTGTCGGAGTCCACCGCGTTCTTCGGGCAGCCGAGCGTCTCGACGTAGAAGCGTTCGACCACGCCCGGATCCTACCGGCGGGGGTTCCTACACTCCGGCCCATGACCGACATCGACGGACTGGTGGCCCCCGGGTGGGAGCCCGTCGCCGACGCGTTCCGGAAGAACTTCGATCACGGCGAGGTCGGGGCGGCCTGCACCGTCTACCTCGACGGCACACCCGTCGTGGACCTCGTCGGCGGGATCGCCGATCCGGACACGGGACGGCCGTGGGACCACGAGACCGTTGCGGTCGTGTTCTCGACGACCAAGGGCGCCACCGCGACGGTCGCGAACCTGCTCGTCGAGCGAGGCGAGCTCGACCCCGACGCGCCGATCGCGTCGTACTGGCCCGAGTTCGCGCGCGCCGGCAAGGAGGGCGTGCTCGTCCGTCACGCGCTGTCGCACTCCTGCGGGTTGCCCGTGGTCGAGGGCGACTTCACGCTCGAGGAATCCTTGACGTGGGCCCCGGTGGTCGAGCAGCTCGCGCGCCAGGCACCGCGCTGGGAGCCCGGCACCGCGGTCGGCTACCACATGCGCACGTACGGCTGGATCGTGGGCGAGCTCGTCCGCAGGATCACGGGTCGCACCGTCGGTCAGGTGTTCGCGACGGACGTCGCCACGCCGCTCGGGCTCGACTGGTGGATCGGCCTGCCCGAGGCGATCGAGCCCCGTGTCGCGCGCATCGTCCCGCCGGAGGCCTCGGACGACCCCGAGGTGCGGGCGCTGATGGACGCGGTGATGGCCCCGGGAACGATGCTCGGCGACGCGCTCACCGGACCGTCGGGCCACTTCCACTACGACGACATGTGGAACACCCGCGCCCTGCACGAGTGCGAGCTGCCGTCGTCGAACGGGATCGGCTCCGCCCACGCGGTGGCGCGCATGTACGCCGCGCTCGTCGGTCCTGTCGACGGTCACCGCCTGCTCACCGACGCGACCGTCGCTCGCGCCGCGACGATCCAGATCGAGGGAACCGACCGGGTCATCGGCGTGCCGATGCGCTATGGCCTCGGCTACGCGCTCGGCGACGCCGCATCGAGCGCGGCCTCACCACGCGCGTTCGGGCACTCCGGCGCAGGTGGATCGCTCGGCCTCGCCGATCCCCGGCACCGCATCGGGTTCGGATACGTGATGAACCGGATGCAGGTCGGCCTCGCAGAGGACAAACGACCTCGGAACCTCCTGCGGGCCGTCTACGCCGCGCTCGGCGTGTAACCCGACGCGCCGCGCGACGGTCCAAGACCCCGCATCGCCACCACGAGGCGGTGCAGGAGGTACCACCATGTACACATTCGCCATCGTCGCCCTGCTGGGGCTCGCGACGGTCAAGCTCGTCGACTTCGTCTGCGAGACCGTGACGGCAGTGGCACCCTTGCGGTCGCTGCTCACGTTCGTGATCGCGCTCGCGGGCGTGCTCGCCCTCGACTACTCGATGTTCGAGGGCTGGAACGCCTCGATCAACGACCGCACGCTCGGCGTGTGGATCACCGGGTTCGCCGTGGCCGGCATCACGGTCGCCTGGCGAGCGGTCTTCGGGTACCTGACCCACGACCAGGCCACCCGTGACGAGACGCTCGGCGAGCACACCCAGCTCCACCGCGCGGCGTAACCCAATCGCAGCCGTCGGACCCTCCGTCCGGCGGATCGGCGAACCGGAGAGGAGGTGTCGACAACGACGTCGGCACCTCCTCGACGCGTCCAGGCGCGGCCCGACCCACCTCGGCGCGGACACGGCCCGCCCCGACCACCGGAACCACGTGCGTGGGGCGACCCAGGCATGCTGTGCCGGCGCCGCGACCGGCGCGCCACCCGAGCGAACGAGTAGACCACCGGTGCCCCAGCACCGGACCCGGAGCGAACGACACCATGGCGAACGACCCGTCGGAGCACGCGATCCACGCGCGTTCGGTCCTGCCGATCCCCCACCGATCCGATCCCGGACCGATCACCTACGACGCCAAGGACCCGGACACCTCCTTCGCGCCGATCCGCACGGTCCGACCGCCGGTCGGAGCGCCGAACGTGCTCATCGTGATGCTCGACGACGTCGGCTTCGGCGCTGCGAGCGTGTTCGGCGGGCCCTGCGCCACCCCGACGGCCGAGCGCCTCGCCGCGTCGGGCGTCTCGTACCGACGGTTCCACACCACGGCACTGTGCTCGCCCACCCGCGCGGCGCTGCTCACCGGTCGCAACCACCACTCGGTCGGGATGGGCGCGGTCGCCGACCTCGCGACCTCGGCCCCCGGCTACACCTCGATGCGCCCGAACAACGCGGCGCCCCTCGCGGAGATCCTCCGCCTGAACGGCTACTCCACCGCGCAGTTCGGCAAGTGCCACGAGGTCCCGCAGTGGGAGACCAGCCCGCTCGGGCCGTTCGACCGCTGGCCCACCGGCTCGGGCTTCGAGCACTTCTACGGCTTCATCGCCGGTGAGACGCACCAGTACGCGCCGGCTCTCTACGACGGCACCACGCCCGTGGAGGCACCCGACCGCGAGGACTACCACCTCAGCGAGGACCTCGCGGACCGTGCCATCGCGTGGATCCGTCAACAAAAGTCGATCGTGCCGGACAAGCCGTTCTTCGTGTACTTCGCGCCCGGTGCCACCCACGCTCCACACCACGTACCCGCCGAGTGGGCCGACAAGTACCGGGGCCGCTTCGACCGGGGCTGGGACGCGCTGCGCGAGGAGACCCTCGAACGACAGCGGCGATCCGGCGCGGTCCCCCCCGACACCGAGCTCAGCCGGCGGCCCGCCGAGATCCCCGCGTGGGACGACATGCCCGAACAGCTCAAGCCCGCGCTCGTCCGCCAGATGGAGATCTACGCGGGGTTCCTCGAGCACGCCGACCACCACGTCGGCCGGCTCGTCGACGCGGTCGAGGACCTCGGCCTGCTCGAGGACACGCTCGTCCTCTACCTCGTCGGCGACAACGGCGCGTCGGCGGAGGGCCAGATCAACGGCACGTTCAACGAGCTGTTCACGTTCAACGGCATGGCCGCGGTGGAGACCCCGGAGTTCCTGCTCTCCAAGCTCGACGACTTCGGCGGGCCCGACGCGTACAACCACTACGCGGTCGGTTGGGCGCACGCGATGGACACGCCGTTCCAGTGGACCAAGCAGGTGGCGTCGCACTGGGGCGGGACGCGTAACGGTCTCGTCGTGCACTGGCCGGCCGGGATCCACGCACGCGGCGAGGTACGCGACCAGTTCCACCACGTGATCGACGTCGCGCCGACGATCCTCGACGTCGCCGGACTCCCCGAGCCGACCTTCGTGCACGGGGTGCAGCAGAAGCCGATCGAGGGCGTCAGCATGCGCTACTCGTTCGACGCCGGAGACGCCCCCGACCGTCGCACCACGCAGTACTTCGAGATGATGGGCAACCGCGGCATCTACCACCGCGGCTGGACCGCGTGCACCAAGCACCGCACGCCGTGGGAGGTCGGTGGCATGCCTCCCTTCGACGAGGACACGTGGGAGCTCTATGCCCCGCACGACTGGAGCCAGGCACACGACCTCGCGGCCGAGCAGCCGGAGCAGCTCGCGAAGCTCCAACGGCTCTGGCTCATCGAGGCGACCCGGCACGACGTGCTGCCCCTCGACGATCGCTCCGTGGAGCGGTTCCTCGCGTCGCTCGCCGGCCGGCCCGAGCTGGTGACCGGCAACTCGCAGGTGCTCTACCCCGGCGCCCGGCGGCTCTCGGAGGGCTCGGTCCTCAACATCAAGAACCGTCCGCACTCGGTGACCGCGGAGATCGAGTGCGGCCGCGGAGACTCGGGCGTGATCGTGGCCCAGGGCGGCGCGTTCGGCGGGTGGAGCCTCTCCCTGGTCACGGGCGCGCCGCACTACTGCTACAACCTGCTCGGCCTCCGCCGGTTCGTCGTCGCGGGCGCCGCCACGGTCCCGGCCGGCGTGCACCAGGTGCGGATGGAGTTCTCGATGCCCACGCCCGGGCTCGGCGCCGGCGGCACGGCGACGCTCTACGTCGACGGCGACGAGGTCGGCGCCGGCGCAGTCGACGCGACGATCCCGCTGCTCTTCTCGGGCGACGAGACCCTCGACATCGGTGCCGACCTCGGCACGCCGGTGAGCGAGGAGTACACCTCAGGTGACAGCGAGTTCACCGGGGAGGTCCACTGGGTGCAGCTCGACGTCGAGATCACCGATGCCGACCATTTCGTCGACCCGGAGGAGCATCTCCGCGTGATCATGGCGAGGCAATAGGCGCGACCCGCGCCCGTGCGAAGCTCCCGGGCTAGGCCTCGACGTGCATGGCCTCGAACTCGTCGACGGTCATGAGCACGGCCCGAGCCTTGGAGCCCTCGCTCGGGCCGACCACGCCCTTCTGCTCGAGCAGGTCCATGAGTCGTCCCGCTCGAGCGAAGCCCACACGCAGCTTGCGCTGGAGCATCGAGGTCGAGCCGAGGCCGCTGCGCACGACGAGCTCCATCGCCTCGGCGAGCAGATCGTCATCGTCGTCGTCGCCGCCGCCCCGGCCGCCACCGCCGCCGCCCGAGGTGTCGCCCTGGAGCCCCTCGATGTACTGCGGGGCCTGCACCTGACGGCGCCAGTGGGCGACCGCCTTGCGCACGCACTCCTCGTCCACCCACGAGCCCTGGATCCGCTGCGCACGCGATGACGACGCCGACATCAGCAGCATGTCGCCGTGGCCGATCAGCTTCTCCGCACCGGGCTGGTCGAGGATCACGCGCGAGTCCGCGAGCGTGCTCACCGAGAACGCGAGGCGGCTCGGCACGTTGGCCTTGATCACGCCCGTGATCACGTCGACCGAGGGACGCTGGGTCGCGATCACCAGATGGATGCCGACGGCGCGCGCCATCTGCGCGATGCGGCAGACGCTCGCCTCCACGTCGCGCGCCGCCACCATCATGAGGTCGTTGAGCTCGTCGACGACGATGAGGATGAACGGCAGCCGCTCGTAGTTGCGGCCGCCGTGCGGGTCGGGGTGCTCCGCCGTCGGCAGGTCGCCACGGTCGAACATCGCGTTGTAGCCGGAGATGTCGCGCACACCGACCTCCGCGAGCAGGTCGTAGCGCATGTCCATCTCGCGCACCGCCCACTCGAGCGCGTTCGCCGCCTTCTTGGGATTGGTGACGACCTCGGTGAGCAGGTGGGGCAGGCCGTTGTACTGACCGAGCTCCACCCGCTTGGGGTCCACGAGGATCATGCGCACCTGCTCCGGCGTGCAGCGCATCAGGATCGACGTGATCAGGCTGTTGATGCAGCTCGACTTGCCCGCGCCGGTCTGCCCGGCGATGAGCAGGTGCGGCATGGTCGCGAGGTTCAGCATGTGCGAGCGGCCCGCGATGTCGCGCCCCAGTCCGCACTCGAGCGGGTGGGTCGCCTGCTGGGCCTCGGACGACGTGAGGATGTCGCCGAGCGTCACGAGCTGGCGCTGCTTGTTGGGCACCTCGACCCCGATCGCGCTGCGTCCGGGGATCGGGGCCAGGATGCGTACGTCCGGGCTCGCCATCGCGTACGCGATGTCGTGGCTGAGCCCGGTGACCCGGTTGACCTTCACCCCCGGCGCGAGCTCGAGCTCGTAGCGGGTGACGGTCGGACCGACGGTCATGCCGATGAGCCGGGCATCCACCCCGAAGTCCTTCAGCGTCGACTGGAGCACGTCGCCGCCCTGCTCGACCACACGTCCGTCGACCGCCTTCGCGTTGCTGCGCTTGAGCAGATCGCGCGGCGGGAGCGTCCAGTCGCCGTGGCCGTACGCGGTGAGGTCGATGGCCATCTGGCCCCTGGCCCCCTCGCGCACCGCGATCTCCGCCGGCGCGACGTCCTCGCCGTCGACATCGGCGTCGTAGACCTCCACCTCTTCGAGCTCGATGATCTCGGCGGAGATCGGCTCGGCGTCGGGCTCGTCGTCGATCTCGACCAGCTCGACGTCGGCGATACCGGCCGGCGTGGCGATCGACTCCATCGTCGTCCGGCGCGACGGCAGCGGGCGCCGACCCGTCTCCGCGTGCGGGTCGTCCGTGGACTCAGCACCGTCGTGGCGCAGGTCGAGGCCGTCGGCGACGGCGTCACGGACCTTCGCCAGCACGAGCGTCAGGCCGGCCGCCACCCTTCGGATCGACGTGCCCGGCGCGAGCAGCGCGCCGAAGAGGAGGACGGCGACGAGCACCACCGTCGCGCCCACCGTCCCGAGCCCGGCGGCGAGTGGGGCTCCGACCACGGCGCCGAGGTACCCGCCGGCGTCACGCAGCTCGTCGACCGCACCGTTGATCTTCGGCGCACCGTCGAGCACGTGCAGGAGTCCGGCGGCGGCGAGCACCACCAGCCCGACACCGAGCCCGACCCGCAACGGTGCCGCGGGGGCCTCGTCGTCCGGGCGCCGCCAGAGCAGGAGCACGGCCACGGTGATCAGCGCCGTCGGGACGAGGAACGCCCCGTTCCCGAGCAGCGCGGTGATGCCGTCGGCCAGGGCCGAGCCGACGGGCCCGGTCAGGTCGGTGGCGAGCGCGAGCCCGGTGAGGAGCCCGACCACGAGCACCGCCAGGGCCAGGGCATCGGTGCCGTGACCTCGGAGCTGGGTGCGGGCCGCTTCGCGCACCCGCGACGACGGGGGCGTCCCGGCGCGCTTCCGGGGCGGCTTGTTGTGCGGCTTGCGCTTCGCCGGCGACCGCTTGCGGGCCGGGGCGCGACGGGACGACTTCGTGGTGGCCACGACCTCAAAGTAACACTGACAACATCCACCACATTGGGATACTTCTCCCCCACCCCTCCGCTTTTGCGCGCCCAAATCGGGCGTTCTACGCCCCGATTTGGGCGCGCAAAGCAGTCGGGGAGGAGGTCGCTCGGGCCGGGACGGGTCAGTCGACGGGCTTGGTGAACAGGTCGTGGCGCTCGTGGACGCGCATGCCGGCCGCCTCGTAGAGGGCTTGGAGCGCGGGCTCGGCGTCCGCGTCGACCGAGACCAGGACCCGCATCTGGCCCCGATCGCGGAGCGCGCCGAAGGCGGCGCGCAGCAGCACCGGCCCGATCCCCTGGCCGCGGGCGCCGGACCTGATCGCCACCGTCGAGGTGTAACCGGTGGCGCCGACGTCGAAGACGATCACCGCGCCGAGCACCTCGTCGTCGGTCTTCGCGACCTGCCACAACGAGGGGTCGAACGCCGGGTGACCGAACCTGCTCTCGAGCCACTCCTCCATCCGGCGCGGGGAGAACCGACCATGGGAGGAGAACGCGTCGAGCCACACCGCCCGCACCTGCTCGTCGTCGGATGGATCGAACGGGCCGATCGTCACTCCCTCGGGCAGCTCGGCCTCGTCGACGGACTGGCGGCTGAGGTCCACCCGCATCCGCAGCACCGACCGCGTGTAGCGGAACCCGCGCTTCTCGAGCAGTGTCCGCTTGCCCTCGTTCACGCTCGACGCGAAGACGCCGACCGACATCGAACGCCCTCGGGCAAGAGTGTGGGCACGATGCTCGACCAGGTCGATCAGGTGACCGCCGAGCCCGCGTCCTGCGTACTCGGGCAGCACGTAGGCATCGGCCTCGAACTCGACGTCGGGCTCGGCCTCCCACACGTACGCGTACCCGATGACCCGGCCGGTCGGCCCCGCCATCACCCAGGCGTCGGCCTCGAGCGAGAACCGCGGGCGCATCCAGTCGTCGAGCAGGTCCTGCTGGGTGAAGTCGGGCTCGCCGAAGTCGGCGATGTCGTGCGCCGTGACCACCGCGGCGACGATCTCGGCATCGTGAGCGGTCGGCGCCCGCAGCAAGTACCCGGTTGGCAGCTCGGCCATCAGAGCGCCGACGCGTATCCACCGTCGACCGGATACACCTGTCCGGTGATCCACTCCGCCGCGTCGCTGCACAGCAGGACCGCCAGCGGCGCGGAATCGTCGACGTGCCCGATGCGACCCGCGGGATAGTTCCGGGCGAGCTTCGCCTCGAGCTCCGGGGCCTGCTCGAGCGCCGCGGCGAGCTGACCGTGATTCATCGTTCCGAGCGCGATGCAGTTCACGGTCACACCATCTCGTCCGACCTCCGCGGCGAGCCCGCGCGAGAAGCCCATCGCCGCGGCCTTGGCCGCGCCGTACACCACCTGCTTGCGCTCACCGCGCCGACCGGCGTCCGAGACGATCGTGAGGCACGCGACCCCACGACCGGTCGATCATCCCGGGCAGGTACGCGCGCGTCACGTGCAGAACGGCCGCGAGGTTCAGGCGCAGCAGCGGGTCCCACTCCGCGGGACCCGTCTCGACGAACGGCTTGACCGTGATGCCCTCGGCCGGGATCCCGGCGTTGTTGACCAGGATGTCGACGGGTCCGGTCTCGGCCACCATCGCGTCGACCGCGGTGGGGTCACAGACGTCAGCGACGATCGGCGACACGCGGCCGCCCTCCTCCTCGATCTCCCGGCACACCTTCTCGGCGCGATCGCCGTAGAGATCGTTGACCCATACGTGCGCGCCCGCGCGCGCCATCTGGATCGCGATCGCGCGCCCGACGCCACCACCGCTCCCGGTGATGACTGCGGTGCGATCGGCGATGAAGTTCGACCAGTCCCGGATCATGGCGCGCCCTCTCCGGTCAGACCTCGAGCACGACGGGGATCACCGCCGGCCGCCGTTTGGTCCGCTCGCTGATGAACTTGCCCAGCGCGCGGCGCGCCTGGCGTCGCACCGTCTCGAAGTCGGTGGACCCACCGGCCGCGGCGTCCTCGACCGCCGCACGCACCGCCTCGCGTGCCTCCACCAGGAGGGACTCGGCCTCGGTCGCGTGGACCCAGCCCTTGGTCACGATCTCGGGCCCGGTGACGATCGTGCCGGTCCGCTGCTCGACGGTCACGAACACCACCACGACACCCTCCTCGGCGAGCTGGCGCCGATCGCGCAGCACTCCCTGGCCGATGTCGCCGACGATGCCGTCCACGTAGGTGTAGCCCGACGGCACCGCGTCGAGCTCGGCGGTGATGCCGTCGTCGGTGATGGTCACCGCGTCGCCGTCCTCGCAGACGATGACGTGGCCGGGCAGGACACCGGACGCCTCGGCGAGCTCGGCGTGGTGCACCATGTGTCGGAACTCGCCATGGACGGGCACGAACCACTCCGGGTTCACCAGGTTGAGCATGAACTTCAGCTCCTCCTGGGAAGCGTGTCCCGAAACGTGGACGGGTGCGTTGCGGTCGTGCACGACCGTCGCGCCGGCCCGGTAGAACGCGTCGATCACGCGGCTGACGTTGCTCTCGTTGCCCGGGATCGTGTGCGCGGAGATCACGACGATGTCGTTCTTGTCGACCTTGACGTACTTGTGCTCGCGCGAGGCCATGAGCGCGAGCGCGCTCATCGGCTCGCCCTGCGAACCGGTGCAGATGACGCAGAGCTCCCCCGGGGGATGGTCCACGGCCTCCTCGATGTCGATCACTCGGTCGGCCGGGATGTCGATCATCCCCATCTCGCGAGCGAGCGTGACGTTCTTGCCCATGGACCGTCCGACGAACGCGACCTTCCGGCCGGTTCCGATCGCCGCCTGCGCGACCTGCTGGACCCGGTGCAGGTGTGACGCGAAGCTCGCGACGATCAGACGCTTGCCTTCGTGCTCACGGAACAACGTCCGCAGCGCCGAGCCGACCGTCGACTCGGAGGGCGTGTAGCCCGGACGCTCCGCGTTCGTGCTGTCGGACAGGAGCAACCGGACCCCGCCGGGGCGCTGCGAGATCTCGCCGAGCCGGGCCAGGTCGGTGCGCCGACCGTCGACCGGCGTGAGGTCGAGCTTGAAGTCACCCGTGTGCAGGATCGTGCCCTGGGGTGTGTGGTACGCCGCCGCGAACGTGTGCGGAACCGAGTGGGTGACGGGCACGAACTCGACGTCGAACGGGCCGATCTGACGGCGTTCGCCATCCGCCACCGGGATGAACTCGGTCCGCCCGAGCAGGCCCGCCTCCTCGATCCGCGACTTCGCCATCCCCAACGAGAGCGGCGAGCCGTAGATGGGGAACGAGAGATCCCGGAGGAGGAAGGAGAAGCCACCGGCGTGGTCCTCGTGGGCGTGAGTGAGGACCGCGCCCTCGACGTCGCCGGCCCGCTCCCGCAGGTACGTGAAGTCCGGGAGCACCAGGTCCACTCCGGGCATATCGACCTCGGGAAACATGATCCCGCAGTCGACGATGAGGATTCGGCCCTCGCTCTCGATGCAGAAGCAGTTGCGGCCGATCTCACCGAGTCCGCCGAGAAACACGATCCGTACCGGGTCCGCCACGGCCGCAGGCTATCCGGTCCGCCGCGCGGCCCGGCGGGGCCGAGCCGCGGACTCAGGCGGGGCTCACCTCGACGCGCGCGTCGTTGAAGCACGCGCCCCCCGCGAGGTCCGAGAGCGTGTCCGGGACGAGCGTGTTCGCGGTCATCCCCTCGGCGAAGTCACGGCACCACGACCCCTTGGGCATGGTCACGACCCCCCGTCGCAACGAGGCGTCGTACGCGACGACCGTCGAGATCGACGCGCGCGCGTTGTGCACGCGGACCTCCTGCCCTCCGGCAAGGCCACGCGCCGCCGCGTCGGCGGGGTGCATCCGCACGGAGGGATCGGCCGGTTGGAACTCTCCGAACATCGAGTTGATCGTCTTCGGGGTCGCCGGCGTGAGGAGCGTGAGCGGGAACGAATCCTCGAGCGGCTGGTACTTCGGCACCCCCAGCGTCGGGATGTCGGCCAGGTGGGCGCGTCCGCCGTCGTGCGACGGGAACGTGTCGCGGAACTGCACGGTCCCGCCGGCCGGTCGGGTGGGACGGGCGCCGGTGTAGACACCGTCGTCCTTCCGGCAACGATCCAGGATCTCGTTGCGACCGATCGTGAACCGGGTGAGGTCATAGCCCATGCGCCGGGCCAGCTCGGCCGCGACCTCGTTGTTGGACCGGCTCTCCCCGACGCGGTCGATCACCGCCGGAAGCTCCTGGAGCGTGAACGAGCCGTACGAGCCGGCGAGGTCGTGCGTCTCGAAGTGGGTCGTCGCCGGCAGCACGACATCGGCGAAACGCGCGGTGTCGGTGAGGACCTGGTCGTGCACGACGGTGAAGAGATCCTCGCGCGCGAGCCCCCGCAGCACCGCGCCCTGGTCCGGGTTGGTGACCGCGAGGTTCGAGCCCTGGACGAACAGGACTTCGATCGGAGGATCCAGCGTCGGGTCGCACAGCGCGGCGCCGAAGGTGTTCATGTTGAACGCACGGGTCGCTCGCCGCTCCGGCGGCGTGTCGGGCTCTCGTGCGTCCCACGCGAGCGGCGTCGCGGAGCCGAGGCTGGCGACGACCCCCGACCCCGGCACACCGAACTGGCCGGCGAGCACCGGCAGGGAGAAGACCGCGGCGCACGCGGAGCCGCCGTTGCGGTTGCGTTCCAACCCCCAGCCGGCGCGGACCAGCGCGGGCCGGATGGTCCCCAGCAGCATGGCGAGCTCGGAGATCGCCGCGGCCGGCACGTCGCACACGTCGGCCGCGACGACAACCGGGAACTGCGCCGCCGCCGCGAGGAACGCTTCGGCACCGTGGGCGTGCGCGTCGAGGAAGGCACGATCGACGAGGTCGCGGGTCGCGAGCTCGTGCGCGACGGCGTAGGCCAGCACGACGTCGGTGCCGGGCCGGACGGCGAGGTGCAGGTCGGCGCGCTTCGCGCTGGCCGTGGCACGAGGATCGACGACCACGACGCGCGCGCCGTGCTCCTTCTGTGCCCGGGTCACGAGCGGCGCGAAATGGATGTTCGAGACGGTCGGGTTCGCGCCCCAGACCACGATGAGCCGCGAGTGCACGACGTCGAGTGGGTCGGCGGACAACATGTCGCCGAAGACGCTGCGGTAGGCGGCGCCGAACGTCGCCGCACACACGGTGTGGCGCACACGGCTCGCGCCGAACCGCCTCCACAGCCGTTCTCCGGGCTCGTCCTGGAGGACCGGCGCAGAGGAGTTGTAGATGTAGGGCACCACCGATTCGGGGCCCGCGCCGGATTCCGCGGCCCGCAGCCGGTCGACGATCAGGTCGAGTGCCTCGTCCCACGTCGCGGCCCGGAACTCGCCTGCGCCCTTGGGCCCGGTGCGGACAAGCGGGGTCATCAGGCGCTCGGGCGCGTACACGCGACGGGCGTGGTGCTTCACCTTCTGGCAGATGAAGCCATCGGTGAAGGGGTTGCCGGGCGCGGCGTCGACCTTCACGATCCGCCCGTCGGTCACCGTCACCTCGGTGGAGCAGGTGTCGGGACAGTCGAGCGGGCACGCGGTCAGGTGCCTCGACGTGCCGGAGGAGACGGTCGGCATGGCCACGGACGCAGTCTCGCGCCTCGCGGCCCGCACTCCCCTGCGTTTGGCAGCAAGGTCAGCGGTGGTGGGAGAGCTGGATCGGCACGGTGGTGCTGCCGATGTCGTCGGTCCCCCAGTACTGGGCGACGAGGCCCTTCCGGGCCAGGTGCGGCCAGGGCAGGTGGTCGGGACCGATCCGCAGCCACGCCCGGGTCCCGGGTGCGAGATTCACGACCACGCCGCCGGTGATGACCCCACCGGCGCGGATCGCGAGCAGCGCGAAGCAACGATCGGCCGCGAGGCTGGGGCATCCGACCGAGACGTCCGCGTGGCGGTGGTGCCAACGGAGCTCGCGCCCGACTTCGAGTGGGGTGCGGAACACGCTCTGGCGTGCATCGAGCACCGACTGGAGCTGCTTGGGCTTGCCCGTGATCAACCCGTCGACGCCGAGGTCGAGCAGCCGGTTCCACTCGGACGCCACGTCGTCGTCGTTGCCGTTGAACCAGACCCAGACGGCCATGTGCGCGGCGTGCGCGTCGTCGACGAACTGCTGGGTCACGACCTCGAGCCCCGAGTAGACCGGCGGAACCTGCACCGAGACGCGCCCGGGAAGCTCGCCGTGCGTGCCGAGGAACCAGTTGGTGGTCTCACCGAGTCCGGGGCTGGTCGGGACGTCCGGGGCGAGCTCGTGGAAGTGCTGAAGGATCGCGTCGTCGAAGCTCACGACGACCACGCGCGTCGCGTGGCTCGATCCTTCGAGCACCCCCGCGAGCTGCTCCGCCGCGGCCATGCCGTCGGGACCATCCTTGATCTCGATGTCGAGGAGCCGGTTCGGGAAGCGGTCGAGCACCTGGCGGAACGTCGGGATGCCGAAGTCGTCGCGGGTGTGGCCGGCGGGGACCGGCAGCGCGCCGGTGCGGATCCCGCGCAGGGTGTACTCGGCGGGCGGCCGGTCGTGACAGCTCCAGCAGTTGGGGACGAACCAGTAGGCGTTGTCCAGCGCCTGGAGCTCCGCTGCGGTGTAGGCGTTGAGCGGACCGGTCGCGTTCGTGGTGCGGTCGACGGTGTCGTCGTGGGCGACCATGAGCTCACGGTCCTTGCTCAGCCGGAGGTCCATCTCGAGGACGTCGGCACCGCCGGCCACCGCCTCCTCGTACGCGTCCATCGTCTCGTGCGGCGCCTCGAGGTCGCCGCCGGCGTGCGCGATGTTGAGGGGCCGGCGCGCCAGCCACGGCGCCGGGTCCGGCACCGGTGGCGCCACGCTCGCACCTGCCCCGGCACCCGAGAGTGGCAGCACCCCCGCCGCCACACCGACGACGGCTCCGAGCGCGAATGCCCGGAGCCGCGTGGCCCGCATCGAAACGGGCAAGTCAGGCGCTGGCGGCGGCGCGGTCGGCGGCGACCTCGTCGAGCGCGGTGTACTCGGCGCCGGTGTCCACCCAGTCCTCGAACTGGATCACGCCGAGCTCGGTGAAGCGCTCCCGGAGCCAGCCGTCGGCGGCGTCGAGCAGGCCGAGCTTCTTGCAGTTCGGAACGATCTTGGAGAAGAGGATGTTCTGGAACATCTTCCGGCCGTCGTCCTGGAGCACCAGCGCGAGCGCCTCCTTGACGTCGACACCCATCCGCTCCCAGACCTCCTGCTGGAGGAAGCGGTCCCGCATCCGCACTGCGGCCTCGAACGCGAACTCCTGGCGCTCGCGGATCTCCGCTGCGGTCAGCTGCTCGTAGAACTCCTGGAGCGAGAGCACCCCGAACGCGACGTGGCGCGCTTCGTCGCTCATCACGTAGCGGAGCAGCTTCTTCAGCAGCGGCTCGGTCGTCATCTGGTGCATGAACCCGAATGCGGCGAGGGCGAGGCCCTCCACCATGATCTGCATGCCGAGATAGGTCATGTCCCACCGGCCGTCGGCGATGATGTCGTCGAGCAGCATCTCGAGGTGCGCGTTGATCGGGTAGTGACCCGACAGCTTCGTGTCGAGGTACTTCGCGAAGACCTCGACGTGCCGTGCCTCGTCCATCACCTGCGTGGCGGCGTAGTACTTGGCGTCGATCCACGGGACGGTCTCGACGATCTGCGCGGTACAGATCAACGCGCCCTGCTCGCCGTGCATGAACTGGCTGAGCGACCAGTTCTGCGACTCGATGCCGAGCTGGATCCACTGGTCCTCGGTCCAGGTCTCGAACACGGTGCCCTTCAGCTCGATCCCCTCGCCGAACGGGCGGGGCATCTGCTCCTGGTTGGCGAGCACCACCGCGGCCTGGTCCACCTCGATGGACCAGTCGAGGTCGGTCTCGGCATTCCACTGCGAGGTCTTCGCCTTCTCGTAGAGCTTGATCAGCGCGGGCCGCGACCGCTCGTAGTCCCAGGTGAACAGCGCGTCGGCCTCGGCCCGCACGGTGTGGACCACCTCGTCGACATCGGAGTTCGTGATCGAGAGGATCGCTTCGAGGTCGTCGACCTCGTCGCGACCGAGCATGTCGTAGTTGGTGGTCATGGCGATTACCTCGTGGTCGAAGCGGTTGGGAGGGTCAGTGCGGGGATCACATGGCGACGGACGAGCGTGCGGACGTCGGCGTCGTCGGTCATCGAGAGCGGAGCCCGCTCGGGGTGGAGATACGCGAGCAGGACGCGGGTGCACCACTCGGCGGCGCCGGACGCGCGGTCCGGGGGGACGAACCGCGCGAGCACGGGCGCGAACCGCCGGCTCGCCTCTGCGAACAGCGCGTCACCACCCTCGAACGAGAGCGCGGGCAGCACGACCTCGGGCTCGAGGGTCATGGCGCGCTGGAGCGCCGGATGACCCTGGATCATCCGGGCCGCGGCCAGGAACATCGCGGTGACGGCATCCTCGGCGTCGGCGGCACCCGCCGCGGCGTCGCGGACGGCGAGCGTCAGCCGCGCGAGCTCGGCGTCGACGGCGGCCGTCACCAGAGCGGTCCGGTTCGGGAAGTTCCGGTAGATCGTGGCGCGGGAGCAGCCGGCCTCCCTCGCGACGTCGTCGATCGTGGTCTTGGCGACGCCGAAGCGTTCCAGGCAGGTCATCGTGGCCTCGAGGATCCGTCCGACGGTGTCCTCGGCGCGACCCGGGAGGGCGGGCTCACGAAGGTCGGTCGCAGGCGGCACCATGAAGTGAGACGCTAAGGCAATAAGCGTCTCACCGTCAATGTGTCGCGAGTCACCCCGGGGGACGCCGACGCTAGGTTGCGGCGGTGCTGCGGGCCCCGAGCGACGACGCGACGGCGAGCCCACCGGCCGGCCACCGGCGGGCCGACATCCAGGGCTTCCGGGCCCTGGCGGTGCTGCTCGTCGTCCTGTACCACGCGCATCTCGGGTTCTCCGGCGGGTTCGTCGGCGTCGACGTCTTCTTCGTGATCTCGGGCTTCGTGATCACCGGGCTGCTCACCCGGGAGCTCGGGAGCACGGACGCACTCCGCCTCGGACGCTTCTACCTCCGACGGATCCGGCGGCTGATCCCGGCGCTGGCGCTCCTCGTCGTGGTCGTCGCGCTGGTCGCGATCGTCGCGGCGCCGGTCGGCATCCAGCCGATCGCCGCCCGCACGGGCGGAGCGGCCTCGGTCTTCCTCGGCAACTTCTACCTGTACTCGACGCCGAGCGGGTACTTCGCGGATCGCGGCGACGACGAACCCTTTCCTCCACACGTGGTCGCTCGCCGTCGAGGAACAGTTCTACCTGGTCTTCCCCGTGCTGCTGCTCGTGGCTTGGCGCGTCGGGCGCGCGACGCGGTCGCGCCCGGGCCAGCGCGGCGATCGCGCTGGGGCTCGCGACCGTGGGGTCGTTCCTGCTCTCGGTCGCGATGGTCGACGGGCACACCAGCATCCCGGGCATCGCACACCCGCGGGAGTTCGCGTTCTTCTCGTCTCCGACACGAGCGTGGGAGTTCGGCGCCGGCGCGCTGCTCGGACTCGCGGCGCCGTGGATCGCGGCTCGGCGAGCCCGCCTCCTCCCGAACGCGCTCGCCGTCGCCGGGCTCGTCGCCATCATGGTGCCGGCGCTGCGCTTCGACGACGTGACCCCCTTCCCCGGCCTGCATGCGCTGGGCCCGGTCGTGGGCACCGTCCTGCTCATCGCGGCCGGATGCGGCCCGTCGACACCGCTCGGCGCCACCTTCACCAATCGCCCGGCCGTGTTCATCGGCGACATCTCGTACAGCTGGTACCTCTGGCACTGGCCGTGCATCGTCTTCGCCCGGGCGACCTGGCCGGGACCCTGGAGCGCGCCCCTCGCCGCGGCCGTGTCGATCGTGCCGGCGTGGCTCTCGTACCGCTACGTCGAGAACCCGATTCGCCACCTCTCCCTCACGCCGCGCCGGACGCTCGCGATGGGCGCGGCCGCGATCCTGGCCGGGTTCGTGGCGTGTGGCGGACTGATATTCGGCCACCGGTGGGTCATCTCGACGCCGGGCTATGCGTCCGTGCAACGCGCCCTCCGCATGCACGAAGGCTGCCCCGGCGCCGGGCAGCCCGGAACCCGCCAGCCGCGCCGGTCGGACGAGCCCGCGCAGTCCCACCGCTGTACCTGGACGACGCCCGACGCGATCGGGACGATCGCGCTCGTCGGTGACTCCAACGCCGGGCACATCCTCGAGCCGGTTCGGGCCGCTGCCGCGAGCAGAACCGCTCGCTCTACCGTGCGGCAGGCAACGGCTGCCCGTTCATCGACATCACTCTGACCCTCTTGTCCGAGCGCCGCGACGACTGCCGCCGCGTTCTACGAGCGGACGATGATGCAACTGCTGGAGCACCCGCCCGATCTCGTCGTCATCGGTGCCACGACCACCCGCTACCTCGACGAGCGCCAGTTCCAGATGCGGGAGGGTACGGACGGGAAGCTCGCCAGCTTCACGCGACGCGAAGGCGAAGGTGTGGGAGCGGGGGTTGCGGTCCACGGTGGGCACCCTGCGCGACGCCGGGATCCCGGTGATCGTGGTGCACCCGGTCCCGAAGTTCCCAGGGTGGGACCTGCGGGCCTGCGCGGCAGGCCGCGTCGCCATCGACGACTTCTCGTGTGGGCGGAGCACGTCCCGTGAGCAGGCCGACGCCGAGCGAGCCGACGCCGACGCCGCCGAGCGGCGCGCGATCGCCGACATCCAGGGTGTGATCGACCTCGATCTCAGCGACGTGCTGTGCGGCGGTGGCACCTGTGCCACGAGCAAGGGATCGACCTGGCTCTACCACGACGGCGACCACCTGAGCATCGACGGGGCGAAACGGACCCAGCCGGTGTTCGCCCGCGCCATCCGCCACGCACTCGGGGCCGGCGCCGCGTCCTAGGGGGCGGGCTCGGGCGCGAGGATGCCCGCGAGCACCTCGGTGCGGACCAACACCCGTACCGCCGCGGGATCTTCGAGGTCCGCCCCGCCTGGCGACGTGATGAGCGACAGGATCATTCGGGCAACGAAGTCCGCCGAGTCAGCGAGGTCGACATCGTCCCGCAGCCGGCCCGCAGCCTGGTCCCGCTCCAGGTACGGGAGCAGGAATGCGGTGATGAACTGCAGCGGGCGTTCCTGCTCGGTGGTCAAGAGGGGCAGCAGCCGTTCCGGCTCGGTGACGAGCACCTTCTGCAGCACCTCGTGCCGGTGGACCGCCGCGTGAGCGAAGACGAGCCCCTCCTCCACCAGCGAGGCGAAGTCGGCCGCGCCGGCGACGGCCTCGGCCAGGCGTCCGAAGAATCGGCCCATCTCCCAGCCGACCGCGGCGCGCAGCAGCTCGTCCTTGCCGCCCGGGAACACGCGGTAGACGGTCGCGCCGCGACACGCCCGAGACCTTGACGACGTCCTCGACGGTGGTCTTGGCGAGCCCGTACCGGGCGACGCACTCGTACGCGGCTTCGAGCACACGCTCGCGCAGCGCCGGATCGGGGCCCCCGGTCACGGGTCGAGCAGCCCGTCCAGCCCCAGGGTCAACCCGTCGAGCCCCGCGACACGCCGGACACCGAGCAGCACGCCCGGCATGAACGACGATCGGTCGAACGTGTCGTGTCGGATCGAGAGTGTCTGGCCGGTCGTCCCGAGCAGGACCTCCTGACTCGCGATCACACCGCGCATCCGGACCGAGTGCACCCGGACCGCATCCCCGACGAGGCCGCCGCCGCGCACCGTCGGCGACGACCGTGCTGGTCGGGTCCGCACCCCACTCGGCCGACGCCGCCTCCATCCGCCGCGCCGTGGTCATCGCGGTTCCCGAGGGCGCGTCGATCTTGCGATCGTGGTGCAGCTCGATGATCTCGGCCGTCTCGAACCACGGCGCCGCCTGCTCGGCGAAGCGCATCATCAGCACCGCGCCGATCGCGAAGTTCGGCGCGATCAACGCGTTCGCCTCGGAATGGGCGAACAGCTCGGCGAGCTCGTCGAGATCGTCCGTGGAGAAGCCGGTCGTGCCCACGACCGCGTGCACGTCGTGCGCGGCGCACCACCGCAGGTTCTCCCGGGCGGCATCCAACACGGTGAAGTCCACGACCACCTCGGCACCGGCGCCGAGCAGTGCGTCGGCCGATGCCGAGACCGTGAGGTCGGTGCCGTCGACGGGTGCGCCGGCCCGGAGCGGGTCCACCGCGGCGACGAGCTCGCAGTCGTCCGCGGTCCGCACCGCCTCGCAGACCGTCGTGCCCATCCGACCGGCGGCGCCGAACACCCCGACCCGGATCATCGCTCCCGCATCCCGTGTCGATTCACGCCGGATCGCGGAACGGACGGCGCGCCGCCAGGAACACGGACTGACCCACGCGTGGTGCCTTGCCGCGCCTCGAGCCGGCGGACGACCGGGACGGCGGCGCGGTCGTACAGCTTCACCGACCAACCCTGTGTCGGGACCCGGCGGAGCCGGCGCGCCATCAGCCACCAGGCGAACGCGCCCACCGAGTTGACGTAGTGCACGTCTTCGATCTCGAGACCCGCCCGATCGCCGAGCATGGCCAGATGCGAGATTCGGTAGCGGCGCCGATGGCCGATGTCGCGGTCGAAGTCGCTGTACAAGCCGTCGAACGCCGGAGAGAAGACGAGGATGCGACCCCCGGGCTTCACGACGCGACGCAGAGCCTGGAGCGTGCCGAGGTCGTCATCGATGTGCTCCAGCACGTTGATCATGATCGCGGAGTCGAATCGCGCCTCGCCGTCGAGCCCGTCGACATCGGTGCACGCGATCGTCACCGACGGGTCGCCGGCGAAACGCGCGCGCAGCTCGCCCACGCATCGCTGCGACAGGTCGATGGCAGTGACCTCACGCCCGGCGCGGAGTCGCTCGGTGAAATCGCCGACGCCGGCACCGACCTCGAGGACCGACGATCCCAGGTACGGCTCGCACATGCTGAAGATCCAGTCCGCATAACGATCGGCGTCGCGCAGCGAGTCCAACACCGTCGCGAGCTCGGCATCGGACTCGGAGAACTCCACTGGCGCCGCGTCACGGACGACCGGATGCCCGTTCCACCGTTCCAGGATCGGTGAGTAGCGCAGGATCGAGTACAGCGCGCGCACGCCGTCCTTCCACCCGATCTTCTTGCCCTCGTCGTAGGTGCGACCCGAGTACGAGATGCCGACCTCGTAGACCCGCCACCCCATCCGCGCGACCTTCGCGGTGATCTCCGGCTCCACCCCGAACCGGTCCTCCTGGAGCTCGAAGCTCTCGAGCACCTCGCGGCGGAACGCCTTGTAGCAGGTCTCCATGTCCGTGAGGTTCAGGTCCGTGAACATGTTGGAGAGCATCGTGAGGAAACCGTTCCCGACGGAGTGCCAGTAATAGAGCACCCGTTTGGCTTCGGCGCTGCCGAACCGGGTGCCGTACACGACATCCGCGAGGCCGTCGAGGAGCGGGGTGAGCATGCGGACGTACTCGGCCGGGTCGTATTCCAAGTCGGCGTCCTGCACGATCACGTACGGCGAGCGCGACTCGGCGAATCCGCGCCGAAGGGCCGCGCCCTTGCCCATGTTCATGGGTTGTGCGAAGACTCGGACGCGCTCGTCGTCGATGCTCTCGGCGATCTTGCGGGTCCCGTCGGTGCTGCCGTCGTCGACGATCACGAGCTCGGCCACGAACGGCGACGCCAGCACTCGGGATGCGATCTCCTCGAGCGTCGTGGCCTCGTTGTAACACGGCATGACGACCGAGAGACACCGGCCTGGGTCGTGGTCCGACATACGGCTCCTCGGCTCGTACTGGCGTCCCGTGACGGTACCCGATCCCGTCCCTCGGGCGGCGATCCGGTCAGGCGGCGACGTCGACCGCGAGCTCGGCCGCGTGCAGCGGCCCGACCACCGAGAGCACCTGCTCGTCGGTCGCCAGCACCCGGTCGATGACACGCCGGAGGTCTTCGGTCGTGACCGCCTCGACGGCGTCGACCATGGCGTCCACCGACGGGACCTCGCCGAGGGTCAGCAGCCCTCGGCCCAGCCGGTGCATGCGGCTGGAACTGGTCTCGAGCGCCATCGTCGTCGAGCCCTTCAGATGTCCCTTGGCTGCCTGCAGCTCCGATTCGGCAACGCCTTCGGCCACCACGCGCGCCAGCTCGTCGCGTACGACGCGCAGGGTCTCGGCGACACGCTCGGGCGCGGTGCCGGCGTAGACCGAGAAGGAGCCCGTCTCCTCGTACGCCGCCCGGTAGGAGTACACCGAGTAGGCCAGGCCGCGGCTCTCACGGACCTGCTGGAAGAGACGGGACGACATGCCTCCGCCGATGATCTGGTTCAGGACCGACAGCGCATAGCGATCGGGATCGTCGCGGGCGATCGAGCGCATGGAGAGGACCACGTGCGCCTGCTCGGTCTCGCGCCGTTCCCCGGTCACCGACAGGGGCGTGCCGTGCGTGAGCCGGGACCGCGCGGGGCGGACACCTGCCGCGCGCCGGCATCCCTGCGAGGACCCGCTCGGCCACCATCGCGTGCTCGAGGTTCCCCGCGGCGGCGATCACGACGTTGCTCGGTCGGTAGTGCGCCGAGTGGTACTCCGCGATCGCGTCACGCGACATCGCGGCGATCGTGTCCCGGGTGCCGAGGACGGATCGACCGAGCGGATGGTCGGGGAACAGCGCCTGGTTCGCGAGCTCGTGGACCATGTCGTCGGGCGCGTCGTCGCGCATCCCGATCTCCTCGAGGATCACCCGGCGCTCGGACTCGACCTCGTCGAGGCGGAGCGCGGGATGCCACACGACGTCGGCGAGGATGTCGAGCGCGAGCCCGAGGTGGTCGTCCGGAACGCGGACGTAGAACGCCGTGTACTCCTGGGTCGTGAAGGCGTTCATGTCGCCGCCGACCGATTCGACCGCGTGCGCGATCTCCGCCGCGCCGCGATCCGCCGTGCCCTTGAAGAGCAGGTGCTCGAGGAAGTGGCTGGCACCGAACTGGCGGTTGTCCTCGTCGACCGCGCCCGATCCGACCCAGAATCCGACCGCGACCGATCGCAGGCCCGGCATCGCCTCGGTCACGAGCCGGGTCTCGCCGACGCGGCTGATCTCGACCCGGTCGCGCCGGCCGGCGGTCTCGATCCGCCCGCTTCGGGCGATATCCGACGAGTTCTGTGGGTCCGAAGAGCCCCGTGCACTACCGCCCGCTGTGGTCACGTGAGGCGTATCGACGCGCTCCGTGAACCCCTGGAGGCGTTTCCGTCACCACGGGCGCGAAGAGGCCGGGCCAATCCACCGTTCCGGCGTCACCACCCCATCGCGCGCGAGGGGTATCTGACGCCGGAACGGGGAGCGCTCTAGCGGCGGGTGCGGCCTCCGCCACCCCGACGGCCGCGGCCCCGATCGCCGCCGCGGTCGGAGCGACCGCCCGTCTCCGCGGGACCGAGGTCGCCGAACTCGGTCTTGGCCTGCTGGTCCCACTCGGCCTCGAACGACGCCACCTTCGGCGCGTCGGCACGGTCCTCACGCGGCGCCCGGTCCCGACCGCCACGGTCATCACGCGAGCTGCGCTCCCGCCCGCCGTCACCATTGCCCGAGCCACCGTCGCCCTCGGGCGCATCGCCCGCGAGCGAGAGGGAGAGCTTGCCCTGGTTGTCGATGTCGTCCACGCGCACGACGACCTCGTCACCGAGGCTGAAGACGTCCTCCACCTTGTCGATGCGCTTGCCGCGCCCGATCTTGGAGATGTGGAGCAGACCGTCGCGGCCCGGGAGGATGTTGACGAACGCACCGAACTTGGTGATGTTCACCACCTTGCCGGTGTACTCGGCACCGATGTCGGCCGTCGGCGGGTCCAGGATCAGCTCGATGCGGCGACGGGCCTCGTCGACCTGCGAGCTGTCCTTCGACCCGATGCTGACGGTCCCGACCACGCCGTCGTCGGACACCGCGATGTCGGCGCCGGACTCCTGCTGGATGGTGTTGATGACCTTGCCCTTCGGCCCGATGACCTCGCCGATCTTGTCGATCGGGATCTCGAAGCTGATGATCTTGGGCGCACTCGGGCGCACGTCCTCCCGGGGCGCGGCGATCGCCTCGTGCATCACGTCGAGGATCTTGAGTCGGGCTTCCTTGGCCTGCTGGAGCGCCGCGGCGAGCACGTCGGCCGGGAGGCCGTCGATCTTCGTATCGAGCTGCAACGCGGTCACGAAGTCGGCGGTGCCGGCGACCTTGAAGTCCATGTCGCCGAACGCGTCCTCCGCGCCGAGGATGTCGGTGAGCGTCGTGTACTTGCCGTCGGCGTAGACGAGACCCATCGCGATGCCCGCGACCGGCGCTTTGATCGGGACGCCGGCGTCCATGAGCGAGAGCGTCGACCCGCAGACCGAACCCATCGACGTGGAGCCATTGGACGAGAGCACGTCGGAGACGACCCGCAGCGTGTAGGGCCACTCCTCCTTGGTCGGTACGACCGGCACGAGCGCCCGCTCGGCGAGCGCGCCATGACCGATCTCGCGGCGCTTCGGCGATCCGACGCGCCCGGTCTCGCCGGTGGAGAACGGCGGGAAGTTGTAGTGGTGCATGTAGCGCTTGCGGTCTTCGAGGCCGAGTGTGTCGACGATCTGCTCCATGCGCAGCATGCCGAGTGTGGTCACCGACAGCACCTGGGTCTCGCCGCGCTGGAAGAGACCCGAGCCATGGACGGTGTTGACGAGGCCGACCTCAGCCGAGAGCGGCCGGATGTCGGTGACCCCGCGGCCGTCGATGCGCACACCCTCGTTCACGATGCGGTGGCGGACGACCTGCTTCTGCAACGAGCGGAAGGCCGACTTCACCTCCTTGTCACGGCCGGCGAACGTGCCCGGAGCATCCTCGGTGCCCACGAGGTTGGCGAGCAGCGCGGCCTTGATCTCGTCGAGCCGGCCGTTGCGGTCGTTCTTGTCGGCGATGGCCATCGCGTCGGCGGTGTCGGTGCGGGCCTCGCCCGCGACCGCCTCGAAGACCTCGTCGGTGTAGTCGACGTTCGGGGTGTACTCGATCGTCGCGATGGGACCGTCGGCCGCGATCACGGCGTCCCGCAGTGCCAGCTGCAGGTCGATCGAGGCGCCGATCCATTCCTTGGCCACCTCGAGACCCTCGGCGATGGTCTCCTCGGTCACCTTCGGCGCGCCCTGCTCGTAGAGCTCCCAGGCGGCTTCGGTGCCACCGGCCTCGACCATCATGATGGCGATCTCACCGGCATCGGTCCGGCGCCCGGCCACGACGAGCTCGAACGTGGACTCGTCGCCCTCCTGGTAGGTGGGATGCGCCACCCACGCACCGTCGAGATGCGCGAGGCGCACGGCGCCGATCGGGCCGTCGAACGGGATGCCCGAGATCATGAGCGCGGCCGACGCACCGTTGATCGAGATGATGTCGTGCGGGTTCTCCTGGTCCGAGCCGAGGATGGTCGCGATCACCTGGACCTCGTTGCGGAAGTCGGACGGAAAGCTCGGCCGCAGCGGCCGGTCGGTGAGGCGGCAGGTCAGGATCGCCTGCTCGCCCGGGCGGCCCTCACGCCGGAAGAACGAGCCGGGGATCTTGCCGGCCGCGTACATGCGCTCCTCGACGTCGACCGTCAGAGGGAAGAAATCGATGCCCTCGCGGGGCTTGGACGTGGCGACCGTCGACAGGACGACGGTGTCGCCGACCTTCACGACCACGGCGCCGGCGGCGAGGGCCGCCAGCTTGCCGGTCTCGATGGACATCTCGAGTCCGGCCGCGTTGATCGGGCCGGATACGCGAATCGCGTCACCCATGGGTGCGCTCCTCTCACTCCCGCGACTCTGCGCGGCGAGGTTCTTGGGTGAGGGGCGGTTCCCAGTTGTCATCGCTCGGCGCGCTCAGGACGGGCGAGCGGTGGCGACTGACAACCCCCACCTCACAGGGGTTGGTGCTCTCGCGCCGAGGTATGGACCCTGGCGCGAAGAAGGGCCGGCGAAGCGCCGTCCCTTCGGATCTGCACTATCGGCGGAGGCCGAGCTTCGCGATCAGTGCCCGGTAGCGCTCGACGTCGTTGCGCCGGAGGTAGTCCAGCAGACGACGGCGCCGACCCACGAGCATGAGCAGTCCACGGCGGCTGTGATGGTCCTTCTTGTGGACCTTCAGGTGCTCCGTGAGGTGGTTGATGCGCCCCGTGAGGAGCGCCACCTGCACCTCCGGCGAGCCGGTGTCGGTCTCGTGGAGGCGGTGCTCGGTGATCGTGGCTGTGGTATCGGGCATACGAGAACAGGGATCCTTCGATGTGCGGAAGCCGGGAGAGTACCACGGGGTCCGGGCGGCGGCAGGTTGGGGCCCGACCCCGTCCCTCCGGCGGGCCGCGGTACGGAGGGCCGGGACGGGCACGTACGGCGGCGGACCGGGGCTCGTTCCCGACCCTGCTCCGCACCCGTTCCGGTGACGACGGATTCCGCCCCATACCGGCCGGGACCACCGCGCCCAGAGGCCGCCAGCGACCACCGCCACGGGGGCCATCGGCGGCTCGATGCCCGCGCGCGCCGCCCTCACCCGCCGCGGCCTCACATCCGGACCGCCCCCGATCGGCACTTCGGTGGCAGGCGTGGCCGACGAATGGTGCGTGAGCGGCGGTCGGTGTTCGGGAACGGCGCGGGACGATGTTGTTGGTCGGTGTTGCCTGTCGGAGAGCGCCGCCGGGCACCGTTGCGGTGCGGGCCAATCATGCAGTCATGGCGCGGGTGCAGCCCCGCCGCTTGACGCGTTAGGGAGTTCGGCGTCGGACGCGAGCGGGAAGGCATCGCGCAGGCTTCGGTTTCGGGCGACGTAGATCGCGAACGGCGCGGTCCCGATCAGGTATCCGACCCCGGCGATGCCTAAGACCGTTCTTGCTCCGAACGCGTTGATCAAGGGACCGGCAGCAAGCTGGCCTAGCGGCCCCGTGAGGAACATGAGCCCGACTGCGGCGGATAGCACCATGGCGCGAAGCGCCGCTGGTGTGCGCGTGGTGATGACGGTGAAGATCGGCGCGCCCGTGAGAGGTGCGAAGAACCCTTGCAGGACGAGTACAGCAGCGACCCCTACCGCAGGCAGAGGAATGCCGAGCAGCAGCTTGGGGATCGCCGCCAGCACGAACCCGGCTGCGGCGGCCCGGAGTGCCCCGACCCGGCGCACGACCACCGACACGAAGGGCACCCCGAGCAACGCTCCGATGCCCATCGCGGCGAAGAACGCGCCTGCCGTGAAGGCGTTCTGACCGTAGTCGGAGTAGGCGAGTACGGGCAGCGTCAGGATGAACAGCGTGAAGAAGAACTCCATCGTCAACGTGCTGATGCACAGCACGACGAGCAACCTGCTGCGAAGGATGTACTTGACGCCAGTAAGCAGCCGGTGCTGCTCGGCCTCGGATATCGGCTCCCTCTGAGGCACGAACACGCCGACGGCGAGCGCAGCGATTCCGAAGGTTGCGGCGTCTACGTACAGGACGTTCGGCGCACCGAGTGCAGCGATCAGGACGCCAGCGAGGGCGGGCCCAACGAGAGCCGCGGTCGTTTGCGCACCATCGATGTACGCATTCACCCGAGCGATGACGATCTCCTCATCGCCGCCGGCCTCGGCCACGATCAGACGCTGCGCGGGCATGTGCGCCGCCGTACAGGCGCTCGTGAGCGCGACCAGGACAACCATCAGCGGGAACGACAGCGCGTGAAGGCTGTACAGCGCCGGGATCGCGGCCATGAGCGGAAGTCGCGCTGCGTCCGCGATCACCATCGTCTGCCTCGCCCCAATGCGAGCAATCAGCGAGCCCGCCAGGACAGGAAGCGTCACAAACGGGATGCTCCCGATGCCGAGCACGAGCCCCAGCGTCGTCGCTGACCCGGTTGTCACGAGGACGAACCAGGGCAACGCCAACACCGTCATCGACGAGCCGATCGACGACACCGCTTCCGCGCCCACGATCGCGCGGATCTGAGTCGAGCTCACCCCGCTCATACGTTCTGCGCCGGCGTGCCGTCGACGGCGACATCTCGCATCGTGTCGACGGGTGTCGGTGAGCCGATGTCCTCGAGAAGTACGACGTTCTCTTGGGAGTGCGGGTTGCAGACGGAATGCGCGGGAACGGAAATCTTGTGAAAGCGGTGGACAGGAAGCACAATGAGCCTCTCGACGGCGAGCGCATCGGAGGACACGCTGCGACGAGCAGCGCGTCCTGTTACCGAAACAGCAGTCGACGTCGGCCGGGCTCAAACCGGCCTTGCAGCTACGAGCTGCGCCACCTCAGCGCCGACCGCCCGAGCCGCGACACCGTCGTACTGGTCTTCATGGTCCGCCTCCGAGAATCGCTTAGGCACGAAACCTACTGAGCGCAGGGACACGGAGCACGGACAGTTTGCGCTCCGTACGCCCGCTCAGATTGCCCGCGATGGAGTCATCTCGCTCTGCCCTCCGGCGCGCCACAACGCGACTCCGGGGTGCCCCCAAACGCCGGATCGGGGTCGAAGCGTCGCTCGGAGCCGAGCGCGAGGTGAGCCATGGTCCGCGCTCGGCTGGCTGAAGGGGGCGCGCCTGATGCAGGGAGCGAGCGCGCATCTGCACAAGGGCCTCCGGGGGACCTTCCCCGCGAAGGTGGTCACACCCCTCCGGTATGGTCGAATGGATGTTCGGGACCACCAACTTCGCACTTCGCACCGCGGTCGACGACGCCGTCGGGGTGGACCCCGTGCACCTGGGGGACGCGGCGCTCGTCGACGCGCTGGTCGGCCTCCAGGCCCAGGTCGATCGGCTCTGTGGGCAGGTCGCCCGCCTCGCGCACGCCGCCCACCAACGTGGCGTGGGAACTGCCGACGGGTCCGCGTCGACCGCCGCCTGGCTGCGGCGCCGCACCGGGATGCGCGAAGGCGAGGCACGGGCCGCGATCGAGGCCGGCGCCGCGTGCGACCGTGTGCTCGCCGGGACCGGGAGCGCCTGGCGGGACGGCGACATCACGGCCGGGGCCGCGCGGACCATCGTCGCGGCCCGGGTCGAGGGGCACGACGCGAAGCTCTCCGCGCTCGAACCGTGTCTGCTCGAGCTGGCCCGGGACCGCGCGGATCGCGAGCTGCGCCGGGCGTGCGCCCACTTCCGCAACCTCGCCCGGGCCGACGGCTCCTGTCCCCGTGACCACGACGGGCTGACCATCTCCCGGACGTACGCGGGCCGCACGTGGCTCACCGCGGACCTTTCGTCGAGCGCGGCCGAGATCGTCCTCACCGCGATCCACGAGCTCACCGACCCGCCGTCGGAGTCCGATGCGCGCATCCCCGCCCGCCGCCGAGCGGATGCCCTGGTCCGCATGGCCGAGCTCGCCCTCGCGAACCTCCACGCCGAGGGTGGTGGGCCGACCCGGGCGCGCGTCGCGGCCAGCATCGTGGTCGACTGGGTCACGCTGACCGCCGGTCGGGCCGGCCGGCTCGACGGCGCGTACTCGGCGACGCTGCATCCTCGCGACGTCGACCGGATCCTGTGCGACTGCACGGTCTCCCGGGTCGTGACGGGTCCCGATTCGATCCCGATCGACGTCGGACGCGCCCGGCGCACCATTCCCCCGGCCCTGCGGCGTGCCCTCGCCGTGCGCGACGGCGGGTGCCGGTTCCCGGGCTGCACCCGGCCCACCGGCTGGACCGACGCCCATCACGTGGTCCACTGGCGCCACGGTGGCCGCACGGATCTCGCGAACCTCGTGCTCCTGTGCGATCACCACCACCACGTGGTCCACCAGCCCGATTGGATCGTGAAGTTCGACGGCCACGAGCTCCGCGTGCTCAAACCCGACGGCACCGAGCTCCTCGAATGACGGCATCGGCCGCCACTTGACATACCGATATGAGCATATATAGTCGACGAGTGCCCCGGGCCCCCACGACCGCCGACGTGTTCAACGCCGTGGGTGACGCGCACCGTCGTGACATCCTCGACGCGCTCGGCGGCCGCGAGCTCGCGGTCGGGGAGCTGGTCGACGCCCTCGGCCTCCCCCAGCCGCAGGTCTCCAAGCACCTGAGGGTGCTGCGCGACGTCGGTCTCGTCCACTGCGACCGTGTCGGCCGGCGACGGGTGTACCGGGTCCACGGCGAGGCGCTGCGTCCCATCCACGAGTGGATCGCGCGCTTCGAACAGCTCTGGAACGACCGCTACGACCGCCTCGACGATCTGCTCGTCGAATTGCAGGAGCACGAGGAGGAACCGCGCTGATGGCGACCCGACACGGATCCGCGCAGGTCACCACGCCCACCGATCGCGAGATCGTGATCGCCCGCAGCTTCGAGGCGCCGGCCGCGCTGGTGTGGGAGGCGCTCACCACCCCGCGGCTGCTGCTGCGCTGGTGGGGCCCCTCGTGGGCGCCGATCGTCGACGCCGAGGTCGACCTGCGGGTAGGCGGCCGCTGGCGCTACGTCTGTCGGGACGACGACGGCGCGGAGATGGGTTGGCACGGCACCTACAACGAGATCGAGCCGACGGCGCGCATCGTCTCCACCGAGGTGTTCGAGGGCTTTCCGGACGCCGAGTCGGTGAACACGATGACCCTCACCGAGCACGACGGCGTGACGACGCTCCGGACCGTCGTCCTGCACTCGAGCCGCGAGCACCGCGACGGTCACCTCGAGTCGGGCATGGAGCGTGGGATGCAGGAGACGTTCGACCGCCTCGACACGCTCCTCGCGACGGGCGCGGCCGGGGCCGAGAACGGCACGACCGAGGGAGCAGCGCTCTGATGGCCACCCGGTACGGCACTGCGACCGTGAGCACCCCGTCCGACGTCGAGGTCGCGGTGACCCGCAGCTTCGAGGCCCCGGCGGCCCTCCTCTGGGAGACCTTCACCACCCCCCGGTTCGTCCTGCGGTGGTGGGGACCGTCCTTCGCACCGCTCACCGCGTGCGAGATCGACCTCCGCGTCGGGGGCGCCTGGCGGTACGTGATGGCCCACGAGGGCGGCACCGAGATCGTCTTCGCCGGCACCTACCTCGAGATCGAGCCCGACCGGAGGATCGTGTCGACCGAGTCCATCGTCGGGATGCCCGGCGAGGTCGAAAACACGCTCACGCTCGACGAGCACGACGGCGTCACCACCGTCACGATCGTCGCGCGGTGCGGCTCGCGGGCCGAGCGCGACGCCATGGTCGAGTCCGGGATGGAGACCGGGGTCCAGGACCACTACGACCAGCTCGACGACGTGCTCGCCGCGCGCGACACGCCGGCGGAGCAGTTCCGGCGCGTCGCGGGGATCTTCTCGGATCGTGTCGCGCGGTGCCGGCCGGTGCGTGGTCCCGACCGTCGCCCTGCGCCGGATGGACCGCGCGCGACGTGGTGGGCCACATGGTCGAGTGGATGCCGGGCTTCCTCGCGTCGATCGGCATCGAGCTGGCCCCGGGCCCGGCCGTGACCGACGATCCCGCCGCCGCGTGGGACCACGTTGCGCACGAGATGCAGGCGGTGCTCGACGATCCCGCCCGCGCCGAGCGCGAGTTCACGCACGAGCACCTGGGCACCGACACGGTCGAGCACGCGATCGCGATGATCATGGTCGGCGACGTGGTCATCCACACGTGGGACCTCAGCCGGGCCACCGGACTCGACGAGTCACTGCCCGAGGACCACGTCCACAACATGCTCGAGGGCATGCGCGCGATGGACGACGCCCTCCGCGTCGGCGGCCAGTTCGGACCGAAGGTGACCGTCCCCGACGACGCCGACGAGCAGACGCAGCTGATCGCGTTCAGCGGCCGAACACCCTGACGGCGCGGTGGATCACGCGAGGACGGCCCGGGCGCGGTCGCAGTCGCGCTGCATCTGGGCGACGAGGTCGTCCACCGTGTCGAAGCGCTGCTCACCGCGCAGGTGCTCGACGAACGTGACCGAGGCGTGCTGGCCGTACAGGTCGCCGTCGAAGTCGAGCACGTGGGCCTCGAGCAGCGAGTGCTCCTGGTTCGCGTAGAAGGTGGGCCGGCGACCGAGTGAGATCGCTGCCGCGCGCCACTCGCCGTCCTCGCCGCGGAACCGACCCGCGTAGATGCCGTCGGCGGGGAGGCACGTGTCGGGCACCACCGCCACGTTCGCGGTCGGGAACCCGAGCTCCCGGCCGCGCCGATCGCCTTCGACGACGATGCCGCGCACCTCGTGCGGCCGGCCGAGCAGCTCGGCCGCGCCGGCGACGTCGCCGGAGGCGAGCCGGTGACGGACGCGGGTGGACGAGTACGGCTCGTGCACGACGTCGGACTCCGGCGCGACCAGACCGAGACCGACGACCTCGAACCCGAGGTCCGCGCCCATCCGTTGCAGGAGCGCGACGTTGCCTCCGCGGTGGTGACCGAAGTGGAAGTCGGCCCCGACCACGACGAGGCGCACCCCGAGGAGCCCGACGAGCACCTCGTGGACGAAGTCCTCGGCGGTCTCCTTGCTGCGCCCCTCGTCGAAGGGGAGCACACAGACGATGTCGACGAGATCCGCGTCGACGAGCAGCTCGAGCTTGTGGCCGAGGCTCGTGAGCAGCGCGGGGGCGGTCTCGGGGCGGACGACCTGCGCCGGATGACGGTCGAACGTGACACAGACCGCATCGAGCCCGCGCGGCATCGGCGAGCTCACGGACCAGCTGGAGCACCTTGCGATGGCCGCGATGCACGCCGTCGTACGCGCCGATCGTGACGACGCTGCCCTCCGAGACCACTGTGGTCTCCTCGTCGACCCGCACCACCCGAGTCGTCATCGCGCTCGTCGCCTCATCGCCCTAGTCTCCCCCACCGCTCGCCGGCGGGGCCACGGGGAGCACGACCGTCGGCTTCAACCGGGCGCCGCTCCACTCGTAGACCGCGAGCAGGCGCCCGGTCGCATCGACCATCGCGTACGGTCCGCCACCCGGCGCCGCCCACTCGGCGTCGGTGAGGACACGCCCGTTCGCGATCAAGGCCGCCGTCCCGGCGTCGACCGTGACCGACGCCATGTCGCGCAGCGCGGCCGCAGGCGTGACGACGTGCGACTCGGGATCGGTCACCAGCACGTCGAGGGGAACCGCGTCGGCGAGGGTGAACGCGCCGACCCGGGTCCGGCGCAGCACACCGAGATGGGCGCAGCCACCCAGTGCCGTGCCGAGGTCCGCGGCGAGCGACCGGATGTAGGTCCCCGACGAGCAGTCGACGGTCACCGTCGCGCGGGAACGGACCGGGAGTCAAACGGTCGAGATCGAAGCGATCGATCCGCACCGGCCGCGGCGCGCGCTCGACCTCCTTGCCCTCCCGCGCGAGCTCGTGCAGGCGCCGGCCTTCGACCTTGATCGCCGACACCATCGGCGGCACCTGCTCGATATCGCCGATGAATCCGCTCATCGCGGCCCGCACCGCGGACTCGTCGACGCGCATCTCCACCCGCTCGAGCTCCTCCCCCGCCGCGTCGAGCGTGCTCGTGGCGACGCCGAGCACCACGACCCCTTCGTAGGTCTTGGTCGTCGCCTGGAGGAAGCGCAGCAGGCGGGTCACGCGGCCGAGCCCGACGAGGAGCACACCGGTCGCGTCGGGATCGAGCGTGCCCGCGTGGCCGATGCGGCGCTGGCGGGTCGCGCCGCGCAGCTTCGCGACGACATCGTGGCTGGTCCAGCCCGCGGGCTTGTCCACGACGAGGAGACCGTCGATCATCGGCCGCGCGTCAGAGGGAGGCGCGGATGCGGGCGACCGTCGCGTCGATGCCGACGTCGGACGTGAAGCCCGCGGCGAACCGGTGCCCACCGCCGCCGTGAGCCGCGGCGACCCGCTGCACGTCGGTCGCGCCGACCGAGCGCAGGCTCACCCGCACCGACCCGTCGAGGTCCTCCTTGAGCACGCAGGCGACATCGGCCTCGGCGGTCCGACGGACGATGTCGATGAGACCCTCGACCTCGTCGAGCGTGACGCCGTGGCGGATCATCTGCTCCTGGGTGACCGACGCCCACACGAACGACTGCTCGCGCACGAGCGTCATCCCCGCGAGCGCCTCGCCGAGAAGCGCGAGGTAGGAGAAGGAGTGCTCCTCGAACAGCGTCCGGCTCAGGTCGCTCACCGGGAGGTCGAAGCGCACCAGCTCGCCGGCCAGCGCGAACACCTCGGGGGTCGTGGTCTCGTACTGGAACCGGCCGGTGTCACACACGAGTGCCACGTAGAGGCAGAACGCGACCTCGCGCGTGAGCGGGAGACCCAGGACGTCGAGCAGATCTCGGACCACCACACCGCTCGCGGCAGCCTTCGGGTCGATCACGTTGATCGTGCCGTACCGTTCGTTGGAGACATGGTGGTCGACGACGACGAGCTCCGACGCCTGTTCGGCGACCGGGCGCAGGCTGCCGAGACGGCCGAGGGCGCCACAGTCGAACGTGACGACAACGGGTGAGTCCGCCGGGACCTCGCGCGGTGGCGTGAGGAGGTCGAGCCCGGGGAGGTCGCGGTAGTGCGGCGCGACGACGAAGGGCTCTGGGAACGACGCGATGCTGGCCCGGCCCGCCGCCCTGAGGGCGTGGTGCAGCCCCAGCGTCGAGCCGAGCGCGTCGCCGTCGGGATTGACGTGGCACACGAGCGTGACCGACTCGGCGGCGTCGATGACCTTGGCGGCCCGCTCGAGCGCTGCGAGATGGTCTTCGTGCTGGGCCGTCATCGCGCGCCCTCCGTCGGTTCGTCGTCCAGAGCTTCGACCGGTCGGGCCCCCGAGTGAAGGTCACGAATGATCGCCTCGATGCGCTCGCCGCTCGCCACGGAGGAATCTTCGTGGAAACGGAGCTCTGGTGTGAACTTCATCCGCACGTGGCGCCCCAGGACCGCCCGGAGATGGGGCCCGGCGGAGGCGAGCGCGGCCGCCGTCTCGGCGTGCTCCTCGGCACTCCCCAGCACCGAGAACCACACGTCGGCGGAGCGGAGATCCGAAACGACCTCCACGCTGGTGAGCGTGACGAACCCGAGCCGAGGGTCCGACAGACGTTCGAGCTCGGTCGCGAGACACTCGAGCACCACCTCGTTGAGGCGCGCGACGCGGGGGTAGTGCTTCGGCGCCTGACGCGGTCTGCTCACGTGACCGACTCGAGCCACTGCGTCTCGACCTCGAGCACCTCGACACCGGGCGCCTGGTCCACGAACCGCTCGACGGAGTCGAGCACCTCGCGGAGGTGTCCGTCGCTCGCCGCGACCACACCGACGGCGATCTCCGCGCGCTGCCACTGATCGTGATGGTCGGTCTCCGCGACCGACACGTGGAAGCGCTGACGCAAGCCGTCGATGATCGGGCGGATCGCCGCGCGCTTCGCCTTCAACGAGCGGCTCTCCGGGATGTGGAGATCGAAAGCGCGGGCCGCGGCATGCACACCTTCATCTTCGCACCCCAGGCGACGAACACCCCACACCCACCCGGAGCGGCGAGGTGACTCAGGGCTCGAGCACCACGACCGGGATCTCGCGTTCGGTCTTCTTCTGGTAGCCGCCGTAGTTGGCGTGTTCCTCGACGATGCGTGGCCACAGCTCGGCTCGCTCGGACCCGTCGGCCACATGGGCGGTCATCGTGCGCTTCGCGCCCCGCATCTCGACCTCGACGGTCGGGTTCGCCACGAGGTTCAGGAACCAGTCAGGGTTTCGGTCGTCGCCGCCCTTGGACGCCACGATCACGATCCGGTCGTCGAGCTGGAGTGGCGACGTCAGCATGGTGGTGCGCGGCTGCCCGCTCTTGCGTCCGGTCGTGGTGAGCGCGAGCACCGGCATGCCCAGACCCTTGTTCAGCAGCTTGCCGCCGCTCGCCCGGAACAGGGTCCGATGGAGCCCACCGATGGTCTTGAACAACAGGTCGTTCGGCATGGCGCTCCTCCGGGGGGAGACTCAGGAAGTGGTGCGGGCGATCTCGCGGTCCTCGTAGGTCTCGATGACGTCGCCGGCCTTGAGGTCCTGGTAGTTCTCGAGCCCGATCCCGCACTCGAACCCCTCCCGGACCTCGCGGACGTCCTCCTTGAACCGGCGCAGGGACGCGATCGCGCCCTTCCAGATGATCGTGCCCTCGCGGAGGAAGCGCACCTTCGAACCTCGCGTGATGACGCCGTTGCGGACGTAGCACCCCGCGACCTTGCCGACCCGGGGGACGCCGAAGACCTCGCGGACCTCGGCGTCGCCGGTCACGACTTCCTCGAACTCCGGCTTGAGCATGCCGATGAGTGCGGCCTTGACATCGTCGAGCACCTGGTAGATGACCTCGTAGAGGCGCATCTCCACCTTCTCGGACTCCGCGAGCTCGCGAGCCTTGCGGTCCGGGCGCACGTTGAAGCCGATCATGGTTGCGTTCGCCACCGCGGCGAGGTTGACGTCGCTCTCGGTGATCCCACCGACAGCGCGGTGTACGAACGAGAGCCGAACCTCCTCGTGCTCCTGGTCGAGCTTGCGGAGCGCGTCGGTGAGGGCCTCGAGCGAGCCCTGGACGTCGGCCTTGACCACGAGGTTCAGCGTCGCGACCTCGCCGCGCTCGACCATCGCGAAGATGTCCTCCAGGCGTGCACCACCCGCGAGGATCATGGGGTGGGCCTGCGCGGCAACCCGGCGGCGGCGGGAGCGGGCCTCGGCAACGGTCCGGGCGATCTTCTCGGTCGGCGCGACCCGCAGCTCGTCGCCCGCGAGTGGAACGTCGTCGAGGCCGAGCACCTCCACCGGGGTGGAAGGGCCGGCCTCCTTGACCTGCTGGCCGGTGTCGTCGAACAGTGCGCGCACCTTCCCCCACCCGCCACCGGCGACGACCGGGTCACCGACGTGCAGCGTGCCGCGCTCGACGAGCACGGTCGCGACCGGGCCCCGACCCTGGTCCAGGTTCGACTCGAGCACGAAGGCGCGCGCGGGGACGTCCGGGTCCGCGCCGAGCGGCGGGTCGTAGAGGTCGGAGACCAGCAGGATCGACTCGAGGAGCTCGTCGACGCCGACGCCCTCCGTGGCCGCGACCTCGTTGACGACCGTGTCGCCACCCCACTCCTCGGGGACGAGCTCCTGCTCGACGAGCTGCTGCTTGACGCGGTTGGTGTCTGCGTTGTCGCGGTCCACCTTGGTGATCGCGACGACGATCGGGACCTCGGCGGCGCGCGCGTGGTTCAGCGCCTCGACGGTCTGGGGCATCACGCCGTCGTCCGCCGCGACCACGAGGACGGCGACGTCGGTCGCGTCCGCCCCGCGCTTGCGCATGGCCGTGAACGCCTCGTGACCCGGCGTGTCGATGAAGGTGATCGGTCGGTCGTTCTTGACGACCTGGTACGCCCCGATGTGCTGGGTGATGCCGCCCGCCTCGCCGGCGACCACGTTCGCGGACCGGATGCGGTCGAGCAGCGTGGTCTTGCCGTGATCGACATGGCCCATGACCGTCACGACCGGTGCACGGGCGGGCAGGTCGGTGTCGTCCTCCTCCTCGTCGTCGCCCAGCAGAGCCTGGAGCTCCAGCTCGGCCTCCTGGCCGGGCTCGACGAGCAGGACCTCCGCGCCGAGCTCCTGCGCGATGAGCTCGATCATCTCGTCGGCCATGGACTGGGTGCTGGTGACCATCTCGCCCGCGTCGAACAGGATGCGGACGAGGTCCGCGCTCGTGCGGTTCAGCTTCGGCGCGAGCTCCTGGATCGTGATGCCACGCGAGATGACGATCTCGCCCTCGGGGACGGGGACGTCGGACGGCGTGAGCGCCGGGGCGCTGGCCGGGCCGAGCTCCTCGAACCCGCGACGACGCCGCTTCTTGCGCCGGGGCCGCTGACCGGGACCACCCGGGCCACGTCCGCGGTTGAAGCCACCGGGACCACCCCGACCACCGCCGGGTCCACCGGGCCCACCGCCCGGACCTCCCGGTCCACCACCGGGACCGCCCCGGTTGAAGCCACCGGGGCCGCCGCCGGGACCACTGCGGCTGAATCCTCCACCGGGGCCGCCGCCACCGCGCGGCGGACCGCCCGAACCGCCGGGACCGCCGCGACCAGGCGCGGGGCGCTGGCCGGGCGGGGGCGGGATGACCCGCTGCCCGGGCGGCGGTGGAATCGGCTTGCCTGTCGAGCTGCGGAGGGGTGCGGGCGGAGGGACCGGCTTGTCGCCGATCGAGGGGGCGGGCTTGTCGCCAATCGACGGCGCCGTGGACGCCGCCGGCGCCACCGGCTTGGACTCGGGCGGAGCCGCGGGGCGAGGGACGGGCGGCGGGGTGATGCCGCCCGTGGAACGCACGACACGCGGGCGGGGGACGTCAGCGACGGGTGACGGCGCGTCCGGCTCGGCCGCGGCCGGCTCGGGTGCGGCCACGGGCGCAGCGGCGACCGGCGTCTCGACCGCGGGTGCCGCGGGGGCCTCGGGGGGCTTGGCCTTCGCCCGGGACTTGGCCTTCGGCTCGGGCTTGGGCTCGTCGACGATCGGCTCGCCCCGCAGGTCGCGGCTGTCCGCGAGTCGCCGGACGCGATCCGCCGACGGGTCGTCGATGCTCGACGAGTGGCTCTTGACGCCGATCTTGAGCTCGTCCGCGAGGTCGAGCACCACCTGGTTCTCGACGCCGAGCTCGCGGGCCAGCTCGTAGACCCTGATCTTCTTGGTGGCCAAGTCGTTCCTCACCCTCCGCCGGATGGCTCACCATCCGGGTGTGCCCCCTCCGGGGCTGCTCCGTACAGTCTCACACGGAGCGTCGTCAGTTCCTCTTCCGATACCTCGATCCGGAGCGCTCGTTCGATCGCTCGCCGCCGGATCGCCAGGTCGAGGCACGCAGCGCGACCCGCACACAACCACGCTCCTCGCCCGGGCTCGTCCGCCCCCGCCCGCACCCGGCCGTCGTCGCCACGGGCGATCCGGACCAGGGAGTCCGGCGAGCCGCGGCGTCGGCAGCCGACGCACGTGCGGACCGGATCAGATCTTCTCGCTGGGCTCCTCCCCGGCTCCCTCACCGGCTCCCTCACCGGCTTCCTCACTCGTGGCCGTCGCGTCCGCGCCCGCGCCCGCGTGTGCGTCGTCGGCCTCGGGGGCGGTGGCGTTCGCTCCAGCGGCCGTCTCCGGTTCGGGGCTCCCGGCGGCGGGCGCGCCATCCGCAGGTGCACCGCCGGCGGACTCGGCGGGCGTCCCGTCCTCGGCCGCGGCGCCGGCGGGTCCACCAGCCGCGAAGGGCTCGGCGTAGCCGGCCTCGGCCGCGGAGATGGCATCGCCACCCTCGGCCGGCTGCCAGACCAGCTCACCCGACTCGTTCTCGACCCACTCGCCCTCGGCGTACTCGACCCCTCCGCCGGACTCCTCCTCCGCGAGCTGTGCCTCGCTCTTGATGTCCACGCGCCAGCCGGTGAGACGCGCCGCGAGGCGCGCGTTCTGTCCTTCCTTGCCGATCGCGAGCGACAGCTGGAAGTCGGGGACGATGACCTCGGCGGTGCCGGTGTCGGGATGGATGCGCACCTCGCGCACCCGCGCCGGTGCCAGCGCCTTCATCACGAAGTCCGACGGGTCCTCGGTGTAGGGGACGATGTCGACCTTCTCGCCCCGGAGCTCGGTGACGACCATGCGCACGCGCGCGCCGCGGGCACCGACGCACGCGCCGACCGGATCGACGTTGGGATCGTTCGACGCAACGGCGATCTTGGTGCGGTGTCCCGGCTCGCGCGCCACCGCGCGCAGCTCGACGACACCGTCGAGCAGCTCCGGGACCTCGAGCTCGAACAGGCGCTTGACGAGCCCCGGGTGCGTACGGGACACGACGATCTGGGGACCCTTGGCCGTCTTGCGCACCTCGACGATGTAGGCCTTGAGGCGGCTGCCGTGGTCGTAGCGCTCGTTCTGAACCTGCTCGGCCTGAGGGAGCAACGCCTCGACCTTGCCGAGGTCCAGCAACGTGTAGCGCTGGTCGGTCTGCTGGATGATCCCGGTGACGATGTCTCCCTCGCGACCGGCGTACTCCTCGTACTTCATCTCGCGCTCGGCTTCACGGATCCGCTGCAGGATCACCTGCTTGGCCGTCTGCGCGGCGATCCGCCCGAAGTCGTTCGGCGTGTCGTCCCACTCCTTGACGACGTGGCCGTCCTCGTCGAGCTCCTGCGCGATCACGTGGATGTCGCCGGTCTCGATGTCGATCTCGACGAGGGCCTCCTCGGCCGCGTCGGGCATGCGCTTGTAGGCGGTCACGAGCGCGTTCGCGAGCGCCTCCAGCATGATCTCGACCGAGATCCCCTTCTCGCGCTCGATCGTGTAGAGCGCTTCCATCATGTCGCTGTTCATGGTCGCTCCACTCCGCCGTTCATCGCGCCGCCACCTCTTTCCTCCGGCCCGGACGGGATCCGCGACCCGGCTTGGGCGCGGGCCCCCAGGCGAAGACCGTCCGTGCGGACTCGATGGCATCGAGCGCGACCGTGCGATCGCCGGCCTCGGTCGTGAGCGTGACCGTCGGCTCCTCACCCGTCGTCACCGCGCTGACCTCGCCGCGCAGGCGCTCGATGCGACCGTCGGCCGCGCGCGTCTTCATGGTGACCGTCTCACCGCGAGCGCTGGCGAAGTGCTCGATCGTGCGCAACGCACGTTCGAGACCCGGGCTCGACACCTCGAGCAGATAGCGGCCCTTGAGGGGATCCAGCGCGTCGAGGGCGACCGAGATCGAACGGGTCGCCGTCTCGATCGCATCGAGATCGACACCGCCCTCGCGGTCGAGCGCGACGGCGAGGGTCGGGCGGTCCCCACCGCTGAGCGTCAGGTCGTAGACGGAGAGGCCGAGGCTCTCCACGATCGGCGTGAGCTCGGCTCGCAGTGCCGTCACTCGGTCGGTCATGGGACACCTCCCTTCCGTCTCGTCGCCCACCGGGCGATCCCGCCTGCGTCCGGTGTCGCCACCGAACCGGGTCCAGTCAACAAAATGCGTGGGCACGAGGCCCACGCTGGCCTGGCCTCATCGGACCACCCGGCCACTCCCGCGGGGAGCGTCCGGACCTCGATCGTCGAGACCACTTCACCGACCTTCCTGTCGGCGAAGCGCGTGGACATTACCAGACGACCTTGCCGGCGTCTCGGTGGATCGCATGCGGATCCCCACGGATCGCCGGGGCGATTCGAGCAGTTCGCGCCGGGGTCCGGCCCGGCGGCGCGACTCAGCCGGCGAAGACCTGGCGGAGCGCGACGGGGACGGGGACCTCGAGCTGGTCGTAGGTGCAGGTCCCGGGATCGCGATCCTGGCGCCACCGCTGGAACCGCGCGGTGTGACGAAAGCGGTCACCCTGCATGTGCTCGTAGGCGACTTCCGCCACCAGCTCGATGCGCAGCGGCTCCCACGAGAGGTCCTTCTTCGCGTTCCAGCGGCTCGGGGCACCCGGTCGGCGCTGCCCGTCGCTCTCTCCCGCCTCGGCGCGGGCCCAGTCGGCCCACGGGTGCCCGTCGAGTGCCTCCACGCGGTACGGCGCGAGCTCGTCGACGAGTCGGGCACGCGTCTTCGCGTCGAAGCTCGAGGCCACCCCGACGTGGTGGAGCGTGCCTTCGTCGTCGTAGAGGCCGAGCAGGAGGGAGCCGACGCCCTTGCCGTCCTTGTGCACGCGGAATCCCGCGACGACGCAGTCGGCGGTGCGGAGGTGCTTGACCTTGAGCCAGCCGCGGTCGCCGGGCCGGTAGGTGCCGTCGGCGGCCTTCACGACGAGCCCGTCGAGCCCGGCACCCTCGAACTCCTCGAACCACACGCTCGCCGATTCCGCGTCGCGGGTCCGGGGGGTCAGGAGCACCGAGGAGTTCGACCGGATCGCGGCCTCGAGCTCGGTCCGCCGCGTCTCGAACGGCTCCTCCCGCAGATCCCGGTCGGTGGCGAGCAGATCGAACGCCACGAACGCTGCGGGCGTCTCGGCGGCCAACCGGGCGATGCGGCTCGCCGCCGGGTGGATCCGCTGCGACAGCTGGTCGAAGTCGAGGCCGTGCTCGGTCATGATCACGATCTCGCCGTCGACGACGGCGCGCTCGGGCAGCGCGGCGCGCAGTGGCTCGATCAGCTCCGGGAAATACCGCGTCAGCGGGCGTTCGTTGCGGGATCCGATCTCGACGTCGTCGCCGTCGCGGAAGACGATGGCGCGGAAGCCGTCCCACTTGGGCTCGTAGCTCCACGCGTCGCCGACCGGGAGCTCCCGGACGAGCTTGGCGAGCATCGGCGAGACGGGCGGCGGGACCGGCAGCGTCATGCGGTCGACCGTAGCCTCGCGGTCGCGCCGCTACATCGGCATCGACTCGTAGACCTCGACCGAGCCACCACCGGTCAGGACCGGGCAACCCTTGCCCATCTCGGTCGCCGCGCCGAGGTCGGCGGCCTCCACGATGGAGTAACCGGTCAGGTTGCTGGCGCCGCCGTCGGCCACCTGCTGGGAGGACGCGATGGTGGCGCTGGGGCCGAACGGCGCACCGCCGTCGACCACCGCGGCGCCGAGCTGGCCGAACCAGCCCATCCACGCGCTCATCACGGCCTGTTGCTCGGCCTCGGTCTCGGGCACGGAACCACCGGTGTAGGCGAGTACGAACTTGGTCATCGGAGCCTCCTGGTCTCGGAACGACTAATTCGATACACGTCGAAATAGATGCCGTCAAACGGCTACGCTCGGCGCCCTGGACGTGCAGACCGTGCTCGACGCACTGGGCTCCCCCATCCGCCGCGAGATCGTGTGGCTGCTCTGGGACCGCGAGCTCCCGGCAGGCGAGATCGCGGCCGCGTTCGAGGTCACCGCGCCGACGATCTCGTCGCACCTCGCGGTGCTGCGCGACGCGGGCCTCGTCGCGATGCGGGCGGACGGGAACTTCCGGCGCTACCGCGCCGAGCGCGGCGCCCTGCGCTCGGTGCAGCAGCTCCTCGCGGCCGAGGGCACCAAGTGGACTCCCGGTCCGGCCTTCGCCGAGCCGGCCGGTGTCGAGCACACCGACCTGAGCGCGGTGGGCGTCGCCATCGACGTGGCGGTCCCACCCGCGGCGGCCTTCGCCGACTTCACCGACGCGGCGCGCTATTCCGGCTGGCTCGGCGTGCCGGTCACGCTCGTCGAAGGACGCTTCGCCGCGACGATGGAATGGGGTCTGCGGGTACGCGGGCACTACGACGTCGTCGTTCCCCCGGAGCTGATCGCGCTGCGGTGGGACCACGCCGAGGGCACCGTGCCGCTCCCGGGCGACGAGCTCGCCGCCTACCTCCGCTTCGCACCCAACGAGACCGGGACACGCATCGAGCTGCACCAGCTCGTCGCGAACGAGGAGCAGTGCGCGTTCATGCAACTCGCGTGGGGATACGTGCTCGGCCGCTACCTCGACGCCACGAGCAGCTGATCCACCTGCTCGGCGAGCGCGTCGAGCGCGTCGTCGACCGGCAGCTCGTCGCGTTCGCCGGAAGCGCGGACCTTGCGCTCGGCGACCCCGCGCGCGATCCCCTTCGCCCCCACCGTGACCTGGATCGGCATGCCGAGGAGGTCGGCATCGGCGAACTTCACGCCCGGGCTGACATCCCGGTCGTCGTAGAGGACGTCGATCCGCCGCGCGCGGAGGCCGTCGTACAGCGCGTCCGCCGCGTCGTGTACCTGTTGCACGTTGTCGCCCCGGCCCGGGAGGACCACGAGGTGGACCTGGTACGGCGCGACCGACGCCGGCCAGGCGATCCCACCGTCGTCGTGGTGCTCCTCGACGACCGCGGAGAGAATCCGGCTGACGCCGATGCCGTAGCAACCCATCTGCATCGTGTGCTCGGCGCCGCTGTCGTCGGTGTACACCGCGCCGAGCGCCTTCGAGTACTTGTCGCCGAGCTGGAACACGTGCCCGACCTCGATGCCGCGGTCGATTCGCAACGGCTTCCCGCACGAGGGATCGGGGCAGCCGTCACCCGGCCGGACGACGACGATCTCGTCCCAGTCGTCCGGAGAGAAGTCGCGACCCAGCTGCATGTTGCGCGCGTGGTGATCGACCGTGTTGGCACCGGTCACCCAACCGCGCGGCGCACGAATCGACGAGTCCGCGATCGTGCGCCGCGCCGGCGAAGTCCGGTCCGATGTAACCCTTCGGGATCTCCGGGTGGGCCGCGAAGTCAGCGTCCGTGTAGAGCCGCACCGTTGCCGGCGAGTAGATCGACGCGAGTGCGAACTCGTTGACCTCACGATCGCCGGGCACCAGCGCCAGATGGAGCCGACCGTCGACGTCGAACGCGATCGACTTCATGAGCAGGTCCGGCGTGGTTCCGAGGTGCTCGGCGACGACGTCGATCCCCGGCATGTCGGGCGTGTGGACCTCCTCGCGCGGCGCCTGCTCGGGGACCGCCTGCTCCGGCGTGGGGCGGCGCGTGGCTGCCTCGGTGTTCGCGGCGTAGTCGCAGTGCTCGCACCAGACGAACGCGTCCTCGCCGATCGCGGCCACCGCCATGAACTCCTGGCTCGTGTCGCCGCCGATCTCGCCCGACTGCGCCTTGACCGACCGGAACGTGAGACCACAGCGGGTGAAGATCTTCGAGTACGCGTCGTACATCGTCTCGTAGCTCTGTTGGAGCCCGCCGAGGTCGGCGTCGAACGAGTACGCGTCCTTCATCAGGAACTCACGCGCCCGGAGGAGCCCGAAGCGGGGCCGCAGCTCGTCGCGGTACTTCCAGTTGATCTGGTACAGGTTGACGGGCAGGTCCCGGTAGCTCGAGTACTCGCCGGCCACGAGGGTGGTCACGACCTCCTCGGCCGTGGGCGCCAGCGCGTACCACGCCTCCTTGCGGTCCTGGACCCGGAACATCATCGGGCCGTAGAGCTCGTTGCGACCGGAGCGCTTCCAGAGGTCGAGCGGCTGGGTGATCGGCAGGCTGACCTCCTGGGCACCGGCCTCGTCCATCTCCTCGCGCACGATCTGCGCGACGTTGCGCAGGGCACGGTTCCCCAGCGGCAGCCAGGAATAGATGCCGGACGCGACCCGGCGGATCAGCCCCGCGCGCACCATCAGCTTGTGGCTCTCGACCTCGGCGTCAGCCGGGTCGTCGCGCAGCGTGCGCAGGAAGAGGGAGGACATCCGCATGGCGCGGGAGGCTACCGCCGCGTGGTCACACGCCGAGCCGTCCGACCGCTCGCGTCACGAGCGCGCACCGCCCGGACCCACGACTCCCCCCACCGGCCGCGGGCGCCACGGCTCGGTCACACGCCGAGCCGTCCGACCGCTCGCGTCACGAGCGCGCACCGCCCGGACCCACGACTCCCCCCCACCGGCCGCGGGCGCCACGGCTCGGTCACACCCTGGGGTCGGCGATCATCCGCCGGCGGCGGGCTCCTCACCGACGACCCGGACACCGGTCCCCGCGAAGACGGCGAGCGCGAACGGGATCACCTGGTCCACCCCGATCACGACGTCGCGGAGCTCGCCCGCGCCGAGGATCCCGTCGACGACGGAGCCGCGGAGGTCGAGTTGCTCGACCCGGGCACGCCTGAGATCGAATGCCGTCACGTCGCACCCGGTCACCCGCACCGCGCGCAGCTGCGCCTCCAGCGCGTCGGCTCGGAGCGCGGAGCCACCCACCAGCGCAGCGTGCTCGACCTGGGCCATCCGCAGATTCGCGTCGTCGAGCTTGGCGTCGTCGAAGCGAACGTGCTCGAGACGCGCTTCGGACAGGTTGATCGCGCTCATCCGGCACCCGCGGAACGCGACGCGTCGGAGGAACGCCTCGTGGAGGTCGACGGCGGACAGCTCGCAGTCCACGAACAGCACGTCCGCGAGCGCGGCCCGCCGGAGGCGGGCGCCTGTCAACGCGACGCCGCGGAGCTCGACGCGCGTCCACCGCACGCCGACGAGGTCGACGTCGCGCCAGTCCGCCGACGGTACGAGCGCGTCGACGAGCTCCGACGCGGGCTCCCGGAACTCCGGTGCGTCTTCGGGGGGCGGTTCGGGCGGGATCGGATCGATGGGCTCGGAGCCGGGATCGCGCGCGGGCGTCACTCGACCTCGGCGATCAGCTCGATCTCGACCGCGATGTCGAAGGGCAGCTCGGCGAGCCCGACCGCGGTGCGCGTGTGGCGGCCCGCCTCGCCGAAGACGTCGACGAGCAGATCGGAGCACCCGTCGACGACGGCGGGCGTCTGGTTGAAGCCGGGCGCCACGTTGACCATGCCGAACACCTTCACGATCCGTCGCACGCGGTCGAGGTCGCCCAACTCCTCCCGCATCGTCGCGAGAAGAGAGAGTGCGGTCATCCGGGCCGCGACCCGAGCCTCGGCGAGCGACACGGTCGCGCCGACCTTGCCGGTCACGACATCAACCCCGTTGATCGGGCCGTGGCCGCCGACGACCAGCAGGTCACCCGTGCGGACGCAACCCAAATAGTTGCCGGCCGGCGGGAACACCGGTGGGAGCTCGATCTCGAGCTCGGCCAGGCGATCGTCGATCCGGCTCACCGGTGGCGGTGGTCCTCGCCGTGACCACGACACCAGCGGTTCTCGGGGACGCCGCGACACGGATCCGGCATCGTCGGCTCCTTCGGGAGCGCAACGAGCTCGACCGAGGTCCGGCGCGGGTAGCTCATTCCCGGCGTCGGGTCACACGTGCCGAAGGCCTCGGTGTCGCAGATCACCTGCAGCGAGAGCGGGCTCAGGAGATCGGCCCCGACGTTCGGGACCCCGCAGGTGCCGTGCGTCGCCTGGAGGTCGGCCGGCGACGACGTGACGCCCGCAGCGTCGACGTTGTCGTGCCAGCAGTTGCCCACGTCGTGCTGCGCGCTGATCTCCGCGAGATCGCCGTTGCTCTCGTTCGCGAATCCTCCGTTCCCGGCGAAGGTGTTGTGGGTGACCTCGTTCGCGAAGTCGTCGAAGTAGCACTTGACGCCGAGCGCGCCGAGCAGATCGCCGGGATCGAGCACGCCACCGCGACAGTCGGCGACGGGCGGCGGCGTCTGGTCGGTGTCGGGGAACGGGACGAGCAGGATGCCCCACGCACCGTTGTTCGCCACCCGGTTGAACGCGATGGTGTCGTGGCGGCCGCCCGCAACGACCATGCCGGTGCCGACGGGGCCGAGGTCCGCGCTGCCCGCGCTCGGGACGTTGGGCGTGTTGTTGTCGTGGATGTCGTTGAGCACGAAGTAGGTGCACGACCCGAGTGGACTCAGCGTGGGCACCGAACCCGGGCAGATGCCGTCCTGGGGCGACGGGGCGTCGTCGTTGTTCTGGCTGTTGGTGGAGATGCCGGTCTTGTTGTGGTCGAACTCGGACCCCGCGATGACGAGTCGGCCCCCCGAGTTGGTGCCGGAGTAGCCGAGCGCCGAGCCTTGCGCGTGCGCGCGGACCAGGGTCGTGCGACAGTCGGGGCACGCGCCGACGTAGTACGCGCTCGTCGGCCATGTTGCTGGCGTAGGTGGTGTCGATGATCCCCGGCCCGCCCGCGTTGGAGGCGAAGATGCCGTACTCGGCCTTCGGCCGCCCGTCCTCGTAGTAGGTCGTCGTGGCGCTCAGGTACTTGCCGGAGAAGCTGCCCATGCCGACCTGCCCGCTGCCATCACCACCGTTGAACCAGATCTGGTTCCCGCCGCCGTTGCCGCTCAGGAAGTTGCACGCGGTGAGGTTCTCGACCGACACCCCGTCGACCTTCGAGACGATGACGCCGTTCCGCCCGACCGTTGCACCGTTGACGTCGTGCGGGCCGAGGTCCTGGTCCCCGGGGGCGGCCGAACACGTGGGTGCTCCGGGCTTGGTCCCGTCGACCACGACCCGGTTGCGGTCCATGCCTCGCACATGCACGTCCGGCGTGGTCAGGAGCACCCCGGCGCCGGCCTCGTCGGCCGTGCCGTCGGCGCGGTAGTCGGCTCGCTCGTGGTAGTCGCCGGGGGCCACGAGCACCCAGTCTCCCGGACGGGCGTGGTCCACGGCGTCCTGGATCGTGCGGTACTGGCCCGGGACGCCGTGGTAGGTCCCGACGAGCAGCGCCCGGGGCGCGGACCGGTGCCCGTCGATCGGGCGCGCACCCGCCGCGGTGGCCGAGCCTCCCGCCAGGGCCATACCCACGGCCACCGCCCCGACGAACACCCTGCGCGCACCGGTCATGTCGCCCCCCTCTGCTCCTCCGGGCATCGTATGGACACCTCCCGGCAACGCACCACCCCGGATACACGCGCCCCGGCGCCCCGGACGTCAACCGAGGCGCATCACCCCGACCCATCATCAGGAGTCCTGGTACGGGGCTTTCAGTCCGGATACACGCGCCCCGGCGCCCCGGACGGAAAAGCCGAGTGTCACAGTCGGGAAAATTTCCGACCTCGGCGCTGGTATTTCACCGGGACACTCGTTAGGGTCGAGCCCGTGATCTTCGCCCACGGCGCTCCGAGCATCGCTCAAGGCCGCACCCCTCACGAGGTGCAGGACGAGCTGTGTAGCGCCGCGGGCAGCCGTCGCGTCTGACCTCGACGCGATCCCGACTGCCAACTCCTCCCCGACCCCGGGGCCGGCGGTCGCACGCCGCCGGCGCCCCTCCCTCCGAAGGACCCAGCATGGCCATCAACCTCGACGAGCTGCGATCCCGACCGATCGATCCGGAGGTCGACGACGAGATCACCCGCTTCGCCCAGGCGATCGAGGAGTACCTCGCCGGTGACCTCGACGAGGACGTCTTCCGGGTCAGCCGCCTCAACCAGGGCATCTACGGCCAGCGCCAGGGCGGCACCAACCAGATGGTGCGGGTGAAGGTCCCCTACGGCAGCCTGAACGCCGAGCAGCTCGAGATGCTCGCGTCGATCTCCGAGCGGTACTCACGGGGGTGGGGCCACCTGACGACACGGCAGAACGCGCAGTTCCACTTCGTCGAGCTGCGCGACACGCCCGAGGTGCTGCGCCTGCTCGCATCCGTCGGACTCACGAGCCGAGAAGCGTGCGGCGACACGGTCCGGAACGTGGCCGGCTGCCACCTCGCCGGCGCCTGCCCGTTCGAGGTCCTCGACATCTCGCCCTGGGCGGAGGCCACCTACCAGTGGTTCCTCCGCAACCCGCTCTCCCAGCGGCTCCCCCGCAAGTTCAAGATCAACTTCAGCGGCTGCGCGACCGATTGCGGGCAGGCCATGTTCAACGACGTGGGGGTGATCGCGGTCACCCGGCCGCTGCCCGACGGATCGGTGGAAGCCGGCTTCCGGATCTTCCTCGCCGGTGGGCTCGGCGCAAATCCGCACCCCGCGCAGGCCCTCGAGGAGTTCACGAGCCGGGCGGACCTCCTTCCGACGATCGAGGCGACGCTCCGCACGTTCGACCACTTCGGGAACCGCGACAACAAGCTCCGGGCTCGCATGAAGTGGCTCGTCGACACCATGGGCATCGAGGAGTTGCGCGAGCGCATCGTCAAGGAGCGCAAGTTCCTCCGCGCGTCGGCGACCTACCCGGGTGGCCTGCCCGACGTCGTCGTCGCCGAGGGCGACGCGCCCGCGGGCATGGGCACGGAGGTCACGGCCGACGGCGGCACCCCGATCGAGTTCTCCGGACTCGAGCCGTTCCGGCGCTGGGAGATCGCGAACGTCGTCCGCGGGCGCGCCAACGGGACCGTGAGCGCGTACGCGCACGCCAAGCTCGGCGACATCACGACCGAGCAGTTCCGGCTGCTCGCGGCGATCCAGCGCGACTTCGACGTGGAGATCCGGATCACGAACCGACAGAACTTCGCGTTCCGCGGCCTCACCGAGGATCAACTCCCGGCGTTGCACGAACGACTCGTCGACGCCGACATGCACCGCGCCGGCGCCGAGCGCGCACGCGACGTCGTCTCCTGCCCGGGTGCCGACACGTGCAACCTCGCAGTGACCCAGTCCCGCGGGCTCGCCGCCGACATCGACCGCGCGCTCGAAGAGGCCGGGCTCGCCGAGGTCGGGGGCGTGCGGGTGAACATCTCCGGCTGCACGAACTCGTGTGGACAGCACCACATCTCCGACATCGGGTTCATGGGGTTCGAGCGCCGGGCCCACGGGCGCGCTGCGCCCGGCTACCAGATGCTGCTCGGTGGTCACGTCGGCCAGATGGAGGTCCAGTTCGGCGAGAAGGCCACCAAGGTCCCGGCGAAGACGGCGTCCGAGGCCGTCGTCCGGGTGGTGGGGCGCTTCGCGGACGAACGCAGCGCGGGCGAGACGTTCCGCGATTGGTTGGACCGCGCGGGCGGTGCGGGAGCAGTCGGGACGACGCTGAAGGATCTGGACATTTTCCCCACGCCGGAGGAGAACCCCGACTTCTACGTCGACTTCGGCGAGACTGGGCCCTACGTCTCCCAGGTCGGAGAGAGCGAGTGCGCAACGTGACCACGGCGTCCCCCATCGATCTCACCGCCGCGCCCGGCCGCGTCGCCACGCCCGATCTCGGTGAGCTCGCCGAGGTCGCTCGACGATACGAGTCGCGCCCGGCCTCGGCGCTGGTCGCCTGGGCGTACGACCGCTTCGGCACGGATCTGATCCTGGCGGCGTCGTTCCAGGACTGTGTCCTGATCGACATCGTCTACAAGACCGTGCCCGACGTCGAGGTCGCCTTCCTCGACACGCAGTACCACTTCGCGGAGACGCTCTGGTACGTGGAGCAGGTCAAGGCGCGGTACGGCCTCAACCTCAGCGTCATCCGGCCCGAGCGCGCCCCGACGACCTCTGGCACAACGACCCCGACGCCTGCTGCCGGGCCCGCAAGGTCGAGCCGATGCAGCGTGCGCTCTCGGGCAAGGCCGCCTGGATGAGCGGTCTCCGACGCGACGAGAGCGCCGCCCGCGCCGCCACACCGCTCGTGACCCTCGACGTCGCACGTGGCCTGGTGAAGATCAACCCCATCGCGACCTGGTCCGGCGCCGACGTCGCCGGGTACGTGCGCGACCACGATCTCCCGGTCCACCCGCTCTCCGAGCGCGGCTACGAGTCGATCGGCTGCTGGCCCTGCACCCGCCCCGTGGCCGAGGGCGAGGACGCCCGCGCCGGACGTTGGGCGGGCTCGGACAAGACCGAGTGCGGCATCCACCTGTGACCCCCTGACGCCCTTCACCCCACCCGCGTTCGGGCGCGCCCCTCACCCCACCCGCGTTCGGGTGCCCCTCACCGCGTTCTCGCACACGTCGTGCACGCTCTGGCGTGCACTCCGCGCGCCGGAATGGCGCGATCGGCGACGACACCACGGTCGTCACCGCCCCCGAAGTCGGGTCACCACCGGCACGAAATCGTCGAGTTGGCGGACGCTGAAGTAGGTGATGCCCCAGCGCTCGCGGCACTCGAGCACGTGCTCCACGATCTCCTCGTGGGTCCCGATCGCGAGGAACGGCGTGGCGAGCACGTCGGCCACCGTCGGCGCATACCCCTGCTCCACGAAGCCGCGGCGACACGCTCACGATCGTCGGTGACCTGCACGCGCTGCACCAGGACCTGGAGCTCGGGATCACACCCGGCGCTCGCGGCCGCGGCGCCGATGTGCGCGACCGTCTCGTCGAGCCGGGCGGCCTCCCACCGGGTCTCGTGACGCTGACCGTCGGCGAGGGTGCGCCCGAGCATGGTGAGCCCGACGACGTCCGCGTGCTGCGCCGCGTGCCCCACCGCGGCGCGCCCGTGGACCCCGACGAGGATCGGGACGTGCTGCTGGACCGACGAGCCCACTGCCGCACCGCGCACGATGTAGTGCTCCCCCGCATGGTCGACCGTCTCGCCACCGAGCAGGCGCCGGAGCAGCTCGACCGACTCGGCGAGCCGCGCCTTGCGCACCACGGCAGGCTCGAACGGGACGCCGCGCGCCTCGTACTCGGTGAACGCGTGACCGGCGCCGATGCCCAGCTCCATGCGCCCACCACTGAGGTGGTCGATCGCGACGGCGTCGCGCGCGAGCTCCACGGGATGGTGGAAGTCGTTGTTCACGACGAGCGGGCACAGCCGTATCCGTTCGGTCGCCGCCGCGATCGCCGCGAGCGGGATGAGCGGAGGGAGGAGTCCCGCGCCGAGATGGTCGAAGGTGTGCACGAGATCGAACCCGGCCGCCTCGGCGCGCCGAGCCGTCGTGACGACATCCGTCGTGGTGGTCGCCGCGAGCTGCAGTCCGAAGCGGAACGGTCGCACCTCAGCTCCTCACGTCGCGGCGACCGACGGATGGCGGTCCGCCCAAGGCGCGGCCGCTTCGAGCTGAGATGCGAGCCGGATGAGGACGTCCTCACGGCCGAATGCCGCGACGAGCTGGACACCGATCGGGAGGCCGTCGGCGCTCGTTCCGAGAGGGAGCGAGATCGCCGGTTGTCCCGTCGCGTTGAACGGGAGCGTGTAGGTGATCAGCGCGCCCGAGTCGAGGAGCTGCGCGAACGGGTCCGGCGCAGCGGCATTGATGCGGCCGAGCGGAAAGGCGGGTTCGGGGACCGTCGGCAGCATGAGCACGTCGAAGTCGGCGAACCAGCCCGCCACCCCGCGGGCCCAGGCCTGCAGGTGCTCGAGCGCAGCGAGATAGTCACTCGCGCTGACCCCCGCGGCAAGGCCGACGAGCTGCTCGTTGAGGGGCTCCAGCTCCGAGGGGTCGATGGTCCGGCCGATGCGCTCGCTCCACCGGTCGACCTCGCGTGCGATCACCCCGGCCCACATCGCGGGGAGCGCGAGCCCCAGCCGGGGATCGTCGAGCACGCCCACCGTGGCGGCTTCGACCACATGGCCGAGTGACTCGCACAACACCGCGGCGTCACGGACGGCGGCAACCACATCGGCCTGGGGCTCGCCGGTCCCGTCACAGCGCAGCGTACGGAAGCCGATACGCAGGCGACCCGGATCGGCACCGACCTCCCTGGCGTACGGACGCGCCGGCGGCGCGATCTCGTAGGGGTCACCGATCCCCGGTCCGCCCGCAGCATCGAGGATCGCCGCGGTGTCGCGCACCGAGCGCGTGAGTACGTGCTCGTGCGCGGTCGGACCCCACAGCTCACCGAACTCGGGACCGAGCGTGGTGCGCCCCCGTGTCGGCTTGAGCCCGACGACCCCGCACAGGGATGCCGGGAACCGGATCGAGCCGCCCATGTCGTTGCCGTGCGCGGCCGCGACCATGCCGGCCGCGACCGCCGCCGCGGCGCCGCCACTCGAGCCTCCCGTCGATCGGCCGAGATCCCACGGGTTGTGGGTGGCGCCGTACGCGACCGGCTCGGTGGTCACCGTGCTCGCGAGCTCGGGTGTGTTCGTGCGTCCGATCGACACGAACCCGGCGCGGCGGTAGCGCTCGACGAGCCAGGTGTCGCTGGACGCGCGCCAGTGGAGGTCCTTCAACACCTGCATGCCGAAGTGGTAGGGCTCGCCCGCCTGGTGGCAGACGGCGTCCTTGACGAGGAACGGCACCCCGCGGAACGGCCCGTCGGGCAGGTCGCCGCGGGCGGCGTCGCGGGCCTGCTCGAAGTGCTCGTGGATCACCGCGTTGAGCACCGGATCGAGCTTCTCGACGCGTGCGATGGCCTCGTCCACGAGCTCGATCGGCTTCGCCTCGCCGGAGCGCACGAGGTCCGCCTGTGCCGTCGCATCCATCCAAGCGTCGGTCATCCGTGGCTCCTCGGTGGCAGGATCAGGCAGGCGTGAAGACGAACGTGCGGTTCCGGCCGATGCGCGTGCGCGGCCGGTCGGGATCGGGCAGCGCGCGCAGACCGTCGACGACGGGCTGGACGTGGCGAGCGAATCCCGCGTCGTCGAGGTCGATCAGCGCGCCCCACTGCCGGCGGACCATGCGCTCGACGAGGTCCGAGGGCGACTCCTGCCACGTGCCCGGGTCGCTCACCTCCTCGGCGACGAGCACGAGCCCGCACGTCGCGGCCATCGGAACCAGCTTCTCGCGGACGTCGATGCGGCCACGGATGCGGTCGTGCAGGTCGACCATCACCGACTCGATGTCGTCCGGCTCGAGCTCACCGCGCGCGGAGACCACCACGAGTCGACCACCGGGGCGCAACACCCGGCGGACCTCGCGCAGTGTGGCGAGCGCGTCGCCGACCAGGTGGAGCACCCAGCACGCGAGCACCGTTCCCGCGGCGCCGGTCGCGACCGGCAACCGGGTCACATCGCCGACCGCCACCGAGCGCGCCGAGCCGGTCCGCAGCGGTCCGGAGCATCGCGGGCGAGAGGTCGACCCCGAGGACGGATCGGCCGACGTGATCGCGCAGGGGCTTGGCGATCGCGCCCGTCCCGATCCCGATCTCGAGCACCGGGCCGGGACCGACGTGCGGAGCGATCACCGACGCGAACCTCATCCCGCGCTCGAGACCACCCCGCGTGGCGTCGTAGACGGACGCGACCTTGTCGAAGGAGATCGACTCCGCGGTGCTCACAACTGCCATCATGGCCCGATGCCGGTCCATCGCGTCGCTGACCAGGGCTTCGACCGGGAAGCGGCCGCCTACGAGCGCTCCCGGCCCGGCTACCCCCCGGAATGCGTCGGCTGGTTCGCCACGCACCTGGGGCTCGGACCCGATCGAGCCGTGCTCGATCTCGCCGCCGGCACCGGCAAGCTCACGCGGCTGCTCGAGAGGCTCGGCACCACGATCGTCGCCGCCGAGCCGGTGCCGGGCATGCAGGCCGTGCTCCGCGCCGCCAGTCCCGACGTGCCGCTCGTCAGCTCGACCGCCGAGGTCCTCCCGTTCCGGGCCGCCGCGTTCGACGCGATCACCGTCGCGCAGGCGTTCCACTGGTTCGACGCCCCGGCCGCGCTCGCCGAGGCCGCGCGAGTCCTGCGCCCGGGCGGCCGACTCGGGCTCGTCTGGAACGCGCGGGACCGCACGGCTCCACACGTCGACGCGCTGTGGTCGATCATGGACCGCGTCGAGAAGCAGGCACCGTGGCGGCGGCACGAGGAGTGGCGCGAGTCGGCGTTCACCGAGACTCCCTACTTCGGGCCGTTGCACGATGCGACGTTCCACCACGAGCAGCTCCTGACCGTCGACGAGATCGTCGACCGTTTCCGCTCGGTGAGTCACGTCGCGGTGCTGCCACCGGCAGAGCGGGATGCCGTGCTCGACGAGGTCCGCGCCACGGTGGCGAGGCATCCCGACACCGCAGGTCGGGACCGGATCGTCATCCCGTACCGCGTCGACGCGTTCTGGTGCGAGAAGGCGTGACCGCGCTCACACCGCGGGCCCGGGCCGCGCTGACGGTCGGGCGGGCCGCCGGATGGGTGTCGCGGGCCACCCGTCGGGGCGCCGGGACGCAGGTGAGCGGGCGCGTCATGCTCGCCATCGCCCCCGATCTGCTCGCCGAGGTGACCGGCGGGCGGCGCGTCGCCATCGTCTCGGCCACCAACGGGAAGACGACGACGACGCGCCTGCTCAGCGAGGCGCTCCGCGCCTGTGGGCACACGACCGTCAGCAACCACACCGGGGCCAACATGCCCGCGGGGGTCGCCGCCGCGCTCGGGCGCGACCGGGACGCGGCGGTCGCGGTGCTCGAGGTCGACGAGCGATGGGTGCCGAAGGTGGTGGACCCGCTCCGGGCGGAGCTGCTGGTGCTCGGCAACCTGACGCGTGACCAGCTCGACCGCTTCGGCGAGGTTCGCAGCATCGCCGAGCGTTGGCGCACGGTGTGCGCGAGCCATCCCGAGCTCGCGGTGGTGGCGAACGCGTCGGACCCCAACGTCGTGTGGGCCGTCGGCGACGCGACGCGGGTCACGTGGGTGGCACTCGGAGCCCCGTGGCGCTCCGACGCCGCGACGTGCCCGGAGTGTGCGGCGCTCCTCGTCTGGGGTGCAGACGAGTTCCATTGCGACGCCTGTGGCTTCGCGCAGCCCGACGCCCCGTACCGACTCCACGGCGACACGCTCGTGACCCCGGATGGTCCCTTGCCGCTCGCGCTGGCGCTCCCGGGCGACTGGAACCGCATGAACGCCGCGCTCGCACTGACCGCGGCGCTCACGCACTTCGCGGCCGACCCGCGCGCCGCGTCCCGCGGTCTCCGCGACGTCGAGGTGGTGTCGGGGCGCTTCTCGACGCGCAGGCTGCCCGACGGGCGCGAGGCGCGCGTCGTGCTCGCGAAGAACCCCGCCGGGTGGACGGAGGTCCTCCGCTGGCTGGAGCCGCAGGCAACCAGCGTCGTGCTCGCGGTGAACGCCCACGTTGCCGACGGGCGCGATCCCTCGTGGCTCTGGGACGTGCCCTACGAGCTGCTCGCGGGTAAACCCGTCACGGCCAGCGGCGAACGCGCGCTCGACGTCGCGGTGCGCCTCGACTACGGCGGTGTCGCCCACCGCGTGGACGCGGACCCGCTGCACGCGGCGGCGTCGCTGCCGGGGACCGTCCACGTGATCGCCTCGTACACCCAGTTCACACATCTCACGAGAGGGTCATGGTGAGCGAGTCCGCGGTCCGCGTGGGTCTTGTCTACCCGGAGCTGCTCGGAACCTACGGCGACCGCGGCAATGCGGTGGTACTCGTGGAGCGCGCCCGTCGCCGTGGGATCGCGGCGGAGCTCGTGGAGATCGCGGCAGGAGTGCCGTTGCCCTCCGGGATCGACATCTATCTGTTCGGCGGCGGCGAGGACGACGCGGCAGGTGATGGCCGCCGCCGGGATGCGGGACTCGCGCGCGACGATCGAATCGGCACGCGCGTCAGGCGCGGTGGTGTTCGCGGTGTGCGCGGGGTTCCAGCTCCTGGGCACGACGTACGCGGCCAACGACGGTGACATCCTCGCCGGGCTCGGACTCGTGGACCTCGAGACTCGCGCCGGAAACGGGCGGCTGATCGGCGAGTGCGTCGTCCAGCCCGCGGTGGGTTCGGGCCTGCCCCTGCTCACCGGTTTCGAGAACCACGGCGGCCGCACACGTCTCGGGGCGGGCGTCGCTCCGCTCGGGACGGTCACGGTCGGTCACGGGAACGGGGTCGGCGGCGTGGACGGGGTGCTGGGCGAGCGCGTCCTGGGCACCTACCTGCACGGACCCGCGCTCCCGCGCAATCCCGCGCTCGCCGACCATCTGCTCGGATGGGTCGTCGGTGCCGACGCGCTCACGCTGCTCGACGACACCCTGGTCGACCGGCTCCGGGCCCAGCGCCTCGCCGACGCGACCTTGACGGGGCTGGCGGCCCGTCGTCGCGATTGGCACCTCAACCGCGGTTGACCTGCCAATCGACGCGCAGAACGACGAGCCCCCTCCCCGTTTTGCGCGCGCAAAACGAGGGGTGGAGGCCCAGATTTGCGCGCGCAAAACGGGGAGGGGGAGGGTCAGTCGCCGGCGAGCTCGCGGATGCGTTCGATCTTCTCGTCGGCGCGGTTGGCGTCGACGCCCTGGGCGGTGAGCAGCTCGACCCGGGTGGCCTCGGCCTCGGCGGCGGCCCCGGCGTCGGCCGACGCGATCACGGCGTCGAGTCCGTCGTCCATGATCCGCTTCGCCGTCGCGACGAGCGCGTCGACCATCTCGGCCTCGGGAACCACTCGGACGACCTGACCCTTCACGAACAGGTGCCCGCGGCCGCGCCCGGCGGCGATGCCGAGATCCGCCTCACGCGCCTCGCCGGGCCCGTTCACGACACAGCCCATCACCGCGACCTGGAGCGGGATGTCGAGTGCGGCCAGCGCGGCCTGGGCGTCGCCCGCGACCTTGATGACGTCCACCTCGGCCCGGCCGCAGCTCGGGCAGGCGATGAGATCGAGGCTCTTCCGCTCGCGCAGACCCAGGGATTCGAGCAGCGTGCGACCCGCACGGGCCTCCTCGACCGGGTCGGCGGTCAGCGAGTAGCGGATGGTGTCGCCGATCCCCTCAGCGAGCAGGGTCGCGATTCCGGCCGTCGACTTCACCAGTCCCGCCGGCGGTGGCCCGGCCTCGGTGACGCCGAGGTGCAGCGGATGGTCGACGGTCTCGGACAGCAGGCGGTAGGCGTCGATCATGAGCGCGACGTTGCTCGCCTTCACGGAGATCTTCACATCGTCGAATCCGATCTCGGCGAAGTACGCGAGCTCACGTTGGGCCGAGGCGACGAGCGCCTCGGCTGTGATGCCGAGCTGCTCGGCGATGTCGGGATCGAGGGACCCCGCGTTGACACCGATCCGAATCGGGAGGCCGCGGTCCTTGGCCTCCTGCGCGACGGCCTTGATGTGCTCGGGTTTGCGGATGTTGCCGGGGTTGAGGCGGAGTCCCTGCACGCCGGCTTCCATCGCCGCGAGCGCGAGCCGGTACTGGAAGTGGATGTCGGCGATGATCGGGACCGGCGAGCGCGGCACGATCTGCGCGAGCCCCTCTGCGGCCTGCTCCTCGTTGCAGGTGCACCGCACGATGTCGCACCCGGCCGCGGCGAGGGCGTAGATCTGCGCCAGCGTGGCGTCCACGTCCGCGGTCTTGGTCGTGGTCATGGACTGCACCGACACCGGAGCACCACCGCCCACCGCCACGCTCGGACCCGGCGGACGGCCCACGAGGACCTGGCGGGTGGCACGTCGGGGAGTGGTCATCGTCCCGAGCCTACGTGGACGGCCTCGGAGCGCTCCGCGTGGGTGCGGATCTTCACGCCATCTCCACACCGGCGCCGCTCACACCGCGTCGGAGCCCGGCCGGCGCACCGCCGCCGCCTCGGCCCCTCGGACGACGATCGCCGGCTACAGGCTGCGGAGATCGAGGTAGATCGTCGAGAGCCCGAAGATCAGGATCACCACCACGACCGCGGCCGCGACCGGCATCAGCTTCTGGTAGTCGACGCGAACCCGGCGCCCGCGCACCTTGGACGCGATGCCCTCGTAGAGGGCGACCGCGGCGTGCCCACCATCGAGCGGCGGTAGCGGCAACAGGTTGAACAGCGCAACGAACACGTTGATGGACGCCAGCAGCCCGAGGAGCACCCACCAGTCCCCCCCGACGATGCTGCTCCCGTCGGCGACGATCCCGACGACCGAGCGGGGACGTTCCTGGGCACTGAGTCCGCCCTTGGAGTTCGTCACCGACTTGCCGTACCTCTCGAGCCCGCTGGCCGAGAACACCTTGCCGAGGGCGTCCACGGTGGTCGACACACCCCGACCCATGGTCGCGACGCTCTCCGGGACCGCACGCAGTGGGGAGACGGGGTTGCTCACGATGGTTCCCGCGATTCCGACGCGCGGTGCCCCGTCGATCGTCTTCGGGGTCGCGACGAGCTCCACGCGTCGTCCGTCACGCAGGACGGTGAAGAGGAGAGCATCGCCACGGTGCGGGGTGATCGCGGCGCCGACCTGCTCCCAGCTCGTGATGCGGTTTCCGTCGATCGCGACGATCGTGTCCCCCGGGCGGAATCCCGCCTTCGCCGCCGGCGACGAGGTCGAGACCGCCGCGACCTTCGTGGAGATGTCCTCGGGACCGTGCGCGACGAGGATCGCGAAGATGAGCACCAGCGCCAGCACGAGGTTCACGATGATGCCGGCGAGGACGGTGATCAGGCGCTTGCCCGTCGTCGCCTGCCGGTAGGCGCGCGGCTCGTCCTCGGGATCCACCTCCTCGAGATTCGTCATCCCGACGATCCGCACGTAGCCACCGACCGGGATCGCCTTGATGCCGTACTCGGTCTCGCCTCGCCGGAAGGACCACAGCCGCGGTCCGAAGCCGAGGAAGAACTCCGTGACCTTCATACCCGACTTCTTGGCGGCGATGTAGTGGCCCCACTCGTGGAGCATGATCGTGAGGACCAGCCCCACGACGATCGCGATCGTCACGGCCGTCGACGGTCGGACGGCGATGATCACGACCAGCGCGAGCAGGAACAGCACACCGCCGGTGACGGCCTTGCGGGTCTCGACGGCGGGCGCTTCGCCCAGGGGATCCTTCACGCGACGGCTCGCTTCTCGATGGCGGTCGCGGCTCGGGCGCGCGCGACGCGGTCCGCTTCCAGAACGTCTGGGACATCATCGACGTTCCCGGTCCCCTGCTGGAGCACGGCGTCCACGATCTCAGCGATCTCATACCAGGCGATCCGCCCGGCCAGGAACGCTTCCACCGCCACCTCGTTGGCCCCCGAGAGCGTCGCCGGGGCACCGCCTCCCGCCCGGCCGGCCGCGTAGGCGAGGGCCAGGCACGGGAACGCCGTCAGATCGGGCGTCTCGAACGTCAGGGTCCCGAGCGTGGTCCAGTCGATGGGACCGAACGCCTGGTCGAGGCGGGCCGGGGCACCGAGGGCCAGGCCGATCGGCAGGCGCATGTCGGGCATCGAGAGCTGGGCGATCGTGGCGCCGTCGCGGAAGGTGACCATCCCGTGGACGACCGACTGGGGGTGGACCACGACCTCGATGCGGTCGAAGCCGATGCCGAACAGCTCGTGGGCCTCGATCACCTCGAGCCCCTTGTTCATCAGCGTGGACGAGTCGATCGTGATCTTGGGCCCCATCGACCAGGTCGGATGCGCGAGGGCGTCCTCGATCGTGACGTGCTCGAGGTCGGCCCGGGTCCGGCCCCGGAACGGCCCGCCGCTGGCGGTCAGGACGACCGACGCGACCTCCGACGCGGCGCCGCCGCGCAGGGCCTGGTACACCGCGGAGTGCTCGGAGTCGACCGGGACGATCTCGCCGCCCCCGTCACGCCGGACCGCGTTCACGACCGGACCGCCGGCGATCAGGCTCTCCTTGTTCGCGAGGGCGAGGCGCTTCCCGGCCGCCAGCGTCGCGACCGTGGCGGGCAGCCCGGCGAAGCCCACGACCGCGTTCAGCACGACGTCCGCCTCCGGGAGGGCCGCGAGCTCCCCGAGCACCTCGGGGTGCTCGGCCGCGAGCAGGGCCCGATCCGAGGGGACACCGAACTCCGCCGCCTGCGCGGCCAGCAGCTCGGCGTTGGTCCCGGTGGCGAGGGCGAGCACCTCGTAGTCGTCGCGGTGGGCCCGGACGACGTCGAGCGCCTGGGTCCCGATCGATCCCGTCGAGCCGAGCAGCACGACGCGTCGGGTCGTGGTCAACCGATCTTCAGGGCCCGGGCGAGGAAGTACACCGCCGGCAGGCAGAAGAGGATCGCGTCGAAGCGGTCGAGCACTCCACCGTGGCCCGGCAGCAGGGCACCGAAGTCCTTGATCTCGAGGTCACGCTTCAGCATCGATTCGGCGAGATCCCCGAGCGGCGCCATGACCGCCACCGTCACGCCGAGGGCGAAGACGTGGAGGAGATCGCCCCACGGGTGGATCTGCTTGACGATCAGCACCGCGGCCACGATCGACCCGGCCATGCCGAAGACGAGGCCCTCGACCGTCTTGTTGGGCGAGATGTCCGGCGCGAGGCGCGTCTTGCCGAACTGCGAGCCGAAGAAGAAGCCGGCGATGTCGTACGCGATCACCGGGATCGCGACACCGAGGATCAGACCGACGCCGTTCTCGGAGGTGAGCAGCAGTCCCGCGAACGCACCGAGCACGCCCGTGTAGACGAACCCCCCGACCGTGACCGCGACGTTGACCATCGGTCGCGTGTGCACGACCTCGAACACGAACCAGAGCAGCGTGAAGACCATCACGAGCGCGAGGGTGAACGGGAACGCGAACTCGCCGCGGTGGTACGCGAGCGGGACGATCGTCAGCGTGCCCAGCAGGCCGATGACCGTGGCCGGACGGAAACCCCGCTGGTGCAGGGCCTGGAAGAACTCGAACGCGCACACGCCGACGATCGCGGTTGCCAGCACCATCGTGGCGGCCGCGCCGGCGGAGAGGCACAGCAGGGCCAGCGCGGCGATCCCGAGTCCGGTGACCACCCGGACCAGCGTGTCGGGACGATCCGTGCCGAGGTCCAGCTCCTCGCCACCACGGGCCGGCCGCGGCGCGCGGGGTCGGGTCGCCGGAGCCGATCGGACCCGGCGCGCCGCAACCTCACGGTCGAACGCGATGTCGTCGTCCTCGGGCGTGGAGGCGAGGCTCGCCAGCGTGACGTCCTCGTCGTCGGGTTCGGCTGCGAGCGCGGCGAACGCGTCCTCGCCCTCGTCCGCCCAGTCGGACGAGCCGCTCCTGAACCGCAGCCCCGAGCCGCTCTCGGTCGGTTCCCCCGCCTCGACGCCCTCGCCGAGGATCACGGGGATCTCCCCGGTGGCGGGCTCGCTCCAGTGGGGCAGCCCCTCGGGCGCCGGCGCGACGGTCTCGACCGACGGGGTGCGCTCGGGACCGTCGACCGCATCCGGCTCGGGCTCGTCGATCTCGGAGTCGCGTGCACCGGCACCGGTCGCGGCCGCGATCTCGTCGAGCAGCCCCGGGTGCTCGGCGGTCGGCTCGTCGGCCTCCGCGGACACGTCCACGCGTGGGAATCGAGCATCGGTCCGGGTCGCGGGGTCCGGTCGGGCCGGGACGTCGCCGAACCGGGGCTCGGACTCGCCGAGGCGGTGCGCGGCCGCACCCGCCTCGATCACGGCCTGCGCCTCCTCGGCGCCGATGATCCGAACGCCCTCGCCACTCACCGGTGGAGCGACCGTGGGACGGTCGGGAATGTCTGTGTCTTCGTCGTGACGGTCGGTCACCGATCTCCCCCCGTGCGCACCCGAAGCACTCCGCGCACCCTAGACCCGCCGGGGCGTCGCGCCCCGGCTCCTCACGGTCCCTCAGACCTCCAGGAGCTCTTGTTCCTTGTGTCCCAGGAGCTGATCGACCTCGGCGACGACCTCGTGCGTGGCCTTCTCCAGGTCCTTTTCGACCCGCTCGAGCTCGTCCCGGGAGAGGTCCCCGTTCTTCTCGAGCGCCTCGAGCTCTTGTCGGGCGTGGCGGCGTACGTTGCGCACCGCGACCCGGCCCTCCTCGGCGAGGTGCTTGCACACCTTCACCATCTCCTTGCGGCGGTCCTCGGTCAACGCGGGGAACACCAGGCGCACGACCTGGCCGTCGTTGCTCGGGTTGATGCCGAGGTCGCTCTGCTGGATCGCCTTCTCGATCGCGGCCATCGCGCCCTTGTCGTAGGGCTGGACCACGAGCACCCTCGGCTCGGGCACGGTGAAGCCCGCGAGCTGCTGGAGGGGCACCTCGGTGCCGTAGTAGTCGACGCGGATCCGCTCGACGAGCGCCGGCGTCGCCCGCCCCGTCCGCACGCGACCGAACTCGTCGCGCAGGTGGCCCAGTGCGCCCTGCATCTTGTCCTTGCAGTCGGCGATGATCTCCGATGGGGTCGCCACCGTCATCCCTCCTTGCTGCTGACGAGCGTCCCGATCGTGTCACCGGCGAGCGCCCGGCGGATGTTCCCGGGCGTGGTGACGTCGAAGACGATGATCGGCAGCTCGTTGTCCATACAGAACGTGATCGCGGTCGAATCCATGACCTTGAGACCCCGGTTGATGACCTCGAAATGCGTGACCTCGTCGAGCTTCACCGCCGAAGGGTCGAGCCGAGGATCCGCGCTGTAGACACCGTCGACCCCCGAGTGGGTGCCCTTCAGGACCGCCTCGGCGCCCATCTCCGCGGCGCGGAGGGCCGCGGTGGTGTCCGTCGTGAAGTACGGGTTGCCGGTGCCGGCCGCGAACACCACGATCCGCTCCTTCTCGAGGTGGCGGATCGCCCGCAGCGGGATGTAGGGCTCCGCGATCTTGTCCATCGTGATCGCGGTCTGGACCCGCGTCGGCTGATCGACCGACTCGAGCGCGTCCTGCAGCGCGAGCGCGTTGATCACCGTCGCCAGCATGCCCATGTAGTCCGCACGCGCGCGGTCCATGCCGCGTGTCTTCCCGGCGATGCCACGGAAGATGTTGCCGCCGCCGACGACGATCGCGATCTGCATGTCGAAATCGCGTCGGGTCTCGGCGATCTCGTTCGCGATGCGCCCGACGATCGTGGCGTCGATCCCGAATCCGATCGGCTCCGCGAACGACTCACCCGAGAGCTTCAGCACCACGCGACGGAACCGGCTCCCGGCCACGACGACTCAGTCCTCGCCGACCTTGATGCGCGCGAACCTCCGCACGGTCGCGTCGCCTCCGAGACCGGCGACCAGCTTGGCGATCGTGGTCTTCGGCTCCTTCACGAAGCCCTGCTCGAGCAGGCAGTAGTCCTTGTAGAAGCCGTTGAGCCGGCCACTCACGATCTTCTCGATCGCGTTCTCGGGTTTGCCCTCGTTCCGGGTCAGCTCGGTGAGGAGCTCGCGCTCCTTCTCGATCGCGTCGGCCGGCACGTCGTCCTTGCTGACGTAGCGCGGTGCCGCGCTCGCGATGTGCAGCGCGATGTCGTGGGCGGCGGCTCTCGCCTCGGCGCTCGAGCTGTCCACCCCTCCGAGCTCCACCAGCACCCCGATCGTGCCGCGGTCGTTCTGCACGTGCTTGTAGCCGTCGAGCACGCCGTCGCTCTCGTAGCGGGCGGTGCGGCCCAGCTCGATGCGCTCCCCGAGCTTCGAGCCCATCTGGGTGATGGTCTCGCCGACGGTGGAACCCTCGAACGGCTGGTCGGCCAGGCCGGTGTCGCCGTTACGGGCGACCTGCGCGGCGAGCGCCGCGACCACGGCCTTGAACTCGGTGCCCTTGGCGACGAAATCGGTCTCGCAGTTCAGCTCGACCACCGCGCCGACCCCGCCCTCGACCACCACGTCGACGGCGCCCTGGTCCGCGGCCCGACCCTCGCGCTTCGCAGCACCGGCCAGGCCCTTCTTGCGCAACCAGTCCTTGGCGGCCTCCATGTCGCCGGCGGACTCCTCGAGCGCACGTTTGCAGTCCATCATCCCCGCGCCGGTCAGCTTCCGGAGCGCGGCGACGTCCTTCGCGGTCACCTCAGCCATTTGTCGTCTCCCGAATCTCGACCTCTCCCGGCGCCGCGGGCTCCGGGGGTACGGCCCCGGAGGCCGCGCTCTCGTCGGAGGGCGCAGCCGACGTGTCCGGTGCTCCGGCCTCGGGGGTGACGGTTCCCGAGGTCGCCGGGGCGTCGGCCTTGGCCTTCTTCGCGGCCGCGAGACGCGCCTCCCTTGCGGTGGCCTGGGCCGCCGCCTCGTTGCGGGCCTGGGCCTGCTGCTCGGCGCGGGCGGCCTGCTCCTCGGGGGACAGGACCTTGGGTGCGACCGCCTCGGCCTTCGTTCCGGGACGAGCGCCGCGCTTCTGGGCCAGGTGCCGGCCCTCGTCGACGGCGTCGGCGATGACCCGGCACATGAGGTTGGCCGAGCGGATCGCGTCGTCGTTGCCGGGGATCACGTACTGGATGATGTCGGGGTCGCAGTTCGTGTCGACCACCGCGACGACCGGGATCCCGAGGCGGTTGGCCTCGGTCACGGCAATGTGCTCCTGCTTGGTGTCGATCACGAAGATCGCGCTCGGGAGCTTCTCGAGGTTGCGGATGCCACCCAGGTTGCGGTCGAGCTTCACGACCTCCCGCTTGACCTTGAGGCCTTCCTTCTTGATCATCTGCTCGGTCTCACCGCTGGCGACCTGACGCTCCATCTCGCGGAGCTTGGCCACGCGGGTGTGCACGGTCTGGAAGTTGGTGAGCATGCCGCCGAGCCAGCGGTAGTTCACGTACGGCATGCCGCAGCGCGTCGCCATGTTCTGGATCGGCTCGCGGGCCTGCTTCTTGGTGCCCACGAAGAGCACCGTGCCTCCGTCGGCGACCGTGCTCCGCACGAAGCGGTAGGCGGTGTCGATCCGCTCCAACGTCTGCTGGAGATCGACGATGTAGATGCCGTTGCGCTCCCCGAAGATGAACCGGCGCATCTTCGGGTTCCAACGGCGCGTCTGGTGACCGAAGTGCACTCCGGCCTCCAGCAGCTGCTTCATGGTGACGACAGCCACGCGGGATCCTTCCTCTGGTTGTCCTTCCGCCCGGGCTCACGCCACCGAAACCGGCGGCGACCATTGGATGCCGGGCGTGCAAAATCCCGTCACCGGAGGGTGGCGGGTCGGCGAGGAGTGTAGCCGGAGGCGGGTTCCGGCCTCCCAGCGACCGGACCGCGCACGTCACCTCAGCGTCGCGCGGGTCGCTCGCGCCGGGGATCGACCGGTCCGCCGGGACGGCGGAGTTGGCTCGGGAGCCCCGACACCTGCGCCCAGGTGACCTGCGATCCGGCATAGACGAGGTGACTCCGGTCGCCACCGAGGCCGACCGGCACGCCGCGCGGAACGAGGCGGCGCAGCACCGCGCCCGTACCGCGATCGAGGACCCAGAGCTTCGCGAAGCCGTCGAAGAGCACCACCTGACCGTGCACGACGACCGGACGGCCGCGGAAGACGAGCGTGCCGAGGTCCTGGTACCACCGGGAGGCGCCGGTGAACCGATCGAGGGACGCAACTCCCCCGCCGGCGTCGAGCACGAGGAGCTCCGACGCGGAACGGGTGATCTGTTCGCTCGCCTCGAACGGCCAGGAAACGGCGTGCTCCCACCGCACGCGTCCCGTGCGGAGGTCGTACGCGCGGACCACGCCGTGGGTCGGCGTCTCGGTGCCCACGACGATCCGGGTGTCGTCCACGAAGGGACTCCCCGTACCGAGGCCGAGCGGGACCGACCAGCGGACCGTCCCCGCGGCGGCGTCCAGGACGACGAGCGTGGTCGCGTCCCCGCGCTCGGTGACGAGGACGGCGGCGCCGGTCACGTCGTCGGTCGCCAACGTCCCTCGGGGGGTCCCGGCGACCACGACCGACCAGCGCAGGCCGCCCGTCGTGGCGTCGAGACCGATGACCCGGCCGCGGTCGGTCGTGCCGACGGCGACCGTTCCGCTCGGCGTCGCGACGAGGCCGACGGTGCGGGCGCGATCGAACGGATCCTCGATGCGCGAGCGCCACCGTGACCGGCCGGTCGCGCGATCCAGGGCCTCGAACCCGTCGACGGCGCCGACGAGCAGGGTGTCGGCGTTCGCAGCGAGGTACGGCTCGGCATCCTGGCGCTCGACATCCCACCGGCGGACACCGTCGGCCGTGGCCAGCGCCCGCACCGAGTACGGGGTCACCACGAACGTGTCCGGTCCCGCCACGAGGAGGGCGGTGGGGTCGGCGTCGAAATCGGCATCCCACCGGGTCCGGACCTCCAGCGGGTGGGTCACCGCGGGCGCGGACCGGCCGGTGCCACGGACGACGCGACCCGCCGGCGGACCGGTCCCTGGACCGGCGCCGAGCACGAGCAGCGTCGCCACTGCCGCGACGACCGTGGCGACCCCGACGCCGAGCACCGCGCGGCGATGCGACCACCCGCGGCCCGGGGGCCGTCCGGACGACGGGCGTCGGGCCGCGACGGGAAGGGAAGGGCACATGGGAGACCTCCGTGTCTCGTGGGTGGGTTCGGGTCAGGGTGCGGGCACGCCCGCGAGGCTGCGCGCCAGCTCGTGCCCGAGCGTGAGCTCCACGCGTCGGATCACGACGGGCTCGACCGCGCTGCGAACCGCGTCGGGCAGGCCGACACAGGCCGGCGCGCGCTCCTCGAGGGCGAGGCGGGCCGCGGTCATCGCCTCGGGGTCCGCGGTGACGCCCGAGTGGTCGTTCAGGCCGGCGGGGTCGACGGTCACGGCCCGGGCGCCGGGGGCGGAGGACTGTGCGTCCGGAACGACGACGTCGTCGGTCGCGCCGATCGTCGTCAGGTCCACCTGGTCGGGCGGCGGACGCGACCAGAGCCGGTCGAGCAGCGCAGAGCCCTCGGCGAGCTGACGCGTGGACGCAGCGCCGGTCGGCGGCAGGGCACCGCCGGCGACGCGCTCCGCGGCATCGAGGAACGCGCGCCCTCCTGCGGTCGCGCGCACCTCCACGGCGACCGAGGCCAGGGGCGCCCCGCGGTGCGGGGAGGACAACGTGACGACCGTGCCGAGCGGCGGGAGCGTGGGGTCGGCGGGATCGAAGATCAGATGCAGGAACACGTCGACGACGATCCCGCCCTGGGAGTGCGCGACGAGATCGACCTCGCGGCCGGGATGGGCGCGGGCGAACGTCCGGAGCTGGTCCCGCAGGCGGTATCCCGCGACGACGAGATCGCCCCAGGTGTCCGACGCCGTGTACGCGCCGCCGTCGGCGGCGTAGGAGAACCAGCCGGTCTCGTCCGCGTGGTAGCCGAGCGCCGCCGTGTCGAGCCCGAACGCCGCGCCCGTGTGGCGGTCGGTGCTGCTGTCGATCCCGCCGACCCCGAAGAGCAGGTGCCCGGAGCCCCCGCCGCCGGGCCCGGCGCCGGGATCAGCGGTGCAGTCGGCGCGGGCCCGCCACGCCGCAGTGAGCCGGGCGACGATCGTGCGGGCGTCCTCGGCGGCGGCGCCGAGCGGTGTGTGGCCGACGATCGCCCGCCAGACGAGCAGCTCGGGGGCCAACGAGGCTCCGGCCATGCCGGCCGACGTCGCCCAGACATCGCCGAGGAAACCGGTTGCCTGCTCCCAGAGCCCCGGCGCGGGAGGGGGCTCGAGACCAGGGATGCCACGGGGCAGGTGCAGCGACTCCGCGAGGCTCCGGGCCTCGATGCCCGGGGTCGAGTATCCCGACCCCGCCGGCCGGTTCCGCAACGGCGCCAGCCGCACGACCTGGGTGAGATCCACGCGTGCGAAGAGGCGCATCGGGTCCACGTACACGTCGCCGACGCGCAGCCCGAGATGCACGACGCCGACGTCGTGGTCGACGCCGGTCCCCCCGGCGGTCCCGACGGGCTCACCGCCCACCACGACCTGGCCGACCCGCACCCGGATCGTCGCCAGAAAGGACAACGACGTCCGCAGTCCGTGCCCGTGGTCCACGACCACGTGGAGCGATCCGGCCACCGCGCCGGCGAAGACCACCCGTCCATCGCCCGCGGACATCACCGGCGTGCCGAGGGGTGCCGCGAGATCGACACCGCGGTGGCCGGCCCCGTAGCGATTCCTCGGCGCGACGAACGGTCGGACGACCCGGCCCGCGACCGGACGGGTCCAGACCTCGGCCGCGTCCGCGGACGCGCGGGCTGACGGCACCACGACGGTGCCGGCCGCGAGCGCGACCACGCACGCGGCCGTGACGAGCAGTGAGCGGGACTCCATCTCGGGGCCTCCCGGGGCGCGCGTGGGCAGCGGGAGGAAGCCGAGGGAGGAAGTGGAGCGCCCCGGACCCTACCGGGCGCCGGTGGACGCGCCAAGCGCGACGGGGACGGGAGGGCTCAGCCGGAGGTGCGTTCCGTGGGAGGCTCGATGAGCCGCCCCCGGAGCTGGAGGATCGCCTTGGTGTGGATCTGGCAGACGCGGCTCTCGGTGACGCCGAGCACGGCCCCGATCTCGGCGAGCGTCAGCGCCTCGTAGTAGTAGAGCGTGAGCACCAGCCGCTCGCGGTCGGGCATCCGGTTGATCGCGTCGGCCAGGAGATGCTTCATCTCCTCCACCTCGAACGCGGCGACCGGGTCGTTGACCTTGTCGGCGACCGTGTCGCCCACCGTCGTCGTCCCGCCACCCTTCTCGCCGGTGTTGACCACTTCGTCGAGCGCGACGATCCCGACGAAGCTGATCTGGGAGAGGGTCTGGGAGAGCTCGCCCTCGGTGACGCCCAGCTCCTCGGCCATCTCCTGGTCGCCGGGTGAGCGCTTCAGCTCGTTCTCGAGCTTGGAGTACGCGCTGCTCGATCGTGCGCGCCTTGGACCGGATCGAGCGGGGCACCCAGTCGATCGAGCGGAGCTCGTCGATGATCGCGCCCTTGATGCGGCTGATCGCGTAGGTCTCGAACTTGAAGCCGCGCTCCGGGTCGAACTTGTCGATCGCGTCGATCAAGCCGAAGATCCCGTACGAGACCAGGTCCGACTGCTCGATGCTCTGCGGGAGGCCTGCCGCGACGCGCCCGGCGACGAACTTGACGAGCGGCGAGTAGTGCAGGATCAGGCGCTCGCGGGCCTCACCGTCGGGGGCCTGCTGGTACTGGTCCCACAGCGCCGCGACGATCCGAGCGTCGTCGGCTTTGGTGGTCACGGGGTCAGGCACGGGGATGCGTCGATTCGTAGACCGCCCGGAGGCGCTCCCGGGTGAGGTGGGTGTAGATCTGGGTCGTCGCCAAGTCCGCGTGCCCGAGCAGCTCTTGCACGGTGCGCAGGTCGGCTCCGCCTTCCAACAGGTGCGTAGCGTACGCGTGTCGGAGGGCATGGGGGTGCAGGGTCCGTCCGTCGGGCAGCGGATGGCGCTCGACGATGCGGCGGGCGTCCCGGGACCCGAGCCGGCGGCCGAGCCGATTCAGCAACAACGCCCGGGCCGGGGTGCCCTTCCGGACCAACTCCGGTCGGCCCTCGCGGAGCCAGGCGGCGACCGCGTCCGCCGCGGGCGCGGAGAGCGGAACCCGGCGAACCTTGCTCCCCTTGCCCAGCACGGTCACACTCCGGCGGGCCAGCTCGACATCGTCCACGTCCAGGCCACAGCACTCCGAGACCCGAACCCCCGTGCCGTACAGGATCTCGAGGACCGCGAGGTCCCGCAGGGCGACGGCCCGGGCCAGCGGATCCGGTTCCCGCGGCCCGTCGGCCTCGGTGCCGGTGCCGGTGCCCGCGTCGGCCTCGGTGCCGGTGTCGGCCTCGGTGCCGGTGTCGGTGTCGGTGTCGCGTCCGGTGATGGCCGGATGGGCGGCGGCCGCGTCCAGCAGGGCCATCGCCTCGGACGATCGCGGGACACGCGGGAGGCGGCTCGGTCCCTTCGGAGACCGCAGCGAGCGACCCGGGTCGGCGCGCAGGACTCCGTGGCGGGTCAGGTGGCGCAGGAAGGCCCGGACCGCGGCCGACTTCGCGCGCGATCGTCGGCCGGGCGAATCCGAGGGTCGTGAGGTACGCCAGGTAGCGCCGCAGGGTGACGTGGTCCACGTCGGCGGGGTCGGGACAGCCGCCGCGCTCGGCCCATTGGACGAACTGACGGACGTCGCGGTCGTAGGCCCGCACCGTGTGCGTGCTCGCCGCGGTGAGCGACGAGACGAACCCGTCGACGTCCCAGGACACCCCGAGGACGCTACCGGCCCCGGGCCGCCGGGATGGTCACACCGGGCCGGTACGGTCACCCATGCCGTCGAGGTCGCCGCGGTCCGGTCCTCCTGTCCCGTTTCCACGTGCCCAGGAGATCCCATGCTCGCGACGATACGGAGCGCCACGCTGGTGGGCGTCGACGGCCTCGCGGTCGACGTCGAGGTCCACGTGTCCGGTGGGCTCCCCGGCTACACCGTCGTCGGCCTCCCGGACACCGCCGGACGCGAATCGCGCGAACGAGTGCGAGCCGCGCTCCTCTCGAGTGAGCTGAGCTGGCCGCTCAAGCGCATCACGGTCAACCTCTCCCCGGCCACCGTCCGCAAGACGGGCGCCGGGCTCGAACTCGCCGATCGCGCTCGCGCTGCTCGAGAGCGAGGACCACCTCCCGGCCGGATGCGTCGACGGAGTGGGGGTGCTCGGCGAGCTCGGCCTCGACGGATCCCTCCGCCCGGTGCCGGGTGCGCTGGTGCTGGCCGACGCGCTCGCCACCCTCGGTCTCGGCACCGTCATCGTCCCACCGGCGAACGTGCACGAGGCCACCCTCGTCCCGGGCCTCGTCGTGCGCACGGCCCGCACCCTCGCCGACCTGCGAGCCTGCCTCAAGGGCGAGGCGCCGTGGCCCGACGCCGATCCGCCGCCACCCGGCGACGACGACCCCGATACCGAACCCGTCGACCTCGCGGAGGTCCGCGGCCTCGCAACCGGCCGGCTCGCGCTCGAGATCGCCGCCGCCGGCGGCCACCACCTCCTTCTCACCGGCCCGCCCGGCTGCGGCAAGACGATGCTCGCCCGGCGCCTCCCCACCATCCTCCCGCCCCTCGACCCCGACGAGGCCGTCGAGGTCACCCGCATCGGCTCCGTGGCCGGCGGTCGGCCTCCCACCCAGCTCGCGCGCCATCGTCCCGTCCGCGCCCCGCATCACACGGCCAGCACCGCCGCGCTGGTCGGCGGCGGCTCCGTTCGCCCCCGACCCGGGGAGGTCACCCTCGCGCACCGCGGGATGCTGTTCCTCGACGAGCTCGGTGAGTTCGCGCCGGTCACCCTCGATGCGCTGCGCCAGCCCCTGGAGGAGGGTGCGGTCCGGATCGCGCGCCAGGGAGCCAGCGTGCGCTTCCCGGCTTCCTTCCTGCTCGTCGGCTGCACCAATCCCTGCCCGTGCGGGCGGGTGCCCACCGAGTGTCACTGCTCGGAGGCGCAGAAGGGCCGGTACGCCCGACGGCTCAGCGCGCCGCTCCTCGATCGGTTCGACCTGCGGCTGCGCATCGCCGGTCCGACGGCGCGCGACGTGCCCGGCGAGGACTCCGCCACCGTCGCGGCACGGGTGGCGCAGGCGGTCGACCGCCAGCGAATGCGGTTCCACGGCACACGCTGGCGGTGGAATCGAGAGATCCCCGTGCATCACGTGGACCGCCTCGCGGGCATGAGCGCCGATGCGCTCGACGCGTGGCGACTCGTGGTCGAGGCGGGGATGCTCACCGGGCGGGGTGCCCACCGGATCCGCCGGGTCGCCCGCACCATCGCGGACCTGGCCGACTCGGCCCTGGTGGAGGGCGAGCACGTCGTGCTCGCGGCGTCACTGCGCCAGGACGTGCCGTGACGGCTCCCGACGAGCGCCGCGTCGCGGCCGCCGCCCTCCTCGCACTTCGGGGCATGGGTCCGGCGACGTTGCGTCGGTTGCTCGGCGCCTGGCCCGATCCGTTCGACACGGTCGCGGCGGTCCGCAGCGGCCGGGCCGCCACCGCGATCGCCGAGCTCCCGGGCGACGCCGGGGCACGCGTCCGCCGGTCGGCGCGCGGAGCTCGACCTGGACCGCACGCGTGCCCTGCTCACGGCGCGCGGCACGACCGTGCTGCTCGCGACCGACGCCGACTCCCCGGTCGATCCGGGTCTGCCCGATCACGCACCGGTGCTCCTCGGCGAAGGGGCGCGCCCGGACGCGCTGGCCCGGCCGCGGGTCGCCGTCGTCGGCACCGCGCCGCGACCCCACACGGCCTGGCCGATGCCGAAGAGCTCGGCGCCGCGTTGGCGGGAGCCGGCATCACGGTGGTGAGCGGGCTCGCCATCGGGATCGACGCCGCCGCGCACCTCGGCGCGCTGGCAGCCGGTGGGACGGCGGTCGGGGTGCTCGGCACCGGCCTCGACGTCGTGTACCCACGCCGTCACGGCGCGCTCCACGCTCGCGTCCGCGACGCCGGACTCCTCGTGAGCGAGTACGCGCACGGCGTCGGCCCCCACCCCGCACGCTTCCCGATCCGCAACCGCATCATCGCGGCGCTGGCCGACGTCGTGGTCGTCGTCGAGGCCACCGAGCGCGGCGGCGCCCGGATCACCGCGGACCGCGCCCTGGAATACGGGCGGGAGGTGTGCGCGTATCCCGGCTCACGCCGAAATCCCGCGGCGCGCGGGTCCAACGAGCTGTTGCGGACCGCGCATCTGGTGATCGAGCCCGACGACGTGCTCGGGGTCCTCGGCCTCACGCCCGGAGACCGGCGCAGCGCTCCGGCCGGCCTCGGGACTCCGCCGGCGGACCCCGAGGAGCGGACCGTGCTCGCGGCGCTCGGAGGCGAACCCGCGACCGTCGACGACCTCACCAGCCGCAGTGGAATGGCGCCCGGCCCGATCGCGGTCGCGGTGGCGGGCCTGGTCCGGGCCGGCCGTGTCCGCCGCGCGCGCACGGACTCCTCTGGCCGGTCTGAGCTCCGATCACGCCGTTGCGTCAAGTCCTGAGGTCCTCCGGTCGATGAATGCTCCCGTGAAGTTGCAACGGTGTCCCTATGACGGGACGCCCCTGGATGTGGATGCCTACTCCGGAGGCTCGTACCTGCTCACCTGCACGTCGTGCGGGGCCGAGTGGGAGGCGCACAATTCGTTGGTGCGTCGGACGAGCGAGCCGGACTGGGAGCGAGCACGCTCCGCCCGAGCCGCGCGGGCGAACAGCATCCGCATGCAGCCGTCGACCACCCGCTGACCCACACCGTCCTCTCGAGGTTCGACGGTGTGGGGTCCCGTCGCGCCTACCGTGGGCGGCGTGGGCATGAACCCGCTCCGAGGCCGCGTGGCACACCGGGGCGACGTGTTGTTCGTCGTCGCCGGGGTCGGGATCGCGCTCGCGCTGGTCGTCTGGGCCCTCCTCGGCTGATCAGGACCGGGAAGCATCGTGACCGACCCCGCCGAGGTCACCGTCCGGCACATGCAGCCCTACGCGGCGGTCAAGGCCTATCGGTGCCCGGGCTGCGACCACGAGATCCGCCCCGGCGAGGGCCACGAGGTGGTCGTTCCTCGTGACGCCCCTCACGACCGCCGCCACTGGCACACCGGCTGCTGGCACCGCGAGGCCCGGAGGCACGGGCGCGCGTGAGGCACGCGGAGCCGGTCAGAACGCGCCTTCGTAGACGTCGACCGTCGGAGGACCGTCACGCGGGAGGAGGATCGAGACCACGTCGAAACGGAGCCCGCCCGCGCGCTCGGACCGCTCGGCGAGCCACGCGGCCGCGAGGCGGCGGATCCGCAGCTGCTTGTCGCGGGTGACGGCTTCCACCCCGAGCCCGAATGCATCGCTGGTGCGCGCCTTGACCTCGCAGAACACGACCTCTCCGTCGCGTCCGAGCACGAGGTCCAGCTCACCGTTGCGGGTGCGCCAGTTGCGGTCGAGGACGACGTAACCGCGATCCTCGTACCAGGCTGCCGCCATCGCCTCGCCCTGCACGCCGAGCGCGCGGCGGCTCACAGGTCCTTGCCCGCGAGCTCCTCGATGTTGACGTCCTTGAACGTCACCACCCGGACGTTGGCCACGAAGCGGGCGGGCCGGTACATGTCCCAGACCCAGGCGTCGGCGAGCTCGAGCTCGAAGTAGGCCATGCCGTGATCGGCCTTGACCTCCATCCTCACCTCGTTCGCGAGGTAGAAGCGGCGTTCGGTCTCCACGACGTGCGTGAACATCGGGAGGACGTCCCGGTACTCGCGGTAGAGCTGGAGCTCGATCTCGGTCTCGTACCGTTCGAGGTCCTCGGCACTCATCAGGTGCAGTGTAGGGGCGCGACGCGCGTCGTCAGACGCGCTTCTCCTTGACCTTCGCGGCCTTTCCGATCCGGCCCCGGAGGTAGTACAGCTTCGCCCGGCGCACGTCGCCCCGCGTCGCCACCTCGATCTTGTCCACGATGGGCGAGTGGACCGGGAACGTCCGTTCCACCCCGACCCCGAAGCTGAGCTTGCGGACGGTGAAGGTCTCGCGCAGCCCCGAGCCCTTGCGGCCGATGACCACGCCCTGGAACACCTGGATGCGCTGGCGGTTGCCCTCGACGACGCGGACGTGCACCTTGACGGTGTCACCGGGTGCGAAGTCGGGGATGCCGTCGCGCAGTGCGGCGCGGTCGACGAGATCGGTGGGGTTCATGGCGCGCAGGTTCCTTCGGGAAGGTCCGGAGAGGCGGGAGGCGATGCTAGCCGGGCGGGTCGTGATCCGGGAACTCGCCGTCCTCGGCGCGGTCGAGCTCGTCCAGCAGGCCCCGGTCGGCGGGGTCGACGTCCGTCCCGGCCAGGAGATCCGGCCGGTGGGCGCGGGTGCGACGCAGCGCCTCGCGCCGCCGCCACCGCTCGATCCGGCCGTGATCGCCGGAACGCAGCACCTCGGGCACGGTCCAGCCCCGGTACTCCGCGGGGCGCGTGTACTGGGGGTGCTCGACCAGTCCGGCGGCGAATGTCTCCTCGACCGCCGACGCCTCGTTGCCCATCACCCCCGGGACCAGTCGGGTCACTGCCTCGATCACCACGAGCGCCGCGGCCTCGCCGCCGGCGAGCACCGCGTCGCCCACCGCCAGCTCGCCGTCACAGAGATGGTCCGCCACGCGCTGGTCCACCCCCTCGTAACGGCCACAGATCAGCGAGAACCCGTCTCCCGCCGCGAGGCTCCGGGCGAGGCTCTGGTCGAAGCGCCGCCCGGAGGCGGCGAGCAGGTACAGGGGTCGGGGCGGATCGACGGCCTCGACCGCATCGAAGATGGGCTCGGGCATCATCACCATGCCCGGGCCACCGCCGAACGGCTCGTCGTCGACGCTGCGGTGCCGGTCGCCCGCGTGGTCGCGGACGTCGTGCACGCGCACGTCGAGACGGCCGGCGGCCCGCGCCCGGCCGATGAGCGCCAACTCGAGCGGCGAGGAGACGTACTCGGGGAAGATCGTGAAGACGTCGATCCGCACGGTCAGTCCCAGAGCCCGTCGGGCGGATCCGCCACGATCAGCCCGGCGCCGTGCTCGACGACGAAGGCCAGGGGCAGGAGCCGCTCGCCGTCGAGCACCAGGAGGTCGCTCGCCGGGTTCGCCTCCACGGCTTCGACGGTACCGAGGTCGTGTCCGTCGCGGTCGCGGACGCTCGCACCGATCAGCTCGTGGACCCAGAGCTCTTCGTCACCCGACGGGAGCGCGTCGGCGTACAGGATGCTGCCCCGGAGCGCCTCCGCCGCGTCACGGTCGGTGACTCCTTCGAACCGGACGAGCCAGCGCATCCGGTGGGGTCGCGACGCCGCGACCACGAGCGTGCGGGCATCGGTCTCGAGGTGCGATCCGTCGGCGAGGCGCTCGGCGCGGTCGGTCGTCAGGGTGACGACGACCTCGCCGCGCAGGCCGTGGGGCCGCCCGATGCGGCCCACCTCGAGGCGGGAGGCCGCGCTCACGGTGGACTACTCGACGATGTCGACCGAGGCCGAGATGCCCTCGGCCGCACCCGCGGCCCGGGTGACCTGGCGGAGTGCCTGCACCACCCTGCCGCGCTTGCCGATCAGGCGACCCATGTCGGACTTGTCGGCGTGCACGAGGATGGAGACTTCGTCGCGACGCTCGATCATCTCGACGTCGACGGCGTCGGGTTCCTCCGCGATCGACCGCGTGACGTGCTCGACGACCGCCTTGGCGCGGCCACCGATGATCCGGTTGCCCTCGGCTCCGACCTCGTCCTCGTAGTCCTCGTCGTGATCGCTCATCAGGACTCGTCCGTCGCGGTCTCGTCGGTCGGAGTGTCGTCGCTCGCCCCCGGTTCGTCCGGCGCGTCGGCGTTCTCCTTCGCGGCCGCGGCCTCCTGGGCTTCCGCCGCAGCCTTCGCCTTCGCGGCTGCGGCCTCCTGGGCTTCGGCCGCAGCCTTCGCCTTGGCGGCCTCGGCCTGGCCGCGGGACTTTCGCCCGGCGACCCGCGCCGCGAGCGACGGCGAGCGACGCCCCGCCTCGTAGGTCTCCCAGAGGCCGGAACCGACGAGGAGCCGGTGCACCTGCGGACTCGGCTGCGCGCCCTTCTCCAACCACGCGATCACCTTGTCGCCGTCGACCTCGAAGGCCGAGGGCTCCTGGCGCGGGCGGTAATGGCCGATGATCTCGATGTAGCGGCCGTCGCGAGGGCTGCGGCCGTCGGCGATGACCACGCGGTAGCTGGGTTGCTTCTTCTTCCCCACGCGCATGAGGCGGATCTTGACGGACACGTGCTGAGGGTTCCTCTCGAGAAAGCACAACGGTGTCGGGGACCGACACGGAGGCGCCAGGCTAGCGGGTCCTGCCGCGGCGGCGCCGCTCCGGACGGCGGGCGTGGCTCGACCCGGCGGCCTAGATGCCCGGGAGGTCGTTGAGGTCCATGCCGGCGAGCGCCTTGAGCTTCGGGCGCTTCCCGCCGCCCGTGAGGGCCTTCATCATCTGTTGGACCTGCTTGAACTGCTTGAGCAGCGCGTTGACCTCGGAGGTGGAGGTCCCACTCCCCTGCGCGATGCGCAGACGGCGGGAGCCGTTGATCACCGTCGGATCCCGGCGCTCGGAGGGGGTCATCGAGCAGATGATGGCCTCGACGCGGTCGATCTCACCCTCGTCGAGCTCGGTCTTGCGCAGCTCCTTGGGCATGCCCGGCATCATCTTCATGATGTTGCCGATCGGGCCCATCTTGCGAACCTGGCGCATCTGATCGAGAAAGTCCTCGAGCGTGAACTGACCGGTCCGCAGCTGCTCCTGCGCCTTGAGCGCGACATCGGCGTCGAAGGCCTCTTCGGCCTTCTCGATGAGCGTGAGCACATCTCCCATCCCGAGGATGCGGCTCGCCATCCGGTCGGGGTGGAACGGCTCGAAGTCCTCGATCTTCTCGCCGGTGCCCACGAACAGGATCGGCTTGCCGACGACCTCCTTCACCGACAGCGCGGCGCCGCCGCGCGCGTCACCGTCGATCTTGGTGAGCACGATGCCGTCGACCCCGACCGCGTCGTCGAAGGTCGTCGCGACGTTCACGGCCTCCTGCCCGGTCATCGCGTCCACGACGAGCAGCGTGTCCGTGGGCCGGACCACGTCACGCACCTCGCGCAGCTCGTCCATCAGCTCCGCATCGATCTGGAGCCGGCCCGCGGTGTCGACGATCACGACGTTCTTGCCGAGGCGCGCCGCCTCGTCGAGCGACGAGCGCGCGACCCCGACCGGATCCTTCGGCGCGTCGTCCGGCGCGGACCACACCGGGACGTCCACGCGCGTGCCGAGGACGCGCAGCTGCTCGACCGCGGCCGGGCGTTGCAGGTCCGCCGCGACCAGCAACACCTGGAGCCCCTGGCTCTTCATCTGGCGCGCGAGCTTGGCGGCGGCCGTCGTCTTCCCGGCACCCTGCAGGCCGCACATCATCACGACGGTGGGGGGCTTCGGGCTCATCGTCAGCTTGCCGGAGGTCCCCCCGAGGGTCGTGATGAGCTCCTCGTGCACGATCTTGATCACCTGCTGCGCCGGGCTGAGGCTCTTCTGGACCTCGGCGCCGTGCGCGCGCTCCTTCAGACGGGCGATGAGCGCCTTGACCACCTTGACGTTGACGTCGGCCTCGAGCAGCGCCAGCCGGATCTCCCGTGCCACGGCATCGACGTCGGCCTCGGTCAGCTTTCCGCGGCTGCGCAGCCGCGAGAAGATCCCGTCGAATCGTTCGGAGAGCGCGTCGAACATGAGAGCGCGAGCTTATTGGGCGTTCAGAACAGGGCGGCGACGAACTCGTCGGCGTCGAAGGGGATGAGGTCGTCCGCGGACTCTCCCACGCCGACGACCTTGACCGGGATCCCCAGCTCGGACTGGATCGCGAGCACGATCCCGCCCTTCGCCGTCCCGTCGAGCTTGGTGAGGACCACACCGGTCACGTCGACGGCCTCCGCGAACTGCCGGGCCTGGGTGAGGCCGTTCTGGCCGGTCGACGCGTCCACGACCAGCAGCACCTCGGTCAGCGCGCCCTCCGTGCGTTCGACGATGCGGCGGAGCTTCTTCAGCTCCTCCATGAGGTTCACCTTCGTGTGCAGTCGGCCCGCGGTGTCGACGAGGACGAGGTCGGCGCCGCGGGTCGAGGCGGCGCTCATCGCGTCGAACACGACCGACCCCGGATCCGCTCCCTCCTGGCCGCGCACGATCTCGGTCCCCGTGCGCTCGGCCCAGTGTGCGAGCTGCTCGGCGGCCGCAGCACGGAACGTGTCGGCTGCCGCGAGGACCACGCGCCGGCCCGCGTCGCCCTCGCGTTGGGCGAGCTTGGCGATGCTGGTGGTCTTCCCGACCCCGTTCACGCCGACGAACATCCAGACGCTCGGCGGTTGGGTACCGAAGTGCAGCTCGCGTTCGGCGTCGGCCAGGAGCACGACGAGCTCTTCGCGCAACAACTCGATCACGCGATCCGGATCCGCGACCTTCTCGTCCTCGGCCCGCGCCCGGACCGCGTCGATCACCTTGGCGGTGGTGGGCACGCCGACGTCGGCGAGGATGAGCGCCTCCTCGAGCTCCTCCCACGTCTCCGCGTCGACCTTGGCCCGCCCGGTGATTCCCGTGAACGCACCCGAGAACGCAGCCCGGGTCTTCCCGAGGCGCTCCCGAAGCCGGGGCCGGACCCGCTCGGCGGTCGGTGGCTGATCGACCGGTGGTACCTCGACGACATCGACGGGCGGGCGGGTGGGCGCTCGACCGGGACTCGACGGTGTCGGCGGTGCCGTCGTCGCTCGCCGACGCGCCGGCGCCGCGACGTCGTCGCCGCCTCGCGACGAGCGACGGGAGAGGAACAGACCTCCCGCGACCAGAACGACCGCGAGCGCGAGGATCACCGAGATCACGACGATTTCCATGAGCGGGGGAGCCTAACGGTCGCTTGTCGGCGGTCCGCCTTCTGCGCGGTAGGTGACCGTCGTGTCGCCGCCGGGCCGGATGCCGGCGGCGTCGAGCGCGGCCTTCACGCGCAGCCGAAGCTCGCGCGCCACGCGCCACTGCTCGAGTGGGCGGGTCTTGACCCCGACGCGGATCACGACCTGGTCGGTCGTGACCTGTTCCACGCCGAGGACCTCGGGCTCGTCGATCACGAGGCGCTCGAACGCCGGATCCGCGGCGACGGACATGGCCGCGGTACGAATCGACTCCGTCGCCACCGCGATGTCCGCGTCGTAGGCCACGGGGACGTCCAGCAGCGCGCGTGACCACTGCTGGCTCTTGTTGCCGATCCGGCGGATCTCGCCGTTCGGGATGTGCCACACGACGCCCTCGACGTCACGGATCCGCGTCGTGCGCAGGCTCACGCCCTCGACGGTTCCCGTCGCCTCGCCGGTGTCGATCACGTCGCCGACGCCGTACTGGTCCTCGGCCAGCATGAACAGGCCGGAGATGAAGTCGCGCACGAGCGACTGCGCGCCGAACCCGATGGCCACCCCGATGATGCTCGCACCGACGCCGATGGCCGCGAGGTTCACCGAGAGGGTGTCGAGGATCATGATGAAGGCGGTCGCCCAGATCAGTGCACCCACCAAGCTCCGCAGCACCGCGCCGATGGTCTCGGCGCGCAGGGCGCGGCGGACGCTCGGCACCGGCGAGGTGTCGAGGAGCGCGACCCCCGTCTTGCGTCGCAGCCGCTCGATGCGGTCCGACGCCTCGTCCTGGGAGAGCCGCTTCACCACGCGCCGGATCACGAGTCGGGCAAGCCGGATCAGCAGGTACGAGACGACCAGGATCAGCAGGATCCGGAACGGCTTCGCGAGGTCGTCGGCCACGCGCGAAGCGGTGGCGCTGCCGGTGATGTCGTGCACGGTGGAGCACAGCCAGGCCTGCTGACCGGGCTGGCCGCAGGCGTTGATCAGCTCCAGCTCGTCGGATCCCGTGGCTGCGAGCAGGCTCATGACACTCAGGTCAGGACGATCTCGCCGCGCATCCGCTGGCTCACGACCTTGGTCGATCCTCCTGGCGCCATCGTCACGCCGTACAGGCAGTCGCCCGCCTCCATGGTGCGCTTCTGGTGCGACACCACGAGCAGCTGCGCCTCGTCGCGGAACTCGTGCAGGAGATCGAGGAAGCGGTGGAGGTTCACGTCGTCGAGCGCGGCTTCCACCTCGTCGAGCAGGTAGAAGGGCGAGGGGCGGGACCGGAAGACGGCGAAGAGGAACGCCATCGCCGTCAGCGACCGCTCACCACCCGAGAGCAGTGAGAGGCGCTTGGTGTTCTTTCCCGACGGGCGCGCTTCCATCTCGATGCCGGTGTTGAGCAGATCGTCAGGGTCGGTCAGGTAGATCCGGCCGGACCCACCGGGGAACAGCGTGGTGAAGAGCGCCGCGAAGTTCTCCTGGACGTCGGCGAACGCGGTGTCGAACACCGTCACGATCTCGTGGTCGACCGCCTTGATCACCCGTTGGAGCTCGCGCCGGCTGTTCTTCACGTCGTCGAGCTGCTGCACGAGGAAATCGTGGCGCTCCTGGAGCGCCTCGAACTCCTCGAGCGCGAGAGGGTTGATCGGACCCATGATCCGCAGGTCGCGGTCGAGGTCGCGGGCCCGCCCCGCGAGCGTCGTTCCCTCGGGCACCTCGGGGGCATCCGTCGTGATCGCCACGCCCGGCTCGCAGTCGTGCTCGGAACGGATGCGCTCCACGGTCGCCTCGAGCCGCATCCGGTTCTCGGCCTCCTCGACCTCGCGACGCTGCATCCGCTCGCGAACCTCCGCGAGCTGCTGTTCGTCCTCGCGGCGCCGGGTGCGCAGCTCTTCGAGCCGACCACCGGCGGCACTGGCCCGCTCGGTCTGGATTCGGCGCTCCCTCCGCAGCCACGCCAACACGCCGTCCACCCGACCGGTCAGCTCCCCGAGCGCCGACCCGACCCGCTCGTACGCGCCCCGCTTCGCGATGAGCTCGGCGCGGTACCGCTCGGCGGCAGCCTTGGCCTCGGGATCCCGGGCGAGACGATCCTCGACCTCGGCCCCGCGTCGGGTGAGCATCGAGCGTCGTTCGTCGAGCGCCGCCACCCGAGCCGAGTGCTCACGGCGGAGCGCCGCGATGGCCTCGGTACGTCGCTCGAGGTCGGCGAGCTCCACGGCCCGCACCTCGGCACGGCGCCGGGCATCGTCCTCGGCGGATTCGAGCTCGGGCAGGCGCGCCTCCAGCGCGCGGAGGCGGGTGTGCTCGGCGGCCAGTGCCTCGACCAGGCCGACTCGGGTGCCCCCCGCAACCTCGAGCTCGTGGTTGCGCTCCTCGCGCTCGCTCGCGATCCGATCGGCCTCGGCCCGCGCCCGGTCGAACTCGCTGCGCGCCTTGCGTGCCGACTCCGCCGTCCGCAGCTCGACCGCCCGTGCGTCGCTCACCGCGACCCGCGCGGCGTCCACCGAGGATCGCGCCGCATCCCGGGCCTCGACGGCCCGCTCGGCGGCCTCGACGGCCTCGTCGAACGCGGCGCGGGTGACACCGGCGGACTGCTCGGCACCGAAGCGCCAGGGTCGCCCACCGCCGAAGCGGTCCCCCGTGCCCGTCATCACGGTGAGGTCCGGGTAGGCGACCGCGAGATCCATCGCGGTGCGCCAGTCGCCGTCGGCCAGCACCACCCCGGCCAAGGTGCGCGCGAGCGTCGCCTGCAGGCCCGGGAGACTCGCTCGCACACAGCTCGCCAGCGGCCGGGCGCCCGCGGGCGCGAGCGTCGCCCCCGTCGTGACCGCGGTGTCGGCCGCGTCGAGCACGAGGAGCCAGGCCGCCGCGTCGCCGGACGCGAGGCGCTCGACCGCGCCCCGAGCCTCGTCCCGGCCCGAGACGATCACCGATCCCATCGCATCGCCGAGCGCGGCCGCGACGGCCCGCTCGGCGCCGGGCTCGATCACGAGATGGTTCACGAGGGAGCCGGCGACCCCGAGCATGCCCTCGAGCACCACCGCGGCCTCGGCGTCGCTCGCGGCGTCGAGCGCCTGCGCCAACGCGTCCGCGCGCGCCTGCCAACGGCTCGCGTCGCTCTCGGACTCGCGCCAACGCGCCTCGGCCTGCGCCAATGCGTCCTCGGCCAGGGCTCGGGCCGACACCGCGGCCTCGGACGCTGCGGTCGCACCGGGCACCGACGTCTCCACGCTCCGGAGCTGCTCCGACACCGACGTCAGCTCGAACGCGAGCTGGCCGTGGCGCGCCTCGACGACGCGCACCCGGGCGTCGAAGCGCTCGAGCTCGGCCTCGATGCGCGCGAGGCCGTCCCGGCGAGCCGCGAGCTCACGCCGAACTGCGCCCGCCTCGGCAACGGGGTCGTCGCCGTCCTCATCGGCCGCGAAGGCGGCTCGCTCCGCCGCGAGCTCGCGTTCGGCTGCCTCGATCTCGATCCCACGTGACGCGAGCCCGCCCGACTCGGGGTCCAGCGCCTCGAGCTCGGACCGGATGGCACCGGCGTCGGCCACCAGCGTCTCCACGACCCCTTCGTCCGCCGCCGCGCTCAGCTCCCTCTCCAGCCCGCGCCGGCGCTCGACGACGAGCGCGGCCAGACCGCGCGCCCGCTCGCGCATCGCTTCGACGCGCGCGAGCGCGTCCGCGACATCGCCCTGCCCGACGTCGGTGAGCGCGCGTTCGGCGTCCAGGACGGAGACGTCGAGCTCGCGCAGCCGGGCCTGGATCCCGGCCTCCTCGCCGCGCCAGATCGCCGGCCTGGTCGCGCAGTCGCGTCGTCTTGGCCTGGAGCCCGGCCAGCTCGCGGCCCACGAGGTGCAACCGGATGGCGGCGAGCTCGGCGACGACGCCGTCGTGACGGCGCGCCGCGTCGGCCTGCTTCTGGAGCGGTCCGAGACCGCGCCGGACCTCGCGCAGCAGGTCGTTGAGGCGGAGCAGGTTGCCCTCCGTCGCCTCGAGCCGGCGTTCGGCCTTCTCCCTGCGCTTGCGGTACTTGAGGATGCCCGCGGCCTCCTCGATCACGGCGCGTCGATCCTCGGGGCGGGAGTTGAGCACCGAGTCGAGCTGGCCCTGTCCGACGATCACGTGCTGCTGCCGACCGATGCCACTGTCGGACAGCAGGTCCTGGATGTCCAGCAGGCGGCAGGTCGCACCGTTGATGGCGTACTCCGAGTCGCCGTTGCGGAAGAGCGTCCGCGTGATGGTGACCTCGGAGAACTCGATGGGGAGGAGTCCGGCCCCGTTGTCGATCGTGAGGGACACCTCGGCCCGGCCGAGTGCCGGACGGTCCGCGGTGCCGGCGAAGATGACGTCGTCCATCTTGCCGCCGCGGAGCGTGCGCGGCCCCTGGGCGCCGAGCACCCACGCGACCGCGTCCACGAGGTTGGACTTGCCGGACCCGTTCGGGCCGACCACCACCATCACGCCGGGCTCGAACTCGAGGACGGTCTTGTCCGCGAACGACTTGAACCCGCGCAACGTCAGGGACTTCAGGAACACTCCGCAGCTCCTTCGTAACCGATGCCCGAGCGTACCGAGAGCCCTCTCGCGCCGCGCGGATCCGGCCGTCGGACGGGCGTCACCCCATCCACGAGCGCGGCGATCACGGGGTCACACCTGGCAGTAGGGGCAATAGAACGTCGAGCGACCGCCGACCTTCTCGCGGACGATGCTGCGCCGGCACCGGAGGCACGCCTGGCCCTCACGGGCGTACACCTGGTGATGCTCCTGGTAGCTGCCCTTCCGGCCCTGGAGGTCCACGTACTGCTCGTCGGCAAGCGACGATCCCCGGTACTTCACGCCGTCCTGGAGCACCTCGATCAGCGCGCGGTACAGGCGGCGCACCTCCTCGGGCGTGAGCTCGTCGCTCATCCGGTCCCACCGCAGGCCCGCGTGGTGGAGTATCTCGTCCGAGTAGATGTTGCCGATCCCGGCGATGAACTTCTGGTCCATGAGCGTGGGCTTGAGCTTGGCGTGGCGCCGGGCCACGAGGTCGCCGAAGTAGTCCCAGCTGATCGCTGTCTCGAGAGGGTCCATGCCGAGATGCGCGAGCTCGTCGATGTCCTCGATTCCCTCGACGGTGGTCACGAACATCTCCCCGAAGGTCCGTGGGTCGATGAACCGCAGCTGCCCGCCCTGGCTGAAGGTGATCACGACGTGCGTGTGCTTGGCGAGAGGCTCCTTGGTGCCTGGCGCCCGGCGGAGCTGGCCCGACATTCCCAGGTGGATCACGAGGACCTCGCCACCGTCGAGCTTCACGAGGAGGTACTTGCCCCGGCGCTCCACGCCGGTGAACTTCTTCCCGATGAGCGCGCCGGTGAACTGCTTCCGCTGCCGGTACCGCCGGATCGTGCGCATGCCGTTGACGTCGACGGCCTTCACCTTCTTGCCGACGACGTCCTTCTCGAGATCCCGGCGGATCACCTCGACCTCAGGGAGTTCCGGCACCTTGGCTCCCCCAGACGGTCGGGATCGGATCGTCTCCGGCCGAGATGCGCTCCCACGCCGCCCTGGCCGCGGCCTGCTCGGCCTGCTTCTTGGAGCCACCCTCGCCGTGACCGTAGGACTCGCCTCCGAGCAGGACGGTCGCGAAGAAGCGCTTGGCGTGGTCTGGCCCCTCGTCCCGCACCTGGTAGCGGGGCAGCCGATCGAAGTGCTGCGCCGCGAGCTCCTGCAGGCGGGTCTTGTAGTCGTCGCCACCGGGGCCGGTCGCGGCTTCCACGATGCGGGCGGAGAACAGTCGCATCACGACCCCCCACGCGGCGTCCGCGCCGCCGTCGAGGTACACCGCGGCGATCACCGCCTCCATCGCGTCCGCGAGGATCGACCCCTTCTCCCGCCCGCCGGAGCTGTCCTCGCCCTTTCCGAGCCGCAGACACGGACCGAGCTCGATCGAGGTGGCCACCTCGGCGAGCACCTCGGCGTTCACGACCGACGCGCGCACCTTGGCCAGCTCGCCCTCCTGGTGGTCCGGGTAGGTCCGGAAGATGTGGTCGGTGACGACGATGCCCAGCACCGCGTCGCCCAGGAACTCGAGCCGCTCGTTCGACGAGTCCTCCGGATGCTCGGCGCACCACGAGCGGTGCGCGAGGGCCTGAGCGAGCAGGGTCTCGTCGCGGAACGACCAGCCGAGGAGCTCCTCGAACCGGGCGCAGGCGGCAGGTTCCATCGCGTCGACGTGCGGCCTAGGCCGCCGTCCCTCCCAGACGCGCGGTGACGTAGTCGACGGCGTCCCGGACCGACTTCAAATCACCCAGGTCCTCGTCGTCGACGCTGAAGCCGACGGTGCGCTCGCCGAGATCCTCCTCGAGCGCCTCGACCAGCTCGATCAGTGCGAGCGAATCGGCGTTGAGGTCGTCGGCGAAGCTCGAGTCCATCGTGATCGTCGCGTCGTCGACCTCGAGGATCTCGGCGAGATGCGTCCGGACGATCGCGAAGACGTCGTCCGCGCTCAGGGGCTCGTGGGTCGAGTGGGTTTCAGCCGGCATAGGCGTCCTCTCCAGCGGTGACGGAGTCGACGCCCGCGCGCGAGACGTTCCGGTCGTCGACGATGGCTTCCTGCATCCGGGCGACGAACCCCCCGGTCACGCAGTCGGCGGCGAGCCGTACGGCATTCACGATCGCCCGCGCGCTCGACGAGCCGTGGGAGATCACGCACACGCCGTTGACGCCGAGAAGGGCGGCGCCGCCGAAGGTGTCGGGGTCGAAGTAGTCGGTCACGCCCTGCAGCAACAGCGGTGCGACCACTTCGGCCGCGACCTCGGCCTCGGCGGTCGACGAGAGCGTGGTGAACACGAGCCCGGCCGCGGCCCGGAGCGCTCCTTCGACAGTCTTGAGCGCGACGTTTCCGGTGAAGCCGTCGGTGACGATGACGTGCGGGTGCCCCGACATGAGGTCGCGCCCCTCGACGTTGCCGACGAACCACGGGAGTCCGTCGAGCAGGGGGAAGGTCTGCTTGCGGAGGTCGTCGCCCTTCCCGGGCTCCTCCCCGTTCGACAGCAGCCCGACCGTCGGATCGTCGACGCCGAGACGCAGGCGCGCGTAGGCCCGCCCCATGTGCGCGAACTGCACCAGCCACTCCGGCGTGCAGTCGACGGTGGCCCCACCGTCCACCAGAAGGTGCGGCGCTCCGAACGGGACCGGGATCGGCACACCGATCGCCGGGCGCGCGACCCCTTTGATCCGACCGAAGCGGAGCAACGCTGCGGCCATGGTCGCTCCGGTGTTCCCCGCGCCGACCATCGCGTGGGCGTCGCCGTCGCGCACGGCCTCCGCGGCACGGACGACGGATGCGTCCTTCTTCTTGCGCACGGCGGCGCCGGGCTCGTCGTCCATGGCGATGACCTGGCCGGCGGCGCGGATGGTGACGCGCTCGGGCAGCGTGCCGCTCGGGCGCGTGGCGAGGATCGCGGCCTCGTCCCCGACGAGCAGGATGCGGCAGCCGACGGCCTCCGCCGCCTCGCACGCGCCGTCGACGATCGCGCCGGGCGCGTGGTCGCCGCCCATCGCGTCGATTGCGACGGTGAGCGGCTCCGACTCGCGCGTGGCGGCAGCGTTCACGAGGTCATTGCGCGTCGAGGACCTGACGCCCGCGGTAGGTGCCACAGTTCCCGCAGACGGTGTGCGGGAGCTTGACGGCACCACACGTCGGACACAGCGAGCGCGCCGGCTCCTCGGTCCGCCAGTTCGCGGCCCGCCGGCTCCGCGTCTTCGAACGAGGCGTCTTGCGCTTCGGGACGGCCATCAGATGCTCCTCGGGTTCTCGAAGGGGTCAGTCGTCGAAGGTGAGAACGCTCAGGGCGTCCCACCGGGGATCGGGGGGGTGCAGGTCGCAGTCGCATTCCTCCGCGTTTCGGTCGATGCCACAGACCGGGCACAGCCCCGCGCAGTCCGACCGGCACAGTGGCGCACGGGGCAGGTCCACGATCACGGTGTCGCGGACCGGGAGCTCGAGGTCCACCGTCTCACCCTCGATCGGGTAGGTCTCGCCCTCGATGGGCTCGGCTTCGAACAGCTCGCGGATCGGGAACGCGCACTCGCCGCGCACGGGCCGGAGGCACCGGCTGCACTCGCTCTCGTACTCGCCGGTGACCGTGCCGTGCACCACGACGCCGTGGGGCACGCGCTCGAGCCACACGTCGACGACGAGCGGAGCGGCGCTCAGCCGGGACCCGGCCTGGCCACCGAACTCGCGGCCCGGCATCTCGACGCGGACGGACCGGCGCGCGGCCGGGTGATGCAGCAGATCGGACACGTTGCAGCGGAGCGCGGTCATGGCCTCGTACGCGTAGGACGTTGACACGGCACGACGGAGCGGGACCCCACCCGGTCACGCCGGTTCGGCCACCGGCCGACGGCGGGATACTAGCAGGTCAGACCCTATTTCCAGATGTTGCCAGCCGATCGGGCGGGCCGCCCACAGGCGGCGAACCTAGGACAGGTCCTGGTCGAAGAACGTCGATTCCTCGGCGTCCTCGGGCACCTCCACCTCGGGCTCGGGAATGACGGCCCGGAGGCGGTCCCGGCCCTTGGTGACGGCGGTCATCGTCCGCTCCAGCACGACCTCGAAGCTCGCGAGCTTCTGATCGATGTAGTCCTCGGCCTCGTGACGCAGGTCCCGGGACGTCTTCTCGGCGTCGTCCACGATCCGGCGGGAATGGAGGTTCGCCTCCCGGACCACCTCGGTCTTCTCGACCATCCGCTGCGCCTGCTGGCGCCCGGCGTCGATGATGTCCTCGGCCTCCCGGCGGGCCTTGGCCAGGAACTCCTCGCGTTCCTTCAGCAGCCAGCGGGCCTGGCGGATCTCCTCGGGCAGCGCCTGGACGGCGTCCTCGAGGAGGCCGACGAGCTCGTCCCGGTTCACCATGACGCTCGCCGACATGGGAACGGACCGGGCCGCCTCGATGTGGTCGCGGACCTGGAGGATCAGCTCCTCGGTGTCGAGGGTCTCGGGCGGGAACTCGTCGACGTCGCTCATCGGGCCTCCTCGTAGCGCTGCTCGAGTCGCCGCATCACCGAGGGCGGCACCATGCTCGAGACGTCTCCGCCGAAGCGCGCGACCTCCTTGACGAGGCTCGACGACAGGAACGAATGCTGCGGACTGGTGGAGATGAAGAACGTGTCGATGCCCGAGAGGCGCTGGTTCATCTGCGCCATCTGGAGCTCGTAGTCGAAGTCCGAGACCGCCCGCAGACCCTTGACGATGGCAGCGGCGCCGTGATCACGGGCGAAGTCGACCAGCAACCCCTTGAAGAACTCGATCCCGACGTTGTCGAGGTGTGCCGTCTCCTCGTGGAGCATCTCCTGGCGTTCCTCGAGCGTGAACAGAGATTGGGACTTCTGCGGGTTGCGGATGACAGCGACGATGACGTGGTCGAAATGCCGCGCGGTCCGCTCGATGATGTCGAGATGACCGAGGGTGACCGGGTCGAAGGATCCCGGGCAGAGTGCGGTGGCCACGTGCGGAGGCGCTCCTGGGTCGACGTCAGACCGTCGGGTGGACGGCCTTCGGCTCGCCGGCGTCCGGACCGGTGAGGACCACGAGCGTATCCCCGTACGCTCGTTCCCACGCGACTCGCCAGGACGGCGGAATCGGCGGCGGCCCGGCGCTCGCGGCCCGCTCGACCACGACCGCGGCATCGGCGGTGAGCCACCCCGGCGCACACAGCGCCTCGAGCACACGGGCCAGCTCGGGCCCGGTGACCTCGTACGGCGGGTCGAGGAACACGAGATCGAACGGTGGACCGCTCGGCACACCCCGGAGGTAGCCGGCGAGCGTGCGCCGCACGACGACCGCCCGGTCCGCGCAGTGCGTCGTCCCCAGGTTCCGCCTGATCGCGTCCACGGCGCGCGGATCGCGGTCGACGAGGACCGCCCGGGCCGCACCGCGTGAGAGCGCCTCGAGCGCGAGCGCGCCGGAACCGGCGTACCCGTCGAGCACGTGGGCGCCCGCGAGGAGCGCCGCACCGAGCGCGCCGAAGACCGACTCCTTGACGCGATCGGTGGTCGGGCGCGTGCGTGTGCCCTTGGGTGCCACCAGCCGCAGCCCACCGAGCTCGCCGGCGACGATGCGCGGACCGCGCCCGCTCCCCGGCCTCCCACGCTGCACGGGAGCGATCGTACGGCGCGTCCGGTGCCGTCGATGCCTGCCCGCAACTCCCACGCCGGCCGGGGACCGGGCTCGTAGCCTCGCCCGATGGACGCGCACGGGGATCGGGACGGCGAGGTGTCCGCCCCGGCCCGCCGGGTGGCGGACGCGATCGGAGGTACTGGCGCCGTCTCCGTGCTGGGTGAGGTCGGCGGCGCCGACCTCACGTCGTTCCTCCTCGAGGTCGCCCGCCACCGGGCGGCCCGGGTCACCCCGACGGACCTGCTCCGCGCCGTACGCCAGAACCGCTTCGTGGTCCCCGCCGCCGTCGACGCGCGGGTGCTCCACCGGACGGTCGCCGAGGTCTGCGACGCGCTGCCCGACGGGTTCGAGCTGGTCGAGCTCGCACCCGTCACCCCGCTCGGGACACATTCGGTCGTCGCAGCCGTGCACCAGGACAAGGTCGTGACGACCGCCCGGGGTACCGAGGTCGCCGCGGACCCGACGAACGGCCTCGCGCTGCTCGCGGCCGTGCGGCGGCGCGGGAGCACGGACTCGATCCGCCTGGGGGCGGCGCAGAGGGTGTTACGAGCCCAGCCGCAACCGGAGGGGCTCCTGCCGCACTTCACGGTGCTCGGCCTGGTCACCGCCGGGCGCGACCCCGGCAACCTCGGCTTCGAACGGTCTGCGTTGCCCGAGCACCTCCACGCGCTCTGCGGTGCGGTCGGCGCGATCACACCGGCACCGATCCAGATCCGGCTCACCAATCTCCGCGACCGCTTCACGGACGCGATCGTCGACGAGGTGGCCGCAGCACTCCCCCACGTCGTGGTGACACGCGACCCCGACCGAGCGACCGGTCGCGGCTACTACCGGGACCTCTGCTTCAAGCTCCACGTGGAGACCGAAGCCGGCCCCCTCGAGGTCGGCGACGGCGGCTTCACGGATTGGACCCAGCGCCTGCTCGGCAGCGGCAAGGAGCGCCTCATGACGAGCGGGCTCGGGCTCGACCGCCTCGCCGGCATCGCGACGGGCCGATCGCGCTAGCCCGATGAGCCGAGCTCGGCGAGGAGCTCGGAAGCGGGCACCGACGCCGCCGGCGCGCGCCGGGCGGCCGCGGCCAGGGCCCGAGTGCACACCAGGTCGTTCACCGGCGTGGGCACCCCCGTCGCCGCGCCGATGCGGACGATCTCCCCGTTCAGCGCGTCGGCCTCGATCGAACCCAGACCACGCGCGAGCGACTGCCACGACGAGCCGCCGCCCCGACGCGCGCCGTCGATCGTCCTCACGTGCAGCAGGGTGCCTCGGCGCCGGCGCTCCTCCTCGGCCGAGGCGTAGTCGATTCCCGCCGCCCGCAGGCACGCCTCGCCCTCGGCCCGCGCCCGCTGCACGAGCGCCAACCCATCGGTGTCGAGACCGCACAACGCCTCGACCGCGTTCCCGAGGTTCATCAGCAGCTTCGTGTACTTCCAGCGCATCACGTCGGGCACCGCCCGGGCGTCGAAGCCCGCGGCCCCGAGGCGAGTCGCGAGCTCCCCGGCGAACGTGTCCACCGCCCCGGACGCCAACCCGATGTCGAACAACCCCGGGATCGGGGACGCGTAGGCCGCCACCCGGCCCGGCACGAGGTGCGCGGCCGGCATCATGACGACGACGCCGTAGGTCGGGCCGTAGCGAGCACCGACGACGGCCTCGTTCGCGACGCCGTTCTGGAAGCACGCGACCCTCGTCGTGGCGTCGGCGACCGGTTCGAGCGCCTCGAGCACGCCTCCGGTGTCCTGGCTCTTCACCGCGACGAAGACCGCGTCGGCGGTCGCCACGGGCGCGTCGGAAACATCGGTCACCACGGGGATCGGCAGGGTCACCGACCGGTCCGGCTCGATGAGGGTCAGGCCCTCGGCCCGGATCGCCGCGGCGTGCTCGCCGCGCGCGACGAGCGTGACGTCCTCGCCCGCCTCGAACAGGCGCGCGCCGACACCACCGCCGATCGCGCCGGCACCGACGATCACGATTCCACCCACCATCCGAGCGTACGTGCCCTATCGTCCCCCTCCATCGACTGGCTCACGGTGCTCGACGAGGCACGGGCGATCGCCCAGACCGGACTCGCGTACGCGACGGACCCCTACGACCGTGAGCGGTACACCCGCCTCCTCGATCTCGTGACCCGCGGCTACGGGGATGCCCTCGATCTCCCGGAGCCGGACGTACGCGCGCGACTCGCGCGCGACCTGGGGTACGTGAGCGCCAAGGTGGGGACCGACGCGGCGATCTTCGACGAGGAAGGCCGGTTGCTCGTCGTGCTCCGTTCGGACGACGACACCTGGGGGATGGTCGCGGGATGGGTCGATCCCGGCGAGACGCCGGCGACGACCGTCGTGCGCGAGGTCTCGGAGGAGGTCGGCCTCGAGGTCGTGCGGTTCGAGCTGATCGACGTGATCGGGCGGCCCGCGGGCGTGCAGTACGGGCCCCACGCCGTGGTCTCGGTGATGTATCTCTGCGACGTCGCGCCCGGGCCGATCACGATCTCCCACGAAGCGCACCGGGCGGAGTACCGCCACATCGAGGACGTCGAGTGCTGGCACGCGAACCACGAGGTCCTCGCCCGCCGCGCCCGGGACGCATGGCACGAGCGTCGCTGACTACGCGCAGAGCCTGGTATCCGTCGGAGACACGCCTCGTGCGCAGGCACGGCGACTGCGGGCCGTGCTCACCACCCAACCCTCGTCGCCGCCCTCGAGCGTGATCTCGGTCTCGATCGCCGCGACGGCGTCGTCGGGAACCCCGGTCTCTCCCAGCACCACGACGAGCGGCTCGCCCGGGCGAACGTCGAGCACGGTGACCTCTCCGACCTCGGAGGTGGGACCACCCCGCCGGAGCGCGGCGAGGTCCCGCGAGACGGCATCGGGACCCTCCGCGAACGAGTTCGGCGCGATTGCCTTCCACTGCGAGGTCGCGTCGGTCCAATCGGTCTGCTCCCCGGCGACCGGCGGTGCCGTGTTCGTGGTCGACGACGTCGAGCTCGACGAGGACGACGCGGCCGGCGTGGAGCCGTCGCTCCCGCACCCGGTGGCGAGGACTCCCACCACGGCCACCGCGACCACGGACCACCGTCGTGCCCCTCGCACCACCATCGCCACCCCTCAGCTCTTGAACAGGAACTCGACGTCGTCGCCCAGCAGGTCCTCGACCTCCTCGGCGAGGCCCCGGTTGCGCGCCAGGGACGGATCCTCGTCGAGAATCGCCTCGGCCGTCGTGCGCGCGAACTCCACGTACTTCGCGTCGCGAGGGAGCTTGCCGAGCTTGAGGTCGCCGAGCCCGGCCTGCCGCTCACCGAAGACCTGCCCGGACCCGCGGATCTCGAGATCCCGTTCCGCGAGGAGGAAGCCGTCGTTGGACTCCTCCATCGCGGCCATGCGCGCCCGAGCGTCAGGCGTCGTGGGGTCGGCGAAGAGGAAGCACCACGACTCGCCGCCACCGCGTCCGACGCGACCTCGCAGCTGGTGCAGCTGCGACAGCCCGAAGCGGTCCGCATCCTCCACGATCATCACCGTCGCGTTCGGCACGTCGACGCCCACCTCGATGACGGTCGTCGCGACGAGCACCTGCGTCGTCCCCGCGCGGAAGGCGCTCATCGCCGCCTCCTTCTCGACGGACTTCATCTGTCCGTGCAGGAGTCCCAACGTCAGCCCCGCCAACTCGCCGGCAGCAAGCTCCTCGAGCTCGTCGGTCGCGGCCTTCGCCTCGATCTTGGGCGAACCCTCGACCAACGGGCACACGACATAGGCCTGGCGTCCGGCGGCGACCTCCTCGCGCAGCCGGTCGTACGCGGCGCGCCGGTCGATCGGGCTCGGTCCGACGACCTCGGTGAGCACGGGCGTCCTCCCCGGAGGCATCTCGCGCAGCTCGCTGAGGTCGAGGTCGCCGTAGACGAGCATCGCCGCCGTGCGCGGGATGGGTGTCGCGGTCATCACGAGGACGTCGGGCGAGTCACCGAGGCCGCGCAGGAGCGCGCGCTGCTCCACCCCGAAGCGATGCTGCTCGTCGATCACCGCGAGGCCGAGCTTGGTGAAGGGCGCGTCGCCGTACAGCAGCGCGTGGGTCCCGACGACGATGTCGATCTCACCCACCGCGAGCCCGGCCGCGATCCGCCGGCGATCCGCCGCGCCGACGCGGTTCGTGAGCAGTGCCACCGCCACCGGCCGCTCCGCGAGCAGCGTCCCCTCGCTCGGGACGAGCAGCTCGGCGAGTGTCGACGTCGCGACGGCGTGCAGCTGCTCGGCGAGGACCTCGGTCGGCGCCATGAGGGCGCCTTGGTACCCGCCCTGGACGGCCATCAACAACGCGCTGATGGCGACCAGCGTCTTGCCCGACCCGACCTCGCCCTGGAGCAGCCGGTGCATGGGCGACGCACGGGCCATGTCGGCGGCGATGGCGTCGATGGCGCGGCGCTGGTCGCCCGTGAGCGCGAACGGCAGCGAGTCGAGGAAGCGGGTGACGAGCTCGCCCTCGACCACGTGCGCGATGCCGGACTCCTCCGCCTCGATGGCGCGCTTGCGCGCGACGAGCCCGACCTGCATACGGAGGAACTCGTCGAACCGGAGCCGCCGCTGCGCCTGGCGGGCGGAACCGCCGTCGGCGGGCTGGTGGACGTCGCGATACGCGCGCGTGCGGTCGACGAGCTTGAGCTGGGCGAGGACCGTCGCGGGCAGCGTCTCGGCGAACGGGCCGGCCCAGTCCAGCGCCAGCGAGACCGCCGGCTGGATCTCCCACGTCGAGAGGTCGGCCTTCCCGGACTGCGGGTAGATGGGGACGACGACCCCGGTCTTCGCATCGCCGGCGCGACCGAGCACGTCGACGACGGGATTGGTGAGCTGGCGCTTGCCCCGGTAGACGTCGAGCTTCCCGTACAGCGCGATCTCGGTACCCGGGGGGAGCTGCTTCTCCCGCCACGGCTGGTTGAAGAACACCAGGTTGAGCAGCCCGCTCCCGTCGTCGACGACCGCCTCCACCATCTTCTTGCGGTTGCGGGTCACACGGCTCGAGATCCGCTGGACCTCGGCCACGATCGTCGCCTCCTCTCCGACCTCGAGCTCGGCGATCTCCGACGTGCGCGTGCGGTCGTGGTAGCGCCGCGGATAGTGCTCGAGCAGATCGAGCACCGACGTGATCGACGGACTCATCGCCGCGAGCTTGTCCAGGATGCGTGCCGGGATCCCCGGGACGTCCGCGAGGGGCGTGGTCGCGAGCGTGCGCAGGGTGCGCCGCGCTCCGGCGCCGGGAGTGGAACGCGGGGCCGTGACTACTCCACCCCGATCAGGTACGGGTAGAGCGGCTGCCCGCCTTCGTGCACCTCGATCTCCATCCCGGGATGGCGAAACTCGAGGTGCTCGCGCACGCGCTGGGTGTCCGCGCTGCGTGCGTCGGTACCGACGAGCACCGTGACGATCTCGCTGTCCTCCTCGACGAGATCGTCGATCAGCGCGAACGCGGCATCGGCCGGCGAGTCGGTGGCGACGCAGATCCCATCGCGTCCGATGGCGATCCAGTCGCCCTTGCGGATGGGTCCACACTCCGCGACCGTGTCCCGGACGGACTGGGTGACCTCCCCCGACGAGACGCGACCCACCGCCTCGGCCAGCGCGGTGACGTTCGTGGCGAGATCCGCGTCGGGGTCGTAGCCCACCAGCGCGCCGAGGGCTTCGACGATCGAGTGTGTCGGCACGACTGCGACCGACTTGTCGGTGAGGTCGTCGACCTGACCGCGCGACCGCGACGATGTTCTTGTTGTTCGGCAGGACGATCACCGAATCCGACGGGCACCGCTCGACCGCCTCGAGGATCTGCGCGGTCGACGGGTTCATCGACTGGCCGCCGGCCACGATCTCCTGGACGCCGAGGCTGGCCAGGAGCCGGCGCACGCCGTCGCCGACCGCGACCGCGACGATCGCGGTGGCGACGAGATCCTCGGGGGCGTGCACGACCGGCGCCGGGGCCACCGCCTCCTCCACCCAACGCTCCTCCTCGACCTGTTCGAGGAGATCGGTGACGCGGATCGTGTGCGGCGTCCCTGCCTCGATCCCCGCCTCGATCGCGCCACCGATGTCGTCGGTGTGCACGTGGCAGTTCCAGAGCCCGTCACCCCCGACGACCACGATCGAGTCGCCGAGGCCCGCCCAGGTCGACTTGAACGCGGCGATCGTCGTGTCCGGCGCGTCCAGCAGGTACATGACCTCGTAGCGCAGCTCGGAGACGTCCCCGTGCGCGGCGTGTGCCTCCACGATCGCCGGCGCGGCGCGTTCGGTGGGCTCGGGGATCGCGCGGCCGTCGACCACCTCCAGGAACGCGTCGAGGAGCAGCGTGAAACCCTGGCCGCCGGCGTCGACCACGCCCGCATCGCGCAGCACGGGAAGCATCTCGGGCGTCTGCGCGACCGCCTGACGCGCCGCGGCGGCGGCCTCGTCGAGGAGGTCGACGAGCGTGCGTGCGCCCTCGGCGCAGGCACCTTCGGCGGCTTCGGCTGCCCACCGGACGACCGTGAGGATCGTGCCCTCGACCGGACGCATGACCGCCTGGTACGCCGCATCGGCCGCGGTCCGCAGACCCGTGGCCACGGCGGCGGCGTCGACGGTGGCCTCCCGGCGGAACGTCTCGGCCAGCCCGCGGAGGATCTGGGAGAGGATGACCCCGGAGTTGCCCCGTGCCCCCATCAGGGACCCGTGGGCGATCGCCTCGCAGACCTCGGGCATCGCCTCGGCCGACCCGAGCTCCTGGACGACCGACTCGAGGGTCAGGGTCATGTTGGTGCCGGTGTCGCCGTCGGGTACCGGGTACACGTTGAGGCGGTTCAGGGCCTCCTGGTGGATCCTGAGCGCGTCCCGAAACCGGGTCACGACCTGGCGCACGTCCGCCGCGCCGAGTTGGTCGAGTGCCGCCATGCGCGCGCATCGTAGGCGTTGGGCTGCCGCCGATTGCGGCCCTGCTGCTAGCGTGGTTCGTTCTTCCGCGGCCCCGGGCACCCCCGTGGCGCACCGGGTCCGCGGCCCGATTCCCGCTCCGACTCCCCGAGGTTCTCCACCATGGCATCCGTCTGCGAGGTGTGCGGCAAGGCACCGATCTTCGGCAAGCGCCTCAGCCACTCGCACCGCCGAACCAATCGGCGCTGGAACCCGAACGTGCAGCGCGTCCGTGCCATCGTCGACGGCAGCCCCCGTCGACTGCACGTGTGCACGTCGTGCATCAAAGCCGGCAAGGTCCAGAAGCCCTGACATGCAAGGCGTCGTGCGCAGCTTCGACCCCGGCACCGGCGAAGGAGTGCTCGTCGGCACGGACAGGACCCGCACCGAGTTCGTGCTCGCGTCGAACGCGCTCGAGGGATCGATCTTCCGGATGCTCCGCCAAGGCCAGCGTGTGAACTTCGACGTCGACGCGGGCGGCCGCGCGACCCGGGTGCGCATCGGCGCCGAGATCGACATGGGCCTGCCACCCGACATCCAGGTCTAGGACCACGGCCAGCATGATCCCGACCCGGTCCTCGTCGACGAGCAGAGCGCAGGGAGCATGAACGACGAGCCCACGCTGTCGGGGTGGCACCGCGATCCGTCCGGTCGTCACGAGCTGCGGTTCTGGGACGGCCACCGATGGACCGAGCACGTCCTGGACGAGGGGATACCCGGTCTCGACCACCCGACGCGCAGCGGCCGGCCGGCCGCCGACTCGGCCCCGACGCCCACCCCGGCGCCGCCGACGCCAGTCGCACCCACGCGCATGATCGACCTCGCGGCCGAGGCCGACGCCGACGACGCGCTCGCGTCGACATCTCCGGACACCGACGCGGGCCCCGGCACCGGCACCGACACCGACGCCGGCATCGACCCGGACTCCGATGCGGACGTGCTCGCCGCCACGAGCCGGGACCCGCAGCGCGCGGACGCCGACGACGCACGGACGCGCCGCGTGCCCTCCGCGTCGCCGCGCGTCGCCCCTTCATCCCCCGATCCCGCATCGACACCGTCTCCCGCGCCACCCGGACCTCCAGGCCGACCCGTCGAGGCCGTCGCGGAGTCGAACCCGCCCGAACCGCGCGTCGAGGCCGCCGAGAGGGTCGAGGCGACACCCGCCGCGGCCGCGAACGTCGCGGACACCGAGGCACCGCCCGGCCGCGCCCCCGAGGACGACGCCGGAGGCCCGTCCCGCGACGACGGTCGCGGCCCGGACCCGTCGATCCGAACGGACGCGGCCGACGCCGCGCCCGCCGAGGAACGACGCGCCAGTCCGCGCGCGCCGCGGGACCTGCCGCGGCTGGCCGAGCCCCGCCTCGTCGCCGACCCACCCTCGGTCGCGTCACCCGCCGGCAACAGCGCGGGTTCCACGACCAGCGCGATCGGCGACCCCCATCACCACCCGACGCGGGAGCCCGCGTCGCCGCGGGTGGGTGGCGTGGTCCCCGCACCGGCCAAGCGGTATCGGCCCGGCTCGCCGCCGCCGAGTCCCCACGTCGGGCCGCGCGGGCTGCCCGCGCCGGCAACGCTCGGCCCGCCCATCACGCCCTGGTACCGGAGGCCCGCAGCGTGGGTCGCCGTGCTGCTGGCCGTGGTCCTCGCGGCCGGCACCGTGGTGCTCGTCACCGCGCTCGGCCGCGATTCCGGCTCGGACCGGTTGGGCGCCCGCCCCCCGGCGGCGGCCCCGCGCGGGACGAAGGTCATCGAGAACAACGGCGTCGCCATCGCCGCACCCAAGAGCTGGATCGTCGCGTCCGACCCGGGGACCACCTTCCCGCTCCTCAAGCGGGCCAACTGGGGCGAGCCGCTCGCCGCCATCGGTCCGGGCGGCGCGGAGGCACTCGTCGTCGCGCCCCTCCACGGCCTCGAACACCTGCCCCAGGTCGACCCCGACCTCTTCTGGTCCGGCCAGACCGGCACGGCCGAGCGCTCGGACGTCGTCTCCTTCTCGGTCCACGGCTATCGGGCCAACCGCGTCCAGCTCTCGGTCGACAGCGTCGTCATCGAGGCCGCCGCGATCGACACCGGCGACGGTACGTATCTCGTGGCCGTGCGGGCTCCGTCGATGGCACAGGCCGAGACGGAGTTCGAACGCGTCATCCAGACCTTCGACCAGCGCTGACCCGGCGGGGCCGCACGGCACGGGTCCCTCGGGGCTCCGATTCGGGGCGCGCGCACGCCGTCACTACACTTTTCGGTCTCATGGGGACGGAGGACCACGTGGAGATCGACACGACGAACGCGCCCACCAAGCACAAGCGGCTGCTCGAGTGGGTCGAGGAGATCGCGGAGCTCACGGAGCCCGACGCGATCCACTGGTTCGACGGATCCGACGCCGAGGCGCACACGCTCTGCCACCAGCTCGTCGAAGCCGGCACGTTCGTCCCGCTCGACGCCGCGAAGCGCCCGAACTCCTACTGGGCGGCCACGGACCCCTCCGACGTCGCCCGCGTCGAGGACCGCACGTTCATCTGCTCTCCCACCGAAGAGGGCGCGGGTCCGACGAACAACTGGAAGGACCCCACCGAGATGCGCGGCATCCTCGACGGGTTGTTCCGGGGCAGCATGCGCGGCCGGACCATGTACGTCGTCCCGTTCAGCATGGGACCGCTCGGTTCACCGCTCTCCTACATCGGCGTCGAGGTCACCGACTCCCCCTACGTCGCCGTGTCCATGCGCACGATGACCCGTGCCGGTCGCGCGGCGCTCGACGTCCTCGGCGACGACGGCGACTTCGTCCCCTGCGTGCACTCGCTCGGCGCGCCGCTCTCACCCGGTCAGGAGGACTCCACCTGGCCCTGCAACCCCGACGAGAAGTACATCGTGCACTTCCCCGAGACGCGCGAGATCTGGTCGTACGGGTCGGGGTACGGTGGCAACGCCCTCCTCGGCAAGAAGTGCTTCGCGCTCCGTATCGCGTCCGTGATCGCGCGCGACGAGGGCTGGCTCGCCGAGCACATGCTCATCCTCAAGCTCACCTCGCCGCAGGGTGCGGTCCACTACGTCGCCGCCGCGTTCCCGTCCGCGTGCGGCAAGACCAACCTCGCGATGCTCATCCCGTCGATCCCGGGCTGGAAGGCGGAGACCATCGGTGACGACATCGCGTGGATGAAGTTCGGTGCCGACGGTCGGCTCCACGCGATCAATCCCGAGTACGGGTTCTTCGGCGTCGCGCCGGGCACGAACATGGAGACCAACCCGAACGCCATGAAGTCGCTCGACGCGAACACGGTGTTCACGAACGTCGCGCTCACCGACGACCGCGACGTGTGGTGGGAGGGCATGGACGGCGCGCCGCCGGCGCATCTCACCGACTGGAAGCGCAACGACTGGACCCCCGCCTCCGAGACGCCTGCGGCCCACCCGAACTCCCGGTTCTGCGCGCCCGCGTCGCAGTGCCCGGTGATCGCGGACGAGTGGCAGGACCCCAAGGGCGTCCCGATCTCCGCGGTGCTGTTCGGCGGCCGGCGCGCCACCACCGTGCCGCTCGTCTACGAGAGTCGCGACTGGCGTCACGGTGTGTTCGTCGGGGCGACGATGGGGTCCGAGAAGACGGCCGCGGCCTTCGGCACGCTCGGTGAGCTGCGCCACGACCCGTTCGCGATGCTGCCGTTCTGCGGGTACCACATGGGCGACTACTTCGCGCACTGGCTGTCGATGACCGACCACACCGACGAGGCCAAGCTGCCGCGGATCTACGGCGTGAACTGGTTCCGCAAGGATGCCGACGGCACGTTCCTCTGGCCCGGCTACGGCGAGAACTCCCGGGTACTCGCGTGGATCGTCGGCCGGCTCGAGGGCACCGCCGGCGGCGACGAGACGCCCATCGGTGTGGTGCCGTCGGTGACCGACCTCGACCTCGGCGGTCTCGACGAGGACCCGTCACGGGTCGCGCAGGCACTCGCCGTCGAGCCGACGCAGTGGAAGGCGGAGTGCGCGAGCGCCCGCTCCCACTTCGAGTCCTTCGGCTCCCACCTCCCGAAGACCCTCGCCGACGAGCTCGACGCGCTCGAATCCCGCCTGGGTTGAGCGACCGGCGTACCACGCACCTCACGCCGTACGGTCCGCCGACTCCAGCTCCCATGCGTCGGCCAGCAGGTCGAGCGAGCGGAGGCGATCCTCGACGGTCGGGCCGGAGTGCACGATCATGAGCTCGTCGGCGCGCGCCAAGCCCGCGAAATCCTCGAGGTACCCGCGCACCGCGGCCGCCCCGCCGACCGCGGTGTAGCGCATCATCGCGGCGACCTGACGGCCGCGCGGGGTGGCCAACACCTCCTCGGCCTGGGCATCGGTGAGCTCCTGACCCGGCGTGAGGAAGCGGGCCACACGGATCCGACGCACCTGCGTGAGCTGCTCTCGCGCGAGGTCGTCGTCGTCCGCGGCGATCACGTTGACCGCCGCGAGCACGTACGGCTCGGCCTGCTGCGCGCCGGGTCGGAACTCGCGCCGGTAGATCTCCACCGCCTGCTCGAGCGCCTGCGGTGCGAAGTGCGATGCGAACGCGTACGGCAGGCCGAGCAACGCGGCGAGCTGCGCCCCGTAGAGCGACGAGCCGAGAACGTAGAGCGGAACGTCGGTTCCCTTTCCCGGGGTGGCCTGCACTCCTTCCACCCGTGTCTCGCCGGTCAGGTATCCCTGGAGCTCGAGCACGTCTTCGGGAAAGGTGTCGGCGGCGAACGCGTCCCGGCGCAGGGCGCGGGTGGTCACCTGGTCGCTGCCGGGCGCCCGCCCGAGGCCCAGGTCGATGCGGCCCGGATGCAGGCTCGCGAGCGTCCCGAACTGCTCGGCGATCACGAGCGGCGAGTGGTTCGGGAGCATGATGCCCCCCGCGCCGAGACGGATCGTGCTCGTGCACGCGGCCACATGGGCGATCAGCACGCTCGTCGCCGACGACGCGATCGCCGCCATGTTGTGGTGCTCGGCGTACCAGATCCGCCGATAGCCCCGCGCCTCGGCCCTCCGGGCGGTCGCGACGCTCGCGAGCAGCGCATCGCGGGGGGTCGCCCCCCGCTCGACGATCGCGAGGTCGAGGATCGACAGAGGGATCGGGGGCGGGCCGCTCATCAAGGGCATCTTGGCGCACGAGTTGCGCCGGCCAGGGCTCGGATGCGGCAGTCGGACCCGGAGAAACCGGGACCTCGGCCCTGGATCGGGTCTCCCCGGGGCGCTAGACCGAACCGCATGGGTCCGGACGATCACGTCGAGACACTCTCCCTGCACGGCCACGAGGTCGCGTACCGAGCGGCCGGAGACGGACCGACGACCGTGCTGCTCGTCCACGGCATGGCCGGGAGCTCCCGCACGTGGCGGGCGACGATCCCGCGCCTCGCCGAGCAGTGCCGCGTCATCGCTCCCGATCTGCTCGGCCACGGTGCGTCCGCGACCCCCGTCCCCGGCGACTACTCGCTGGGCGGCTTCGCCGCGATGCTCCGCGACCTGCTCGACGTGCTCGGTGTCGCACGCGCCACCGTCGTCGGCCAGTCCCTCGGTGGTGGCGTCGCGATGCAGCTCGCCTACCAGCATCCGGAGGTGGCGGAGCGTCTCGTGCTCGTGAGCAGCGGCGGCCTCGGTCGCGAGGTCAGCTGGATGCTCCGCGCGCTCGCGTTCCCGGGGGCCGAGCTCATCGCGCCGGCCCTCTTCCCCGGCTTCGCGCGCGATCTCGGCGACCGGGTCGCGCGCACGGTGGCCCGGCTCGGCTGGCGGGCCCCGCGGGTGGAGGAGATGTGGAACGCCTACTCGTCGCTGACCGATCCGCAGCACCGGGAGACGTTCATGCGCACGCTGCGGGCGGTCGTCGATCCCGGTGGCCAGGCGGTCAGCGCCGAGAACCGCCTCTACCTCACCGCGGCGCTGCCGACGTTGATCGTGTGGGGCGACGCGGACCCGATCATCCCGGTCGGTCACGCCCGGACCGCGCACGACGCGATGCCCGGGAGTCGGCTCGAGATCCTGCCCGGCGTCGGACACTTCCCCCACGCCGAGCGACCGGAGCGCTTCGCGGAGATCGTGCTCGACTTCGTCACCACGACCGCCGCGGCCACCGGCGCCGAGTCCGCGCGCGAGCTCGTCCGGCGCGCCGCCGGGTCGCGCTGACCCGCGCCCGGCCGACCGACCGGTCCCGAACCTGACGCCACCCGGCCATCGCGGCAGACTCCCGAACCATGAGCGAATGGTCCGACGTCCCCCTCGAACAGCTGACGGCGGCGGTCGCAGGCATCGACCTGTGGAACACACCCGGGATCCCGGATGCGAACCTCCCGCCCCTCCGGGTCACCGACGGGCCCAACGGCGCGCGTGGCCCCAGCTTCACCGGCGTCCCCAGTGCGTGCTTCCCGTGCGGGAGCGCGCTGGGAGCGACGTGGGACCCCGAGCTCGTCGCCCGGATCGGCGCGGCGATCGGCGAGGAGGCGCGCACCAAGCGCGCCCAGGTGCTGCTGGCCCCGACCGTGAACCTCCACCGCCACCCGCTCGCGGGCCGCAACTTCGAGTGCTATTCCGAGGACCCGTACCTCACCGCCCGGCTCGCCGTCGGCTTCGTGCGCGGCGTCCAGTCGGTCGGCGTCGGTACGACGGTGAAGCATTTCGTCGCCAACGACTCCGAGTTCGAACGCATGACGATCAGCTCCGACGTCGACGAGGCGGTGCTGCGGGAGCTGTACCTCGTGCCGTTCGAGGCGGCGGTGACCGAGGCCGGCGCATGGGGTGTGATGTCCGCGTACAACCGCGTCAACGGCACGTATTGCAGCGAGCACGAGTGGTTGCTCACGACCGTGCTCCGCGACGACTGGGGCTTCGACGGTTTCGTGGTCTCGGACTGGTTCGGCACCCACAGCACGGCACCGGCCGCGGACGCCGGCCTCGATCTCGAGATGCCCGGACCGCCGCAGTGGTTCGGGACTGCGCTCGCGACGGCGGTCGAGCAGGGTGTCGTCGACCGCGCCGTCGTGGAGCGAATGGTGGAACGGCTCGCGGTGCTGGGCGAACGTACCGGCGCGGCCGAGATCGTCGACCGCGAACCCGGTTCCGTCGACGACCCCGCGCACCGGACACTCATTCGCGAGGCCGCGGCGGCGAGCTTCGTGCTCCTGCGCAACGAGGGTTCGCTCCTCCCGCTCGACCGCGCGACGCTCGAGCGCGTGGCCGTCATCGGCACCGCCGCCGACAGCGCGTGGATCATGGGAGGTGGGAGCGCCGCGCTCGACCCGCATCCACCAGTGCGGCCACGCGACGGGATCACCGCGGCCCTCGGCGCGGACACCGAGATCGTGTTCGCCCGCGGCCCGGCGGCCACGGACACCATCCCGGTCCTCGACGCCGGCGCGCTGGACGGACGGCTCGGGCTGGAGGTCTTCGCCAGCACGGACTGCACGGGCGATCCCGTGATCACCTCGTCGCTCCGCTCGGCGCGCGCGCTGTGGCTCGGCGCGTTCAGCGACGCGCTCGACCCGACGCGGTTCTCGGCTCGGCTCCGGGGGACCGTCCGCGTCGACGAGGCGGGAGCGTGGACGTTCGGCCTGACCGCAACCGCGTCCTGCCGGGCCCGCCTCGACAGCGAGACCCTCGTCGACGCGTGGGACCATCGCGAGCCCGGCACCACGTTCTTCGGTTTCGGCCGCTCCGAGCTGCGTGGGACCCGGGACCTCGAGGCCGGACGGGCGTACGCGCTCGAGATCGAGTTCTCGGGCGGATCCGGGGCGATGGTCAGCGGGCTCGAGCTGGGTGCCGCACCCCCGTCGCCGGCGGACGCGATCGAGCGCGCGGTTGCAGCCGCTCGGGACGCGGACGTCGCGATCGTCGTGGTCGGGACCGGGCCGGCGCTCGACACCGAGGGCCAGGACCGACCGTCGATGGGGCTCCCGGGCGAGCAGGACGCGCTCGTCCGCGCGGTCGCCGCCGCCAACCCGCGCACCGTGGTGTGCGTCAACGCGGGCTCGCCGGTGGGGATGGACTGGGCGGACGAGGTGGGCGCACTGCTCCAGTGCTGGCTGCCGGGCGAGGAGTGGGGCAACGCGCTCGCCGACGTCTTGTTCGGCTCGCGGGATCCCGGTGGGCGGCTCCCCACGACGTTCCCCGTCCGGGTCGAGGACGCTCCTTCCCATGCGACCTACCCCGGGGCGGACGGGCGCGTCGAGTACGCCGACGGGTTGCTGATGGGCTACCGCGGGTACGACCGCGCGGGGACCGAACCCCGCTTCTGCTTCGGGCACGGGCTCTCGTACACGACGTTCGAGTACCGCGACCTCACGGTGTCCCGCCGTGCCGTGACCGTCGAGGTGGCGAACACGGGGGACCGGCCGGGCACCGAGGTCGTGCAGCTGTACGTCGCGCGCACGGACGCCCCGGCGGGGCGCCCGGAGCAGGAGCTGCGCCGCTTCGCCAAGATCGTCCTCGCGCCGGGCGAGACCGAGCGGGTGGCCTTCGAGCTCGACGATCGCTGCTTCGCGGTGTGGTCCGACGGTGGATGGGCGGTCCCCGACGCCACCTTCGAGGCGCGGATCGGGCGCTCCTCCCGCGATGTCCGCCTCGCGGCCCCGATCACCCCCTGACCGGCGCCCGGAGCGGACCTACGATGCCGGTCCCACCGCGAAGGGAGCCCTCGATGGCCGTCACCGCGTACCTGCTCATCCAGACCGAGGTCGGCAAGGCGGCCACCGTGTGCAGCGAGATCCGGGGCATCGACGGCGTCGTCAGCGCCGAGTCCGTGACGGGACCGTTCGACCTCATCGTGCAGACCGAGGCCGGCGACATGGATGCGCTCGGTCGCATGGTCGTCTCCCAGATCCAGTCGGTCGAGGGGATCACCCGCACCCAGACCTGCCCGGTGGTCAATCTCTAGCGCTGCCGACCCGCCCGCGCCGCCCGGCGTTCGTGCCGCTCGATCGCGAGGTCGATCAGCCGGTCGAGCAGGTCGGGGTACGGGAGCCCGCTGACCTCCCACAGCTTGGGGTACATGGAGATCGGTGTGAAGCCGGGGATCGTGTTCAGCTCGTTCACGAGGAAGCCACGCCCACCCTCGTCGTAGAAGCAGTCCACGCGTGCCATGCCCTCGCAGCGGCACGCGGTGAATGCCCGCACCGCGAGCGCCCGAACCTCGGACGTCGCCGACCCCGACAGGGGCGCAGGCACGAGCAGCTGCGCGGTGCCGTCCTCGTACTTGTCGGCGTAGGTGTAGTACTCCGCACCCGGCACGACCTCGCCGGGGAGCGACGCGTCGGGGTGCAGCGACCCCAGCACGGCGACCTCGATCTCGCGACCGATGATCGCCTCCTCGGCGAGGATCTCCTCGTCGTAGGACAGCGCGACGTCGAGCACCACCTCGAGCTCGGTGGCGTCGTGCGCCTTGCCGACACCGACGGACGATCCCATGTTCGCCGGCTTCACGAAGCACGGCAGGCCCAGCTCCGCGAGCACGCGCGCGGTGAACCCAGCCCGATCCTGTCCGTCGCGGAACTCGAGGTGGGCGGCCTGCGGGATGCCGGCGGCGGCGAGCATCTGCTTCATCGCGCCCTTGTGCATGCCGACCGCGGAGCCGAGGACGCCAGAACCGACGTAGGGCAGGTCGGCCAGGTCGAGCAGGCCCTGCACGGTGCCGTCCTCGCCGTAGGGACCGTGCAGCAAGGGGATCACGACGTCGACGTCGAGACCGTGCCGGCCCGAGCTGGCGACCAGCTCACCCAGGCCCGCGAGCTCCGTGCCGTCCACCGGGAACGCGCTCGGCAGCGCCGCGGGCCCGGCCGCCATGAGCGCGGCGGCCTCGCCGCCGGCGAGCCACCGGCCCTCCGTGTCGATCCCCACGGGCACGACCTCGTAGCGCTCAGGGTCGAGCGCCCGGGCCACTGCCACCGCGGTCACACGCGACACGTCGTGCTCGGCCGAGCGTCCGCCGAACAGCACCATCACCCGCCGACGCGCCCCGCTCACGAGCGAACGCTCCCGGCGCCGTGCTCGGCCGAGCGTCCGCCGAACAGCACCATCACCCGCCGACGCGCCCCGCTCACGAGCGAACGCTCCCGGCGCCGTGCTCGGCCGAGCGTCCGCCGAACAGCACCATCACCCGCCGACGCGCCCCGCTCACGTCAGCCTGCCGTGACCTGGAGGACCGCGCGGATCCCGAGGCCCATGATGAACAGGCCACCGAGCCCGTAGAGCAGCTCGAGCCGACCCCTCATCTGCGCGCGGTACTGGAAGAGGAGTCCCACGGTGATGAAGATCACGAAGCCGTAGAACATGTGGAAGCGCGGCACCGACTTGCGGTACCCCTGGTCGCCCGCCACCAGGATCGTCCCCAGCAGCACCTGGAGCAGGACCGCGGACTCGGCGACGATCGTCGCGATCCACACGGGCCGCCCCCGCAGCGACGTCCACCGCCAGGCCGCGAGCGCGTAGAGCCCGGCGATCGCGTTCAGGACGATCGCGATGTACCCCCACACGCGGTGGATGTGGAAGACGGTCTCCATCGACGCGTCAGAGCACCGCGTCGTCGGCCGTGCCGGGCGCGAACGCCGACGCGGACGCGTCGCCGCGCAGCAGCTGCTTCAGGATCTTGCCCGCCGGGTTCCGGGGAAGTGGCTCATCGCGGAACTCGACGTACTCGGGCACCTTGAACGCGGCGAGGTGCTGCGCGCAGTGGGCCCGGATGTCCTCGGCGGTGGCGGTCGACCCCGCCCGCAGCTGCACCACGGCCTTGACCTCTTCACCAAGCGTGCGGTGAGGCACCCCGACGAGCGCGGCGTCGAGCACATCGGGGTGATCGAAGAGGATGTGCTCGACCTCGACGCAGTAGACGTTCTCGCCCGCGCGGATGATCATGTCCTTGGCCCGGTCGACCAGGTACACGAACCCCTCGTCGTCGATGCGGGCGACGTCGCCGGTGCGGAACCAACCGCCGGGCAGGAACACCGCCGCGGTGGCGTCGGGCCGGTTCCAGTAGCCGCGCATCATCATCGTGGGCCCCCGCAGCGCGAGCTCGCCCGTGGTGTTGCGCGGCTGCGGCTCGCCTTCCTCGTCGATCACCATCGCCTCGACCGTGGGGACCGGCCGTCCGACCGAGTCGGGCCGGGCGAAGTAGTCGTCGCCCGAGATCGCCGTGGCGACCGACGCAGACTCCGTGAGTCCGTACGCCGTGGAGAGCGAGTCGCGCACCTCCGGGAACGCGGCCTTGATCCGCTCGACCAGCTCCGGCGCCGCCGGCGCGCCTCCGTAGCCGATGCGTGTGACCGAGCTCAGGTCGTACTTCCCGAACGACTCCGCCTCGACGATGCGCCACATCACCGTGGGCACGCCGCCGATCGAGCTGACCTTCTCCCGCTCGATGGTCTCCATCGCGTGGTCGGCATCGAACCGTCCCGGCGGCATGAGCACGAGCTTCGAACCGCCCGCGTAGGCCACGATCATCGTGGAGCACGTGCCCGTGACGTGGAACAACGGCACGATGAGGAGCGCGGCCGCCTGGTGTCCGGTGCGCTTCTCACCGCGGCCCGCCGCCGCCGTGGCCTGGTTGGCGAGCGCGAGGTTCATGAGGTTGGCGAGCGCCTGGCGATGGGTGATCGTGGCACCCTTGGGCTTCCCCGTGGTGCCCGACGTGTAGAGGATCGCGAGGATGTCGTCCTCGTCGACGTCGACGTCGGCGAGTGCGCCGGGGTCGTCGGCGACGAGCAGCTCCACACCCGGACGGGCGACACCGTCGGGCTGGTCGAGGTCCATCACGAACACGTGCTCGAGCGCCGGGATGTCCTCGACGATGTCGTGGACGATCATCCACCGCTTCGGGTCGCAGAAGAGCACCTTGGCACCCGAATCGCGGAGCGCGAAGTCCAGCTCCTCTGCCTTCCACCAGGCGTTGAGCGGCACGCACGCGACACCGATGCCCGCGCACGCCCAGAACATCACGACCCACTCGATCGTGTTCGCGGTGAGCACCGCGACGCGGTCCCCCCGTCCGACCCCGAGCTCGCGCAGCGCCACTCCGGCCTTGCGCGCGAGCGCGTTGTGCTCACCGAAGGTGAGCCGGCGATCACCCTGGACCAACCAGTCCGTCTCCGCGCGGGCGTCGCCGACTGCGAGCAGGTCACGCAACGACGTGAAGCGATTCTTGTACACCTGGAGCGGGCTGCCGAGGACGTCCTCGACGACGATCTCGTACTGCGCGCCCGGCGCGGTCAACTCCTCGACGGGGTTCACGACGCGGGCGCGTCCTCGTGCTGGACGACGTCGAACTGCCACAGCTCGGCGTGGGTGCTCACGGGACCCTCGCCCGAATGCTGCCGGTGGCCGTGTTGGAATGCCGGGCTCTGGACCCACGCCTGGAAGTCCTCCTCCGAGCGCCAGCGGGTGTAGACGAGGAAGGTCTCCTTGTCGTCGCTGGGCGCCAGCAGCTCGAACATCTCGAAGCCCGGCATCCCGCTCACCTCACCGGCGCGGGCCGCGAACCGGGCCACCAGCTCGTCGGCCCGGTCGGCCGGCACCGAGATCGCGTTGATCTTGACGACACTCACGGGTTTCCCTCCGTCGACGGCGGACGAGCCAGGTTACCGATGACCCCGCGCGGTGATCGGATGCGATCCCTCCTCGGACCCGAGCCGACCTCCCAGGCTCGCCGGGTCGATCCGATCCCATTCCGGCGCGCGTTCTGCACGCCAGGGCGTGCTGCACGTGCGCACGAACGCGGGGGTGGGCTGGGGTGGAGCGGTCAGCCCTCGTCGCGGAGGAAGCGCTCGATCTCGCGGGCGAGATCGTCGCCCGAGGGAAGCTCCTCGGGACCGGCCGCCTCCTCCAGCTGGGTGACGAGCGCCGCGACATCCGGCCGTTCGGCGAGGCCGGTCTCGACCTGCTCGAGGTAGGAGTCGGTCTGCGCGTCGAGGCCGTGGACCTCCACGTGGACCCGGGTCAACTCGTCGAGCCGGTCGAGCAGCGCCCTGATCGCCGGGGGTGACGGGGTGCCGGCCACGTAGTGCGGCACCTGGGCCCAGAGCCCGATCGCACGGATCCCGACCGCACCCAGCGCCACCTGCAGCACCGTCTGCACGCCGGTGGGACCCACGTAGTCGCTGCGGAGCGCACCGATCTCCTGCGCCACGGACCGGCTCGACGCGGTCGCGTGCACGGCGATCGGCCGCCGGTGCGACACCGGCGCGGGCATGCCGCCGAGCAGCACGGCTTCACGGACCCCGACGCGCTGGGCGAAGCCCACCAGCTCGTCGACGACCTCCTGCCAGCGCACCGACGGCTCCGGGCCCGTCACCACGAGGACGTCACGGCCCGCGACGCCCGCCACCAGCTCGATGGTCGGCCAGTGGATCCGGCGCGTCTCTCCGTCGACGAGGCTCACGGTCGGGCGCGTCTGCTGGAGGTCCACGTAGTCGGCGAGATCGAAGCGGGCGCACGTCCGCGACGACTGCAGACCTTCCACCAGCACGGCGGCGGCCCCCGCGCCGGCGAGCCCACCGTCGACCCATCCGGTGAACGACACGACCATCACCGGGTCCTTGAGTTGGGGCATCTGCTCGATCGCCAGCACCTGGTCACTGTACGGCGCGCCGCCGCTAATGTCCGAGCCCGTGCGCTTCGGAGTCCACACCGGCCTGCAGAACACGTCGATCGTCGAGCTCGGCGCCCTGTGGCGCCGCATCGAGGACCACGGCTTCGAGTGGATCTCGATCTGGGACCACTTCTACTCGGCCGACAACACCGGCAACCCCCACTGCCTCGAGGCGGTCGCGAGTCATGCGGCGCTCGCCGCGGCCACCGAGACGGTGCGGTGCGGCAGCCTCGTGTACTCCGTCGGCTACCGGCACCCGGCGGTGATCGCGAACACGATGGCCACCCTCGACCAGATCGCCGACGGTCGGATCACGCTCGGCCTCGGCGGTGGGTGGATGGAGGCGGAGTACGCGGCGTACGGCATCCCCTACCCCCCCGCCGGGATCCGGCTCCGGCAGGTGAACGAGGCGATCCAGTGCGTCCGCGGCCTCCTCACCCAGGAGCACACGAACTTCGACGGTGAGTACTTCACCCTGCGCGAGGCACAGTGCGAGCCGAAACCGCTCCAGGACCGTCTGCCGATCTGGGTCGGTGGTGGCGGCGAGAAGGTCACGTTGCGCATCGCCGCCGAGCATGCCGACGGCTGGAACGTGCCCTTCATCGCACCCGACGCGTTCGCGCACAAGGTCGGGGTGCTCGCAGAGCACTGCCACGCCGTCGGTCGCGATCCCGGCACCATCGAGAAGGCCGCCAACGTCGGGATCGCGATGCGGCCGGGCGATCTCGAGGCCCAGTTCGGCGCGATGGCGCAGTACGTCGCGCCCGGGGTCCTGCACGGCAGCACCGCCGAGATCGTCGACCGCGTGGGCGCCTACGGCGAGGCCGGCGCCGACTGGGTGATCCTCGCGATCCGCGCCCCCTTCGACCTCGACGGGCTCGACCAGTTCGCGACCGAGGTCCTCCCCCAGCTGACGTGAGCGAGCCCGACCACCAGCGGGAACGACACCGCGCCGGGCGAGCGGGGCCCGAACGGCCCGGCCTCCGGCCGAGAGTGGGAGACGTGAGCGAGCCCGACCACCAGCGGGAACGAGACCGCGCCGGGCGAGCGGGGCCCGAACGGCCCGGCCTCCGGCCGAGAGTGGGAACGACGTGAGCGAGCCCGACCACCAGCGGGAACGAGACCGCGCCGGGCGAGCGGGGCCCGAACGGCCCGGCCTCCGGCCGAGAGTGGGAGACGTGAGCGAGCCCGACCACCAGCGGGAACGAGACCGCGCCGGGCGAGCGGGGCCCGAACGGCCCGGCCTCCGGCCGAGAGTGGGAACGACGTGAGCGAGCCCGAGCTGCGGTTCGACCGGTTGACGGGCGAATGGGTGGGCATCGTCGGCGACCGCCAGGCCCGTCCGAACCTCCCGGCCGACGGCTGCCCGTTCTGCGTGGGCGGCATCGAGGCTCCGGCGGCGTACACGGTGCGGGCGTTCGAGAACCGGTGGCCACCGCTGGTTCCCGGGCCACCGGTCGATCTCGCGATCGATCCCGGCGACCTCCCCTTCCCGACCCGACCCGCCCGGGGCGCCGCGGAGGTCGTGCTCTACACCGCCGAGCACGTCGGGTCGCTCGCGAGCGTCGGCCTCGCCGGCGTGCGCGGGTCGTCGACCTCTGGACCGAGCGGACGGAGACGCTGCTCGCTCGGCCCGAGGTCGACTACGTCCTCGTCTTCGAGAACCGCGGCGCCGACGTCGGTGCGACGATCTCGCACCCCCACGGTCAGATCTACGGCTTCCCCGTCGTACCGCCACTCCCCGCGGCGAGGCCGACGTCGCGAGGCGCCTCGGATGCCCGCTCTGCGAGAACGTCCCGGCCGAGGTCGCGGTGGGCGTCCGGATGGTGTTCGACGACGGCGACTGGACGGCCCACGTGCCGTTCGCGGCCGGGCATCCCTTCGCGACCCTGCTGGCGCCGCGCCGTCACGTGCCCGATCTCGCGTCGCTCGACGGTCCCGGCCGCGACGGGCTCGCCGCGGCGCTCGTCGACGTGGTGGGGCGCTACGACCGGATCTACGACGACCCGCTGCCCTACCTGATGTGGATCCACCCGGGCGTCCACCTGCACGTGCACTTCGCGCCGCCCCACCGCTCGCCCGGCGTGTTGCGCCACGTGGCCTCGGCCGAGGTCGGTGCGCAGATGCTCTTCAACCCCGTCGCGCCCGAGGACGCGGCCGCGGCACTGCGGCGCGCGTGACGACGATCCCTAGAAGGCGCCGCTCCGGCCGCGCTTGCGGGGGCCGAACATGTGCTCGAGGTCGGTGCCCGCGAACGGTGCCGGGACGGTGCCGTCGACCGCGTACCGGTAGAGGGCGGTGCGGTAGATGCCGCTCAAGGCGTTGAGCACCACGCTCGCCGCCAGCAGGATCACCACGGCCACCGCGACCAGCGGGACGGCGACGACCAGGGTGCCGCTGGCCACGCCCAGCGCACCGATGCCGAGGGCGACGAGGAGCGGCAGGATCATGAACAGCCCCAGACCGAACTGGGCGAAGATGTTCTCACCCCACGTCCGCTTGAGCAGCGAGCCGGAGCGCTTCAGGGCGTTGATCGGACCGACGTCCTCGAAGACGATGATCGGCACGGTCAGGAACGTGAGCACCGACCAGGCGGCGCCGAGGAGGCCGACGACGATCTGGCCCAGAAAGCCCGCCCGCTCCTCGAGTGACTGCAGGATCCAGCTCACGGTCGCCGAGACGATGGCCCAGGGCAGGAGCCGTCCGGCGCGCGAGGACGCCACCGACATCCCGGCCCCGACCGACGTCGACTGGCCGCCGAGCACCTGGTTGGACGACGCGACGAGACCAGCGAGGAAGTAGGTCTGCACGAACGCGAGGACGACGTAGCCGACGACGCCGATCGCGATCGTCGCGGCGTTGGCCGTGTACTGCGTGGTGCCCGCGGTGGTGACCTCACTGCCCTTGGTCGCCCAGCCGAGCAGAGCGAGGACCGCGATCACGCCGACGGAGACCAGCGCCGAGAAGACCGGGAACAGGGCGAGTGACCGGTCCGACCGCAGGACCGACCAGCTCGAGCGGAGGAGCGCGAGGGAGCGCTGGAAGCGGGTCATGGCGCCAGTATCGTCCCTGGACCACCCGGAATGTAGGCACTTCCTAGAGTGCGCCCATGACGGTCGTGCGCGCTCCGGGACGTGTGAACCTCATCGGGGAGCACACCGACTATTCGGACGGTTTCTGTCTCCCGGTGGCAATCGACCGGGAATGCCGGATCACCGCGACCCCGATCGACGCTCCCCTGGTGCGGGCCCGCTCGGAGCAGATGGCGGGGACCGTGGAGATCGGGCTCACCTCCGAGACCGCGTACGAGGGTCCGCGGTGGGGGCGGTTCGTCGGCGGCGCCGTACGCGTTCTCCGCGATGCCGGGCACGTGATCGCGGGATGCTCGCTCACCGTCGACTCGACGGTGCCGGCCGGCTCGGGACTCTCGTCGTCGTCCGCGCTCACCGTCGCGCTGGTCCTCACGCTGCTCCCGGCCGACGCGCCCGAGCACGCCGACCCGCGCGCGCTCGCCCGTCTCGCGCTCGCCGCCGAGACGGCCGCGACCGGCGTCCCCGGCGGGCTGCTCGACCAGATGGCGTGCCTCTGCGGACGCGCCGATCACGCGTTGCTCCTCGACTGTCGCGACCTGAGCGTGGAGCCCGTCCCCCTTCCGCCGGAGCTCGCGGTCCTCGTGGTGCACTCGGGTGTCTCGCGCGAGCTGGCCGACAGCGAGTACAGCGCGCGGCGGCGCGCCTGTGACGAGGCCGCGGCGCGCCTCGGCATCCCGGCGCTCCGGGACGCCACCCTCGACCAGGTCGCGGCCGATCCGATCGCTCGCCACGTCGTCTCGGAGAATGGGCGGGTGCTCGAGTGTTGCGAGGCTCTGCGTGCCGGCGACCTCGAGCGCGTGGGCGCAATCCTGCTCGCCGGCCACGCGAGCCTCAGGGACGACTTCCGCGTCTCGACCCCCGAGCTCGACCTCCTCGTCGATCTCCTCGTCGAGCACGGTGCCCTCGGGGCCCGCCTGACCGGCGCCGGGTTCGGTGGCTGCGCCGTGGCGGTCACCACGGTGCCCGACGCGGACCACTGCCTCGCGGCGACGCTCCCGGCCTACGCCGAGGCCTCGGGCCGGGCGGGGACCGGATTCCGGGTGCGGGCCGTTGCCGGGGCCTGGGAATAGGGCGCGAACCTCTCAAGAGGGTCCGGAACACCGCCGATGTTCGGTCAGGGCCCACCTCGGGCTTCGAGGGCCGGGCGACGAGGTTGTGATGGACGACGAGTCGGAAACGGGACCCGGACCGGTGCTCGCTGCGCCTCCCGACGCGGAGTCCGCGCCCCGGCACCAGCCGATCCGGACCGCCGGTCCTGCACTCGCGACCGCGATCGCGTGTGCGGTCTGGGTCGCATTCGACGCGCTCGGCCTCCTCGGCCCGCTGACCGGATCCTCGTTCGTCGTGCTGACCGTGGTCGCGCTCGCCGCGACGATCGTCGCGGTCGTCCGCAACGCGCCGCGCCGAAGCGCGCCTTGGGTCCTCATCGCGATCGGGTTCTGCTTCTTCCTCGTCGGCGCGATCGCCCGCCAGTCGCTCGGGACGCTGGGGAACCTGTCCGCGTCGCGCTCGCTGGTGCCCGACTGTCTCACCATCCCCGGCTATCTCTGCGCGGGTGCGGGACTGCTCGGCCTGGCGCTGGTCCGCCGCGGCGGCCTGCGCCAGGCGATCGACCTGATCCTCGACGCCTCCGTCGCAGCGCTCGCCGCGATGACGTTCGGCTGGCTGTTCTTGGTGAACCCGGCCCTGTTCAACCGGCACTCGCCGCTGCCGGTGCGTCTGACGTTGTCGGTCTATCCCCCGCTCTCGGTCTTCCTCGTCGCGATCACCGCCAGCGTCGCGTTCTCGACCGGTCGACACCGGGGCATGTCGATCCGGATGTTGCTCAGCGGGCTGGCGTTCTTCCTCATCGGTGATGTCGTCTACATGCTGCTCGAGACGAAAGCGGTGACGCTGTCGTCGCACCTCGTCGACATCCCGTACGCCCTCGCGTACATCCTCTTCATCGCGTGCGTGCTGCACCCGACGATGCGCGAGCAGACCGAGACCGTCCGGGCAGCCGAGACCGCACCGACCGTCGGTCGCCTCACCATGGTGGCCATCGCGCTGGCGATCCCGGGTGTCGTCACCGTGACGACGGTCAACATGCCGATCGGCGACCGCGTCGCGCTCGCGGTGATCGTGCTCTCCCTGACGGCGGCCGCCGTCTGGAGGATGTTCCGCGCCCTCCACGCGCACGCTCGCTCGGAAGCCCGCCTGCTCCACGCGGCGATGCACGACGAGCTCACGGGCCTCCCGAACCGGGCGTACGTGTACCAGCACATCGCCGACACCCTCGCCACCGCCCGCGATCGAGGCACGCACGTCGCGCTCCTCTTCTGCGATCTCGATCGCTTCAAGCTCGTCAACGACAGCCATGGGCACGGACTCGGGGACGAGTTCCTCGTCGCGGTCGCGCAACGGCTCCGTTCCCACACGCGACCGACCGACCTCGTCGCCCGCATCGGCGGCGACGAGTTCGTCGTGGTCGTCGCGGGACTGCGATCCGCGACGGAAGCACTCGACGTGGCGAACCGGACGCGCGGACTGTTCGCCGACCCCTTCGAGGTCCGCAACTCCGAGATCGCGTCATCCGTGAGCATCGGCGTCGCCGTGGCCGACGGCACGAACCCGAACGTCGACGGAGAAGCGATGGTCCGCGACGCCGACACGGCCATGTATCAGGCCAAGGAGGCGGGACGCGACGGGGTGGCCGTCTTCGACGCCTCGATGCACGACCGCGCCGCCCGTCGCCTCGCACTCGAGCGCGACCTCCACCACGCCGTCGCGCGGTCGGGAGCTCACGTTGAACTACCAGCCCATCCTCGATCTGACGAGCCGCCGGGTCTCGGGATTCGAGGCGCTGCTCCGGTGGGAGCACCCGAAGTGGGGTCAGATCCCGCCGCTCTCCTTCATCCCGGTCGCCGAGGACACCGGCCTGATCGTCCAGATCGGCGCGTGGGTCATCCGGGAGGCATCGCGTCAACTCGCCGAGTGGCGCCGGACGCTGCCGGGTGGGAGCCGGCTCCGAATGGCGGTCAACCTCTCAGCCCGTCAGCTGCGCGATCCAGCAATCGTGGAGGGCGTGCGGGAGGCGATCCGGGAGAGCGGCGTCGCCCCGGACGCGATCACCTTGGAGCTCACCGAGAGCACCTTGATGGACAAGCCCGATCAGGCGGCCGAGCTCCTGACCGCCATCAAGGGGATCGGCGTCGGTATCGCCATCGACGACTTCGGGACCGGGTATTCGTCCCTCGCGTACCTGCGTCGCTTCCCGGTCGACACCGTGAAGATCGACCGCGCGTTCGTCGACGGGCTCGACCGGGACGACACCGCCGACGAGACGCTCGTCGCGGCCATCGTCGCGATGGCGAGCGCACTGTCGATCACGACGGTGGCCGAAGGCGTCGAGACCGTCGGCCAGGCGGAGCGGCTCGTCGCACTCGACTGCGACGAGGTCCAGGGGTATCTCTACTCCCGACCGACGACCGCGGACCTGATCCCCTCGGTGGTCGCACGGCTCAACGCCGCCTCGCCGTCGCGTCTCGTCGCCGTCGACGACGCGTTCAGCGCCTGACGAGCAGCGGGACGTCGGGACTCTCGCCGAGCGCGTGCTGGAGCGTTGTCCAGAGGGGACCTCGCACGCCGGCCTCGATGCCGATCCCGTTGAACAAGAGATCGTACGAATCGCCTCCGACCTCACGGAATCGGGGCTCCCACTCGTCGAAGTCGACATAGACGGGAACGCTCAGCGGCGACTCCAGGTAGCTGATCGGCTCGACGCCGTCGAAGGGAAAGAAGCTCCCGTGTGTGAGCGTCTGGATCAGCTCGAGCGGCTTGGTGTCGAGAATCGTCACCAGCCATCGAGCGCCACCCTCGACCACGGACCGTACGAGCGTCTGGTAGAGCGCCATGCTGATCAGACCGTCGGTGGACTTGCCGCGGTACTCACGCGCGACGGCGAGCGTCGTGACGTCCCAGACGTGGCGCGGATCCCATTCGACGCCGGTCGAGGCGAGCACGTCGTCCAGTTGCACGCCCCACACCGTCACCATCTCGTGGAAGGTCTTCAGGCCGCGATCGGACGGAAGGATCAATCGCATCGATCCTGCGGGGAGTCTCCGCCGATGATCGAGCACGCAGAAGAAGACCGTCGACTCCTCGTACGGTCCGTACTCGGCATCGAGGAGATCAGCAGGGTTCCCGAACGTCTCGTCGAACACCGTGCGCTCGACGGCGCGCGCCAACTCCGATTCGCGGGTGTTCGCATGGATCACGTACACCCCGAACGGGGTGGACGGATCATCCGTGGTGGCGTCGATCAGCCCGCCCGCGAGCTCGCGCAGCTCCTCCTGGACCAGATCGAGCTCGGCCATCAGAACTCCTTGGCCACGACCGGTGCGGCCGAGAAGAACGACCGCGTGTACTCCACCGCGACGGCGGGGTCGAACGCCTTGCAGGTGTAGATGTCCACGCTGAAGAACAGCTGCGGGACGTCCCACGCGTAGAAGTGCGCGCCCGAGGTCTCCCAGTGGATCCACCCGGCCCATCCGTACCGCTCGGAACGATGGGTGACCGGGTCGACGAGCACGACCATCGCGCAGACCTCGCTCAGACCGCGGAGGTAGCGGACGACCTGGTCGGCGGTGACCGGTGCCGCCGGGACTCCCTCGATCACGAGTCGCTGGCGGGTGATCGTCGGCGCGAGGTCCGGCATCTCGGATCCGGGCAGCGCCACCCGGACGTCGGCCGATTCAGGGAATGCCGCGACCTGCCCCGGGTCGGTGTCCAGCGTTGTCACTGTTGCCAGTGTGCCCCCTGTGCAGCCCGCCCATCCAGCCGACGCCCGAGTGTACCGAAACCGAACAAAGCGCGCACTCGGGCATCAGTGGGTGGGAAGGCCTCGCAACGTCGCGCCGAGTCGCACGAGCGCCGCCGGCGTGCGGCTCCCCCACCAGAAGAGATCGCGCCCGTCGACGAGCACCACCGCGACACCGGGGAGCGCGTCGACGATCTCGGGGACGTGGCGCGCCGCGAAGGGATAGGGCTCGGACGGCAGCAGCACCAGGTCGGGCGCGTGCGCCACGACGTCCGCCAGGTCGGTCTCGGGATAGCGCGCCGACGTGGCCGTGTACGGGTTGTCCCAGCCGAGGTGCGCCAGCACCGACGAGCCGTACGTGTCATCGGACTCGGTCATCCACGGCCGCCGCCAGACGAACGCGACCGCTCGCCCGAGACGTGGGCACCGCGGCGGGAACGCGAACGGGGGTGGGCGCACCCCGACCGCCTCGGCGAGCGAGGCGATCGCGGGCCCGACCGCCTCGACCGTGCGGGGGGACATCGAATGCACCGCGAGACCGGCCGCGGCGAGCGCGTCGGCGTCCTCCCGGCGGTTCTCCTCGTCGTTGACGACGACGAGATCCGGTGCGAGCGCCACGATCGCCCCGACGTCGGGGTCCTTGGTCCCGCCGACCGTGCGGAGGTCGGTCTGCGCACAGAAGCGCGTACAGGCGACCGGGCGGACACCGAGCTCGAGCAACGTCTCGGTCACCGACGGGACGAGCGAGACGACGCGCTGCATGCGCGCCTACATCCGGTCGAGCAGCTCGGCCTTCTTCGCCTCGAACTCCTCGGTCGTGATCGCGCCCTGATCGCGCAGGGTCGCGAGCTTGGCGATCTGGTCGGCGACGTCGGGCGTGGAGACCGGGATCGCCGTCGCGGCCGTGGTGCGCTGGTGGTCCGCCATCGCGTCCGCCTGCCACCCGGCCTGCCGGCGACTGTTGACCTCCATCTGGCGGTAGATCTCCTGCTGGACCATGTCGGGGTGGCGCACGTTCTCGAAGTGACTCTGACCGTCCTTGCCCGCGGACTCGATCGAGAGGTCCCCTGCGCCGATGATGCGCTCCCAGATCTGCTGGGAGAAGTCGATGTTGTTGACCCGGTCGAGCGGGACCTCCGTGCCTCGCTTGGAGACGATCCCCGAACGCGAGATCACCCGGCGGTCCGTCAGCACGAAGTGCGTGTACGTCCAGGCCAGGTACTTCACGATCACGAAGGCGATGTAGACGACGATCGCGATGGCAGTCGGGTACTTGAGCCAGCCGAACTCGCCCACGTAGAGGAAGAGCAGGACCAGGACGCCCGCCCCGGCCACGATGTGCTTCCAGAAGAACCACCAGTGGGGCTTGAGGTCGAGGACCACGGTCTCGCCCTCGTTGATCAGCTTCGGCGGGTACGGCGGCATGGAGTCAGCCTACGGGCTCCCCGCGGGGATCCGGGGGAAGTGCGCCCATCCGGTCGCACCCTCTCGGTACGGTGCAGGGATGGAGGCCGCCGACGCCGATCGCCTGCTCGTGGGCCTCGACGATTCCCAACGCCGGGCCGTGGTCGAGCCCGCCCTCCCGCTCGCGATCCTCGCGCCCGCCGGGTCGGGAAAGACGCGGGCGCTGACCCATCGGATCGCCTGGCAGTCGGCGACCGACGCGATCGACCCCGGTCACGTGCTCGCGCTCACGTTCACCCGGAAGGCCGCGGGTGAGCTCCGCCTGCGCCTCCGACGGCTCGGCGTGCGCGACGGGCTCACCGCGGGCACGTTCCACGCGGTCGCGCTCGCGCAGCTGCGAGCGCTCCACGAGCAGCGCGGCACCGCCATGCCCGCGCTGCTGGATCGCAAGGCTCGCGTTCTGGCGCCGATCGTCGGCGGGCGGCGCGGCCCCGAGCTCACGATCGCGGTCATGGAGGCCGCGGGCGAGATCGAATGGGCCCAGGCGCGGCTGATCGGACCCGGGCACTACGCCGAGGCGGCGACGCGCGCGGGGCGGAGCCCGTCGCTCGGCGCCGACCGCGTCGCGACGATCTACCGCGGATACCAGGACGAGAAGCGCAAGCGGCACGTCGTCGACTTCGACGATCTGGTGCGTCGGAGTGCGCAGGCGATGGAGCAGGAGCCGGAGTTCGCCGCGACCCAGCGCTGGCGGTTCCGCCATCTCTTCGTCGACGAGTTCCAGGACGTGAGCCGCGCCCAGCTCCGCCTGCTGCGCGCGTGGCTGGGCGAGCGGGACGACCTCTGCGTGGTCGGCGATCCGGATCAGGCGATCTACTCCTTCGCGGGCGCCGATCCGGACTATCTCACCCGGTTCGCCGAGCACTTTCCCGGCGGCACCACCGTGAGGCTGGATCGCAACTACCGCTCGACGCCCGAGATCGTGCACGCGGCCCGCGTGGTGCTGCCCTCCATGGGGCGGGCGGAGGTCGAGGCGGCGGGCTCCCCCGGACCCGCGCCGACGGTGACCACCTACCCCGACGGCGACGCCGAGGCGCGCGGGATCGCCCAACGGCTGCGCGACGCGCACACCGGCGACCGCCCGTGGTCCGCAATGGCGGTGCTGTACCGCGTCAACGCGCAGTCGGCCGCGTTCGAGGAGGCATTCCGGCGAGCCGGCATCCCGGCGCGCGTCCGCGGGGATCGGGCCTTCCTCGACCGCCCGGAGGTCCAGCAGGCCCTGCGCACGCTCGAGAAGATCAGTGCCGCGGCGCCGGGCCGGGACTTCACCGACCACCTGACGGATCTCGTGACCGACGCGGCCGAGGCCTCCGAGGAGCAGCGCACCCACCGCGAGGCGATCGTCGCGCTCGGTCACGAGTACCTCGCCGTCGCGAGCGGGCGCGGGACCGTCGCGGAGTTCTCCGACTACCTCGCCACCTCGCTCCGCGGCCCCGACGACGGCGGGGTCAGCGCCGACGCCGTCGAGCTGCTCACGTTCCACCGGGCCAAGGGCCTGGAGTGGGACACGGTGTTCGTCGCCGGCCTCGAGCGCGGTCTCGTACCCATCTCGCACGCCCAGGGCGACCACGATGCGCTCGCCGAGGAGCGCCGGCTCCTCTACGTCGCGCTGAGCCGGGCCGAGCGCTCCCTCCATCTGTCCTGGGCGTCCCGACGCGATCGCGGGTCGCGCACCAGCACGCGGACGGCGAGCCCGTATCTCGGCGAGGTCGAGCGTGCGATCGCCGGGGCCACCGAGCCGCCTGCGGACCGGGACGTCAACCGGCGCGGCGCCCGCGCCGCGCGCGACCGCCTGACCGGGCTCGCCGACCAGGAGCTGGCGCCCGACGAGCGTCCGCTCTACGACGCGCTCGTCGAGTGGCGTCGGGACCTCGCCCGCGCGGCGGCCGTTCCCGCGTACGTGGTCTTCGACAACAAGACGCTGCGCGCCCTGACCCGCGCCCGACCGGCGAGCCCGACCGACCTGCTCGACGTGTCCGGAATCGGACCGGTGAAGGTCGAGCGCTACGGCGCCGCGGTGCTCGAGATCGTGGGCCGTCACGCGGTCACGTCGGGCTGACGGACGACGAGTACCGTCGCCGGAGTGCACCGCTTCGACGAGAACACCGAGAAGATCGCCCGGCTCTGCTTCGACTACGCGATCGACCGGCTGCGGATGGAGGACGTCCCGCTCGACCAACCGCGCACGCTCGCCGAGCTCACCGACGCGGTCGGCCCGACGATCGACGCGCAGGGCCACGACCCCGAGACGGTCGTCGCGTGGTTCGCCGAGACGCTCGCACCCTCCTGCATCTCCGCCGACAGCACGCGCTTCCTGAGCTTCATCCCGGTGGCACCCACCAAGGCGAGCCAGCTCTTCGACGTCGTCGTCTCCTCATCGGCGATCTGCGGCTCGGACTGGCTGGAGGCCTCCGGCGCGATCTACGCGGAGAACCAGGCCCTGCGCTGGATCGCCGATCTCGCCGGCTACCCGCCGGAGGCGGGCGGCTGCTTCGTCTCGGGGGGCTCCGCCGGAAATCTCTCTGCCCTCGTGGCGGCGCGCTCCGCGGCGTCGGAGCGGCGCCCGCGGCCGGACCGGTGGCGCGTCGCACTGTCGGACCAGGCCCACAGCTCGTTGATCAACACGCTGCGGATCATGGACCTCGAGCCGATCGTCGTGCCGACCGGCCCCGACGACCGGCTCACGGGAGATGCACTCCGGGGGGTGCTCTCCGAGCACCCCGACGCCGGCGATCTCTGCGCGGTGGTCGCGACCGCCGGGACCACGAACACCGGGACGATCGACGATCTCGCCGGCGTCGCCGCGGTGGCGCACGAACGGGAGCTGTGGCTCCACGTCGACGGCGCCTACGGGCTCGCGGGGCTGGCGGCGCCGAGCATCCGGGACCGCTACCGCGGCATCGAGCACGCCGATTCCTTCGTGGTCGATCCGCACAAGTGGCTGTTCGCACCGTTCGACTGCGCGGCGCTGCTCTACCGCGACCCGGCCACCGCGCGCCGCGCGCACTCGCAGCACGCGCCGTACCTCGACCCCATCCGCGCCCAGGAGAACTGGGACCCCGCCGACTACGCGTACCACCTGACCCGGCGCGTGCGGGGCCTCCCGTTCTGGTTCTCCCTCGCGGTGCACGGCACCGATGCGTACGCGGCGGCGGTCGAGCGGACGCTGGCGATCACCCGGGACGCGGCGGCGCGTATCGACGCGGCGGACCACCTCGAGGTCGCGCTGGATCCGCGACTCACGGTCGTGGTCTTCCGCCGACACGGATGGGGGCCTGCCGACTACCAGCGCTGGTCCGACGCGATGCTGCGCGACCAGCGTCTCTTCGTCCTGCCCACGACCTACCACGGCGAGCTGATGCTCCGCGGCGGTCTACCTCCACCCCGAGTGCGGGCCGGAGGTCACCGACGAGATGGTCGCGTCGCTCGCCTGACGCTCGTCGGGGAGGCTCAGCACGCGGACCACAGTCCCCGTCGCGCCCGGCGAGCCGCGAGCTCGGTCTCGAGCATCGACCGGCCGTGCGCGCCGTTGGGCGGGATGATCAGCAACCGTGCGTACCCGCGGCGAGCAGCTCCTCGTTGAAGTCCCGGCCGTCCACGAAGATGTACGCGAGCAACCGGCCGTAGACGTCGCGGTGCTCGACGTCCAGCTCGAGCGTGACCGAACGGCCGGTCAGCTCCCGGGCCGTGAAGTCCGATGCCTCCGGCCCGAAGCACTCGACCGGCTTGGTCGGATGATGGGTCTCGGGCGTGTTGATCCCGAGCAGCCGGACCGTGTCCGGGCCGGCGGCCGTCTGGACGTGGACGGTGTCGCCGTCGACGGCCTCGGTGACGGTCGCCGCGAGCCGGACCGCACCGGGTGTCCGGGAGTCGGGGTGGGCACCGGGCTCGGAGCGACCGAGCCACCACCCCCCGAGCGAGGCGGCGGCGAGGATCGCCACGACCACGGCTCGGTGGGGAGCCATCGCGCCGAGGCTACCGGCTCGGACGGTGGGTACGCCCTCCCCCGGGCCCCGCCTCCTAACGTGGGTCCGGCCATGGACCGTGTTCGTCGCCTCCTCGTCGCGATCGTCGTGCTGGTCGTCGCCGGCCTCGTCGTGCTGGTCGTGACCGTGCGCCCGACACTCCGGGACCACGCCGACGCGCTCGACACGTCGTGGAAGCCTCTCGTCGCACCGCTGGACCAGCGGTATGCCGCGCTGCGCGGCGTCGTGGACGGCCTGAAGGCCGCGGGCGCCGGCGATCGCGCGGTGACGCGCCAGCTCACCAGAGCGCTCGACCGGTGGACGGTCGTGCGCACCGGGACCGACGCCGAGGTCCAGGTCGAGAGCGCGAATCAGCTCGAGGCGCTCGCGGCCCGGGCGACCGCCCTCGCGCACACGGCCCGACTCGGGGCGAACCAGCCGTTGCAGGTCACGCTCGCCGCGTTCGACGCCAAGCGTCCGGCCGCGAAGACCCTCGAGACCTACCAGCAGGACGTCCTGCGGTACCAGCACGATCGCGACGGCTTCTGGAGCCGCGTCGTCGCCCGGCTCGACGGCTATCCGATGCGACCGACCCTGCAGTTGACGGCCTGAGGCCGTGAACGCGCCGGGCACACCGACCACTCGTCTCGCCGTCCTCGGAGGCGGCCAGCTCGGCCGGATGCTCGCGCTGGCCGCAGTCGCGCTCGGGGTCGAGGTCCGCACACTCGATCCCGCGACCGGAGCGCCCGCGGGTGCCGCGAGCACGCTCGTCGTGGGCGATCTCGACGACGTCGATGCCGCGCGCGCCACGGCCGCGGGAACCGAGGTCGTCACCTACGAGTGGGAGGGCGTTCCCGCGAGCACCGTGCGCGCGCTCGCGGCGGACGGCTTCGTCGTCCGCCCGTCGATCGAGGCACTCGCGGTGTCCCAGGACCGGATGCTCGAGAAGACGGCGTTCACCGAGTTGGGGATCCCCGTCGCCGATTTCGCGCCGGTCGAGAGCGAGGCCGATCTCGCGGGCGCGACCCGCGACGTCGGGATGCCGGCGATCCTCAAGACGCGACGCGGGGGCTACGACGGCAAGGGACAGTACGGCGTCGACGACCCGGCGGACGTTCCCGCGGCCTTCGCGGCGCTGACGGGCGGAACGCCGCTGATCCTGGAACGACGGGTCCCGTTCGAGCGCGAGCTCTCGATCCTCGCCGTCAGGGGCGCGGACGGTGACCTCCGGACCTGGCCGCTCACCGCGAACGAGCACCGGGACGGCATCCTGCGCACGTCGACCGCCCCTGCGCCCGGGGTCACGCCCGCGTTGCAGCGGACCGCCGACGACTACGTCCGGGCGCTCGTCGAGCACTTCGACTACGTCGGTGTCGTCGCGCTCGAGCTGTTCCAGGTCGGCGACACCCTGCTCGCGAACGAGATGGCACCACGCGTGCACAACTCGGGGCACTGGACGATCGAGGGTGCGGTCACGAGTCAGTTCGAGAACCACGTCCGGGCGGTGCTCGGCTGGCCCCTCGGCGACACGACGCTCCGGGCGCCCAGCGTCATGCGCAACTGCATCGGCGCGCTGCCGGACCCGGCGGCAGTGCTCCAGATCCCGGGCGTCCATCTCCACCGGTACGGCAAATCGCTCCGCCCCGGCCGCAAGGTGGGGCACGTGACGGTCACCGGACCGGACGCCGCGACGACGGGCGCGCGGCTGGCGACGCTCGAGCGCGGCCTCCCCCCTGACGACGGCTGAGTCGGACGGCCCCTCCCAACGGTGGGGATTTGCAGCGAATTTGAGGTTGCGCGAGTTCAGTGAAACTTCGTGCGCTGCCGATATCTGCATGGTCACCCGGTCCCGTCCCGAGGTTCTGATGCCGTGCCGAGTCGATCCGCTCTTGCTGCCAGCCTGACCCTGACCGCCAGCCTCATCAGTGGCGCCGTCGCGATGGCCGCCACCACGGCCGGACCCGCCCCGTCGGATACCGCCGGCGCGGCCACCACCCCCGCGACGAGCGCGCCATCGGCGCCGGCGACGGCGACACCGCCCGCCGGACAGGACCCCCTCGTCACGCTGATGCTCGCGGTGGCGGCCGAGAACCAGAAGACCGGCACCGCCGCGCCGGGGACGACCGGCGCCGCGGCATGGTTCGCGGCGGCGAGCGGTGGCGCGGCGGCAGGCGGCGGGTCCGGATCGAGCGGCGGCAACCAGAGCTCCAGCGACCCGAGCCGCGGGACCCACACCGAGAGCCCGTCGCCCTCACCGACGCCGCCGTCGCCCACGTCACCCGCCCCGACCACCACGCCGACCACCGCCCCGCCGTTCAACTGCTCCGGGAGCGACGACGGGATGTCCGAGGCCTACAAGCACGCACGCGAGGAGTACTGCCATGCGCACGGCGAGGGCGACTAGGCGTTCCCGGCCGGCGGCGGCGAGCCGGGTGCTCGCCACCGGATTGAGCACCACCGCCACCTTCATCATCGTCGCGGTGCTCGCGTCCGGCGCGCCCGCGAGCAGCGCGGCGTCGGCCGTGTCCTCGTCGGAATCCGCGTCCGCGGTGACACCCACCGGGTCATCCACCGGGACCGGTGCGGCCGCAGCCGCGACGACCCCCGACGGAATGCCGGCCGCGGGCGCGCCTCCGACCCCGGCCGCGGCCGCGGGGACGACCGCGCTCGGCGGCGCGGGCGCGACCCCCGCCGGTGGTGCAGGGACCAGCGCGGGGAGCAGCGCCGGATCGCCGCCGGCGGCCGGCCCACCCTCCGGAGCCGGCTCCGCGCCGTCCGCCCCGGCAGCACCGGCGGCGGCCCCGACCCCGGCGCCCACGTCACCGCCCGCAACCGCGGCGCCGACGCCCCCACCGACCAGCCCGCCCCCGCCGCCTCCGACCTCGCCGCCGAAGACCAGCGGGAGCTGAGCCCGATGGATCTCGATCCGAAGACCTGGTGGTACGTCACGCGCGCCTCCGGGTTCGTCGCGTGGGCGCTCCTCGCCATCGCGGTGCTCTGGGGCCTGTTCATCACGAACAAGACGCTCGCCAAGAGCACCGCACCCGCGTGGGTCCTCGACCTGCACCGTCACCTCGGAGGTCTGGCGGTGGTGTTCGTCGCGATCCACGTGGGGGTCCTCCCCCTCGACGGGTTCACGCACTGGGCGTGGCAGGACCTGCTCGTCCCCATGCACAGCCCGTGGCATCCCGTCGCGATCGCGTGGGGCATCGTCTCCATGTACCTGCTGGTCGCGATCGAGGTCACGTCGTTGCTCGGCCGCCGGTTCCCGAAGAAGTGGTGGCGTCGGGTCCACGTGCTCTCGTTCCCGCTCTACGTCCTGGCGTCGATCCATCTCTTCGCCGCGGGCACCGACGCGGGCAACCCCATCGCACGCTGGATGGTGGTCATGGCCTCGACGCTGGTCGCGTTCCTCGCCGGGATCCGCGGTCTCGCCGCGGCGAAGCCCAGGGAGACCGGCCGGGCGTCGCGCGTACCGGCCGCCGCCCGGGCCGCGGCCGCGGTGGCGACGACGATCGAGCCGGTCGCATCCGCACCGATCCGACGCCTCCCCGCGCCCCTGGTCACCCAGGCGGAGGCGGAGGTGGATGTGGCGAACGGGGCGACCGGGACGACCGAGACGGTCACCGCGCCGGCGGTCGCACCGGTCGGGAGGTATCCGGGCTTCGGCTTCGGCGACCTCCTCCCACCCAAGTCACGCCGCTCGGGTCCGGGCCCCGCGGCGCCGACGGCCTCCGGTCGTCCGCGCCGGGGCCTGCAACCACCCACGATCGAGGAGCGCGCGGAACGGATCCGGACCCAGTCCCAGGTCGCCGTCGCGCGGCGCGGGCGGGATCCCCTTCGGCGGATCGCATCCCGGCTTCGGTTCGGGACGCCGTGGCCGCGCAACGGCGCGCGGACTAGCGACGCGATCCGCCGCGACCGGCTCAGCTCAGCGCACGGCGCCGCCGGCGCGGAGGGCGTCCACCTCATCGGCGCGAAAGCCCCAGTCCGCGAGCACCTCGTCGGTGTGCTGACCCGGCCACGCCGGCGGGCGCTGGATTGCGCCGGGGGTCCGGCTGAACCTGGGCGCGGGCGCGGGTTGGAGGACACCGTGGTCCTCGACGATCGTGCTGCGTGCCTGCAGGTGCGGGTGGTCGGCGGCCTCGTCCATCGTGAGCACAGGAGCGAAGCAGACGTCGGTCCCCTCCAGCACGTCACACCACTCGTCGCGGGTCCGCGACTTGAAGAGCACCGTGAAGCGCTCGCGCAGGTCGGGCCACGTGGACTGGTTCATCTGGTCACCGAGCGCGACGTCGTCGCCGAGCCCGAGCCGCTCGACCAGCTCCGCGTAGAACTGCGGCTCGAGCGAGCCCAGTGAGATGAACCCGCCGTCGGCGGTCTCGTACGTGTCGTAGAACGGCGCACCGGTGTCGAGGACGTTGGTGCCGAACGGGCCCCAGACGCCGAGCGCCCGGAATCCCCACATCATGGCCATGAGGATCGCGGAGCCGTCGACCATCGCGGCGTCGATCACCTGGCCGGTGCCGCTGCGTCCGGCCTCGACGAGCGCGCACGCGATGCCGAACGCCATGAGCATTCCGCCGCCGCCGAAGTCGCCCACGATGTTGATCGGCGGCGTCGGCTTCCCCCCGGCCCGGCCGAAGTGACCGAGCGCGCCCCCGAGCGCGATGTAGTTGATGTCGTGGCCCGCCGCCTGCGCGTACGGACCTTCCTGGCCCCACCCCGTCATGCGTCCGTACACGAGACGCGGGTTGCGACCGAGACAGGCGTCGGGACCGATACCGAGGCGGTCGGCGACACCCGGGCGGAACCCCTCGAGGAGCGCATCGGCCTGCTCCACCAGGCGCAGCACCGTCTCGACGCCTTCGGGGTGCTTCAGGTCGACGCCGATCGAGCGGCGGCCCCGGTTGAGGACCTCGAGGTTCGGGCGGTCGAAGGCGCCGGACACCGACTGAGCCCGGTCGACGCGGATCACGTCCGCACCCATGTCGGCGAGCATCATCGCCGCGAACGGTCCGGGTCCGATGCCCGCGATCTCCACGACCTTGATTCCCGACAACGGTCCCGACACGGTGCGCTCCTCGCTTCGACGACGGCGCGGCACGTTATGCGGGCCTCGATCGCGTCGTCAGATCCGAACGCCGCGTCAGAAGCTCAGGGCGAGGCCGGGGCGCGGCCACGGCATCGACACGAGCTTGCCGGTGCCGGACATGGTCACGAACGCCGTCGACAGGTCTGCACCACCGAAGCACACGTTGGTCACGAGCAGGTCGGGCAGCGGGACGTGCTCCACGCCCGCGATGCCCGAACCGTCCGCGTCCGGTGCGATCACGGTGAGGCCGCCGTTGAAGATCGTCCCCACGACGACGTGGCCCTCGGCGTCGACGCCGAGGGAGTCCAGCAGCTGCATCCCGGGCAGGCCCGCGAGCAGCGTCCCGCCATTCCCGACCGGACCTGCCGGCGCGAGGACGCCGGGCGATTCGATCGGCCACCAGAAGACGCGGCCGGTGTGGGTCTCCGCGACGTACAGGCGGTCCGCCGCGGGTGAGAGCCCGATGCCGTTCGGGGAGTCGAGCGGGAAGATCGCCTGACGGATGGAGGAGCCGTCGGGTGCCGCGTAGTAGACGGCTCCCAGGGTCTGGACCCTGCCGCGCTGCTTGCCGTGGTCGGTGAACCACATCCCACCCGCGGCGTCGAACACGAGGTCGTTCGGGCCGACGAGCTCGATGCCGTCGCACTCGGTGTAGAGCACGCTCACCTCGCCGGTGTCGAGGTCGACCCGCTCGATCCGGCCGCCGGTGTAGTCGTCGGGTTGCACGGTCCTCGGGACCGTCATGCCCATGACCTCGTCGAAGCCCCACCCGCCGCTGTTGCAGACGTACGCGGCGCCGTCGGGCCCGATGGCGAGACCGTTCGGGCTGCCCCCCGGGGTGGCGACGATCTCGGTCCGCCCGTCCGGGTGCACGCGCCGCACGGTGCGTCCCTTGAGCTCGACGCAGAGCAGGGTGCCGTCGGGCATCCACACCGGTCCCTCCGGGAACTCCAGACCGGTCGCGATCTCGGTGATCTCCATGCTTCCTCCGGTTCGGTGCGGTGTCGCGGCGCATTCGAGCGCGTGCGTGCCCATCGGGGCAAGAATGCGCGGCGTGAAGATCAAGTTGGATCCCCAGGACGAGTACCTCCACCCGCTCGAGGACGCCTCGAACTTCAACGAGAGCATGTACTTCAACGTGTACGACCCCGACGAGCGTGTCGGCGGCTTCCTCCGCCTCGGCAACCGCGCCAACGAGGGGTACGCCGAGATGACCACGTGCCTGTACCTCCCGGACGGACGCGTCGGGTTCATGTTCGGGCGGCCCGAGATCTCCCACAACGACGCCTTCGACGCCGGTGGGATGCGCTTCGAGGTCGTCACGCCCTTCGAGTCGCTCCGGACCGCGTACTCGGGCAAGGTCGCCCTCCTCGACGAGCCGTTGCAGATGGCGAACCCGCGGAAGGCCTTCACCGAGAACCCGTGGGTCGATTGTCACGTGGAACTCGACTACCGCGGCATCGCGCCGATGTACGGCGGCGAGCCGGTCAACGACGACGGCACCCCCCTCACGGAGGATCTCTCGGGCGGCTTCGCTCGCGGTCACTACGAACAGCACGTCGGTGCGCGGGGCGTGATCCGCGTCGGCGAGGAGGAATGGGCCGTCGACGGCTTCGGCCTGCGGGACCACTCGTGGGGGCCGCGCTACTGGCAGGCGCCGTGGTGGTACCGCTGGCTCACGATCAACTTCGGCGAGGACGCCGGCTTCGTGGTGTCGATCGTCGCGTCGCGCGACGGCAAGCAGCGCATCGGCGGCATGGCCCTCGAGGACGGGAAGTACACCCACATCGACCGCGCGTCCATCGACACCGACTGGACCGGTGACGACGTCTACCACCAGGAGATGCGCATCACCGCCGGCGTGGGCGACCGCGAGTACGAGATCACCGGGTCCGTGCTCAGCCTCATCCCCCTGCGGAACCGTCGCGAGTCACCCGAAGGGGAGTCGCTCGTCACCCGCATCTCCGAGGGGATGACGGAGTGGCACTGGGACGGCCGGACCGGGTACGGCCTCTCGGAGTACCTCGATCAGATCGTCGACGGCGAACCCGTCGGCGCCGCCTGAGCTCCAACCCACGCGCGGAATCCCCCACCCCCCCCCCCGCTTTGCGCGCGGAAATCTGGCAGTGCACTCCCCGTTTTGCGCGCGCAAAACGGGGGGTGGACCTCTCGATTTCGCGCGCGCAAAACGACGGGGGGCCCGGTTCCGGGCGCGCACCGCGAGAGGGTCAGCGGTTGCGGAAGGTGGCGTCGCTGATGAGCGGGGCGTCGGCGTCGAGCTGCCAGAGCGCGAGGGCAGCCTCGGCGGGATCGTCGGCGGCGGCGCGCTCGGGGAGCCCGGCGAAGCCGAGGAGTTGACGCGCACGCGTCGGGAGCGCCCGCGCGAGCTCCGGGCCGATCCCGAGTGGGACGGCCTCCTCGGGCGTCAACCAACCGACGAGGTAGGAGAGGTAGAGCGCCTTGCGCCAGCGACCGGTCGTGCGGTTGGCGCCGCCGCCGTGCAGGAGGCTGCCGACGTACACGAGCGCGTCGCCCGGCTCGAGCTCGACCTGCCGGGACATCGACGCGTCGAACGGTGCGTCGAGCGGCCAGCGATGACTCCCGGGGACGACATGCGTCGCGCCGACCTCCGCGTCGTAGTCGCCGAGCGCGACGAGCACCGAGATCTGGAGCGGCACCCGCAGCTGCGCCGCGAGGTTCCAGTTGAGGTCGTCACGGTGCAACGCCTGGCGCTCGTTGCCCGGCCCGATGAAGATCGTCTCGGACTGACTCATCCAGTAGTCGCCGCAGTACGGGAGCAACACGCGGTCGGCGATCTCGAGGAGGGTCGGGTGCAGCAGGTACTCGTCGACGAAGGTACGGCTCTTGGCCGCGATCCCCTGCACTCGGATCGTGTTCGTGCCGTAGAAGCTGTCGTCGAAGCCGTCGCGGAACCCGGGCCGACGCGACGCGACCGAGGGCGCGAGCTCGGCGTCGATGCGCTCGACGGTGGCGCCGTCGAGCAGCCGTTCGACGACGAGGCCGCCGTCACGGTCGATCGTGGAGAGCAGGAGATCCGAGTCGGCGTCCGGGGCCAGCCGCGCGAGACCACTCGAGGAGGAGGTCGCAGGTCGGCGGGCCCACGCGGTGCCGAGAAGGGCAGATGCGCGTGAGAACAAGATGATCAGTCTCCCAGGCTCGGAGGTTCCGATCTGGGATCGACCAGTGTGACCTGTGGCCTGAGGAGATTCCAGGCGGGCCCGACTGCCGGGGCTCAGTCGGTCCGGAGTGCCCGCCCGCTCGACATCGTCGTCAGGATCCGGGGTCCCTGGAGGGTGAAGCGGGACAACTCGACCACGTCGAGCCCGGCCGCGGTCGCCAGCTCGGCGGGATCCCGGGTCAGGCGACACCCGCCGGCGATCCGGCGCTGCACGGGCTCGAACCGCTGCTGGCGGGCGAAGACCTTGGGATCCTCGCTCCGGCCGTGCTCCACGAAGTGCAGCGCGCCCCCGGGGCGCAGCACCCGCCGGATCTCGGCCATCGCCGCGTCGATGCGCTCGATGGTGCAGAGCGTGAAGGTGGACAGCACGGCGTCGACGCTCGCGTCCTCGATCGGCAGCGACGCGCCGTCGAGTCCCACGAACTCGATCGGCGGGTGCTGGAGGCCCGCCATCCGCTTCTCGGCAAGCCTGCGGGCGAGCGTCGACGGCTCGACCGCGAGCACCCGCTCGACCTCCGGTGGGTAGAGCGGCACGTTCGAACCACTGCCGAACCCAATCTCCACGACGGTGCCGGTGAGGCCCGCGAGCGCGGGCCGGCGCACCGGCTGCATCCGCTTGCCACCGCACGTGAGATCGACGATGTGGGGCAGCACCCGCTCCGTGTACCAGCTCACACGACGAGGGTACCGATCGATTCGGCGGCCGCGCCCGTCCCGCTAGCGTGCGCACGTGGAGGCAGTGTCCGGCGAGCATCTCGCACGCGTGTGCACACGCCACCTCGGCGCCGGGGTCACGGTCGACGGGCTGCGCCGACTCAGCGGCGGAGCGTCCCGCGAGACGTGGTCCTTCGACGTGACCCGGCCCGACGGCAGCGTCGACCCGCTGGTCCTTCGCCGCGATCCGGGCGCGAACGTCGGTGGCACGGACCGGTCGACGGAGTTCGAGCTCCTGCGCGCCGCGGCATCGGGCGGGGTCGCGGTTCCCGAGACCCGATTCCTCCTCGACGACGACGACGCGCTCGGCGCCGGGTTCGTCATGACGCGGATCGAGGGCGAGACGATCCCCCGCAAGCTGCTCCGCGATCCCGAGTTCGCTGGTGCCCGCGACGTGATCGTGCGCCAGTACGCCGAAGCCGCGGCGGCCATCCACGCGATCCCCGTGCGATCGCTGCCGCACCTCCCCCAGCAGGACGCGGCGACGCTGATCCGGCAATTCCGCGGGATGGTCGACGCGCTCGGCGAGCCGCACCCGGCCTTCGAGCTCGGACTCCGGTGGCTCGCCGACCGGGCCCCGGGCCTCCCGTCGACCGAGCCTGCGCTCGTCCACGGCGACCTCCGCAACGGCAACCTCATGGTCGGCCCCGAGGGCCTGCGCGCCGTGCTCGACTGGGAGCTGGCGCACGTCGGCGATCCCGTCGAGGACCTGGGCTGGTTCTGCGTGCGGTCCTGGCGCTTCGGGAACGTGGACCGGCGGGCCGGCGGGTTCGGCACCGCCGACGAGCTGCTCGCGGCGTATGCCGCGGCGTCGGGACGGACGGTCGCACCCGCGCACCTCGACTTCTGGGAGGTCTTCGGGACGCTGAAGTGGGGCGTGATCTGCGAGATACAGACCTTCTCGCACCTCCAGCGGCTCGTCCGCTCGGTCGAGCTGGCCGCCCTCGGCCGGCGTGTCGCCGAGAACGAGTGGGACCTCCTCGACCTGATCGACCCGGACGGTGGGGCGGACGGCGACGCCGCCGCGGCGACCGCGCCGTCCGGGGGGTCCGACCCGGCCACCTTCCGGAGCATGCACGACCGCCCGACCGCGTCCGAGCTCGTCGAGGCGGTCCGCGAGTACCTCGAGCGCGACGTCATGGCGGTCGACGGTCGGGTCGGGTTCCACGCCCGAGTCGCCGCACGGATCCTCGCCATGGTCGAGCGCGAGCTCGCGCTCGGTCCGGCCCAGCACGACGCCGAGCTCGCTCGCCTCCGCGACCTCACGGGGCGCGACGGCTCGGTGCGAGACCTACACACGGCACTCGCCGCCGCCATCCGCGCGGGCGACGCCGACGACGCCGGCGCGGGCGACGTGCTCCGCGTGGTCCGGGCGTCCGTGCGTGCGAAGCTCGCGGTCGCCAATCCCGACTACGCCGAACTCGGTCGCTGAAAGGCAGCTCGTGCGCATCGCCACCTGGAACGTCAACTCGCTGAAGGCCCGTCTCCCGCGCGTCGAGGAGTGGATCGGCTACGCCGAGCCCGACGTGCTCTGCCTCCAGGAGACGAAGCTCGCGGACGAGAGCTTCCCCGCGCTGACCTTCTCGGCGCTCGGGTACGAGAGCGTTCACCACGGTCACAACCAGTGGAACGGGGTGGCGATCCTCTCCCGCGTCGGGATCCAGGATCCGCAGAGCGGCTTCGGCGAGGGCGTCGACGATCCGTACGCGGCCGACGCCCGAATGCTGGCCGCGACCTGCGGCGGCATCCGGGTCACCAGCGTGTACGTCCCGAACGGTCGTGAGGTCCCGAGCGAGTTCTACGACCGCAAGCTGGCGTGGTTCGACCGTCTGGCCGAGTGGCTCGAGGCCGGCTTCACGCCGGCCGATCCCCTGGTGGTGATGGGCGACTTCAACGTCGCCCCCGACGACCGTGACGTGTGGTCGATGAAGGCCTTCGCCGGCGCCACCCACGTGACCGAACCCGAGCGGGCCGCGATCCGCCGGCTCGAGCGCTGGGGCCTCGTCGACACGTTCCGCCGGGTCTACGACCAGGAGCGGCTCTTCAGCTACTGGGACTATCGCGGCGGCGACTTCCACCAGGGCCGCGGCATGCGCATCGACCTCGTCCTCGCCACCCCGCCGGTGGCCGATCGGGTCAGCTGGGCGCTCGTCGACCGCAACGCCCGGAAGGGCAAGCAACCGTCGGACCATGCCCCGGTCGTCGTCGACCTGCGTGACTGACGCCGCGCCGACCCCTAATCTCCCCGGTCATGACCACCGAACCCACCTCGCCCCCCGCGACGTCGTCCCGTCGTTCCCCAGCCGTGATCGGCGCGATCGTCGTCGCGGTGGTGCTGGTCCTCGCGGGCGGCGCGTTCGTCGTCTACAAGCTGACCAAGTCGAACGACGCCGGCCAGCCGGCGTACAAGGTCGCGCACGAGGTCCAGACGGCGCTCGAGTCCCACAACACCGCCCGGATCACCACGCTGTCGACCCCGGCCGGCAAGGCCGCACTGCTCAAGCTGTCGAGCAACGAGGTCCAGGGCCTCACCTTCGGCGGGTGCTCGGCGATCAAGGGCACCCCCGCGTCGAAGGGATGTGTCTTCGACCGGCCCGGTGGTCAGCTGACGATGGTGCTGGTGAAATCCGGCAAGGACTGGAAGGTCAACGCCGCGACGCTCGGTCCCGCCGGGCTGCCGCCGACGAGCAGCACGACCTGACCCGGATCTACGCGCGGGCCTTCAGCGCCTCGATGAGCTTCGGCACGACCTTGTGGACGTCGCCGACGATCCCGAGATCGGCCACCGAGAAGATCGGCGCCTCACCGTCCTTGTTCACGGCGATGATGTTGTCCGAGCCCTTCATGCCCACCATGTGCTGGGTCGCGCCGCTGATCCCGAGCGCGATGTACACCTTCGGCTTGACCGTCTTGCCGGTCTGGCCGACCTGCTTCGAGTACGGCACCCATCCCGCGTCGACGATCGCGCGCGACGCGCCCGACGCACCCCCGAGGAGCTTGGCGAGCTCGTCGACGAGCGGCTCGTAGTTCTCCGCCGCGCCGATGCCCCGACCACCCGAGACGACCACCGTCGCCTCTTCCAGCTTGGGGCCCTCGCGTTCCTCCACGTGGCGCTCGAGAATCTTCGCCTCCGCGGCCCGGCCGGCGTCGGGGGTGCCGACGTCGACGACCTCGGCCGCACCGGCACCGCCCGGCTCGGCGACGAAGGACTTGGGCCGGATCGCGGCGAGGCCGGGCTTCGGTCCGTCGAACTTGGTGTCGACCAGGGTGTTGCCACCGAAGATCGCGGTACCGACGATGATCGTGTCGCCGTCGACCGAGAGCGACATGCCGTTCGTGAGCACCGTACGGTCGAGCTTGACCGACAAGCGGGCGATCGCGTCACGGCCGTCGTAGGTCTGCGCGAACAGGATCAGGTCGGGACTCTCGGCCTCGACGAGGTCGGCGATCGCCGCAGCCCCCATCACACCGGCCAGGCTCTCACCGGCGTCGACCACGTACACCTTGGCGGCCCCGTACTCGCCGAGGGCCGGAGCGACGGTCGAGGCCTCGGGCCCGACGTACACGCACTCGACGTCGCCGAGCTCACGGGCCTTGGTCACCAGCTCGAGCGTGGCGGTGGTGGGCTTGTCACCCTCGGACTCTGCGTACACCCAGATCTTCATGTCGTTCCCTCTCAGATGACCTTGAGCCCGTCGAGGAACTCGACGATCCGTTGGAAGGTCTCGCCGTCGTCCTCGATCTTCTCGCCCGCCTCACGCGCCGGGGCGGCGGTCACCGAGGTGATCGTCTGGCGTGCGGCGATCGCGCCGTCGCTCAGGTCGAGATCGTGCGCGGTCACCTCGTCGACCGGCTTGGACTTGGCGGCCATGATCCCCTTGAAGCTCGGGTAGCGCGGTTCCACCACGCCCGCGGTCACGCTCACCACTGCGGGGAGCGAAGCCTCGACGACGTCGTATCCGGCCTCCGTCTGGCGTTGGATCTTGACAGTGTCGCCCTCGATGTGCACTTCCTTGGCGAAGGTGAGCGACGGCCACCCGAGGAGCTCCGCGACCTGCGCGGGGATCGTGCCGGTGTAGCCGTCGGTGGACTCCGTGGCGGTGAGCACCAGGCCCACGTCGCCCGCACGCGCGACGCACCGAGCGAGCACCTTGGCCGTCGTGAGGGCATCGGCACCGGCGAGCGCGCCGTCGGAGACCAGGATCGCCTTCGCCGCACCCATGGCCAGCGCCGTCCGGAGTCCGGAGACCTCGCTGTTCGGGGCCATCGAGATCAGCGTGACCTCGCCGCCACCGGCCTTGTCGACGAGCTGGAGCGCCATCTCGACGCCGTAGCTGTCGGACTCGTCGAGGATCAGCTTGCCCTCACGCTTCAGCGTGTGGTCGCTGTCCAGCTCACCCGGCACGGCCGGGTCGGGGATCTGCTTCACGCAGACGACGACGTTCATACAGGTCGCTCCCAGACGTCTCGGAACGCGCCAACGGTCGGCGGGCTCCTCGGAACGGGCGAGATTCTGTCCCCTCGCCCGAGGAGATGTCGAAGCGGAGCGACGACCCGAGCCCGCAACGCAGTGGAGGGCGAGCAGGCGTGGAGCAGGCGTGGAGCAGGCCCGAAGGGCCGCCGAGGGGCACCCCCGAGGCGAGCGCAGCCCGACAGATCAGGTGACGTCGCGGGTGCGGAAGGCCACGACCCCGATCGCCACGACGACGGCGACGACGACCACCAGGTACACGAGCGCCGTGCCCGGGTGGATCACGATGTCGGCGCCGGTCCCCGCGCCCTGGAACCGCGTCCGGAGCGTCCGGCCCTCGAGGAACGGGGCGAGGTTCTCGATCAGCAGCGACGGCCGCAGCTTCGGGATCCGGTTCGCGAGGATCCCCTCCACGCCGATGACGTAGCCGATCCAGATGACCAGCGCGCCGACCGTCCCGCGGGTGACGAGGGCCAGTCCGGCGGTGATCATGGCGAGGAGGGCGACGCCGACGGCGGAACGGACGACCACCCAGACGATGTTCGACCAGAAGCTCGGACCGGTCCCCGCCGTCGATCCCCGCCACTCGGCACCGAGGGTCCAGCCTGCGACGAACACGCCGGTCACCACCAGATACACACCGACGGTCACCACGACCACGGCGAGGAGTCGCGCCGCGATCAGCCGGACGCCGCCGCGGCTCCCAGGTCAACAGCGTGCCGACCGTCCCGGCGCGGTAGTCGCCACCGATCGCCGTCGCCGCGAGCCCGACCGCCAGGACCATCAGGTAGCCCCCGATCTGCGAGGAGCGCGGTCTCGCGCACGCCGTCGGGACCCTCGAGCCAGATCTTGCGCAGGTACATGGTGTGGTCACCGAATCCCGTCCCGGTGCTGCGCAGCGTGTTGATCACCACGACGACCACCGCGAGGAGCGACGCCACCGCGAGGCTCCACGGCACGACCCGGCGGGCGGTGAGCCGACGGAGCTCGGAACCGAACAACGCACGGAACGTCACGGGATCTGCGGCCCGCGTCGCGTGAGCTCGAGGAAGACCGTCTCGAGGTCCACCTCGTCCGGCACCAGCTCGGAGAGGTAGAGGCCGGCGCGGGCGAGCACTTCGGTGACGCGGGCGCCGGCGTCGTGGGGCAGGTCCACCCGGAGCCGATCCGCGGACTCTGTCGGCCCCGCGCCGATGCCTGCCTCGGCCAGCACGCTCGCGGCGGCGACCGGGTCGGCGACCCGGATGACCAGTCCGGTCGGGCGTCCGAGCGCGAGCACCTCCTCGACCGTGCCCTGGGTGATGCGGACGCCGCCCTGGACGATCGCCACCCGGTCGCACATGAGCTGGATCTCGGAGAGAAGGTGGCTCGACACGAAGACGGTCCGCCCCTCCGCACCGAGCGACTTCACGAGATCGCGCAGCTCCTTCATGCCCTGCGGGTCGAGACCGTTCGCCGGCTCGTCCAGGATGAGGAGCGCCGGATCCTTGAGGAGCGCCGCGGCGAGCGCCAGGCGCTGCTTCATCCCGAGGGAGTACTTGGCCACGCGATCGTCGGCGCGCGCCTCGAGCCCGACGCGCGCCAACACGTGTCCGACGGACGTCGGCCCGATCCCCTGGATGCGGCCGAGGAGCTCGAGGTTGCGACGACCGGTGAGGTACGGGAACAGCGCGGGACTCTCGACGATGGTGCCGATCCGCGGCATGACGGCGTACATCGCGGGACCGGGCGCGACTCCCAGTACCGACGCGGTGCCGCCACTCGGGCGGATGAGACCGAGCAGCATCCGGATGGTCGTCGTCTTCCCCGATCCGTTCGGTCCGAGGAAACCGAACACCCCACCCTCGGGGACCTCGAGGTCGAGTCCGGCGACGCCGACGCGCGATCCGAACGTCTTGCGGAGCGCTGCCGCATTTATGACCGCCATGAGGGTTGGCACCCTACCGGCCGGGTACCGTCCGATGGATGGGTGCACGCAGCGACGCCGACGTTCTCGTCATCGGCGCCGGCCCTGCCGGGAGCGCGGCCGGGATCACCGCGGCGCGTGCGGGACGCCGGGTCGTGATGGTCGACCGCGCCACGTTCCCACGCGACAAGACGTGCGGCGACGGACTCACCACCGGCGCGCTGCGCTGGCTCGAGCACCTCGGCGTGCCGCTCACCGAGCTCGAGGACTCCGTGCGCGTCCAGCACGCCGCGCTCGTGACACCCCTCGGCCGGCGCATCGGTATTCCCCTCCCCGAGGAAGGCGAGCACGCGCGGGTCATGCGTCGGCGGGATCTCGACGCCGCCCTCGTGCACCGGGCGCGGGTCGAGGGGGTCGACGTCCTGGAGGGGCAGGCGCTGACCGGCATCAAGCCCTCGGACGACGGCGTGGAGCTCACGTTGGAGGACGGTCGGATCCTGCAGGGTGCCGTCGCCATCGCGGCCGACGGCCAGTACTCCACGACGCGTCATCTGCTCGCCGGTGACGAGCCACCGATCCGCGGGGAGTGGATGGCGTTCCGTCAGTACTTCCGACGCGTCGACGACCTCAAGATCTGGGTGCTGTTCCTCAAGGAGCTGCTCCCCGGGTACGCGTGGGTGTTCCCGCTGCCCGGCAACCGGGCGAACGTCGGCTTCGGCGTGCTCCGTCGCCCGGGACTCACGGGCAAGCTGCTCGCGAGGACCTGGCGCATCGTGCTCGCGAACCACGAGTTGCGCGACGTGCTCGGACCGCGTGCCGAGCCCGAGGCTCCGCACCGGGCGTGGCCGATCCCGAGTCACCTCGACCCCGACCGCCTCTCGACGGGACGGGTGCTCTTCACCGGCGACGCGGCCGGCGTCGTGGACCCGATGACCGGTGAGGGCATCGCCCAGGCGCTCGAGACCGGTGTCCTCGCGGCCGAAGCCGCGCTCGCCGGCGGCGGTCCCCGCACCGTCGAGCTCCGCTACCGCGATTCGGTGGAGCGTGCCCTGGGACGCGACCTGCGCCTGGCCGCGCGACTCCAGCGCATCCTCGCCCACCCCGCGGGCGCGGAGGTGGCGCTGCGGACCGTCGGCATCTCGGCCTGGACCCGGCGCAACTTCGGTCGCTGGATGTTCGAGGACTACCCCCGCGCCATCCTCGCGACCCCCGACCGCTGGCGCCGCCACATGCTCGCCTCCCCCGGCGCGTACACCCCCTGACCCACCCCCCCCCCGTTTTTGCGCGCCCAAATCAGAGGCTCCACTGCCCGTTTTGCGCGCCCAAATCAGAGGCTCCACTGCCCGTTTTGCGCGCCCAAATCAGGGGCTCCACTGCCCGTTTTGCGCGCCGGGATTGGGAGCAGGGCGCTCAGGCGAGCGCTCTGGTCAGGGTCCGGCCGGCCAGGGCCACCGCGTCGGGGTCGTGGCCGTCACTCGGCATGTTCACGACCACGCCGTCCAGGCCGAGCGCGACGGTTGCCTGCACCTGCTCCACGACCTCGTCCGGACCGCCGAAGAACAGTCGGGGCAGCACCTGGTTGCGCACGGCCGCGTCCTCGATCATGGGCATCGGGTCGTCGACGCCCCGGGCACGCAGCATGGCCGCCAACTTCTCCGCCGCCTCCTCGTGGGTCTCGCCGACGACGATCGACGCGAGGCATGTCATCGAGATGTCCTCGCGCGAGCGGCCCAGGTCCGCGAGATGGCGATGCAACGCATCGACCTTGCGCGGGAGATCGACGAACGGCGCGTTGCAGTTCCAGTCGTCCGCGTACCGAACCGCGAGCCGCGCGGTCTTCCGCTCGCCCGTCCCGCCCACGAGGATCGGCGGACCGCCGGGCGAGACCGGTGCAGGTGAGTTCCACGCGTTCGTCACCGAGTAGTGGGTGCCCGCGACGGTGGTCTGGTGCTGGGTGAACATCCCGCGGCAGATCTGCAGTGCCTCCTCGAGCCGCTCGAACCGCTCGGCGACGGGTGGGAAGCGGAAGCCGAGCGCCTCGTGCTCCACGTCGAACCACGCCGCGCCGATGCCCAGCAGCGCGCGGCCGTTCGAGATCACGTCCAGCGCGGTCACGGCCTTCGCGAGCAGCGACGGATTGCGGTACGTGACCCCGGTGACCAGGGTCCCGAGCCGGGCCGTCTGCGTGCGAGCCGCGAGAGCACCGAGGAGGGTGTAGGCCTCGAACATCTCGAGCTCCGGCGGACCGATGAGCGGCAACTGGAAGAAGTGGTCCATCACGAACACGGTGTCGAAGCCGGCCTCCTCGCCGGCGACGGCGACGGCCGCGACGCGCTCGAAGAGCGGCTGGTCGTTCGGCGGGTAGGTGAAGTTGGGGATCTGGAGTCCGAGTCTCGTCATGCTGGAGATTCTAGATCATCGAAACTTTCGATGATCAAGCACGGATAGCATTTCGCAGATGGCCGACGTCGATCCGTTGCTCACCTCGGCCGGCTACCTGCTGCTGAAGGCCGGGACGCAGTTCCACGCGGTGATCGACGACGCGCTCGAGTCGCTCGGCCTCACCGGACGGCAGCTGCTGGTGCTCACGTTCACCAGCGGGGACGAGCACCTCTCCCAGCAGATGTTGAGCGCCCGCCTCGGCCTCGATCCCGACGATCATCGTGGGGCTGGTCGACGAGCTCGAGGACCGCAGACTCGTGCGGCGGGAGCGGGACGCCGACGATCGCCGCCGCCACCGGGTGCTCATCACCCCCAGGGGCCGGAAGGTGCACGCGTCGGCCGTCGCAGCCGTCTCCGCCGCCGAACGGGACTTCCTCGCCCCGCTCGACCGCGCCGGACGCGACACCCTGCGCCGCCTGCTCGTCGCAACGATGACCCCGCGCCTCCCGTGGCTGGGCCCCGACGTCTGAACCTCGACCGTTCTTGCGTCACTCACCCATCGCCGACGAGGTGCAACTGACGCCGGAACGGGATCAGACGGGGGTGATCGCGGCGCCGGAGCCGGGCTCGACGAGCACCTTGGCGTGACCCTCGGGATGGCCGAGGACGGCGAACGCATCGGGGACGCCGTCGATGCCGACGGTCCCGGTCACGAGCGGCGACGGGTCGATCTCGCCCTCCGCGAGCTGCCGCAAGGTGTCGGCGAACTCGGTGGGGTCGTAGTAGATGACGAACTGGAACCGCAGCTCCTTCGCGACCGCGACGAGCGGCAGGAAGGAGTCGGTCTCCATGCAGACCCCGACCACCGTGATGCGCGTCTGCGGCGGCACCGAGCGGCAGATGTCGTCGAGGATGCCGGGCACACCGATCGCCTCGAAGACGACGGGCGTCGCCGTGCCGGCCGTGCGCGTCCACCCGTCCATCGCGGTCTCGACGCCCGGGTTCACCACGACGTCCGCGCCCATCGCCATCGCGAGCTCGCGTCGACGGGGAGAGAAGTCGCTCGCGACGATCGGCGCCGCGCCGCGACCCTTCAGCACCGCGATCAACGCGAGCCCGATCGGCCCCGCGCCGAGGACGAGGGCGCCGTCGCCCGGCGCCAGCTCCGACTTGTTGACCGCGTGCACCGCAACCGCCACCGGCTCGGTGAGCGACGCGAGACGCGCGTCCAGCCCGTTCGGCACGGGCAGGCACATCCCCGCGGTGAGCAGCATGCGCTCCGCGAACGCACCCGGGTAGTGGTTCGAGAATCCGAGCAGCTCGACGCCCGTCGGCGTGAACGCCATCGGCATGCTCACCACGAGGTCACCCACCTTCGCCGGGAGCCCCTCGGTCCCGTCGCCCAGCTCGAGCACCTCGCCGCAGAACTCGTGTCCCATCACGAAGTCGGCATCCGGGTCGAACGCGTCCTCGGCTCCGGTCATCGACGCCAGCGCCAGCATCGAGTGGGCGTGGCGCAAGGTGTGCAGGTCGGAGCCGCAGATCCCGCACGCGGTGACCGCGATCAACGCCTCACCCGCACCGGGCGTCGGATCGGCGACGTCGTCCACCACCATCTCGCCCCGACGGGCCACGGCTGCACGCATGTCGCGCATCCTGCGGGGCGTTTGACCGTTCGGTCAAACGCCGGGCACGCTGCGGCGCATGAGCATCGATTTCTCCCTCTCTCCCGAGCTCGAGGCGATCCGCGAGCGCACTCGCGAGTTCGTCGACGACGTCGTGAAGCCCGCCGAGGTCCGCATCCGCGAAGCGGGAGACCGCAAGTCGTTGATCGAAGGCATCATCGAGATGCGGACCGAGGCGCAGAAGCGCGGGCTCTGGCTCCCGCACATGCCGGCGGAGTGGGGCGGCATGGGGCTCGGCCACGTGGAGCTCGCGATGGTGCAGGCGGAGGCCGCGAAGTCGGGCTTCGGACCGTATGCCATCAACGCCCAGGCACCGGACGAGGGCAACATGCACACCCTCCTGCACTGGGGCACCGACGAGCAGAAGGAGAAGTACCTCCGCCCGCTCTGCGAGGGCCGCGCACGGTCGTGCTTCGCGATGACCGAGCCCGAGGTCGCCGGCTCGGACCCGACGCTGATCCGCACCCACGGGTACCAGGACGGCGACGAGTGGGTGATCAACGGCCACAAGTGGTTCATCAGCGGTGCCCGCGGCGCGAGCTTCGCGATCCTCGTGTGCCGCACCGAGGACCAGCCCGAGATCAAGCAGGCCGCCAACTCCGCGTTCATCATCGATCTCCCCCACGATGGTTGGAACGACGTACGTGAGGTCGAGACCATGCACGGGTCGACCGGGCACTCGGAGATCGTCATCGAGGACCTACGCGTGCACAACGACCAGATGCTCGGCGGTCGCGGCCAGGGTCACCTGCTCGGCCAGTACCGGCTCGGGCCGGCGCGGCTCGCGCACTGCATGCGTTGGATCGCCCAGGCCGAGATGGCGCTCGACATGATGGTGGACCGGTCGCTCAACCGGTTCTCGCACGGGTCGCTCCTCGCCGAGAAGCAGGGCATCCAGTGGATGATCGCGGAGTCCACGATCGAGCTGTACCAGGCGAAGCTGATGGTGCTGCACGCGGCGTACAAGATCGACCGCAAGGAGGACTTCAAGTCCGAGGTGTCGATGACCAAGCACTTCGTGGCCAACGCGCTCAACCGCATCATCGACCGTGCCATCCAGGTGCACGGTGCGCTCGGCTACTCCACCGACACGCCCCTCGCGAACATGTTCCAGCACGCTCGCTGGGCCCGCTTCGCCGACGGCGCCGACGAGATCCACCTCATGCGCACCGCGGAGCGTGCCATCGCCGCGTACAAGGACACCGGCACCACCGCGTCGGCCACCGGCTCACTCCCGATCTGACACCACTGCGTTCGCTTGCTCCGGGGGTCAGCCCCCGTGGGACGTGGTCCGCACGCGCTGCAGACGCTTCCACGGCGGCGGCGAACTCGGTGTCCACTCGCCGGAGCGTGACCCAGCGGCCCGAGGCGTCGAGCTCGATGGCTGGACGACGCAGGGAATACCGCAGACCCAGCGCGAACGTCGCGAGCACCGCCGCGACGGTCGCCGTGACCAGGACGGCGAGGATCGTCTCGCGGACGTGCGAACGGGGCGTCGGACCCGCCAACACGATCAAGATCCCGACGAAGCTGACGACCAGCGCGACGCCGGCGCCGACCGCGGCGCGGAGCTGACTTCGTTCGAGGCGGATCGCGTCGTACGAGTACGGAAGCCGGACGAGCAGGTCACGCGCCGAACCCGCGAACGCGAGCGCGACGAGCAGCACCAGCCAGCCGACCGGGCCGAAGAAGACGAGCAGCCAGAGCCAGCCCGAGCTGCCGCCGATCGCGGTGTGGATACGGTGCAGGCCGTCGGCCGGCTCCCCCGTTCGGACGCAGACCTGCGGCACGTGTCCCTGCACCGCGTCGTCGACGAAGACCGTGACCGTTGCCAAGCTGGCCTCCCGGTTCGGTCGAAGACCCTACAGCGCTCCGGCGCCCGGGTCGATCGCCGGCCGAGGAACGCGTCCTGCACCAGGTCCTCCGGCCGCGGCCCGGTCACCGCAGCACGCGACGGCGAGCGCGAGCACCCGCCCCTCCTCCCGGCGGGAGAACTCGTCGAGGTCCCCGGCCGGTCCAACGCTGCGAGCTTCTCATCTCGTCGCTCCTCACGGGACGCTCACCGCAGACCGCGCGAACGTTTACCGTCGTCCGCATGCCCCGGGACCCGGATGCGCAGGAGCTGATCGGCGGGCGAGAGCGGCGGCCCGTGGTCATCGTCGACGCCGACCCGGCGTGGCCCGTCCGGTTCGCGGCGGAGCGTTCGCGCATCGCGGCGGCCGTTCCCCAGGCCGCCAGGATCGAGCACGTCGGCTCCACCAGCGTTCCCGGGCTTGCCGCGAAGCCCATCGTGGACATCCAGGTGAGCGTGACCGACCTCGACGCCGCGGTGCCCGCGCTCGAGGCCGCGGGCTACGAGCTGCGCGTGCGCGAGCCCGGCCACCGGATGCTGCGCACACCCGCGCACGACGTGCACGTCCACCTCTGGGCCGACCCCGACGACGAGGCGCGTCACCTTCTGTTCCGCGACTGGCTCCGCGTGAGCGCGGAGGACCGCGAGCGCTACGCCGCGACGAAGCGGCAGCTCGCGACGCGAGAGTGGGACGACATGAACGACTACGCGCAAGCGAAGTCGCCCGTCATCGCCGAGATCACCGCCCGGGCCGAAGCGTGGGCCGCACGCCGACGCGAGCGGTAGCTTCCGCCCGGTGACCGACGACGCGGACCGCCTCGGACCCTGGCGACCGGAGCTCGACGAGCTGGCCCGCCGGCGGGCCTTCGCCGCCCAGATGGGCGGGCCCGAGAAGGTCGAGCGGCATCATGCCCAGGGCAAGCTCACGGTGCGCGAGCGCATCGACGCGCTCCTCGACCCGGGGACGTTCCGAGAGGTGGGCGTGCTCACCGGCCGGGCGACGAGAGACGACCACGGCACCGTGACCGACGTCATGCCCGCCAACTTCGTGATGGGACGCGGCCGCATCGGCGAGCGTCCCGTCGTGGTCGGCGGCGACGACTTCACGGTGCGGGGCGGCGCGGCCGACGCCGCGATCTTCCAGAAGCAGGTCATGGCCGAACGCATGGCCCACGACGACGGCCTGCCGATCGTCCGGCTCGTGGACGGTTCGGGCGGCGGCGGCAGCGTGAAGACGCTCGAGACCGAGCGGCGCTCGTTCGTGCCGTTCAACCCCGGCTGGGAATGGGTCGTCGCCAACCTCGGACGCGTGCCGGTCGTGAGCCTCTGTCTCGGGTCCGTGGCCGGCCTGGGCGCGGCGCGGGTCGTGACGAGCCACTACAGCCTCATGGTGCAGGGCACGAGCCAGCTGTTCGTCGCGGGACCGCCGGTCGTGAACCGGCTCGGCATCGAGGAGGTCGACAAGGAGACGCTCGGCGGCAGCCACATCCACACGCGCAACGGCGCGGTCGACGACGAGGTCGCGACCGAGCACGAGGCGTTCGCCCGCGCCCGCACCTTCCTCTCCTACCTGCCGAGCAGCGTCGACGAGCTGCCACCCCGCGCCGAGCCCACCGACGACCCCGACCGGGCCGACGAGTCGCTGCTGCACGCGATCCCCCGCGAGCGTCGCCGCGTGTACAACGTGCGCACCATCGTCGACGCGGTGGTCGACCGCGACGCGTCGGGCGCGACGAGCTTCTTCGAGATCGGCCGCACGTGGGGCCGCTCGGCGGTGACAGGGCTCGCGCGGCTCGACGGCTGGCCCGTCGCGATCCTCGCCAACGATCCGTACCACTACGCGGGAGGGTGGACCGCCGACGCCAGCCGCAAGGTCGAGCGCTTCGTGGATCTCGCCGAGACGTTCCGGCTGCCCGTCGTCCACCTGGTGGACAACCCCGGTTTCGTGATCGGTACCGAGAGCGAGCAGCAGGCGACGATCCGCCACGGCGCCCGGGCGCTCGCGGCGATCTACCAGGCGACCGTGCCGTGGTGCTCGGTGATCGTGCGCAAGGTCTACGGCGTCGCCGGCGCGGCGCACCAGAACGCGAGCGCGCCTGTCGCACCGCTTCGCGTGGCCGTCGGGTGAATGGGGATCCCTGCCGCTGGAAGGCGGCATCGAGGCCGCGTACAAGGCGCAGCTGGAGGCGTCCGACGACCCGGACGCGCTGCGCGCCGAGATCGAGACCCGGCTCGGCCGCGCCGCGTGATCCGTTCAAGACCGCCGAGGTGTTCCTCGTCGAGGACATCGTCGATCCCCGCGAGACGCGGTCGCGCGTGTGCGAGTACGCGAACCTCGCCGCGCCGCGCCGTGCTCGCAGCGGCGCAGCGGCGCGGCCCCGCCCGTGATCCCCCGGGCGGTCCGCGAGGCGTTCGGCCTGGGTGGTCCGTCGGAGCTGCTCCCCGGCGGTGTCAGCGGCGTGCACCGCGTCGGCGACACGGTGGTCAAGCCGGTCGCCGACGTCGCCGAGGCCGACTGGGTGCAGCACGTGTTCTCGGGGCTCGAGCCCGACGACGACGTCGGTTGGGCACGACCGCGCGCTGCCGCCGACGGTCGCTGGGTCGTCGACGGCTGGATCGCCAACGAGTTCGTGGCGGGTCTCCAACCTCTTGCACCGGACTGGGCCGCGGTGGTCGACGCGGGCCGACGGTTCCACCACGTGACGTCGGACATCGCGCCCCCGCGGTCAATGCTCGACGCGCGCCGGCACCGTTGGGCACGCGGGGAACGGCACGCGTTCGACGAGGAACCGGTCGCGCTGGCCGGCGAGCCCGCGGAGATCGACGCCGATCTCGCGCGGTGGTGCCGACCCGATCCGACCGCGCCGCAGCTCGTGCACGTCGACCTCGCGACCAACCTGTTCCGTGACCCGGCCGGCGCCCTGGTCGTGCTCGACATCGCGCCCGGCTTCCGGTCCACCGCCTACTGCAGCGCCGTCGTCGTCGCGGATGCGCTCCTGTGGTCGGGTGCAGCACCGGATCTTCTCGACGTGGTGGAACCGCGCCGACTCACCCGGCCACTCCTCGCCCGCGCGCTCCGGTTCCGCCTCGCGACCGACCAGATCGCCGTTGCGACCGGAGAGCTCCCGGTGCACCGGGCCGGCCTGGACCCGTATCGGCAGGTCATGGCCGCGTTGTCCGGATTCGGGACCTCCGTCACAACTTCGGGCCGGATCGCGCCGGGACCTGGCATCGCGCGACGCCGTCCGTAGACTTTCCGCCGTGACCTCCTCGCTCCACACGTCCCCAGCCGCGACACCCACGCCGGAGGGTTGGTGGCCCAATCGGGACCACTGGTCGGTGCCGATCCCGCTGCGCACGCCCCACCCCCGCCCGGCCGCGATGGCCGAGCACGGCTGGGTCCGCCTGAGCGACGCGCCGTTCACCGTGCCCGACGCGGAGTTCCTGGGCCTCGAGTACATGGACTGGAAGAGCGGCGGCGACACCAACTTCGCGCCGATCGCGACCGCCGACGGCAAGCTCGACTGCCGCGGCTTCTGGAACGACGGCGACGAGCGGCCCGACAAGAACGCGATCTTCACGTCGAACGCGTTGCGCTGCCCGACCATCGCCACCTACGTCGAGAGCGTCGGCGCCAACTTCGGACGTGTCCGCACGATCAAGCTCGAGCCGCAGGACCGCGAGACGTCGATCCCGTCGTTCCACCGCGACGACAACAACCGCTACAACCCGCCCACCGACGGTTGGGTCGTGCGCTCGTGGCTCGAGCTGACCGACAACCCCGACTCGTACATGCTGCTCATGGAGTGCGACGAGGACGGGCTGCCCGATCCCGCGACCGAGACCCGCGTGCCGTTGCACCGCGGCGCGCGGTTCGTCGTCGACACGCAACGGCTCTGGCACGTCGTGGTCCACCCGGGCACGGAAGCGCGCTACGCGCTGATCACCAGCTTCGAGAGCGGTCCCGCGCTCGATCGCTGGATCGACGCACAGCTGCCGTAGCGGTCGAACGCGAGTCGTGCTGGGCCGGGATCGGCCCGCGGGGTCCTGCGCTCGGGCGCGGAGATGCGCGCATCGCGTGACGAAACGTTGACCCCGGTTTCGAGCCCAGGTAGACCCGACCACGTAAGGGCACGTGCCGGGCGCAGCGAGACGACGCGGTGATGCCGTCTCCCGGGACGAGCCGTCGTGGAGCCACCGGGGGGTGCGACCGATGTCCGACGAGACGTCCGAACACGAGGACGATCACCGATCCGACGCAGGGGGCGGTCGAGCCGCCGAAGCCAGCGGTGAGGACCGAGGTCGCGGGGTCTCTCGGCGGCGGGTGCTCCAGGCGGGTGCGGTCGGGGCCGCGGCAGCGGCGGTGGGCCCGACGCTGATGACGCACGCGGCCTCCGCACACGGCGCGTTCGGCGACACGAGGGGTCGGCGAGGTCGGGGGAGGCGGCGGCCGAACATCCTCTTCCTCAGCTGTGACCAGAACCGTTTCCCGCCCGTCTACGAATCGGCGCAGACCAGAGCCTTCCGCCGGGCCTACCTGCGCACGCAGAACGCCCTGACGGCACACGGGATGAACTTCACGCAGTTCTACTGCAGCACCGCGGCATGCATGCCGGCCCGGACGACGATCTACACGGGCCAGTATCCGAGCCTGCACGGCAACACCCAGACGGTGGGCGCGGCGAAGCGGGACTTCGATCCCGACGTCTTCTGGCTCACCCAGTACACCGTCCCCACGATCGGCAACTACTTCCGTGCCGGCGGATACCGCACGATCTACAAGGGCAAGGGCCACTTCGCGTCCAACTACACCCCCATCGAGCCCGGCACGAAGACCGGGTTGTTGAGCTTCGATCCCGACACCGGCATCCCCGACCGGGAGCGCGAACGGCTCTACCTGGAGCAGAACCTGCTCGAGCCGTTCGGCTGGGACGGGTGGATCGGACCGGAGCCGCACGGCGCGAACCCGTTCAACAGCGGGTCCTCTGCCCCGAAGACCAACCCCCTGTCGCCGTCGGGCCGCGACACGATCTATGCCGACGAGGCGATCCAGATCATCCACGAGCTCGACGCGAACCACGCAGACGATCGACCGTGGTTCCTCATCGCGTCGTTCGTGAACCCCCACGACATCGCGACGGTCGGCACCGCATCGTGGGTCGCCTCGAGAATCGCCCAGGGGATGCAGTCCACGTGCACGCCACTCCCCGACTTCCAGTTCGACGTGGGTCCCGAGGTCCCGAACCATCTGTTCGACGACACGGCATTCGTGCCGTCGCTCACGCAGAGCCTCGACGCGCTGCCCACGGCACAGAAGAGCTACCGGAATGCGTACCACGAGTTCCTCACGGGGATCCCGGACATCCCGCGGTATCTGCGCATCTACTACCAGCTCATGCGCAACGTCGACGACGAGATGTGGAGGGTCTACTCCGCGCTTCGGCACTCCCGGTTCTTCGAGGACACGATCGTGGTGTTCTGGTCGGACCACGGCGAGCTGCTCAGTGCCCACGGCGACATGCACGAGAAGTGGCACCAGTCCTACCAGGAGTCGATCCACATCCCACTGACGATCTCGAACCCCAAGCTGTTCCCCGAGGGGAAGGAGACGAGCTCGCTGGTGACCCACGTCGACCTCCTCCCGACGCTGCTCGGTCTGGCCGGGCTCGAAGAGGAACCACTCCGCGCGACGATGACCAAGTTCACCGACGCGCAGCCGCTCGTCGGGCGCGATCTGAGCGGGCTGGTGCTCGGGAGCACACCGCCGAACGAGGTCCAGGACCCGGTCTACTTCTACACGGAGGACGAGATCAGCGACGGCCTCGACCAGGACAACTGGTACGGCTTCCCGTACGACTCGGTCGTCCAGCCCAACAACGTCGAGAGCGTCCTGACCTACCTCGACGGATCGCTGTGGCGGTTCACGCGGTTCTACGAGAACCCGCAGTACTGGAGCTCTCCCGGTGATCCCGGCTGCGCGAAGGACATCGTCAACAGCCAGCTCTCGGTCGACCGGCCACCGGGCACGTACGAGGTGTCGGTCACCCAGACCGTGAGGAACACGCCAGAGCCCGACGAGTTCGAGATGTACAACATCAGTGCCGATCCCACCGAGTTGCAGAACCTCTACGACAACCCGGCGTACGCGGGGACACAGGCGCTGCTCGCCGATCTGTTGCGTCAGCAGGCCTGCGAGAAGCGCCGACAGCCCAGCGTGCCCGAGCCCTGGACCGGTGTCCCTCCGGGCGCGCCGACCTGCAGCTGAGCGCGCCGCACGCTGGAGCAGGATCACCGCCCCGCCCGACTTGACCGCAGCCACGCGTCACGGGTCGGATAGCCGACCATGCGCTTCGGAACCTTCATGGCACCGTTCCACCCGGTCGGGCAGAACCCCACCCTCGCCCTCGAGCGCGACCTCGACCTCATCGTGCACCTGGACCGGCTCGGCTTCGACGAGGCCTGGGTCGGCGAACACCACTCCGCGGGCTACGAGATCATCGCCTCACCCGAGGTGTTCCTCGGCATCGCCGCCGAACGAACGAAGCACATTCGGCTCGGCACCGGGGTCAGCTCGTTGCCGTACCACCACCCGCTCATGCTCGCCGATCGCATGGTGCTCCTCGATCACCTCACGCGCGGCCGCACGATGCTCGGCGTCGGCCCCGGCCAGCTGACATCCGACGCGCACATGCTCGGGATCCCGCCCGACACCCAGCGCCCGCGGATGGAGGAGGCGCTCGACGTGATGATGCAGTTGCTCCACGGCGAGACCGTGACCTACGAGTGCGACTGGTTCACGTTGCGCGACGCGCGGCTCCAACTCCGCCCCTACAGCGACCCCTGCTTCGACATCGCGGTCGCGGCGTCGTTCTCGCCGACGGGTGCCCGCGCCGCAGGCAGGCACGGGATCGGGATGCTCTCGGTGGCGGCGACGGCCAAGCAGGGGATGGATCTCCTTGCGCACCACTGGGACCTGTGGCGCCAGCTCGGCGACGAGAGCGGACACCCCGCGGACCGCACCAAGTGGCGCCTCGTCGGCCCGATGCACCTCGCCGAGACGCGCGAGCAGGCCGAACGCGAGGTCGAGCACGGGATCGCGCAGTTCTCTCGCTACTTCACCCACGTGCTGCCCGCCGGTCCGGTCCAGGGCGACACCCCGGCCGAGATCGTCGAGAACAACCGCGGAGCGGGTTCGCGGTCATCGGCACGCCCGAGGACGCGGTCGCGCGGATCCGCGAGCTGGTCGACGCCAGCAACGGCGGGTTCGGTGCCTACCTCCTGTTCGACCACGACTGGGCCGCGCCGGCGGCGAAGCTCCGGTCCTACGAGCTCTTCGCCCAGTACGTGATGCCGCACTTCACCGGCCAGCTCGACCCGATCCAGGCGTCGTGCGACTGGGTCACGGGCAGCGGCGGCGAGTTCGTCGGGCGCGCCGCGGGCGCGATCGCCAAGGCGATCGAGGACCACGCCGCCGAGCGCGGCGAGCAGGCCGCGAGCCCGATCTGACGTGACGCGCACGTCGCACTCCTTCACCGCCCCCTCGGGACTCTCGCTCGCCGTCCACGACTGGGGCGGCTCCGGGGACCCGGTCCTGCTCGCGCATCCGACGGGGTTCCACGGAGTGGTGTGGCAGCCCGTCGCCGAGGGGCTCGTCGCCCGCGGGCGGCGCGTGTGGTCGTTCGACTTCCGCGGTCACGGCGACTCGGATGCCTCCCCCGACGGGCGCTACTCCTGGGAGGAGTTCGCCGACGACGCCGACGCAGTGCTCGACCACCTCGACCTGCGCGCCGAGCCGCGTCTGCTCGCGGCGGGCCACTCGAAGGGGGCGGCGGCGCTGCTCATGGTGTCCATGCGCGACCACGACGCGCTCCGCACGATCTGGGGGTTCGAGCCGATCGTCTTCCCGTCCGAGGAGCCGCTGCCGGTGGACCCGGACAACCCGATGTCGGTGACGGCCAGGAAGCGTCGCGGCATCTGGCCCAGCCGGGACGACGCCTACGACTCCTACCGGGCGCGGCCCCCACTCGACACCCTCGACGACCGCGCGTTGCACGCCTACGTGGACCACGGGATGCGCGATCTGCCCGACGGGACCGTCGAGCTGAAGTGCCGGCCCGAGTCCGAAGCCGCGATCTACATGATGGGCGCCGCGAACGGCCTCTTCGCGCGGTTGCCGGACGTCGCCGCGCGCACGCTCCTGGTCTGCGGTGCGACCACCGACGCGATCTCCCCACCCTTCGCGGCGCAACTCGCCGAGCGCCTACCGCACGCGACGCTGGAGGTCTGGACCGAGCGCGGCCACTTCGGCCCACTCGAGGATCCGGCGCGTGCCGTACGCTCCATGCTCGAGTTCGCAACCTGAGCGGCCGTGGACAGGGGAGACCGATGAGCGGGGTGACCACGATCGAGGACCTGACCCCGGCGTACCTGAGCGAGGCGCTCGGCCGGCCGGTCACTGCGGTGGTCCACCGCCCGGTGGGGGTCGGCGTCGGGCTGATCGGCCAGCTCCACCGGCTCGAGCTCACCTACGGCGGCGACGCCTCGGGCCCGACCACCGTCGTCGTGAAGCTGCCCGGCGCGACCGAGGAGTCACGGTTCGTCGCGATGGTGCTCAACATGTACCAGAAGGAGTGCGGCTTCTACCGCGAGCTCGCGGCGGCGAGCGGTGACCTGCCGCCGGCGTCGTATCACGTGGCGTTCGAGGACGAGACGCACGACTTCGTGCTCGTGCTCGACGACGTCGGTCATCACCGGCAGGCCGACCAGATCAGTGGCATCGAGCTCGCGGACGCCGAGACCGCCGTCCGCGCGCTCGCCCGCCTCAACGCCACCTGGTGGGAGCATCCCGATCTCCTCGCGAGTCGGTACGTCCGACCCCTCAACGAGTCGCCGTTCCCCGAGGCCGTGTCCATGAGCTACGACGCCGCCTGGCCGGTCGCGCTCGAGGCCTACGGCTCGATGATGTCGGATGAGATCCGCGAGTTCGGCGCCCGGTACTCGAGCCTGTTCCGCTGGTTCTGCGACCGGCTCTGCGAGGCCCCGGTGACGCTGACCCACGGCGACTGGCGCGGCGACAACCTGTTCTTCACGGGTGACCCTGCCCTGCCCGTGATCGCAGTCGACTGGCAGCTCATCTCGGTCGCCAAGGGCATCAAGGACTTCACCTACTTCGTGACCCAGTCCCTGCGGGTCGAAGACCGTGAGGCGCACGAGGAAGGGCTCGTGCGCATCTGGCTCGACGAGCTGCACGCCAACGGCGTCGGCGGCTACGAGTTCGACCAGGCGTGGGAGGACTACCGCCTCGCGGTGGCGTGGGCATTCGTGTACCCGATCGTCGCGACGTCCACGCTCGACTCCGACGACGAACGCGGTTCGGCGCTCACCCGCTCCATGCTCGAACGGTCCGTCGCCGCGATCGAGCATCTCGGCGCCCTGGAGCTCGTTCCCGGCTCCGACTGAGCCACCCCTCACCCCTCGTTTTGCGCGCGCAAAACGAGGGGTTGAGCCCCGGATTTGCGCGCGCAAAACGAGGGGTTGAGCCCCGGATTTGCGCGCCCGAAACGGGGGGGGGGTCGGGGTCAGGCGTCGAGCGCGAGGTCCGCGTATTCGTCGGCGGTGTCGGCGTGGTCCTCGTACTGGATCACGCCGAGCTCGGTGAAGCGGTCGCGCAGCCAGTGGTCGCGGCCGTCGAGCAGGCCGAGCTTCTTGCAGTTGGGGACGATCTTGGAGAAGAGCATGCGCTGGAACAGCACGTCCTCCTCGGTCTGCTGGCGAACGAAGTACGGCACGATCACACGGGGCGCGATGCCGAGGCGCTCCCAGACCTCCTGGTGGAGGAACCGGTCGCGCATCCGGACGGCGGCCTCGAACACGAACTCCTGACGCTCCCGCAGCTCCGGGCCGGAGAGCTCGGCGTAGGCCTCCTGCAGGCTGAGCACGCCGAACGCGACGTGGCGCGCCTCGTCGCTCATGACGTAGCGCAGGAGCTTGCGCAGGAGGGGTTCGGTCGACGTCTGGTACATGGCGCCGAACGCGGCGAGCGCGAGACCTTCCACCATGATCTGCATCCCGAGGTAGGTGATGTCCCAGCGCGAGTCCGAGAGGATGTCGTCGATCAGCGCGCCGAGGTGCGCGTTCATCGGGTACCGCGTCTCGAGCTTCTCGTCCAGGTAGCGGCCGAACACCTCGACGTGGCGCGCCTCGTCCATCACCTGGGTGGACGCGTAGTACTTGGCGTCGATCCACGGAACGGTCTCGACGATCCGCGCGGTGCACAGCAACGCACCCTGCTCGCCGTGCAGGAACTGGCTGGTGCGGTGGGCCAGATTCTCGATGCCGTACCGCACGAACTCGCGCTCGCCCCATTTTGCGACCGGCGAGCCCGGCTCGTCCATCATCGAGCGGACGTACTGCATCCGCGCGTCGCGGGCACCCAGCTCGGCCGCAGTCCGCTCGGGGTCCACATCGATCGACCAGTCGAGATCGGTGGAGCCGTTCCACTGTCCGGTCTTGGCCTTCTCGTAGAGCTTCTCCAGCTGCGGTCGCTGGCCCTTGCCGTAGTCCCAGGTGAAGGTGGCATCCACCTCGGCTCCGACTGCATGCACCGTCGCGTCGGGATCCTGGTTCGCGATCGAGAGGATGGTGTCGACGTCGTTGAAGTCCATGGTGATCCCCGGTCCGTGGTGGCGGCGCCCGTCGCACCGTACGATCCGGTCGGTCAGGGGTCAATCACCGGCGGAGGGTACCGATGCAGCTCGCGGGCGCCACGGCGATCGTCACCGGCGCGAGTCGCGGCATCGGCCGCGACCTGGTCGACGAGCTCCACGAGCGTGGTACGCGCGTCGTGCTCGTCGCCCGCTCGGCGGAGGCGCTCGAGAAGATCGTCGCCGAATCGGGATCGGACCGACTCCACGCCTTCCCCTGCGACCTGGGCGACGCGGACGCGCTCGACGGTCTCGTGGCCCGCGTCGAAGCCGAGGCCGGTCCCGTGGACGTACTCGTGAACAACGCGGGGGTGGACCACACCGGATCGTTCGCGGAGATGACCGCGGCGGAGCTGCGCACGATCGTCGCGGTGAACCTCACGGCCACGGCCGAGCTGTGTCGCCAGGTACTTCCCGGGCATGGTCGGGCGCGGGCCGCGGCGCGATCGTGAACGTCTCGAGCATCGGGGGGTCGCTGGCCGGACCCGGCCTGACCGCGTATTGCGCGACCAAGGCCGGCGTGAACCAGCTCACCGCGGGACTGCGGGCGGAGACCAAGGGCACCGGGGTCCGGCCGACGCTCGTCGAGATCGGACCCGTCCGCACCGGGATGATGGACAGTCTGCGGTCCTACGCGCCCGCGGAGCAGGCCGTCGCCCGCCTCGAACGCGCCCGACTGTCCTTCGACCTCGACCCGCGCACCGTCGCCGTCGCGATTGCCGAGGCGATCGGGTCGGGCCGTCGGCACGTGCGCCTCCCCCGGCGCCAGGCGCCGATGACCATGTTGGCCGAGGCCCCCCGCCGTCTCGGCGAATGGCTCACGATCGGCCTGCCGACCACCCCACCCCGCTCCTGACCCGCCGAGCCCGTTTTGCGCGCGCAAATCGGGGGGTGGACCGCCCGTTTTGCGCGCGCAAAACGGGGGGTGGACGGGCCGTTGTGCGCGTCGGTTGGAGCGGGTTGGACCTCCGACGGTGGGGAGCTCAGCCGGCCTTGAGGCCGTCGATGACCCCGCGCCACCGGTCGGGATCGGACTGGTACGGCGCGTAGAACGACAGCCGGTCGACGACGTCGCCGTAACGCGCCTTCAGCTCCGAGGCGATCACCTCCGGCGCGCCGACGACGGCGAAGGTCTCGAGGATCTCGTCGTCGATGAGGTCTCCCATCTCCACCCACTTCCCCTGCTTGGACAGCGAGTTGAGCTCGGGCTGGAGATCTCCCCACCCGTGCAGCTCCAGCACGCCGCGGTAGGCGGGCGTGGAACCGTAGAAGGCGATCTGCTGCTTGGTGCCGGCGCGGGCCTTCGCCATCTGCTCGTCGTCCGTGCCCGTGACCACGAACAGCGGTCCGGACAGCTGGAAGTCGGCGCGGCCCTTGCCTGCCTTCTCCCACCCCCGGGCGAGTGCCGGCAGGGTGACCTCGCGGACGTAGCGCTCGGTCGTGAAGCCGTGGAGGATGATGCCGTCGCAGACCTCGCCCGCGACCTCGGTCATCTTCTCCCCGACCGCGGCGAGGAAGACCTTCGGGGGTCCGGCCTCGATCGGCCCGGGGTTGAAGAACGGCGTCATGAGCGTGTGCCGGTAGAACTCGCCCTCGAACTTCAGCGGCGTGCCGTCCTGCCAGTTGGCCCAGATCGCGCGCATCGCGAGCACCAGCTCGCGCATGCGGGCGGCCGGGTGGGACCACGGCATCGAGAACCGCTTCTCGATGTGGGCCTTGATCTGGCTCCCCAGCCCGAGGATGCACCGACCGCCCGAGTACCCCTGGAGGTCCCAGGCGGTGTTGGCGAGCGTCATCGGCGACCGGGCGAAGGCGACGGCGATGCCGGTCCCCAGCTCCACGCGCTCGGTGTGCTCGGCGGCCACGAGCAGCGGGAAGAACGGATCATGGCTGGTCTCGGCCGACCACAACCCGTCGTAGCCGAGCTCCTCCTGTGCCTTCGCCGCGGCGCCGATGGCCGCCAGCCCTCCGCCACCGCTGCCCGGCGCGAGCGCACCGATCCCCCCGTCGACCTTCATCCACGCCTCCTTGACGACCGGCGGAGGCTACCGGTCGGCCCCGCCCGGCGTGGTGGCTCCGCGACCTGGTCGCACCCCCTGGGTACCCTGACGACATGGGAGTAGGAATGCCACGAGGGCTCTCGCCGTCGTCGTTCTCGGCGTTCAAGGACTGCCCCCTCGCGTTCCGCTTCTCCTACCTGGACCGTCTCCCCCAGCCACCGTCGGCCGCGGCCAGCAAGGGCACCCTCGTCCACCGGGCGCTCGAGCTGTTGATGCTGCGCGACCCCAAGGAACGCACCGTCGCCCATGCGGTCACCGACCTCGACCGAGCCCGCGCCGAGCTCGCCGAGCATCCCGAGTTCGCGGAGCTCGACCTCACCGTCGACGAGTGGGACGGCTTCCACGCCGACGCCGAGGTCCTCGTGCGCAAGTACTTCGAGCTCGAGGATCCGGCCACGATCGTCCCGATCGGACTCGAGCTGCGCCTCGCCGCCACGATCGGCACGGTGCAGCTGCGCGGCATCATCGACCGCCTCGAGCTCGATGCCGACGGCGAGCTGGTGATCACCGACTACAAGACGGGCGCGGTCCCGGGCGAGAAGTACGAGCTCAAGCGGCTGTCGGGCGTGCACATGTACGCGGCCATGGTCGAGCACGCCCTCGGCAAGCGGCCGGTACGCGTCCAGCTCCTGTACCTGTCGAGGCCCGAGGCGATCATCACGTCGCCGTCGGAGCAGTCGATCACCGGTGTGATGCGCAAGACCGACGCGCTGTGGTCCGCGATCGGTCGGGCGTGCGCGAAGGACGACTTCCGACCGAGCACGGGACCACTGTGCAACTGGTGCGCGTACAAGCCGTACTGCCCCGCGTACGGCGGCGATCCGCTCCAGGCCGTCGAGCTGCTCGGGCCCGGCCACATGATCGAACCCCCACTGCCGCTCGCGACCACGTCGGCCTGAGCCGGCGTGGCGCGCACGGTTGCCGAGCTCGACGCCCGGGTCGACGGTCTGTTCGACCGCGTCCGGTCCCCGGCCCTCGATCGACTCGTCTACCCGCTCTCGAGCGCCGCCGACCACAGCCTGCTCTGGTTCGCAACCGGCGCCGCGGTCTCGATCCGGCGCGCCGACCTGGCGTTCGCGGCCCGGTTCGCCGTCGCGATGGGGTTGGAGTCGGCGCTCACCAACGGGCCGGTCAAGGCCCTGTTCCGGCGCAGCCGGCCGGAGCCCGACACGCTCTCGGGACCGCTGCCCTACGGCATGCACCGCCCGATCACCTCCTCGTTCCCGTCCGGCCACGCGACCGCCGCGTTCGCCGCCGCGACCCTGCTCGCCGGCCGCGGTCATCGGGCACCCTGGTATGCGTTCGCCGCGCTGGTGGCGGGCAGCCGGGTGTACGTCCGGATGCATCATGCGTCCGACGTCGTCGGCGGCGCCGCGCTGGGCGTCGCGGTGGGCGCCGCCCTGCGGTCGTGGGTGCTGTCGCCCGGCGACCGGGGAACATCACGCCCACCGGGGCGTTTACGCTGCGGACAGTCCCGTACGGAAAGCCGCTCATCGTGACGCACGCCTTCGGCCTGACCTTCGACTACCGGTGCCCCTTCGCCCGCAACGGGCACGAGGCCGCGATCAACGCCATCCGGGAAGGCGCCGACCTCGACATCTCCTTCCTTGCCTTCTCGCTCGACCAGGTGCACGTCCCCGACGGGGACCCGCCGATCTGGGAGCGCCCCCCCGGTGAGTGGGGCACCGGGACCCTCGCGCTCATGTACGGCATCGCGGTCCGCGACCACTTCCCCGAGTACTTCCTCGACGCGCACGTCGCGCTGTTCGCCCAGCGGCACGACCACGGCCTCAAGCTCGGTCACGAGGACGTCCTCCAGGACGCGATCACGAGCGTCGGGCTCGACACCGCCGCGGTCAAGGACGTCGTGTGGAGCGGCGGACCGCTCGCCACCCTCGCCGCGGAGCACACCCATCTCGTCGACACGTTCGCGGCGTTCGGCGTGCCGACCTTCGTCACCGACGACGACGCGGTGTTCATCCGCTTCATGGAGCGCGGCCGCGCCGACGACCTCGTGCGCGCGCTGGACCTCCTCGACTGGAACCGGTTCAACGAGTTCAAACGCACCCGGATCCCCCGGTAGCGGCGCGGAGCCCACGCCATGCGGATGTCGCCGAGCGAAGCCGTCATGTGGGCGGTCGAGAAGGACCCCGCGCTGCGGTCGGACTTCTGCAACATCACGATCCTGGACCGCGTCCCGTCCGAACGCCGGCTGCGGGCGACGGTCGAGCGGGCGCTGATCTCGATGCCCCGCCTCGGTGAGCGGGTCGTCTCGCCGCCCTTGCGCATCGCCGCACCCGAGTGGCGGCCGGACCCCACCTTCGACATCGACTACCACGTCCGGCGCGTGGCCATCCCGGATCCGGGCTCGACGCGTGAGCTGCTCGACGTGGCCGCGGCCGCGACCTCGCCGCCACTGGACCGGTCCCGCCCACTCTGGGAGTTCACGCTCGTCGAAGGCCTGGAGGGCGGGCGGGCCGCGCTGCTCCAACGCCTCCACCACACCATCACCGACGGCGTCGGGGGGATGCGCCTCTCGCTCAGCCTCGTGGACCTCGAGCGGGAGCCGAAACCCGACGACACGTCGGCGGTCCGCGCCCTCGCCGAGGACTTCGCGACCCAGCACCGTGCCGCGACGTCCGAGGACCCGATCGACCGCGACTCGCCCCTGGATGTCGTCCGCGAGGCGATCGTGGACCGCGGGAGCCAGACCGTCGATCTGGCCCGGCGCGCGGTCGGCACCACCGTCTCGACCCTCACCTCGCCGAGCCGGCTCGTGGCACGCGCCCGCGAATCGGTCGCGCTGGCCGGTTCGTTGCGACGGCAGGTGTTGCTCACCGACCGGGGCCACTCCGAGATGTTCTCGGTCCGCTCGATCGCCCGGCGCTTCGACGTCGCGAGCGTCGAGCTCGATCCGCTCCACCAGGTCGGCAAGGCGCACGGCGCCAGCGTGAACGACGTCTTCGTCACCGGGGTCACCCGTGCGCTCGCGGCGTACCACCGTGACTTCGGCGAGACCGTCGAGTCCCTGCGCATGGCCATGCCGGTGAGCACCCGGGACCGCGACGACTTCGCCGCGAACCGCTTCGCACCCAGCCGGGTCCTCGTTCCCGCCGGGATCGAGGACCCCGCCGAACATCTCGCGGCGATGCACGGCACGCTCGACGACGTTCGCCACGAGCCGGCACTGGACGCCGCGGACGTGCTCGCGGCGATCACGAGCGGCGTGCCGACCGCCGCGCTGGTCAGCCTGTTCCGGGCCCAGACCCGCACGATCGACTTCGCGACGTCGAATCTACGCGGCAGCCCCTTCGACCTCTTCCTGGGCGGGGCGCGCATCGAGGCGAGCTACCCGATCGGCCCGCGCGCCGGGGTGCCGGTGAACGTGACGATGATGTCCTACTGCGGCGAGCTCCATCTCGGCATCCACTCGGACCCCGCGTCCATCGTCGACCCCGACCGCTTCGTCGCGCTCCTCGTGGGTGCCTTCGGCGACCTCGCGGCGCTCGGCGGCTGAGCCCCGACCGGTCAGGGCCTCCGACGCGCCGGGCTCGGTGGCGCGACCGCGTCGATCCACTCCTCGTGGCCGGGGTCCCGCCAATCGAGGTGGGCGCAGCGGGCCATCGCGTCGATCACGTAGAGGTGGAGGGTCGGCGCGTCGTCCGCCAGCTCGAGCAGATCGACCGACCGGGGGTGGGGCGCGGCCGACCCCAGGAGATCGGCAAGCGCCACCACCGATACGACGCGACTCCGACAGCCCGGGCACGCCGAGGTGGTCGCGGCATCGAGGCCACCGGTCAACGCGAGCAGCGACGCCGACTCCGTCGCGTCGAGCGCGACCGAGCTGCCGTCGTCGTCGACGAAGGTCAGGTCGGTCACGGCGGCACGCTACCGCCACGATCCTGACCCGAGTACCGTCGCCGCCGTGCGTGCCGTCGTCGCCCCCGGAGACGGAACCCTCGTGGTGGTGGACCGTCCGGTGCCCGACCCCGGTGAGGGCGAGGTCCGGATCCGGGTCCACGCCGCCGGACTGAACCGGGCGGATCTGCTCCAACGGGCCGGGCTCTACCCGGCGCCGCCAGGGGCGCCCGCCGAAATCCCCGGCGTCGAGTTCGCGGGCGAGGTCGACGCGGTCGGCCCCGCCGTCACCGTGCCGGGCGTGGGGTCGAGGGTCTTCGGAGTCACCGGCGGTGGCGGCCAGGCGGAGTACGTGGTCGTGCCCGCGGTCCATTGCGCGCCGGTTCCGGATTCGCTCGACCTCATGGACGCCGGTGGGGTTCCCGAGGTCTTCGTGACCGCGCACGACGCGATGCGCACTCGTGCCCGCCTCACGTCCGGCGAGCACGTGCTCGTCCACGCGGTCGGCTCCGGGGTCGGGACGGCCGTGGTACAGCTGGCCAAGGCATTCGGCGCGACCGTGACCGGCAGCGCGCGGACCGAGTCGAAGCTCACCGACGCGGCGGCGCTCGGGATGGACGACGGGATCCTGGCGCCCCGCGTGCTCGAACCCCTCGCGTTCGCGACGACCATCGTGGAGCACGGTGGTGCACCCGACGTCGTGATCGATCTCGTCGGCGGTCCGTACGTGACCGCCGAGGTTGCGGCCGTCGCGCCCGGCGGCCGGATCGTCATCGTCGGCACGCTCGCGGGTGGCATGCCTGCCGTCCCCCTGCTCGGCCTCATGCAGAAGCGCGCCGAGCTGCACGGGACCGTGCTGCGGCCGCGTTCGGTCGCCGACAAGGCCGCCGCCACCGCAGCCTTCGTGGCCGAGGTGGTACCGCTCCTCGCCGACGGCACGGTGCGACCGATCGTGCATCGCGTGCTGCCCCTCGAACGGGTCACCGAGGCCTACGACGAGCTCGCCGCCGACACGACCTTCGGCAAGATCCTGCTCGACTGCCGCTGAGCCGCCCGGGAGGGCTCCGGACCGCCGCGGGTACGATCCCGGGGCGCCGAGCCCCCGGAGGACAGCATGACCCAGCTCAACGACCAGGACGTCGTCATCGTCGAGGCGGTGCGATCGCCGCTCGGCAAGCGCAACGGTGGGCTCTCCACCCTGCACCCCGCCGATCTGCTCGGCGCGGTCCAGCTCGCCGCGGTGGAGCGCAGCGGCATCGACCCGGCCCTGGTCGGTCAGGTGATCGGCGGCTGCGTCGGCCAGGTCGGCCCCCAGACCTTCAACATCGCGCGGACGGCGTGGCTCTCGGCGGGTCTGCCGATGGAGGTCGCGGCGAGCACCGTCGATGCACAGTGCGGGTCGTCCCAGCAGGCGACCAACCTCGCGACGGCACTCATCAGAGGGGGTGTCGTGGACACCGCGCTGAGCTGCGGGATCGAGATGATGAGCAAGATCCCCCTCGGCGCCACGATGGTCAAGGAGCTCGAGCGACCGCTCCCCAAGTCGTACTTCCCCCGGTACGAGCCGACATCGCAGTTCGAGGGCGCCGAGCGGATCGCCGATGCGTGGGGCATCACGCGCGCCGACTGCGACGCGTTCGGCCTCCAGTCCCAGCAGCGTGCCGCGCGCGCATGGGCCGAGGGCAGGTTCGAGCGCGAGGTCGTCGGTGTGGACGCTCCCGACCTCGGTGACGACGGGAAGCCGTCGGGCTCGACGCACCGGGTCGAGCGGGACGAGGGCCTGCGCGAGACGTCGCTGGAGGCCCTGGCGAAGCTCAAGCCCGTCGCACGGGAGAGCGGCGTGCACACGGCTGGATCGTCCAGCCAGATCAGCGACGGTGCCGCCGCGGTGCTCATGATGACCGCCGCCCGCGCGAAGGACCTCGGCCTCACACCCCGTGCGCGGGTCGTCGACCAGTGCCTCGTGGGAGTGGATCCGGTGCTGATGCTCACCGGTCCGATCGACGCGACGCGCCGGCTGCTCGACCGCACCGGCATGACGATGGCCGACATGGACACCGTGGAGATCAACGAGGCGTTCGCCTCGGTGGTGCTCGCGTGGGAGCAGGAGCTCAAGCCCGACATGACGCGGGTCAACCCGAACGGCGGTGCGATCGCGATCGGCCACCCGGTGGGCGCGACCGGTGCGCGGCTGGTCACGACCGCACTGCACGAGCTCGAGCGCGACGACGGCACGTTCGGCCTCGTCACCATGTGCTGCGGTGGTGGCCTCGGCACCGGCACCATCATCGAGCGCGTGTGACCCTCGCCGAGCGGCTGGGGTACACGCCCGACGCAAAGGTCCTCATCGTCAACTGTGACGACCTCGGGTCCTCGCGTGCGGCGAACGTGGCGGTGTACGAGTCGCTGCGCGCCGGGTTGGGCACGAGCGCGACCTTGATGGTCCCCTGCCCGTGGGCGCGCGACGCGGCCGCGATGTACCGGGGGGAGGACGTCGGCGTGCATCTCACGCTCAACGCCGAGTGGGAGACCTACCGGTGGGGGCCGATCACCCACGCTCCGAGCCTCCTCGACGGCGACGGCGGATTCCCCCGCACCATCGAGGACGTGTGGGACCACGCCGACCTCGACGAGGTGCGCCGCGAGTGCCGCGCCCAGGTGGAGCGAGCGATCGTCTGGGGCTTCGACGTGAGCCACCTCGACAGCCACATGGGAACCATGCAGCTCCGGCCGGAGTTCTTCGACGTGTACCTGGAGCTCGCGGTCGACTTCGCGCTGCCGCTCCGCATGGCGGGCGCGTCGGGACAGGGACCGATCGGGTTCCCGTACCGCGACCTCGCCGCGGCCGAGGGCGTCGTCTTTCCCGACCACTTCGTGCGCTCACCGATCGGGGCCCGTCGCGCGCTGGAGCGGGTGCTCTACGACCTCCGGCCCGGCGTCACCGAGATGTACCTGCATCCCGCGATCGAGTCGGACGAGCTGCGGTCGTCGCACCCGGACTGGGCCGGGCGCGTCGAGGATCACGCCACGCTGTGTCAGGACGCCGCGTTCGCCGACCTGCTGGAGCGGGCGGGAGTGATCCGCATCGGGTTCCGTTCGCTGCGCGAGCTCCAGCGCGCCGCCTGAGGGCGGACCGGTTCAGACCTCGGTGATGCCGCGGATCTCCTCCTGGAGGGCGCGGTACTCGGGAGAGTTCGTGAGCGGCATCAGCTGCATCAGCTTGCCCATGTCGCCGGTGACCTTCATCCGACCCTGCATGAACGCCGCGTTCGCGTCGAGCTCGCCCTGCTGCACCTTCACCGAGTCCGCGTACGAGAGCGTCATCGTGAAGTCGCTGTCCTCGAGCGTGCCCAGCTCGCTCTCGAGCAGCTTGCCGTCCTCGAGCCGCCACCAGTACTTGATGTCGCCCTCGGGGCCGCCGGTGACCACGTACTGCATGCGCGCCGTCGCGCCCGGTCGCTCGGGCTGACCGGCGGCCATGGCGCGGGTCTCGTCCAGCCATTCCTGGGTCAGGTACTTGGCCATTCGATCGCTCCTCGGGATCAGGACGGTCGGGCTCGTGACGGCTCGCGGAGCCCGGCGAAGAGGTCGTCCTCGGGCTGACCGTCCTCGACGCCGGTGTCGACGAGCGAACGGGCGAGCGCGAACTCCTCCCAGGGGAACACCTGGCGGACGACATCGTCCGGGAGCCGCATCCAGAAGCCCTGCGGGTCGACCTGGGTCCGGTGGGCCAGCAGGGCCACGCGCCGGTGCGCCAAGAAGTCACCGACGTCGATGAACGTGGTGAACCGCTCGTCGGCCGACTCGTCGAAGCCGCGCTCGAACCAGGTGGCGTAGGGGCTCTCCTCGCCGCGCGCGAGAAACGCCTCGTGCAGCGCGCGCACCCGCCGGCCGGACCAACCGGTGTAGTAGAGCTTCGACGGCTGCCACGGGACACCGGCGTCGGGAAAGCGCTCGGGATCACCGGCTGCGTCGAACGCCGGGCCGGACACGTCGTGGACCTTCACGTGATCCGGGTGTGGATAGAACTTGCGGTCGTCGCCGTACGTGATGATCACCTGCGGTCGCTCGGCGCGGATGATCCGCACCAGCTTCTCGACGGCTTCGTCCATCGCGGCGTTGGCGAAGTTCGCGGGGTTGGCGTTGGCCTCGGTCTCGGGCATCCCCGAGTCCCGGTACCCGAGCAGGTGCAACGAGTCGTACCCGATCGCGTCGACGCTCGCCTCGAGCTCCGCGATGCGGATCGCGTCGAGATTGGCGCGCACCTCGGGGGTGTCGATGGCGGGGTTGAGGATGTCGCCCTCCTCCCCGCCGGTGCAGCACACGAGGACACCGCGGATTCCCTCGGCCGCGTACTTCGCCACCGTCCCGGAGCCCTTCGAGGCTTCGTCATCGGGGTGCGCGTGGATGGAGAGCAGGCAGAGTGGAGCGTCGGGCATCACCACAGAACTTACCCCCCGGGCCTCACCCGGCGGGTGGGAGGGCTCAGGTGGCCGGTGTCCCGGCGGCCCTCGCGTGCGGCGTCGCGACGTAGATCTCCACCCGGCCGATGTCGCGGATCTTGCGGCTCCGCAACCGGGTGAACCCCACGTCGGCACTGGCCTCGAGCGCGGCCGCCACCTCGGCGCTCACGATCACCGAACCGGGCCGGGCGATCTCCACCAGACGGTGGGCGAGATTGACCACCGACCCGTAGTAGTCGCCTTCCCGAGCGAGGGCGGGGCCGAACGAGACGCCGGCCCGCGCCGGAGGGAGCACGTCGTCGGCACCGGTCCGGTCGGTCAGCGCGAGCGCGACCCGCACGGCGATCTCGGGATTCTCGGCCACGAACATCACCTCGTCGCCGATCGTCTTGACGAGCCGCGCGCCGAGCTGTGCCACCGTGTCGTACGTCACGTTCTCGAATCGCGCCACGAGCGCCGCCAGCTCGCGCCCGTCGAGCTCCTGGCTGATCGCGGTGTAGCCGACCAGGTCCACGAACCCGATCGCGAGCTGGGGCAGCTCGCCGGAGGACAGCGCCGGCGTCATGAGCTTGCGCCAGACCGCGGCGCGCACCTGGACCCGCAACGCGTAGTCGTTGAGTCGCGCGAGCAGCGGCCAGTCGAGCGTGTCGATGACCGCGATCGCGGTCTCCTCGTCGCTCGCGCCGAGCGCCTGGGCCCCCACGATCGACTCGACGATCTGGTCCGAGAGCACCTCGGCGACTCGCGCGAGTCCCGCACCGACCGCCCGCACCTGGCTCACCAGCGTGTCGGCGTCGTCCTCGATGAAGAGCGAGCTCGCGACGCGCCCGTTGATGAGCTTCAGCACGTCGACGGACTCCCGGGTGAAGACCGCCTCGCCGTCGGGGACGTCGGGGAACCCGAGCGCACGCCAGAGACGCTTCGCGGTGTCGTCCGAGACACCGCTCAGGTCGGACACGCCGTGCGCGTCGAGCTCGGGTCGACCGGGCACGAGCACGCGGTCGACCGCGAGCAGGGTGAGCATCCGCTCCTGCTCGGCGCGCTCGACATCGTCACGCGTTCGCGCCGCGCCGGCGGAGGAATCGTCGGATCCGGGCGTCCACGGCCTCATGCTCCCAGATCGCGGGCCGCGACCCCGGGAACCGGCCGCAGCGCCGCCGTCGCTCACCCCGAGCGCGGGACGTCGCTCCAGGGCAGCTCGCGGGAGGTGTCGGGCTCCTTCGGCAGGCCGAGCACCCGCTCACCGAGGATGTTGCGCATCACGTCCGAGGTCCCACCCTCGATCGTGTTCGCCTGCGCTCGGAGGAATCCGAACGCCGTCACCGCACCCTCGTCGAGCTGGGGACCGCGACCGACGCGCTGTGACTTCGAGAGCGAGGTCCCCTCCCAGGCGATCGCCGACGGCCCGTCGCATCCGGCCACCAGGTTCTGCAGCCGCTGGTTGAACTCGGCCTGCATCAGCTTGGTGATCGAGCCCTCGGGCCCGGCCTCCCCGCCGCTCTTGCGCTTGGCCGCGGCCCGCTCGTTGTTGAGCCGGATCAGGCGACTCTCGATGTAGGCCTGCGCGAGCTGCTGGCGCACGATGGGGTCCTTCGTCCCACGCGCCCGCGCGATGAGCTGTTCCACCGGGCTGCCGCCGACGGCCTCCCCGCCGATCGAGCCCGCACCCGAGAGGGAGACGCGCTCGTTCATCAGCGTCGTGATCGCGACCTTCCAGCCGTCGCCCTCACGTCCGAGCATCCAGTCGTGACGAACTCTGGCGTCGTCGAAGAACACCTCGTTGAACTCCGCGTCGCCGGTGATCTGGACCAGCGGCCGCACGTCGACCCCCGGTTGGTGCATGTCGACCACGAAGTAGGAGAGCCCGCCGTGCTTGGGGACGTCGGGGTCGGTCCGGCACAGGAGCATCCCCCACCGGGCCACGTGCGCGAGCGTGGTCCACACCTTCTGCCCGTTCACGACCCACTCGTCACCGTCGCGCACCGCGCGAGTGGCGAGTCCGGCGACGTCCGAGCCGGCGCCGGGCTCGGAGAAGAGCTGGCACCAGATCTCCTGGTTGCACGCGAGCGGCCGCAACAGCCGGTGCTTCATCTCCTCGGTTCCCCAGGCCAGGATCGTCGGTCCGCCCATGCCGATCCCGATGATGTTGTACGGCCGGGCGACCCGGTAGTGCCCGAGGACGTCGTTGACGTGCTTCGCCTCACCGGGCGCCAGCGAGAGCCCGGCGCCGTACTCGGCGGGCCAGGTCGGGGTGGCCAGCCCGGCCTCGCCGAGCCGGATGCACCAATCGGCGTAGTCGAGCCCGGCCCGCAACGCCGCCACTGCGTCGTGGTCGCCGCGGTCGACCGCCTCCATCCAGCCGGCCGGGAGCTGGTCGGCCAACCAGCCCCGCGTGAAGTCGGCGAGTCCGGCAGCGCTTCGATCTTCGACGGCGACGACCATGGACGCTCCTTCGGGACGGCGACCGCGGAGGCTACCGGCCGGTCCCGACCGGGGTCAGGTCCGCTCCGCCGCGACACGGGAGCCTCCCTGCACTACTTTTCGGAGGCTTTGGCGACCGACCTCCCCCACGACCGCCCGGTCCGCGGCACCCTCGAGCCCCTCGATCCGCCCGGACGCGCGGCCCTCGCGCGCTTCTGGCGCGACCAGCGCATCGGGCTCGTGCTGCTCCTGGTCGCGGTGGGCGCGCTGGTCGTCGTCGTGGCCGCGTTGGGCGAGCGGATCGCGTACCGGGGCGACGTCCTCCCCGGGGTCCGCGTCGCGGGCGTCGATCTCGGCCGTCAGTCCGAGCGGGAGGCCCTCACGGCGATCCAACGTCTCGGCCAGCGCCTCACCCACCGCACCCTTCACGCCCACGCCGGTCAGCACGATCTCTCGCTCGACCCGGTCGCAATCGGTTACCACGTGGACGCGGCCGCGACCGTGCGTGCCGCGCGTCGCGAGGGGCGGTCCGCGAGCCCGCTCGACACGCTGACCGGGGTGCTGGCACGCGCCCTGCGACCGGACGAGATCCCCGTCGTGTACCGCTGGGACCGCGCGCGGCTCGCTGCCGTCCTGGACACGTGGGTCGGCGAGACCGGCCGCGGCCTCGTCGACGGCGGACTGCGCTTCGACGGCGCCGAGGTCGCCGAGATCCGGCCCCGACGGGGCATCGGCATCAATCGGGACGACGCCGAGGACCGGATCCTGCAGGCCCTGGGCAACGGGACGTCCAACCTCGGCGAGCTGACGATCGGCCCGACGACTCCGGCGGTCGAGATGGCCGACGTCCGCCGTGTCGCAGCACGTGCACGCCGCGTGCTCAGCCGGCCCGTCACCGTCCACGCGGCCGATACGGCGCTGACACTCACCCCCGAACAGGTGGCGACGACGCTGCGTACCCAGATCAGCGAGTCGCGCCTGCACCTCCACGTCGACGAGCCGGCGCTGCGGCTCACGCTCGCACCCGCGCTCGCTGGTGTGGAGCACGCTCCTCGGGACGCCGCCTTCGCGGTCGACGGCGCGAACGTGTCGGTGGTCCCCGCAGTAGCCGGCGTCGCGGTGAGGCTCGGCCCGGTCGCGTCCGCGATCGCGCGCGGGGTGCACGACACGACCGCCCCGATCGACGCCTCCGAACCCGCGCACTCGACGGCCTGGGCCCAGAAGCTCAACATCACCGAGCTCGTGTCGAGCTACACGACGCAATATCCCTGCTGCCAACCACGCGTGACCAACATCCAGCGCGCCGTCGCCACGATCAACGGGACGGTCCTGCAACCGGGTGAGACCTTCAGCCTCAACACGGCCCTCGGACCGCGCACGACCGACAAGGGCTACGTGCTCGCGCCCGGCATCGGCGCCAACCTGGAGTTCGAGGACTCCGTCGGCGGGGGCGTGAGCCAGGTCTCCACGACGCTCTACAACGCGTCGTTCTTCGGCTGCTACCAGGACGTGACCCACACGGTGCACGCGCTGTACATCTCCCGCTACCCGATGGGACGCGAGGCCACGCTCAACTACCCCTCGATCGACAACCAGTTCCGCAACGACTCGAACGCGGGCGTGCTCATCCGCGCTTCCGCCGGGTCGACGTCGATCACGATCTCGCTCTACGGGAACAAGGAGGGGCGCAGCTGCCGGGGGGAGGGCCCGCACGTCCTCCAGACGATCCCCGTCGAGACCACCTACGTCGACGACCCGACGCTCCCGATCGGCACGGAGAAGCAGCTCGCGCACGGCTCGACCGGGTATGTGGTGGAGAACTTCCGGATCATCAGCCGCGCCGGTCAGCCCGACAAGCGTGAGCGGTACGTCGAGCGGTACTCGATGGCCAAAGCCAAGGTCGCCCGCGGGACAGGACCCCCGCCACCGACCACGACCACGACGCCCGCGGTCACTCCACCGGCGTCGACGCCGTAGCGGGCATCTCGCCGACGGTGACGTCGATCTGCGGAGCCGCGGGATCGTAGGCGCGGATACCGCCGACGACCCGGACCGACGCCTGGGACCGCAGCCGGGTCGACGTCTCGGGGGGCACGAGCAGGTGGACGGTGAGACCGCTGCGCGAGCGCGTGATCATGGCGCGCGCCGGACCGTCGACACCGCCACGCTTCAGCGCGTCCTCGAGCAGCGGCTGCGCGACGTTCTCGTGCTGGGTACGGCGGTCGGCGGCGACTCCCTCGACCACAGCGACGACATCGTTCTCGGGATCCACCTCGGTGACGTCGAAACCGGAGAAGGGCTGGAACAACGTGCGCCCGGCGACCACCACCGGCACGCGCCGACGCAACGCGCAGATGACGCCGTCCTCGGTCGGCGAAGGGGTCGAACGGGGATGGGTGCGCACCGTCACCGCGACGTCCACTCCGTCCTCGACCGGGCACCCGTCGCCGGCGAGTCCCGTGCACGGGAAGGCGGGCGCGCCCTCCGCGTGACACCGCACCACGTCGTGGCCGGCCGCGGCGAGCTGCATCGCGACCGCGTCCGCTCCATTGGGACTGGCCTCACTGACGAGCACTCGCATGGCGGATCTCCTCGGTCGCCGGGCCCCGAGAATGCGCCGCGCCCCGATCGGCGGCGAGGGCCGCGCTGCCCGACGCGGGCGGGACCAAGGTCCCGATCGGGCGCGAGCCGGCTTCACACACCCCTGACACTTCCCTGACCGGGGTCGCACCTCGTCGGACGACCATGACATCGTTCATCCCCTACCGAAGGAGCACTTCAGATGCGATCGACCCTCCGCCGCATCGTCGGGACCGGCCTCGGCTGCGTCGCCCTGTCCGTCGCCGCAGTCGCGGTCGGCGCCCCCGCCGGAGCCGTCGACGGCGCGACCGTCGCCCGTCACCGGCCCCGCCTGACCGTGGAACAGCGCCAGTGCCTCTCCGACCAGGGCATCACCCGCCCGATCCGTCCCCTCACCAAGGAGAAGGTGGCAGCACTCAAGGCCGCCGCGAAGGCCTGCGACATCAGGCTGCCGCACCGGCACCACGTGAAGCTCACCGACGAGCAGAAGCAGTGCCTCTCCGACCAGGGCATCACCCGCCCGATCCGTCCCCTCACCAAGGAGAAGGTGGCGGCACTCAAGGCCGCCGCGAAGGCCTGCGACATCAGGCTGCCGCACCGGCACCACGTGAAGCTCACCGACGAGCAGAAGCAGTGCCTCTCCGACCAGGGCATCACCCGCCCGATCCGTCCCCTCACCAAGGAGAAGGTGGCGGCACTCAAGGACGCCGCGAAGGCCTGCGGGATCACCCGCGCCGGCGCCTCCGCCTGACCCGTCTCGCCCCCCTGCACGAAGGCGCCCTCCGGGGCGCCTTCGTCGCGCGCGCTGTGCTGCACGGGTCTCGTGACCCCCGCCACAGCGCACCTGGGACTTTCGGCACTGCATCCCTCACGGAGCCCATGGTCTGATCGCCGCCGTGGGGCCGCGCGCGTCCCATCCCGGCGCAGAGAGGACTCGACGTGGGCCTGTTCAAGAAGAGTGATCGAGAAGCGTTCGGCGCGGCTGCGGCGGCGTTCGCATTCCTCGCGGTGCTGCTGGCCTTCTCGTCCCTGGCGATCGCGGCGACACGCGACACCGGCAGCAACTCGGCCGCGGGCACCGGCGGCGCGGGCGCGCAGATCGGTCTCTCCGAGTACAAGATCGACCCGGCCACGCTCACGGCATCGCCCGGCAGTGAGGTCACGGTCAAGAACGACGGCACCATGCCGCACAACCTCACGATCGAGGGCACCGACAAGGCGACGAAGAACCTCTCGCCGGGCGAGTCCGCGGGACTCAGCCTCGCGGGGCTCAAGAAGGGCTCGTACAAGATCTACTGCACGATTCCGGGCCACGAGTCCGCCGGCATGCGCGGCACCCTCATCATCGGCAGCGGCGGCGCGGTCCAGACCGCGAAGTCCGGGTCCACCGGCCTCTCCCCTCAGGAGCTGCTCGCCACCAACGCCGAGAACGACAAGACCCAGGGCAAGGGGGTCACGACCTACGCGACGCAGCTGAGCAAGATCGTGGACAACTACGTGAAGACCGGGCAGATCGACCCGTCGCTGTACGAGCCCGACACCAGCTACGGCAAGGACTACGCCAAGCTCGGCGGCAACCCGCTCCTCGGTCCGCCGGTCCTCACCCCCGAGATCCAGCCCGACGGCACGAAGCTGTTCAAGCTCGAGGCGAAGGTCGTGGACTGGGAGGTCTCCCCCGGCAACGTCGTGAGTGCCTACACCTACGACGGGATGGTGCCGGGACCCACGATGCACGTCGATCCCGGCGACAAGGTGGCCGTCGAGGTGACCAACCACACGCCGGAGTACACGTCCGTGCACTTCCACGGCATCGACACCCCGGTCGGCATGGACGGCGTGCCGTACCTGACCCAGGACCCGATCAAGACCGGCAAGACCTTCACCTACCGGTTCACGGCCTCGGACCGGCCGCAAGAGGGCATGTACCACTCCCACTACCACGCCGAGACCCAGATCGCGGACGGCATGGCCGGCGCGTTCATCGTCGGCTCGATGCCGGTGCCGTCGGACTACTCCCGGGCGGACCAGTTCCCCGCCGCGGACACGCCCTACATCATGATGCTGAACGACGCCGGGACGATCGGGCTCGCGCTGAACGGCAAGGCCTTCCCCGGCACCTCGCCCGTCGTCGCACCGGTGGGCAAGTGGATCCAACTGACCTACATGAACGAGGGCAACACCGTGCACCCGATGCACCTGCACGGCATGCCGCAGCTCGTGATCGCCAAGGACGGCATGCCCGAGGCGACGCCGCACTTCGAGGACACGGTGTTGGTCGCCCCGGGTGAGCGCTGGACCGTGCTGGTCCGACCGACCGCCGACAACCTCGACAACCTGAAGCAGACGCCGTTCGCACCGTTCGGCGTGTGGGCGTTCCACTGCCACATCATCCCCCACGCCGAGAGCTACAACGGCTTCATCGGCATGACGACGACGTTCATCGCGCTGCCGTCATGACGAGCATCGCGGCCGGGGCGACGCCGGTGGCCTCGTGACCACCACCGAGACCCCGGCCCCCGAGCCCCCGACGGCGATGACGGATCCCGAGCCCGCGCGGCGTGCGACCGATCTGGTTCGTCCTCGCCTTCGTCGGCTGTCTGATGGCGGGCGGCCTGCTCGTCGTCGTCGCCACCGACGGCTCCGGCGGCTCCGCGCCCAAGGTCTGGTCGTACACGGTGCCGCCCGGCACCGGCGCCCGGATCGAAGCCGGCGAGCAGCTCTACGTCTTCCCTGCTCGTCTCGACGTGCACGTGGGCGACGAGCTCGTCATCCAGAACGACGACGTCCGCGTCGCCGAGGTCGGGCCCTACATCGTCGACCGGAACTCCACGCTGACGCAGACCTTCACCCAGCCGGGCATCATCCAGGGCTTCTGCTCGATCCACCCGTCCGGAAAGGTGACGATCGAGATCCACGCGTAGGCGTGCTCAGGACCTCGGCGCGGCGTCGGTACCGTCCCTCGCGGTTGCGTCGTGAGCGGCCCCGTCCCCGGTCGCGAACCGCGACCCCCGCACGCGGGCGACGAGCTCGATCCCGGTACCACCGACGAGCCCCGCGCCGAGCGCGAGGGCGAGATAGTCCGATCCCGGGAGCTCGAGGTTGGCGAGGTCGCGGACCGGCGGGATCGCGAACACGATCGCCGCACCTCCGACCATCGCGGCGACGAGCACCATGCGAAAGAGGGTGAACGGCCGGGCCAGCTGCACGAGGACCCACAGCCCGAGGATCAGCAGCACGATGAAGGCCACGGTGCGCGCCTCCCGGCTCGTCGCGCCGTCGGAGCGAGCGAGGGCGTACGCCGCGTAGGTGACCACCCCCGCGATGAGGCCGGCGGGGACGGAGAACCGGAGCACCCGGGACACGAACCCCGGCACGTACCGGCGGGTGTTCGGCCCGAGCGCGAGGAAGAAGCCGGGAATGCCGATCGTCAGCGAGCTGATCACGGTGAAGTGCCGGGGCAGGAACGGGTATGGCCACCCGGTCAGCACGGTCAGCACCGAGAACAGCGCGGCGTAGACGGTCTTGGTGAGGAAGAGGTTCGACGAGCGTTCGATGTTGGCGGTCACCCGTCGACCCTCGGCGACGACGCCCGGGAGGGTCGCGAACTTGCCGTCGAGCAACACGAGCTGCGCGACCGATCGGGTCGCCGCCGCGCCCGATCCCATCGCGACCCCGATGTCCGCGTCCTTCAGCGCGAGCGCGTCGTTCACGCCGTCGCCGGTCATCGCGACGACGTGACCCTGCTGCTGGAGAGCGGCGACCATGGCCCGCTTCTGGTGCGGCGTGACCCGACCGAAGACGGAGTGCTCATCGAGCACCACGCCGAGCTCGTCGAGATCCTCGGGAAGCTCGCGCGCATCGACCGGCTCCCCCGCGTCGAGGCCGACGCGACGGGCGACCGCACCCACCGTCCTCGGGTTGTCGCCCGAGATCACCTTGAGCGCCACGCCCTGCTCACGGAAGTACTCGAGCGTCTCGGCCGCGTCCGGACGCACCTGCTCCTCGAAGAGCACGAGGGCGACGGGGTCCAGGCCGGGCGGCAGGGCCTCCCCGGTGAGGGGACCGTCGGCATGCGCGAGGAGCAGTGTGCGGTTGCCCGTCGCGGCCAGTTCGTCGGCGCGGCGTCGGACGGCGCTCCCGGCGTCGAGCCACACCATCTCCGGCGCGCCGATGATCCAGGCGCCCTCACCCGCGAACGCGGCTGCGCTCCATTTCCGCGCCGACGAGAAGGGAACCGCGTCGGTGCGCGTCCACGCGGGATCCGCGAAGCTCGCGGCGAGGGCCTCCAGCGTCGCGTTCGCGTTGTCGTCCGCCGCGAGCGCACCGAGCGCCGTCGCGGCGTCGGACTCGGCGTGCGTGCCGAGCGGTTGCAGCCGGTCGAACGCGATCGTCCCCTCGGTGAGCGTCCCTGTCTTGTCGAGACACACCACGTCGACACGCGCCAGCCCCTCCACCGCCGGAAGCTCCTGGACGAGCACCTGACGGCGAGCCAGCGTGACCGCGGCGACGCCGAACGCGAGCGACGTGAGGAGCACGAGACCCTCGGGCACCATCCCGACCACCCCGGCGACGGCGCCGGTGATGGCGGAGGGGATGCTGCCGTCCTGCAGCTCGCGCCAGAACAGGATCGGCGCGACGCCGAGGATGAGCCAGGTGACGAACCGGAGGATCGTGTTGATGCCCTCCATCAGCTCGGACCTGGCGAGCGCGAAGCGGCGGGCCTCGATGGCGAGCTTGCGCGCGTAGGCGTCGGCACCGATCGCCGTCGCCTGCATGCGTCCCGATCCCGCGACGACGAAGCTCCCCGAGAGGGCCTGGTCGCCGGGGCGCTTCGCCATCGCGTCCGCCTCGCCGGTGAGGAGCGACTCGTCGAGGTCGAGACCGGTCGCCGTGGTCACGACCCCGTCGGCGGGCACCTGATCGCCGGTACGGAGCTCGAGGAGGTCGTCGAGGACCACCTGCTCGACGGCGATCTCGACGACCTGGGCGTCGCGCACCACCCGGGCGATCGGCGCGTTGAGGACCGCGAGCCGGTCGAGGGTCCGTTTCGCGCGCACCTCCTGCACGATCCCGACGAGCGAGTTGAGCACGATCACGATGCCGAAGAGGCCGTCGGCGGGCGAGCCGAACACCAGGATCAGCGCCAACATCGTCCCGAGGATGGCGTTGAACCGGGTGAGGATGTTCGCCCGCGCGATCTCGCCGAACGTGCGGCTCGTCCGCTCCCCGGAGTCGTTCACCTGGCCGGCCGCGACCCGCTCGGCCACATCCGAGCCGGTCAGGCCGCTCGGAGCGGTCTCGGGACGGGACGGAAGGGTCGTCACGGCGCCGGCGGGAACGTTCTCGGCGGACACTCCGGGACGGTAGCGCCGGAATGTCCGGGCTCGCCGGATTCCCTCTACGGGAGGGGCACGAATGGGTCGATGCTGCCCCAGATGACGGCGATCTCCCCTCCGTCCCTGGCGACGCGCGCACCCGCCGCGGTCGCTGCTCGCGGGCTACCTCGTGGTCGGCGTCGCCGCGCTCGCGCTGTCGATGACGGCGGAGCCGCAGGTCGCGATCCTCCTGCGGGCGGGGGTCGGTGCACTCGCGGTCGCGGGCCTGCTCATCGGGGTCCGCCGTTCGTCGCGGATCGGCACGAACCCCTGGTTGTGCTTCGCCGCCGGGCTCGCGCTCTGGGCGGGCGGATCGGCAGTCGGGAGCTTCGCGGCGACCCGTGGCGTGGCGGTGCCCACGTGGGCCGACGGGATGTGCCTCGCCGGGTACCTCGCGTTCGGCATCGGGTTCGCGTGCTTCGCCCGGATCGGTTCGGATCCGGCGAGCCGTACCGCCGCACTCGACGCGTTCGTGCTCGGGACGGCCACGGTGCTCGCACTCTGGGTCGGCTTCATCGCGCCCCTCCCGACCGCATCGCTCCCACTCGACCGGTGGATCCTCCTCGTGGCCTCGCCCTGGCGCGACGGGTTGCTCGTGGCGATCCTCGCTTGGATCGCCCTGGCCCCCGGCCGGCGTTCCGGCGCCTTGCGCTCGATCGCTGCGGGCCTGACCTTCACGCTCGCGGCGGATCTCGTCGTCCTGGCGGCCCAGCGCGGCGAGATGGACTGGTCGCACCTCGCAGATCCGCTCCGTGCCCTCGGTTACCTGTTGATCGGCCTGGCGGGGCTCGTCGCGACCCGTGAGATCCGCGAGGAGCCGCGCCCGTCCGACGAGCCCACCGACCACGTCGCCCGTTCGGTCCTGATGGGGGTCGCCCTGCTGACCGGGCCGCTCGTCGCCGTGACCGGCGACCTGACCACCACCGACGGCATGGTGATGATCGGGACCTGCTCGGCACTGCTGGCGATCGGCGTGGTCGCCCGCTTCGTGAACCTCGTGCACCAGAACCAGCGGGCCCACCAGGCGACCGCGGTGAGCGAGCGGCGGTTCCGCATGCTCGCGGACAGCGCACCCGTCGGCATCTTCGAGCTCGGACGGGGCTTCGTCGTCACCTACGCGAACGCCGAAGGACGCCGCCTCCTCGGCGCCTCGGTGACCGGAGGCTCGGTCGACTCGCTGCTCGCGAACGTCGACGAATCGAGCCACGACGACTTGCGGCGCGCGTTCGAGGACCTCGCGGACGGACGCGCCGGCGCGGCCGACGTCCGACTCCTCGGCTCCGCCGACCAGCAGCAGTGGATGACGTTCCAGGGCGTGCCGGTGTTCGGAGGCGGCCTCAGCGCCCCGATGGCGTTCGCGTCCACGCTCGACATCACCAACCTCAAGCAGGCCGAATCCGCGCTCGCCCGGCAGGCGACGCACGACCCGTTGACCGGGCTCCCCAACCGCAGGCGTCTGCTCGAGTCGCTGATCGAGGCGCTGGCACGGCTCGGGCAGGGCCACCGCACCGGCACGGTGGCCCTGATGTTCGTGGATCTCGACGGCTTCAAGCTCGTGAACGACGTTCTCGGCCACGACCGCGGCGACGTCCTGCTGGTGAACGCGGCCGCGCGACTCCGCAACACGGTCCGCGCCCACGACGTCGTCGCACGGTTCGGGGGCGACGAGTTCGTGATCCTCCTCCAGCACGTCTCCGACCGCGGTGAGCTCCACGATCTGGCCCAGCGCATTCTCGACGCGCTCACCGCGCCGATCCACGTCGGGGGCGAGCCCGCACGCGTCGGCGCCAGCATCGGGATCGCGACCGCAGCCGGCCCCGACGACGACCCCGACGCGCTCATCCGCAACGCCGATGCCGCGATGTACCGCGCCAAGGAGCGAGGCCGCGGCCGCTACGAGTTCTTCCGTCCCGAGGTCTCCCGCGACCGCCACCGCATGCTCTGACGCCCGCCTCGGCACGCGCCGAAAAGAGGGCGGGTGTCGTCCGCGAGGCGACGAGACTGGAGCGATGACCCGCTACACCTTCGGCGACGGCGACCTCGCGACCGAGCGCCTCCACGTGCTCGACGACGTGTTCGGTGCCACCGCCGACGCCCTGCTCCGGGAGCTCGCGGTCTCACCGACCCGCGTCGCGGACCTCGGCTGCGGACCGGGCGCGACCACCGCGCGCCTCCACGACACCTTCCCCGACGCCGCGGTCGTCGGCGTCGACGCGTCCCCGGCGTTCGTCGCCCGGGCCCGCCGCTCGCTGCCGGTGGCCACCTTCGTCGTCGCCGACGCGACCCGCCCGCTCCCCCACGGCCCGTTCGACCTGGTCTACGCCCGGTTCCTGCTCGCGCACCTCCCCGACGTCGCGGGCGCGCTCCGCACGTGGGTCCGTGCGCTGCGTCGCGGTGGGCTGCTCGTGCTCGAGGAGACCGAGCGCGTCGAGTCGGACGACCCGTGGTTCTCGAGGTACGAGTCGTTGTCCCGCGCCCGCGTGGCCGCCGCCGGCGCCTCGGTGTACGCGGGACCGCCCATCCTCGCCGCACTCCCGGTCCCGGGCGCGGATGTCGTGCTCGACCGCGTGCTCACCCTCGACCTCACGGCCGGGCAGGCCGCGGGGATGTTCTGGCGCAACCTCGCGACCTGGGGCGACCACGCCGTCGCCGACAGGCTGCTGTCCGAGGACGAGCGTGCCACGCTGGTGTCCCATCTGCCGCGACCGTGTGGACGACCCGACGCGCGGGTGCTTCACGTGGACCCACCGCCAGGTCGTCCTCCGCCGGGCATGATGGGCCGGACGAGGAGGTCGTGATGGACGTGCGCAACGTGGCCGAGGTCGAGCCCGAGGTGGAGCACAACGGCACGGTGCCGGTGTGGTGGCTGATCCGGCCGCGGGAGATGCTCGATCTCACCGACGGCGGGTACCTCGAGCTGGCGAACGAGTTCGAGGTCGCGGTCGGCGGCGAGGTCTTCCCGCACTCGCACCCGACGCACGAGTTCTACTTCGTGATGACCGGTACCGGGACCATGGTGATCGGCGGCGAGGAGCGGCCGGTCTCGCCGGGGGACCTCGTCTACATCCCGCCCGACGAGGTGCACAGCCTGCGCACCACCGGCGACGTCCCGATCCACTGCTTCTGCTTCGCCGTCGGCGTCGGCGGTGCCGCCCCGATCGACTACACCACCCACTGAGGCGGGCCGCGACTGCACTTCGGCACCGTTGTGGGGGTCCCCCCACAGCTGCAACGAGTTGGCGCCGAGGGCGAGGCTCGGGATGCGTGCCCGTCCCACACGTGGTCCTCTGCCTCGTCACACGCAGCAGACCGACACGGCGTCGCAGCTCGCCGGTCGGTCAGCCAGGACCACCCAGGCGTTCGTTGATGTTCCCAAGCCAGGCGGTGGCCCTAGAGGTTGGGAAGGGCGTACGCAATCACACGACCGTTCTGAGTAGCAGCGAGCAGCTGACCGCCCGACTCGAGGGGGATCGTTGCCAACGGCGCTGGCCATTTCAGGGACCAAAGCGCGGTTTGCTTGTCGAGGTCGATTGCCTCGGCGCCGGACTGGCCAATGATCACAGCGGTGCGTCCGTCGTTCGGCGTGGTGATGAGCTGGGCGTCAGCGATCGTCGTGGACGTGCGCGATATCTCGTGGCCGTTCGATAGATCGAGAACGACCACGCTGCCCGCATCAAGTGCAGCGATGTGATCGCCGGCCGTCGCGATTGCTACGGGTCCGGTGATGGGAGCACGCCACCGGATCGACCCGTCGTCGGAAGCAACCGTGACGATCTCACCTTGAGAAGGCACCTGGACCGCTCCTGGCGATGCGATAGGGCTTGCCGATCCGAAGCCCTGGGTGCCACCGAGCTGGAGCGTCCAGCGGATTGAGCCATCAGCGAGATTTACGGCATGCGCGGTGTTGCCCGCGGCGCTGCCGGGATGGCTGAGTGTGGAAAGAAACACGACGGCGTTGTCGGCGATCACCGGTTGGGCGAATGTCAGGTCGGTGCCGTTGGTCAGCGCCGTTCGCCATCGGATCGTCCCGGTCGTCGGGTCAAGGGCGAGGGCCACGGGCGCCCGGACATCCCCTTCGGCGTTGGCCGAGAGTCCGACCACAGCAGTGCCGGGTCTGATCGCGCTCACGACCGCCCCGTACCCCGCAAGTCCCTCGCTGGGGAGGTCAACGGTCCAGCGTACCGCGCCCGTCTCGGTATCGAGGCCGGTGATCGTGTTGTACTGCTCGCCGACGACGAGGACGCCGTCGGCGGCGCCCTGAGGGAACGCAGGCGACGGAAACGTGTAGCTCCAACGCGTGGCTCCCGTGGCGCGGTCGAGCGCTCGGACGACGCCGGGTTCGTTGAAGCCGTCGGACGAGAAGACGGTCGATGCATCGACGGCGAGTGTCCGCTGGAAGCTCGGAACGGGTTGCGCGGCGAAGGTGCGCTCCCATTGGGTCGTCGGCGGCGCTTCTGCGAGTTCTCTGGGGCCAGGTCGTTGACGATCCTGGTTCACGAGAATGACGGGAACGGCCACGGCGATCGCCGCGGTGGCGAAGCCGACCAACGCGACCTTCCAGGCCCGTGTTCTGCGCGGGCGCGGCTGGCGTTCGGTGCGTCGACAGATCTGGGACCACGCATTGACGTCCGGTTGGATCGGATCCGCAAGAGCGATGACCGCGTCGCGCAGACGATCCTCCACCGCACTGCTTTCGTGATTCATCGCAGAGCCTCCAATCGTTCCGCCAGGGCGGCGCGGGCGCGACTGGTATGGGTCTTCACCGAGCCCGTCGAAATGCCGAGCGTGTCCGCGATCTCAATCTCCGAGAGTTCCCGCGTAGTAGCGAAGTACGAGACACTCTCGTTGACGCTCAGGCAACGATCGAAGCGCCGAGATCACCTGCCTCTGGTCATCCCGGAGCGCAGCGAGATCCTCAAGCGGGCACGCGGACATCGGAGCCTTCTCAGAATGCCGCCGGACCACGCGACGTCGCCGAAGCCGCGAGCGAGCCAGATTCAGCACGATCGAGCGGAGATACGCGGGTGCCGCATCCGCATCGCGAATGCGATCGATGCTGGCGTGGAACCGAACGAATGCATCCTGAACAATGTCTTCCCCCGATTCGCGGTCGTCAACGAGGACACAGGCAAGCCGCACTAGGGCGGTGTAGTGATCGCGAAACAGCCGGCCGACGAGACCCTCGTCCTCAGCACTTGACCGGTTGCCATCTGGCAAGACCATCCCGCCGCCCATCACCCGACTAGACGACTTGCTATCCCCTCGCGTTGACACGCCGCAGCGTGATTCCCGGACGCGCCCCCATGGGGTGGCGGACCAGGCCGGGCACAGTTGACCACCCAGCCATGCGCCGATGTCGCCAGAGCATTGACATTGCGCTCAGCCTTCCGGGTCACCAACATCCCGACATGGACGCGAACCGAGACTGGACCGACGCCCGAAGCGCTTTGATCACGCTCCCGTCGCTCGTACCGAGCGAGCGGCTCGATCAGAGCCTCGCGGCGCTCGACGCTGGCGATGAGGAGCTGTTCGTCGAACGGATCGCGTCAGGAGAGATGTGGAACCACATGGGCTCGCTCTTCGACCGCGACTTCAAGGATCCCGCGAGGAACGAGCTGTTCATCCGGGCCCAACTGCAGCTCGCCGACGCGCTTCAACAACACGGCGTTGCGACGGATGACGTAGTGCACCACGCCATGCTCCTCCGCGGTGAGGCCCCGCCGGGATGGACGGTGCTTCGATAGGTCGCGGTCGACACCCAGGCGGGATGTCGCCCGACGACGGTCCTGTGCGCTTGACATCGAACGTATGTTCGTGTACCGTCACAGTACTTCATTCGCAACACCGACTCTTCCCCCTCGGTCATGACGTGATCTCGCGCCGCGAGGAGGTGGATGCGTGTCGGATGCATTGCAGCAGCTGCACGAGCTCGTCGACCACGCGCGACGTCTGCTCGAGGAGCTCGCGCCGGACGAGCTCACGGGTCCGCAGGCGCGGATCGCCGTCGAGCAACTCGTCACGTTGGAGAGATGCGCCGCGGCCGCCAAGCTGCTCGCCATCGGCCGACTCGACGAGACCGGCGCCTGGGTCGGGGACGGGTCGTTCCGAGACCTCCCGGCATGGCTCGCGTCGATCGGTGGCTCGACCATCGGCGCAGCTCGCGCTGCCTCCGAGACCGCCCGCCGGTTGCGGGAGCTCCCCGCCACCACCGAGACCCTCCGGTCCGGTGCTCTCTCCCCTGCGCAGGCCGACGCCGTGTGCGGCGCCGCGCAGGCGGATCCCTCCGCGGAGCTGGTGCTCCTCGACTGTGCCAGGACGTCGGGCGTGAAGGGACTCCGGATCGAGTGCGACCGTGTGGTCGCCGCCGCCACCTCGCACGAGGAGGAGATCGAGCGCTACGAGCGGATCCGGGCGAACCGAACCCTGCGGCATCGCAAGCTCGTCGACGGTTCGGGATGCATCGACATCCGCGGGCCGCTGGACCGGACCGCGCTGATCATGGCCGCGCTCGAGCCGTTCGAGCGAACGCTCTTCGAGGAGCACCGAGCCGCTGGCCGTCCCGAGCATCCCGACGCAACCGCGTTCGACGCGCTCGGCCGGCTCTGCGCATCGTCGGCGAGCGCGGCGGATGCCGACGCCCGGACGCGCGGCTCGCGCCCGCTCGCGATGGTGATGGTGCACGTGAGCAAGGCCGCGTACGAGCGCGGCTGGACCGAGTCCGGTGAGCGCTGCGAGATCGAGGGCGCCGGACCCGTCCCGGTCGCGGTGGCCCGCCGGCTCGCATCCGACTGCGTCCTCCGTTCGCTCGTGGTCGACGGGACCGACGTCACGCGGGTGTCCCACCTCGGGCGCACGATCCCGGCGCGGCTGCGCACGGCGGTCGAGGTGCGCGACCGCGTCTGCTTGATCGGCGGCTGCGAGGTGGAGCGGCACCTGGAGATCGACCACAACGTCCCGGTGGCCGCGGGCGGCCGCACCGAGCTCGCGAATCTCGGGAGCCTGTGCCACCACCATCACGACCGGAAGACCCGGTACGACCTGCGCCGGATCGGCCCCATGGGCCGGCAGCGGCTGGTCACCCGCGTGGAGTACGAGCAGCAGCCGCGAGCCGAGGGAGCGGGCCGGGCGCCGCCGGTCCTCGCGACGGTGTGAGTGCCGTCGCGGACGCGGGCCGGAGAACCACCGGGATGTCAGTGGAAGTCGCGCGAGCGCAACGCGTCGGCGAGGCCGAGTGGGAGTGCCTCGATCCGCTGGGCGAGGAGGTTCGTCACGCCCTGGTGACGTTCGAGCACGCCGCGCACCCGCAACGCGGGCGATGTGCGGGCGACCGTGCGGTAGCGCTTCCACACCCCGGGCGGGCAGATCACGTTGGTGAGGCCGGTCTCGTCCTCCAGGTTGAGGAACACGGTGCCCTTGGCGGTCTCGGGTTGCTGGCGGTGGGTCACGATCCCGGCGACCTCCACCACCGACCGGGGTTCCAGCTCTCGCAGCGCCGCCGAGGTCACGACGCCACGCGCGGTCAGCTCGTCCCGGAGGAACTCGGTCGGGTGCCGACCGGGGGACATCCCGGTGGCCCAGAGGTCGGCCGCGGTCTCCTCGACCTCGTTCATCCCCGGCAGCGCGGGGGCCTCTACTCCCACGGCGGTGTGGGGCAGGTGACCCGGGCAGCGCGTCGCGCAGCGCCCCGGCGGCCCACAGCCCGGCGCGCCGATCCACGTCGAAGCACGCGAACGCACCCGCGGTGGCGAGCGCCTCCAGCGCGTCGACGGGGGCCTCGGTCCGGCGGGCGAAGTCCTCGAGGTCGGCGAAGGGCTCGCGCCGAGCGCTCCTCGTCGATGCGGTCCAGCAGCGCTTCGGCCAGCCCGCGCACGTAGCGCAGCCCGATGCGGGTGGCGCGGATCGACGGGTCCGCGTGCCATCCGGCCTGGGGATGGCCGATCGGTCCGGCCTCGGCCGATCGTGGCTCGAGCGTGCAGTGCCGGCGCGAGCGCTCGACGCAGGGACCGAGCACCTCCACTCCGTGGCGACGGGCGTCGCGCACCAGCGTGTGCGGCGAGTAGAAGCCCATGGGCTGAGCGTTCAGCAGTGCGCACACGAACTCGGCCGGATGGTGCAGCTTGATCCAGCTGCTCGAGTACACGAGGTAGGCGAAGGACACCGAGTGGCTCTCGGGGAACCCGAAGCTGGCGAACGCCTCGAGCTTGTGCGCGATCTCCTCCGCGGTCTCGCCCGTGATCCCACGCTCGGCCATCCCGCTCATCAACCGGTCGCGCAGGCGAGCCATCCGCGCCTTGGACCGCTTCGACCCCATCGCCTGGCGGAGCTGGTCGGCCTCCCCCGCGCTGAACCCGGCCGCGTCGATCGCCATCTGCATCAGCTGCTCCTGGAACAGCGGCACCCCGAGGGTCTTGCGCAGGCACGGCTCGAGGATGGGATGCGGGTAGGTGACCTCCTCCTCCCCGTTGCGGCGCCGCAGATAGGGATGCACCGAGCCGCCCTGGATCGGACCGGGGCGGATCAGGGCCACCTCCACCACGAGGTCGTAGAAGGTCTCGGGGCGCAGCCGCGGCAGCGTGGCCATCTGCGCGCGACTCTCCACCTGGAACACCCCGATGGTGTCGGCCGCGCTCAACAGCTCGTACACCGCCGGTTCCTGGGGGATGGTGGCCAGGTCGATCTCGAGACCTTCGTGCTCACGGACGAGGTCGACGGCGAGGTGCAGCATCGTCAGCATCCCGAGGCCGAGCAGGTCGAACTTCACCAGCCCGGCCGCCGCGCAGTCGTCCTTGTCCCACTGGAGCACCGAGCGGTTCTCCATCCGGGCCCACTCGACCGGGCAGCACTCGACGAGCGGTCGGTCGGCCATCACCATCCCGCCCGAGTGGATCCCGAGATGGCGGGGGAAGTCCTGCACCTGATCCGCGAGATCCAGCACCAGCTCCGGGACGGGGGGTGCGTCGACGCTGCTCCGGAAGTCGTCGAAGGCGCCCTCCCGCGAGCGCCAGCGGTCGATCCAGCGGGTGAGCGCATCCGCATGACCGGGCGAGAGCCCCGCAACCTTGGCCATCTCGCGCAGCGCCGAGCGTGGCCGGTAGGTGATCACGTTCGCGACCTGCGCGGCCCGGTCGCGCCCGTACTTCCCGTACACGTACTGGATCACCTCCTCGCGCCGCTGGTGCTCGATGTCGAGGTCGATGTCGGGCGGACCGTCGCGCTCGGTGGAGAGGAACCGCTCGAAGAGCAGACCGAGCGACACCGCGTCCGCCTTGGTCACCCCGAGCGCGTAGCAGACCGCGCTGTTCGCGGCGCTGCCCCGCCCCTGGCAGTAGATGTCCTCGCGCCGGCAGAAGTCCACGATGTCGTGGAGCAGGAGGAAGTACCCGGGGAACCCGAGCTGGCCGATCACGCCGAGCTCGTGCTCGATCTGGCGCATCGCCCCCTCGTGGTGGGGATGGGTCGACGGGTAGTACACCGACGCGCCACGCCGGGTGAGCTCGCGCAGCCAGCTCATGTCGGTGTGGCCCTCCGGCACCGGGTACTCGGGCAGGTCCGGCACCGCGATCTTCAGGTCGAACGCGCACTCGGCCGCGACGTCGACGGTGCGCTCCACCGCGCCCGGGTACCGGGCGAACCGGCGCAGCTGCTCCCTGGCGCTGCGCAGGTGCGCGAACGGGGTGGCGGGGAGCCAGCCGTCGAGCTCGTCCAGGCTGCGCCGCGACCGGATCGCTGCGAGCGCGGTCGCGAGCCGGCGCCGGTCCGGGGTCGCGTAGTGGACGTTGTTGGTGGCGATCACCTCGGTCCCGGTGCGCATCGCCAAGCGCGCGAGGGCATCGTTGCGCGGCCGGTCCAGGGGATCGCCGTGGTCCCACAGCTCCACCAGCACGCGATCGCGCCCGAACCCGGCGACGAGCCGCTCGAGCACCTGCTGCGCCGCCGCCGGTCCGTCGCGCACCAGGGCCGCGGGGACGATCCCCTTCCGGCACCCGGTGGTCGTGAACCAGCTCCCGGCCGCGTCGGCGGCCGCGCGAATCAGGTCGTCGAGGTCGAGACGTGGCGCGCCCTTCTCCCCGCGCAGCTGTGCGGCGCTGATCGTGCGCGCCAGCGCCGCGTACCCGACCGGACCCGCCGCGAGGATCAGCACGTGCTCCCCCAGGGTGTCGGCCCGACCGGCACCGGTCGCGCTCGCAGCTCCGAGCGTGAGCTCGGCGCCGAACACGGTGGGCATCCCCAGCGGTCGGGCGGCCTCCGCCATCCGCACCGCGCCGTAGAGGCCGTCGTGGTCGGTGACCGCGAGCCCGGTCAGGCCGAGACGGTGCGCCTCCTCCACCAGCTCCTCGGGATGGCTGGCACCGTCGAGAAAGGAGAAGTTCGTGTGGCAGTGCAGCTCTGCGTACCCGGGACCCACCATCGGCTTCTCCACCCTCGCTGGGCGGATCACGGTAGCGAACGTATGTTCGCCCTGTCCACGGCCCGGCGGTCAGTCCTCCCCACCGGACACGGTCGTCACCGGCGCCGGGGTGGCCGCCGGCGCCGGGCCGGGGGCCGCCGGGGCCGCGACGACGGGGAGACGTATCGCGACCCGGGCGCCACCGAGCGACGCGCGCCCGATCGTGAGACGGCCCCCCGCCTCGGTCGCGGTCCGGCGGGCGATGTCGAGCCCCAGACCCGTCCCCGACCCGTCGCGACCCCGCACACCGCGCTGGACCACCGCCGCCGACGGGAAGCCCGGCCCGGCGTCGTCGACCACGAGCTCGGCCCACCGTCCCCGCCGGACGAGCGACACCGAGATCGCCGTGTCGCGCGGGGTGTGCTGCACCGCGTTCGACACCAGCGCGTCCACCACTGCGGTGAGCGCGCCGGGTGCCGCACCGACCCAGACCGGCTGCGGTGGCACCGCGACCCGCGAAGAGGCGCGTCCGCTCCCCGGCCGCGACCGACCAGAACGACAGCCGTGCCCGGGTGATCGCCGCCAGGTCCGCGGGACCCGAGTCGCTCGTCGCGTCGCGGCCTTGCCGCGCCGTCGCGATCAGCCCGCTCACGGCGGCTTCGAGCCGCTCGAGGTCGCCCACGAGTCGATCCCGACCGGCCGACGAATCGAGCAGCTCGACGTCGAGCCGCAGCGCGGTGATCGGGGTCCGCAGATCGTGCGACAGATCCGCGAGCTGCTCCCGGTCGGCGGCTCGCAGCTGGTCGACCCGGTCCGCGAGCAGGTTGAGCGCGTGCGCGACGGCCCGCACCTCGGGTGGGCCGGCACCCGTCGCGCGCGCGCGTCCTCCTCGCCCGCCGCCAACCGGCGGGCCACCGTCGCGACGTCGCCGAGCGGCCGGGTCGCCGACCGGGCGATGCGATCGGCCAGGAGGAGTGCGCCCGAGGACAGCACCAGGCCGAGCCCGCCGAGCACGAGCCAGGACCCCAGGACGCCGTCGTGCATCCGGCCCTCGGAGACGTGGACCACGACGACCCCGGTGCTGCCGCCGGCGGTGACCACGGGCTGATAGACGTCCACACCCTCGTCGAGCCGGCGGACGAACGCGTCGCCGCGTCGGGCGAGACGGAGCGCCGCCCGATCGACCGGACGCGTCGAACCGACTCGCTCCCCGTCCGGGAGCACGACCGTGATCGGCTCCGAACCGTCCCGGCGCGCGCTCGCGATCGCGTCGCGCACCTCGGAGGGACCCTGACCGGTGATGACCGGACCGATCGCGCGCGCCTGGGCGGTCGCGGCGTTGACCGCACGGTCCTCCGCGACACGTCGCACGAGGTAGCCGAGCGGCACGACGAACGCGATCACGACCATCGCGGTCGCCGCGAACACGGTGATCGCCAACCGGCGGCGCATGCTCACCCCGGAGCGGTCAGCCGAACACCCACGCCCCGAACGGTATGCAGGTACACCGGATCACTCGCGGACTCTCCGAGCTTGCCGCGCAGCCACGACAGATGGACGTCGACGGTCCGCTCACCGCCACCCGTCGGCTGTTCCCAGACCTCGGCGAGCAGCTCCCGCTTCGGCACCACCGCGCCCTCGTTCCGGGCGAGGTACTCCAGCAGCTCGAATTCCTTCCGGGTCAGCATGACGGGCGTACCGTCGATCGACACCTCGTGGGCCCGGCGGTCGATCCGGAGGCCACCGATCTGGATGACCGCGTCCGCCGCGATCGAACGACCGCGGCGGAGGACGGCCCGGACCCGGGCATCGAGCTCGTCGGCCGAGAACGGCTTCACCAGGTAGTCGTCGGCCCCGTTGTCGAGGCTGCCCACGATCTCCGCGTCCTCGTCCCGGGCGGTGGACACGATCACGGGGACGTCGCTGACCGCCCGGAGCATGCGCAGCAGGTCACGACCGTCGATGTCGGGAAGTCCCAGATCGAGCACCACGAGGTCGGGGCGCTCGTCCACCGCGGACTGGAGTCCGGCAAGCCCGTCGCCGGCCGTGACCACGACGTGGCCCCGCTGGACCAGCGCCCGTTCGAGGCTTTCCCGGATCGGCAGGTCGTCCTCGATCAGGAGCAGCGAGACCATGACCGCCAGACGCTACGTGTCGAAACGAGCGCTCCCGGCAGTCTTGAGGATCTCTTGACCAAATCTGGACCCGAATCTGGCGACAATGAAGCGGTGAGGAAGTCAGCGGCGTTCGGAGTGTGGTCGATCGCCACGCTCGGTGCGTGCGGAGTCGCCTGGAGCGCGGTCGACCGCGTCGCGGCAGAGGTCACCGATCGACCGCCGATCGTGACCCGCCAGGCGATCCGCCGGTCACTCGACCGCGCCGGGAACGACTCGGCGAGCGCCGGGGCCGGCCGCGACGCGGCGAGCCCGGGCGGGTCCGCCAACCGTTCCGACACGCCGGTGACGGTGATCGATCCCCTGACCGGCGAGCCACGGACCGCCGGGTCGACCGGTCCTTCCGACGGCTCGACCGCCGACGGTACGACGGGGCCCGGCGGTTGGGCTCCGAACACCGGCGGGAGCCGACGGTCCGCCCCGTCCGGGCGTTCCGGGGGTGCGGGCGGGTCGGGAACGCTCGAGACGCCACCCGCGACGGATCCGCCCCCGCCATCCCCGACCACGACGACGACCACCGCGCCCCGTCGAGCGCGACGGTGTTCGTCACCGGAGGCTCGGTCGTCGCCTCCTGCAGCACGCGGACCCCGGTGCTCGTGAGCGCCATTCCCAACAGCGGCTACGGCACCACGGTCCGCACCGGCTCCCAGCTCCTCGTGACCTTCAGGTCGGCGTCCCACCGATCGGTCGTCGAGACGGAGTGCGAGGGCACGCGGGTCCACTTCTCCACCAGCGAAGAGCGCGACGACTGACCGGACGCCGCAGACTCCGGCCCGAGCATCGGGCTGGTACCCAGCGCGACGGCGAGATGTCCGAGCTGCGCCAGGGATCGGCGCTAACGATCGGCGCTCGTGCCCGGATCGCCCAGCGCGTGCATCGCGTCGCCGGTCAGGCGGAACAGCGTCCATTCCTCCAGCGGACGGGCACCGAGCGAGCGGTAGAAGCCGATGGAAGGCGCGTTCCAGTCGAGGACCGCCCACTCGATGCGACCGCAGTCGCGCTCGCTGCGCCAGCCGACCGAGCTCGGCGAGCAGCGCGCGGCCCAGCCCGCGCCCGCGGTGCTCCGGGTGCACGAAGAGGTCCTCGAGGTAGATCCCGGGTCGGCCGAGGAACGTCGAGAAGTTGTGGAAGAACAGCGCGAACCCGACCGCCGTGCCGGTGGCGTCGTCGGGTTCGGCGATGAGCACCTCCGCGGCGGGCCTCGGACCGAAGAGGTGCTCGCCGAGCACCACCTCGTCGAGGACGACCTCGTGGGCGAGGTGCTCGTACTCCGCCAGCGCGCGTATCAGCGCCGCGATGGTCGGCACGTCGGTCGGGACGGCGGGTCGGATCACCACACACCTCGGCTGGTCGGACAAGCGGACCACGACCGTACCGACATGCACCCGCCTCAGTCGTAGATCGCCGTGATCACCGCCGCGCCCCGCTCGACGTGCACGAGACAGGCGGTCGTCCCCTCGACCACCACCTGCCAGGCGACCCGGCGGGCATGGGTCGCCTGATCCCACCACCGGACGTCCTGAGGCCATGGCCCCGCCCACGCGGAGACCGCACCACCGCCCCCCGGCAGCGCCGGGCAGCGCAGCGAGACGGGTGGTGCCGACAGCTCGCCCCGGCTCGAGACCACCACCGGTCGGTCACCGGCGTCGACGAGCGCGGCCGGCACCGCGGGCTCGAGCACCCGGGCCGGCGCCGGACCGGGGATGGTGCCCGGCCACGGCGGCTCCTCCACCGCGACCGGACCGGCGACCGGACCGATCGGGGCGTGGGGCGCGGGCTCACGCGGCTCCCCCCACGGCACCCATCGGATCCGCTCGGCCGGAGTCCGCCCGCCCTGGGGGACCGCGGTCACGACGTGCTCGGGACCGAGCAGGCCCTGGATCCGTGCGAGCACGCGCGCCGCGCGTTCGGCCGCCGCGGCGTCGCCGCCCCAGAACCCGAGCTGGCGACCCGAGGCGGGGATCACCTGGTCGGGGGCCAGGCGGAGCAGCGTCAAGCCCCCGCTCAATCCACCGGTCGCGGTCAACCATCCCTCCAGCTGCCACCGCACACGCTCGGCGAGCGCCGCGGGAGTGAGCGCGCCGTCGTGACGCCATGCCCGGGACAGGGACTCACCGTGCTCGCTCTCGGCCTCGACCACCACCTGGGTACAGGCCAACCCCCGAGCGGCGAGGCGATCGAGCAACCGGTCGGCCAGACCCTTCGCGACGAACGCGACCGCGTCGACCCGCTCCGCCGGCGGATCGAGCTCGCACCGCTCCTCGAGGTCGGGGGGCGGCACGGTGAGCGCAGGAGGATGCGCCTCCTCTCCCCGGGCCAGCCGGTGTGCGGCGAGTCCCGCCCGCCCCAACCGCGCGAGCACGGAGCCCTCCGGCAGTCCCGCGAACGCGCCGAGAGTCCCCAACCCGAGCCGGCCGAGCAGATCGGCCAGCGTGTCGTCCCCGAGAGCGGTGACCGGCCACGGCGCGAGGAACGTGGGCGTCTCGCCCGTGGCCACGATGACCTCGTGACGGGCCGCCAGCCGTGCCGCGAAGCCGCCGTCGGCGATGCCGAGCCGCACGTCGGTCACCGCGACCGCATGCACGACTTCCCGTGTCCGCGCGACCAGGCCACCGTCACCACCGTGGTACCGGGCGGGTCCTCGCGTCGGGAAGGCGAGGATCCCCGGTCGGTCCAGGACGAGGCGCGGGGTGATCGTCTCGACCGCCCGCGCCACCGGCTCGAAGGCGCGGGCCTCCGCCGCGACGTCCGCGTCGAGGACGACGATCCCCGGGCAGACGGCCTCGGCCTCGCGGCGGCGGGCACCGATCCGCACCCCCTCGGCCCGAGCCTCGGCCGAGACGGCCCGGACCCGCTGCTCGCCGACCACGGCAACCGGCGCGTCCGCCGGGGCTGCCCCCGACCGGCGCGCCGCGACGACCGGCCAGTCAGGACACCAGAGGCACAGGGTCCGTGCCGCCGCCGTCACCACGACGCGTCAACCCGCGAGCCCGAGGTGCGTGCGACCCGCACCCGCCCGTCCCGTGATCCCCCAGGTGAGCCCGCGCTCCGCGAGCAGTCCCTCTCCCCGTCCGAGTCCCGACCACGTGCCACGACCCATCTCGATCCGCACCGCGCCCTCCACCGGCCATCCGCGCGCGTCCGACGCGAGCGCGACGAGCACCGCGGCGCGTTCACGTGCCCGCGCCACCAACCGGCGCGCATCCCCGGTGCGCAACCCGCGCGGCACCGATGCGACCACCACGCTCATCCCGTCGAGCAGCGCCGCGACGACCGTGGGCCACCGGTCGGGCGGAACGCGCCGGATCACGGCGAAGCGAGCGAGGTCCACTCCGGCCTCCGCCGCCGCGAGGCCGCCGAGGGTGCTGGGCCCGTCGACCATCCCGGCCCATTCCCCCACCGTGGTGGCTGCGGCCGCGATCCCGAGCACCGTGGTCGTCGCTCCGGATCCCACCGGACCCCCGACCACGACCACCGAGCCGCGCTGCACCGACGGCAGGACGGTTCCGAGTGGCCCCGCGACCGCGAGCGACCGGTCCCGCGCGAGCACCACCGGCGCCCGGGCCGCGCCGACCGCTGCCAGCCGGGCGCGGGCCGCGCCCTCACGCTGCGGGAGGGCGGGACCGTATGGGTTCGCCGGCCGAGCCATGTCCGGAGGATACCGAACATGTGTTCGGTATGCGAAACGGGCGGCCGGGTCAGTCGGCGACGCCGGGCGACGCGCCGAGGGGCGCGCCGCTCGGCGCTTCCGTCATCGGTGGCGGGCCACCTTCACCCCGCGAGGTCGACCGGTGGTGGCGCCTCGAGGCCCCGCGCCTCGTACGACCAGCCGGCGTCGTCGCCGTAGTACTCGAAGAGATGCTCGATCAGGTATCGGAACCGGGGCTCGAGCGTCATCCAGTCGTCCGCCGGCGCCTCGACCGTGACGCTGTTCGAGTAGATCGTCACGCTCAACGCTCCCTCGGCGAGCATCCGCTCGGCGAGCACGTCCGGGGGACGCCCACCCCTGGCGCGCGCCTCCTCGACGGTCGAGTAGCGCTCGATGTCCATGCCGGTCAAGGACCGGTTGAGGTCGAACAGTCGCACCGTCGGCGAGGCTCCGGGGCGCGAGGTCGCGGTGATCGTCTGGCCCATGGCGGCGAAGGTTAGCGGTGCCGGTTCCCGGCGACCGGCTCCGCCCGCCGGGTCCGAACCGGTCAGAACAACCGGCCGGGCGGGGGCGCCAAGCCACCCCAGACGAGGTCGTCCATGAACACCCACGAACGACGGTGGATCGTCGTCGGCCCGTGGGCGCGCAGCGCTGCCTTGTGCACGGGCGCGGGATAGCCACGGTTCGACTCGAACCCGTAGGCCGGGAAGTGCTCCGCCTCCGCGGCCATCAGCGTGTCGCGCGCGACCTTGGCGACACAGCTCGCCGCGGCGACCGCGAGGGACGTCGCGTCGCCCTTGATCACCGTGGTACAGCGCGCACCGAGACGCAGGTAGTCGTGGTTGCCGTCGAGGATCACGCGGTCGGGCTCGTAACCCTCGGCCGCGAGCTGTGCGAGCGCCCGCTGACCCGCGGTGCGCAACGCCGCGGTCATGCCGAGCACGTCACACTCCTCGTGCGACGCGTGTCCGATCGCGTACGCCCGCGCCCACGACCGCACCCGTGCGGCGGCGACGTCGCGCTGCTCGGGGGTGAGCATCTTGGAATCACGGACTCCTCGGAGATGCTCCGGGGCCGGGATCACCGCACAGACGGTCACCGGGCCCGCCCACGCACCGCGCCCGACCTCGTCGATCCCGCACACGAGCCGCTCACCGGCCTGCCAGCATCTGCGCTCGAGCCGGAGCGTCGGTCGGGAGCCGGTGGCGGTCATCGGTGGCACCGTACTCAGCCAAGGGTTTGGAGCGCGGGTTTACCATCACACGGTGGACGTCGGGACCCGCGTCGAGGTGCGCTCGAGGTTGGATCGGGCCTGGGCGCGCGGCTTCGAGGTGTTCGAGGCGATCAGCGCCCCGTCCCCCGGCTACCTCGTCAGGCGACGCTCCGACGGCTCGATCCTGCCGCTCGTCTTCGCGCTCGACGACGTCCGCGAGGAGAAGCACCGCACCAACGACATGTGGTGGGTCTGAACCCTACGAGCCAGGGTCGGCGAGCGTCTGGACGAGCGTCTCGATCGGGATCGCCTGCATGGTGGTGGTGCGCATCGTCCCGCGGGCGGCGAGCATCACCGCGGCCCGAGCCATGGCGGCCTCGTCGGGGGCCTCGATGATGTTCAGGAAGTCCCACTGACCCATGAGCGCGTACTGGGCGACGACCCGGAGCCCGAGCGCTTCCACCTCGCGGGTGACCTCGTAGAGGCGATCCGGCTTCTCACGCAACGTGGCCCAACCGCCGGGTCCGAGCGTGCTCAACATCGCGTACGTGGGCACGGGCGCAGCGTACCGGCGCCGACGCTCAGGGGGCGAACAACGCCGTGTGCACGTCGGCGAGCACGCCGAAGCGGCGGTAGGGCACGCCAACTCGATCGCACCAGTCCGCGAGCGCATCCTTGGCGAAGAGCACGTCGGCGAGCAGTGCCGCCTTCTGGTCGCTCGCCCCGTCGCCGACGAGCACCGTCGTGAGGCCCCGCCGCTTCGCGTCCTTGATCGGCGCCTGCTTGCACGTGCCGCAGCTCGAGCACGCGCAACACCGGTCCTCGTTCGGGAACACCAGCTCCCCGCTGTCCCAGTCGACGTCGTTCGTCAGGATCGGGACGCCGAGCCGGCCGAGCCGCTCGCGGACGTAGAAGCCGAACCCGTCGGACACGATCGTGACCTCGGCCCCGGCGGCCCGGAGGTCCTCCACGAGCCGCAGGGCGTCGGGGTCCACCGCCACCTCCCCGGCATGCCGGCGGAGGGCGGCTTCGTCCTTCGGGAGGAGGTCCCACTCCTCGAGCAGGCAGACCCGGCTCCCGATCTCACCGCGGACGTACTCCTCGTCGACGGCGCGCCAGGAGTCGTCCGCGAACCGCTCGAGCAGTGCCACACCCGTGTCCTGCAGACTGATGGTGCCGTCGTAGTCGAGGAAGACGGCGGTCGCGCGCGCGTCCGTGATGGGCATCAGCGGATCGTACGGGATCCCGGACCGCGACCGACCCTTCACAAATGGTGCACAATGTGCGTCCGGCTCGGGAGGTGCACGGTGGCGATCAGTCGTAGAACGTTCTTGCAACGCGCGGGGATGGCGGGCGGCGCGCTCGCCGCCGCGGCGGCGCTCCCGGCGTGTCGCACCGTGTTCCCGCTCGGGTACGACTACGGGACCACGATGCTCACGGGCGCGGCGTCCGATTCGCCGATCGAGACCGTCGTCATCGTCATGATGGAGAACCGGTCCTTCGATCACTGGCTCGGATGGCTCGGAGCCGACCAGGCCTACGTGGACCACGGGCGCTCCAAGTACGGACCCCTGTTCATCGTCGATGCGAACAACCACCAGACCTATCAGGGCCCGAACGGTCCCGAGTCCACCCACCACATGGTCGGCTGGAACTATCTCTCCAATCCCTACCGCGGCTGTGACCAGTCGGACCCCAACCACGGATGGACGGCGGGCCGTGCCCAACGCGACCTCGGGTTCGTCGACCCCACCGCGAACGACGACCTCCTGCCCCTCGGGTACTACGAGGGCGCGGACCTGCCGTTCACCGAGCAGTTCGTGAAGCGGTTCACCACCTTCGACGACTACCACGCGTCGATCCTCGGGCCCACCTACCCCAACCGCGAGTACCTGCACTCCGCGCAGTCGGGCGGCAACAAGACGAACGCGTTCTCGACCGGCCCCGACGGCTTCGAATGGCCGACGATCTGGGACAAGCTCGCGGCCGCGAACGTCCCGGCGAAGTACTACGCGAGCGACCTTCCCGTGCTCCTCCTCTGGGGCACCCGCATGCTCCCCTACAACCACCCGCTCGCGGACTTCTACACGGACTGCGCGAACGGCACGCTGCCGAACGTGGTCATGGTCGATCCCGCGTTCATCGGTGCCGGTCAGAACGACGACCACCCGCTCGCCGACGTCCGTGCCGGCCAGGCCTTCCTCCGTGACGTCTTCAAGGCCTTCTCCGAATCACCGCAGTGGGAGAAGGGGCTGTTCATCTCGACCTACGACGAGTGGGGAGGGTTCTTCGATCACGTGCCTCCGCCGCACTTCCCGGATGACCGTGCGAACGCAGTCGACGACGACGACTTCTCCCAGGCGGGATTCCGCGTCCCGACCGTGATGGCCTCGCCCTATGCGAGTCCCGGTCTGGTGGACCGCCGCACCTACGACCACGCGTCGGTCCTGCGCTTCCTCGAGTGGCGATTCCTCGGGGCGCCGCCCGAGGGACCCGGCCACGACGGCGATTCGTGGTTCCTCACCCGTCGTGACCGCTACGCGAGCAACATCGGTGCGAGCCTGTCGTCCAAGATCGTGGACAAGGACATCGGCTTCGACATCGACGCCATCCACATCGACCCGCCGTCTGCGGCATGCGCCTCCGGCGGTGTCGGAGGGCTGTCGGCGATGGCCCGTTCCGTCCTCGAGGCGGACGACCCGGCCTTCGACGAGCAGCGCTGGCGCACCTACCTCGACGAGGTGGGGTACCGGCTCCCCTGACCCGCCCGGCGGGTCGAGCGCGACGTGACGGTGGGCCGGGCACCATTGCCCGGCCCACCGTCCGCATCGGCCAATCCTGGGGGCTATCGACCGATGGTCGGATCCGGAGAAGGACCTCCGGAGAACTCCATCTCCAGCCCAGCGCCCCCGACGATGTCGAGCTCGTTGACCTGGAGGTTGTCGTACGCCAGGACACCCATCTCGGGCAGGTCGAGACCGGCGATCTCGTCCTCGGCCGTCGAGCGGATGCCGCCCTTCATCGTCGCGTTCTGCACCTTGAAGAACACGTACGCCACACCGAACATCACCGTGCAGATGACGAGCGCGCCGACCGCCTGGGCCCCGAGCTGCCGGAGACCGAGGCCGAAGTCGTACAGGATGCCGGTGACGCCCGAAGCCGTCGCCGCCGCACCCTTCGCCGTCAGGTTCCAGCCGGCGCCGTACTCGCCGCTGCCGAAGATCCCGATGCAGAGCACGCCGAAGATCCCGCAGACGCCGTGCACCGAGATCGCACCGACGGGGTCGTCGATGCCGCGCTTCTCGAAGAAGAAGACGCTCTCGACCACGATGATGCCGGCGAGCGCACCGATCAGCGCGGCGGCCCACGGCTGCACGAACGCGCAGGGCGCCGTGATGGCCACGAGACCGGCGAGCATGCCGTTCGCCATCATCCCGGGGTCGGGCTTGCCCATCCGCCGCATGACGTAGAACATCGCCGCGGTCGCACCGAAGGCCGCCGCGAGGGCGGTGTTGGCGGCGACCACCGCGAAGCGGACGTCGACGGCGGAGAAGGTCGATGCGGCGTTGAAGCCGAACCAACCGAACAGCAGGATGAACGTGCCGAGCATCGCCATCGGGATGTTGTGACCCGAGAGCGTGCGTGGCTTCCCGTCCGCACCGAACTTGCCGATGCGAGGACCGAGCACCAGCGTTCCCGCCAACGCGGCCGCGCCACCCATGGCGTGGACCACGCCGGAGCCGGCGAAGTCGACGTAGCCGAAGCCGAGCTTGGCGCTGTTGCCGAGCTGGCTGAGCCAGCCGCCGCCCCAGGTCCAGGCGCCGAACAACGGGTAGTAGATCGCACCGCAGAAGAGACCCCAGCCCACGAACGCCTTCCAGTTCCAGCGCTCCGCCATGGAGCCCGTCGGGATCGTGGCGGTCGTGTCCATGAAGGCGACCATGTACAGGAACATCGCCGCGACGGGCGCGACGTTCTTCAGGTTGTGCAGGTTGGTCAGGGCGAACCCGCCGTGCCAGAGGAACACCCAGTTCCCACTCCCGATCAGCGGCCCTCCGGTCGAGGCGTCGAGTCCGAAGGCGCCGGAGAAGCTGAAGCCACCGAACATGAACGCGTATCCGACCAGGAAGAACCCGACGAACCCGAGACCGAAGACCGCGAAGTTCGTCGACACGACGTGCGCGGCGTGCTTGGCTCGGCAGAAGCCGGTTTCCACCAGGGCGAACCCTGCTTGCATGAAGATGACCAACACCGCTCCGATGACGACCCAGAGCATGTTGAGACTGACGGCAACATCGCTGGGTGCGACCGAAGGCGCGTCGTAGACGGGCTTCGGATCCGCAGCAAATGCCGGCGCACCGATGGCGACTGCGATCACGGTCATCAACGAGACCACGATCGCGAGCCGCTTGAGCTTGGAGCTCACAAGCTTCCTCCCAGTTTGTGTGAATGCGATCATCGAGCGCCGTTGCCCACCGATCGCGAAGGTGAACGGTTGCGGGGCACGGTACGGACACGGTGTTTCGCGTCGACTCCCGTCGTGTGAAGCAACGACGGCGGGAACCTGACAGATCCCTGACCGTCCGCTGGGCGGGCGAAGCGGTCGAACCAGGGTCCTACAGTCTCGGAATGGCCGAACCCACCACCGTCGCGATCGTCCCGCACACCCACTGGGACCGGGAGTGGTACTCACCCTTCCAGACGTTCCGGATCCGCCTGGTCCGCCTGCTCGACGAGCTCCTCCCACTCCTCGAACAGGACCTCGCGTACGCACGGTTCCTGCTCGACGGCCAGACCGCGGTGCTCGACGACTACCTCGAGGTCCGGCCCGAGGCGGCCGTCGCGCTCGGCCGGCTCGCTGCGAGCCGGCGGCTCTCGATCGGGCCCTGGATGATCCTGATGGACGAGTTCATGGTCTCGGGCGAGACGATCGTCCGCGACCTGCAGATGGGCATACGACGCGCCACGGAGTTCGGCGGACCGATGGAGGTCGGGTACCTGCCCGACATGTTCGGGCATGTCGCGCAGATGCCCCAGATCCTCCAGGCCGCGGGCCTCGACCACGCAGTCGTGTGGCGCGGCGTCCCCGGCGAGGTGACCCAGAGCGCGTTCTGGTGGGAGGCGCCCGACGGCTCACGCGTACGTGCCGAGTATCTCTACGGCTCGTACTCGAACGGGCGCGACCTCCCCGACGACGCGAAGCAGCTCATCGGACGCGCTCGCAGCTACGAAGCCGAGATCGGTGACGCGCGCCTCGCGGGCAGCGGTCTCCTCCTGATGAACGGCACCGACCACCAGATGCCCCAACCGTGGCTCGGCCGGATCGTGGCCGAGGCGAACGCAGTGCAGGACGACTACCGGTTCGTGGTGAGCTCACTCCCCGAGTATCTCGAGGAGCAACCGACCGACGGCCTGCGCACGTGGCGCGGGGAGTTGCGGTCGGGCGCACGGGCGAACGTGCTCATGGGAGTCGCCTCCAACCGCGTCGACATCCATCGCGCGTGTGCGGCGGCCGAGCGGGCGATCGAACGGCGCGCCGAACCGTTGACCGCATTGCTCCTCCCCGCCGAGCGCTACCCGCGCCCGTTGCTCGACATCGCCTGGCGGCTGCTGGTGCTCAACAGCGCGCACGACTCGTCGTGCGCGTGCAGCGCCGATGAAGTCGTCGACGCGGTGAAGGTCCGGTACGAGGAAGCGCGCCAGATCGGCGACGGGCTCACGCGCGACACGGTCGAGTGGCTCGCAACCCAGATCGACGCGGAGCCCGACGACACGCTCGTCGTCAACCCGTCGCCGACCGATCGCGACGGGCTCGTGCACTTCCGCGTGCCGGGCGCCGGACCGCTGCACCTCGTCGCGACCGACGACGGGACCACGGTCCCGGCCCAGGTGGTGGACTCGCGGAGCGGCATCGGGTTCGCCACTTCGGTGACGCCCGACCAGGTCTCCATGCTCATCGACATGATGCGCGGGCCGGAGCTCGCCGGGTCCGGCATCACCCGGTACGAGCTCGAGCGGACGGAGACGGGCGCGACACTCACGTGCGTCGGTGCCGCGCCGCACGATCCGGTCGTCGATCTCGGCGACCTGCGCGACGAGGTCCAGGAGCTCGCCGCCGCGGGCATCACGATCGCCGTGCGCGTCATGCGCGCGCCACGACGTGATGTCGTCGCGCGAGTCGAGCGCGTCCCCGGCTTCGGGTGGCGTACCTTCCGCGCCGTCGAGGGCGAGGGACCGACCACCGCGCTGCGCGCCGGTGAGCACTGGATGGCGAACGAGCACCTCGAGGTGGACGTCGACCCCACAACCGGCACGTACACCGTCACCACGGTGTCCGGGGTCGTCGCGGCGGGGCTCGGTCGGCTCGTCGAGGGCGGCGACGGAGGCGACACGTACAACTACTCGCCGCCCACGGCCGACCTCGTCATCGACCACCCGGAGGCGGTCACCGTCACCCTCCACGACGCCGGTCCGGTCCGCGCGCAGCTCCGCGTCCTCACGTGGTACCGCTGGCCGCAGCACGCGGTCGGCAACGAACGGGTCTGCACCCGCCGCAGCGACGAGCAGCTGCTGACCGAGGTGGTCACGACGATCGAGCTGCGCGCCGGCGAATCGTTCCTGCGGGTGCGCACGGAGCTCGATCACCGCTGCCGGGATCACCGCCTGCGCGTGCACTTCCCGTTGCCGAGCCCGGTCACGACCTCGCATGCCGAGTGTGCGTTCGCCGTCGTCGAGCGCGGGCTCACGACCGAGGGCGGTCCTCACGAGGCCCCGCTCCCCACGTTCGTCTCGCGGCGGTTCGTCGACGCCTCCGACGGCGAGGAGGGAGTCGGGCTCCTTCACGACGGCCTGCTCGAGTACGAGGTGGTGCGCGACGGCACCGAGCTCGCGCTCACGCTCCTGCGCGCCACCGGCTACCTGTCCCGGTCGGAGATCGCGCTGCGGCCCAACCCGGCCGGCCCGCTCGACGCGGTCGACGGCCCCCAGCTCCAGGGTCCGTTCGCGGTCGAGTACGGAGTTGCCGTCCATGCCGGTGACTGGCGTGCGGCGCGGCTCTACGAGCTCGCGGACGACCTCCTCGTGCCGCTCGAGCGGGCACGGATCCCGGGTGGCGGGCTCCCGCCCGGCGATCGGGCGTCCGCTCCAGGTCACCGGTGCGGTCGTCGCCGCGGTCATCCGGGCGCCGGGCGGCCTCGAACTGCGCGTGTTCAACCCGGCCGACGCGCCGACGACGGTCGAGGTCGCGGTCGACGGGTTGGCCAGCCGGGGCTGGCTCATCGACCTGCGCGGTCGACCCGTCACGCGGGTCGAGGGTTCGTTCGTGCTCCGCGCCGGCGGGATCGCGACGGTCCGCCTCGACGCGTAGGTCGCGCGTCCGGCTCAGGCCGCGGTCGGGCGCAACAGCGTCTCGCCGGCCGGCGCGCGGGTCGACCACCCGGGCGCGAGCGTCGGGGCGCGCAGCTCGACCTCGCCCGTCGCGTCGGTGAGCTCCCAGAGCAGCGCCGGGTGCTCACCGTGCCAGCGCAGGGCGAACGACAGGCGGCCGTGGCGGATCGGCGCGTCGTGCACCTCGAGATCGGTCCCGCGAGGAGGGGGATCCGCAGGAGCTCCACCGCGTCGTTCACCTCGGCGATCAACTGCTCGCGGTGCGCAACAGCAACCCGGCGGGACCGACGTCGTCGTGGACGCCGGCCCGGCGCCGGGCCGCCCGCCGCTCGCGGAGCGACAGGCCGTGCCACGCCGACGCGGCCTGCTCGTCGAAGCCCCAGTCCTCGAGCGCGGCGGCGGCCGCCGGACCGGGGTCCGGGTCGAGCAGCACCTGCGTCCGGGCGAGATCGACCGCGGTCGTGAGCTCTGGTGGCCCGCTCACGCGCATTCCCGCCGCGAGATGCGCGTGCCAGCCGCGCACCGCCGACTCGGCCGCCGGCACCTGGGCGAGATCCACCTCCGGCCGTTCGTCGCCGGTCACCACGGCGAGCCGCATTCGGTTCCGATGACTGAGCGGGAAGAGGAACACCGCCTGCAACGCCCCGGGCGCGAACGTCCGGGATCCCAGCGGGCCGGTCTGGGAGCCACACGCCTCCGGTTCCACCACGACGTCGGTGACGTCCCAGCGCGGTGGAGCGAACGGCAGGACGAGGGCGGCGCGACCGTCGATCGAGACCTCGGGGCCGTCGAGCGCGATCGAGGTCGCGCCGCGGACCACGAAGCCGACGACGAACGCGGCAGGCGAATCGTTCGAGATCTCGACGACCACGACATCGCCGGGTCCACCGATGCCGTACACCCGCTGGACGGCATCGCCGGCCGGTACCCGAGCCCGAGTCTCCACGACGGGCATCCCCTCGATCACCTTCTGCCGCACCGCCGCGTCGCGCGCGGGCACACGCCAGCGATCGTCGGCGCCGAGCCACCAGTCGAGCGTCCAGTCGTCGCCGACCGGCGCAACCGCGCCGCGTGGATCCACCAGGGCCCGGCCGGTTCCTCCGAGGGCACCGACGATCACGACGTGGTGCCGCCGAGCTCCGGCTTGGCCTCGCGCAACATGAGGGCGGGCACGATCTCGCCCGGCGTGCGACCCTCGTACAGGACCGCGCCGACCTGCTCGGCGATCGGCATCTCGATCCCGTGACGCGCCGCGAGGTCCAGCACCGCCGCGGTGCTCTTCACGCCTTCCGCGACCATCTTCATCTCGGCGACGATGTCATCGAGCTTGCGACCCTGCCCGAGCGCGACACCGACGGTGCGGTTCCGGCTCTTCTCGCTGGTGCAGGTGGCGACGAGGTCGCCCATGCCCGCGAGACCCGAGAACGTGAGCGGATCGCCACCCAGCGCGCGCCCGAGGCGCGCGAGCTCCGCGAGGCCTCGCGTGATGAGGGCCGCCTTGGTGTTGTCGCCGTACCCGAGTCCGTGGGCGATCCCGGCCGCGAGCGCGATGACGTTCTTCAACGCCCCGGCGATCTCACAGCCGACGACATCGGGATTGGTGTACACGCGGAACGTCGAGGTCATGAAGAGCGACTGCAGCTCGGCGGCAGTCACCGGGTCACCGATGGCGACGACCGACGCGGTCGGCTGGCCGAGCGCCACCTCACGCGCGAGGTTGGGCCCGGTGAGCACCCCGATCCGCGACCTGTCGTGCGTCGGCAGGACGTCGGCGACGACCTCGGTCATCCGGAGCTCGGTACCCTGCTCCACCCCCTTGGCGAGGCTGAGCACGGGCACGTCGTCGTCGATGACGGCGGCCGCCGCGGTCATCACCGCGCGGAAGCCGTGCGACGGCACCCCCATCACCACGACGTCCGCGCCGGCGCAGGCCTCGCGCAGGTCGGAGGTCGCGGCGAGAGATTCGGGCAGCGCGATGTCGGGGAGATAGTCGGGGTTCGCGTGCTCGAGCGTGATCCGATCGGCGACTGCGGGGTCGCGCGCCCAGAGCACCGCGTCCGCGTTCACGGCCGCGATCGCGCCGACCGCGGTCCCCCACGAACCCGCTCCGATGACGGCGACGCGGACGTTCATCGGCAGCTCCGCAGCACCGCGGTCTCGGGCGCCCGCACCCACCAGTCGCCTTCGCCCGGCGCCGGTGCCTGCGGGTAGCGCGCCCGCGCGTCGGCGAGCTGCGCGCAGATCGCCGACATGATGCGATCGGTGGCGCCGGCGACGTCCTCGGAGGATGGCACCGTGAGCGGCGCGCCGATCGTGACCGTCTCGGCGATTCCCGTGCGCCAGCGCGGCTTGCGACCCTTGTACATCACGCGGTGCAGGCCCCAGAGCCCGATCGGTACCACCGGCGCGCCGGTGGCGACGGCGAGGCGAGCGGTGCCGGTCTTGCCGGCCATGGGCTCGAGGTCGAGCGAGATGGTCCCCTCCGGGAACACGCTCACGCAGCGCCCCGCCCGGAGCGCGGACTCAGCCGCGACCAGGGAGCCCGCGGCGTCGGCGGTCCCCCGGCTCACCGGGATCTGGTGCATCCCGCGCAGGACCGCACCCAGGCCCCGCTTCTCGAAGAGCTCGTCCTTGGCGAGGAATCGCGTGCGCCGACCCCGCTTCGTGGCCAGGTACGCGAGGACCAGCGGGTCGAGGTACGAGACGTGGTTGGACGCGAGGATCACCGGACCCGATGTCGGGATGTGCTCGACGCCGTGGATGTGCCACTGCGCCCCGAAGCGCACGACCGGGTAGAGCGTGCCGCGCACAGCATCGAAGACGGGCTCCACGGGCCGGTAGCATACGCAGCCCCATGGAGCCCTTCCCCGGTCCGACGCGCCACACGGGCGTCGTGATCCCCATCCGGGCGTTCGCATCGGGCAACGTCCGGCTGGCCGACGCGCTCGACCCCGACGGGCGCGCGGATCTCGCCCGGGCCATGGCCGAGACCGTCGTCGCTGCCGCCGGTGAGCTGCAGGTGCTCGTCGTCACGTCGGCACCCGAGGTGCTCACGTGGTCCGAGACCCATGCGATCTCCACCCTCGCGGATCCGGGAACGGGACTCGACGGGGCGGTCGCGGCCGGGCGCGACGAGCTGCGCCGTCGGGGATTCGTCCGGACCGTGGTGGCACACGCCGATCTCCCACGGGCACGCGACGGCTCGCTCGCCCGCCTCGGCGGCACGAACGCGTCGGTCACCATCGTCCCGTGCCACCGCGACGACGGCACACCCGTGCTCATCGTCCCCAACGCTGTCGACTTCCGCTTCGCCTACGGCCCGACGTCCGCACGCCGACACGCCGCCGAGGCCCGCCGGCTCGGCCTCGCGGTGCCGCGTGGTGCGCGATCCGGATCTCGGTTACGACGTGGACGTGCCATCCGACCTGGCCGGGGTCCCGATCCCCTCGTGACCGGACCGCTGCCCATCCCCACGCGCGTCCTGGCGGTCGGCGCGCATCCGGACGACATCGAGTTCGGCTGCGGCGCGACGCTGGCGCGCTGGGCCGCAGCCGGCAGCGCAGTCCACCTGCTGGTGCTCACCGACGGTTCGAAGGGCACGTGGGACGCGCGCGACGACCTCGCCCGACTGGTCGCGACCCGTATGCGCGAAGCTCGGGCCGCGGCTGCCGCCCTCGGCGGTCGCCGGGTCCACTTCGCCGGTTTCGTGGACGGGGAGCTCGAGAGTGGCGAAGCGAGCCGCTCGATCGTGTGCCGCACCATCCGTGAGGTCCGCCCCGACGTCGTCCTCGGCCACGACCCGTGGAAGCGTTACCGGCTCCACCCGGATCACCGACACGCCGGCTGGGCGACCGTCGACGGCATCGTCGCCGCGCGCGATCCGCACTTCTTCCCGGGTCTGGGCGGACGGCACCATCGCCCCGACGCGCTCCTGCTGTTCGAGGCCGACGAGCCCAACCACCTCGAGCCGGTGAGCGAAGCGCTCCCGACCAAGATCGCAGCGCTCTTGTGTCACCGCAGCCAGTGGAGGTCGACGATGGGCATCGACGAGATCGGTGGCGGCGACGTCGCCGCCGCAACCGACGCGTTCCGCGCCGACGTCGTGCAGCGAGCTGTGGATGCGGGCGGCGACGGACCCCCGGCCGAAGCCTTTCGTCTGATGACGGACCTCTAGCCGGGTCGGTGTCCGGACCGGGACGCGGATCGGGGGGAGGCTGATCGCCTCCCCCCGATTGCACACGCCGTGGTGTCGACTACCGACGCTTCTTGGTGGCCTTGCGCTTGGCCGGAGCCTTGCGCTTCGCAGCCTTCTTGGTCGCCTTGCGCTTGGCCGGAGCCTTGCGCTTCGCAGCCTTCTTGGTCGCCTTGCGCTTCGCCGGAGCCTTGCGCTTCGCAGCCTTCTTGGTCGCCTTGCGCTTCGCCGGAGCCTTGCGCTTCGCAGCCTTCTTGGTCGCCTTGCGCTTCGCCGGAGCCTTGCGCTTCGCCGGAGCCTTGCGCTTCGCAGCCTTCTTGGTCGCCTTGCGCTTCGCCGGAGCCTTGCGCTTCGCCGCCTTGCGCTTCGCGGGGGCCTTCTTCGCGGCCTTCCGCTTCGCGGGAGCCTTCTTCGCCGCCTTCTTGGTGGTTCGCTTTGCCGGAGGCATCGTCACCTTCTTCTCTCGGTGTCTCGTGGAAGCGAAGCCGGGCGAGTCGAATGGGACTCGATCAGCTCGCGTTCACGGTGATGGGGAACGCTGCGCGTCCCGCTCGACCACCGCGATCTCAATGCACTGCGTTCGTGATCCTTTTCGTCCGCGAACTGTGCGATCTCATCGACTGCATTCACGACGTGTCCTGGCACTCCGCCGCCCGTCGTCCTGAGCATGGAAACCTATTCGCACCGCGAGGTCAAGCATTTCCTCCACCCTTCGCGACCCCTTCGCGACCCGACGCGACGCGCAACGTGCACGATCACCATGCTCGCGGATCTGCTCGCGCGACGCGCGCATGGTCGGAACACGCGCGCTACGTCGATGAATGTGAAGGTTTCACGGTCGATTCCTCACGCGTAGTGAAATTCGTCGTCGCGCGCGACGCGCGTTCGGACGTGCACGACACGCGTGCGCGCGTCGTCGCCGGTGCGCGGCGACGGGCGCAGAAAAAATCTTCGCGAGCGACGAATTCGGTCTCGCGAGACGCGCGAACGCATGAATGGGTCCCGCGCGCGCGTCGCGCCGCGGCCACCCGCGGGTGGGTGGACGAAGCCAGCATGCGATCTCGCCCGTCTCCTGCGACGAACCTCGACGACCGGCATGCAGGACGCCGCGGGTGGAGCGGCTCCGACGCGACGAAGCCCGGGACCAGCGTCCCGGGCTTCGGGTTGCAGCCCCGAGCAGATTCGAACTGCCGTTACCGCCTTGAGAGGGCGGCGTCCTAGGCCACTAGACGACGGGGCCGGGCTGCATCCGGAGCACCGCTCCAGATGGCTCGGGGGGGAGGACTCGAACCCCCAATCACAGGACCAGAACCTGTTGTGTTGCCGATTACACCACCCCCGAATGGGAGCGGCGAGCATAGCCCCCGCCCTCCGGCACCCTGGAAGCGAATCGTCGGATCAGGCCGCGTGGGCGTGCGCGGCACGGAGCCGGGCGAGGGACGTCTCCCGACCGAGCAGGAGCATGGAGTCGAAGAGGGGCAGTCCCGCGGCGCGGCCCTCGACGGCGACGTACAGGACCGGCATCACCTTCTTGGGTTTCGCGCCGAGCGACTTGATGTGGTCGAGCATCTCCTTGATCGAGTCGAAGTCCCAGGGACAGGACTCGACGTGCGTGATCACGGTCTCGAGCACCGCCGCGCCGTCGGGCACCGACGCGACGCTCTCCCAGACGTCGTCGGCGATCGCAAAGTCGTCGCCGGCCGCGAGGAAGCCCATCTGGTCCACCAGCGCGACGAGCGTGGTGGCGCGCGTCTGCCCGATCTCGGCGGCGGCCCGCAGGTCCTCGTCGCGCAACGCGTCGCCATACCGCTCGCGAGCGATGGGGCCCAGTCGAGCCACGAGGTCGTCGAGGTCAATCCGTCGGATCCACTCGCCGTTGATCCACTCGAGCTTCTTCTCGTCGAACAACGCCGCCGAGTGCGTCACCCGCTCGAGGCTGAACGCCGTCGCGAGCTCCTCACGCGAAAGGACTTCACGTTCGTCCTCCGGCGCCCACCCGAGCAGCGCCAGATAGTTGAACAGCGCTTCGGGCAGGATGCCGCGGGCACGGAAGTCCTCGACCGCGACCGCGCCGTGCCGCTTCGACAGCTTGGACCGGTCGGACTGCAGGATCAGCGGAAGGTGCGCGTACTGCGGCACCGGACCCGGATCGAGTGCGGCGCGGATCGCCAGCACGCGGTGCGTCGTGTCGATGAGGTCCTCGCCCCGGATCACGTGGGTGATGCCCATCGCCAGATCGTCCACGGCATTGGCCAGGAAGAAGAGCGGCGAACCGTCCGAGCGGACGATCACGAAGTCCGAGATCGTCGACCAGTCGACCGTCACCTCGCCGCGCACGATGTCGACGAAGCTGGACTGCCCGGAATCCGGCGTACGGAACCGCACCGTGCGCGGGCGTCCCTCCGCGGCGAGTCGCTCGCGGTCGGTCGCGGTCAGATCCCGACCCCGCCCGTCGTAGCCGGGCGCCAGGCCGGCGGCCTGACGCGCGGCGTGCATCTCGTCGAGCTCGTCGGGCGTGTCGAAGCACTCGTACGCGTGACCCGACTCGATCAGTCGGTCGGCCGCAGCCACGTAGTCCTCGAGTCGTCGTGACTGCCGCCACCACGGCTCGTCCCAGTCGAGCCCGAGCCATTGCAGCGTTTCGCCGATCGCGTCGACCCATTCCTCGCGGGTACGGGAGGCGTCGGTGTCCTCGATCCGGACGAGGAACGTCCCACCGACGTGACGCGCGTAGAGCCAGTTGAAGAGAGCGGTCCGGGCGCTCCCGACGTGCAGGTCGCCGCTCGGCGCGGGTGAGAACCGGACGCGGGTCAACGGTCCCCGTCGGCCGCCGCGGCCTCGACGGTGGGTCCCGCGGCGCGGTCGTCGTTCGCCGGGATCCGACCCTGCTCCAACGCCTCGCGCACCGCGGCGAGCTGGTCCGGGAGCTCGGACAAGGGCAGGCGCAGGAGCGACGCGCTCACGGTGTCGGCGATCGCGCGACGGACCACGTAGTCGTGGGCTGCGCCACGAACGAGGCGCGGGCGCCAACGCCGGACATCCTCGGGGGCGGCACCGGCGTATCCCAACAGTTCGATGGCGAAGTCCACGTCGAGCTTCGAGGGGGCTCGGCCCAGGCTGGCACCCCGCTTCATCGCGAGCTCGGCCACGACCGCGACGGCATCGCCGGAGTGCTCACCCGGCTCGAGCCGGAACCGGTCACGTGCCCGGCGCGCGAGGGCCAGTGCGAACCCCACGTTGGGTCCCGGCGTCCCGGCGAGCGGTCCGTCGGCAGTCCCGCCGTCGCCGGGCCGGTCGGCCCGCCAGGCCTGGGCAGCCGGCATGTGGACGCCGGGCGCGAAGTTCTGCTGCTGGCGAGGCCTGCCGTCGAGGCGCGCGGTCACGAAGGGGTCGGTCGGCACGGGTGATGGCTACCCGCGGATCTCGGCGCGGAGCAAGCCAAAGACGATCGAGTCCGAGAGTGCCTGCCAGCTGGCCTCGATGATGTTCTCGCTGACGCCGATGGTCGTCCAGGACTCCTCGCCGTCGGTGCTGTCCAGCAGGACGCGTGTGATCGCACCGGTGCCCTTCTGGGTGTCGAGGACGCGGACCTTGTAGTCCGTGAGGTGCAGCCGGTCGAGTGCCTCGTACCGACCTCGCAGCGCGCGCCGCAGCGCCCGGTCCAGCGCGTTCACGGGTCCGTTGCCCTCCTCGGTGGCGATGACGCGGTCGTCGCCGATCCACACCTTGATCGTGGCCTCGGTCAGCACCCCGTCGGGCGCGTGGCCGGCGTTCGTGGTCGGGCTCGCGTCGTCGGTCACGACGCGGAACGACTCGACCCGGAACCAGTCAGGTTCCCAGCCCCCGGTCCGTCGCATGAGCAACTCGAGCGACGCGTCCGCGACCTCGAAGTGGTACCCCTCGTGCTCGAGATGCTTGAGGGTGTCGACCACCTGGTTCACCGTGGGTCCGTCGAGGTCCAATCCGAGCTCGGCTGCCTTGAGCTGGATCGTCGAACGTCCGGCGAGCTCGGACAGGACGAACCGGGTGCCGTTGCCGACCGTCGCCGGGGGAATGTGCTCGTACGCATCCGGGCGCTTGGCGATCGCGCTCACGTGGAGTCCGGCCTTGTGCGCGAACGCCGATGTTCCGACGTACGCCGCCTGCGGATTCAGGGACATGTTCACCAGCTCGGCCACGTGGTGCGCGACCGGCGTGAGCCGCTCCATGCGGTCCGGCGGCAGGGTCTCCATGCCCATCTTCAAGGTGAGGTTCGGGATGATGGTCGTGAGGTTGCAGTTGCCGGTTCGCTCGCCGTAACCGTTGATCGTGCCCTGAACCTGCTGCGCGCCGCCGCGGACGCCGGCGAGCGCGTTGGCCACGCCACAGCCCGTGTCGTCGTGGAGGTGCACGCCGATGCGCACGTCCGTCCCGACGTAGTCGACGACCGCGCGGACGGCGTCCTCGACGTCGAAGGGGAGGCTGCCACCATTCGTGTCGCACAACACGAGACAGTCCACACCTTCCTGGGCGGCACCCTCGAGCACGCGCAGGCTGAACTCCGGGTTGGCCCTGAACCCGTCGAAGAAGTGCTCGGCGTCGAAGAGCACCTCGAGTCCGAGACTCTTGAGGTACGCGACGGAATCCGTGACCATCGCAACCCCCTCGTCGAGGGTGGTCCCGAGCGCCTCGGTCACGTGATAGTCCCAACACTTCCCGACGATGCAGACCGCGCCGGTCCCCGCGTCCACGAGGTGACCCAGCGTGTCGTCCGAATCGACCTTGCCCTTCGCGCGCCTCGTCATCCCGAAGGCCACGAGCGTGCTCGTCTCGAGGCGAAGCTCGTCCCGGGCCCGACGGAACAGCTCGTCGTCCTTCGGGTTCGCACCCGGCCAACCGGCTTCGATGTAGTCGACACCGAGCCAGTCGAGCTGCTCGGCGATGCGGAGCTTGTCGTCGACGGTCAGCGAGATCCCCTCGAGCTGCGATCCGTCCCGCAGCGTCGTGTCGTAGATCTCGACCCTCCGCGTGGTCGCGGCCGCGGTGGGCGCGGATCGGTCACTCGTCGACATGCTCGCACCAGGTCTTGTACGTGTCGGTCTGGCCCCGAACGGCCTTGGCGTACTCCTGCGCGATCACCTTGGTCCGCGGGCCGGGGCAGGGGATGGTGCGGTCGTCGACGGAGTTCACGGCGCTCACCTCGGCCGCGGTGCCACACACGAACATCTCCTCCGCGATGTACAGGTCGCTGCGCGTGAGATGGTCCACGCGGACCTCGAAGCCCTGGTCCTGCGCGATCGTGTTGACGGAGTCCTGGGTGATGCCCTCGAGCGCTCCGGCCGACATCGGTGGTGTGATGAGCACTCCGTTGCGGGCGACGAAGACGTTCTCGCCCGTGCACTCGCTCACATAGCCGTCCGGGTTGAGCATGATCGCCTCGTCGTACCCTGCCTTCAGGGCCTCGACCTTCGCGAGCGACGAGTTCACGTAGTTCCCCGTGGTCTTCGACGCTGGTGGCATCACGTTGTGGTCGTGACGGGCCCAGGAGCTGATCTTCATCCGGACGCCCTTCGAGGTCGCGTCGTCGCCGAGATAGGCGCCCCACGGCCAGCACGCGATGGCCACGTCGACCGTGCACGGCAGGGTGTTGAGCCCCATCTCGCCGTAGCCGTAGTACGCGATCGGCCGGATGTAGCAACTCGGCAGGCCGGTCGCACGCACGGTCTCCTTGGTGGCCTGGACCAGCTCGTCGACGGTGTAGGGCAGATCCATCATGAGGATCTTGGCCGAGTTGAACAGGCGCTCGATGTGGTCCGTGAGGCGGAACACCGCCGGTCCGCGGTCGGTCTCGTACGCGTGCGAATCCCCTCGAACACGCCCATGCCGTAGTGCAGCGAATGGGTGAGCACGTGAATGCGCGCGTCGGCCCACGGCACCAGGTCGCCGTTCATCCAGATCTTCTCGGTGGCCTCGATCGGCATCGCTACACCCTTTCCGCGAGACGTGAGCCGACGTCGGAGGTCGACCCGGTCACGTCGTCCGATGATCGTACGGCCGCGTGGATCCGCGCCGCCGCGTCCGACTCTCCGAGGAACTCCAGCATCATCGCCGCGCTGATGATCGCGGCACGGGGGTCGGCGGTCCCGGTCCCCGCGATGTCCGGGGCCGAGCCGTGGACCGGCTCGAAGAGCGAGGGACCGGTCCGGTCCGGGTTGAGATTGCCCGAGGCGGCGCGACCGATGCCGCCGCCGACGGCACCACCGAGGTCGGTGAGGATGTCGCCGAAGAGGTTGTCGGTGACGATGACGTCGTAGCGGCCGGGTCGCTGGACGAAGTGGATGCACGCGGCGTCGATGTGGTCATAGCCCGTCGCGACGTCGGGGAAGTCGCCCGCGACAGCGTCGAACGTCCGCTGCCAGAGGTCGCCGGCGAAGGTCAGGACGTTGGTCTTGTGGACGAGCGTCAGGTGCTTGGCGTCCCGACTCCGCGCCAGGTCGAAGGCGTACCGGACACAGCGCTCGACGCCCATCCTCGTGTTGACCGATCCCTGAGTCGCGATCTCGTGGGGCGTGTCCTTGCGCAGGAACCCGCCCTCGCCTGCGTAGGTTCCCTCGGTGTTCTCCCGGACGACGACCATGTCGACGCCGTCGTTCAGCTCGCTCGCCGGCGAGAGGAACGGACGCAGATTCACGTACAGGTCGAGCGCGAACCGCATCTTGAGGAGGAGGCCGCGCTCGAGGACGCCGGGCGGGACGTCCGGGTTCCCGACGGCACCGAGCAGGATCGCGTCGAGACCCCGCAGCTCCGCCAGGACCGAATCGGGCAGCACCTCTCCCGTGGCGAGGTAGCGGACGCCGCCGAGGTCGTAGGGCACGCCTTCGTAGGCCACACCGGTGGCATCCACGACCTTCAGGGCCTCGGCCACGACTTCGGGGCCGATCCCGTCACCGCCGATGATCCCGATGCGGTAGGTCAACGAAGCTCCTCGACTCGCCGCGTCCACGACGCGGTCCTGACAACGAAAAACCGCCCACCGAAGTGGACGGTCAGAAGCGAACGCCGGTCGGGCGTCCGCTCAGCAAATGACGATGACGCGGGGTGCACACATGACGGTCCGAGGCTAGCACCGGCGTCCGCGGCTCCGACCCGGTTTCGACGAGCCCGGCCAGCGGCGGCCGCGACACCCGACACGCGCGGCGTCCACCCAGCTGGAAGGCTGGCGAGATGTCGACCGTCGGTCACCGCCGCGACCACCCCACCGAGCGTGGAGGGATCGTCCGGCTCCTGCTGATCGTCGTCGTCGTGCTGGGGGCGGCGGGCTTCGCCGGCTACTGGTTCCTCGTCCGCTCCGACGCGCCGCCCAAGCCGTCGATCTCGGCGACCGCGACGACCGGCGGCACCTCGGCGAACGGGGCCTGGACCCTCCGGGCGAACGACCCCGCGGGTTCGTTCGTCCAGTACCGGATCAAGGAGACGTTCGCCGCCGGTCTGGTCGACAACACCGCGACCGGCAAGTCGACCGACGTCACCGGCGACCTGCACGTCGACGGCACGACCGTGTCGGACATCACCGTCAGCGCCGACCTCGCCGGGTTGCACTCGGACAAGGACTTCCGGGACCGTGCCCTCCACAGCCGCGGCCTCGAGACCGACCGGTTCCCGAAGGCCACGTTCACGGCGTCGGGACCGGTCACGCTGGCGTCGTCGCCGAAGCGGGGCGCGACCGTGTCGGTGAGCGTCCCCGGCGACCTGAGCCTCCACGGTGCGACCAGATCGGTGAGCCTTCCGGTCCAGGCGCGCTGGGACGGCCGGCGGATCCAAATTGTCGGAGATCTCCCGATCGTCCTGGCCGACTACGGGATCACCGCGCCGAGCGGCGGGGTAATCGCCTCGATCGAGGACCACGGGAGCCTGGAGTTCAAGGTCTTCTTCACGAAGACGTCCTGAAGCCGCGGGGCGATTACCCTCGACCGATGGAACACACCCAGCTGTCTCCCAGCGCGCATGAGCGGTTGGTCGCCGAGCTGGCCGAGCGCTCCGGACCCCTCCGTCGCGAGATCTCGGACCGCATCGAGCGGGCCCGGGAGCTGGGCGACCTCAAGGAGAACGCCGACTACGACGCGGCGAAGAACGAGCAGGGCCTCAACGAGGCCAGGGTCCGCCAGCTCGAGGCAATGCTGCGCGACGTCGAGATCGTCGAGGGATCGGGCGGCGACGTCGTGGAGGCCGGTGTCATCGTCGAGCTGCGGGTCGCCGGCGACGACGACACCCAGAGCTACCTGATCGGCTCGATCGAGGAGCGGCACGACACCTATGACGTGCTCTCCACGAGTGCGCCCCTCGGCCAGGCGGTCACCGGTCGCCGCGCCGGTGACACGGTGACCTACGAGACGCCGCGCAAGGTCGTGCTCGAGGTCGAGATCGTCTCGATCCGCCCCCTCGACTGAGCCGCCCGGCCTGCCCGGGTCAGCGGCCGAGGAGTCGTCCCAGCCGGCCCCGGCCGCGCGAGCCGTCGAGGAGCGCGGCCCGGATCGCGTCCTTGTCGTCGCGTCCGAGCTTGGCGCCCGACCGGTCGGTGAGGGAGAAGCGGTCGACCGCGCGCCCGCCGCGCGTCTCCAGGTCGGCCGCGTGGATGCTTGCGCCGGCGATCGAAAGTGCGGACGCGATCGTGGCGAGCAGGCCGGGCCGGTCGAGGTGACGCACCTCGCAGAGCGTGTACCAGGGCGATCCCGCGTCATCGAACGCGATCTCGGCCTCGGGGAGGGCCTCGGCCTCGATGCGGCCGCCGAGGCGACCGGCGACCGCAGTCTCCAGCGTCTCGACGGCGGGGATCGACGCTCCCGGCCGCGGCGCGACCACGAAGGTCTCGAGCGCCGCGCCGTCGCCCCACGTCGTGACCAGTGCGGCCAGGACGTCGAGCTCCAGTTCGGCGAAGACCTCGGTGACGGCGGCGAGCAGTCCAGCCTGGTCCCGCGCGGCCACGTCGATGGTCCACGAGCCACCGGCGTCCGGCGCCATCGCCACCCGCACCTGACGACGATCGGGTCGAGGGTCGAGCAGGCGGGCGTGGGCGACGATGCGTTCCGGGAACTCCGCGAGCAGGTAGGGCCGCGGCGCATGCCGGATGCGGTCCGCGACCGCGGCGCCGTCGGCCCGGGCCAGGCGAAGGGCCTCGGCGCGGCGGGCGGCGAAGGCGCCGGGCTCGTGGTCGCGATCCATGCCGTCCTGAGCGGCGAGCACGCGTGACACCATCGTGTCGAGCCGATCCCGGCCGACCAGGTCGAGTGGTCCCGACAGCAGGTCCAACAGGTAGAGCGCCCGGACCAGCTCCGGCTCGGCGAGGTGGACCGCGAGTGACAGCACCGAGTCCTCGCTCGCCGCGTCCGCCGCGCCGGCTGACACCTCGGAGCAAGCCCTGCTCACTCGTCAGCGCGAGCACCGCTTCGCGAGCGTCGTCGTCGAGCCCGAGGCGACCGGCGATGGCCTCGACGAGGTGGACCGGAGGGTGTTCGCCGGCCACGTCGAGGATCAGTGCCACGAGCACGAGCCGGTCCGGATGCTCGAGCCGGCTGTGGATCGCGACCGCCACCGCGTCCGTCAGGAGCAGCTGGTGCAGGGCGTCGACGGTCTCGAAGCGCACGACCTGGCCCGGGTCGATCAGCTCGGGATCCCGGTGCCAGCGCTCGACGGCCTCCGCGACCTCGGGGAGCGCCCGGATCAGCACCCCCGAGGTGTCGAGGAACCGCCACCCGCGGTCGTTCCCGCGGACCAACACCTCGACGAGTCGGCGCGTCGCGTCCGCATCCCACGCGGGCGGCTCGCCCCGTGCGATCCAATCCAGGAGTCGCGGCCCCGGCCGGGCACCGTCGGAGATCCGGAGTGCCGCATCGAGCGCGAGCGTGATCTGAAGATCATGCGGCGGCTGCGCGGCGAGATCGACCACACCGTCGTCGACCCACAGCCAGCCCGACGGTGGCATCGGATCCACCACGTCGTCACGAGTGGCACTCCGAATCCTCCGCAGGCGCGTGCGCAGGAGCGGCGGCGCCGCGAGCGTGGTGACGAGCACCACGAGCAGCAGCGAGGCATAGAGGTCACTGTCGAGGACGCCCTCGGTGAGGCCGATCGTCGCGAAGATCAGACCGACCTCGCCGCGGGGGAGCATCCCGAGCCCGACCAGGAGCTTGTCGCCCGGAGCGTTGAACAGCGCCACCGACGACACGAGCTTGCCGATCACCGCGACGACGGTGAGGACCGCGGCGATCCCGAGCACGCTCGGGTCGACGAACCGCTCGATCTCGGCGGCGATCCCGATCTGGAGGAAGAACACGGGAACGAAGAGATGACCGACCGGCGTGAGATCACGGGCGATGCGCTCACGGGACTCGGTCTGGGACAACGCAAGTCCGGCGACGAACGCCCCGACGATCGGCGCGAGCTTCGCGGCGTCGGCGAGCTCGGCGAACGCGAGGGCGAAGGCGAGGGCCAGCGCGACGAGGGTGCCCGCGGCCCGCGACCACCTCTGGATCGCCCGGAACAGCACGATTCCCAGACGCCCACCGAGCACGGAGGTGACGACGAGGAACCCGACCGCGAGCAGCACCGTCGAGATGACGGTCGACGCCGAGACTCCGCCGTCCCCCACGATCTTGACGACGATGGTCAGGAGCACCAGGCCGAGCACGTCGTCCGCCACCGCGGCGCCCATGACCGTGCGGGCCTCGACCGTGGTGAGCGCACCCAGGTCGCTGAAGACCCGGGCCGTGATCCCGACGCTCGTCGCCGCGAGGGCGGCGCCGAGAAACAGGGAGGTGTTGGAGTCCTGGCCGAGCGCGAGACCGGCGGCGTACCCACCGACCAACGGGACGATGACCCCGACGACCGCGACGCTCACCGAGGCCCGACCGACGGCCGCGAGATCCTTGATGTCCATCTCCATGCCCACCTGCAGCAGGAGCAGGATCACGCCGAGCTCGGCGAGTACGTCGAGGACGCTCGAGGTGCCCACGAGCCCCAACAGCGACGGGCCGATGAGGATCCCGGCCACGATCTCGCCGACGACAGCGGGGACCTTGATCCGTTCCGCGACCTCGGCGGCGAGCTTGGCCGCCACCAGGATCACCAGGACGTCACGCAGGACCTCTGCTGGCGTCACGCCGACGGCTCCACGGCCTGCATGAGATAGCCACGCGAGCGGACCGTGCGCACCTCGAGTCCGAGCGATGCGATCCGGCGCCGCAACCGGACCATGTGGACGTCCAGCGCGTTGCGCGAGGGAAGTCCCTCGGGCCAGGCGCGACGGCGCAGCGCCTCACGCCCGGCCACAGCGCCGAAGCGGTCCAGCAGGCACTCGGCGAGCGAACGCTCGACCGGCGAGAGCGAGACCCAACGGCCCCGGAACCACACGAGCCCGTCGTCGTCGAGCAACGGCCGCTCACTCCCGGCCCGGGTGACGAGTGTGCCGAGCCGGGCCCGGACGTCCTGGTCGTCGGCCGGGAGACGGATCCAGTCCTCGAGCGGGTCCGAGCAGTCCGGCGGCGGCTCCCCCGGCTCCACCAGCAGGAGTCGGGGCCGGGCCGCCCGCTCGAGCTCGGTGCGGCGGAGGGACTCCTCGGGCCAACGCAGCAGGACCACATCCATGTCGGGCACCGTAGGGACGGCGCGTTTCGTGAGTGTTTCGAGCCGGTGAAGGGTCTCGGTCGCGGGCCCGCGCACCGAGAGCCCGCCACGAAGGGGATTCGGCCGGAGCGGCGCGGGTGTCGGCCCGTAAGCTGACGCGTTCGCGACCACGAGGAGCGCAGCGTCGGGATGGCCCAGACACTCAGCCAGAAGGTATGGGAGCGCCACGTCGTCCGGCGCGCGGACGGTGAGCCCGACCTCCTCTACATCGACCTGCACCTCGTGCACGAGGTCACGTCGCCCCAGGCGTTCGACGGCCTGCGTCTCAACGGGCGAGGGGTCAGGCGCCCGGAGCTGACGGTGGCCACGATGGACCACAACGTCCCGACCGCCGGACTCGAGCTCGGCATCAGCGATCCGATCTCCCGGCGCCAGATCGAGGTGCTCGGCGAGAACTGCCGCGAGTTCGGCATCCGCTTGTACGGGATGGGCGACCCGGGCCAGGGCATCGTCCACATCATCGGCCCCGAGCAGGGGCTGACCCAGCCGGGGATGACGATCGTCTGCGGCGACAGCCACACCTCGACCCACGGGGCCTTCGGAGCGCTCGCCTTCGGCATCGGCACGAGCGAGGTGGAGCACGTGCTCGCCACCCAGACCCTCCCCCAGCGCACCCCCGGCACGATGGCGATCACGGTCGAGGGCGACCTGCCCGCGGGCGTCACCGCCAAGGACGTCGTCCTCGCGATCATCGAGCGGATCGGCACCGGCGGCGGAATCGGCTCGGTGATCGAGTACCGGGGCGACACGATTCGGGGCCTCTCGATGGAGGGCCGGATGACCATCTGCAACATGTCGATCGAGGCGGGAGCCCGCGCCGGGATGGTCGCGCCCGACGACACCACGTTCACCTACCTGGAGGGTCGGCCCCACGTGCCCACGGGTGCCGAGTGGGACGCCGCGCTCACCGACTGGCGGAGTCTCGTCACCGACGCCGACGCGACCTTCGACACCGAGGTGACGATCGACGCGACCGCGCTCGCTCCCTACGTCACCTGGGGGACCAACCCGGCCCAGAGCGTGACGATTCTGGACGCCGTCCCCGACCCGGACTCGTTCGACGACCCGAGCCTGCAGGAGTCCGCGACCCGCGCGCTCCGGTACATGGGACTCACCGCGGGGACCCCGATGCGCGACATCAGCGTCGACACCGTCTTCATCGGGTCGTGCACGAACGCTCGGATCGAGGACCTCCGCGCCGCCGCGGCCGTCGCGGACGGGCGCCAGGTGCACGACGGCGTCCGCACCCTTGTCGTGCCCGGATCCTTCGCGGTCAAGCGTCAGGCCGAGGCCGAAGGGCTCGACGCCGTGTTCCGCGCCGCCGGATTCGACTGGCGGGAGCCGGGTTGCTCGATGTGTCTCGCCATGAACCCCGACAAGCTCAGTGCCGGCGAGCGCGCCGCCAGCACGAGCAATCGCAACTTCGAAGGGCGCCAGGGCAAGGGCGGACGGACGCATCTCGTGTCCCCTGCCGTTGCCGCGGCGACGGCCATCGCCGGGCATTTCGCAACCCCCCACGACCTGGAGTCCTGATGGAACCCGTCCGAGAGATCGTGGCCCGGGCCGTTCCGCTCGACCGGTCCGACGTCGACACCGATCAGATCATCCCGTCCGACTGGCTCAAGCGCGTCGAGCGGACCGGGTTCGGCGAAGGGCTGTTCTCGGAGTGGCGGGAGCGCTCGGACTTCGTCCTCAATCTGGCCCATCACCAGGGCGCGCACATCCTCGTGGCCGGCCCGAACTTCGGAACGGGCTCGTCCCGGGAGCACGCGGTGTGGGCGCTCCAGGACTACGGGTTCCAGGCCGTCATCTCGTCCCGCTTCGCGGACATCTTCCGCAACAACGCGACGAAGGGCGGGCTGGTTCCCGTCGTGGTCCCCGAGACGGTCGTGCGACGGATCATGGCCGCGGTCGAGGACGACCCTGCGTTGGAGATCGTCGTCGACGTCGTCGACCGACGCGTGGCCATCCCGGCCATCGAGCTCGACGAGCCCTTCGAGCTCGACGACCACGTTCACTATCGCCTGCTCGAGGGCCTCGACGACATCGGGCTCACCGAGTCTCAGGACGAGGAGATCGCGCGGTTCGAGTCGTCACGGCCCTCATGGCTCCCGACGACCACCTGACGAGCTCCCGGCCGGCTAGCGCGTCGAACGCGACCGACATGATGATGGCGTTGTACGCCGCGTGGGTGATCATCCCGGTCCCGAGCCTCCGGTAGCGGACCCGGAGCACGCCGAGCACCACGCCGACCGGGACGATCAGCAGGAAGACACCCAGGTTGCCGCGCGCGTCCGTCGGTCCGAGATGTACCGCCCCGAAGAGCGCGGCCTGGGCGAGAACCCCGCGTACGACACCGAACCGCTGGACGAAGCCGCTCATCAGGAGCCCACGGAAGAACAACTCCTCGACGAACGGTGCGCCGATCACGGCGATGAAGAGGATGACGACGACCGTCAGCGGCCCTCGTTCCATCGGCTCGACGAGCCCCTGCCGGTGCGGCTCGATGCCGATGTGCACGAGCACGAGCGCGAGCGTGCCGACGCCGACCAGCAGACCCGCCCCGAAGCCGACCCCGAGCGGGAGGTCGACGCCGCGCATCCGCAGCCCGAGGTCACGCAGGGAGCCGGTGCCGTGGCGGCGGACCGCCATGCCACACGCTCCGAGCAGTCCGGCCCAGAGTCCGAGCTGGGCGGACAGCGCGAGGACGGGGCTGGACGCGCGCACGCCGACGACGTCACGCAGGAGCACGTAGATCAAGATCGAGAGCGCCACGCCGACGACGGCTCCGCCGATGGCGATCCACCCGGCCCGGATCGGGACCGACTTGTCGAGGGTCACCGTGGGCGTCGGCCGGGCGACGGACGCCGCGAACCAGTCGTCGGTGTAGCCGGTCCACCGCGTGCCGTCCCACCACCGCCACGCCGACACCGTCCAGGGATCTGCGTACCAGCCCGCTGGTGGCACCGCGGGCGGGGGCAACGTGGTCACGGACCCGATCCTGCCACCGCCGTCGGGGGCGGTCGCGCGATCAGCCCGGGAGCGCCTGGACGCGCTCCCGATCGAGCGTGTCGTCGATCGCGACGGCGAGCTCGACCGCGAGCTCGCGGGTCTGCGGCCGGTCGAAGAGGTACGTGAGAAACTCGCGGTAGTCCATCAGAACCGCCTCCCAAGGTGTGTGTCTGCTCCTCGGGTATCGGCGGAGGTCGCGACCGGACTTGAGCCCCACCGACAAGTTGGTGGGTTTGTCGGATTCGGGTGTTCAGGCGGGTCGGCGGGCGCCGAGCAGGGCGAGCTCCCGCCACTTCCAGTGGCAGTCGACCTGGGTGAAGCCCGCCGACCGGAGCCAGCCCAACTGGATCTCGACCGGCGCGAGACGGTTCGACGGGTCGTCGTCCGCGGCATCGATGCCGAGAGCACGCAGGAAGTCGTCATGGAGCTCGGGCGTCGCCGATGCGACGTGCTCCAGGTTGAGGAAGGTGCCCCCGGGGGCGACGCGGGCGAAGACCTCACGGGCGAGCGCCTCCTTGCGACGGTCGTCGACGTGATGGATGGCGAAGCTGCTGACCACGAGGTCGAACGAACCCCAGCCCTCCGGGAGCCGGTCGTCGAGGTCGTGGGTGAGAACCTCGACCTCGGTGCCCGCGAAGCGATCACGGGCGAGGGCGAGCATCTCGGCGGAGAAGTCGACGGCGATCCCGCGGGCACCGGGCCGGAGCTCCCGCACCATGGCCATCGTCACGCCGTCGCCGGTGCCGAGGTCGAGCACCCGCTCGACCTCGACCGGCAGGAACTCTGCGAGGGCGGTCATGCCCTGGGTGCGATACGGAATGTCGTCGCGGCTGACGAGGTACGCGCCGCGCGTGGTCGGCGTCGACCCACCGGTTCTCGGCCCGTTCCCGGTCGGGGAACCGGCGCGTCGCGTTGGTCACGGTCCGACCACGCGGTCACGCGGAGCAGAACGCTCCCGGAGCCGCACCACCTTGTTCACCGCTGCGAGGTACGCGCGCGTGCCGACGCCTCCACGACGTCGGTCGCCACACCCCGACCACTGGCCCGGACGCCGTCGGCGTCGAGCTGGATCACCACGTCGCCGAGCGCGTCGCCGCCCTGGGTCACCGAGGACACGTGGAAGTCGGTGACGGATCCCGTGACGCCGGTGGCCTCGGCGATCGCGGCGACGGCGGCGTCGATCATCCCGTTGCCGGAGCCATTGGCCTCCAGCTTCCGCTCCCCGTCGCTGACCACGACGGTCGCGGTCGGGGTCTGCTGGGTCCCGCCGCGCAGATCCAGGCTCACGATCGCGAACTTGTGCACGACGCCCGTCCCGAGCTCCTCGGCGACGATCGCCTCGAGGTCGGCCTCGGTGATGTCGACCTTGCGGTCGGCCAGCTCCTTGAACCGGAGGAAGGCCTGGTTGAGCGCATCGCCCTGGACGTGCAGGCCCATCTTCGCCAGCGAGTCGGCGAACGCGTGCCGGCCCGAGTGCTTGCCGAGCACGATCTGGGCCGCCTCCTGGCCGACGGTCCCCGCGTCGATGATCTCGTAGGTCTCGCGATCCTCGAGCACGCCGTGCTGGTGGATGCCGGCTTCGTGCGCGAACGCGTTGCGGCCGACGATCGCCTTGTTGAACTGCACGGGATAGCCCGTGAGCCGCGCCACGAGTCGGGAGGTCCGGGCGAGCTCCTCCGTCTTGATCCCCGTGTCGACGCCGGAGAAGTAGTCGCTGCGGGTCTTGATCGCCATCACGACCTCCTCGAGCGCCGCATTCCCCGCGCGCTCGCCGAGCCCGTTGATCGCGCACTCCACCTGCCGCGCGCCGTTGGCGACGCCCGCGAGCGAGTTGGCGACCGCGAGGCCGAGGTCGTTGTGGCAGTGCGTGGAGACGACGTAGTCCCCGTTCACCGTGTCGAGGACGTAGGCGATGAGCGCGCCGAAGTCCTCCGGGACACCGAAACCGACGGTGTCGGGGATGTTCAATGTCGTCGCACCGTTGTCCACGGCGATCTGGCAGACCTCGCACATGAAATCCGGGTCCGACCGGAATCCGTCCTCGGGTGAGAACTCGACGTCGGAGAGGTAGGACTTCGCGCGTGCGACGCCGGCGGCGGCTTCGGCCTTGACCTGGTCCGGCGTCATCCGGAGCTTCTTGCGCATGTGGATCTCGGAGGTCGCGATGAAGACGTGGATCCGCTTGCGCTCGGCGTGGCGCACCGCCTCCCACGCCCGGTCGACGTCCTTGAATCCGGTGCGAGCGAGCCCGGCGATCACCGGGCCCCGGACCGCCTTCGCGATCGCCTCGACCGACTCGAAGTCGCCGTCGCTCGCGATCGGGAACCCGGCCTCGATGATGTCGGCCCCGAGACGCGCGAGCTGCTCGGCGATCTCGAGCTTCTCACCCACGTCGAGCGAGATGCCGGGCGACTGCTCGCCGTCGCGGAGGGTCGTGTCGAAGATCAGCACCCTGTCCATCGGGGTCCTCGGTTCTCTGTGTCGGCGGTTCGGGCAAACAAAAACCCCCCCGGGCCCGGAGGCACGAGAGGGTTGGCTGCGAGCACCTCTTGGTACTCGCCCTACGTAAGGAGCAGGCTCTGGGAGGCGGTGGGGCACGGCATAAGTGGCGGAATCATCGCACATCCGGCCGGCAGGGTCAACGGCTTTGGCGCCCGGGGATGCGAGACTGGCGCGGTGCGTACCCTCCTTCGCCGCGGGACGATCGTGGCCCTGCTCGCTTCCCTCGGTTACGCGGTGTGGCGAGCGGCGTCGGCGCGGAGCCGGGGCGGTGGTCCGACCTACGAGGCCCAGCCGTTCCCGATGCCGCCGCGACCCGTGGCCGCGCCCGTCGCGAGCCGCTCGTCGGTGCAACCCGAGTCGGACGGGAGCTGTCCCGTCACCCACCCGATCAAGGGGAAGCTCAGCTCCGGCATCTATCACCGACCCGGAGCGTTCGCCTACGAGCGCACCCGCGCCGACCGGTGCTATCGGGACGAAACGGCCGCGGAATCCGACGGGCTGCGCGCGTCCAAACGCTGAGCGCGAACGCGCTTCCGAACACTCTGTGCGCGCAATAGGTTCCCCGCCTCCACGACCGCGGACCCGGGAGAATCAGGTGAAGAACGTGCTCGAGGACTTCAAGAAGTTCATCATGAAGGGCAACGTCATCGACCTCGCGGTCGCGGTGATCATCGGCATCGCGTTCGGGGCCGTCATCGACAGCGTGGTGAACGACCTGATCATGCCGGTCGTCGGCGCGGTCTTCGGCCAGACGAGCTTCGATCAGCTGACGCTCGATATCGGCGACGGTGTCGTGCGCTACGGCGCGTTCCTCACGGAGGTCTTCAACTTCCTCGTCATCGCCGCGTCGCTCTTCCTGATCATCAAGGCGTTCGAGAAGATGCAGAGCCTGCGGGGGTCGAAGAAGGAGGCCGAGGCCCTGACCGTCGAAGGCGAGCTGCTGACCGAGATCCGCGATCTGCTGAAGTCGCGCTCGACCTGAGCGCTCAGTCGAGCTCGATGGCGCGGGCGTCGAGGATTCCCTCGGCCCCGCGCAGCGTCTCGACCACGTCGTCGTCCACCGGCATCGTGGTCGAGAGCGCCATCAGCGCGGCCTGGCCACTGCTCGTCCGGCCGACGACCATGTCGTCGATGTTGACCTTGGCGTCGCCGAGGATCGTTCCGACGGTGCCGATGACGCCGGGCACGTCACGGTTGCGCACCACGAGCATGTGCGCCGACGGCGGAACGTCGATGATGTGGTCGTCGATGCCGACGATCCGCGACGCTCCCTGCTTGCCGTAGAGCGTGCCCGCCACGTGCGTCTCGCGACCCTGGTACCTCCCGCGCAGCTCCACCAGGTTCACGTAGTCGCGCGTCGAGCCCACCGTGGTCTCGCGCACGGTGAGCCCCCGCTCCGCGGCGAGCTGCGGGGCGTTCACGAAGCTCACTGGCTCGTCGACGACCGGCGCGAGGATCCCCTTCAACGCGGCGAGCGTGAGCACCTTGCAGTCGTAGTCGGCGATCTGCCCCTCGTAGGAGACCTCGAGGGTGTCGACGATGCCCCCGGCCAGCGCGGTGAAGAGCCGTCCCAGGCGCTCGACCAGCGGGAGGAACGGAGCCACGGTCGCGTTCGCCTCCTTCGCGGCGAGGTTGACTGCGAAGGGCACGAACTCGCCGGCGAGCGCCAGCACCACCATCTCCGCGATCGTCTGACCCGCCTTGTCCTGGGCCTCGACCGTCGAGGCTCCGAGGTGCGGCGCGACGACGACGTTTTCGAGCGCGAAGAGCGGCGACTCGGTGGTCGGCTCCTTGGCGAACACGTCCAGGGCGGCGCCCGCGATGGTGCCGGCCGCGAGGGCATCGGCGAGGGCCTGCTCGTCGATGATGCCGCCGCGCGCGGTGTTCACGATCCGCAGCTCCGGCTTGGCCCGTGCGAGCAGCTTGGCGTCGAAGAGTCCGATGGTCTCGGGAGTCTTGGGCAGGTGAATGGTGAGGAAGTCCGCGGTCTCGACCAGGCGGCCGAGGTCGGGCTCGAGCTCCACGCCGAGCTGACGGGCCCGGTCCGCGCTCACGTACGGGTCGTGGGCCACGAGCCGCATCCCGAAGGAGAGGCACCGCTGGGCGACGAGCACGCCGACCCGACCGAGGCCGACGACGCCGAGCGTCTTCCCGTGCAGCTCGACCCCGGTCCAGCGGGACCGGTTCCACTTGCCCGCCTTCAGGTCGCGGTCGGCCTGGGGCAGGTTGCGGGCTTGTGCCAACAGCAGCGCGATCGCCTGCTCGGCCGCAGAGATCACGTTCGACTGGGGCGCGTTGACCACCATCACCCCGCGCGCCGTTGCCGCAGCGACATCGACGTTGTCGAGGCCGATGCCGGCGCGACCCACGACCACGAGATCGGTGGCGGCTGCGAGCACCTCGGTGGTCACGGTCGTCGCGCTGCGGATGACGAGCGCGGCGGCACCTGGGACCGCGCCGATCAGCTCCTCCGGGGTCAGGCCGAGCTGCACGTCGACGTCGAGCCCGGCGGCGCGCATGTGCTCGAGCCCGCGCTCGGCGAGCTCCTCGGTGACGAGGACGCGGGGGCTCACGCCATCGCCCCTCTCGGCCCTGCGGGCCGGAACGGTCGGGCCCCCCTCCGCCGGCACGGTCGTCTCGGCGCTCGGTGGTCGGCGTCGCTCACGAATCGCTCCTTGGGTCAGGACAGGAAATCGGCGATGCGGCCGACGCCGACGCAGAGGTCGTCGTCGCCGAGCGCGAACGAGAGTCGCGCGTGGCCGGGCGCGCCGAAGGCCTCCCCCGGCACGATGGCGACCTTGGCCTGCTCGAGAAGTACCTCGGCCAGCTCGAGGGTGGTGGTGACGGCCCGGCCGCCGAACGCACGGCCGAGCACGCCCTCGAAGCTCGGGAAGCAGTAGAACGCGCCCTGGGGCTCGAGGCAGACGACACCGGGGATGTCGCTCAGCAGCGCGTGCATCTTCTTGCCACGACGGTCGAACGCCCGGCGCATCTCGGCGACCGCCTCGAGGTCGCCCGAGAGTGCGGCCACCACCGCGCGCTGCGCGACGTTGTTGACGTTCGAGGTGGAATGGGACTGGAGGTTCGTGGCCGCGCCGATGACGTCCTCGGGCCCGATCATCCACCCGACGCGCCAGCCCGTCATCGCGTACGTCTTGGCGACGCCGTTGAGGACGACGCACCGGTCGACCAGCTCGGGGACGACGACGGGCATGGAGCTGAAGACGTTCCCGTCGAACGTCAGGTGCTCATAGATCTCGTCCGTGACCACCCAGATCCCGTGTTCGACCGCCCACCGGCCGATCGCCGCGACCTCTTCGGGCGGGTACACGGCGCCCGTCGGGTTGGAGGGTGAGACGAACAGCAGCACCTTGGTGTTCGACGTGCGCGCCGCCTCGAGTTGGTCGACGGTGACCCGGAAGCCGGCCTCGGCCGTGGTCGGGAGCACGACCTCCTGGCCGCCGGCGAGCGCGATCGCCTCGGGGTAGGTGGTCCAGTAGGGCGCCGGCAGCAGGACCTCGTCGCCGGGATCCAGCAGGGTCTGGAACGTGTTGTAGACCGCGTGCTTGCCGCCGTTCGTGACGAGGACCTGACCGGGCGTGCACTCGAGCCCGGAGTCGCGGAGGGTCTTGTCGGCGATGGCGCGGCGCAGGTCGGGCAGGCCGGCCGTCGGCGAGTAGTGGTGGTTGCGGGGGTCGCGGCACGCGGCGACCGCCGCCTCGACGATGTGCGCGGGCGTCGGGAAGTCGGGCTCACCGGCGCCGAAGCCGACGACCGGCTCGCCGGCGGCCTGGAGCGCCTTGGCCTTGGCGTCCACGGCGAGGGTCGCGGACTCGGCGATGGACGCGATGCGGCGAGAGACACGGCTTTCGTGGGTCACACCGCCATCGTGGCACGCGCGGCCCGTGCGAGCCGGACCGAAATCGCGCCTCCGGACACGGGTCACGGCCGTGTGGACCCCCGATCCGGGCGGGACCACCACTAGCCTGCCCGGTGCATGACGCGCTCCCGCCATGCCCGCCCCCGCCTCCTCGGCGCTGCGCTCGTGGCCACCTCCGCCGTTCTCCTCGCGCCGTTGCCGGCCGCCGCCGACCGGCCTGCGACCCAACCGCCTCAGTCCTATGTCGCGTTCGACGCCGGGACCGGCAAGGTCATCGAGGCGAAGGACGCGCACGTCCCGCACCTGACCGCGTCGACGATCAAGGTCCTGACCGCGCTCGTCGCCGTGGAGCATCTCTCCATGAGCCACAAGGTCCACGTGAGCGCACTCGCCGCGAGCCAACCCGCGGCCAAGATCGACATGCAGGAGGGCAGTGACTGGCCCATGGACCAGACGCTGGACTCCCTGATGATGGTCTCGGCGAACGACGCCGCGTATGCGCTCGCCGAGACGACCGGCGGATCCCTCGACGGCTTCGCGACCATGGTCGCCGCGAGCGCCGAGCGGCTCGGGCTCCGTGACACCGATTTCCACGATCCCGCCGGGCTCGACGGCCGCGAGGGCTATCGCGGCGGGACGACGTCGAGCGCGTTCGACCTCGCGATCGTTGCTCGCAATGCGCTGACGGTCCCCGCGATCGCGGAACCCGCGTCGCAAGAGACGCTGGAGTTCACCGATCCGAGCGGCGCGGGGCGCCGGCTCGTGAACCACAACCGCGGATTCCTCACGGGCTATCCCGGCGCGATCGGGCTCAAGACCGGGTTCACGACGGCCGCGGGCCGCACGCTGATCGCGGCCGCGACACGCGACGCTCGGACGTGCGTCGCGGTCGTGATGGGAACCTGGGACGACACGGGCTGGGCCGGGTCGCTGCTCGACGACTGCTTCGCCGCGACGGTCGCGCCGGCGGGCTCGGAGCAGCTCCCACCCGTGCGCATCACGACCGCCGACGCCCGGATCGGCGCGCTCGCCGCCCTCCCCCGGACGCTGGGCGGCGCGGCCACCACCACCCGGGCGCCGGCGCCGAAGGCCGTCGCGACCACACCCGCGGGGGCCGTGCCGGCTGCCGGGGCGGGCGCGTCGCTCGCGAGCCGGGCGACCTCGGCCACCGAGACTGCGGCCCGGAACCCGGCTGAGCCCGCGTCCTCGGGCGGTGGCTCGCTCGGATCGGTACTGCGCACGGCCGGACTCACGTTGCTCGGCCTGCTCGCCATCGTGGTGCTGCTCCGTCGGCGGACCGTGAAGCGCCGGCGGGCCCGCCGGATCGCCTGGCAGCGGGCGCACGCCGAAGCGCGCCGTCGCGGGATGATCGACGTCGTCGAGGCGGAGGACAGCGAGATCCGCCTCATGCCGACCCGCACCGCCACCAACCACCATGTCGCCGCAGCCGGGCGGCGCCGTCCGCCGGACCGCCGTGTCGTGCGACCGACACGACCGCGCCACACCAACCCGGACCGCAACCGATGACCGGAGGCGGTCGTGACGAGGCGCCCGAGGTGCTCGTCGACGTCGACGGACCGGTCGCGACGCTCACCCTGAACCGGCCGCACCGTCGCAACGCGATCTCCGGGCGCATGCTCCAGCTCCTCGGCGAAGCGCTCGAGCGGGCCGACCGTGACCGCGGGATACGCGTCGTCGTGGTGACCGGTGCCGGCGCGGGCTTCTGCTCCGGCCTCGACATCAAGGACGCGATGGCCGGCACCGGCATCGGGGGCGGCGGACAGGTGAACCCGCAGGGGTCGAACGCCGACTTCGGCCGTACGAGCGATCTCCCGACGATCACGCTGCACGAGATGAACACCCCGGTGATCGCGGCGATCAACGGTGCGGCCGCCGGGTACGGGCTCGACCTCGCCCTCGGGTGCGACCTCCGGCTGGCGGCCGAGTCGGCACGGATCCTGCCGGGGTTCGCCAAGCGCGCGATCGTGCCCGAGAGCGGCGGAACGTGGTACCTCCCACGCCTCGTCGGCTGGGCCAAGGCCGCCGAGATCGCCTACCGGGGTCGCGACCTCACCGCGGCCGAGGCGCGCGACTACGGCATCGTCAACGAGGTGGTGCCCGACGCCGACCTGATGGCGGTCACCCGGGACTGGGCGGGTGAGATCGCGGCCAACGCGCCCCTTGCGGTCCAGGCGATGAAGCGCCTCTTCCGGGCCGGGTTGAACGAGGACTTTCGCACCCACTCCGAGCACGTGCTCCTCCAGCTGGCCAACCTCATGGGCACGCGGGACTTCCAGGAGGGGTTGGCGAGCTTCATGGAGAGGCGCGCCCCTGAGTTCGAGGGTCGCTAGCCAGGACTCGGGGTCGACGAGGCGCGCGCCAGCCCGCGGCTCCGGACGCTCGAGCGCGTGCGAATCGCGTGGGAACGCGCCGGGGGCACCCGCGCGTCGGTCAGACGACGGCCTCGTCGGCGGTCGGCTCCCACGAGCGCAGGTCCGCGAGCCGCGGGTCGTTCGAGAACACCTCGACGATCGGACCATCGAGCTGGAGCCGACGCTGGATGACGCGGACGTCGTTCTCCTCGTTCCAGAGCGAGAGCATCACCGCCACGCCCGCCTCGCCGGCGCGTGCGGTACGCCCCGAACGGTGGAGGTACGCCTTGTGGTCCTCGGGCGGGTCGTAGTGGATGACGACGTCCACGCCGTCCACGTGGATGCCGCGCGCGGCGACGTCGGTGGCGACCAGGACGGGCAGCTTGCCACTGGCGAAGTCGGCCAGCGCGCGCTCGCGAGCAGCCTGGCGAAGGTCGCCGTGAATCGCCCCCGCCTTGACCCGCTCGCGCATCAGCTGTTCCACGACGCGATCGGCGCCGCGCTTGGTGCGGCAGAACACGAGCGTGCGGTCCACGCCCCGCGAGATCGCCGCGGCGACCTTCACCTTGTCCATCTGGTGCACGAGGAGGAAGCGGTGGTGCATCTCGTCGACCGTCTCGTCGTCGGATTCGACCTCGTGCGAGACCGGGTCCTTCAGGTAGCGGGCGACCAGGCGGTCGATCCCGCGGTCGAGCGTTGCCGAGAACAGCATCGTCTGATGCTCGCTCTCGACCCGGTGCAGGATCTTCTGGACCTGGGGGAGGAAGCCCATGTCCGCCATGCGGTCGGCCTCGTCGAGGACCAGCACCTGCACCGCGGCGAACGACAGCTCCTTGCGCTCCATCAGGTCGATGAGCCGGCCGGGTGTGCCGATGATCACGTCGACCCCGGCGCGCAATGCGTCGATCTGGGGCTCCATCCCGACACCGCCGTAACACGCGATCACCTCGAGCCCGACGCTCCTCCCGAGCGGGGCGAGGACGTCCTTGACCTGGTTCGCGAGCTCGCGGGTCGGGACGAGGACCAACCCGTGCGGGCGGCGGGGCTCGGCGCGGGTGACACGGTCGAGGAGGGGCAGACCGAAGGCGAGCGTCTTGCCCGAGCCGGTCTTGGCCTTGCCGAGCACATCGGCGCCGGCGAGCGCGTCGGCGATGGTCAGGGCCTGGATGGCAAAGGGCTCGGCGATGCCCTGGGCGGCGAGCGTGTCGGCGAGAGGGGCCGAGACGCCCAGATCCGCGAACGTCGTGGTCATACGGGTGCTTTCACGTTGGGGAAGCCATTCTAGGTCCCCGCGGTGCCCGACTCCGCACCCGTCGTCCCGGGCCGGCCCGGCCGCGCCGTCTCAGGGCGCTCTCAGCCCTGCCCCGGTCCCCCGGGCCTCAGGTGGCACCATCGTCGTATGCGGTTGTTGGTCGTCGAGGACGAAGCGAGCATCGCGACCGCGCTGGCCGACGGCCTCCGCGCCGAGGGCTTCGACATCGACGTCGTGGGGAACGGCACCGACGGACTGTGGCGGGCCCGCGAGACCGAGTACGCGGCGATCATCCTGGACATCCTGCTCCCGGGCATGAACGGCTACCGCGTCTGTCGCACCCTGCGCGACGAGGGGGTGTGGACCCCCATCCTGATGCTGACGGCCAAGGACGGCGAGCTCGACGAGGCCGAGGCGCTCGACACCGGCGCCGACGACTTCCTCAGCAAGCCGTTCTCGTTCGTCGTCCTCGTCGCACGTCTGCGCGCGCTGCTCCGGCGTGGCGCGGCACCCCGCCCGACGGTGCTGACGGTCGGCTCGCTCACGCTCGACCCGGCGTCACGCCAGTGCACGCGGCGCGACACGGTCATCAACCTCACCGCGAGGGAGTACGCCCTGCTCGAGCTGCTCATGCGCCGGTCCGACGCGATCGTGCCCAAGACGATCCTCCTCGACGAGGTGTGGGGACCGGATTTCGAGGGCGACCCGAACATCGTCGAGGTCTATATCGGGTACGTCCGGAAGAAGGTCGACGCACCATTCGGGCTCCAGACGATCCTGACCGTGCGCGGCGCCGGCTACCGGCTCGTGGCCGACGGCGGGAACAGTGATGGGGACGTGAACGAAGGTGGGGACGGACGTGCCGGCCGCGAGTAAGCGCACGTTCGGCACCGTGCGGTGGCGCATGACGGTCGCCGCGACGTTGATCGTCACCACGGCGCTGGCGGCGGCGGCCTGGCTGCTCGTGGCCTCCGTGCGCACGTCCCTCAAGGACGACCTGCGCACCGAGAGCGCGCTGGCCCTGGCCGAGGCGCACGAGCGTCTCGAGCACGGCAATCCGGTGGATCGGCTCCCCTCACCCGGTCCGCCGGGCTTCACCGTCCTCGTCATGGACTCCCAGGGCAACATCATCGGCGGATCGCCGGGCTACGCCCAGGGCAGCTGGGCCGATTGGATCGGCAGCGCGAACGGATCGGAGAAGGTCGTCGGCCCGCACGGCCGCCCGTTCCCGCAAGCCGTCGCGGCGGAGCACAACGTGTGGTTCGTCGGCGATCGCGTCATCGACGTCATCCAGATCCCCCTCGAGAGCGATCGCAACCCGGGCTTCCTCGTCGCCGCCGGACCCGGCGGCGCGATCGAGCAGTCGGTGCACACGCTGACGTCGACGCTCTGGTGGACGCTGCCGGCCCTGATCGCGCTGGTCGCGCTCGTCGCCTGGGCCGTGACCGGCCGTGCGCTCCGACCCGTCGAGGTGATCCGGAGCGAGGTCACCGCGATCACCCACTCCAGCCTCGACCGGCGGGTGTCCGAGCCTCGCGCCCAGGACGAGGTCGGTCGCCTCGCCCGCACGATGAACCAGATGCTCGACCGACTCCAGGGTGCGTCGGACAGCCAGCGTCAGTTCGTGTCGGACGCCTCCCACGAGCTGCGATCACCGGTCGCGGCGATCCGCGCGACCGGTGAGGTCGCGCTCGCGCACCCGAACCGCAGTGACTGGCCCGCGGTCGTGCGCCGGATGCTCGACGAGGACGACCGCATGGAGAAGATCGTGGGCGACCTGCTCGACCTCGCACGCGGGGAGGAGGGCGAGCTCCCCACCGCGCTCGTCGACGTCGACGACATCGTGCTCGAGGAGATCGCACGTGTGCGGCCCGGGAACGTGCAGATCGCGGCCGACCGGGTGTCGGCCGGACGCGTGCGGGGCAGCCGCGAGCAGCTGATGCGAGTGGTGCGCAACCTGCTCGACAACGCGCTCCGCCATGCGGCCACGACCGTCCGCGTGTCGCTCACGACCGATCCGGACGGTGTCCGCCTCGTCGTGGAGGACGACGGCCCCGGCATCCCGGTGGCCGACCGTGACCGGGTCTTCGAGCGCTTCACCCGCCTCGACGAGGGACGGGCGCGCGACTCGGGTGGGTTGGGACTGGGACTGGCCATGGTGCGCTCGATCGCCGAGCGCCATGGGGGCACCGTCACCATCGCCGATCCCGGGATCGACGATCTCCCGGGCGCTCGGCTCGAGGTCCTGCTCCCCCGCGCCGACTGACGCCTCGGGAGGTTCCGGAGCTCCCCGCCGCGCGTCTCCCTACCAGGGCATCGCGACGCCGCCGTTGGGTCGCAGGATCTGCCCGGTCATGAACGACGCCCGCTCGGAGACGAGGAACAGGATCGTGTCGGCGACGTCCTGCGCGACACCCACGCGCTTGAGCGGGGCCATCGCGCCGAACCGCTTGCGGTAGCCCGCCAGCTTCTCCGGGTCGACCTCGCCCTTGTCGTCGACGAAGTTGTGCCGGGAGAAGTTCGTCTCGATCACGCCGGGCGCAAGCGCATTGACGCGGATGCCGAGCGGACCAGCCTCACACGCCAGCGTCTTGGTGAGCATCGCGACGGCGGCCTTCGTCATGCCGTAGCAGGCGAGGGTCGGAGCAGGTGTGTCGATCGCGCCGGACGAGATGTTGATGATGTTCCCCGAACCCTGGTCCGCCATCACCCGCATCGCGGCTTGACAGCCGTAGAAGACGCTCTTGAGATTGATCGAGAGGATCCGCTCGAACTCCTCGTCGCTGCAGTCGGCGACCATCCGGTTGTGCGGGACCCCGGCGATGTTGCCGACGATGTCGACGCGACCGAACTCGGACTTGGCGCCGTCGACCAGCGCGTCGATCTGCGACCGCTGCATCACGTCGGTCCGGACCGCCCGCGCGGTTCCGCCCGCGGCGGTGATCTCGTCGGCCGTCGCCTGCACCGCGTCGGCGTCGATGTCGCCGCCGACGACCGTCGCCCCCGCGTCGGCGAGGGTCAGTGCGGTCGCCTTGCCGATGCCGCTCCCGGCACCGGTGAGCACCGCTACCTGACCACGCAGATCGAAACCGCTGACGGGCATGACCGACACCTCCGGAGGTTGAACAACCGCCGGAGGTTACGGGGACCGCCCGGTATCCTGCGATTCCCCCATGCCCGAGCTGTCGATCGCCTGCCTCAACCTGCACTGGTGCGTGGACATGCACGGGCGCCCGTTCGACGCGATGGGCGCCTGTCTCGAGCTCGACGCCGACGTGCTCGTCCTGCCCGAGTCGTGGCGGCCCCACGGTCGGCCTGCCTTCGTCGACCAGCTCGCGGCGCGCACCGGCGCCCGCCTGCACGACATCGCCTTCATGTCCGACCGGAATCCGGCGCGGCCGCGTCACCTCGCGCCGGAGCCCGGGCCCGCGGGGACCTGTGGGCTCGCGGTCCTGAGCCGCCGACCCGTGCGATCGTTCACCAACCTGGCGCTCCCGAAGGCGCCGGGCGACGTCGTCGAACGGCGCCACGCGATCGTCGCCGAGGTGGACGTGGGCGACGGGACGACCGTGGCGGTGGCAGGAATCCACGCCTCGCACCGTCTCTGGGGCTCACTCCCCCAGCTGCGCACCGTCGATCGCGCCCTCGAGGGGGGCGGCCTGCCCTCGGCGATCGCGGGCGACTGCAACATGTGGGGCCCGCCCATCGGACTCGCGCTCCCGCGGCGGCGGCGAGCGGTTCGTGGCCGCACCTGGCCTGCGGGCCGACCGCACAGCCAGATCGACCACGTCTGGATCGACGACCGGCTCGAGGTGCTCGACGAGCGGGTCGGCCCCGCCGTCGGCTCCGACCACCGGCCCATCCGGGTGACGCTGCGCGTGCGCTAGACACGCGCCGGTCGAGCCACGTCGGAGGAAGGGGAACCTCGAATGGCACACGAAGTCCGCGGTGTGGTCGCTCGGGGCAAGGGGGAGCCGGTCCGCACCGAGACGATCCTCGTCCCCGACCCGGGACCGGGCGAGGTGCTCGTGCAGGTGCAGGCGTGCGGCGTCTGCCACACCGACCTGCACTACCGGGAGGGCGCGATCAACGACGACTTCCCGTTCCTGCTCGGCCACGAGGCGGCGGGCACCGTCGCCTCGGTCGGTCCCGACGTGACGAGCGTCGCGCCCGGCGACTTCGTCGTCCTCAACTGGCGCGCGGTGTGCGGTGAGTGCCGCGCGTGTCGCCGCGGTCGGCCCTGGTACTGCTTCGCGACGCACAACGCAGCGCAGAAGATGACGCTCCCGGACGGCACCGCGCTCAGCCCCGCCCTCGGGATCGGCGCGTTCGCCGAGACGACGCTCGTGGCGGCGGGGCAGGCGACCAGGGTCGACCCCGCGGCGGATCCGGCTGCCGTCGGCCTGCTCGGCTGTGGTGTGATGGCGGGCCTCGGCGCCGCCATGTTCACCGGGAACGTCCAGCGCGGCGACAGCGTCGCGGTCTTCGGTTGCGGTGGCGTCGGCGACGCCGCGATCGTCGGAGCCCGCCTCGCCGGCGCGGCCAGGGTCATCGCGGTCGACCTCGACGCCACCAAGCTCGAATGGGCCCGCGAGTTCGGGGCCACCGACCTGGTCGACGCGAGCACGCAGGATCCCGTGGAGGCGGTGCGCGCCCTCACCGACGGCTTCGGCGCGGACGTCTGTGTGGAGGCGGTCGGCCGACCCGAGGTGATGCGGCAGGCGTTCTTCGCGCGCGACCTCGCCGGCACGCTCGTCCAGGTCGGGGTGCCGGATCCTTCGATGACGATCGACCTGCCGATGATCGAGTTCTTCGGCCGGGGCGGCGCGTTGAAGCCGAGCTGGTACGGCGACTGCCTGCCCAGCCGGGACTTCCCCATGCTCGTCGACCTCTACCTCCAGGGCCGGCTCCCCCTCGACCGCTTCGTGAGCGAACGGATCGCCCTCGACGACGTCGAAGCCGCCTTCCACAAGATGGAGCGGGGCGAGGTCCTCCGATCGGTGGTCGTGCTGTGAGCCACGACCGCGGCCACGGCATCCGCGCCCGCGTGGCCCAGCGGCCCGGCCCGGAGGGCCAGGAGCGGAGTGATGGAGCGGGGCGAGGTCCTCCGATCGGTGGTCGTGCTGTGAGCAGGCTGGATCACGTCGTCACCCACGGCACGTTCTCGATCGACGGCGAGGATTTCGAGGTCGACAACAACATCTGGATCGTCGGCGACGACGAGGTGTGCCTGGTCATCGACGCGGCGCACGACGCCGCGCCCATCGTGGCGGCGGTCGGTGGACGCCAGGTCGTCGCAGTGGTCTGCACGCACGGGCACAACGACCACATCAACGCTGCCGCCGCGCTTGCCGAGGCCACCGGTGCCCCCGTCCTGCTCCACCCCGACGATCGGATGCTCTGGGACGTCGTCTACCCGGATCGAGGCCCCGACGGGTCTCTCGGCGACGGCGACCGGCTCGCCGCGGGGGACACGGAGCTCCTCGTCCTGCACACGCCCGGACACTCCCCCGGCGGCGTGAGCCTCTACGACGCGGCCCACGGGCGACTGTTCTCCGGAGACACCCTCTTCCAGGGCGGACCGGGTGCGACGGGTCGGTCCTACTCGGACCACGAGACCATCGTGGCGTCGATCCGCACGCGGCTCCTCACCCTGCCCCCCGACACGCGTGTCCACACCGGGCACGGTGCCGACACGACGATCGGCGCGGAGGCGGCGGCGCTCGGCGCCTGAGACGGAGGTCAGGCCGCGTAGCCGTCGCTGCGCACGGCGGTGTACTGACCGTTGCGGATCACGATCGAGCGCCAGCGGTCGAACAGCGCGTACCCGACGTCCTCCTTGGGCGGCGAGGTCCCGAACCGGTGGATCCCGCCGAAGCCGTCCAGGACCGCGATGCCGAGCCCGTCGGGCGTCAGCGTCACGTCGCGGGCGATGTCGAACCCGAAGTAGGGCGTCTTGAACTTCGGGATGGTCCCGAACCTCCACACCCCACCGAAACCGTCGAGCAGCACGAGCCCCTGACCGTCGGCCGTCACCGCGATCGATCGGGCGATGTCCCAGCCGTGCCAGTACGGGTACTTCCCGGCCGGTCGCTTCGCGGTCCCCGCGACGTGGACACCGCCCCAACCGTCGAGCACGAAGTACCCCGCGCCGTCGCTCGTGAGCGCGATCGATCGCGCGATGTCGAAGCCGAAGTAGGGCCCTCGCACGTTGCGAAGCGGGCCGGTGGCGGCCGAACCGAAGAGATGCACGCCGCCGAAGCCGTCGAGCACCACGTACCCGTTCCCGTCCGGCGTCGTCACGATGTCGCGGGCGATGTCCCACGCGAACGACGGCGCACCGAAGTAGGGCGCGCCGACCGCCTTCACCGCGCCGTCGCCGTTCAGCACGTAGTAGCCGCCGGTCCCCGCCGCGACCGCACGGCCGGCCTGGCGGATCGCGAGCGGGCAGTCACTCGCCTCGCTCGCGGCGAGCGCCAACCGGTCCGGCGGGCAGGTGCCCGACAGGCCGTTGAACGTCAGCATCCGGTTGTAGGTCGAGATCACGACGTCGCCGTAGTTCGGGGCGCTCGCCCACTTCCCGGGACCCCCCATGAGGTTCCAGGTCGGTGCCCGGCCCTTGGCGAAGAACGAGTCGTAGTTGCTCTTGGCGAGCTCGCGGTCGAGCGTGCCGTCCGATCGCCGTCCGTACCACTCGAGCACCGGGATGTGCGCCAGATTCGCGGCACGTGACGTCGGGTCCGCGAAGTTCTTGAGGTGCTGGATCTGGGCGCGGATCCCGATCCGGGCGCTCGGGAACTGGCGGCCCGAGTTGCACGAGTCGCAGGCGCCCATGCCCGCATAGTTGAAGTTCTCGGGCTTGACGATGCTGCCGACGAACCCGAAGTACCCCGTCTCGACGACGGACTGCGCGAACGCGAGGTCCCCCCGCACGCCCTCGGCCCGACCCTCGGACAGGTAGTACGCGGCCAGCTGATCGATCGAGACGGGGATCAACGGGGTGCGCCTGGTCGCGCGGTACCAGTTGGCCAGTTGGGTCGCCGAGAGCAGGCTCGGGCCCATGACGGGGATCCCGACCGGTGCGCTCGCGGCGGCGGCCGGTGTGGGCGTGCCTCCGCCGTCGACCACGACGACGAGCGACGCCAGGAGGATGGTCGCGACGAGGACCCGCAAGTGCTTGACCGAGTGCATCTGTACTTCCATCGACGGTTGGGGCTCCGAGATTGAACGCGGCGGCGGGGCGCGGCCCCTCGACCCGCGCGATCGACGCGCGATCGTCACGCTCCGCGACCGGTCATGCTCGCGCGTTCCGTGAAGGTGAGGACGGATACTGCGTAGTCGCCATCCGCGAACGGGTCCCGCTCCCACGTCGCGAATCGCCCTACCACTGATAATCCGCTCATATCGGCGCACGCGTCGAACGCCCCGAGTGACAGACGCCCACCATCCAGCGCGAAACCGGCGATCAGGTGACCGCCGGGAGCGAGGTGATCGGCCAGGTTCTCGAGCACCGCCTGCTCGGTACCCGGAGCGACGAAGATCATCACGTTGCCGGCGAGGACGATCACGTCGAACCGCCGCCCGAGCCGCATGGTCGCGAGGTCGTCGTGACGCCAGTCGAGCGTCGGGGCCTTTCGCTGCGCGGCGGCGACGAACCCGGCGTCGAGATCGACGCCGACCACCTCCACACCACGCCGGTCCAGCTCGATGGCCACCCGTCCCGTCCCGCACCCCGCGTCGAGCACTCGCGACGGCCCGAACGACATGACGAGATCCGCCTCGCCGTGCGGGTGGGCACCCGCCGCCTCGAGCCGGGCCCAGCGCTCGTCGTAGACCTCGGCCGAGGGGCGCGGCTGCTCGGACCAGCGTGACGAGCCGGCCACGATCAGCCCCGCGCCCCCGCGGCCTTTCCCGATGCCAGGTGCACCGACGGACGCCGCTCGTAGACGGCGATGCCGTCGATGGTGCGCAGGTACCGGTAGTCGCGGTCGACGAAGTGACGCAGCCGAGGCAGGGAGCTCATCGGGAAGTACTGCGATCCGCGGAAGGCCGCCGGGGTCGTGTCGAGGATGTACCGCGGGGCACGCCGCTGGAGGTCCTGCATGAGCTCGACACGCGCGCCGGGCGTCGGCACGTCGGCGGTCGTGTCACCCGCGGGACGACCGCCCCAGTCACCGTTCACGAACCCGGTGCTCAGGAACCGCGTGCCGGGCCGGGCGCCGGACGCCCAGTAGATCTCGGGCATGTGCCCCCAGACGAACACCTGGTCCGTGGGGTGGAGATGGGTGCTCAGGTAGGAGCTGACACGCTCGTACCTCGGTTGATCGCCCCAGGGACGCCACACGAATCCGAGCGCGGTGAACGCGACGCCCACCCCGACGGCAACCGCGACGGTGGCGCGCCCCGCCGCGCGCGGGAGCCGGTGCAGCGCACCCGCGGTCAACAGGGCCAGCGGCGGCAGCAGCTGGAGGTAGTAGTGACCGAAGAAGCGGAACCCGACCGCGACCGACAGCGCCGCCGAGAGCAGCCACAGCCACAGGTCGACGTCCTCCCCGCGGACAGCGGTGGCGCCACGCCCAGGGGATCGTCCACACGATGGGCAGGTTGCAGGCGAGGAACGCGAACGTCATGACCCCGAACAGGCCCGCCACGTACGCGCTCACGGTGCCGAGCCCGAAGTACGACCCGTTGCCGGCGACGGCCCAGAACAACAGATCGCTCGGACCGACGAGCAGCGCCACGATCCCCAGCGGGATCGCGGTGCCGACGAGCGCCGCGCCCGATCCCCCTCCGCCCGTCCCGGCGCCACGCGAGGTACAACACCGGCAGCAACGTCGCGGCGCCGGTCTGCTTGGCCAGGGTCGCCAACGCGACGGCCATGCCCGAACCCCGCGCGCGGCCGCGTTCGCGAGCAGCACGGCGGCAGTCATCGCCGGGAGCATGAACACCTCGAAGTTGGCCGCCTGGCCGTCCTGGGGCGCGAATGCGACGGACGCGGCGACGAACAACACCGCCGCGGTCCACGCCGCGCGGTCGCCGTAGCGTCGGCGAGCCTCGGCCGCGAGCATCAGAGCCGTCATCGCGACGGCGAGCATCGCGGCGACGCGCACAGACCACAACGCCGTGCTCCCGACGATCGAGAACGTCGCGGCGTAGAGATACGGGACGAGCGGCGGCTTGCGGTCGGTCGCGTCCTCGTAGAGCGACCCGCCGTCGCGGATGACCTGGGCCTGGGTGGCGAGGAACGTCTCGTCCGAGTTGAAGACGGGCACGAAGAAGGCGGGCAGCCGCAGCGTGGCGGTGAGCAGGAGCACGGCGACGACGAACGTCCGGCGCCGGGCGCGCGGAGTGCTGAGGAAGCGAGACGCGAGTTGGGGGGTGGCGACGGAGGTCACGATCGGCCCTCGGGACGGGGAGCACATTCTTGCTCGCGGGGCCCCCTCGGCGCGGATCATGACCGGACAGATGGCATGATCGAGGCTCCATGAGGATCCGCCTGCGGACCATCGTGCCCGTGATGGGGGCCGCGGCGGCCAGCATCACTCCCTTGCTCGGGGCGCCGCCGGTGACCGCCGCCCCCAGACCGGCCCACAGCGTCCTGGTCATCTCGCTGCCGGCGACGTCGTGGAGGGATCTGCGCGACGGCACCGCGCCGCATCTCGCGCGCGTTGCTGCGAACGAGCGCTCTCGCCGATCTCTCGACCCGCACCGTGCGCAACCGCACCGAGCCCGGGCCGGGCTACCTCGCCTTGGGAACGGGCGCGCGCTCGGTGGCCAGCTCCGATGACGCCGCCAGCAACCTCCAGCCCGACGAGACCTACGCGGGAACCGCGGCCGGGCCGGTGTTCGAGACGCGCACCGGGCACCGGCTCGTGAACGGCATCGGCGCACTCGGCTGGTCGCAGCTCGTCGTGCAGAACGACACGAGGTCCTACGGTTCGGAGCCGGGAACGCTCGGCGCCACGCTCGCGGCCGCCGGGATCGGCCGGGACGTCGTCGCCAACAGCGACGAGCGTGCACCGAGCGGTCCGGTCCTGCACCGGGAAGCTGCACTCGCGCTGATGGACCGCAGCGGCCGGGTCCCGGGGCACGTGGACGGGCTGCTCCGAACCGATCCGACGGCTCCCTACGGGATCCGGCTCGACGCGGACGCGGTCGATCAGGCCTTCCCGGTCGATTTCGGCACCCGGCGCCAGGTCGTGCTCATCGAGGCCTCGGACCTCGCGCGCGCCGACTCCTACCGCCCGCTCGCGACTCCGCGGCAACGGGCCGTGTTGCACGAGACGGCGCTCGAGCGCAGTGACGCGCTCGTGGGTCGCCTGCTCCGCCACGTCGACCTCGCGCGCGACGCGGTCGTGGTCGTCTCGCCGTACCACACGAGCCGGACGCGCACGCTCACGGTCGCGGCGGTCCATGCACCGGGCATCGCGCCGGGCCTCATGGAGTCGGCGACGACGCGACGATCCGGCTTCCTCCAGATCGTCGACATCGGACCCACCGTCCTCGACCTCGTCGGCGTCGAGCGTCCCGACGCGATGGAAGGACGCGCGGCGCGCTTCCACGCCGGCGACGGCTCCTACGTCGACCGCGTGAACTGGCTGGTGCGCGCCGACCGCGGCGCGCAGTTCCGCGATGCCACGATCGGCCAGGCCACGGCGACGCTCGTGACCATCGCGATCACGCTGTCGGTCGCGGCCGCACTCTGGTTCCGCTTCGCTCGCGACACCGTCGCCCGAGTGGTTCTGCGCTGGGCCGCGCTGCTCTCGCTCGGCTACGTGATGGCGACATTCGTCGTCGGCCTCTTCCGCACCTACCTCTGGGGTACCGGCGTGTACTTCGCGCTCGTCGCGACGGTCGCGCTGGCCTTCGCCGCGCTGAGCCAGCTCCTCGGTCGCCGCGGCCCGGTCGACCCCCTCGTCGTGGGACTCGCCGCGATCGTCGCGCTGCACCTGGGCGACCTCCTGAGCGGCGCGCACCTCGAGCTGAACACGGTGTTCGGCTACACCGCGACCGTCGGCATCCGCATCGCAGGAATCGGGAACCCCGGCTCGGCCGAGCTGAGCGCCGCAGCCCTCCTGCTCGCGATCCTGCTCACCTGGCGGTTCCCCGGGCGCGGCGCCGGACTCGGGTACGGCGTGCTCGTCGTCGTGCTCGTGGTGACCGGCGCCCCGTTCTGGGGGCAGGACTACGGGGGCGCGCTCGCGCTCGCGCCGACGATCGCGCTGTGGTGGCTGCTCACGAGCGGGCGGCGCGTCCGCGTCCGCACCCTGCTCACGATCCTCGGGGCCCTGCTGCTGACCGGCGTCGCCGCCGGGCTGCTCGACCTCGCGCGGCCCTCGGACCAGCGGACGCACGTGGGCCGGTTCTTCGAGCGCGTCGGCACCGACGGACCCGGGGCGTTCTTCGGGGTGATCGGACGCAAGGCGTCGCTCATGATCGGAACCTTCTCCAACACGGCGTGGGTGCTCGTGGTGATCAGCGTGCTCGCCCTGGCGTGGCTCGCGGCTCGGCGCACCGACGTCCTGGCCGGCCTGCTGAAGCGGTTCCCGCCGCTGCAACCGGGATTGATCTGCTTCGCGACGCTGACCGTCCTCGCGACGGCGCTCAACGACTCGGGGGTTCAGGTGACCGGCGTGCTCCTCGCGACCGCGTTGCCGGTCCTGGTCTTCCTCGCGACGCTCGTGGAGACCACGGAGCCGGTCAGCGCGTCACCGGCACCCGCGCGTGCTCCCGCCTGATCGTGCCGACCAACCGGAGCACCCGGGCACGCCCGCCGTCGTCGGTCGCGCGCCTCCGCCGACGCGGATCCGACGTCAGATGTCGGCGCGGTCCATGAGCCAAGCGAGCATGTGCTCGTAGATGGAGAGGATGCGATCGCCGTAGGTGTTCGCGGTCGCCCAGGTATGGGTCAGTCCGTTCCAGGTCGGCACGCGTCCCTTGAGGTGGTGCTGGTCGAGGTTGGCGACCACGGGCGGCGGATTGAACGATGCATTGGTCACCGTCGGGTCCGCATACACGCGAAGCTGCTGCAGCTGGGCCCGGACTCCGGTCCGGGCGTCCGGGAACGAGCGACCGTGGGCGCAGCTGTCGCACGCGTCCATGCCGGCGAAGTTGTTGTCGGTCGGCGTGAGCTGGCCCCCATCGGGGAAGTAGAAGCTGCCGGTCTCGAGGATCGACTGGGCGAACGCGATGTCGCCACGCACCTGCGCTGCCTCCCCCTCCTCGATGTAGTCCCGCGCGAGCTCGGCGATCGGCACGGTGATCCGTGCTCGGCGGTGCGTCCCCTCGAACCAGGCGGTGATCTCGCTCGGCCCCAGGACCGAGTGACTCATGATCGGTGTGTTCACGCCGCCGCTGATCGACTGCCAGCGCGCGAGCCAGAACCGCGCCCGTGAGAGTCGCTCCTGCGCCTGCACGATGTCCGCGTCGCGGCGGGGCAACTCGTCGCGGTAGCGCTCGGCACGCGCGTGCCATTCGATCTGGGCTGTCTTGGCCGCCTTGCTCGCCCGGATCGCCGCGCGACGCGTCGCGAGCGCCTTGCGCACGATGCCGCGTCTGCTTCGCGCCGACTTGCTGGACGATCTTCTGGCGGTAGCCGAACTCGACGGCGCTCTGCGACTGCATCATCTGGACCACGACGGTCGGGCTGCCCGCGCTCTTGTAGTACGCCGCGGCCATCGCACCCGCGTCCTTGCGGGCGACACGGTAAGCCTGGTCCGCGGCGATGGCGGTGCGGCCGAGCAGGTCCGCCTGCTCGAGCGCCAGGTTCTCGGCGAGTCGGGCCTCGTTCAGCCGGCGCGCGGTCGCGTCGCGACGGGCGACCGCCAGCACCTGGTCCTGGTTTCGCTCGCCGACGAGCGTGGTCAGCGTCGCGATCTCCGCCGCCGGGCTGACATCGGTGGACACGGGCGCGGTCGGGGGCACCGGAGCCCGTCGGGGCGGCGCCGCGCCGGCCCCGGTGGGGCCGGCGACCCCGGCCAAAAGGGCCGAGCCGACGACGGCGAGGACCGCGACGAAGGAGGGCGTACGACGCACAGGAGAGGTGATCGACATGACGAGGCCGGATCTTCACACAGCCCTCCTGGCGGGACCAGGCGGGCAATTCGCGAATCGATTCAAGAAAGTTCGATGACTTTGCCGATTCTCCGCATACCCCCCGAGAAGGTCCGTGTCCGTCACCACGCTCCAGAGAGGGCAGATTGTTCATCTTCTTCCTGCAACTACGCGACACGTTGCACGGAGGCCGGCTCTACACCTTCACCGTCCTCGTCGCGCTCACCTGGGCGCTCTGGCTGGTGAAGCTCTCGCTCTCACGGCGCTACCAGCCGTGGGTCGCGGATCACCGCGCCACCGCATCGGTCGTGATCCCCGTCGTGGACGAACCGGTCGGGCTCTTCCACGAGGTCCTCGACCACATCACCGAGCAGGTGCCGCACCAGGTCCTCGTGGTCATCAACGGACCCCGCAACGAGAAGCTCGAGCGGGTCTGCGACGCGTATCCCGACGTCGAGTGGATCTGGACGCCGGTCCCCGGCAAGCGCAACGCGATCCGGGAAGGGCTCGAGTTCGCGACGGGCGAGATCGTCGTGCTCGTCGACTCCGACACGATCTGGACGCGCGACACGCTGCGCGAGCTCCTGAAGCCGTTCACGGACGACGAAGTCGGCGGCGTGACGACCAATCAACGCATCATCGAGCCGGAGCGGAACGTGCTCACCCGTTGGGCGGACTGGCTGGAGAACATCCGGGTCCAGTACTCGATGCCGGCGATGAGCGTCCTCGGGCAGGTCGGGTGCCTCCCGGGGCGGACCATCGCGTTCCGTCGCGAGGTGCTCGTCGACGCCATGCCGGGCTTCCTCGGCGACCGCTTCCTCGGGGTGTTCCTCGAGGTCTCGGACGACCGCACCCTGACGAACCTGTGCCTCAAGCAGGGATACCGCGCGGTCTACCAGTCGACGAGTCACGTCTACACGGACGCGCCGGTCGGGATGCGCAAGATGGCCAAGCAGCAGCTCCGCTGGGCCCGCGGGAGTCAGTACAACACGCTGCGCATGCTCCCGTGGATGTTGCGCAACACCCCGATGCTGGCGCTGTTCTACGTGACCGACATCCTCATGCCGTTCCTCCTGCTCGCGTGCGTGACCGGCTTCACCGTCCGGGCGCTCCTCGGCGAGAACGTCAACTTCTACGAAGGCATCACGTTCGGGTACGGCGCGCTCGTCGGCACCGCGATCATCGTCGTGCTGACGCTCATGGCGACGTGGTTCTCGGCGTACATCCGCCAGGCCCGGCACTTCGAAGATCATCCGAAGGACCTCTGGCTCCTGCCCGCGTTCACACTCTTGAACACGTTCATGCTGATGCCGATCCGCATCTGGGGCTTCGTGCGGATGGCGCGCAACGACGGTTGGGGTACGCGCGCCGAACGCGTTCCAGGGTGAGGAGCAGCAGACCCGCCGACCAAATCCCTGGGGTGTGATCCCGTACGTCCTCGCCGCCGTTCTGATCTTCGCAGGAGTTGCCTACCATGGGTAGTTCACACCGAGTCCAGCTCCGCGTCATGGGCGTCCTGCTCGCGGGCATCGGGCTGTTCGTCTACACGACACCGGCGCCGCCCTCCGACTCGCTGACCGCCTCGGCCGCGCGCAGCACGGGACCCGTCGTCGGGCCGTCGGCCGCGGCCGCTGCACGCGCCCGAGCCGCTCGGGCCAACACGCGCCGCTCGGCCGCCTCCGGCACGGACGCGCTCGACGGCGGTCGGGGCGCCGGGAAGTCGACGCACCCCTCGTCCGGCGCGAGCACCACGACGTCGCCGCACGCGTCGCTGAGCCAGAGCCGGAGCGCCCCGACCGCGCCGGCGCTCCCCGAGCCGGCCCACTGCAGCGACTTCGCGTGGCAGCAGGACGCCCAGGCGGCGTACGTCGCGAACCTCGACGATCCGTGGGGCCTCGACGGCCCGCCCGGTCCGGCGGACGACGACGGGATCGCCTGCTCGCTCCTGCCCGTGGATCCGGCCCGGCCGCCTTCGACCCCCGCCGGTGCCCGGCCGCCGGCCGCACCCAAGCCCGAGGGCCTGCCCGAGACACCCACCATCGAGCAGCTCCTCGCCCCGACGGACAACTACTTCGGTGTCTCGACGCCGGAGGCGCCCTACGACTGGAAGGACTTCCAGATCTTCGCGGCCTCGGCGAAGAAGCTGCCGAGCATGGTCGAGTTCTTCGTGGGCTGGGATCACGACTACCCCGCCGAGCAGGTGACCGAGACCTGGCGGCGCAACGCGCTCCCCGTCCTGTCCTGGGAGCCCCGCCCGACGGTCCAGCCGGTCGGACCCGACAGCGACAACACCGTCGCCGCCGGGTACACGCTCGCCTCGATCATCGACGGCAGCCACGACGCGTACATCGATCGGTTCGCCACCGCGGTGCGGGACCTGCACCTACCGATCGCGATCCGCTTCGCCCACGAGATGAACGGGAACTGGTTCCCCTGGTCCGAGGAGACGAACGGCAACTCCAAGGGTCAGTACGTGCAGGCGTGGAGGCACGTGCACGACCGCTTCACCGCACTCGGCGCGACCAACGCGATCTGGATCTGGAGTCCCGAACGTGATCACGGCCCGACCGTCGGTCCGCCTCGGGCCGCTCTACCCGGGCGACGACTATGTCGACTGGATGGGGATGGTCGGCTACTACCGCCGCGTCTACGTCGACGACAAGGGCAACCCGAAGCCGCCCACGTTCGACAACACCTACTCGGGCACGCTGGCCGAGCTTCGTGCGACCGCCGTGAAGCCCATCGTGATCACCGAGCTCGGCGCGATCGAGACCGGCGGGAACAAGCCGGAGTGGATCCGGAGCCTCTTCCAAGGCCTTGCCGAGAATCCCGACATCATCGGGTTCGTGTGGTTCGACCACAGCGTGAACGGCAACGACTGGCGCATCGAGTCCTCGGACGCGGCACGCGAGGCGTTCGCCGCCGACATCGCCGATCCGCGCTACCGCGCCGGCACGCTCCGCCCGCCGAAACCGGGGACCTGAGCCCCGGGCTCGAGCCGCGCGCGCCCTAGCGTTTCGCCGATGCGCGAACGCTTCCCCGGGATCGGTGCGGACTGGGCCCGCTTCGACGGCCCGGCCGGCACCCAGATGGTCGACACGGCGATCGACGCGATGACCGACTTCATGAGCTCCGGCGACAACGCGAACGGCCATGGGCACTTCGCCGCGTCACACGCTTGCACCGAGCTCGTCGACGACGCGCGCGCCGAGGTGGCGCGCTTGCTCGGCGCCGACCCCGCCGGGATCGTGTTCGGCGCGAACATGACGACGCTCAACTTCGCGCTCACTCGCGCGCTCGCACGCGACTGGGAGGTCGGCGACGAGATCGTCGGCACCCGGCTCGACCACGACGCGAACGTGACCCCGTGGAAGCTCGCGGCGGCCGAACGCGGGGCGCGAGTCGTGCTCGCGCCGTTCGACGTCGCGTCCGGGCGGCTCGACCCCGAGGCCGTGACGTCGCACATCGGAGCCCGTACCCGCTGGGTCGCGATCACGGGTGCGTCGAACGCGCTGGGGACCGTGCCCGCGCTCGCGCCCGTCGTGGCCGCCGCGCACGCGGTCGGCGCACGGGTCCTCGTGGACGGTGTGCATCTCGTCCCCCACCGCCCGGTCGATCTCCGCGCGCTCGAGGTGGACGCGTTCCTCACGTCGCCGTACAAGTGGTACGGGCCGCACTCGGGCGTCCTGTGGTTGGCACCGGACCTTCGCGACTCACTGGTTCCGTACAAGGTCCGGCCGGCCTCCGACGCGGCTCCCGAGCGCTTCGAGACCGGGACCCCCGCCTACGAGGCGATCGCCGGGATCCGCTCGGCGGCGGCGTTCCTGCGCGAGATCGGCGCGGAGCGGATCGCCCGTCACGAGAGCGCCTGCTTCGGTACGCTGCTGGACGGTCTCAACGGCCTGGACCATGTCGTCGTGCACGGGCCGCGCGACGTCGCCGACCGGACCCCGACGGTCTGCTTCAGCGTCGGCGACCGGGAACCCGACGAGGTCGCGCACACGCTGGCGGCCGATCGGATCGCGGTCTGGTCGGGCACGTACTACGCGGTCGAGACGATGCACGCGCTCGGCCTCGGCGACCGGGGCGCGATCCGCGCCGGAGTCTCCTGCTACACGTCACCCGCCGATGTCGAGCGCCTGCTCACCGCGGTCGGACGGCTGGCACGGTGAGCGGTTCGCGACGTCGGGGGTCTCCGCCGCGGGTGCGGCCCGGCGCACCTCCCATCGACTAGACCGGCCTGGTGTCGCTCGCCGGGTGGATCGTGCTGGCCGTCCTCGTCGTGCTCGCGGTCGCGGGCGCCGTCGCCTGGCGTCGCGCGGTCCTGGCCGGCTCGGTGCTCGCCCAGGAGCTGCGCGATGAACGCGCCCGCCACGCCGAGACCCGCCGGAACACCGAGCACCTCGAGACCCGGATGGGTTCCCTCCGCAACGAGCTCGCCGACTCGCACCACACGATCGCCGAGCTCACCGCGCGGATCGGACGCGCCGCGCCCGGTGACTCCGCCCAGGTGCTGGGCCTGTGGGCGCTCGAGCGCCACCGTCAGGCCCGTCTGGCCGGGACGCCGCTCCTCGGGCTGTCGGTCGGTCCGGGCGTCGATCTGCAGTCCGCGCTGGCGGATGCGATCAGGGTCGAGCTCGAGGTGCTGCGCGAGGAGGTCGGGACCCACGCCGAGCTGGCGTCGGTGGACCTCGACGACCCGGTGGACGCACGCGAGGCCCTGACCGTGCTCCGGGTGGTGCAGGAGCTCACCGCGACGCTCGCCAAACGCGCCGAGGAGCTCACGGTCGCGGTGACCCGCGACGGCGACACGACCGTCGTGACGGTGGGCGCGATCGGCTGGAGCGAGGCGGCACCGAACGCAGCCGCGTTCGAGTCCGGGCTCGCAGCGCTCGACGGCACCCTCGAGCTCCGCCCGGACCCTGACGCCGAGGAGACGCTCCTCGCGGTCGTCCGGCTCGGGATCCGGGGTGGCGGCCCGATCCCCATCCACTGAATCGAGGGCACATGACGCGGTCCGAGCGCAAGGAGATCGAGCACCTCGTCGCACGCTTCCGGGTGGACGATCCGAAGCACTTCTCACTCGCGGACTGCGATCCGGGCTCCACCGACGGCATCACGAGCAAGGACGTCGCCCAGGAACGACTCGCGGTCGGCGTGGCGAGGCTCGCCGATCTCCAGACCCGGCTCGCCGCCCAGGAGACCTACGGGATGCTCCTGGTCCTCCAGGCGCTCGACGCCGCGGGCAAGGACGGCGTGATCCGGCACGTGATGGCCGGGCTGAACCCCCAGGGCACGCGCGTGGTCTCGTTCAAGGAGCCTTCCCACGAGGAGCTCGCGCACCACTTCCTGTGGCGCACGACCCGCGACCTCCCACGCCGGGGCGAGATCGGGATCTTCAACCGGTCGCACTACGAGGAGGTGATCGTCGTCCGGGTCCACCCCGAGTTCCTCGCGGCGCAGCACCTGCCGGCCGGGGCGGACCCCGAGGGGATCTGGAGTCGGCGCTTCCGGGAGATCAACGAGTGGGAGCGCACGCTCGTCGACAACGGGTTCCCCGTCGTGAAGATCCTGTTGCACGTGTCCCGCGACGAGCAGCGACGCCGGCTCCTGTCCCGCATCGACACGCCGGACAAGAACTGGAAGTTCTCGATGGCCGACGTGCACGAGCGCGAGCACTACGCGGACTACCAGGCCGCGTTCGAGGACATGATCCGCCACACCAGCACCGAGATCGCACCGTGGTTCGTGGTCCCGGCCGACCACAAGTGGTTCGCTCGCCTGGTCGTGGCCGAAGCGGCCGCGGCGACCTTGATGGACCTCGACCCCGAGTTCCCCAGACTCTCGCGCGACGAGCTGGCCGCGCTCGCCGTCGTCCGTGAGGCCCTCGAGCGGGACTGAGCGCTACGCCGCGATCGCGTCGCCGCTCAGACGCGGCGAGCCGAGAACCGCCGGTGCGTACCGCGCTTCGAGCGACGCGAGCTGGACGTCGAGCTGGGCCCGGGTCGCGAGCACCTCGCTGACGTTGTCGAGCGCTCCGCCACCGGAGAGACCGCGGAGCCAATGAGCGATGTATCGAGCCATGGGGCTGCTCCCTTCGGGTCGGCGCCCACTCTGGCGTACCGGTGTTGCCCGCGGGTGGCCGGAGTTCGTCGCCGTGGTCAACAGCTGATGACAAGAGCGTGACTCGGCGCGCCGTCGGGGCGGACCGGCGCGGGACGCCTCAGCGCGGTGCGCCGTGGCACTGCTTGGTCTTGCGGCCACTGCCGCAGGGGCAGGGCCCGTTGCGTTCGGCTCGGGCGAGGACGTCCATCACCTCACCGGCGTGGCCACCCCGCCGCAACGCCTCGGCCATGATGCGCATCAGGCCGTCGACGTGGGTGAAGAAGTGGAGATAGCCGGCACAGAGGTGGTTGAGCCCGGCCTCGCCGTCCGCGGTGCGCGCCACCCGGTTCTTCGGGCACTCCCCCCGGCACGCGAACAGGACCGGACATTCGCGGCATTGGGTGGGAAGGGTGTCGCGCTTGGCCGTGCCGAAGTCGCGTTGGGCGGGCGCGGCGACGAGCTCGACCATGTGCGTGGTCATGATGTTCCCGAGCAGGTGCTCGGGGTCCACGAAGTGGTCGCACGAGTAGAGGTCGCCGTTGTGTTCGAGCGCGAGGGCGTTGCCGCAGGTCTCGGCGAAGACGCAGAGGGCCGGTTCCGTGCCGTACCAGGACGCGAGCGCCGCGTCGAAGGTCTGCACGAAGATCTGGCCGACGTCCCGCCCGACCCACTCGTCGAAGACCGCGGTCAGGAACCTGCCCCACGCGTCGGGGTCGACCGAGCGGTCGGTCAGCGCGCCCTCCCCCTCCTGCACGCGCTCGACGATCGGGATGAACTGCACGAACGTCGCGCCCAGGTCGTCACGGAAGAACCGGTACACCTCGAGCGGGCGGTCCTGGTTGGCGGCGTGGACCGTGCACAGCACGTTCCAGTCCACGCCGTGACGGACGAGCCGCTCCAGCCCGGCGCGGACCCTGGCGAAGCTCGGGCGACCCTGCTTGTCGACCCGGTAGACGTCGTGCAGTGACTCCGGGCCGTCGATGCTGATGCCGACGAGGAAGGACTTCTCACGGAGGAACTCGCACCACTCGTCGGTGAGGAGCGTGCCGTTGGTCTGCATCGTGTGATGCAGGCGCCGGCGCGGCCCGGCGCACTCCTCGGCGAGCGTCACGGCCCGGCGGAAGAAGTCGAGGCCCATCAGGGTGGGCTCGCCGCCCTGCCAGGCGATCGTGATCTCGGGACCGAGATGCGCCTCGATCAGCTGGCGGAGGTACGCCTCGAGGACGTCGTCGGCCATGCGGAAGCGGTCGCCGGGATAGAGCGCCTCCTTCTCGAGGAAGAAGCAGTACGAGCAGTCGAGGTTGCAGATCGGGCCCGACGGCTTGGCGAGGACGTGGAACCCCGGCGGCGCGGTCGCCGGGCGCGTGGCGGGCGGCCCGGGACCCGGCCGGTCCGTCCGTCGTGGCCGCAGCGTCACCGGCGTGTCGGTCATCGACCCGAGACTACGACCGTGCTCGGGCGCCGGATCCCGCAGCGGGTCAGCCGGCACTGCGCCGGTCGAGGGGGTAGCACTCGTCCCCTTCGGGGACGCGGCCGAAGAAGCGGAAGATCATCGTCTGGGTGCCGTAGGCGACGAGGCCACACTCCGGGTCCCAGAGCTCGAGCTCGACGGAGGCGTACCCGTCGCCGGCGCGCCGGGCTCGGCTCCGCGGAGCAGCCACTCGGACCGCGCCGGCGCCAGCACGTGCACGGTGAGGTCGGCGCTCGGGCCGTACCAGTCGATGTCGAGCGGCTGACCGAGGCGTTCGGAGATCGCGGCCGGCATCGTGTCGCAGAGCGCGACGAGCGCGAGCGGATCGATCGTGCCGTCGGGGAGGAACGGCGGCTCGTCGAAGTGCTGGTAGGCGGCGCGCTCGCTCGACTCGGGCATGTAGGGCTCCCACGGCGCGTGGCCGACGACGGGCCGGCCCTCCACGTGGTGCACCCAGAACGGGAACGGATCCCGGTCGAACTCGACGCCGACCGGAGGCGGGTCGCGAAAGGACGGAAGGCTCTCGGGCGGCGGCATCGGCGGCGGAGCGACGTCGGTGAAGACGAAGCCCGGCCGGGACGCGCCGAAGATCGCGATCGCGGTGAGACCGGCGTCCGCGCCCGGCGACCGCATCGTCGCCGTGGCCTGCGCGACGGTACGACCGGCGCGCAGTACGGTGACGTCGATCTCGGCGTCGCCCGCGGCGACCGGCGCCGCGAACACGCAGGACACGGACCGCACGGGCAGCTCCCCCGGCAGCGCCGCCTGCATCGCCCGGGTCGCGACGGCGAGCGCGGTCCCGCCCTGGGGGACGTCGGGCGCCGACCACGTCTGTGGAATGTGGGCGTGGAACCGGTCGGCGATCTCGGGATCGGCGGTGACCGCGGTGGCCCGCTCGAAGGCGCTCGACATCCGGGCACCTTTGCCGCTGGGCGCCGGTCGACGCCAGCGAGTTTGGCCGATCAGCGGCGCCGGGAGCCCGCGAGGTCACGGCGGGTCCGGAGGGCCGCGACGCGCGGCGGCCGCGTCCTCGGCCGCGGCGACGCGCGGCGGGATGTGCGACGGGCGCCGGGTTGGGACCCGCGCCGCCGCGCCCGCCGGGCGGGCCGGCCGCGCGGTTCCGGGCGCGCACCTCCTGCATCCTCCGGGCGAAGAGCAGCGTGATGGCCGAGGCCGCCACGCCCATGGCGCCGAGTGAGAGTCGGTTGGCCGCATCGGTGCCGGCGAGGAGGAAGTGGCCGGTGGCGAGGAGCCACAGCGGCAGGGCCGCCATGTGGATCCGTCGCCAGACCGTACGCGGGAGATGGGAACGTGCGAGCGACGTGAGCTCGACCGCGAGCAGGACATACATCGAGACGACCCCGACCGCCACCGCGAGCGGGTGCCAGGACGATGCGAAGGGCACGAGCACGTCGGTCAGACCGAAGTTGGTGTACGAGTCGAGCAGGATCGCACCGACGTGGACTCCGACGAAGATCGTGGCGAGCCCCCCGAGGAATCGGTGGAGGTCGAGGATCCAGGCGGGGCGGACGCCGAACGGACGCACGCGGCCGGACAGCCAGAGGCCCCATACGACGCTCGCGGTCAGGAGCAGCCAGGAGACGATGCCCCCGGCGCGCGCCACGTACCAGAACAGGTGGTTCATGCCGCGACCTCCGCTGCCTCGAAGCGTGACCAGCTCGTGCCTCGGGTCACGCCGTCTGCCGTCGAGACCATCGCGGTGGCGCCCACCGACTCGGCCCGCTCGATCCCCGTCGCTCCGTCCAGGAACGCGATCGTGCTCAGCACCTCCGCCTGCCACGCCCGTGACGCGATCGCACTCGCGCAGATCGAGCTCGACGTGGAGCTCGTGCCCGTCGCGGGGTCGAGGACATGGTGTCGGCGGGTGCCGTCCGAAGTGGTCCAGGTCCGGCGCGACCGCGAGGTCGTCGCGACGCCGCCGTCGGCGACGACGATGCACCCGATGGGCTCGTCCTCGGGCCGGTCCCGGAGCGCGACGCTGCCAGGCGTCGCCATCGGGACCGGGACCGAGCACCCGCAGGTCGCCACCCACGTTGACGCACGCTCCACGGGCACCGAGCGCGACGAGCTCCTCGGCCACGAGATCGGCGGCGAGCCCCTTGCCGATGCCGCCGGGATCGAAGCGGGCCCCGTCGAGCAACCGCGCGGTCCGGCGATCGGCGTCGAGCTCGACCGGACGGGTCCAGTTCGCCGCCGCGGGAACCGGCGATTCGACCGGCACACCCAGGCGGTCGAACGAGCGCCGGTAGCCGATGGCCTCGATCGCCGCGAGCCTCCACGGGTCGAAGCGACCGTCGGTCAGCTCGAATCCCTCGCACGCCCGCGCGAGGAGCGTGAACGTCTCGCCCGACACCCGGCGCGTCTCACCGCGGGCGGCGTTGAGCGCGGACACCTCGCTCGTCGGGACGAACCGGCTCCAGCGCTGCTCGAGCCCGTACAGGCGCGAGCGGGCGACGGTGAGCAAGCTCGGGGTGCCGCCGACGGCGATCACCTCGGCGGTGGTCCCCATCGCCGGGAAGCGGTCGGTCATGACGTCCACGATCAGCTCGCCGACGACGACGTGCTCGCGGTCGCCGCCGTGCTCGACCCGGTCGAGGCGCTCCAGCCCGATGCCTTCGACGCGGTCGTCGTGGACGAGGTCGACGTCGAGGTCGAGGTCGAGGAGAAGCTCGGGCTCGCTCGCGCTCGCCGCGGCGCTCGACCCGTTCGTCGAGGTGGCCGGGCTCGCCGAGCCCGTGCCGGCGTTGGTCGCGCTCGCGGCCATGCACGCGCCGAGGGTCGTGGTCGCGACGATGCTGGCGACCACGGTGGCGATCCGGGACCGGTGGGCGGCGCGGCGGCGGGCGGCGGTGGGGACGGAGGGGTTCGTCATGGCGGTCATCGTCGGCGACCGCCGTAAGACGCCTCCGAGCGCAGCGTAAGAACGGCGCAAGAAGGTGGATCCCCCGCCCGGACAGCGTCGGGGGAGCCTTTACAGTCCGGGCCGTGGAAGGAGCCCGGGTCCTCGTGGCCGAAGACGACCGCGCCGTGCGGGAGGCGCTCGTGATGGCCCTCGAGCTCGAGGGGTACGAGGTGCACGCCACGACGAACGGCGTCGAGGCACTCGAGGAGTTCGACCGGACCGACCCGGCGGTCCTGGTGCTCGACGTGATGATGCCGACCGTCGACGGCCTCACCGTGTGCCGCCGGCTCCGAGCCCGGGGCGTCACCACGCCCATCCTCGTCCTCACGGCGCGCGATCAGGTCGCCGACCGCGTCAGCGGACTCGACGCGGGGGCCGACGACTACGTCGTCAAGCCGTTCTCACTGGACGAGCTCCTCGCCCGTCTCCGGGCACTGCTGCGGCGCAACACCGCGACACCGGACAGCCAGGACCTCGTCGTCGGCGACCTGACCCTCGACCCCCTGCGCCGGATCGTCTCCCGGGGCGGCCGTGCGATCGATCTCACCAAGACCGAGTTCGACCTGCTCGAGCTCCTGATGAGCAACGCCGGCATCGTGCTCTCGCGCGAGCAGATCTACGGGCACATCTGGGGCTACGACTTCGAGACCGGCTCGCGCTCGCTCGACGTGTACATCGGCTACCTCCGACGCAAGACCGAGGCCGACGGAGAGTCCCGACTGCTCCACACCGTGCGCGGTGTCGGGTACGTGGTGCGCGCGATGAGCCTGCGTTGGCGGATCGCGCTCAGCATGGCGCTCATCGCCGCGCTCGGCCTCGCTCTTCGGTGCGGTCGCCGCCTACCTCAGCACCCAGGACCGCCTGACCGCGAGCCTCGACGAGTCCCTGACGAGTCGCGCGGTTGCGCTCAGCGCCAGCCCGTCGAGTCCTCCCGACAGCGATCGCGACCGGGGTTCCCCGTCGCGCACACCCGACCGCGATCCGTGCCCACCGGCCGGGCTGCTGCAACCCGCCAACGGCGCCCAGGCGATCGCGGCCGACGGCACCCTCGACGAGCTGTCTCGCCGGCGGCGTCGCGTTCCCCGTCGACGACCACCTCGTGGCATCGGTGCGCACCACGGGGAACCCCCGGCTCGACACCGTCGTCGTGCACGGTGAGGCCTACCGGGTGGTGACGCTGCGCCAATCGGACGGCAGCGTCGTGCAGATCGGGCGGAGCACCGCCGAGAACCACCGCGTGCTCGACTCGCTGCGGGCCCGGTTGATCGTGTTCGCCGCCGCGGCCGTGCTCGGCGCGGCCGCGCTCGGGTGGCTGCTGGCCACGCGCATCGTCGCCCCGATCCGTCGGTTGCGGTCGGCGGCCCAGCTCATCGCCGACACCGGCGAGCTGGACCACGATCTGCCCTCGACCGGGCCCGGCGAGGTCGGGAGCCTCACCACGAGCTTCGCGACCATGGTCGCCGCGCTCGCCGACAGCCGGGCCCGTCAGCAGCAGCTCGTCGCCGACGCGAGCCACGAGCTGCGCACCCCGCTCACCAGCCTGCAGACGAACGCGGAGCTGCTCGGGCGCGGCGACCAGCTCACCGTCGAACAGCGCCGCCAGGTGTCGGCGGGCATCCGCTCCGAGGTCCACGAGCTCACGGACCTCGTCTCCGAGCTGGTCGCGCTCGCGCGCGACCCGGGCAAGGACGACGAGCCGGTCACCTCCGTCGACCTCGACGCGCTGGCCCGCGAGGCCGTGGGTGCCGCCCGGCGGCGGAGCGACCGCACGATCGTGCTCTCGGTCCACGACGCCCGGCACGTGCGCGGCCGCGAGCGACTCCTCGGACGGGCGGTGACCAACCTGCTCGACAACGCGCTCCAACACGGCGCGGGCGACGTCGAGGTCGAGCTCGAGGCCACGACCATCTCGGTCCGCGACCACGGCGGCGGGATCCCCGAGGAGGACCTGCCCCGGGTGTTCGACCGCTTCTACCGGACCGACGCCTCGCGCACGGAGCCCGGCTCCGGTCTCGGGCTCGCGATCGTCGCGCAGATCGCCGAGCAGCACGGCGGAACGGTGTTCGCGCGGAATCATCCGGGCGGCGGCGCGGTCGTCGGTATCGCCCTGCCGGTCCCCTGACCGCGCGCCGCACCTCGCTCCTCGCGGCCGAGCGCGCCGGGCCCCCGGACGCGACCGGTCCCGCCGGCGGAGCCGGCGGGACCGGTGCGGGGGGGACGGGGACGTCCGCGTCGGGTCAGGCAGAGCTTCCCGAGCTGTCGGCCGTGCCCGCGCTCGGCCGGGCCGCGGGCGCCTGGCCTTGGGGCCCGGGCCCGAAGCCGTTCTCGGTCGACGTGACGTTGAGGTCCTTGTCGAACAGCACCGTGACCGTCGAGCCGTCGGACTTGGTGAGGTGCGCCTCGTAGGTGGCGCCACCCGAGTCCGTCTCGACCCGGATCACCGTCGCGCCCGGGACCGCCTGCAGCGCCGCGGCCTGCACCTGGGTCGCGGTGTCCCCGGTGAGCAGGGTCTCACCGGGCCCGTGCGTCACGGTGCTCGGGTCCGGGGCGCTCCCGTTGGGCGCGGCCGGTGCCGTGGCGGCGGAGCTCGACGAGTCGGTGGCTGTCGCGCCCGACCCCGAGCTGCCGGTGGCGGCACCGGCGAGTCCGGCCGCACCCACCGCGAGGCCGACCGCCACCGCGGCCGTCGGCAACCAGCCCCGGCGACCGCTCGGCATGCGCCGGCGCGGCTCCTCCGATTCCAGATTCGTCTCCATCAGTTCTCTCCTCGTGCTGTCGGTCGCTCCGGATCTCGGAGCACGGTGAGTGTCGGGGACCCACGAAAGAGCGCACCGAGAGGCGGGTAAGAAGACTGCGAGAACCGGCGTCGCTCGTTCCGCGCCACGAGAACCGACGGGCACGAGAAGAGAATGTTCGGTACCCTAACCATATGGGCATCGAACGAGTCGTCAGGTCCTCGGGTCGCGACGACCGGCGCGCCGCGCGGCGCGATCGGCCGCCGGGGCGGACGTGGCGCGCACACTCGCCGTCGTGTCCCGGCTGACCGAGCGCGCGCTCGACGACATGACGCTCCCCCAGTTCCGGATCCTGCTCCTCGTCTCGCGCGCGCCCGAGCGCGCCAGCGAGCTCGCGTCGCAGGCGGCGGTGACCAGGCCGTCGCTCACGGGAGTGCTCGACGGGCTCGTGACGCGCGGCTGGGTACGACGGCGCGAGGTCGACGGCGATCGTCGGGGGGTCACCCTGGTCGTGACCCCCGCGGGACGGAGAGCCCTGGCGACCGCGCAGCGCGTGGTCGGCGCACGCGTGGACGAGCTGCTCGCGCTCGTCGACCCCGACCGGCGCGCGGTGGCCGTCGACGGCATCGCCGCCCTCGGCGAGGCCATCGACCTCGACCTCGCGAGCCGGCGGGCCGCGCGATCCGGTGGCGACGGATGATCGGCGCCCCGCGTCGGGATCCGGCAGCCACCGGCGAGCGGCCGATCCCGGAGCCGCGCCCACCCGAGAGCGGCGGGTGGATCCGTCGCCTGTGGCCGTTCCTCATGGCCCACCGCCGCAACGTCGTCATCGCGTTCGGCATGGCGGTGCTCGGCCAGGCGGTGTCGGCGTTCACACCCGTCATCGAGCGGACGATCGTCGACGACGGCATCGTGGCGCGGACCACCACCGTCTGGCCCTACCTCCTGCTCCTCGTGGTCGCCGGCGCGTTCTCGTTCTGGGCCGCGTACGTACGACGCTGGGTCGGCGGGCGCGTGAGCCTGGACGTCCAGTACGACCTGCGGGTGGCGATCTTCGAGCGACTCCAGCGCCTGGATTTCGGCACGCACGACGAGCTCCAGACCGGCCAACTCGTGTCGCGATCGTCGTCGGACCTCGGGCTCATCCAGGCGTTGCTCGCGTTCCTGCCCATCATCGTCGGGAACCTCGTGATGCTCGTGCTGTCGATCGTGGTGATGGTCTTCCTGTCGCCGCCACTCACGCTCGTGATGCTGCTCGCGATCCCGTTGTTGCTCGTCGTCTCGATGCGCATGCGCAGCGCCGTGTTCCCCGCGACGTGGGACGCGCAGCAGCGCGCGGGAGAGGTCGCGGGCGTCGTCGACGAGGCCGTCAGCGGCGTACGCGTCGTCAAGGGGTTCGGCCAGGAGGACCGGGAGCTCGACCACCTCGCCGATGCGTCCGGACGCCTCTTCGGCTCGCGCAGCCGGCTGGTGCGGCTCCAGGCCCGGTACAGCCCGGTGCTCCAGGCCATCCCCGCGTACGGACAGGTCGCGGTGCTCGCGTTCGGGGGCTGGCTCGCGCTGGACGGCCGCATCACCCTCGGGACCTTCCTCGCCTTCTCGACGTACCTCGTGCAGCTCGTCGCGCCGGTGCGGATGCTCGCGGGACTGTTCGCCGTGGCGCAGCAGGCCCGGGCGGGTGGCGAGCGGATCCTCGACATCCTCGACGCCAACACCCGCATCGAGGAGGACCCCGATGCGGTCGAGCTCCCCGCCGTGCTCGGCGACGTGCGGTTCGAGCACGTGCGGTTCGGCTACACGCGCAGCACTCCGGTCCTCGACGGCTTCGACCTCCACGTCCGCCCGGGTGAGGTGATCGCGCTCGTGGGCGCGAGCGGATCGGGCAAGTCGACGATCACCGGGCTGCTACCGCGCTTCTACGACGTCGCCGATGGACGCGTCACGATCGACGGGCTCGACGTGCGCGACGTGACCCTGCACTCGCTGCGCCGACAGGTCGGCGTCGTGTTCGAAGACGCGTTCCTGTTCTCGGACTCGGTGCGCGCCAACATCGCCTACGGCGTCCCGGAGGCCACCGACGATGCCGTGCGCGTCGCCGCGGCCGCCGCTGGAGCGACGGAGTTCGTCGAGGCGCTCCCGATGGGCTTCGACACGGTCGTCGGCGAGCGCGGGCTCACACTCTCCGGCGGACAGCGCCAGCGCATCGCGCTGGCCCGGGCGATCCTCAGCGACCCGCGCATCCTCCTGCTCGACGACGCGACCTCCGCGGTGGACGCCACGACCGAGGAAGCGATCCACGCGACCCTGCCGCGAGGTCATGGCCGGTCGGACGACCATCCTCATCGCGCACCGGCGCTCCACCCTGGCGCTCGCCGAGCGCGTGGCCGTCATCGACCACGGGCGGGTGACCGACCTCGGGACGCACGACGAGCTGCTCGTCCGCAACGCGCAGTACCGCGCCCTGCTGAGCGGTCCCGATGCCGACGGCGTCGAGACGGACACCCTCGACGGCTCCTTCGACGAGGTGACGCCCGGCGCGTGGGCGGCGAGCTCGGCCACGGGCCCCGTCGCGAGGGCGACCGTCGCGCCCGTGGCGCGGTTCGGGCCCGGCGGCGGGCGCGGGGCGGCCGGCGCCGCAATGGGCATGACCCTCGCGGCGACGCCGGAGCTGCTCGCGAAGCTCGAGACGCTGCCGGCCGCGGACGACACGCCCGACGTCGACGCGGCCGCCATGGCCGCACCCACCCGCGAGCGCTTCCGTATCCTCGAGTTCGTCCGCCCGTGGCGGGCCTGGCTGCTCCTGGGCCTCGGTCTCGTCGCGGTCGACAGCCTCCTGACCCTGCTCGGACCGTTGCTGGTACGGCGGGGTCTGGATTCGGGCGTCCACGCCCACGACCTCGGCGTGGTGTGGACCGCGAGCGCGCTCTTCTTCGCCACCGTGTCGCTCGACTGGGCCGTGACGTGGGCCTACACGTGGATCACCGGCCGGACTGCGGAGCGCGCGCTGTTCGGCTTGCGGGTCAAGATCTTCGCTCACCTCCAGCGCATGTCGCTCGACTACTACGACACCGAGCTCGACGGCCGGATCATGACGCGCATGACGACCGACGTGGAGGCGCTGTCCCAGCTCATCCAGACCGGTCTGGTCACCGCGGTCGTCGCCGCGATCACGAGCGTGGGCGTGTTCGGGTTCCTCGTGGTCCTGTCCCCGCCCCTCGCCGCGGCTGGCGCGGTCGTGATCCCCCCGCTGCTCGCGGCGACGTGGTGGTACCGCCGCCACTCGTCGGTCGCGTACGGACGTGCCCGCGAGGCCGTCGCGAACGTCAACGCCAACCTGCAGGAGAACCTGTCCGGTGTGCGCGTCGCTCAGGCCTACGTCCGGGAGGGACACAACGTCCGCGGGTTCCGCTCCGTGAACGACCAGTACCTGACGCACCGCCTGCGCGCGCAGCGGCTGATCGCCCTGTACTTCCCGTTCGTCTCCTTCCTCGCCGACCTCGGCGCGGTCGCGGTGCTCGGCGCGAGCCGCGGTCCTCGTCCCTGACGGCGTCGTCACCTCCGGCGTCGTGATCGCGTTCCTGCTCTACCTGAACATGTTCTTCTCCCCGATCCAGCAGCTGTCCCAGACGCTCGACACGTGGCAGCAGGCCAAGGCGTCGCTCGACAAGATCGAGGAGATCCTCGACGCGCCGACCGGCACCCCCGAGCCGGAGCACCCGGTGCACCCGGGGCGGCTCACCGGACGAGTGTGCTTCGACGGTGTCCGCTTCGCGTACCCGTCGGCCGTCGGCGACCCCGCGCTCGACGACGTGACGCTCACGGTCGCAGCCGGGGAGACCGTCGCGCTCGTCGGCGAGACGGGGGCCGGAAAGTCGACGCTCGTGAAGCTCGCGGCGCGCTTCTACGACCCCGACGCGGGCACGGTGTCGGTCGACGGCATCGACCTGCGCACCGTCGATCTCGGCGAGTTCCGCCGTCAGCTGGGTGTCGTCCCCCAGGAGGCCTTCCTCTTCACCGGCACCGTGCGGGACAACATCGCCTACGGGCGGCCGGAGGCCACCGACGCCGAGGTGGAGGCGGCGGCGCGTGCGGTCGGAGCGCACGATTTCGTCGCCGGCCTGGCGCACGGTTACCTCGAGCCGGTCAGCGAGCGCGGCCGCTCGCTCTCGTCGGGCCAGCGTCAGCTGCTGGCGCTCGCCCGGGCGCGCCTCGTCGATCCGGTGATCCTCCTCCTCGACGAGGCCACCTCGCAGCTCGATCTCGCCAGCGAGGCACGCGTGCAGCACGCCATGCAGGCCGCGGCGCGCGGGCGGACGACGATCCTCGTCGCCCACCGGCTCCCGACCGCGGCCCGGGCGGACCGCATCGTGGTCGTCGACCGCGGCCGCATCGTCGAGCAGGGCACCCACGCCGCGCTCCTGGCCGCGGACGGACCGTACGCCCGGCTCTGGGACTCCTTCGACGCCTCGAGCGAGCCCGGTGCCGAGGCCGCCGCCGTCTGAGCGGCACCGGTCGGCTCGGGCGTCGCTACGATCCGACGGTCACGCCCACGATCGAGGGGAGCCGCCCGTGGCCCCGGGCCATCCACGCACCGAGGTCGAAGCCGCGTTCGCCGAGATCCTCGCCGCCGGCGACGCGGGCGACTGGGACCGCTGGGCCGACCTGCACACCGAGGACTGCGTGTGGGTCGAGCACCACTACGGCACGATCGTCGGCCGCGAGGCCATCCGGGCCAAGATCTCCGAGCTCATGGCTCCGGTGCCGATGATGCAGTTCCCGGTGGAGTGGTCGGTCATCGACGGCGATCGGGTCGTGTACCTGCCGTGGCAGGTCTTCCCGGACCCCGCCGGTGGCGACGCCGAGTACCGGTTCGCCTGCATCACGGTGCTCACCTACGCCGGCGACGGCCGGTTCTCCCGCCAGGAGGACGTCTACAACCCGGCCGAGGGCGAGCAGGTCGTGATGGCGTGGCTCAACGCCGGAGGCCGGCTCGCCGCCGACCCCGCCGCGCTCGGGCTCGGCGAATGACCTCGACCCGGAAGGGAGCGGCCCGATGACCGCCGACCGCACGTTCCGCTTCGGAGTGCACTCCTCCGACGCCGGGCCCGGACCCGCGTGGGCCGACGCGGCCCGCCGCGTCGAGTCCCTCGGGTTCTCCACGCTCTTCCTGCGCGACCACTTCGACGCGCAGCTCGGCCCCCTCGTCGCGATGACCGCGGCTGCCGTCGCCACCACGGACCTCCGCGTCGGCTGCCTGGTGTTCGACAACGACTACCGCCACCCCGCGCTCCTCACCAAGGAGCTCGCGACACTCGACCACGTGTCGAACGGGCGGGTCGAGATCGGTCTCGGCGCGGGATGGATGGCGCCCGACTACGCCCAGACCGGGATGACGTTCGATCCACCCGGCGTGCGGGTGAGCCGGATGCAGGAAGCGGTCACCGTCGTCAAGGCGCTGCTCGCGGGCGGGCCGGTCACGTTCCGCGGCGACCACTACACGATCACCGATCACGAGCTGTACCCCGCGCCGGTCCAGGACCCGCGCCCACCGATCATGATCGCCGGCGGCGGGCCGCGGATGCTGCGGATCGCGGCGCACGAGGCCGACATCATCGGACTGAACCCGGCGCGCAAGTCCAACGCCGACTGGGCGGACCAGAACCTCGCCGACGCGACGGCCCCGGCCACCGACCGCAAGCTCGGCTGGATCCGTGAGGCCGCGGGCGACCGCTACGCCGATCTCGAGCTCTCCATCGTCGTGCCGTTCGTCCTCGTGACCGACGACCGCGAGGCCACCGCCACCGCGATCGCCGAATCGCTCCCGCCCGACCCGGACGCGGAGCTGACCGCGGCCGGCGTGCTGGCCAGCCCGCACGTGCTCATCGGGACGGTCGCCGAGATCGCCGACACGATGCGGGAGCGGCGCGAGCGCTGGGACCTGTCCTACTACGTGTTCAACGACGACTCGATCGATGCCGTCGCGCCGATCGTCGCGACCCTCGCCGGCACCTGAGCCGGCCGGACCAGGAGGAGTCATGGCCCACGATCTCTTGATCGCCAACGGCATCGTCGTCGACGGGACGGGTGCTCCGGCACGCGCCGCGGACGTCGCGATCGACGGTGATCGCATCACCGCGGTCGCCGAACCGGGGACGGCCGGCACCGCCCGGAGGACGATCGACGCCGAGGGCCGCTCCGTCACCCCGGGCTTCGTGGACCTCCACTCCCACCTCGACGCGCAGATCGGCTGGGATCCACTCATGTCGTCGTCGTGCTGGCACGGCGTCACGTCGGTGGTCATGGGGAACTGCGGGATGACCTTCGCTCCGGTCCGTCCCGGCGCCGCCGGCGTGCTGGCGAGCGCCATGGAATCCGTCGAGGACATCCCCGCGAGCTGCATCCTCGACGGGCTCCCGTGGAGCTGGGAGTCCTTCGGCGAGTACCTCGACGCGATCGACGCGATGCCGAAGGGCATCAACGCGGGCGGGTACGTGGGCGACGTCGCCATCCGCATGTACGTGATCGGCGACGCCGCGTGCGATCCCGACTACGTCGCCACCGACGAGCAGCTCGCCGGCATGGCCCACGAGGTGGAGTCCGCCATGGACGCCGGTGCACTCGGGTACTCGATCTCGCGCTCGCTGACCCACCGCGTCCCCGACGGGCGCTGGGTGCCCGGGACGTGGGCCGAGCCACGCGAGTTCTTCGCCGCCGCCGCACCGCTCGGCCACCTCGACCGTGGCGTCCTCGAGTGCGCGCCGCGCTACAACGAGACCGACGGTTCGACGTCGCGCGTCGACGAGGAGATGGCGTGGATCGGCGAGCTCAGCCGCACGCTCGGCCGCCCCTTCACGTTCAACCTCATGCAGATGCGCTCGCTCGGCGACCACTACCGGCGAGTGCTCGAGCTCACCGCCGCCGCCAACCGGACGGGGGCGCGCCTGCGGCCGCAGACCACGCCGCGCGGGATCGGCGTGCTGTTCGGGCTCGGAGCCGCGACCCCGATCGACCATCTGCCCGCGTTCGCGGCGATCGCGGAACGAGAGCCGGCCGGGATCGTGGCCGCGCTGCGCGACCCCGTGACGCGATCGGCGATCGTCGCCGACGCGGCCACCGGGGACGTGTCGTCGTTCGACCGGATGTACCTCATGACCCCGGACTCGGGCGCGGTGTACGCGTACGGTCCCGACGACTCGATCGGGGCGCAGGCGCGCGCCCGGCGCATCTCGCCCGTCGAGCTCTACGTGGATGCGCTCGTCGCGACCGACGGGGCTGCGGTCGTGAACTGGCCCGTGCTCAACGAGGACTTCGACGCGATCGGCGAGCTGCTGGACGCGCCCGAGACGATCATGGGACTGGCCGACGCCGGCGCCCACGCCACCCAGATCATGGACGCGAGCCAGCCGACCTTCTTCCTCTCCCACTGGGTGCGCGACCGCGGGGCGCTCACGCTCGAAGACGGTGTCCGGCGCCTCACGTCGGACACGGCCGGTTTCGTCGGCTACCGCGACCGCGGCGTGCTCCGGGAGGGTGCGTACGCGGACGTCAACGTGATCGACCTCGACGGCATGTGGTTGCCGCTCCCCGAGATCGTCGAGGACTTCCCCGGCGGCGCGGCGCGGTTCGTCCGAGCGCGCCCGCGGGATCGACCACACGATCGTGAACGGGCAACCGTTCCTCGAGGCGGGTGAGCACACCGGCGCGCTCGCGGGCCGGCTCCTGCGCAGCACTGACCGCTGACCGGGTACCACCGCGCCTCGAGCGCGAGCCGAACAGCGGCGCGGTCGACGCCGGCACGGGCGCGGGCGCCAGCACGAGGTGCGGACCGGGTCGCGCCAGTGCGAAGCCCTGCAGGGCATCGCAGCCTTCGTGCTCCAGGATCGCCAGCTGGGACTCGTTCTCCACCCCTTCGGCGATGACGCGGATGCCGAGGTCGTGCGCCATGCGGATGATCGTCCGCACCAGCGCCTCGTCGCCCGTGCTCGGTCCGAGATCGCTCACGAAGATCCGGTCGATCTTGAGCCACGCCACCTCGAGGCGCTTGAGATACGCGAGGCTCGAATACCCGGTGCCGAAGTCGTCGATCGCGAGCGCGAGTCGTGCGTCGCCGAGCGCGCGGAGGTTGGCATCGACCGTCGGATCCGGTTCGAGGAGTGCCGACTCGGTCAGCTCGAGCACGACCCTTCCCGGATCGACCCCGGCCGCCTCCACGAGCGCGACGGCGATCGCCGCGAAGTGTGGTTCGCGGAGCTGGCGCGGCGACAGGTTCACGGTCACGATCAGCTCGGAGTCCGGACCGAGCCGCCGGAGCTCCTCGACCGCCTCACGGAGGACCCACTCGCCGATGCGCACGATGTCCCCCGTGGACTCGGCCAACGGCACGAAGTCCTCGGGCGCGATGTCGACCCCGTCGTGCCGCCAGCGCAGGAGCGCCTCGGCGCCGATCTGACGGCGACTTCCGGCGCGGTAGATGGGCTGGTACACGACGGCCAACTCGCCGGCGTCGAGCGCAACCCCCAGCTGCCGCCTCCGATCGACCGCCTCGATGGCCCGAGCGTGCATCGCGGGGTCATAGACACAGACCGCGCCACGAGCTCGCGCCTTGGCCTCGTACATGGCGAAGTCCGCGTCCCGCAGGGCGGCCTCGACCTGGTCGACGTAGCGCTCGGCGTCGGGGAGCACGCCCACACTGGCCGGAAGGGTGAACGTCGCGTGATCGATCTGGTACGGCTCGGCCAACAACGCGGCGATGCGGTGCGCGGCGAGGATCGCGTCTTCCGCGCCGGAGAGACCCTCGAGCACGACCACGAACTCGTCGCCGCCGATCCGGGCGATGCACTCGTCGGCGCGCATCACCGACCGGAGGCGGTCGGCGACGACGCCGAGCGCGGCGTCGCCGTCGGTGTGCCCCAGGCTGTCGTTGATGAACTTGAAGTCGTCGAGATCGAGGAAGACGATCGCGCACCCGCTCCCCGTGCGCGCGGCCCGTCGCAGCGCAAGGGTGAGCCGATCGATGAGCGCAGCCCGGTTCGCCAACCCGGTCAGCGGATCGTGCGTCGCGCGGTATGACAGCTGCACGGCAGCTTCCGCGTTGCGGTCCGCCGCGAGCTGGTATCGCAGTGCGGCCAGGAGCACGATCAGCGTCCCGGCGATCGCGACGACCTCCGGAATCGGAGCGACATCTCGGCGGGCGACGAGCGCGAGCGCGAACGGGGTCACGCACGCACCGGCGACCCCGACGCCTCTCACCCGACCCGCGACGACGCCGACCGTGTCGGGACTCGCCCGCAGGTAGCGCATCGCCGGATGGACCGCGGATGCCGCGATCAGGGCATAGGACATCAGCCAGGCGACGTTCATGAGCCACATCGCGGTCCCGCTCTCCGGCATGCCGAGCATCGCGTACGACCAGTCGGCGAGGAACATCACCACGAAGCCGAGCATCAGCAGGACCCAGGGCGCAGATCGGCGGACCTGCCCGCCGGCACCGTGTCCCACACGCCAGACGACGACGATCACGACGAGATCCATCGGCGGGTAGAGCACGGTCGGGAGCCAATCCCAGTACCCGAGATCGCTGTGGACCAGCGCCGGGTGGACGTACACGACCCAGAGGATCAGCCAGGCGGCCGCCGCGAGGATCGCCGCTTCGAGGAGCACCAGAACGTCGCGTGCCGTCGCACGCCGGCCGAGGAGTCCGAGCGCGCCGGCCGCGAACAGCGGGTAGGCCGCCAGGTACGAGATGTTCGCGAGCTGCGAGCTGTACCCAGGGGCATTGGCGAAGATCTCGGTCAGGTCCCACAGCAGGTCCCCGCTGGCGGTCCCGAGCAGGCCGAGCGCGAGCAGCACCCACGGCCAGCGCGGGCGCGGGTCACGCACCGGGATGGCGACGGCCATGACCGCGACGAGACCGAAGCCTCCGAGCGAGTACCAGAACGTCGAGAAGTTGCTCGGATCGGTGAGCCACGACAGGAGGCTGCACGTCAGTCCGAACGCGAGAACTCCCGCGACCCACCAGCGCGCCCTGCGCATCACCGGTCCACCTCCGCGCGTCGGGAAATCGCGATGCCGTTCGCCCAGCCTGCTCGTCAAATCAGGCGGCACATCCGAGGTTTCGACATCCCCGACCGCATCCTGAAGCCGAATGCGAGGTCAGACGACCCCGAGGCGCTCGTACTGCTCGTCGGGAGCGCCCACCGCGCCGAGCGCGACCCGCAGCAGCTCGATCATCTCCGCCTCGTCGCGGCCGCCGACCCGGTTCTCCTGCTCGTCCGGGTCGTGGTCGAGGTCGTAGAGCTCGTGCCGGTCGACCGGTGCGTTGCCGACCCAGAAGGGCAGGAGGTCCCCGGCGCGGAAGGGCTGGCGGATCACCGGCACCTTCGATCCGGGCATGTGGTCCAGCCAGGCCCGGTCGTCCGGCGCCGGCAGGCCGTCGAAGCCCGGGATGTGGAGCGGCATCGTCGACCAGCGGTTGGACCACATCGAGAGTGGGAACGGGTCGCCGACCGGACCGCGGGCGTACTTGCGCCGGCCGTCGGTGATCTGCGCCCATCCGCCGAAGCTCCCCCCGAGCGCCCACTCGCGCACCGACGTCGCCGCCCCCGTGAGCAGCGGGACCAGGGAAGCGCCGTGCGTGGGGTGACCGGACGAGACCGCATACACGTCGGCGATCGTCGCGAAGAGGTCGACGTTGGTCGTGAGCGCGTCGGACGTGGCGCCGCCCGGCACGCCGGGCCAGGAGACGAGCAGCGGGGTGTGGCCGAGCGGCTCGTACTGGGGCACCGAGGGCTTGCCCCAGAGGTCGCGCCCCACGCGCTCCTCCCCGAGATAGTGGCCGTGGTCGGTCGCGACGATCAGCGCGGTGTCGGCCCAGAGGTCCCGGCGATCGAACTCGTCGAGCACGCGTCCGAACCAGTGATCGATCATGGAGAGCTTGCTGCCGTAGTTCCCGCGGATGTGGCGGCCCTCGGCTGCGGTGATCTGCTCGCGCACGATGGCGCCGTCGGCATAGGGCGGCCAGATGATCATCTCGTCGGTCCACGGACCGTCGTCGTAGCGACCCACCCACGGCGCAGGCGTGTCGAAGGGCTCGTGCGGGTCGAACTCGTCCACGAAGAGGAACCAGCGGTCGTGATGCGGCGTGGCCTCGCGGAGGAAGCGCGCGGCCTCGCTCATCGTGCGCGGACCGGGGAAGTCCTCCTCGTCGCGGAAGAAGGTGCGCGACCGGTCGTAGCCGCGGTCCAGGGGCGGCGAGCCGTGGATCCGTTCGTAGAACCACCCGGCCCGCCGAGCCGGGAGCGAGGGCGTGCCCATCCACGTCGGGTCGGCGTAGGTGCGCCAGAGATCGCCCTCGTGCCCGCGGACGTACTCCCAGCCGCCGAAGTCGGTGTGGTAGTTCTCGCCGCCGGTCTCGAACAGGTGCGGATGGTCGGTGACCAGCATCGTCGTCACGCCCTGCTCACCCAGCAGCCTGGTGACGGGCTGCTCCCAGAGCTCGATCGATCCCCACGGCTTCCACAGGAAGTCCAGCGCGCCCACGAGGATGTCGTGGCGAGCCGGCATGCAGGGCAGGGATCCGGTGACGTGGCGCGTGAAGCGGGTGGCCCGGAGGCGGGCGAAGCGATCCAGGTTCGGCGTCGCGAACTCGTCGCCGCCGTAGCACCCGAGCATGTGACGGTTCAATGAGTCGAGGAGGACGACGCACACGTTGTCCGGTCGGGAGCTCATGATCCGGGGCCTCCTGACCGTCACCGGCGCTGGCGCGCCAACAGGTCGTCGATGGTCTCACGCCGGACGAGGACGCGTGCGCCCCCGTCGGCCACCTCGACCACCGCCGGGCGCGGCACGCAGTTGTAGTTGCTGGCCAGGCTGAACGTGTAGGCGCCCGTGTTCGGCATCACCACGAGGTCGGCCTCGCCCACCGGGGGGAGGTCCACGGCGTCCGCGAGCACGTCGCCGGCGTCACAGTGCAACCCGACGAGGGTCGTTCTCCTCGGGGTGCCGGGCCCGAGCGCGAACGGTGCCGCGGTGCGGAGCCCGGAGACGGCCTCGACGTCGTCGGACGTCCCGCCGTCGACGGCGACGAAGGTCACGCCGGCAGTCTGCTTGACCGTCCGGACCGAGTAGACCGTGACGGCGGCGCGCGCGACCACCGACCGGCCGGGCTCCACGACCAGCTCGGTGCGCGGGTCGAAGCCCGCGGCGCCCATCGCGTCGTCGAGCGCGGCCACGTGGTCGGCGATGGTGGGCGCGTCCATCGTCGCGGTGAGCGGAACGCCGAGCCCCCCGCCGGCGTCGAGCACGGCGAAGGAGCCCAGGTCACCGACGCGTCGCACCGCCTCGACGAACGGTTCCAACCGCGTGATCTGCGACCCGACGTGGAAGTGGAGACCCCGCAGGCGGAGGTGACGCGTGCGCTCGACCCTGGCGAGGAGCGCGGGCGCCTCGGCGACGGTCACGCCGAACTTCTGACCGTGGTGGGCCGTCGCCATCGACCGGTGCGTGGCCGGCGCCACGCCCGGCGTGATGCGGACGAGCACGTCCACGGGCCCACTCGCGACCGCGTCGAGACGGTCGACGTCCATCGGCCCGTCGAGGACGACCAGCCCGACCCCGGTCGTGGCGGCCTCGGCCAGCTCGGCGCGGCTGCGACCATTGCCGTGGTGGACCATGTCCGGCGGCGCGATTCCCGCCGCCCGGGCGACCGCGAGCTCTCCGGCAGTGGTGACGTCGGCGCCGATGCCGTGGCCCCCGATGCGCGCCAGCACCGCGACGATCGGGAGCGCCTTGGTCGCGAACACCGCGCGCGCCGGTCGGTGGAGCGCCGCCAGGGCTGCGCCGTACTCGGCGGCGCGCCCGTCCACCTCGGCGGCGTCGACGATCTGGAGCGGCGAGCCGTGGTCCCGGAGCAGCTCGGCGACGTCGCAGCCGCCGATGCCGAGGCTCCCGACCGCGCGCACCGCCGTCGCCGGAAGATGCGAAGCGACCATCCGCGTCAGGGTACCGACCCGCGGTCGGTGCCGGTCAGACGACGGGCTCGGAGTGGGGGACGGCGGGGGCGACGCCGCCGAGGATCCGCTCGACCGCCTCGGCCGAGATCGGCCGGGAGAAGAGGAACCCCTGCCCGCGCTCGCAGTGCTCGCGACGGAGGGACTCGAGCTGTACCCGGTCCTCGATCCCCTCGGCGAGCGTCTCGAGACCGAGGGCCCGACCGAGCTCGACCATCGTGTGGATCAGTGCGGCCGATTCCGTCGAGCTGGCCATCGACGCGATGAACGACCGGTCGATCTTGAGCGCGTCGACCGGGAACTGACGCAGGTAGGACAGCGACGAGTAACCCGTCCCGAAATCGTCGATCGCGACCTGCACGCCGAGCGTCTTGAGCTGGCTCAGGTGCGCGATGGTCGAGTCGGCGTCGCGCATCAGGTCGGTCTCGGTGATCTCGAGCACCAACGACTCCGCGGGGAGCCCGTTCGTCGCGAGCGCGTCGCGCACGTGGTCGAGGAGGGCGGGGGTCGCGAGCTGGCGCATCGAGACGTTCACCGAGATCGTCATCGGATGGCCTTGCCGGCGCCACGACGCGGCCTGGCGGCACGACTCCTCGATCACCCACCGCCCGACCTCGATGATCGAACCCATCTCCTCGAGCATCGGGATGAACTCGTCCGGTCCGACGACCCCGCGGGCCGGATGTTGCCAGCGCAGGAGCGCCTCGGCGCCGAACACGTGCATCGTGTCCAGCTCGAACAGCGGCTGGTAGAGCAGGAAGAACTCGCCGGCGTCCATGGCCGACTGGAGATCCATCTTCAGGGCCAGCCGGTCGAGAACCGCCGCCTGCATCTCGGGCTCGAACAGAGCCCAGCAGTCCTTGCCGGTCGCCTTGGCCCGGTAGAGCGCGATGTCCGCGTCACGGAGGAGATCCTGCGCGGTCTCGCGCTCGCCGGACGCGATCCCGATGCTCGCGGTGATCGTCAGCGGCGTGTTGGGCTGGCTGTCGAGGACGAAGGGCTCGGCCAGCACGTCACGGATGCGCTCGGCCAGGATCTCCGGCCCCGCCGCGAGGGTCATCCCCTCGGACAGCACCACGAACTCGTCGCCGCCGAGCCGGCCGACGGTGTCGGTGGCGCGCAGGGCGACCACGAAACGGCGGGCGACGGCCTGCAGGATCTCGTCGCCGGCTTCGTGCCCCAGCGTGTCGTTGACCTCCTTGAAGTTGTCGAGGTCGATGAAGAACGCAGCGACGGGGTGGTGCTGCCGCGCGGCGCGCACGAGCATCTGTGCCGCACGGTCGTGGATCAGCGTGCGGTTCGCGAGCCCTGTCAGCGAGTCGTGCAGCGCCTGGTGCGCGAGCTGGTCCTGGGCGTCCTTGCGCTCGGTCACATCGCGGAGGTTGGCGACGAAGCCCGCGACCGACGGCTGGTCCCGGAGGTCGCTCAGGACCGCCTCGGCGGCGCGCGTCGTGCCGTCGGCGTGCAGGATCCGGCACTCGACCGGCGCGGTCACGTCGTCGGACTGGAGGCGCGCCGCGAACTGCAGCGCGACGCGCTCCCGGTCCTCGGGGTGCACGATGTCGGTCGCCTGCATGCCGACGACGGACTTCGGCGGGAGACCGACGAGCGCCATCGTGGCCGGGCTCGCGTAGGTGATCCGACCGTCGCCATCCGCCACCAGTGTCGTGTCCGACGAGTGCTGCACGAGGGAGCGGAAGCGTTCCTCGCTCGTTCGCATCGACCGCTCGGCCCGCTCCTTCTGCTCCATCATGGCGCCGGCCATGCGAATGACGAACAGCAGCACGAACGCACCCATGATTCCGAGAGCTTCGGCGTGTGCGGTCGAGAGGAACGACGGCGCCCACTGCATCCAGATCGCGATCTGACCGGCGGCGATCCCGACCAAGCTCCACAGCGCCGTCACCTTCCACGCGTCCGGACCCGTCGTGGGAGACGTTCTCGAGCGCGACGAATGCGAACGCCATGACGAGCACCGGACCCCAGCCCGAGAGGTAGATGACCGCGGTCACCGTGGTCGCGTGCCACGCGACACGTGCGTGGAGCCGCACGCGAGAAGGGCGTCGCCGATACCAGAGCTCGAGCGCGATGCTCAACGAAGGGATCGTGACGAAGACCGCGAGCCACAGCCAGAGCGGCTGGCGGGCGATCATCTTGAACCGCTCGAGCAGCAGGATCACCACGAGCGCGGCCGGTCCCATCATGTAGCCGAGCACGTAGGGGTTGAGCTTGACGCGGCCCACGTGCAGGTCCCCCGGGGGCGCGGCGGGGCGCGCCGGGTCGGCGGAGGGTGCTTCGGAACGCGCTGAGGTCGTCATCGGCCGGCCCCTTTCGTCGCCGGTCAACCGATGAGAAGAGGTTCGGCCCGACTCGACCGCCGCTTGAGCCCCGTTGCAAAGCCCTGGGCCGCAGGCGCCGTGGAGCCGCCCGGACCACGGACTCGGGCCACCCGGTGCTCACGCGGGCGGTGCGGGCGGCGCCGGGGCCCGGGGATCCGAGACGTCGAGCCGGTAGGGGATCGAGGTGACCGCGGTGCGGCGGCGGAACAGCAGGCGGCCCTTCAGGACCAGCGTGGTCTGGTTGTGGAGGAGGTGCTCCCACCAGCGGGTCGCGAAGAACTCCGGGATGAGGACGTTGACCAACGAGCCCTCGAAGCGGCCTTCGAGCTCGGCGAGGTAGGCCAGCGTCGCCGAGGTGAACTCCCCTCCGGCGGTGCGGACGACCTCCAGCGGCACCTCGATCGCGAACCGCTCCCATTCGGATCGGACGCGTTGCTCGTCCTCGCCGCTTCCCACCACCGTCATCGCCAGGAGCTGGTCGGGCCGGATCGAGCTCCCGTAGGCGAGCGCTTCGAGGACGCCGGCGTCCACCTGACCGACGAGCACGACCGCGGTGACCCGCGGTCGGCGGGCCCGGTAGGACTCCGGGACCGAGAGCTGCTCGGCGACGCCGGCGTAGTGCGAGTGGATGGAGCGGAAGAGGACCACGATCGCCGGGATCACGGCGATCGGGACCCACGCGCCGCTCGTGAACTTCGTGACGGCGACGATGAGCAGGACGCTCAGGGTCGCGAGCGCCCCGATGGTGTTCATCACCGCACTCCGGCGCCAGTGCGGCCGCCGCTCTCGCAGGTGGTGCCGCACCATCCCGGCCTGCGAGAGCGTGAACGACGTGAAGACCCCGACCGCGTAGAGCGGGATGAGCGCGTTGGTGATCCCACCGAAGGCCACCAGCAACGCTGCAGCCGCCACGGCCAGCATGATGATGCCGTTGGAGAAGACCAGCCGGTCGCCGCGGTTGGTGAGCTGTCGCGGCAGGAACCCGTCGTGAGCGATGATCGACGACAGGCTCGGGAAGCCGTTGTACGCGGTGTTGGCGGCGAGCACGAGGATGGCCGCGGTCGCGAACTGCAGGAACACGAACAGGAAGCCGTTCCCGAACACCTGGAGCCCCAGCTGCGCGATCACGGTGCGTTCGTGACTGGGAAAGGGCTGGAGGCGGTGGGCGAGCACCGACACCCCGAAGAAGAGCGTCCCGAGCAGCGCACCCATCCACACCAGGGTGGCCGCCGCGTTCTTCGCCTCCGGCCGCCGGAACGCGGGGACACCGTTCGAGATCGCCTCGATGCCGGTCAACGCGACCGCCCCGGACGAGAACCCCTTGAGGAGCAGGAAGGTCGTCAGCGTGCCCCCCATCTCCTGGGCGGTCGCCGCGAGGTCGGCGTCGTAGGTGATCGGGTCGATGTCGCCGAAGAAGGTCCGGCTCAGGCCGTAGATCACGAGCGCGGCGAGGACCAGCATGTACAGGTACGTGGGCACCGCGAAGACGCGGCCGGATTCCTTGATGCCCCGCATGTTCATGAGCGTGATGAGCCCGATCAGGGCGACGCCGAGGGCGACGCGGTGCTGCGCCAGGCCCCGCAGGTCCGGGATCGACACGATGGCCGCGACACCGGCCGAGATCGAGACGGCCACGGTGAGGACGTAGTCGACCATCAGCGAGGCCGCCGCGATCAGGGAGGCGAGCACACCGATGTTCTCCTTGCTCACGACGTAGGCCCCGCCCCCGTCGGGGTAGGCGAAGATCACCTGGCGGTAGGACACGACGACGATCGAGAGCAGCGCGGCCACGACGATCGCGATCGGGACGAGCTTGCTCAGACCGAGCGCGAGGCTCGACCCGCCGACCGCGACGACGAAGAGGATCTCCTCGCTGGCGTAGGCCGTCGAGGACAGCGCGTCGGAGGAGAACACGGCGAGCGCGATGGTCTTCGGGAGGCGCTGCTCCTCCATCTGCGTCGTCGCGAGCGGCCGCCCCACGAAGACGCGCTTCAGGACTCCCGTCACCACGCTGTCCCCACGACGCTTCCCCTCAGCGCTGGAGCATGTCACGCCACCGTCGAGGACGTGAACTACGACGACGCGACGAACTCGTCGATCTGCCGGAGGTGTGCCGGCGCGAAGGGCAGGCTCGAGGAAGGCCGCGGCGAACGAGTTGCGCGCCAACGTGACGACCTGGGCGTCGGACAGCCCGAGCGCGGCGGCGGACTCGGCGTAGTTCCGCCCGACGTACCCACCGAAGTATGCAGGGTCGTCGGAGTGGATGCTGACCGCGAGGCCGAGGTCCAGCATGTGCCGGAGCGGATGCTCGGCCAGCGTTCGCGTACCACGCGGAGCTTCACGTTCGAGAGCGGGCACACCGTGAGCGGGATGCGCTCGGCGACCAGTCGGTCGACGAGGGCGGCGTCCTCGAGGCAGCGCACGCCGTGGTCGATGCGCTCGACGTGCAGCACGTCGAGCGCCTCGCGGACGTACGCCGCGGGGCCCTCCTCCCCGGCGTGCGCGACCGCGTGCAGCCCCTCCGCCCGTGCCCGCGCGAACACGCTCGCGAATCGAGCCGGCGGATTCCCGGCCTCGGCCGAGTCCAACCCGACGCCGACGATGGAGCCGGGGTGGGCGAGCGCCGTCTCGAGCGTCGTCATGGCGGCCGACTCGGGGAGGTGACGCAGGAAGCACAGGATGAGGTGCGACGTGATGCCGAGGTCACGAGCAGCATCCGCCTGCGCCGCGGAGATGCCGTCGACGACCTCTGCGTAGGCGACGCCCCGGTCGGTGTGCGTCTGTGGGTCGAAGAAGATCTCGGCGTGACGCACGCCGTCGCGCGCGGCCCGTTCGAGGTACGCCCGGGTGAGGTCGGCGAAGTCCGGCGCGGTGACCAGGACCGAGCAACCCGCGTAGTAGAGGTCGAGGAACGACTGGAGATCGTCGAACACGTACGCACGTCTCACCGCGTCGACGTCGGCGAAGGGGAGGGCGACGCGGTTGCGCGGACCGAGCTCGAACATCAGCTCGGGTTCCAGCGTGCCTTCGATGTGAAGGTGCAGCTCCGCCTTGGGAAGTGCGGCGACGTCCATCATCCGCGTTCGCGCGCCCAAAACGGCGAGTACAGGCCCCGTTTTGGGCGCGCAAAACGAGGGGTGGAGGCCTCGTTTTGGGCGCGCAAAGGGGGCGGGGCGGTCACGCGACGGGGCTGGTGCAGGTCGCGCCGTAGCCGCCGTAGACGTCGGCCACCGTGGCGAACCCGTGCGCGCGCAGCAGCGACGACGCGGTCGCCGACCGGTAGCCACCCGCGCAGTAGACGACGGTCGGACGGTCCGGATCCAGCTCGTCGAGGCGGTCGAGCAGGCTCGCCAGTGGCAGGTTGACCGACCCCTCGACCGCCCCGCCTTCGCACTCGATCGGGTTGCGCACGTCCACGACCTGGAGACTCGGATCGGTCGCACGCCACTCGTCGAGCTCGGACGCGGTGATCCGCGGGGCCGGTTCCGCCAGCTCCGGGCGGGCGACGAGCACGCTCTCGATGTCCGCGATCGCACCGATCACGTGGTCGAAGCCGATCCGGGCCAGGCGGATCCGGGCCTCGTTCTCCCGTCCCGGCTCGGCGACGACCACCACCGACTGGCCCGGGCGGAGCACGTCGCCCGCGTACTCGGCGAAGCGTCCGTCGAGCCCGACGTTGACCGAGCCCCGGAGATGTCCCGACGCGAAGAGGTCGAACGGGCGGGCGTCGATGACCACCGCCCACCCGACCTGGTGGGCGAGGGCCGCCTCGACCGTGAGCACCGGGGTCTCGTCGTGGTCGTCGAGGAGCTCACGCTCACGCCGGTTCGAGTCGGCCGCGAAGGCGAAGTAGAGCGGAGCGACCGACTGACCCTGGGTGACCGCATCGACGAAGGCGTCCTCGCTCATCGGGGCGAGCGCGTAGTTCGTGCGGCGCTGGTCCCCGATCGTGGACTGACTCGCCGCCGCGAGATTCTTGCCGCAGGCGGAGCCGGCGCCGTGCGCGGGGAAGACGCGGGTCGAGTCGGGCAGGGTCAGCAGCTTCTCGTGCACCGAGTGGTACAGCATCCGGGCGAGATCCTCGGCGGTCCACCCGATGGAGGTCAGCAGATCGGGGCGGCCGACGTCGCCGATGAAGAGCGCGTCGCCGGTGAGCACCCCCCACGGCTCGGTGTCCTGCCCGTGCTCCCACACGACGATCGAGATCGACTCGGGCGTGTGGCCGGGCGTCGACCGGATCTCCAGCACGACGTCACCGAGCACGAGCCGCTGCTCCGTCGTCGACGACCTCGATCGGGAAGTCGGCCTCGGCGGGCGCGCCGAAGGAGATCACGGCCCCGGTCGCGGCGGAGAGCTCGAGGTGGCCGGACACGAAGTCGGCATGGAAGTGCGTCTCGAGGACGCGCTCGATCGTGAGGCCGAGTCGCTCCGCGTCGGCGAGGTACTGCGCAACGTCACGTTGGGGATCCACGACCACGGCGCGGCCGGTGGTCTCGTCGCCGATCAGGTAGCTGAAGAGCGAGAGGCACCCGAGCTCGTACTGCTGGAAGATCATGAGAGCACCTCGGTTCGGTCGGCTCAGGCGAGCTTGAGGAACATCTTCTGCACGTCGCTGACGTCGTAGCCCGCGGCGGCGGACCGGTCCGGGTCCTCGAGGCACCACGTGAGCCCCGCGGACACGAGGAGGAAGCCGACCTGCTCGAGCGCCTTGTTGGCCGCCGCGATCTGGGTGACGATCTCCCGGCAGTCCCGGCTGTCGCCGAGCATCTGGTGCAGCCCCCGCACCTGGCCCTCGATCTTGCGGAGCCGCCGTTGCAGGTCGGCCACGTGGTCCTCGTCGAGCTCGAACCCGGGACCCGTTGCGCGCTTGGTCGTCATGCCGGCCATCGTACCAGTACCCACCGGGGTATACAAGGTACCCCAGGGGGTATAGACTGAAGCGGTGGACGTCGTCGAACCGCTCATCGCCGGACTCGGCGTCGGCGTCGTCTTCGGGATGTTCGGCGCCGGTGGCTCGGCGTTCGCGACGCCCGTGCTCGCGCTCTTCGGGGTGCCGCCGCTCATCGCCGTGGCGTCTCCGTTGCCCGCGATGCTGCCGGCCGCGTTCACCGGCGCCCGCCGCTACCTCCGTGCCGGCAACCTCGACCGGCGGGTCGCCGGACTCGCGATCGTCGGCGGCGTGCCCGGCACCCTGATCGGCGCGCGGAGTCTCGGCGCTCGTGGGCGGCGACGGCCTCCTGATCCTCTCCGGCCTGATGCTGCTCGTGATCGGCGCCCGGTTGCTCGTGCGCGACCGGCCCGGGTGCCGGCGCACGTGCGGACGCTCGCCGCAGTCACACGGGCGTCGTGGTCGGCTCCGCCTTCGGCGTCGGGTTGCTCACGGGCCTGCTCGCCAACGGAGGTGGATTTCTCCTGGTGCCCGTGTTCGTCCTGGTGCTCGGCCTCACCGCGATCGAGGCGGCGGGCACCTCGATGCTCGTCGTCGGCATCCTCACCGTCCCGACGCTGATCGTGCACTGGGCGCTCGGGCACATCGACTGGGTCGTCGCCGGCGCCTTCGCCGCCGGGCTGATCCCGGCAGCTGCCGTCGGGGCCCGCGTGTCCCAGCATCTGTCGCCGGCTCGTGCCCGTGCCGCCTTCGGCACGATGCTCGTCGTCTTCGCCTGCTGGTTCCTCGCGCGCCAGATGGGGTGACGCGGGACCCGGGCATCCCCCTGGCACCGGCGAGACGGGGCAAGAATCGGCGCCCGACCGCCCGGGACGAGGAGCGCTGGTGACCGCCGCGAGCACCGACCCCGCGCCCGGCCGAGGTGTGGAATGAGCGATCTCGTCCGGACCCTGCTGATCTGCGGTCTCCTCAGCGGTACCCAACCCATCACGCTCATGGGGCTGCTGCTGGTGATGGGCGGCGCGAGCCCGCGAGCGAACGGGTGGGCGTTCATCGGCGGTGCCTTCATGATCCAGGCGGGGCTCCTCCTCGCCGCGAGCGCGCTCTTCGGTGGCACGGTGTCGCAGCGCTCGACCACCGGTCATTCCTTCATCGGCCTGCGCTTGGTCATCGGCATCGTGCTCGTGGTCTTCGGGCTGCTGCTGCGGCGACCACCGGGCAAGCCGATCCCCGAGATCCCCAATGCCCTCCAACGACTCCAGGGCATGGGCCCGAAGCAGTCCTTCGTCGCCGGCATCGTCGTGGCCGACTACCAGGGCCCGGTCATCGCGTCACTCGCACTCGCCGCGAACGACGTCACGTTCGCCGGTCGCCTCGTCGGGCTCGGCTGCTACGCCCTGGTCGCCACCGGAGTCCCGCTCGGCCTCATGCTGTGGAGCACGCGCTCGGCCCGGGCGCACGCAAGGCTGACCCAGGTCACGACGTGGGTGATGCGGAACCGCCGCGCGCTCGGCCTCGTGGGCCGCGATCCTCGTCGGGCTCCTGCTCGTCGGCGACGCAGCATTGACCCTCCTGACCACCTGATTCCCGCGGCGCCGCGCGCGTTGGTGCGGCCGGCGCGGGTCAGGTCCCGAGGATCTTGGCCTTGGCGGCCGTGAACTCCTCGTCGGTCAACAGCCCCTGGGACTTCAGCTCGCCCAGCTCCTTGATCTTCGCGATCGGGTCGTCGGCCGGCGTGCCGGCCTGGTCCACCGTCGCCTGCTGCTGCTGGTTCTCGGCGTCCTGCGCGACCGCGCTCCGCTGCGCGGCGCGACGCTGCATCCCGCCGGACACCGCAGTGGCGGTCCCGGCGATGACCGCGGTGCGGGCCATGGTTCCCATGAGCCCCGGTCGTCCGAATCGACGTGGCATCTTCTCTCCTACTCTCCCCGGAGCGCGTCGACCGCGGCGACGACGACCTCGTGCGGGATGCGGTCGTAGCTCATCAACACACCGTTCGAGCCCCGCACCGCGGCGGCGAAGCGGCTGGCCCAGCAGTTCTCCCACACGATCACCAGCGCGGCGGTGGCGGGCTCGAGCGCCTCGGCGATCTCGGCGAGGTCCGAGTCGTTCAGCAGGTCGTGCTGATCGTCGTCGAGCCCGGCGAACGCGTCGGCCACCTCGGAGTCCATGACCTCGATGGTCTCCAGGGAGCCGTCCGCCGCCTTGCGGACGAACGCGAGGTCGATGATGCGGACGACGCCGCTCTCGGCGAGCTCGCGGCAGGCTCGGGGCGACGTCTCCGTTGAAGGCGTCGCCGGCGAAGCCGATCACGGCGACGTCGACCGGTCCGATCGCATCCGTCTCGATGGTCACGCTCTCGTCTCCTGGCTCGCTCGCATCGGGCGGGCGCAGAGTAGCCGGGCGTCCCCGCTCCTTGACCATGGTACCCCCTGGGGTATAGGGTCCCGTACCCCATAGGGTATCGATTGCCAGGAGACCGGACGATGTCTGTCGCCACGCCGAGCCGTACCGCCGAGCACCAGCCCTCCGCGCCGCCCGACCCGCGCGCCCTCTTCTCCCGCCTCGGCGCGGTCATGGCGCGTCGGCGCCGGATCGTGATCGTCGCGTGGTTGGTCGTTGCATTCGCCGCCGCCCCACTCGCGCTGACCCTGACCGGCGCGCTGTCGGGCGCGGGTTGGGAGGCACAGGGCTCGACCGCGCAGACCGTCCGCGACGAGCTCCGGCGTGACTTTCCCGCGCTCGGCGCGGAGAACCCCGTCGTCGTCTACACGCAACGCGATCCTCTCGCGTCCGATCCGTCGGGACTGCGCACGCTCGTGGCCGAGCTCTCGAAGGCTCCCGGCGCGACGTCGGTCGCCGACCCGCTGACGCTCCCGCCCACTGCCGGACTGATCTCGCGGGACGGCCGCACCGCGATCGTGCCCGTCGCGGTCGCGGTCGGCGACGACGCGTCGCGACCGAAGGCGGCCGGCGCGCTGGGCGACTACGTCGCGACGCTCACGGTGCCCACCGGCGCCCACGCCGAGGTGACCGGTGAGTGGCCGGTGTGGAGCGACTTCAACCAGGTGAACGCGGAGGCCCTCCACAAGGCGGAGCTGGTCAGCGGACTCCCGACGCTCATCCTGCTGTTCCTCGCCTTCGGCTCCCTCATCGCCGCCGGGCTGCCCCTGCTGCTGGCGCTGGCGGGCATCGCAGTCGGGTTCGCCGCACTGCACCTCCTGTCCCTGGTCACACCACTGTCGGTGTGGTCCATGAACTTCTCGATGATGATCGGCCTCGCCGTGGGCATCGACTACAGCCTCTTCATCGTCAGCCGCTACCGCGAGGAACGGATCGAGGGCAAGGACGCGGTCGAGGCGATCGAGAACACGCTGTCGACCGCCGGCAAGGCCGTCTTCCTCTCGGCCCTGACGGTCGTGCTCGCGCTGAGCGCGGTGTTCCTCGTGCCGGTGATGGTCTTCCGGTCCATGGCGCTCGGCATGATCCTCTCGGTCGTCGCCGTGGCCCTCGCCTCGCTGACGCTGCTGCCGGCCGTGCTCGTCGCGCTCGGCGACCGCGTGCTGGTCACCCGCGGCGAGCAGGATCCCGACATCGTCGCCGAGGGTCGATGGGCCCGTTGGACCGGCGTCGCGCTCCGCCGCCCGGGCACCGTGCTCGCAGTGGGGTTGGTGCTCCTCGGAGCGCTCATCCTGCCTGCGGTCGGGATGCACCTCGGCATGCCGGGCGCGCGGGTCGTCGACCGCGGCCGGACCAGTCGTGACGGCTACGAGCTCCTGGTGCGTTCCTTCGGGCCCGGCGCCGCTGCACCTGCGTTCGTGACGGTCCCTGCGGCCGACGCGTCGACCGTGGTCCGCGTCGCTCGGGCCGACGGTGGAGTCGTCGACGCCCGCGTCGTCGGCGAGCCGGCGGCCGACGGGCGTACCGTCGTGCGCGTGATCGGCACGACCGCGGTCGACGATTCGCGGACGGCCGACCTCGTCCACCGGCTGCGCAACCAGCTCGCGACCGCTGCCCCCGCCGCCCGTGTCGGTGGACCGGCGGCCCAGAACGCGGACCTGACGTCGGTGCTGGTCGGGCGTGCACCGCTCGCGATCGGCGTGATCCTCGTGATGGCCTTCGTGCTGCTGCTCCTCGTGTTCCGGAGCCTGGCGATCGCGCTCGCGTCGATCCTCATGAACCTCGTGACCGTCGGTGCCGCGTTCGGGTTCGCGACGATCGTGTTCCAGCACGGCGTCGGGGTGTCGCTCATCGGCATCGAGCACCAGGGGTTCGTCGACGCGTGGGCACCGCTGTTCTTCTTCGCTCTCCTGTTCGGGTTGTCGATGGACTACCAGCTCTTCCTCCTGGCGGCGATCCGCGAGCGCTACGAGGCCACCGGCGACACCCGCCGCGCCATCAAGGAGGGCATCGCCCGAACCGGACGGCCGATCACGAACGCCGCGCTCATCATGATCGTGGTGTTCATCGCCTTCGGGGTCACCGGTCCGATCCCACCGACCGAGCTGGGTCTGACGCTCGCGATCGTGGTGCTGCTCGACGCCACCGTCGTCCGGGTGCTCCTCGTGCCCGCGACGATGGCCCTGCTCGGTGAGCGCAACTGGTACCTGCCGCGCTGGCTGGGTCGGATCCTCCCCGTCGTGAAGTTCAGCCACTGACCGCCGAGAGCGGCGCCGACCGCACGCGGCGGCGCCAGGTCCTGCGCTTCGGGCTCGGGTCCGTCGTCGCCGCGCTCGCGCTGTGGGCGGCGGTGACGGCCGCCGGCGGCATGCGTGAGGCGGCGGGCGCCCTGCGCGACACCGACCCGCGATGGGTCGGTGTCGCGGTGGCCTGCGAAGCGCTGTCCTATCTCCTGTCGGCGCGACGGCTGCGGCGGCTCGCCGGCCCCGACGCGGACATGACCGCCTCCGCCGCCCTGGGCATCACGCTCGTCGCCCACGGACTCGGTCTGCTCACGCCGGCCGCCCCGGCCGAGGGGATCGCGTACCAGTACCGCGAGCTGGGCGCGCGCGGGCTTGCACCGCGACGACGAACGCTCACGATCCTGTTCGAGCAGTGGTTCAGCACGCGGGTCTTCTACCTCGTCCACGCCGTGAACCTGCTCGTGATCGTCGCCACCCGGGACTTCCCGACCGACGCGCGCTGGCCGCTCCTCGCCGCGGTCGTCGTCATCGGGGTCCTCGTGCTGACGGCGACCGCGGCCGCCCGCCCGCGATTCGCCGAGCGCCTCGCCGTCCTCGCGGGCGCGCTGCGGTTCTGGCGACCGCGACCGTCGGTCGCGGAGCGGCGTGCGACCGGGCGTCGATTGCACGCCGCCGCGATGGACGTCGTGGGACCGCCGCGCCGGCGCCTTCGGCTCGCGGCGCTCTCGGTCGTCTCGCTCCTCGCGGACGCGGCGGCGTTCTGGGCCCTGCTCGCAGCCGTCGGCATCCACGTCGGCTTCGACCTCGCGCTGCTCACGGTGGGTGCCGGCGCCGCGGCCGCCTCGATCCCGCTGCTCCCCGGCGGCCTCGGCGCGGTCGAGGCCGCGATGCCGGCGCTGCTCGCGTGGTACGGGGTCCCCTTCGCCACCGCGCTCTCGGCGGCGCTCCTCTACCGGGCCGTCGGGACGTTCCTGCCCGCGCTGGCCGGCGGGGTCTCGCTCGCTTCCCTGCGGCGCCGCCCGGTCAGCTGACCGACGCCGGGTCGACGCCCACACCACCGGCCGCGCTGCTCGCGTACGCCGCGAGCGCGAACCGGAGGACCCCGACGGACTCCTCGGCGCTCCACCGCAACGGGCCCTCACCGGTGTGCAGCCAGCGGAGCCAATGCCGTCCGGAGTCGCGGAAGCTGCTCCCCCAGTCGTCGTCCAGCGCGTGTGCGCTGCGCATCTCGCCGTCCCCGTAGACCTCGAGACTCGGCTGCTGGATGCCTCTTCCGGTGCAGCGGTTCACACGCGCGAACCCCTTGCTCCCGGTGACCTCCCAGCGCTCGTCGTTCGTGTAGTAGTCGGAGCGGAGGTACATCTCGGGTGCGAGCGTGATGTCCCAGACGCCCCGCACCCCGTTCTCGTGCTCCCACGCGATCGTGGTCGGAGCGTCGATGTCCACGCCCGGCACCACGCTGGTCGTCCCGATCCACGCCCGCACCTCGCGGACCGGGCCGAACAGCCAGAGCGCGGTCGAGAGCTTGTGCCACCCGTCGTCGAACACGAGGATCCCGCGACCGCGCTGCATCTGCTGCAGCTGCCAGTGGTAGCTGCTCATGGGGACGTCCCACCCACCACGGCCGGACCCGACCATCTTCATGTGGTAGCCGCGGACGTCGCCGATCTCACCGGCGGCCACGACGGCCTCGAGCTTCCGCAGCGGTTCGTAGAACAGGTAGTTCTCCATGACGCGCAGGATGCGGTCGTTCGCGGTGGCCGCCGCGAGCATGCGCTCGGCCTCGGCGAGATCGCTGCACAACGGCTTCTGCAGGTTCACGTGCCAGCCGTGACCGAGCAGCTCCACCACCCCGTCGGGATGCAGCGGGATCGGGAGCAACGCCTCGACGGCGTCCACCGCGACGCCGCTCGCGGCGAGCTCCGCGACCGAGGCGAAGGCGGCGGCATCGGGCCATTCGACCTGCCGCTGCGCGCGACGCTCGGGGTCCGGGTCCACCAGCGCGACCACCTCGACGTCGGGGTTGTCGCGGTACGCCCGCACATTGAGGTCGTAGATGCGGCCGAGGCCGACGAAGGCCGCGCGCACGGGACGGTCATAGGGCCGGAACGTCATCGACCCGACCGACCCGCGACCCGGCGGGGGCGCGAGCTGCTCCATGAACTCGAGCCGGATGCCACCGGGCGCGGCGACGAACGCGATCCGGCGCGTCCCGAAGGCACCCTCGACGACCGCGGGGCCCCACAGCACCTCGTGGCCGGCGAGCTCGGCCGCGAGATCGTCGGTGAACAGCGCCGGGTGCAGGAATCCCTCGGCCGGGAGCTCGACCGCATCCTCGTAGATCGCGCGCGTGAAGAGCGTGAGCATCACCGGTCCGAGGAAGACGTCGGCCCGCTCGCCGTCGTGCCAGTGCATGCGGTCGCGGATCTCGCCGCCCGCCGATTCGTAGAAGGCGCAGGCGGCGTCGAGATCGGCCACCTTCACGGCCAGGTTCGCCAGTCCGACCACCGCCACCGCTCGACCTCCTCGCCGACGCCCGAAGCCGGGGAGCGTACCGACGCGGGACGCCGCGCACCTCCGGCCGCGACCTCGATTGCGACGATCTGCGTCACCGGGCCGACGAGGACGGCCCGGTGACCGCTCGTCACAGACCGGATCGACCGAGGTGCGCCGTGACGGGCGTGCGGGGCGACCCGACGGCGACGACGGCCATCGTCCGGGTGGTTCGGGCAACCGGTGGCCGCGCGACGCTCCACGAGGCGACCGCGGCGACGCCGGCGCGGGCGGGCGGCCGACGGCCGGTGCTCACGCGGTCGACCCCACGGCACGGCCACCCGCGGCGTCGGTCCCGGCTGCGTCGTTGCAGCCGTGACCGACGGCGCGAACAACACGCGGTCGAGGACCAGGAACTGCACGATCCAGAGGATCCCGAATCCGCCGAGGTGACCGACCAGCACCGCCGCGGTTCGCCACGGCTCGGCGACGTGGGCCGAGGCGGCCCCGTGCGCCGCGATGCCGACGGTGATCGTCGACAGCGCCAGACCCGCAAACGACAGGAGCCAGAATGGGAGCATCTCGCGCCACGGGTCGCTCGCCCCGCGCTTGGCCCAGGTCCAGCGCCGGTTGAGGTGGTACGACGGGATCGTCGCGAGCGCCGTGGTGACCACGTTGGCGGGCATCGCGGCCATACCGAGGGCCGCCGTCAGCACGACGAGGCTCACGAGGCTCAGCACCGTGGTCACGACCGACACGCTGATGCACCGGCCGAGCCGTCCCGCGAGCGTCCGTTCGTGCCGTCGCGCCTCGGCCACGATGATCGTCGTCTCCATGACTCCGAACCTAGGAAGCCAGCGGTCAACGACTCGTGGCCGCTCGGTCAACGCACGGCAACTTCTCGCGTCCGCCGCGCCGACGGGTCAATGCAGGTGGGGGTGACGGGCACGATGCTCGGCCGTCTCCTCGAGCAGGGCGCGGCGCTCCTCGCTGCGCGCCCACGCGACGACCACGGCGATCGCGGCGATCCCACCGAACAACCAGCCGGTGATCACGCCGCGCTGCCATCGGTGCCGGTCGTACCCCGACCAGTACCAGATGCGTCGGGGGATGCGTGCGCTGTCACGGGACCACCACGCGACCGCCGGGAGTGCCGCGAGCGCTCCCGCGCACCAACCGACGATGCAGGCGATCACCATCCCGCCCGGGCGCGGCCGTTCCCTCGGGTGGGAGCGCGCCGGCCGGTGCGACCCGCGATCACCACGGCTCCGTTCCGTGCCGCGACGCGCCCGCGGCGACCGCAGCGGGGCGGCGTCGCAGCGTCAGGACCGGCGCGACGAAGGGGGCGGGTCGCCGCGTCCCGCCGAGAGCGCACGCCACCACGGTGAGGATGGCGCCGGTGCGCACGAGCACGAGCGCCGGCAGCACCGCGTGCACGACGTCGTGACCCCACAGTCCGTGGAACATCCCGAACACGACCACGTACACCGCGAGGTCCACCGCGCAGTACGCGAGCCACAGGCGGCGGGAAAGGGGCAGCATTACGAAGAACAGGACCAGCCAGATGTCGTAGGTCGGCGAGTACACCTTGTTGCTGAGCACGAACCACGCGACGGCGACCGCGGCCGCCGGCACCGGTGCGATACGACCCTTCGCGGTCCACCAGGTGAGCGCGGCGATGCCGGTGAGGAGGAGGAGCATCGCCATCACGTTGGCCACGCGGGCGCCGGCCGCGCCCGTCACCGTGAGGCCGAGCCAGCGGTCGAGGTAGTACCAGACCGAGCCCCAGGTCGCGACCCGCCGCGCCTGGAACGCATTCGGCCACCACCATCCGTGCGGATTCGCGACCAGCAGCGGCAGGTTGAGGGCCAGCCAGGTCCCCGCCGCGGCACCGACGAGCCGCCGTGCGCCTCGGCGGTCGCCCTCAGCCCAACGGGCGGCCGCGAGCACCGGCACCAGCACGACCGGAAAGAGCTTCACCGCGGTCCCGACGCCGAGCAGGGCGCCCGCGCCTCCGTCGCGGCCTCGCTCGAAGAGCAGCAACGCGCCGAGCAGCGTCGCGATCGCGAACACGTCCCAGTTCTGGAACGCGAAGAGCAGCACCGGAGTTCCGAGCGCCCAGCGCCAGGCCCGGCCACCGACCCGTCGCTCGAGCGCGACCGTGATCCAGACCGAGAGCCCACCCGCTGCGAGCGCGGTGACCGTGAGGACCCCGAGCGGCGTCGGGCGGATCAGGGCCGCGAGGTAGAGGAGCATCCCGGCGCCGACGGGGTACTCGAGCATCCGGTCCAGGTAGGGCGGGGCACCCGCTGATATCCCCCGGTGGAGGAAGACGTGCGGGAGGTCGCTCAGGGACGAGTGCCCGCCCCGCCCGTAGACGAGCAGCTGGAGCCCGAACCCGACGAGCAGCAACCCGACGTTCCCGACCACCATCCAGGTCACGCGCGAGGTGTCCCGGACCGCGACCGGGGCCGAATCCGTCGCCTCCGGGTGGGTCCTCGGAACCGTGGGCGCGATCACGCGTCCGGTCTAGGCCGGCGGCGGTCAACCGGCGGCCGCGCCCGGGTCAACCGACGGCAAAACCGCCGATCCCGTCCCGGACCGTGACCGCGACACCGTGGCTCAGGCGACGCTCGGGACCACCAGCTCGAAGACGGGTCGCGGGCCCGGCTCGAGCAGCAGGAGCCGCCCGCCCTCGGCCTCGGCGAGCGACCGGGCCAGTGCGAGCCCGATGCCGGAACGGCCGGCATTGGACACGCGACGCTCGAAGATGCGATCGGGGTCCGCGACCCCCGGACCGCCGTCGGTGACCTCGATGACCGCCCCGCTCGCCGCGGGCCGCGCCCGGACTCCGACGGTGCCGCCGCCGTGGACCAGCGCGTTGTCGACCAGGACGTCGAGGATCTGGCGGACGGCACGGTCCGAGACCGAGCCGTGCGGCAGATCGGGATCGACCTCCACCCGGAGCCGGCGACCCAGGGCGACGACACGCGGCCGCCAGTCGACCTCGAGGGCCGCCAGCACAGCCGGCAGATCGGTGCGCGCGGTCGGATCGGGCCCCTCGCGGGCGAGCGCGAGCAGGTCGTCGATCGTCGCCTCGATCCGATCGGTCTCCACGAGGGCCTGGTCGATCACGACCGCGGGATCCATGTCGGGATCGAGGCGCGCCGACTCGAGCGTCACCCGCAGGCTGGTCAGCGGCGTGCGCAGCTGGTGGGACGCGTCCTCGCTGAAGGTCCGCTCACGCGTCAGCATCCGATCCAGGCGCGATGCAGTCGTGTCGAGCGCCTCGGCCACGGCATCGACCTCCTGGACGCCGCTCTTCTCCGTCCGCACCGTGAAGTCGCCGTGTCCGAGCTCGGCCGCACTGGTCGCGAGCCGCGCGACCGGGCGCGCGAGGCGCCGCGACTGCCAGAACGCGACCAGCCCGCTGGTCAGCAGCGCGAGCACCGCGATGGCCGCCATGCCGAGGATCGCGTTGTGCGTACGGTCGGTCACCACCGACATCGGTGCCGAGGCACGCAGGGCCCCGACGACGTGCTCGCCGCGGGAGAGTGGGACACCGACCACGAGCCGACCGCGGATGACCTGGTCGCGCACATCGCCCCGAAGACCGGCCCGGACCACGCGATCCGCGGTGAACGGGCCCTTCCCGACCACGAGCCGCCCGTCCGGCCGGTAGAGACCGATGACGTTCGGATGCTCGACCGCGACCAGATCGAACGGGTCCTGCGAGTCGGGGAACGTGCTCGGCACCTCCCCGGCCGCTTCCGCGGCGGCTCGCTCGAGGCGGACCACCTGCTCCTCGCGGTGGAGGTTGCCCAGCGCGGCTCGCCAGCGGCGCCGCGAACAAGGCCAACGCCATCGCGGTCACCGCGAGCATCGAGATGAGGATGCGACGCCTCACGGCAGCTCGTAGCGGTAGCCGACACCCCGCAGGGTCGAGATGCGGCTGGGCGTGTCGGCCTCACCCGGCACCTCTCCGAGCTTCCGCCGCAGCGAGGAGATGTGCATGTCGAGCGTCTTGGTGGACCCGAACCAGTGCTCGTCCCACACCGCGCTCATGATCCGCTCGCGCGTCACTGCGTTCCCCGCCTCGGACATCAGGAACGCCAGGAGCTCGAACTCGCGTGCCCGCAGGTCCACCTCGGCGCCGCCGACGAGCACGCGGCGCGCGTCGAGGTCCATCTCGACGTCACCCACCGCGAAGCGACGGAGTCCGGTCCCGGCTCGCTGGCGGCGGAGATGCGCCCGAACGCGCGCGAGCAGCTCGGGGAGCCGGAACGGCTTGGTCACGTAGTCGTCGGCGCCGGCGTCGAGCCCGATGACGACGTCGACCTCGGCGTGGCGCGCGGTCAGGATCAGGATCGGGAGATCCGCCTGCTCGCGGCGCAGTCGGCGGCACACCTCGACGCCGTCCAGATCGGGAAGGCCGAGGTCGAGCAGGACCAGCCCCGCGCCACTCGGACCCGCCTTCGCCAGCGCCTCGCCGCCGGTCGCCGCGATCTCCACCCCGAAGCCCTGGGACCGCAGCGCACCGGCAAGGGCGCGGGCGATCGGCTCGTCGTCCTCCACCACCAGGATCAGGGGCTCGGCCACCGGGCAGAGGCTAGGAGGGACACCGCTCCGACGAGGACCGCGGCCTCCAGGATTTGCCACGCGTTGACCCGCCGACGTGCCCGTCGTGACCCCCGGCCGCGTAGGTTCGGGAGTCCCGGGCGTTCCCGCCCGCGGATCGCGGCGCGGGGCGTGCCGGAGAGGCGACGAGCACATGGCACCGACGCGACATCAGGCTCGCCGGCGAGGGGCGCGCGGCCGATTTCGGCCCGCCCGGCGCGCGACTGCGGGCGCGGTCGGCGCCGTCCTGCTCGCCGCCGGATGTGGCAGCGGTTCCTCCGCCGGTGGCGGACCCGCCACCTCACGGCCGGCCCACCCGTCCCCGGCCCCTCACGCGACGAGCACGACCACGGCGCCGGCGACTCGACTGGTCGTCGCGGCCGCATCGTTCACGCTCCCACGCGGCTCGGCCCGGGCCGCGCTCGTCGCCGACGGCGACCACCTCCTGCTCCTCGGGGGGCTCGACGGCACCCGCAACACCACCGCCGAGGTGCTGCTGATCGACCCGACCCACGCGACGGTCACGACCGTCGGTTCTCTGGCGGCCGCGGTGCACGACACCGCGGGTGCGCTGGTCGGTGGCGTGCCGACGATCTTCGGCGGTGGCAACGCGACGGAGTCGGCCGCGGTGCAGGCCTTCTCAGGGAACGCGGCCACGACGGTGGGATCGCTCCCGATCCCCCGTTCGGATCTCGCCGCCGCGACGATCGGCGACCGCACGTTCCTCGTCGGCGGCTACGACGGCTCGTCGGTGCGCGCCACCACGATCTCGACCGTGGACGGCACGGCATTCCGGGTCCTCGGCGACCTGCCCACTCCGGTCCGCTACCCGGCGGTCGCCGCGCTCGACGGCCAGGTGTACGCGATCGGCGGCACCACGACCGGGACCGCGAGCGGAGCCGTCCGCGCCGTGCAGGCGCTCGACCCGGCCACCGGCACGGTCCGGGCGGTCGGGACGCTGCCCTTCGCGGTGACCGACGCGGTCGCCGCGACCATCGGTGGCCGGCTCTACCTGATCGGCGGTCTGGTCGACGGCGCCGCGTCGGCCGACGTCTGGCGGGTCGGGCTCGGCGCCGGCGGCGCCGGTCCGGTCACGCTCGAACCGGCCGGCACCCTCCCGACACCGACCGCCGACGCCGCGGTCGCGGTGCTCGGTGACCGCGCGTTCGTCGTCGGCGGTGAGAGCCCCGACCTCCTCTCCTCCGTCGTCACCCTGGAGCTGCGATGACCCCTTCCCGCCCGACGTCGCTCGTGGTCCTCGTGGTCGCGCTGCTCGCCACCGCCTGCGGGTCGTCGGGCGGCGCCACCCCGCGCGCCGCGAGCACGACGACGACCACCACCCGCCCCTCCCCGACCACCACCACCGCCGCCTCCACCGTCGATCCGCGATCGGGCGCCGGTCCCGGCGTGAACGTCTACGCGCACACGACGGCGGGTGACATGAGCCCGGCCGTCGCCGGGGTCCCCGACCGTGTGTACGTGCCCAACACCTTGTCGAACACCGTCGACGTCATCGACCCCGCGACGCTCACGGTGATCGACCACTTCGCAGTGGGCGACACTCCCCAGCACGTGGTGCCGTCCTACGACCTCTCGACCCTGTACGTGAACAACAACAAGGGCAACACGCTCACGCCGATCGACCCCCGCACGGGGAAGCCGGGTCCCGCGATCCCGGTCGACGACCCCTACAACCTGTATTTCACCCAGGACGGGACGCGTGCCATCGTGATGGCGGAGCGGAACTCACGCGTGGAGTTCCGGGACCCGAAGACCTTCGCGCTCGTGAAGTCGGTGCCCGTCGCGCACAAGGGCGTCAACCACGCGGACTTCTCCCCCAACGGCAAGATCATGATCGCGAGCTGCGAGTTCTCCGGCTACCTCGTCCGGATCGACGTCCCGTCGATGACCGTCACGGGCGAGCTGAACGTCGGCGGCATGCCGGTGGACGTCCGCTCGTCGCCGGACGGCACCAAGATGTACGTCGCCAACCAGGGTCGCGGCGGGGTGTCGGTCGTTGACCCGGTCCAGATGAAGGAGATCGGCTTCATCCCGACCGGCAAGGGCGCCCACGGGCTGTACCCCAGTCGCGACGGGACGAAGCTCTACGCGACCAACCGGTTGGCCGGATCCATCTCGGTCATCGACTTCGCCACCGACCGGGTCGTGGACACCTGGTCGATCGGCGGCTCGCCCGACATGGGAGGCGTCAGCTCGGACGGCACGCGCCTGTGGCTCTCGGGCCGCTACAACAGCGCGGTCTACGTGATCGACACCGCGACCGGCAAGCTCGTCGCCACGATCAAGGTCGGCAACGGACCGCACGGGCTCGCCGTGTTCCCCCAGCCCGGCCGCTACAGCCTCGGACACACCGGCAACTACCGCTGACGGGTGGTCGCGACCGGCCACGCGCGGCGCCGGTCGACGGGCCCCCACCCGACGCGGCCCCACACCGACGGTCGCGGCGTGGCGCGCTGTGCGTTTCGTCCCGCGCGTGACCGGGAATCCCCGTGGCATGGAAACCACCGAGTGCCGCTCCGGCCGGACGCACGCCGCGGTGATCGAGCGGCGGTCCGTGGGCCGGTCCCACGACGTCCCTCCCGAGACGATCCTCGCCGACACGATCTGGGCCGCCGAGCACCAGCTGGCGGACGCCCGCGAGCACCTCCGTGCCGCGCGCCGGCGCGTGGTGCAGCTCGAAGAGGTCGTCGAGGGCTGGCGCGACATCGCCGGCCGGCTCGAACGCCCCCGCGCCTGAGCCCTCAGCGCGCCGACCCCTGGACGCGAGCATCGGGGCCAGCGCGCTTCTCCGACGCGCCGACCCCGACGATCTGGCGTGCTCGTCGTCACCTCACGGCATCAGGTCGATGTCGTCGCGGCGGGTCACGACCCGGCGCGTCGTCGTCCCTCCGCCACCCCAGGACGACCAGAAGACGATGGAGAGGAGCAGTCCCACTCCACCCACGATCATCAGGATCCAGCCGACCGTGGCGATCTCGATCCCCTGGACCGTGGCCGTCACCGCGAAGGCGAGAATCGCACCCACCGCGATGAGGAAGATGCTGGCGCTGATACCCATCGTCGTGCTCCTGTTCCGTCGGTGCCCGTTCGGGCGCTTCGGTACCGCCGACGCACTCGCGATCCTCGCCGTGGTGGCGGTGGTGGAACCGCTCAGCGGTTGCGGACGTCGTCGATCTTGTCCTCGACCCAGTCCTTCGCGTCCTCGACCTTCTGCTTGACCTTGCCGGCGGCCTCGTCGGCCTTGCCCTCGCGGCGGAGATCGTCGTCGCCGATGAGGTCACCGGCCGACTGCTTGATGCGGCCTTTCGCCTCGTCGATGTTGCCGTCCATGGTGGTCTCCTTCGTGGGGGAACTCGTGCTCGGGTGGTCGTGCTGCTCGGAACGGCGGGCGTTGCCCGACGCGTGGAGGGCGGTGCGTCAGACGAAGATGCTGACGCCGCCGGGGCCGACGAGCAGCCCCAGGATGATCAGCGCCGCGCCGTAGAGGACTGCTCCCCGCACGAGCGAGACGATGCCGGATATGACCAGGATGACTGCGATGAGCCACAGGATGAATGCCATGCCATGGGCGTATCCCGTTCGGGGCTCGCGCAAACACGCGCACGGTGCGACCCGAGGCACATCCACACGCGAGCGTCTCACGAGTTCGTCGTCGCCCATCCGTGCCATTCACTGCACGCGGCGCCGTGTGCCTCGATGAAGACCTTGAAGCGCGCGAGTGAGCGCTCGGCGCGCCCGCTCGCGGCGCCCCGGTCGTCCGGGCCACCGGTGTCGTCGATCTCGAGGCACAGCGTCACTCGGGACCGGCCCTCGGCGAGGGGCACGAAGGTCACCGCGCCGTCGTAGCGCGGACCCGACCCGCTCTCCCACCGGATGCTGCGGTCGGGGCGTTGACGGGTCACGAACGCCATCCACTCACACCGGACGCCGTCGATCTCTCCGACCCAGTGCAGTCGGCTCCCGCCGACCTGGGTCACCGATTCGATGCCGTCGAGGAACTGCGGGAGCAACTCGAACTGGGTCCACTGGTTGTACGCGATGCGGACCGGGACCTCGAGGTCGATCGATTGCTCCACCGCCACGATCGACGCGCGCGCGGTCAGGATGTCGCGGACCATGACCGAGGTCAGTGGTTGGTTCCGCTCGTCGCGGTCGCGCCACTCGCCTGATCGCTCCCGCGGCGCAGGGAATCGGGCTCGTGGCCTTCGGGATCCAGCCCCAACTCGGTCGCGGCCGCGGCGCTCAGCCAGTGGTCGTCCTCGGTCTGGCCCGGACCCGGCGGGACGTGCATCGCGGCGACCTCTTCACGGGTGATGTGCCCGCTGCCGCCGGCCACCACGTCGCGGACGGACCGCGCGGCCTCGCGCACGCCCGGGCCGACGTCCTGGTCGAGCGCGTCGACCGCGGGACGGGTGTACCGGTTCCAGAGCTGCTGGGCGCCGAAGGCGGCGAGACCCAGGATCGCGGTCTTGACGACGAGACGAGAGACCTTCACTCCGCACCTTCCTCGGTGTTCCACGTCGGACTCGGGATGGCTGCCGGATCGGGACCGGCTGCAACCACCGGGGGTCCCGGCGGCGTCGCTCCGGCGGTGATACCCGGTTGCCCGTTCCGGGAAACCTGGCGCCGACAGATGGGCGGTGCGACCGTTCGTACGCCCGGGGCAGGGTCGGCGGAACAGGTCGCACCGCCGGGTGGGGTCTGCCCCGGCGGGCACCGCCCCAAACATCGTTCCCGGAACCACGTGACCGTCACCAGGCGCCCGGTTTCCCGCCACCCGCGCCCGGGCACGCTGACCGGGTGGTGAGCGCGTGGCGTCGGGACCGTCCGGGGGGATGAACGCGGTCGAGACGACCCTCCGCCGCGTCGACGTGTTCCAGCAGCGCCACCGACCCCTCGCCTTCCTCCACGGGGTCGTGAAGAAGTTCGGCGACGACCGGGGCGGGGATCTCGCCGCCGTCATCGCGTACTACGGCTTCCTCGCGATCTTCCCCCTCCTCCTCGTGCTGACCACCGTCCTGGGCCTGGTCCTCCACGACAACCGGAGCCTCCAACGCGACGTGCTCGACTCGGCGCTGTCGGACCTCCCCGTGATCGGCGCCGAGCTGCGCCGGAACGTGGGGGGACTGACCGGCAGCTGGATCACCGTCGTGATCGGGTCGCTCGTCGCGGTGTGGGGATCGCTGGGGGTCGCGAACTCCGCCCAGCACGCCATGGCCGAGATCTGGGACGTCCCGGCCCACGCGTGGCCGGGCCTGGTCCCCCGGGTCGGTCGGTCGGTCGCGACCATCGTCGTGATCGGGGCCGGGATCGCCGTCACGACCACGCTGAGCACCGTCGCGACGGGTGCGGGCCGGCCCGCCGCGGTCGCCACGTTGCTGCCGCTCGGGGTGGCGGGGGTCAACGTGGGTCTCTACATCGGGCTGTTCCGCATCCTCACGCCCGGCGGGATCGCGACCCGCGACCTGGTCGTGGGAGCGATCGTCGGCGGCATCGGCTGGACCGTGCTCCAGGCGTTCGGCAGCCTGCTGGTCTCCCGGCAGCTCGACCACGCGAGCGAGCTCTACGGGTTCTTCGCCATCGTCCTCGGGCTGCTCGGGTGGTTGTACCTCGGCGCGCGGCTCAGCATCTCTGCGGCGGAGATCAGCGTCGTCCACGCGCGGGGTCTGTGGCCTCGCCCCCTCCGATCGCCATCCGGCGCCGACGGCGACGCGTCCGAGGGGCTACGGTCCGCGCCGGACTCGGCCAGGAGGTGGTTCATGACACGCGTGCTCGTCGCGCTCGACGGCACCGAGGCCTCGGTGCGGGCCGCGACGGTCGCGTCGGGGCTCTTCGGCGCCGACGCCGACTACCTCGTGGTCAACGTCGCCAAGACCGCGCTCGAGTTCCCGGAGACGACCACCTTCGGCGGGGTCATCCCGCTCGACCCGGACACGTGGACGTCGCTCGCGGACACGATCGACACCGCGGCCACGCAGACGGCCGAGGCCGGCGCCGAGGCCGCGGGCCTCGAGGCCGCGGAGGTCGTGGTCGAGCACGGAGACCCGGTGGCGGCGATCTGCGCGGCGGCGGCCGAGCACGACGTCGACGTCATCGTGGTCGGCTCTCACGACAAGGGCCGGCTCGCGCGACTCGTCTCCCCGTCCGTCGCGGACGGGGTCGTGCACCACACCGCCGTCCCCGTGCTCGTGGTGAGCGGCGCCGCGCCCCGAGCTGACCGCCTGCGGTCGCCTCCGCGCGCCGCCACGACCCGACTGGAGAACTGCATGCAGCCCGTCGCTCTCGACGAGTACCCGATCCACCAGGCGCCCCTGTCGCTCCGGCACGTGCCCACGAGCGACCGCAACTTCTACGACCGGTGCTACTTCAACGCTCACGACCGCACGGGCGACATCTTCCTCATCACGGGCGGCGGCGTGTACCCCAACCTGGGCGTGGTCGACGCGTACGTGTGCGTCCGCCGGGGCGACAAGCAGTGGAGCGTGCGCTGCTCCGATGCGCTCGACGACCGCCCGCTCGACCTCGCGGTCGGCCCGTACCGCGTCGAGGTCCTCGAGCCGCTGCGACGCGTGCGGGTGATCTGTGACGCCGACGAACAGGGCATCGGCTTCGACCTCACGTGGGACGGCAGCCACCCGGCGGTCATGGAGCAGCCACATCTCTCGCGGACCGGACCCCAGGCGATCCTCGACGCGTCCCGGTTCGCCCAGCTCGGCAGCTGGGAGGGCACGCTGCGCGTCGACGGCGACGAGATCACGGTCACCCCCGAGACCTGGGTGGGGAGCCGGGACCGCTCGTGGGGGATCCGACCCGTCGGCGAGGCCACGCTGCCGGGACGAGCGGCCGAGGAGTTCTTCGAGGGCCTCTGGTGGCTCTACGTGCCCCTGCGCTTCGACGACTTCTCGTTGATCGTGATCTGCCAGGAGAACCCCGACGGGTTCCGAACCCTGAACGACGCGACACGCGTCTGGCCGGACGGTCGGGTCGAGCAGCTCGGTTGGCCCGAGGTGACGATCGAGTACACGAGCGGCACCCGGGTGCCCGAGCGGGCCCACATCGGGCTGACCGAGCGCGGTGGCCGCAACCTCGCGCTCGAGGTCGAGTCACTCGGGTACGCGGTGCTGCACCAGGGCGCGGGCTACGGCGCGGACACCGGGTGGACGCACGGGACCTGGCGCGGGCACGACTGGGTCGAGGGTGCGGTCTATGACCTGACCGACCCGACGCTCGTCGGGATGCGCGCCTTCGGCGTGATCGACCACGTCGGGCAGGGCACGCTGGACGGGCAGGTCGGTTGGGGTCTCTTCGAGCACGGCTCGATCGGGCGCCACGACCCGTCCGGGTTCACAGACCTGGGCTCCGTCGCCCCCTGAGCCGCTCGCGGCGTGCGAAGATCGCCGCATGTTGCAGACCCACGACGAGGGCGGCGTGCGCCTCCTGACCCTCGACCGGCCGGACAAGCTCAACGCGATGACGACCGCGCTGTACCGCGCCGGTGCGACGGCGCTCGCCGACGCCGCAACAGATGACAGCATCGGCGCGGTCGTGATCACGGGGAACGGGCGCGCGTTCTGCGCGGGCAACGACCTCGGCGAGCTCATGGGCGCGGCGGCAGGCGAGGCCGGCGAGGACCAGGGCCGGGGGTTCGGCGCGTTCATGGACGCGCTGTCCACGTTCCCCAAGCCGCTCCTCGCCGCGGTGAACGGGGTGGGCGTCGGGATCGGGATGACGATGCTCCCCTATTGCGACGTAGCGCTCATCGCCGAGTCCGCCCGGCTTCGCGGCCCGTTCGTGCCGCTCGGCGTCGCACCCGAAGCAGGATCGTCGGCCACGCTGGCCGCGGTGATGGGTTGGCAACGCGCGGCATGGGTGCTGCTGTCGGGGGCGTGGCTCAGTGCAGCCGACGCGGTGGCCGGAGGTCTCGCGCTCGAAGTCGTACCCGACGGCGAGGTGGTCGAGCGAACCGTCGCCATGGCCCGCGAGATCGTGACCGCCGGCCCTCTCGGGTCGCTCACCGCGACCAAGCAGCTCATGGTCGATGCCCGACGTGACCTCGTCGTCGCGGCGCGTACCCGCGAGGACGCCGCCTTCGCCGAGCTGTTCCGCGCCGGCGTACCCGGAACGTCGTCGACGTTCTGACCGCGGCCGAGGCAGCGAGGCGACGAGCATGAGCGACACGCAGCACCGAGCCGGGTCGGCGGCGGCAACCGTCCTCGCCACGCTCGCGACCGCCCAGTTCCTGATGACGCTCGACAGCTCGGTCATGAACGTCTCGATCGTGACGGTCGCCAAGGACGTCGGTACCACGGTGACCGGGATCCAGACCGCCATCACCTTCTACACGCTCGTCATGGCGTCGCTGATGATCGTGGGCGGCAAGCTCGGACAGATCTTCGGCCGCAAGCGCACCTTCGCGATCGGATGTGCGATCTACGGCGCCGGGTCACTCACCACGGCGATCGCGCCCAACCTCACCGTCCTGATGATCGGCTGGTCCGGGCTGGAGGGCATGGGCGCCGCGCTCATCCTGCCCGCGATCGTGGCGCTCGTCGCGGCGAACTTCGGTCGGAGCGACCGACCTCGCGCCTACGGGCTGGTCGCGTCCGCGGGTGCGATCGCGGTCGCGGCCGGACCGCTCATCGGCGGGATGTTCACGACCTACCTCTCGTGGCGCTGGGTCTTCGTCGGCGAGGTCCTGATCGTGCTGGTGATCCTCGCGATGCACCGACGAACCGCGGACGCCCCGATCGGGTCACGCCCCCGCCTGGATCTCGTCGGTGCGTTCCTGACCGCCGCCGGTATGTCGATGATCGTGTTCGGGATCCTGCGCGCCGGTGCCTGGGGCATCATCACGCCGAAGTCGGGCGCACCGAGGTTGTTCGGCCTCTCGCCGGTGATCTGGCTCCTCCTCGCAGGAGGTCTGGTGCTGCGCCTGTTCCTCGCGTGGACCGAGCACCGGACCGCCGCCGGGCTGGAGCCACTCGTCGACCTCACGATCTTGCGCAACCGGACGCTCGTCGGTGGCCTGCTCGCGTTCTTCTTCCAGTTCCTCGTCCAGATGGGCCTGTTCTTCGTCGTCCCGCTGTTCCTGTCGGTCGCGCTCGGGCTGTCGGCCATCGAGACCGGGGTCCGGCTCCTCCCGCTCTCGCTCACCCTGCTGCTCGCGGCAGCGGGGATCCCGAAGGTGTTCCCGAACGCATCGCCGCGTCGTGTGGCCCAAGTCGGATTCGTCGCGCTCTTCGCGGGCATCGTCGTGCTCATGATCCTGCTCGACGTCGGAGCCGGGCCCGAGATCATCACCTGGCCCATGCTGCTCGCGGGCCTCGGCATCGGAGCGCTCGCCTCGCAGCTCGGGGGCGTGACGGTGAGCTCGGTCCCCGACGAGCGCAGTAGCGAGGTCGGAGGGATCCAGAACACCATGACCAACCTCGGCGCGTCGATCGGGACCGCGGTCGCGGGTGCGATCCTCATCGCCGCGCTCACCAGCTCGTTTCTCACGGGGATCCAGACGAACCCGGACGTCCCCAAGAACCTGAGCTCGGAGGCCGCGGTGAAGCTCGCCGGGGGCGTCCCGTTCATCTCCGACGCCGACCTCGGGACCGCGCTGTCCGAGGCCGGCGTCGACACGAAGACCGCCACCGCGATCACGTCCGCGAACGTGGACGCGCGCATCAAGGGGCTGCAGGCATCACTCGGGCTCCTCGCCGGGCTGACGCTCATCGCGGTGTTCTTCACCCGCAGGCTCCCGGTGGCGCCGATGACCACCGGGGCGGGCGAGCGGACGTCGGACTGATCGGCTGGCGGACACGACCGCACGGCCGGCGCGGATCGACGTCGTCGATCGTGTGCTCGGTACCATCCCGCCGGTGCGACACACTCGACGTGCTCTCCCTTCGGCGCTGCTCGCGCTCGCGCTGCTCGCCACCTGCGGGGGGTCCCCGGGCTCCGGGGTCGACCTGCAGGGCGCGCACTTCCGGGACCAGCGGAGCCGTACCCACGTCACCATCCAGGCGGTCGACAACGACTTCGTATCCCCCTACGTCACGGTGCGGAGCGGCACCGCGGTCACGTTCGTCAACGACGGCCGGAACGTGCACGACGTGATCCCGGTGGGCGACACCTTCCGCGCGATCGAGCCGAACCACTTCGCTCGCCACGACGAGGCGACCGTGACGTTCGACGAGCCGGGCGACTACCCGTACTACTGCTCCCTCCACGGCACCGCGACCAAGGGAATGCGCGGCGCGATCCGGGTGGTCGGCTGAGCCGACCGACGGTCGCCACGACGCTCAGTCGTGCTGGAAGAGGGGCTCCTCCTCACGGTTCGACCCGAGATCACACACGGCGTTGCGGTGGATGCACCCGTCGACCTCGCGGGCCAGCCCCGCCGGTTCCCAACCGTTCAGGAAGTCCGCGTGGGCGGAGAACAGGTTGCCGGACGCCAGGCGGAGGTCGTGCCCGCCCCCCGACACCGTGAAGTTCACCGACACCGTCAGCTGCGGTACGTGGACCGGGTGACTCGCGGGGCACCGACCGCGCGCGGAGTATGCGGCGTGCGCGTGGTGATCGACCGCGTCGAGGTGCTCGCCGTCCCAGCAGTCCGGAAAGGTCACGACGAGGTGCAGCGGCGCGCTCGCCGGACACTCGGGTGCGGAACCGTCGAGCCGGGAGGAGGATCCGCACGTCCAACCCGCCGCCTCCCCCGGCCGGCGGGTCGTGGCCGTCGCGTCGCCGGCGACGAGGGCGAGGCCGAAGGGGAACGGCCGGACGGTACGCGCGGCGACCCCGGGCGCGGCGCGGTAGTACGCGACGATCTCGCGCGGCCGTACGGGAACGTCGTGGTCGTACAGCGTCGGTTGCCAGTAGCCCGCAGTGTCGTACTCCTTGTCGCACGTCGAGCGTTGCCGCACCAGGTCCTCCGGGCGGCTCCACGCGTCGGCGCGCGTCGCACCGTAGAAGTCATGACGGTGTGAACGGCCAGGCTCGCCGAAGTGGACGATCGGGTCGTCGAACGCGGAGTGGCTGTACCGGCACGTGACCACGAACTGGCCGACACGACCCTGCGGTCCGGTGTAACGCGTGGGCCCGGCGGCACCCGCCGGTTCGGCGCGTGCCGCCGCGAGCGCGGGCGCGCCGTCATGGGCGCGCCACGCGAGGAGACCCCCGGCGCCGAGCAGCACGACGAGTCCGACCGCCGCGCCCCGTGCCGCACGCGTGCGCCCGCTCACGCTCCCGTGGGGCGGTCGGGCACCGCGATCGCGGCGACGTCGGGGAGCTGCGGACCGCGGAAGCGCTCGGGCGGTCTGGTCACGCGTCCGGGCATCGGGGCCTGAGCGGGCGGGACCGGTGTGCGCTTCCACTGGGACTTCGGTGGCTTCGGTGGCTCGTCGAGGAACACCCCGACGAGGTCGAGCGCGCCGGCGTTCCAATCACCCCCGTTCCCCGCGGCGCCGCAGGGCGCCAGCGACTCGAGCCCGATCGGTGCGGTCGTCGAGAACCGGTTGCCCGAGAAGCAATTGCCGAGCGTGTCGGTCGTCGCCCCGGTGTTGAACACATCCAGGGTTCCGACCGCGAGGTCCGCGATCCCCGAGCCCTCGACCACGTTGCCGACCACCTCGTTCTCGATCGGGTTCCAGAACACGACGCACTTCTTGAAGAGCCCTTCGACGGCCTTGCAATCCGCCGCGGGGATCTCGGGGACCTTCCGGTCCCGCGTCTGGCGGCAGGGTGTGTCCCACGCCGTCTTCGGTGGTGCGAGGTCGTTCGCGTCCTCTTCCGGGTAGGGCACGAGCCCGATCCCGGTCCGGTCGTGGTCGAAGACGCGGTTGTTCCGGATCCGTTCGCGGACACCACCCGGGACGAGGATCCCGTTGCCGTTGGCCAACAACGCGACGTCGATCGCCGGGGCATCGCCGTTGTTGTTGTCGTACACGAGATTGCCCGCGATCGTGGTCTCGCGCGACGGGTAGCAGAGCTCGTAGGACCCCGAGTTCGGGACGATCCCGGCCCGGTTGTGCCGGAACGTGGAGTTCACGATGTAGAGGTCCCCGCCGGAGTTCGTGCCCGAGTAGCCGAGTCCGTTGTTCTCGGAGACGACCGAGTCGATGACGGCGTCGCACCTGAAGCACTCGCCGATGTAGAAGCCGGCGTCCGGGCTGCCACCGCCATAGCTGTGGTCGAGTTGACCGTGGTACGCGTCGAACGCGTAGATGCCGTAGTCGCCGTTGCGATACGCGGTGAGGTACGAGCCGCGGTAGTAGTCCGATCCCGTCCAGTAGAAGCCGTTGCTGACGAAGTTGCGTGCGGTCATGTTCTCCACCACGACACCGTCGGTGTCGAGGACCCGGATGCCGTTCTCCTTCGTGAACCCGCCGTCCAGGATCACCCGGTTGCGGTCCGTGCCGCGGATGGTGAGGTCGGGCGTGGTCACGTCGACCGCCTCGCGGTACACGCCGGGGCTCACGAGCACGAGGTCGCCGCGGTGCGACGCGCAGACCGCGGCCTGGATCGTGTCGTGATCCTGCGGCACCCGGATCGTCTCGACGTGGTCGGCGGCCTCCTCGTGGCCGCACGCGGTGTTGCCCGACCCGTCGCTCCCGCACCCCACCAGGGTGGTCCCGAGGACCACCGTCACGATCACCCACACCGACGCGAGCCGACTCCGCATTCCGTGGTCCTCCCCAAAGGCCGTCCGGAACCGGGCATGGTGCTCCAGCCACGCCCCGGGGGCAAAGCCGGCGCGGATTGAGGCGCGACCGGTCGGGGTAGAGATGAGCCAGAACCGACCTCGCCCGAGATCCACGAGGTGTCCATGACCCCCATGCAGAACCTGACCGGCACGGCGGCGCCCGACTTCCGTGCGCCATCGAGCCACGGCCAGACGCTCGGACGCGCGTCCTTCCTCGACAAGGTGGCCCTGGTGCTCGTGTTCCCGACGCGCGACACCGCCGATGCCCTGCTGGCCGAGTTCGACCGTCGCCTCGTGGACTTCGGGCACCGCCGTGTGCAGGTCCTGGCCGTGGTGCACGACACCGCGAGGGCCGTGCGCGAACGGGCCGGGTCGATCCCGCTCGATGCGCTGACGCTGCTCGCCGACGAGGACGGGTCGATCGCCGAGGCCTTCGCCGTCGACCAGCGCCCGGGATACGTGGTCGTCGACAAGGACGGCGTCGTGCAGGGAACCTGGATCGGCGACGGCGAGGCGAGCGACGTCGACCGCGTCCTCGCGGCATGCGACGGGCTTGCTGCCACCACCTGACGCCGGTCGGTCGATGACCGCCCGGCCCGGCCCGGAGCCGTCGACGGTCCCCCCTGGTCCCGCCCGCGCCGAGGAGGAGCTCCGCGAGCGGTACTACGGGCTGTTGCAGGAGCTGCGGGTGGTGCTGCCCGTCGGGCTCCAGGTGCACGAGCGCCGGTCGCTCAGCGGCCGGGCCCCGGCTGCGGGCCGATCGGGTCGCCCTGCATCCCCGCGTCGCGCGACGGGTCGAATGCGCCTTCGACCGCACGCCGGTGCTCGGGGTCCCCGGCGCGGTGGGGCTCGTAATCCGGCGCCTCCCTCACCGCAGACTTCGGACACGAGAGATGGATCTCGCGGGCCTCGTCGTCGATCCGCTCGACCGTGCCCGCGGGGATCATGCGGCGCTTGCCGAAGATCCAGAACCCGGTGTCGACGATCAGGCACCCCGAGCCCGCGTCGAACACGGCTTCGTCGACCTCGCCGATGTGCCCGTCGTTCGCCTCGACGCGATACCCGCCGAGGTCCGGCCGACCCGCCGCCGCGGCCGGGTCCGTGGCCCGGACGGTCCAGATCCAGATGTCGCTCATCGTGCGCTCCTCGTCGCTCACGGTCGTCACTGCCCTGCCGGTACCCGCGAGGCCCACCCGGCAAACGGGGCGAGTTCGCCGTCGGGTGGCCACGGCGGGAGACGGTGGTTCGTGGCCGGGCGGCTCGCTCCGGTCGCGGTGGCCCGCGCGAGGCGTCGGACACTTGCCGCGCGCGGCGGTGATTCAGCGCGACTTCCCCGCGGTCACCCGCTCGAGCGCGTGCGTCGCCGCCTCGGGACTGCGGCGGGCGCGCGGGATGGGCGCCGGACCGAATCCGGCACGGCTGCGTTCGGACTCGGTCTCGCCGCCCCAGTAGCCGTACTCGCGGTTCGCCCGGGCCCAGGCCCGGCACTGCTCCATCACCGGACAGGTCCGGCAGACCCGGCGCGCCCGGCCTTCGCGCCGCGCCCGAGCACCGGCGCGCTCGTCCGGCGCGGGGAAGAACAGCGCGGCCTTGTCCGCGCACGCCGCGGACGAGTACCAGGACGGCGGTTTGCGGATGCGCGGCAGCGGATCCCGTCGGCGACGCCGCCGCGGCGTCCCCGTGTCGCCGGACACGCCCGGGGACGGGCGCGCCAGATCGGCGACCGCCGTGATCTGGGTCGTCGACACCGATGTCGTCTCCACGAGCTCCCCCTCGGAACAGCACGGCGCAGGGCCTGATCGTGCGCTGGCGCAGCTCTACCCGCCCGCCCGCAGATTCATGCACGGTCCCGCCCGAACCGTGCGGCGCATCGCCGGTCATGGTGCGGGGAGGGGCCTGACCGCACGAGGCACCGTCCAGGCGTCCGAGCCCCCCGACCACGCCGACGCAGTCGCGTTCGCGTCGTCGCTCTTCGCCCGCGGGGAGGCCCCCGGCCACCGTCCTGGTCGCCCGTCGTCCGTGTCCTCGGCCGCCGTCGAGCGCGATGTCGGATCGGCGATGCCGTGGCCGAGCCGGTGCGCGGCCGGCGGCGTCTCGCCGGCGATGGTCTCCTGGTACTGCCCGTCGAGGAACCGGTCGATCCGCACGGGGTGCAGCAACCGCAGCTGCGCGACCGTCGCGGCGGTCTCCCCGCGGACGCGGACGGCCGCCTCGTGCCCGGACCCGACGTCCTCGGACGGATCCCGGGACCCCATCCCCCCACCGACGATCGCGCCGACGGCACCGAGGAAGAGGCCCCCGACCGCCCCACCGACCACGGCCCGGGCCCACCACGCGGCGGGCGCCGACGCGATCGCGACGGTCAGGCCCGCGCCGATCGCGGCGCCCACGAGGGCGAGCACTCCGGCGAGCAGCAGGGCGGGCCGGGCCATCTCGTCGGTGACGAAGGTGCCGAGCAGGCCTCCGCCCCACGTGTGGTCCAGCTCCTCGGCCATCTCGCCCCGGGCGACGGCAGCGAGCGACTCGTCGACGACGACGACGACGCCGAGTCGGGCTGGACCAAGTCGCTCGGCGGCACGGCGTGCCGCCTCGGGCGTCGGGAAGACGGCGATCAGCTCACCAGACTGACGTGCACGCGCGCTCTCCATGGCCGCTCCTCTCGTCCTGGGCTTCGTTCCCTCCGTCCGCGCGTGAAACCTGGGGCTGAACCTGCGCCGTCGGAACCGGGGCGGCGGCGCGCGCTCAGCGACGCGGGCGGAACCCGTGGACGATCTCGCGCGCCACGGCACGACCGATCCGCAACGGCACCAGGCTCAACCCGATCGTCAGTTGCACGAGCCGGGCGACCTCGAGGAGAAGATCGAGCCCGCCTTCTCGCGGCTCGGCCGGCGGGGTCGCCCCTGGCGATCCTCCCACGGCGCCGGTCGCGCCGGGTCCGGTCCCGAGGCCCGAAACGGAGCTCGGTGAGGCGTCGGCCGGTCGGTCCTCGGTCGTTCCACCGACCGCGCGCCAGACCTCGCCGACGGTCGAGAACCTCGATCGAGGGTCGAGGCCGCCCAGGAGCACCAGGATCTCGTCCGGGGCGCCACCCGCCTGCGCCGCGCCGACGATCGTCGCACCATCGGCGGGAAACAGCGCCGGGATCAGGAACCGCGCGAGCTCGCTGCGCCGTCGCGCCGCGTGAGGGCTGAGGGAGCCCACCGGTTCCTCCGTCTCCTCCCGCGGGCCGACCCCGAGGTTCACGCCTTCGGCGATCAACTCACCCTCGACCGGCAACTCCGGCGCCTGGTCGTCGCGATCGACGCCCGATCCACCCTGCAAGATCTCGTCGACCCCCGCGGCGAGGTCGTCGTCGAGCCGCGCCCCGTGTTGCACCGAACCACGATCCATGACTCCGGAGCCTCCTGGAGTCCGACGCCGAGTACCGCGGGCATTCCCGACCGCGCGGCGACGAGAAACATGCGCACCCTCACCGCGCCGGCAGGGTCAGCGCTCGCGTTCGGCGTCTTCGATGCCGAGCTCGAACCACACGACCTTTCCGTCCTCACCGTCTCGGGACACGCCCCAGCTGTCGGCGAGGTCGGCGACGATCTGCAGCCCGCGACCGCTCGGGTCCATGGGCTCCGGGGTCCGCACGATCGGCGTCCGGTCACTCGGATCGGCGACCTCCACCCGGACGGCGCCGTCGGTCGGCGTGACGTGCAATGTGAACCGGGCGCCGCCGTACTTCACGGCGTTCGTCGCCAGCTCCGACGTGAGCAGGGCGACCACCGCACCGATCGAACCAGGCAGCGGCGGGAGTGCGCCGAGCACGAACGCGCGGGCGTCGGCGATCGATGCCGCGACTGCCGGGAAGCTGCGGTCCGGGCTCATGGCTCGACCGGGAGCGATCCGATCGGTCCGATCGCCTCGACCACGCGTCCGACGGGCTCCCCGTTGAGCACGACGACGGGGTCGCCGCCCGCTTTCCTCTGGACCTCGATCACGATGCCCCCATACGAGTCAACCCGAGCTCTCATCTGATGGCGAGCACCGCCACGCCGTCGCTCGCCTCCGACGCCAGCTCCTCGACGATACGGCTCACCCGCCCGGGAAGCGGTGCATCCGAACCAGCGCCCTCGGCCTGCAACCGGTCGAGCCCGACATCGCGGACCGCCCCTCGCCCCTCGATCAGGCCGTCGGTGAAGCGACCGGGGTGTCAGCAGTCCGGGTCGGGTTCGCGCAGGGCGCGCAGCACGGCGTCCTCGCCGGGCGACGCCTCGGGGCCGAACGAGAGCGTGAGCGTTCCCTTCGCGGAACAGCGCGGACACCGCATCGCGACGACCGCCAGCATGTCGGAGGGATCGGAGGCACCCTCGAGCCGCCGCAGGTCACACACGGGCACGGCGTCCGCGTCGCTCGTCTCGCGACAGGTGAGGCAGCGCACCCGGCCGTCGCGCTGGTCGAACTGGCCGGTGAACCCGCGGTCGTCCATCTGGTCGAGGAGCGTCAGCAACGTCACCGCCTCACCCTGCACGTAGGAGTCGGGCATGGACGGCGACTCCGACCCGAATCCGGTCTGGTCCTTCATCGCCACCACCTCCGGTGATCGTGATCCGTTCCCCGTGCGGCGCACGCCGAAACGGTCCGGCGGCAGGCGTCTCAGCCGCCGGTGACCGACGACGGCTGGACGCGCAGGATCGCGTCGTCCGCCCCATTCGAGGTCGTGACGTACAGCGCGCCGTCGGGTCCGACCGCCGGGGTTCGCAGCCGGCCGTGGTCGGTGAGGGCGAAGGATCCAGCCGTGACGTGCAGGCCGTCGGAGGAGATCCGCAGCATCCGCAGGTGGGTGTCCTTGAGCACGGCCATGACCAGCCCGCCGTTCCAGTAACCCCACTGCGGTCCGTTCACGAACGTCGCGCCCGACGGCGCGATCGTCGGACAGCCCGAGGACCACGTCGCCCGGACCGCGAAGGGGTAGCGCACGGTGTCGGTCATCGGCACCTCTTCGTTGTACGCCGGGTCACCGAAGGTCCGCGGCACGGGATCCCACCCGTAGTTGCCACCGGTGCGCAACAGGTTGACCTCGTCGTCGCACCCCGGCCCGTGCTCGACGTCGAAGGCCTGACCGCCGCGGAAGGCGAGGCCCTGCACGTTGCGGTGTCCGTAGGACTCGATCCGGGAGTCGAACGGGGCTCCCATGTTCCCGGGCGCGGGCGCTCCGTTCTGGTCGATGCGCAGCACCTTGCCCGCGAGCGACGTGGGGTCCTGGGGAGCGGTGCCCACCGCGGCGTCGCCGGTCCCGACCCACAGGTACCCGTCCGGGCCGAACTTCAGCCGGCACCCCGAATGGCGACCGAGCTCACCCTCGGCGTTGACCGGGATCCCGCTCAGGACGTCGGTCCGGTGCTCGACGGTGAGGAGGTACGGCGAGAGCGTGAGGCGCGCGATCCGCACGTCGGGACCCAGCGTGGACGCGAAGCACACGAAGATGCGTCGTGAGGCGGCGAAGTCGGGTGCGACCGCGAGACTCATCATCCCGGCCTCGCTCGCCACGAGGAGATCAGCCGGCTTCCAGTGCAGCAGCGGTTGGTTGCCACCGACGATGGTGAGGCCGTAGGGGCGCTCGGTGTAGAGCATCTGGTTCCCGCTGGGGGTCCACGCGACGTCCCACGGGATGGACAGGCCCGACTGCGCGGCCGACACCGTGAGCCGGGGGGCCGGGACGCAGCCCAGGGCGGCGGGCACCAGCGCGAGGCCGAGCACGATCCAGGTCTTCCAACCCGCCCGGTACCGACCGGCGCGGCGAACCCGGCCGCGACCGTTCACCCCCGGTGCCACCACGTGCTGCATGCGTGACCTCCGCGCGTGGACGCCGCGGCCCGCACCCGTACCGTCTGGGGGCACGAAATGCGGGTGGGGCCGACGGCATCCACTGGTCCGAGCCGTCCGGTTCGAGCGAGCCGGAGGCGCGGGTGAACCTCGGGGTGGCGCGACGGATCGAGCGGCCGTCGGGTCACCGTCCGGTGCTCACGGCGCGAGGTACCCGGTCGTACCGACGTTCAAACACGCGCTCCGGCGACATCCGTGAGGAGCTCGACCGGTGCGTTCATCGCGCATCACGGTCCCGGGGAACGACCAGAACGGGACGCGGGCAGTGGTGCAGCAACGCGCTCGTCACCGATCCGAGCAGGACGTCCGCGAGGGCGCTGTGGCCGTGCGAGCCCACGACGATGATGTCGGCGTCGACCTCGGCGGCGTGCGCGCAGACGCAGTCCGCGACCGAGCCGTAGCTCCGTTCGAGCACTTCCTGGTGGAGCGGGCGAGACCCGAACGCACGCGCCGCCGCGGCGAGTGCACCCTCGGCGCCCACGACCGACTCCCGGTACCGGTCGTGGGCCTCCTGCTCGCTCATCACCGGACCCTCGAACCCACCCGCGTCTGCCATCGGGTCGAGCTCGGGTTCGATCACGGTGACGAGCGAGAACTCGCCGTCGGCCGGCAACAGTCGCGACGCGGCTGCCGCGGCGGCAGCTGCCGCCTCGGAGCCGTCCACGGCGATCACGACGTGGAGCCGGCCTTCGGCGTTGGGGTTCGACACGGCGGCCACCTTTCCCCCGTCGGCCCGGTGAGTGCGACTCGGCCGACGGTACGAGTCCGGACCCGAAGCTACCCCCCTCACCCCCGCAAAGGACGGGAAGCCTCCTGTCCGCCGGAAAGGATCATGGAGAAAATTCCCGGGCCCTGTCCTCTGCGGCGTCAGGCGTTCGTCGTGGTGATGAACGCCGGCATCGGGCCGGCAGCCACGAGAGGATCACCCATGACGACCACCGCTCCGTTCCCCACCACCGCGAACCTGGCGGTGGCCGGCACACCCACCCGATCGTCCCGTCGCCTCGTGCGCACGGGTGCTGTCTCGGGACTCGTCGCCGCGGCCGCGACCACGGCCGCCGCCGCGATCGCCCGTGCTGTGGACATTCCGCTGACGGTGTCCGCCAAGACCATCCCCGTCCTCGGGTTCGCCCAGCTCACCGCGCTCGGCGCGGTGATCGGCACGATCCTCGCGACCGTGCTCGCGCGTCGGGCCCGGAACCCGCAGCGCACGTTCGTCGTCACGACCGTCGCGCTCACGGCGCTCTCGATCGTGCCGGACGTGATCGCCGCCGCCACCGTGGCCACGCGCTCCACCCTCGGCCTCACGCACGTGATCGCGGCGGCGATCGTCATCCCCGCACTCGCATCCCGACTCTCCGACTGACACGCTGCACCCGACCCGAAAGGAATCAGACCATGACCCAGTACCTGCTCGCCGTGCATCACAGCCCCGACACCCCACCCCCGCCGCCCGACGAGATGCAGAAGGCCTTCGCCCAGGTCGACGCCTTCAACGCCGAGCTCCAGGCCCGCGGTGCCTGGGTGTTCGCCGGCGGCCTCGAGGCCCCCGACATCGCGACCGTCGTGCGACGCGAGGATGGCCAAACCGTCACGACCGACGGCCCGTTCGCCGAGAGCAAGGAGTACCTCGGCGGCTTCTGGGTCATCGAGGCACCGCACCTCGACGCCGCGCTCGACTGGGCGGCCAAGGGCTCGGAGGCCTGTATGGGCCCGGTCGAGGTCCGTCCCTTCCAGGGTGAGCCCGAGGGCTAGGCCCACCGTGCCCGGCGCGGACGCGGTCCCACTCGACCAGATCTTCCGCGAGGAGTCCGGTCGGGTCGTCGCGACCCTGGTCCGGAGCTTCGGCGACATCGACCTCGCCGAGGAGATGGCCCAGGAGGCGTTCGTGATCGCGAGCGAGCGGTGGGCGGTGAGCGGGCTCCCCCCGAACCCCGGGGCCTGGCTCACCACCACCGCTCGCAACCGGGCGATCGACCGTCTCCGCCGCGAGAGCTCCCGCCACGACCGCCACGCCCAAGCGGCGCTCCTGCACGAGCAGGCCGATCCCGCCGACCCGGAGGGCGCAGTGACCGACGACCGCCTCCGCCTCGTCTTCACGTGCTGCCACCCGGCGCTCGCGCCCGAGGCGCAGATCGCGCTGACGCTCCGGCTCCTCGGCGGGCTCGAAACCCCTGACATCGCGCGGGCGTTCCTCGTACCCGAACCGACGATGGCCAAGCGGCTCGTGCGCGCCAAGCGCAAGATCCGCGACGCGCGGATCCCTTACCGCGTCCCGGGCGAGGCGGAGCTGGCGAGCCGGCTCCCGCCCGTGCTGGCCGTCCTCTACCTCATCTTCAACGAGGGCTACACCGCGACGGCGGGTGACGACCTGATCCGCGCCGAGCTCGCCACCGAGGCGATCCGCCTGGCCCGCTTGCTCGCCGAGCTGATGCCGGACGAGCCGGAAGTCCTCGGACTGCTCGCCCTCCTCCTCCTGTCCGAGTCCCGGCGCGGGGCCCGCATCACACCCGACGGCTCGGTGGTGCTCCTCCCCGACCAGGACCGAACCGCGTGGGACGGCGCGCTCGTGATGGAGGGGCAGGACCTGGTCCGCCAATGCCTGCGTCGCAACCGGCCCGGCCCGTATCAGCTCCAGGCCGCGATCCAGGCGGTGCACAGCGACGCGCCGACGGTGGTCGCGACCGACTGGCACCAGATCCTGGCGCTCTACGACCAGCTCCTCGCCGTGGCGCCGAGCCCCGTCGTGGCGTTGAACCGCGCGGTCGCGCTCGCAGAGATCTCCGGACCCGACGCCGCGCTGGCTGTCGTCGACCAGCTCGATCTCGACGGCTACCACCTCTTCCACGCCGTACACGCGGACCTCTTGGCGCGTGCCGGGCGCGCGGCGGAGGCCCGGGCGGCCTACGCCCGCGCCGCCGCGCTCACCCACAACGCCGCCGAACACGCTCTCCTGGAGCGCAAGCGCCGCGCCGTACGGTGACCGGGTGCGGCGTCGGCGTCAGCGGGCGAGCGCGGCCGACAGGCGCGCCGAGAGTGCACGCTCGGAGTCGTCGAGGCGTGCGTGCGCGATCGCGATTGCCGCGTGGTCCGCGAAGAGCGACGCCGACTGGAGGTCGAGGTCGTTGTACACGCGCTGCTGGGAGCCGCTCAGGTTCAGGACTCCGAGGAGCTGATCCCGGTGAATGAGCGGGACGCAGACCGCGCTCTCGGACGGGACGAGATGGCCATCGGGTGCATGCCCCGAGACCAGGATCGGCACGCGTTGGAGCGCGACGCGCCCGGCCAGTCCCTCGCCGACCCGGGCGCGGGTGCGATCTCCCGAGGTGTCGCCGACCGCGCACACCGCGGCCAGCGTCTCGGTGCCCTCCAGGAGCATGATCGACCCGCTCATCGGCTCGAGGAGCTCGACCGCGCTCGTCAGGATGATCTTGAGGACCTCTTCGAGCACCATCACGGAGTTCATCGCGGTGCCGACGGCATGGAGCGCCTCGAGCTCCTTGATGCGGTCGGCCATCGCGGTGGCCTCGACCCGCTCGGTGATGAGCATCTGCGCGACCCGTCGGAGGTGGTGCTCCTTCTCCATCACGTAGGCGGCGAGCGCGAGCACGAGGACCACGGTTCCCACCCGGAACGCGACGGTGTTCGCGAGCCCGAGATCGTTCCCGTCGGCCGACGCCAGGAGGGCGATGCTGGCGGCCAGGCACACCAGGCCGGAGAACGCCACCGTCCAGAGCTGGGCGCGTCGGCGGTCCACGGCCTCGAGCGTCGGGGTCGCCTCGTGGCGGATCCCCCCGAGTCGGGCCTCGGTCAGCACCGGGCCCGCCCCGGACGGAGCCGTGACCGGCGCATCCATCAGGGCCGTTGCCATGGCTCAGGAATCGACCGGGGCACACCGGGATGTAGGCCGCGCTGAACTTCGGAGAAACGCGCCCGGGGCACGAACCGACCCCGGGCACGGGATCAGCCGGCGGCCCGGTGATCCTCGAGCCCGGCGGGGGCGCGGTAGGGCGCCGGGGCGACGCTCGAGTAGTCGGCCTCCGGGAGCCGCAGCGGGCGCGCCACGGTGATCACGTACCGGAGCGACGCATCGGCCGCGCGGACCGCCGCCCGGTGCGACATGTAGACGAACTCGCGGCCGTCGGGCACGATCCGACGGATCTTGCTGTCGAGGTAGTCGAGCTCACCCGACAGCAGCCGGTCGAAGGAGGCGCGGTCCGCGGTTCGGTGCTCGGGGTGCGTCAGGGATGTCCACTCCTCGCCCACGGCCGACGCCGGTTCACCACGGATCGTCCGGAACGCGCGGTTGGTCGCGAGGATCCGCAGCTGCGCGTCCAGGATCGCGAGCGGCAACTCGATCTCGCCGCTCGCGTCGACGAGCGATCGCGCGACGCGAGCGGCCTCGGGCAAGGTTGCGGGCCGGCGCCCATTCAGGTGGTGCCCGAGCGCGCGGACGAGGTCCTCACGTGCCGCGACCGCCAGCTCGACGTCCCCGGCGGCCTCGAGCAGCCGACCGACCCGCGCGCTCATCTCGACGGCGACATCGACCTCGGCGTCGGTGTGGGGCTGATCGGGCCGGCTCCGCGCGAAGGTGACCGAGCCCCGCGCCACCCCACCTGCGGAGACCGGGACCGCGAGCAACGAACGGATCGGATTGAGCGCGAGATGCTGGCGGAGCTGAGGACGCAAGAGGTCCCGGAGCACGTCCTGGGGCACGTGAGACAGTCGCGTGACCGCTTCGTGCGCGTAGGCGGTGAACGCGAAGCCCGGACTCTGGGTCGCGCTCCCCACCGTCTCGATGGCCGCGGTGATCAACGACGCGTGCGCCGGGCTCGGGTGGTCGACGACCTGCAGCGTCGGCGTGCCGTCCCGGTCGAAGCACATGACGACGCAGAGATCGCCGAACAGCTCGGCGCCGCGTCGAGCGACGAATCCGGCAATGGATCGCGTGCTCACGAACGGGTCGGTGGCCATCGCCTCCAACTCCTCGAGCACGTCCTCCGCCGTCGGTCCGGCGGTTCCCGGCTCGTGCTCGGCCGCGGTCGGCGGCTCGCGTCGCGCGGCTTCGCGGCGGGACGCGAAGCGCTCGACGGCGGCGTCGGACACCTCGTACCGGCCGCCGACCCTGATCGCGGTCAGTGTGCCGCCCCGCACCCACTTGTACGCGGTCTGGTAGTGGACGCCGAGACGGTTCGCTGCCTCTTTGAGGTTCACCGTGCTCCTTGAGTCCCCGTGAACGCGCTCGCGCGCGGACGCTCTCTCGCCGAGACAGTGTCACGCGGGGTCGGCGGTCCACCACGCGATGCGCTGAACTTCGGTAAACCCTGGCCCTCGTCACGCGGGGTGGTCACGCCGAAGCATCGGGGAACCGCAGCAGCTCCGGCGGGTCCGCATCTCTCGGACCGGCCCCGTCGGGACTCGGAAATGTCGAACGGCCCGGAGCAGTGGGAATGGGGATTCCCTCATTGCCCCGGGCCGTCCGACGTCCGATCACGGTCAGCGACGGCCGCCGCCGGGCTCGCCGTCAGGCGGGCAGGATGATCGTCTGCAGCTCCGTGTAGGGGTCGATCCCCTCGGGGCCCAGCTCCCGACCGATGCCGGACTGCTTGAACCCGCCGAACGGTGCGTTGAAGTCGAGGATCGTGGAGGCGTTGACCGCCACGACCCCGGTCCGGACGCGTGCGCCGACCTCCGCTCCGTGCTCCGCGTCGGCCGTCCACACCGATCCGCACAGCCCGTAGTCGCTGTCGTTCGCGATCTGGACCGCCTCGTCCTCCCCGTCGTAGGGAATGACCGACAGCACGGGTCCGAAGATCTCCTCGCGGGCGATCGTCATGCTGTTGTCGACGTCGGCGAAGACCGTGGGTGCCACGTACCAACCCGTCTCCTGCGAGGGACGCTCCCCGCCGACGGCGACGCGCGCTGCCCGCGGCCTTGCCCGCCTCGATGTAGCCCTCGACCCGGGTGCGCTGGCGCTCGGCGACGAGCGGGCCGACCTGGGTGGTGAGGTCGAGCGGATCGCCGACGTGGAGATCACCCACCTTCGCCGCCAGCGCGTCGACGACCTCCTCGTAGCGCGCCCTCGGCGCGAGGATGCGCGACTGCGCACCGCACACCTGACCGTTGTTCATCAGTCCCGACATGATCATCTCGTCGAGCAGCGCGTCCTCGAGCACGACGTCGTCGAGGACGATCGCCGCCGACTTGCCGCCGAGCTCGAGCGTCACGCGCTTGAGCTGCTCGCCGCACACCGCCGCGATGTGCTTGCCCACCGCGCTCGAGCCAGTGAAGCTCACCTTGTCGATCCCGGGGTGGCGCAGGATGTGTTCCGCGTGCTCGCGACCCGCCGGCACGATGTTGATCACCCCGGGCGGGAGGTCGGCCTCGATGACGGCTTCCGCGAACAGGTAGGCGTCGAGCGGTGTCTCGGGTGCGGGCTTGATCACCATCGGCACGCCCGCGGCCATGGCCGGGCCGAGCTTGAGCGCCATGATGAACAGCGGGACGTTCCAGGGGATGATGCCCGCGGCGACTCCGACCGGCGCCCGGCGCACCTGGACCCGGCCGCCGAGCGCGCCGGTGCGGTGATCGACGTACGGGTAGGTCTTCGTGTAGTTCGCGTACGCGTCGAGGACCATCGTGCTCGAGAAGACCTGACCCATGATCGACCAGGACTTCGGCGAACCGTTCTGGCTCGAGATGAGGTCGGCGATCGGCTCGGCCCGGGCCTGGAGGGCGGCGCTCAGACGGCCGATGGCTTCGCCCCGCTCCTGTGGAGCCATCGTGGGCCACGGGCCGTGGTCGAACGCCTGGCGCGCCGCAGCCACGGCCTTGTCGATGTCGTCCGGCGAAGCGTCGGGGACCTGCCCGATGACCTCCTCGGAATGTGGCGACACGACGTCGATCACGTCGCCGCTCTCGGGCTTCACGTACTCGCCGCCGATGAACAACGTGTCGTGGATCTGCACGGTGGAATCTCCCGGGTTCGCAGGGACAGGGGGCGTTCGGCACCGTACAGGCTGTCGGAGCGCACGGTCGACGGCGCCGTCGCGGGCCGGGGAGGGCTCCCACCGAGCATCGATCGGGGTCGCGTGTCACGATGCGCTCGTGACCGTGGCGAACCGGCACGAGGATTCGACGACGCTCGCGGGCCGGACCCGACACACCGCGCGGGCGGTCGTGCGCGACGCCCTGGTCCTGACCGCCGCCGAGCTGCGGGTCTGGTGCTCCGAGCTCGCCGTCGACGTGACCGGCGACGCCGTCCACCAGGCCCGGGTCACGATCCGGCGCGCGCAGAGCACGCTGGATCTCGGACCCACCATCTTCGTGCCGGGCTCTGTCGGGGGCCTGCGGGGCGAGCTGCGTTGGATGATGGACGCGCTGGGCGCGATCCGTGACCTCGACGTGATGATCCCGATGCTCGCGGACCTCGGCGCCGACCCGATGGTCACCGACGCCCTGGAGCAGGATCGCGACGAGGCCGCGACCCGCCTGCAGGTGATGGTCGGCTCCCCGCGCTGCGACGACCTCCTGCGTTCGCTCGACGAGTTCGCCCGGAACCCGGCGACCGCGCCGCAGGCCGACGATGCGGCCCGCCGTCGCCTGGCGCCGATCGTGCGAAAGCGCTGGCGCAAGCTGGCCACCGCGGTCGACGAGCTCGGACCGGCACCGCGCGCCGGCGAGCTGCATCGCGTCCGGATCCTCGCCAAGCGATGCCGGTACACCTGCGAGCTCCTCGAGCGCGAGTTCGGAAAGCCCGCCGCCAGGATGGCGCGGCGACTCCGGTCGGTCCAGGACGAGCTCGGCGCACTCAACGACACCCGCGTGCTCGTGACGCGCCTCCGCGAGCTCGGGGCCCGGAGCCCGCAGCTCGCCTTCGCGTGCGGACGCGCCGCGGGGATCGCGGAGGCGACGGATCGATCGGATCGCGATCGATGGCGCACAGCGTGGGATCGCCTGGACCGCAAGCCGGTGCGTCGGTGGCTCTGACCATCGCGCTCCTGAGCGTCAAGGGCGGGGTCGGGAAGACCTCGGCCGCAGTGAACCTCGCGACCCAGGCCGCGTCGTGTGATCTCCGTACCCTGGTGGTCGACCTCGATCCCCAGGGCGGCGCGACCTACACCCTCGGCGCCGACGACCGCGTGCGGGGCGGCGCCCGCCGCATCGCGACGAAGGACTACTCGCTCAAGAAGGCGGTCGCGCGCACGCCGTGGCTCGGGATCGACATCGTCCCGGCCGACTTCTCGCTCCGACATCTCGACCTGGATCTCGCCGCACGCGGGAAGCCTCGCCGGCGACTGTCCGAGATGCTCCGGCCCCTGCGCGATCGCTACGAGGTCGTCTTCATCGACTGTGCACCGGGTATCACGCTCGCGAACGAGAGTGCCGTGCGCGCCTGCGACGCCGTCCTCGTGCCGGTCGTGCCCTCGGTGCTGCCGATACGCGCGTTCGAGCAGATGACCGGGTACGTGCGCGCCGACCGGCGGCTCCGCGACAAGCCGACACTCGGGTTCCTGTCCATGGTCGACCGCCGCAAGCGCGTCCACCGCGAGCTGGTGTCCGGGCTCTCCGCGTTCGGACCGTCGATGCTCGACACCGTGATCCCCGCGTCGGTCGCAGTCGAGAACATGGCGCGCCTCCGCGCACCCCTCCTTCCGACGGGACGCGCCACCGCGCCGGCGATCGCGTATCGCGATCTGTGGCGCGAGCTGCAACTTCGGCTGGTCGCGACGCCTGCACGCCGCCGCCCGGGCTCAGCCGTGATCGACCTGACCACCGAGCCCGACGAGCGGCCGGCGCGAGTGGACGCGCAACGGCGGTAGCCGGCGGCCGGTCCGACCGTCGGAAATTCCCTCCATCGGTTGCGCACTCCGGCGCCGAACCATTCGTGAACCCCGAAGAGAGGAGTCACGCATGTCTCTCGACGCACAGGCGCTCGGTGCGCTGATCGAGCAGTCCGAGGATCTCCAACGCGACGCGATGCGAGCCACGTGTGAACCGCTGGCCGGGCTGACCGAACACGGACGGGAACGACGCGCGGGGTGGTGCGTCGGCGCTCCCCACTGCGACCACGGGAGCTCGTAGCGCATGAGGCGCGGCTGGCGAGGATCGGACTGGTCCAGCTGCTCGGTGAGCGCGAGCGCCGTCTGGCGCGCGAGGTGGCGGGCACCAGCGGCGCGGCCGGCCGGATCCGCGAGGACGCCGGGGAGCCCGAGCTCGTCGAGTCGGCAGCCGAGGCGGTCGATCCGCGCCGCGAAGTCCGTCCAGGAGTCGACCGCGACGTCGTCGGGCGTGCGCGCGTCTTCGACCATCGTCCGCCGTAGGCGTCCGTCGCGCGCCGCCGCTCGAGCCACCGACCCGCGGACGCGGGCACCCACGTGGGTCTAGGTTGGCGGCCCGTGACCGGAGCATCGGGGTCCACACCCTCACTGGCGGTTCTCGCGCCCGAGCCCTACGCGGCGTGGAGCGCGGTGCTGGCGAGCATCACCGTTCCGCTCGGTGTCGGGACCGCGGTCGCGCTCGCCGAGGTGGTCAGGGACGCGCTCGGCGTCGATTCCCGCGACCTCCCGGCGCTGCCGCCCGCGCCGGCGGCCGTGCTCGACCCGGCGGTGGCCGAGTTCGCGGAGCAGTTCGTCGTCGACGTCGGTGCGGTCGACGGCGCGAAGCGGGGCGCCGCGACGCAGGCGCTCGGGACCCGGGCGTTCGAGCTGGTGCAGGTGCTCTACGTCCTCGACCTCGGGAGTCGCCTCGCCGCGGTCTGGCGCACGCTGACCGGCCACGGGCTCGAGCCCGCCGTGACCAGACCGACCACCCTCTGGCCCGCGCTCGAGGAGTTCATGCGCTCGGTCGCGAGGCTCGACGCGCTGGACCCGGTGACCACCGACGTCGTGCGGTTGCGCGGCGCGCGGGCTCACCACTGCCGCTTGTGCCAGTCGCTGCGCAACGTGCGCGCGGCGAACGACGGATACGGCGACGACTACTACGACCGGATCGACACCTTCGAGGCCAGTGACATCCCGGCACGACACAAGACGGCGTTGCGCCTCGTCGACACGATGCTCTGGCACCCCGCGACGCCGGCCGACACGCTGCGGGAGGACGTCGCGGCGGCGTTCACCCCCCGCGAGACCGCCGAGCTCGCGCTCGACGTCGTCCGCAACGCCGCCAACAAGATCGCCGTCTCCCTCGCGGCCGACGACCCCCACGTCACCGAGGGTGTCGAGTACTACGACACCGACGCGAGCGGCGAGCTGGTCTACGGGCTGACGCCCGAGCGCTCGGTGTAGCGCCCGGCACCCGGAGCGCGCTCCCCCGTCCCGGTCCCCTCGGCCGCGCGGCCGACGGGGAACCGGAAGACGAAGGCCGCTCCCGGCTCACAGTCCTCCACCGAGATCGTCCCGCCGTGCGCCTCGACGATCTCGCGGGTGATCGCGAGACCGAGTCCCGTGCTGGAACACCCTCGGGTGCGCACGTCGTCGATGCTCCCGAACCGCTCGAAGACGCGGTCGCGGTGCTCGGCCGGAATGCCGTCACCGTCGTCGACGATCCGGAGCACGACCTCGGTCTCGGACTCTTCGACCGAGACCGCGATCCGTCGCCGCGCGTATCGCTCCGCGTTGTGAAGCACATTCCGGATGGCGCGGCGGAGCTGGTCCGGGTCGCCGAGGACCTGCCCGCCGGAGACCTCGTGGATGTCGAGCGCGATGCCGGCCCTCACGGGCAGGTGTTCGACCTCGCGGATGACGAGGTCGTCGACGTCGACCGACACCCGCACCGGGTCGGCCACGCGAGCGTCGAGACGGGCCAGCGTGAGGAGATCGTCGACCAACCGCTGCATCTCGATCACCTCGGCCAGCGCCTCCGCCTCCGCCAGGCGCCAGTCGGGCTCGGTACGCGAGGCGAGGTCCACCTCGAACCGGGCGCGCAGCGATGTGAGCGGGCTCTGCAGCTCGTGCGACGCATCCGAGACGAACCGCCGCTGACGCTCGGCCGCCTCGTCCAGACGGGCGAGCATCGAGTTCATCGTCCGCGCCAGTCGCCCGACCTCGTCGTGGCTCGCGGGCACGGGAACGCGCCGGTGGAGCTCGCCCTCCCCGATCTCGCCGACCTCCGAACGTATTGCCTCGACCGGGCGGAGCGCACGGCCGGTCACGCGCCACGTCACCAGCGCGACGAGCGCCACCAGGGCGAGGATCCCGAAGCCCAACGACTCCCCGAGGTGGCGGATCGCGTCGTCCGCGTTGGAGAACCGGTCGCCGGCCGCCACGACCACCGGACCGTCCGGCGTCGGCACGCGGACCGCGGCGATCCGGAACCGGCCCTGCTCGAGCGACGGGATCGTGCGGGTCATCACGACGGTCGAGCCGGTCGGCGGCACCGTTGCGATCACGCGCGGCGCGCGCTTGAGGTTGCGGCTGGCGGCGACCACGTGCCCGTCCGTCGTGACGACCTGGGTGAACGCGGCGTCCTCGGTCGCCGCGGTCAGGGTCGCGGGCAGGTCACCGGCGTGAGCCAGACTCGCGACGTCGGCGGCCCGGCTGCGGGCGTTCCGCTCGAGACCGGCGACCAGCGACCGATGCTGGTTCGCGACCAGCAGCACCGATCCGATGACGAGCGCGCTCGCGACCACCGCCGTCGCGAAGATCGTCGTGCGAACCCGGACGGTCGAGAGCCACCTACGCATCGACGTCGATGCGGTAGCCGACGCCCCGAACCGTCTGGATCGTGGCGCGACCGAACGGCTCGTCGACCTTGCGCCGGAGCCGACGCACGTAGACCTCCACGATGTTGTCGTCACCCTGGAAACGCGAAGTCCCACACGTGCTCGAGGAGCTCGCGCTTGCTCACCGCGGTCCCACACCGGCGGGCCAGGTACTCGAACACCGAGAACTCGCGAGGACTGAGCGGGATCTCGGCGTCGCCCCGCAGACACCGGTGCGCCGCAGGGTCGAGGGTCAGGTCGCCGAGCTCCAGCACCGTCGGACGCTCGGCCCGCCCACGACGGACCAGCGCACGCAGCCGGGCGAGCAGCACGACGAAGGAGAACGGCTTGGTGAGGAAGTCGTCGGCACCCGTGTCCAGCGCTTCGGCTTCGTCGTACTCGCCGTGCTTCGCCGTCAGCATGAGGATCGGCGTCCAGTCGCCGGCCTCGCGAAGTGCGGCACACAACCGGTAGCCGTTCATGCCCGGCAGCATCACGTCGAGCACGATCGCGTCGTACCGCTGCTCGGTCGCCATCCAGCGGCCGTCCGTGCCGTCGAGCGCGATGTCGACCGCGTACCCCTCCTGCTCGAGTCCGCGCCGGACGGTGGCGGCGAGGCGCTTGTCGTCCTCGATGATCAGGACCTTCACCGGACGGAGCTCCGGCCGGCCGGGGTCGCGCTCGACCCGGGTGGACGCAGGGAATCGCGGGGCACCCGTCGACCGTACGCGCGGGGAGCTGAACACCGGTTGAACACCGGCACGGTCTCCGGTCAGGCTGCGCGCCGGACGTGCGTCGGGTCGAATGGGACCGGCAGCACCCACCGATCGGAGCAGCGCCGCACCAGGTACCCCTCCCCGGTCGATGCTGCGAGTTCGAACCCCCGACACCAGATCGAGCAGAAGTGGTCGAGGACCTCCACGGGATGTCCCGGCCGGAGCTCGTCCGGCGCCGTGGGAATCGGGCGATCGTCCATTTCGAACCTCCTGATCCCCTGTGCACGGATCGATGACACGCCACTCCGGGGCGCCGGCGCTGGGGGAGAACCGGCACCCCGGAGGGCAGAGATCGGAGGAGTGTCCGATCGGTGGTGGGGCGACCACCGGACATCGTCCTGCTCCTCCAGGCGGCTACGGCTTCACTCCGCAACCGGGGACAGGTTGGGCCGCGAGGGCTGACAATCCGCTGACGCGGGCGGCGCCGAGATCTCGACGAGCGCCGACATGAGCAGTGCGCAGGCCGCGTCGAAGAACCCGGGCCGCAGCTCGCGACCCCGGAGATAGGTGAAGGCCATCCGCAGTGGCGTGCCCCGTCCGTGGACCAGCCGGACCAGCTCGGCCACGGCCTCGTCGCGCCGCCCCGGGTCGTGGGCATCGTCGACGGCCCGGCGCGCCAGTGCGACGTGGAAGGGCTGGCGGTGAACCCCGCCCGCGTCCGGCGGCGTGGACCAGCGCGCCAGGGCCCGATCGTGGAGCCGGCGGATCGACTCGGATCCGGTATCCGTCGTGGTCATGACCGCATCGTGCACCGCGCCGGCTGAACACCCGATGAACGCTCCGCCCGCCCGGCACGCTCTCGCTACGCTGCTCGGTGGAGCGGCGGACAGAAGGGTGCCGGGCAGTGCCATTCGTTCCCGAGTCGATCCAGCTCACCGAAGCCGGGCCCGCGAGCCCCTACGACTGGTTGATGTCCGCCGAGCTCAGCTGGACGGGCACGTTCCGGGGGAAGGTCGGCCGACTGCTCGTGCTCGCCAGCCCGACGTCCCCGATGACGACCGACCTCGCCTCCGTACCCCGCTCGCTCACGTGGCTGTTCCCGCGGTACGGCAACTACACCAAGGCCGCGGTGCTCCACGACTATCTGTGCCACTCGTTCGCGGTCGAGTCCGTCGCCGTGTACCCGACGCCGGCCGATGTGGCCGAGTCCGGTGCGGACCCGACCGCGACGCAGCTCATCGAGCTCCAGGACCGCTCCGACGCCGACGAGATCTTCCGGCTCGCGATGAGCGAGCTCGGCGTCCCCTGGGCCCGCCGCTGGTTGATGTGGTCGGCGGTGAGCTGGGCGACCCTCGTGACGTGTCTCCGGACCGGGCGCGCGTCCAAGCGTGCCCAGACCTGGGCCGGTCGACTGTTGCTCGCGATCCTCGTCGTCGGAGCCATCGTGCTCGCGTCGCTCGGCACCTTCGACGGGATCGTCGAGGGGCTCCCCGGTCCGACCTGGCTGTGCATCGGGATCGTCGCGGTCCTGGGCACGACGGCGCTCGAGCTCGCGGTGCTCGTCGCCGGGTACATCGCCCAGGGACGCTGGGACCGCTGGCTCGTCTACCTCGGCGCCTTCGGCTTCACCGCGGTGTCCTTCCCGCTGATCGTCACGGCCGCGGCGCTCACCGTGCTGCTCGGCGGCTACCTCCTGTTCGAGGACGCCTGGTCGGGTTTCTCGGGGACGCGCGCTCGGTTGGGACGGATCTTCGCGACCGCGCCGTCGGAGGAGGAGACGCCGCGCCAGGCACGGGTCGCTGCGGTGCGCGCCAGCTGACCGGGGGCATCGCGCTCAGTCCGGCACCTCGAGCGTCGCCGCCTTCGCGAGCTCGGCGAGCGCCTCGGGGACCGCGTCCGCGAGGACGTCCAGGTCGGGCACGAGATCACTGCACGCGATGAACCCGAACTCGACGTGGTCCAGGTACGAGATCACGGTGACGTTGAGCCCGCAGTCGTCGAAGATCGGCCCGAGCGGGTGCAGCGCGACGAGGCGGGCGCCGGCGAGGTACAGCGGGAACGGCGGACCGGGCACGTTGGAGACGATCACGTTGATGACCGGTCGGATCCGTTCACCGATGCGCAATCGCGCGTACGGCGCGGATCGCGCGCGAGAACAGGACCGGCGCCGCCAGCTCGGCCCACTCCTGGAGCGTCGCGCCGCCGACCATCTCGTGCACGCTCTTCGCACCCGCGGTCGAGCGCCCGATCTCCGCGATGCGGGCGAGGGGGTCGTCGAGCTCGACCGGGAGGGACGCGAACATCGCCGACACCCGGTTCCCGTGCGCGTGATCGCCCTCGGCCCGTACCGAGGTCGGTACCGCCGCGACCAACGGCTGATCCGGGAGCTCGTCGCGACCCTGCAAGTAGCTCCGCAGCGCACCAGCCGTCACCCCGAGCACGACGTCGTTCACGGTGACACCGAGCGCGTTCTTCACCGCCTTGACGTCGGCCAGCGGCACCGACACCAGCGCGACGGCGCGTTGGGGCGTGATGATGCGATTCATCGACAGGCGCGGGGTCGCGAGCGGGAGGGTCACCTGGATCGGGGTGCTCGTGTCGCGTCGCGCCACGCGCAGCAGGGTGCGGCCGAGGCCCGTCGCCGCGCGCACGATCCGGGCCGGTTGCGTGATGACCACCCCGGCGGCGCGGCCCAGCATCTCCAACTCACCGGGCACACGATCCGGCGTCCAGTCCTGCTCGGGGGCCTCGGGCGGGGCCGCCGGCGTATCGGCCGCGAGGTCGAACAACGTCGCCAGGATCTCCACCCCGGACGCGCCGTCGATCAGCGAGTGGTGGAGCTTGGCGACGAAGGCCTGGTGTCCGCCTTCGAGTCCCTCCACGACGTACGCCTCCCAGAGGGGCTTGCGGCGGTCGAGTGGGCGGCTCGAGACGTCGGCGACGAATCCCTCGAGCTCGGCGATCCCGCCCGGCGCGGGGAGCGCGGCCCGGCGCAGGTGGTACGAGAGGTCGAAGTCGGGGTCCTCGATCCACATGGGAACCGACAGGCCGAGCGGTACCTCGACGAGGCGCCGCCGGAAGGCAGGCACCAGGTGCACGCGCGCCTCGAGCAACGCCCGGATCGTCTCGTGGGAGAAGCCGTGCGGCGCCGTGGCCGGGTCGACCACCGCGACGCCCACCACGTGCATGTGCGCCGCGGGCGTCTCGAGGGCGAGAAACGCTGCGTCCAGACCCGAGAGCCGTTGCACGGTCCACCTCCTCGACACCCGGCCACCGGTCGACTCGACGTGGCGGCCGCCCGAGCGTACCGCCGGTCCGGCTCACTCGCCCGGGAGAGCGGCGAGGACGACGAACGCCAGCAGCACCGCGAGCGCGACGTTCGCGGCCACGACGAGGCGGTACCGGTGCGGTCGGACCCGCGCCGCGGTCAGCGCGGCAACGGTGCACTGGCACAGGTAGTAACCGGCGAAGGCCCGCGACGCGAAGCTGACGATCCCGAACACGTCCGTCGCCCACACGACGATCGTCGCCCCGGCCGCGACCACGAGATAGCCGAGATTGCTCTGCTGGTGGCGGGGGCGCTCGGTGATCATCTCGCTCCCGCCCGCGGTGTCGGCCGCGGCCGCGGAGAGCTGACTCGCCACGGCCGCGACGACGATCAGAGGCGCCAGGAGCGGCGTCACCGCACGGGCCGCGTGGACGATCGCCGTCTCGCGGGCGCCGCCACCGAGGTGGTCGTACAGGGGCACGATCAGCACCGCGAAGACCAGGTAGACGGCACCGCTCACGATCTGTGCCCACCGCATGGTGCGGATCCGGAGCGCGCCGTCGTAGTAGTGCCCGAGGTACCGCGAGGTCTCGAAGCCCTGTACCACGAGCAGCATCCCGGCCAGACGCCGCACCAGCCCCACGCCGTCGACCCGCACCGGATGCGAGCCGAACGCGTCGATCGCCGCCGAGTGGTGTCCGAGCGCGTGCACCAGCATGCCGGTGAGGAGTCCGGCGATGACCACCAACTTGACGTCGACGGCCGGAACCTCGAACGCCTCGATGCCGCGCAGGCCGCGGAACCACCCGGTGAGCGCGATCGCCGCGAGGATCGCGGTGGTCACCAGCCGGCCGCCGAGGGCGCTGTCCACGTTGATCGCGTCGAGCAGGAACGACGCGAGCAACCGGAGGTAGAAGCCCACCGAGATCATGTAGGCCAGGCCGAGCAGGAACCGTGACACGCGTTCGACGTCGACGAGGCGAGGCGGTGGCGGGTCGGCCGCGAGCAACGGCTCGGCGTGCGCGATGTTGAACCGGAGCGTGGCGCCGATGGCGTACGCCACGGCCACGATCCCGGCCATCGCGACCGGTGCCCAGCCTCCGACCGTCGCGGACAGCAGCGGTGCCAGCACGAGGAACCCGCTGCCGATGATCGAGGCCAGCGGGGTGACGGTCGCCCGCCATGCGTCGGACGCGCGGATCCGCGGGTGAGCCAGCACGCCCGCGCTCGCCACGAGCGCGAGGCACACCAACACCGCCGTCATCGGCGATCCACGCGTGTGGCCGGTTGGGTGGCGATGCGGCCGTTCTACACGCGGGGAGACCGGCGGGTCATCCGAGGCCGGGGCTCACGACAGGTCGAGGACCGCCCGGAACGGTCGATGATCGGAGCCGATCGGTTCGAGGTCGCCGACGGTCCGCGGATGCAGCTCGGGCGAGATGAGCACGTGGTCGAGGCGCGCGACCAGCGCGGGGAACCACCCCGGGAGCCACGGCACCGTGCCCCACGACGGCTTGAGCGCCTTGCCGAGCATCGCGTGGCCGTCGCGGAACCGGCCCTGCAACAGCTGCTCGAACGGGACCTGGACGTTCCCCGCGTTGAAGTCGCCGAGGACGATCGCCGGACCGTCGAGCTCGTCGAGCACGGCACGGAGGGACCGCAGTTGGCTCCGCCATCGCCGGAAGGAGCCCGGCGTCGACGGTGCGTCGGGATGCACCGCCCGCACGGCCACTCGCGCACCGCGGCCGACCCATGTCGCGGCGACGAGACGCAGCTCGTCGCGCTGCTCCACCCGGGCGTCCTCGAGCGGGGTCCGCGAGAAGATGCCGGCCACGTAGTCGCCGACGACCGGGTCGGGGTGAACTCGGGACGGGTACTGCTCGGCGCCGCCGAGGCGGTCGAACCGTTGGAGCAGGTCGGTCGAGAGCTCGGTCATCACGAGCAGTTCGGCCCCGCTCTCGAGGAGCTGACGAATGGCGGCGTCGGGCTGCGGGTTGCCCACGTACAGGTTGGCGAGGGTGACGGTGACCGACGCCGTCGGCCAGTGGAACTGGACGCGGCGACGGTCGGGCACCAGCTTGGGGACGAGGAGCGGAACCGCGCTCGCCACGACGACCGCGCCGGCTCCGGCCAGGAGAAGATGACCCGTGACCAACGCCGCGACCGCGACGGCCATCGAAGCCAGCGCGCCCGGCGGAACGACGAGCTGCAACCCGGCGATCACGAAGTTCGGGCACCAGCCGAGCAGGCTCGTCGCCGTGCCCGCGAACGAGCCGGCCACCACCATCCATCCGATGATCCCCGCCAGAAGAGTCAGCAGCTCACCCAGGCTGTCGCCTCGTCGAGCGCGCCGACGCCGAAGACCTGGACCTCGCCCGGCACCATCCAGCCGAAGATCGACGCGAGGTGGTGGATCCACTCCGCGTCGGAGACGAGCGCGAGCCGGTCCCACGATCTCCAGTGTTCGAGCCCGAGCTTGGTGTCCTCGAACATCGCGCTCGCGGAGATGCCCTCCCACTCCGGACCGAGGACGACGAGGACCCGCGCCTTCCCCGTGCGATCGATGAGGTCCTCGACCGCCGGGATGAGCGTGTCGCGGTAGTCGTCGGTGTGGATCTTGCCCTGCACGGTGAATCCGACGGCGGTGTCGGGGAGTCCGACGATCGGTGTGAACATCCGGATACCCCCTCGCTGACGGGGTCGTGAAGCTCCGACGACGGTACCCCAATCCGACCGTCGCCGACGCCGCGATCCCCGTACCCGCAGGGCAATACGATGGACCTCAGCACACGAGAATGCCATTTCCGTCCCGGCCGCGACCGTGGAGCCGACGATGACCGACTTCGAACGCGTCGACGACCTCCTCGAGCCGTTCGCGATCCACGTCGACGATGCCGTCCTCGCCGACCTCCGGGCTCGGCTCGACCACGCGCGGATCCCGGACGCGATCGAGGACACCGGTTGGGACGCCGGCGTACCGGCCGACTACCTGCGCGATCTCGTCCGTACCTGGCGTGAGGACTACGACTGGCGCGCCCAGGAGGCGCGGCTCAACACGTTCGACCACTTCCGCACCACCGTCGACGGCCAGACGATCCACTTCGTCCACGCCCGGTCACCGCACACGGACGCACTCCCCCTGCTGCTCACCCACGGCTGGCCGGGATCGATCGTGGAGTTCCTCGACGTCATCCCGCGCCTCACCGACCCTCCGGCCTGGGGCGGCGACACCGCCGACGCGTTCCACGTGGTCGCTCCGTCGCTGCCGGGCTACGGGTTCTCCGGCCCCACGCATGCCCCGGGATGGGACGCGCGCCGGATCGCGCGCGCGTTCATCGAGCTGATGGCCCGGCTCGGACATACCCGCTACGTCGCGCAGGGCGGCGACTGGGGGGCGCAGGTGACGACGTGTGTCGGGGCCTGGGACCCCGAGCACTGCTCGGCGATCCACGTGAACATGCCACTCGCCGAGCCCCCGACGGGCGACGTCACCCTCACCGAGACCGAGCAGGCCGACCTTGCCGCGCTCGCGCATTTCCGGACGGAGGAGTCCGGATATGCGATCGAGCAGGGCACCAAGCCCCAGACGATCGGTGCCGCGCTCGGGGACTCCCCCGTCGGGCTCCTGGCGTGGATCGTGGAGAAGTTCCGATCGTGGAGCGACTGCGACGGCGATCCGGAGCGCGCGTTCACACGCGACCAGCTGCTCACGAACGTGATGGTCTACTGGGTCACCGGAACGATCACATCGTCGATGCGGCTCTACCGTGAGACCCGCCGGGCCGGAGGGAGCCTCCCGGTGGTCGCGGTCCCGACCGGCGTCGCGCGCTATCCGGGCGAGCCCCTGCGACTCCCCCGCGCGTGGGTCGAGCGCAAGTACCACGTCACCCACTGGGTCGACATGCCCCGCGGCGGCCACTTCGCCGCGATGGAGCAGCCCGAGCTCTTCGCCGACGACCTGCGGGCGTTCTTCCGGACCGTACGCACGACCTGAGAGGACTCACCATGACGATCACGGACGCGAGCGACGTCTCCTACGACCCGTACGACGTCGACATCGCCGCGGACCCGTACCCGACATTCCGTCGCCTGCGCGACGAGGCTCCGCTGTACCGCAACGAGGAGCACGGGTTCTGGGCGCTCAGCCGCTACGACGACGTCGAGGCCGGGCTGCGCGACGCGGCGACCTACATCTCGGGGCGGGGCGCCATCCTCGAGATCATCAAGGCCGGCATCCAGATCCCGTCGGGGGTGGTGATCTTCGAGGATCCGCCGATCCACACGATCCACCGCAGCCTGCTGGCGCGGGTGTTCACCCCCAAGCGGATGGCCGAGCTCGAGCCGAAGATCCGAGAGTTCTGCGCACGTACCCTCGACCCGCTGGTCGGATCCGGCGGCTTCGACTTCGTCGCCGACCTCGGCGCGCAGATGCCGATGCGCACGATCGGCATGCTGCTCGGCATCCCCGAGGAGGACCAGGAGGCCGTCCGCGACCACGTCGACGCGAACCTGCACACCGAGGCCGGACAGCCCATGCGGACCCGTGCGAGCGACGTGTTCAGCGGCGAGATGTTCGCCACCTACATCGACTGGCGCGCCGATCATCCGTCCGACGACCTCATGACCGACCTGCTCCAGGCCGAGTTCGAGGACGAGACCGGGACGGTGCGGCGGTTGACACGTGAGGAGGTGCTCCTCATCGTGACCGTGGTCGCCGGCGCGGGGAACGAGACCACGACCCGTCTCATCGGCTGGACCGGCAAGGTCCTCGCCGATCACCCCGAGCAACGACGCGAGCTCGTGGAGGACCGGTCGCTCCTCCCGGCATCGATCGAGGAGCTGCTGCGGTTCGAGTCCCCCGCGCCGTACGTCGGGCGGTGCCTGTCGCGCGACGTCGAGCTCTACGGCACCACGGTCCCGGCCGGCGACATCATGCTGTTCCTCGGCGGAGCCGCGAACCACGACGACCGGCGCTGGCCCGACGCCGATTCCTTCGACATCCACCGGGAGGTGCGCCCGCACATCGGCTTCGGCAGCGGCATCCACTTCTGCCTCGGTGCCGCGCTCGCCCGCCTCGAGGGGCGGGTCGCGCTCGACGAGGTCCTCGACCGGTTCCCGACCTGGGACGTGGACCGCGACCACGCCCGCATGGCCTCCACGGCCACCGTGCGCGGCTGGGAGTCGATGCCCGTCCGCACCGCCTGACGCACGAGCGCGACGAGTCGCTCACTCAACGAATCTCGGGACGGGTTCCCGGGCGGGCACCGGTGAGCTGTTCGCCGTCCACGCGGATCGGCGTGCCGTTCACGAGGACGTGGCGGACGCCCGTCGGCTCCTCGGCGGTGAGCCGTTCCGCGTCAGCCGGGAAGTCGCGGACGCGACGGATCGGGCCGGTCGCCACCGTCGCGGGGTCGAACACGCAGACGTCCGCCCAGTGGCCCTCGCGCAGGTACCCGCGATCGACGAAGCCGAAGAGCTCAGCCGCTTCGCCCGTGAGCTTGCGGACGGCGTGTTCGAGCGGCATCACCCCGCGATCGCGTACCCACGTGCCGAGGAGGTCGGTCGGGAGCGGCGCGTCGCAGAGTTGGTCCACGTGCGCGCCCGCGTCGGAGAGCCCGAGCGCCACCTGGTCGTGGGTGAGCAGTCCCGCGACGGCACCCACCTCGTCGTTGGCGATGTAGGCACGGAAGCGGGTCTCCAGATCCTCGGCGACCGCCAGCTCGCACATCACGTCGAGCGGGCGCACACCGCGTTCGGCCGCGAGCTCCGACACCCGTCGCCCCCGGAGCTCCGGGAACCGCGCCGACTCCGACACCTCGAAGGTCTCCCATCGCGGGCGCATCCTCGAGTGTTCGAGGTCCGCGGCGGCGAGCTCGCGCCACGCGGGGTCGCGGTACGCGGCAAGGCGTACGGCGCGGCTCACCTTCAGCAGCTCCCCGAACACCGCGCCGGTGTTGAGGCTGTACGCGTCGGCCATGGTGAACTGCATGGTGAGCGGGCGCGGCGTCACCTGCGGCCACACCCACGCGCCGTCGGCAACGCCCTGCTCGTGCCGGGCGAGCGGCTCGAGGTACTTCCCGTTCGGGCTCGCGAACAGCGGGTACGTGAAGGGCCGGCCGACCACGGGTTGCCACCGGTAGACGTCCTCGTAGGTGCACTGCTCGCCGGGCGTGACGAGGATCACCCCTCGTCCCGCCTGACCCGCGGCCCGGAACAGCGCCGCGACCTCTTCGGCCCCGGCGAACCGGCTGGGGACCGGCTTGCCGTCGACCCCCCGGTGGGCGAAGGAGAAGCTCGTCGAGAACCCGGCGGCGCCGATCCCGAGCGCCTCGCGAACCAGGTCGGCCATCCGCGCGATCTCCTCCGCCGTCGCGGTGCGCTCGTAGGCGGCGTCACCCATCACGTAGAGCCGCAACGCCGAGTGTCCGATGTACGCGGTGAAGTTCAGCGCGGTCGTGCGTGACCGCACGAGGTCGAGGTACTCGGCGAAGGTCTCGAACTCCCATGCGATCCCGGCGGTGAGCGTGGCCGGGTCCATGTCCTCGACGTTCTCGAGCGTGTGGACGATCAGGTCGTGATGCTCGGGTCGCGTCGGCGCGATGGTGAACCCGCAGTTCCCGGCCACGACGGTCGTGACGCCGTGGTACGAGGACGGTCGGAGATCCGGATCCCAGAACACCTGTGCGTCGTAGTGCGTGTGGATGTCGATGAAGCCCGGTGCGACGACACACTCCGACGCATCCAGCTCCCGGTCGCCCCGGAGACCGGGCCCGATCGCCTCGATCCGCCCTGCGGTGATCGCGACGTCGGCGACCCGCCCGGGCGTGCCGCTCCCGTCGAGGACGGTGCCGCCACGGATCACGAGTTCGCTGCTCACCGGCCCTCCCGGAGGAGGGTGCGCGTCGACTCCGCGCGCATCCCGGCCGTCGTCCCCCCGTCCACCGGGAGCACGACACCGGTGATCTGCGCCGCCTGCTCGCTTGCGAGGAAGACCGCCGCGTTGGCGACATCATCCGGTGTCCCGATCCGCTGGAGCGGTTGCATGACCTCGACGATCACCGACTGGTCGAACGCCGCGTTGATCGCGGTCGGGATGTGAGCGGGCGCGATGCAGTTCACGCGGATGCCCGCGCCGGCCAGCTCGACGGCGACCGACCGCGTCAGATGGATCACCGCCGCCTTCGAGGCGCGGTACGCCATCACCCCGCTCCCCGCGTTGATGCCCCCGATGGACGTGGTGTTCACGATCGCACCCCCGCCGTGCTCGGCCATGTGGCGCGCCGCGCGCTGCGTCCCGAGCATGACGCCGAGCACGTTCACCGCCATCACGCGCTCGAAGTCCGCGAAGTCGTCGGCCAGGAACGGTCGCATCGAACCCCCGATCCCCGCGTTGTTGCACATCACGTGGAGCCCGCCGAAGCGCTCCACCGCGAGGTCGACGGCGGCCTGGACGTCGGCCGCCTCGGCGACATCGGTGGGCGCGAACGCCGCCGTGTCACCGAGCTCGTCGACCGCGACACGTCCGGCCTCGACGTTCGCGTCAGCGAGGACGACGCTCGCGCCCTCGGCGACGAAGCGCCGCGCCATCGCCAGGCCGATGCCGCCGGCGCCACCGGTGACCACGGCGACCCTGCCCGCGAGACCGTCCCCACTCATGCCTTCCCCTTTCTCGGCGCGCCGCTCCCGGCCGTTCGGGCGTCGCTCACGCCTCCTCGATCCAGAAGTCGGGCGTCGTGTCCACCCCATGGCGGGCGAAGACCGCGTCGATCTCGGCGAGATCGTCGTCGCCGATGGACCAGCCGACCGCGCCGACGTTGTCCTCGACCTCGGCGACGGTCCGGCAGCCGACGAGCGCGGTGCTCACCGCCGGGTGCGTCACCGCCCACCGCAGGGCGAGCTGCGGGAGGCTCCGGTCGTAACGGGCCGCAACACCCTTCAGCTCCTCCACCGCGCGCACGTTGTCGCGGAACTTCTCGGGCCCGAACAGGGCCCCGAACATCTTGATCGCGCCCATGTTGCCCTGCCGGGCCCGCCAGTCGGCGCCGCCGAAGTCGTGGTCCTCGGTGAAGGTCCCGGTGAGGAGACCGAACGCGAGCGAGCCGTAGGCCATGAAGCCGATCCCGTGCTCGGCGCAATACGGGAGGATCTCGGACTGCATCCGCCGGTCGAACATGTTCCAGCCGTACTGCACGACGTCCACCCGGCGCACCGCCATGCACGCCTCGATCTCCGCGGGCATGAAGTTGGACAGCCCGACGAACCGGACCTTGCCGGCGCGCACCACCTCGTCGAGCGCGTCCATCGTCTCCTCGAACGGCGTCTCCCGGTCGGGCCAGTGGACGAGGTAGACGTCGACGTGATCGGTGCCGAGATTGGCCAACGTCGCGTCGACGGAGGCGAGCACGCGGTCGCGACTGCTGTCACGCAGGTTCGGCTTGTCGCGGTAGTTCATGCCGAACTTCGAGACGACGATCGCCTCGTGGCGCCGGGACCCGAGCGCGGCGCCGAGTGCCCGCTCCGACGCACCCATGCCGTAGCCCTCAGCGGTGTCGAAGCAGTTGACGCCGAGGTCGAGCGCCCGTCCGATGGCGCGGTCGAAGTCGTCCGCCTCGATCTCGCCGTAGCCGCCGCCGATCTCCCAGCAGCCGAAGCCGATCGCCGAGACATCGAGGCCGGTCCGGCCGAACGGTCGAAATTCCATGAATCTCCTCTCTCCGGGCTCCGCTACCGGAACCGGTAGCGGAGCGGTAGACGCTTGATGCTCCCGTTGACCGCCGACTCCAGCCGAACCACCGGCCCCGCGAGCTCGAACACCTCGAGGCGGTCCAGCAGCACGCGGAAGACCGTCTCGAGCTCGACGCGCGCCAGGTGCCCGCCGAGACAGACGTGCTCACCGAACCCGAACGCGAGGTGCGGGTTCGGTCGTCGGTCCACCCGAAATGCGAACGGGTCGTCGAACACGTCTTCGTCGCGGTTGGCGGACGCGTAGTAGAGCGCGAGCTGGTCGCCGGCGCGGATCTCGATGCCGCGGAGCTCGCAGTCCTCGGTGGCGACGCGCGTGAAATGGCTGATCGGGCTGACCCAACGGAGGATCTCCTCGACCGCGTCGTGCAGCCACTCCCGCTCGTCGCGCAGCCGCGCCCACTCCTCGGGGTGCTCGCAGAACGCCACGAGTCCTCCACTGATCGCGTTGCGCGTCGTCTCGTTCCCCGCCTCGACCAACAGCTCGCAGTAGGCCAGGAGCTGGTCGTCGGTGAGCGGCCGATCGTCGATGCGACCACGGAGGAGATCCGTGATGACGTCGTCGCGCGGGTCGTCGCGGCGGGCGGCGACGATCCGCCTGAAGTAGGCGTGCAGCTCGCCCCGCGCGCGGCGGACGGTCGCGCCGGGGCTCTCGCCCTCCCGCCGGTATTCCGGATCGTTGTTGCCGATGACCTCGTTGCTCAGTCGGAAGAGCAGTGCCCAGTCATCCTCGGGGAGCCCGAGGAGCGAGGCGATGACCGCCAGGGGGAACGGCGCCGCGACGGCAGCGACGAAGTCCACCTCCGCGGCCTCGCGGCCGGTGACGATGCCGTCCAGGATGCCGGTCCCGATCCGCTCGACCGCGGGTCGACGTGTCCGCACCGCGTTGGGGGTGAACCGGCTGCTGACCACCCGGCGCATCGGCACGTGCCGGGGCGGATCGAGCATCACCACCATCTCGGGCATCGGGAACGCGGGGGCGCCGGCCCGGGCCAGCGTGATGCCCCGCGCGCTCGAGAATCGCTCCGGTCGGCGCGAGACCTCCATGACGTCCGCGTGCTTGGTGACCGCCCAGAACGGCTCGAAGCCCGGAGCCTCGATGCGCGCGACCGGCATCTCGGCCCGCAGGCGCGCCCAGACCTCGTGGGGGTAGCCGTGGCGCGCGTGGCGCGCGGGATCGACGAGGTCGAGCGGGTCGACGAAGTCGGGGGGCGCCGGCCGGCCACTCACGCGCGCGCCTCCCGCGGCAGCCCCAGCACGCGCTCGCCGATGATCGTGCGCTGGATCTCGCTGGTGCCGCCCATGATGGAGTTCGCACGGGTCGCCAGCAGCTCGTCCACCCAGCGGCCGGCGTCGACCGCGCCGTCACCCGTCGGCACCAGGGCCGCGGGTCCGAGCACCGCGGTGGCGGTCTCGGCCAGCCGCTGACTCGACTCCGCCCAGAACAGCTTCACGAGACTCGATTCCGCGCCGATCTCGTCACCGCGCGCAAGCCGGTCGAGCGTGCGCCCGTTGTGCAACCGGAACAGCTCGACGTCGGTCCACGCGCGCGCCAGCCGCTGCCGGACCAGCGGCTCGCGCCGGCAGCCGCGGCGGTCGCACGCGGCGACGAGCGCCGCAAAGGTGTCCCGCTGGCGGACCTGCTCGCGCCAGATGAACGATGCACCCCGCTCGCTGGCGAGTGTGGTCCCGGCGACCGCCCAGCCACCGTGCTCGGGCCCGAGGAGATTCTCGGCGGGCACCGCGACGTCATCGAGGAACACCTCGTTGAACTCGGCGGCGCCGGTCAGCTGGCGGAGGGGTCGGACATCCACGCCCGGCGCGTCCATCGGGATCGCGAGCATCGAGATCCCCCGTCCGGCACTCGTCGTCTGGTCGGTGCGTACGAGCGCGATCCCGAGGTCGGCGAACGAGGCGTAGGACGACCAGATCTTCTGTCCGGTCACGCGGTAGACGTCACCACGGCGTTCGGCACGCGTCGTCAGGCCGGTGAGATCGCTCCCCGCGCCCGGCTCACTGAACAGCTGACACCACACGTCGTCGCCGGAGAGGATCCGCCCCAGCCACCGGCGGTGCTGCTCGGGAGTGCCATGGGCGACGACGGTGGGCCCCACCAGGGTGACGCCGACGCGACCGATGAGCGGCGGCGCGCCCGCTCGGGCCATCTCCTCGTGGTACGCGGCGACGAGGGCCGGCGCCGCACCCCTCCCGCCGTGCTCCACCGGCCAGTGCACGCCGACCCAGCCCGCGGCGTGAAGCGCACGCTGCCAGGCGCGCAGCTCGTCGGCCTCGGCGCGGCGTCGTCGCGACCACGGCCGCGGGCGGCGGATGACCGGCCAACCACGCGCGGAGCTCGGCGCGGAACCCCTCGGCGGTCGGTGTCATGCGACGCGGCGCCCTTAGGGCCGGCCCGCCGACCAGGTGACGGTCTTGAGCTGGGTGTACTCGGCCAGGCCGTAGTCGCCGAACTCGCGGCCGATCCCGGATTGCTTGTAGCCACCGAACGGGCCCCAGGAGTTCGGGCCGCCCCCGCCGCCGTTGATGCTCACCGTGCCGGCGTGCAGCGCCGATGCGATCTCGTAGGCCCGCGTCGGCTCCGGGTGCCAGACCGACGCCGCGAGCCCGTAGCGGCTGTCGTTCGCGATACGGATCGCGTCCTCCTCGTCGTCGAAGGGAACGACCACGCCGACCGGTCCGAAGATCTCGTCCTGGGCGATGGTCATCGAGTTGTCGACGTCCGCGAACAGCGTCGGCTCGAAGTAGAAGCCCCGGTCCAGGCCCTTCGGCCGGCCGCCACCGTGGACCAGGCGCGCTCCCTCGGCCGCCCCACGGGCGACGTACTCCTCCACCCGGTGGCGCTGCGCCTCGTGGATGAGCGGCCCCATCATCACCTTGGGGTCGGTCGGGTCCCCGACCCGGATCCGCTCGAGCGTTCGCGCCACGCCGGCGACGACGTCCTCGTAGACGCTGCGGTCGGCGAGGATGCGCGTCGGGAGCGCGCAGCCCTGCCCGGCGTGGATGGTGAACCCCGTCGCCGCGGACGCCGCGAACTTGTCGACGTCGGAGCCCGCGAACACGATGTTGGGCGATTTCCCGCCGAGCTCGAGCACGACCTTCTTCAACCCCCGCGCGGCCTGGCCCATGATGCGCTTCCCGACCGCGTCGGATCCGGTGAAGCTGACCATGTCGACACCGGGGTGCGTCGTGAGGTGCTCGCTCGCTCCGACGTCGCCGGTGACGACGTTCAGGATTCCGGGGGGGAGCCCGGCCTCGCTCGCGAGGTCTCCGAGCACGAACGCCTCGAGCGGAGTGGACGGCGAGGGCTTGAGCACCACGGCGTTGCCCATCGCGAGCGCGGGCACCACCTTCACCAGGTTGAGGTACAGCGGGAAGTTGAACGGTGTGATCGCGGCGACCACGCCGATCGGCTCCTTCCGGATCACCCCCTGCCCGAGGCCGCGCGGGCCGATCTGGGGCGGGAGCGGGTCCACGTACGGGAAGCTCGCGGTCCGCTCGGCGAACCACCGCGCGTAGCGCAGCGGCGTGTCGAACTGCAGCGCCTGGGCGAAGGGGCGGGCGCAGCCGGCCTCGGCGATGATCAGATCCACGAGCTCGGATCGCCGGTCCGCGACGGCCTGCACGAAGCGGAGCAGCGCATCGGACCGCTCGCGCGGCGCCAGCCGCGGCCACGGACCTTCGTCGGCGGCCCGGCGCGCCGCCGCGACGGCGCGATCCACGTCGGAGGCACCGGCCCGGGGAACCCGTCCGATGACCTCTTCGGTCGCGGGATTGACGACGTCGAGCGTCTCCTCGCTCGCCGCCGCGACCCACTCGCCGTCGATGTAGAGCTGGTACCGCAGCGTCGGGGTGACCATCGCGGCGACCGTACGTGAGAACGCCACCGTCCACAAGCGGAAACCCGATATCCGGCCTACCGCCACGACCCGCAACCATCGCGGAGAGCGGTATTATCCGCCGATGGCGGGTCCCCCGCCGCGAGCCCCGCCCCCGAGGGAGAGCAGGACGCGAGATGGCCGGAGTCGACGCCGCGACGGGCGAACCCGCGTGGCGCGAACGCGCGGTCTCGCGCAGCCTCAACGCCGCGCGCGCTCGGGCCGAGCAACGGGCCCAGCGCTACCTCGACGCGGCCTTCGAGCTGATCGACGAGAAGGGGACGACCGAGTTCACGATCCAGGAGGTCATCGACCGCTCGCAGCAGTCGCTCCGCGGCTTCTACGAGTACTTCAACAGCAAGGACGAGCTGGTCCTCGCGCTGTTCGAGGAGACGGTCCGTGAGGCGGGCGAGGACATCACCGCGGCGGTCGCCACCGAGTCCGACCCCCTGGAGCGGTTGCACGCGTTCACGATCGGACTGCACGAGTGGTGCGACCCGGTCGACTCACCGCGCAAGCGCGGCACGCACAAGCGGCGCGCCATCTCCGAGTTCTCGATGCAGCTCGCGGTGAACCACGCCGACCGGATGCGCTCGGCGATCGCCCCGCTGTCGCACCTCCTGCGCGATCTCGTCGACGCGGCAGCCGCGGCGGGCGCGATCCGCGTCTCGGACCCGCGCCGCACCGCCGCGCTCGTGCAGCAGACGGTGATGTACAGCTGGTTCGGCAACCGTCTCGCCGAGAACCCGAAGCAACGGCTGACCGCCGAGGAGACATGGGAGTTCTGCCTGCATGGTCTCGACGCCTGAGGAGACACGCATGCGAACCGTCGTGGTCGGCGCGTCCAGCGGGATCGGTCGGTGCCTCGCGACCGGGCTCGCGGCTCGCGGCGCGCAGATCGCCCTGCTCGCACGCCGACAGGAGCAGCTCGAGGCCGCCGCACGGGAAGCGGGTCCGGCGGCGTCGGCGATCGTGTGCGACGTCACCGACGAGGAGTCGTGCCGGACCGCCATCGACCTCGCCGCCGCGGCCCTCGGCGGTATCGACGCGCTCGTCTACGCGCCCGCGGTCGGCCCGTTGTCCCGGCTCGCCGACACCGACGCGGCCACCTGGCACGAGGTGTTCGCCACCAACGTGATCGGGGCGGCGCTCGTCACGCGTGCCGCGCTCGCGCATCTGACCACCACCGCGGGGACCGCCGTCTACCTGTCCTCGGTCAGCGCCTCGCTCACACCGCCGTGGCCGGGGCTCGGCGCGTACGCGGTGAGCAAGGCCGCGCTCGACAAGCTCGTGGAGGCATGGCGCGCCGAGCATCCCGCCATCGGGTTCACACGCCTGATCCTCGGCGACTGTGCCGGTGGCGAGGGCGACGCCATGTCGCAGTTCGTCGCCAACTGGGACCCCGAGCTCGCGGCCGAGCTGTTCCCGGTCTGGGCCGAGCGCCAGTACCTGAGCGGGTCGCTCGTCGACGTCGACCATCTCGTCGGGATCGTCGACGCGCTGGTGCACGGTGGTGCCTCGCTCGCAGTCCCGTCGGTCACGGTGGTCCCCCGACCCGCCCCGCCCACCTGAGCCGGAGGAGGATCCGTCCGTGACCACGCCATCCGTCGCCCGCCCGCTCGGACCGACGCTCTCGTTCGCGCTGACGACCTACGCCGCTGACGCGCCCGACGACTGGAGCGCGGTCGTCGCGATGGCGCGCGTCTACGACCGGGCCGGTGTCGACCGGCTCGTCGTCTCGGACCACGTCGTGTTCGGCGACGCCCTCGACGCGTACGGCCGGCCCGAGACCGGCGGTACCCGCGGTGGCCGCCAACCCACGGGGCCCGACGGACACTGGCTCGAACCTCTCACCACGCTCGGTGTCGTCGCCGGTGCAACCGACCGTGTGCGGCTCGGCACCGGGATCCTCCTGGCCGCGCTCCGTCGTCCGGTCGTCCTGGCCAAGGCGGCGGCGACCCTCGACGTCCTCTCGGGTGGTCGCCTCGACCTCGGCGTCGGCGTCGGCTGGCAACGCGAGGAGTACGAGGCGGCGGGACTCGATTTCGCCCGGCGGGGCCGACTCCTCGACCACACGCTGGAGGTGTGCCGCACCCTGTGGACCGAGAGGATCGCCGACCACTCCTCGCCGGACCTGACGTTCCGGGGCATCCACATGATGCCCAAGCCGGTCCAGCCGGGCGGCGTGCCCCTGTGGATCAGCGGCCGCATCAACGCTCCGGTGGTGGAACGCCTGTGCCGCAACGGGTTGCGCTGGATCCCGTGGGGCGACGACGCGGCCGATCCCGAGCACTCGATCCCCGAGATGCGGGCGCGGATCAGCTCCACCGGCGCGTCGCCGGACGGGCTGCAGGTGGTGGCGAACCTCCGAGTGTTCACGACCGAGGACGGTGCGATCGACGTGACCCGCACGCTGGAACCCGTGCCGGCGCTCGTGGCCGCCGGCGCCACGGACTTCCTCGCCCGGCTCCGGTCACGGGAGCCCGACGCGAGCGCTGAGGCGCATCTGGGCGAGCTCGTCGGCGGGTTCCGCGCCGCGGTCGGACGCGATCAAGTGCGGTGAACCGGCTCAGCGGGGCGACGCGTCCGGCGTCGGGACCCGCCCCGTGACGTCGAGCCCGGCCACCGCGACCCGATCGAAGCGGGCCGCCACAGCTTCGTCGTGGCGCATCCACCGGTACAGGACGATCCCGAGCGCAACGAGTCCGAACAGCTCGCCGAACGCCCACAGGATCCCGGCGCCGAGTCGTTGATCCGCCAGCGGGTTCGTCGCCCACGTGGGCGCGTTGCGCGTGTACCAACCCGACGCCACCACCTGGCGCTGGCCGAGCAGTGCCACGCCGAGAAATGCGTGGAACGGGAGCGCCACCGCGACGAACAGCATCCGAGCGCCGTACCCGAACGTACGCGGCATCGGGTCCACGCCGATGGCGTAACCCATGAAGAGACACCCGGCGACCACGAAGTGCACGTGGAGCAACCCGTGGACCCACGGGTTGCGGAGCGAGAGGGCGTAGAGGTCGGTGAAGTAGAGCACCACCAGCGTCCCGCCGAACCACAACCACACGAGCAGCGGGTGGGTGAGCACCGAGACCGGACGGCTGTGCAACACCCGCAGCAGACGGAACCGCACGCGTCGATCGCTGGCCTGCAGCGCCAGCGTCACGGGCGCACCGAGGACGAGCAACACCGGAGCGATCATCCCGAGCAGCAGATGCTGGACGATGTGCAGGCTGAACAGCACGGTGTCGTACTCCGCGAATCCGGACTGGGTCGCGAACGCGATGACCAGGAGGCCGGCGGCGAACGCCGCCGACCGCTGCCGCGGCCAATCCCGGCCCCTGCTCGCGAGCCGACGGACCGCGGAGGCGTAGAGGATCGCCACGGCGACCACCACGAGCAGGAGCGGATCGGGAGCCCAGCCGCCGAACACCCTCGACCACGACGGTCGGAGCACCCCCGACGTACCTGCGAGGAGCGGACCGGCGCTCACGGGAAGAGCGTAGTGGGGTGTGTCATCATCGGCTCATGACGGGCCGCGCGATGACGGGCACCCGGACCCGACAACCCTCGCTGCTCGGAGTCGGGACCGTCATCTGGCTCGCATCCGAGCTGATGTTCTTCGGTGGCCTGTTCGCCGCGTATCTCACCTTGCGTTCGAACGCGCGCGTCTGGCCTCCCGCGTCCGTACACCTCGAGCTGCTCGCGGCGACCATCGCGACGTTGGTGCTGATCGCTTCGAGTGGCACCATGCATCTCGCGACCCGAGCGCTCGAGCGCGGTGAGCGGGAGTTGATGCAGCGGTGGCTCATCGTCACCGTCGCGCTCGGCACCGTGTTCCTCGTCAACCAGATCCGCGAGTTCTTCGTGCTCGACTTCTCGCCGTCGTCGAGCGGGTTCGGCTCGATGTACTACCTCATGACCGGATTCCATGCGCTCCACGTGTTCGGCGGACTCGCGCTGATCACGGTCGCGATCGTCATCACGACCGGAGCCGGGAGGCTCGAGCGGCGCGCGCCGATCGTGGAGTCGGTGTCGTACTACTGGCACTTCGTCGACGTGGTCTGGATCCTGCTGTTCGCGACCCTGTTTCTCCTGAGGTAGCGCGGATGCGGCGCGTCGCGATCGTCCTGCTCAGCGTCACACCCACCCTCGTGGTCTTCGCCGTCTTGACGGCCTCGTCGAGCCCGGCCTCGGGAGCGGCCCGGTCCGGGATCGCGCCCATGACCTCGCTCGTCGACCAGGGCCGGGAGCTGTTCCTCACGTCGTGCACCGCATGCCACGGCGAGGGAGGGACGGGAACCCGACAGGGTCCGGCGCTCGTGGGGGTCGGCGCCGCCAGCGCAGATTTCCAGCTCTCGACCGGGCGGATGCCCCTCGCCGACCCGAGCGCGCAGCCGGTGCGCAAGCCAGCGCGTGTTCGATTCGTCGCAGATCCGTGCGCTCGTCGCGTACGTCGCCTCACTCGGACCCGGGCCTGCGATCCCGCGCGTCGACACCGCGGCCGGTGACCTCAGCGAGGGCGGCACGCTGTTCCGCTTCAACTCCGCGGCCTGTCACAGTGCCAGCGGCGCGGGTGGCGCACTGAGCTTCGGCACCGACGCGCCACCGCTGCGCGCCCCGACGCCGACGCAGATCGGCGAGGCCATCCGAGTCGGGCCGGGCCAGATGCCGGTGTTCGGTCCCGACACGTTCTCGGACCACCAGGTGAACTCTCTGGCGCGCTACGTCCGATACCTGCAGTCCCCCGAGGATCCGGGCGGATACCCGCTCGGTCGCATCGGACCCATCACCGAGGGGATGGTCGCGCTGCTGCTCGGCATCCCGATCCTCCTGTTCGTCTGCATCCGCATCGAGGAGAGTCATGAACGACGACGCTGAGCGGCGCGCGACCCGTCACATCTCGATCGCACTGGGGATCACCACGGCGGCGGCGCTCGGGTTGGCCGTGGTGTACCTGACCGGTGGCCAGACCCAGCTCGAGGGCATCGCCCTGACGCTCGCGCTCGGAGGGCTCGGCGTGGCCTTCGTCGTCGCGGCACGCCGTCTGCTGCCCCAGGGCCCGTTCACCGAGGACCGCCATCCGCTCGCGTCGAGCACCGCCGACATCGACGCCGTGACCCAGGATTTCGAGGCGGTGTACGACCGCGACGCCGAAGGTGGATCGGAATCGAAACAGGGCCTCGCCCGCCGCCGCCTCCTCGGTCGCATGCTCGCGGCGGCCGGCGGTGCGCTGGGACTCGCGGCGTTGTTTCCCATCGCCTCGCTCGGCCCTCGCCCGGGGCGGTCGCTCTTCCGGACGAAGTGGAACCGGCGCTCTCCGGTGGTCGACGACCAGGGCAACCGGGTCAACGTCCGCGATCTCGCCGTGGGCGGCGTGATCACGGTGTTCCCCGAGGGCCACGTGGGCGCGGCGGACAGCCAGACGTTGTTGATCCGTCTGGCCGAGACCGCCGTGACCACGCGACCGGGCCGTGAGACCTGGGCACCGATGGGCTACGTCGCGTACTCCAAGGTGTGCACCCATGCCGGTTGCCCGGTCGGGCTCTACCAGCAGTCACGCGAGCGGCTGCTCTGCCCGTGCCACCAGTCGACCTTCGACGTCCCGAACGGTGCCGAGCCGGTGTTCGGGCCGGCCACCCGTCCGCTCCCGCAACTGCCGCTCATGGTCGATGCCGACGGGTTCCTGCAGGCGCAACGTGACTTCGACCAGCCGATCGGGCCGGGCTTCTGGAATCGGGGACGCTGATGGCGATCGGCGGGGCCGGCCGGGGGCTGGACCGACGGCTCGGCCTCGCGCGCTTCGCCCGGACCGCGCTGAACAAGGTGTTCCCGGACCATTGGTCGTTCATGATCGGCGAGATCGCCCTCTACTGCCTCGTCGTCCTGCTCATGACCGGGGTCTATCTGACGTTCTTCTACGTCCCGGACTCACGTCAGGTCGTCTACCACGGCAGCTACGCGGCCCTCGACGGCGTCTCGATGTCGGCGGCGTACCAGTCCACCATCCACCTGAGCTTCGATGTCCGCGCCGGTCTCCTCATGCGCCAGATCCACCATTGGGCGGCGCTCCTGTTCGTCGGCGCGATCCTCGTCCATCTCCTCCGCATCTTCTTCACCGGCGCGTTTCGCAAGCCCCGAGAGCTGAACTGGGTCGTGGGCCTGAGCCTGTTCCTGCTCGCGCTCGGAAACGGGTTCACCGGCTACAGCCTCCCCGACGACCTGCTCTCGGGCACCGGGCTGCGCATCGCCTACTCGGTGTTGCTGTCGATCCCCTTGATCGGCACCTGGCTGGCGTTCCTCGTGTTCGGCGGCGAGTTCCCGAGCGACGACATCCTCCCGCGACTGTTCGTCATCCACGTCCTGGTCATCCCCGCGCTGATCGTCGGGCTCCTGACCCTGCACCTCGCCATGCTGGTGCGCCAGAAGCACACCCAGTTCGCCGGACGCGGCCGCTCCGAGACGAACGTCGTCGGATCCAAGCTCTGGCCGACGTTCGCGGCCAAGACCCTGGGCCTGTTCTTCTTCGTGTTCGGGACGTGTGCCGCGCTCGGCGGCCTGTTCCAGATCAACCCGGTCTGGCTCTACGGCCCGTTCGACCCGTCCGCGGTCAGCGCCGGCTCGCAGCCCGACTGGTACATCGGCTGGCTCGAGGGCGCCCTGCGCCTGATGCCCCCGTGGGAGATCCGAGTCGCCGGCTTCGAGATCCCGAACCCCTTCTTCCCGGGGGTGCTCCTCCCCGGGATCACCTTCACGGTGATGTTCCTCTGGCCGTGGATCGAGGAACGGATCTCCAAGGATCACGCCGACCACCATCTGCTGGATCGCCCCCGTGACCGTCCGCGGCGTACCGCGCTGGGTGTCGCGGTGCTCACCTTCTACGGCGTGTTGTTCCTCGCGGGTGGCAACGACGTGATCGCCGCGCATTTCGGTCTCTCGGTCAACTCCGTCACCTATGCGTTCCGGGCGCTGCTCGTCGGGCTCCCGGTGATCGCCGCGCTGGTCACTCTCCGGCTGTGCAAGGAGCTCGCCGCGCGTGACCCCGCGGAGGAGGGATCGCTCGCGCAGGTCGAACGCACGTCCGACGGCGCGTACGTCGAAGCCGACACCGACTGAGGGTCACCGGCGTTCGTCCGAGACCGTCGAGCTCCTCGCCTCGTGGACGTACCCGGCGATCGACAGTCCGAACACCCCGGCACCGATCACGACGAGCCACCCGCCGAACGCGAACCCGCTGGCCATGACCGTGGCGCCGAGCCCGACCGCGAACGGCCAGATCGACGACACGGGGAAGAGGGCGACCGGGCCCGCGCCCTCCGCGATCGTCGCGTCCGATCGGTCCTCGAAGCGCTCCGGCGCGTGGCGGGCGAGCAGCCAGATCGAGGTCCCGGCCATGAGACCCATCACCGCGCTCGCGGCGAGCATGACCGAACCGGCCTCCTCGTAGGACACGAACCAGTACGCGATGCCGATCACCACGAAGAACACCGTGACGCCGAGGAAGACCCGAGCCTCGGTCTTCACGAGTCCGACTCCGCGACCGCGCTGACCGGCTCCGGGGCGGGATGGTGGAGATCCCAGACCGGCCGCTCGGAGCGGATGGGCGGGAGACGGTCGAAGTTGTGCTCGGGGGGTGGCGACGTGGTGGCCCATTCCAGCGTCTGCCCGTCCCAGGGGTCGTCGCCCGCGGGCTCACCGCGCCGCAGGGTCCGGACCAGGTTCCAGAGGAAGGCAAGGACACCCACCGCGAGGATGTACGACCCGATGGTCGAGATCAGGTTCAGCGTCCCCCACCCGTCCTTGGTGGTGTAGGTCGCGACGCGCCGGGGCATCCCGTCGAGACCGAGCTGATGCTGCACGAAGAAGGTCACGTTGATGCCCACGAAGAACGCGACGAAGTGCACCTTGCCCCACCGTTCGCTCAGCAGCTTCCCGGTCATCTTCGGGAACCAGTAGTAGATACCCGCGAAGGCACCCATCACGATGCCCATGATCACGTAGTGCAGGTGGGCGACGACGAAGTATGTGTCCGTCAGGCTGAAGTCCACGGGCGCCATCGCCTGGAGGACACCGCTCAACCCACCCAGCAGGAACACGAGCAGCATGCCGATCGCGAAGAGCATCGGCGTGTCGAGCGAGATGTGCCCGCGCCACATCGTCCCGATCCACGTGAAGAACTTGATGCCGGTCGGCACGGCGATGAGCAGGCTCATGAGGCTGAAGAAGGACAGGGCAACCGCACCGGTCGCGAACATGTGGTGGGCCCAGACGCCGAACGACAGCCCGCCGATCGCGAGCGTCGCGAAGACGAGCGTCTTGTAGCCGAACACCGGACGACGGGAGAACACCGCGAAGACCTCGGTGACCACGCCGAAGAACGGCAGGGCGATGATGTACACCTCCGGATGACCGAAGAACCAGAACATGTGCTGCCAGAGGATGGGGGTGCCGTCCTTGGTCGCGTCGAACACGTGGGTCCCGAGGTGCCGGTCCGAGAACAGCATCACCAGCGCGGCGGTCAACACCGGAAAGGTGAGCAGCACCAACATGCTCGTCACGAGCATGTTCCACGTGTAGATCGGCATGCGGAACATCGTCATGCCCGGGGCGCGCAGCATGAAGACGGTCGTCACGAGGTTCACCGCGGTCAGGACGCCCGCGGTGCTCGTCACGAGCACGCCGACGATCCAGAGGTCCGGCCCGACCCCCGGTGAGTACACCGCGCCCGAGAGCGGCGCGTACGCGAACCACCCGAAGCTCGCGGCACCGCTGGCGGTGAGGAACCCCGAGATCATCGTGAGCCCGCCGAAGAGGTACAGCCAGTACCCCAGCGCGTTGAGACGCGGGAACGCCATGTCGGGCGCACCGACCTGCAACGGCACCAGGTAGTTCGCGAGACCGAATGCGAGTGGCACGGCGAACAGGTAGATCATGATGCTGCCGTGCATCGTGAAGAACTCGTTGTAGGTCTGGGGATCCACGAGATGCTCGTTCGGCTGCGCGAGCTGCGTCCGGATCAGCAGCGCCAGGACACCGCCCAGACAGAAGAAGGCGATCGCCGTGAAGATGTAGCTGAGTCCGATCCGCTTGTGGTCGGTCGTCGTGATCCAGCCGAGGACGCCCGTCGCCCGCGTGGGTTCGGGGGCTTCGTCGGCGTCGGGGCGGTCGAGCGTGACGGTCATCCGTGCTCCTTCTCGCTCGAGACCCATTCCCGGTACGCCGAGGTCGAGACCGCTCGCACCGAGAAGGTCATGCGGGAGTGGTCGAGCCCGCAGAACTCCGCGCAGTACCCCTTGTAGAGCCCGACCTTGTCGACCGTGATCTCGAACTGGTTCTTCAGCCCGGGGACGACGTCGCGCTTGAAGAGGAACTCCGGCACGTAGAACGAGTGGATCACGTCCCGTGAGGTCAGCACGAAGCGGATCGTGCGGTGAACCGGCACCACCATGACGGGCGCGCGGTCGGGCAACCCGGTGATCGTGATCCCCTCGCCGTGGTAGCCGAACTGCCACTGCCACTGGAATCCCCGGACGTCGATGGTGACATCGGGATGCGAGCTCAGCGCGTCGACCCGGTTCTGCACCGACCACGAAGCGACGAACAGCCCGAGCACGATCACGATGGGAACGGCCGTGTAGGTGATCTCGAGCGGCACGTTGTACTGGCGCTGACTCGGGATCCCGTCGCGGCCGCGTCGGCGGTACCGCAACACGCACCAGACGATGAGCGAGACGACGAGCGCGCCGACGCCGAGCGCGATCATCACGCTGACCCGCCAGAGGTCACCCATGTCACTGCCCTGCGAGGTCGCGCCCCGCTTCTCGCCCAGACCGCTCCCGCAACCGGCGAGCACCGTCGCCAGAACGCCGCCGGCCACCACCCGCCAGGGTTGCGTGCGCGGAAGCATCTCGCAGAACCTAGTGCCGACCCGGCGGCGCGGCACGCCCTCGAGGGGTTGGTCGCCCCGTCAGTCGTCGCCGCGATCAGTCCGGCGTGCCGCCTCCAGGACCAGGCGGCGCTCTGCCGCCCCGATCACCGATCGGGCCCGGTCGACCGCATCCGGATTCACCGAGATCGAGGTGATCCCGTACCGCACGAGATGCTCGGCGAACTCCGGTTTCGTCGAGGGCGCCTGCCCGCACAGTGATGACGTCATCCCGGCATCGTGCGCGGCGGTGACGATGTTCCGGATCGCGTCGAGCACCGCCGCGTCCGACTCGTCGAAGAGCTCCGCGCAGATCTCAGAGTCCCGATCGACCCCCAGCATGAGCTGGGTCAGGTCGTTCGAACCGATGGACACACCGTCGATGCCGAGCGCGGCGTACTCGGGGATCCGGTAGACCACCGACGGGACCTCGGCCATGACCCACCGGTGCAGCCCGCGCTGGCGCCCCAACGGGCTCGCGTCGACGAGCTCGAGGCAGGCTTCGAGCTCCCATCGGGTACGCACGAACGGGATCATGAGGTGCAGGTTCGGTGTCTCTTCGCGCACCCGGGCGAGGAGCTCCAGCTCGAGCGCGAAGAGGTCCGGCTCCCGGACGTAGCGGTAGCAGCCCCGGTAGCCGATCATCGGGTTGTCCTCGACCGGCTCGTACTGCTCACCACCGCGGAGATGACGGAACTCGTTCGACTTGAAGTCGATCGTGCGGTACACGACCGGCCGCGGCGCGAAGGCCCTCGTGATCCGGAGCAACGACACCGACATCCGTTCCAGGAGCTCGTTGCTCGCCCCGCGCGCCATGAGGCTGCGCGGATGCTCGCCTGCGAGCGCGTCGGCGATCATGAACTCCGCTCGGAGCAACCCGACGCCGTCGACGGCCATGGCCGCAACTTCTTCCGCCCGGTGTGCGATGGCCAGGTTCACGTACACCCGGGTCCCGAGCGACTCCCGCGCACCGGCACCCGTGGGCGCCGCACCGGGGGCCGCCGCGGTCGCCGGCGAGGCAGGGGAGGCGACCGTCACGTCGCCGGCGAACACCGCACCCGCGGCGCCGTCGACGGTGACGAGCTCCCCGTCGCGCAGCACCTCGGTTCCCCGGCGTGTCCCCACGACGCACGGAACCCGCAGCTCACGGCTCGCGATCGCTGCATGACACGTGATGCCGCCCCGGTCCGTCACCAACGCGGCCACGCGACGCATCGTGGGTACCCAGTCCGGGGAGGTCATGGGCGCCACCAGGATCTCCCCGGCCTCGAGGTCGGCCCCCTCGTCGGCGCTCCGCAGGACGCGGACTCGGCCGGCCACGATCCCCGGGGCCGCGGCCAGGCCACTCACGAGCGGCTCGGCGCGGGCCGCCGAGCCCGCGGGCTCCGTCGTCTCGGACTCGCCCGGTGGGCGCAGCGTGGTGATGGGCCGGGACTGCACCAGGAACATCGTGTCGTCCTCGATGGCCCATTCGGTGTCCTGCGGCTCCCCGTAGTGCTCCTCGACGCGCGCCGCGAGCCGCGCGAGATCGAGCACCTCGGCGTCGGTGAGGACCCGCGTCGCCGCCATCTCCGCGCTCACCTCGCGCCGCCGGTCGTGCCCGTCCGGGCCCCGATCGATCATGAACGTCTGGTGCCCGATGTGCGCGTCGAGCAGGCGGGGACCGTCCTTGGCCACCGTGTAGGTGTCGGGTTCGACGAGACCGCCGACCACGACCTCGCCCAGACCGCGTGCCGCCTCGATCACGACGCGTGTCCGGTCGCCCGTCGCCGGATCGATGCAGAACATCACCCCCGAGCGGTCGGCATCGACCATTCGCTGCACGACGACCGCGATCGCAGGCTCGTCCCGCACACCCTGCCGCGCGCGGTAGGCGAGCACCCGCGCGCCGAACATCGACGCCCAGCAGTCCACGACTCGCCGAGCCAGCTCGTCGTCGCCGAGCACGTTCGTGAACGTCTCGTTCATGCCGGCGAAGGAAGCCGACGCCGTGTCCTCCGTCGTGGCCGACGAGCGGACCGCGACGCGCGTCTCCGGTCCCAGGTCGCGATACGCGGCGAGCAACTCGCTCCGCAGCCCGGCAGGAATCTCGATCGAGCTCACGAGCGCCCGCCCCCGAGCGGCCGCGGCGTCGAGCGCAGCGAGGTCGTCCGTGTCGAGCTCCTCGCCGAGGCGGCGGAGCTCGACGCGCACTCCTGCCGCATCCGCGGCCCGGAGGTAGGCGTCGGCCGTCACCACGAACCCGGGCGGCACAGGAAGCCCCGCGCTCGTCAGCTCACCGAGGTTGGCACCCTTTCCGCCCGCCACGTCGACATCCCCGCGGCGAAGCTCGCGGAACCAGCGGACACCCGACGCGCGGGCGTCCGAGCGGTCGGAGACGCTGGGGGCCGTGATGTCGGGCATGCCTCGACCCAACCATCTCCCGGTCCCTCGGGCCAGGGACGAACGGCCCGGAACCCGGGGTCGCCGGAGCCCACGGCCCCCAGCGCCGGCGCCGGACGCCGCCGCGCACCGCGTCCGTGGCCGCATCGTTGCGACGCCGGGACCCGCCCTCGAAGCCCGCTCAGGGCCGATCGTGCGACTCCGCACCCGCGGCGCCGGGCCCGGTGCGGGCCCGGGCCCTCGGCGACGGCCGGACCGACTCGCGTCCGGGCGGCTGGGTCGGGGTCGGGATCGGCGCGGGCGGCGGAGGGATCGGGACCGTGACGGGGTGCGCGGACGGCACCGTGATCGAGGTCCCGTGGTGGGTGACGTCGAGCGACTCACCGACGAGCACGGTGTACGTGGCGGTCGCCGGCCCGACCTCGACGGACAGGCGTCGGTTCCGGAGTGAGACCTTGAGCGCGAGCCGGGAGAGGTCGGGAGGCAGCCGGGGCGCGAAGCTCAGCTGACCGTCGTGGTCCCGCATGCCCGCCAGGCCCGATACCAGCGCGATCCACGTTCCGGCCAGGGCGGCGGTGTGCAGGCCGTCGCGGGTGTTGTGCTCGAGGTCGTCGAGGTCCATGAGCGCCGCCTCCGCGATGTAGTCGAACGCGCGGTCGAGGTGGCCGACCTCCGCGGCGATCACGGCCTGCGTGCAGGCGGACAGCGAGGAGTCCCGGACGGTGATCCGCTCGTAGTAGCCGAAGTTCGCGGACTTCTGCTCCGCGGTGAACGCGTCACCACAGTGGTGCATCGCCAGGACGAGATCGGCCTGCTTCACGACCTGCTTGCGGTACAGGTCGAAGTAGGGGAAGTGCAGCATGAGCGGGTACTGCGAGCTGCTGGTGCCCGCGAAGTCCCATACCTGGTGATCCGTGAAGCCCTCCGCCTGCGGGTGCACACCGAGCGCGGCGTCGTACGGGACGGCCATCCTCGCGCCGGCGTCGCGCCAGCGGGCCTTCTCCTCGTCGTCGACACCGAGCTCTCCGGCCCGATCCGGATATCGGCTCGCGACCGCGGCCGCCGCGCGCAGGTTCCGTTGGGCCATCAGGTTCGTGTAGACGTTGTTGTCGGCGATGGCGCTGTACTCGTCGGGCCCGGTGACGCCGTCGATGCGGAACGACCCTCGGGCGTCGTGATGGCCCAGGGAGCACCACAGGCGGGCGGTCGCGACCAGCAGCTCGAGGCCGACGGTGTGCTCGAAGCCGTCGTCGCCGGTGGCCTCGACGTAGCGGATCACAGCATCCGCGATGTCGGCGTTGACGTGGAACGCGGCCGTGCCGGCGGGCCAGTAGCCGGAGCACTCCTCGCCGTGGATGGTCCGCCAGGGGAACGCGGCGCCGCGGAGGCCGAGCTGCTCGGCCCGCTCGGTGGCCATGTCCACCGTGGAATGGCGCCAGCGCAGGGCGTTCGCGACCGTCTCGGGCGCGACGTAGGTCAGCATCGGCAGCACGAACGCCTCGGTGTCCCAGAAGCAATGACCGTCGTAGCCCGGTCCGGTCAGACCCTTGGCCGCGATCGCGCTGCCCTCGGAACGGGCGCCGGCCTGGAGCACGTGGAACAGCGAGAACCGCACTGCCTGCTGGATCTCGGCATCGCCGTCCACCTCGACGTCCGCCCGCTCCCAGAACGCGTCGAGATACGCACGCTGCTCGGCGAGCAGCGCGTCCCAACCCTGGTCGCGCGCACCGGCCAACGCGGCGTCGGCCTGATCGCGGACGGCCGGCAGCGACCGGGACGCCGACCACCCGTACGCGACGAACTTCACCAGCTGGAGCCGTTGGCCCGGCTCGAGCACCGCGGTCACCGTGACCCGACCCAGGTCCGGGACGCTCTCCGCCTGCACATCGGTCGAGTCGGGACCCTCCGCGACGTGATCCATCACCGCGGCGATCCGCAGTCCGCTCTGGCGGGTCGAGTGCACCAACCCGGCACCGGTACCCCCGGCCGCGTGCGTCTCACCGACCAGCGGAGCCTCGAGCGCCGCCTCGACGCGAGGATCGCCGCCGGCCGCCGGGAGTGGCTCGTTGGCGACGAGCTCGGACTGCACCACGAGCCGCACCGGACCGTCGAGCGGCTCGACCTCGTAGCGGATCGCCGCGATCGACCGCTGTGCGAACGACACCAGCCGGGTCGATGACACCCGCACTCCCCGGCCGGCTGGCGACACCCACTCGACGCTGCGCCGGAGCACGCCCGCCCGGAAGTCGAGGCACTGCTCGTGCGCGCGCAGCTCCCCGTAGCGAACGTCGAAGGGCTCGTCGTCGACCAGGAGCCGGATGACCTTGCCGTTGGTCACGTTGATCCGCGACTGCCCGGACTGCGGATACCCGAACCCGGCCTCGGCGTAGGGCAGCGGGCGCAGCTCGTACACGCCGTTCAGGTACGAGCCCGGGAGCCCGTGCGGGTCGCCCTCGTCGAGGTTCCCGCGCCAGCCGATGTGCCCGTTGGCCAGCGAGAACAGCGACTCCGCCTGGGCCAGCACCCCGAGGTCCAGCCCGACCGCACGAAGACTCCACGGCTCGACGCGGAACGCCGGATGGTTGATCACGGGGCACCCTGCCGTTCCGCGGCAAGGAAGGACTCCGGTGCCGGTCTACCGGCGAGGTGGTCCCGCTCAGCGGTCCGACCGCTCGGGTCAGGCATGCGTCGCCACCGTCGGCGGCGACGTTCGGGGCCGCACCGGATCGAGGAACCGATAGGCGAGGAGCTTCACGCGGTCGTTCACGAGGAACCACGCCAGTGCGTACCCCCACACGAAGAGCGCCCAACCCCAGCCGAGCGGCGTCATGAACACGCCGTAGACCGCCAGCAGGGTCGCCACCATCTGGGTGCCGAACACCGCGACCAACAACACGCGCGCGGGGCGAGTGGACCAGAACGGACCGCGAGTGCGCGTCAGGAAGATGGTGAGGTGCCCGGCGACGGACAACTTCAGGTACATGAGCGTCTGGATGTGGGGGCGGTCGAGGTCGAAGACCTTCTCCGCGAGTGCGAACAAGCCGAACGCCGAGATGACACCCATGACACCGAGCACCGCGGCGATTCCGAGCACCACGCGCATGTTCCAGGCCTCGGGTTGCTGCTGGTAGTGGACGTTGTCATAGGCGATCGACAGGATCGCACCGTCGTTGAGCAGCGCCAGGATCACGATCATCACCGCGGTGAGCGGGTAGAAGTCGAAGATCAAGATGGCAAGTGTGATGAACAGGAGCACGCGCAGCGTCTCGGCGATCCGATAGATGGCGTAGCTGTTCATCCGCTGGAAGATCCTCCGGCTCTCCTTGATCGCATCGATGATCACGGACAGGCCCGGCGTCGTCAGCACGATGGAAGCGGCCGCGCGCGCCGCGTCCGTCGCGCCGGAGACCGAGATGCCACAGTCGGCCTTCTTCAACGCGGGAGCGTCGTTCACGCCGTCGCCGGTCATCCCGACGATGTGCCCGCGCCGCTGCAGGACCTCGACGATGCGGAACTTGTGCTCGGGGAACACCTGGGCGAACCCGTCGGCGCCGTCGATCGCCGCGGCGACGGATGCTCCGTCTTCGCTCGTACCGTCGCCGAGGATGGCGGCATCGAGGATGTCCGAGCCCGTCCCCAGCTTCTTGGCCGTCTCCTGGGCGATGGCCAGCGCGTCCCCGGTGACCATCTTCACCGCCACCCCCATCTGGCGCGCGGTGGCGATCGTCGACGCGGCGTCGGCGCGGGGCGGGTCGAAGAGCGGCAGGACACCGAGGAACTGCCACGAACGGGCGTCGTCGGCGTCGGATGCGGCGACGCCCAGCGAACGGAACCCGCGCGCCGCGAAGGCGTTGACCGCGTCGTCGACCGCCGAAGCGACCTCGGCGGCGTTGGCGGCAAGCGCCAGGATCACCTGCGGCGCGCCCTTCGTGACCGTGAACGTCGCGCCGGCCGCATCCACAACCGCGGCCTCGGTGCGCTTGCGCACCGCGTCGAACGGCTGGAAGTGGCGGACCTGGTACGCGCGCAGCACCCGGTCGTCGGGCAGGCCACCGAGCACCGCGAGGTCGATCGGGTCGTCGTTGTCGGCGCGCGACGCAAGGGCTCCGCACAGTACGACCCGCTCGACGGGGACGCCGGCGACGGCGAAGGGGTCGCCCAGCGTCAACGAGTTCTGGGTCAGAGTGCCCGTCTTGTCCGCACAGAGCACGTCCACCCCGGCGAGCTCCTCGATGGCCGCCAGTCGACTCACGATCGCCTGGTGTCTGGCCAGGACACGGGCGCCGACCGCCATGGTCACCGACAGCACCGTGGGCATCGCCACGGGGATCGCGGCCACGGTCAGCACGAGCGCGAACTGCAGGGTCGTCAGGATCGCGTCGCCGCGGAGGACCGCGACGACGATGATCACGACCACCAGCGCCGCCGCCAGGACGATCAGGGAGTTCCCGATCTTCAACACGGCCCGCTGGAAATGGCTCGGCGTCCGGGCGGTCTGCACCAACTGGGTCGTCCGGCCGAAGTAGGTCCCCGCACCGGTGGCGTAGACGAGGGCGTTGGTCTCGCCCTGGCGCACGATCGACCCGGAGAAGACCGCCTCGCCCGGCCCGCGGGCGGCGGGCAAGGACTCCCCGGTCAGCGCCGATTGATCCACCTCGATCGGGTCACCGTCGAGCAGACGGGCATCGGCGGGCACGACGTCGCCCCGCCGCAGCCGGATCGCGTCGCCCGGTACCAGCTCGCGTGCGGGCCGGGTGACCCAGCTCCCGTCCCGTCGTACCCGCGCGGTGATCGCCAGATTCGCCTTCAACGCCGCGATGGCATTGCCGGCCTGGTGCTCCTCCCAGAACCCGACCCCGGCGTTGACCATGAGCAGCACCAGGATGATGAAGAAATCCGGCCAGTGCGCGGCGGCGGCCGACAGGATCACGGCGATCTCGATCATCCAGGGGATCGGTCCCCACAGGTAGGTGAGGAACTTCAGGATCGGGTTGGGCTGCCGCTCCTCGATCTCGTTGGGTCCGTCACGGACCAACCGATCCTCGGCCTCGGCCTGGCCGAGACCGTCCGGCGAAGAGTCGAGGCGCCGCTCGAGATCGGCGAGGGCGAGGGTCTGCAGCTCGGGGTCCGATGCCGAGGCCGTCACGCGAGCACCTCCGATCTCCGGGTCGACACGGGGTCGCCGTCATCTTGACGGATGCGTCCCGAACCCGGAGCGCGTCGACCACGACGCCGAGCCAACTCATCCTCGCGGAGCGACTCGTCACCCACAAGAGTTGTCGGTCACGGGCCGCTTGTCGCCGGAGTCCGCAACCACGCGAGGCTGCCCACGTATGACCTTCGTGGGCTTGATCCTCCGCCAGATCCGGTCCCGGCCGTTGCGCTCCGGGCTCACGGCGCTGGCGGTCGCGATCGGCGTCACCGCGGTCGTCGCCCTCGGCGTCCTCACGGTGAGTCTCAAGACGACCGCGACCCAGCTGCTCCAGGTCGGGAACGCGGACTTCACGATCGCGCAGCGGAACACCAACGACCTCATCAACAGCACGATCAGCGAGGCGGACATCGCGGCCATCAGCCGGATCCAGGGCGTGGATCGCGCCATCGGAGCGCTGATCTCGACCGACTCCTACGACTCGAACAACCCGCTGGTGATCGAGGTCGGTCTCGCGCCCGTCGACCAGGCACCGTTCGGGGTCAACATCCTCGACGGCCAGTCGTACACGACCAACGCGACGAACCAGGTGATGCTCGGCTACACCTTCGCCAAGAACGTCGGGAAGCAGGTCGGCGACACGATCGTCATCGACCGCCACTCCTATCAGGTGGTCGGGCTGTACTCGACGAACGTCTCCTTCGGGAACAGCACCGTGATGTTCCCGCTCTCGACGCTCCAGGGCCTCAATCGACTGTCCGGACAGGTCTCGCTCGGGTTCGTCAAGGTCGACCGGGGTGCATCCATCCCGAAGGTGCGCAAGGAGATCGACAACCAGTTCCGCCAGCTCACCACGATCCAGTCCGCCCAGGACTACGGACGCGCCGACCGCAATCTCACGCTCATCTCGGCTGCCAACACCGGGGGTTCGATCCTCGCCGCGATGATCGCGATCACCGGCGTCCTGAACACCTCGCTGCTGTCGTTCTTCGAACGGATGCGGGAGTTCGGCATCTACCGATCCGTCGGCTGGACGCGACGTCGCGTCATCGGCCTGGTCATCGGCGAGGCGCTCCTCGTCAGCATGCTCGGCGCGATCGTCGGGATCGCGATGGGTTGGGCCGCGATCAACGTCCTCCAGCATCTTCGGCAACTGCGCGGCATCTTCGTCCCCACCTACGACTCCGCGGTCTTTCTCCGGTCGCTCGCGTTCGGCGTGCTGGTGGCGTTCATCGGTGCCCTGTACCCGGCGCTCCGCGCGGCCTTCCTGGCGCCTCTCAAGGCGGTGCGCCGTGAGTAGGAAGCGATCGGTCGCCACCGACGACGGCCCCGCCATCCTCGCGAAGCAGCTCACCAAGCGGTACGGGCGGCTCCAGGTGCTCGAACGCATCGACCTGGAGATCGCCCACGGCGAGTTCGTGGTCCTCGTCGGACCGTCGGGTTCGGGCAAGTCCACCATCCTGCATCTGCTCGCCGCGCTGGAGAGCCCCGACCACGGCGAGCTCGTCGTCGCCGGCCATCGCCTCGGACGCCACGCCCATGGCCTGAGCCGCTACCGGCGCCACGACGTCGGGATCGTCTTCCAGCTCCACAACCTCATCCCCCGGCTCACCGCGCGCGAGAACGTGGAGTCCGCGATGTTCGGGACCCATCGGAGTCGCCGTCAGCGAGTCGACCGCGCCGACGAGCTGTTGGAGCGGCTCGCACTGACGGATCGCACGAACGAGCACCCGGCGACGATGTCCGGCGGCGAACGCCAACGCGTCGCCGTCGCACGGGCACTGGCCAACGAGCCGCAGGTCCTGCTCGCGGACGAGCCAACCGGGAGCCTCGACGAGGTCTCGGCCGACGTCGTGCTGCAGATCTTCGCCGAGCTCGTCGCGACGGGGACGACGATCCTGGCGGTCAGCCACGACGACCGCCTCAACCGACATGCGGATCGGCTGATCCCGGTCGTCGGCGGCCGGACCGGGGAGCCCGACGCGTGAAGCCCTGCGACCGGTCCGTTCCCCAGCTGGTCGTGTCCCGGGTCGGGAAGCGATTCGGGCGAACGGTGATCCTCGACGCCGTGGACCTCACGGTCCACGGTGGGGAGGTCATCGCGCTCACCGGGGAGAACGGCGCCGGGAAGACCACCCTCATGCGCATCTGCGCCGGGCTGCTCCGTGCCGACGCCGGAGTGGTGCACGTCGGCGGCCGGATCGGGTACTGCCCGCAGATCCCCGGGCTGTTCGAGCTGCTCACGGCGGACGACCACCTCGTCATGTTCGGTCGCGGCGCCGGGATCGACCGGGCGGAGTCGCTCCGGCGCGGCCACGAGATCCTCGAGGAGTTCGGCTACCCGCTCACCGAGCGGGCGGTGACGCGCGACCTCTCCGGCGGAACCCGCCAGAAGCTGAACCTGGCGCTCGCGCTGCTGGCCGATCCGACGATCCTCCTGCTCGACGAGCCGTACCAGGGCTTCGATCGGGGGACCTACGTGAACTTCTGGGACCACTGCCAGACCTGGCGCGATGCCGGCAAGGCGGTGGTCGTGGTGACGCACATGCTCGCCGAGCTCGAACGGGTGGACCGGGTCGTCGAGCTTCCCGCGCACCCGTCGCGGACGATGCCCGGGACCGGGCGATGAGCTCGTTCCGGCGCATCCTGATCATGGCCGAGATGCACGGCCGGGATCTGACGAAGCGACACGCGGCGCTCGCGTTGCTCGTCGCGCTGCCCCTCAGCTTCTATCTCGCGTCGTCGGGCAACGGGGAGAAGTCGATCGTCGCGGGAGGAGTGGGTATGGCGTTCGCGGTATCGGGCGCGACCCTGTTCTCGGTGCTCTCCTCGGGCGAGGTCGACCAGCGGTTGGTGCTCGCGGGCTACCGCCCGCACGAGCTCCTGCTGGGGCGCTTGTTGTTCCTTGCTCCGATGGGTGTCGCGATCGCGGGCGGCTTCAGCCTGCTGATGACGACGGTCTCCCATCCCGACCGACCGTGGCTGACCTTCCTCGGCCTCGCGGCCGTCGCGCTGGCGTCGATCCCTTTCGGCCTGGCCGTGGGCGCGGCAGTGCCTCGTGAGCTCGAGGGCACCCTCGTCCTCATCGGCGTCGTGGGAATGCAGCTGGCGATGGAACCGAGCTCCCCGGTCGCGCGGATCCTGCCGTTCTACGGTCCGCGACAGCTGATCGCGGCGAGCCTCGGGGCCGACGGGGCCGTGGCGTGGCCGATCCTGGTGACCGCGGCTCTACGGCACCGCGCTGTTCCTCGCGGCCCGGTTGCTGGTGAGTCGGCGAGTGGGCGTGCAGCGCCATTCCCCCACGCCGAGTGGGTCTCTCGACGCAGGGCCCACCGAGCCGTAGCCGCGGCGCACGGCGTGGGCGCGTCGAGCGTGGTCGCGTCGATGCCCCCGACGATGTCGGTCACGCGGTCGGCAGCGGTCCGAAGCTCGGGGCGCTCATGTCGATTGCCTTCCCGTCGTCAGGGTCGCCCGGAGGCCCGGAGCGATGGCAGCGGTCGAGTGGAATAGAATCAGTAACTAGTTGTTTTTCAGGACGCCCGCCGGAGCCCACCCAGGAGGCGACCATGACGACACCATCGAGCACCCCGCCGCCCGTCGCGGTGATCACCGGGGCGTCACAGGGACTCGGCCTCGCGCTCGCGACGCGCGCCTCGCGACCCGAGGCTGGGCGCTCGCGATCGACGCCCGGCGGCCGGACCGCCTCCGAGACGCCGCGGACAGGATGGCCCGAGACACGCAGGTCGTCGCCGTGACCGGCGACGTCACCGATCCCGAGCACCGCGACGCGTTGGCCCGCGCCGCCGCGACCCTCGGCCCGGTGCGCGTGCTCGTCAACAACGCGAGCACGCTCGGCATCAGCCCGCTCCCCCACGTCGACCGCATCGACGCCGATGTGCTCCGGCGGGTCTTCGAGACGAACGTCGTCGCGCCGATTGCACTGATCCAACGGCTCGACGCCCAGCTCGCACCGGGCGCGACGATCGTGAACATCACCTCCGACGCCGCGGTGGAGGCGTACGAGGGTTGGGGCGGCTACGGATCGGCGAAGGCCGCGCTCGAGCACGCCAGCCGCGTCCTCGCGGTCGAGCGGCCCGACCTGCGGGTGTTGATCGTGGATCCGGGGGACATGCGAACGGAGATGCACCAGGACGCGTTCCCCGGCGAGGACATCTCCGACCGACCCGACCCGGCGACGAGCGTCCCGGGGCTGCTCGCGCTGATCGAGGGCGACGCGCCCAGCGGGCGCTACGAAGCCCGGCAATTCCGGTCCGAGGCGGGCGCACGATGAGCGCGGCCCTCGCCTCGACACCGTTCGCGTTCACCGTCGACCGGGCGCACGAGGCGGCCGAACCCCCCGAGGAACGTGGGATCGCGCGTGATCAGGTGCACATGCTCGTCAGCGAAGGCGAGCGCGACCCGACGCCGACGACGTTCGCCGAGCTCCCACGGTTCCTCCGGCCCGGAGACCTCCTGGTGGTGAACACGTCCGCCACGGTCCCCGCGGCCGTCGACGGCCGGCTCGCCGACGGTTCGCCCGTGGTCCTGCACTACTCCGGGGAGCTTCCCGGCGGTGTCACGCTGGTGGAGGTACGCACCCCCTGGCGTGGCACGACCACACCCCGACACCTCGCGGCACCCGCACGCGTCACGCTGCCGGCGGGTGTCCGGGCGGAGCTGCTGACCCCGTTCGCGGGAAGTCGCCGGCTCTGGATCGCGCGGCTCGACGGGGTGGACGGCGCCGTGGACTACCTCGCCCGCCACGGTCGCCCGATCCGGTACCGGCACGTGCGCCGCGACTGGCCGATCGAGTCGTATCGGACCGTCTTCGGTCGGACACCCGGCAGCGCGGAGATGCCCTCGGCGAGCCGCCCCTTCACCGACCGACTCGTGACCCGGCTCGTCCGCGCGGGCATCGGCATCGCGCCCGTGTTGCTGCACACCGGCGTGTCGTCGCTCGAAGGCGACGAGGCCCCGTACCCCGAGCAGTACGTCGTGCCGACGGGGACCGCGACGGCCGTCAACGCGGTGCACGGCGCGGGCGGCCGGATCGTCGCCGTGGGCACCACCGTCGTCCGCGCGCTCGCCACCACCACCGACGAGCACGGCGTCGTCCACCCGGGACGAGGCTGGACCGAGGTCTTCGTCGACGCCGATCACCCGGTCGGCTCGGTCGACGGGCTGCTCACGGGGTGGCACGAGCCCGAATCCACCCACCTCGAGATGCTGCGCGCCCTCGCGCCGACCGCGGTCCTCACCGCCGCATACCGTGCCGCCATCGAGCTCGGCTACCTCTGGCACGAGTTCGGCGACAGCCACCTGATCGTCGCGGAGGCGCGCACGTGACCGAGACCCCGAACGCCACCGACCGCACCGCGACGCTGCCCGCCGGCCGGCGCGCGGTCCTCTACGCGCTCCGCCGTCGGGGCCACGCGACGGCCGAGCAGCTCGCCGGCCAGCTCGGACAGTCCGTCAGCGGTGCCCGCCAGCATCTGACTGCCCTCGTCGACGTCGGGTTGGTCGACGCCCGGGAGGTGGTCCCCGACCCGGCCCGCGCCGGGCGGCGCGCACTCTCCTACGGCGTCACGCCTGCCGCCGATGCCCTCTTCCCCAAGGCGTACGGTGAGCTCACGAACGAGCTGCTCGGGTACCTGGGCGAGACCGACCCGGCCCTGCTGGAGACGCTGTTCGCCAGACGTCGCGACGCTCGCGCCGCCGGCGCGACCGAGCGCCTCGCTCGGAAGCACACCCTCGCGGCGAGGGTTGCAGAGCTCACGCGTATCCTCGACGAGGACGGCTACCTCGCCACCTCGGAGCGGATCGGTCCGGGCGCGTATCGCATCGTCGAGCACAACTGCGCGATCTGGGCGGTCGCGCAGCGATACGGGCAGGCGTGCACGAGCGAGCTCGACTTCATCCGCACCGTGCTCCCCGATGCCGACGTGGAGCGCGTCCAGCACATGGTCGCCGGCGCCCGGCACTGCGCCTACGAGATCCGCCACCGGGCCAGTGAGGCGGTCGCGACGGGATGATTCAGGCGGCCGCGACGTCGGGTTCGCTCGGAACGCGGGGAAGAGCTCCCAGGCTCCCGGCGATCGCGAGCGCCAGCGCGGCACCGACCGCGCCGAGCAGGATCACGCCCGCGAACGAGATCGGCACCACGTAGAGCGTCAGCACGAACGCCGCCGGGATGTTCCCCTTCAGGAAGACCATGCTCACCGCGACGATCCCGGCGATCATGACGAGATCCGAGTTGGTCCCGATCACGTCGTTGCTCAGGACGGCGAGCGCGGAGACCGAGAAGAAGAGCGGGAAGATCGGCCCGCCCCGCCATCCGGCGGCGAACGCGATGATCAGGGCCAGCCACTTCGCGACGGTCAGGTACAGGAGCTCGGCCGTCCCGAGGTGGACGAGCTCCTGGATCCCCTGCTGGCCCGAGAACAGCACGAACCGGCTCCCGAGCGCCATGGTCGCGAAGACCAGTGCAGCGGCCATCGCGACGAGGACGGGCGAACGCCGGAAGCCCGTCGCCCCCTCGGCGCGCGCGACGGCGTGCGCGGCCCACGCCGCCGGCACCGCGACGACGGCTGCGAACACGACCACGACGAGCGCGTCCCCGATCCCGATGAACCCGACCGAGCGTTCGAAGCGAAACCCGAGGTCGATCTGTCCATAGGGGAGCCAGCGGTACGTCATCAGTCCGGCAACCCCCGCCAACCAGTAGGGCAGCGTGCGCAGGGCGCGGGGCAGGCCTTCGATGCGGTCCGTGCCCCACGCCTCGCGGACGAGGACACCGACCGAGCTGATGCGGGCACCGACCCACGACCGCGACCCCGCCGATCAGCCCGGTGAGCGCAGCCTCGAAGCCCACCGGTCCCCCGGTGACGAGCGCAGCCAGCGAGTTGAGGACGGTGGCGGGCGTCGTACGGGGGTCGACGTGATCACCCGCACGCCAACGCGCGATCACGTGCTCGAGCGGCTGGGGATAGTTGCCGAGATAGCGCTGCCCGAGCCCCACGAGGACGCCCCCGACGAGCGGGATCGCGAACAACCACCACGATCCGTAGGGATCGATGTCGAGCGCGTCGGGCAGGTCGGTCCAGACGAGCCGGGTGCCGGTCTCGACCAGCCAGAGGAACGACCCGGCCAGGACGCCGGCGAGCGCGCCGCCCGCGACCGCGGTGACGAGGAGCGCGGCGAGCGAGCCGGATCGGCTGGTTCGCATCGCCGGACCTTACGTGGCGCCGGCCGGCGCGGGCGCGACCGGGTCGGACCCGGCGAGCAACGGCGCGACCTGCCGGTGCTCGCCGGTGCACCACATCCGCATGAGCCCGTTCAGGGTCTCCATCTCCATGGCGACGACGGATCTCAGTCCGGTTCGGGCGGGGGCAGCGTGCTCGGACCGACCTGGCGTGCGAGCCATCGGTTCATCGGTCGGCACTCGGACCACACGTCGACGACGCGCTGCGCCGCGGTCGGTGTGTGCATCCAGCGCGCCAGCGGGAACGACTTGCCCGCGGTCAGCCCCTTCATGCGCAACAGCTCCACACGGGGGTGGTCACGCGGGTACCCGCGCGGCGCCGTCTTCAACGCATCCATCGACCCGATGTCCAGGCGGCGCTTCTTCAGCGCCTCGACGACGCGGACGATGGTGGGTCCGCTCCACACGTCGTCGACCGCGGCGCGCCACCGCTCGAGCTGGTCCGGCGCCATGTGGTAGTAGCCCGACCCCACGAAGAGTCCCTCGGCACTCACCTGCACGTAGTAGATCGAGCCGTCGTCGCCCTCGGTCACCGCGCCGGCCGCAGTCTTGTAGGGCGTCTTGTCCTTGGAGAACCGCACGTCCCGGTAGGGCCGGAAGAGGCGGAGCCGCCCGTACTCGGATTCGATCCGATCCGACAGCGCGGCGAACGGCGCCCGCACCGCGTCCTCGTACACCGACTTGTTCGCGAGCCAGAACGCCCGCGTGTTGTCCAGCTCGAGGCACGCGTAGAAGTCGAACGCCGCCTCCGGCCACCCGCGGAACCCGCTCGCCATCCCGTCCACCCCCGACTCACCGGCCAGTCTCGCCGACGCCGCCCCAGCCTGCGGCGGCCGACCACTCGACATCCTGCCCGCCACCGGGGTAGAACAGGTTCTACTTCACTGCCGGCTCCTGGAGGATCCGATGCGCACTCCAATCTGTGACGACCTGGGCATCGAGTTCCCGATCTTCGCCTTCACCCACTGCCGCGACGTCGTCGTCGCGGTGTCGAAGGCCGGCGGGTTCGGGGTGCTCGGTGCCGTGGGCTTCAGCCCCGAGCAACTCGAGATCGAGCTCGAGTGGATCGACGAGCACATCGGCGATCGGCCCTACGGCGTCGACATCGTCATCCCCAACAAGTACGAGGGCATGGACACGGACATGTCCGGCGACGAGCTCGCCACGATGCTGCGCGAGATGGTGCCCCAGCAGCACCTCGAGTTCGCACGCAAGCTCCTCGCGGACCACGGCGTGCCCCTTGCCGCCGAAGGGGAGGACAACTCGCTCCAACTGCTCGGCTGGACCGAAGCGACCGCGACCCCGCAGGTCGAGGTGGCGCTCCGCCACCCGAAGATGACCCTGATCGCCAACGCGTTGGGGACGCCGCCACCGGAGGTCATGGACCTCATCCACGGCGCGGGCCGCAAGGTCGCGGCGTTGTGCGGCTCGCCGTACCAGGCGCGCAAGCACGCGGATGCCGGGGTCGACATCATCATCGCCCAGGGGGGCGAGGGTGGCGGCCACTGCGGCGAGGTCGGCTCGATCGTCCTGTGGCCCCAGGTCGTCAAGGAGGTCGCACCCGTCCCGGTGCTCGCGGCGGGCGGCATCGGCAGCGGCGCGCAGATCGCGGCCGCGCTCGCGCTGGGCTGTCAGGGTGCGTGGTCGGGCTCGCAGTGGTTGATGGTCGAGGAGGCGGAGAACACGCCGGTCCAGCAGGCCGCGTACGTCAAGGCCGGCTCGCGTGACACCGTGCGCAGCCGGTCCTTCACCGGCAAGCCCTGCCGGATGCTGCGCAACGACTGGACCGACGCGTGGGAGCAGCCCGGCAACCCCGAGCCGCTCGGAATGCCGCTCCAGTACATGGTGTCGGGCATCGCGGTCTCGGCCACCCACCGCTACCCGGATCAGACCGTCGACGTCGCGTTCAACCCCGTCGGCCAGGTCGTCGGCCAGTTCGAGAAGGTCGAGAAGACGGGTGCCGTCATCGAACGGTGGGTCAACGAGTACCTCGAGGCCACCGAGCACCTCGACGCGCTGAACGCGGCCGCCGGCGTCTGAGTTCGGCGCCCGACCGATCCACCGGTCCGGCCCGGCGCCGCCGGCGCGCTAATCTGGGTGACCAGTCACCCAGATGAGGACACCCGTCGATGGCCCGGATATCGGAGACCACCAGGACCGAGGTACGCGCACGCCTGCTCACGACCGCCGCGCGGCGCTTCGCCGAACGCGGCCTGGCGGGCACGAACATCGACGACATCGCGATCGGAGCCGGGTTCGGCAAGGGGACGATCTACAACTACTTCCCCAGCAAGGAGGCGCTCTTCGCCGCGGTGGTCGAGGAGGGATGCCGGCGGGCCGTCGACCGTTGGGCGGAAGTTCCACCGCGGGCTCCGTGCGCGCCGACCTCCGTGCGCTCGCGGCCGCGGACGTCGCCGTGCTGACCGAGGACGAGGGCTTCACCCAGGTGCTCGTCCGCGAAGCGATGAGCTTCCGTCCGGACACCTACCCGCTCGTGATCGAGCATCTCGGACCCTATGTGCGGGCGGTCGAGGACGTCCTCGCCGAAGGCCGAGACCGCGGCGAGATCCGGGACGACGTCACGATCTCCGAGCTCGCGCTCGGCTTCGTCGGAATGCTCACGCTCCTGTACGTGCAGCACTGGGGCAGTGGTGGCGCGTGGCCCACCTTGGGTCAGCTGCCCGACCTCGCGGTGACGTTCTTCCTCGATGGTGGCCGATCGCGCCCGAACGACGACGAGCGCGCCCGGATGAGCACCTACGTCCTGATGCGCATCCTCGAGTCGGCTCCGCGCCGGTACGAGCGCGGCATGAGGCTGCTCACGTTCGGACGGGTCGACCGGGCGTACGACGCGCTGGCCGCCGACGTCGACGAAGACGCACGTGTCCTGGAGCTCGGGTGCGGCACGGGTTCGCTGACCCGTCGCCTCGCCCGGCGGGGCGCTCGTGTGAAGGGCATCGACGCGAACCCCGAGATGCTCGCCGTCGCCCGTGAGCGGTTGGGTCACGACGAGCTCGATCGCGTGGACCTTGTCGAGGCGAGCGTGGTCGATCTCGAGGACGAAGCCGACGAGTCCTACGACGTCGTGGCCGCCGGTCTCTGCTTCTCCGAGCTGAGTGACGACGAGCTCGTGTTCGGCCTCCACCAGGTCGCCAGGATCCTGCGACCCGGCGGTCGGCTCCTCGCCGCCGACGAAGTCCGACCCGCCAATCCCGCGCTCCGCATCCTCCACGCGATCGTTCGGGCTCCGCTCGTCGTCCTGACGTACCTCCTGACCCAGCAGACGACTCGCGCCGTCCGCGATCTCCCGACCCGGATCCGCGCCGCGGGCATGAGCGTCCAGTCGATCGAGACGACCGCGCTCGGGAAGCTTCGGAACGTTCGTGGCGACGAAGCCATGAGCCTCCGGGGGATGGCGGTCAGCGCCGTCGAGACGCTCCTGCGCATGCTCCCGTTCCCGGCGCGGACCGGACTCGAGGCGCTCGGGACACCGGGACCCGACTCGCCCGTCCTGCTCACCGGCAACTTCCGGCTCACGGTTCAGCGGGTTCGGCGCGCCCTCCACGGCGTCGACGCCTGGCTCCTGGTCGCGAACAGTCGCGGTGTCAACGTGTGGTGCGCCGCGACGGGCGGTCTGCTGACCGACCACGAGGTGGTGTCGGTCCTGAAGACCAGCGGGATCGGTGACCGCGTCGAGCACCGGGTCGTGATTCTCCCCCAACTGGCCGCGACCGGCATCGACGGCAAGGTCGTCCGTCGGCGCACCGGATGGCGCGTCGTGTGGGGTCCGATCGAGGCGAGCGATCTCCCGGAGTTCCTCGCGAGCGGAGCGCCCGATCGACGATCGACCACCGGGCACGACCGGGAGGTGCGGACGGTCGCGTTCCCGCTCCGGCGCCGGCTCGAGATGGCCGTCGCGTGGGCGTTCCCGTTGTCGCTGCCGACGCTCGTGCTCCTCCTCCTCGACCCGAGCGCGTTGCTCGGCGCCGTCGGTCTCGTCTGGGGGCTCGCCTTCGGCGTCTTCGCGGCGTTCCCCCTCTACCGACGATGGTTGTCCGCCACGAGTCGGCGATCGGTCGCGGGCCTGACGCTCGATCTGGGCCCGCTGGTGGTCGTCGCGGTGGTCTGGTGCGCGGTCGTGGCTGGATGGATCGCGGTCGGCGCGAGCACCGGCGGCACCCGCCTCGCCGGCACCTGGCCCTGGCTCGGTTGGGCACTGCTCGTCCTCGTGGTCCTGGGCGTCGACCTGTCCGGGAGCACACCGATCGTCAAGAGCGGTCTGCAGGCCGATCGTCTCCTCGCGATCACGCTCGACGACCAGCGCTGCACCGGCGCCGCGTTCTGCGCCGAGGTCTGCCCCAAGGACGTCTTCACGATCGACCGCGCCCAGCGGCTCGCCACGCTGGCGCGCCCCGACGAATGCGTGCAGTGCGGTGCGTGCATCGTCCAATGCCCGTTCGACGCGCTCTCGTTCACCGGGCCCGACGGGTCGGTGGTCGCGCCGGAGGTCATTCGTGAGTACCGGTTGAACCTCATGGGCTCGAGGACCCGCGCCGTCACTCGAGAATGAGCTCCACCCCGCCCCCGTTGCGGCGCGACGCCGCCCTGCTCACCCCTGCCACCTGACGAACTCGGGGGTCAGGTCCGCGACGGATGCCGCGCCCACGAGCCGCAGGGTGCGTCCGATGTCCTCACGCAGGATCGAGAGGACACGACGCACCCCGGGCTCACCCGCCGCCGCCAGCCCGTACGCCCACGGCCGGCCGACCATCGCGGCCCGGGCCCCGAGCGCCACCGCCTTGACCACGTCCGCGCCGCGGCGGAACCCTCCGTCGACGAGCACCTCGACCTCGTTGTCGACGGCCGCGAGCACCTCCACCAGTGCGGTGATCGTCGCGGGTGACGCGTCGAGCTGACGGCCTCCGTGGTTCGACACCACGATCGCGGAGACCCCGCAGTCGATCGCGCGCGGCGGGCGTCGTCCCCGGTCATGATCCCCTTCGCGATCACCGGTCCGCCGAACTGCTCGCGGAGCCAGGCGAAGTCGTCCCAACCGGGCGGCGAGCCCAGCCAGTGGATCAGGGCCTCGCCGGCCGAGAGTCGCTTGCCGTCCACGTGCAGGTCCGTCGAGTTGGCGAGGTCGAGCGTGAACCGGTCGGCGACGAGATCCGCGAGCCACCGGGGGTGGAGCATCGCGTGCGGTGCCATCTTGAGGGCGGTCGTGCGATTGACCTCCAGCGGCGGCGACAGCCCGTAACGCGAGTCGCGCTCGCGGTTGCCCGGGACCTGGGTGTCCAGAGTGACCACGAGCGCGCTGTAGCCCGCCACCCGAGCGCGCTCCACCAGCTGCTCCGCCCCGGCGCGGCCCCCGAGGCAGTAGAGCTGGAACCACGCAGGCGCGTCGCTCGCGGCGCGACCTCGTCGATCGTGTGACCCGACATCGAGCTGAGCGTGAACCGGGTGCCCGCCGCCGCCGCCGCCCGAGCTCCGGCCACGTCCCCCGACGGATCCATCATGCGGGTGAACCCGACCGGGGATACGAGCAGCGGCATCGAGACGGGCTCGCCCAGCACCGTGGTCGAGAGGTCCGGCCCGAGTGCTGGTCGTGCGTCGCCGACGTGTGGCCGGAAGCCGACGGCTTCGACCTCCCGCCGGTTCGCGAGGACCGTGGACTCCGATCCCGCGGCGCCTTCGATGTAGTCGAACACGGGCCGGGGCACGCGTCGCTGCGCGAGCCGTCGCGCGTCGGCGACCGTGTGGATCCGGGCCGCGACGCGACCTTGCCGTGCCGCGCGCCGCTCCGAGTCGAGCATCGTCATGGCGCACACCGTAGGGCCCCGGTCGGACCCGGGGGATCCCGGCGACGCCGGTGGGCGTGACGACCCGGCCGGGGCCGGTCCGCGCCGACCGGTCCGCCTCAAGGACTCATGGGAAAGGACGACAACTCCCCAGCGGGCGACGGGGTTCTTCCACGGGACACATACCGATCGCAGCCATCGCGCTCCCGAGCTTCGTCGTCGAAGGCGGCGTCATCGTCGACTGCAACGTCGCCGCCATGTACGACGCGAAGCGCGCCGGGAAGAACCAGATCCGCGTGGCGGTGACGCTGCACCTCGCGCCGGCCGGACACATCGCCGGGCCTCCTCACCTGCGTCATCTCGACGCCGGGCACCGCGATCGTCGCGCCGCCCGCGGTGGAAGCGACGGGTGATCGCCCCGGGGCGGCGATGTCCTGACCCTGCCTCGATGCTGCGGTCGACCGAATCCCTCCGGTTCGATCTTCAGGCCGCCCGGCGCGGCGCCGTTGAATTCGTCGTGGTGGATCAGCCGGTCGGCGACGACGACACCGAGCCCCGTTGCGTGCTCATCCGCAACGATGCCGCGCTCATCGTCGCGGCCGAGGGCGAGACCTCGGAGGTGTTGGGTTGGACACCCGCGCAGCTCGTCGGGTGCGCTTCGACGTCGTTCATCCACCCCGAAGACCAGCCGAGTGCCGTCGCCGCATGGTTCGCCATGCTCGGCGAGCCCGGATCCACGAAGACCTGGCGGGGGCGCTACCGATCCGACGACGGGCGCTGGCAGTGGATCGAGTCCACGAACACCAACCTCCTCGAAGACCCCGACGACCCGAGGGTCGAGAGCGAGATCGTCCGTGTCACCGCCCACGAGGTCGGCATCGAGGAAGAGCTCCGCTCACGCAAGCAGCTCTTGAGCCGACTGTCCGACGCGCTCCCGGTCGGCTTGTTCCAGATCGACGTCGACGGGAACATCACGTTCACGAACGACCGGCTCCACGCCATCATCGAGGCAGGTCCCGCCGCAACGGTCGCGGCGCAGTTCGCCAGTGTGCTGGCCGACGATCAGGAGCTGTTCGAATCCGCGCTCGCCGCCGTGCTGTCGGACCAGACCGTCGACGAGCTCGAGGTCAGGATGCGCCGCCCCTCGGAGGCGGACGAGGCCATGCATCGAGTGTGTCTCGTGAGCCTGCGGTCCTTGACCGACGACACCGGCCTCGTCACCGGCGCGATCGGCTGCCTGAGCGACGTCACCGACCGGGCGAGGCTGCGCCGCGAGCTCGAGCTGCGCGCGAGCCTGGACGGACTCACGGGATGCCTGAACCGTTCGGCGACGCTCGAGCTCCTGGATCTCCTCCTCCGCGCCCGGGCGGACACGCTCGAGGGGCTCGCGCTGATCTACATCGATCTCGACGACTTCAAGGCGGTCAACGACCGCTACGGCCACGCGGCCGGCGACACGGTGCTCGTCACCGCAGTGGCTCGGATGCAGACCGTGTTGCGGCATGACGATCGCGTCGGCCGGCTCGGCGGCGACGAGTTCCTCATCGTCTGCCCGAACGTCACCTGCGAGACGGCCGCGGTCGAGCTGTCCGAGCGCGTCCACGCTTCGCTCCAGGGCACCGTGCGAGTCGACGGAACCGACATCGTGCTCCACGCCACCGTTGGCCTGACCTGGACCGACGGCAACAGCTCCGCCGACGACCTCATCGCCCGCGCGGACCGCGCGATGTACGAATCCAAGACCTCGCGTCGCCGCACCGCGAACACGACGACGTAGCCGCGAGCCGGGGCACGCGCGGCGAAGGTGAGAAGCCCCGTCACGACCCGACGCCGGACACCCCAGGATTTGCCGTCGGTTGACCGCGTCGTGGGCCGCGCCTGACCGCCTCCTTCGTACCGTGCGGGCCACCCTCACGTTCAGGAGCGATCATGCGGACTCCGACACCGATCCCCGAATGGGTCGGGCGGGGCCACCCACGAACGCAGCCGGTGCCGCCCGCGGCCGTCCGTGACCACGCGCTCGACCTCGCGCTCGTGACGGTCGTCGGCGTCGGAGCGCTCCTGCGTGTCTGGTCCCTCGGGTTCCAGAAGCTGAGCTACGACGAGTCGTTCACGGCCATGGCCGGTCGACTCCCCGTGGGGCGACTCGTCTCCTTCCTGACCGCGCACGACTCACACCCACCGCTGGACTACCTGCTCCGCGCGCCGCTCAGCCGCGCCGGCGTGAGCGAGTTCTGGCTGCGCTTCCCGTCGGCGCTCTGCTCCGTCGGCGCGCTCGTGCTCCTCGCCGTCTGGCTCCGACCGCGCGGCCGCGTCGCGCTCATCGCGACGGCGCTCCTCGTCGTGAGTGCGTTCCAGATCGCCCACGGCCGCGACGCCCGCATGTATGCGGAGCTCGAGCCGCTCGGGATCGGAATCGCGATGATCACGGATCGGTGGCTGCACGCGCCCGTGCGCCACCACGCGCCGCTGCTGGGCGTGCTCGTGCTCGCCGGGCTGTACACGCACGTCTCGACGTTCCTCCTCGCCGCCGGGCTGTTCGCCGTCGCCGGCGTGCGTCGTGATCGCGAGGCCTGGCGCTGGCGCGCCGCGATCGTGTCGGCCGTCGGGATCTGGGCCGTCACCTGGGGACCGCACTTCGTGGTCCAGGCCCGGGGCGGCCACTCCGCCTGGATCCCGCCGACGAGCATCGACACGCTGACCACGGCGGTCGCCCGGTCGGTGACCTTCGACCCGGCGTGGACGCTCGGCGTCGTGGCCGCCGTCGTGGCCGGTGGCGTCCTGATCGTCCGCGCGGATCGGGCGCTCGCGGCGGGTCTGGGTGGGGTGCTTCGCCATCCCCGTCGCGATCGCGGCGATCGCAGGCCTGGCCGAGCCCGTGGTGCTCGACCGCACGTTCACGCTCATGGCCTGGGCGCCGGTCGTCGCGATCGCGTTCCTCCTCGAGACGGTGCTCCAACGCCGGCGTCTCCTCGGCGTGGCCGCGGTCGTGACCGCAGCGTTCGTGGTGGTCCCCGGCGCGACGTGGTCGCTCACGGCGCGACACGGGCCGTCCGATCCGTTGACCGCGCTCGACCGGCGGATCCGACCGGGCGACGTCGTCGCGGTGCGCCCGGCGAGCAAGGCCCCGGAGATGCAGTGGTCGCTCGCGATCCGCAATGGACTCGCGGGGCGTCCCGTCGAGGTCGCGGGACTCCCGAAGACCTACGCGTTGCGGCTCGGCACGGGACCCGCGACCGGGCGGACGTGGTACCTGGACTGGCGCACGCGCCGCTGGCCGATGCCGGCCGCGCCGGCGTCGTGCGGTCCGGCTTGGGGCTGGGGCGGAACCCGCGTCCGCTGTCTCACCGACCTCCGCGCCACCCGCTGACCGGACCCGTGCCGTCGAGGTCCTGAACGGTGAGTCCGAGCTCGGCGATCAGGTCGAGGCTGACGCAGAGCCGACCGGTCAGCTCGGCCGGACAGTCGCACAGCGCCACGACGGCTTCGACCATCTCCTCGACCGACTCGACCTGGTCCTCGGTGAGGGAATCACCGACGAGCGCGGCGGCGCCTTCGGTGAGCACCGCGGCGCGTGGCTCGACCGCGTTGACCCGGACACCGCTCCCGGTCAGCTCGGAGGCGAGCCCGGTCGTGATCCGGTTGAGCGCCGCCTTCGAGGCCCCGTAGAGCGCCATCGGCGACGGAGCGACAGGACGGGCGGTGGCCGACGTGAGGTTCACGATCCATCCCGACCCCTGTTCACGCATCGTCGGCAACACGCACTGGATGAGATCCAGTGGCGCGAGCACGTTGACCTCGAAGAGGACACGTCGCCGCGTGAGCGGCATGGTGGCGACCGGCGCGTACATCGCCGCCGCGGCGTTGTTGACCAGGATGTCGACCGGTCCTCCGAGCCCGGCCACGGCCGCATCGACGATGCGGGCACGCTCCGACGCGTCGGCCAGGTCGGCGACGAGCACCACCGCCGGCCGGCCGTGGGCCTCGATCCGGCGCGCGGTCTCGGCGAGGCTCCCGGCGAGGTGGTCGTGCTCGACGGCCGTGCGGGCGACGATCGCGACATCCGCACCTTCCGCCGCGAGGCGGACCGCGGTCGCCGCACCGATCCCGCGGCTGGCGCCGGTGACGAGCGCCCGCCGCTTCACGAATCGGTTGGTCACGGAGCCATCCCCTCGGCCGTCGCGGCGACGCGGCCGACCGCGGCGCACCCGCTCGGCACGATCATCACGTTGTTGTAGCCGGTCGACGCCGTGGCGTGCCGGACCTCGAGGATTCACGCGCATCGCCGATCCGCAGGCGAGCTCGCGATCGCGGACTCGTGGCCGAGATGATCCAGCGCGCCGCGGCGGCGCGATCGCCCTCTCCAACCACGGCGGCCGGCAGCTCGACGGGGCGTCCGCCGCGTTCGACCTCGTCGCACCGGGCGCCGACCAGCTGAGCGCGGGCCGACGCCAACTGGATCCTCACCTTCCCCGCTCCGAGACCGGTCCCGCCGGGGCCGGTAGCGTCGGGGACGTTGCCTGACGCCGGACGCCTGCACCCGCACCACTCGGGACCCCCGACGCCTCCGCTCGACCGGCGGACGCGCACCGTCGCGCTCTCGATCCTCTGCCTCTGCGCGTTGGTCGCCGCGATCGACATGACGATCACGAACGTCGCCCTGCCGTTCATCGGTCATGCGCTCGAGGCACCGACCGACGAGCTGCAGTGGACGGTCGACGCGTACAACATCGTGCTGGCCGGTCTCCTGGTGCTCGGCGGCGGGCTCGCGGACCGGTACGGCCGGCGGCGGATCTTCCTCGCGAGCTTCACGCTGTTCGCGGTCGCGTGCGCGGCCGCCGCCTTCAGCACGAGCGCCGGGCAGCTCATCGCGAGCCGTGCCCTCATGGGCGTCGGGGCAGCCGGGTTCACCGCGCCGGCCCTGGCGATCATCGCGTCGATGTACCCGCCGGACGAGCGGAGTCGCGCCATCGGGCTGTTCGTCGTGTTCGGTGCGTTCGGGCTGACCGTGGGGCCGATCGCCGGTGGTCTGCTGCTCGACCACTTCTGGTGGGGGTCGGTGTTCCTCGTGAACGTGCCCGTGGTCGCGATCGGTGTGCTGCTCGGAGCACGCACCATCCCGGAGTCGCGGGCACCGATCCCGGACGGTGGCGAGCCGTCGCTCGACCTGCTCGGTGCGCTGCTCTCGGTGGTCGGGCTCGGTGCGCTGCTCTTCGGGATCATCGAGGGACCGGCGCGGGGCTGGACCGCGCCCGAGGTCCTGGCCGGGCTCGTCGTCGGCGGGGCGCTGAGCGCGCTCTTCGTCGGACACGAGCTCCGTACCCGGTTCCCGCTGTTCCAGGTCCGGATCCTGCGGCGCCCCGCCGTCGCGACCGGATCGATCACGCTCTTCGTCGCGTACGTGCTGTTCACCGGGTTCCTCTTCGTGAACCCGCAGTACCTCCAGGACGTCGCGGCCGAGAGCATCGTCACGGTCGGACTGCTCTTCGTCCCGTTCGCCGTCGTGTTCGGCATCTGCTCCACGCAGGCGTCGAACGTGCTCGCCCGACTCGGCCCCCGCGTCACCATCACGTCCGGGTTGCTCGTCAGCGCGGCGTCAGCCGCACTCCTCGCCGCGGCAATCGGCCGACCGACCTGGACCACCGTCGTCGCGAGCGCGCTCCTCGGCGCCGGTCTGTCGCTGCTCATCGCGCCGCCGTCGACGGTGGTCATGAACGACCTTCCCCCGTCTGCGGCCGGCGACGGCTCGTCGCTCAACTTCGTCAGCCGGTTCCTCGGTGCGTCGATCGGGGTCGCGGTGGTGGGGTCGGTCCTGGCATCGCTCTACTCGTCCGACGTCGCGGACGCGGCCGCGTCGCTGCCCGCCGGCCGGGCCGACGCCGCGCACGGTTCGATCCAGGGCGCGCTCGAGGCGTCGAAGACGCTCGAGGAGACCAGCCGCCGCGCACTCGTTGCTGCCGCGCGCAGTGCCTTCGAGGCCGGAGCGACCGCGGCGTATGTCGTCATCGCCATCCTCGCCGTCCTCGCCGCGGCGTGGTCGTGGTTCGGACTCCACGACGGCGGGCACGGCGGCGGGGCCACCTGATCCCGGACGAAGGTCAGACCGCGCGCCGGAGAACGCGACCAGTCGCTGCATCGCCGTCGCGTCCGCGGGGGGCTGCTGCTCGGCTGCGAAGGCGTCGCTCTCACGCATCTCGATGGTGATGGCCTGACGCGCGAACGCATCGACCTCGCCGACGAGAGCCTCCGGGAGCTCCCACGGCTGTCCCGTCGAGCTCGCGAGGTCCCAACCGTGGACCACGCCGTCGAAGGCGACGAGTCGGGCGAAGACGGCGCCGGGCATCGGTCCGTCCGGAGTCCGGATCGTGCGGTCCAGCGCGCCGGGCGACCGGACGGCGTCCAGCAGCGCCGCCATCGCGGCGTCGAACTGCGCCACCGCGTCGACGTCGCTCGGCGGCGCGGCTTCGGGCGGCGCCTCGCCGCGGAACATGGGCGCAAATGCCGACGCCAGTCCGGTCATGTGGGCGAGCACGCCCGCGACGTCGAACTGTGCACACGGTGTCGGGGCCCCGAGCTGGCCCGGTTCGATCCTCGCCGCCACGGTCCGGAGCTCGGGGATGATGATCGCCAGCTGCTCGTTGCCTTCCATGGTCTCCTCCTCGAGTCGTGGGTGAGCCTGCGCCGTGCTCAGCCCGTCATCCGGGCCAGCATGTGGTCCATCACCGCGCCGTGCTCGAGCTGCGGGCTGAAGAGCACGATCTCGGCGTCGTCGACGACCCGGACGGAGTGACCCGCCGGCCAGTAGAACAGGTCCTCGCCGGTGCAGGTCTCCTCGGTGCCGTCGGCGTACGCCACCACGACCTCGCCGGCGATCATGAAGCCCCAGTGCGGCGCATGGCACGCGTCGTCGTCGAGGCCTTCGAGCAGCGGGGCGATGTCGGTGCCCGCACCGAGGGAGAAGTACTCCGCCCCGAACGCGGCATAGAACGACGGATCGCCGAAGTCGAGCTGCTGGCGGACGACGGCGCCCGGCACGTCGATCCTGGTCGGGATGTCGCTCTTGGTGATGCGCATGGGTCCTCGTCTCGGTCGGGAGCCGGTCCCGGAGGTCCGGCGGGCTGACGCTGCCCACTCAAGACCCGAAAGGCCCCGGCTGGCTAGTTCCAATACTGAACCGAGGTACGGTCGTGCGATGAAGTCCTACGGCCAGTACTGCCCGATCTCACGCTCCGCCGAGCTGCTCGGTGACCGCTGGACGATCCACATCGTCCGCGACCTCCTGACCGGGACCAACCGGTTCAACGAGCTGGTCCGGGGCAACCCCGGACTCTCCCGGGCACTGCTCAGCCGCCGCATCCGCCAGCTCCGGGCCGCGGGCGTCGTCGAGCAGCGCGAGGACGGCTCGTACGAGCTGACCGAGTCGGGCCGGGATCTGGAGCCGATCGTCTTCGGCCTTGCGACGTGGGGCGCCCGGTGGACGTTCGGCGAACCGGATTCCGACGAGCTCGATCCCGACCTGCTCCTGTGGTGGCTCCACCGGCAGATGGACGCCCGCGAGCTGCCACGTCCTCGGTTCACGGTCTTCGTCCCCTTCACCGATCATCCGAACCGGTACTGGATCGTGGTCGAGGAGGAGCCGTCGATCTGCCTCGTCGATCCGGGGTTCGAGGTCGACGTCATGGTCCGCACCGACCGTGCCGCGCTCTACCGCACCTACCTCGGCCGCACGACGCTCGCCGCGGCGCAGCGCGAGGGCGACATCGAGCTGACGGGTTCTCGGCAGGCGGTGCAGGCGTTCTTCAGGGCATTCCGCCAGTCGCCCGTCGGCCCGATCGTCGCCGCCGAGTCGCGATGACCCGACCGACGCGAGATCGGCGACGGCGTCCGCGGCCGGGTCACGCAGCCGCGACGTTCGCGACGTAGACGGTGCTCGCGGACTCCCCGCCGCTGTAGAAGTTCGGGAACGACACGACGTGCGCTTCGCACGAGGCGAACACGTCCTCGGCGACCGCGACGAAGTCCGCGTCCGGTTCGCCGTCGGACCAGAGCGCGAAGACGCCACCCGCTCGCAGGCGACCGGCGAGCGCTCGCAAGCCCGGTGCGGTGTAGAAGGGCGCGTGGCTCGGGTGGAGCAGGTGACGAGGGCTGTGGTCGATGTCGACGAGCACGGCGTGCAGCCGCTCTGGCGCGTCGGCACCGAACCCCGACGCGCCGGCGGCCATTGCGAAGAAGTCGCCCTCGACGAGCTGACACCGCGGGTCCGACGTCAACTCGGACGCGAACGGGAGGAGGTCCCGTTCATGCCACTCGATCACCGCCCCCAACGCCTCGATCACGCGCAGTGAGCCGACACGGGGATCCCGCAGGACCGCGCGGGCGGTGTAGCCGAGCCCGAGTCCACCGACGACGACGTCGAGCGCGTCGCCCGCCAGCTCCGCGAGGCCGAGGTCGGCGAGCGCGATCTCGGCCACCGTGAACAAGCTCGACATCAGGAACTCGTCGTCGAGCTTCACCTCGTGCACGTCGACGTGCAGCGTCGGTTCCAGCCGCCGCCGAACGCTGATCACCCCGAGCGGTGTGACGCGGCGGTCGATCTCCTCGAAACGCGGGCTCATCGTGCTCCGAACTCGTCGCCACCGGTCGGGCGGGGTCTCCGCGAGTGGTCGGGTGATCTTGGCGCGACCGGGCGGGCGTCGCACGCCGGCGCGACGGACCGCTCGCCCCGACCCGCCCGGCCACCGCGCGGGTCGGTCCGTCTACGCTGCCTGCCGGAGTCGTTCGGGTCCCTGCGACCGGACCTCCACCAGTCCTCGGCCTCTCCGGCGAAGCGGGATCCGACGTGGAGCTCAAGACGATCCGGTACGAGCAGCCCGAGCCGGGGATCGCGCTGGTGACCCTCGACCGGCCGCATCGCCTGAACGTGTGGACCGGACGGATGCACACCGAGCTGCGTTGGGTGATGCGCGAGGCCGAGCGCGACGACCGGGTCCGGGTCGCGGTCCTCACCGGGGCCGGACGCGGCTTCTGCGCCGGGGCGGACACCGCCGCGCTCGAGGGCCACGCCGAACGCGGCGGCTACGACCCGGGCACCCCCGCCGACCTGGCCCAACCGGCCGCAGGCGCGGGCCCGGCGTTCCAGGCCGACTTCACCTGGCTGCCGGGGCTCGAGACCGTGACGATCGCGGCGGTGAACGGACCCGCGGCGGGCGTCGGGCTCGCGCTCGCCTGCTGGTGCGACCTGCGCTTCGTCGCCGCCGACGCGAAGCTCACCACCGCGCACGGACGGCTCAACCTGCCGGCCGAGTTCGGCCTCTCGTGGCTCCTGCCCCGGCTGGTCGGCCTCGGGCACGCGAACGACCTCCTGCTCTCGAGCCGCGTGATCCTGGGTCGGGAGGCCGGCCGGCTCGGCCTCGCCAACCGGGTCGTCGACGAGCCCGAGGACGTCGCGCCGCAGGCGCTCGTGTACGCCCGGACCCTCGTCGAGACCGTCGCGCCGGCGTCGTTGGCGACGACCAAGCGCCAGATCGCGACCGACCAGCTCCACGACGATCCGGCTGCGTCGGTCGTGGAGGCCCAACGCCTGCTCGACCGGATGATGACCGAGCCCGACTACGCCGAGGGCATCCGCGCGTTCACCGGTCGCCGGCCACCACGATGGCGACAGGCCCCGCCGCGCCACATCCTGAGGCGGCGTCCCGGATCCTCGCGGGTCAGGGGCGGATCTCGTAGAACGCGTTGACCGGGTGGTCGACCTCGAGTCGCCGGAAGCGGCTGAAGCCGGCCGCGCGCGCCATCTCCTCGGCCTTGCCCGGGGACAGGCCCAGGGTGCCGAGCCCGGCCCCGTCGGGCGCCGACATGGCCGAGGACATGCAGGACAGGACGCTGATGCCGTACATCAGCGATGCCATCGGGTTCTTCGTCGCGTTGAGGGCGAACGAGTCGTGCGCCTTGATGTCGACGAGGAGCCACGTCCCGTCGTCGGCGATGGCCCGGCGCAGGGTCTGCATCATCTCGAACGGATGCGTCATGTCGTGGATGCAGTCGAACGTCGTGACGAACCCGATCGACCCGTCGTCGGGCAGTGGGTCCTCGCGGGGGTCGAGGAACGCCACGTTGGGCGCACCGGCCTCGGCGCGCTTCTCCTCGGCGCGGGCGAGCGCGAATCGGCTGATGTCGTAGCCGCGGAACCGGCTGTTCGGGAAGGCCCCGGCCATGAGGAGCAACGCGCCCCCGGCACCGCAGCCCACGTCGGCCACCGTCGTCCCGGCCGCGAGCCGATCGGTCACGCCGTCGAGCGCGGGGAGCACGACCGGGAGCAGGTTCGCCCGGTTCCACGGTTCGAACGAGCGCTCGATGCCGACCGCAGCCTCCGGACCATGACTGTCGTAGTCGTGGCCGAGACCGGTCCTGAAGCTCTCGGGCATCGCCCGCAGCGCGTCCATCGTGTTCGGGAACCGGTGGAACATTCCCATCCCGTAGGCGGGGTGGTCGGGCGTCGCCAGCACCGCGGCCGCCTCCTCGGACAGCGAGAACCGCTCGTCGTCGTCGCACTCGATGATCCGCGCCGCGGCCTGGTTGTAGGCCCACTCGCGGACCCAACGCTCGTGGAGCCCGGCCCGCCGGGCGAGCTCGCCCGCGTGGAGCGGCGCGCCCGCGGCCCGCATCGCCGAGTAGAGCCCGAGCTTGTCCCCGAGGTGGATCATCCCGGTCGTCACTGCGCCTTCGAGCTTGCCGAAGACGAGGAACGAGAACATCTGGAGCTTCTGATCGTCCATCCGCCAGCTTCCCTCCGACCGGCACTCCCGGCGGGGGCCGACGATATCGACGCCCGAGCGCGGCCGAGGACGCGACCCCGGCCGCCACCGTCCAGCACCGACACGCCGGCCCTGCTCCTCCTAGAGTGCGACGCCATGAGCGACGCGGCCGCGAAGGCATTCCAGCTGTTCCAGACCGACATCGGCACCGACGAGGGCACCGGCGACTGGTTCGAGATCACCCAGGAGCAGGTCGACCAGTTCGCCGACGTCACCCACGACCACCAGTTCATCCACGTGGATCCCGAACGGGCCGCGGCGACACCGTTCGGCGGCACCATCGCCCACGGGTTCCTGACGTTGTCGATGCTGACCCATCTCGCCGCCGGGGCCAGCGCCGCGCCGCCCGACCCGGCGAAGTACGAGGGCATCCTGATGGGCATCAACTACGGCTTCAACAAGGTGCGGTTCGTGAGCCCGGTCAAGGTCGGCGCGCGCATCCGGGCCCGCGCGGTGACGTCGAACGTCGAGCTGAAGGGCACCATGGTCGAGGTGACCCGCAACTTCACCGTCGAGATCGAGGGCGAGGAGAAGCCTGCGCTCGTCGCCGAGTGGCTCACCCGCACCGTCTACGCCTGACGGTCCAGGAGCCGCTCGACCGGGACGTCGACGTCCACGCGGTCACCGTCCACCCCGAGCAGCCCGCGACTCGACACGACGCGCTCGACGGTCCAGCACGCGCCCGGGGAGAGCGGGCCGAGCATTCCCTCGAGCGTCCGCAGCTTGCGCTGGTCGATCGCGACGGTCAGCACCGTGATGGGCCCGTCGTGACCGACACCGTCGGTCGCGGCCACCGGCCATCCCGCGGCGCGCAGGGACGGAACCAGCGTCGGATCCGCGGGGGCGAAGACCCGCACCACCACCTGGGCCGCCGACACCCTCCGATCGATGAGGCAACCGAGCAGGACGCCTGCGCCGACGCCCACGGCGTAGCCGGCGATCTTCGCGACGTCGCTGATGTCCTGTACCACCGTCGAGATGACCGTCACCTGGACGACCGCGCCGACGAGCCCCAGGGCGACGCCGCCGAGCAGGCGACCACGCATCGTGATCGCGGTGCGCCACTGCCACAGCGCGACCTCGAGCAGGACCAACAGCATGATCAGGACCGGCTCCATCACGCACCCCCGTCTCGGGGCCGGGCGGCGCCGAACGGCGGAGCCGGGGCGGAGGTGCTCATGGCGGTGTGCTCCTTCGGGATTCGGACTGCGATCCCGGTCCAGTATCGGGAGATCCCGGCATCCCGGGAATGACCGTGACCCCGGGCGGGCGCGCCGCGACACCAGATCGCGCCGACGTTCGCGCGCCGCTCCCGATCAGGCGGGGCGGTAGGTGATCGGCAGCCGTTTGGGCCCGGAGATGAACGTCGACGGGAGCCATTCGGTCGCGCCGGCGGGACGCAGGTCGATGCAGCGGGTCAGCAGCTCCCGGAGCAGCGCGTGGATCTCCACGCGAGCGATGTGCGCGCCGAGGCAGAAGTGCGGGCCACCCCCACCGAACGCGATGTGGTCGTTGGGGGTTCGGGCGAGATCGAGCACGCCGGCCGTCGGACCGAAGACCTCCGGGTCGCGGTTGGCCGACCCGTAGTACATGACGACCTTCTGCCCGGCGGCGATCGGTACGCCGCTCAACTCGGTGTCGCGTTGCGCCGTCCGACGCATGTACACGACCGGGCTCACCCACCGCAGCAGCTCCTCGACCGCGGGCGCCAGCCGGGTGTCGAGGTCCTCGATGAGCCAGGCCAGCTGCTCGGGATGCGCGAAGAGCGCATCCATGCCGCCGGCGACGAGGTTGCGGGTCGTGTCCCCGCCGGCATCGATGAGCAGCAGGAAGAAGAGGTTGAAGTCGATGACGTCCAGCTCCTCGCCGTCGATGGTGGCGTGGGCGATGATGCCGGCAAGGTCGTCGCTCGGCTCCGCCCGTCGCGCCTCCCACACGCCGTTGGCGTAGTTGAACATCTCGATCACCGCATGCATCCCCGCGCCGGCGGCCTGGCTCTCGGGCGCGGCGTGGATCGCCTCCGTGAGCGCGTAGAGCGCGACACCGTCCTCGTGCGGGATGCCGAGCATGTCCGCGATCACGTACGACGGCATCAGTCCGGCGATGTCGGTGACGAGGTCGCAGGCGCCGGCGGAGGCCACCTGGTCGACGATGCGCGTGGCGAGCGTCTCGATGCGCGGCCGCATCGCCTGCGCCACCTTCGGCACGAACCTCTGGGCGACGATCTTGCGCAGCGCCGAGTGCCGCGGCGGATCGGTCATGAGCATCATCTGGTGGTCACCCAGGTCGATCGCGTCGTCGGTGATCATCACCGTGGGTCGCGAGGAGAAGGTGGCCGGGTCGCGTCCGACCGCCCGGACGTCGGCGTGGCGGGTGACCGCCCAGAAGCCACCCGCACCGGGCTCCGGATGCCAGTGCACCGGTGCGTGGTCCCGGAGCCACGCGAACTGTTGGTGGGGCTGGCCGTGCGCGAACGAGCTCGGCGACAGGAGATCGATGTCGGTCACGGGTCGAGTCTGCCCGCGGCCGGGTCCATGCCGCTCCATCCGCGTTCCGGGCCGCCTACCGCTCCCAGCGGGCGAGCTGGGCGCGGAGCCATCCGTGCTCCCAGAAGCTCTCGTCGCCGCCGTGCTCGAGCAGGTACCGGTGGGCACCCGTCATCAGGGCCGCGAGGCGCGCGTGGTCGGGGTCGACGCTCTCGACCGCTTCGCCGAGCCGGATCGCCAGCGGCGCGTCACCGCGGGCGAGTGCCGCATCGGCGCGCGCCAGCGTGACGTCGAGTCCGGCCGCTTCCGCCAGCTCTCGGAGTGCGGCCGGCGCAGGATCGGGATACAGCTCGGTCGTGGACTCCAGCTTGCACCAGCCGACGTATTCCTCCCAGAACGTCCGCACCGCCCACGCGACCTTGCCGTAACCCTGGCCGACGCGCAGCTCGGGCGGGAGCTCGATCTCGCGCATGAGCGTCCACACGTCGGTCCCGGCGTTGAATCCGTCGAGCGCGCGGTCATGCACGTAGGTCACGGCGCCGTGCAGTCGCTCGAGCGACGCGTCGATGAGCTCCGCGCCGACGATCGGATCGTGGCGGCCGGTGACGAGCACCTCCGGCCGCAGCTCGCGGACCATCCGGTTGGTCGCCAGCTGGGGCTCGACGAACCGGTACTTGTCGCCGCGGATCGTGTTGACGTTGGGGAAGTGCGGGAACAAGGGTCCGAACAGGTTGCTGACCAGCGCGACACGGTGCTCGGGCAGCCACACGACGCAGCAGTCGATCGTCTCGCCGACCGCGGCGAGCAACTCGATGCGCAGTCCGTCGACGGTGAGGTCGAGTCGCTCCTCGAACGTGACGTCCGGTGTCGGCACCGCCTGCGCCATGGGCACACCGGGATTCTCCTGGTGGATCCTCCTGGCGTCGGTGCCGAGCATGTCGAACCAGATTCCCGCGGTGCGCATGCGCAGTCCCTGGATCCGCTGGTCGTCGGCTTGGCACGCAGGGTTGTTGGCCTGGGCGAGGTAGGTCGTGCCCGGCTCGCGGAACAGGTCGACGCCGCCCACGTGGTCGACGTGGCCCTGGGTGGTGATGATGTGATGCGTCGGCCCCGGTCGGACTGCATCGAAGAGCCGCCGGTGGTGAGGGGCCTCGAACCCCATGCCGGTGTTGACGATCATGCGACCCGCATCGGTGAGCACCAGGTACGCCGCCGTCGTCCCGCCCGAGCGGAAGACGAGCCCGTCGACGACCGGGTGGGCGGGATCGTCGTAGGTCGGGACCATCAGCTCGCGGCCCGGCCGGGTGTCGATCAGCCGGTCGACCTGCTCCTGGATGTTCACATGACCTCGATCCGTACCGTGTCGAAATGGTCGAGGTACGCGCCGAAGCGTGCCCGTACCTCCTCGGGCGTCACGTGGAAGTCACCCCGTAGGTCGTAGAGCACCTGCCCACCGCGACCGCGCGGGTGGGACGCCCGGTACGCCCCGATCTCCGTCCGGGCGGTGTCGGTCAGCTCGATGCCCGCGGTCTCGTAGACGCGCTGCCACGGTGCCGAGCTCGTCGGCCATGTACTCGTGGAAGAACACGTCGACGGTCCGCTCGGCCGGCAGCAGGTGACGGTCGCGCAGCGACGCATCGAGCAGAAGACCGATCCGCTCGGTCCAGTAGTCGCGGTACCAGTCGGGCCGCGACGAGCGGTAGGTGGTCCGCGCGCCGTACGTGAGCATCGTGATCGTCGACTGCACCACCGCGACCGGGTCACGGTGGGTCACGACGATCGTCGCGTCGGGGAAGGTCGCCAGCAACGGCCCGACCTGCTCGAGGTGCTGGGGCGACTTGAGCACCCACCGCTCGCGCGGCCGGTACCACTGGAGGATCTGGAGCACCTGCTTCATGTACGCGTAGTGCGGTGTCTGGTCGTGGGTCAGGTAGTGGTCCCGCCACTGGGGCGCCCGCGCGACCCATTCGTGGGTGTAGCTCGCGAAGTCGGGCGTCTGGAGCTCGATCTCCTCGTGGACGTGGTCGGGTTCCATCGGGTGCATCGCCGCGACCAACGGGGCGCCGGCCTGCATCGCCTCCCAGGCCTGCTGCCCCCGCCGCCAGCGCGGGTCGACGCCGTCGACGGGCGCCTCGCGCGGGTCCGGCACCGGCTCGTAGGACTCCCACAGCGGCAGCGAGCGGAACCGGGCGTCCGCCGCGAGCAGGTTGACGAGATGGGTGGTGCCCGAGCGCGGCAAGCCGATCACGATCACGGGCGCGGTGATCGGCACGTCGAGGATCTCGGGGTGGCGCACGAGGAGCTCGCGGATCCGAAGCCGGTTGGCGGCAGAGCGGACGGCGTCGCCGAAGACCAGCAGGCGACCGAGCCCGGTGCGCTCCGGATCGGCATCCACCTCGACGAGTTGCACCTCGAGCCGCTCGCGGAAGTCGTGCGGGCCGAAGTCGTCGAGCCCGGTGCGCTCGATCGCGGCGGCGCAGACGGTGTCGACGGTCAGGTCGGTGTGCTTCCGGTCTCCGTACTCCACGCCCATCCGCGCAACGTCGTTGAGCACCGGCACGGCGAGGTCGTCGATGCGGATCGCGCTCGTCATCGTCGACGCCCTAGCGGGCGAGGTACCCGCCGTCGACGGCGAACGCGGTACCGGTGGTGAACGCCGACGCCTCGCACGACAGGAACAGCACCGCGGCCGCGACCTCATCGGGCGTCCCCATGCGCCCCATCGGGCAGCGCCCGAGCTCGGACTCCAGCAGCTCGGGATACGAGAGCATCGGCGCGGTCATCGGCGTGGCGATCACGCCGGGCGCGACGGCGTTGACCCGGATGGCGTCGCCGGCCCACTGCACCGCGAGATTGCGGGTCAACGCCATCAGCGCGGCCTTGGCCGCGGAGTAGCCGGGGACGACGGTGGTCGACCGGAACGCGGTCATCGACACGACGTTCACCACGCTCGCGCCACCGGTCATGCCGCTCGCGGCGAGCGCACCCTTGGCCCCGACGGTCAGGCGCATCGCGCCCTCGACGTTGAGATCCAGGGCAGCCGAGAAGCCGTCGGGGTCCCACTCGTCGCGCCCGTCGGGGAAGTTCGCGCCGGCGTTGTTGACGAGCACATCGAGCGGACCCCCCGACGCGGCGAACGCGTCCACGCCGTCGCGGTCGCGCAGCTCCAGTTGGTGATAGGCGAAGGTCGAGAGGTCGGTGTCGTAGTCGTCCGCGCTCGCACGCGTGCCGGTCACGGTGACCGATGCGCCCGCGGTGGCGAACGCGGACGCGATCGCGTGCCCGATGCCGCTCGTCCCACCGGTCACGAGCACCGCGGCGTCGGCGAAGTCGAAGCGCAGCCCGTTGCTCATTCGTCATCGCCCATCGTGATCATGACCTTCCCGCAGTCCTTGGATCCCTCGAGGAGCGCCAGCCCCGCGCCGAAGTCCTCGAGCGGCAGCGTGTGGGTGATCAGCCCCGAGAGATCGCGCCGCGCGAGCAGCTCGATCGCGTCCTCGAAACGCTCGGGGTACTCCATCGATCCGCGGATCGTGAACTGCTTCATCAGCAGGTTGACGAAGCTCGTCGGCACCGCGCGGTAGTGGAGAGCCACGACGACGAGCCGGCCGTCCACCCGGCCGTGCTGGAGCACGTCGCCGATCACCGAATCCGCGCCGGACGCCTCGATGAACACGTCCGTCGCCGCGGTCGGTCCGAACATGAAGGGTGCCGTGCCGTGGAGCTGCGCCAGCGCGTCCCACACGTCGACGGCCGCGGGGTCGAGCGTGTGCGCGGCCCCGACCTCCTCGGCGAGCTCCCGGCGCGCCGCACTGAAGTCGATCGCGACCACATCCTCGATCCCGCGGTCCGCGAGCGCGGCGAGCGCCGTCAACCCGATCGGCCCGCACCCGAAGACCGCGACCTTCTCGCCGCGCAGGACCGCGGTCTGGTTGACCGCCTGCATTCCGACGGCGACCGGCTCGGCCAGCGCCGCGGTCGTCAGCGGCATGCCGTCGGGCACGGGGAAGAGGCGCCGGCCGGTGGCCGCCTCGGGCACCCGGAGCAAGGGGGTGAGTCCGCCCTCGGTCCCGCCGGTGCCCATCGTTCCGCTGCCGAGGTCGGACGGGCACACGATCACCGGGTCGCCGACGGCGACATCCGGGACCTCGTCACCCACCCATTCGACGACCCCGGCCATCTCGTGACCGAGTGGGATCGGCCGGCCGGGGATCAGGCCCATGTGGACGTAGGAGACGTCGGTGCCACAGATGCCGCACGCGGCGACCCGCACCAACGCGTCGACGCGGGCCCGGCACGGGGTCGGCGACCTCTTCGAGGCGCCAGTCGTTCGCGCCGTGCAACATGATCTGCTTCATCCGCCGAACCACTTCCCCACTTCGACCCGTGACCGGGCCGCCGCCGACCGGCCCGTCGGTCGGATCGGCGAAGGTACCCCCCGCTCGGGCCACCCGACGTGGACGCGACGGCGATCTGCCGATCTCGCTTGATGTATCGAATCTGCTTGATGTATTCTCGGGGCGTGAACGAGCAACCGGTCCGACCCGAGCTCGGTCCACCCGACTTCCTGGCAGTGGCGGGCCATCCCGTGCGGTGGCGGTTGTTGAGGGAGCTGGCCCGGAGCGACCGCACGGTGCACGAGCTCACCCACCTCGTCGGTGAGCCTCAGAACCTCGTCTCCTATCACCTCGCCAAGCTGCGCGACGCCGAGCTGGTCTCGGCCCATCGCAGCTCCGCCGACCGCCGCGACGCCTACTACACCGCGGACCTGTCCGGCATCGGCGACCTGCTGTCGGCCAGCGGCGGGGCGCTCCACCCTGGCCTTCGGCTCACGCGGCCCTCGGCCACGGAGCCGGGGCACGCACCGGTTCGCGTCGTGTTCCTGTGCACCGGCAACAGCGCCCGCTCGCCCATGGCGGAGGCGTTGGCGAGGGTCCGATCCGGCGGGTTCGTCGAAGCACGCAGCGCCGGGAGCCACCCCCAGCCGCTCCATCCCCACGCGGTGCGCGTCATGCGCGACGAGCACGGCATCGATCTGACCGGTCACGAGCCGACCCGGTTGGACGAGCTCGCCGACCAGAGCTTCGACTGGGTGATCAGCCTCTGTGACCGGGTCCGCGAGGTGTGTCCCGAGTTCCCCTCTCACCCCGAGACCGTCCACTGGAGCATCCCCAACCCCGCGGAGGGCGGTGCCGACGACTATCCGCGGTTCCAGGAGACGGCGGACGAGCTGGAGACCAGGGTCGAGTTCCTGCTCGCTGTGCTCACCGATCGGGCGCTCGCGCCCTGACGCGAAGGGAATCACCATGACCGAACCGAGCGAGATGGTCAACGTGCGGTACATGGTCGACGACGTCGACGACGCCGTGGCCTTCTACACGAAGGTCCTCGACTTCGAGGTGCTCAACAGCTTCCCACCCGCGTTCGCCGACGTCGCCCGCGGCAACCTGCGGCTGTTGCTCAGCGGACCGGCGAGCTCCGCCGGGCGCCCGATGCCCGACGGCAGCACGCCGGGACCGGGAGGCTGGAACCGAATCCACCTGATCGTGGCCGACCTCGCAGCCGACGTCGCCCGCCTCCGTGGCGCCGGCGCGCGGTTTCGCAACGACATCCTCGAAGGACCCGGCGGCAAGCAGATCCTGTTGCTGGACCCGTCCGGGAACGTGGTGGAGCTCTTCCAACCGGCGTGACCCGGCGGCCATCTGGCCGCGCGGAACGTGGCGTCGGTGCCACGTGGAGCGGCGAGAGGTCGGTTCAGAACTGATTGTGCAGTTCGCGCCACGCGGGGCCGGGCCGCAGATGCCGGGCCGTCAGCGCCAGCCGCGGCCGGCGATCGGGCCCTTGGTCCCCTCATCCCGGGGGCACGGGTGCCGATACAGAGAGGGTGACCGTCACCGACCCCCGCGGCATCGACCTGAGCATGCGCCCGCACGTGCGCCTGTCGGTCGTCGTGGCAATCGGTTTCGTGCTCACACTGGTGCTCGTCGTCGTGAGCTTCACGTCGCTCGGCGGCGTCGAGGGGCATCTCGCGCGTATCGACGCGAAGCTCCTTCCCGAGCAGGCTCGGCTCGAACGCGTCGAAGCGAGATACGAGCAGGGTCACGCGGCCGTGCTCTCGGTCCAACCGACCCCGGACTCGACCACGCTCACGCCGGTGCAGTTCGATCGGATCGCGGCGTCGCGCGATGCGGACTCGGCGGGCGCGACCGCGTGGAGCGAGTACACGCTCGACGCCGTAGGATTCCCCGACGAGTCCGTGTGGCAGACGCGCTTCGAGCGGGCCCGGGCCCGGTACTCGGACGCTCAGATCCAGGCGATCACCGCGCTCATCGCCGGGGACGTCACGAATCCATCGGTACGGACCTACCAAGCCGGCTACGCCGGGATGCGCGACGCGCTGTCGCATCTGCAGCGCTTCTACGCCGCCGCCGGACGTGAGGACACTCGCGCCGCGCACGCCGGCGTCGCGACCACCCGCCGGTTCATCATCATCGAGTTCGCCATCGGCGTCGTGCTCTTCCTCACCGTCTTCGGGATCGCGTTCGTGTCGATGCGACGGCGCGAGGAGCGGCTCGCCGTCCAGGCCGCCCATCACGAACGCGAGTCACAGCGATCACAGCTCGAGAGCGATCTCCAGCGGGCCTTCGAGATGGTCCGTTCCGAGGAGGCTTCCTACCGGATCATCAGCGAAGCGCTCGCGGAATCGATCGAGCATCTCGACGTGGAGCTGCTGGTGGCCGACTCGAGCCGCGCACACTTCCGACGCGTCGCCGGCAACACCGAGCCGCCTCGGCCGGGGTGTCCGGTCGGCGACCCGCGTGAATGCCCGGCGACGTCGAGGACCCAGACCATGCGGTTCCCGCGTACCGCCGATCTCGCCACGTGTCCGTACCTGCGCGATCGACCCGAGCGACCGGCGTCCGCGGTGTGCGTGCCGGTCACCATCGCCGGGAAGTCGGTGGGCGTCCTGCACTCGATGAGCAATGCACCCGCCGATCTCGACAGCGACGCACCGGACGACCTCGACAGCGACGACGTCGACATGCTCGAGCTCATCGGGCACCGGTCCGGCGATCGTCTCGGCACGATCCGCGCCTTCGCCCGGACCGAGGCGCAGGCGCGGACGGACCCCCTGACCGGCCTCCTCAACCGCCGGAGCCTCGAGAACCAGGTCCAGGAGCTCGTGGAGGACGGCCGCCCGTACATCGTCGCCTACGGCGACATCGATCACTTCAAGGTCCTGAACGATCTCCACGGTCACGACACCGGTGATCGTGCGCTCCGTCTGTTCGCCCGCGTGCTGCGTGACAGCGTTCGGCCCGCTGACATCCCGGCCCGCTACGGCGGCGAGGAGTTCGTCGTCGTGCTGCCCGAATGCCGGATCGACGACGCCGTCGCGGTCGTCGAACGCTTCCGTGAGCGGCTTGCGATCGAGCTGAGCGACGGGCAGATCCCACCGTTCACCGTGAGCTTCGGCGTGGACTCCTCGACCGGGCACCACGTCTTCAGCGAGGTCGTGGAGGCCGCCGACGCGGCGCTGCTCAGCGCCAAGGCCGCGGGGCGGAACCGGGTCATCGCCCATCGCGCGCCGAAAGCCTCGTCCCCGGGCCTTGACACTCATCGAACCGCGCGCCGTCTCCTCCATCGCGGCCGAGGGCGACGGGGGCAAGGGCTTCGTCACCGAGGTCACCGCGACGAGCTGAGACCGGTATCGAGACGTTCGAATACAGTCCGAACACCCTCCGGGGTCCGATCCCAGGAGGAGTCCATGGAGTTCAACCTCTTCCTCCCGCAGATGCGACTGTCCTACGACGACCTCGTCGCTCGAGCGAGAGCCGCCGAAGCCGCGGGGTTCGCCGGCATGACCGGGATGGATCACCTGGCTCCTCCCATGGCGGAGGCACAGCCGATGTACGAGGCCATGGTCACCACCACCTGGCTCGCTGCGCACACCCGACGAATGACCCTCGGATCACTGGTGCTGTGCGACACCTTCCGCCATCCGGCCGTGCTCGCGCGCCAGGCGGTGTCGATCGACCATGCGTCCGGCGGGCGGTTCGAGTTGGGCATCGGATGGGGGTCCGTCCCCGAGGAGATCGCGGCGTTCGGTGTGGGTTCCACGCGACCGCGCGATCGCGTGGAGCGCCTGCGCGAGAGCCTCGAGATCATCCGCGCCCTCTGGACCGGCGAGCGCGTCGACCACGCAGGCGAGTACTTCCAGCTCGATCAGGCCCGCCAGGAACCGCGCCCTCTTGCACGCATCCCGATCGTGATCGGTGGCGTCGGCCCGAAGACGCTCGGGCTGGTGCGGGACTTCGCGGACTGGTGGAACGTGCACGTCGGCCAGCTCGGCCGCATCGACGAACTGCGACCGCAGATCGGCAACGCTCGTGTCTCGATCCAGCAGATGGTCGCGCTGGTTCCCCGCGGCGGCGACCGAGAGGCCGTGACCGCGACCGCCGAGCAGCGCTTCGGCTACGCGCGTCCTCGGGTCGGCACGGGCGCCGAGCTGGCCGACCACTTCTCGGAGCTGCGTGAGCGCGGCGTCGAGCGCGTGTACACGTGGTTCTGCGACTTCGCTCGCCCCGAGACGCTCCTCGAGTTCGGTGAGGAGGTCATCGGCCCGTCGGCTGGTCTCGCGCGCTGATGTCAGCCGCGGTCGAGTGGGGAGAGGGTTTCCATCAGGCCGACCCGGGGTCGGTGCCGTCCTCGAGCGCGAGCACCAGGGCGGCCGTCCACGAGAAGTCGCGTGCGCCGAGCGGCGTGCCGTCGAGCGCGCAGAAGTACTCGGCGAAGCCGTGGGCGTCGACGACCTCCAGTGTCCGGGTTCTGAGCCGGTTCGCCGCGTCGCCCGCGCCGATCGCCTCGAGGCCCTGAACGACCAGCCAGTTGGTGTTGACCCAGGTCGGACCCTTCCAGTAGCGGTGCGACTCGAACTCGGCGGCGTCGAGTGCCACCGACGGCACCGGCACCGGCGGGGACCAGCGCGGCTCGTCGAGCGCCCGAGCGACGAGCTCGGCGCGGTCCGCGCGCACGCCGGCCCACAACGCGACGAAGTTCGCCACGGTGGGCGGACCGATCAGCGCGCCGGTCGTCGCGTCACGGGCGCAGTACGCAAGGTACCGGTCGCTCCACAGGAGCTCGAGCGACGCGCGCGTCGCCCGGGACCGTTCCACGAGCCACGGATCGAGCTCGATCCCGGCCTCGTCGGTGAGCTCGCCGAGCGCGCGGTCGGCCACGACGAGGAGCGCGTTGAACGACACGTCCTGGATCCGGGGACAGCTCGGAGGCAGCCGGGACGCGTCGAAGGCGTACCGCCGGAGCCTGCGCACCAGCAGCAACATGCGGAGACCGTCGTCGTCACTCGACCGTTGACCGGCCGGAATGAAGCGCGTGTCGCGGCGGACGAGCCGGGCGAGCCGGGCCACGCGGATCACGCGCGTGGCGCGGACCAGCAGGCTGTCCTCGACGCGTGCCAACACGTGCATCCAGGGCGGCGAGGTGTCCAGGCCACACTCCCAGGGATGGAGCAGGGCGACCAGCCCCGAGCCGTCGACGTCCCGTTCGCGATACAGCCACCGATGGTGCGCCACGATCTTGGGGACCACGTCCTCGAGGAACGGCGCGCGGTCGGAGGCGGGGAGTCGTCGGACCACCTCGACGGCCGCCACCGCGAGCAATGGCGGTTGCGTGATGCACGACGTGTCGACGGCTCGCGGTGCGCGTGGGTCGCGCCGCGAGCTCCAGAGGTGTCGGCCGACGCGATCCGCCCGCCCGGGCGCGAACACCATGTGTGGCACCATGCCGTTCGACCATTGTCCGCGCAGGAGCGCGCGCAGCTCGCCGGCTGCTCGGGCCGGATGCCGCCGCGCCAGGCCGATTGCCACGAAGCACGAATCCCACATCCACTGGTGCGGGTAGACGCCGGGTGCCGGCACCGTCCACGCGCCGACGCGGTTGCCCTCGAGCACCGCCGCGGCGCGGTCGGCGAGCGAGCGTTCGGTCACCGCCGGAGCGTAGTGAGCCGTCGCCGAGGGCCGACCTGACGCCGCGTGGTCGACCGGAGCGGAGATCCCCGGGGAACTCGGGTCGAGAACGGCGAACCGGTTCGAACCTCGTCGTCTCGGCGAACCTCCCACCGTGCCGTCTCACGGGCCGTCCCCGCGACCGCGGACGCAGGGATGCGAGCGCTCATGGACGACCCGCGTGACCACCAGGACCGGCACGAGCACCCCGCGGGTCGACGGCGAGCAGAGCATCGACGAGCGTGTCGGTGATCCAGGACTCGGCGCGTCGCCAGGACCAATGGCGCTCGTCAACGAGCGCTCGGAAGGTCTCGGGGCTGGCGACGGCATACGTGATGTCGGCGGCGATGGCGAGGGTGAGTCCGGGCCGCAGCCGGCGCGCCTCTGCGACCGGGGCGAGCAACGCAAACGGGCCTTGCCGGCGGCCGTCCTGCATGTGTGCGAGGAAGGACGCGACCTCGGGGTCCGAGGGGCGGCAGCGCGGAGGACGTCGATGAGCGCGACGGTCCGTGGTGTCACGTCGCGGATGTGGCGCACGTAGAGGCGGATCTTCTCGCCGGGGTCGGCGGTGGCCATGATCGCCTGGGCAAAGGGCCGCTCGCTCGGGTGCGACTCCGGATCGTCGCTGCCGGCGACGAGTCGGGCCGCCGTCGCGGCGAGCACGGCGGGCTTGGTGCCGTACGCGAGGTAGACGGTTTGGACGTGAACGCCGGCCGCGTCGGCGATCGCCTGCATGGTGGTGCCCTCGTAGCCTCGCTCGACGAACAGCGCGCCCGCGGCCTCTTCGACCTTCCGGCGCGTCTCGGTGTGGCGGCTCCGCTGACCGGCGGGTTGCTTGCGCGGTGTCGACATGCGTGCCGTCCCAATATATAGTGCTGCTCTATAGTGAAGCTCTAGCGAAACCAGCGTACTGGTCTTCGGCCGGGGAGGTCGTCATGCAGGTGTTGATCAGCTCACCGCCGATGGAGGGCGTCTTCGGGCCATGCGTCCCGCTCGGTCGGGCGCTGCTCGATGCCGGTCACCGGGTCGTCGTCGCGACCGGACCCGATCTCGCGGAGCGGGCCGGTGAGCACGGGTTCGACGTCGTGGTCGCGGGCCCGACTGCACTGGAGGGCGCGATGACCGCGATGGGCGATCCCGCGGTGACGGCCGCGTCGGAGGACCACGATCGGGAGTTCCCAGCCGCCATGTTCGCCGGGGTCATCGCGCCGGCGAAGCTCCCTGCGTTGTTCGAGCTCACCGGCCGCTTTCGCCCCGACCTCGTGGTCCACCCCGTCGTGGACGTCGCGGCTCCGGTGCTCGCCGCGGCTCTTCGCGTCCCGTCGGTCGCCTACGGCTTCGGGCAGGTGCTCGACCCTGCGGTCGTGGACGCGATCGCCCGACGTGCGGCACCCCTGTGGCGGGGCCAAGGCCTCGAACCGGAACCGTTCGCCGGCATCTACCGCGGCCGCTATTTGGACCCGTGCCCGCCCGGCCTGCGTGGCGATCGCGGCGCGGCCGAACGGGTCGCCGTGCCGATGCGGCCGCTCGTCCCTGGTGACCCGAATGCCGAGCTGCCCGCGTGGGCGAAGGAGCTCGGACCCCGACGGGTGGTCTACGTCTCGCTCGGCACCGTGCCGCTGTTCAACCAGCCGGCCACGTTCAAGCTCCTCCTCGCCGAGCTCGCCGACTCCGATGTCGACCTCGTCGTGACCGTCGGCGAGCTGAACGACCCCGGCGTGCTCGGCGTGGAATCCCCCACCGTGCACGTCGAGCGGTGGCTGCCGCTCGCACCACTGCTCCCCCGCTGCGACGCCGTCCTCTGCCACGCCGGGTCGGGGACCACGCTTGCCGCGCTCGCCTGCGGGCTCCCGCTGGTCCTGGTGCCTCAGGGAGCGGATCAGTTCGCCAATGCGACCGCCTGCCAACGGGCGGGCTGCGCGCGAGTTCTCGACCTCGCCGATCTGACCCCTACCACCGTGCGCCGAGCCGTCGAGACCGTCGTCGGGGGCTCGGAGCACCGCGCCGCGGCGGAGCGGCTCGCCGCGGAGATCGCCGGCATGCCGGCACCGTCGGAGGTCGCCCGCGATCTCGAGGCCCTCGTCGCCGACTGAGGTCGCACCGAGGCTGCCCGTCACGTTCGACGTCGAGCTCCGCGAGGGATGGTGTTGGACGGTCTCCCGCCCTCAGTTCTCCGTCGTGGGCATGGCCGCAGTGCCCGCCGGCGAGCACACGCGCTTCGCGATCCTCGAAGGCGTGCCGATTGCCAGCCGCGATGCGCTCCGACCCCTGCTCTCTCCTGTCACCGCAATGAGTCGATGGCGTCGTCGCCGTCATCTGGCCGACGACCTCGGGTCAATGGCCTCGTAGCTCGAGGGTCGGGGTCGCCGTCACGCCGCGACGTCGCTGGGGGCCGCGCGTCCGCAACTGCCGGTCGCGGCGTGGAGCCGCGCGTGGGCGATCGCATCATCGAGGGTCGTGAACAGGTGGTGTTCGCCCGCAAGGTGCGCGAGCGTGCCGACCGCGTGGAGCAGCCGTTCGTGCTCGGGTCGCGGACCCTTGAGCAGCACCGTGATGTTCCTCCGCTCCAGATCGGCGACGATCTCCGCCAACGCATGGGCTCCGGTTGCGTCGAGCACCTGGAGATCCGGAAGTCGCAGGATCACGACACGCACATCGGCGACCCGGGCCAGATCGTTGAGGAACCGCTGAGCTGCTCCGAAGAACAACGCGCCATCGATGCGATACGCGACGATGTGCTCGCTCAGGAGTTGGTGCTCTTCCTCGTCGTCGACCTCCGCGGTGACCGGCGTCTCGGTCAACGCCGCCGATCGCGCCACATTGCGCAAGGCGAACACGACGGCGGCCGCGACACCGATCTCGACGGCGACGATGAGGTCGAATGCGACGGTCGCAGCACCGGTGATGAGCATGACCAGCGCGTCGGAACGGGTGGCACGGAGGATCGAGCGGACGTTGTGCGCGTCGACCATCCGCACCGCCGTCACCATCAGCACTCCTGCGAGCGCCGCGACCGGGATCTTCGCGACGAGCCCTGATGCCGCGACCACGATCACCACAAGGGCGAGCGAATGCACGACCGCGGCCAGGCGGGTGCGGGCCCCGGCGCGCACGTTGACCGCGGTCCGGGCGATCGCCCCCGTCGCCGGCATACCACCGAACAACGGCGCGACGATGTTCGCGAGCCCCTGTCCGACGAGCTCGCGATCCGGGTCGTGACGGACGGCGTCGCTCATACCGTCCGCGACCTTGGCCGAGAGCAGACTCTCGATCGCCGCCAACAACGCAACCGCCAACGCCGGTCCCGCGAAGCGCGACAGGTCACCGACGTGCAGACCGGCCAGCGAGGGCGTCGGCAACGCCGACGGCAACGCTCCAATCGTCGTCACGTGCCACCCCGTCGTCAGCGTGATGATGGTCGCGACCACCACGGCGAGCAGCGACGCAGGCAGCGCGCGGTGCACTCGCGGTGCGAGCAGCATGACGAGCGCGACCACTCCGACCAACACGAGTGCCTGGACCGAACCGGCACGGATGGACGACCTGACCGCACGGACGGCGACCACGGCGGTGTTCTCACCGGCCGGCTTCTCGACCCCCAACGCAGCAGGCACCTGCTGCAAGAAGATGATGACCGCGATCCCGAGGGTGAAGCCCTCGACAACTGGCCACGGCATGTAGCCGACGAGGCGCCCGAGACGGCACACCCCCGCGACCACCACGAACACGCCCGCGAGGACGCCGACGCCGACGACCGCCGAAGCACCGTAACGCGCGACGAGCGGCACCAGGACGACAGTCATCGCTCCGGTCGGACCGGAGACCTGCACGTTCGACCCGCCGAACACCCCTGCGACCAGACCGGCGACAATCGCGGTCGTCAGACCCGCGGCGGCACCGAGCCCGGTCGTGATCCCGAAGGCCAGCGCCAACGGCAACGCGACGACCCCGACCGTGAGACCCGCGATCACGTCCCCCCGCCACGACTGCCTGAGCGCCGCGTAGTCGGAGACTCGTGGCAGCAATCCGCGAAGCGATGCCTTGCCGCGCGAGACCCTGCCGGGAGCGTGATTCGCGGCGACGGTCATTGCGCGTCGACCTCGGCACTCAGCCCATCGAGGAGGCCACGCGTCTCCGCCAGCAGTGAGAGGAGGAGGCGTTTCGCGACGACGAGGAGCTCGGCGACAAGTGGGTCCTTCAGCGCGTAGATGACCGACGAACCCTCCTTGCGTGTCGTCACCAGCCCCGCCCGTCGCAACACGCCCAACTGCTGCGAGAGGTGGGAGGACTCGATCCCCACCAGCGGTTGGAGCTCACCGACACTGAGCTCGCGCTCGGCGAGGAGCTCCAGTGCACGAACCCGCGCGGGATGGCCCAACGCCTTGAACAGCTCCGCCTTGATCTCGCTGAGCGGACGACGGACATCCGCGCCCAGACCTCGATCAACCGGCATGGTCGGCACACCTCCGGGTGGCGGGATCGAAACCCGATCCCGAGGGAGCACGCCCGAGCACGTCGATGTCCCGCATATCTGATATTTCTATCAGATTATCGGATCGTCGACCGAATCGGTCGCCTCCAACCGTTTCGGATGCCTCGTCGCGTGGGGTCATGGAAGATCCATCCATCACGAGAGCAGGTCACTCGCACCCTCACCGCAAGCGCGCCGACCCGCCCCCAGCTCCGCGGCGCATGCACGTCGCCGTTCGACCGGCTGAGTCCTTGGACCCTGGCTCGCGGCTCGGGTCGCGACGACGATCTCGTGCGAGAGGAGGTCGTTCCGATGATGTGGGACAACGGATGGGGCACCGGTCAGTGGGTCGCGATGTCGCTGATGATGGTGCTGTTCTGGGGTCTGATCATCTTCGCGGTCGTTGCGCTCGTCCGCTCGACGCGATCCGAAGGTCACTCCCTGTCGTCGCCACCGCTCGCGCACGACGCCCGTCGCATCCTCGACGAGCGGTTCGCCCGCGGGGAGATCGACGCCGAGGAGTACGTCCAGCGGCGAGACCTGCTCGATCGGTCCTAGACGGCGATGAGCAGATCCAGGACGGTCGCGGCCGCGGTCGCATTGACGGTGGCGCTCGCCGCCGTGTCGACCTTGGCACTCGCCTCGTTCCGAGGCTCACGCCGCTTCGTCGACTGCAACCCGAAGCAGGTCCGCGGCTCCGAAGTCCAGGTCATCCTCACCAACATGGGCGGACCCATGATGGGCGGCGGGATGACGGGTCGCGTGCGTGGCGGGATGATGCGCCTCTCGACCGATCGCGGCAGGGTCCCCCGCGGAAGCGTGACGTTCGTGGCGACCAACACCGGCTCCGTGTCCCACGAGCTCGTGGTCCTTCCTCTCCGCCGCGGCCAGATCGTCGGGACGCGACCCGTCGTCGACAATGGCCAGGTCGGCGAGGACTCCAGCCTGGGCGAGGCCTCGAAGTCGTGCGGGCGAGACACCGGGGACGGCATCGCACCCGGCGCGTCGGGCTGGACCACGTTGCACCTACCGACGGGCCGCTATGAGCTCGTCTGCAACCTGCCCGGCCACTACGCCGCCGGGATGTCCACGCAACTCACCGTGACGTGACCGCCCGAGCGCGCGGCTCGCGGACGCGTCCGGATCCGATCATCCGGCATGCGACCCGATCCCGACCATGCGACACACGACCTCGAGCCCATCGACGGTTCCGGCCCAGTGACGTTCGATCGTCTCACGTCCGGCGCGGTGCGCGACGCTGCGGAGCACGGCGAGTGTGATGACCACATCGTCTGCGAAGCCGATGACCGGGAAGAAGTCCGGGATGAGGTCGATCGGGCTCGCGAGGTACGCGAGGAGGCACCACACCCGGATCCGGACGTCGCGAGCCACGGTCGGATCCGAGGCGAGACCACGCAACAACCGCACGACATCCGGGAGCAGACGAACCACGTCACGGATGACGAGGTGACGCGGTCGCGCCATCACCAGCCCCACGACGAGCACCAGCCAGATCGCGAGCAACGCGATCACGATGCCCGCGATGATCTCCCAGACCACCTACCCGGCCCTGCTCTCACCTGGCGCTTCCACGCAGCGCGGCTCGCGGCTCAGCCGGGCGGCGGGGCTCCGTGCCAGATGTAGCCGAGCATGATCCCCATCACCGCGGCGTACGGCTGTGAATTGTCATAGCGCGAGGTCATCGTGTACTTCTCGCCGGCCTTGACGTAGTCGTGCGTCTGGCACGCGGAGATCCACTGCGGGAACCCCATCGGTTGCGGCACGTCGTAGTGAGCGGTGGCCGTGCAGCCGATCAGACCGGTCGAGTCCTGCTTGATGCTGATGTCGATGCCGCCGGCGTGCAGGTGACCACCGATCGACACGAGGACTCCGTCCCAGGGAGCGGTGAACGTGCGCGTCTTGGTGAACACGCTCCCGGGGCCACCGTTCCCGGGCACGTTGTACTCGGCGTTCGTGCCACAACCCGTCACGTCGAGGAAGAAGGGCACGACGGGTCGCGCGGCGGACGGGTCGTTCGCGGGGACGTACCCGACCTTGTACTGGATGTAGATCGTCTTCGCGTCTGCTGCTCATGTTCATGATGTGCCACAGCGAGTCCCAGCGATCCGTGGAGCTCGTGACGTAGGCGTACGACGTCGGCAGCGTCATCGGTGTCCGCTCCGCACCCGAGCCGGCGAAGCGCTCCTCTTCTCCCGCGGAGACCGGTGACGTGTGCGCGGCGTTCATCAGCAGGACGTGGTGCAGGTGCGCATCCATGCGCGGCACGGGCTGTCCGTTCCCGTAGACCAGGTCGAAGTCGATGGACTTGATGCCAACCGTGCCCGGAGGGCGCGGGACGTTCGTCTGGGACGTGTTGCTCTCCCACCCGGGCTGTCCCATCGCCGCGAGATTGAACGGCCCGATCCGGTAGGTACCCGTCGTGATCGTCGGGGTCCCGGTGTACACGCCCGTCTGGGGTGCACACGCCGCCGCCACGACCGCCGCGAACCCGACCAGCGCGAGCACGCGATACCAACGCCGACGATCCATCGTGCACCTCCACGGGACAGGGGCTCGGAAGAGCCGCGGCGCATCATGCCCGGTCGGGCGCACCCTGTCGACCATGCGCACCCTCCCCCCGACGCACGGGCGCCCATCGCGCGCGCTGGGCTCAACGCGGGACGGTTGCGGCGACCGGGTCGCGCCGGTACCGTCGGCGACGAGTCCGCTCAGCAACCTGCCTGGGGAGATCAGTGATGCCGACGGGAACGTTCTCGATCCGACGAGTCGCGAAGGTGGCGACGATCGCGATCTTCGCGGTTGCCCTCAGTGGCTGTTTCCGGCCGCTCGCCGAGGTCTATCAACGGGACGCGCCCACGACCCGGCCGTGGTGGTGCAACTCGACGGGCGGCGAGGGGACGCACGGGTCGCAGTACTACATGGACCGCGGCATCACCAAGGGCCCGCTCTCCTGGGCCGACTGTCTGGAGCTGTCGAGCGATCTCGACAAGGCCCAGGCCTACGCGATGCAGTGGCCGACCCGAGGCGAGGCGGAGGCGGCCGGCTGGAAGGCCATGGTCAACTATGCGATGGGAATGGGCACCCACCATGCGCTGGGCAATCCCCTGCAGGGCGCGTTCGATCCGACCAAGCCGAACTTCCTCCAGTACGACGGCAACGGACCGGACGCCAAGCTCGTCGGCATGAGCTGGTACGTGAACAACGGACCCGACGGACCGCCCGAAGGATTCCCCGGGAACAACGACTGGTGGCACACCCACGAGTACCTCTGTCTCTCGAACACCACCGGTCTCGTGATCTTCGACGGGCAGTGCCAGCAGGGTCAGGACGGCACCACGATCTACCTCGGCAACTTCTGGATGGTCCACGCATGGATCATCCCGGGGATGCTCTGGCCCCGTGACGTCTTCGTCGGCCATCACCCCTGCCTGCTCGCTTCCGGCCCGGCCGCCCCGAACGACCCGTGCTGGACATCGGACGGCATGACGATGATGCCCTAGACGCGAGCGTGCGGAGCGGGAGGGGACGCGGGGCCGGTGGCGCTCGGTCAGCGCACCCCGTGGACCCCGGCGAGCTCGGCGATCGGTCGGCCGGACGGAGGGAGTTGGCGTCGTCGCCGAGCAGGCGCACGATGGTGGGAGGAAGGTCGAGCACCGAGTGCAGGGGCAGGTCGCGCGGGGTGATCCCGGTTCCACTCGACCCACGCGAATCCGGCGTCGGAATGCGCGCCGGTGCGGTTGAACGGAACCGGTCCGACCACCCCGACGTCCGGGTGCTCGATCGCATCCGTCGGTCGCGCCCACTCGACGAACAGATCCCCATAGCGGTCGCCGCTCGGATCGAGAGGATCGGCGTCTCCGAGACGAAGGATGCGCTTCGCGACGGGTTCACCGGTCCGCACGTCGCGACACTGCGCCGATCAAGGACTCGACCGCCAGACACTCGGCTTCGAACTCGCTGATCGGTACGCTTCCCGACGCATCCCGCCCGGCAAGGTTGATGCGAACGTAGGCGCCGCCGAAGGTGGGGAGCGCGAACGCACGCATCGCGCTTCGATGCTCGCGGTAGTTGCCGATGAAGAGGAACTGATCCGCCGAGTCGCGGACTCCGTCCAGCGCATCCGGATCATCCATGCATTCCGGTGGGACCGGAATGCCGAGCGCTCCGATCGGCATGCCCTTCACCTGCTGGAGCACGCGACGTCCCGGACGCGACAGCCGCGCGGCTTGGTAACCCGGGACCCGGTAGGGCCAGGGGCGCGGGGGTGGGTCGACGAGTCGCTCGTTCATGTCGACGCGCCAGGGGCGACCCCGGTGGGGAACGATGGGCGGGCAACCAGCTCGTCGCCACGCCTCCGTATCGATGTCGCGCAGCTTCGGCGTCCCGAAGTGGAGGCGATGCATCAGCTCGGGGAGCAGGGCGAGCGACGGCACGTCCCCGTGGCTCATACGCATCCCGTCGAGCGAGAAGACGACGATCGCCGCGTCGTCGGGAACTCGGGCAACGATGCGCCCGATCGCATCGTCGATCGCGTCGAACACACGCTCGAGCCGGCGACGGGCACGAGGATCGAAATCGGCCAGCGGATGGTCGGGTTCCATGGCGTGCCACATGATCTCCGACGCCATGTGCGCCTCCGACATCACCATCAGGAACAGTTCCCAGTCGTCGAAGCGGATCCATGAGCTCGATCGCGACGTCGGCCCGTCGACGGGCTCCGGTGACACACGCTCCGGTCATGCGATCGAGACGCTTCGGGTCGTGCCAGCCACAGTCGTACGTCTCGAATCCCGGGTGAACGCCGAAGCGAGCGTCGAGCTCTCGGAGCAACCCCCGCGGCCGGGACGCCCGCGGGTACAGCGGCGCGTCGGCCCCCCATGCCGTCACGTGCACACCCGGGCCGGACACCGTCATGGAGGGAACGTCGAGGGTGACCGTCCGTGCCTGCGCCAGCTCCCAGAAGGGCAGGTTGCCGTCGGTACGGTGCCGTGCCCCCGACTGGTAGCCCTCATAGGTCGGACGATCGAACGAGAAGCGGAGCCACTCGCCTGCGAGTCGCGCCTCGGCTCCGGCGATGAACTGGGGCCACATCACGCCGAACTGGTGGTTGGGGGCGCCGTCGAGTCGCGTCCGGACACTGCGAGCTCGTAGTGCCCCGAGATTCGGGAGCGACCCAGCGGCCACCATGTCGTCGATGAGACCGATGGTCCCGGCGTCGATACCGATTCCGATGACACGCGCCATTCCGCAGGATCTCTCTTCGGGCCGAGCCGACCGCGTCAGGCGGGTCGGAGAGCCGGATGCTCGGCCCGGAAGCCTATTGCCCGATATGGGTGAAGTCGACCGTCGAGCTCGTCAGGCACTCGTGGCGTCGAGCCACCGCGCGACGAGAGCACGGCACCGGCATCGCTTCCTATAGTCGTCGGTCGCAGCCGGGCTGACGACGCTCCGGCCACGGCGGTTTGGGGGTGCATGACCCAGGATCCCACTCCGGCGGCCCTGACGGTGTCCGTCGTGATCCCGACGACCGGGCGCGAGGTTCTCGCCGAGTCGGTCGGTCGCACGCTGGAGCAGGACCCGCTCGAGGTGATCGTCGTCGCCGACCGTCAACCCGAACGGGTCCACGAGATCCTCACGAGGAACGGGCTCGACGCCGACCCGCGTCTGTGTGTCGTGCCCGGCCCGGCACGCGGCGCGGCGGCGGCGCGCCAGGCCGGCTCCGATCGCGCGACCGGCGACGTCATCCTGTTCCTCGACGACGACGTCGTCCCGGACCCTGGTCTCGTCACCGGTCATCGTGACGCCCACGCAGCCGGCCCGGGCCGCGTGGTGGTCGGCTACATCCCCGTAGCGCCGGAGTCGGTCTCGTGCTCGCTCACCGCGGCGATCTACTCCGCCGACTACGAAGCCGAGTGTGCGGAGCTGGACGCGCATCCCGAGCTCGTCCTCCTCGGGCTCTGGAGCGGGAGCATGTCCATGCGGCAGTCGGACTGTCTCCGGGTGCCACAGTCCGTCCCGACGTTCGACCGCCTCCTGCTCGAGGACACCGAGCTCGGGTTGCGGTGCGCGCAGGCCGGACTCGTCGGTGTGTTCGACCGCCGGCTCACCGCGGTCCACCACCACGACCAATCGATCGAGGTGTTCCTGCACAACGCCGCGCGCCAGGCGGAAGGTGCACAGGTGCTCGCGAGGCAGTATCCCGGGCTGTTCACCCCACCCGATCCGCTCGAACCGCTCCCCGCGATCGCGCGAGGTGTCGTGGCGGCGGCTCGCGCCCCGGTCGTGGGTCGTCCACTGCGCGCCGCCATCGTCGCCGCCGCCACACGGCTCGGCCACGGGCGGGTCACACCGTTGCGGACGAGGGCCGCGTGCTCGCACGCATCGTCGTGCAGCAGCAGGTGATCGACGACGGCGTGGCCTGACCGAGCGTCCAGCTCGCTGCTCCCCCGCCCGGGAGTCCGCTGCTCGTCGCGCTCATCGAGAGGGTGGTCCAACCCCCACCCCCCACCGCTCGGTACCGTCACAGCCTCGGCCGGGCCGTGAGAGCGTCGTCTCGTGGATGTCGAAGGAGTCGAGCCGTGATCCGACGATCCAGGTCCCAGCATCGCTGGAACGCCGTCCTGCCGGCGGTCGCCGCGCTCGTCGCGCTCGCGACCGCGGCGTGCGGTTCTTCGTCGAGCAAGTCGTCGGACACGACGACCACGAGCAGCACCAGTTCGAGCAGCTCGACATCCGGGTCGGTGCAGCGCAGCGTGACCGACCTCGTGCTGGACCCCAACCACGACTACGGCAACAGATATGCGGACGGCGTCCTGCCCGTGGGCGACAACAAGCTCGTCCTCGACGGCGCGAAGCGCGGCTACGTGTACCTCTGCAACGCGGGCAACGCAACCGGAGCGGGTGGTGCCGACACGCGTGGTCCGTGGTTCGTGAACGACGACACCGAATACGACATCAACCAGAAGGTGCACGTCACGGGCGACGTCAAGTGGCAGGGCCGGTATTCGATGAGCGTCAGCGGTGACACGAGGAAGGTGTCGGTCAACGCAGTCCCCGTCGACGAGCCGACCGGCAGCTTTCCGATCTCGTCGAGCGATCCGGCCTACCAGTACGACCGGAACCCGAATCACATCGCGGAGCAGTCGTTGGAGTACGACCTCACGGCCGACCCGCAGATCTTGAGCACTCCGCAGTGCATGGGTGGTGAGGTGGGCGTCACGACCGTCGGCGTCCCGCTCTTCAGCGCTTTCGACGCAGGCAACCGGGACGCGGGTGCCTGGGAGGTCCAAGACGACTGTGACGGGCACCCGCAGATGACGAGCGAGTACCACTACCACACGCTCTCGAGCTGCATCGCCGACACCGGCGTCGACACCGTGCTCGGGTTCGCGCTCGACGGGTTCCCGATCACGGGACCGAAGGTGGGAACGAACAACGTGCTCACCACCGGCGACCTCGACGAGTGTCACGGGATCACGAGCACGATCGACCTCGACGGCAAGTCCGTGACGACCTACCACTACGTCATGACCGAGGACTTCCCGTACTCCGTCAGCTGCTTCCGTGGAACTGCGATCACCCCGCCCGGCCGGCAACGGTGACTCCCTGACGATGGGCACGTCGCTCGGAGTCGCGGAGGGTCTGCGGGTTCACGGCGGCTCGAGCGCCACGGCGCGTCACGCGGTCCGGCGCCGGTGCGTGCGCAGCCCCTAACCCTCGTCGCGGCCGCCGAGTCGAGCACCCTGCGTGTGGAGCCACTTGATGACGTTTCCTGCATCGCTTCGGCGTGCAGCACCGAGCGGCGTCAGGTCGTCGTAGCCAACCCAGTCGAGGTCAGCTCCCTTCGTGAGCAGGTACTGGGCGGTCACGAGTTGACCGCCGTGACAGGCACCCCAGAACGCCGAGGTGACGTCCTCGTGGCTCGGGGTGTCGTCGCTGCACTGGATCCGCACTCGGTCCAGCAGTCCAAGGGTTGCCGACTCGAACAGGTTGGTCGTCGCGCCCCGCTCGACCAACCGTCGCGCCGCGTTCCACTGTCCGAACGCGGTCGCGTCCGCGACGGCCGTGCCGCCGGCAATGACTGCGCCACGCGCCTCGATATCCGCCCCTGCATCGATGAGCGCGTCGAGGACCTCGACGTCGTCGCTGCTCGCCGCCCAATGCAGCGGCGTCTCGTGGTGCGACCCGGTGAAGCGCATGTTCACGTCGGCGCCTGCCTGGGCCAGCAGGTAGACGGTCGTCGCGCCGTTGGGGTGGTGGCCCGGCCAATCGGTCACCACGTGGAGCAGGCCGCGCGTCATCCCGTCGGGGCCTTCCGTGCCGACGCGGGTGTCCGCGAGCCCGGGGTGCGCGTCGAGCAGACGCTCGAGCGCGGCGACGTCGCCCGCGTGGATCGCGTCGACTGCTGCCACCGCGACGGGGTCGTCGGCGGGAATGATCGGCACGGGGGCCTCCTCCACGGGGCGCGGGAGGAGCCCGGTCCGTCGAACCGGGCTCCTCGATCGGATGCGAGCACGCACAGGCGGTGCACGTGCTCGCCTGAGTCAGGCGAACGGGCGCGGGTACCGGAACATCTCACCGACCTCCTCGTCGCAGCCGCCTCAGCATTGCGCCGCTCCGCCCCGCGTGCAACAGCCGGTGGTTCGGGCTCACCGGTGCCGACACGGACCGGTGCGTCGGTCGATCCACCGCAACCGGTTCACACCTGCCGGACCAGCACCCGATGCACCGTCGAGGCCGGCACCCCGACGATGCCCGCAAGGCGGGCCGGGCCCAGCTTGTGGGACTGACGCAACGCCATCTACGACGTCGAACGGTGGACTTCAGGCGACTCGACGCCGGAGCACGCGCCGTTCGGTGTCCGAGGTGCCGCCCCACACACCCTGCAGCTGTGAGTTCTGGAGCGCGTACGCAAGGCACTCCCCCCGCACCGGGCACCGGGCACACACCGGCCTTCGCCGGCGTGGCGGATGCTCCGCCCTTCGGAAAGTACGGTCCGCATCCAGTTCCTCGACAGGCGGCGCGCTGCACCCAGCTTCCCGCCATCACCGCGACGGGGATCACGCACCGACGCTGGTTGATGCCGCCGGTGCCGCCGCTACCGCGGCGGCTCTGCGCTTCGTCCATGGTCACACCTCTCGTCGCGCTCGCAGAAGAGGCGGAGGCCAGGCGGGTCGATTGCCGAGAAGGCCGACCGAGCAGGCGTCCCTCCCACAATGGGGATCGTTGCGCGTCCGCACGATAGCCGTGGCGTGATCGCATCCTGCGCGGTCCGCCGAGCGTCGAGCGGCCGGCCGCGACCGATCGAGCAGACGACGGCCACGCCGGGTAGGGTGCACGGTTCACCCCAACGCTGATGGGGACGCCTCGATGACCGCCGACCTTGAATGGTCGGGACGATCCCGTCGCCTCCTTTGAGCCTCGACTCCAGGAGCTTCGATGTCTTCGTCCACCCCGGTCCGACGCGGTCCAAGGCCACCGTCTTCTGCGAAGGCAACTTCGCCGAGATCGACGGCAAGACCGCGAACGGGTTGGTCCGCCAGTCCGAGCGGTACGAGATCACCTCGGTCATCGACAGTACGAAGGCCGGCCGCGACGCCGGTGAGGTGCTCGATGGTGTGCGCAACGGGATCCCGGTCGTCGCCGACCTCGCCGCCGCCTTGCGGGTCGAACGGCCCGAGTGCTTCGTGCTCGGCGTCGCGCCGACGAGCGGAATGCTGTCGCCACCGGAGCGGCCGTGATCCTGCAGGCCATCGAGCAGGGACTCGACATCGTGAACGGTCTCCACGAGTTCCTCAACGACGACGTCGAGTTCGCCGCGGCTGCGGCAAGTGCACGACGTGCGGATCGCCGATGTTCGACGCCCGCGCGCCAAGACGGACCTGCACATGTTCTCGGGGCGGATCCACGAGGTCACCTGTCCGCGGATCGCCGTGCTCGGCACGGACGGCGCGATCGGCAAGCGCACCACGGCCACGATCCTGACCAGCGCACTGTGCGAAGCGGGTATCCGGGCCGTGATGGTCGGCACCGGCCAGACGTCCTTGATCCAGGGAACGAGGTACGGCGTCGCGCTCGACGCGATCCCGGCGCAGTTCGTCACCGGCGAGCTCGAGGCGGCGGTCGTCGAGGCCTTCGAGGTCGAGCGTCCGGACGTGATCATCGTCGAAGGCCAGGGCGCGCTGAGCCACCCCACCTACCTGAGCTCGACGGCGATCCTCCGCGGCAGCCTCCCGGCCGGCGTGATCCTCCAACACGCACCCGCGCGCACGATCGTCAGTGACTTCCCGAACGTGCCGATGCCCACCGTTGTCAGCGAGATCAACCTGATCGAGACGTTCGCACGAACGCAGGTCATCGGGATCACGATCAACCACGAAGCGATGACCGACGCCGAGATCTCCGTTGCGATCGCCGGATACGAAGCCGTCCTCGGGATCCCGGCGACCGACGCCCTCGCCCGGCCCACGGATGCGCTGCTGGACATGGTGTTCCGTTCGTTCCCGGCGCTTCGCGCTGCAGCCCGCCATCGCCGCGGTGTGAGCTCCCCACGCATCGAGGTCGATCTCGATCGCATCGGCGAGAACGCGCACGAGCTCGTACGTCGCACGGCGGCACGTGGTGTCTCGGTCACCGCGGTCACCAAGGCGATGCGCGGGCTTCCCGGCACTCGGCCGTGTGCTCCTCGAGGCCGGGGCCGTCGCACTCGGCGATTCCCGCATCGAGAACATCGAGCGCCTGCGCGCCGACGGCATCGACGCGCCGACGGTGTTGATCCGTTCACCGTTGCCGAGCGAGATCGCGCGTGTCGTGGCCGCGGCGGACATCAGCTGCAACACCGAGGTCGAGGTCGTCGAGCTGCTGTCCGCCGAGGCCGGCACGGGAGCGGCGTGTGCACGGCGTCATGCTCATGGTCGAGCTCGGAGACCTTCGTGAAGGCATCATGCCCTGCGACGTCCACGACGCCGTCGCGCGCTGTCTCGCGCTCCCGAACATCGAGGTCCGGGGCATCGGCGCCAACCTGGCCTGTCGCAACGGCGTCGCACCCGACGATCGCAACATGGGTGAGCTGTCGTCGCTCGCGATGTCGATCGAAGCGACAGTTCGGCATCGCGCTCTCGCATCGTCTCCGCGCGGCAACTCGGCGAATCTCGAGTGGTTGCGCTCGACCGAGCACGTCGGCCGGATGGACGATCTCCGACTCGGAGAGTCGATCCTGCTCGGCCGCGATCCGCTCCACGGCGTGCCCGTCCCCGGGCTGCACGAGGACGCGGCGGCGATCGTCGCGGAGGTGATCGAGTCGAAGTACAAGCCTCGACGGGCCTGGGGCGATCGCGCCGGACGCCGTTCACCCCTCCGGTGGTCGCGACGCCCGACGACGAGCGGTGCGGCTGGCAATCACTGCTCGGGATCGGGCATCAGGACACGGATCCGCTCGACCTCACCCCGCCACTCGGGCATGCGGATCATCGGTGCGAGCAGCGACCACCTCGTGATCGCTTCGACGCATCGGCTTCGGCTCGGATCCGAGGTCGCGTTCCGTCCCGGGTACTCGGCGCTCGTGCGCGCGATGAGTTCGCGCTACGTGGAGCCGACCATCCGCGGCGGCCACTGCCGGGAGTTGCCGAGCGGGTAACGAACCGGATGATCCGCTCGGCTGGGCATGTCGGCCCCCGAACGATGGCCACCCAGTACGAGCGCATCGACTCCCGGTCGCCGCTGCACCCTGACTCCAGGTGCGAGGCGGACCGCGGGTCGCGAAAATCGGACGTACACTCCTCGAAGGTTCTTGCTCGCCGGACAGGGTGTCCGCCGATCCGGGGTCGGATTGGTCGCCCGATGGGCGAAGGGCTGGCGTCGCCGAAGTCACACACCTGGATGCTCGTCGGCAGCGCCGGGCAAGCTGAGGCGCGAGTGCTTCACGTCCCCCAGGTCCTCGCTGCCGTCCTGCGGCGCGGGCTCCCGAACGTCGTGGAGGCGACGCTCGTTCCCACGGTGCTCTTCATCGTGGCCGTGGCGCTGCTCGGCCCCCTCGTCGCGATGGCCGTCGTCCTCGCCTGGGGATACGGCGCGATCGGCCGCCGGCTGCTGCTTCGTCAGCGAGTCCCGGCGTTGTTGGTGCTCGCGACGCTCGGGCTGACGATCCGAACCACCGTCGGTCTCGCGAGCGGCAGCACGTTCGCCTACTTCGTCCAACCGGTCGCGACCACGGTCGTTCTGGCCTTTGTCTTTGCCGGCTCTGCGTGGTTGGGGCGGCCGGTGATCGCACGGCTCGCGCACGACTTCGTGCCGCTCCATCCCGAGGTCGCCGATCGCCCGGCGATCACTCGACTGTTCGTCGGTCTGACGCTGCTCTGGGCGGGCGTCCATCTGCTCACGTCCGCGATCACGTTCAGCCTCCTCGTGACCTTGCCCGTGCCGCAGTTCGTGGCGTTGAAGACCGTCGCAACGCTGTCGATCTCGGTCGCTGCGATCGCGATCACGATCGTGATGGCGCTGCGCACCGCCCGGCGCGAGGAACTCGTCTTCGCAGGCGCGTGACGTGCGAGCCCGGCCAGTCTGGGCACCGGGTTCCAAGGACGGGACTGTCAGGAACGTTGTGGAAGTGGCGTGACCCGAGCGTCCCGCACGCGGGCTGTGGGCAAGGCGACGGACCTCGAAACGCGCTCCTGCTCGGGGCGGCTCGCCCCGAGCAGGAGCGACACGCGCCGGAGGACAAGTAGGCGCCGGTGTCCTCGTGACGTTCCTTCGCAGCTCGTTGCAGGTGAGGTGGGACGAACGGTTCGCCAGTCTCCTCGAGTTCGCCCGGATGTGCGACGTCCCGGTCCGCTGGTCATGTCGCGCCGGGGTGTGCCACACGTGCGAGCCCGCGATGCTTGACAGCCGCGTCACCCACGACCCCGAACCCATCGAGGCGCCTGCCGTCGGTGATGCCTCCTCTGCTGCTCGCGGCCCACGCGTGATGTCACCCGCGATCTCCGATTGCCGGCACACCACGCTTCCGGCTCGAGCGACGCACGGTTTCTCGAACTGACCGTCACGCCGATCGAGCAACGATTTGCGGTTCGCAACGCCGCGTCTCATAACGCGCTCGCTGTCGCGGGACGTGCTGACCTGCGGCAACGAGATTCGATTCACCTCACGACCAACGGTGCGGGAAAATCGACGCTCACGCGCAATACGGGCACGCGGAATGCACGCCAGCGGCGGGCACGAGCCGAAGGAGTGCCCGAAGTACCCTCTGACCAGCACCAACAGCTATCCCCCGCCCTCGCAGCTCAGGGGATAGAGCGTCGGTTTCCTAACTTCACGCGACCCGACGAGAAGGTGCAGGTCACAGGCTCGAAGCCGAGGTCAGCGACCTGATCGAGTGACCTCTGTTGACTGTCGGTGACCGCACGTACCCGTCATGACGGGCATGCCAAGGGCACGCGATCCGAGGGCACGATCGGGCATGCCGATGGTGACCTTGCTGTGCGGCCGGCCGGGATGACGGCCGAGGTGAGGGGCTCGGCGCACCTCAGACCGATGCCCACAGGTGCCACTCCCCGGGCACGCCCTTGAGCACCTGAGTGCCACGGTCGTCGAAGCCGAGATCCGACCCGATGACGAGATCCTTGACCGTGTTGGTCACGAGCACCTCGCCGGGACCGGCGAGCGCGCCCACTCGCGCACCGATGTGCACGCCGATGCCTGCCACGTCGTCGCCGCGACGCTCGATCTCACCGGTGTGCAGACCGGCGCGCACCTCGACGCCGAGTGGTCGTACGGCGTCTCGGACCGCGCGTGCCGCGCGAACGCCTCGCCCGGGACCGTCGAACGTCGCGAGGAGCCCGTCGCCGGTGCGCTTCACGACGATCCCGCGTTGGCCCTCGACCGCGTTGGCCGCATAGGTGTCGTGCTGCTCGAGGAGGTTCCGCCACCTGCGGTCGCCCATCTCGGCAGCCTGCACCGTGGAGTCCACGATGTCAGTGAACAGGACCGTCTTGAGCACCCGGTCCACGTCGTCGTCCCGATGGACCGGCGCGCCGGTCACGAACACTTCGATCAGATCGAGGACGTCGTCGTCCTCACCGACCGATCCCGCGACGTGGAAATCGCCGGGGAGCAGGTCGACCTTGGCATCGCGGATGTGTCGGGACAGGTACCGCGCGGCTGCGACTCCGACGATCGGATCGCCGACCCGGTGGATGACGAGCGTCGGTGCCGACACCGCGCCCAGGGCGTGCCGGACATCCATACCGACGTTGTGGCGCAGGATCGTCGCCGCCGCACCCGGCGAGGCCGTCTGACGCTCGTACCGGGCGAGATCAGGAAGCAGACGCTCGTCGAACGTGCCGACGAAACCCTCCAGCGCGTGACCAGTACCCCACTTCGCCCGGATGTCTTCGATGAACGCTTCGACCAGGCCGGCGTCCATGCCCTCCTCGTAGTCGGGCGCCCACAGCGCCCGAGCGAACGTCCCCCACAGCACGAGCGAGCGGACGCGCTCGGGGAACGTCGTCGCGAACAGGATGGCCAGCGGACCACCCTCCGAGAGACCGACGAGGTGCGCGGACTCGACCTCGGCGGCGTCGGCGACGGCCCGCAGATCGTCCATCCGGTCTTCCGCGCTGCCCGTCCCCATGCTGCGATCCGAGCAACCGGTGCCCCGCTTGTCGAACACGATCAGGCGGCCGACGCTGGAGAGTCGCTTGAGCATGTGCGCCCAGCCGGGCAGATCCCACATGAGCTCGACATTCGAGACGAACCCCGGCACGAAGAGGATGTCGAGCGGCCCGTCGCCGATCACTTGGTACGCGATGCTCAAGTCGCCGCTTTGCGCGTACTGAGTTTCCGATGGTCCTGCCATGGGCGAGGACGCTAGTACCCGTCGATATTCGACGACCGAGAGGGTCTTCCTTTGATCGCGCCTCGGCTCGACACAGTCCAAGGTGGTGAGCGAGACCGCGTTCGCGCAGTCGGCCGTGCCTCTGGCGAGCAGGCCATGAGTGGTCCTGCAACCGACACCGAACACGTCGCGCCGCCGGCCAGGAAGACGGCTACGAGCCGAGCCTCGGCATCATTCCGCGCACGGTCGCGGAGCCAATCGAGATCGGCGGTGTCGAGCGTCCCGTCGGCACGATGGTGCTTCCTGCGGTCGTGACCGGGAACCGGGATCCCGAGGTGTGGAACGACGCCCGCTTCGACACTTCACGCGACCCGACGCGGCGGTGCAGGTCACAGGGTCGGCGTCCAGGTCAGCGGCCTGATCGAGAGACCGATGTCGGCGGTGAATGACCGCAGTGAAGCGGTGTGACGGGCACGCCGAGGGCACGGAGTTCGAGAGCGAGCTCCTCACAATCCGAGGCGCGCCAGAACGACGGTGTCTGCGCTTGGTCTGCTCAGGCGCGCTGGTAGGTCTGCACCAGCACACCGTCGGGTCCGACCGGCCGCGACTCAACGAGCGTCCACGTCGTCTTCTCGTTCATCTCGCCGAACATCCGGTCGCCCGTGCCCAGGATGACCGGGAAGACCATCAGGTTGATCCGGTCGACCAGGTCGCTGGCCAGGAGCTCCTGGACCAGCCGACGGCTGCCGGCGAGCAGGATCGTGCCGTCGATCTCGTCCTTCAGCTTCGCCACCTGGGACGTGGCGTCGCCGCTGTCGAGGACCGTCACGTTCGTCCATTCCGGGTTCTTGAGCGTCGTCGAGACGACGAACTTCGGATCCTTGTTGAGCCGTTCGGCGAACGGGCCCTCACGATTGGGCCAGGCGCTGGCGAAGCTCTCGTAGGTCACCCGGCCGAGCAGGTGCGCATCCGCGCTCAGGACCTCGTCGAGCTTGAACTGGTTTCCGTCCTCGCCGCGATCGAAGTCGAACGTCCAACCCTCGTACTTGAACCTCTCACCACCCGGGGCCTGCATCACCCCGTCCATGGACACGAACTCGCTGACAACGAGCGTTCCCATCGTTCATCCTCCTTCTCTCAGCGCCGATTACGCCGTATAGCCCGTCTACGAACGGCCCCCCTCGAAATGGACAGCGGCGCGGACGAATCTCGGGAGTATCGGTGCTGTCCCGAAGGAACCGCTGACGAGCTGGCTCCGTGGGAGGCGCGTCCTCAGGGCGCGGGAGCTGAACGCGATCGAGGGCGACGCGCCCCTCCTATCGTCGTCCAACCGCGCCAGAACGACGGCTCGGGGATGATCGTAGGTGGCAGCGGAGCCGGTTCCGGACAACGGCCAAGGACTCGGGAGCTCACCGCTCCTATTAGGGCAAATCCGCCATAGGAAGCCGCAAACAAGAGCCGGCCCTTCACGCCGCCAGCGACGGACCGTCAGTCGAGCCCGTCCCCTCCATCCCTCACGCCAAGGGCACGGAACCCAAGGGCACGAACAGGCGCGACGTCAGAAGTACCCTCCCACCTGCACGTTTACAACTTCAGCCCTCGTAGCTCAGGGGATAGAGCGTCGGTTTCCTAAACCGTGCGTCGCAGGTTCGAATCCTGCCGGGGGCGCCGATCGGTCGGGGCGGGCCGGATCCACGCGGGAGCGGTCCACGCCGGACCACCTCCACCCGCGGTGACCTACCGTGACCGAATGGAGACACGAGAGGTGCTGGCGGACGCTTTCGGAAGGATCGTCGAGGACTTCGAGCTGGCCGTCACAGGCCTGAGCGTCGATCAGACGATGGTCCGTCCCGATTCGGCGGCGAACTCGATCGCGTGGCTCGTGTGGCACGCCGCCCGGGTGCAGGACGACCATGTCGCGCACCTGGCCGGTCGCGGGCAGGCATGGATCGACGACGGGTTCGAGGCGCGCCTGGGCTTCGATCTCGATCCGCACGACATCGGCTACGGGCACACGTCCGACCAGGTCGCCGCGGTGCAGCCCGACGATCCCCAGGTCCTCCTGGACTACCTCCGCGCCGTCACGGACCGAACGTATGACTACCTCGCGCGCCTCGATGCCACCGAGCTCGACCGGATCGTCGACCGCAACTGGGATCCGCCGGTGGTTGCCGGCGTCCGGATCGTCAGCGTCATCGACGACTGCATGCAACACGCCGGGCAGGCCGCGTACGTCCGTGGCCTGCTCGATCGCCGCGCCTGACCGGAGGCTGCCGCTGCCCGTCACGACCGCGGTCGATCAGGGGCGGGGGCTGGGCGTCGCGCCGGTGTCGAGAAAGGGGCCCGGCAACGCGTCGAACGGAACCGCGGGTCGCGGCGGCACGGGCGAGTCCACGGGGCGAGGCCACGCAATCGGCGTCACATCGCTGTCGATCGGCGCGCCGACCTCGATCCCGCCCCGCTCCACCGCGAAGTGCGGGAAGGGATACCCGCGCGTGCTGCCGTCGGGGAAGTAGATGACGGTCTGCACCACGCGGTCCTGGTCCGTGACGTTCGCACCCGCGAGGTGCACGGTCAGGCCGTGATGGAATGCCACGCTCCCCCGCGGTACCTCCACGAGCAGCGGCTCGATGCCGGCGACCTCGGGATCGGCGAGGATGTCCTCGGGCTCACCGAAGAAGATGTTCACGAACCTCCGCAACCCGATCGCGTGGCTCCCGGGGAGATAGGACATCGCACCGCTCGCCACCGTCGACCCCGCGAACGGGATCCAGGCGGTCACCGACGCGGTCTCCTCGATCGGCCAGTACGGGTGGTCCTGGTGCGGATCGGTGACCCGCCCGCCCGCCCGCTTGACGAGTGCCTGGTCGTGCCAGAGCCGTACTGCGCGGACCCGCAGGAGCTCGGCCGCGGCCTGGCCGACGCGCGGGTGGAACACCAGTGGCGCGACGTCGGGATGGTCCTCCCAGAGGTTCATGCACTGCACGAAGGACTGCTGGTACCGACTCTTCTGCGCCAGCGGCGTCGTGTCGTTCCGGGTGCGGTCCGTGACGGCCGCGGTGACCGCGTCCCCGTAGTGGTCGAGCTCCTCGTCGGTGAGCAGACCGGGGACGACGACGAAGCCGTCGCGCTCGAAATCCCCGACGATCTCCTCGGTGAGGAGCGTCGGCTCGGTTGCTGTCGTCATGCCGGCGCCGCTCCCGATGCGTCGCGATGGATCCCCGGGATGGTACCGGCGTCGCCGCCGGCGCCGACTCGGGCTCGATCCGGATCAGCAGATCAACGTCGTTGCCCGACGGCCTGACGCCAGCGACTCCGGCCGCGGGCCGTCGCCAGGACGATCGCCATCCGCACGACCGCGAGAGAGGTGACGAGGACCCCGAGCACGAGGTCGCCGCGGGCGAGCAGCACGATGCCGAGGGTCAGCGCGAGCAGGCCGAGGAGGGCCCGGAGCACGTGCAAACCGGGATGGGGGCGGAGGGGCGCCCGGCCGGAGCGTCCAGGACGGCGTGCGCCGGGGAGCGGGGTCTCGGGATCCGGTTGCACGGCGTTCTCCTTCGCGTCGATCGTCACCAGCATGCGTCTCCCGGTCGAGCTTCTCGTGATGACAGTGTCAGGAAGCGATGAAGCTCGGCGCACCACCACCGCCTCACCGCGGCCGCGCGGTCTGGCAGGATCCCGCCATGGCCATCTTCAGCCACACCGGGCAGTGCGTCCGCGACCTCGACCGTGCGCGCGCCTTCTACACCGAGGTCCTGGGCTTCGAGGTCGTGATGGATCTCGACGTGAGCGGATCGCAGTCCGCGAAGCTGCTCCGGTTGCCGGATCCCGTGCAGCTCCAGGCCTGTTACCTGCGGCGCGACGGCTTCGTGCTCGAGTTGCTCGCCTTCGCCGATCCGGTGCCGCACACGCCGCGCGACCGGTCCGTCCTCGACCCCGGGCTCACGCACATCTCGGTCGGCGTCGACGACATCGGCGCGACGTGCGCGGCGGTGATCGAGCACGGCGGCGAGGTCCTCGAGGAGTCGCGCCTGCCGACCGCGGTGTTCGTCCGCGACTGCGAGGGTCAGCTCGTCGAGCTGCTCGCCGGCGACGGCTTCGCCCGCCGGCTCCACGGCAGCGCCTGACACCGACCCGGAGATCGCCGGCTCAGAAGCCGCACTCCGTCCGCACCCGGGGAGCGGCAGTCGTGATCGCGTCGGTCAGATCCTTCGCGGTGATGTCGGACTCGGGCTTCTGCACCACGAGCGCGACTTCGGGCGACCGGCTCAGTCCGAGCGCGGCGCACTCCGCCGCGCCGGGCCGGGAGCCCGGCGTCGGCGAAGTCGGAGACGAGTGCGCCTTCGAGCTCGTCGTGGATCTGCAGGAGCGTCCCGGCCCGCTCGATCGCCGGATCGGGCGACGCGAGCGCGGCGCCGGCCCCGGGGTCGCACGAGAAGAACGTGACCGCCTGACCGCGACGTCCGATCTCGGCCATCCCCTCCGGCAGCGTCGCCGCCCAGCTCCGGAACCGATCGGCGAGCAGACGGTTGGCCGCCGCGTCGGCGCCGACCACCACACCGCGGACGCACGACCGACCGTCGGCCCGCACGGTCCGCATCCGCCCGCCGCGGACATAGGTCGCGGCCTCGAGGGCATCGCCGCCGTCGAGGCGCGACGCGAGCAGCAGGTAGGTGCTGAACGCGCCGAACCGGTCGGTCCCGCCCCTGGCCTTCTCGCCCCTGGCGAGTGCCGGCGGTGCCACCTTGGGCTCGGGCTGGTGGTGGAGCACGGAGTTGGGCTCGAGGAACAGCCGCTCGGTGAAGCTACCGCTGCGGAACCCGCGGTCGACGTTGGCATTGCCACCGTCCGCCGCGACGACACCCACCGTGGGAGGTCCGTACCGGTAGGGCGCTGAGAACGACAGGCTCACGAACGCGGGCACGTTCGCCGTCCCCTGATCCGCCTGCTGTTGCTCGGACCGGAGCGTGTCCCGGTACTCGCGCTTCTCGGCCGTCGAGAGTCCGGCGCGGTACTTGTTCTCGATCCGGACCGCGTCGCCCTCGACGAACGCGCGGAACGCATCGCTCGAGCCGTCCGCGTCGGCCTTGGACGCCCCCTCGAGCCGGTTCAGATCGAAGTGCTGGTCCTGGAGCACGTGGGTGAGCTCGTGCGCGAGCGTGACGCGATGCGCCACGTCGAGCGGCCCGGTACCCCGGATCACGATCTCCTTGGAATCCGGGTCGTAGAACGCGAGCACGGACGACTGCTGCTCGTCGTTCACGGCTCGGCCGAGATCGACGTTCCCGGTCACGAGGCCGGCGGCGCGCAGGGACTCGGTGAGCCGCTTCAGCTGCTCGGTCTTGCCGGGCGACGAGCCTGGATCGAACGCCGTCTCCTTCCGGAACGCCTTGTCCGAGAGGAAGCGCACCGGGACCGCGTGCTCGAAGTTCAGCTTGCGCAGCCGGGCGACGGTCTGGGGCAGATCGCCGAGTCGCGCGGTCCCAGGTGGCCGGGTAGCTCGGGCCGTCGGCGAAGACCGTCGCCCGCAACAGGCCGCCGACCAGCGCGAGCGCGACGACGATCGCGACCGCGATCCACCAGGTGCGCCGCGCGTGGCGCGACGCGCCGCGAGAAGCGGGGAGGTACTCCGCGCCGACGGCGGGATGCGCACCGCCGCCGGGTGAGACCGTGGGCCAGACCGGCGGCGGGACGAAGCCGGTCCGGTCACCTCCGGGCGCGGGCGTCGGCTGGGGTGCGGCCTCGGTCGAGGAGACCGTCGGCGCGCTCCAGACCGACGCGTCGGGAACCGGCGCCCCGCCGAGCGGCGCCGCGGGGCCGAGGTCGGTGTGGCACCGGAGACACGTCGCCGACGTGGCGGGCACGAGGTACCCGCAGCCCGGGCACTTGCGCCAGGCCAGCTCGGCGTCGGAACTCATGCGTTGCCTCCTGCCCGGGTCGTTCCTCCGGTGGGCGGAGTATCGGCGACCGCGCCGATCGACCTGAGCCCTAGCTGGCCCCCCAGCGGGCGGCGATGTGCTGGTCCGGGCGCACCAGCATTGCACCCGTCGGTTCGAGGCCCGACGCGCCTGCCCACCAACCGTCGAAATCGACGACGTCGACGCCGATCCGCAGGCTCCGAACCCCCGCCGGCACCGAGGCGCGGGTCCGCATCGGGACCGAGCAGGACGATGGAGGAGTCCAGGGGCACGAGGTCGAGCGTCGACACCCGCGTCCCGTCACGCCCGACCCAGCCGTGGGGCAGCCGGGCCCCCACGCGGCTGGTCGGCACGTACTCGCGCACGGTGTCCACGCCGTCCGGGCAGCGCGCCGTGTCGTCGTCCGGTCCGTACGCGTATCCGAGCTGGAGTCCGAGCATGTCGAAGTGGGTCGCCTGGTCGGCGATCGCGTCGGCCACCGCGCGACGACCGTCGACGTTCCCGAGGACCGACTTCATGTTCGCGGTCGCGACCGCGACGTCCGGGTCCGCCCCCAGCGCGATCGGCACCCCGATCATCTTCATGGCGTTGGCGAGGCTGACGTCGGCATTGCGCCGGGCCACCGGACGACGCTCGGACTCGTAGGTGTCGACCAGGGCGTCGTCGGCATCGCCGCGCTGCACCGCCGCGAGCTTCCAGAGGAGGTTGTGCGCATCCTGCACCCCGGTGTTGAGACCGAGCCCGCCGGTGGGCGGGAAGCGGTGCGCGGCGTCGCCGACCAGCAGGATCCGCCCGGCGCGGTACCGCTCCGCGACCTGGGCGGTCATCACCCACGTCGCGCAGCCACGGACGGAGAGCTCGACGTCGGGATCGTCGATCGCCGCGCGCGCCAGGGCCTCGGCCCGCGCCGGGGTGAACGACTCCGGCGGGTCGGTCGCCGGATCGAACGGGTACATGTAGACCCACTCGCGGTCCAGATCGTGGGCCACGAATGCGCCGCCGCTGGCGGGATCGCACACCCAGTAGAGGACTCCCCGCGCGTCACCGACGAGGGCGCGGAAGTCGGCATCGAGATGCACCATCAGGAAGCTCTGGAGCGCGCGTGGCCCGACCGGTTCGATGCCCACGGACCGGCGTACCGGACTGCCCGCGCCGTCGCACGCGAGGAGCCAACGGCTCGTGATCGTGGTGTCGGCCGCGCGGGACCGGACGACGGAGTGCACGGCGCCTGCGTCCTGCGTCGCGCCACGCCACTCGTGCGCGTACCGGACGGGCACCCCGATCGCCGCCAACTCGTCGCGCAGGTACGGCTCCAGCCGGTGCTGACTGAGGTTGCGGAGCGGTGTCGGCGTCACCGCCAGCACGTCGTCGCCCTGGCGCTCGAAGGGCAGGCTGCCGAGGACGTCCCCACCGAGGCGCGTGACCCAATGCACCGCGCCGGCATCGGCCGGGTCCTTGGCCAGCGTCAGGAGCGCATCGACGTCGATCCCGGCCTGACGCCAGACCTCGAACGTGCGCGCGTTCACCACGTGGGCCGCCGGCGCGCGCTGGGGCCCGTCGTGGGTCTCGATGATCTCGACGCCCAGCCCGAGACGGCGCGCGAGGTACGCGGCCGTCAGTCCGACCGGCCCGGCACCCACCACGAGCACGTCCACGTCGGTCGCGAGCTCGGGGGGCCCGGGCGGATCGGTCGCCACGATCAGAACGCGCCGGCGTAGGAGCCGCCGTCCAAATGCAGGTTCTGGCCGGTGATGTAGCCGGCCTGTGCGCTGCACAGGAACGTGCACGCGTCGCCGAACTCCGCCGGGCGACCCAGCCGCTTCGCCGCGATGGTCTGCGCGATCTCCTCGTAGGCCTCGTCGAGGGTGATCCCCTTGACCGCGACCGCGAGCTCGGCCATCTGGCGCTGACGGTCCGTGTCGATCCGCTCCGGGAGCAGGTTGTTGATGGTCACGTTCGCGGCGGCGACGTCCCGCGAGATGCCCTTCGCCGCGGCGGTGAGCCCGGCGCGCGCGGCCGAGGACAGACCCAACGGGCTCATCGGTGCCATGACCATCGCGGAGGTGATGTTCACCACGCGCCCGAAGCCGCGCTCGACCATCCCGTCGATCGTGTCGCGGATCAGGAGCAGGGCGGAGAGCATGTTGGCCTCGACCGCGGCAATCCAGTCGTCGTGGGACCAGTCCTGGAACCGCCCGGGAGGCGGCCCGCCGTTGTTGGTCACGAGAATGTCGGGGGACGGGCACGCGGCGAGCAGCGCGGCGCGAGTCGCGTCGAGCGTGATGTCGCCCACGACCGTGGTCACTCGGACGTCGGACGCCTCCCGCAGCGCCGCCGCCGTCTCCTCGAGCCGCGACTCGTCGCGACCGTTGACGGTGACGTCGACGCCCTCCTGCGCGAGCGACCACGCGGACGCGCGCCCGAGCCCGCGGCTGGACGCGGCGACGATCGCGCTCCGACCGGCGATGCCGAGATCCATGGGGTGCCTTTCCGGACGGGACGCCCTAGAAGTCGAGGTCCGGCGGCGGCTGCGGCCCCCACTGGTTGAGCGATTCGAAGATCGGGTGCGAGCCGGCGGGCGTGCTCGCCGTGAGCAGGTCCGAGTCGGTCCAGTGTTCCACCGTGAACCCGATCGGGTCCTTCCAGTAGTCGAAGACCTGGCCGCCGAGCACGTGGCGGCCGATGCCCCAGTAGTGACGGGCCTCGGCGCCGAGGAGATGGTCGTGGCCGGCCATGAGGTCGTCGAAGTCCGCGACCTCCCAGGCGCAGTGCCCGAGCTTCGCCTCCCCGGTCTCGAGCAGGAGCAACGTGTGGTGGTCGGCCGGGAGGTCGCCCCGGTCGCAGCGCACGAACCGACCGAACGGCTCCTCCGGCGCGGCGATGAAGATGTCGTCGGAGGTGAGCAGGCCGAGGGTGTCGTGGTACCAGGACGCCAGCCGTTCCAGGGACGTGGTCTTCAGCGCGGCATGGCCGAAGCGCTTCACCTGGGAGGCGCCCGTCGGCACGCGCTGCAGCTCGTCGACCCGGACACGCGCCGCGTGCCGGTGTTGAGCGGCGCGTGAACGCTCGTCGCGACCGTGGGGAGCCGATCGACGTCCGCGATCACGTCGACGATGCGCCCATCAGGATCGTGGAGCCGTACCACCGTTCCGCCACCCGGCTCGTCGAGCGGCTCGGGCGCGATCCCCGTCGCCGCCGCGAGCACCTCGAGGTCCTCACGGGTCGCGTCGAAGGCGAGCCCGAGGAACGCCGGCGCGCCGAGATGGGTCACGTGGACGTGGTGGTCACCGTCGGTCCCGCGCATGTAGAGCGCGGTCTCGGTCCGCGCCGAGCGGGTCATCCCGAACGTGGTGAGGAAGGCCTCCATGACGTCGAGGTCCGGCGCCTGGAAGCGGGGGAACGCGATGTCCGGGACACGGATGACGGGGGTGGTGATCACATCGGGCACGGGGGGATCGTACGGGAGAAGAGTTTTGATGTCAAACTATTTGATACCGAAGTAAGATCGCCGGCATGGACCACCGAGCACTCCTGGACGACACCCTGGCCGGCTGGATCCGCGAGCGACCCGACCTGGACTTCGCGGTGATGGGGACGTTCCTCAGGATCGCCCAGCTGATGCGGCTCGCGACCCGGGGCATCGACGAGGTCTTCGCCGTGCACGGCATCTCGCTCGGCGAGTTCGACGTGCTCGCGGCGCTCCGGCGTGGCGGGGCCGGCACCACGCTCACGCCGACCCAGCTCGCCCGCGTCGCGATGGTCTCCCCCGGCGGCATGACCAACCGGCTCGACCGGCTCGAGCGCGCCGGGCTCATCTCCCGGGCGCCGGACCCGGCCGACCGCCGGGGATCGCTGGTGACGCTCACCCCGGCGGGGCGTGACGTGGCCGACCGAGCCGTCGAGGACCTCGTCGGCGCCGAGTCCGCCGTCGCCGCCGACCTGTCCGACGCGGAGCGCCTCCGGTTCGAGAAGACCCTGGACAAGCTGCTGAAGCGGCTCGACCGCGACGACTGACAGACTCGGGCAATGGACCCGAGCCCGCTCGCCGAGCCGGCCGCGTACGCGTGGCCCCAGTCCGTCCTCCCCGGAACGTCGGTGGGTCTGCACGCCGCCGGGCCGGCGACGGCCGCGACCGTGACCGTGGCCCGGATGGGAGCACGCCGCGACGTGGTGTGGACCGGCGAGTGCAGCCTGGAACCGCACGTCGTCCCGGGCGACGCGGCGGCCGACGGATGCGGCTGGCCGGTCACGCTCGAGATCCCGGTCGGCACCGACTGGCGCAGCGGGTACTACGAGGTCGCCGTCGCGACCAACGCGGGGCGACGCGCGCACGAGGCCGTCGCCTTCTTCGTGGTGCGCGCGGCCACTCCCGACCCCGACCGGCCCCTGCTCGCCCTCGCCACCAACACCTGGAACGCGTACAACGACTTCGGCGGGCGGAACCTGTACGAGGGCGGCACACACGTCTCGTTCGCGCGCCCGCTCGCCAACGGACTGCTGCGCAAGCCCGCGGGACCGGGCAGCCGCGTGACCGTGCTCGATCCGCCGGATCCCCGGATGCGCGACCACATCACCTACGTGCGCGAGCACCACATGACCCAGTGGGCCGGATCGGCGGGCTGGCCCAACTACGAGCTCGGGTTCGTGCGGTGGGCCGAGCGCAACGGCTACGACCTCGACTACGCCCTCAACACGGACCTCGAGGACCCCGCCACCCTCGACCAGCGACGCCTGTACCTCTCGATCGGCCACGACGAGTACTGGTCCGCGTCGATGCGGGACTCGGTCGAGGCGTTCACCCGCGACGGCGGCAACGCCCTGTTCCTCTCCGGCAACACCGCGTTCTGGCAGGTGCGGATCGAGGACGAGGGCCGGACGATGGTCGGCTACAAGGACCGGTTCGAACGGGACCCGGTCTTCGGCACCGGCCGTCAGGGCGAGCTCACGTCGATGTGGTCCGACCACCTGATCGGCCGGCCGGAGAACCGGATGACGGGCGTGAGCTTCGTCCGGGGCGGCTACCACCGGATCGGCCGGACCGTCGCCTCCGGTGCGGGCGGGTACACGATCTACCGCCCCGAGCACTGGGTCTTCGCGGGGACCGACACCACCTACGGGGACCTGATCGGTCGCGATTCGGTGATCGTCGGCTACGAGTGCGACGGATGCGACTTCACCATGCACGACGGCATCCCCACCCCGACGGGCTCCGACGGCACTCCGGAGGACTTCACGATCCTGGGCATCGCGCCGGCCGAGCACTTCGACCGCACCAACGCTCCCCGGCCGCCGAAGGGCGACGCGATGAGCGAGATCGAGTTCATCGCGTGGCGCGCGTTCGGCGAGCAGGGTCCGGACGGCGTGGCCGCGCTCGCGCACGGACACTGCATGATGGGCGTGCACGAACCCGGCGGCTTCGTCTTCACCGCCGGGACGACCGACTGGGTGTGGGGCCTGACCGGGGCCGATCCCGTCGTCGAGCGGATCACGCGGAACCTTCTCGACCGCGGACTCGCGCGTTGAGGAACGTCGGAAGGAAGCGGACATGACCGACATCTCCGGCCACTGCGACGCCCGATTCTCGGACGTTCGGGACCTGCTCGCCGCGAACCTGGCGTCGGGCGCGGACGTCGGCGCGTCGATCCACGTGACCGTCGAGGGTCGACCGGTCGTCGATCTCTGGGGTGGGTGGATCGACGCCGCCCACTCGGCGCCGTGGACCGAGCACACGATCGTCAACGTGTGGTCGACCACCAAGACGATGAGCGCGCTGGCGGCGTTGATGCTCGCGGACCGGGGCCGGCTGGACCTGGACGCACCCGTGGCCACCTACTGGCCCGAGTTCGCCGCGCAGGGCAAGGAGTCGGTCCTCGTCCGTCACCTCCTCTCGCACACGTCCGGCGTCTCGGGCTGGGAACAGCCCTTCGAGGTCCCGGACATGTTCGACGTGATCGCCTCCGCCGCCCACCTCGCCGCGCAGGCTCCGTGGTGGGAGCCGGGGACCGCGTCGGGCTACCACGCGATCAACTACGGGCACTTCGTGAGCGAGCTGTGCCGACGGATCGACGGTCGCGGGCTCGTGCAGTTCGTCGCCGAGGAGATCGCCGGCCCGCTGGGCGCGGACTTCCAGATCGGCGCGGCCGAGACCGACTGGGGGCGGGTGTCGGACGTGATCCCTCCGACCGACCTCGAGTTCGACATGACCGACGTCGATCTCGACGGGCCGATGATCAAGACGTTCATGGGCGGCTTCCCCGGCGCGGAGATCGCCAACACCGCGGGGTGGCGGCTCGCCGACATCGGCGCGGCCAACGGTCACGGCAACGCCCGCTCGGTCGCGCGCATCCAACAGGTCGTGGCGAACGGTGGTGCCGTCGACGGCATCCGGCTGCTCTCGCCCGACACGATCGACGAGATCTTCCGCGAGCAGGCCGACGGCAAGGACCTCGTCCTCAACCTCCCGCTGCGCTTCGGGATCGGCTATGGGCTGCGCGATGCCACCACGCTCCCCTACCTCCCCGAGGGGCGCGTGTGCTTCTGGGGCGGCTGGGGTGGCTCGATGATCGTCATGGATCTCGACCGTCGACTGACCGTGTGCTACGTCATGAACCGGATGGAGTCCCGGATCATCGGCTGTCCCCGGAGCGAGGCGATCATGGCGACCGTGGACGCCGCGCTGACCTGAGCCCACCAACCTGACCCCCGGAAGGATCCGACGTGACGCGACTCGGCTACCAGATCCCGAACTTCACCTACCCCGACGTCGACAGCGCCGGCCTCTTCGAGGTCGTCGCCGCGCAGGCCGCCGCGGCGGACCGCAGCGGCTTCGACACGGTCCTGCTGATGGACCACTTCTACCAACTGCCGATGCTCGGCGACCCCGACGCCAACATGCTCGAGTGCTACACGACGCTCGGCGCGCTGGCACGTGAGACGAAGACCGTCCGCCTCGGTGCGCTCGTCACCGGCAACACCTACCGCAACCCGACCCTGCTCGCGAAGGTCGTCACCGCCCTCGACGTCGTCTCCGGCGGGCGCGCCCAGCTCGGCATCGGGTGCGGCTGGTTCGACGTCGAGCACGATGCGCTGGGCTTCGAGTTCGGGACGTTCACCGAGCGGTTCGAGAAGCTCGAGGAGGCGCTGCAGATCATCCTGCCGATGCTGCGCGACGAGAACCCGTCACTCGACGGGAAGTACTACACGGTGAACCACGCGATCAACCATCCGGTTCCGGTCGCACGCATCCCGGTGATGATCGGCGGGAGCGGTGAGAAGAAGACGCTGCGGATGGTCGCGCAGTACGCGGACGAGTCGAACCTGACGTCGTCCCCGGACGAGCTGCCCCGGAAGCTCGAGGCGCTCGCCGGGCACTGCGAGACGCTCGGCCGCGACCGCTCGGAGATCTCGGTCAGCCAGCACACCAACGTCGTGGTCGCCCCCACCCACGAGCAGGCCTTCGACGAGTTCGCGGACGCCCTCGCGATCCGCAACATCGACCTGCGCAACGGCGACCCGGACTTCCGCGACATGATCCTCGGTCTGGTGATCCTCGGTGATCCCGACGAGGTCGGCGAGCGCCTGGCCGCGATCGTGGCCCAGGGCGCCGACGGTCTCACGATGTCCGCGCCGGCGAACGGCTGGATCCCCGAACGCGTCGACCTCCTCGGCGCGGTCGCGACCAAGGCGCTGACCTGAGCGCGCTCGGTCAGGTCCGGGAGTAGACGGCGTCGATGAGGGCGCGGTTGCGGGTGCTCTGCCAGCGCGGGATCACGTGGTTCATGACGTAGCCGAACGCGATCCCGGTGTCGGGATCCGCGAAGCCGAGTGACCCGCCCGTCCCGAAGTGGCCGAAGCTGCGCGGGTTCGGTCCGAACGGGCGCCGCGGAGTCGTCGGCTTGAAGCCCAACCCGAACGTGACCTCCTCGCCCAGCGTCGGGCAGTAGCCCTCCGACTGCGCACGCGTCGCCTCGGCGAGGAGCTCCGGTGACAGGAGCCGCCCCCGTTCGAGCAGCGCGGCGTAGATCCGCGCGACACCCGTCGCGCTGCCGTGGCCATTCGTGGCCGGGATCTGCGCGCTGCGCCATTCGGGGGTGTTGACCACGCCGGCCGAGCAGTAGCCGGGCGGGTTGAAATAGCTCAGGAAGGTCATCCGGGCATCGCCCTCGAACACGAACGGATCCGGGTAGTCCCCGGGCTGCTCCCACAACAGCTCCGCGCACCGAGGCTGCTCGCGTCGGGGACGCCGAACCAGACGTCCGCTCCGAGCGGGTCGGCGATCTCGCGCAGGCGCGCCCCGGCATCGTTCCGCACACGCGGCGCGCGATCTCGCCGACGAGATGCCCATAGGTGTTCGTGTGGTAGCTGTGCCGCGTCCCCGGCTCCCACCAGGCCGGCGTCGCGGCGAGTGCGTCCGTCATGCGCGTCCACGACCAGAGGTCCTGGTTGGTCAGCCGCTCGGTGATCGCGGGGACGCCGGCGCGATGGCACAACGCGTGACGGACCGTCGCGGTCTCCTTGCCGCCCACGCCGAACTCGGGCCAGACCGAGGCAATGCGGTCGTCGAGGCCGATCCGGCCCTCGTCGACCAGACGCAACAGCGAGATCGCGACGAGCGCCTTCCCGACCGAGTAGAAGTCCACGATGGTCTCGGGGACCCAGAGCGTCGTGCGGGCCTCGTCGGTCCACCCGCCGACGAGGTCCACCACCGGCTCCCCGTCCCGGAGCACGCAGACCGCTGCCCCGACCTCTCCCTGCGCGACGAAGTTCGCCACGAACGCATCCCGCACGTCCGCGTACGCCGGGTCGCAGTGTCCGGAGATCGGTGGGTCCGTGCTCACGCCGAAGGTTCCTCCGAGGGGAGGCTGATGCTGCGCCCGACGTCGAGCGCGGACACGCCCTCGGGACCGATGACCTCGACGATCGGCTCGGGCCGGTCGTCGTACTCGGTACGCAACGCGCGGCTCATCGTGGCGTGCATCTCGTAGAGCGCGGTGATGTAGGTCAGCTCGAGGATCTCCTCGTCGGAGAGGACCGCCTGGAGCGCGGCGAACACGTCGTCCGCGACCCGTCCGCCGTCGTACACGAGCGCGTCGGTGTAGGCGAGCACCGCCCGCTCGGTGGCGTCGAAGCATTCGGCGACCTGCCACGCGGGGATCGCGGCGATCTTCTCCTCGCTGATCCCGATCGCGCGGCAGGACTTGCAGTGCTGCGAGAAGACGAACTGGCTGCCGCGCGCCCAGCCGGCGCGGGTCTGTCCGAGCTCGCGCAACTGCGGGCCGAGGAACCGCTTCGGGCTCTGGTACAGCCCGAAGCCGTCGACGCAGTGCTGGAGGATGTCGGGCACCAGGGCGAAGACCGGCCACCAGTCGCCGGGCGTTCCCGTCGCGGTCCCGGGCTCGGTGACGGGATCCCGACCGGGCCCGAACAGCAGGTCGTACATGACCGTGACGATCGGTGCGTTCGATTCGTCGCGCGGGACCTGGCGCAGCCGCGGCATGCGTGTTCTCTCCTCGTCGTGGGGACTCGGCGATGGTGTGGCGACCGCAGCGTAGGCAGCTCAGCGCCGCCCCAGCTCCGCGGTCCCGCGCTCGGACGTGCGCCGGCCGAAGCGCGCCAGGAGGAGCAGGTCGTAGGTGGCCTTGCCGACACCCGCGATCACGAGCGGCCATCCGAACGAGGTCGCCTTCAACAGCGCCCCGGCGAGGAGCGGTGTCGTCGCCGACGCGAGGCTCCGCGGCACGTTGGTCACGCTCGCGGCGGCCGCGCGCTCCTCGGGGGTCACGACGGCCATCACGAGGGCCTGGCGGGCCGGGACGTCCATCTGGGAGAACAGCGCCCGGATCAACAGGCACGCGACCGCGAACCCGGCGGACGGCGAGAACGCCGCGAGGACCAGGAACAGGTTCGCGGGCAGGTGGGTGAACACCATCGTCCGCACCAGGCCGATGCGCTGCGCGAGCGGACCCGCGAGCAGCTGGCTGAACGCGCTCAGCAGGCTCACCGCGAAGAAGACCTCGGCGGTGTGCGTGGCCGAGAGTCCGTACCGGAGGTGCAGCCAGAGCACGAGGAGCGACTGCACCACGAACCCACCCGACGCGGCATCGATGCAGAAGAGTGCCGCGAGCTCGAACACGGTCTTGCGCGATTGCGCGAGCGGCCTGCGGTCCACGTGCGTCACGTCCGTCGCCGCCTGCTCACGGCGCAACCCGCGGTACACGAGCAGGACCACGACGGCGATCAGCACGTACAACCCGAAGGTTGCGCGGAAGGCGTCGATCTTCGTGACGTCGATCCGTCGGGCGAAGGACTCGGGCAACCCCGACGCGAGGGCACCGAACGCTCCCGCGAACGCGCCCCCGAGGTTGTAGACCGCGTACAGGCGGGGCCGGTCGAGATCGTCCACGTGCCCGGCCAGGAACGCCTGCTCGGTCGGGAGGAACACGCTGACGTCACCGGCCGACGGGTTCAGCGTGCCGACGATCGCGACCACGAGCAACGCCCAGAACGCGGTCACGGCCATGAACCCGACGCCGGTCATGATCATCAACCCGCTCGCAGCGAGCAGGAGGAATCGCAGCTCCCGCCGGTGGGCGACGAGTCCGACGCCGAGGGTGAGCGCGGCCGAGCCGAGCAACGTGCCCGTGACGATCGCGCCGATCTGCAGGGGCGAGAAGCCGAGCGCGTCGAGGTAGATGGCGAGGAAGACGCTGAAGAACCCGTCGGCGAAGCCCCGGAGCGCCCGAGCCAGCACGACCCGGGGGACGTCGACCGTCGCCGAGCGTGGGAGGAGCCGCCGGAGCCAGGTCATCGGCGGAGCGTACCGGCGGCCTCGGGAAGGAACCGTCGCCGCTCGGACCTCACACGCCGAGGAACTCGGTGAGGTCGGGAGCGCGCGCGGGTCCTGCGCGAAGAACGCGTGACCACCTTCGTAGACGCGCAGCTCCGCCGCGAGGGATGCCCCGCGCGATCGCCTCCGAGTTGGGGAGCGGTGCGATGCCGTCGAACCGGCCGGCCGCGACGAGTGTCGGCGCGGTGATCCGCTCGAGCCGCTCGAGCACGTCGTGGTGGCGGCGCGCCTCGAGCTGCTCCCGCTCGCCCCGGAGGACCTCGTCGGACTTCCGGGCGTCGAAGCGTGCCGCCAGCATCTCGACCAGTGCACGGTCCGACGCGTGCTCGGCGAGCCACCCTCCGGTGAAGCGCGTGTCCAGCAGCGGCAGGTACTCGCGTGCACGCTCGTCGGCGCGAAGGAGGGCGAGCTCGTGGAGCGGATACGACGGCATCGCACCACCCGGCGAGGTGCACACCAGTGCGAGCCGCTCGACCCGCTCGGGCGCCGTGACCGCGAGCTCCTGCGCCACCATCCCGCCGAAGGAGACACCGATCACGCGGCACGACCTCCAGCCCACGTGGTCCAGGAGCCCGAGCGCGTCCTGCGCGTCGTCGGCCATGGAGTACGGACCCGGCGGGATCGTGGTCCGGCCGAGACCACGCTGGTCGTGGACCAGGAGCTCGCACCGGGCCGCGACCAGGTCGAGCAGGGCGCGCATGCTCTCGATGGTCGCCCCCGACCCGTTGAGGAAGAGGAGCGGGGCCCCCTCGCCCTGGCGCTCGTAGTAGAGGTCGATCCCGTTGACGGCGGCCGTGGGCACCGCTCGAGACTACGACCGTCGAACTCGCCTAGGTTCCGGCCGCACCTGAGCCCACGGGAAGGCAGCACCGACATGACGGCAGCAGAGCTGGTGGACACGTTCATCGCGCGCATCACGTCCATGGACCTCGACGGCGCGCTCGAGCTGGTGGCGGCCGACTGCGAGTACGACAACGTGCCGATCAGCAAGGTCCAGGGCCCGGACGGCATCCGCTCGGTCTTCGCGCAGCTCGATGCGATGGGCGTCGACGCGATGGAGTGGGTGGTGCACCACCAGGTGGCGGACGCCACCACGGTGATGAACGAGCGCACCGACCGGTTCGGCGTGGGCGGCAAGTGGGCGGGCGTGGACGTCGCCGGGTTGTTCGTGGTCGCCGACGGCAAGATCGTTCTGTGGCGCGACTACTTCGACCTCAACGCCATGACCGCGACCATCACCGAGCTGACCTCGTAGCCGCGCTCACTCGGGGCGGTGGCAGACGGCTTCGACGTTGTTGCCGTCCGGATCACGCACGAACCCGCCGTAGTAGTTCGGGTGGTACTCGGGCCAGACCCGCGGCCCGTGCAGCACCTCCGCGCCGTGCTCGACGGCCGCGGCCACGAAGGCGTCCACCGCGGCCCGGCTCGGGGCCGCGAACGCGATGTGCGACTCGCGGAAGCCGTCGCCCGTCGCCCGGGGACCGATCCAGAAGTCCGGCTTCGGCGGGATGCCGTATCCGATGACCGGACCGAAGTCCATGATCCGGGAGCCGCCGACGGTCGCGAGCACCGCGTCGTAGAAGGTCGCGCTCGCCGCCGGGTCCGCGCACTGGATGGAGAGATGATCGAGCACGCGGACCATTCTGCCCGCGTCGCCGGGCCGCCGCGGCTGCGGGACGGTTCCGCCTACGCTCGCCGGACCCGGAGGTGGACGATGACCACGACCGCAACTCGGCACTGCATCTCGGCGGATTCGCACATCACCGAGCCGCCGAGCTCCTATCTGGACCACATCGACGCCGCGTACCGGGACCGAGCACCCCGGCTCCAGTACCACGACGCCTTGGGCGACTGCATGATCGTGGACAACGGGCAGTCGCTCGTGCCGATGTGGCTCGTCGCCGCCGCGGGCCGCCCCACGGAGGAGGTGCGCCTGGACACCGGGAAGCACTTCGAGGACCTGCACCGCGGCGGGTGGGATCCCGAGGCCCGGCTCCACGACCAGGACGTCGACGGCGTCAGCGCGGAGGTCATCTACCCGTCCGTCGGGATGATCCTCTGCAACCACCCCGACCGGGACTACCAGAAGGCGTGCTTCGACGCGTACAACGAGTGGATCACCGAGTTCTGCGCGTTCGCGCCGGACCGGCTGGTCGGCCTCGGCCAGACGGCGGTGCGCAACCCGGACGATGCCATCAAGGATCTCGAGGCGATCAAGGCGAAGGGGCTGCGCGGCGTGATGCTCCCCGGCTACCCGGGAGAGAGCGACTACGACGACCCGATGTACGACGAGTTCTGGGACGCGATCGTGGCGCTCGGGCTCCCTCCTTCGTTCCACATCCTGACCAGCAAGAGCGACACGCCCGGCGCCGACAGCGTGCGTGGGCCGAAGCTCAACTCGTTCCTCTCGATCATCCGTGGGAACCAGGACATCATCGGCACGCTCATCTTCGGTGCGGTGTTCGAACGCCACCCGAACCTCCGGGTGGTCTGTGTCGAGGCCGACGCCGGCTGGGCGCCGCACTGGATGTACCGCGCCGACCACGCGTACGACCGGCACCGCAACTGGCTCACCGCGGGGGAGTTGACGTCCACGCCGAGCGAGACGTTCCTCGAGCACGTGTACCTGACGTTCCAGGACGACTGGGTCGCGTTCCGCACCGCGGAGCTCATGAACGTCGAGCGCCTGATGTGGGCCAACGACTTCCCGCACAGCGACGCGACCTGGCCCGACTCGCAAGCCCTCCTCGACGAGCACGCGTCGCAGCTCTCCCCCGCGGCCCAGGCCCGGATCCTCCACGACAACGCGGCGGAGCTCTACGGGCTCGGCTGAGTCGGTGGCTGGTCGTCACCGGCGGCGGAGCACGAGCACGCGGGCGTCGACCCGCGGCGGCGGGTGAAAGGCATTCCGCGGAACGCGCCGGCCGAGCGACGCGTCGAACGTGCGGGTCCAGCGATGCCAACCCGGCGCGCCGGGAGCCGCCCAGCGCCGCGCCATCTGCTCCTGGAGAACGAGATGGGCCGTGAGGAGCCGACTCCCGGGGTGGAGGAGCCGCCTGAGCACGGCGCCGCTCACGCCGAACGGCGGGTTCGCGACCACGTGGAACGGTCGCGTCGGGAGGCGCAGATCGGCGGCGTCGGCGCGCACCACGACCACGTTCGGTCCGAACCGCTCGCGCAGGCGACCGGCCCGCTCGGGATGTGACTCGACCGCGATCACCCTCCGCCCGTCGCGGGCGAGCTCGGCGGTGATCACACCCTGGCCCGCGCCGATGTCGAGCACGGTGACGCGGCCAGGGAGCTGCGCGTCAGCGACCAGGCGTCGTGCCCATTCCCGTTCGAGGCGATGCCATCCCCAGGCCCGCCGTGACCCGGCCACGGCGGCGCGCCATCACGCAGCAGCTCATCCCGGTACCCCAGCACGCGGCCGGCCCCGGGGGCAACCGATTTACGGGCTGCGGGCCCATCGCAGCCGGCCCGACGACCGGCGAGCCCCGATGGCATGGGCGACCGCGGTCGCGTCACCGACGGGATCCCGCAGTACGTGACGCGCGTCGATCACCGCACCCGAGAACTCAGCGTGCATCTTGCGGGTCGCCGCCGGATCGCCGAAGCCGTGCCCCTCGCGAGTCGCCACCCGATGGAGACAGGTGTCGACGTCCGGGAGCAGGACCACGTAGTCGAGGACCGTGAGGCCGGTCCCGGCGGCGAAGGTCGGGAGGAACCACGGGCCGACGACGCCGTCGTACACGGTGTCGAACCCGTCGGCGACGAAGCGTCCCGTGGCCGCGGCCGCCGCGCGGGTGACCGCCTCGTTCTGGGCGTGCGCGGCGGGGAGCCACGGTGCGATCGCCCCGCTCACGAGGAATCCGAAGAACGCGTCCCCCTCCACGAGGACGCTGCGCGCGGGGCGGGCGGCGAGCACCCGGGCGACGGCGGACTTTCCCGCGCCCGGAGGCCCGGTGACGACGAGGAGTCCGGCCATGGGGGCATCGTCGCGTGCGGGCCGCCCCGGTGTCGCCAATCCGCCACACGCGGGCCGGGCGATCGGCCAGGATGCGGGCATGGCCCGCTCCGAGACCCGATTGGTCCTCATCCGTCACGGCGAGTCCGTCGCGCAGGTGGAGCGGTTGCTCTCCGGACACGACACCTGCCGCGGCCTGTCCGACCGCGGCCGGTCACAGGCGAGCGCGCTTGCCGACCGTCTCGCGGCGAGTGGTGAGCTGCGACCCGTCGACACCGTCTACACGAGCAACCTCACGCGGGCGATCGAGACCGCCGAGATCCTGGCGCCCGCGCTCGCAGGTCCGGCGCCGATCCCCGAGTGCGACTGGTGCGAGATCCGGGCCGGCGACGCCGAGGGCCTCACGTGGGAGGAGTTCGAGGCCCGGTACCCGCCGGTGGGCGACCCCACCGATCCGTTCCGCCGCCGCATGCCCGGTTCCGAGACCTGGGCCGAGTTCTTCGTGCGGGCCGGCGCTCGGCTGCGACGGGTCGCGCACGAGCACGCAGGCGAGCGGGTGGTCGTCGTGGGCCACGGCGGCATCGTCGGCGCGAGCTTCGTCGCGCTGGCCGACGCGTCGATGCGCGACGGCGTGGCGCTCTGCCACGAGACCGCCAACGCGTCGATCACGGAGTGGCGCTGGACCGGCCGTACCTGGCGGTTGGCCCGATTCAACGACGCCGCGCACCTCGCGACGGTCGGCTGACCACCCGGTCGGGCGCGTCCTACGCTGCTCGGATGAGCTTCCCGCCGCCCCACGACGTCGCGCCGAACCGCGACGAACGCGAGCAGCTGCTCGGCTTCCTCCAGCTCCAGCGCGAGCTCGTCGTGGCCACCACCGACGGCCTCACCGAGGACCAGGCCCGCTGGAGGCCCGACGGCAGGCTCATCGCGATCGCGGGGATCGTCAACCACCTCACGCACGTCGAATGGCGGTGGATCGACGGGAGCTACGGGCGCAACGTCGTGTCCCGCAGCGAGGAGGAGTTCGTGGTCGGACCGGAGCGGACGCTCGCGGAGCTCGTCGCCGCGTACGCCGCACGTGCCGAGGCGACCGAGCACACCGTGCGTGACGCACCCGGGCTCGATGTTCCCTGCATCGCGCCCGGCCTGCCCGGCATCGACCTGCGCTGGGTGCTCCTCCACCTGATCGAGGAGACCGCGCACCACGCCGGCCACGCGGAGTCCACCCGCGAGATGCTCGACGGCCACCGCTCCGACTGGTGACCGTCACCCCGGGATTGGCCGACCGGCGCCGGGCGACGAGACAATCCCCACCCGACCCCTGGAGGAACCGATGCCCGAAGCCGTGATCGTCTCGACCGCCCGCAGCCCGATCGGGCGCGCCAACAAGGGCAGCATGGTGGACCTGCGACCGGACGACCTCGCCGCGACGATCGTGCAGGCGGCCCTCGACAAGGTCCCCCAGCTCGACCCGGCGACCGTCGAGGACCTCATGATCGGCTGCGCCCAGCCCGCCGGTGAGCAGGGGTACAACCTCGGTCGCGTCGTCGCGATCCTCGCCGGGATGGACGACGTGCCCGGGACCACGGTGAACCGGTACTGCTCGTCGTCGCTCCAGACCATCCGGATGGCCGCCCACGCGATCAAGTGCGGGGAAGGTGACGTGTTCGTCGCCGCGGGGGTCGAGTGCGTCAGCCGCTTCGACAAGGGACGCTCCGACGGCAACCCCGGCACGGTCAACGACCGGTTCGCCGACGCGCGGTCGCGCACCAAGGCCCGCCAGGACGCCGGGGCACCCACCTGGACGCCCGGCGAGGGGCTCCCGGACGTCTACATCGCGATGGGACAGACCGCGGAGAACGTCGTCCAGGCCGAGGGCGTCACCCGCGACGAGATGGACGAGTTCGCGGCACGCTCGCAGCAACGTGCGGTCGAGTCGCAGCACAACGGCTTCTTCGAGCGGGAGATCATCCCGGTGACGCTCCCCGACGGCACGCTCCTGGCGAAGGACGACGGACCGCGCGAGGGGACGACCGTCGAGAAGCTCGCGCAGCTCAAGCCGGTCTTCCGCCCGGACGGCTCCGTGACCGCGGGCAACGCGTGCCCGTTGAACGACGGAGCGGCCGCGGTGATCGTGATGAGCGACACCCGGGCCGAGGAGCTCGGGATCACTCCGCTCGCACGCGTGGTGTCGAGCGGCGTATCGGCCCTGAATCCCGAGATCATGGGGCTCGGTCCGATCGGCGCGTCACGCATGGCGCTCGAGCGGGCGGGCCTCACGATGGACGACATCGATCTCGTCGAGATCAACGAGGCGTTCGCCGCGCAGGTCATCCCGTCGGCCAAGCACCTCGACATCCCGCTCGAGAAGCTGAACGTGCACGGCGGCGGGATCGCGCTGGGCCACCCGTTCGGCATGACCGGCGCGCGCATCATGACCACGCTGCTCAACGGCCTGGAGGACGGCGGTGGTCGCTTCGGCCTCGAGACCATGTGCGTCGGTGGCGGCCAGGGCATGGCCATGATCGTCGAGCGCCTCGTCTGACGCTCCCGACCGCGTCCTGCATTCGCGGGTGTGCGTTCCCACGCGCGGAACGCACACCCCACTCCCCGTTTTCGCGCGCCCAAAACGGGGCCTCCGGCCCCCGTTTTGGGCGCGCAAAACAGAGGGTTTGGCCGCAGATTTGGGCGCGCAAAACAGAGGGTTTGGCCGCCGATTTGGGCGCGCAAAGCAAGGGGTCAGGAGTAGGTGGCGCGGAGGTCGCGCTTGCGGACCTTGCCCATGGGGTCGCGCGGGAGCTCGGTGACCAGCTCGACGCGGCGCGGTGCCTTGTAGCGGACGAGGTGCTCGCGGGCGTACGCGACGACGTCCTCGGCGGTGAGACCCGACGACGACGCCACCACGACCGCGGTGACGATCTCGCCGTACTCGGGATCCGGCAACCCGACGACCGCGGCCTCGGCGATGTCGGGATGGTCGACGAGCACCGCCTCGACCTCCGCCGGGTAGACGTTCGCGCCGCCGGTGATGACCATGTCCTTGCGCCGGTCGACGACGAAGAGGTAGCCGTCGGCGTCGAGGTACCCGAGATCCCCGAGCGTCGCGAGGTTGCCGCGGTACACCGATTCGGTGAGGGACGGGTCGCCCGCGTAGCGGAACCCGCGGCCCCAGTCGGAGCCGATGTAGACGAGCCCGACCTCCCCCGGGGCCAGCTCCGCGCCGTCGTCGTCGTAGATCCTGATGGTGGAACCGGGCGCCGCCCGCCCGACGCTCCCGGGCTTCGCGAGCCACTCCTCGGCGGTGATCACGGTGCCCATGGTCTCGGTCCCCCCGTAGGTCTCCCACACCGCTCCCGACGGGAAGAACTCGATCACCTCGCGCTTGAGGCTCGGCGCGCAGGGCGCGGAGCCGTGCAACATGCGTTTGATCGACGAGACATCCGCCGCCGCCTTCACGTCCTCCGGCGCGCTCATGAGCCGGTACAGGTGGACCGGCGCGCACCAGGAGTACGTCGCGCGTTCCGCGGCGACGGCCGCGAACCACTCGCCTGCGTCGAAGTGGTCGAGGATCACCGAGGTGTGCCCGAGCAGCAATGCGCTGTGCGGTCCGCTGAACCCCGCGATGTGGTGCAAGGGCGAGCCGGTGATGTTCACCTCGTCGGGCGAGTCGAGTCCGTACGCGGTGTAGTAGGTGATCAGCCCCTGGATCGACGCTTCGGGCGATGCCTCCGGCCGCAGCACCGCCTTCGGTCGTCCCGTGGTGCCCGACGTGTAGGCCCGCACGGTGACGTAGTCGGGCGCCGGGTCGTCGAGACGTGTCGAGGGCGCCGCGTCGAGCGCGGCGAGGAACCCGTCCAGTCCGGCCTCGTCGAGCAGGTACGCGACCGAGCCGTCAGTGCAGAAGTACTCGCGCTCCTCCGCGGTCGCTCCGCTCGGGACCGCGACGATCTGCGCGCCCAGACGCGCCGCGCCGAGCGCGGCGACGAACCACTCGGGTCGGTTGGCGAGTGCGATGCCGAGGCGAGTCGACGTCTCGATGCCGCGGTGCGCCAACACGTGGGCGGCGCGGTTCACGAGCGCGTCCAGCTCGGCGTAGGTGATGCGGCGGTCGCGATGGACGAGCGCCACCTTCTCCGGCCGGTCGACCGCGTGCGCCGCGACGCCGTACCCGGGCACGGCTACGCCCCGTACACCGGCGCCGGGTCGGGGCTCTCCTCCAGCAGCCGGCGCACCACCGGTCCGACCTCCGCCGGCTCCCAACGCGCCCCCTTGTCCTGCCGGGGACCGTGCTGCCACCCGTCGGCCACCGAGATCGACCCGCCCTCGACCTCGAAGACGCGTCCGGTCACCCCGGCGCTGTCCGCCGAGCCCAGCCAGACGACGAGCGGCGCGACGTTCTCCGGCGCCATCACGTCGAACGCGTCGTCGGTGGGTGCGGCCATGCTGTCGGCGAACACGGCCTCGGTCATGCGCGTGCGCGCGGCCGGCGCGATCGCGTTCGCGGTGACGCCGTAGCGCGCGAGCTCGGCCGACTCGACCATCGTGAGCCCGGCGATGCCCGCCTTGGCCGCGCTGTACGCGCCCTGGCCCACGCTGCCCATGAGACCCGCGCCCGACGACGTGTTGATCACCCGACCGTCGACCGCCGCGCCGTTCTTCTGCTGCTCCCGCCAGTACGCCGCCGCGAACCGGGTCGGGGCGAAGTGTCCCTTCAGGTGAACCCGGATCACCGCGTCCCACTCCTCCTCCGACGTGCTCACGACCATCCGGTCCCGCAGGAACCCGGCGTTGTTCACCAACACGTCGAGGCGCCCGAACGCGTCGACCGCGGTCCGGATCAGCTGCTGGGCGCCCTGCCAGTCGGCGACGTCGTCTCCGTTGGCGACCGCCTCCCCACCGATCGCGCGGATGGCGTCCACCACCTCACCGGCCGGTCCGGTCGAGCCGCCCGTGCCGTCGCGCTCTGCGCCGAGGTCGTTGACGACGACCTTCGCGCCCTGACGAGCGAACTCCAGGGCGTGGCCGCGGCCGATCCCGCGCCCCGCGCCCGTCACGATCACGACTCGGTCGTCACAGATCCCCATGGGCGGGCCAACGTAGCCGAGGCGCGAATCGCCACCAGCCGGTCAAGCATCGGCGCCGAGCGCGGCCCGGAGCACTCGGGCGACCGCAGCCGGATCGTCGTGGCGGAGGTGGATCGGGCACGCCGCCCACGCGAAGCGGTAGCGGCCGGAGCCGATCCGGTACCGGGAGAGCGTGTCCGGACCGCACGACAGCGTCCCGAGCCCGCGGTGACGGTGGTCGAGGTGCATCGTCACGTGCGGCTCGGGTTCCAGCTCCTCCGCGTGCGTGGCCGCGGTCAGCTGCTCGGGCGAGAAGCGACTCACGTTCCACTGGAAGGGCGCGGCCGCGGTGACCAGCAGACCGCGGCCCGACGCGTCGTGCAGCACGCCCCACCGGGTCTCGAAGTGGCCACCGTGCTCCTGCGGCATCACGTAGGGCACGTACTGGTCGAGGACGGTCTGGGTGAAACGACCGAGCGGCGCGCCGCGCCAGCGATCGGGGTAGGACTCGATCGGCCCACGGCCGTACCAGGTCACCCGATCGAGCTCGACGGGCAGCTCCCAACGGAGACCGATCCGCGGCAGGTCGTCGATGCCGCGAGGGATGCGGATGTCCTCCCTGACGAGCACCGCGCCGTCGTCACGATGGATCCAGCGCTCACGCTGGGTGACGACGAGCTCGGGGTCGGTGCCCCGCACCTCGCGGTCCAGGATGCTCTCACGGTCGATCCGGCGGCCCCGGGCGCCCGATTCGGCCAGACGGACGTCGAGCGCGTCGAGTCCCGCGGCGCGCCAGCGGCCGAGCGGTTTCAGCTCCTGCAACTCGGCGAGCTTCAGCCCGTCGTTGTCGGTCGGCGCCCGCCACAGCGCGAGCTGCGGCGCGTTCGGTGTGCACGCGGCGAGCAGGTCGAGCCGGAGCTTGCCGTCCGGCGACTCGTGCAGGCGGTCGCGCTGCTCGTCGGTGACACCGACGATGGGCATCTCGTGGGTGAGGCGCGCGTCGGGCGCGTCGGCCCGAACGCGCACGCGACGCGTCGCCGGCAACACGGCCTGCGCGCACGCGACCTCGAATCCCCTCGGCGACCAGGATTGGGTCGCCGCGGTCCGGAACCGGACGGTGAGGACCGCCTCGTCGTCCGGACCGAGCTCGGGGAGTGCCTCGGGGAGCCCGACCGTCGCCGACCAGCCCGGCCCGATGTCCGGCAGCGCGAGCTCACCACGTGTCTTCACCACGCCGTCGACGGAGATCTCGAACCGGGCGCGGAGCCACGTCAGGTCCCGGAAGTCCTGCCGGTTCGTGAGGCGGATGCGGCGCCCGACGATCTCGACACCCACCGGCGAGGCCAGCTCCCGGTGCTCGGCCATCGCGGGCTTGGGAGTGCGGTCGGGCCAGACCATGCCGTCGCAGCAGAAGTTCACGTCGTTCGGCTCGTCACCGAAGTCGCCGCCGTAGGCATAGCGGGTCGTCCCGTCGGGCAGCTGCTGGCGGAGACCGTGGTCCCAGAACTCCCAGACGAACCCGCCCTGGAGTCCCGGCGTGGACTCGATCGCCTCCCAGTACTCGGCGAGACATCCGTTGCTGTTGCCCATCGCGTGGGAGTACTCGCACATGATCAGCGGGAGCTCGCTCCGGCGCTTCGTCGCCCAGTCGACGATCTCCGCGATCTCCGGGTACATCGGGCAGAGCACGTCGGTCGCCGTCTGCGCCCGACCCCAGGCCCACATGATCGCGCCCTCGTAGTGCAGGGGCCGCGTGGGGTCGTAGGCGCGGATCCAACCCGCGAGGGCCTCGTGATGCGCGCCGTAGCCGGATTCGTTGCCGAGCGACCACATGATGACGGACGGGTGGTTCTTGTCCCGCGTGACCATGCGCCGTCCCCGGTCGAGCAGCGCGGCCCCGTACCGCGGGTCGTGACACAGGGAGAGGATGAACGCGTGGCTCTCGAAGTTGGTCTCGTCGACCACGTAGAGCCCGAGCTCGTCGCACAGGTCGTAGAACGCGGGATCGTTCGGTGCGTGCGACGTCCGGACCGCGTTGAACCCGTGCTGCTTCATCGTCACGAGATCCGCGCGCATCTGGTCGACGGTCACGACACGACCGGTGTCGGGGTCGAAGTCGTGCCGGTTGATGCCACGAATCAGCACCGGTCGGTCGTTCACCAGCAACTCACGATCGCGGATCTCGATCGAGCGGAATCCCACGGTGCACGCCGTGACCTCGCGTTCGACGCCGTCCGCGTCGCACAGCGTGACGACGAGGCGGTACCGGGAAGGAAGCTCGGAGGACCACGCGTCGACCTCGAGGTCCCCGGACTCGACCTCCACGACGTGTCCCGAGAAGAGGTAGGCGCGCCGATCCGTCGGTACGACGCCCGTGAGTGGCTTGCCGATCTTGCGGCCGCGGAAGGTCTCGAGCTGGGCTCGCACCGTGCAGCCGCGCTCGGGCCTGCCCGCGAACCCGATCTGGGTGCGGACCTGCAGCGAACCGACGCCGCGACGCGGGTCCCAGGACGGGCGCGCGTGCACGTCCTCGATCCACAGGTGATCCGTCGACGTGAGGCGCACCCCGCGCCCGATCCCCGCGTGCCACCACTGGTCCTGGTCCTCGACGTAGCTGGCGTCGGACCAGCGCACCACCATCAGCGCGAGCGAGTTCGGCCCGACGCTGACCGCTTCGGTCACGTCGAACGCCGCCTCGAGCCGTGCGTCCTTGCTGATCCCGACGGGGCGACCGTTGACCCAGACGTGCAGCACGCTGTCGGCCGCGCCGACGTGGAGGAGGACCCGCCGCCTGGACCACGCGCGCGGCACCGAGAAGGTCGTCCGGTAGAGGCCGGTCGGGTTCTCCTCCGGCACCTCGGGCGGGACACCCTTGAACGGCATCTGGACGTTCGTGTAGATCGGCCGATCGAAGCCCTGCATGGTCCAGAGACCGGGCACGGTGACCTCGGCCCATTCGTCGGTCGCGGTGTCGACGTCCATGAATCCGCTCGGCGCGTCCTCGGGCCGGCCGACGAGCAGGAACCGCCACGTGCCGTCGAGGCTCCGCACCCAGGGATTCGCGCCCTCGCCCCGCGCCACCTCCGCGTTCGGCGCGGGGTCCAGCGCGCTCCGCATCGGGAGCCGGCCGACGTGGGTGATCTCGGGCCGGGTCCACGCGCGCAGCCCGACAAGTTGATCGACGCCGGACGTCATGGTCGGGACCTCATTCCTCCGGGTCGGCCAACAGGCGCGCCAACAGCTCGTCGACCGCCGTCTCGGCGCCGGCCTGGGCGACCGCGGTGTCGTCAGCACGCGCGACGACGAGCGCGAGCTCGTTCACGGAGGCGAGCACGATGTGTGCGAACAGGTCCACCAGGTGCTCGGCGAGCCGTCCCGCGTCGGCGACGGCCTGCAACCCGCTCTTGATGGTGCCGAGCGCGTTCTGCTCCTCGATCTCGCGCCAGCGCTCCCAGCCGAGGACGGCGGGCGCGTCGATGAGCACGATGCGCTTGACCACCGGGTCGCCCGCGAGGCGGATCCATTCCAGACAACCGGCGCGCAGCACCGCCACCGGATCCTCGGTACCGACCGCGATCGCGGCGAGGAGCGTCGCCTCGCCGATGCGCTGCTCTGCCGCGTCGAGCGCGGCCTCGAACAACGCCTCCTTGCTGGCGAAGTGGTGGTACAGCGATCCTCGGCTGACGCCGGCCTCCTCGAGCACGGCCTCCACCGACGTCGCCTCGTAGCCACGCGCCGCGAAGAGGCGCGTCGCCGTCTCGACCAGGCGCTGCCGTGTCGCCAGACCCCGGTCGAGTCGTCCGTCCATCGCCGTTCCTTCTAGTGCCTTCGTGCGGGCCTTGACAGACCGACGGTCGGTCCAGATAATAGACCGACAGTCGGTTTTCTTGATTCCGGGAGGTTCACCATGTCGCTGGAGCGCTTCGACCCGTTCCGCGTCCAGGTTCGCACGGCCCTGGGCACCGTCGCCGCGATCGACACCGCACCGGTCGCCGCGGCGGACGATCCCCTGCTCTTCGTCCACGGCGTCGGCACCAACGGCCACCTCTGGGGCGGCGTGATCGACGCGCTCGCACGCGAGCGCCGGTGCATCGCGATCGACCTGCCGGGCCACGGCCTGAGTCCCGTCACCGACGACCAGGACCTCACGCTCGACGGGCTCGCCGACCTCGTCGAGGCGTTCTGTGCCGCGGCAGCGCTCGACACCCTCGACCTGGTCGCGCACGACACCGGCGGCGCTGTTGCGCAGATCTTCGCCGCCCGCCATCCCGAGCGGCTGCGCAGCCTCACGCTGACGAACTGTGAGACGCACGACAACATCCCGCCACCCGCGTTCGCACCCACGGTGGACCTGGCGCGCGCCGGCGAGCTCGCACCGGGGGCGGCGGCGCTGCTCGCCGACATCCCCACGGCGCGGGCGATGGTGTTCGCGATGGGCTATGAGAACCCCGAGCATCTGGACGAGGAGCGCACCCGCGATTTCCTCGAGCCGATCCTGGGCGACCAGGAACGGGCCCTGGCGTTCCAACGTCTCGTCGCGGGGCTGGAGCCGAGCGCCCTGCTCGCCGTCGAGCCCGCGCTGCGCGGGCTCGACGTACCGACGCTCGTCGTGTGGGCCACCGGCGACGAGTTCTTCGACGTCAAGTGGGCCCACTGGCTGCGCGACACGATCCCCGGCGTCGTGGACGTCGTGACCGTTCCCGAGGCGAAGCTCTTCTTCCCCGACGAGCGACCGGCCGACCTCGTCGCGCCGCTCCGCGCTCACCTCGACTCGGCCTCGCGGGCCGCAACGCCACGCTGACGCCGATGCGCACCCGTACCGCGACCCTCGGCAGCGCGGCGTTCTTCCTCGCCGCGCCGGTCGGGGTCGCGGGAGTGATCCCATGGGTCCTGACACGAGGCCGGATGCGAGGATCCTTCGCCGAGGGGTGGCCGATCCGGATGACCGGCAGCGCATTGATGGCGATGGGCGTGGGCGTCGTGCTCGCATCCTTCGCGCGCTTCGTGACCGAGGGACACGGAACCCCGGCTCCGCCGGCCGCGCCCGATGCACTCGTCGTCGGTGGCCCCAACCGGTGGGTGCGCAATCCGATGTACGTCGCGGTCGTCGCGACGATCGTGGGCGAAGCGCTGCTCCTCCGCCGTCCGGTGCTCCTCGTCGATGCGATGGTGACGCTCGGCGCGACAGCCGGCTTCGTGCACTGGTACGAAGAACCCGAGCTGCATCGCCGGTTCGGAGCGAGGTACGACGAGTACCGCCGCACGGTGCCCGGTTGGTGGCCGCGTCGACCGCACGCCTGACCCCGGGCCCGGGCCCGATCCCGGCACGCGCCCGCGAACGCGGACCCTTGCTGCGCGACGAGTACGGTGCCCGGCCGTGCACTTCGGCATCACGATGTTCGCGACCGACCAGACGATGGAGCCGGCCGAGCTCGCCCGGGAGGCCGAGACCCGCGGGTTCCATTCGCTCTACCTCCCCGAGCACACCCACATCCCGACCTCGCGCCGGACGCCACCGCCCACCGGTGGCGGCGAGCTCGCCGAGGAGTACAAGCGCACGCTCGATCCACTCGTGTCGCTGGCGGCCGCCGCCGCGGTCACCGATCGGATCCTCCTCGGGACCGGCATCTGTGTCGTCGCCCAACGCGAGCCGATCGTGACGGCCAAGGCGGTCGCGACCTTGGACCGCGTGGCCGACGGTCGGTTCGTGTTCGGCATCGGCTTCGGCTGGAACGCCGACGAGATCGAACATCATGGCGTCGTCATGGCGGACCGGCGGGCCGTCGCGCGCGAGCACGTCCTCGCCATGCGCGCGCTCTGGCGCGACGACGTCGCCGAGTTCCACGGCGAGTTCGTCGACCTCACGCCCAGCTGGTCGTGGCCCAAGCCGACGACGCCGGGGGGTCCGCCGGTGCTCATCGGCGGCGCCGCGGGCCCGAAGCTCTTCGCCCACATCGCGGAGTACGCGGACGGCTGGATCCCCATCGGCGGTGCGGGCATCGGCGCCGCACTCGAGGACCTGCGGCGCGCGTGCGACGGGCACGGCCGTGACGTCGACTCGCTCCGCATCGTGCCGTTCGGGACGATCCCCGATCCGGGCAAGATCGACTACTACGCGTCGCTCGGGATCCGCGAGATCGTGCTGCGCGTCCCCGGCGGCACGCGCGACGAGGTGCTTCCCGTACTGGACGAGTACCGCGACCTGCTCGCGTGACGTGCCGGTAGGGTCGCGCGGATGGCGGACGTCCCCGGGGTGGTGGAGATCACCGTCGCGGACACGCCCGCGGCGTGGGTCGCGGCGGGATTCTCGGTCGACGGGGACGTCGCCCAGGTGGGTTCGATCGCGCTCCGGCTCGTCGGCCGGGACGAGCACGCCACCGGGATCCGGGCGTGGGCCTGGAGCGGCCTGGACCGGCCCGGACCGATCGACGGGCTCACGACGGAGGTCGCGCCGCCCGCCGCCGCGGTGCCGGGCGCGCACAGGAACGGCGTGACGATCCTCGACCACATCGTGGTCGTGACCCCGAGCCTGGAGCGGACGGTGCCCGCGTTCGAGACGCGCGGCCTGGAGGTCCGCCGGGTCCGGCACACCGACCAGTACGGGCCCGCCTTCCGTCAGGTCTTCTTCCGCGGTGGCGAGACGATCATCGAGCTGATCGGCCCCGACGAGCCGCGCGGGAGACGACCGCGACGCTCATTTCTACGGCCTCGCGTTCACCGTCGGCGATCTCGAAGCGACCGCCGTGCACCTCGGCGACGGCCTCGGCCGGATCAAGGACGCGGTGCAACCGGGCCGCCGGATCGCGACCTTGCGGCACGAGCAGTTCGACATCTCCGTGCCCGTGGCACTGATGAGCGCCTGATCTCAGGGCGATCCGTCGAACTCGTAGCGAATCCCCTCGGCGACGGCCCGATAGCCGAGGGCACGGTAGATCGAGTTCGAGGTCGGGTTCGCGAGGTCGGTGTAGAGGATGCACCGATCGCCTCCCTCGCGCGCCCACCGCGAGACCGCGGCGACCAGACCCGAGGCGTAGCCCCGGCCGCGGAGCTCGTCGGGGGTGTAGACGGGGCCGACGCGAACCACGCCCGCCACCGGCGCGGAGAGTCCCGCTACCGCCGTGGGCCCGTCGTCGTCCCAGACCCAGAGCTCGCGGTCGAGTCTGCGCCGGACGACGGCTTCGGCGTCGGGCATCGGCTCCCCGATCTCCTCCCCGAACGCGAGGAACGAGGTCACGAGGTGGGCCTCGTCGCGCGGGATCGCCCGGCGTGGGGTCCCGCGTGCGGGCCTCGAATCCACGACCTCCTCGACCTCGTAGAGCCGCTGGCCCTCGACGGGGAGCGCGCCGCGGCCACTGGACTCACACCATCGGCCGGTGAGCGACGCCACCGTCGCGGCCTCGCCGTGCACACCGGGCAGCTCGGTGCCGGACGCGACGATCGAGTCCGCGAGCACCGCGGTCGCCGCCGTGGGCATCGGCGTGACCGTCGCGAAGAAGGTGCGCGGGGACTGGAACATCACGCCGACCACCTCGCCGGCGTCGACGACCGACCAGTACCGACCGGGGACCGGGTTCGTGACGCGCGGCGTGCAGCAGGCTGAGGATCAGGTTGTGACGGACCGGATCCGAGTGGAGGAAGGCCCCGGTCTCGGCGAGGAACCGGCCGGGATCGTCGGTGGCGCGCACGGTGAGCATGGCCCATGCTGGCCGCCCGGCCGGGGGCCGCGCGGCCAATACCGTGATCTCGTCACACGGTCAGGGACCACGCCACCCGGGTCTTGCTCGCCCGGAATCCGACGCTCTCGTACAGGCGCACCGCGCCCGTGGGGTTGTCGGCGTCCACGTCGAGGGTCGCGTACTCCAGCCCCGCGGCCGCGAATGCCGTGGCGCTGGCCCGCAGCAACGCCGTGGCGATACCCCGTCCACGCCACGGGCGGCGCACCCCGAGCTGGTGGATCCAGCCCTCGCGGAAACCGAGCCCCTCCCACTCGGCGGGATGGATCCCGGTCAGCGAGTAGCCCGCGATCTCGCTGCCGGCGAGCACGAGGAAGGACGAGTCGGCGCCGAAGTGACGGTCACCGGTGACCCAGCTCCGCCAGGTCTCCGGATCCAGCTCCGTCGCGGCGAAGTGGTCGAGGAACGCCTCGTTGTGCGCGACGCGGTCTGCTCGTCGCGCGCAGGGTCGAACGGGACGAGCACGAGGTCCGGTCCGAGGTCCGGGGTGGCGGCGACGTCGGGCCACGCGTCGGCGAGCGGCCGGCGCATCTCGTGGTAGTAGCGGAGCGGCACGAACCCGAACGCCCGGAACAACTCGGTGCGGGGACCGTCGGCGACCGACGCCGAGAGCTCGAGCCATGCGGGTGTCGCACCCGCGCGTTCGGCGACGACCTCGCGCCCGCGCGCGACCTGCCATCGGACCAGCGCCGTGCCGAGCCCGCAGCCGCGGTGCTCGGGTACGACCGCGCCCGCGAGATCCACGCGACGTTGGCGCGGGTTCGGGATGCACACGACGGTTCCCCACGCGACGACCCTGCCGTCGAGCCACCCGAGCCGGGCATCGCGCTCGGGATCGAAGTACGACAGCCCCGCCTGCGCCTCGAGCTCGTCCGGCCCGAGGACCTCACCCGTGCGGTCGACCGTCTCGATCGCCGAGAGCGCGGCGACCCATGCGTCGAGGTCCCCCGGGCCCGGGGCCTGCCACTCGACCGCCATGTTCCCAGCTCAGAGCCGCTCGATGATCGTCACGTTCGCCTGCCCCCCACCCTCGCACATGGTCTGGAGGCCGTAGCGGCCACCGGTGCGCTCGAGCTCGTTGAGCAGCGTGGTCATCAGGCGAACGCCCGTCGCGCCCAGCGGGTGGCCGAGCGCGATCGCGCCACCGTTGACGTTGACCTTCGCGAGATCGGCGCCGGTCTCCTGCTGCCAGGCGAGCACCACCGACGCGAACGCCTCGTTGATCTCGACGAGGTCCACGTCGTCGAGCCTCATCCCGGACCGCTCGAGCGCATACGCCGTCGCCGGGATCGGGGCCGACAGCATGAAGATCGGATCCGCGCCACGGACCGACAGGTGGTGGATCCGGGCACGCGGCTTCAGGCCGTGGTCCTTCACCGCCTGCTCGGAGGCGATCAACATCGCGCTCGCGGCGTCGGAGATCTGCGAGCTCACCGCGGCGGTGATGCGCCCACCCTCGACGAGCGGCTGGAGCGAGCGGATCTTGTCCCAGTTCGGCTCGCGGGGGCCCTCGTCGAACGTCGCGTCGTTGAACGGCACGATCTCGTGCTCGAAGCGACCCTCCTCGCGGGCGCGGATGGCACGCTGGTGCGACTCGACCGCGAAAGCCTCCATCGCCTCGCGCGTGATGCCCCACTTCTCGGCGATCAGCTCGGCACCTCGGAACTGGGAGACCTCCTGGGTGCCGTACCGCGACACCCACCCGGTGCTCGTGCTGAACGGGTCGGTGAACCCGAACTGCTCGGCGACGGTCATCGCCGAGGAGATCGGGATCATGCTCATGTTCTGCACGCCGCCCGCGACCACGAGGTCCTGGGTGCCGCTCATCACGCCCTGCGCGGCGAAGTGCACCGCCTGCTGACTGGAGCCGCACTGCCGATCGACCGTCGTCCCCGGCACCTCCTCGGGCAACCCCGCGGCGAGCCAGCACGTGCGCGCGATGTCGCCGGCCTGCGGGCCGATGGCGTCGAGGCAGCCGAACACGACGTCCTCGACCGCCGCCGGGTCCACGCCGGTGCGGTCCATCAACGCGGTGAGCACGTGCGCCCCGAGATCCGCCGGGTGCACCTGGCTCAGCGCACCACCGCGCCGGCCAACCGGCGTCCGCACGGTGTCGATGATGAACGCTTCGGTCATCGCTGCTCCTTCACTCGTGCTGGAGGGTACCCGGGCTCCTTCGACACGCCGATCCGGGTCCAAACCCCCCTGCTTTGCGCGCCCAAAACGGGGGGTTTACCCCCCGTTTTGGGCGCGCAAAGCGGGAAGTGCAGTGGCAGTTCTGCGCGTCGATTGGCGGGGGTTCGGGCTCAGGTGGGGTCGAGCACGGCGCGGGCGACGCGGTCGCGGTGCCAGGCGGCGTCGCCCCAGGTCCGCGCGAGCGCCCAGGCCCGCTTCATCCAGAGGTGGAGGTCGTGCTCGAACGAGTAGCCGATCGCGCCGTGGCACTGGAGCGCGGTCCGTGCGGCGAGCGTGGCGACGTCCGCCGCCTGGGACTTGCCCATCGACACGTGCAGTGGAGCGTCGGGGTCGCCGATCGCGAGCGAGTGCGCGGCGCGGTACACGAGTGGGGCGGCGAACTCGAGGCCGATGCGGACGTCGGCGAGATGGTGCTTGATCGCCTGGAACGACCCGATCGGCACGCCGAACTGGCGGCGGTCGGCCGCGTAGGTCACGGTCAGGTCCAGCATCGCCCGGCCGAGGCCGAGCAGCTGGGCCGAGTATCCGAGGTTGCCCCGCCAGAACGCCCGAGACAGCTCGGCGCGCGTGAGCGGACGAGCGTCCTCGGTGTCCACGAGTCGGCCGAGCCGGCGGCTCCGGTCGACCGACTCGACGACGTCGTATCGCGTCTGCGGACGCCACGCGATCTGCGGCGTCGGCGCGAGCACGACTGCACACGCGGCGTCGTGCGCGTACGGCGTGAGCGGATCCCCGGCGGTCACGGTGACTCGGCCGGTCAGGACATCGCGGTCGTGGGCCGCGAGCAGCGGCGCGCCGACGAGGACGTGCTCGACGAACGGCTCGGGGAGCGCCGCCCGACCGGTCTCCTCCGCGAGCAACACGACGTCCAGCTCCGTCAGACCGAGTCCGCCGTCGGCCTCGGGGACGAGCGCGCCGAGCACTCCCATCTCGCCGAGCTCGGTCCACGCACCACCACTGCGGCCGTCGGCGTTCGTCCACGCGGCGCGCACGATGCTCGGAGGACACTCCTTGGCGAGCAGGTCCCGAACCGCATCGCGGAACGCGAGCTGGTCGTCGTCGAAGGCGAACTGCACGGCTACTTCCGCGGGAGCCCGAGGACGCGCTCGGCGATGACGTTGCGCTGGATCTCGTTGGTACCTGCGTAGATCGGACCGGAGAGCGCGAACTCGTAGCCCTTCATCCACGGGCCTTCGAGCTCGGCCTCGTGGCCCAGGAGATCGAGCGCGGTCTCGTGGAGGGCGACGTCGAGCTCGGACCAGAAGACCTTGGTCAGGCTCGACTCGGCACCCGGCGGATCGCCCGCGGTCACCCTCGTCACGGTCTGGAGGGTCTGGAGCCGGTACGCCTCCGCGTCGATCCACGCCTGCGCGACCCGGCCGCGCAAGGACCCGTCGACCGCGTCGCCGCCGCGCTCGCGGAACAGCGCGATGAGCCGCTCGGCAGTGGCCGTGAAGCGGCCCGGGCTCCGCAGCGTGAGGCCACGCTCCGATCCGGTCGTGGCCATCGCGACGCTCCAACCCTGGTCGACGCCACCGAGCACCAGATCGTCGGTGACGAGCACGTCCTCGAAGAACACCTCGGCGAACCCCTCGTCGCCGTCGAGCCGGCCGAAGCCGCGCACCGTGACGCCAGGCCGGTCGAGCGGGACGAGGAAGTACGTGAGACCGCGGTGACGCTCGGCATCCGGGTCGGAGCGGAACAGCCCGAAGAGGTGCGTACAGAACGCACCGCGGGTGGTCCAGGTCTTCTGCCCGTTGAGTCGCCAGCCACCGGCGGCGGTGTCGCGCGTCGCAGTCGAGCGGATGCCGGCGAGGTCGCTCCCGGCGTCGGGCTCGGACCAGCCCTGACACCACGACTCCTCGCCGCTCGCCATCCGCGGGAGGAACCGGTCCTGCTGGTGGGGCGTGCCGAACTCGAAGATCGTCGGCGCGAGGAGGAAGATGCCGTTCTGGGTCACACGCTGGGGCGCCCCGGCCCGGTGGTACTCCTCCTCGAAGATCAGCCACTCCCACAGGCTGGCCTCGCGTCCGCCGTAGGACTCGGGCCAGGACACCACCGCCCACCGGGCGTCGAAGAGGCGTCGCTCCCATTCGAGGTGGCGGGCGAAGCCCTCGCGGGTATCGCCACTCGGGAGCGGCTCGGCCGGGACGTTGGCCCCCAGCCACGATCGCACCTCGGCCCGGAACGCCTGCTCTTCCGGGCTCCAGGTGAGATCCATAGGGCGGGGACGCTACCGCCGGACCTGACTGCCCAGCAGATCCGATGGGGTTGACCGGAAACGAACGGTTTGCTACTAATCATCCGGATTTCGCCGCTCCGGCGATCTGGGCGAGGGGGCTCGATGCGCAGGTTCCGGATCTTCATGATGGTCGGCGCGCTCGTCGCGACCGCGATCCCGGCGACGCTCGCCGCCGCGCCGAGCGCCCGCGGGTTGTCCGAGCCCGCCCATCCGACCTTGACCAAGCTGCGCACCATCAGCTCCCAACCGTGGGGCGGGAGTGCGACCAAGGCCTTCGACATCCAGGGCGCCGCCTACCTCCCGTACGACGACGAGCTGATGGTCGCCGACGACAGCGGCGACCGCATCTACGAGGTCGACCAGACGACGGGCAACCTCATCCGCACGATCCCTCAGAGCGACTTCGCCGCCGCGCTTCCCCTCGGCGGCGGCGCGCCCGTGGGCGCGAGCCGGGCCGACGCGTTCCGCGCGGTGGTCTACGACGCGTTCTCGGACTCCGTGTACGTCTTCTCCGGGAACTGCTGCACCGTCGCTCCGTACGACCCGGCCGTGTTCCGACTCCAGCGCGACGGGTCCGGCATCTTCCAGGTCGAGTCCTACCAACCACTCCCGGAGGGCACGGACGCGGTGGCCGCGGGCATGCGACTCGGTACCGGCCTGTACTTCGGCAAGGGCACCAAGATCAAGCTCTACGACTACGCGACGAACACGATCGGCACCGACATCAAGCTCACGGGCACCGGGACGGCGCTGCGCGCCATGGTGTTCGTCGACAACGACACCGTGCTCCTGACCAATGGGGACAACCAGCTCGTCAGGGTGGCGACCGCGACCTGGACCGCCGTCCCCGGGTGGACCTTCGATCTCGCGCCGTACGGCATCCTCGACCCGCGCGTGGTCGCGGTCTGGGGCGACGACATCTACATCGGAGACGGATTCGACACCCGCGCCGCCGGGGACCCGCTGACCTACGCGATCTTCGACCTTCACCTCGGCGAAGCCACGACGCCGGTCCAGGGCGGCGGATACACCCTCGACGGCTTCGGCGGCCTCCACCCGTTCTCCGTCGGTGGCGCCAGCGCGCCGCCGAAGGCGAAGGGTGGCGACTACTGGGCCGGGTGGGACATCGCGCGCGGCGTCGGGATCACCGCCGACGGCACGGGCGGCTACACGCTCGACGGCTTCGGCGGTCTCCACCCCTTCAAGGTCGGAACCACGGGCACCAAGCCCGCCGCGGCCCGGAGCGGCCCGTACTGGCTCGGATGGGATGCAGCACGCGGCGTCGCGTTGATGCCCGACGGCAACGGCGGCTACGTGGTCGATCTCTTCGGCGGCATCCACCGGTTCCGCATCGGGTCGGGACCGCTCCCGCCCAAGCCGCACGGCAACCCCTACTGGTCGGGCGACGACCAGGCCCGCGGGATCACGATCCTGCCCGACTCCTCGGGGGGCTACGTGGTCGACCGGAACGGTCACCTGCATCCGTTCTCGATCGGGTCCAACAGCATGCCGGCCGCGCCGAGCGCTTCGTGGCGAGCTCGGAACGGGAGGACCGTGGAAGGCGTGGCGGTCGTCGACGCGTCGCACGGTGGCTACACCGTCGACAGCATCGGCATCATCCACAAGCTCACGCTCGGCGCGCTGTCCCCCCGACGTCACCGGGAACACGACGTGGCCCGGGTGGAACATCGCACGCGATCTCGCACTCCTGCCCGGCAGCTGACCGGACCGGGCGTGTCAGCTGTCGCCGAGCGCGGTGGCCTTCGCCCAGCGGTAGTCGGCCTTGCCCGACGGGGAGCGCACGATCTCGTCGACGAGGTGCACCTCCTTGGGCACCTTGTAGCCGGCGATCGTGCCGCGAGCGTGCGCGGCGAGATCCTCGGCCGTCGGGGTCGCCCCGCCGCGGGCCTTGACCACGGCGGCCACTCGTTCGCCCCAACGCTCGTCGGGGACCCCGACGACCACGACGTCGAAGACGTCCGGGTGCGACTTCAGCGCCAGCTCGACCTCCTCCGGGAAGATCTTCTCGCCGCCGGAGTTGATGCTCACCGAGCCGCGTCCGAGCAGCGTGATCTGCCCATCGGCCTCGACGCGGGCCATGTCGCCGGGCACGACCCAGCGCTCACCGTTCAGGACCATGAACGTGGATGCCGTCTTCGCCTCGTCCTTGTAGTAGCCGAGCGGCATGTAGCCCCGACGCGCGAGGTGCCCGACCACACCCGATCCCGGCTGGACGGGAACGCCCTGGTCGTCGATCACCAGCGTGTGGTCACCCATCACGAATCGCGGCTTGCCCTCCGCGTCGGACCCCGCGACCGAACCCTGGAACCCCGTCTCGGACGCGCCGAGCGAGTCCACGATCAGCACGTTGGGAAGCACCGCGTTGATCTTCTGCTTGACCGCGGGTGAGAGGATCGCCCCACCGGAGCCGATGACGAAGAACGTGGACAGGTCGTAGTCGGCACCCTCGTCCTCGAGCGCCTCGATGAGCGGTCGCGCCATGGCATCGCCGACGAGGCTGATGGTCATCACGTGCTCACGAACGACGGTGCTCCACACCTCGTGCGGGTCCAGCTTCTTCTGGCTGCTCAGCACCATCGTGTTGCCCTGGAGGAGGAGCATCAGCGCGACCCACTGCGCGGCACCGTGCATGAGCGGCGCGACGGGGAACCCGACGATGGTCCCGCCGTTGCGCGCCATCTCCATGACCTGCTCGGGTGACTCGAAGATCTCGCCCCCACCCATCAGTGCGCCGATGGTGGAGTGGAAGAAGTCCTCCTGGCGCCACATCACGCCCTTGGGCATGCCGGTGGTGCCGCCCGTGTAGAGGATGTAGAGATCGTCGGGGCTGCGGGGCTGGTCGTAGCGCTTCGACGACGACGACGCGAGTGCGGTCTCGTACTCGACCGCGCCGATCGAGGCGAGGTCCTCGTCCGAGCCGTCCTCGATCGAGACGAAGACCTTCAGCTTCGGGCACTGCTCCTTCACCGCGGCGATGCGCGGGACGAACTCCCGGCCGTGGACGAGACCGACGAGATCCGCGTTGTCGAAGAGGTATGCGAGCTCGGCCTCGACGTAGCGGTAGTTCACGTTGATCGGGACGGCACGGGCCTTCCAGATCCCGAACATCGCCTCGACCCACTCCGGGCCGTTGTAGGCGTAGATGCCGACGTGGTCACCGACCTGCACGCCGTTGGCGATCAGATGGTTGGCCAGCCGCGTGGACCGCTCGTCGAGCTCGGCGAAGGTGGAGCGCCGGTCACCGCAGATCAGCGCGGTGCGGTCCGCGGCGATGTCGGCCACGCCCTCGAACAGGTCGGCGAAGTTCCACTCCATCTACTTCCTCACGATCACACAACTGCCGTGGCCGAACAGGCCCTGGTTGATGGTCAGACCGACGCGCGCGCGCCATCGACCTGGCGCGCCCCCGCCTCGCCGCGCAAGTGCCACGTGACCTCGCACACCTGGGCGATGGCCTGCGCGGGCACCGCCTCGCCGAAGCACGCGAGCCCGCCGCTGGGGTTCACCGGGATCCGGCCGCCGATGGTCGTGTCGCCGTCGCGGACGAGTCGTTCGGCCTCGCCCGGCTTGCAGAGCCCGATGTTCTCGTACCAGTCGAGCTCGAGCGCGGTCGAGAGGTCATAGACCTCGGCGAGGTCCAGATCCTCGGGGCCGATGCCGGCCTGCTCGTACGCGCCGTGAGCGATCGAGTCGCGGAAGCCGCGCTCGGGAGGCTTCACGCCGAAGGCCGAGTCGGTCGCGAAGTTCGGCATGTCGATCAGCGTGTTCGGGTAGCTCGGCGTCACCGTGCTCACGCCCGCGATCCGTACGGGGTTCGCGTGACCGTGTGCCCGCGCGTACTCCTCGCTGGAGACGATGAGCGCGGCGGCGCCGTCGGACGTCGCGCAGATCTCGAGCAGTCGGAGCGGATCCGACACGATCGGGGATGCGGCGACATCCTCGAGCGTGACCTCCTTGCGGAACCGCGCGTAGGGGTTCTCGTATCCGTGGCGGGCGTTCTTCACCTTCACCGCGGCGAAATCGTCCTGGGTCGCGCCGTGCAGCTCCATCCGGCGGCGGGCGTACATCCCGAAGTAGGTCGGGTTGGTCGCGCCGAGCAGGCGGAACCGGAGCCAGTCCGGGTCGTCGCCCCGCTCCCCTGCGTTCGGCGCCAGGAAGCCCTTCGGCGTGGTGTCGGCACCGATCACCATCGCGACGTCGACCATGCCCGCGAGGATCTGGGCCCGGGCGGCGTTCAGCGCGGTCGCGCCGCTCGCGCACGCGGCGTACGAGCTCGAGACCGATGCGCCCTGCCACCCGAGGGCCTGGGCGAACGTCGCGCCGGCGACGTAGCCGGGGTAGCCGTTGCGGACGGTGTCGGCACCACACACGAGCTGCACGTCGCGCCAGTCCATCCCGGCGTCGGCGAGGGCGGCGCGGGCCGCGACCACGCCGTACTCGACGAAGTTCTTCCCCCACTTGCCCCACGGGTGCATCCCCACCCCGAGGACCGCGATCTCCTCGTTGACGGCGCTCACTCCGCCACCGGCTTCCACTGCCAGACGACGTAGTCGTGGTCGTCGTCCTCGTAGAGCGTCCCGAGCGTGAGCTCGACCTCGGTGCCCACGTGCAGCGTGGCCGGGTCGGTGTCGGGGGTCAGCGGCCCGAGGACCACCATCTCCTCGGCGGGCAGCTCGACCGCGACCACGGTGTAGGGCAGGAAGGGGTCGGCGGGCACGTAGGGCGCCGGCGGCTGGTAGTGGTTGGTGGTCCAGGACCACACCCGGCCCCGGCGGGAGAGCTCGACCTCGGTGAGCTCCTCGGTGGGGGCGGCGGGATTGCGGGAGAACGCCAGGTTCTTCGGGAAGAAGTAGCTCCCCGTCTCGGTCCCCCGGCTCCCGAGCAGCGCGGGCTCCTCGTCCATGGTGAACCAACCCTCGACGGCCGGCACGCGTGTCCTCATCGTTCCCTCCGGGTCATGGCGGCGCAGCCTACCGACGGCGCCCGCCGTCCCCGTCAGAGAGGCGTCAGCGGTTGGCCGCGCTCTTTGGCGGGCGGCGCGGTCGGCGGGGAATCACGCGTCCGCGGACGCGTCGGGTGCCGGTGGCGGAGAGGGCCGGTCCTCCCGGGCGTCGCGCCGGAGCCCCCACACCGTGGCGACGACGAGTCCGACGCCCGAGACCATCAGGGCGACGAAGAGGATCGAGCGCCAGGAGCCGGGCCGATCCCACGTCGTCGGGGTCGGACCACCGACTTCGCTGCCCGCCGGAAGGACGCAGTACCGACCGGGCGGGTTCCACTGCCAGCGTGGCTCGCCCTCGGTGGAATCGACTCCCGGAACCGGGCAGCTGAAGGCCGGATGGCCGGTGACCTCCCGATGCTCGTGCCAGAGCAGGGACCCGAATCCGAGTGCGACGAGCAGCCAGACCGCGGCGAGCACGCCGACGATCGGGACCCAGTCCCTCCGTACGGGGTTCCCTGCCATCCGCGGACGCTACGCCGAGGGATTGGTCAGCCGGTGGTCAGCGTCTCGTGGAGGCCGGCCACGATCTCCTGGACCCGGGCGGTGTACTTCTGCTTGATCCCCGTCTTGGCGCCGAAGCCGAACGCGTCCGCGGCGGTGACCGTGACGCGGGTGGCGTCGCCGTCGCGCTGCATCGTGACCACGGTGCGGGTCGGCATCGCCGACGGCCTGATGAACGCGCCCCCCAGGAGCCGCACCCGGGTCTGCGATCCCGACTTCACCTCGAGCCGATCCGGCGCGTCGGTGACCACCTTGGCGCCGACCGGGCCGAACCACGCGAGGACCCGATCCCGGATCGTCGCGGGGTCCGCCGCCACCGTGAAGGTCTCCTCGTGCTTGATCAACGCCATCGCGTCGCCTCCTCGTCGCTGTTGCCCTCGGTCGAACCCACTCTGACGATCGTGCGCCCGACGGTCCGGCGTCGCGCCATCGCGTCGATGGCGCGCGGGACGTCGTCGAAGCCGACGGTCTCCCCCACGACGGCGCGGATCGCGCCCGAGTCGTAGAGACCGAGGATCTCCCGGTGGATCCGCGCGCCGAGCTCCGCGCCGGCGAAGTTCCATCCCATCGCGGTCTTCACCAGGTGCGCCATGTCCGGGTCGGCGTACGCGAGCATCACCCCGCACAGCTTGAGATTGCCGAGCGCCACGCGCCGGGGAACGAGGAACGCCTCGTCGGCCACGACCTTGTTCGACGCGAAGCCCATCATCAGATACCGACCGTTGTACGCGGTGCACGCGAGCGAATCGTCCATCACCGACTCGCCGACGTTGTCGAACACCACCTCGACACCACGATCGCCGGTCTCGGCGAGGACGACGGGCCGGAACTCCTCGGCGAGGTAGTCGATCACCACGTCGGCACCCAGCTCCGCGCAGAGCGCCGTCTTCTCCGGACCACCCGCCGTGGCGATGACGCGCGCGCCGAGGTGCTTCGCGATCTGGATCGCGGCCGAGCCCGACCCACCGGCCGCCGCGTGGATGAGCACCGTCTCTCCCGGCTGGAGCGCCGCGCGGTCGACGAGGCCGAGCCACGCCAGGTGGAACGGGAAGTACAGCGCGGCGGCGTCGGGGAGCGGGATCGTGACGGGCATCGGGAACGCCGAGACCGCGGGGCAGATCGCGTGCTCCGCGTACCCGCCGTGCGCGCCCGCGGTCGTCGCGGCGACGCGGTCACCGAGACGGGACTCCGCCCCGTCGCCGCACACGTCGACGACGCCCAGGACCTCCATCCCCGGGCTGTACGGCAGCTCCGGGCGGACCATCATGTTGCCGCCGGTGATCCGCTCGAGGTCGTTGAGGTTGAGCGGCACGGCCTGCACCCGGACGCGGAGCTCGCCCGGCCCCGGCTCGGGGATCGGTACGTCGTCGAGGCGCAGCACGTCGAGCGGCTCGCCGTACTCGTGCAACCGCCAGGCGCGCACCCCTCAGCCCGCCCCGAACCCGTCGAGGACCAGTTCGGCCTGGTGCATCACCAGCTCGACGATCGCCGCGACGGTCGGCAGCGCGTCGATCACCCCGACGACCTGGCCCGTGGGCAGGACACCGGTGTCGAGCCGGCCGTCGACCAGCGTGGCCTTGGTGAGCATCGGCGCGTTCGCCGCCATCGCGACCTGCGCCCACGAGAGCTGCTGGCTCTTCCGCATCGCGAGCCCCTCGCGCGAGGAGGTCGCGCAGCGAGCGACCGCTGAGATTCCGGAACCGCAGCGCGTTGGCGAGCGACCGCGGCAACGCGGTCACGCGGCCGGCGCCGTCGAGGTGCTCGACGAGCTCGGTGCGGATCACGCGGTCGGGGATGCCCGTCGACCTGCCTGGTGACCACGGTGTCGGTCACTGCCGCTTCGAGGTAGCGGGCCTTCACCGCGTCCGGCACCCGGCTCTCGGCCGAGAGGAGGAACCGCGTGCCCATCGCGACGCCCGCCGCGCCGTAGGCGAGCGCAGCGACCAGACCTCGGCCGTCGAAGAAACCGCCCGCGGCGATGACCGGGATGTCGACCGCGCCGCAGACCTGCGGGAGCAACAGCGTGGTCGGGACCGCGCCGGTGTGCCCGCCGCCCTCGGCGCCCTGGGCGATCACCGCGTCGACGCCCCACTCGGCCACCTTCTCGGCGTGCCGGCGCGCCCCGACCGTCGGCATGACGACCACGCCCTGGTCCTTGAGGGTCTTGACCAACCGCTCGCCCGGCGCCTGGGCGAAGCTGGCGACCCTCACGCCCTCGCGGACCATGAGCGCGATGCGCTCGTCGACGTCGGGCTGGTCCGAGCGCAGGTTCACGCCGAACGGGTGCCCGGTGCGCTCCTTGACCGAGGTGATCGCGGCGCTCAGCTCGGGGACGCTCATGGTGGCGCTGGCCAGGATGCCCAGCCCGCCCGCCTCGCTCGTGGCCGCGGTGAGGCGGGCGCCGGCGACCCACCCCATGCCGGTCTGCACGATCGGATGCCGCACGCCGAACAGCTCGCACGCGCGGGTGTGCAGCGCGGCGTGACTCACGGGTTGGGGACCTCCTGGTCGCGTAGGCCGTGCGGGTCGATCACCTCGCGGATGAGCGCGAGCTCGTCGGGTGTCGGGGCGCGCGTCTCGGGGACGTCGGCGGGCACGGCGAGCTCGAAGCCGGTCGCGCTCGACGATGTCGTCCACCGTCACGCCCGGGTGCACCGAGCGCAGGCGCATGTGGTGGTCGGCGGTCTCGAAGTCGAGGACGCCGAGGTTGGTGACCACGTGGCGCAGCCGGTGGAAGCGGCCCGCCGCGCCGAGCTGCCGCGGCGCGGTCGTACCCGACCCCCGTCACGACGTCGACCTTCGGCACGAAGACCCGCGCCGAGTGGTTGGGGATCCAGTAGCTCGTGGTGTTCTGGATCGTGTTGCCCGGCGCGCCGCGGAAGCCGAGGAGCTGCGCCTTGGGCGCGGCCCAGTCGCCGACGAACGCGAAGTTCTGGTTGCCGAACGCGTCGATCTGGCTCGCGCCCATCATCACGTGACGCCGACCGGACCACACGACGTCGAACATCGACCGGTAGGGGTTCCACGCCTCGATCGTCTTCGCCTGGTCGGTGGCGCCGACGGGGTACGGGCCGCTGACGAGCAACGCCTCACCGTCGGTCATCACGAGGTCGGGCGAGAAGCTGGCGCGGGCCAGTCGACCGCCGATCATCGGGACGGTGCCGATCGGGTTGGCCATGATCTCGCCGTCGCCGCGGAAGCACTCGGCCACCGCGATCACGCAGTACTCGGCGCGCGTGACGAGGTCTCCGGTCCTCACCGCCTCATCTCCCCACCCACCTCGGCACCGTTGCGGGGGCGAGTGGCCCGACAGACGCGCCAAAGTTCGGTCATCGGCTGATCACCTTCCGGTACTCGTCGTGGCCACCGCAGTCGAGGTACTTCGACTTCCACTCCGCCCACGCCTCGGGCGTCTTCGCGCTGGCGACGTAGGCGCGCTGGAACTCCTCGTCACGGGGATAGTCCGGGACGCACTCGGTGAAGTGGGCACCCTGGGGTGCCTCGACGACGCCGTCGGTCATGAGCCGGTTGATGCGCAGGGACTGCACCGGGCCGCCGGACGCGAGGTCGTCGGTGGGCACGATGCGCTCCACGCTCATGAACCGACGGTCGGCGGCCATGCAGTAGAGATCGTCGAAGTACGGATCGACGTTGAGGTACTGGCCGTTCCCCCGCGCGTCGCCGCGGTGCATGTGGACGAGCGCGACGTCGAGGTGCAGCGCCGGCGCGGCGACCAGCTCCTCGCCGTCGTCGTAGGGAGAGACCACGGTGCGGATCTCGGCCTGGTGCTCGAGGACGTCGGAGCCGAGCCCGACCCGGGTCGGCAGGAACGGCACCCGCCACGCCGCGGCCTGGAGCCCGAGGAGGAACATGCCCTCGTCCATCTCGAGCGTCGAGACGGTGCCTGCCTGGCGGGCCTGGCGGAAGTGCGGCTCGAGCGGAATGGAGTCGAGCGAGCAGAACGCGTAGACGGCCTTGCGCACCTTGCCCGTCGCGCACAACAGGCCGAGGTCCGGCCCGGCGTAGGAGACGACGGTCAGGTCGACAACGTCACTGCGGGCGATCGCACGCACCATGCTCATCGGCTTGCGGCGCGAGCCCCAGCCGCCGATACCGATCGTCATGCCGTCGCGCAGCTCGGCGACGACGTCGTCCTCGGTCACGACCTTGTCCGTCACGTCGACGTGTCCGTCTCTCGCTTGCCGACGAAGGCGTCCCGGTGCTCGTCCGCCACGCCCGAGAGGTTCAGCTCGAACGTGAACCCCTGCTCGTAGCGGTAGGAGCGCTTGACGTCGACGGGATCGATCCCGTTGAGCGACTCCTTGGCCGCGCGGATGACCGTCGGGCTCTTCGCCGCGATGTCGGCGGCGACCTCCAATGCGCGCGGGCGCAGCTCGGCCAGCGGCACGACGTCGAGCACCGACCCGAAGTGGCGCAGCTCCTCGGCCGTGATCGTGGCCGCGGTGTAGACCATCGCCCGCATCCGGTGCTGGGGCACGAGCCGCGCCAGGTGCGTGGCCGCACCCAGTGCACCGCGGTCCACCTCCGGCAGACCGAACGTCGCGTCCTCGCTCGCGATCACGATGTCGGCGTTGCCGGCGAGGCCGACCCCACCGCCGAGGCAGAACCCGTTCACGGCCGCGATCACCGGCACCGCACATTCGTAGACGGCGGCGAAGGCGGCGAAGCAACCCCGGTTCGCGCCGATCAGGGCGTCGAAACCCTCGGTGCTCTGCATCTCCTTGATGTCCACGCCGGCGTTGAAGCCGCGGCCCTCGGCCCGCAGCACCACGACGTGGACGGCCGGATCCGCGCCCAGGGACCGGACGACACGTGCGAGCTCGAACCAGCCCGCCACGGTGAGAGCGTTGACCGGCGGGTTGTCCATCACCACCTCGGCGATGCCCGCATCGTCGACGGTCTGGCTGATCGGCATGGCGCGCCTCGGGGCAGGGAGATCGGTCGGAACACCTGACGGGTCGTCAGATCGGGGAAACTAGCGCCGTGAGTGGAGCGGGACTCAATGCCGACCTCCCGCCGACGAGACCGCGGCGCGTGACATTTCGGCCGCGCCCGCGACCCCGGAAGGGCTGACGATGGCTGCGAGCTTCGAGATGTCGGGATACGCCGCGCTGGTGACGGGCGGCGGTCGGGGCATCGGGCGCGGGATCAGCGAGGCGCTCCTCGGCGCCGGCGCGGACGTCGTCGTCTGCGGCCGCTCCGAGCCCGAGTCGCTTCCCACCCGAGGAGGCCGGGCGGCGTCGTTCGTCGCGGCGGACGTGAGGGACCCGGATGCCGTCGCCGCGCTCGTGGACGAGACGGTCGCGCGCCTCGGCCGGCTCGACGTGCTGGTCAACAACGCAGGAGGCTCACCGCCGGCAGATTCCGCGACGGTCTCACCCAAGTTCTCCCGCTCGATCATCGAGCTGAACCTCCTCGCACCGCTGGTGTGCGCGCAGCGGGCCAACGCGGTGATGCAGACCCAGGAGACCGGCGGCACGATCGTGAACATCTCGAGCGTGAGCGCGTCGCGTGCGAACCCGAATGCGGCGGCGTACGGCGCGGCCAAGGCCGGGTTGCTCAACCTCACCCAGACCCTCGCGGTGGAGTACGCGCCGAAGGTGCGGGTCAACGCGGTGAGCGCCGGGCTGATCCGCACCGAGCAGGCGCACCTCTTCTACGGGGACGAGGAGGGCATCGCGCGCGTCGCCGCGACGGTACCGCTCGGCCGGATGGGGCTCCCCGCCGACATCGCGAACGCCTGCCTGTTCCTCTGCTCCGATGCCGCCGCGTACGTCTCCGGGGCGAACCTCCTCGTGCACGGCGGCGGCGAGCGTCCCGCCTACCTCGAGGCTTCCGCGACCTGACGCCTCCCCACCTGACGACCGCGTCAGGTTTGACAGCACCCGGACACGCCGGGAGCATGCCGCCATGACACACGCCCTGGCCATGCTCACCGGCGAGGAGATCAGCCTCGCCAGCCGGATCGTGCGGGCCGACGACCGTTTCGCCGAAGGCTCGACGTTCGTGCACGTCATCCTGCACGAGCCCACCAAGGCTGCCCTCACGGCCGGCGGCCCGCTCCCCCGCCAGGTCGAGGTGCAGCTGGTCACCGGCCCGCAGATCGGGATCGTCGAGATCATCGTGGACCTGACCACGGCGACGGTCCTCCGCTGGGACGTCGTCGACGGGATGCGGCCGACGCTGCTCTTCGGTGAAGCCGCGCACGCGATCTTCACGACCAAGGAGCACCCCGACTACGTCGCGGCGCTCGCGCGACGCGGCATCACCGATGTGGACAACGTGCAGATCGACCCGTGGCCGGCCGGCGCGTTCGGCTACGCGGCCGAGGACGGTCGTCGCATCGCGCGCTGCATCTCGTTCCTGCGCACCGACCCCCAGGACAACGGCTACGCCCGCCCGATCGAGGGACTGATCGTGCACTTCGACCTCGGACGCAAGGAGGTCATCGAGGTCATCGACCACGGTGTCGTGACGATGCCCACCCAGCACGCCCGCTACTTCGCGCCGGACAACGAGCCGCTCCGCACCGACCTCAGGCCGCTCGAGATCACCCAGCCCGACGGTCCCAGCTTCACCGTCGACGCCAACCTGATCGAGTGGCAGAAGTGGTCGATGCGGCTCACGTTCGACCCGTACGAGGGTCTCGTGCTGCACCAGGTCACCTACGACGATGCGGGACGCGTCCGGCCGATCCTGCACCGCGCGTCGATCACCGAGATGGTCGTGCCCTACGGGGACCCGAGCGAGGTGCAAGGGTTCAAGAACGCGTTCGACGTCGGCGAGTGGGGGCTCGGCCGGATGACGCAGTCGCTCACGCTCGGTTGTGACTGCCTCGGCGTCATCCACTACTTCGACGCGACCCTCGCCAAGGAGGACGGCGAGCCCTACGTGATCGAGAACGCGATCTGCATGCACGAGGAGGACTACGGGATCCTCTGGAAGCACGTGGACCTCTTCGGCGGCACGAGCGAGGTGCGCCGCAGCCGCCGGCTCGTCGTGAGCTTCATCTCGACCGTGGGCAACTACGAGTACGGGTTCTTCTGGTACTTCTACCTGGACGGCAACATCCAGCTCGAGGTCAAGCTCACCGGCATCGTGTCGCCGATGGCGATCGAGCCGGGGACCGAGCCCGCCTACGCCGGGATCGTCGCTCCCGGTGTGGCCGCACCCAACCACCAGCACATGTTCAGCGCGCGGCTGGACTTCGACGTCGACGGCACGACGAACGAGGTCTACGAGGTCGAGGCCGAGCGCGTGCCGACCGGGCCCGAGAACCCGTGGGGCAACGCCTTCCGCGCCCGCACGACCCGGCTCGACTCGGAGCTGGCGGCGCAGCGCGAGACCGACTCGGCGACGTCACGCACGTGGCGCATCGTCAACCCCGAGGCGCGCAACGGGCTCGGCCAACCGACCGCGTACAAGCTGATCCCGACGATGAGCACGCCCACGCTCCTGGCCCAGCCCGAGTCGAGCGTCGCGCAGCGGGCGGGGTTCGCCCGCCACAACCTGTGGGTCACGCCCTACGCGCCCGACGAGCGTCGAGCCGCCGGCAACTACCCCAACCAGCACGCGGGCGGCGACGGGCTGCCGGCATGGACCGCGGCGGACCGCTCGCTCGTCGGCACCGACGTCGTGGTCTGGTACAGCTTCGGCATCACGCACTTCGTGCGGCCGGAGGACTGGCCGGTGATGCCGGTCGAGTACACCGGCTTCCTGCTCAGCCCCTACGGCTTCTTCGACGCCAACCCCGCGCTCGACGTCCCGCCGTCGCCCGCCGGCCACTGCCACGAGGACTGACCGCGACGCGCACCATCGCCGTCGAGACGGTCTCCGCGGATCTTCACTGTGCGTTCCTGTACCCCTGCGGTACACCGGCGCACCGTGGACACGGGCGAGGCTCCGGTGACGTCGACGCCGCCACCCGGGCGGCACATCACCGAGCACGGTCGGAGCGTCACGCGTGCTGCGAGCTGACGCTGACGACCTCACCGGTCATGTAGCTCGAGTAGTCCGACGCGAGGAACACGATCACGTTGGCGACCTCCCACGGCGAGGCGGCTCTGCCGAACGCCTCGCGGGCGGTCAGCTCCTCCAACACCTCGTCCGTGGTGACCTTGGCGAGGAACGGGTGCATCGCCAGTGAGGGCGCGACTGCGTTCACGCGCACGCCGTAGAGCGCGGCCTCGACGGCCGCGCAGCGGGTCAGTGCCATCACGCCGGCCTTGGCCGCCGCGTAGTGCGCCTGGCCGCGTTGCGCGCGCCAGCCGAGGACGGACGCGTTGTTCACCACGACGCCCGCATGGCGCGGCTGCATGTGTCGGAGCGCGGCGCGCACGCAGCGGAAGGTGCCGTTCAGCGTGACGTCGAGCACCTTGATCCACTGCTCGTCGGTCATGTCGACGAGCTCCGCGGTCCCACCGAGCCCCGCGTTGTTGACGACGACGTCGATCTCGCCGAGCACGGCGGCCGCGCCGCCGAAGAGGGCCTGCACCTGCTCCTCCACGGTCACGTCGCACGGGAGCGCGGCCGCGACGCCATCGCCGAGCTGCTCGGCGGCCTCGGCGAGCCGCCGCTCGTGCGCGTCGCTGATGACCACCCGAGCCCCTTCGGCGAGGCATCGCTCGGCGGTGGCGAAGCCGATCCCTGTCCCCGCCGCCGCGGTGACCAGCACCGACTTGCCCTCCAGCAGCCCGTGCCCGGGCCCTGCTCCGCCCGACCGGTCCGGATCAGCCATGCCTCACACCACCTTCGGTTCGGGCGGCAGACCGAGCACCCGCTCGCCGATGACGTTGCGCTGGATCTGGTTCGAGCCGCCGTAGATCGTGTCGGCCCGGCTGTAGAGGAACATCGCCTGTGGGAGCGTCAGCTCGTACGGCAGGTCCTTGCCCACCTGCGACCACGGCCCCAGCACGTCCATGGCGAGCTCGCCCATCGAGCGATGGAGCTGGCCCCAGAACAACTTCCCGATCGACGTCTCGCGCGTGACCTCGCCCTTGCTCAGGGCGGTGAGCCCGCGCATCGCGGTGTACCGCATGATCTCGAGCTGGATCCACGTCGCTGCCAGCCGCTGGCGGGTCAGCGCGTCCGATGCGAGCCCGCGCTCGCGGGCCGAGGTCAGGATCTCGTTCCACTCGTTGAGGAACGCGAGCTGCTGCCCGAGCGTGAGCGCCCCCCGCTCGAACGCGAGCGTGCCCATCGCGACCTTCCAGCCGCCGTTGACCTCGCCGACGACGAGATCGGCGCGCGTGCGCGCTTCGTCGAAGAAGACCTCGTTGAACTCGGAGGTGCCGGTGATCTGCTCGATCGGCCGGATCTCGATGCCGGGTTGGTCCATCGGGACGAGCAGGTACGAGATCCCGCGGTGGCGGGGGGCGTCCGGGTCGGTGCGGGCGAGCACGAAGCACCATTGGGCCCAGTGTGCGAGCGACGTCCACACCTTCTGCCCGTCGATCACCCACTCGTCACCCTCGAGCCGGGCGCGGGTCGCGAGGTTGGCGAGGTCCGAACCCGCGTCGGGCTCCGAGTACCCCTGGCACCAGAGCTCGTCACCGCTCGCGATCCGAGGCAGGAACCGCTGTCGTTGCTCGTCGGTGCCGAAGTGCAGGATGGTCGGGCCGATGAGGCCCTCGCCCACGAGCCCGACCCGACCGGGACCGCCGGCGCGCGCGTACTCCTCGTAGAAGACGACCTGCTCGAGCAGCGACGCGTCCCGCCCTCCGAACTCCGCCGGCCACGACAGGCACGTCCAGCCCGCGCGTCCGAGCGCGCGTTCCCACTCCAGGCGCTCCTCGAACAAGGCGTGCTCGTCCCCCGGGCCACCACGCCCTCGGACGTGCCGGAACTCGCCGTCGAGCTGGGTGACGAGCCAGTCGCGTGCCTCGGCACGGAACGCGTCGAGCTCGGCGGACGAACGGAGATCCACGGATCAGCGGGGCCGGTAGAACGGGTTCCACGGGTCGTCCCGCGCCCCGAGCACCGCGTCGAGGTCGGGGGCGCCGCGCGCGCCGTTGGCCAGGGACTGACGAGTGGCGAGCCGGTTGTTCTCGAACACCGCCTTCGCATCGGCCGCGGCGGGGTCGACCCACACGGCGGCGATGATCACGAGCTCACTGATCCAGTCGCCGGCGACGACGCCGTCGTCGACCGCGTCGGCCACACCGGCGGCGACCCCGGCCTGCGCGGCCCCCCAGGTCATCTCCGCGTGGCGCTCGGTGCGGATGGCGGACTTGTTCACGAAGAGCGTGGGCGGCTGGACGGGGATCCCGGGGCGGATGACCGCCACGAACGGGGCGTGCCCGCGTGACGGGGTCGCGAGCGCCGATGCCCACGACGTGCCCACCGGGCCCGACCGCTCGCCGAGCACGGTGTTGATGTGGGCGGCCTCCTTGCCCGATCCGACGTAGCTCTCACCGATCTGCACGGCGGCATGCTGCCAGACGCCGGCGTGCTCCGACGAGCATCGCGCCGGCGGTCGCCGCCAGGGCCACCCCCGCGGCCAGCTCGGTCCGGAGACCCTCCGGCGACTCCCGCTGGATCCGGACGTGGAAGCGATCGAGCCAGCCCGGGAGGGGGTTCACGCCGAAGAAGAACTCGCCCGGCTTGTCCGAGTCCAGGATCGCGGCGCCGGCGATCCCCGCGAGCAACGCTCGGCGGGGCGGGAGGCCCGCGATCGTGCAGATCGCCACGGTGGCGAGGCCGAGCAGCCCGTCGCGCTTGGCCACGGCGTAGAAGCCGTCGCGATCGAGCGTCGGGTTGCCCCAGTGCGGCGTCATGTCCATCACCACATGGGTCACCACGCCGACGCCGAAGGCGGTCACCGGGCGACCGCGTGCAGCAGTCCCCGCGATCGCTCCGGCCAGGACGTGATTCGTGATGAACATCGGTCTGGGTAGTGTGCCGCGCCGAGCCCGCTGTGTCCGCGAGGGTGAAGAGAGGTCCTGCAGATGGCGTTCAAGGTCGGAGTCCAGCTCCATCCCCAGGTCGGGACCGTCGACGAGCTGCGCGACGCCTGGAAGGCGGCCGACGCCATCGGCGCGGACAGCATCTGGATCTGGGACCACTTCTTCCCGCTCTACGGCGATCCCGACGCGAACCACTACGAGGCGTACACGCTCCTCGCGGCGATGGCCGTGGACACGGCGCAGGCGCAGCTCGGCGCGCTCGTGACCTGCAACTCCTACCGCAACCCCCAGCTGCTGGCCGACATGGCGCGCACCATCGATCTGCTGAGCCACGGACGGTTCACGCTCGGGATCGGCTCGGGCTGGTTCGAGCGTGACTACACCGAGTACGGGTACGAGTTCGGGACCGCGCCGTCCCGCCTCAAGGACCTCGAGCGCGACCTGCCCCTCATCGCCGACCGACTCGGCGCCCTCGTCCCCCCACCCGCCGGCGCTCTGCCGATCCTGATCGGAGGCAGCGGCGAGAAGGTCACGCTGCGGCTCGTCGCCGAGTACGGGGACGCATGGAACACGTTCGGGCCGCCGGAGAGCTACGCGCACAAGAACGCCGTGCTGACGGAATGGTGCGAGCGGAAGGGTCGCGCCGCGCACGAGGTCGAGCGGACCGTCGCGATCCAACCCGACGAGGTGAGCTCGCTCGACGAGTACATCCGCGGCGGGGCCGAGCACTTCATCGTGATGGTCGGCGCGCCCTACGACCTCACGCCGCTGGAGCACCTCGTCGCCGCGCGGGTGACCCTGCCCGTCCTGCTGCCACCCGGCGCGCGGCCGGGCTTCCTCGGGCCGCTCGCGGTCCCCGGCGACCTGTGGTGGGTGTGCGCCGAGCCGACGCCGATCGCCGGAATGGCCTACCCGCGCGGGGCGCGTGGGACGCGCTCGCGGCGGCGGGGTTCGTCCACGTCGTGGACCTCACCCGCGATGTCGCCCGCTACGACCCGGAACCCTTGACCGGGCACGCCACCGCCCTCGCGGATCTCGTGGTCCGCCGCCGCCCGCCCGATCCCGACCGCGACGAGGCGCGCATCCGCGCCGCGGCCGAGATCGTCGTCAGGGGTTGGCAGGCCGGCGAGGGCGTCGTCGTCCACTGTCACGGCGGGCGCGGCCGCACCGGGGCGGTGCTCGGCACCGCGCTCGTCCGGCTCGGGCACGAACCGGACACGGTGCTCGACTGGCTCCACCGGGTCCAGCGCACCCGCGGTCGACGCGGCTGGCCCGAGCAGCGGTGGCAGGCCGAGGTCGTGGCGCGCACCCCGATCGGAGACTGACGGGAGTCCAACCCGGGCCGACCGGTCCGTGGGGCGGTGGGCACCCTCCGCGCGATTCCCATCAAGGTTCGCGAGTCCGCTGAATCCGATCGCGGGCTCCGCCTTGCCGCAGAACGGTCGATCGGCTAGCAAACGGGGCGGCGGAGTTCTCGTGGTGGCGATTCGATCGCGCGCCGCGTCACCGGACCGTTTCCGGTCCTAGGAGATCATGCCGAGACCCCACTCGGAGACGCAGTCCACGCGTCGCGCTCGTCGCGCGACCGTGCTCGGGCTCACCGCGCTGGCCGCCGCCGGCGCGCTGGCCGGTCTGAGCGCCGCGCCGGCCGACGCTCCAGCGCGTCGCCCACGGCATGCTCCCGCGGACCAAGGCGCCCGCGCACCTCGTCGAGCGGCGGGCCGCGGCACGAGCCCGTGCGACCACGCCGACGACGACGCCCTCCCGGCCGGCTGCGCCGCCCCCGGTCGAGACGGCGCTGCACTCGCCGGTGGACGTCCCGGATCCGAGCGTCCACCTGCCGATCTCGGTCATCGGCCGCATTCAGATCCCGAAGATCCGCCTCGACGTGGAGCTGCGGGACCAGATCACCCAGGAGTCGATCGATCAGGGCCCGTCGCACTGGCCCGGCACCGCGGACCCGGGGGGCGAGGGCAACGTCGTGATCGCGGGCCACCGCAACAGCCACAGCGCGCCCTTCCACGATCTCTCGGACCTGGCGCCGCGCGACCTCATCCTGCTCGTGGACGCCTACGGGCGGAGCTTCACCTACGCCGTCACGGAGATGTTCGTGGTCGCGCCGGACGCGGTGTGGATCACCGAGCAGACCGCCGGCCACACGCTGACGCTGTTCACCTGTCACCCGATCGGCTCCGACGCCCAGCGCCTCGTCATCCGCGCCGCGCTCGTCTGACGATCTGCGGGATTGCACGGTCCCGGACCGCCTGTCTTCGGTAGGGTCCATCCCAACGCGGGAGTCCGGTGCGCCGGGCTGAGAGGAGGGCACGCAGCCCTCGACCGTCCGAACCTGATCCGGGTCATGCCGGCGCAGGGAGCCTCGCTCGCGACCTTCCTGCTCCAGCCGAGGAGGTGCGATGCGAGCGATCGTGATGGCCGGTGGCGACGCACTCGATCCGGTCTGGCGGGACGTCCTGGCCGCCGACGCGATCATCGTCGCCGCCGACTCGGGCATCGAGCACGCCGACGCGCTGGGCCGCCGGCCCGACCTCCTCGTCGGCGACCTCGACTCGATCCGGTCCGACCGTCTGGACCGTGCGGTCGCCGAGTCGACCCCGATCGAGCGACACCCGGCGGACAAGGACGCCACCGACCTGGAGCTCGCGATCGCCGCGGCGCGCCGGCTGGGTGCCGATGCGGTCACCGTGGTCGGCGCGGGCGGCGGGCGGCTCGACCATTTCCTCGCCAACGTGCTCGTCCTCGCGAACCCGGCCTGGGCCGATCTCGCGGTCGATGCGCTCATCGGCCCGGCGCGCGTCGCGGTCGTCCGCGACGGGGTCACCCTGCGCGGCACCGCGGGCAGCCTCGTCACCCTGCTCGCGGTGGACGGGTCCGCGAGGGGCGTGACCACGACCGGGCTGCGCTGGGCGCTCACCGACGCCGAGCTGGCCGCCGGCTCGTCACGCGGGGTCAGCAACGAGCTCGTGGACGCCGTCGCCACGATCACCGTCCAGGCGGGCGTGCTGCTCGCGATCCAACCGACCGGAGGTCGACCCGGATGATTCGGACCCGAATCCTCACCAGCGCGCTCGTGGCGCTCACGATCTGCGCCACCACCACCGCCTGCAGCAGCGGCGGAGGGGATGACAAGACCGTCACCGTCGTCACGCACGACTCGTTCGCCGTCTCCAAGCCGGTGCTGCGAGCCTTCACCGCCCAGACCGGATGGAAGGTCGAGGTCCTGAAGAACGGCGACGCCGGTGCGGCGCTCAACCAGGTCATCCTCACCAAGGGCGCGCCGCTCGGCGACGTCTTCTTCGGTGTGGACAACACCTTCCTCACGCGGGCACTCGACCAGCACGTCTTCACGAAGTTCACCGCCCGCGGGCTCGACCGCGTCCCGGCGTCGCTCCGGCTCGACGACACGCACCACGCGACGCCGATCGACTTCGGTGACGTGTGCGTGAACGACGACCGCGGGTTCTTCGCCTCCCACTCCGAGTCCCCACCGGCGACGCTCGAGGATCTGGCGAAGCCGGCGTACAAGGACCAGCTCGTCGTCGAGAACCCCGCGACGTCCTCACCCGGCCTCGCCTTCGTGGCCGCGACGGTCGCGCACTTCGGCGACAAGTGGCTCGACTACTGGGACGCGCTCCGCGCCAACGGCGTGAAGGTCGTCGACGGGTGGGAGGCCGCGTACAACGGGGAGTTCTCCGGTGCGGCCGGCAGCAAGGGCGACCGGCCACTCGTCGTCAGCTACGCCTCGAGCCCACCGGCCGAGGTGTACTTCGCGGACCCGCAGCCCAGCGAGAGCCCGGTCGGCAACCTCGACGCGACGTGCTTCCGCCAGGTCGAGTTCGCGGGCGTGCTCCGGGGCGCCGCACATCCGGGGGGCGCCCGGGCGCTGGTCGACTTCATGCTGCGCTCGCGGTTCCAGCAGGATCTACCGCTCTCGATGTTCGTGTTCCCGGCGGTGCGGGACACGCCACTCCCGGCGGTGTTCGCCAAGTTCGCGTCGGTCCCCGCGCACCCCTTCACGCTCACCCCCGACGACATCGGTCGGCACCGCACCACGTGGATCGAGCAGTGGACCGCACACGTGCTGCGGTGAGCACCCGAGCCGGCCGCACCCTGCTCGTCGGGCTCCCGCTCGCGTTCCTCGCGGTGTTCTTCCTCTGGCCGGTCGCCGCGATCCTCGGTCGAGGCCTGGTCCGGGGCGGCTCGCTCGACCTGGCTCCGGTCGGCGACGTCCTGCGCGATCCGTCACTGCGGCACGTCGCGTGGTTCACCGTCTGGCAGGCCGCGCTGTCGACGGTCGTGACGATGGCGGTGGGCCTGCCGCTCGCCGGCGTGGTGAGCCGCGTCCGGTTCCCCGGACGCGCCCTCGTCCAGGCGTTGGTGGTGGTGCCGTTCGTGCTGCCGACGATCGTGGTCGCGACCGCGTTCCGCTCGCTCGGCGTCGAGCGCTCGTTGGTCGCGATCGTCGCCGCGGACTGCTTCTTCAACGTCGCGGTGGTCGCACGCGTCGTCGGGACGACGTGGAGCGGGCTCGACCGCCGCGAGGAGGACGCGGCACGCGTGCTCGGTGCCGGACCGGTGCGTACGTTCCTGCGGGTCACCGTCCCGGCGCTGCGACCGTCGATCGCCGCGGCCGCGTCGGTGGTGTTCCTGTTCTGCTTCACCTCGTTCGGCGTGATCCTGGTCCTCGGTGGTCCGCAGTACGCGACGCTCGAGACCGAGATCTACCGCCAGACCGCCGAGCTCCTGGACCTGCGCACCGCGGCCGCGTTGTCGGTCGTCCAGCTGGTCACGGTGCTCGCCGTCCTCGCGGTCGCCGGGGCGCTCGCCGGACGCGCCCGGCCGACCCGTGTCCGTCCGCCGGCACCGCGCCCGCTCCGCGGGACGGCACCGCGACTCGCGGCAGCAGCCGCCGTTCTCCCCGCGGTGGCGCTGATCGTCGCTCCCACGGTCGAGCTGCTCCGGCGGTCGCTCGCCGACGACGCCGCCGGCTACCGCCAGCTGACGACGGTGCCGCTCGGCGCCGGGCACTCGCCGCTCCACGCGATCGGGACGTCGCTCCTGATCGCGGCCACGGCGGTCGTGATCTCGGTGCCCCTCGGACTCGCCCTCGCGACCGCGCTCACCCGGCGCGGTCGCGCCGGCCGCCCGGCCCGGTTCACCGAGGTCCTCGTGCTCCTCCCCCTGGGCGTCTCGGCCGTGACCGTCGGCTTCGGCTTCCTGATCGTGTTCGACGCGCCGCCGCTCGACCTCCGCACCTCCTGGTGGATCATCCCCATCGCCCACGCGGTGGTGGCACTCCCGTTCGTGGTGCGCGGCGACCGTCCCCGCGCTGCGGTCGATCGACCCCCACGCGCGCGAGGCGGCGGCGGTCCTCGGCGCGGGTCCGGCCCGCGTCTGGCGCGCGGTCGACCTGCCCGTGGTCCGGCGCGCCGCGGTCGTCGCCGGCGCGTTCGCCTTCGCCATCTCGCTCGGCGAGTTCGGCGCCACGCTCTTCATCGTCCGGCCCGACACCACCACGATCCCGGTCGCGATCTACCGATTCCTCGGCCGGCCGGGCGCGACCAACGTGGACCAGGCGATGGCCCTGGCCGTCGTCCTGATGGCCCTGACCGGCGCCGCGGCCCTGCTCGCGGACCGCGTGTTCTCGACCGGGAGCCGCTGATGCTGATCGTCACGGGGCTCTCGGTCCGCTACGGGACGGTGCTCGCGGTCGACGGCCTGGATCTCGTCGTTCCCGACGGGGCGATCGTCGCGATCCTCGGCCCGAGCGGCAGCGGGAAGTCGAGCGTGCTGCGTGCCGTCGCGGGGCTCGAGCCGGTCTCGGGAGGGAAGGTGTGCTGGGACGATTCCGACCTCACGACGATCCCGCCCCACCGCCGGGACTTCGGACTGATGTTCCAGGACCATGCCCTGTTCGGGCACCAGGACGTCGCCGCGAACGTCGGGTTCGGCCTCCGCGCGCGCGGCTGGTCCGCGAGCGACCGCAGCGCCCGGACCACCGAGATGCTCGCCCTCGTCGGTCTCGCCGGCGCGGGCGCGCGGGCCGTCGATCACCTCTCGGGCGGCGAGCAGCAACGGGTGGCGCTCGCACGCGCCCTCGCGCCCGCCCCGCGCCTGCTCATGCTGGACGAGCCCCTCGCCTCGGTGGACCGGGAACGCCGCGCCGCGCTCGGCAGCGACCTGCACCGCATCGTGCGCGCCGCCGCGCACCGCGACGCTCCTCGTCACCCACGATCTCGACGAAGCATTCACCCTCGCCGACTCGGTCGTGGTGCTCGACGCCGGACGGGTCGTGCCGGTCGGGGCCGGCCGAGGAGGTCTGGCGCGAACCGGGATCGGTGGTGGCGGCGCGCTTCCTCGGCGTCACGACCGAGCTGGCGCTCGTCGGCGACGGCCGGGCCGTCGCCACACCGTGGGGAGCGCTCGCGTCCGCGGTCACCGGCCCGGTCACCCTGGGTCTTCGTCCGGCGCACCTGAGGATCGAGCCCGGTGCCGCGGTGCCGGGCACCGTCCGGAACGCGTGGTTCCGATCTCGACCACTACGCGGTCGAGGTCGACACCAGGTTCGGGCGCATGACCGCGACCGCGTCGACCCGGCCGGTCCTCGGAGCGCCGGTGACCATCGCCGCCGACCTGGGGGCCGCGATGATCTTCAGCGCGTAGTGTCGACCGGCGTGCCGACGACTCCGCCTCCCGTGCGCGTCGGCCTCGCGGGCGCCGGTCCCTGGGCACGCGGCGGTGCACGCACCACTGCTCGCGGCCGGTCCCGAGACCGAGCTCGTGGGTGTGTGGTCCCGCGCCCCGACCACGCGGCGGTGGTCGCGGCCGAGCACGACGTCCCCGTGTTCCCGACGTTCGACGATCTCCTCGGCGCGGTCGACGCCGTCTCGCTCGCGGTGGCGCCCGCGGCCCAGCCGGACCTGGCGGTGCGGGCCGCGGACGCCGGCAAGGCGCTCCTGCTCGAGAAGCCGCTCGCGCTCGACGTGGCCGGCGCGCAGCGCATCGCCGCGGCGGTCGCCACCAACCACGTCGGCTCGATCATGCTGCTGACGTACCGCTTCGCCGACGTCGTGCGCGAGTTCCTCGCCGACGCCCGGTCCTTCACCGCGCACGGTGCTCGGGCCTGCTTCATCTCCGGAGCGTTCCTCGGAGGCGCGTTCGCAGGCGGCTGGCGCCTCGAGCAGGGGGCACTGCTCGACATCGGACCCCACATCCTCGATCTCGTCGAGGCCGCGATGGGCCCGGTGGTGGACATCCGCGGTCAGGGCGACCCGGTCACCTGGGTCGACCTCCTCCTCACCCACGAGTCCGGTGCCCACAGCTCCGTCACGCTGTCGTGCGCGAGCGCGATCGAGCCGAGCCGGACCGAGATGGAGATCTACGGGCGGGAACGTTCGATCGCGGTCGACGCCCGGGCCGGCGCCCGCGCGGAGTCCTTCGCCCGGGTCCGGAGCGAGCTCGCGCACGTGGCGCGGACGGGAGAAGCTCATCCGTGCGATGCGGCCCGCGGCGTCGTCCTCGCCGAGCTCGTCGAGCGCGGCGACGGACAGCCTGCGGTGGTGACCGCGGTCGTCGTCGGCGTGGTCGCGCTCGCGGCCCTCGGCATCGCGATGGGCGGACGCCACCTCTACCTGCGCGCGTCGACCGTCCGCGCGGCATCAACTGCTCGCTGCCGCGCGGCACGGCAGCACACCGGGGCTCACGCGGCGGTTCCGAGCCGGGTACGCGGGGCCCGAGCCCGGTCGCCTCCGGTGGCGGCGGGTCGCGTGGCCCGATCCGGCGGTCACGATCCCGCTCGACGCGGTCCGCCTCGACGGCGAGCGGCGGCCGCGCGCCGGTGAGCGGCTCGCGATCCCGGCTTCGTTCGTGATCGTGCCGGTCGAGCTCGGCGACGACGTCGTCCTCGAGCTGGCGCTCCCCCGCGCCCGCCGACGCCGTCTCGTCGAGCTCCTGAGCGGCGGTCGAGGCACCGGACCGGCCCCGCCGCGCCGGTAGCCTCCGCCGCGTGACCCGCGAGCCCCTCGACGTCGTCGTCATCGGCGGCGGTCACAACGGGCTGGTCGCCGCGGGGTTGCTCGCGAAGCACGGCGCGCGCGTCACCGTGCTCGAGCGGCGGGCGACGGTCGGCGGGGCGGCGGTCTCGGAACACCCGTGGGGGCCCGATTACACCGTCACGTCGCTCTCGTACGTCGTGAGCCTCATGCCACCGACGATCGTGCGCGAGCTGGCCCTGGACCGCCACGGGTACCGGATCCATCCGCAGGGCCCCTACTTCGCCCCCCGTGCCGACGGTCCGGCCCTCCGGCTCCCCGAGGACGCGGCCGCCCGGAGGGCCTCCATCTCCCAGTTCTCGGCTCGCGACGCGGACGCGTACGACGACTGGAGGCGGTGGTTGGGCGGGCTCGCCGACGCGCTCGGACCGCTGCTCACCGAGACGCCGCCGCGGCTCGGCTCGCACCATCCGCGCGACCTGCTGGCGCAGGGCCGGCTCGGGTGGATGGCACGCCGGTGGGACGAACGGGCCGTCGCGGATCTCACCCGTCTGTTCACCACGAGCATCGCCGACCTGCTCGAGGACCGCTTCGAGTCCGACGCCCTGCGCGGCGTGCTCGCGGTGAGCGGCGTGATCGGGACGTGGGCGGGCCCCCGCTCGGCGGGAACCGCGTACGTGATGGCCCACCACCAGATCGGCGATGTCGGCGACGGTGCCCTCGGCGCGTGGGGCTTCCCCGAGGGCGGGATGGGCGCGGTCACCCGGGCCCTCCGTGCGGCGGCGGAATCCTTCGGCGCCCAGGTCCGCACCGACGCTCCCGTCGAGCGCATCCTCGTCCGCAACGGCCGCGCGACGGGAGTGGTGACCGAATCCGGCGAGGAGGTCGAGGCCGACGTCGTCATCGCCGCCACGCACCCGCAGATCACGTTCCTGCGCCAGCTCGACCCGGCCGATCTGCCGGACGAGTTCGTCGCCGACCTGCGGAGATGGAAGAGCCGGAGCGGGACCGTCAAGATCAACCTCGCGCTCGACCGGCTGCCCGAGTTCGCGGCGGCACCCGGCTTCGATCCCGACGTGCACGGCGGCACGATCGTGCTCGCGCCGAGCCTCGACCACGTGGAACGGGCGTTCCAGGACGCAGTGGCCGGGCGCGGCGCGGCCGCGCCGTTCGCCGACATCTGCATCCCGTCGGTGTTCGACCGGACGCTCGCGCCGGTCGGCCACCACGTGATGTCGATGTTCACCCAGTGGGTGCCGTCGGAGTGGTCGCGCGAGCCACACCGCGGCGAGCTCGACGCCTACGCCGACCGGGCCGTCGCCGAGGTCGAGGCCGTCGCCCCCGGCTTCGCCGACTCGATCCTCCACCGCCAGGTCATCGGCCCGTACGACATGGAGCACACCTACGGGCTCGTCGGCGGCAACATCTTCCACGGCGAGCTGTCGCCGTCACAGCTGTTCCACCTCCGGCCTGCGCCCGGCTACGCCGACTATCGCACGCCGATCGCCGGGCTCTACCAGGCGTCGAGCGCGACCCACGGTGGGGGTGGCGTGACCGGCATCCCCGGGCTCAAGGTGGTCGACGCGATCGAACGGGACCGGCGGCGGGGAGGGGCGCGGCGCGCCCGTCTCCCCTGATGCTCAGGCTGTCGCGTCCAGCGCGGCACCGAACGCGGCGAGGGCCCGGTCGATCTCGGCCTCGGTGACCACGAGCGGCGGCATCCACCGCAGCACGTTCCCAGCGGTCCCCGCGTTCATGAGCAACAGCCGGCCGTGCTCGCGGCAGTGGGTCGCGACCTCGGTGACGCGGAGCGGGTCCGGCGCCCGGCCACCGTCGACGATCTCGACCCCCACCATCAGGCCCGGACCTCGGACCTCTCCGATCCCGGCATGCCGGCGCGCCAGCTCGGCGAGACCGGTGCGCAGCTGCTCGCCCCGCGCCACGACGTTCTCGAGGAATCCGGGCGCGGTGAGCACGTCGATCGTGGCCAGCGCGGCCGCGCAACCGATCGGGTTGCCGCCGTAGGTCCCGCCGTGCGCGCCCGTCGGCCACCGGCTCATGATCCCGGCCGGCGCGCCGATGGCCGAGATCGGGAATCCCGAGGCGATGCCCTTCGCCATCACGATGATGTCGGGATCGATCCCGGCGGCCTCGATCGCGAACATCGCCCCGGTCCGCCGCGAACCCGGACTGCACCTCGTCGGCGACGAAGAGGATCCCGTGCTGGCGGCAGCGGTCGTGCAGACCGCGGAGGAACGCCGCGGGCGCGGGAAGGTACCCGCCTTCGCCGAGCACCGGCTCGATGACCACGGCCGCGGTCTCGGACGGCGCGGTCTGTGCCACCAGCAGGAGATCGAACGCGGCGAGGGCCCGCGCGACGGCCTCCGCCTCGTCGACGCCGTCGCGGAACGGAGAGGGGAACGGTGCGACGAACACGCCGCTCGGCAAGGGTTGGTAGCCGCTGCGGTACCCGGTCTTGGACGTGGTCATCGCCATCGTGAGGTGCGACCGCCCGTGGAAGGATCCCTGGAAGACGATCACGTTCGGGCGCCCCGTCGCGTGCTTCGCGAGCTTGACCGCGGCCTCGGTCGCCTCCGCGCCCGAGTTGGCGAAGAAGAACGAGTCGATCCCGGCCGGCGTGACGTCCGCGAGTCGCTCGGCGAGTTGCTCGAGCAGGGGGTGTCGGTAGCAGTTCACCTGCGCGTGGACGAAGCGCGCCGCCTGCTCCTGGATCGCGGCGACCACCTGCGGGTGGCAGTGGCCGGTGCTCGTGACCGCGATGCCGCTCGTGAAGTCGAGGTACTCGGTGCCATCCTCGGTCGTGACGGTGCACCCGGATCCCGAGACGACCGCGAGATCGGTGACCTGGAACCACACGTCCGCCAGATGTCCACCCATCGGCGCAGACTACGTGCCGTTCTCCGGGCGGAGCGTCGTGAGCGGGCGACCGCCGGTCCAGGGTGCGGGGTCGCCGGGTGCGAACCGGCCGCTCCCGAACGGCTCGCGGGCGATGCGCTCACGTGCGAGCCCCTCGGCCGCCCGGCCCGGCGTGTCGCTGGTGCTGCGGGCGCGGTCGAAGACCCCGGCGGTCGTCTCCTCGATGCGCGCGGCGGCCGCGACCGCCCGCTCGCGGGAGTAGCCCACGAACTCCTCCGCGATGTTCAGGATCCCTCCTGCGTTCACCACGAAGTCCGGCGCGTAGAGGATCCCGCGCGCGGCGAGCGCGTCGTCGATCTCGGGTGTCGGCGAGCTGGTTGTTCGCCGCCCCACACACGACCTCGCACCGGAGGCGCTCGACCGTGCGCCCGTCGAGCGCGCCGCCCAGGGCGCAGGGCGCGAACACGTCGCCCGGCTGGTCGGCGAGGTGATCGGGGTCGACGGCGGTCGCGCCGAGGTCGCGCGCGATCGCGTCGGCGCGCGACCGGTCGACGTCGGCGATCGCGACGGATGCACCCTCGGCCGCGAGGAGGCGGGTGAGCGCCGATCCGACCTTCCCCGCACCCTGCACGAGCACCCGTCGACCCCCGAGCGATCGCGAGCCCCAGCGCTCGGTCGCCGCCGCGCGCATCCCCGCCAGCACGCCGAGGGCCGTGATCGGCGACGGATCACCCGAGCCCCCGGCGGACTCGCTCACGCCGGTGACCCACGGTGTGACGCGCGAGATGCCGTCCATGTCGGCCGTCGTGGCACCGACGTCCTCCGCCGCGAGGTACCGCCCACCCAACTCGTGGATGACGCGGCCGAGAAGCGCGAGCTGCTCGGGAGTCCGGGCTCGGCGCGGGTCGTCCCAGTGCACGACCGCCTTCCCGCCGCCCTGGTGGAGCCCGGCGGCCGCAGCCTTGAGCGACATCGCCTCGGACAACCGGAGTACGTCGGCGACGGCGTCGGCCTCGGTCGCGTAGTGCCAGAAGCGGATGCCGCCGAGCGACGGGCCGAGCGCGGTGGAATGCACCGCGATGACGACGCGCATCCCGGTGGCGGCGTCGGCGGCGAACACGACCTGCTCGTGGCCGCGTGCCGCCATGGTGTCGATGACGTCGACGGTGACTCCCGCTCGCTCAGTCGCCGTCGGCGGGTGCCGGATCGAGCTCGAGCGCCAGCGAGTTCACGCAATATCGCATCCCGGTCGGGCGGGGACCGTCGGGGAACACGTGACCGAGGTGACCACCGCAGCCGCGCGCAGGTGATCTCGGTGCGCACCATGCCGTGCGAGCTGTCGGTCGTCTCGACGACCGCACCCTCGTGCGCCGCGGCCCAGAACGACGGCCAGCCGCTCCCCGAGTGGAACTTGGTGTCCGACGGGAAGAGCTCGGCACCGCAGCCGGCGCAGCGGTACACGCCGGCATCCTCGCTGTCGTTGTACTCGCCGGTGAAGGCCCGTTCCGTGGCCGCCTGCCGGAGCACGGCGTACCGATCGGGGCTGAGCCGCTCGCGCCACTGGTCCTCGGTCAACGTCGTCGGGTCGTCCATGCGCCCAGGCTACGGGGGCGTCCCACCGCCGTGAGCGGCCATCTCCACACAATCTCCACAGGTCGGGCCGCAACCCCTCACCGGCCGGTTCCTAACCTGGGACGATGCGTCGCACGGGAGCGCTCCCCGACCTCGACCGAGACCCCCGGTGAGCGGCGTCGCGGCCGCGGTCGCGCCGGCCACGCGCACCATCCTCGTCGTCGAGGACGAAGCCCCCATCGCCGACGCGATCGCGGCTCGCCTCCGGTCCGAGGGCTACCACGTCGAGATCGCCGCCGACGGCCCCAGCGGGGTCGCCCGCTGCGCCGTCCTGCAGCCCGACGTCGTGGTCCTCGACCTCATGCTCCCGGGCCTCGACGGGCTCGAGGTCTGCGAGCGGATCCAGGCCGACCGCCCGGTCCCTGTCCTGATGCTGACGGCCCGGGACTCCGAGCACGACCTGCTCCTCGGGCTCGGCGTCGGCGCCGACGACTACATGACCAAGCCGTTCAGCAGCCGCGAGCTGGTCGCGCGCATCCACGCGCTGCTCCGCCGCGTCGAGCGGTCACGTCATGCGCGCGAGCCCGGTCGCGTCGAGCGCATCGATCTCGATGGGCTGGTCATCGACGCGCTCGCCCGACGTGTGCACCGCGATGACGAGACCGTGCACCTCACGCCGACCGAGTTCGACCTGCTCCTGTTCCTCGCCGAGTCGCCCGGTGAGGTGTTCACTCGGGAGGACCTGCTCGGTGCGGTGTGGGGCTACGACGTGCCGTCCGGAGTCCGCACCGTCGATTCCCACGTGCGTGCGCTGCGCCGCAAGCTCGGCAACGACCTGATCCGGACCGTCCACGGCGTGGGCTACGCGCTCGAGACGGTCGGGTGAGGCACATGCCCCAGCGGCCTCACGTTCCCGACCGACCGCTCGACGCGGTCACGTCGATCAAGGTCAAGCTCGCCACGCTCATCGTCGGCGCAGTGGGCATCACGGTGTTCGTGTTCTGGTTCGGCATCCGGATCGTGCACGTCTGGCCGAGCGTCGCCGGCGCGAGCGCGGCCGCCGTCGCCCTGCTGCTCGTGCGGCGCATGGCGCGCGGCATGACGTCGCCGTTGCGCGAGATGGCGGTCGCGACCCAGGCGATGGCGAAGGGCGACTACTCCCAGCGGATCACCGCAACGTCGCACGACGAGGTCGGCCGGCTCGCGACGGCGTTCAACCGGATGGCCGGTGAGCTCGCGGAGACCGACCGTCTGCGCCGGGACCTCGTGGCGAACGTGAGCCACGAGCTGCGGACCCCCCTCACCGCGCTCCAGGCGACGCTCGAGAACCTCGTCGACGGTGTGGCGCAGGCCGACGCCGCGACCCTCTCGACCATGCTCACCCAGGTCGAGCGGCTCGGGCGTCTCGTCGCCCAGCTGCTCGACCTCTCCCGGCTCGAGGCCGGCACGGTCCCCCTCGACCGTCACGCGTTCGCGGTCGAGCCGGTGCTCGCCCACGCCGTACGCGAGCAGGAGCTCAGCCAGCCCGGTGTCCCGATCGAGATGACCGTCGAGGACCGCGACCTCGCGGCCGACGGCGACCCCGAGCGCGTCCACCAGGTCGTCGCGAACTTGTTGGAGAACGCGGTGCGGCACTCGCCCCAGGGCGCGTCCGTGCAGGTCCACGCGCGTCGCAGCGACACCGGCGTGACGATCGAGGTCCTCGACGAGGGACCCGGCATCGCCCCGGACGACGCGAGCCGCGTCTTCGAGCGCTTCTACCGAGCCGACCCGGCCCGAGCGTCCAGCGATGGCGGTGCCGGACTCGGCCTCGCCATCGCCCGCTGGATCGTCGACCTGCACGGGGGCGACATCCACCCCGAACCACGCGAGCCGCACGGCTGCCGCATGGTCGTCACCCTGCCCCGTGCCACCGCACACTGTCCCGAGCCCGAGGAGATCACCCGATGAAGTTCGCCACTGTGGAAGACGCCCTCCGTCGGATCCGCCGGGGGGAGATGGTCCTCGTGGCCGACGACGAGGATCGTGAGAACGAGGGCGATCTCACCATGGCCGCGGAGTGGGTGTCCCCGGAGGCGGTCAACTTCATGCTGCGCTGGGCACGCGGGCTGGTGTGCATGCCCACGCACGCCGAGTACCTCGATCGACTCGAGATCCCGCCGATGGTCCCGCCGGGCATCGCCGGCGCGGACACCGCGTTCTCCATCTCGATCGACCACTGCGAATCGGGCAGTGGCATCGGTGCCGCGGACCGGGCCCACACCGTCCGGCGGTTCCTCGACCCGGAAGCCACGGCGGGCGAGTTCGTGCGTCCCGGGCACGTCTTCCCGCTGCGCGCCCGTGACGGCGGCGTGCTCGAGCGGCGCGGCCACACCGAGGCCGCGGTGGACCTCGCGCGGCTCGCCGGGCTCCCGCCGGTCGCGGTCATCTGCGAGGTGCTGCACGACGACGGCTCGCCCGCGCGCCTGCCCTTCCTGCAGCTCTTCGCCGAGGAGCACCGGATCGCGATGATCACCGTGGAGCAGATCGTCGAGCACCGCGAGGAGCTCGGCGACACCGCCGACCCGACCGCCACCTCGGCGCGGGCCCCGCTGCTGCTCTGAGGTGACCGCCGCTCGGATCAGGCGTCCGGCGGCTCGCCGATCTCGCGCAGCGCGGCGGCGATCGCACCGCGCAGCCGCCTCGCCGTCGCCGGCGCCAGGTGCGCAACCAGCCCGTACCCCGCGCCCCCCTGCTCCTCGAGCGTCAGGCTGACGCGCGGCTCACCGTCGTCGGAGGAATCCGGGTCGTCGGTCAGGCCGACCATCCACGACACCGGCGGCCGTTCCTCGTCCGGAGGATGGTCGTCCAGGGCATCGTCGATCGACCGGCGCATCGCCCGACGCTACCGCCGGCGCCCGTTCACGGTCGGCGGCCCAGGAACGCCACCAGCCGCGCGGTCGCGTCGGCATCGGGCCCGACCTCGACCTCGGGGTCGAAGCCGGCGAACCCGCGGATGTCCGGACTCACGATCCCCTGCGCAGCCGCGAGCACCTGCTCGGCGAGGGCAGCGGGCAGGGCCGGGTCCTGACCGGTCGCGCGCGCGAGGTCCCACGAGTGCGTCGCCGTGTCGAGCAGGTTGATCCCGGCCGCCGCCCCGCCGGGCATCGGGCCGGCGCCGATGTCGACCGTCGCCGTGAGATCGGCGGCGCGCCAGGCGGCGAGGGTCGACGCCATGACGCGCCTGTACTGCGCGCCGAGGTCCGCCTCGAGCGGCATCCCGAGCGGCGACGGCATCAGGGCCTCGCCCCGCACGCCACGTCCGATGTTCTCGACGACGCCGAGCGTGTGCATCGCCAGCGCGCGGACGTCCCACTCGGTGCAGGGCGTCGCGTCGTCGAGCTGCTCGGGTCGCACCCCGGCCGCCACGACGGCGGCGTGGGCGAAGGTCTGGTCCAGGGCGGTGACGAGGTCCATGGTGCTCCGATCGATGACTTGCATCCTGGGAATCTATGTAAGAGAATACTTACATGATTTCCGCCGCCGCGCCAGCGCGTCGTCTCGATGCGTCGGCCCGCGCCATGGCCGATCCGACCCGCCGCCGGCTCCTGCGCCTCGTCCGGGACGAGGAGGTCTCGGCGGGGGAGCTCGCCGGCCACTGCCCCGAGGTGAGCCGGCCCGCGGTCTCCCAGCACCTGCGCGTGCTGGAGCAGGCGGAGCTGGTCACGGTGCGCCGGGCCGGGAACCGGCGGCTGTACCGGGGCCGGCCCGAAGGCCTGCACGAGCTTCGTGCGTTCATCGACGACATGTGGACCGAAGGGCTCGCCCGCCTCAAGGAAGCTGCCGAGCGCGAGGAAGCGTCCCGCGGCGAGGAGCAGCACCGATGACCGCCTCGATCGACGTCAGCGCCGACCGGACGATCGCCGCACCGCCCGAGGCGATCGCGGCCTTGATGTTCGACCCCGCGCATGACCCGACGTGGATGCACGCGCTCACGGGCTCGGAGCTCCTCGACGCGGCGATCGGCCCGGGTGCGCGCACTCGGCGGACCGCCCGGTTCCTCGGTCGGAACATCGCGTGGGAGACCGTCGTCCGCCGCTACGAGCCGCCCACGCTGCTCGAGCTCGACATCGCCGGAGGACCGTTCGCCGGGACCGTCACCTACTCGATCGAGCCGAAGGGCGAGGCGTCGACGGTCCGCATCCGCAACGTCGGAACGCCCGGACAGTTCGCATGGATGCCCTCGGCCCTGACTCGCCGCGTCATGCGATCCGCACTGGCCCGGGATCTCGCGCACCTGGAGTCGGTCGTCACGTCGTGAGCGACACGACCAGCAGCGCCTGCGCGACGTGGTACGTGACGATGATCGCCAGCGGCTGCCACGACCGGTGCCGGACGAAGCGGTCCTCGCCGATCAGGGCGTCGGACGCCATGAACAGGAGCGCGCCGACGGCCCCGACCGCGTTGCCCGAAGCAACCGCGCTGCTGACCATCACGAGGATCGTCAGCACGTAGGCGACCACGGGCACGACGAGTGCGTCATGGCCACCGCTGCGCAGACCGCGCACGAGCCGGGTCCCGAGCACCGCGGCCAGGAGCACGATCGGGATCGCGAGCGTCCAGTTCCCGTCGGTGACGAGCGAGAACCCGACCACGTACGCGACGTGGGCGAGCAGGAACGACGCCAGGCCCGGCACGAACGCGTCGTTCGGCAGCATGAGGAACACGTCACCGAGCAACGAGAGCACGAGCGCGACGACGAACCACGCGCGCACGGCTCCCGACGTGGGATCGAGCGCGAGCGCAGCGGCGATCATCAATGCCAGCGTGAGGGGTTTGCACACGTAGATCCCGACACGCGTGTCGCGCACGACCGAGAGCCAGTTCCCGACGGCGACGACACCCGCCGCGACCAGGAGCGTCGTCGCGACCGTGTTCATCGACCGCTCCGCGACGACATCGTGGCACGATAGGTCACGTGTCCCTCACCGAACGGCTGCACGGCGCCGTCCGCGCCGGCGCCGAGGTGCAGCGCCGGTTCTCCGCGATCCGCGGGGGCAACCTCGCGGCCGCGATCAGCATGCGCGCCTTCCTCGCCCTGTTCCCGATCGCGATCCTGGCGATCGGAGTGATCGGGCTCGCCGGTGGCGACCCGAGCACGGTCAGTCGCAACCTCGCGCACGCGCTCGGGCTCGGGCAGGACGTCGGACACACCATCGGGCACAGCGTCCAGACCGCCGAGGGCGCACGGCTCACGTCGAGCATCGTGGGCATCGTGGGTCTGCTCTGGACCGGCACCGGGCTGAGTGCGGCGATGAGCGCGGCCTGGGACTCGGCATGGGACACCCCGGGCGGTTCGCTGCGGGGTCGTGCTCTCGGTGCGATCTGGCTCGTGGGCGGGCTCGCGTTCCTCGCCGCCACGGTGGGCCTCGGGGTGCTGCTCCACCAGGCGAACGTGCTGCTCGAGCTCGGTGTCCTCGGCGGCGTCCTCTCGAGCGCACTGTTCCTGTTCTGGACCGCATTGCTGCTCCCGAGCCGGCGCATCCCGTGGCGGGACATGGTGTGGCCGGCCGTGCTCGGCGGAATCGCGCTCGAGCTGCTGCGCGACATCGGGTCCACGATCGTGCCGGCGCTCGTGCGTCGGTCCTCGACCGCCTACGGCGCGATCGGCGCGACGTTCGCCATGCTCGTCTGGCTGCTGTTCATGGGACGGGTCGTCGTGTACGTCGCCGTCTACGAGCGCGCCCGGCTCGATGCCCGGGTCACGGGCTGAGGCGCCGGATGTTCCACCCGTCGGCCGCACGCCGGTACTCGACGCGGTCGTGGACCCGGTCGGCGCGGTTGCGCCAGAACTCGAAGCGCTCCACCACGATCCGGTAGCCGCCCCAGTGGTCCGGGCGGGGCACCGTGCCCGGGAAGCGGGCCTCGGCGTCGCGGACCTGCGCCTCCAGCGTGGCGCGGTCCAGGACGGGCGCGCTCTGGTGCGACGCCCACGCACCGATCTGGTGACCGCGCGGGCGCTGCGCGAAGTACGCGTCGCTCTCGTCCGCCGCGACGCGCTCGGCCACGCCCTCCACCCGCACCTGCGCGTCGAGCAGCGGCCAGTAGAGGACGGCCGCGACGGCCGGATGCGCCGCGAGGTCGGTGCCCTTCCGCGACGCGTAGTTCGTGTAGAACACGAGACCCCGGGGGTCGATCCCACGCAACAGCACGACACGAGCCGACGGCGCACCGTCGGCATCGACGGTCGCAACGGTCATCGCCGCCGCCCGGTCACCCGTCGCCTCGACCGCGGCTTCGTACCATCGGTCGAACTGCTCGAACGGGTCCGGCGCCACGGTGTGTTCGTCGAGTGGAGCGAGCGGGTCGTCGGCCATGGTCGCCGACGGTACCGCCGATCCTCCCCGCGTCGGCCACGAACTGGATCCTCGGGTGCTTGCCCGCACGCCGCCGACCCGAGAGAATCGGGACATGGCCTTCCACCACCTCGCACTCGCGACCCGTGATCTCGCCGCCACCCACGGCTTCTACACCGAGGCGATGGGCTTCACGCTCGATCGTGTCAACGTCGCGCCCACGCCCGACGGCGGCTGGGCCCGGCACGCGTTCTACGACACCGGCAACGGCGAGATGATCGCGTTCTGGGACATCCGCGAGGACCCCACCGTCGGCGATTTCGACGCGTCGATCTCGAAGGGACTCGGCCTTCCGGAGTGGACCAACCACATCGCCTTCGACGCGCCGACCTTGGAGGACCTCGCGGGCGCTCGGGACCGCTGGCTCGCAGCCGGGCACTATGTGTACGAGATCGACCACGGCTGGTGCACGTCGATCTACACCACCGACCCCAACGGGATCATGGTGGAATGGTGCAGCACCACCGCGGCCACGACGGACCAGGTCCGCGAGGACGCCCGCCGTCTCCTGACCGATCCCCATCCTCCGCTCGAGGACGCACCCGAGGGCGTGCTCTACTCCCCGACGATCGCCACGGTCTGACCCCGGGCTCAGGCGATCACGCCGGCGGCGCGCAGCGCCGCGCACGCCTCCCGGTCGAGACCGAGGCGCGCGCGCAGGACGGCGTCGGTGTGCTCGCCGAGCCCCGGGCCGACCGACCGCACGCGCCCAGGAGTCCGCGCGAGCTTGGGAACGATGCCGGTCATGGGCACGGCCGACTCGAAGCCGGCTGCGAGGCGCAGGATCATCTCGCGCGCGGCGACGTGCGTGTCGGCGATCAGGTCCGGGGCCCGGTTGATGAGCCCGGCGGGGATGGAGTGCTGCTCGAGACACGCGAGCACGTCGTCCGCCGTGCGGGTCGCGGTCCAGGCACCGACCTCCGCGTCGAGCGCCGCCTGGCCCGCCGCACGCGCCTCGTGGGTGGCGAACGGCGCGGCGAGGTCCGGGCGGTCCATCGCGACGACGAGCCGGGCGAAGACCGCGTCCGCGTTGGCGGCGATGACGACGTCCCGCCCGTCGACCGTCGGGTATGCGTTCGACGGCGCGACGCCGGGAAGGAACCCGCCACTGCGGCCACGTACCACGCCGCCGAGCTCGTAGTCGGCAATCGTCGATTCCATGAGCGCCATCACCGCTTCGTAGATCGCGACATCGACCTCCTGACCGCGGCCCGAGCGGTGCCGCTCGGTCACCGCCGCCAGCGTGCCGATCACCGCGAACAACGCCGCGAGCGCATCGCCGAGGGAGATCCCGGCGCGAGCAGGCGGGCGGTCGGGATCGCCCGTGGTGTGCCGCAACCCACCCATGGCCTCGCCGATCGCGCCGAACCCCGGTTCGTGCGCACGCGGTCCGTCCTGCCCGAAGCCCGAGACGTGCACGAGGATCACGCCCGGATGCCGCGCGGCGAGCGCCTCGTATCCGAGACCCCATCGGGCGAGCGTGCCCGGCTTGAAGTTCTCGATGACGACGTCGCTCTGCGCGGCGAGATCGGCGACGAGCGCGCGCCCGCGGTCGGTGCGGAGGTCCACCGCGACGGACTTCTTGTTCCGCGCGATCGCCGGCCACCAGAGGCTCGCGCCGTCGACCGTCACCCCCCACCGCCGCATCGGGTCCCCGGTGGCCGGCGGCTCGATCTTGGTGACCTCGGCCCCCAGATCGCCGAGGAGCTGGCCCGCGAACGGTCCCGCGATGAACGAGCCGAGCTCGAGCACCGTCAACCCGGACAGGGGCGGCGCGGATCCCTCGGACGGGGGCGGGGTATCGGGCACGGCACCTAGCCTGCCATCCGTGTCCCGCCCCTCCCCGACTCGGATCGGCCGCTACGACAACCCGTACCGCGTCGCGGTCTGGCACCGCGACCCGCCGGCAGGCACGATCTGCACCCCGCTCCTCCTGGACACCCAGGACCGCGCGCTGGCCCGCGGCTGGCTCTATGCGCGCGGCGGTGAGGCGACCGTCGCGATCCTCATGCACCCGCGGGCCGACTTCTCCCAGCACTACGCCACGCCCGGGCTGCTCGACGCGGGCATCGCGGTGCTCACCGTCAACAGCCGGTGGCTGAACAACGACGCGACCCTCGTCCACGAGCAGGTCCTGCTCGACGTCGCCGCGGCGCTCACCACCGCCCGGGCTCGGTACCGAACGCGTCGTGCTCGTGGGCAACAGCGGCGGCGCCTCGCTGTTCACGTTCTATGTGCACGAGACCCACGCGCCCGCCGGAGCCCGACTGACCGAGACCGCGGCCGGCGACCCGCTCGACCTCAACGACGTCGAGCTCCCAGAGGCCGACGCGATGGTCTACCTGGCCGGCCACGCGGGTGAGGGCCACTACCTCCTCCACGCCATCGACCCGTCGGTCACCGACGAGGACGACCCGGTGGCCTGCGACGGGGCGCTCGACCTCTACGACCCCCGGAACGGCTTCGTCGAGCCCCCCGCCGAGCCGCGGTACGACCCCGAGTTCCTGGCGCGCTACCGCGTCGCGCAGCGGGCCCGGGTCGAACGGATCGACGCCCGGGCACGCGAGCTGGTCGCGGCGAGGCGCGCCGCCCGCCGCGCGTGGGCAGGTGGCTCCGGGACCACCGCAGATCGTCGCGGCGCAATCGCCACGCACTTCCTGCACGTGTACCGCACCGATGCCGACCCGCGTGCCGTCGACCGGAGCCTCGATCCGTCGGACCGTGACTACGGCTCCATCTGGGGCCGCCGACCGGACTGGATCAACTACGGCGCCGTCGGATTCGGGCGAGTCGTCGCGCCCGAAGCGTGGCTCTCGACGTGGTCGGGATTGTCGTCGCGGGCTGAGATCGCGCGCACCGGCGCCCGCATGACCTTGCCCGCGCTGCAGGTCGTCTACGCGGCGGACAACTGCATCTACCCCTCCGACGACGCGCTGATCGCGTCGTCGCTCGCCACCGACACGTTCCAGCGGATCACGGTTCCCGGTGATCACTACGGGTTTCCGGTCGAGTCCGGGCGTGATCGGGCCACCCGTGCGGTGGCCGACTGGATCACGTCGACCGTCGCATGAAGATCCGCATCGGCTTCGGTTTCGGCACCCAGCGCGGCTTCACCGCGACCGGGTTCACGACGATGGTCGACGCGCTCGAGACGCTCCGGTTCGACTCGCTCTGGCTCTCCGAGCGCATCACGGCCGACGCCCCCGACCCGATCATCGGGCTCGCGGTCGCCGCCGGGCGCACCACCCGTCTCAAGCTCGGAACCAGCGTCCAGGTGCTGTCCGGTCGCAACCCCGCGCTCCTGGCCAAGGAGCTCGCCAGCCTCGACGTCCTCTGCGACGGTCGGTTGCTCCCCGCGTTCGGGCTCGGCATCGCCCATCCCGCAGAGCAGCAGGCGTTCGGGATCGAGCGGCGCGACCGCGCCGGCTGGTTCGAAGAAGCGCTCCCACTCGTCCGCCGCTTCTGGACCGAGGACGCCGTCGACCACGACGGCGAGCGGTTCCACTACGACGGGCTGGCGGTCCGACCGCGGCCCGTGCAGCAACCGCCGGACATCTGGCTCGGCGGGCGCGCGCCCGTCGAGCTGCGCCGCGTCGGACGACTCGGCGACGGCTGGCTCGCGTCGTTCTCACTCCCCTCGGAGTGCGCCGAGGGCCGTCGGGTCATCGAGGCGACCGCAGCCGAACACGACCGCGAGATCGACCCGGAGCACTTCGGGGCGATGATCTTCTACACCCACGGTCCCGTGCCCGATCCGGTGAGGGCGCTCATCGCTTCACGCTCGCCCGACGTGGACGCCGCCGAACTCGTCCCCGGATCGCTCGACGCCGTCGAGCGACGGATCGCGGAGTACGTGGATGTCGGCTTCTCCAAGCTGGTGCTGGTCCCCCTCCACACGCCCCACGACTGGTCGGACGAGCTGGAACCCATCGCCGAACGGGTGCAGCCGCTCCAAACCTGAATCAGGGCGACGCCGGGGTGATCGCGGGATGGCCCGCGTGTTCCTCGCCGTCGCCGGCGACGAACGGCGACCGGGCGAGTCGGACCACGCCGACGAGCATCACCAGCACCGCGAGCGCCGTGATCGAGTACTGCAGCGCGCCGTGCGCCTTGAGCTCCTCCTCGAACAGCGCGACGCCGAGGATCGAGGACAGGATCGGATTGGTGACGGCGAGCGCGGGCAGCGACGCCGCGAGGTGGCCCGCATTGAACGCGCTCTGGTTCAGCAGCAACCCGATGACCGAGAAGACCGCCAGCGCGTAGACCGGCCAACGGGCGAAGAGTTGGACGAACGTGTGGTCGGCGAGGATGTCCACGACCTGCTTGGTGAGCGCGGCCGTACACGCGTACGACGCGCCCGTCGCCACCGCGAGTCCGAGCGCCCGGTAGTGGGGCCGGGCGTTGCGGGTCGCCAGGATCATCGCCACCATGATCGATCCGCAGAACGAGAACGCGAGGGTCCACTCCGCGGCGGTCGCGTTGCCCGAGCCGCCGTGCGGCTCGCCCACGCCGAGGAACACCGCGATCCCGACCGCGACCGCCGCGGCGGCGATCCAGTCGGCGCGCCGGGGACGGGTCGTGCGGCCGATCGCCGACAGGGGCAACGCGAAGAGCAGCCCGCTGACGAGCAGCGTCTGGACGAGGACGATCGAACCGTTCGCGAGCGCCGCGGCCTCGAGGAAGTACGCGCCGATGTCGAGCGCGATCCCGAACAGCCAGATCGGATGGCGCATCACCTCGAGGAGAAGCTTCGGCCGCAACGACATGTCGCTCGGCGCCGCGGCCGCGACCTTGTGCTGGAAGACCGACGCGATCGCGTAGCAGAGGCCCGCGCTGAGCGCGAAGAAGACAGCCACGGGCTACGCGGCGCGGTCGGGCGAGGGGATGCCGTGCTCGCCGACCGGCCCGACGCGCAGCGCCTGGTCGTGCAGCGCGGATGCGAGCGCCGGCAACGCGTCGAGCGCCGCGCGCCAGCACTCGGGGGACGACGTGCAGTCCGAGTCGTGGAGCAGCACGGTGCCGCCGTCGACGAACCCGTCGAGGACGTCCGCGACGATCGAGTCGGCGGTGGCATCGGGTCGCCAGTCCCTGCCCCACGCGGTCCACAGCACGGTGCGCATCCCGGCCCGCCGGGCGGCGCGGACGCCACCGAGCGACAACGTGCCGTACGGCGGCCGGAACCATTCCGGCTCGACGCCGGTCGCGGTCGCCACCGAGTCCCGTGCGCGTGCGAGGTCGTCGGCCACCACCGTGGGTGAGAGCCGGAGCTGGGACCGGTGCCGGTCGCCGTGCACGCCGACCTCGTGGCCGGCCGCCGCCACATCCGCCGCGAGCCCCGGCGCCCGGCGGGCCATGTCACCGAGCATGAAGAACGTGGCCCGGACGCCGAGCCGGTCGAGCGTCGCGAGGAACGCCGGCGTGGAGGCCGGATCGGGGCCGTCGTCGAAGGTGAGCGCGACGTGTCCGGGCGCGCCCACGCCGGCGAGCCGCGGCGCCAGGTGACGCCCGACCGACGAGAGCGCGATGAGCGAGGGTGCGGCGTGGGCCGCGAGCACACCGGCGCCGGCGACCGCCACGCCGGTCCCGACGAGGATCGAGGGACGCACCCTCATCGCAGCGCCGAGAGCGGGGTCACCGCGAGGCCGTCGCGCCGGGCGCCAACCTCGAATCCGTCGAGCGCGCGCTTCACGTCGTCGGCGCTGCTCCCGCGGCCGTCGAGCATGTACACGCCCCGAGCGGCGAGCTCCACGTTCGCGTCGTCCGGCCGGAGCGTGTGGTCGGGCCGCACCAGTCGTTGCCCGCGTCGCCGGGCGAAGATCTGGTCGAAAGCGTCGAACCGGCGGCCCGGCACGAACTCCTTGACGTCGACCCGGGCGGCCGCGGTGATCACCTGGGTCGACTGCACGACGTCGGTCTGCGCCCGCAGGTACCGGAAGGGGCGTCCCTCACCCCAGCCTCCGTTGCCGACGTCCACCTTGCGCGCCACGAGTGCGCGCATCACGCCCGGGCCGGTCGCGCGGACCGTCTCGGCGTCGAGGATGGCGGTCGCGTGCATGCGGTCCAGCGTCGCGCGGATCCCCGGGCGGCTGATCTCGTCGGCGGTCAGTCGGACCCCGAGGTACACGCGGCCCGGCTCGGCCGCGGGAGGCTCTGCGACCCCGACGCCGAAGGCACTGATGCCCTGCGCGCCGAGCGTCAGCAGCCCGTAGATCGCGAGGAGCCCGATCGCCGCGACCCTCATGCGCTGGGGCGCCTTCGGCATCTTGATCGGACGCTCGATGTTCCGCTCGGCGCGCCGGGCGGCTTCACCCAGCACGTCGTCGGCCGGATCTCCCACGAACAACGAGTGCGCCCGCGATCTGGGTCTGGCGCTCCGGTCCCGGCACCGCGAGGACCTCGAGCGCGGTGCGCAGCTCGTCGCGCGTCCGGGCGTAGCGCGTCACTCCGAGCGTCTCCATGCCTTCCGCGTTGTCCTTGCCGTGCCCGGCGATCGGCAGGAAGGTCACGACCGGCAACCCGACCGCGAACGCTTCGTTCGCGGTCAAGCCGCCCGCGTTCTCCACCATCACGTCGCAGGCGGCCATGAGACCGGGCATGTCGTCGGTCCAGCCCACGATGGTCCCGTGGCCGGCGGCCGCGAGCGTGTCCCGCAGCTTCTCGTCCCGTCCGCACACCACGACGGGGTGGAACTCGCCCGCCGCGACGATGGCGTCGTACGTGCCGAGCACGTCACCGACGCCCCACGATCCGGCGACGACGAGCACGGCGCGCGCGCCGTCGGGGACACCGAGCTCGGCCCGTGCGGTCGCGCGGTCCCCGGTCCGGGGGGCACGGAAGCGTCCGGCCACGAGCGGGCCGGGCGCGCGGGCGTCGTCACCGCCGCGCGTGCGCGCCGTCGCGGCCGCGAACTCGCTCGTCGCCAGGTGCACGTCCACGTGTGGGTGGACCCAGAGCGGGTGCACCGCGAAGTCGGTGAGATAGGTGATGGCCGGCACCTTCAACCATCGCTTCTTGCGCATGTTGCCGAGCACGAGCGACGAGAGTGGGTAGGTCGACACCACGACGTCGGCATCGGCGTCGGTGATCGCCTGGCGCATCCGCTTGCCGGCGATGAACGTGTCGAGCCGGACGATGAATCCCCACGTGGAGGGCATCTTGTACCAGAGGCGGTAGGTGAGCTCGTAGCTCCACGGCGCGACGCGCAGCTGCAACAGGTACGTCCACTTGATGAACCACCCGATCCCGAACGGGCAGCACTGCAGGAAGTCGACGATGCGGACCGTGTGCCCCTGCGCCTCGAGCCGCCGACGCAGCTCGTTCGCGGCACCGTCGTGACCCGCGCCCATCGACGCCGAGACGATCAGGATCCGCCGGGTCATAGAGGCGTCGATCGTACCGCCGGCCTGCTGACAACGCCCGGAATTGCCCGGTCCACGGAACCTCGCCGGCGCACCGGGTACCGCGTCACCAACCCAGGATGGCGCCCACGATCATCCCCACCACGAGGAGTCCCCCCGCCCGGCGGGTGAGGAGGAACGAGTGGGGCGCGAACCACAACGGCCACACCGGGTTCGGCATCGGCGACTCGGCGGGCTTCGGCTCGCCGTAGACCTTCCACACCCTCGCGAGGAGCGGGAGCGAGCCGAACACGAAGAGCGTCGCGACGGGCAGGATCCGAGCGATCACGAGCCCGGCGACGAGCGCGTAGAACGCCACGAACATGCCGCGGGTCACCTGTCGCGCCGGTCCGTCGCCGAGGATCACCGGAAGCGTACGGGTGCCCGCCGGACCGTCCCACGGTGCCTTGTCGATGTGCTTGCCCATGAGCACGGTCGTGCAGAGGACCGCGTAGGGCAGGCTCGCCAGCAGCACGGCCGCAGGGATCGTGCCCGTCGCCGCGTAGTACACGCCACCCACCATGAGCGGTCCCCACACGGCGATCACCGTCGGCTCGCCGAGGCCGTGCTTCTTCAACCGCACGGGCGGTGCGGTGTACGCGGCCGAGAGGACGAAGCCGCCGAGCGCGAAGCCGATGATCGCGGGACCGCGTTCCGACGGTCAGCGTAGATCATGATGGCGAGGCACACGAGGTTGACCACGAGCGCGTACACCGCGAGCCGCGTCCGCGGGTCAGAGACGCCCGAGATCACCGGGTGGGGTGAGTACAGGTTGCGCGGATAGTCGGCGGTGTCGGTCCCGACCTCGAGGTCGAAGAGGTCGTTCATGATGTTGTTGGCCATGTGGGCGAGCACGATGCCCACGGCGGCGAGGGCGAAGAGACCCCAGTCCACGCTCGCGTCGCGGAAGACCGCGAGGAGGCCGCCGAGCGCCGCGGCGACGAGCGTCATCGGCAGCACGCCCGCCCGGGTGATCCACAGCCACTTCGAGACCGGGTCCAGGTCGCCCTTCGGTGGGTTGGTGGTGGCGAGGACGTACAACCACCGCTTGCGCAGGCTGTCGCGCCGCTCGACTGCAGCATCGGTCATGGAGCCGAAACCTACCCGGATCCGAGGCCGGGTACCCGGGGGGCGGTGCTGCGCTCTCCGGACGGGCGAGATAGGCGGTCTTGGCGTCGGGCGAGAAGCCGCACGCCCGGTAGAAGGCGTGGGTCGCGGGGGTGCGCGGGCCCGTCATCAGCATCGCCTTGGAGCAGCCCTCGGCCCACGCCGCCCGGAGCGTGGCGTCCATGATCCGCCTCCCGAGCCCGGTGCCCCGGCCGCACTCCTCGACGACGACGTTCTCGATCACGGCGTAGGGGGACGCAGAACGGGTGAGATTGGGGATCACGTTCAGGTACGTCGTGGCGACGACGGCGCCGTCGAGCTCGAGCTCGAAAAGGCGCAGACCGGGCGAGGCGAGAATCTGCTCGAAGGCGGCCTCGACCGACCCGCCTCCGCCCCGGCCTCACGGAACATGCACACAGCATGCCCGCTCCGCACCCACCACCCGGGCGTGGCAAGTCATCCGAGCATCCAGTTGGGAATGGTCATGGGGTTCCAGGCCCCGAAAGTGCCCCCGAGTCGCGGCGCGCACCGCTCGCAGACCGACGCTCGACCACCCAGGCGTCACGTTGCCAGTGGAGCGTGCGACGCCACGCGCCCGTGGACGCGTCGGGGCCGGATCGATGGTCACACCCCTCCGGTACGGTGACGAGCACAGCTCGTCAGCCTGCTGCGATGGCCGACCGTTCCGAGAAGGCGCCGCTCCACGAGCGGCCCGGTGATGGAGGAATGGGGATGTCGCGCATGGTCTCGCGTCGCAACGATCGGTCCGGGTACGCCGTCGAGGCGGCCTCGCTCCGCGAGCAGGTCGTGGCGGTCGGGCAGCGATGGTCGGCCGCGCAGCACCGGCTGGTGGAGCTCGTCGTGGCCCTCGACGATTCAGGCGAGTGGGCCGCCGATGGCGCGGCGACCTGCGCGGACTGGATCGCGGAAGCACTCGATGTCGAGGTGTGCACCGCCCGCGAATGGCTGCGGATCGGCCGGAAGCTGGACGAGCTCGCCGGGATCGCCGCATCGTTCGCCGCCGGCCGGCTGTCCTACAGCAAGGTGCGGGCGCTCACCCGGGTCGCGACCCCGGAGCACGAGGCCGAGCTGTGCGAGCTGGCGCAGCGAGTGCCGGCGGGCCGGCTCGGTCATGCGCTGGCTGCGTGGCTGACCCGCCACGAGACACCGGAGCAGACCGAGGCCCGCCAGCACGCGGCGCGCGGCATGTCGTGGCACCTCGAGCCCGACGGCATGGTCGCCGGCACGTTCCGGCTCCCACCCGCCGAAGCCGCGTCGATCACCCACGCGATCGACGCCGAGCTCGTGCGGGCGCGGCCACGCCTCGACGCGTCCGCGGACGCGTGGAGGCGGTGGCCGTCGGTCGCGCAGCAACGCGCCGACGCGCTGGTCCGGCTGATGACCGGCGGTGGGTCCCGATACGTCACCGAGGTCGTCGTGCACGTGCGCGGCGACGGCGCGACCCTCGACGACGGCACGCCGATCGCCGGATCCATGGTGGAGCGGATCGCACCCGGCGCCTTCGTGCGGGCACTGGTCCACGACGCGAGCGGGCGCCCGATCAACGCCTCGGGTCGGCATCGCCACCCGTCGGCCCGCCAGCGGAGGGTCGTGAAGGAGCGGGACGGCGCGTGCGTGGACTGCGGCGGGACCGAGTTCCTCGAGTACGACCACGAACCCGGGTTCGGGACCACACGGCGCACCGTGGTGGACGAGCTCCGGTTGCGCTGCTGGACCTGCCACCGCGTCCGGCACGCCGTCGGGCGCGGCGTGTGAGCTGCTCAGCCGCCGTAGTTCATCCGGGTGTCCTCCATGCGGAGCACCTCCGTGTCCTCGTCGGACAGGAACCCGGCCTCGAGCACCTCGCCGGCGAAGAACGTGTGGTTGCCCACCTCCATGCGGTCCCGCACCGCGCAGTCGAGGAACGCGACCGAGCCGGCGAGGATCGGCGCGCCGGTGGTGCGTTCGAGGTAGGCGAACCCGTTCAGCGTCTTCGCCGCGAGGTCCACTTCCACGGGCTTGGTGAACTTCCGCACGATCGCGCGGTCCTCGCGGTCGATCAGGCACACGCTGAAGACGCCTGCGGCTTCGATCAGCTCGTGGGTGAACGCCTCCCGTTCGATCCCGACGCCGACCCACTTCGGGTCGAAGCTGAGCTGGGTCACCCAGTTCGCGGTCATCCCGTTGCGCCGCTCGGCGCCGTCGGTGCTGCCGATCACGTAGAGGCCCGACGGCAGCTTCCAGAGCACTCGCCGGCGCAGCTTGTCGTACTCGACCTGCTCGTCCTCGGTGGTCACCCCGGCCGGATACGGGCCCACCGGCCCGTCCTTGGTCGCCATCCCCGCAGCGTACGCGCGGCGATGGTGCAACGATCCGGCCTCATCCGAGACATCACGCCCGACGCGGACGGTCGGGCCGGGCCGCCGGGGAACACCGAGGAGCAACGCATGGAGATGGTCAAGGTCGCCACCTGGAGCGAGATCCCCGACCGGCAGCCCGTCGGGGCGATGCTCGACGGCATCGACCTGGTGATCGTGCGGACGGGCGACGAACACTCCGTGCTCTACGGCCGCTGCCTCCACCGGGGCGCGCTGCTCGCGGACGGCCACGTCATGGACGAGGACCTGATCTGCGGGGTGCACGGATGGGACTACCGGATCGCCTCCGGCGTGAGCGCGTACAACAACGCCGAGGCGCTCGAGAAGTTCACCAGTGAGCTCCGGGGAGACGATCTCCTCGTCAGTCGTACCGAGGTGCTCCAGTTCGCGATGCGCCATCCGCAGCCGTTCGACGCCGACGTGTACCAGGGCTACTACCAGGACCCGCACATGGTTCCGGAGGAGCCGTTCGTCGCGTACATCCACGAGCTCGCGGGCAACGGCCTCACCAAGACAGGGCACCACGGACCGCTCGGCGCGATGGGGGTGCCCCGGACCGAGCTCCCGAGCTGGGACCACATCCAGTTCGTCACCGCGCAGCTCGCGCGCCTGCCCCGGCTCGACGAGGAGCCGGTCGGCACCGAGGTCTGCATCGGGCCCAACGCGGACCAGCCCCTCTGGCTCGACATCCCACTGTTCGTGTCGGACATGAGCTTCGGCGCGCTGAGCCAGGAGGCGAAGACCGCGCTCGCGCGCGGCGCCGAGCTCGCGGGCACGGGCATCTGCTCCGGCGAGGGCGGCATGCTGCCCGAGGAGCAGGCGGAGAACAGCCGGTACTTCTACGAGTTGGCCTCGGCGCGCTTCGGCTGGAGCTGGGACGTCCTGCCGAAGGTCCAGGCGTTCCACTTCAAGGGCGGCCAGGGCGCGAAGACCGGCACCGGCGGGCACCTGCCCGGCGACAAGGTGGTGGGCAAGATCGCCGAGGTCCGTCACCTGCCCGAGGGCACCGCCGCGATCTCCCCGGCCCGGTTCCCGGACTGGACGTCGGTCGACGACTTCCGCCGTTTCGCCGACGAGGTCCGCGAGCGGTCCGGGGGCATCCCCATCGGCTTCAAGCTCTCGGCGCAGCACATCGAGGACGACCTCGACGCCGCGCTCTCGATCGGCGTCGACTACGTGATCCTCGACGGTCGCGGCGGCGGGACCGGTGCGGCACCCCTGCTCTTCCGCGACAACATCTCGGTGCCGACGATCCCTGCGCTCGCGCGTGCGCGACGCCATCTCGACCGTCGGAACCGGCGCGACGTCACGCTGGTCGCGACCGGCGGGTTGCGGCACGCCCCGGACTTCGCCAAGGCGCTCGCGCTCGGCGCCGATGCGGTCGCCGTCGCCAACTCGGCGATCCAGGCCATCGGGTGCCTCGGCATGCGGGCGTGCAACACCAACAACTGCCCGGTCGGGATCGCGACCCAGCAGCCGCACCTGCGCGCCCGGCTCCCCGTCGAGGAGGCCGCGCAGCGGTTGAACCGGTTCCTGCGCGCGACGGTCGAGCTGATGCAGATCCTCGCCCGCGCGTGCGGTCACTCGCACCTGCGAGAGCTCTCCGCCGACGACCTCACGACGTTCGACCGCGAGATGGCCCATCTCACCGGCATCGCCTACGGCGGCGTCACCCTGTGAGCACCAAACCCGACACCGAGCAGCTCGTCTGGCACAAGGTCGCCGAGCTCGACGACCTCCCGGACGGGCGCGTCCGGACCGTCGTCGCCGGACGGCACTCCATCGCCCTCACGCGCGTGGGCGACGCCTACGGCGCGCTCGACAACCACTGCCCCCACCAGGGCGGCCCGCTCGGCGAGGGCTCGATCGAGAAGGGCCTGCTGCGGTGCCCGTGGCACGGCTACGACTACGACCCGCTCACCGGCCGGCCTCCGGGCAGCTTCTCCGACGCGCCGGCCTGCTTCCCGCTCGAGGTGCGCGGCGACGGCATCTACGTCGCGGTCGCCGCCGACCGTCCCCACCGCCGCACCGTCTCGGACGTGATGGTCGAGACGATGGTCGCGTGGGGTGTGACGCACGTCTTCGGCATGGTCGGGCACTCGAACCTCGGCTTCGCCGACGCGATGCGGCGCGCCGAGCAGGCGGGCGACCTCACCTTCGTCGGGATCCGCCACGAGGGCGCGGCCGCGTTCGCCGCGTCCGCCTACGGGAAGCTCACCGGCCGGCCGGCCGCGTGCTTCGCGATCGCGGGCCCGGGCTCCACGAACCTGCTCACCGGTCTCTACGACGCCAAGGCGGACCGTGCACCGGTGCTCGCGATCTCGGGCCAGGTGCCGTCGAAGGTCCTGGGGCGCGGCGCGTTCCAGGATGTCGACCTCAACGGCGCGTTCGCCGCCGTCGCGCAGTACTCCAAGACCGTTCTGCCCGAGTCGGACCACGCCGAGCTCATGACGCTCGCGCTCAAGCACGCGACCGTGCAGCGCGACGTGGCACACCTGGTGCTCCCCGACGAGGTGCAGGTCCGCGAGATCGACGACGAGGAACGCCCGTCGGGACCCACCGGACGCATCGGCGACACCCACATCGCGCCCCCGGCGGAGGCGCTCGACGCCGCGCTCGCGCTCATCGAGGGCGCGCGCCGGCCCGTGATCGTGGTCGGGCACGGCGCACGGTTCGAGATGGATGCGGTGCGGGAGCTGGCCGAGACCCTGCACGCGCCGGTCCTGACGACGTTCAAGGCCAAGGGGCAGATCTCGGACCACCACCCGCTCGGGGCGGGCGTGCTCGGCCGCAGCGGCACACCCGTCGCGAGCTGGCTCATGAACGAAGCCGACCTTCTCATCGTGCTCGGGGCGTCGTTCTCGAACCACACGGGCATCGCGCCGTACAAGCCGATCGTGCAGGTCGACTTCGACCCGATGGCGCTCGGGCGGTTCCATCCGATCACCGTCCCGGTGCTCGGCCACGCCGGCGTGACGGCCCGGATGATCGTCGAGCGGCTGGCACCGGGCGGCGATCGCGTGGACCGAACGCGCCGACGTCGCGCGGCGCTGGGCGATCTGGCGCGCCGAGAAGGCGCACCGGGTGCCCGACGACCGCGGGCAGGGCGTGTCGTCGGCGGCGGTCTTCGACGCGATGAACCGGCACGTGCCCGACGACGCGGTGGTGACCGTCGACGTCGGCAACCAGGCGTACTCGTTCGGTCGCTACTTCGAGTGCACGCGCCAGTCCGTCCTGATGTCGGGCTACCTCGGCTCGATCGGCTTCGGGTTCCCGGCGGCGATGGGCGCGTGGGCCGCCGTCGGGTCGAGCCGCAAGGTCGTGGCCGTGACCGGCGACGGCGGGTTCGGGCAGTACCTCGCCGAGCTCACGACGGCGGTCAGGTACGAGATGCCGATCACCCACGTGCTCCTCGACAACAGCTCGCTCGGCAAGATCACCAAGGAGCAGCGGGCCGCGGAGTACGACGTGTGGCACACCGACCTGCTGAACCCCGACTTCGCCGCGTACGCCGAGCTCTGTGGCGCGCTCGGGATCCGTGTCACCACTGCTCGCCAGCTCGACGAGGCGCTGGCACGCGCGATCGCACACGACGGTCCCGCGCTGGTGGCGGTCACGACCGACCCCGAGCTCGTCTGAGGAGCGCCTCCAGCCCGACGCGACGCGGACCGAACCGGGTGACCCGTGCCGCGCCGAGCGACGGGAAATGCGATCGGCCCGGTCCGCGCGCCATGACCCCGGAGCTCCGCCTCGAGGCCCTCGGCGCGCGCCACGCGCCACCACCGGAGGTTCGCGAGGGCCCCGGGCGGGAGCAGCACGGCACCGGTGTTCGCGCCGAGAACACGCCCACACGGCCCAGGAATCCGGCCGTCAGCGGCGGTGCTGGTTCGCCGGGAGCAGGTAGAACCAGAACGGCTGGGGTGCCTTCGCGTCGCGCATGACACGCTGGGCGTCGTGCAGGAGCGCGCCGGCCGCCGTCTGCTGGGCGAACCACGATTCGGCCGAGCGGGCGGCGGGCACGTGCTCGGCCAGGCCGGCCGCGGCCTGCTCGTAGTACCCGCGGATCGCGAGGGCCGCGGTGAGCGGGTTGTCGGGGATCTCGGCCTCCGCCCAGGGCGTGCCCGCGACCACTCGCTCGAACGCGAGCAGCGCGGCCTCGACCGTCGCGGGGTCGAGCGCGGTCCGCACCCCGCCCGCGGTGGCCCGGTCGTACGCCGGCCGGAGCCCCCGCATCTCGTCGACCGACGCCGGGACCGACGTGTCCAACCGGGCCGGCATCGGGCAGGCCAGCGGCACGTCGGCCTCGTCGGCAACGACGTCGGGGAACGTCGCGAGCGTCGGTTCGGTCGCGGTCTCGAGCAGCGCGAAGGCGGCCGCGAGCACGCGGTGCTGGAAGGCCACGTCGCCCGGGCTTCCCCAACGGCCGCCCGAGCGGGAAGTCGCAGTACAGGCCGCGCGGGATCGGCATGCGCGCCGCCACCTCGCGCATCGAGATCAGCGCGACCGTGGCGAGCCCAGCGGATTCGAACACGTACGAGAGCACACCGACCGTCCGCGTGCACAGCGGTCAGACCGGAGTGAGCAGCACGACGTCGGTGCCCTGCGCCCGGAGGAGCTCGGCCGCCCGGGGCCCGGTGTCGAGCAGGATCGTGGTGAGGTCCTGCTGTGCACCCATGAACGAGAGATTGGCCGGCGACACCGAACCGATCGTCCCATCGGCCACGAGCTCGTCGAGCCGGTCGACCGGGTAGACCACGTTGCGGTCGAGCATGATCCCGCTGCGGTCGAAGTTCTGGCTGTTGTGACTCATGGTGATGTCGGCGGATCCCGCCGGCAGCACTCGGAACGCGGCGTCGAGCAGGCCGAAGCTCTCCTCTTCGGCGCGGTGGAGACCCGCGGTCGTGACGATCGCGACGCTCGCGTCGGCGAGCGCCGGGGCCGGGGTGAACGGGTGTCCCTCGAGCTCCGGGACGGGCAGCGTCGCCATCGCCGCTCGCAGGTCCTGGTCGGCAGTCACGCCGCGCACCCTAGGTCGTGGTCGGCCGGCTCAGGGCAGGGGCGCGACGTGGTCCGGTCCGACGCCGGCATCGGCGACGACGGCGTGGACCCGATCGAACCGTTCGGCCGCCTCCATCGTGGGTATCCGCAGCAAGAGCGCCGCGAGGGCGTCGAGCATCGCGAGCGTCGTCGAGTCGGTGATGGCGCCGTCGGCGCCCGACTTCGTGCGGGGCGCCTCGATCCCGACGCTGGCAAGGACGTGGGCCCCCTGCCAGGTGAGCGTCCGTACGAGCGCGGCGCGGGCGTGCGCGCCGCCGGAGGTGCCGGCACTGATCAAGGCGACGGGCTTGGTGGAGAGCTCACCCGAGCCGACGACCCAGTCGAGCGCGTTCTTGACGACGCCCGCGAGCGATCCCGCGTACTCGGGAGAGGCGAGCAACACCACGTCCGCCGCCCCGATCCGCGCTCGCCATTCGTCGACCGCGCCACCGGCGGAGTCAGTGCAGTCCGGGTCGAACGGTGGGATCGCGCGAGCCCCTCGTAGACGTCGACGACCGCGCGATGGCCCGACAACGCGGCCTGCACCACATCGAGCGCCGCCCGGTTGAACGAGCGGGCCTGGAGGCTCCCGCAGACACTGAGCACCCGCACCGGCTCCGCGTTGGTCATCGACCCGACCCTACCGAGGGGTCCGGTCGGCACGCTCAAGCGGCGAGGCCCCGCTCCACCCACTCGGATCGGTCACAGCCGTCGATCACGCCGAGCTCGGTGAGGAAGGCGGTGAGCTTGGCCAGATCGTCGACGATGCGGGCCCGATGACGGGGGTTCGCCCGGGCGATGTCGGCACCGCCGTCGATGCCGAGCGTCCTCGTACACGTGGTCGTTGACCATGAGCTCGGCCACGAAGGCGACCGCGATCGGTGCGAGCGCCGCGGCGTCGGCTCGCTCGTCGGCCGGCAGGCTCGGCCAGAGCTCGCCGAGGTACGTCTTCGCGAAGCTGACGTGGCGAGCCTCCTCGAGCACGTGCAGCTTCGCGATCTGGCGCGACACGGGATGGATGTGCTCGTCGCGCATCGTTGCCCGGTTGCACATGTCGAGCAGCTCCTCGACCGCGAGGATGAGGAGGTAGCCCATCGCCCGTCCGCCGGGCAGCGAGTCGACGTCGCCGAGCGAGTCGCCGGTGACGGGGGCGTAGGCCGGGGTCCCGGCGCGTCGGATGTACTCGCCGAACATCGTCGAGTGGCGACACTCGTCGGCGACCTCGACGAGGAGGTACCGGTGCGCCGGGTCGGTCACGGGCAGCTCGGCCAGGTGGCGCAGCACGATCTGCATGAGCTTGTTCTCGAACCAGATCCCGGCGGCACACAGCGCGGCACATTCGTGACGGCTGTAGGTGCGGCGCTGCGCCTCGGTCATGGCGTCCCACGCGCCGCGTGCCGTAGAGCGGGAGCTTCTCGGCCGGGAGGTGATACGAGCTGTCGTCGACGACTTCGATCGTCCAGTCGATCTCGGTGAACGGATCGAGGGTCGTCCGGGCGGAGGCGGCGACCAGCTGAGTGGCCTTGACGGCCGTTCGTGTCTGCATGCCTCCACCGTGACAGTGACAGTATCCACTGTCAAGGTTATATGACAGTGAACACTGTCACAGTCTGTGGGACACTGAGCCTCGTGGACGACGTCGTCGATGCGGACCCGGCCGACGGCGGCCGGCCGACGGGGAGCTCGGCCTCGACGAGTTGGCCGACCGTTCCGGCGTCAGCCCGCGCACGATCCGGTACTACCAGTCCGAGGGCGTCCTGGACGCGCCGCGCCGCGAAGGTCGCGAGGCCCGGTACAACGCCGGGCACCTCGAACGGCTCGAGCTCGTCGCCGAGCTCCAGGGACGGGGCCTGAAGCTCGAAGCGATCCGATCGCTGCTCGGTCGCGCGGGCGAGCGCGCCACTTCGGTGAACCAGTGGCTGGGAATCGACGAGGCGCTCCGTGCGAGCTGGACCGACGATCAGGCCGCGACGATGACGCTCGCCCAGGTGCACGAGCGTCTGGGTGATCGACCTCGCCGGCTCGTCGGTGAGCTCGTCGACGCCGGACTGCTGGAGCCGCTCGACGACGGCCGCTTCCACGCCCGGAGCGACGCGATGCTCGACCTCACGCTCCGACTGCTCGACGCCGGGGTGAGCGTCGACGTCGCCCGCCGCGCCGCCGAGCTCCTCCGACGGCGTCTCGCCAAGGCCGCCGACGACCTCGTGAAGCTGTTCGAAGGTGAGACCGGCCGGTCGTTCGCCGGCAAGGGCTCCCCCGACGAGGTCGCCGCGGCGCTCGCGGCGTTGCGACCCGTCGCCCTCGACGCCGCGGGCCTCATCCTCGCCCAGGAGCTCGAACGCGCCCTCCGCCGCCTCGCGTCGAAGGGCCGCGCCAAGAACCGCGGCTGAGTACGCGGGCGGCTGGCACACCCCTGCGGTGGAGATCCGGACCTTCGCTCCCGCGGACGAGGACGCAGTCGTCCGGCTGTGGGCGCGGGCGGATCTCCTGCGCCCCTGGACGACGAT
>CAVVXW010000003.1:0-703713 GCA_963752335.1 uncultured Acidimicrobiia bacterium | reverse complement strand
CGCCGGGATCAGGGCGATGAAGGGCGCGGCGAGGAACGTGTTGACGAACATGTACCCCATCACGACCCGCAGCCCGGGGTCCCGGCGCACGTAGCTCACGCCCTGGGCGATCGAGCGGCGGATGCTCAGGCCGTTGTGGCTCGGGGGTGGCAGGCGGAGCATTGCGATGGCGGCGATGACGGCGAGGAAGCTCGCGGCGTTGATGCCGAACGCCCATGCGTATCCGCCCGCGGCGATCACGATCCCGGCACCGACCGGTCCGATGACCCGGCCGAGGTTCCACTGCACGCTCGAGAGCGCGACCGCACCGACGAGGTCTTCGGGCGGGACGAGGTCGGGGAGGACCGACTGGTAGGTGGGGAACCCGATCGCGTTCGCGCATCCGCCGCCGAACACGATGAGCGTCACGATCGCCGGGCTCGGGTCACCGACCGCGGCGAGCACGGTGAGGAGCACCGCGAGCGCGGTCTGCACGGTCGTGGTCGTCAGGAACAACGTCTTGCGGGGCACGCGGTCGGCGAGCGCACCCCCGACGGGACCGAGCAGGGCGCCGGGCGCGAACTCGGCGGCCGCGACGAGCCCGGTCCAGGCCGGGTTGTGGGTCGCGGCGGTGACGTAGATGCCGACCGCCACGGACTGCATCCACGTCCCGACGTTGGACAGGAATGCGCCGGTCCAGAACGCCACGAAGACACGGTGGCGGAACGGGGCGAACGGCGTGGTCATGGAGCCCGCACGGTACCTGGCCGCATGCGGGGGCAGAGCCTGGGATCAGCCGGTGAAGGCCTCGGCGCGCGGGCGAAGATCGCCATCACGACCAGCTCCGGATGCACGACGCCTTCCCAGTCGAACGCCCGGATCTGGTCGAGGCTGCGCCGGCCGGTCGCGGCGCGGAGCAGCTCGAACGCGGACGTGCGCAGGACCGTTCCGGGCTCCGCGGCGGCCCAGGTGAAGGACCACAGGTCGGTCTCGATGCGGAGCCCGTCGTGCTGCTCCGAGAACGCCATCCCCATCCACTGCGCGAGCCAGGCACTTCCCGACGTGCACGGCGTCCGAGTCCCGTGCGCCCGGCTGTCCGAGCGCGTCGCGGATGTCGTGCTCGTGGGTGACCGCGTCACCCACCATCTGGCCCGCGGTGGCGCCGAAGCTCGGGATCATCGGTTCGATCGTGGGTGCGTTGGCGTCCCACTCGGCCAGCACCTCCGAGGTCGGTACCCGCGCCGGGCGGCCACCTGGGCCTCGGTCCACGCGTCGGTGGCGACCCCGTCGACCCGACCCTCGAGCACGTCGGTCGTGATGCCGACGACGTGCGACAGCACGTCGTGGACGCGCCATGCGGGCGTCGCGGGAGCGGTCGCCTGGAGCTGATCCTGTGTGGCGCCGCGGAGGAGCACGCCGACGTGTTCGCGCACGCCGCGATACGCGGTCGAGAGATCGGGAAGCGGGATGTCGGTCATGATCCTCCCCCGAGGGTGGCTCAGTCGCCCCGGATGCGGCCGGCGCATTCGAGCACACGCGCGATCACCTCGTCCTCGCCGGGGATCCGCCGGTCCTCCATCACCACCCGGCCGTCGATCACGACCGTCTCGATGGCCCCGCTCGCGCCCGAGTACACGAGCGCGTCGACCAGTGGCGCCGGGCACGAGCTCGATCGCCGTCGCGTGGACGAGGGAGAAGTCGGCCGGGGCACCGACCGCGATCGGGGAGCCGCCGAGGAACGGCGCCGCGGCGCCCGTGGCGATGGCCCATGCCTCGGAGGCCGGCAGGAGCGCCGGGTCCCCGCTCGCGTGCTTCTGGAGGAGCGCGAGCTGCTTGACCTCGGCGAGCAGGTCCAGGCTGTTGTTGGACGCCACGCCGTCGGTCCCGATCCCGATCGGGATCCCGGCCCGGTGGGCGGCCGGATAGGGAAAGACGCGTCCGACGGTGAGCTTCATGTTCGAGCTCGGGTTGGTGACGATCGTCGCACCGCGGTCCGCGACGAGCGCGAGCTCCGCGTCGTCGAGCCAGACACCGTGCGCGAGCACGGTGCGACCGGTGAGCAGGCCCGACACGGTCCAGGTACTCCGCGGGGCGGCACCCGTGCTCGGCGATGCAGTCCGTCACCTCCCGCTCGGTCTCCGCGAGGTGGATCTGGACCGGGACCCCACCCGACTCCGACAGTCCGGCGATGAGGCGCAGGGTGGGCTCGTCGACCGTGTAGATCGTGTGCGGCCCGAGGCTCGGCGTGACCTGGGGCCCGAAGTCCGCGAGCCGTGCGAGCCCTTCGGGGGCGGCCTCCGGCCGCGCTTCGTCGGGCGCACCGTCGAAGCTCAGGAAGACCTGGCTGACGGTGGCGCGCATCCCGCTGTCGACGACGGCGCGGGCGACCTCGAACTGGAACCAGTACATGTCCCAGAAGTGCGTCGTGCCGGAGCGGATCATCTCGAGGCACGCGAGGCGGGTGCCCCAGTACACGTCGTCCGCGGTGATGCGCGCCTCCGCCGGCCAGATGCGCGTCTCGAGCCACTCCATGAGCGGCAGGTCGTCGCCCCCACCCCGCAGCAGCGTCATCGCGGCGTGGCCGTGGCCGTTGACCAGCCCGGGGACGACGGCGCGGCCGCGCCCGGCGACGACCTGATCGGTCGGATCGGGGACGACGTCGGGCCCGAGCGTGGCAATCCGCCCGTCGACCGCGCGGATCGCGACCGCACCGCCGTCGAGGCGGACGTCGGTGACGCAGAGGCTCACGGCGCCACCACGAGCACCGGGAGCACCGCGTCGAGGTCCGCGATCAGGCGGGCCCGGTTGCTGGCGACTCCCGCATTGAACTCGTCGATCGTGAGCGGCGCGGTCCCGAGGCCGTTGGCGAGGTTGTCCACCACGCACACCGCGGCGTACGCCAGCTTCACCTCGGTCGCGACGATGCACTCCGCCGCCACCGTCATGCCCACGAGGTCGGCCACGTGCGTGAGGGCGCGCACCTCGGCGCGCGTCTCGAACCGGGGTCCGCGCGTCTGTGCGTAGGTTCCGCCGTCGACGAGGCGGGTGTCGGTCGTGTCGTGCCAGGCGTCGCGGCACGCGCTCGCTCCACGCCGGGTCGAAGCCGGGCACGACGTGGCTCTGCGGGTCGTCGTGGAAGGCGATCGTCTCGTGCGGTGCGTAGAAGTCGTCGACGACCACGAACGTACCGACGGGCCAGTCCAACCGCAGGCTCCCGACGGACGAGATCGCGAGCACGCGGTCGACGCCCGCCCCGAGGAGTGCCCGGAAGTTGGCCGCGTGGTCGATGCGGTGCGGCGGTGCCCACTCGTGGAGGCCGTGCCGCTGGAGGACGACGGCGCTCCCGCCGGCGGGGAACCCGACCTCGATGACCGCGACCCCGGCGTGCTCGACCACGGTGCCGCCGCGTGCGAACTCGCTCTCTCGCAGCGCAGATCCAGCGATCACCCCGAGCTTGCCGCCGCCGACCATCGCCGCGCAGGGTACCTGCGCGTGGACGTTCGACGGCGGTGCCGGGCGTCAGCCCGAGGCGAGGGTGCGCCAGAGGGCGAGGTAGCTGCGGTACTCCAACCCGGGCTGGACGTAGCCGGAGCGGATGAGCTCTTCGTGGAGTCTCGGGAGGTTGCGCATCGGGATCCCCGAGTCCACGTGGTGCGCCAGGTGCCACCCCGTGAAGTACGGGACGATCGTCAGGCGTGCCGGCCAGTGCTGGCGGACCGAGTGCGTGGTGACGCGGCGGTCGGGCGAATGCTGCATCCCGCCGTGCTCGGCGATCGACCGCAACCGGTTGATCACCCGCCAGATCGTCAGGTGGGGGAGGAACCACAGGATGAAGTACATCCACGGGTGTCCGAACGCGCTGAACAGGGCGAACATCACGACCTGCGTCACCAGAATCCCGCGCGCCTGCCCGCGGATCTTCTCGTTGTCGGACACCACACCGCGGAAGAGACCACGGGTCAGCTTCCACCCGGTGATGCCGAGCGCGTCGCGCCGCAGCTTGCGGAACATGGAATCGCGAGGGATCGGATAACCACGGTAGAGCGGGATGTCCGGCTCGTTCGGCCCGAACTCCTCGCGGTGGTGCGCCATGTGTCCGCGCCGGTACAGGTCGATCGGAACGAACGCCGGGAACGCGACGAGCCACTTGCCCACGAAGTCGTTCGCCTTGCGGTTCGCGAACAGCAACCGGTGGGCGGACTCGTGCATGAGGATGGCGAAGCGTGCGTGGATCGGGCCCATCACGAGGAACGCGGCGATCCAGACGAACACGTTGTCCGCCCTCGCGGTGACCACGAAGATCCCGATCGTCACAGCAAGGAGCAGGACCGTGTTCAGGGCGTTGCGGGCACTCGGGATGCGACGCAACTCGTCGCGCAGCTCCGGCTTGGGCTTGCCCGTCGGCCCGATGGGACCGTTCGGATCCGGTGCGACGAGGAGGTCGGGTTCGGGGAGCACGGTGGCGACCACGCCTGGGATGTTACGTTGATTACAACGTATGACACAACCACGTAACAACGAGTCGCGTCGAGCCGGACCGGTCCGCCGGCCGCTCTCGGCGCGATCGGTCATGGCGTCGCTGCTGCTGGGGCGACGGCCGGCGCAGGCACGGGGCCGCGACCTCGTGCGCTGGGCGAGCCTCTTCGGTGTCGCACCCGGCACCGCGCGGGTCGCGTTGCACCGTATGACCGCGGCGGGCGAGCTGGCCCGCAGCCGCGACCGCTACGAGCTCGTGGGTGGGCTCGCCCGCCGCCAGGAGGAGCAGGAGTCCGCGCTGGCGCCGTCGCGGCGTCGGTGGTCGGGGACGTGGCGGATGGCGGTCGCGGTCGGCGACGCCCGATCGGCCTCGGTGCGCGCTGGAGATGCGGGCCGCGTTCCGTCGGGCTCGGATGGCCGAGTGGCGCGAAGGCGTATGGGTGCGTCCCGACAACCTCGCGTCGATCGAGGACCCGCGTGCGTCGTGGCTCGACGTTCGACCGGACGAGGACGCGGCGGCGCTCGCCGCGCGCTTGTTCGCGCCGGGGCAGTGGGCGGCGGAGGCTCGTGCCATGGTGGACGAGCTCGCGTCCGAGACCCAGCGGCTCGAGACGGCCGGGATCGATGCGCTCGCTCCGGCCTTCCTCGCCGGTGCCGCCGCGCTGCGCCACATCCGCGCCGACCCGCTGCTCCCCGACGCGCTCGTCGCGCCGCCGTGGCCCGGAAGCGAACTGCGTACGCGCTGACGTCGCGTACCAGCGAACCTTCGGCGCCGTGGCGCGGGACTGGTTCCGCAGTCAGTAGCGGAGGTCGGCGAGCACGCCGAAGTGGTCCGAGCCGTACACGCCGTCGACCGGCGTGTTCCCGAGGAGCTCCGCGTGGCGCGGCTGGCCGACACCGCCGAGCTTCGGGTGTCCGACCATCACGAAGTCGATCCGGCGGTCCACGTCGAGGCTCGTCGCCGCCCACGGGTTGGTGTTCGACCACGTGAAGCCCGGCCCGTCGCCGGCGTGGACCCAGGCGTCGCGGAACCAGATCCCGGGTACGGGGGGCGCGGCGTCGCCGGTGAGCATCCGGATCTCGTCGGTCGCGGGCGACGCGTTCAGGTCCCCGCCGAGGATGCTGGGAAAGGATCGCGGCCGCGTCTCGCGGGCGAACTCGCAGATCGCCCGCACCTGTTCCTGGCGGATCGCGCCGTGGTCCTCGCGCCATGAGAGGTGCGCGCAGAACGCCTGGAAGGGGCCGCGCGGGCCGTCGATCTCGGCGAAGACGCAGAGCCGCTCCTCGCCCTCGTCGTCGCGGGACCCGTTGGGGGCGTCACGCGGCAGGGTGCGGACCTCCGAGCGCGCGATGGGCCAGCGGCTGAGGATGGCGTTGCCGGCGTGGACACCGTCGGCGAAGGTGAGGTTGCTCGCGTACACGTGCTCGTACCCGCCGAGCGCGGCGGCCAGCTCCGCCGCCTGGGACCGCCCGCCGGGCTCCTCCCAGACCTCCACGAGGAGCGCGACGTCCGGTGCCGCGGCCTTCAGCTGCGCCTCGACGATCGGACCGCGCCGTTCCCACGCGGCGTAGCGCGCCCAGATGTTCCAGACCGCGACCCGCATCGTCGTCTCGACCAGCGGACCGAACCCCGGGTCGAATGGCGCGAGCTCGGTCATGCGGGAACGCTAGACCGAGCGCGTGGGCTACTGCGTGGCGGTGAACGCGCAGGGCATGCGCTTGATGCCGTGGATGAAGGCCGACTGGAGCCGGTCCGGCTCGGCGGTGATCGCGAGGTCGGGGAGGCGGGTGAACAGCTCGTCGAACATCACGCGGATCTCGCGCCGCGCGAGGTTGGCGCCGAGGCAGAAGTGCGGGCCGCCGCCGCCGTAGCCGAAGTGCGGGTTCGGCGAACGGGTGATGTCGAAGGCATAGGGGTCGGCGAACTGTCGCTCGTCGCGGTTCGCCGAGTTGAACCACATCACGACCTTCTCACCATCGGCGATGGGCTGGCCCGCGATCTCGGTGTCCTGGGTCGCGGTCCTGCGGAAGTGGATCACCGGCGTCGCCCAGCGGACGATCTCCTCGACCGCGTCCTGCGCGTGGCGGTCGAAGTCGCTCGCCCAGAGCGCGCGCTGATCGGGGTTGTTCTGCAACGCCCACATCCCGTTGCTGATCGCGGTGCGGGTCGTCTCGTTCCCGGCGACCACGAGCAGGATGAAGAACGACGCGAACTCGGGAACCGTCAGGCGCTCGCCGTCCACCTCGGCGTGCATGAGGATCGACGTGATGTCGTCGGCCGGAGTCGCGAGCCGGTGCTCGCCGAGCTCCATCGCCATCTGGTGGAGGGTCATGAAGGCGGCCATGAGGTCCTCCATGGACTGCACGTACTCCGGGTCCCCGACACCGAGGATCACGTTGCTCGCCGCGAAGACGTCCGGCTCGCCCGACGGGGGCACGCCGACCATGTCGCACACGATCTGGAGGGGCAGTGGGGCGGCGATCTCGGCCACGAAATCGCACTCGCCCTTCTCCGCCACGGCATCCACGACCGCCGTGGCGCGTACCTGTACCTGCTCGAGGATCCGGTTGAGCGCCCTGGGCGTGAAGCCCGACGCGACGAGATTGCGCAGCTTCTTGTGGCGGGGGTCGTCCATGTTGATGATCGATCCGATGAAGTCGGCGATCTCGGGTGGGATGTCGAGGAGGTTGGTGCCACCGCGGCTCGAGCAGAACAGCTCCGGGTGTCGGCTCGCGTACATGACATCGTCGTAACGCGTCAGGGCCCAGTAGCCGGGAGCCGGCGGCGCACCTTCCATCTCCGGGGCCGGGTGGAACGAGATCGGCGCCTCGTCCCGGAGGCGACGGAACCCCTCCTCGCGCACGGCTTCGGGCGCGGCCCAGAACTCCTGCGAGCTGAGCGCAACTTCGTCGACGATCGACATCGGGAACTCCTCGGGTGCGGGTGGCGCGACGGTAGCGTGCGGGCCCGATGCGCTTCTCCGTGGGACTGCCCGTCGACCACGTCCGGCACGCGTCCGAGTTCGTGACCGGCGACGCGGTCGCCGAGATGGCGGCGGCGGTCGAGGCCGCGGGGCTCGACGCGGTGTACGTGACCGACCATCCGGCGCCCGACCGGCGCTGGCTCGACGGTGGGGGTCACCACGCGCAGGAGCCGATGGTCGCGCTCGCGTTCGCGGCCGCGGCCACCCGGACGGTCATGCTCCACACCCACGTCTACGTGGCGGCGTACCGGAACCCGTTCCTCGCCGCGAAGAGCGTGGCGACGTTGCAGAACCTCTCCGGCGGTCGCGTGATCCTCGGGGTCGCCGCGGGCTACCTCAAGCCCGAGTTCGCGGCGCTGGGTGTGGACTACGACGCCCGGAACGACCTGCTCGACACCTCGATCGCGATCATGCGTCGCGCCTGGACCCAGGACGAGGTCGCGGTCGACACGAACCGTGTCCGCGCGCGCGGAGTGGTACAACTTCCGCACCCCGCGCCCGTTCCGATCTGGATCGGTGGGAACAGCACCCGTGCACTTCGGCGCGCGGTCGAGATCGGCGACGGCTGGTCGCCGTTCCCCAATCCACCGGCCGCCTCGCGCGCCGTCAAGACGCCGGCGATCACGAACCTCGAGGAGCTCGCGGCGCGCCTCGACATCGCCCGTACGTACGCCACCGAGATCGGCCGGACGACGCCGCTCACCGTGTGCTTCGCGCCGTTCGGACCCGACGCCGACCTCACTGCGTTCGGCGAACTCGGGATCGAGTGGCTCACGGTCCAGTTCGACGGCTGCACCACGCGCGCCGAGTGGCTCGACCGGCTCGCCGCGTTCGCCGATCGGGTCTGACCCCGGCCGGGCTAGCCGAGCTGCTCAGCGCGGTCGTGGAGCTCGTCACGGAACTGCGGTGCGGCGATGTCCGCGAGGGCGCGCGCCCGCTCCCGCACGGTGCGGCCGCGCAGGTGCGCGACACCGTGCTCGGTGACCACGAGGTCGAGCTGGTGGCGGGGTGTCGTCACGATCCATCCCTCGGCCAGGCTCGGCGCGATCCGCGAGATGGTGACGCCGTCGATCGTCGACGTCGACGCGCAGGCAGACGAGCGACCGGTCCTCGAGTGACAAGCCCGACTGCGCGATGAAGTCCTCGTGGCCGCCGATCCCGGAGAACTGGCGGCCCCCGATCGTGTCGGCCACGACCTGGCCGATCAGGTCCACCGTCAGTGCGCCGTTCACCGTCACCATGGTGCGGTTCTTCGAGATGACTTCAGGGGAGTTGACGACGTCGACCGGGAGGAAGGCGACGTCGCGATTCACGTCCAGCCAGTCGTAGAGGTCCTGGGTGCCGGCGGCGAAGGTCGTGATCGACACGTCGTCGAACTGGCCCTTGTGGCGGTTCGACACCTTGCCCGCCTCGTGCAGGCGCATGAGCCCGGTGGTGAACATCTCCGAGTGCACGCCGTAGTCCCCACCGTTGCCCTCGGCGAGCAGGCCCACGACCATCGACGGGATCCCCCCGATGCCGGTCTGGAGCGTCGCCCCGTCGGGGATCAGGGGCCTGACGTGCTCGGCGATCGCCCGGTCGGCCGCGCTCGGCTCGACGTCGGGAAGCACGAAGGGGTCCCGATCGGATTCGACGAGCACGTCGATCTCGTCGAGGTGGATCCGGTGGGGATACGCGGGCAGGAGCCCGAACGTCCGCGGGAACCTCTCGTTGGTCTCGACGACGAGCAGGCGTTCGGGATCGGCGCCGGCCGCGTGGATCGCGTCGACCGTCGCCCCCGCGTGGAGCGACAGGGAGAGGAAGCCGTCCGCATCGGGTGGGGTCGCGACGGTCGCGACGACGCGCGGGTTGAGCTGCTCGGCGATGCGGGTGAAACGCCGGAAGTCCGCGGGGACGAACTCCACCCGCCCGCCGCTGTCCACGAGGAACCGCTCGGCCGGTCCGAAGAAGCCCGAGAGGTAGCGGACACCGGGACGGAGGAACACCTCGTAGAGGTCCACCAGCAACGCCCCGAAGACGGTCAGGTCGACCCAGTCGTCCCGAGCGCCGAGTGCGTGGAGGAATGCCGTGGGCTGGCCGGGTCCGAGCGGGATCCCCAGCGTGTCACGGGGTTCCACTCGGCGCGTGGCCTCGGACGGGGTCGCTCGGCTGGGTGGCATCGCCGCACGCTACGACCCGACCGGCGACTCCGCGACGGACCTCCGACCCTTTCGCGACGGCCGGAGGTCAGTGGCGCTCCGCCGCCCAGTCGCGGAACACCATGAGCAGGTGGTCGCGGGTCGCCGCGTCGATGGTCGAGACATCGGTGGTGCGCAGGCTGCCGACGGTCGCCACGACGACGCGGAACTGGTCGAGCACGTCGGCGCAGGCCGGGCACTCCGCGGTGTGGGCCTCGAACCGGGCGCGGTCCTCGGCGGTGAGCGCAGCCTCGAGGTACTCGGTGACCTGCTCGACGAGCTCCTGGCAGGCGAGGTCGTCGGACGTCGTCATGATCGCGGGCTCGTCGTGGGCGGATGTGGTGGCATCGGGATTCGGTCAATCCTCCTCGAAGTGCGCCTCGAGCGCGGCCCGCAGCCTGGCGCGACCACGGTGGAGGAGCACTCGTTGGTTCGTCTCGCTGAGGTCGAGGGCATTACAGACTTCGAAACTCGTCCAGCCCTCGAGGTCGCGAAGCCGCACGACCTCCTGCTGGGCGGGGGGAAGGCCGTCGAGCGTGGTCCGGATCACGTCGAGCGTCTCGTGGGCGAGGGCGCGGACCTCGGGGCGGTCGTGCCACCGCGCCGGGAAGACCGCCCAGTGGCCGGGGTACGGGTCGTCCGCCCCGCGGAAGCGCTCGACCGCGAAGGTCGGGTCCTCGTCGTCGGGGCCCAGGCTGGAGAACGGGACGCTGCGCTTGTCCCGCGGCGCCGCGGGTGCGCGCGATGTTCATGAGGATGCGGAAGATCCAGGTCTTGAGCGACGAGCGGCCCTCGAAGCGGTCGATACCCCGCAAGACGCCGACCCAGGTGTCCTGGACGGCTTCCTCGGCGGCGACGTCCGTCGCGACGTAGCTGCGCGCGAACCGTCGGAGTGGCTCGTGATAGCGGTCGATGAGCTCGCGGAACGCGTCGTCGTCACCGGCGCGCAGGCGCGTCACCAGCTCGAGGTCGTCGCCGACCGGGGGGTCGTCCTGCGCCACCCGGGCATCATGGGTCGGACCACCGGGTGATGCAATCCACCCGGCCGATCAGGGGCGCTCGTCGCCGCCGTGGTCGTCGTGCACGAGTCGCTTCCCCATGCTGACGGCGTCGTCCACTCGGAATCCGAGGTGCTCGTAGAACGCGAGGACCTCGGTGTTCGAGCCGCGCACCTGCAGGTTGATCTTCGGGCATCCGATCATCCGCAGCCGCCGCTCCGCCTCAGCGATCAGCGCCCGGCCGAGCCCCGCGCCCCGGTGCGCCGGGTCGACGGCGAGGTAGTTGATCCAGCCCCGGTGCCCGTCGTAGCCGGCCATCACGACCCCGACGACCTCGCCGGCGTGGCGGCCGATCAGGAACAGGTCGTCGTCCACCGCCACCTTGCGGGCGATGTCGCGGCGCGGGTCGTTCCAGGGGCGCAGGAGATCCGCCCGCGCCCACAGCCGGACGACTGCGTCCTCGTCCGCGGGAGCGAAGGTCCGGATCTCCACCGCAGGAGTGTGCCAGCCGCCCGCGATCAGCCGCGCTTGGCGCGGCCCTTCGACGCGAGCCGGCGCAGCGAGCGCTCCAGCTCCTGCGCCAGGATCAGCTGCGCCGCGTCCTGGGCGATCGGGCGCAGCGCGTCGAGCGCCTCCGCCAACTCCTGCGGGGTTCCACTCCCGGCGAAGGACTTCCCGGTCTCGCCCTCGAACAGCTTCACGAGGTCGTCGGCGCCCTTGGCCAACCGTCGGCGGAGAACGTCCGCGGCGCGCACGCCGATGTCGATGCTGACGCCCGCGTCGAGCAGGCGCAGCGAGAGATCGAGCAGCGCACGACTCGGGGCACCGAAGGTGCCGTCGTCGTTCTGCACCAGCAATCCGCCGTCGACGAGCTCGCCCACGAGCCGGCGCGGGCGACCCTCGAGCAGCTCGTGCACCTCGCCCAGGGACATGGTCGCGGCTTCGTCGTCGGCCCAGGCGGCGCGGAGCACCTCGTCGAGCCCGAGCCATTCCGAGACCGAGCGATGAGGGCGGTCCTTGCCGACGAGGTCCTTGATCGCCTCCAGCTTGAGACCGCGCGCCTGGAGATCCGCGATGAGCTCGAGCCGTTCGAGGTGCGCGGTGGTGTACCGGGCGTCGCGGCCCTCCTTGCGGGGTCGCGGGAGCACGCCTTCGGACTGGTAGTAGCGGATGGTGCGGGGCGTGACGCCGGAGCGCTCGGCGAGACCGTCGATCCCGATCTCGCCGCTGCCCGCCGCCTCGCCCGCCGACGCCTCGGAGGTGGTCATGGACCCAGTCTGGCACACACTGTGACAGCGATCACTGTAAGTAAACCTTGACAGTGAACACTGGCAGAGTCATGGTGGGGTGCATGCAGAACACCGCCAAGAAGGCACTCCAGCTGGTGGCCGCCTCCGAGCGGCTCACCCTCGACCCGTTCCGGGAGGTCGACTGGTCGATCGATGTCACCGACGACTCGGTCTTCCATCTCCCACCCGAGAAGCTCCCGCTCCACGGCACGCGGGTGTGGGACTCCATGACCGAGGCCGAGCGTCGGACCTACAGCCGTCACGAATGTGCCGCGGTGTGCGCCGCCGGCATCTGGTTCGAGAACAAGCTCATGCAGATCGTGTTGCGCCACCTCGCGGAGCTGCCCGTCACCGACCCGTCGCACCGCTACCTCCTCGTGGAGGTTGCCGACGAGTGCCGGCACTCCACGATGTTCGGCGAGTACATCCGCCGCGCCGGGACGCCGGCCTACGCGCCGGTGACGGCGGCGAGCGGGCTGGAGGACGTGGACCTGCTCCCCGGCGGTCGAGCGATGGGCTACCTCCTCATCCTCGCGGTCGAGGAGCTGCTCGACGTATGTAACCGTGCCGCCATGCGTGACGACACGCTCCACCCGGTGTCGCGCCAGATGGCGAAGCTGCACGTGCTCGAGGAGGCGAGGCACGTGAGCTTCGCGAAGACCTTCCTCACCGAGCTCTGGCCGACCCTCCCGGACACCGAGCGCGCCGAGGCCGCCGCCCTCGCGCCGATCGCGGTCGGCTACGTCGCCGGACTCATGGTGAACGACACGGTCTACGAGGAGCTCGGCATCGACGGCGGTGGCGACATCGCCCGCGCGAACCCCCGCCACCGGGCGCGCATCGTCGCCGACCTTGCCAAGCTCACCGCGTTCCTGGGCGAGCTCGGCGTGATCGACGGCTCCAACCGCACCGGATGGGTGGAGCGGGGCCTCGCCGCTTGAGCGTGCCGACCGGACCCCTCGGTAGGGTCGGGTCGATGACCAACGCGGAGCCGGTGCGGGTGCTCAGTGTCTGCGGGAGCCTCCAGGCCCGCTCGTTCAACCGGGCGGCGCTCGATGTGGTGCAGGCCGCGTTGTCGGGCCATCGCGGGGTCGTCGACGTCTACGAGGGGCTGCGCGGATCCCACCGTTCGACCCGGACTGCACTGACTCCGCCGGTGGCGCGGTCGACGAATGGCGAGCGCGGATCGGGGCGGCGGACGTGGTGTTGCTCGCCTCTCCCGAGTACGCGGGATCGCTCGCGGGCGTCGTCAAGAACGCGCTCGACTGGGTCGTCGGCTCGGGCGAGCTCTCCACCAAGCCCGTCGCCTTGATCAGTGCCGGCACCTCCGGCGGCGCGCACGCCCGCGCCACGCTCGTACGGACGCTCACCTGGCAGGGGGCCCACGTCCTTGCCAGCGTCGGGATCGAGGCGCCCCGCACGAAGTCGGGCGCCGACGGCGCCATCACCGACTCGACGACGCTCGCGATGCTCGACGCCCTCGCGGCGCTCCTGCTGCGGATACCCACGATGGAGGCGGCCGAACGGCTCGATCGGGTCCACGCCGTCGTCGCCGATGCCGGCGTCGGACCGGACCACGTCGCGCCCCTGCCCTGAGCCGGCCGACCACGACCTAGGGTGCGCGGCGTGACTGCCGACCAGGACCTGCGAGCGGCGATGGCGACGCTGCCCGTCCCGGAGCTCGAGGGACACCCGTTCACCCGGGCCCCGGCGCTCGCCGACGCGAGCGTCGCGATCGTCACGACCGCGGGTCTCCACCGCGCCGAGGAGGAGAGCTTCGGCCTGCTCGACGCCGCGTTCCGAGTGCTGCCGGCGGGATCCGCCGACATCACCATGAGTCACAACAGCCAGAACTTCGACCGCAGCGGGATCATGCTCGACCGCAACGTGGTCTACCCGGTCGACCGGCTCGACGAGCTCGTGGCCGATGGGACGATCGGTTCGGTGTCACCGGCCAATCTCTCGTTCATGGGTGCACAGCAGGACCTCACCACGATCCTGCTCGACACCGGGCCCCGGGCGGCCGAGCTCCTCCGGGCGCAGGGCACCGACGTCGTGCTGCTCACTCCGGTCTGACCGCTGTGCACGCGCCACGGTCGGTGTGCTCTCGTACGTGTTCGAATCCGCTGGGCTCGCCACGGTCGCGTTGATCTCGATGCGCGAGGTGGCGGCGCGGATGCCGATCCCGCGTGGCCTGTACTGCGACTTCCCGCTCGGGCGGCCGTTGGGAAGCCGGGCGACGTGGCCTTCCAGCACCGCGGCCGCGGCCGCCTTCGCGCTGCTCGAGACCGCGACCGAACCGACGCTCGCGACGTTCCCCGACGTCGTCGCCGACGAGGCCGATGTGCCGCTGGCCTGCCCGATGCCGGCCCGGTTGGACACGTCGGTCCCGGCGTCGGTCGACGAGATGCCGGGGGCTCCGGCTGGCGTACGACTGGGCCACCGCGGGCGGGGTGCGGACCGCGCTCGACCCCGCGATGGCTCGAGGCCGCGCTGCTCGCGTTCGAGCGAGTGGTCGTGGGCACGCCGTGGGCGGAGGCTGAGATCCCCGACAACCCGCTCACCGCAGCCCTCGCGATCCGCGGGTGCTACGAGCAGGCCGCGGCCGGCCTGGCCGAGCACTGCCCGCCGCCCGCCCCGAATCGTGGTTCGCACAGCAGACCGTGGCCGGCGTGCTCCTGCACGACGCCCAGCGTGTCACGCGCGACGCGAAGCACCCCAGCCGTTCTGGTTCTACCTGCTCCCCGACCAGCCCCGCCGCTGACGGCCGGATTCCTGGGCCGTGTGGGCGTGTTCTCGGCGCGAACACTGGTGCCGCGCTGCTCCCGCCCGGGCCCTCGCGAACCTCCGGCGGCGGCGCGTGGCGTCTGCCGAGGGCCTCGAGGCGGAGCTCCGGGGTCATGTCGCGTGGACTGTGCCGTTCGCATTTCCCGTCGCTCGGCGTGGCACCGGTCACCCGGTTCGGTCCGCGTCCGCGTCGGGCTGGAGGCGCTCCTCAGACGAGTCGGGATCCGTGTCACCACTGCTCGCCAGCTCGACGAGGCGCTGGCACGCGGTGCGAGATCGCACACGACGGTCCCGCTCCGGTGGCGGTCACGACCGACCCCGAGCTCGTCTGAGGAGCGCCTCCAGCCCGACGTGCCGCGGACCGAACCGGGTGACCCGTGCCGCGCCGAGCGACGGGAAATGCGATCGGCACGGTCCGCGACATGACCCCGGAGCTCCGCCTCGAGGCCCTCGGCGCGCGCCACGTGCCACCACCGGAGGTTCGCGAGGGCCCCGGGCGGGAGCAGCACGGCACCGGTGTTCGCGCCGAGAACACGCCCACACGGCCCAGGAATCCGGCCGTCAGCGGCGGTGCTGGTTCGCCGGGAGAGGTAGAACCAGAACGGCTGGGGTGCCTTCGCGTCGCGCACTACACGCTGGGCGTCGTGCAGGAGCGCGCCGTCGGGTCTGCTGTGCGAACCACGATTCGGCCGAGCGGGCGGCGGGCACGTGCTCGGCCAGGCCGGCCGCGGCCTGCTCGTAGTACCCGCGGATCGCGAGGGCTGCGGTGAGCGGGTTGTCGGGGATCTCAGCCTCCGCCCACGGCGTGCCCGCGACCACTTGCTCGAACCGCGAGCAGCGCGGCCTCGACCGTCGCGGGGTCGAGCGTGGTCCGCACCCCGCCCGCGGTGGCCCGGTCGTACGCCGGCCGGAGCCCCCGCATCTCGTCGACCCACGCCGGGACCGACGTGTCCAACCGGGCCGGCATCGGGCAGGCCGAGCGGCACGTCGGCCTCGTCGGCAACGACGTCGGGGAACGTCGCGAGCGTCGGTTCGGTCGCGTCTCGAGCAGCGCGAAGGCGGCCGCGAGCACGCGGTGCTGGAAGGCCACGTCGCCCGGGCTTCCCCAACGGCCGCCCGAGCGGGAAGTCGAGAGTACAGGCCAGCGTGGGATCGGCATGCGCGCCGTCATCCTCGCGGATCGAGATCAACGCGACCGTGGCGAGCCCAGCGGATTCGAACACGTACGAGAGCACACCGACCGTGCGCGTGCACAGCGGTCAGACCGGAGTGAAGAGCACCACGCTCGGTGCCCTGCGCCCGGAGGAGCAGCCTCGGCCGCCCGGTAACTGGTGTCGAGCAGGATCGTGGTGAGGTCCTGCTGTGCACCCATGAACGAGAGATTGGCCGGTGACACCGAACCGATCGTCCCATCGGCCACGAGCTCGTCGAGCCGGTCGACCGGGTAGACCACGTTGCGGTCGAGCATGATCCCGCTGCGGTCGAAGTTCTGGCTGTTGTGACTCATGGTGATGTCGGCGGATCCCCGCCGGCAGCACTCGGAACGCGGCGTCGAGCAGGCCGAAGCTCTCCTCCTCGGCGCGGTGGAGACCCGCGGTCGTGACGATCGCGACGCTCTGCGTCGGCGAGCGCCGGGGCCCGGGTGAACGGCTGTCCCCAGCTCCGGGACGGGCAGCGTCGCCATCGCCGCTCGCAGGTCCTGGTCGGCAGTCACGCCGCGTACCTGAGGTCGTGGTCGGCCGGCTCAGGGCAGGGGCGCGACGTGGTCCGGTCCGACGCCGGCATCGGCGACGACGGCGTGGACCCGATCGAGCCGTTCGGCCGCCTCCATCGTGGGTATCCGCAGCAGGAGCGCCGCGAGGGCGTCGAGCATCGCGAGCGTCGTCGAGTCGGTGATGGCGCCGTCGGCGCCCGACTTCGTGCGGGGCGCCTCGATCCCGACGCTGGCAAGGACGTGGGCCCCCTGCCAGGTGAGCGTCCGTACGAGCGCGGCGCGGGCGTGTGCGCTGCCGGAGGTGCCGGCACTGATCAAGGCGACGGGCTTGGTGGAGAGCTCGCCCGAGCCGACGACCCAGTCGAGCGCGTTCTTGACGACGCCCGCGAGCGATCCCGCGTACTCGGGAGAGGCGAGCAACACCACGTCCGCCGCCCCGATCTGCTCTCGCCATTCGTCGACCGTGCCACCGGCGGAGTCAGTGCAGTCCGGGTCGAACGGTGGGATCGCGTGCAGCCCCTCGTAGACGTCGACGACCGCGCGATGGCCCGACAACGCGGCCTGCACCACATCGAGCGCCGCCCGGTTGAACGAGCGGGCCTGGAGGCTCCCGCAGACACTGAGCACCCGCACCGGCTCCGCGTTGGTCATCGACCCGACCCTACCGAGGGTCCGGTCACGCTCAAGCGGCGAGGCCCCGCTCCACCCATCCGGTGCGGTTGGAGCCCGTCGATCACGCCGAGCTCGCCCAGGAACGCGGTGAAGTCGGCAAGGTCGGCGACGATAGCGTGCCCGGTGGCGGGGGTTCTCGTGGGCGATGTCGCCACCGCCGTCGATGCCGAGCTCCTCGTAGACCGGGGTCGTACCATGAGTCCGGCCACGTTGCGCGACCGCGATCGGCGCGAGCTCGGCCGCCGCGGCGCGCTCCTGTCCGTGAGGGTCGGCCAGAGCTCGGTGAGGTAGGTCTTCGCGAAGCTCACGTGGCGCGCCTCCTCGACCACGTGCAGCTTCGCGATCTGGCGGGACACCGGGTGGAGGCGCTCGTCCCTCATCGTGGCACGGTTACAGACGTCGAGCAGTTCCTCCACCGCGAGGATGAGGAGGTAGCCCATCGCCCGACCGCCGGACAGTCCACGTCCGCCAGCTCGCTCGGGGCCGTCACCGGCGCGTAGGCCGGATCCCGGCCCGGCGGATGTACTCGCCGAACATCGTCGAGTGCCGGCACTCGTCGGCCACCTCCACGAGCAGGTAGCGGTGGGACGGCGGGTGACGGGCAGCTCCGCGAGGTGGCGCAACACGACTGCATCAGCCGTTCTCGAACCAGATGCCGGCGGCGCACACCGCGGCACACTCGTGACGGCTGTAGGTCCGACGCTCGGGCTCGGTCATGGCGTCCCACACCCCGTGTGCCGAGGAGCGGGAGCCACTCGGGAGGCAGATGGATAGACCGAGTCGTCGGTGAATCGAGCTACCAGTCCACCTCCCTGAACGGGTCGAGGGTGAGCCGCTCGGAGGCGGCCACGAGCTGGAGTGCCTTCTTGGCGGTGTCTCTGCATGCACCCCACCATGACTCTGCCAGTGTTCACTGTCAAGGTTTACTTGACAGTGATCGCTGTCACAGTGTGTGCCAGACTGGGTCCATGACCACCTCCGAGGCGTCGGCGGGCGAAGGCGGCGGGCAGCGGCGAGATCGGGATCGACGGTAACCGCGAGCGCTCCGGCGTCACGCCCCGCACCATCCGCTACTACCAGTCCGAAGGCGTGCTCCCGCGACCCCCGCAAGGAGGGCCGCGACGCCCGGTACACCACCGCGTACCTCGAACGGCTCGAGCTCATCGCGGGATCTCCAGGCGCGTGGTTGAAGCTGGAGGCGATCGAAGGACTCTCTCTCGGCAAGGACCGCCCTCATCGCTCGGTCCCCTCGGAATGGCTCGGGCCTCGACGAGGTGCTCCGCGCCGCCTGGGCCGACGACGAAGCCGCTACCATGTCCCTGGGCGAGGTGCACGAGCTGCTCGAGGGTCGCCCGCGCCGGCTTGTGGGCGAGCTCGTCGACGGCGGATTGCTGGTGCAGAACGACGACGGCACCCTTCGGTGCCCCAGCTTGTGCGCTGCTCGATCTCTCGCTGCGCCTGCTCGACGCAGGGCGCTGACACCGACATCGGCGTGCAGCGCCGGTGCACGTTCTCCGCTCGACGGTTGGCCAAGGGCGCCGACGACCTCGTGAAGCTGTTCGAGGGCGAGACCGGGAAGTCCTTCGCCGGGAGTGGAACCCCGCAGGAGTTGGCGGAGGCGCTCGACGTGCTGCGCCCGATCGCCCAGGACGCGGCGCAGCTGATCCTGGCGCAGGAGCTGGAGCGCTCGCTGCGCCGGCTCGCGTCGAAGGGCCTCGCCAAGCGCGGCCTATCGTGGGCGGCTGGCACACTCCTGCGGTGGAGATCCGGACCTTCGCTCCCGCGGACGAGGACGCAGTCGTCCGGCTGTGGGCGCGGGCGGATCTCCTGCGCCCCTGGAACGACCCGCGCCTCGCGACACATCGCCCGCAAGGTGGCGGTGGACGACGACCTGTTCCTGATCGGCCGCCACGCCGGCGAGGTCGTCGGGGTCGTGATGGCCGGCTACGACGGGCACCGGGGCTGGATCAACTACCTCGCCGTCGACCCGGCGCACCGGGCCGCGGGGCTCGGCCGGGCGCTGATCGCTGAGGCGGAGCGGCGGCTGCGGATGATCGGATGCCCGAAGATCAACCTGCAGGTGCGCGGCTCGAACACCGAGGTCCTCGCGTTCTACGAGCACCTCGGATTCCGAGTGGACGACGCCGTCAGCATGGGGAAGCGACTCGTGCACGACGACCACGGCGGCGACGAGCGCCCCTGATCGGCCGGGTGGATTGCATCACCCGGTGCTCCGATTCATCTATGCCGGGGTGGCGCAGGATCACCTCCCCGGTCGGCGACGACCTCCAGCTGGTGACGCGGCGGCGCACCAGCCTACGACGCTTTGCGCGAGCTCATCGACCGCTATCACGAGCCACTCCGACGGTTTGTGCGGAGCTACGTCGCGTACGGGACGTCGCCGCCGAGGAAGCCGTCCAGGACACCTGGGTCGGCGTCTTGCGGGGTATCGACCGCTTCGAGGGCCGCTCGTCGCTCAAGACCTGGATCTTCCGCATCCTCATGAACATCGCCGCGCACCCGCGGCGCGGTGGACAAGCGCAGCGTCCCGTTCTCCAGCCTGGGCCCCGACGACGAGGACCCGACCTTCGCGGTCGAGCGCTTCCGCGGGGCGGACGACCCGTACCCCGGCCACTGGGCGGTCTTCCCGGCGCGGTGGCACGACCGCCCCGAGGTCCGCGCCCTCGCCCACGAGACGCTCGACGTGATCCGGACCACGCTCGACGGCCTTCCCCCCGCCCAGCAGGAGGTCGTGCGGCTTCGCGACCTCGAGGGCTGGACGAGTTTCGAAGTCTGTAATGCCCTCGACCTCAGCGAGACGAACCAACGAGTGCTCCTCCACCGTGGTCGTGCCAGGCTGCGGGCCGCGGTCGAGGCGCACTTCGAGGAGGATTGACCGAATCCCGATGCCACCACATCCGCCCACGACGAGCCCGCGATCATGACGACGTCCGACGACCTCGCCTGCCAGGAGCTCGTCGAGCAGGTCACCGAGTACCTCGAGGCTGCGCTCACCGCCGAGGACCGCGCCCGGTTCGAGGCCCACACCGCGGAGTGCCCGGCCTGCGCCGACGTGCTCGACCAGTTCCGCGTCGTCGTGGCGACCGTCGGCAGCCTGCGCACCACCGATGTCTCGACCATCGACGCGGCGACCCGCGACCACCTGCTCATGGTGTTCCGCGACTGGGCGGCGGAGCGCCACTGACCTCCGGCCGTCGCGAAAGGGTCGGAGGTCCGTCGCGGAGTCGCCGGTCGGGTCGTAGCGTGCGGCGATGCCACCCAGCCGAGCGACCCCGTCCGAGGCCGACGCGCCGAGTGCGAACCCCGTGACTCGCTGGCGGTCCCGCTCGGACCGGGCCAGCCCGGCGGGTTCCTCCACGCGCTCGGCGCGCGCGACGACTGGGAGGACCTGCCGTCTTCGGCGCGCTGCTCGTCGACCTCTACGAGGTGTTCCTCAGGCCCAGCGTGCACTACCTCACGGGTTCTTCGGGCCGGCCGAGCGGTTCCTCCTGCGACGCCGGCGCCGACGTCCAGTTCGTCCCCGCCGACTTCCGGCGCTTCGCCCGCATCGCCCAGCGCTCGCCCCGCGTCATGGCCACGGCGGCCGCGCCGCCCGACGCCGACGGCTACCTGAGCCTCTCGCTGCACGCCGGCGCCACCGTCGCGCGAGCTGCACCGCTGCGGCGCCGACCCCGACCGGCTGCTGATCGTCGAGGCCAACCCCAAGTTCCCGCGCACCTTCGGCATCGGCCCGACCACCCCCACCGGCTGCACCTCGACGAGATCGACGTGCTGGTGAAACCGACCGGGACCCCTTCGTGCTTCGCCGACGCCGAGCCGACCGACGTCGAGCGGGCCATCGCCGAGCTCGCCGGCCGCTTCGTCCCCGACGGCGCCACGCTGCAGACCGGCATCGGCGGCATCCCGTCGACGTCGTGGCCCCTGCTCGCCGAGGGCGACGGCGGCGACTACGGCATCCACTCGGAGATGTTCACCACCGGGCTGATGCGCCTGCACCAGGCCGGCAAGGTCACCAACCCCCGCAAGGGCATCTACGACGGCTTCTCGATCACCACCTTCGCGGCCGGCATCCCCGAGCTCTACGAGTGGCTCGACGGCGACGAGTCGTGCGCTTCCTGCCGGTCGACCTCGTGAACTCGCCCGAGGTCATCGCCGCGCAACCACAAGATGGTGATGATCAACGGCGCGGTCACGCATCGACCTCGCCGGCCAGGTCGTGGCCGACACCGTCAGCTGCCGCCAGTACTCGGGCATCGGCGGCCACGAGGACTTCATCGCGCCGTCGGGCTCGAGCTCGAGGACCGCTCGCTCATCTGCCTGCCGTCCACGTCGACCCTCGACGGCGGTCGCGATCTCGCGGCTCGTCGCCGAGCCTGCGCCGGGGACGATCGTCACCACGCCCCGCCACCAGCTCGACGTGGTCATCACCGAGCACGGCGTCGCCGAGCTGCGGGGCAAGACCGTGCGCGAGCGGGCGCGCGCGCTGGCCGCCATCGCCCACCCGGACTTCCGCGACGAGCTCCAAGAGGCAGCGGCAGAACAGCTCGGCTGAGCAGCGGTCGGGCCAGACGCGGGCGGCGAACTCGCCGAGGCGTCCGAGCCATTCGCCGCGAGTCGTGCACCCGTCGAACTGCACCGCGAGCCACTCCACCCCGAGATCGGCGAAGGCCGAGTGGTCGTCTGCCGGGTGAACGGCGCGAAGCAGATCGTGAGCGGCTCGATCCGACCGATCTCGCCCGCGTACGTGCGGGCCACGCCGAGCCGCGCCGCGAACTCGTCGAGGTTGGTGATCGCAGGCGTCTTCATGGCGCGCGACGCCGCCGGTGGGTTGGGGAACGGCGACCAGCCGTCACCGATCTCGACCGCACGACGCAGGGCGCGGGTGCTGTTCCCGCCGATCCATATGGGGATCGGCACGGGTGCGGGAGTTGGGTGACCCCGCGGGCGGTGGACACGGCGCGAGTCGACCGCGACGCCATCCTCGGTCCACGCGCGACGCATCATGGTGATCGTCTCGTCGAGCAGCTCGTTGCGAGCGTCGAAGTCCACCCCGAGGGCAGCGAACTCCGGACTGAGATATCCCGCGGCCACCCCGAGGATCGCCCGGCCGCCGGACAGGTTCTGGAGGGTGGCCACCCCCTTGGCGGCGAGGAACGGGTTCCGGTAGCCGCGACGAAGACGTGGGTATGAAGCATCACCCTCCAGGTCGCCGCCGCCGCGAACGCAGCGCCACCAACGGATCCTGGGCCTGATGGCCGCCACCCTCCAGCCAGCGGTCGTCAGGCGCCGGATGGTCGGTGACGAACACCGCGTCGAGCCCGGCCGCCTCCACCGCCGCCGCCATCTCGGCGACCGCGTCACCGGTCACGAACTCGTCCGGCGGACGACATGGTCGACAGGAAGCCCCACGGAGTAGCGCATCGGCCGGGCACGCTACCGTCGCCAACCACCCGAGGAGAACCCCCATGTCCATCGTTGACGATGTCGCACTGAGCAAGCCCGAGTTCTGGGCCGCGCCGGAGGCCGAGCGCGAGGCGGGTTCCGCGCCTGGCGACGACGCACCGATCACCTTCTACCCGGAGCCCGAATACGGGCCCGATTTTCCTCCGGGCCCCGGATACTGGTCGCTCTCCCCGCTTCGACGACGTCATGTACGCCAGCCGGCACCCGAGCTGTTCTGCTCGGGCCGGGGTGGCACCAACATCGGCGACCTTCCCGAGGCATCGCGGAGTTCCTCGGCTCGATCATCAACATGGACGACCCTCGCCACAAGAAGTTGCGCAGTCTCGTGAACCATGGCTTCACCCCGAAGTCGCTCGGCGGCGCTCCTCGACACGTGCGCGAGCGGACCACCGAGTCATCGATGCGGTCGCCGAGAAGGGCGAATGCGACTTCGTGGCCGAGATCGCCGCCCCGATGCCGCTCGCGATCGTCTGCGACATGGTCGGCGTGCCGCCATCGGAGCGCCAGACGTCTTCGAAGCCAGCAACGTGATCCTCGGCGTGGGCGACCCGGAGTACGTGCAGACGATGGAAGACCTCATGGCCGCGTTCATGACGCTGCACCAGATGGCGATGGAACTCGGCGAGCACCGGCTCGCGAACCCCCCCGACGACATCGCGACGATCCTCATGCAGGCCGAGGTCGACGGCGAACGCCTGACCGTTCCGGAGTTCGCGTCGTTCTTCATCCTCCTCGTCGTCGCCGGCAACGAGACCACCCGCACCGCGATCAGTCACGGCATGTGGGCGCTGCACGAGACCCCGACCAGCGCGCACTGTGGGCCGAGGACTTCGAGACGCACGCGGCAGAACGCGGTCGAGGAGATCGTGCGGTGGGCGTCGCCGGTGATCCACTTCCGCCGCACCGCCACCCAGGACACCGAGATCGGCGGACAGCCGATCGCCGAGGGCGAGAAGATCGTCATGTGGTTCAACTCGGCGAACCGCGACGAGCACACCTTCACCGACCCGTACCGCTTCGACATCACCCGCTCGCCGAACCCGCACGTCGGCTACGGCGGCGGCGGGCCGCACTTCTGCCTCGGCGCCAACCTCGCCCGGCGCGAGATCCGGGTGATGTTCGAGCAGCTCTTCAACCGCTGCCCGACCTGGCGATCACGGCGAACCCGAGATCCTCCAGTCCACCTTCATCCACGGCATCAAGCGCATGCCGTGCGCGTTCACCCCGTCGCAGTTGCCGACGACGCAGGTGTCAGCGTTCATGCCGACCTCGCACCGTTCGATCCGGGTTCGGACCGCTCGTCGACACGACGATGCGCGTCGCGGCGTGGAACATCTGGGCGCGCTACGCCGCGTGGGAAGTACGGGCGGCCGATCGATCGAGGCGCAGCTGAACGCCGTGGCACCGGACATGTGCTCCTCGTCGAGGTGTGGGACGAGCCGGGCGGGCGCTCCCAGGCCGAGGAGCTCGCCGCCGCGCTCGGCGGCTACGAGCACGTCCATGCATCGAACCTCATCTTCGCCGACGGCGTCCACGCCGGGAACGCGATCCTCAGCCGCTGGCCGATCGCGGGTCCGAAGTCCGCACGCTGCCGCGCGACGCGCCCAACGGCTCCCGCGACGACGACGGCGAGGAACGGCTCTGTGTCTTCGCCGAGATCGACGGGCCGCGCGGCCCCATCCAGGCCTTCTGCGCGCACCTGTCCTGGCGGGAGGACCACGGCGCGATCCGCCAGGAACAGGTCCGGGCCATCTGCGAGTTCGCCCGCGAGACCCGACCGCGTGCGTTGCCCGCATCCTCGGCGGCGACCTGAACGCGGAGCCCGACACCGACGAGATCCGGATGCTCACCGGCCACGCCGCGACCCCGGTCCCGGGATCTGGTTCCGCGACGCGTGGGTCCACGCCGGCGACGGTCCCGGCTTCACCTGGTCGAACACCAACCCGTGGGCGGCGACGAGCCTCGACGTCGACCGCCGGATCGACTACGTCCTCGTCGGCCACCCCAAGCTCGGCGGCGTCGGCCACCGCGCACGCCGAGCTGCTCGGCGACACGCCGGTCGACGGGGTGTACGGCTCGGACCACTTCGGCCTGCGTCGCCGACCTCCGCTACTGAGCCGCGGAACCAGTCCCGCGCCACGGCGCGCGAAGGTTCGCTGGTACGCCACGTAGCGCGCACGCAGTTCGCTTGCCCGGCCAGGCGGCGCGACAGCGCCGCCGGGAGCAGGGATCGGCGCGGATGTGACGCAGGGCGGCCGCGCCGGCGAGGAAGGCCGGAGCGAGCGCATCGATCCCGGCCGTCTCGAGCCGCTGGGTCTCGGACGCGAGTCGTCCCCATGGCACGAGCCTCCGCCGCCCGACTGCCCGCGGCGGGCGAACAGCGCGCGGCCAGCGCGACCGGGTCCTCGTCGGGTCGGACGTCGAGCCACGCGCACGCGGGTCCTCGATCAGACGCGACGTTGTCGGGTCGGACCCATACGCCCTCACGCCACTCGGCGATCCGAGCCCGACGGAACGCGGCCCGCATCTCCGCGCGCACCGAGGCCGATCGGGCGTCGCCGACCGCGACCGCCATCCGCCACGTGCCCGACCACCGACGCCGCGACGGCGCCAGCGCGGACTCCTGCTCCTCCTGGCGGCGGGCGAGCCCACCGACGAGCTCGTAGCGGTCGCCGGCTGCGGGCCAGCTCGCCCGCCGCGGTCATGCGGTGCAACGCGACCCGCGCGGTCCCGGGTGCGATACCGAAGAGTCCGCACCAGCGCACGAGGTCCCGGCCCCGTGCCTGCGCCGACCGTCGCCCGAGCAGCAGCGACGCCATGACCGATCGCGCCGAGAGCGGCCGGCGGACCGGTCCGGCTCGACGCGACTCGTTGTTACGTGATTGCGTCATTTGTTGTAATCAACGTAACGTCCCAGGCGTGGTCGCCACCGTGATCCCGGAACCCGACCTCCTCGTCGCACCGGATCCGAACGGTCCCATCGCACCGACGGGCAAGCCCAAGCCCGAACTGCGCGACGAGTTGCGTCGCATCCCGACCCTCGCAACGTCCTGAACGCGGTCCTGCTCCTTGCCGTGACGATCGGGATCTTCGTGGTCACCGCGAGGGCGGACAACGTGTTCGTCTGGATCGCTGCGTTCCTCGTGATGGGCCCGATCCACGCCCGCTTCGCGATCCTCATGCACGAGGCCGCCCACCGGCTGCTGTTCGCGAACCGCAAGGCCAACGACTTCTTCGGGAAGTGGCTCATCGCCTTCCCGGCGTTCGTTCCCATCGACCTCTACCGGCGCGGACACATGGCGCACCACCGCGAGGAGTTCGGGCCGAACGAGCCGGACATCCCGCTGTACCGCGGCTATCCGATCCCTCGCGATTCCATGTTCCGCAAGCTGCGCCGCGACGCGCTCGGCATCACCGGCTGGAAGCTGACCCGTGGTCTCTTCCGCGGTGTGGTGGCCGAGAACGCCAAGGTCCGCGGGCAGGCGCGAGGAATTCTCGTGGCGCAGGTCGTGATGTTCGCCCTCTTCACCGCGTTCGGACACCCGTGGATGTACTTCATCCTGTGGTTCCTCCCCCACCTGACGGTCTGGCGGGTGATCAACCGGCTCCGCTCGATCGCCGAGCACGGCGGGATGCAGCACTCGGCCGACCGCCGCGAGACCACGCACTCCGTCCGCCAGCACTGGCCGGCACGGCTCACGATCGTCCCGTACTTCACGGGGTGGCACCTCGCCCACCACGTGGACTCCGGGATCCCGATGCGCAACCTCCCGCGGCTGCACGAGGAGCTCATCCGCTCCGGCTACGTCCAGCCCGGGCTGGAGTACCGCAGCTACCCCGCCCTCTGGCGCACCCTCGCCTCCGGCTGACGCCCGGCACCGCCGTCGAACGTCCACGCGCAGGTACCCTGCGCGGCGATGGTCGGCGGCGGCAAGCTCGGGGTGATCGCCGGATCTGCGCTGCGAGAGAGCGAGTTCGCACGCGGCGGCACCGTGGTCGAGCACGCCGGGGTCGCGGTCATCGAGGTCGGGTTCCCCGCCGGCGGGAGCGCCGTCGTCCTGCAGCGGCACGGCCTCCACGAGTGGGCACCGCCGCACCGCATCGACCACGCGGCCAACTTCCGGGCGCTCCTCGGGGCGGGCGTCGACCGGTGCTCGCGATCTCGTCGGTCGGCAGCCTGCGGTTGGACTGGCCCGTCGGTACGTTCGTGGTCGTCGACGACTTCTACGCACCGCACGAGACGACCGCCTTCCACGACGACCCGCAGAGCCACGTCGTGCCCGGCTTCGACCCGGCGTGGAGCGAGCGCGTGCGCGACGCCTGGCACGACACGACCGACACCCGCCTCGTCGACGGCGGAATCTACGCACAGACGCGTGGACCCCGGTTCGAGACCCCGGCCGAGGTGCGCGCCCTCACGCACGTGGCCGACCTCGTGGGCATGACGGTGGCGGCGGAGTGCATCGTCGCGACCGAGGTGAAGCTGGCGTACGCCGCGATCTGCGTGGTGGACAACCTCGCCAACGGCCTCGGGACCGCGCCGCTCACGATCGACGAGTTCAATGCGGGAGTCGCCAGCCAACCGGGCCCGCCTGATCGCGGACCTCGACGCGGTGCTCCCGGTGCTCGTGGTGGCGCCGTGAGCCTCTGCGTCACCGACGTCCGCCTCGACGGCGGCGCGGTCGCGATCCGCGCGGTCGACGGGCAGATTGCCGCGCTCGGGCCCGACGTCGTCCCCGATCCGACCGATCAGGTCGTCGCCGGGCGCGGCCCGCCGTCGTCCCCGGGCTGGTCAACGGCCACGGCCACGCCGCGATGACGCTGCTGCGGGGTTCGGGCGACGACCTGCCGCTCATGGAGTGGCTCGAGACCGCGCATCTGGCCGGCGGAAGCCGCGCATCACCGCCGACGACGTCTACTGGGGCACCCGCCTCGCGTGCCTCGAGATGATCCGCTCCGGCACCACGCACTTCTGGGACATGTACTGGTTCCAGTTCGAGGTCGCCCGCGCCGTCGTCGACAGCGGGATGCGCGCCACCGTCAGCCAGGTCTTCCTGAGCTTCGACGGTGCGCCCGACGAAGCGCGGCCGGAGGCCGCCCCCGAAGGGCTCGCACGGCTCGCGGACTTCGGGCCCCAGGTCACGCCGAGCCTCGGGCCGCACGCGATCTACACGGTCGACGAGCCCACCCTGCGCCTCATCGCCGGACTGTCGGAGTCGGGTGGGGTCCCGGTCCAGATCCACCTCGCGGAGACCGAGCGGGAGGTGACGGACTGCATCGCCGAGCACGGGTGCCGCCCCGCGGAGTACCTGGACCGCGTGGGCCTGCTCACCGGTCGCACCGTGCTCGCGCACGGTGTCTGGCTCGACGACGCGGAGCTCGCGCTCGTCGCGGACCGCGGTGCGACGATCGTCACCAACCCGAGCTCGAACATGAAGCTCACCGTCGGACGCGTCTTTCCCTATCCGGCCGCCCACCGAGCCGGGATCCCGATCGGGATCGGGACCGACGGCGTGGCGTCCAACAACAGCCTGGACCTGCTCGCCGAGGTCAAGCAGCTCGCGCTCCTCCAGAAGCACGCGAGCGGGGACCCGGCGCTCCTGCCGGCCTCCGAGGCATGGGCCATCGCCACGGGCGCCGCGGCGCCGTTCCTCGGCGGCTCCCCGATCGCGGTCGGTGCCCCGGCCGACTTCTCCCTCGTCCACACGCGACGGCGATCGAGCTCGCGCCCGGCGCCACTGGTCGACGCGCTCGTGTACTCGGGCGCGAGCGGGGCCATCGAGACGGTCGTGATCGACGGCCGGGTGGTGATGGAGGACCGGCGGATCCCCGGCGAGGACGAGGTGATCGCGCGTGTGCTCGAATGCGCCGGCCGCATCCGGGGCGACTGAGCCACCCTCGGGGGAGGATCATGACCGACATCCCGCTTCCCGATCTCTCGACCGCGTATCGCGGCGTGCGCGAACGCGTCGGCGCGCTCCTGCGCGGCGCCACACAGGATCAGCTCCAGGCGACCGCTCCCGCGACGCCCGCATGGCGCGTCCACGACGTGCTGTCGCACGTCGTCGGCATCACGACCGACGTGCTCGAGGGTCGGGTCGACGGGGTCGCCACCGACGCGTGGACCGAGGCCCAGGTGGCCGCCCGGCGCGCGGTACCGACCTCGGAGGTGCTGGCCGAGTGGGACGCCAACGCACCCACGATCGAACCGATGATCCCGAGCTTCGGCGCCACCGCGGGCCAGATGGTGGGTGACGCGGTCACCCACGAGCACGACATCCGCGACGCGCTCGGACAGCCGGGCGCACGGGACTCGGACGCCGTGCACGTCGGGAAGTGCCTGGCTCGCGCAGTGGATGGGGATGGCGTTCTCGGAGCAGCACGACGGGCTCCGCATCGAGACCGACCTGTGGTCCTTCACCTGGGCCGCCGCGGAGCCCGGAACGGTCCTGCGCACGTCCGCGTTCGAGCTGCTCCGCGCCGCGACCGGCCGGCGCAGCCTCGACCAGATCCGGGCGTTCGACTGGGAAGGCGTCGTGCATCCGGAGCTGGTCGTGATGGCGATCTTCGCCCCGCGTGCCGAGGCCTTCACCGGCTGATCCCAGGCTCTGCCCCCGGCGTGCGGCCAGGTACCGTGCGGGCTCCATGACCACGCCGTTCGCCCCGTTCCGCCACCGCGTCTTCGCGGCGTTCTGGACCGGCGCATTCCTGTCCAACGTCGGGACGTGGATGCAGTCCGTGGCGGTCGGCATCTACGTCACCGCCGCGACCCACAACCCGGCCTGGACCGGGCTCGTCGCGGCCGCCGAGTTCGCGCCCGGCGCCCTGCTCGGTCCCGTCGGGGGTGCGCTCGCCGACCGCGTGCCCCGCAAGACGTTGTTCCTGACGACCACGACCGTGCAGACCGCGCTCGCGGTGCTCCTCACCGTGCTCGCCGCGGTCGGTGACCCGAGCCCGGCGATCGTGACGCTCATCGTGTTCGGCGGCGGATGCGCGAACGCGATCGGGTTCCCCACCTACCAGTCGGTCCTCCCCGACCTCGTCCCGCCCGAAGACCTCGTCGGTGCGGTCGCGCTCTCGAGCGCGCAGTGGAACCTCGGCCGGGTCATCGGACCGGTCGGTGCCGGGATCGCGATCGCCGCGGGCGGATACGCATGGGCGTTCGGCATCAACGCCGCGAGCTTCCTCGCCGTCATCGCCGCCATCGCAATGCTCCGCCTGCCGCCCCCGAGCCACAACGGCCTGAGCATCCGCCGCTCGATCGCCCAGGGCGTGAGCTACGTGCGCCGGGACCCCGGGCTGCGGGTCGTGATGGGGTACATGTTCGTCAACACGTTCCTCGCCGCGCCCTTCATCGCCCTGATCCCGGCGATGTCCCAGATCGTCCTCGACGCAGGCAAGTCCGGGACGTCGACGCTCGTCACCGCGCAGGGAATCGGCGCCGTGACGATGGGGCTGCTGTTCGGCAACCTCACCGCGCGCTTCGGCAACCGGCGGATGCTGCTCGGCGTCCTCTGGGCGCTCCCCGGCGTGCTCGGCGTGTATGCCGTCATGCCCAGCCTGGCGCTCACCGCGGTCGCGCTCTTCTTCGTCGGGTTCATCTACCTCGGGGCGCTCTCGAGCTTCATGAGCATCGCCCAGATCCGGGCGCCGGCGGCGATCCGCGGCCGCGTGGTCAGCCTCGTGGCCGTGGTGCTCGGCACGCTCTACCCGCTGGGCTCGGTGATCCAGGGCGCGGTCGCCAAGCAGATCGGGCTCCGCGAGACGACGCTGATCGCGGCGGGCCTGATGCTGCTCGCGCTCGGTCTGATGCGCCTGCGCAACCCACGCTTCGCGGACGCGCTCGAGCTTCCCCCCACCGAGATCGCACCCACCGAGATCGCGGCGGACGGGTTTCCGATACCGTCCGCCGACCCGTCCTAGGAGGAATCGTGACCGCAGTCATCGTCGAGCGCGCCGGCCGGGTGGGTGTCATCCGGCTCAACCGGCCCGAGGCCCGCAACGCCGTGAACAACGACATCGCGACCGGGGTCGAGGCCGCGCTCGACGAGTTCGAGGCCGACGACGCGATCCAGGCGGTCGTGATCACCGGAAACGGCCCGACCTTCTGCGCCGGCGCCGACCTCAAGCTGGTCGCGACGGGCCGAGGCGGGGAGATGGCCACCAAGCGCGGCAGCTTCGCGGGCCTCGTCACCCGCGACTTCCCGAAGCCGATCATCGCGGCCGTCAACGGCCCGGCGCTGGCGGGCGGATTCGAGATCGTCCTCTCGTGCGACCTCGTCGTCGCGGCGGAGCACGCGACCTTCGGCCTGCCCGAGGTGAAGCGCGGCCTGTTCGCAGCCGCCGGCGGGCTCATCCGGCTCCCCAAGCGCATCCCGACCGCACTGGCCACCGAGATCGCGATCACCGGCGACCCGATCGAGGCGTCGCGAGCTCACCAGCTCGGGCTCGTGAACCGGGTGGTCCCCGAGGCCGAGGTCGTGGACGCGGCGTTGGAGCTCGCGGGGCGAATCGCCGCCAACGGACCACTCGCGATCAAGAACTCCCTACGCATGGTGCGCGAGGCCAGCGACCTCTCCGACCAGGAGGCGTGGGCCCGCAACACCGAGCTCGCACTCGAGGTGTTCAGCTCCAAGGACTCCATCGAAGGCGCAACCGCGTTCGCCGAGAAGCGTGAGCCTCGCTGGACCGGCACCTGACGAGACCGCCGGACGGTCAGGCGGAGGTGACCGTCGATCCGGCCAGGTGCTCGTGGGTCGACGTGACCAACTCGACCACGGCGCGCGCCGCGAACGCGGCGCCCAGCATCGCGACCGCGCCGACGGCAGCGACGATCCTCGCCGCGGTCTCGTTGGAAATGGCCGCGGTCGGGTAGATGAGCAGGCCGCAGAGCGTGCCGGCCAGCCACAACACCCACCACCACCGGATCACGCTCCGGCGCGAATCCGTGGCCGGCACCATGTCGAGCGTCGCCTGGTAGGGCCACCAGAGGTTGACGACCGGGATGATGAACGAGAGCGTCGCCATGGCGGGACCACGACGCGCCGGGAGGCCCGACGACCAGCCCGTGCTGGCCGCTCGGTAGAACCAGAGGAGGAACAGCACGCCGACGACGATCCCGATGAGAAACGCGAGCTGCGAAAGGCTCGCGGCCGTCGACGCGGGCATCTGAGGCACCGAACCTCCGTTGGGTCGGGTGATCTCCTCCCAGTGGTCCACGACCCACTGGGCCTGCGGAACCGAGGCCACCAGGCCGATCGCCTGGGCGATCCCGCCACCGAGGAGCGCCGGGCGCACCCAGCGCGCCAGTGAGCGCTCGGCCACGACGTCGACCGGCTTGGTCGCGGGCGGACCGCTGACGTGCCCCGTCCAGGTCGACCCGTCCCACCACCGCAGGGCGGCGAGGCCCCACGGATCCCGGTGCCAGCCCGCGGGGACACCACCGGCCGCGGGTGTGCCCTCGGGTGCCTCGGCAGAGGCCGGCGGTGCCGGCACCGGCCGTGCCGCCGGATCGACGGGTGCGCTCGGCGCGACACCCTCGTCGGATCCGTCACGGCGCGTGTCGCGGGCCCACGCCGATCCGTCGAAATACCGCTCGGCATCGGTTCCCCACGGGTCCGGATACCACCCGGCAGCGCGCATCTCGTCCACTCCGACTCCCTCGTTCGTCTGCCATGCTCGCGCACATGCACCGACCTCCCCGACGCAGCCGGATGGTGGCGCTCCCGCCGTGCGTCTGAACGATCTGCCGACTCCGGCGCTCGTGGTGGACGGGCCCGCGCTCGAGGCCAATCTGGCGACGATGGCGGCGGCGCGGCCCGGAACAGGGTGCCGCCCCCACGTGAAGGCTCACAAGACGACCGCGCTGGCCGCCCGACAGCTCGCGGCAGGGCACCACGGGTTCACCGCCGCCACGCCGCGGGAGGTGATCGGGTTGGCGGCCGCGGGCCTCGGCGAGGACCTCCTGCTGGCCAACGAGACGCTCGACCCGGTGCGCCTCGCCGCGATGGCACACTGCGGCGCGCGCGTCACGGTCGCGGTGGACTCGGAGGAGACGGTGGACGCGGCCGCGACCCACGGGATCCGCGAAGTGCTGGTCGACGTGAACGTCGGACTCCCGCGGTGCGGGTGCGCTCCCGCGGACGCCGCCCGGATCGCCGATCTGGCCCGCGGCGCCGGCCTCAGCGTCCGGGGCGTCATGGGCTACGAGGGTCACGCATACCTCTTCGCCGACCGCGTGGAGCGCAAGACCGCGACCGACGCGGCGATGGGCATCCTCGCCGCTGCGCACGACGAGGTGGGCGGGGACGTCGTCTCGGCCGGCGCCACGGGGACCTACGACCTGAACGACGTCGCGACCGAGATCCAGGCCGGCTCGTACGCCCTGATGGACACGGCGTTCGCGCCACTCGTTCCCGCGTTCGTCCCCGCGCTGTGGGTGCACACGACGGTCGTGAGCGTGTCGCCCGACTACGCGGTCGTCGACTGCGGGCTCAAGGCCCTCGGCATGGACCACGGCAACCCCGCGATCGACGGCGCGCGGGTCCTCGTGGTGTCCGACGAGCACATCACGTTCCAACCGTCCGAGCCGGTACGTGTCGGTGACCGCGTCCGCGTCTGGCCCGCGCACGTCGACCCCACCGTCGCGTACCACGAGCGGATGCACGTCGTCGACGGCGCCGAGGTGTCCGACACGTGGCCGGTCGACCTCCGCGGATGGTGACCGTGCGTCAGTAGGGTCGGCCCATGGACCCTGCTGCCCTCGATGCCGTCGCCCAGGCCGACCTGGTCCGGTCGGGCGCCGTCTCTCCGGTGGAGTTGGTCGACGCCGCGATCGCCCGGATCGACGCGGTCAACCCGGCCCTCAACGCCGTGATCCGCGAGCGGTTCGACGCGGCGGTCGGCGAGGCCGAGACCGCCGCGGGCGCACCCGACGCGCCGTTTCGCGGCGTACCGCTCCTCCTGAAGGACCTGAGCGCCCAGGTCGCGGGCGAACCGCTCCACGAGGGCATGCGGTTCCTCCGCGACGCCGACTACCGCGCGCCCACGACCGACGCCCTCGCGCGACGCTTCCTCGACGCCGGCTTCATCGTCCTCGGTCGCACCAACACGCCCGAGCTCGGTCTGCTCCCCACCACCGAGCCCGAGAGCTACGGCCCGACGCACAACCCATGGCGCCCGGGGACGACGCCGGGCGGGTCGAGCGGGGGCTCCGCCGCCGCGGTCGCGAGCCGGATGGTCGCGGTCGCGCACGCGAACGACGGGGGTGGCTCGATCCGCATCCCTGCGTCGTGCTGCGGTCTCGTCGGGCTCAAGCCCACGCGGGGTCGCGTACCCGTCGGCGGTGGCCTCAACGAGATCTCCAACTTCTTGATCGCCGAGCACGTGGTCACGCGCTCGGTGCGCGACACGGCGGCGGTGCTCGACGTCACCGGCGCGCCGCGCCGCGTCGGCGCGGCGCGCGCACCGCGCACCGGCGCCTACCTCGAGGACGTCGGCGCCGAGCCCGGTGTCCTGCGGATCGGGATCCTCGACCGCGATCCGACCGGAACGTCCACGGTCCACCGCGAGTGCGTCGCTGCGGTCGAGGCCGCCGCGCGACTCCTCGGCGACCTCGGGCATCGCCTCGAACCCGCGTTCCCGTCGCCGTGGGCGGACGAGACCGCCATGATCCGGTTCGGCCAGGTGTGGGCGGCCGAGTGCGCCTACTTCGTGGACGACTGGGCCGAACAGGTCGGTCGGCCGGTCGCCGAGCACGAGGTCGAGCCGCTCACCTGGGCACTGGCCACGATGGGCCGGGCCGTGACCGGACCGGACCTCATCCGCACCGTCGTGAACGCGATGGCCGAGGCGGAGGAGGCCGCCCGCTGGTGGAGACCGGATCCGCGCTCGGACGCCGAGGGCTTCGACCTGCTCCTCACGCCCACGCTCGCCGAGCCCCCGGTCCCCCACGGCAGGTTCCCGTCGACGCCGGAGGAACCCCTCACCGGCTTCATCCGCGCCGGGGAGTTCGTGCCGTTCACGACCCAGAGCAACATCTCGGGCCAGCCGGCGATCAGCCTCCCGCTCCACCAGACCCCTGACGGTCTGCCGGTCGGGATCCAACTGGTCGCCGCCTTCGGGCGAGAGGATCTGCTGATCCGGGTGGCCGCGGAGCTCGAAGCTGCGGCACCATGGGCCGGCCACCTCCCCCCTGTCCACGCCTGACCGGAGTCCCCGTGCCCACCACTGACCTCGCCCGTGCCGATGCGATCGCCCATGCCGAGCTCGTCGCCTCCGGCACGTGCACCGCGCTCGAGCTGGTCGACGCGGCGATCGCCCGGATCGAGGCGACGAACCCCGAGATCAACGCGGTGATCCACCCGCTCTTCGAGCGGGCCCGGGCGCGTGCGGCGGCCACGCCGACCGGGCGCTTCGCCGGTGTCCCGATGGTGGTGAAGGATCTCGACGGCCAGCTCGCCGGCGCGCCGCTGCATCTCGGCAACCGACTGCTCAAGGAGATCGGCTACGTCGCGGACGAGAGCTCGTACCACTTCGACAAGCTCGAGGCGGCCGGCTTCGTGATCGTCGGCAAGACCAACACGCCCGAGTTCGGTCTCCAGACCACGACCGAGCCACACGCCTATGGCGCGACCCGCAATCCCTGGGACGTCACCAAGGGCGCGGGCGGGTCGAGCGGCGGGTCCGGGGCGGCCGTCGCCGCGGGGCTCGTGCCCGTCGGCCACGCGGGCGACGGTGGCGGGTCGATCCGAATCCCGGCGAGCGAGTGCGGGCTCGTGGGGCTCAAACCCTCCCGCGGCCGGGTCTCGGTCGGGCCCCAGGACGGTGAGGTGTGGAACGGACTCGTCGCGAGGCACGCCGTGACGCGATCGGTGCGCGACTCCGCGGCGATGCTCGACGTCGTGGCCGGTGCGATGCCCGGTGATCCCTACACCGCGCCGCCTCCTGAGCGTCCCTTCGCCGAGGCCGTGACACGGGACCCGGGCCGGCTGCGGATCGGGCTGCGGACCACGGCGCTCGCCGCGATGTGCGACGTCGACCCGGAGTGCGCGACCGCCGCCGAGCAGGCCGCGAAGACGCTCGAGTCCCTCGGCCACACCGTGGAGGTCGCGTCACCGGCCGCGCTCGACGAAGCTGAGCTCGTCGCCACGTTCCTCAACGTGGTCGCGGCGAACGCGCTCGGGCTGGTCGCCGAGCTGGCGCGCATGGCCGGGCGGGAGGTGACCGCGGACGACGTCGAGCCCGGAACGTGGGGGCTCGCCGAGGCCGGCCGCGCGGTCACCGCGCTCCAGTACCTCGAGACCATCCACGCCGCGCAGGCCTGGACCCGCCGCACGCTCTCGTGGTGGCACGACGGCGGCTTCGACCTGCTGCTCACCCCCACCCTCGCCGCACTCCCACCCGAGCTGGGCACCCTGAACCCGGTCGACGGCGACCCCGCCCTGGCCACGATCCTCCAGACGCCCTACGCCGCGTTCGCCGCCGGGTTCAACGTGACCGGTCAACCGGCGATGTCGCTGCCGCTGGGCACGAGCGCGAGCGGGCTGCCGATCGGCGTCCAGCTCGTCGCGGCCGCGTACCGCGAGGATCAGCTGCTCCAGGTCGCCGCGCAGCTCGAACAGGCGGTGCCGTGGGCCGACCGGCGTCCGACCGTGTTCGCCGGCTGACCGACCGGTCGAGAAGGAGGCCACCATGTCCGATGACTTCGCCGGGCTCGACGCCACCGCGCAGGCCGAGCTCGTCCGGCTCGGTCAGTGCCGCGCCACGGACCTCGTGGATGCGGCGATCGGGCGGATCGAGGCGGTGGACCCCCAGGTGCGGGCGTTCACGACCACCCGCTTCGACCGTGCGCGCGACGAGGCAGCCGGCGAGCTCCCGGACGGACCGTTCCGGGGCGTGCCGTTCGCGCTGAAGGACCTCTCGTGCACGCTGGAGGGCGAGCCCTCCTACGACGGCGTCCCGGTGCTCGTCCGCGAGGATCACCGCGCCCCGGTCACGTCGTACCTCGCGGCCCGGTTCCAGCGGGCCGGCGTCGTGATCATGGGGCGGACCAGCTCGCCCGAGCTCGGCATCATGCCGACGACCGAGCCGTTGGCCTTCGGCCCGACGCACAATCCCTGGGACCTCACCCGGACCCCGGGCGGCTCCTCCGGCGGATCGGCCGCCGCGGTCGCCGCGGGCATGATCCCCTTCGCCCACGCGAGCGACGGCGGTGGGTCGATCCGCATCCCGGCCGCGTGCTGCGGGCTCGTGGGCCTCAAGACCTCACGGGGCCGGACATCGGTCGGACCGGCGAGCGACGATCTCGCCCGCCCACTGTCGGTGCAGTTCGCGGTGACCCGCTCGGTGCGCGACGCCGCCGCGCTCCTCGACGCCGTCGTGGGACCCGAGGTCGGTGATCCGATCACGCCGTTGGCACCGAGCTCGCGCTACGCCACCCACGTGAACACCGAGCCCGCTCCACTGCGCATCGGCATCATGACCACGCTGCCGGGCACCGAGGACCCGGCGGCCGCCGAATGCGTGGCCGCGGTCCAGGCGACGGCGAAGCTGCTCGAGTCCGCCGGTCACCACCTCGAGCAGTCGCACCCGGCGGCCTTCGACGAGGACGGCCGCATGAGCGCATTCGTCCCGATCTGGTCGTCGATGGCCACGGCCAACCTGCTGGCGATCGGACGCAAGATCGGGCGCGAGGTCACCGAGGGCGACGTCGAGCCCCTCACGTGGTGGCTCGCCGAACGCGGGCGTGCCGTGAGCGGCGGCGACCTCCTGGACGCACTCAGCGCGATGGGAGCGTGGAGCCGGAGGTTCCTCCAGTGGTGGGCCGACGGATTCGATCTGCTCCTGACCCCGACGCTCGGTGAGCTGCCCGTCGAGCTCGGGGTGCTCCAGACCCCCGACGACCCCGTCCGCGGCTTCGCTCGTGGCGGCGCGTTCACGCCGTTCACCCCGGTGGCGAACCAGACCGGGCAGCCCGCGATCTCGCTGCCGGTGACCCAGAGCCGGCAGGGCCTGCCGATCGGGGTCCATCTCGTCGCCGCGCCCGGCCGCGAGGACCTCCTCCTCCAGATGGCCGGCTTCCTCGAGCGGTCGATCGGCTGGTCGGGACGGCGCGCGCCGGTCCATGGCTGAGCGTCCCGTCACCCTCGGCGGGGGCCAGGGCTTCTACGGCGACACGTGGCGCGCGGTCGAAGGGCTGCTCGCCGCGGGCGTCGACTACCTGTGCCTCGAGGCGCTGGCCGAGCTGACGCTGGCGATCCTGCAGAAGGACCGCGCCCGCGACGAGAGCCTCGGCTACACGCGCGACCTGCCCCGCTATCTCGGCGCCGCGCTGCCCGCCGTCGTCGACGGGCGCACGAAGATCGTCACCAATGCCGGCGGCATCAACCCCCGTGCGGCGGCCCAGGCCGCGATCGCGACCGCGCGCGCCGCGGGCGCCTCCGGATTGCGGATCGCGACGGTGCTCGGCGACGACCTCATGCCCCACCTGGACGAGGTGCAGTCGAGCACCGGCTCGGGAATGGCCAATCTCGAGACCGGGGCGCCGTTCTCGGATCTCGCCGGGGACGCGCTGTTCTGCTCGGCGTACCTCGGTGCGTTCCCGATCGCGGACGCGCTGGCCCAGGGTGCCGACATCGTGATCACCGGGCGCGTCGCCGACGCCGCCCTGTTCCTCGGTCCGCTGATCCACGAGCACGGCTGGGCGCGCGACGACTGGGACCACCTGGCGGCGGGCATCCTGGTCGGCCACCTGCTCGAGTGCTCGGGTCAGGTCGCGGGCGGGAACTTCAGCGGCGAGTGGTGGACCATCCCCGAGCCCTGGAAGCTGCCCTACCCGATGGCCGAGGTCGGCGGCGACGGCACCGCCGTGATCACCAAGCCGCCCGACTCGGGCGGGCGCGTCGACGTCGACACCGTCCGCCACCAGCTGCTCTACGAGGTGCACGATCCGGCCGCCTACCTCTCGCCCGACGTCGTCGCCGACTTCACCTCGGCGCGATTCACCGACCTGGGCCGTGATCGCGTCGAGGTGCGCGACGTTCGCGGCCGTCCCGCCACCGACACCTACAAGGCGCTGCTCGCCCACCCCGCGGGGTGGTCGGGCGAGACCCGGGTCGCGTTCTCCTGGCCCGACGCGGTCGAGAAGGCGAAGGCCCTGACCGCGATCTTCATGCGTCGCGTCGAGATGGCCGGGCTCGCGGTCGACGACTGGGAGGTCGAGCTGTGGGGCGTGAACGCGCTCGGCGGCGACACGGTGCCCGCGACCACCGCCGAGCCACCGGAGTGCGTGGCTCGCATCGCGTGGCGCTGCGCCGACCAGCGCACCGCCGCGTCGGTCGGCCGCGAGCTCGTACCGCTCGCCCTGAGCGCGCCGCCGGCCGGGATGACCGGGATCGGCCGCGGCGGAGCCGCACCGACCGAGCTGCTCGGGATCTGGCCGACGCTGGTCGACAAGACCCTCGTCGACCCCCACGTGACCATCGTCGTCGAGGAGACCTGATGCCCCCACCGCGTTCTCGCACACGAGGAGCACGCCAGGGCGTGCAGAGCGCGCGCCGGAACGAGACGGCGACGTGATGCGGCGGGCACTTCGGGACTTCTGCGGGTTCCGCGCCGGTGACAAGGGCGACACGGCCGACGTGGCGCTGTTCGCGTACGACGACGCCGGGTACGACGTCATCGTGCGTGAAGTCACCGCCGAGCGCGTGAAGGCGCACTTCGGGTCCATGGTGCGCGGCGAGGTGATCCGCTACGAGGCCGCGAACGTGCGCGCGCTCAACTTCGTGATGCGAGCCGCGCTGGGCGGCGGCGGGCCGCGGTCCTTGCGATCGGACAACCTCGGCAAGTCGCTCGGCGGCGCGCTCGTGCGCCTCGAGGTCGAAGTGCCCGACGGCCTGATCCGCCGGCCACGGCCCGACGTCGCGTGGGCCGACGCCATCATCCGCGACCACACGGGCTGACGCCCTCGCCGCAGAGCCCGCGCGAGAAGCGCGCGTCGATCACCGCTCCCGTGCGGTTGCGCCCGGGCCCGTCACGCGGCCTCGGCGGCCCCGCCGGCGGCGCGCCGAGCCCCGTCGGCGAAGGCCCAGAGGATCATGGCGGAGCCGAGGACGGCGAAGACGACGAGGAGCGGTCCGGGTTCGGGTCCCCAGAGATTCGGCCAGTCGAAGACGGTCCAGAGGACCGCCGCGACGACCCAGATCGTGCACGCGATCCGGGTTCCCACCGCCGCCCGCCGCGACCCGCAGCGCGCCCAGGAGGGCGACGAGGAGATCGAGCGGGACATAGATCGGGAACACCGCGATGCACGCGCCGGCGGAGGTCGCGACCCCCTTACCGCCATGGAAGCCCGTCCACACGGGGAAGATGTGACCGCCGACCGACGCCGTGGCCGCGAGGTACGCGCCATCGGCGCCTCCGAGCGTGCGGCCCGCGAGCCCGGCACCGATGCCCTTGGCGAGGTCGAGGACGAGCACCACCGCACCCCAACGCGCACCGAGTGAGTGCATCGCGTTCAACGCCCCCGGATTGCCGCTCCCCACGGCGCGGATGTCGACGCGCCCGCGCGTCGCGAGCCGGGTGACGAGATCTGCGGAGGGCAGCGTCCCGAGCAGGTAACCCAGGACGATCGCGAGGACGACCATCGAGGGAGTCTGGCCGGCGGTCTCAGCCGCCGGAGACCTCCTGCGGCTTCGCCTTGCCGGCGGAGATCCACGGCATCATCTCGCGCAAGCGCTCGCCGACGGCCTCGATCGGGTGCTCACGACCCGCGGCCTGGAGCTTCTTGAAGTTCGGCCGGCCCGCTTCGTTCTCCGCGATCCACTCCTGCGCGAACTCGCCGCTCTGGATCTCGCCGAGGATCTTGCGCATCTCGTCCTTCGTCGACGACGTGATGACGCGCGGGCCGCGGGTCATGTCGCCGTACTCCGCGGTGTCCGAGATGGAGTAGCGCATGTTGGAGATGCCGCCCTCGTAGATGAGGTCCACGATGAGCTTCACCTCGTGCAGCGTCTCGAAGTACGCCGACTCGGGCTGGTACCCGGCCTCGACGAGCGTCTCGAACGAGTTCCGGATCAGCTCGACGAGACCGCCGCAGAGGACCACCTGCTCACCGAAGAGATCGGTCTCGGTCTCCTCCTGGAACGTGGTGTCGAGCACGCCGCCGCGGGTCGCGCCGATGCCCTTCGCGTAGGCCAGCGCGATCGCCCGGGCGTTGCCCGATGCGTCCTGCGCGACCGCCACGAGCGCCGGGACCCCGCCACCCTCGGTGTAGGTCCGGCGGACGAGGTGGCCCGGACCCTTGGGCGCGATCATCCAGACGTCCACGCCGTCGGGCGGCTTGATCTGGTCGAAGTGGATGTTGAACCCGTGGGCGAACGCCAGGGAGTTGCCCGGTCGGAGGTTCGGTTCGATGTCGGCCTGGTAGATGCGCTTCTGCTCGGTGTCGGGGAGGAGCACCATGACGACGTCGGCGGCCTGGACCGCCTCGGCGATGGTCAGCACCTTCAGCCCGGCCTCCTCGGCCTTGGGCACGCTGGACGAACCCTCCCGCAGCCCGACGACGACGTCGACCCCGGACTCCTTCAGGTTCAGCGCGTGCGCGTGACCTTGCGACCCGTACCCGAGGATCGCCACGGTCCTGCCGTCGAGCAACCCGAGGTCGGCACCGTCGTCATACGTGATCGTCGCAGCCATCGTCTCCATCTCCTGTCCTACCAGCATCGATCTGGCGCGCAAATCCGAGCCTGCACTCCCCGATTTGAGCGCCCAAAACGGGGGGTTTGGTGCTGGTTCTGCGCGTCGGAATGATGCCGAACGGTACTCAGGCGGGCTTGTCCTTGACGACCCGAAGCTTGCTCGGCTGTCGCGAAAGCTTCGGGAGCGCGATCCGTCCCGTCCGCTGGAGCTCGACGATCCCGAACGGCTTGAGCAGATCGGTCATCGCGTCGAGCTTGTCGGGCTGACCCGCGACCATGAGCGTCATCGCCTCGTAGCCGACGTCGAGGATCTTGGCCTCGAAGATCGACGCCAGCTCCGTCGCCTGCGACCGCGCCTCGGACCCGGCCTTGACCGTGACGAGCATCAGCTCGCGCTCCACGGCGTCCGAGTCCGCGAGCTCGCTGATCTTGATGACCGGGATCAGCTTGTTGAGCTGTTTGGTGATCTGCTCGACGAGATCCGCGTCGCCGTCCACGACGACGGTCATGCGCGAGTACCGATCGTCCTCGGTGGGGCTCACGGCGAGCGAGTAGATGTTGTAACCGCGGCGGCTGAACAGGCTCGACACGCGGGTGAGCACGCCGAACTTGTTCTCGACCAGGACGCTCAGGATGTGATGGTCGAATGCCATCTCAGCGACCCCCTTCCTTGTCGGACTCGGGCCCCAGGATCACGTCGTCGTTGCTCGTTCCGGCCGCGACCATCGGGTACACCTTCTCGCGATAGTCGGTCCGGAAGTCGATGACGACGGGACGGTCGTCGATCGTGTTCGCCTTCTCGATCGTCGGGATGACGTCTTCGGGAGTGTCGACACGGAACCCGACGCAGCCCATCGCCTCCGCCCACTTCACGTAGTCCGGCAGGTCGGGCGAGAGGTACACCTCGCTGTAGCGCTCCTCGTAGAAGAGCTCCTGCCACTGACGGACCATGCCGAGGTACGCGTTGTTGAGGATCGCGATCTTCACCGGGATCTTCTCGGCCGCGGCGGTGACCAACTCCTGCGCGGTCATCTGGAAGCACCCGTCGCCGTCGACGGCCCAGACCGTCTTCTCGGGGCAGCCGACCTTGGCACCGATCGCGGCCGGCACGGCGAAGCCCATGGTGCCCAGACCACCGGAGTTGACCCAGGTGTAGGGGTGTTCGAAGCGCCAGTGCTGGCTCGCCCACATCTGGTGCTGGCCGACACCCGAGGCGAGGATCGTGTCGTCGGGCGCGTACTCCCGCAGCTGCTCGATCACGTACTGGGGCTTGAGCGGACCGCCTTCGGGCTGGTCGTACTGGAGCGGGTGCTCGGTCTGCCAGCCCTTCACCGTGGCGCGCCAGTCCGTCAGGTCGGGCCACTCGCGCTTGGCGCGATCGGCCTTCACCGCGGCGGTGATGCTCTCGATGACGTTGCGGCAGTCGCCGACGATCGGCACGTCGGGACGACGGACCTTGCCCAGCTCGGCGGGATCCACGTCCACGTGGATGATCTTGGCGCCGGGCGCGAACGCGCCGACCTTGCCGGTCACGCGGTCGTCGAAGCGGGCCCCGAGCGCGATCAGCAGGTCGGCCTTCTGCATCGAGGTGATCGCGGTGTAGTTGCCGTGCATACCCGGCATGCCGAGCGCGAGCTCGTGACTGTCGGGGAACGCACCGCGTGCCATCAGCGTGGTCACGACCGGAATGCCCGTGGTCTCGGCCAGCTCGCGCAGCGCCTCCGCGGCGCGCGCCTTCAGGATCCCGCCGCCCGCGTAGATCACCGGTCGGTGCGAATCTCCGATCAGCTTGGCCGCATCCTTGATCTGCTTCGGGTGGCCCTTGAGGTTCGGCTTGTACCCGGGCAGGTCGACGGTCTCGGGCCACTCCCAGTCCATCATCTGGTTGGCGATGTCCTTGGGCACGTCCACGACCACCGGGCCGGGGCGGCCGGTCGTCGCGACGTGGAACGCCTCCCGGACGATGCGCGGGATGTCCTGGGCGTCGGTGATGAGCCAGTTGTGCTTGGTCACCGGCATCGTGATGCCGACGGTGTCGCACTCCTGGAATGCGTCGGTCCCGATCACCGAGTACGCGACCTGACCCGTGATCACGACGAGCGGGATCGAATCCATGTACGCGTCGGCCAGCGCGGTGACGATGTTCGTGGCCGCCGGACCGCTCGTGACCATCGCCACGCCGGGCCGACCCGTCGCGTGCGCGTACCCCTCGGCCATGTGACCGGCGCCCTGCTCGTGCCGGACCAGGATGTGGCGGATGGAGGAGTCGATCAGCGGGTCGTAGACCGGCAGGATCGCGCCGCCGGGGAGGCCGAACATGACCTCGACGCCTTCCATCTCCAGGCTGCGGATCAGCGCTTGGGCTCCGGTCAGTTTCATGGATGCTCCTGGGGGACAGTCCGGACCTCCACTCGGGCCCGGACGCGAAAAACCCCCCGCAGGTGCGGAGGGTCGGCGTACGGACGCGGAAGAGCCGTACGCCTAGGTGACTACTACGAGGAGGTCGGCGGTCCGGTACATGAGGTGGGAAGTATCGTCCGATTCCCCGACGGAATCAAGTCTTTCTCGTCCGACTGGCTAGGTTCGCCGGCCGTGGCACTCACCATCGGGATCGCCGGGCTCCCCAACGTCGGCAAGTCCACGCTGTTCAACGCCCTGACGAGAGCGGAAGCGCTCGCGGCGAACTATCCGTTCGCGACGATCGAGCCGAACATCGGCGTCGTGGCGCTCCCCGACCCGCGACTCGAGGTGCTGGCGAAGATCTCGGACTCGAAGCAGATCGTCCCGGCGACGGTGTCCTTCGTCGACATCGCCGGCATCGTGAAGGGCGCGAGCGAGGGGGAAGGGCTGGGCAACAAGTTCCTCGCCAACATCCGGGAGGCGGACGCGATCTGCCAGGTCGTGCGGGTCTTCGCCGACGACGACGTGATCCACGTCTCCGGCACGATCGACCCGCGTGACGACATCGACGTGGTGCACACCGAGCTCATGCTGGCCGACCTGCAGACGATCGAGAAGGCGATCCCGCGCATCGAGAAGGAGGTGAAGGGCAAGAAGACCGACCGCGCCGTGCTCGACGCGGTCGTCGCCGCCCAGCAGCTTCTCGCCGACGGCACGACGCTCTTCGCCGGCGCCGAGGCGGCCGGGATCGACATCTCCCTCCTGCGCGAGCTCTCGCTGATGACCGTCAAGCCGTTCATCTACGTCTTCAACGTCGACGAGGACGGGCTCTCCGACGCGGGACGCCAGGCCGAGCTCCGCGCGCTCGTGGCGCCCGCCGATGCCGTCTTCCTCGACGCCAAGCTCGAGGCCGAGCTCCTGGAGCTCGACGACGACGACGCCACGGAGCTGCTCGCGAGCGTCGGCCAGACCGAGCCGGGCATGCACCAGCTCGCGCGAGTGGGATTCCACACGCTCGGGTTGCAGACGTTCCTGACGACGGGACCGATGGAGTCCCGGGCCTGGACCATCCACCGGGGCTGGACCGCGCCGCAGGCCGCCGGGGTGATCCACACCGACTTCGAGCGCGGCTTCATCAAGGCCGAGGTCGTCTCCTACGCCGACCTCGTCGACGCCGGGTCCATGGCCGAGGCCAAGGCACGAGGCAAGGTCCGCATCGAGGGCAAGGACTACGTGATGGCCGACGGCGACGTCGTCGAGTTCCGCTTCAACGTCTGATCACCCCCGCCTCGTCCCCCCGTTTGCGCGCCCAAAACCGGGGCTCTACCCCTCGTTTCGCGCGCCCAAAACCGGGGTTACACCCCTCGTTTTGCGCGCCCAAAACGAGGGGTGGGGCGTGTGTTCTGCGCGTCGAATGGGCGACGGGTCACGGGAGCGGTGGGACGCCGATCATCTCGCGGAACTCCTTGGTGGTGTTCGTCAACGGGAACGGCTCGTCGGGGACGGGCTTCCCGAGCGCGGCGCAGATCGGGCCCCAACCGTCGGACGGCGTCCAGTCGATCAGCCGTCCCGCCGGGACCTCGGCACGCACCGTGGCGTTGTGCGCTTCGTACGCCCCGATCATCGCGTCCTTGTTCTCGAAGTCGTCGCTGAAGCGGTCGTGCAGGCTGCGCCGGACTGCCTGCATCCAGGGCTGGAGCTCGGGCGGCGCGGCGTCGAGGGACAGGAGGATCGTGTTCGAGGCGCTGGTGTACCAACCTTCGGCGTCCCGGCTGGAGAGCAGGATCGGCGCGTCGGGGTTCGCGGCGGCGATCTCCCGCCAGTAGAGCGCACCGGGGAAGTCCACGATCGCGGTGAAGTCGGCGAGCAGGGCGTTCCAGTCCACCGGCTCGCCGTCGATCGCCGCGGTGAACCCGGCGATCTGGTCGGGGCGGGGGAACACCTCGATCATGTGGTGACACGTCCCGCCGAGCAGCTGCTCGAGCGCGATCTTCAGGGAATGTGTCCCCGTCCTCCCGACGCCCGCACCGACCACCTGCAATGCCATGCCTCGCCCCGATCTCCCGACCCCGTTGGGCCCCGCTGAGGGGCGCCATCATGACGCATCCGGACCGGTCGTGTCGGGACGGGTTCAGCGCGCCGGTGCGACGAACTCGACGCCTTCCCGAAGGAGCGCCCGCCAGCGGCGGCGGTCCCGTTCCGGCACGGAGACCCACTCCTTGAACACCTTGCCCGCCGGCGCGAAGGACCGGCCGTGGCCGGCCGCGATCAACTCCGCCACGCGATCGGCCGGGAGCTTCACCACCAGGCCGGAACCCTTGAAGTCGACGAGGGCCAGGAACTCACCCGCCACGTGCGCACAACGGCCGCCCATGATCGTGCCCTCCTCGACGCGCGGGTCCGCGGCCCGGAGCTCGTCGATCAGGTCCCAGAACAGATCCTCGTCGGTCGGCACGCCCACTCCCCTCCACCCGGACCGGGACTCTAGGAGTCCGGAGCGACCACCACCGTCGTGAGGTCCTCCCCGACGGACACCCGGCCGGTATACCCACCGTCCCGGACGTCGGACGCGAACGCCTCCGATTCGACATCGCCGTTCGGCGGCGGAATCAGGTGCGTCAGCAGGAGATGACCGACACCGGCCCGCTCCGCCAACCCGCCCAGGGGCACCGTGTCCGCGTGGTAGCTGAAGATCGTCTCGAACGAGCTCCCGGCGATCGCATCGCGCATCGCGGTCGTCCGGCAGGCTTCGTGGACGAGCACGTCCGCACCCGCACTGAGCTTCTCCACCTCGTCGCAGACCCGCGTGTCCCCGGAGATCACGACGACGCCGGTGGGCGTCGTCACCCGGAACGCCACCGCGCCGGTGACGGGTTCGTGATGGACCGCGACGGCGTCGACCGTCACCGCGCCGTCGTCGGAGGTCCACACCGTGATCGGCTCGGCCGGCGCGTCGAAGGTGCGCAGATCGACGCGCGGCGGTTCCGGTTGCACGTGCTCGATCCGGAGCGCGATGTCGTCGTCGAACGCCTCGAGCATCCGCCGGACGAAGCGCGCCGCGCTTCCTTCCGGCGCGACGACCACGAGCGGTCCGCTCGGCTGCAGCTGCGTGAAGATCCAGCGCGTCAGCGCGACGTCGGCCAGGTCCACGACGTGATCGCTGTGGACGTGGGTGACGAACAGCGCGGTCAGGGCGTGGGGCGGGCACCCGGTCTCGGTGAGACGCAGGACCGTCCCGCGTCCGGCGTCGAACTGCAACGCGACCTCGCCGTACCGGACCAGGGTGCCGGGCCCGGCGCGGCCGGGCGACGGGAGCGGCACTCCGGTCCCGGTGAGCGTGACCGTGGTCGGCGGATTCACGCGTGCTTCCCGACGGTCCACCCCTGCGGCGCGAGCACCTGGTCCGCGATCGTCCGTGGGGTCTCCTCCAACGTCGTCGCCATCGTGTCGTTCCACCGGTTGAGGTACCCGAACAGCGCGCAGACTGCCACGATCGCGGTGATCTGGTCGTCGGACCAGTAGCGCCGGCACTCGGCGAAGTCCTCGTCGGTCACCGCGTTCGGCGACTGGCCCGAATGCAGGGCGAGCCGGAGCGCCGCCCGCTCGGCGTCGTCGAAGTGATCGCTCGTCTCGAACGACCACAGCTCGGCGAGCTTCTCGGGTTCGACGCCGAGATGGGCTGCGTGGGCGGCCGTGTGCGCCTGGCAGTAGCGACACCCACCGCCGGCGCTGGCCATGAAGCCGATCAGCTGCTTGAGGTCGACGGGCAGCAGCGGATTGAGGAAGACCGCGGCCGAGAGCCCCGTCATCCCGTCGAGCAATCCGGGCACGCGCGCCATCACCCGCAGGGAGCTGGGGACGAATCCCATGAAGCCTTCGATGAGCGCGAAGCCGTCGGCGTACTCGGCGAGGTCGTCGGTCGTGAGGGGAGTGATGCGGCTCATGCGTGCTGCCCGATCGTCCAGCCCTGCGAAGCAAGCACCCGGTCCGCCGCGTCGCGCGCCGGAGCCTCCAGGGTCGTGGCCATCGTGTCGTTCCACCGATTGAGGAATCCGAACAGCGAGCACACCGCGACGATCGCGGTGATCTGCTCGTCGGAGTAGAACCGTCGACACTCCGTGAAGTCCCCGTCGGTCACTGCGTTGGGCGACTGGCCGGCGTGGAGTGCGAATCGCAGCGCGGCCCGCTCCGCATCGTCGAAGCGGTCGCTCGTCTCGAACGACCAGAGCTCGGCCAGCTTCGCCTCGTCCACACCCAACTTCGTCGCGTGCGCGGCGGTGTGGGCCTGGCAGTACCGGCATCCCCCCGCTGCGCTCGTCACGTTCGCCACCATCTGCGCCAACGACTCGGGGATGACGCCATTCATCGCGGCGGCGAGCGCCAGACCGGCGTAGCCCTCGACGAGACCCGGGACCCGCGCCATGGTGAACACCGTGTTGGGCACGAAGCCCATGATCTGCTCGTAGGCGCCGAAGACGGGTGCGAGGTCGGCAAGGTCCTCGCGGGGAACCGGATCGATGCGACTCACTGGACGACTCCTCCGTGGCTGTTCGGTCGACCAGCGAATCATGCCGGTTGGCAGTTCCCTTGTCAAGTGACCAGTAAGATCGGACCATGAGCCGAGCCGAGCAACGCGACGCGACCCGCCAGCGAATCGTCGACGCCGCGGTCGAGACCTTCGCCGAGCACGGGTTCCGAGCCTCGAGCACGCGTGACATCGCGGCGCGCGCCGGCGTGACCCAGGGGCTCGTCACCTACCACTTCGAGTCGAAGGACACGTTGTGGCGCGCGGCCGCCGATCAGATCTTCGGTCAACTCGTCGGTTCGCTCCCCGATCGGCCGGGTCGCGCGAGTCGCGCCGACCGGCGGGCCGGTGCACGCGAGGCGATCCGGGCCTACGTCCACTTCGCGGCGAGGCACCCTGAGCTCTTCCACTTCATGGTCGACGCGGGACGACACGACGACGATCACATGCGGTGGCTCGTCGAGACCCACGTCGCCCCGCGGTTCTCCGACATCACCCGGTACGGGGTGATCGACGCCGTGTCGTCCGCCCGCGACCTCGCGCCGCACGCCTACTACGCACTCGCCGGCGCCGCGTCGCTGATCTTCGCGGTGGCGCCCGAATGCCGGGAGTTGACGGGTGCGGATCCGCTGACACCGAAGCAGATCGATGCCCACGCCGACCTGATCGCGCGACTGTTCGTCCCCGAATAGTCGCCGGTCACTTGACAAGCCGGCTCGAGCCCCCCATACTTCGCTGGTCGATCGAACAGCGAAAGGGCGCCCGATGGAGACCATCACCACCGATGTGCTGATCGTGGGGGCGGGACCCGCCGGCCTCACCGCGGCGGCGCTGCTCGCCCGGGCGGGCATCGACACCCTCACGCTCACGAAGTACGCGACCGCGAACTCGCCGCGGGCACACATCACGAACCAGCGCGCGGTCGAGATCCTCCGTGACCTCGGCATCGAGGACCGGGTCATGGCCCGTGCGCTCCCCCACCACCTGATGGGCCAACAGGTCTTCGCGACGGCGTTCGCCGGGCGCGAGCTGTCGCGGATGATGACGTGGGGCACGGGCGCCGACCGGATCGGCGAGTACCGCGCCGCGAGCCCTTGCGAGATGTGCAACATCCCCCAACACATCCTCGAGCCGATCATGCTCGACCACGCGCGGGCGCTCGGCGCCGACATCCGCCTGCACCACGAAGTGGTCGCCGTACACCAGGACGACGAATCCGTGACCGCGCGAGTCCGGCCGCGCGACGGGAGCGACGAGTTCGAGGTGGTGGCGCGCTACGTGATCGGCTGCGACGGCGCGCGCACGATCGTCGGCGAGCAGGGCGGCTTCGAGTTCGAGGGCCAGGCCGGTCTCGGCAACGCGATCACGGTTTGGATCGAGGCCGATCTCGCCAAGTACACGAAGCATCGCTCCGGCGCGTTGTTCGTGGTCTGCAACCCGGGCAGTGACGACATCGTGAGCATCTGGACCTGCATCGAGCCCTGGGACGAGTGGAGCACCATCTTCGTGCGTCAGGGACAGAAGCCCAACGAGCTGACCGAGGAGTCGGTGATGCCGCGCGTCCTCGCCGCGGTCGGCGACCCCGACGTCGACGTCCGCATCAAGCACATCAGCCAGTGGGAGTTCAACCACGTCGTCGCCGCGCGCTACCGGCGCGGTCGGATGTTCCTCGCCGGCGACGCCGCGCACCGGCACCCACCCGCGAACGGCCTCGGGAGCAACACCTCGATCCAGGACGCGTACAACCTGGCGTGGAAGCTCGCGCTCGTCGTCCGAGGATCCGCGGGCGATGCGCTCCTCGACACCTACGACGCCGAGCGCCAACCCGTGGGGCGCCAGATCGTCGACCGCGCGAACCAGAGCGTCGGCGAGATGCTCTCGTGGCTCGGCCCGATGGGCGTGCTCGACGGTCGTTCCCCCGAGGACGCGACCGCGCATCTGGACGAGATCTTCGGGCCCGATGGCGAGGACACCCGCGCCGAGGTCCTCGCCGGGCTCGACACCATGAACGCGCAGTTCAACGCGCACGGCGTGGAGCTCGGGCAGCGCTACGCGTCGGACGCGGTCGTCGACGACGGCACGCCGTTCCCGCCGTACACGCGGGACCCGGAGCTGCACTACCACCCGACCACCCACCCCGGCGCCGCGCTGCCGCACGTCTGGCTCGGCCGGGACACCCACGACGTCTCGACCCTCGACCTCTGCGCGTACGACCGGTTCACGCTCATCGTGGGCGCGGACGGAGCCGACTGGGAGAAGGCCGCGATCGCGGTCGGCGCCGAGCTCGGCGTGGAGATCCGCCCCTACCGCGTCGCGCTCGGGCAGGAGCACAACGACATCTTCGGGGCGTGGACCCGAACGCGCGAGGTCACCGAGCGTGGGTGCGTGCTCGTCCGGCCGGACCGGTTCGTCGCCTGGCGCAGCCACGAGCTGCCCGACGACCCGACCGCGGCGCTACGCGCCACGGTCGGCCACATCCTCGACCGCCCCTGACCGACCGAAGAAGGAGCCACCGATGACCTACCAATGGGATCCCGACCACCGAGCGTTCCTCGACGACCACCTCTGGGCGGTCCTCGCCACCGGCCGCGCCGACGGCTCACCGCAACAGTCGATGATCGGCTACGTCGTCGACGACGAGGGCCGGCTGCTGATCTCCGCGAAGTCCTACACCGCCAAGTGGAAGAACGCGCTGCGCCAACCGAGGGTGTCGGTCACCGTGCCCGACGGCCGCGCGAACCTCGTGATCTACGGCGAGGCCGAGCCCATCGATGCCGATCCCGTGCGCGCCGAGCTGACCGCGCTCGTCTTCGCCCGGATGGGAGGGACGGATCCCCTCGATCCTGCGACGCTCGTCGACAGCCTGAACGAGCAGCAGCGCACCGTCCTGCGCATCACACCCACCAAGGCGATGTACATGGGCTGAGCGCTGCGACGGGTGGCGTGCCGTGAGGCTCGCAAGGACGTCGGCCCGACGAGCGCCGGTCCGGAGCGGCTCTGGTGTGGAACTGGTGGGATGCAACTCCAACCGAGACCGCCTGACCAACCTTCGGTCGATACTCGCTGGTCAAAGCGTGACCGCCCACCCGATCGGCCTCCCCGGTCGCCCCGACGCCGACGCCGGACGACCCGCCGTCATGGCCAACCTCGACCGACTCGGCGCCGAGTCCGCCGAGGGACCGTCAATCGACGAGATCGGCAAGAGGTGCGGCGCCTACCTGTCGACCGTGGCGACGGGCTGCTCAGGGCCGGTGTACCGATGCGTCCGAGACCTTGTGCTCGCCCGAAGTGACCTTGGCCCGGCGATCGGGGGCGGACCGTGTGCGGTGGGGCATCAGCGCTTCATGAGGGCGAAGACTCCCCAGCCGAGGTGTTCACGGGTGGAGCCCACGTAGCGAGCAGGCTCGCCGGTCAGCTCTTCTCGCACCTCGGGTGCCAGTTGGTCGTGCGGGTTCTGGTCGAGCCAGCGGCGCATGTTGAGCCATTGGGCAGCGGCGTACCGGTCCCAGCTGTCCTGGTCCGCCAGCATCATCTCGACGACGTCGTATCCGAGATCCTGGAACTGGTGGATGAGGTCGGGGAGCAGGAGGAAATCGGTGATGCCCGAGGCGTGGCAGGCCTGGGCGGTCTCCTCGTCCGGTGGGATCCGCCGCCAGTACGGCTCGCCGATCAGCATGATGCCTCCTGGGCGAAGGCTGCGGTCCAGAAGCTGGGACGTGCCGGCGACGCCGTTGCCGATCCATGTTGCGCCGACACAGGCGGCCAGATCGACGGGCTGGGTCGCGACGTAGCCGGAGGCGTCGCCGTGGACGAACTCGACCCGGTCGGCGACGCCGAGTTCGTCGGCGCGTGCCCGGGCCTGGTCGGTGAAGGCCGTGCTGATGTCGACACCGGTTCCCGTGAGCCCGTGGTCACGGGCCCAGGTGCACAGCATCTCACCCGAGCCGCTGGCCAGGTCGAGCGCTCGCGTCCCGGGAGCGAGCTGGAGCGTTTCGCCCAAGGTCGCGAGCTTGGCCTCGGTCAGCGGGTTGTGGATCCGGTGGCTGCTCTCGCGGATGGCGAAGATGCGGAGAAGGTCCATCGCGAAGTCCGTTCTGTCACGGCGTGACGGGGAGAAGCGTCCTACGGCGCACGGAGGACGCCCGTGATGCCCTTCATCCAAGCACCGCGGCAATCAACCGTATTGCTCGTAGCCCCGAGGCAACTGCGAACGCCAAGACCGACACCACTTCCCGGCGTTGTGGGGCAGGTCGGTGCGAGCTCCGTGTCGCCGATGCCCTCCCTGTTCAACCCGCGAGGAACTCGTCGATGTGTCGCGAGAACTTCTCGGGTGCCTCGACGTGGGGAAGGTGTCCGACGTCGGCGAACACGACGAGACGCGCGTCGGGGATCAGTTCGGAGAGCTCTTCGGCGGCCGCCACGGGAGTGCCATCTCGCGCTCCGTGGAGAATGAGTGTCGGCGCAGTGATCGTCCGGATCTCGGACCGAAAATCGAACCGCTCCGGAAACGTGGTCCGCACGCGGTCCATGGCGCTGGCGACGTGGTCGGGCCACTCGTTGCGCATGGCTCCGGGGTCTGACCGCAGCCGGCCGACTCCGGCCCGGTTCCACATCAACGAACCCGCGAGCGCTCGCCGCTGCGCACGTGCCTCGTCTGCCGTCGCCACCGGCTTTGAGGGGGTCGTCGTGCGGGGCGTGTGGACGGTGAAGAAGCTGGGGATCTCCGCGTGGACCGGAGGAGGACACGACAAGATGAGCCGGTCGACACGCTCGGCATTGCGAGCCGCGTAGAGCGCGGCCATGAGGGCGGGGTACGACCAGGCGAACAGCGAGCAGCGTTCGAAACCGAGGGTCGCTCGGACGTCGTCGATGTCGTCGACTTCGACGGGGAGCCCTACTCGGCCGTCAGGGACGGGGTCGGATCGTCCTCGGTTGCGGATGTCGAAGAACACCACGGAGCGGCGTCGCGAAGTGGCTTTCGAAGTCGGCCTCGTTACCGGTTCCCGGCACGATGATCGGGCTCTGACCTGATCCCAGCAGCGACACATGCAAGCGCACCCCGTCGCGAGTGGTGACGACGCGATGGTCTGCCATGCGAACCCTCCGGACTCTGCGAACTGCCTGCATCTTGCCCGTCGCAGACAGACTCGGACCCGGCGTTCCCCGAGAGTTCGTCCAAGGGGTGTGTCGTTGCCAGCAGTCGACAAGGAGCTCGGGATCACGGTTCGTCCGTGTCGCGAGGCGTGGCGCTGTACGAGCTCGAACGGTCGACACGAGCTTCGCTGGTGGCTCTGCGACGCCGACCACCGGTCACTCCGACCAGACCCCGCAGAGGTCGCCGCCACGCGATGGTGCACCAGCGAAGAGTTCCTGCAGCTCCACCCGATCTCCGCCGCTGACGAACGCTTCTTCGCTGACGTACGCTGTGGCCGAGGTCGTGACTGGCGTTTCGAGGTGGACTCAACCACCGGGAAGCGACCTCCAAGCTGCGCCGAACGCCTGGGCATCTCATCAGAAGGGATCCCATCATGGCCAACGGCGCGCTGCTGACCGGCTATCTCTCCAAGTTCGGCGTTCGTGCCGATGAGTTCTCGGGCGAGACGGTTGCGTTCGCGGCTGCCCTCGACGCTGTCGCAGGAGTCGAGCCGGCTGTCGCCGAGGCGGTTCTCCAGGAGCTGGCGGACGAGCGTCGTCATCTCAAGCTGATCGCGAGCGAGAACTTCGCCAGCTCTGCGGTGTTGTTGGCGATGGGCAACTGGCTGAGCGACAAGTACGCGGAGGGCAGTCCCGGTCACCGGCTCTACGCGGGCTGTGACAACATCGACACGATCGAACGCAGGGTCGACGAGTTGGCGTGTGCCCTGTTCGGCGCTGACCACGCCTACGCACAGCCGCACAGCGGGATCGACGCCAATCTGGTTGCCTTCTGGGCGGTCCTGTCCCAACGAGTCGAGTCACCGGCCCTCGCCACGCTCGGCGTGCGGCACGTCAACGACCTCGCGGCCGAGCAGTGGGAACGGCTTACGGCAGGATCTCGGGAGCCAGACCCTCCTCGGCATGTCGTTGGAAGCAGGCGGCCACCTGACGCACGGCTTCCGGCCCAACATCTCTGGGAAGCTCTTCCGCCACAGGTCGTACGGGGTCGATCCCGAGACTTCGCTGCTCGACTACGACGAGGTCCGACGCCGGGCCCGCGAAGAGCGCCCGCTGATCCTCGTCGCGGGGTACAGCTCGTATCCCCGGCTGGTCAACTTCGCCCTGATGCGGGAGATCGCGGATGAGGTCGGCCGACGTTCATGGTCGATATGGCGCACTTCGCTGGCCTGGTCGCCGGCAAGGTCCTCACCGGCGACTACGACCCGATGCCCCACGCGCACATCGTGACCACGACAACGCACAAGACCTTCCGCGGGCCGCGGGGAGGCCTCGTGCTGTGCGACTCCGAGCTCGCCGAGTTCGTGGACCGCGGCTGTCCGATGGTGCTCGGTGGCCCGCTCCCTCATGTGATGGCCGCGAAGGCCGTCGCGCTCGCCGAGGCGTCCGATCCTTCCTTCAGGACCTACGCGCAAGCGGTGGTGAACAACGCACGGGTTCTCGCCGAAGCACTCATCGCCGGTGGCGTGCCCGTGGTCACCGACGGCACCGACAATCACCTCGTGCTCATCGATGTCCGGCCGTTCGGACTCAACGGGCGGCAAGCGGAAGCCACGCTTCGCGCAGCGGGCATCACGTTGAACCGCAACGTGGTCCCGAATGAGACGAACGGTGCCTGGTACACAAGCGGACTGCGGCTGGGCACGGCTGCAGTCACGACCCTGGGCATGGGCGCCGCCGAGATGCGCGAGGTCGGAGACATCCTCGCCTCGGTCCTTCGCGTGACCTTGCCCGGCGTGATCGACTCCGGAGCGAACCGAGGGAGGCCGTCACTCGTCAAGTTCCGGAGCGAGGAGACGATCGCAGCCTCCGCTCGGTCCCGAGTGAAGGACCTGCTGGAACGCCACCCGCTCTACCCCGGGATCGAGCTCTGATCACCTCGAAGACACGTCCTGCACACGAAGTCGATCGAAGCCATGAGCAAAACGCGGACCCCATCCCGGCGTCGGGGGGCCGTTGCCGCGCGATGGCGATCTCGGTTCGTCGGTGGAAGAGTCGGGTCCTCGGCCATCAATCGAGCGACCCGCTTGCGGGAGCGGCACCGGCCGCGGTGACGGAGCTGGCCCTCGACGCGCGGTGACCCGTAAGTGCGTCGCGAGGCGATATGGATCTCGTAGATCTCGTGCGCGAGGTCGACATCGGCGAGGTAGGTCGGGAAAGTGCCCTGACCTGCGGCGATGAAGTGGAGGTGATGGGACTTGAACCCACGACTTCTACGTTGCGAACGCAGAGGTCGCGGACACGATCCAAGGTGCGATGGCGTCCTCGAACCAACCGCTGGCAGAGATCGCTCCGTCGTGGTGCAGCGCGCGTGTGCGGGTCTATGGAGCGACGATCTCGAGGTCCGCGACCTCGCGCTCGGTGAGCGACTCGCCCGGCGCGCCGTACCACCAGGCGTGGCGGAGCTTCCCCGGCCGGGGAACCGACACGACGATCTTCATGGGATAGGGCGTCGGACCGTCCCCAGGCTCGAACACGCCGGGCTCGGTCTCTCGGAGGATCGTGATCGCCTCACCGTGCGTGTGGGCGATCACCATCACCGTCGTGCCGTCGTCGGCGCGCCCGATCACGGTGTGCTCGGCGTGACCGAGTACAGGACCCGGTGCGAGTCCGTCCAAGACCTCGTAGTCGAGGCTCACGCCCGCACCGCCCGGCAAGGCGCAGACGACGATCCGCGCCGCGCCGCCGCGTTCGGTTCCAGCCGCCGTGTCGGTGCCGACGTAGAGACCGGGGTTGTCGAGCAGGTCCTTCACGATCGCCATGCCGGCAGCGTAGGACTCGAGGCGGGTCCTACGCTCCGGATCCGTGACCGAGACGACGCCCCCGCCCCAACCCGGCCCCACCACCGATCCCGCCGAGGTCGCGACCCGGCTGGGGATGCCGATGCTCGACGCGATGCAGACCCAACGTGCGGTGCGCCGGCTCGTCACCACCGAACCCGTCGCGCACGAGGTGCTGCTCCCGCTCCTGGAACTGTCGCTGAAGGCCCCGACGAGCTCGAACACCCAGGACTGGACCTATCTCGTCGTCGAGGATCCCGAGCAGAAGGCCCGCATCGGCAAGGTGTACGGCCGGCTCTACAAGCTCTTCAACCCGATCGTGACCCGCCAGGCGAAGGGAGACGCGCGCGAGCTGCGCAACATGGCACCGGGCCAATGGCAGGCGGAGCACTTCGCCGAGATCCCTGTGTTCGTGATCCCCTGCTACCGCACCACCATGAATCACCGCCCGACCGGTCGGCCGCAGATCCGGGTGTCGTCGTTCTACGGGTCCGTCTATCCGGCAGTGCAGAACCTGCTCCTCGCGTGTCGGGCCGTGGGGCTGGGAGCGTCGCTGCAGACGCTTCCAATCTGGTGGATCCGCTCGATCCGCAAGATCCTGGACCTCCCGCGCGACGTGCGCCCGGTCTGCATCATCCCGATCGGATGGGCCGAGGGTCGGTACGGCCCGACCCAGCGGACCCCGATCGGCGAGGTCGTGCACCTCGACCACTACGGGAACCGACCCTTCGCGGCCCCGAACGCCTAGTGCGATCGCCGCGCGAGTGGCGGGAGGTCAGGCCCCAGCCAGCGTGAGGCCACGCGTGGAGACCGCGGCGCGCAGACCGCGGTCGAGCTCGTCGACGTCACCGCCGAAGTCGGCGAGCTGCTCCCGCTCGAGGAGTACCACCCAACCGCCGGTCGTCCTCCCGACGACGATCGGGAGCGCGTCACCGGTCACGGCGAGCACCTCTGGGCTCCGCTGATTGCGGTGGACGACCTCGAACGGCACTCCGAGTCGCACCCGCAACGCGTCGAAGGACTTCTTGCGCCACGCGAGATTGTGGGTGATGTCGCACAGCGCGCACTCGACGCGGCCGAGCACGTGACCCACCACGTACCTCGCCTCCCCCACGATCCCCGCGTCGGCGTCGTACACCCCGACGAGCTCGCTGATCACGGTGGGCACGGGCGTGGGATCGATCCGGGTCTCGGTCACGGCGAGGGGAACCCATCGGGACCACTCGGCATTCCGACCCCGGGAAGCCCTAGGTTCGCCGTTCATGGCATACGACAACTATCAGGCGCTGCGGATCGAGAGCGGCGGGGGCATCGCCCGCGCCACGATCGACCACCCACCGATCAACCTCCTCGACCTCGAGCTGATCATCGAGCTGGATCGGTTCGGGCGCGAGGTCGAGGCGGACGAGTCCGTCCGTGTCGTGATCGTGGACTCCGCGGATCCGGAGTTCTTCGCCGCGCACGCCGACGTCTCGCTCATCCAGCAACTGCCGACCGACGACACCGAACGCCACGACGACCTCGGCCTGTTCCACGCGATGGTCGAGCGGTTCCGCACCATGCCCAAGGCCACGATCGCGGTGCTCGAGGGCATCGCGCGCGGCGGCGGCAGCGAGCTCGCACTGTCCTTCGACATGCGCTTCGCCGCGGTCGGTCAGGCTGTCCTCGCCCAGCCGGAGGTCGCCGTCGGGATCATCCCGGGTGGCGGCGGCACCCAGCGCCTCCACCGCCTGGTCGGCCGCGGCCGGGCGATGGAGATCGTGCTGGGCTGCGACGACATCGACGCGGTGACCGCCGCACAGTGGGGCTACGTGAACCGCGCCTTCCCGCACAGCGAGCTGCGCCCGTTCGTGGACGCCCTGGCCGCGCGCATCGCGTCGTTCCCGCGCGATGCGATCGCGCGCGCCAAGGAGGCCGTCGACGCGGCGGTCTCGGACCCCATCGAGGGTCTGCTCACAGAGGACCAGCTCTTCCGGGCCAGCCTCGGCGACCCGGAGGCGGCGCACCGGATGAGCGCGTTCATGGCCGCCGGCGGCCAGACGCGCGACGTGGAGCTCGAAGGCTTTCCCACCGACTGACGGCCGACCTCCGCGCGCCACGGGGTTCAGCGTTGATGCAGCGCGCACGAGTACGTGGTGCGACCGCCGACCGTCCTCCTGAGCATCGGTGCGCCGTCGCGCGGGCAGCACGCGCCGGGCTCGCGGGCGGACATGTGGTCGCCGGTGTGCGAGCCACCCCGGCGTCCGAGCGTCCGGATCGTGACCGAGATCGCGCGGGCGACGGCTCGGACCTCGTCGCCGGTCAGGGAATCCGCGGCGCGTGCCGGATCGACGCCGGCGCGGAACAGCACCTCGTCGGTCAGCAGGTTGCCGAGACCCGCGATCCGCGACTGGTCCATCAGCACCGCCTTCACCGGGGCGCGACTGCGCGCGAGCAGGTCGCGCACATACGGCAGCCGCACGCTCGCGGCGTCGGGTCCGAGACGGTCCTCGTCCGGATCGAGCTCGACCGCGCCGAGCCGGCGCGGATCGCGGACGTCGAGCGACCCACCGTCGGCGAAGCGCAGCCCGAAGCGACGCCAGGACGGGTTGTCGCCGTTCGACGCGTAGAGCAGCGGATCACCGGCGGCGTGGCCGTCGATCACGATGCGACCGCTCATCCCGAGGTGCAGCGCCAGCACCGGGCCGTCCGGCGTCCCGAGCGTGGATCCGCCCGTGTCCACGAGCAGCAACTTCCCGCGGCGGCGTGCCGCCACGAGCCGCCGCCCCGGGAGGGCCGACCGGACCGCCCGAGGGGTGAGGCCCCGCTTGAGGAACCAGGCGTCGGGAGCGTGGACCCGAGCGATCTCACGATCCAGCGCCGCCTCGGCGATCAGAGCCCGGGCGGCCTCGGCTTCGAGCATCTCGGGCACCGCCGCATCGTGCCAGACCGCTCAAGGCCCGCCCCCACCCGGCCGAGACCTGAGGCATGACCAGTACCCCTCTCGCCGCGCTGGCGCGGCAGTGCGCCACCGCGCTCGGGCCCGGCGAGGAGTTCCTCGCCGCGATCCGCGTCGACGCTCCGAGCCACGACCGCGTGTCGCGAGACGCGCTCGTCGGCATCACCGTCGGTCTGATGCTCGCGGAGCGGGAGCAGCGCCGGGCTCAACACGAGAACGCCATCGCCGTCCCGGTCACGGGTGCCTTCATCGGTGTCACGGCGACGCGGGTCCTGGTGTTCGGCGTGCGGCTCGGACTGCAGCCGACGCACCTCATCGGTGCCGTCGAGCGTGCCGGGCTCACCCTGGAGTCCGAGCCGTTCCGGACCGGACTCTCGAAGCGCGCTCACGTCCGGCTCGTGGAGGGCGACCGTACGATCGTCGACGCGGTGTGCTCCGCGAAGAGTCCGGACCTCGTGACGCTGCGCGAACTGATCCCCGCGACGGTCTGACCGCGTTCAGACGTTCGTGATCGCGCCGGTCTCGGCGCCCTGGGCGAGCCGGGCGTACTTGGCCAGGAATCCGCTCGTGTACCGCGGTTCGGGCAGCTTCCAATCGGCTCTGCGAGCCTCGAGCTCCGCGGCGTCCACGACCAGGTCGATCGTGTGGGCCTCGGCGTCGATCACGATGCGGTCGCCGTCACGGACGAAGGCGATCGGGCCGCCGTCGACCGCCTCGGGTGCAACGTGGCCGATGCAGAATCCGTGGGTTCCCCCGCTGAAGCGACCGTCGGTGATCAGCGCCGCGTCGGCCCCGCGGCCGGCACCCTTCATCGCGCCGGTGACCGCGAGCATCTCACGCATGCCCGGACCACCCTTCGGGCCCTCGTAGCGGATCACGACGACGTCGCCGGCGTTGATCTTGCCCGCGAGGATCGCCTCCATCGCGAACTCCTCACCGTCGAAGACTCGCGGCGCCGTCGAAGCGAAGGTTGTCGAGCCCGGCGATCTTCACGACTCCGCCGTTGGGCGCGAGCGTCCCGCGCACGATCGCGATCCCACCCTGCACGTTGATGGGCGCGTCGATCGGGTGCACGACCTCACCGTCGGGCGCGGGCGGATCCAGCGCGGCGAGGTTCTCGGCCATCGTGCGGCCGGTCACGGTCATGCAATCGCCGTGGAGCAGCCCCGCGTCGAGCAGCTCGCGCATCACGACCGGAACCCCACCGATCCGGTCGACGTCGAACATGTGGTACTTGCCGTGGGGCTTGGTGTCGGCAATGTGGGGAACCCGCGCGCCGATGCGGTTGAAATCGTCGAGCTCGAGGTCCACGCGCGCCTCGTGGGCGATGGCGAGGAGATGGAGCACCGCGTTCGTCGAGCCGCCGAGCGCCATGACCACTGCGATCGCGTTCTCGAACGCGGGTTTGGTCATGATCTGGCGGGCCCGGATGTCCTCCTCGATCAGGTGCATCACCGCGCGCCCCGTGTCGTACGCGAAGTCGTCCCGCCGCCGATCGACCGCCGCGACCGAGGCGCTCCCCGGCAGGCTCATCCCGAGCGCCTCGCCGACCGACGCCATCGTGTTGGCGGTGAACATCCCGGCGCACGAGCCCTCGGTCGGGCACGCGCGCTTCTCGATCTCGCCAAGCTCGTTCTCGGTCAGGGTCCCCGCGGCGCAGGCGCCGACCGCCTCGAAGACGCTCACGATGTCGAGGGCCTGGTCCTGGTAGCGGCCGGGGAGGATCGACCCGCCGTAGAGGAACGCGGCCGGGAGGTTGAGCCGGGCCGCGGCCATGAGCATGCCGGGCAGGCTCTTGTCGCACCCCGCGAACGTCACGAGCGCGTCGAACCGCTCGGCGTGCATCACGCACTCGACGGAGTCGGCGATGATCTCGCGGCTCACGAGCGAGCCGCGCATGCCCTCGTGCCCCATCGAGATGCCGTCGCTCACCGCGATGGTCACGAACTCGAGCGGGAATCCACCGGCGTCGCGCACGCCGTCCTTGGCCCGTTTGGCCAGACGGTCGAGCGGCAGGTTGCACGGCGTGACCTCGTTCCAGCTCGACGCGACCCCGACCTGGGCCTTGTCCCAGTCGGCGTCGGTCATGCCGACGGCCCGGAGCATGGCCCGCGCCGGTGCGCGCTCCATGCCGTCGGTGACCTCGTGACTCCTGGGCTTCATGTCGCTCATCTGGTCCGCTCCTGCGCCCGTTGCGCGCCTCGTCGCTCTCACTCCGCTCGCTGGTGCCACGCAGGCTACGCGCCGGCTCCGAGCGGGCTCAGACCGTATTGCCCTACCGTGCCGCTCCATGAGCGAGATCGACGTCGGACTGCAGTACGCCGCCTGCCGCGAGCGCATCACCGCGCTCGTCGCCGGTCTGAGCCCTCAGCAGGCGCAGACGCCCGTCGCCGCGTGTCCGGGCTGGAGCGTCCACGACGTGGTCGCGCACCTCACCGGCTCGGTCGCGGATGTGCTCGGAGGCCGGATGGACGGCATCGGGTCCGAGACGTGGACCGCGGCCCAGGTCGAGGCCCGTGCCGGGATCCCGATCGACGAGATGGTCGCGGAGTGGTCCGAGATCTCGCCGCGGTTCGAGGACGGCCTGCGCGCCGTCGGTGGCCCGATGGCGGCGCTCGGCGTGGCGGACATCTGGCACCACGAGCAGGACCTCCGCGGCGCGCTCGGCGTCGAGGGCGGGCACGATCCGGTGGCCGAGCACACCGCGATCGAGGGCTACGCGCCTCAGGCCGGCGCCGCGTGGACGGCCGAGGGTCGCGCCCCTCTGCGGATCGTCGCCGGCGACACCACGGTGCAGTCGGCCGACGGCGAGCCCGGCGCCACCGTGACGGGTCCGCCGTACGAGCTCGCTCGCGCCCTCGCGGGACGCCGGACCGAGGCGCAGCTGCGCGCCCTGGCCTGGGACGGCGACGCCGAGACCTACATCGCCACGCTTGCCGCGATGGGTCCTGCCGAACCGCTGCCGCGCTGACCGGCGTCCGCCCGGTTCACTACGGTCCGGGTCGTGAAGGTCGACGCGCCGCTCGTCGCCGCCGAGCTCCGGACCGTCCCCGATTCCGCGCGGCGCATCGAAGCCGACGGCTTCGACGGCGTGTACACATTCGAGGGCCCACGCGACCCCTTCCTTCCGCTGATGCTCGCCGCCGAGCACACGCGGCGGATCGAGCTCATGACCGCCGTCGCCATCGCGTTCGCCCGGAGCCCGATGGTGGTCGCGCACACCGGATGGGATCTGCAAGACGCGTCCGGCGGCCGCGCGATCGTCGGGCTCGGATCGCAGATCCGGGCGCACGTCGAACGTCGCTTCTCCATGGAGTGGTCGGATCCGGCCCAGCGCATGCGGGACTTCGTCGGGGCGCTCCGGGCGATCTGGTCCACGTGGCAGGACGGCGTTCCGCTGCGCTTCGAGAGCGCGCACTACCGCCACACGTTGACGACGCCGTTCTTCACGCCGCCGCCCCTCCCTGCGGGCCCGCCACGCGTGTTCCTCGCCGGGGTCGGTCCCCGGATGACGAGGGTCGCGGGCGAGACCGCCGACGGATTCTTCGTCCACCCCTTCAGCACCCCGGCGTACCTCCGGACCGAGACCCGGCCCGGGCTCCGCGCCGGCGCCCGAGGTCGCGCTGCCGATTTCGAGATCGCGTGGCCGGTCATGATCGCAACCGGCGCCACCGACGAGGACCGCGCCGGCGTGGAGCTCGCAACGCGCGCCCAGATCGCGTTCTACGCGTCGACGCCCGCCTACCGACCGGTGCTCGAGCTGCACGACCGCGCCGAGCTCCAGCCCGAGCTGCGCGACCGAACGAAGTCGGACGACTGGGCGTCCCTCCTGGAGCTGGTCGACGACGAGCTGTTCGACCTCGTGGCGATCCGGGGCACCCCGACCGAGTGCGGGGTCGAGCTCGCGGCACGGACCCGCGGCCTCGTGGATCGCGTCGCCCCGAACGCGCCGTACGCGTCGGAACCCGGGATCTGGACGGAAGTCCTCAAGGCCTTCCGGGGCGCAGCCGACGACACCGCGGCCAGTGATGCCGACGAGGAACAGGGGACGGGACGATGAGGGTGCGAATCGCGACCGCGGACGGGCTGATCGACCCGTCGGGCGCGACCGTTCCCGGGCCGGTGCGCGTCTTCGGCGACGTCCTGATCTCGGGAGACCGCGACCTCCTGTGGTTCGGCGACCGCGGCTGGACCCGGATCGGATCGTTCCCCGGTCTCCGGTGCGCGGTCGACGCACCCGGCGGGGTGCTCGTCGGCACCGACGGGGCCCACCTCCTCCAGCTCGGCGCCGGCGGGCTCGAGCGGATCGAGAGCTTCGAGACGATGGACGGTCGCGACGAGTGGTACACGCCCTGGGGTGGACCACCCGAGGTTCGCTCGGTCGCGTGCACGCCCGACAACGTCTTGCTCGCGAACGTCCACGTGGGCGGAATCGCCCGATCGGACGACAGCGGCCGGACCTGGGTCCCGACCATCGACATCGGTGCCGACGTCCACCAGGTCCGGTCGGTCTGGGGCCGTCAGGACCTCGTCGTCGCGGCGGCGGCCGTCGGGCTCTGCATCTCCACGGACGGCGGCATGACCTGGCGAGTGCAGTCCGAGGGACTGGACCTCACCTACTGCCGCGCGGTCGCGGTCCCGGACGCCGCGATCCTCGTCGCCGCGTCCGACGGCCCACGCGCGAGACGCTCCGCGATCTTCCGGACGTCGATCCACGCGGACACTCCTTTCGAGCGGGTCACCGACTGGCTCGATGCCCCGGTCGACAGTCACGCGCTCGACGGCCTCGGCGACGACGCCGTCTTCGGCACCAGCGCTGGCGAGGTGTGGCAGTCCGAGGATGCAGGCCGCAGCTGGACTCGCACCGACCGCAACCTGGCGGGCGTGACCTCGCTCAGCCTGCTCCCCGACTGAACCCACGCGAGCGTCGCCTCACGGCCGTCATGTCGCGTCCATGGCGCGGTAGAGCTCACAGAGACGCCCCTCGGTCAGCCCGGCGAACTCCGCGTTCACGCGGCCCCAGGCGGTGAGGATCTCGTCGGCCCATTCACGACTCGGGATCTGGCTCTCGTGCGACAGGAGCGCCGCGAGCTTGCGGTCGTACACATCGGTGACGTCGACGTAGACGTTGCCCTGGCCGCGGGTCTGGATCCAGAGCTGCGCCACGGTCCAGGGCTCGTGGCCCTCGTCGAGCAGCTCGGGGTGGGCGAAGGGGTTGCGGGAGTCGGGATACACCGCGGCGAGCGTGGCCTCCGCGGTGTGCAGGTGGTCGGGGTGGTTGCCGTAGACCCGCTCCCAACTGCGCTCGGGCGACATCGAGACCACGCGCTGGGGGCGGACGTCGCGGATCACGCGCGAGATGTCGCGCCGCAGGTCGAGTGTGTACTCCACCCGCCCGTCCGGATAGCCCAGGAAGCGGAGGTCGGTGACACCCACCTGCTTCGCCGCCGCCGTCTGCTCGGCCTCGCGCAGTGCCGCCATCTCGGCTCGGGCCATCGTGCGGTCGTCGCCGCCGGCCTCGCCCCGCGTGACGAGGCAGTAGGTCACCTCGATGCCGGCGTCGGTCCAGCTCGCGACGGAGCCGGCGGTGCCGAAGTCGATGTCGTCGGGGTGGGCGACGACGACGAGCACCCGTTCGACGCCCTCGTCGGTGGCGAAGGGCGGGATGTCGATCACGCGAGCCTCTCGTCGAGCAGTCGATTCAGGACCTGGGGGTTCGCCGAGCCCTTGGTGGCCTTCATCAGCTCGCCCATGAGGAATCCGCGCTTCTTCTTGCGCGCCTTGTCGTCGCCACCGCGGTACTCCTCCACCGCCGCGGCGTTCGCGGTGACGATCTCGTCGACCAGCGCCCCGAGCTCGCCGACGTCGCTGACCTGGGCGAGTCCGCGCTCGGCGACGACGTCCCGCGGCCGCTTCGGCTCGCGGAGGCACTCCCCGAGAACGTCCTTGGCGAGGCTCCTCGACAGCGTGCCGTCCGCCACGAGCGCGATCAGCTCGGTGAGCGCGTCGGGCGTGAGGGGCAGGACCGCGGGCGACAGTCCGGTCTCGTTCAGGAATCCGAGCACATCGCCGCACAGCCAGTTCGTGACGTCCTTGCCCGGCGCGCCTGCCGCGACGGAGGCCTCGGCGAAGTCGGCCAGACCCCGGGCCTCCAGCAGCGTTCGGGCGTCGGTCTCGGAGATGCCCCACTCGGCGACGAACCGATCCCGCCGGTCCGCCGGGAGCTCGCCGACCGCACCGCGCGCCGCGGCGCGCATCGCCTCCGTCGGCGCGACGGGCACCAGATCGGGCTCCGGGAAGTACCGGTAGTCCTCGGATCCCTCCTTCGAGCGCATCCCATGGGTGACCCCCGCGGCCTCGTCCCAGTGACGCGTCTCCTGGACGACCCGCCCGCCCGATTCGACGACTTCGACCTGGCGCGCGATCTCGTACTCGATCGCGCGCCCGAGCGAACGCACGGAGTTCATGTTCTTGATCTCGGCACGCGTCCCGAGCGTGTCGCGGCCCACGGGACGAACCGAGACGTTGGCGTCGACCCGCATCGAGCCCTCTTCCATCTTCACGTCGGACACACCGATCGCCTCGAGCACCGCCCGCAACTCGGTCACGTAGCCCTTGGCTTGCTCCGCGGTACGGATGTCGGGGCGGCTCACGATCTCCATGAGCGGCACACCGGCGCGGTTGTAGTCCACGAGGCTGTGGTCGGCGTCGTGGATCCGCCCCCCGCCGCCCACGTGTGTGGTCTTGCCCGTGTCCTCCTCCATGTGCGCGCGCTCGATGCGGATGCGCGTCCCGTCCACTTCGAGGTACCCGTCGACGCAGATCGGCGCGTCGTACTGCGAGGTCTGGAAGTCCTTGGGCATGTCCGGGTAGAAGTAGTTCTTCCGGTGGAAGATCGAACGCTCGGGGATGTCGAAGTGGAACGCCTCGCCGAGCCGAAGGGCGAACTCCACCACGCGCTCGTTGAGCACCGGGAGGCTTCCCGGCAACCCGAGGCACACCGGGCAGATGTGCGTGTTGGGCTCCGCGCCGAACTCGTTCGCGCACCCGCAGAAGAGCTTCGTGGCCGTCGCGAGCTCGACGTGCACCTCGAGCCCCATCACCGCTTCGTAGTCAGGCATGCCAGACTCCACCCTCGTGAGCGACCCCGATCCTGCCCAGTTCGCGACCCACCGCGCCACGCTCAGCACCGGCGCGACCCTGGCCTATCTTCACGAGGGGGTCGGCGGCGTCCCGCTCCTGCTGGTCCACGGCTGGCCCGAGACTCGCCGGATCTGGTGGCGCAACATCGAGCCGTTGGTCGCCGCGGGCTTCGAGGTCATCGCGCCTGATCTGCGCGGCTTCGGCGACAGCGACCTCGCGCCCGACGAGTGCTACGGCGTCGCCTCCTTCGCCCAAGACCTCCACGCCCTGGTCCGCGAGAAGCTCGGCCACTCGTATTGCTTCGCCGCGGGTGGTGACGCGGGCGGCCCGATCGTCTACGACATGTCCCTGCGGTACACCGGGTTCATCCCCAAGCTCTGCTTCTTCAACACCCTCGCGCCGGTGCTCACACACGGGGAGTACGAGGCGGCGGGGATCCCACTCGACACTGATCGCCTGGACCGGGCGACCGCCGACTACTTCGTCCGCCAGTCGACCGACGCGGACGCCCTGGCGGCCGAGCTCGACACCCCCGAACGGCGTCGTGGGTACATCGCGGGGATGTACGGGCATCGGCTGTGGGCCGCGCCGACCGCGTTCTCGCGCGCCGAGACCGACTTCATGACCGAGCCGTTCGCGGAAGCGGCCAAGCTGCGCGCCGGCTTCGGGATCTACGAGAGCGCCACCGGGAACCGTCCGATGAAGGACGTGCCGCGCTTCCTCGAGACGAACCCGACGCCGACGCTGGTGCTGTACGGCCCCGAGGACCACGTGGTGCCCGCCACGTTCCCGGACCGCTGTGCGGTCGCGTTCACCGAGTGCATCGGTCCGTTCGTGGTTCCCGGTGCCGGTCACTTCCTCCAGTGGGAGGCCGCAGACGTGTTCAACCGCGCCCTGACCCACTTCTTCCTCTAGGACCCGGCGCGCGGTCACGACGCCGATGCTTCGAGCGCCCGGGCGGCGCGGAACATGACGCGTTCCCCGAGCGCGGGAGCGAGGACCTGCACACCGATCGGCAGGCCGCCGTCGCCGCGGCCGAACGGAACGCTGATCGCGGCGTGACCCGCGAGGTTGGTGGGGATCGTGCACACGTCCGACAGGTACATCGCCAGGGGGTCGGCGGCCTTCTCCCCGATCGCGAACGCCTCGGTCGGTGCGGTCGGCGACAGCAGCACGTCGAAGTGCTCGTACGCAGCGGCGAAGTCACGGATGATCAGCGTCCGGACCTTCTGGGCCTTGCCGTAGTACGCGTCGTAGTACCCGGCCGAGAGGGCGTAGGTCCCGAGCATGATCCGGCGCTTGACCTCCGGCCCGAAGCCCGCGTCCCGAGTACGCGCGTTCATGTCCGCGACATCGGCGCCCTCGACGCGGAGCCCGTACCGGACCCCGTCGTACCGGGCGAGATTCGACGACGCCTCCGCCGGCGCGATGAGGTAGTACGCGGACAGCCCGTACGTGCAGCTCGGCACGGAGACGCGATCGACCGTCGCTCCGGCTGCCGCCAGAGCCGCGCCGGCACGTTCGACGGCTTCGTGCACGCGCGGGTCGATCCCGTCGACATCGGTCAGCTCGCTCACCACGCCGACGCGCATCCCGGAGACGTCGGCACCGTCGGCGAGCCCGTCGGGCGGCGAGACGATTGACGTCGAGTCCATCGGGTCATGACCCCAGATCGTCTCGAGCAGCAGCGCCGCGTCGTCGACGGTCGTCGCGAACGGCCCGATCTGGTCGAGGCTCGACGCGAAGGCGATGAGTCCGTAGCGACTGACGCGTCCGTAGGTGGGCTTCATGCCGACGACGCCGCAGAGCGCGGCGGGCTGGCGGATCGATCCGCCGGTGTCGGAGCCGAGTCCGAGCGGGGCGAAGCCCGCGGCGACCGCGGCCGCGGACCCGCCGCTCGAGCCGCCGGCCACGCGTGACACGTCGTGGGGGTTGCGCGTCACGCCGAACGCGGAGTTCTCCGTCGAGCTGCCCATCGCGAACTCGTCGAGGTTGGTCTTGGCAATGGGGATCCCGCCCGCGTCGGTCACACGCTGCACCACGGTGGCGGTGTACGGCGGCCGCCATCCTTCCAGGATGCGCGAGGAGCACGTGGTGGGGACGCCCCGGGTGCAGAGGTTGTCCTTGAGGGCGACGGGCACCCCCGCGAGCGGGCCGGGATCCTCGCCGCGGGCGACCGCGGCGTCGACCGCGTCGGCCGCGGCGCGCGCCTCGTCCGCGAGCACGAGGTTGCAGGTGTGCAACTCGGCCTCCCGCTCGCCGATCGCGCGCAGCGACTCCTCGACGACCGACCGCGCCGACCGCTCGCCGGATCGGACCCCGGCAGCGATCTCGCGTGCCGAGGGGATGGTTCGGTCGGTCACGGCGCCTCTCCGAGGATTCGGGGCACGCGGAACCGGCCGTTCTCGGCCGCCGGGGCCTGTGCCAGCACCTCGTCGCGATCGAGCGAGCGGCGCACTTCGTCCCGGCGCAGCACGTTCTCGAGCGGCAACGGGTGCGCGGTGGGCGCGACGTCGTCGAGGTCGAGCGCCTCGATGTCACGGGCGTGTCCGAGGATGCCAGCGAGCTCGGTCGTGAGGTGCCCGAGCTCGTCGTCGGTGAGCGCGAGGCGCGCGAGGCGGGCGACGTGCTCGACATCGGCACGGGAGATCGGGTCGGCCATGAGCGGGTGAGTCTAGGAGTCGGTCCCGCCACCACTCCCAGCGATTGCGCGCCGCGTGGCCCGGGTCGCGTCAGCGGTACGGGTCGTCGCGGCGACCGGGATAGACCCACCACTCCCCGGGCGACGGGCTCCATTCGGGGTCCTCGAAGATGCAGTCGACCGGACACACCGGCGGCAGGCACTTCCCGCAGCCCGAGCAGAGTTCCGGGAGGATGATGACGTCGATCGAGTGGTTGAAGATCGCACCGAACTGTGGTGGGCAGTGTCGGATGCACGTGTCGCAGTTGATGCAGATCGACATGTCGATCCGGAGCGGCGGGCTCTGCCACTTCGGGTTCCGCTCGTGCGAGGCGATGCGCTCGGCACGCGTCGATTCCGCCATGGCGCCAGACGGTACACGCGGCCGCGCGCGGCGTCTGCGAGGCCGATCACGTCCCCGCCCGATGTGTCGACGGCCCACGGGCGCCGTCGCTAATGTCCCGGCTCCGACCGTTCCCCAGGAGGCTCCGGTGTCCAAGCACGAATTCTTGTCCGACGGATGGTTCACCCGCCTCCAGGAGCTTCTCGTGGAGCACGGCGCCGACGCACCCTCGCACCAGGACATGGTGATGAACCTCGTCGTCACCGGTACGCCGTGGGGTGATCGCGAGCTCCACATGGGTGCACGCGAGGGCAAGGCCGACATGGGGCTCGGCCTCGAGGACGGCGCGGACGTCACCCTCACCACGGACTACGCGACCGCGCAGGACGTCTTCGTCTCGGGCAACCAGCAAGCCGGCATGCAGGCGTTCATGGCCGGCAAGGTGAAGGTCCAGGGCGACATGACCAAGCTGATGATGGCCCAGCAGGGCGGCGGCCCGGGCGGGAACCAGGCGTTGACCGAGGCGATCCAGGAGATGACCGCCTGACCGGTCCGTCAGGCCCGACCGGCGCGTGAAACGCGTCACCCGACCGCCGGCGGAGTGACCAACTCGGGACACGCGCGCACCGGGTTCCCGTAGGGTCGGCTCGATGCTGTTCCGTCGCCCGCCCGAGCCACGTTCCGGCGACGCGGAGGACGCGACGGATGCGATCGTCGACGCCGATCGGACCTACCGGCGCGGGACCGCCCAGGCGGCGCTGCGCCATCGCGACTTCCGGTTCGTCTGGGGCGGCACGTTCCTCTCCAACGTCGGCACGTGGATGCAGAACGTCATCCTCGGCGTCTTCGCGCTGAGGATCGGTGACGCTGGGTACGTCGGGCTGCTCTACTTCGCCCAGCTCGGACCGTTGCTGTTCCTGAGCCAGATCGGCGGGGTCATCGCCGATCAACTGGACCGCCGCCGCTACCTGGTCGTGATGCAGACCGCGCAGATGATCCTGTCGTTCGGGCTCGCCGCGCTCGCCGCCGTCGATCATCCCGACAAGACCTGGATCTTCCTCTGCGTGCTCGCGATCGGTATCGCCAACGCGCTGAGCGCGCCGGCGATGGGCGCCATCCTCCCGACGCTGGTCCCCCGGGAGGACCTCCCGGGCGCGGTGTCCCTGCAGTCGGTGCAGATGAACCTGTCGCGGGTGATCGGCTCGGCGATCGGCGGCGCGCTGTACGCCGCGCTCGGCATCCAGTGGGTGTTCGCGATCAACGCCGGCACCTACGCGTTCGCGGTGGCAGGCCTCGTCCTCGCTCACTACGACGCGCGCAACCCGAACCCGGTCGTGGGTCGGCCGCTCGAGAAGCTGCTGTCCGGCTTCCGCATCGCGTGGCGCGATCCGTTGCTCCGGCGCATCTTCGTCACGATGTTCACCTTCTCGTTCTTCTGCCTGATGTACGTCGGCCTCTTCCCTGAGCTCGCCAAGGCGAACCTCGCGATCTCGCTCAAGCGCGACAAGGCGACCTACGGATTGCTGTACGGCGTCTGGGCCCTCGGGGCGGCACTCGGCGCGCTGACCGTCGGAACCTTCCTCGCCGACCGCTCCAAGGCGATCGTGACGCGGTACTCGCTCGTGGGGTTCGCCGTGCTCCTCGCCGTGTTCGCCGCGATCCGCAGTGTCACCCTCGCCTTCGTGGTGTCGCCCTTCCTCGGCTTCGCCTACTTCCTCGTGATCACCGCGCTGTCGACGGTCCTCCAGGAGCACCTCGACGACGAGGTACGAGGGAGGGTCATGGCGGTCTGGGTCATGAGCTTCGGCGGCACGGTCCCGATCGGCGTCTATGCGGGCGGCCTGATGATCTCGGCGTTCGGCATGTCGATCAGCCAGGTGATGCTCGTCGGCGTCGCCGCGGCTGCCGTGCTCGCGTGGTACTGCGACCTCCTGGCCGTCGGCGCGCCGGGGCCCTCCGGCTCATCCGTCACGCCGTCGTCCTGATCCGGATCAAGTCCGGCGCCCGACGCGCCGAAGCCAGATCGGACGAAAGGGACCTCTGGTGAAGTCGGACAGATTCCGTCAAGCGGTCGCGCTCGTCGGCGCGCTCGCGATGGGCGGTCTCGGGACCGTTGCGCTCGCAGCTCCCACGGGGGCGACCGATGCATCGACCACAGGGTCGAACGGGATCGAAGCCGCAGGTTCGCTGAGCCCGGTCCGGCTCGGTCCGGCGCCCGCCCTCCCCACCGAGGTTCCGGCCACGACACCGGGCGGCGACCTCCACGCGACGTCGGCCGGCTCCACCTTCGTCGTCAACTACGACGCCGGCTTCGACGCCAATCCGGCCGCGAAGACCGCCTTCCAGTTCGCGGTGGACCAGTGGGCGAGCGTCATCTCCTCACCCGTGCCCATCACGGTCGACGCGAGCTTCACCGCGCTCGACCCCGGGATCCTGGGCAGCGCCGGACCGAGCAGCGTCTTTCGGGACTTCTCCGGCGCGCCCCAGCCCGCCACGTGGTATCCGGTTGCGCTGGCCAACGCCCGGCACGGCAGCGACCTCGACCCCGGCAACGCCGACATCTCCGCGCAGTTCTCGTCCAGCTACTCCAACTTCTTCTTCGGCACCGACGGTGCGACGGGCGGCAAGGTCGACTTCGCCAGCGTCGTGCTGCACGAGCTCGGCCACGGTCTCGGCTTCCTCGGGATCGCGCGCACCAACGGCGACGGGACCGGATCGTGCTGTCTCGGCGGTTACCCGCTCACGTACGACCGGTTCACGACGAGCAACGGCACGGATGTGCTCTCGTTCGCCGACGGCTCGACCGCGCTCGGCAACGCCCTGCAGGGCCAGGTGGTGCGATTCGCGGGTGCGCAGGCAACCGCCGCGAACGGCGGCACCGCGCCGCGGCTCTACGCGCCGGCGTCGTGGCAGGGTGGCAGCAGCTACTCACATCTCGACGAGACGACCTTTCCTGCCGGCGACCCCAACTCGTTGATGACGCCTGCCATCGGGCCGAGCGAGGTGATCCACGCGCCCGGTCCGGTCACGCTCGGCATCTTCGCCGATTCCGGTTGGGCCATCGGCGTGTCCCTCCCCACGCTCGCGATCGCCGGGTCCCGCGTCGTCGAGGGCAACGCGGGACGGCGCTACGTCCGCGTCAACATCACGCTGTCGGACCCGGTCGCGTGGCCCGTGACCGCGACGTACGCGACGTCGGACCGCACCGCGCGCGCGTCGAGTGACTACGTGGCCAAGCACGGCAGCATCTCGATCCCCGCGGGTACGACGAGCACCAGCGTGTCGATCAGCATCGTCGGAGACCGCACGCCCGAGCCGGCGGAGAAGCTCGCGGTCGGCCTGTCCAACCCCGCGGGCGCCACGCTCGGCCAGAGCCGAGCCAACGTGGTGATCCTCAACGACGACGTCACCGGCGACGTGACCGTCTCGATCGGCAACGCGAGTGCGTGGGAAGGCGACAGCGGCGCACACACGGTCCGCGTCGAGCGTGACGTTGTCGAAGGCGCAGGCGAGAGCGGTGCACGTGTCGTGGGCAACGGGCGACGGCTCGGCCACCGCCGGTGTGGACTACATCGCCGCGTCGGGAAGGTTGACGATTCCTGCGTGGACCACCTACGGCACCGTCGACGTCGTCGTCCAGCCGGACACGGCGCCCGAGTCGCCCGAGTCGTTCCCGATCCGGTTGAGCAGCCCGACCCACGCGGCGCTGTGGCGTGCGTCGGGGACGGTCTCGCTCTCCGACGACGACTGATCGGCGCGCAGCTCAGCTGCGGGTGTCGGACCGCGTGACGGACGGGAGATCGGGCAGTACCTCGATCTCGTCGACGTCGCCGCGCAGGAATGCACGCAGCGCGACGTCGAAGTCGGTCACGACGATCGAACCCGGCCGCACGCGCAGCGGGCGCCCGTAGCCCATGCCGGGCCGGGCCAGTGTCGGATGGGTCGTGGCGCCTCTCGCCGGCCTGCGCATCTCGGTTCCTCCGCGAGAACCCCGGGGGGATGGGGTTCACTCTCCGCAGTCATTATCGAGATATCGCGGCCCTGCACAAGGGAGCCCATCGGCTCATTTCGGTTCGGAGAGCCCGGAAACACGGGCGAATCGGGACGCACCGCTCGCGCGCCTCCCCAATCGTGGTGAGGCCAGTCGCCCACGAAGCGTGACAACTCGCGCCACAACACCCAGAGTGGGATTCGCGCACCGTCGACCACAGCGCGCACACGCGCCACAGCCGTTGCGGACGCGTCAGGGCGACGCGAGCTTGCCGGCCTCCGACGCGAGGTCCGCGACGGTCCAGCGGTCGCCCTTGTCGATCTTCTCCGCGAGCCGCCACGGCTGGAACCGCTGGACGACCCCGCCCTGCACGAGGAACGTCTCACCGTTGAACGGGCAGTCCGCGGTGGCCAGGTACGCGACGAACGGCGAGACGTTGGCCGGGTCCCACACGTCGAACTGGCTCGCGTCCTCGGGGACCTTGACGGCGTCGCCGAGCCCGGGGGTCGCCTCGGTGAGGCGGGTCCGCGCCGCCGGGGCGATGGCATTGGAACGCACGCCGTAGCGCGTCAGCTCCTTGGCGCAGATCTGCGAGAGCGTCGCGATGCCGCTCTTCGCCGACCCGTAGTTGGCCTGCCCCGGGTTCGCGAGCAGGCCCGACGTCGAGGAGGTGTGGATGATCGACGCACTGACGTCCCGTCCCGCCTTCGACTGCTCCCGCCAGTAGGCCGCGGCCATGCGGGTCGGAGCGAAATGACCCTTCAGGTGCACGTGGATGACGGCGTCCCACTCGGCCTCGGTCATGTTGGCCACGACCCGGTCGCGGAGGATCCCGGCGTTGTTCACGAGGACGTGCAGATCGCCGAAGGTCTCGATCGCGGTCTGGACCAGGTGCGCAGCGCCGTCCCAATCGGCGACGTCGTCCCCGTTGGCGACGGCCTCTCCGCCCATGGCCTCGATCTCGGCAACCACCGCCTGCGCGGGGCTCGCGTCGCCGCCGCTTCCGTCGGCAGCTCCGCCGAGGTCGTTGACGAGCACCTTCGCGCCCTCGGCGGCGAACAGGAGCGCGTGCTCGCGTCCCAGCCCGCGGCCGGCTCCGGTGATGATCGCCACACGACCGTCGAGTGCACCCATGGTTCTCTCCTGCATCCTGCTTCGCTGACGAGCGGATGCTAGCGACGCTCTCCATCGACCACGATCCCGCAGGCGGATCAGAAGAAGAGCGTCACCACGGTCCCGCGGGGCACCTGCTTCTTGCGTGCCGGATCCTGGGCGCGGACCGTGTGCTTGCCGCCGACCACGCCCTGGGGCTGCACCTCGACGCCCGCGGTCGCGGCGAGCGCGGTCGCCTCCTCGATCGTCTTGCCCTTGAAGTTCGGCACCACGACGAGATCGGGACCCTTGCTCACGATCACGGAGACGACGGAGTTGCGCGGGGTCAGCTCGCCGGCGGCGGGCTGGGTCCGGATGACCGTCCCGGCCGCGACGGTGTCGCTGAACTCCTCGACCGACTGAGCCTTGAGGTGGCTGGCCTTGAGCTTGGCGACAGCCTGGTCGTAGCTGCCCCGCGCGACGTCCGGGATGGGGACCGGGCGCGGTCCCTTCGACACGTACAGCGTGACCAGCGAGTCCGGCGGCGCCGACCCCTGTGGATCGGACTTGATGACCAGCCCCGGCGCAGTGGCGTCGTTGAAGCTCTCGACCACGTCGACGGCGAACTGGGCTTGCAACGCGGCCACGGCATCGGCCTGCGCGAGACCCTTGACCTCGGGCAGGCCCACCGGCGCCGGGCCGATCGACACCACGAGATGCACCGTGTCACCCTCCGAGATGAACCCGCCGGGTTCGGGATCCTGCGCGATCACGATGCCCTTGGGGTCGTCGGACCGTCGCTGCACGCTGTCGATCAGGAACGGCACGTCCGCATTGATGGCGATCTCCTGGGCCTTGGACTCCTTCTGCCCGATCAACAAGGGGACCGCGGTCGTGGCTCCCTTGGTGGGCTGCGCGAGCACGAAGGCCAGGGCCGACAGGGCGATGGCGATCACGGCGCCGAAGAGGAACGGCGCGAGCGACCGCGACCGCTGCGGGACACGCGCCGGCGCCACCGTTGGGCGGCGGAGCAGCGCGACGCCGTCGTGGTCCTGATCGAACAGGGGCGGTTCCGCAGTCGGTGCCACGACCTGGGTCGGATGGGGATCCTCCCCGATCGCGCCCAGCCCCGCCAGCACGAGCGGCCCCGGAGGCGGGAGCGCGGCCGCGGCCTGGCTCAGCGCGTATCGCATCTCGTCGGCGACGGCATAACGCTCATTCGGCTCGGCCCGACACGCCCGGTCGGCCACCGGGGCAACCGGACCGAGCGCGTCCGGAACGACGATCGCGGTCTCCTGACGCAACCCGACCGTGCCGAGCGCGGTGTCCGCGACCAGCGGCACCGATCCCGTGACCGCTTCGACGAGCACGAGCCCGAGCGCGTAGAGGTCGGCGCGCCCGTCGAGCGCGGCGCCGGTGCCCTGTTCCGGCGCGGCGTAGCGCGCGGTCCCGACCACGGCGCCCGCCGGCTCGGTCCAGCTGGCCTCGGCCAGGGCGCGGGCGAGCCCGAAGTCGGCGACGCGCACGATGCCGTGCTCGTCGAAGAGCAGGTTGGCCGGCTTGATGTCGCGATGCACGAGACCCCGACCGTGGGCGTAGTCCAACGCCCCGGCGACCTGCCCACCGACGTGGGCGACCTGCGCGGGAGTGAGCCGGTTCCCGGCGTCGAGCATGCTCCGCAACGAGCCGCCGGCGAGCAGCTCGAGCACCATGTAGGGCACGCCGTCCTCACCCCAGTCGTACACCGCCATGATGTTCGGGTGATGGAGGGAGGCGGCGAGCTGCGCCTCGGATCGGAAGCGCCGGAGGAACCCGGCGTCGTCCGCCAGGGCAGCATGGAGCACCTTCACCGCGACGCGACGGCGAAGGCGGACGTCGTCGGCCACGTACACCCGACCGCTCGCGCCCGAGCCGATGGGGCCCAGCAGGCGATAGCGGCCTGCGAGCACGCGGCCGACGAGGTCGGCGACGGTGCTTCCGGCCATTCCCACGAGGGTACCGGCCGGAATGTCCCGCTCCTGGGCATCTCACGCCATTCGCCGACTCGTGTGACCGATGGTCGGCCGCGCCGGTTCGGGCGGTACCGTGCGTGAGTGGACGAAGGGCGCAACGAAGGTCGGCCCGGCGCCAAGGCGATCACCGGCGCGAGACCGCCGCGGTTCCGGCACCCGAAGCGCGTCGCGATCGTGGGCGTCGGCCTGTTCTTCGTGGCCGCGCTGATCATCGGGACCATCGGCAGCGCGGACACGTCCGACCTCTCGGCGAGCCAGTCGGTGCCGAAGCAGGTGCAGTCCTACAGCCCGGCCGCCGGTGCCATCGTCTCGCCGACCGCGCCGATCTCGGTCGACCTGCGCGACGATCTCGTCGGGGAGTTCACGGTCTGCGCGCCGACGCCGGCGGAGTGCACACCGATCCCGCTGGACCAGACCGAGGTCATCTCCGGGCTCGGACAGGTGACGTTCCACCCGACCGATCGCACCGACATCACCGAGTATCCGTCCGGTCCGGTCACCGTGCGTGTCGACTTCCGGTTGCAGGGCTCCAGGTCGGCGGACGCCGGCTCGTTCACCTGGAGCTTCGTGGTCAAGGCCTGAGGCCCGGTACTACGCGACCGCGAACGTCGCGGTGCCCTTGATGGCGGCGCCGCCGCCGATCCGGGTCACGACCAGCTCGAGGTCCACGGTGCGCGCCGCGTCGTCGCGGGCCACGACCTTGCCCGAGCAGACGAGCCGATCGCCGGGCCACACCTGCTCCCGGAACTGCACGCCGAACCGGCGGACGTTGCGCGGGCCGAGTGCGTCGGTCGCGTACGACGCGAGGATTCCGGCCTGGAGCATGCCCACCGAGAACGCCGACGGGTACCCGGCCGACTGCGCGAACTCGTCGTCGTGGTGGATCGGGTTGAAGTCACCCGATGCGCCCTGGTACCGCACGAAGTCGGTGCGGGTGAGCGGTCCGTACTCGCGCGGCTCCATCTCGGCGCCGACCGTGAGATCGTCCCAACGCTTCATCAGGCACCTTCCTTCGCCGCCGGCTTGCCGGTCTCGATCGCGGTCGAACGCGCCTCGGCCACGAGGTGGCCCTGCGGATCCCGGAACTCCGTCAGGGTGACGACGAAGGTCATCGTTCCGCCGCGCTTTCCCTCCTTCTCGAAGATGTCGGCGACGCGCGTCTGGACGGACAGCTCCGCTCCCGCGGCCGGGGGCGGTCCGTGGAAGACGTACTCCTGCCCACCGTGCAGCAGGCGACGAAGGTCGAGCTTCACCTTGGAGAACACCGACTGCCCCGGTGGCGACCAGAACGCGACGGTGGTGAGGTACGTGGGCGGGATCACCGGGATCGGGTTGTCGAAGTACTCCGGGTCCGACGACATCGTGGCCCGGGCGAACTCGCGGATCTTGCCCCGCTCGATCGTCATGGAGAACGGGTCGTCGGTGGCGCCGACGGCGGACTGGTCGACCATGCTCGCTCCTCGCTTCAGGACCCGCTCGGGGTCTCGTCCTGTGGTCCGTGCTCGAGCAGCTGCTCGAAGCCCTCCTCGTCGAGCCGGGTCACGCCGAGCGTCTCGGCCTTCGCCAGCTTGGTCCCCGGATTCTCCCCGACGACGACGTAGCTCGTCTTCTTCGAGACGCTGCTCGTCACCCTTCCACCGCGGGCCGCGATCTCCTCCTCGGCCCGCTCCCGGGTGAACCGCTCCATGCCGCCCGTGAGCACGAAGGTGAGACCCGCCAGCGTCGGCGCGAGATCGGGGGTCTCGGGCTCGGGCCCCTCCAGCTCGACCCCGGCCGCGCGCAGCTTCTCGATCAGGGCGAGGTTCGTGGGGACCTCGAACCAGGACCGCAGGCTCTGGGCGATGACGGGCCCCACGCCGTCGACGGCGGTGAGCTGCTCCTCGCTCGCGGCGATGATCGCGTCGAGGCTGCGCAGCGCCCGCGCCAGCGCGGCCGCGGCGGTCGGACCCGCGTGGCGGATCCCCAGCGCGACGATCACGCGCGCGAGCGGGCGCGTCTTGGAGTCCTCGATGGCCGCGAGGAGGTTGCGGGCGGAGAGGTCCCCCATGCGCTCGAGTGCGACGAGCTGGTCGTGGGTCAACGCGTACAGGTCGCCCGCGTCCTCGACGAGTCCGGCGTGCACGAGCTGCCGCACCCGCTCCTCACCCAGCCCCTCGATGTCCATGCCCCCACGACCGGCGAAGTAGATGACGCGCTGCTCGCGCTGCATCGGGCAGTCCGCGCTGACGCACCGATGGTCGGCCTCGCCGTCGAGCCGCACGAGGGGTTGCTCGAGCCCGCACGGGCAGGTCACCGGGAACTTCCATCGGCGGGCCCCCTTCCTGCGCTTGGCCAGCACCGGGCCCACGACCTCGGGAATGACGTCGCCGGCCTTGCGCACGACGACGGTGTCGCCCACGCGCACATCGCGGCGGGCGACCTCGTCCTGGTTGTGCAGCGTGGCCATCTGCACCGTGGACCCACCGACGAAGACGGGCTCGAGCACCGCGAACGGCGTTGCCCGTCCGGTGCGCCCGATGCTCACCATGATGTTGGCGAGCTTGGTGGTCTTCTCCTCGGGGGGGAACTTGTACGCGATCGCCCACCGGGGCGCTCGGCTCGTGTGCCCCAACTCGGTGCGCTGCGCCAACGAGTCGACCTTCACGACGGCACCGTCGATCTCGTACCCGAGCGAGTGCCGTTGCTCCTCCATCCGTGCGCAGAACGCGTGCACCGCCTCGAGGTCCCCGAGCTGCTCGATGTGCGGGTTCACCGGGAACCCGAGCTCGCGCAGCCAATCGAGCGTGGCGTGGTGGGAGCCGAGCCGGGGAGCGCCCTCCATCGCGCCGGGTTGGTAGCAGTAGAGGGAGAGGTTGCGACTGGCGGTGATCGACGAGTCGATCTGACGCAACGACCCCGCCGCCGCGTTGCGGGGATTGGCGAAGAGGCGCCCCTCGTGCTCGGCCTGCCGGCGGTTGAGCTCCTCGAACGACTCGAGGGAGAGGAACACCTCGCCGCGGACCTCGACCGTCGTCGGGATCCGCGTGCCCCGGAGACGGTCCGGGAGGTCGGCGATGGTGCGGACGTTCGCCGTGACGTCCTCCCCGGTGGTGCCGTTGCCCCGGGTGGCGCCGCGCACCAGCCGACCCTGCTCGTACAGGAGCGAGATCGCGAGCCCGTCGAGCTTGGGCTCGCCGACGTAGTGGATCGGCCCGGGGACGAGCCGGGCGATCCGCTCGCCCCACGCGAGGAGGTCCTCGCGGGAGAACGCGTTGTCGAGCGAGAGCATCGGTTGGAGGTGCGTGACCTCGGAGAAGGGGGTCGGGACGCGAGCCGCACCCGGGTGCTGGGTGGGCGAGTCGGCGGTGACGAGATCCGGATGGTCCGCCTCGAGGTCGCGCAGCTCGCGCATGAGGTCGTCGTACTCGGCATCGCTGATCTCGGGATCGTCGGCGCCGAAGTACCGCTGATCGTGGTAGCGGATCGACTCGCGCAGCTCCCTGACCCGCTCGGTGACCGCCTTGGACGCCATCCCCGGAACCTACTCAGCGCCGGTGACACCGACCGCTGCGGTCGGTCAGGCGCCGGCAGTGAGGCGGGCGGCCGCCCGCTGGGTCGCGACGCGTTCGGCCATCTCCGCGGCCAGGCGCAACGCCCGTTCGGCCTGCGTCGGACCGTGCGACGCGAGCCCGCAGGCGGGCGTGACGATCGCCTGGTTCCGCATCCGGATCGGCTCGCAGCCGCGGCGGGTGAGCTCGCACCAGAGCGACACGAGCCTCCGCCACAGGGGGTCGGGCGACTCCCCGATCGGGCGGTCGGTGGGCACCGCGCCCCAGGCGATCCAGCCGTCGGCGTCGAGATGGCGGACGAGCGTTCCGACGTCCGCGACCAGCGCGTCGCCGACGGGCAGGCCGAGCACGGTCGGTCCGGCTTCGAACGCGAGCCGGACGTCGCCGTCGCCGCACACGTGCACCCCGGTCTCCGCCGAGCAGGCCGCGAGCGCCCCGGAGAGGAGATCGGTCGCGTGCTCCCGCTCGATCGGTGCGGTATCCCGCTTCCAGAGCACGAGCGCCGGCTCGTCGAGGAACACGAGGGGACGGACGCCGCGCAGCCGTCGTGCGAGCAGCGCGTCCAGAGCGGCCAGCCACGCCTCCACGGCCTCGGCGGACCGGGCGAAGGCGACGTCGGGCGCCATGCCGGCATCCGTGAGCGCGACACCGAGGGTGAGGGGTCCTACCACCTGCGCCTTCACCCGCGTGATCGCCGGCTCGCGGACGGCGGCGACGTCGAGGAAGCCGAGCAGTCCGGCGTGGGACTCGTCGGTGAACGCTGCGACGATCTCGCCTCCGACGCGATCGGGGTCGAGGATCAAGGAGCCGTCCGGTGCGACGGTCACCTCCGGGAGCGCGCCCGCCCACTGCGCGACGACGCCTTCGCGTGGTGTCCCGAGCTGGGGGATCGCGGGGAGATCGGGATGCACGCGCAGGACGAGTTCGGCAGCTTCGGTCGGGTCCACACCGGGCAGGCTCCCGATGCCGGTCGCCAACCCCCGTGGGAACACTCCACCGTGCAGGCTCGAGGACATGCGGTTCGTAGTATACGAACGTCCTTTTCGCCCTCTTCGAAGCGGAGCGACATCCTTCGATGATTCCCTGGGTGCTCCGCGTGCTCTGGATCTCGCTCCCGGTGACCGCGGGTCAAGCGCTCGGCGACGCGATCGGTGGGTTCGCCGACGGACCGCGCCTCGTCGCCGCGGTGCTGCTGTGGGCCGGATGGGCGGCAGTGCTCTCCGCGACGCTCGTCCCACGCCCGATCGCGCTGACGATCACCCGGCTCGGCACACCCGTCGCCTTCGTCGTCGCGACGCTCGCCGCGCTCTCGGGGCGTGCGTCGACGCCCGCGTCGATCGTCGCGGTGGTGGTCACCGCGGCGACGGCCGCGCTCGGCACGCGCGGCGAGTTCGCTCGCGTGTGCGCGCAAGGCGCGGCGTATGGTGACGAGGAACGCTTCCCGCTCACGATCCCCGCCACGATCGGCGCGATCATCCTTCCGCTCGCCGTCATCGTGGCCGGCGCCGGCATCGCGACCGGGCCCTTGCTCCTGGCGGACCGGCACTGGGTGGCCGGGGCGATCGCGATCGTGCTCGGACTCCCGGCTTCGTGGCTGACCGCGCGGACGGTGCACCAGCTGTCGCGCCGCTGGATCGTGCTCGTCCCGGCCGGCCTCGTGGTCGCGGACCCCCTGACCCTCACCGATCCGGTCCTCTTCCCCCGGGCGCACATCGCCGGCCTGGGCCCCGCCGACCCGGCGCGCCGGCCGCCGGCCGAGGCCGTCGATCTCCGGCTCGGCGCGGCCTTCGGCTCCTGCGCGCTCCTGCTCACCGACGCCGCGCACCTGATGCGACGGGTTCGCGGACAGGGCGTGGGTGTCGAGACGAGCCTGATCCTCGTGACCCCGGCCGGCGCCCCGCGACTCCTGGACCGTGCGTCGGCCCGGCGGATCCCGGTCCGGCGCGACTGAGCCCCGCGGCGTCGCGTCAGACCGCGGTGCCGGCGCCGAGCACCCGGTCGCCGTCGTAGAGCGCGACGACCTGGCCGGGTGCGACACGCGGGCTGCGGCGCGCACCACTCGACGCGGTCTCCCCACCAGACGCCCGGTTCGGCGCGGCCGTGGGCGCGGACCTGCACTGCCACCTCGGTTCCCGCCGCGACCGGGGGACCGGGATACGACGGCCGGCTCACGTCCACGGACGCGCGCAGGAGGTCGGCGGCGGTGCCCAGCGTCACGGTCGCGCTGATCGCGTCCACATCGACGACGTAGCGACGTTCACCAGCGGCGACCGCGAGCCCACGGCGCTGTCCCACGGTGAACGCGCGCACGCCGTCGTGGGCACCGACCGTCGCGCCCTCGCGGTCGACGATCCGGCCGGGGACGGCCGGGACGCGATCGTCGAGGAACCTCGTGCGCCCGCCACGGGTGATGAAGCACACGTCCATGCTCTCGGCCTTGGTCGCGGTGCGCAGCCCGAGGCGCCCCGCCTCCGCGCGCACGTCGGCCTTGGTCATCTCGCCGACGGGCAGGATGGTCGACGCGAGCTGGCGCTGCTCGAGCACGGACAGCACATAGGACTGGTCCTTCGCCGCGTCCGCGCCGCGCCGCAGCTCCGCACCCGTGGTTCCGCGGGTGATCCGCGCGTGATGGCCGGTGGCCACGGCGTCGAACCCCATCGTGCGAGCGCGGTCGAGGAGGCGTCCCCACTTCATCGTCCGGTTGCACTCCACGCACGGGTTCGGCGTGCGGCCGGCCGCGTAGTCGGCGACGTAGGGGGTCACGACCTTGGCGTCGAAGTCGTCGGCGAAGTTGAACACGTAGTGCGGGACGCCGAGCTGGGCGGCGACGCGCCGGGCGTCCTCGACGTCGGCCACCGAGCAGCACCCGGAATCGCTGGCGCCGCCCCAGAGCTTCAGCGTGACGCCCGTGACATCGTGGCCCTCGTCGCGCAGGAGCGCCGCGGCGACGGACGAGTCGACGCCGCCGCTCATCGCGACGAGGATCCGCCCGCTCACGCGCGGACCGGTGCGCGCAGGCGCGTGACCGCGCGTGGGATCTCGACGAGGGCGCGATCGACGTCCTCGTCGGTCGTCGCGTACCCGAGGCTCAACCGGATGGACGCGCCCGCCGCCGCCGGGTCCATCCCCATCGCCGCGAGCACGTGGGAGATCTCGGTCGCGCCCGACGAGCACGACGACCCCGCCGCTGCGCAGATCCCCTGCTGGTCGAGAACCACGAGGAGTGCCTCGCTCTCGACGCCGGGAAACCCGAGGTGAAGGTGACCCGCGGTCCGCCGGTCGTCGGAACCGTTGACGAACGCGTCGGGCACCGCCACGAGCAGGCCGGCCTGGAGCCGGTCCCGCAGCGCCGCGATCCGCGTGCGCTCCTCGACGCGACGCTCGTGCGTGACCGTGAGCGCGGCGGCGAGCGCGACCGCCCCCGCGACGTTCACGGTCCCGGCGCGGATCCCGCGTTCCTGGCCCCCACCCTCGATCTCAGGGTCGAGCACCGTCCCGCGCCGGACCACGAGCACCCCCATCCCCTTCGGGCCACCGAACTTGTGCCCCGAGATCGCGACGAGGTCGAAGTCGGCCGAGAACGTCGCGACATCGACCCACGGCACCGCCTGCACCGCGTCGGTGTGCAGCCGCGCGCCGCGGCGCTCGGCCGCGGACGAGCGCCGCCACCGCGGGGAGTGGCTGGATCGTGCCGACCTCGTTGTTGACGCCCATCACCGAGACGACCGCGGTGCGCTCGTCGACGCAGGCAGCGAGGTCGTCGAGGTCGACGATCCCCTCCGCGGTGACGCCGGCCATGGTCACGCGGAAGCCCTCGGACTCCAGTCGGTGCGCCGCGGCGAGCACGCCCTTGTGCTCGAAGGCCGTCGTGACCACGCCGTCGAGCCCGTCGACGCGACGGGCCGCACGCGCGCCACCCTTGAGCGCGAGGTTGTCGGCCTCGGTGCCGCCGCCGGTGAACACCACCTCGTCCGGCATGCAGCCGAGGACGCCGGCGACGGCCTCGCGCGCCTCTTCGAGCGCGGTCTTGGCCGCACGGGCCGCCGCGTGGCTTCCCGACGGGTTGCCCGGGTGCTCGGAGAGGTACGGCCGCATCGCGTCGAAGGCCTCGACGCGCAGGGGCGTGCTCGCGGCGTGGTCGAGGTAGGTCAGCGGATCCGTCATGGCCTCCCGAGTCTAGGAAGCGCACGAGGGCTGACCGCCCGGTCAGCGGGCGTGGGCGAGCAGGGTGCGTCGCTGCTTCATCGAATCGCTGAGACCGACGCTCGGCGTCCCGACCGCGCTCGAGACCCGCGCCGCGGCCGACGTCGGCGGGGGCGGGATCTCCGGCGAGCACGCACTCCCCGTGGCCGGCAGCCCCGGTGCCGCGAGCACCGGTGGCTCGAGGAACGCGGGCCGCCGGAAGTCGAAGCAGTCGAGGAGGTCGTCGGCGTTCGCGTCGCGGCGCGTGAGGGCGCCGAGGTTGAACTTCGTCTCGATGAACCGCAGCACCGACGTGTGGTCGTGCACCACGTGGGACACGTAGTCGCGGCGCGCGTACGGCGAGATCACGTAGGCGGGTACCCGCAGGCCGTAGTGGTCCCACGCCGCGGGGACGCCCGGCGACGGTGCGACCGCAGGCGGGATGTCGTCGGGCGGGATCGCCGCGGGGGGTGCGACGTGGTCGTAGTAGCCGCCGTGCTCGTCGTACATGAAGAGCAGCGCGGTCCTCGGCCAGGCGGGGCTCTGCATCACCGCGTTGACGACCGACGCGCTGAAGGCTTCGCCGAGTTGGATGTCGCTCGGGTTCTCCTCGGTGTAGGACGCCACTCCCGGACTCACGATCGACACCGCCGGCAGCGTGCCCGCCGCGCAGTCACCGAGGAACTGCGAGTAGTTGCGCACCTTGTCGAGGTTGGCCGTGTAGGTCTGGGGGAAGAGCAGGATGTCGGGGAGATCCCATGCGTAGTCGAGCCACGGGATGCCGAACGCGTTGAGCTTGTCCCAGATCGTGCCGCCCGCGGGGTGCGGCATCGACAGGATCCGTCCCGTGTCGGTGGAGATCAGGTCCTGGCACGTTCCCGCCTGCAGGTACATCCGGTTCGGGTACGTCTGAGCCGGCGCCGACGCGAACCAGCGGTCGCAGAGCGGGAAGGTGCTCGCGAGCGACCAGTAGAAGGGGAGGTCCGTGCCGTCCCAGTAGCGCATCGCGTTGTAGTTGTCGTCGAAGAGGAACCCGTCCATCCGACCGCCGTCGATCTGACGGTGGGTGGAGACCCAGTTCTGCGAGACGCCCCGACCGCTCTGACACGTGTCGGGTGCGTGGGTGACCGGGACGACGCGGCCCTCGACGTCCACGCAGCTGTTCGTCGGCACGCCGTGATGCATCCGGAAGCCGTCTCCCCGATCGAACGCGCCGAAGTACGAGTCGTAGGAATGGTTCTCCTGCATGTAGACGACGATGTGGTCGATCCGAGGCAGGAGGTCGGTGCCTTCCGGCCGGAAGGGATCGGGCCGGTCGCCGGGTTGGCGGACCCGGCCCGGGTGACCTCGATGGTCCGGGTGCCCGTCATGACCGTGGCCGGGCCAACCGTGCCAGGGCTTGCAGCCTGCGAGCGCGAGCCCGGACGCCGCGCCCAGTCCGAGCAGGAACTTCCGTCGCCCCAGATCCCCAGCCACCCCTCCAGGGTAGGACCCGGCGGCAATTCGCGCACTTCGGTCACCCCCGGGCCTCGTGCCGGTAGCCGGTGTGACGCGCGGCCGGGAACCGAAAGCGTTTCCGCCGACGTTCCCCAGGGCAGAACGATTGCAGAGCCCGAACGGACGGCGGAGGTCCCGGAATGGCTGTCACACCCCCATGCGACACTCCCGTCGTGACCACGCAGTTACGACTCCTCAACGGTGGCGAGCTCCCGAAGCAGGCTCGCCGAACCCGCACCAACCGGGCCCACCGTCCGGCCCGCGTGCCCAACCCGCCGGTGCTGCCGCTCGATGCCCGCACCCGTGAGATCGGCCAGTCCGGAGTGGCCGAGGCCCGCCGGCGCCTCGCCGAGATCATGGCCACCACCGAGCGGGTCGGCGAGCTGGTCCGGGCGAGCTAACCGGAGAGCTCGGTCTCGAAGCCCGCGAGCAGCCGGGCCAGGTTGCGGTCGAAGCGCTCCGTGCCCGTCGCGTGCTCGTGCACCCTCGTCCAGACGGTGTCGAGCCCGACCTCCGCGGCGAGCTGCTGGAGCGACGGATACGTCCCCGCCGCGACGAGCTCGTCCATGTACCCCAGCATCTCCGCGTGGTCGACGCCGTCGGCATCGACGCGACGCTCCGCGAGGCAGTAGCCGAAGACGTACTCGTCGACCGCGGTGATCACGTCGAGCTTCGTCTCGAAGCCTGCCGCGAGACCCGCCACGGCCTGCCAGGACTGGTCGAAGTGCAGCACCGCGTTGGGACCGATGCTCGGCGCACCCGAGATGTCGAGCACCCACGGATGGCGCAGCAGCGAGTCGCGTGACCTCCGGGCGATCACCGTGATCGCGTCGCGCCAGTCCTCCGGCAGCTCGGTTCCCACCGGGACCACGACCTCCGCGAGCAGCTCGTCGATCATGAGCGCGAGCAGCTCGTCCTTGGTGCGCACGTAGTGGTACAGGGTCATGGTGCCGACGTCGAGCTCGGCGGCCAGCCGCCGCATCGACACCGCGTCGATCCCGTCGTCGTCCGCGATCGCGATCGCCGCCCCGGCGAGCTCGGCGCGTCCGAGGCGGGGCTTGCGGGCGCCGGGTGCGGCGCGGGTCCACAGATCCACCGCATCGAGATGCGCGGCCACCCGATCGAGCGCGGCGGCGCCGCGAGCCGCGTGACCGGCGAGCTTGGCCGCGTTGGCCGAGACCTTCGCCGCCGCCCGCGCCTTCTTGGCCTCGACCTTGGCCTCGACCTTGGCGGTGGCGTGCGCGGTCCTCGCGTCGATCTTGGCGACCGCGCGGGCGACCTTCGGGTCGAGTTCGTCGAGCGGATCGTCGCCGATGTGACCAGTGGCTCGTCGTCGGGGGCGGGATTCCCGTGCCATCTCGTACAGTGTACTGCTAGGTTTCGTACCATGTACGACACTCCCTCCACCACCCACCCGGCGATCACGAACGGCGGGGTCACGACCGAGGGCCTCGGGAAGCGCTTCGGCGACCTCTGGGCCCTGCGGGACCTGGACCTCGACGTCGCGCCCGGCACCGTCCTCGGACTGCTCGGCCACAACGGCGCCGGCAAGACCACCGCGATCCGCATCCTCACCACCCTGAGCCGGCCCACCGAGGGTCGGGCGACGGTGGCGGGGATCGACGTCGCCGAGCGCCCCGACCGCGTGCGAGAGCAGATCGGCGTCGCGTCCCAGACCGCGACCGTCGACGACCTCATGACCGCCGAGCTCAACCTCGTGACGGTCGGACGCCTCCGGGGACTCGGGAAGGCCGACGCCCGCACCCGCGCGCACGACCTGCTCGAGCAGCTCGACCTCGCCGAGTTCGCGACCGCGTTGGTGAAGACCTACTCGGGCGGCATGCGCCGGCGGCTCGACCTCGCAGCCAGCCTCATGGGCGATCCGGCCGTGCTCTTCCTCGACGAGCCCACCACCGGCCTCGACCCGGTGAGCCGAAACCATCTCTGGGACATGCTCGGCGACCTCGTCACCGGCGGCACGACCGTGCTCCTCACGACGCAGTACCTCGAGGAGGCCGACCGCATGGCGGACGACATCGTGGTGCTCGACCACGGGAAGACCGTCGCCCACGGAACGCCCGAGCGGTTGAAGCTCCAGGTCGGCGGCAACCGCCTCGACATCACGCTGGCGCCGGGAGCCGACCTCGACGTCGCGCAGCACGCGGTGCGCGGGTTCGCCGAGCGGCGGCCCGCGCTGGACGCCGAGGCCGGGGTCCTCACGCTCCCGATCCGTGACGGCGTGCGCAGCGTCGACGTGCTCCGCGCGCTCGACGACACCGGCATCGACGCCGTCGACGTGACCCGGCGCGAGGTGACGCTCGACGACGTGTTCCTGACGCTCACCGGCTCGAAGCCGGAGCCGGAGCCCGATCTCGAACCCGAACCCGTCCCGACCGGAGGTGCAGCGTGAGTCGGAGCCTGATGAGCGACGCGTCGGTGCTGGCGCGGCGCAACCTCGAGCACATCCGCCAGGTCCCCGAGAAGCTGACGAACGTCACGGTCCAGCCGCTGATGTTCGTGCTGCTCTTCGCCTACGTCTTCGGCGGCGCCATCGTCGTGAAGGGCGGCGGGTACAAGGAGTACCTGATGGGCGGGATCCTCATCCAGACCCTGGCCTTCGCGGCCATGGGTCCCGCGATGTCGGTCGCGACCGACTTCCAGACGGGCTCCATCGACCGGTTCCGCTCGCTCCCGATCCCGCGCTCCGCGTACCTGTTCGGCCACTTCTTCGCCGAGATGCTCGGCGCGATCCTCACGATCGTGATCCTGCTCGGCACCGGGCTGCTGGTCGGCTGGCGCACGCACACCGGGTTCCTGCACGTGAGCGAGGCGATGCTCCTGCTGCTCGTGTTCTCGGCCGCGATCGTGTGGCTCGGCCTCTGGCTCGGCGTCTTCGTGCGCTCCCCGGACGCGGTGATGGGCATCGGCTTCGTCGTGGTGTTCCCGCTCACGTTCATCTCGAACGCCTTCGTGCCCATCGACTCGATGCCGACGGTGCTGCAATGGATCGCGAGCGTGAACCCGATCAGCGTGCTCATCGCCGCGGTGCGCGAGCTGTTCGGCAACCCGGTGACGCCGGTGACCCACCACGTGTGGCCTATGGACCACCCGGTGGCGGCGGCATGGCTCTACAGCGTGGCGCTCGTCGCCCTCGGCTACGTGATCGCCCAGCGCCGCTACCGCGCCCGCACGATCGACTAGCGCGCGGGCTGGTAGACGCCGAACTCGTCGCGCAGGACGTCGGAGACCTCGCCGAGGGTGGCGTAGGCCGCCAGCGCCTCCTTCATGGGGACGAGCAGGTTCTGCGTGCCCTGGGCCGCGGCGCGCACGTCGGCAAGGGCGGCGTCGACCGCGGCCTGGTCCCGGCGGGCCCGCACGTCGCGCACCCGCTGGGCCTGCTGGCGTTCGAGCTCGGGGTTGATCGGGAACACGTCGGGCTCGCCCGGCTCGGGATCGGCGAACTTGTTCACGCCGACGATGATCTTCTCGCCGTCGTCCACGGCCTTGGCCCACTCGAACGCGGCCCGCTCGATCTCGTCCTGCATGAAGCCGGCCTCGATCGCGGAGACCGCGCCGCCGGTGGCGTCGATCTTCTCGATGTAGCGCCAGGCTTCGGCCTCGACCTCGTTGGTGAGGCTCTCCACGAAGTAGGAGCCGGCGAGCGGGTCCACCGTGTCGGTCATCCCGGTCTCGTGGGCCACGATCTGCTGGGTCCGCAGCGCGATCTTGGCGGCCTGCTCGGTGGGGAGTCCGAGCGCCTCGTCGAACCCGTTGGTGTGCAGGCTCTGGGTCCCGCCCAGCGCCGCGGCCATGGCCTGGAGCGCGACACGCACGATGTTGTTCTCGGGCTGCTGGGCGGTGAGCATCGAGCCCGCGGTCTGGGTGTGGAACCGCAGCAGCTTCGACTTCTCGTTCTGCGCGCCGAAGCGGTTGCTCATGATCCAGTACCACATGCGCCGCGCGGCGCGGAACTTCGCGACCTCCTCGAAGAAGTTGTTGTGCCCGTTCCAGAAGAACGACAGGCGGGGCGCGAAGTCGTCGACGTCGAGCCCGGCGTCGACTGCAGCCTGCACGTACGCGATCGCGTTGGAGAGCGTGAACGCGATCTCCTGCACCGCGGTGCTGCCCGCCTCGCGGATGTGGTAGCCCGAGATCGAGATCGTGTTCCACCGCGGGATCCGCTCACCGCAGTACGCGAAGATGTCGGTGATGATCCGCATCGACGGCCGCGGCGGGTAGATGTAGGTGCCGCGGGCGACGTACTCCTTGAGGATGTCGTTCTGGATCGTCCCGCCGATCTTCGCCGCCGGCACGCCGTTCTTCTCCGCGACCAGCTCGTAGAAGAGGAGCAGGATCGCGGCGGTCGAGTTGATCGTCATCGACGTGGTGACGGTGTCGAGCGGGAGCCCGCCGAGGAGGATCTCCATGTCCTCGAGCGAGTCGATCGCCACGCCGACCTTGCCGACCTCGCCCTCGGCGCGGGGGTGGTCCGAGTCGTAGCCCATCTGGGTGGGCAGGTCGAAGGCGCACGAGAGGCCGGTCTGGCCGGCGCCGAGCAGGAAGTGGAAGCGCTCGTTGGTCTCCGCCGCGGTCCCGAAGCCCGAGTACTGGCGCATCGTCCACGGCCGGCTGCGGTACATCTGCCCGTAGACCCCCCGGGTGTACGGGGGCGATCCGGCGTCGCCGAGCGCGGTGGCGGGATCCCAGCCCTCGAGGTCCGCCGCGGTGTACTGCGGCCTCACCTCGATGCCCGAATCGGTGCGGCGGGTGCTCTCGTCGGCCATCGCCGGATCGTACCGGCGGGCTCGGCAACGGCCCCAGCCCGGCCATGATGGGCCGATGCGGCCCGCGCGGTCCCCCTCCTCGTGCTCGTCGCGCTGGCGGCCACCGGCTGCGGCAGCAGCGGGTCGGCCGCGGACCACACGACCTCCACCGCACCGCGCACCACCACCACGACGACGCCGGACGATCGCATCGCGCGGGCCGGCCTGCTCGTGGCGACGGACCTGCCCGATGGCTTCACCGCCAGCTCGGCGGTCGGATCACGTCTGAGCGAGCTGCTCCGCTCGACGGATGCGTGCGCCCACCTCCCCGCCTTCCGGACCGACGCGAGTGCGTCGGCACGTTCGACCTCCTTCGGTGGCACGGCCTCAGCGGCCAACGACGAGGTCGGCGTCTACGCGGACGCCGCGACCGCCGAGGCATACGCCGAGGGACTCCGCGACCCGGCCGCCGTCGACTGTCTCCGGAGCGCGGTGGTCGCGTCCCTCGGCACGCCCAGCAGAGGCGTCACCTACGACGACATCTCGGTGAGTCCGCTCGCCGTGAACGACGCGGGCGATGCAGTCGCCGGTTTCCGGGTCACGATCACGTCGAGCTCGGGAACGCTGCACAGCACGTCGTTGCTGGACCTCACGTTCGTCCGGGTGGACCGGGTCATGATCCTGCTCACGACCGCCGGGAACACGAGCGCGGCGCTGGCCGAGCTGGACACGACCATCCCACCGAAGGTCGTGGACCGGGTGCGGGCCGCGCTCGCGTCCTGAGGGTCAGCCGGTCTGCGGCGCGGCGGCCGCTCCCACGTTGAACGCGCAGGGCCAGCAAATCAGGCGTCATCAGACAGTTGTTGAGAGGGCCCTTTCGCCCGACAGTTGCCCAAGTGTTTGACACTTCGGGTCTGCTGCACGTTCGGTTGACGGCGGTTGTGACTGATCATGCTGCGGCCTGAGCTTCGGTGGGGGTGAACGCGAGTTCGAACTCGACGGGCGTGAGCCGTCCGAGTCGACGTTGCCGGCGACGGCGGTTGTAGGTGTGTTCGATCCAGACGACGACCTCGTAGGCGAGCTCGCTGCGGGTCCGCCAACGGCGACGCCGGTTGAGGACGTTCTTCTGCAACAGCGCGGAGAAGGACTCCATCGCCGCGTTGTCGCCAGCGGCCGCGACGCGACCCATCGATCCGGTGAGCCCGTTCGCTTTCAACGTTGCCCGGAAGGCTCTCGATCGAAATTGCCCGCCTCGGTCGGAGTGAACCACGACCGTCCCGGCCGGTTGTCGCCGAACGCAACGCCGAGACCGCGAGTTGGGTGGTCATGCGCGGTCCGAGCGCGTAGCCGACGATCCGATTGGAGAACACGTCCTTGATCGAACAGACGTAGAGCTTCCCTTCGATCGTCGGATGCTCGGTGATGTCCGTGAGCCAGACAGCGTTCGGACGCGCCGCGGTGAAGTCGCGCTGGACGAGATCGTCGTGCACCGCGGGGCCCGGGATCTTGCCGCTGTGGCGTCGGCCCTTCTTGGTGGTCGTCGACCAGATCCGCTGCTGGTGGCAGAGCCGCCAGATGCGCCGCTCGCAGCTGCGCTGACCGGCAGCCTCGAGCTCATCCGCGATGAAGCGATACCCGAACTCGGGATCATCGGCATGCACATCGACGATCGCGTTGGTCGTGTGTGCATCGGCCCAGTCGCGATCCGAGCACGGCCGGGCCCGCCACTTGTAGAAGGCCTGGGCCGAGAAGCCGAGCACCCCGCACGTCGTGCGCACCGGGATGCCCTCGGCGGCCAGATCGGAGACGAGCGGGAACATCATTTTGGGAGCGCGTCCTTCGCGAAGTACGCGGCCGCGCGGCGCAGGATCTCGTTCTCCATCTCCAAGCGCCGCTTGTCCCGGCGGAGCTGCACGATCTCGGCCTGCTCCGCCGTCGTGAGCCCGTCCTTGATGCCGTCGTCGATGTCGGCCTGGCGCATCCAGCGCCGTACCGACTCCACCGAGACGTCGAAATCGGCTGCGACCTCGGCGATCGTCAGGTCACCCCGACGAGCGACCGTGACGACATCACGCTTGAACTCCAGCGGGAACTTCTTCGGCATGGCGACATCCTTCTGACCCGGACTCGCCGGGCACAAGAAATGTCAACCAACCGTGCAGCAGACCCTTCTCGCGTGGGGCGCTCGGTGATGTCTGTCATCCACAGCTCGTTGAGTCGGAGTCGATGGAACTTCCGGGTTGACCAGATCGCCGGCGGTGGCCACACCCCGGAGTCGTTTCACCCGGGCCGGACCAGGAAGCCCGTAGATGTTGGCCTTGCGCACCAGCACGTACACGAGCCGCGACGGCACCTGAGACCCGGCGGTTCCGCATCGGGCTCGTCGTCGCGATCTTCACCTTCTTGGCGGCGGTCGGGTCGATCATCGCGACGGTCGCGACTGCTCGCTGAACCTGTCCATTCAATCCAACCCGTGTCCAAGATCGCGGGTGAACTCCAGCACCACCAACCGGGCCCTGAGAATCGGTCTTGATCCTCACCCGTCGTCGTTGGAATACCGGAAGGAGACCACGACTCTGCGTCGCCATAGGGTCGGGTTCTGAACAGAGACCACTATGCGGTGTTTCCGCTTCGCTACGGCAATGATGGTCTCCGAGGAGCCAAGAAGAGTCGCCGGGCGTGCGACGTATCGGAGTGTGACAACGTCAGACGTTGCACTCACTGACCACGGAACTGTCATCGCCGCAATAGTCGTAGTGCAGCCGACGAATAGCACACCTATTATCCCAAAAACATAGTAAGAGAGGAACGCGAGAACCACGCTAGAGGCTAAAGCGAAGATGTGGCCGGCCAACTCGGAGAATACAATGGGTTTCGAGGGATCGGGAATCAATGCGGGCATTGTCTCATCGTGCATACGGCAACGCCGCCGGCCCCCCACGCGTCTCGAAAGAACCGGCCTGAAATGCGCTGCGGGAAGCCCCATCCTGCCCCTACTTGCTCGCCCAAAAGCGTGCCGCCAAGGCGCGGCCAGCAAGGAGGCCGAGTCCGGTGGCCAAGGCAACCGCGAATATCGCCCCTATGGGTACTGGATTTCCGGCCATCGAGAGAAGAAACAGCGCATTGATTGCAACCCAAACTCCAAGTCCCTTCTTCCACGAAAGATTGTCCGATGTCACCTTAGGATCCTAGATTCGAATAGTCGCGCTTCTAGGCGTGCTCAACAACCCGCCGCTCCGGCAAGAACGCCGGTCGCCTTAGCCACCTCCCGCTGGGAAGGACTTGTGCCAGATACCTGGCCGCTAGCTACCCCTCCGCTGCCAATCACGACTGCCCACTTGGTTCCATTACACATCGACTGAAGGGGTGCTTCACCATTCTGCGCCCCCAAACAGCCCGCATCAAGCCAACCGTTGCAACCGCGGCGGCCGGGCAGGCGAGCGTGGCTGTCGCGCCGCAGACAGCACCCGTCACAAGCGTTCCGAACGCGCCCGGCAGCACAACGCCGGTCCAGCAGCCCCAGGAACACTTCGGCCTCTGGGCCGTTCGGCGAGCTGAGACCCTCGATGCGAAACTCCGTATGGCTCTCGCAGAAGCGTGGCCGACCGGACGGGATACATGTCTCCCGTGCTTCACTTGGTTCGGAACAAATGGGACTGTCAGGAACTTTGTGTAACCGGCGTGATCTGAAGGTCCGCAGCTGAGGGCTGCGGGCTGGGAAGGATCATGACGATGACGAAGCGAACATCGACGGGCGACGCGGGCCTGGTGCCGGCGCGTGGCCTGCCGGATCTCGACGGTCCGGAGATGCGCGAGTGGGCGGCCGAACTCGTTGATCGTGCCCGGCAAGAAGGGGTCGACCTCACGGGCGAGGGCGGCTTGTTGACCGCGATGGTGCGGCAGGTGCTGCAGACCGGGTTGGAGGTCGAGCTCGAGGATCATCTCGGCTACGAACCCTACGATCCCGCCGGCCGCGGTTCGGGGAACTCCCGCAACGGCTCGACCCCCAAGACGTGAGCACCGAGATCGGCGATGTCGAGCTGCGGGTGCCGCGGGAGCGCAATGGAACTCGCGATTCGTCTAGAAGGCATAGGACAATGCGAGGCGCCAACGCCATCCACAATGGTGCCGCATTCGGTCGAGTGTGCCAAGTTCGGCGACATCAACCGAGCGGACCACCTCGGTCCAATCGTCACGGCCTTCCAGACCCACGAAGTTCTCATGCGAGCAGTGGAGCGGTCCACGCGGCAGTTCTGTAGTTCAACAATCGGCGATCCCTTCGAGTACGTCGGCGGACACACTTGGCTCGTGGTCGGCGCTGAAAACCCGTACCTCGTAGCTCGTGTACTCAACGGGCGAGTACACCCACCGAAGCCCTGCCCCCGAGCGAGGTCGACCGCATAGGTGAAATCGGCGATGCACTCTCTCGCAGCTTCGATACCCGAAGGAGCACGGCTTCCTGAGTTCCCGGGTTGGCGGGCACCGATTCCTGATCGATGGTGGCGGACCGACCGAACTCGGGTTCGATGTGTCTCAACCATCTCGGTTGGCCTTATAGCGGCTCATCGGATCTGAGCGGGGTCGACGCTCTTTGAGTAGGCTCCAGTTGAGGTGACCCCCGGCGTAGTGGTCCAGTGGTTGTGCAGGCCCGTCGCCGGCTCTTCGATCTTCCCCGAATTTGCTACCCGGAAACGCAAGAAAGCATTTCGGTCATCAACCGACCAATTCTCTTGATATTGGATCTATTGATCTGACCATTCTGTATGTTCAGAGGAAGCAACGACCTACTGCGAATATAGCAACATTCTACATCACCTGTGTTCTTGTATTGATATGTGACCACCTCTCCCCAGCTAGATCCGCGCGCAGGCGTCCGAATCCATTTCCGTGGACGCTCCGTACCTCGCGGCGCAAGAACACGACCGATCGCGACGGAAATGATCTCCATCTTTGGTAAAACCTCCGAGTCCGTCACTCGAATCTCGATGGCGGACCAACGCGGCCCGACTGGGCCCAGCCTTCTCCCGAGCACCAGAGCCGTCACGAAGATTGGAACTCCGTAGAATACGGCGGCAAACTCGATCCGGCCGCTGTCGAACAGACCGCTTAGTTCCAGGATGCCCGCAAGCATCGCCACCGAGTAGGACGCCCAATATATCGTAGCGATGAGAACATCACGGGAGTGCGTCGACTCAGAATATTCAATCTTCGCTGAAATGGTTCGACCTCCGAGACTCTACGCAGCCACGCACAACCCGCTCATTAGCGTACCGGCGCCCGCAACGCCGGTTCCTACGACCGCTCCAGGTCCGATGGCCAGGAGTGCGCCAGGCGGACCACCGATAATGAGTCCACCGGTTGCTGCTCCGCCTACGCCCACGTCAAACCCGTAGAATTTTGAATTCAAATACACGCTCCGAGCAGTCGAACCGCACACAACATTCAACCCTAGACCCGTCGCGACATTTCGGGCCACAGATACCAATCGAGGAAATAGAGAGTCTGTCAGAATTTCTGTGTAACTGGTCGTGATGGTCATTAGTAGCCGGCGGCTGCGATGCGGTCGCCGTAGTGCACGGAGAGCGTGTTCAGGATCTGTTTCCAGCCATGAACGCGTCCGATGAGGTCAGGGCGGTTCTTCCGCCGTTGCGTGGCGACAAGGTAGAGGACCTTGAGCGCGGCCTGCTCGTTCGGGAAGTGCCCGCGGTGACGCACCGCCCGCCGGAACCGCGCGTTCAGCGACTCGATCGCGTTCGTCGTGTAGACGATCTTGCGGAGCTCGACCGGGAACTCGAGGAACGGCACGAACTCGGCCCAGCTCGTCTCCCACGACCGGATCATCGCCGGATAGAGCTCCCGCCATTCGTCGGCGAACGCTTCGAACTCGGCTTCGGCCGCGGCGACAGTCGGTGCTTCGTAGATCCGACGCATCTGGCGCGTGATCTGGCTCCAGTGCTTCTTCGACGCGTAGCGGAGGCTGTTTGCGGACCATGTGCACGACACAGGTCTGCACCGTCGCTTCGGGCCACACGACCCGGATCGCGTCCGGCAAGCCCTTCAGTCCATCGCAGCACACGATGAGCGCGTCGGCGATGCCACGGTTCTTGAGGTCGGTGAGCATGGTCATCCACTGCTTGGCGCCTTCACCGCCGGTCGGACCGAGCCACAGGCCCAGGACGTCGCGTTCACCGTCGAGGTTCACGCCGATCGCCACATAGACCGGCCGGTTCGCCACCTGCGCGTCGCGGACCTTGATCACGATCGCGTCAATCAACAACACCGGATAGAGCCGATCGAGCGGACGGTGCTGCCAGACGTTCATGTCGTCGACGACCCGGTCGGTGATCTTGCTGATCGTCTCCCGACTGATCTCGGTGTCGTAGATCTCCGCCAGGTGAGCTTGGATATCGCCGGTCGTCATGCCCTTCGCGTAGAGCGACACCACATTCGCGGCGAGACCATCCAGCCGACGGGCGTGCTTCGGGACCGTGACCGGCTCGAACGTGCCGTTCCGATCTCGCGGCACCCGCAGCTCGACATCGCCGATCTCGGTCGCGACGGTCTTGGGCGTCGACCCGTTCCGCGAGTTGCCCGAGTTGCGACCGGCCGGGTCGTAGGGTTCGTAGCCGAGATGCTCCTCGAGCTCGACCTCCAACCCGGTCTGGAGCACTTGGCGGACCATCGCGGTCAACAGGCCGCCCTCGCCCGTGAGGTCGACTCCTTCGGAGCGGGCCCGGTCAACCAGCTCGGCCGCCCACTCGCGCATCTCCGGACCGTCGAGATCCGGCAGGCCACGCGCCGGCACCAGGCCCGCGTCGCCCGTCGATGTTCGCTTCGTCATCGTCATGATCCTTCCCAGCCCGCAGCCCATGGCCGCGGACCTTCAGATCACGCCGGTTACACAAAGTTCCTGACAGTCCCTCGTCGGACCGAAGAGCCGTTCTTCGTGCGGACAGCAAGCGCGTGTCCCGTCACGGTCGAGCTCGATTCCGGTTCGCACCGCGGCGCGGTCCCGAGGTCCGCGACGGCGCGGGCCGGGTCAGCCGGTCTGCGGCGCGGCCGAGGCGTGGGCGCCGATCGGTTCGGGGCCGAGGCCGACGAGGCCGAGCAGCAGTGGCCGGACCGGGCGTTCGATCCGGACCTCGACGCGGTCGGCGGTCACCGACACCTCGACCCGGGTCGTCGGAGGAAGCGACGATCCTGCGAGGACGTCGGACACGGCCGCTCGCGCCGCGACCGGGTCGAGCCGCACATCGGTGCCGGCGCTCGACCGGTAGACGTCCTCGTCGATCGACGACGCCCCGGCCAATGCGGCGCTGTCCGCGACGGCCTGGAGGTCGCGCCGCGCGGTGAACATGCGGGCACCGTCGATCGCGAGACCCGCGGCCATCAGGCCGAGCAGGAGCACCCCGACGAGCAGCACCGACGCCTGGCCGTGCTCGTCGCGTCTCACCCGCCGCTCCGATACCGGTCGAGCCGCACCGCGTGGGTCGCCTCCACCGGCACGGACAGGCCCGGCCAGACCGCACCGAGGAACGGGATGCGGGCGATCGGCACCTCGGTCCGGACCCGCACCACGAGCACCTCGCCCCGCTGCCGGAGCCCGGTCACCGACGGTGTCAACGCTCCCGGGGCCAAGCCGTGGTTCCGGCCGGTGAGCTCGACCGCGACGGCTCCGCGTCGCGCGGCCTCGACCTCCGAGCCCGCCACCACGATCACCCGCCCGTACTCACGGGCCGCGGCGCTGGTGGCCAGCGTCGCCCGGTGCAACGTCCCGAAGACGACGAGCACGTGGACGAGCACCCCGAAGATCAGGCTGCCGAGCACCGCGACCTCCACGACCGCGCTGCCCCGTTCACCCCGGCTCGCCCTCATCGGGGCAGCGCCTCGTCCTCGTCGAACGCACGCGCCTCGGCCCGCACCTCGAAATCGCCCAGGAACGGGACGATGCGCGGCGCCCGGCCCGACGCGCGGATCACGACCGTGTCACCGTCCTGACCCGCGTCGACCCGGAACGCATTCGCCGTCCCACCGAGCCCGTCGTGCAGCACTGAACGCGTCCGCGCGACGCCGTCGCCGAGCGGACGACCGACCTCCGCCGCGGTGCGTGCCCCCTCGTCGGCCGCGTTCACCGCGACGTCGCGAGCCCAGAGCCACAACGCCATCTGGATGATCACGAGCAACGCGAACGTCGTCAGCACCATCGCGCCGAGGAACTCGACGATGGTCGCACCACGCTCACGGTCGTCCCGATCAACCCCGCAGCTGGTTGAGCGCATCGGTCACGATCGACGCCAGGTCCGGCTGCACGATGGCCCACAGCGCCATCACGATCCCGATCCCCATCACCAACAACATCACCCACTCGGGGATCGAACCCCGTTCATCTCGTTCTGCGTGCATCCCTGCTCCTCTCAACGGGCCAACGTCCTGATCGCCACCACACCCGGATAGAACGCGAACACAATGGCAACCGGCAGGATCAACGCGATCACCGGCACCAACATCGCGATCTGCTTCCTGCCTGCGACCTCGATCAGGTCGCGCTTCTCCTGCTCGCGCAGATCGAACGCGAGCGAGCGCAACGCGTCGGCCAGTGGGATCCCGCGTTCCTGCGCGGCGGCGACGACCGACACGAAGCGCGCGAACACGGCCAGACCGACGATCCGCGCCCGGGTCTCGAGCGCCTCGGTCAGCGGCGTCCCCGCCCGGGCCGAGCGCAGCGCGCTCCGGAGCTCGTCGGCCAGCGGCCCGGCTGCGCTCTCCGCCACCATGCCCAGCGCGCTGCGCAAACTCTCGCCCGCGGTGACGCTCAGACAGATCAGATCGACGAAGGTCGGGAGCGCCGTCCGAATCGTCTCCTGCCGGCGGGCAACGGCGCGGGTCAGCGCCCGATCGCGTGCGGCGATGCCGGCGACCCCGAACGCCACGACGAGGCCGAGCACCAGGATCGGCGAGACCGATCGCCCCGCCGCGAGCCCGAGCGCGCCCACGGCGAGGCCGCCGAGCGCGCCGACCAGACCCCACGTGACCTGCTGGGCGCGGAAGGTGGACTCGTCGATGCCACCGCCGGAGGCCCGGAGCCGATCGGGGAGCTCGGCACCGTCGTCGAGCAACCTTTGCAGCCGGTCGGCGACGGCCGCGCGCGCGCAGGGTCGAAGACCGCGAGCAACCCGGACGCCCCCGGTGTCAGCTCGAGCAGGTTGGAGCGCCGGGGACCGAGTGCACCGAGGTAGGGCGTCAGCCGTCGCGTGAGGACCGTGCGCCGGAACTGCGGCAACGCGCCGACGAGGACCCAGAGGCCGACGCCACCGACGAAGACGACCACGACGCCCCGCACCGCCGTCATGCGGACGGCTCCACGAGTACCCGGGACTCCTCCGGGAGGTGCCCGAGCCGGATCATGAGCCGGTACCCGATGCCGGTGACGGCGGCCCCGACCAGCAGGACCACGACACCGGTCGGGGAGTCGAAGGCTCGAGCACCCTGGGGACGGCTCGCGACGAGAACCAAGACGAGCCACGGGGCCGCGGCCGAGACCCGTGCCGCGACGACGGTCCACGACTGACGGGACTCGATCTCACGGCGCGTGGCCACGTCCTCGCGCAGGAAGGCCGAGAGAGTTCGCAACAGCCGTCCGAGCTCCCGGCCGCCGACGCGATGGGCGAGCACGAGCGTACGGACCACGCGGTCCCCGATCGGGTCCGCGATCGTCGTACCCATGCGCTCGAGCGCCCCGACGAGATCGCCCGTGACGCGGTGATCCGTCACGACCGAGCGGAACACCGGCCGCAGCGTGTCGGGCCCGCGCTCGGCGACCACGCTGACCGCGGCCGGCAGCGTGTCCCCGGCGCGCACGGATCCCGCGAGCAACTCGATCGCGTCGGGCCAGGCGCGCCGCCGTTGCGCGCGGAGCGACCGCCGTCGAGCGCGCGTGATCGCGGTCGGAGCCGCGACGCCGGCGAGCGTGGCGACGAGCGTCACCCCGAGCGAGCCGATCAGCGTGAGCACGACGGCGGCGGCCGCGAGCCCGGTGCCGGCACTCGCGAGCAGGTAGTGCGGTGGCGAGACGTGACCGAGACCCGAGGCCGCGAGCCACCGACGCATCCGGCGAGCTGGGATCCGCGGTTCGCCCGTCCGCGGTCGGGTCAGTCCGTCGAAGACGAGGAAGACACCGAGTCCGAGCAGGACCGCGACGACCAGGCTCACCCCAACACCGTCGCGAGGTCGATGCCGGCGTCGCCGAAGCGCTCGCTCGCCCGCGGGTGCTCGCCGGTCCACACGAGCTCGCGACCCGCGCCGGCAAAGAGCGCGCCGGCGGTCAGCTGGACCCCGTCGCCAACCTGCGCGCCGACGCTGAGGATCTCGGTGATCTCCCGGCGGCCGTGCGCGCGCCGGCAGAACACCACGAGATCGACACACGCCGCGACCGTCGCCGCGACGAAGCGACGGTCGAGGTTGTTGCCGGCGAGCAGCGGAAGCGTCACGAGCTTGCGCAGCGCCTCGCGAGCGGAGTTGGCATGGATCGAGGTCATGCCCACGGCGCCGCTGTTCAGTGCGAGGAGCATGTCGAGCGACTCCGCCCCGCGCACCTCCCCGACCACGATACGGTCGGGACGCATGCGCAGCGACTCCCGTACGAGGTCGCGAAGCCCGATCGCTCCCTCACCCTCGAGGTTCGCCTGCCGGCACTGCATCGCTACGACATCGGGACGCTCGACGCGGAGCTCGAAGACCTCTTCGCACGTGACGATGCGATCACGCGCCGGAACCGAGCTGAGCAGGCAGTTCAGCAAGGTCGTCTTCCCGGCGCCGACCGCTCCCGCCACGACGACCGACAACCCGGCCCGCACCGCCGCGTCGAGGAAGCGCGCTCCCGACTCCGAGCACGAACCCAGCTCGACCAGCTCCGCGCACGAGTGCGCTCGCAACCCGACGAACTTGCGGATGTTGATCGACCAGTGGTTGGTGACCGGCGGGATCGCGACGTGGAGGCGGCTGCCGTCGGGCAGTCGGGCGTCGACGAACGGCTGCGACCGGTCCAGCCGTCGTCCCGCGCGCGCCAACATCCGCTCGACGAGCTCCTCGACCTCGCGCTCGTCGAGCACGATGCCCGTGAGCTCGTGCTCCCCTCGGCGAGCCGCGAACACCCGGCCGGGCTCGTTGACCCAGATCTCCTCCACCTCCGGGTCCTCGAGGAGCGTCGTGACGGGGCCGAAGCCGGCGATCCGTTGCTGGAGGAGCTCGACGTCGTGCGGCGCCAGCGGTGGCAGCCCACCCCCGAGGTAGCGGTCCCTGTAGTCGGCTGCCACCTCCTCGACGAGCTGACGCAGCGCGTCGTCCTCGTCGAGCGGGAGCTCACGACGGATCAACAGGTCGCGCACGTCCTGCTCGACGAGGTCGATGGCGCGACCCATCGCCACTGCCGTCATGCGACGAGCTCCGAGAAGGACGCGTGCAGCTCGCGCAGCCACGGCGAGCGCGGCGCAACATCGTGCAGGGGACGTCCTTCCCACACCACCCGATCGAGCGCCGGCTCGCATCCGAGAATCGCGGCCGGCCGCGCTCCCATCCATTCGGTCACAGCCCGTGAGCACTCCTGGAGGCGCCGGCCCGCACGCGGCGCGCGATTGAGCACGACGGCAGTACGCGCCGGCCGGTACCACGGCCGGCCGGCCAGCGTTCGACGTGCGACGACGCCGCGGCGGAGCCCGACCGGGTCCGCGGCCACGACCTGCACCACACGGTCAGCGAGCTCGAGCGCCACCGTCGTGACGAGGTTCCGGCGATAGGGCACCCGGTCGAAGACGAGCTCCTCGTCCTCCTCGAGTGGGGCGGCGAGATCGACGACGACCACGTCGTACTCCACGCGTGCGGCGGCGATGACCGCGCGCCATGCCTCCTCGCGCACCTCGGGCCAGAGCTCCGCCCGCGGGAGGCCAGCGAGCACCCGGAGTCCGCGCGGCGCGGTCCTGCACGCAGGCGGCGAGCGGTTCGAAGGAGCCCTCCCCGGCAGCACGCGCCGCCTGAGTCAAGCAAGGCGACTCGCCGAGCCCGAGGGTCTGCGCGATCGAACCGGCCCAGACGTCGGCATCCAGGAGGAGCGTCGACCGTCCGGAGAGAGCCGACTCGACAGCAAGGTGGACGGCCACCGCGGTCCGGCCGGGTGAGCCTGGGCCGCCCCAGACCGCCACGACCGTCCCGGTCGGCGCGCCGTGATCCGCGACCGGCATCGGAGGTCGGGCGGTCTCCGGCTCCAGACCGTGGACGGCGCCGGCGACCGCCTCGCCCGAGACGTCGGCGGACAGATGGTGCACCGCGATCGCCTCGAGGTCGCGTCCGGTGCCTCCGATCGCGATCACCTCGACCCCGGCTCGGCGCATCGAGGCGACGAAGTCCCGATCGACCCACCCCCTCGCGCCGTCCACGATCACCGCTCGGGGCCGGTCCCGCAACGCGGTTCCGAGCAACTCACCATGATCGACGCAGCGACGCGCGACGTTCACACCGAGCTCGGGCCGCTGCAGCTCGCGGACGAGCGGGAGCTCCCAGGCCGCGCCCGTCGCACAGACGAGGACCGAGACCGCGTCGGTCACCGGAGCGCATCCACGTCGATGCGGTCGGTGCCACGCCCGTCGAGGTCGCCCGTGGCGCGGACGACGTCGATCTCCGCATTGCGAGTGGCAAAGGCCACGGCGAGGGCATCGTCCGGATCGACGCGCAGCGTCAGAGCGTTCAACCCGCCTTCGTGCTGGCCGAAGAGGCCGTCGGACCGCACAACGCCCTGCACGGCCGCACCGCGCGTCACGGTGACCGTCCGCGCCGAGTCGGTTCCCTTGTCGAACGACGCGAGGATGTCCACGCGGTCACCGGGGCGCACGGCACCTCCGAGCGCGTGCTCGGCGGTCACCGGGATCGTGATCTCGCGACCGGGAGGCGGCGGAGCACCGAGCGCGTCGCGCGGCACCGCCGCGCCGGCGGCGACGGGCACCCGGAGGGTGCGGCCCAACGGCGGGGCGCCCCGCGCCGGGATCAGGCCGGCGAGGACCCCCCGCGACCCGTGGAGGTCGGCCTGCGTGAGGTCGCCGGCCACGACGACGTGGCCTTCGTCGAGCGACGCGGCCGCAGTCCACACGCGCGTGGTCGGCGGCGGGGACCCCGCCAGGCGGAGACCGCCGAGCACCGACACCGCGACGAGCACCACGCCGGTCACGACCCGCGTATCGACCATCGGCAACCGCAGCCGGCGCACCGACGGGAGCGCCACGGTCACCGCCGACCTCCCGAGGGTACGGTCGCCGGCGGTGGAGCCGGTACGCTGCGCGACGAATCGAGAGGCAACCAGCCGATCCCGGATCTCGACGATGCGAGTGTGACCATGGTGGACGAACTTCCCCCGCCACTGCTGAAGCCGGCCGAGGTCGCGCGCGTCCTGAACGTCACGGTGACGCAGGTGTACACACTCATGCGATCCGGCGACCTTCCTGCGCTGAAGATCGGCAAGAAGGGCGTCTGGCGCGTGAGCCGCGAGACGCTCGAGGCATATCTCGCGGACCTCGAGGCCGATGCCCGGCGCCGAAGCGCGGTCATCGACCCGAACTCCGGCTGACCCGGGCGATCGCAGCCAGCCGGACGACGTGGACGCGACGGGTCCCCGACCGCGACGGCCCGGCCTCGTCGCCCACCTCGGCGAGTCGCACCCAGTCCCGGCCCACCCGCTGGATCCGCCCGCGCAGGCGGTCGCCGTCGAGCGTCGTCACGGTGACGACCTCGCCCCTTGGCAGCCGCCGGATCCAGTCGCCGAACCCCATCTCGCCGTCCGCGGCCGCGAGCAGCTCCCGGGCGTGCTCCTCGTGCTCCGCGCGCTCCTCGGACCACAGGTCGGCCGTGATGGCCTCGAACTCGTCCATCCTTGGACGCCCCTTCGTGAACCCACCATCCGTGGTGGGGAAGCGACGGAGAGTAATGGACAGAACGTCATGAATCTGCGCGGGCTGTACATTTCTCCTTGACAACATCTCCATGGATCAGCATGCTGTTGCTCGAAAACACATGATCTTGCACGATTCTCATGGATGACGAACCCTCGCCGAGGAGCCACGGATGGCCCAGGACGAACACACGATCCGCACCGGTCTCGAGCTCGCGTGCTGGTCGATTGCGATCGCCGGATGCGGCCTGCTCGCGCTGGCGTGCGCCGCGGAGCTTCTCCGGCGCCGCAGCACTTCGTGCGCGTTCGTCGCGCTCAGCGACCGACTCCTGCCCACATCGACACACCGGGTGGCCGTCGTGGTCGTCACCTGTCTCTCGTCGTTCCTCGCGTTCACCGCGCCGCGTGCCGCGCTGGCCGATGTGCACGTACGTGACTGGCTGACCGGACCGACCACGAGCACCACCCTTCCCACGGGGCTGCCCATTCCGCCCACCCACGAGCGTGACCCCGTCGACGCCGAACGCGCGCCGAAGGACTCCTCCGTCCGGAACTGGCTGACCACACCGAAGACCGCGCCGGCACCGTCGGTCACGACCACCAGCACGCTCCCGGCGGCGCCGAGCCCTCCCCGTCCGAATGAAGGCGCACCGACCATTCCCGCGCCGTCGGGCCCCACCCCGCCCGCCGCACCCGCGGGCGGTGCCACGATCGACGAGGGGACCGACGCGAGCGCGTCGATCTACGCAGTCGAGCCCGGGGACTGTCTGTGGTCCATCGCGGCACGACAGCTCGGGCCGGTCGCCACGAACCGCGCGATCGACCGGGGATGGCGCGCGATCTACGCGGCCAACCGAACCGCGATCGGGAGCGACCCGAACCTGATCCTCGCGGGTCTCGTGCTGACGCTTCCCCCGCTCGACACCACCCCCTAGATCCATCCAAGGAGCCTCCTCATGACCACGATCTCGATCAGCCCCTGGGCCGACCCGATCATCGACACGCTCGGCCACGATCCCCGCTCCGAATACGTCGAGCGCTTCTGGCTCCCGACCCTCGGACCGACGACGCTCCTGCTCCTCCGACGTATCGCGACCCACTTCGACGACACGGCCGAGGAACTGGTGCTCGAGGTGACGGACCTGTCCCAGTCGCTCGGGCTCGGTGCGCGTGAAGGCGCGTCGTCGCCGCTGTTCCGCAGTCTGGACCGGTTGGTGCAGTTCGATCTCGCGTGCAGCCCGACCCCCGGGACCTACGCCGTACGCCGCACCGTGCCGCCGATCAACCGGCGCCACACCCACCGTCTCCCGCTGTCACTGCAGCAGGCCCACGACACGTGGATCGAGGAGCAGCTCACCGAGACGCCGGTCGAGCACGCTCGCCGACGGGCGCGCCGCGTCGCGTTCACCTTGTTCGAGCAGGGCGACGACCTCGATCACGTCGAGCGCACCCTGCTCGGCATCGGTTTCCATCCGACGATCTGTCGCGAGAGCGCGCAGTGGGCTTACGACCGCCACCGCGCGGCCCTCGACGCCGTCGATGCCATGTACGCACGGCCGGCGGAACCCGTCGACCCACCTGAATCGCCGGCCGCCGACACCGCGGCCTGAAGCCGCGGGTGGGAGTGGCGTGTCGGTCCTCCCCCATCCCTCCGCCCCCGACACGCCACCCCACCCGTGCCCCTCGTCCGAAGGCACCGGCAGCACCGGCCGGTACCCTCGGACAGGTGACGACGCCACCCGACGCTCCCGACGAGCTCGACACCGTCGCCGCGTGGCTGCGTGACGCGCAACGGATCGTCGTGCTCACGGGAGCGGGCATCTCGACCGATTCCGGCATCCCCGACTTCCGCGGTCCGCAGGGCGTGTGGACGAAGAACCCCGAGGCGGAGAAGACCGCGACGCTCCAGCACTACCTCGCCGATCCCGACGTGCGGAAGGCCGCGTGGCAGAACCGGCTGCGGTCAGAGATCTGGTCGGCGAAGCCGAACGTGGCGCACGAGGCCGTGGCGGAGCTGGCACGGGTCGCGAACGTCGACACGCTCATCACCCAGAACATCGACGGGCTGCACCACGCGGCGGGCAGCGACCCCGAGACCGTCGTCGAGATCCACGGGACGGTCCACTTCGCCAAGTGCCTCGCGTGCGGCTGGCGGGGACCGATGGGCGAGACGCTCGACCGCGTGCGTGCCGGCGACGAGGATCCGGCCTGCCTCGCGTGCGGCGGGATGCTGAAGTCGGCGACGATCAGCTTCGGGGAGAACCTCGTCGAGGCCGACCTGCTCCGGGCCCAGCGGGCCGCGGCGCGGGCCGACGTCTTCCTGGCCCTCGGCACGTCGCTCGGCGTCTACCCGGCGGCGGCCCTGCCGGAGATCGCGCTGCGGAGCGGTGCCCGCCTCGTGATCCTCAACGCCCAGGAGACGCCGTTCGACCCCGTCGCCGACGCCGTCAGCCACGCCCCGCTCGGCGAGATCCTCCCCGACCTCGTCGCCCGCATCTGACCCGAACCCCCACCCGGGCACGCTTGTCGGGCCTGGGGGCCCGACAAGCGCGCACCAAAGTGCGGGGGATCAAGTCGGGGTTGGGAATATCCGACCATGGGGGTAGGATTTCAACCCCTGATCGAAGCAGTTCCAGCGCCCCTCCCAGGAGCCCCCGATGCCGTCGTTCCGCGAGCTCCTCGCCGACACCAAGACCCGGATCAGAGAGATCACCCCGGCCGACGCCGAACCCAAGCTGGGCGACGTCACCTTCCTCGACGTCCGGGAGCAGGACGAGCACGATGCCGGCACCGTGCCCGGCGCCGTCTTCATCCCCCGCGGCCACCTCGAGAGCCAGGTCGAGAACAAGATCCCGGCGCGTGATGCCGAGCTGATCGTCTACTGCGCGGGCGGGGTCCGCTCCGCGTTCGCGGCCGAGACGCTCCAGGAGCTCGGCTACACCAACGTGAGCTCGATGTCCGGCGGGTTCGGCCAATGGAAGAACGAAGGCCGGCCGTGGATCACGCCCGCCGTTCTCACCACCGAGCAGCGCGACCGCTACAAGCGCCACATCCTCCTCCCCGAGGTCGGCGAGACCGGTCAACAGCAGCTCCTCGAATCCAAGGTGCTGCTCCTCGGCGCCGGCGGGCTCGGCTCACCGGCCGCGCTGTACCTCGCAGCCGCGGGCGTCGGCACGCTCGGCATCGTCGACATGGACGTCGTCGACGCGTCGAACCTGCAACGCCAGATCCTGCACAACATCGACCGCGTCGGCGAGCGCAAGGTCGACAGCGCGAAGAAGACGCTGACGATGCTGAACCCCGACGTCAACGTCGTCACCTACGACGTGCGCTTCGGTGCCGACAACGTGCTCGACATCATCGACGGCTACGACGTGGTCCTCGACGGCACGGACAACTTCCCGACGCGGTACCTGCTCAACGACGCCTCACTCGTGAAGCAGATCCCGGTCGTCCACGGCTCGATCTTCCGTTTCGAGGGTCAGGTCACGGTCTTCAAGCCCTACGAGGGTCCGTGCTACCGCTGCCTGCTCCCCGAGCCGCCGCCGCCCGAGCTCGCGCCGAGCTGCGCGGAGGCCGGGGTGCTCGGCGTGCTCCCGGGCATCGTCGGCTCGATCCAGGCGCTCGAGACGATCAAGCTCCTCCTCGACCTCGGCGACCCGCTCGTGGGCCGGCTCCTCGCGTACGACGCGCTGGAGCAGTCCTTCCGCACGTTCAAGGTGCGGCGTGATCCCACCTGCCCGGCGTGCGGAGAGAACGCGGGTGAGATCGTGATCGCGGAGTACGACCAGCACTGCCTGCCCCACGCCGTCCTCGCCGACGGCACCACGCTCGACCACTGACCGGTGACTCGGCGGCCCCGCCCGACCGCGCCGCGCTCGACCGCCTGAGACTCAGCGCTCGGGCGCGACCAACGCAGTCGCGGGACCCCCACCGAGGCTCGTGATCCGGGCAACCCCGGCCGACACCGCCGGCTCCGGACCGGCGACCGTGATCGGCCCGAGCTCGGCAACCGTCGCGTCGCTCAGCTGGGTGAGCGCGGCCACCGTGATCAACCGTGGGACCGGCAGCGTTGCCGGGCCGGGTTTGACGACGCGGTAGAGGAAGGACCAGCCGGCGACTCCCGGCGTCAGGAAGTGCGCGGCCGGGACCAACCCGAGTGACGCCTGGTTGGCCTCGAGCCACGTGACCAGCGCGATGGGGCCCTGCCGGTGCGGTCCGGTCAGGAGCACGATGTCCGATCGGCGGATCGCGGCCGCCAGACCGCGGCGGGACAGGGACGAGAAGTCCCCGGCACTCCAGTCGAGCCACGCCTGATCCATCGGATCGGGCGGCTTCGTGCCGGTGGCGAACCCGAGACCGGTGAACCGGTTGTGCTCACCGTCTCGGACCCAGATCATCGTGCGGAGCTTGAACGTCGCCGCGACCACGGCATCGGTCTTGGTGTGGTGGTCGAGCCAGCTCGCGACGTCGCGGTCCATGGTGCCCGCCGTGACGGTCGTCGTCGACCGGACGAGTCGCGTGATGGGCGCGATCGCGACGGCGCCGAGCACCAGGGCGAGGCCCAGAGCCGCGACGTCGGGTTGGCGGGCGCGCCGGACCACCGGGCCGAGGAGATCCGCGACGGCCACGCCGATCGCGATCGCGCCGATCACCGCGATGGGTGCGAACTGGCGCAGCGCGAACTGTTGATTCCAGGCGATGAACGCCGGAGGGACCAGCGCGACGAGACCGATGAGCAGCGCCCGCGTGCCGACGTCACGTCGCGCACGGGGTACGAGCGCGATGGCGGCGAGCGCCCAGCCGGCCACCAGCACCCAGGCCCAGACATTGGGGGTCCAGGCACGGGGGACCTGCCGCTGCACGGCCTGCTCGTAGCCCTCGAAGGGAAAGATCTGGCCGCGGACGACGAGGACGAGCACGAACCACCAGGACACCGCGACGGCGTACGCGATCCAGAACCGGACGGCATCCGCGCGCCACTCGCGGAACGACTTCACCCCGATCCAGGCCAAGGGGAGCAGCACGAGCATCACGCTCGATTCCTTGACGAGCAAGGTCACACCCGCGAGCGCGCCTGCGAGGATCACGCGACGCGATGTGGCGGGCTCGGCCGCGACGAGGAGCGTGAGCACGAAGAATGCGATGAGCGCGACATCCACGCGCGTGGATGCCGCGACCTCCCACACCGCGGCGGTGCTCGCGAGGACGAGCGCCGTCACGATCGCGGCGAGACCGCCTCGGCGGCGGAAGGCGAAGAGCACCGCGCCGGTCAACGCCACGGCGCCCATGGCCACACCGAGGATCATGGGACCCCGGAAGACGTCCCCACCGTGGAGTCGACTCGCCGCGCCCACGAGCAGCGGCCAGCCCCAGGCCCGGATCGTGTAGACGTCGCCACCGAACCGATGAGGGACGTGGAACGAGAGCAGCTGGCGACCGACACCGATGTACTCGGCGTCGTCGGGTGCGATCGGCGCGACCCCGTGCGCGGCGACGCGCCACACCAACACGCCGACAACGATCGCCAGCGCCAACCCCAGGAGTCCGGCGTCGAGACGCCGCCGGCTCATCTCCGACGGGAGCGCGCCGCCCCACCCGACTCGGTGACGAGCTCCAGCAGTGTGCGCACGCCGAAGCCCGTACCCCCCTTGCGGACGGCGCCGTCGTCGCTCGGCGCCCGGGAGGGCCCGGCGATGTCGAGGTGGACCCACGGGACATCGCCGACGAACTCCTGGAGGAAGAGGCCGGCGGTGAGCGCGCCGCCGTAACTTCCGCTGCTGATGTTCCTCATGTCGGCGATCTCCGAGTCGAGGAGCTTGCGGTACTCCTTCGGGAGCGGAAGCGGCCACACCGATTCGCCCGCCCGCTTGGCTGCGGCCGCGACGCGATCTCCGAGCGCCTCGTCGTTGGTCATCAGACCCGCGATCTTCTCGCCGAGCGCGACCACACATGCGCCTGTGAGCGTTGCCAGGTCGATGATCGCGTCCGGCTTGCCCTCCGCAGCGAGCGCGAGGCCGTCGGCCAGGATCAGCCTGCCCTCGGCGTCGGTGTTGAGCACCTCGGCCGTCTTGCGATTGCGGAACGTGAGCACGTCGCCGGGACGGATCGCGTCGCCGCTCGGCATGTTCTCCACCATCGGCGTGTAGGCGACGACCTTCTGGGTCACGCCGAGGTCCGACAGCGCCGACATCGTCGCGATGACCGCCGCCGCGCCGGCCATGTCGGTCTTCATCGTCTCCATGCCGCTGCCGGTCTTGAGCGAGAGCCCCCCGGAATCGAACACGACGCCCTTACCGACGAGCGCGATCGATCCACGCGCACCGCGCGGCGAGTAGGTCATCTTCACGAGACGCGGCGGTTGCTTCGAGCCCTGCCCGACGCCGAGCACGCCACCGAGTCGTTCCTTCTTGAGCGCGGCGACGTCGAGCACCTCGACTCGGACGTTCCTCCCGCGGAGCAGGCGTTGTGCGATCTTCGCGAATTGGTCCGGTGAAAGCTCACGCGCCGGGGTGTTGACCATGTCGCGCGCCCAGACGACCGCGGCGGCCACCGACTGGCCGCGCTCGATGCCGCGCTTCAGGGTCGCCGGGCCGGCGCCGAGCAGCACGACCTGCGCGAGCTTTCCGGGCTCGGGCTTGGAGCGGTAGTCGTCGAACGCGTAGGCGCCCAGCAACACCCCTTCGGTGACCGCCTGCGCGACGGCGGCGCGATCCGAACCGTCGGGCGCGGCGTCCACGAGCGTCGTCGCCACCTTGACCGAGCCCTTCGCCTTCTGCGCGATCGTCGCGGCGGCCGTCCGCAGGTCGTCGATCGTCACGGCATCGGGCGCGCCGAGACCGACGAGCAGCGCCGTCCCCGCGGGACCGGTCATGGGCACGAAGAGCGACTGGCCCTTCGTGCCCTCGAAGCCGGCGCGCTCCATGAACGTCGCGAGACCGCCGCCGAGCGCGGCGTCGACGGCGTCCACACCGGGGCCCGGGACCCGCTCGGCGAACACCGGCACGGCCAGGACGTCGACACGGGTGCGCCCGGGCGCGGTGGATGCAGCGGTGAGCGAGATCGACACGGGTTCCTCCTGGTTCAGCGGTCGCCGCGAGCGGCGCGGGCGTGGCCTTCCTGCCAACGCCCGAGAGTCCAGCACAGGTCGGCCAGACGGTTGAGGTAGGGCACGACCTGGCTCTCGGCTTCGAGCCATCCCTCGCGGGTTGCGGTGACGCACTCGCGTTCGGCGCGCCGCACGGTGGTGCGGGCGACGTCGAGCGCCGCGGCGATCCGGTTCTCGCCGGGGAGCACGAACTCCTGGGGCGGGTCGAAACGTGTGGAGACGGCATCGATGTCCTGCTCGAGCGCGCCGACCATAGAAGCCGTGACCCGTGTGGTGCCGTCGGTCAGCTTGCGCCGATTGTCAGGCGCGGTGGCGAGCTCGGCGCCGACGACGAACAGCTCTCGCTGCAGCCGGATCAACAGCGTGCCGAGCTCCGAATCGGCCGCGATCTCGGCGCGGGCCAGGCCGAGAGCCGAGACCGCTTCGTCGGTGGTGCCGTAGGCCGACGGTCCGGCACCGTCCTTGGCGACGCGACCTCCGTAGAACAGACCGGTGGTCCCGTCGTCACCGGTCCGTGTGTAGACCTTGATCGGGTCGGGCATCGGTCGGAGTCTACGGGGGGCGCCTGCTCGGGAGGTGATCCGCGGGTGGTCACCGGATCCGCATGCGACCGACCACAATGGGAGCGAATGTCCGACCCGGCCCTGGGCTCGCCTCGCCCTCGACACGCGAGATCGGACGCGCGGCGCGCGACACGCGAACGGCGCGTCGCGATCGTCCTCGTGGTGGGCGCGTTCGTCTTCGCCGTCTGCGCGCAGTCGCTCTGGTTCTCGTTCTCCACCAACATGCACGGTGACATCGAGTACCACCGCGGCGTCGCGTTCACCATGATCAGCGGGCGCCTCGCCGGCCAGGGTCCGATCTTCGGGGTCGTCTCCTACTTCGGAGGCCTGTACCCCATGGCGCTCGGCTTCGGGTCCAGAGCGCTCGGCGTGTCCTTCGACGGGCTGCTGTCCGTCGTCTCGTGGCCGATGACCCTCGTGCTGCCGCTCGCGCTCCTTGCCCTCGGCCGCGCGCTCTGGCCCGGGCGGACGCTCGAGCCGGCGCTCCTCGTGTTCATCGGGACGATCGGGAGCAGCCTCGGCCGCACGGATTCGGCCGAGTGGGTGTTCAGCGCATTGCCCTCGGGTGCGAACGAGTGGCCGGTCTACCCACGTGACATCGCGCTGCTGCTCCTCATCTTCGGGATCGCGATCGTGCTGCGGGGAACCTCGATCCGCCGCCTCATCGCCGCGGGCGTGGTGTGCGCGCTCGCCGTCGCCACCCAGGCCCAGGTCGGCGCGTACGCGACGGGTGTGGTGGCGGTGTTCGCCGTCCTGCGTGGGCGCGAGGACCGAACCTTCGGGCGCTCGGTGCTCGGTGCCGGCGTGGTCGGCATCAGCGCGATCGTCGTCTCGGCGTGGTGGTGGATCCCCCGAGCGATCGCCGCCGACGAGTCACGTCGCTTCCTGCTGGCCAGCTACCCGGGCTTGCGGGCGCCGGATTCGAGCCTGTCCGGGATCGTCAATGCGCTGGGGGTGACCGGGGTCCTCGCGGCGCTCGGCGCGGTGCTGCTGATCCGATCCCGCGCCCGGCACCCATCGTGGTTCGGATGGTGGCTGGCGGCCTTCGTACCCCTCGCGCTCGCCGGCCGGTTGCTCGGCGACAGCGGCCTGCTCACGGAACGGCGCATCTGGTTCTTCGCGGCGGTTCCGCTCGTGGTCTGCGCGGCCGGGTTCACCGCCCGACTCCTCCGGCTCCTCCCGCTCGTCCCGACCGCGATGGTCCTCGCCGCGCTCCTCGTCGTTCCGAGCATCGTGGAGGTCGTCCACACGCGGGACCTCGTCGCCACCGCGTGGCGCCCCGAGCCCCGATCGAGTGCCTTCGCCGCGACGCGGTGGGACACGACCCTCAGCTCGTTGCAGGCGCGCACGCAGGCCGCCGGCGGGATGGTGGTCCTCGCACCCGATGTGGACGCGCTCTACGTCTGGCAGCATTCGGGCGCCCAGCCGTTCAGCCTGTGGCTGACCGGCCCGACCAAGCTCGGGTTCGATCCGGCCCGGCTCACCGATTGGAGCATGCCCGAGCGACTGCGGCTCCAGAACCGCGCGTTCCGGAGGGGTCTGCCCGGCCTCTGCGACCTGGCCCGGCGCGTCGACGTGCGCGACCTCGTGCTCCGTCACCGCGGCCGGTTGCTCGGCACGCACGACCTCAGGCCCTCCAGCGTCTACCGGGTACCACCCGAGGAGCGGAGCAAGAAGACCGTCCGGCGCGGCATCGCGCCGCACGAGGCGTACTACGACTCGAACTCGACCGAGTTCCTCGGCGTGACCCCCCCGCTGCGGCTCCCGCTCGGCTTCTCGGGCGCGGGGATCCGCGCGGTCGAGGTCGACACCTACCTCCCGGTCGACGTGACCCCGTTCGACCTCGTGCTCCCGACGGGGACCGTGCTCACCCCGCGGCGTTCCGGCGACGGGACGCGGTTCGTGTTCTCGATGCCGCACGGCGTCCCGGGCGGGACCCGACTCCGTGTGCTCACCAACACGACCCTGCTGCGCACCATCGGGTTCGTGCCGAGCCGCCGGAGTCTCCCCTCGGGCGACGGAACCGTCGATCTCTCCGTCGCCTCGACGTGCCCGGGCGGCGCTAGCGGTTGACCTCGTACAGCCGGAACACCGGGCTCGACGCGACGAGGTGCAGGTCCGATCGGCGATCGAGCATCTCCTGGTTCGTCGCCCAGCGTACGGACGATCCGAGCGCCCAGCCGTCGCCGGTCGAGACGAGCACATGCGTGATCCCGTCGACCGGCAACGGCGGATCGGGTGCCTCGGTGGGCGAGGAGAAGAACTCGACGGCGCGCCGGACCTCGGCGTTGACCTTCTCGAGCGTCGAACCCTCGGTATATGGCGCGCGCCCGTCGATCACCCCACGACCGCCCGTGACGTCGGGGACGAATCCCTCGCTGTAGAAGTTCGTGAGGACGAGTGCGTCGTCGGGCAGGTCCAGATCGCGCAGCTCACGCAACGTCTCGGCCGAGGCCGTCCGGGACGCTTGGCTTCGGAGCGTGTGTTCGGCCGGGAAGTAGGCGAGACCCGCGACGAGCAGACCGATCGCGCCGGCGACGAGCTTGCGTCGGCGCGCGATCGCGCTGAGGACGAGCGCGAGCGCGAACGGGAACATGACGAACGACAGCTGCAACACCCGTCCGAACCCGGTCCGTCGGGGCACGAAGGTCGCGTTGCGGATCGAGAGCCAGAACGAGAACGCGAGGACCGCGACCAGGGTCACGCCGATGACGAGCACGAGCCGTAGCGCCGCCCGCCGGCGATCACCTCGCTGGATCGCGGTGTAGACCAGCGCGCCGAGCACGACCACCCCCCCGGCGAGCCATGCCCCGTCCGGCCCGCCGAGCAGATCGGGTCGCAGTGAGTTCATCGCCATGCCGAAGAACGACGGCTCCGGCGGCGGCTCGAGGTGTCCGTTGACGAGATACCGGAACTCGAAGGTGGGGTCGACCCCCCCGCCGACATGCGGGAGCCCGCCGAGCTTGCTCGCCCCGGACAAGCCACCACCGAGCACCGCGTTGCCGACCAGCCACGCGCCCGCGACCACCACCGTGATCGTGATCGTGGCGCGCACCGTCGAGGCCCGGGGTCGCCGCGCCATCACGATGGCCGCCACCGCCAACCCGGCGAGCACGGCCATCGCGAAGACCCACGCCAGCCCGTGGATCTGGCTCAGCGTGAGCCCTGCCACCGCGACCAGCACGAGGCTCGACGGCCGGCGGGTGCGGAAGAAGTCGATCGCCGCGGCCGGGACGAGGAGCATCAGGGCGTACCCGGCTCCCTCCGGGCGGAACGACAGGAGCTTGAGGCTGAACGTGGCGCCCGACGTCATCACGACGACCGCGATCGCGGCGGGCAGCCGGTCGGCACCGAGCTCGCGCGCCAGCAGGTACACGCTCAACCCGAACGTCACGAGCACGACGACGATCACGAGCCGAGCGCTCGCCAGGCTGGTGGGGTCGCCCGACGCCACGGCCAGGACGGCAGAGGCCGACGTGAACGCCGGGTAGTCGTCGAGGAAGGGCAACCGCATCGCCCACTCCCACGACCACGTCGGCACGCCGTGGGCGCGGACGGTCTCCTGGGTCAGCCGCCAGTAGTACCACGGCGTCGAGCCGAGCAGGGTGTCGTCGCGACCGCCGATGAGCCGCAGCACCGGGAGCGCGCCGATGACCGCGGCGATGCCTCCGATCGTGGCCGACGGCAGGAGATGGGGAAGCTGGACCCGCGCCAGCACCTCGGGACCGAATCGACGGAGCACCACGACCGAACCAGCGGCGACTGCGATCGTCACCAGCCAGACGAGCGGCGTCGACACCGCTCCCAGCCGCACGACGATCTGCGATCCGAGGTACCAGAAGCACAGGCCGCCGGTGACGGCGAACAGCGCGAGCCGCGCCCGGGCGGGCGCCGGATTCCGCCGCTCGGCCAGGATCCCGATGACGAGCCCCGGCATGACCAGCCACGCGACGAGCGCGACCGAGCCGAGGAGGTATGGGATCACGACACGGAAGATCTCCGGCTGCGTTCGCGCCGAGCCGTCCGCAGGATCACGCCGAGGAACCCGAGCGGGTAGCCGAGGCGCTTGGGCTTCTTGCTCTCACCGTGGGAGCGGGTCCGGATGTGCACCGGTACCTCGATGATCCGCAGGCCACGCCCAGCCGCTTCGATGATGATCTCGGGCGCGGAGAAGCGCGCCTCGGTGAGATGCATCGTGTCGAGGCTCTTGCCGCGGATCGCGCGGAAGCCGTTGGTGCAGTCCGTGATGCCCGCGCCGCTCACCCGATTGATGATCTGCGTGAAGCCCCGGATGCCGAGATCGCGACTCCCTCCGGCGTCGTCGTACTCCCCGAGGAACCGCGACCCCTGGACGTAGTCCGCCTCGTCGTCCAGCACCGGGCGGACGAGATCCAGCATCTGGTCCGGTCGGTGCTGACCGTCGGCGTCCATCGTCATGACGATGTCGGCGCCGCGTGCACGTGCATAGCGGAACCCCGTCCGCAGCGCGTCGCCCTGCCCGCGGTTCACGGGATGGACGAGGGTCGTGAACCCGGCCGCCCGGGCCACCGCGGCGGTGTCGTCGTCGCCGCCGTCGACGACGACGATCGGCTCCACCCTCCAGCCCGCCAGCTCCGAGGGGAGCTCCTCCAGCACGTCGACGATGCCTTCGGCCTCGTTGTACGCAGGGATCACGACGGCGATGGTCGGTTCCGTGGCCGCCGGCACCGATTCCGCGCTCGCAAGCGTCAACGAGACGACGAGGTCTCCCAACTTCTGATCGAGCGCGCGTACTCGTCGGCTCATCGGGCGTACTCCTCCCTGAACCATGCCCCGGTCTTGGACAGACCCTCGTGCAGGCTCGTCGAGGGCGCGTACCCGAGGTCCGCACGCGCCCGGCTGATGTCGGAGAACGCGCGGCGGATCTCGCCGGGCCGCTCGGGCTCGTGCACGATCGTGACCCCCTGGTCAGCCATCTCGTCCGCGAGGAGCTCGACGAGCGCGTTGACCGAGGTCTCGATCCCGGTCCCGAGCTGGTACAGCCCGCCCGTCGGGCGGAGCGCGATCGCGGCGATGACCGCTTCACAGAGATCCGCGACGTAGAGGAAGTCGCGTGTCTGCTTGCCGTCGCCGTAGACGACGAGCGATTCGCCGTCCATGATCCGCTTCAGGCAGAGGGCGACGACGCTGCCCTTGTGGTAGCTGAACGGTCCGTACACGTTCGTGAACCGCAACGCGGTGGCGCTGATGCCGTACGACCCGGAGAACGCGGAGCACAACCCCTCACCCGCGAGCTTCGACGCACCGTAGGGCGACAGCGGGCGAGGCGCGAGACCTTCGTGACCCGGCGGCTCGGCCGAACCGAGGGGTGCGCCCGAGCTCGCGAACACGAACGCGCCCGCACCGCCCTCACGCGCCGCCAGCAAGGCGTTGAGCGTGCCGAACACGTTGACCTCGGCGTCGCCCCGCGGATCCTCGACGGAGTCGACCACGCCCGTGCGCGCGGCCAGGTGGACGATGGCATCGACACCCCGCGCGGCCCTGGTCAGCGCGTCCGCGTCGCGGATGTCACCCTCCACGAGATCGTGGTAACCCGCGGCGTCCGCATCTGCGGTCTTGCCGGTCGAGAGATTGTCGAACGCGACGGCGCGCGCACCGCACGCGACGAGCGCGCGTCCGAGGTTCACCCCGATGAATCCGGCGCCGCCCGTCACGAGCACGGTCTGACCGTCGAGGGCGGGGTCGCCGACCCGTTCTGCCGTTTGGTTCACGATCGTCGAAATCTACCGTCCGGACGCCCCTGGTTTGCGGAAGGGGTCACCGGCCGGTCAGGAGGAACCAGGGCAGGTGCGAGCTCGGCGGCGGCAGGAGTGCGGGGAGGCCGACGATGCGGTCGAGCTCGTCGCGGAGGTCCTGCTCGTCCCGAGGCCGTGTGGTCGAGGCGAACCAGGGAAGGATCGCACCGGGCGACGTGCGATCCCCGGCGATGACCTGGAGATCGGGCACCGAGTTGAGCGCTCGCGTGTGGAACGCCTCGGAGTCGGGAGACGCGCCGGTGAGCCACAGGACCTTCCCGCCCGGCGGCACGGTGATCTTCGGACGCGCGTGACTCACGACCACGTAGGTGACCTCCCGGTCGACGCCACGCCAGTGCAGATAGTCGCGAATCGATGCCTCCCAACGCTCGTCGATCGGACCGATCACGACGGTGTCGCCGGGAGAGGTCGCACCGACGACCGCGGCGAGCTGTCGGTAATCGGTCTTCTCGGTCGTGTAGTACGTCCCGATCGCGACCGCGGACAACAGGAGGACCGCGCCGACGGACAGTCGGCGCCACCACTGCGCGCCCGCGGGGGTGGTTCGCTCGATCCGATCGCCGATGCCGACGATCCCGATCGCGGCGAGCAGGACCAGCTCCGGAACGAGGAACTCGATGCGCCGCATCGCGAGGTACGTGTTGAGCACGCGCGCCAGGGGAACGAGCGCGAGGACGAACACTGCGACGTAGATCCACACCCAGACTGCGACGACGCGGAGTCGTCCGCGGGCCGCGACCACCGAGACGGCTGCGAGCAACGCGAGCAGCGCCGACAGCAGGGTCCAGCGACCACCGTTCGCCAGCAACCATTCCGCGGTGCGCTTCAGGAGATCCACGTCGAGTCGTACCGGCCCCAACGACTCGGCGTTGAGCTGGTAGCTCCGACCGGCCCGGGCATCGGGAATCCAGCGGAACAGCCCCCACACGATCCAGGGGCCGGCCACCGCGCCGGCGAGCAGCAGTCCGCCGACCACCTTCCGCCAGACCGTCGGCCGCCGTTCCTCCTCGGCTCCCCGCCGGCCGAGCACGGCAATGGCGACGAGCTCCGCCACGACGACGAGCGGCGCGAACGGATGGGCCAGGACGAGCGCGCCGACGCCGAGACCCCACCACAGGAACGCGCCCGTGGTCCGCCGTTCCACCGCGCGCAGGACCAGCCACCAGCTCAGCAGCGCGAGCGCGGAGAACGTCGTGTAGTAGCGGTTCTCCTGCGAGTAGCGAATGGCGAAGGGTGCGAACGCGAGGAACGACCCGGCGAGCAGCGCGACATCGATCCGCGCCGTGAGCCTCCGGGCGACCAGCATGAGCGCCAGGACCTCGAGGGTGCCGAACACCGCCGCGGGCACCCGCGCCGAGGTCTCGAAGCCGAGCGGGAGGAACGACGCGGCCCAGACGGCCACGTAGTGAAGCGGGAGCTCGAACGGACCGCCCCGCTCCCGCAGCGCGGTCAGCAGGTGGCCGGAACGGACGAACGAGAGGACGTTGATCTCGTCGACCCAGAAGCTCTGCTCGCCGAGACGGAACAGCCGGAACGCCGCCGCGAGGAGGACGATCGCCGCGATCGCCAGTGCATCACGCCGGGCGGTGGTGCTGGGAGCTGCAGGCAGGTTCTCCTGGTCGCTCAGCGCCACCGGGTCGCGGGGTCGATCGCCCGCGGGTTGATCCGGTCCTTGAAGCGCTCGACCGTGTGCAGCACGGTCTCCACCAGCTCGTCCGACAGCATCCGCGGCTTCAGGCCGAGATCCAGCAGGCCGGTGTGGGTCGGGTTGTAGTAGTGCTCCTCGAGCTCGACGCGCGGGTTGTCGACGTGGTCGAAGTGCGCGTTGTAGCCGAGATGGCGCGCCGCGTTGACGACCGTGTCGGCCAGCTGGAGCACCGAGAACGTCTCGGTGAACTGGTTGAAGACGCGCATCTCGCCCACGCCGGCCGGGTTGCGGGTCGCGAGGTCGATGCACTGGATCGTGTCGCGGATGTTGAGGAAGCCGCGTGTCTGGTGACCCTTGCCGTAGACGGTGATCGGGTGACCCAGCACCGCCTGTACGCAGAACCGGTTCAGCGCGGTGCCGAAGATCTCGTCGTAGTCGAACCGGGTGAGGAGACGGTCGTCGAGCTCGGTGTCGTCGGTGTGGATCCCGTAGACGACACCCTGGTTCAGGTCCGTGGCCCGGAGCCCCCACATGCGGCACGCGAAGTGGATGTTGTGCGAGTCGTGCACCTTCGACAGGTGATAGAAGCTGCCCGGCAGCTTCGGGAACGGCAGGCGGTCCGAGCGGCCGTTGTGCTCGATGTCGAGGTAGCCCTCCTCGATGTCGATGTTCGGCGTGCCGTACTCGCCCATGGTGCCGAGCTTCACGAGGTGCGCGTCGGGCGTGATCTCCCGCATCGCCCAGATGACGTTCATGCAACCCTCGACGTTGTTCCGCTGGGTCTCCCAGGCGTGGTCGCGGTCGATCATCGAGTACGGCGCCGACGGGATCTCGCCGTAGTGGACGATCGTGTCGGGCTGGAAGCTCTCGAAGACTCCGCGCAGCGCCTTGTAGTCACAGATGTCGAGGACGTGGGCCTCGATCCGCTTGCCCGAGATCTGCTCCCAGGCCTGGACGCGGTCCTGCATCGGCGCGATGGGCGTCAGGCTGTTGGTCCCTCGCTCGATGTGACCGGTCCGACGCGTGAAGTTGTCCACGATCGCGACGTCGTCGCCGAGGCGAGAGAAGCTCATGGCCGTCGGCCAACCGAGGTATCCGTCGCCACCGAGGATGAGGATTCGCACATTGACCTCCGTGTGTCATCGACCACCGAGTCGCCGCCGAGACCGAGGCTCAGCCGGCTGCCCACCTGAATGACGGGGCAGGCTATCGGGCGGACCCCCCGGGATCGGGGACCGGAGCACGATCGGCGACCGCGCGGAGCGGTCGCCAGAGCAGCGCACCCATCGAGCCCGCCGCCGCGACCGCACCGGCGAGGAAGCCGATCTCGACCCGGGTCACGATGTCCGCCCCCAATGCCACGCAGAGCGTCAGGGTGACGACACCGGTGAGCCATCCCACCATGCCGCGATTCGGTAATTCCAGGGCAATCAGTGCAGAGCTCAACGTCGCGGCGATCAGATAGCAACACGAGGCGGCGCCGAGCAACGCGAAGTCGCGCGGCTGCATCGCGAAATCGGGGCCCCACCCGATGCGGACCACGGTCGGGCCCAACAGCGCGGCTCCGACCGTGCCGACGACGACGAGCACCAGCAGCGCTCGTACCAGCGCGCCGGTCTCGGCCGCGAGCGCGCTGCCCCGGCCGCCGCCCGCGTGATGCGAGAGTCGCGGCACGAGCGCGGCCTGGGCCGCCTGGAACAGGAACACGGGAACCCGGGCGACGATGAGGCTCGCGACGAACGCGCTCGTGACCGCGGACTCCGAGGGGGAGAGCACCCGCACGAAGACCGGTCCCAGGTTCACGAGCGCCTGGGAGAACATCGACGCACCCAGCAGCCATCCGAGGGCACGGCTGAGCTCGCCCCAGGGAGCCTCCGGCCCCGGTTGCTGCATGACGGCGCGGTCGGCACCCACGAGCGCGGCCGCGACGCCGACGAACGGCGCGAACGCCAGCACGATCGCGTAGGGACCCGCCGTCTGCACGCCGGCCAACGCGAAGCCGGCCACGCCGACGACCCGGGTGGCGGCCTCGACCCCGAGGAGTCGGCCGTACGCGTTGAACCGTGCCTCGCCGGCGAGCACGCCGCGGACGAGGAACTCCAGCATCGTCCCGATGAACATGACGGCCAGCGCGGCGACGAGCACCCAGTCGCCGGCGAACAGCTCCCGCGCGAGGACGGGACCGGCGAGCAGGATCCCCGCGGCCACGACGCACGAGCACACGCCCGAGGCGATCCCGGCCCGCCGGACGACCGGACCGACACCGAGCCCGCGTGCCCGGCGGCTCGCGATCGCACGCGAGACCTCCTGCTCCACGGGAAGCCCCACCGCGTTGCCGAGCAGGAATCCGACCACCCACAGGGTGGAGAGCCCCGCCGCCGTCTGCGCGCCGAGCGCGCGGCCCGTGATGGCGAGGTAGAGGTACGCGAGGACCCCGCTGACACCGACCCAGACACCGACGGTGAGCGTCCCTCGCGGGAGGACCGGAGCGTTGCGGCGCGGTTCGTCGGCCGCGGCTCCGGGGCTATCGGGCGTGTTCGACACAGCGATCGGGCGAACCCGGTCTAGCCGACGCCGCTCGGTCCTCGGCATCGTCGGCGAAGGGACTCGACCCCCCGGGGCGGGCGCGCCCCGAGAAGGATCGGCGCGCGTGCGGGGACATCGTCCGACGGTACCGGTCGGATCGGGTGCGCGCGTGGACTCGGGCGTCCGATTCCCACGGGGATCCGCCCCGGGTGCCGTTGCGGTCGGGCGGCGCCCCGGACGACCTGCCGTCGGGATACACCACGAGGATCGGGCCGGTGACCCGGTACCCTTTGCCACTCCATGGCGGACTTCCTCGACACGCTGCGCGATCGCGTCCTGATCCTCGACGGGGCCTTCGGCACGTGGGTGCAGGGCCAGGACCTCGGTCCCGACGACTTCGGCGGGGAGGCGCTCGAGGGCTGCAACGAGCACCTCGTGTTCACGCGGCCGGACCTGATCCGCCAGATGCACTCCGAGTACTTCGCGGTGGGCGTCGACGCGGTCGAGACCGCCACGTTCGGCGCCTTCGCGCTCGTGCTCGCCGAGTACGGGCTCGCGGAGACCGCCTACACCATGAACGAGACCGCGGCCCGGCTGGCCAGGGAGGCGGCCGAGGAGTGGAGCACTCCGGACCGACCCCGTTGGGTGATCGGCTCGATGGGACCAGGGACCCGACTCCCCTCGCTCGGCGCGATCACGTTCGAGGCGCTGCGGGCGGACTACCACGAGCAGGCGGCAGGGCTCATCGCCGGCGGCGCCGACGTGTTGCTCGTCGAGACGGTGTACGACCTGCTCCAGGGCAAGGCCGCGCTCATCGCCTGCCGACGCGCGATGGCCGATGCCGGACGCGAGTTGCCGCTCATGGTGCAGGTCACGATGGAGACCACCGGGCGCATGCTCGTCGGCTCGGAGATCGGTGCCGCGCTGACCGCCCTGGAGGCCATGCGCCCCGACGTCATCGGGCTCAATTGCGCAACCGGCCCCACCGAGATGACCGAGCACCTGCGCTACCTCGCGCAACACGCGCGCACCCTCCTCTCCTGTCTCCCGAACGCGGGGCTGCCGTCCGTGGTCGACGGGCACACCCACTACGACCTGACGCCCGACCAACTCGCCGACGCCCACGAGCGCTTCGTCGGCGAGTTCGGACTCAACGTGGTCGGCGGATGCTGTGGGACCACACCGCAACACCTCGCCGCGGTCGTCGAACGGCTGGGCAACGACCGTGCGCCGGTCCCCCGCACACCCGAGTACGAGCCGGGCTGCTCCAGCATCTACAGCCATGTGCCGTACCACCAGGACCTCGCGTACCTCGCGGTCGGTGAGCGCACGAACGCGAACGGCTCGAAGAGGTTCCGCGAGGCGATGCTCGCCGAGGACTGGGACACCTGCGTGCAGATGGCACGCGAGCAGGTGAAGGAGGGTGCGCACGTCCTCGACGTGTGTGTGGACTACGTCGGCCACGACGGCACCGTGGACATGGAGCAGATCGCGTCGCGCTTCGCGACCCAGGCCGCGCTCCCGCTCGTGTTCGACTCCACCGAGCCGCCGGTGATGGAGACGGGTCTTCGCCACTCCGGCGGCAAGGCCATCCTCAACTCGGCCAACCTCGAGGACGGCGAGGCACCCGGCTCGCGTCTCGATCGCGTCCTCACGCTGGCCCAGGAGTACGGGGCCGCGGTGATCTGCCTCGCGATCGACGAGGAGGGCCAGGCGCGCGACGCGGACTGGAAGCTGCGCGTCTGCAAGCGGATCTACGACGCTCGCGACCGAGAAGTACGGCATCGACCCGACCGACCTCATCTTCGACATGCTCACGTTCCCCCTCGGCTCCGGGCAGGACGAGCTGCGGCGGGACGGCATCGAGACCATCGAGGCGATCCGGCGAGTGAAGACCGAGCTCCCCGGCTCGTCGACGATCCTCGGGCTCTCCAACGTGAGCTTCGGACTCAACCCCGCGATCCGCCACGTGCTGAACAGCGTCTTCCTGCACGAGTGCCGCGAGGCCGGCCTCGATGCTGCGATCGCGCACGCAGCCCGGATCATCCCGATGCACAAGATCGACGACCATGTTCGCGAGGTGACGCTCGACCTGATCTATGACCGTCGGCACGACGGGTACGACCCGCTGCACGAGCTGATGGGGCTCTTCGAGGGCGTCGAGGCGAGCGCGGTCGAGAAGGAGGACCGATCGGGCTGGACGGTCGAGGAGCGGTTGAAGCACCGCATCATCGACGGCGACCGCGATGGCCTCGATGCGGATCTCGAGGAGTCGCTCACGGGCGGGCGAGCCGGCCTCTCGATCATCAACGACGTGTTGCTCGAGGGCATGAAGGTGGTCGGCGACCTCTTCGGGCGCGGCGAGATGCAGCTGCCGTTCGTGCTCCAGAGCGCGGAGACGATGAAGACCTCGGTTGCGTACCTCGAGCCCCACCTGGAGCGCGCCGAGGGCGGCGGGAAGGGTGTGGTCGTCATCGGCACCGTGAAGGGAGACGTCCACGACATCGGGAAGAACCTCGTCGACATCATCCTCACCAACAACGGCTACGAGGTCCACAACATCGGGATCAAGGCGCCGCTCCAGAGCTTCGTCGACAAGGCGAAGGAGGTCGAGGCCGACGCGATCGGCATGAGCGGGCTGCTCGTGAAGTCCACCATCATCATGCGCGAGAACCTCGTCGAGATGAACGACCTCGGCCTGGCCGAGACGCCCGTTCTCCTCGGCGGCGCCGCGCTCACGCGCAACTACGTCGAGGTCGACCTCCGCGAGGTCTACGAGGGCCGGCTCTTCTACGGCAAGGACGCGTTCGAGGGTCTCCACACGATGGACCAGCTGATGGACGCCAAGCGCACCGGCACGATCGATCCCGCGTTCGGTCGGGAGGCCGGTGGTCGGAAGCTCCCGCCCCGCAAGTCCCAGCTGCCGGCAGAGCCCGTCGACGTACCCGCACGATCGGATGTCGCGGCGGACGTCCCGGTGTTCACACCCCCGTTCCTCGGCCCGCGGATCGCGAAGGGCGTGTCGCTCGACGAGATCGCGGCGCTATGTCAACGAGACGGCGCTCTTCCGCAACCAGTGGCAGTTCCGACCCGAGGGCGGCGAGCCCGACGACGAGTTCAAGGCCCGCATCCGCCCCCAGCTGCGCGCCGAGCTCGACACGGCGAAGTCCGAGGGGTGGCTCGTCCCGGCGGTCACGTGGGGCTACTTCCCCGTGAACGCGGAGGGCGACGATCTCGTGATCTGGACCGACGACGACCGTCGGACCGAGCGGTTGCGGTTCCACTTCCCCCGCCAGCAGAAGGACCGCTTCCTCTGCATCTCGGACTTCTTCCGGAGCGTCGAGACGGGGGATCCGGACTATGCCGGGTTCCACATCGTGACCGTCGGCTCGGAAGCCACGGTTCGTGAGCGCGAGCTGTTCGGCGCGAACCGGTACCAGGACTACCTGATGTGCCACGGGCTCTCGGTCGAGATGACCGAGGCGCTCGCCGAGCTGTGGCACCGACGGATCCGGGAAGAGTGGGGCTACGCCGACGAGGACGGTCCGTCGCTCGCCGGTCTGTTCCGCCAGCAGTACCGCGGATCGCGGTACTCGTGGGGCTACCCGGCCTGCCCCGACCTCGAGGACCAGGAGAAGCTCGTGGAGCTCCTCGACGCGGACGCGATCGGTGTCGTGCTCACCGAGGAGTTCCAGCTCGAGCCCGAGCAGTCCACCAGCGCCATCATCGTTCCCCACCCCGAGGCGAAGTACTTCGTCGTGTGACGGTCGCGAGGCTCTCCGCGGCGATGAACGCCGCAATCAGGATCTCGACGAGCGCGCAGAGCTTCAGGCTGATCGTGGTCCGATCGACGCTCGTGGCCAGGAGGATGTCCAGGCCACCGTTGTCGATCATGTAGGAGACGAGGAAGAAGACCAGCAGCCCACCGACCATGACCGTGAAGCGCAGAGGTGGTCCGAGCCACGGGACGAACCCGCGGCCGAGCACCCGCACCAGGAAGAGCACGAGCGCAGTCACGAACAACACCGGGGCCTGGTTGACGATCACGTGCAGCGACGGCACCGCACGATGCCATGCGGAGTCGTCGCCCGTGATCACCAGCTTCACCTGATCGAACGAGTACCGCGTGGTCGCGTGCGCCAGGCGAGACGTGAGCGGCCAGATGCACAACGCGGGCAGCCCGAGGAGGACCCAACGATGGTGCCGGACGAAGTCCCGGTGGCGCCAGATGCAGAGCGTCGCCACGAGCAGGGCGGCGGTCCATCCCTCGCTCTTGGTCAGACCACCCACACCGAGCAGCAGCAGCCCGATCCAGAGGCGCCGGGACGTGACGGGCGCGACCAACAGCAGGATCGCGGCACCGACGATCGTGACCGACCACAACACGTCGGCGTAGCCGTCGGAGGAGTACCTCCCCCCGAAGCCGTAGACCGCGAGGCACAGCCCACATGCCGCGATCGTCGCCGCCTTCGGGAACCGCTCCGCGTAGAGCTCCCGCAGGCTCCACCCGAGCAGGGCGATGGCGGATCCGTTGAGGAGCCCGACCGCGAGCTGCGCGCGCCGGGCGTCGATCCCGGAGGAGAGACGCCAGAGCGAACCGACGGTCGACGGGATGAGGATGGGATAGTCGTTGAGCTTGCCCCACACCGAGCCTCGGCTCAATGCGGCGCGGGCGAACGGACCGCCGATGAAGAACCACCGGGCATGCCCGAACCACACGACGCGGGCATCCCAATCGATCGAGTAGCGGTTCAGCACGAACAGGAGCGGGATCGCGGTGGCCAGCGCGATCGCGACGTACGCGCCGAACGCGTCCGGCGGCGCGGGCCGGCGACCCGATCGGTGCGCGATCCAGAGCGCCGCGACCCGCGTTCGCAACGACCACGGCGAGGACCTCCCACAGCAACAGTGAGGTCTTCGTCAGGACGGCGAGACATCCCGAGATCCCGCAGGTCAGCGCGAACGCGAGTGGCGCTGCCGCGACACCGAGGACCGGCGATCGGAGTGCGACCGCGCTCGGGAACAGCAGCGGCGTCCAGAGGATCACGACGACCACCAGCACGTCGGTCACGTCGGCGCCACGACCAGGGTCACGCTGGTGTTCAGAGGGTACGGGCGGCCGGGCATCGGCGTTCCGCACCGGCGCGCGCGTGGCGTGTCCGGATGGCTCTCGCTCACGCTGACGACGAAGCGCGCGTGCCGCTCGTCCCCGACCACCCTCGCCCACGGCGTCGCGAGCGACGGGAGGCTCTGGCCCCAATAGGGGTCCTGATCGGGGATCACGACGGCCGCGCCCCGCGGGATCGACGCATGGATCTGCTTCTCGATGCACACGTCCCAGTCGTAGAGCCCCTTCCCGACGGCACGGACATCGGTCCCGACCTGGCGCTTCACCTCCCGGACGCCGTGCCACGCCTCCACGGCGAGCCCCACGCAGCCCGCGGCGACGACCAGCGCGAGGAAGGGACCCAGGATGCGACGCGGGACCCGATCGGGAACGGTTCCGGACCCCGACTCCGGGAGATCCGGACCAGGTGGCTCGGGCATCGGGCCACGTTACGCGCGTCGTTCCGGTCTTCCGGCGACCCGGGTCCGGTGCACGACCTCTGGCCGCGCGCTACGGGCGGAGCACCGCGCGCGCGACGAGATCGGTGCCGAACGCGGTGAGGATCGCGAGGTAGAGCAGTCCGGTCGCGGCCATCACCGCGGAGTAGAACCGCTCGCGCAACGCGAGCCAGGTCACCCAGATCAGCACGCCGGTGGTGACCGCACAGACGATCCACATCCAGCCCAGCAGTCCGCCGTAGCCGTCGTCGTGCGCGCCGCGGAGCACGCCGATCATCCCCGGGGGCAGGAGCAACACGCCCACCTCCACGGGCAGGACGTACGCGCACCAGCGCACCAGCTCCTTGATGGGCTCGCGGGGGAGGCCGGGCTGGGTGAGGTACCAGTGGCCGAGCAGCATCGCGTCGCTCACGACGCCGAGGAACGCGGCGCCGACGACGAGTCGAAGGCCCGTGAGCCAGACCGCACCGCCGGTGAAGGCCGCCGCGCCGACGAGGCCGAGCACGCCGAACGTGGGAGCGACGAGGTCGAGGGCCGGAGGGAACTCAGGTCCGGATCCCTCGTCTCGGACGCGGGCGGCCCCGCCGTCGGAGGGACCCGGCGCGGTCTCTCCCGGACCGGTCATGGCCGCGACGCGCGCCGCAGCCCGGGCGCGTGCGACCCGGGCACCCCCGACACCCGCACCGCGCCGGGCCACGCTCACCCCGAGCGCCGAGCGCGGCGCCGAGCACGACCCCGGCACCCCCGACGAGGACCAAGGTGCGTCCGACGCCGTGGTGGTCGTCGGCGAGCTCGGCCGCCACCGCGCCCGCGGCCATGACCCCGAACACCGCGCGCAACAACCAGCCGTAGCCGAGGCTGACCAACCGGCCGCGGGTGGTGACCCACCCGAAGGCGAGGCCCCCCGTCGCCCATTGCAGCAGGATCGTCGACAGGTCGAGGTGCACGTCAGCCCACCACGGCGAGGTCCCGTGCGGCCTGGTTGAGCCGGTCCGGACCGTCGTCGGCGGCGACGACGATGTCCTCCAGCCGCAGGCCGAAGCGACCGGGAAAGTAGACACCGGGCTCGATGCTGAACGCGTGGCCGGCGAGGAGCGTCGCGGCGTTTCCCTGCACGAGGTAGGGGTCCTCATGGGCTTCGACGCCGATGCCATGACCGATCCGGTGGATGAACGCGGCGTCGAGCCCGTGCTCGGCCAACGACCGTCGGGCGACGGCGTCGACCTCCTCGCACGGCGTACCGACCGTCGCGGCTCGCACCGCGAGCTCCTGCGCGACGACGAGCGCGGCATAGGTGTCGGCGATCTCGGCCGTGGGATCACCGACGACGAACATCCGCGTGATGTCCGAGCAGTAGCCCGCCATCGTGCCTCCGAAGTCGCACACGATCACGTCGCCGACCGTGATCACACGATCGCCGGCGTCGTGGTGGGGCGACGCTCCGTTGGGCCCGGACCCGACGATCGCGAAGTTGGGTCGGTCGTGACCGTGCTCCAGCATCCGCTCGACGAGCTCTCGACTCACGTCGCGCTCGGTCCGGCCGCCGAAGGGGCGCTCGCGCATCTCGGACGCGACCGCGTCCACGGCGTGCGCCGCGGCCCGCAGCGCGGCGATCTCGGACGCGTCCTTGACAACCCGCAACGCTCCGGTCACCGGGCCCGCGGGCACCCAGGTCGCGTCCGGGATCGCGGCCTGGAGCGCGAGGGTGAACCGGGTCCAGGTGTGGTCGCCGACGGCGATCCGGCGCGCCGGGCCGACGAGGGCGGCGACGCGTGCGATCGGGTCCTCGGTCTCGCTCCACGGCGCGACCGTGCAGCACCCGTTGCGCTCCACCCGGAGCGCCTCCAGCTCGGGGACGACGAGCGTCGCCTCGGCGTCGCGCGGCACCACCAGCATCGTCAGCCGTTCGAGCGGCATGGCCTCGTACCCCGTCAGGTACGGGAGGTCGGCGCCGACCGAGAGCAGGAGCACGTCGATCCCCGCCGCGGTGAGCGCCGCGCGGGCGCGGTCCAGCCGGGCGGTGTACGTGGGCGCGTCGGCCATCAGGCGGGGACGGGGATCGTCGCGACGGCCCCGTCGCGTGCGTGGTAGCTGGATCGCACGAGCGGACCGGACTCGACGTGGCGGAATCCGAGGGAGCGTGCGTGCGCTCCCAGCTCCGCGAACTCCGACGGCGTGACCCAACGCGCGACGGGCAGATGCGCCGGCGACGGTCGGAGATACTGACCGAGCGTGAGGATGTCGACCCCGACCGCGCGGAGGTCGGCGATCGCGGCGCGGGTCTCCCCGGTCTCCTCCCCCATGCCGAGGATGATCCCGGACTTGGTGACGAGACCCGCTTGCTTGGCTCGGGCGAGAACGCCGAGCGAGCGCGCGTACCCGGCCGAAGGTCGTGCGAGCCGTTGGAGCCGGGCGACGGTCTCGAGATTGTGGTTCAGCACGTCGGGACGCGCCGCGAAGATCGCGGCGAGCGACTCCGCGTCGCCCTTGCAATCGGGGATGAGGACCTCGATCGTCGTCTCGGGGTTCCGCGACCGCACCGCCTCGATGGTGGCCGCGAACCCGCTCGCGCCGCCGTCGCCGACGTCGTCCCGGGCCACGCTCGTGATGACGGCATGGGCGAGGCCCAACGTCGCGACGGCCTCGGCGACCCGAGCCGGCTCCTCGACGTCGATCGGGAACGGCTTGCGCGTGTCGACGAGGCAGAAGCCGCAGGCGCGGGTGCAGCGGTCGCCGAGGATCATGAAGGTGGCGGTGCGCTGTGACCAACACTCGTAGATGTTCGGGCACCCCGCCTCCTCGCACACGGTGTGCAGCGCCTGGTCGTGGACGAGGCGCTTCAGGCGCCGGTACTCGGGGCCCAGGTCGGCGCGGACCTTCATCCACTCCGGCCGGCGCGGGCCTGCCGCCGGCACGGGGACGGGGACGCGTTCGTTCGCGACGGCCGCGACCTCGACGGTCAGCGCACGGGAGACCCGAGCCCATGCCGCGGTGACCGCGTCGACGACGACGTCCATTCCCGGTGCCGTGCCCAACACGCGCTCGAGCGACGTGACCCCTGCGTCCGTGATCCCGCACGGAACGATGTTGCCGAACATCCCGAGGTCGCAGTCCACGTTCAGCGCGAACCCGTGCATCGTGCGGCCGCGGGCGACCCGCACCCCGATCGCGGCGATCTTCTCGTTGCCGACCCACACGCCGCTGCGGCCGTCGACCCGACCACCCGCGACGCCGAGCTCGGCCAGCGCGCCGATCAGGGCCTCCTCGATGCGCCGGACGTGCGCGACGACGTCGCGCGTGCCTGCGGGCGAGACGGCCAGGTTGCCGATCGGGTAGCCCACGAGCTGGCCGGGACCGTGATAGGTCACGTCGCCGCCGCGGTCGGTCTCCACCAGCGCCGCACCCACGGATGCGGCGTCGACCAGCACGTGCGCGGGATCGGCGCGCCTCCCGAGCGTGTAGGTGTGCGGGTGCTCCAGGAGCAGCAGGTAGTCGTCGTCGGTGCGCGCGTGGATCGCCCGCTGCACCGCGAGCGCCTCGTCGTAGGGGACGCGACCCAACCAGCGGGCGCGCAAGGTCGCGGTCATGCGAGCTCGGACTCCCAATCGCGCGTCTCGATGATCCCGGCGACGGCGTGCATGAAGGAAGCGGCGTAGGCGCCGTCGAACGCGCGATGGTCCCACGTGAGCGTGAGCATGCCGACGCTGTGGACCGCGATCGCGTCGTCCCCGTCGGGTCCCTCGACGACGACCGGCCGCTTGCGGATCGCGTCCGTCGCCATGATCGCCACCTGCGGCTGGTTGATGATCGGCATGGTGAACAGGGTGCCGAACGGACCCATGTTCGTGATCGTGAACGTGCCGCCCATGATCTCGTCGGGACCGAGCTGCTTCGACCGCGCCCGGCCGGCGAGGTCGTTGATCTCGCGCGCCACGGACCGGAGCCGCTTCGTATCGGCGGCGCGCACCACGGGCGCGATCAAGCCGGTGAACTCCAGATCGACCGCGATCCCGAGGTTCACGTCGTGATGGACGACGAGCGCGTCGCCGTCGACGCTCGCGTTCACCGACGGGTAGCTGTGGACGGCGTCACAGAACGCCCGCGCGATGAAGGGCAGGTAGGTGAGCCCGAAGCCCTCCTCGGCGCGGAACCGGGCGCCGTGGGTCCGCCGCACCTGCTCGACCCGCTCGAAGTCGACCTCCACCGCGGTGGCCACGTGCGCACTCGTGGCCTTCGAGCGCACCATGTGCTCGGCGGTGCGTCGCCGGATGTTGTCGAAGGGGACCCGCTCGTCGCCGGTCAGGACCCGCGGGGTCCCTACCGCCTCCGGCACGGAACGGGGGGAGCCGGCGGCGCGGCCGTCGTGGCGGCGCCGGGCGCGCGCGCGGCCGCCTCGACGTCGCGGCGCGTGATCCGGCCACCGTCGCCGGTTCCGGTGATGGTGGCCGCGTCGAGGCCGCGCTCCGCGATCATGCGCCGGACGAGCGGCGAGGTGACCCGACCCGCATCTCCGTTCGCGGCCGGCGGCGGGGCGGGAGTCGCGACCGGGGGCGGGGCGGAGGGCGGGGCAGGAGCTCGCGGCGGACCGGCCGCGGGTGTCGCGGGCACGGGGACCGGTGGCGGCGTGACCGCGGCGCGGGGCGTCGGGTCCGGCGGCGATGCCGCGGCGGGTGGGGCGGGGGCCGGGGCGGGGACGGGCTCGGCCGCCGTGGGCGCGGCGGGCGCGGCCGCGCCGGCACCGTCGCCGATGACCGCGAGGCGCTCGCCGACGTCGACGGTGTCGCCCTCGGGAACCACGATCTCGGTGAGGACACCGGCGACCGGAGAGGGCACCTCCGAATCGACCTTGTCGGTCGAGACCTCGAACAGGGGCTCGTCGACCGCGACCTGGTCGCCGACCTGCTTCAGCCACTTGGTGATCGTGCCCTCCGTGACCGTCTCGCCCAGTTGGGGCATCGTCACATCCACGTGGCGTCCTTCCTTCTAGCCGTGCAGGGAGCGGCCGGTGAGCGCGAGCGCCGACTCACCGAAGAGCTCACCCAGTGTCGGGTGCGGATGGATCAGTGCGCCGAGGTCCGCGGCGGTCGCCTCCCAGTTGACCGCGAGGTAGCCCTCGCCGATCAGCTCGGTCGCCCAGGGGCCGGCGATGTGGACCCCGAGGATCGGACCGTCACGCTCGGCCACGATCTTCACCATCCCCTCCGGCTCGCCGATGATGAGCGCGCGGCCGTTGCCGGCGAAACGGTGCACCGACGTCTCGACGTCGTGGCCCCGGTCGATCGCCGCCTGCTCGGTGAGCCCCGCGAACGCGACCTCGGGGTGGCAGTAGATGCCCCACGGCACGCGGTCGTAGTCGATCGCGGGGACGTCCTCCCCGAGGATCGTGCGGATCGCGACGATCGCCTCCGCGAACCCCACGTGCGCGAGCGCGGGCGTCGCGACGAGGTCCCCGACCGCGTAGACACCGTCGACCGCGGTACGGAGGTGGTCGTCGACGACGACGAAGCCGCGGGCGTCGACCTCGACGCCGGATCCCTCGAGGCCGATGCCGGCCGAGCGGGGCGACCGACCGACCGAGACCACGATCGTGTCGACCTCGAGATCGCCGGACTCCTCGCCTCGGTTGGCGTGGAGCACGAGCGGCGGTCCGGGCTCGTAGCCGGTGACGCTCACGCCCGTCTCGACGGTGATGCGGCGCTTCTTGAACGAGCGCGCCACGACCTCGGCCACCTGGGCGTCGACACCGGGGAGGATGCCGGGCATCGCCTCGAGCACCGTGACCTCGCTGCCGACGTCGGCGAGGTAGGACGCGAACTCGCACCCGATCGCGCCGCCACCGATGATGGCGGTCCGGCCGGGCACCTTCGCACTGGCCAGCACGTGATCGGAAGACAGGATCCGCTCGCCGTCGAACTCGAAGCCCGGGATCGTGCGCGGCGCCGAGCCGGTCGCGAGGATCAACGCGTCCGCCGTGACCTCGGTACCGTCCGAGACCCGCACCCGCTTGGCCGCGGCGTCGACCACCGTGCCGGTCCCGGTCAGGACGGTCACCTTGCGGCCCGCGAGGAGCGACTCCAGACCCTTCGTCAGGCGGTCCACCACCTGCTGCTTGCGCGCCAGGCTCGTCGCGAGGTCGATGGTCGGCTGGCCGGCGTCCACGCCGAACTCCTTGGCGCTGCGGACCGTCCGGAGGACCTCGGCGGTCTGGAGGAGCTCCTTCGCAGGGATGCATCCACGGTGCAGACACGTGCCGCCGACGCGCGCCTCCTCGACCATCGCGATGTGCAGACCGGCCGAGGCCCCGTACAGGGCGGCCGCGTACCCGCCGGGACCACCGCCGAGGACGACGACGTCGTAGTGCTCAGTCACAGGCCACCTCCGGGGGTCGGGGACCCATTCTCGCCGACGCGCACCGTCACCGGGCCAGGAAGATCTGGATGACACCCGCGGCCACGATGGCGAGCCCGGTCAGGAGCGCCAGCACCAGGAGCGTTCGGGTCTTCACTCCGCCCATCATCGCGGGCCCGGGCGCCCGACCCGTCCTCGGGCGCCGCGGCCCGTCGCCGATCCGGGGAGCCCGCAGGTACACTCACGCGGCTTTCGGGCGGTCCGTGGCACCACCGCCCGCCTCCCCTCCTCAGAACCCGGGGTCGCCTCGCGTGAAGGACCGCGCTGAACAGCTGATCGGCAAGACCCGGGACGCGGTGCCGGAGGGGACGTTCGCGGTCGGCGGCGGTCTCATCATCACGGCGGTCACCACCTACGTCTTCCTGATCATCGCGAGGAAGGCCCTCCCCAACGACCACGTCTACTCCGCGTTCAACGCCTTCTGGGGTTTCATCTTCGTGGCCGGCCCGGGCCTGTTCCTGCCGCTCGAGCAGGAGGTCGGCCGCGCCCTCGCGCACCGCCGCGCCCAGGGTCTCGGCGGCGGGCCGCTGGTCCACCGAGCAGCCCGGCTCGGGCTGATCCTCACCGTCGTCATGGCCGTGGTCGCGCTGGCCACGGCGCCGCTCTACGTCGACGGCCTGTTCCACAGCGACTGGCTGCTCGTCCTCAGCCTCGCGATCGGTCTCTTCGGGTTCGCGTTCATGCACCTCGCGCGCGGCACCCTGGCCGGCAACGGCCGGTTCATGCCCTACGGCATGATCCTCGCGATCGACGGCGCGGCGAAGCTCGTGGCGGCGATCGCCCTCTGGGCCGCAGGTGTGCACACTGCCGGTCCGTACGGCATGTGCATCGCGTTGTCGCCGTTCGTCGCGACCGGGATCGCGCTGCGCGGTCAACGGGGGCTCCTCCAGGACGGCCCACCGGCGCCGTACTCGGAGCTGTCCACGTCCCTCGGCTGGCTCCTCGCCGGGTCGCTGCTCATGCAGACGCTCGGCTACTCGGTGCTCCTCGGCGTCGGGATCCTGCGCAAGCCCGTCGACGCCAGAGTCGCAGCGGGTCTGAGCAGCGCGTTCTTCGTCGGTCGGATTCCCCCTCTGCTGTTCCAGGCCGTCCAGGGAACGCTGCTGCCGAAGCTCGCGGGTCTGGCCGGCACCGGTCGGCACGACGACTTCCGGCGCGGGCTCCGCCAGCTCATGATCCTCGTCGTCGCCATCGCCGCACTCGGCACGGCGGCGGCGTTCGCCGTCGGTGTGCCGATCGGCAAGATCCTCTTCGGCGAGGACAAGTTCAACGTGACCGCGCTCAACCTCGGACTCCTGGTCGCGGGCAACGGCATCTTCATCATCGCCCTGACCATCGCCCAGGCGCTGATCGCTCTCCACGGACACAAGGAGGCTGCGATGGCCTGGGGTGCCGGGGTGGTCGGCTTCGTGATCGGTGCCGCGCTCATCTCGGATCTCGCGCTGCGCGTCGAGATCGGCTTCCTGGCCGGCACGGTGATCACGACGTTCGTCATGGGCTGGGCACTGCTCGCGTGGATGCACCGCGGCGTCGACGAGGGCATCGAGTCCCTCATCAGCCAGATCGAGCACGAGCCGCTCGACCTCTGACGGTCGCGGCGCCGACTCAGGGCACCCCGGAGATGCTCACGATCCGCCACGGCGTCGTGATCGCCTGCGCGCCACCCCAGGTGCTGTGGCTCTGGGCCAGCACCGGCGCCCCGCCGAACCGCGATATGTAGCCGTCCACGCGCGTCATGTACCCACGACCGCCCGGGAGCACGACGAGACCGGCCGCGAGGTCGCGGCCCAGGTACGTGGCACCGGACAGGGCCGGCGCACCGCCGACGGCCCAGATACCCCCGAAACCGTCGAGGAGGTAGCCCCCCGGTCCGTCGGGATTGGCGACGAGATCGCGTGCGATCGACCAACCGGGCCAGTACGGACCCTTGACCCGATGCGCACCACCCAGGGGATGAATGCCCCCGAAGGCGTCGAGGACGTAGAAGCCTCCCTGGAACTCGACGAGCTTGCGCGCGACGTCCCACCCGGGCCAGTAGGTGCCCCGCCCGAGCTTCGGCGCGCCACCGAACGGATGGACACCGCCCCAGCCGTCGAGCACCCAACCTCCGCCGGCGCCGCGCACGAGCACGTCCCTGGCGATGTCGAACCCCGGGAAGTACGCCGCGCCGCGAGCGCGGTGCGCCGTTCCGAACGGGTGGAGCCCACCGAAGCCGTCCAGCACGTACCCGCCGCCGCCGGACGGGCGCAGCGCGATGGCGCGTGCGATCGGCCAGTGCGGCCAGACCGAGCTCGATCGGAAGTCGGGCGCACCACCGGCCGGATACACGGTCCCGTCCGAGTTCATGACCGCGACCTTGGGAAGGCTCGACGCTCCCGGATGGGCGCTCACCGAGTCCGCGCCGCCGGTCAGGATCCGGAACATCACCGATGCACGGATCGACGGGAGGAGCGCGTAGAGGTAGTCCCCGGGACAGGTCGTCTGGCCGGGATCCCGATGGCCCACGATGAACGGCAACGTGTGGGTGGAACCCGCCGGCCACCGGTCGGTCCCGGTGATCGTGGTGTAGTCGACCGACCGCGTCGGGTCCACGCCGTGCCAGTTCAGCTTCCAGGCCAGGAGGCGCTCGAGCGCATCCTTGGCCGCCGGAGGGACACCACTCGTCTGGAAGTTCCCGATCATCGCGACGCCGACGGTCCCGGTGTTCATCCCGGTCGTGTGCGCGGCACGCACCGGGTCCCACACGCTGCCGTAGCGACCTTCGAAGATCTGGCCGTACCGATCGACGAAGAAGTTGTAGTGCGTGTCGCAGTACTTCAGCGTCTGGGTGGCGTAGCCATAGAGGCCGCGCACGATCGCCGGGGTGTCACCCGGCCCATAGTTGTTGCTGCCCGCCGTGTGGTGGACCACGGCCAGTTGGACGTTCGTCGAGATGTCGGGCGGCTCCGGACAGTTGTTGAGGCGGAGGCTCTCGTCGGCGCCCCATTCACCGCGGAGATGATGCCCGGCATCGCGACGGTCGATGCGCCGGCGACCGCGCCGGCGTTCGCGCGCGGGCTCTCGATGCGATCGACCGCGACGTCGTGTGCGGTTCCGTGCACCAACCGGACCCGCACTGCACGCGCGCGCGTCCCACCCACACCGGCTCCGAGGCCACCGGTCCGCGGGCCGCGACCCGCTCGGCCTCGAGCGTGCCCGGATCGGGCGCGTGCTCGCCCTGCGCACCGACCTCGGTCACGGTGCGCCAACGGCCGTCCGCGCGTCGTGTCTGCACCGCGTACCGCGCGGCACGATCGCCCTGCCACCGCACCGCGACGAGGTCGGGAACGGTCGCGACCGACGCGGTCCAGCCCCGGCCCACCGCAGCCGAGCCCGACAGCTGCTGCGCAGAGATCTGCGCGTCCGCCGGGTGCGGCGCAGCCGCGAGGACCGGGACCACGCTCAGGCCCGCACCGACGGTGGCTCCCGCCAGGGCCGCCGTCGCGATCTGCATCCATCGCCGTCTCCGCACCTGCGCTCCTCTCGCCATCCGTGCAGCATCGACCACATCGATCCCGCAGGTGAAGCCGGAGGCGCCGTTCCGGCCCCGAGTGAGCCCGATCGGCCCGGTAGGATCGGGCGGATCGACGCCCTCCGGATCGCGATCGACGGCACTCCCCTGCTCGGTCACCGTACCGGCGTCGGCGAGGTCACCGCCGGGCTCCTCAGCTCCCTCGCCCGGCGCGAGGACGTGACCGTCACGGCCTATGCCCTGACCTGGCGCGGCCGGCGGGCCCTGGCCGATGCGGTCCCGAAGGGTGTCGGCGCCGCGACCCGCCCGATCCCGGCCACCGTCGTCCGCGAGTTCTGGGACCGGGGTGCCCTCCGGCCCCGCGCCGAGGACTGGACCGGGCGCGTCGACGTCGTGCACGCGACCAACTTCGTGGCACCGCCCGCCCGGGCTCCCGTGATCGTCACCGTTCACGACGTGACGTTCCTGCGGTTCCCCGAGCTCTGCACCGGCGACACCCTGAGGTACCCGGCCATGCTCAGGCGCGCGCTCGAGCGAGGTGCCACGATCCACACTCCGAGCGAGTTCGTCGCCGCAGAGGTCCGTGAGCTGCTCGGCGCCCCGGCCGAGCGCGTCGAGGCCATCCATTCCGGGATCCCCGCCGTCGCCGACGGCGACCCCGCGACCGGCGCGGCGCGCGCCGGATCGGACCGCTACATCCTCACGCTGGGAACCGTCGAGCCGCGGAAGAACCTCGTGACCCTCGTCCGGGCGTTCGACCGTGTCGCGGCCGCCGATGCGACGATCAGGCTCGTCCTCGCCGGACCTCCGGGTTGGGACTCGGCACGCGTGCAATCGGCGATCGACAGCATCCGCGGCGGCGAACGCGTCGTTCAACTCGGTTTCGTCTCCGACGCGGACCGGGCCAACCTGCTCGCGGGCGCGACGCTCTTCGCGTATCCCTCGGTGTACGAGGGCTTCGGGTTTCCTCCCCTGGAGGCGATGCAGTGCGGAATCCCGGTCGTCGCCGGGGCTGCGGGCGCGCTGCCCGAGGTGCTCGGCGACGCCGCCTCGCTCGTCGATCCGATGGACGTCGACGCGTTCGAGCGCGGCGATGACCGAGCTGGCCGAACCGGGCGGCGGCACCCGGACCGAGCTCGTCCGCCGCGGCCGCGAGCGGGTGACCCGCTACGACTGGGACACGACCGCACGACGCATGGTCGACTTGTACCGGAGCGTGGTGTGAAGGCGGGACTGCACACCGGTCAGCTGCTCCAACCCGTCCCCGGTGGCATCGGTCGGTACGTCGTGCACCTCGCGCGCAACCTGCCCGCCGCCGACGTGGGCGTGGTGTGCTTCGGTGCCGGCGTCCCGAGCGCACGGGTCCAGGGGCTCATCGGCACCTACGTGAACCTGGGTTGGCCCCGGGGCCCGCTCCGATACGAGATGTGGCACCAGCTCCGACGGCCCCGCGTGCGCCTCGAGACCGACCTCATCCACGCGCCCAGTCTCGCCATCCCGCCCACGCGGCAACCCCTCGTGGTCACCGTGCACGATGTCGCGTTCCTGCGCGAGCCCAGCGCCTTCACCCGCCGCGGCCTCGCGTTCCACCGACGCGGCCTGACGATCGCGGACCGCGAGGCCGCCGCCATCGTGACCGCGTCGCGGTTCGCACGCGACGAGCTGGTGAGCATCGGATTCGAACGCGATCGCATCCATCTGGCCCCCCACGGCGTCGAAGTCCGGACTCCCGAGCCGGACGAGCAGATCGACGCCCGCATCGCTGCGCTCGACCTCCGGTCGCCGTTCGTGCTCGCGGTCGGGACCGTCGAACCCCGCAAGGGGCTCGACATCCTCGCCCAGGCCCTCGACGTGGCGCGCGCACGCGTGCCGGGGCTGACCGTCGCGATCGTCGGTCCTCCGGGCTGGCTCGAGGTCGCCGGCCTCGATGCTCCGGGGATCCGGCAGTTGGGAACCGTCGACGAGCGCACACTCGACGCGCTGTACCGCCGCGCGCTCGTCTGCGCGGTGCCGTCGCGGTACGAGGGCTTCGGTCTTCCTGCACTCGAGGCCATGGCACGCGGCTGTCCGGTGGTCGCGAGCAACGCGACGAGTCTGCCCGAGGTCGTCGGCAGCGCGGGCACCCTCGTCCCGGTCGGCGACGTGGAGTCGCTCGCGCGGGCGCTCGTCGAGGTCGCCGAGGATCGAGAGGTTCGTGACCGGATGGCCGAGCTCGGACGCGCGCGTGCTGCGGGATTCACGTGGCAGGGTTCGGCACACGCGCACGCCGCGGCGTACGCCGCCGCGCTCGAGGCCTCGTAGCCGCGCCCGTCGGCCCGTAGACTCCGGAATCGTGCGGTTGCTCCTCGACGTCTCCGCGGTGCCCGCGCGCCCCGTGGGAGCGGGCGTCTACACGCTGGAGCTGGCACGGGAGCTGGCTGCTCGCGACGTCGACCTCCAACTGCTCGCCCGACGCGACGACCGTCGTCGCTGGACGACCCTCATCCCGGACGCGACGGTGCACGCCGTGGTCCCGTCGTCGCGACCGGGACGGCTCCTGTGGGAGCAGACCGGCGCCGCGCGGCTCGTCGCCGAGGTCGGGCCCGATCTCTGGCACGGCCCCCACTACACATTGCCGCTGCGACTCGCGATCCCGAGCGTGGTGACCGTGCACGACCTCACGTTCTTCGACCATCCGGAGTGGCACGAACGCACGAAGGTGGCGTTCTTCCGACGGATGATGCGGTCGAGCACCGAGCGTGCCGGGGCGATCGTGGCCGTCAGCCACCACACGGCCGATCGACTCCGGGTCGTGCTGGCACCGACAGCACCCGTGGTGGTCGCCGAGCACGGGGTCGACCACGCCCGGTTCACCCCCGACGGCGCCGACGACCTCGTGCGCCTCGCGGCTGCCGGCATCCGTCCGCCGTACCTCGCGTTCGCGGGGACGCTCGAGCCGCGCAAGAACGTCCCCGCCCTGATCCAGGCGTTCACGCGCCTCAGTCCCTCACGGCCCGACCTGCGGCTCGTCATCGCGGGGCGCGACGGGTGGGGCGCGGCGTGCGGTGCGCGACGCCGCGGCCGCGAGCGGATGCACGACCCAGATCCTCCGACTCGGCTGGATCGACGACGATCTGCTCCCTGCGTTCTTCCGTCGGGCCGAGACCGTCGCGTACCCGTCGCTGGAAGAGGGATTCGGGCTTCCCGCGCTCGAGGCGCTCTCGTGTGGGGCCGCGCTCGTGACCACGACCGGATCCGCGATGGAGGAGGTCGCCGGCGACGCTGCGCTGCTCGTACCGCCGGGGAACGTCGACGCGCTGGCCACCGCGCTCAAGCGTGTCTGTGACGATCCCGTGACGCGCGATCGACTCCGGAACGCGGGTCCGGTACGCGCGGCGGCCTTCACCTGGAAGTCCTCCGGTGACCATCATCTCGCCGCCTACGCTGCGGCGCGGGGGGGACACACATGAGAGCAACCGTCACCGGTGCCGGCGGGTTCGTCGGACCACACCTGGTCGCGCATCTGCGCGGCCAGGGCGACGACGTCACCGAGATGGATCTGCTCGGGCCGGTCGTGCTCGACGTGACCGACGCCGACTCCGTCCTCGGCTGCATCGACGCGGCCCGACCGGAGGTGGTGTACCACCTCGCGGCGCTGAGTCACGTCGGGCAGAGCTGGTCCGAGTCCGGGCACATCGTTCCGGGTCAACGCCGAGGGGACCCTGCACGTGTTGCGTGCGTGCCTCGAGATCAAGGTCCCGAAGGTCGTGGTGATCCTGAGCTCCGAGGTCTACGGCAACGCCGATCCCGCCGACCTCCCGCTCGCCGAGGACGCGCCGCTGCGACCGGTCACCCCGTACGGCGCCAGCAAGACCGCCGCCGACTTCCTCGCGCTGCAGTCGTTCCTGGCCGATCAGATGCACGTCGTCCGGATCAGACCGTTCGGCCACACCGGACCCGGTCAGTCCGACCAGTTCGTCGTCCCCGCGCTTGCACACCGGATCGCGCGCGCCGAACGCGACGCCGTGGACGAGATCCCGGTGGGCACCCTGTCGGCGGTCCGTGACCTCTCCGACGTCCGCGATGTCGTACGCGCGTACCGGCTCCTGGCCGAGCGCGGCGAGGCGGGCCAGGCCTACAACGTCTGCTCGGGCCGGGGCGTCAGCATCCAGCAGATCGCGGACCTGCTCCTCCAGCACGCGACGCGTGACATCCGGCTCGTCACCGATCCCACGCTCGTCCGCGCGGTGGACGTGCCGCGGATGATCGGCGACAACTCGCGATTGCGCGAGACCACCGGGTGGGAACCCGCGTACAGCCTCGAACAGACGCTCGCCGACGTCCTCGCCGCCGCGCGCGTCGCCGTCCTGACGGAGACCAGCTCGTCAGGGGCGTCAGGCGGCGGTCAGATCACCTGACGGTCCAGCCACCCGAGGATCGACGCCACCGCGCGCGGATCGTGCCGGAGCCGTCGGCCCGCGTTCAGGACCAGACGGAGCTCCGCGCTCCCGTGTGCGTCCGCGAGCAGCTGCGCGTCGGCGACCGACACGACGTCGTCGTCGGTACCGTGCAGCAGGAGCAACGGGCGCGGGGCGAACGCGCGAGCCGCCGCGACGGTGTCGACTGCCGCGATCTCCCGCGCCCAGGCCGACACGTCCCCGGGTGCGCCCTCGCTGCGGAACACACCCATGCGCCGACAGTGCCGGGCGAAGCGCCCGGCGTCGCGGGACCAGTCCTGGAGATTGGCCGGCGCGCCGAGCGCGGCGACGCCCCGAACCCGCGGATCGGTCGCGCCGACCGTGAGCGCGAGCGCCCCACCGACGCCCGTCCCGACGATCCAGACGCCGCTCGTCGTCGACGCGGCGTCGGTCTCGTCGACCGCCAGCCGGAGGTCGGCCTCCCAGGCACCGATCGAGAAGTCGCCGTCGGATCCACCGGTACCCCGGAAGTTGAACGTCAGGACCTGCCATCCGGCCTGCGACGCGATGCGGTCGGCCAGCTCGGGGAACGTGAGTCCCGATGCGACCGAACCGCGTGGAGGGATGGGGAAGTCGTGGCAGAGCACGAGCGCGGGCGCGGTCGCGCCGGACGCCGGGCGGGCCCAGTACGCGGCGAGCGACGTGCCCAGGGGATGGGTGATGTGTTGGTCCACGTGGGCTCCTCGTTCGAGACTCGGTATCCTGACTCGCGATGGCCTCCACCGCGCTCCGCGTCCCCGCGTTCAAGGAGTGGGCGGCCGTCGTGCACGCGCTGGTGCACGGCGAGCAGATCCTCGACGTCCGCAAGGGCGGCCTGCGCGAGGACGGCCGGCATTTCTCGGTCCAGGCCACCCGGCTCTGGCTGTACCCCACCGTGGAGCACCAGCGTCCGGAGCTCCTGAAGCCCGCGTACCACCGCTGGATCGACGCCACCCGCGCCGACGCCCCGACCGACCGAGGGGTTCGGGTCGAGGGCTTCGCCGACATCGTCGGTGTTGCGACGGTCACCGAGCCGGACGTGCTCGATGCCCTCGACGGGAAGGTGATCTGGTCCCGGGCGTACGTCGAGTCGAGGTTCCAGTGGAAGCGACGCGATCCGCTCCACGTGCTGGCGCTGCGCGTCCACCGACTCGTCGAGCCGGTCACGGTCCCGTTCCGCGAGGAATACGCCGGGTGCACGTCGTGGGTCGACCTGAGCGGACTCCCGGACCCCGGCACCGTCGCGAGCACCCCGGCGCTCTCCGACACCGCGTTCGAGGCCCGGCTCCGGGGCGCGGCCGAAGCCATCCCCGGCGGATTCGCGCCGCCGGCGACGCCACCCCCGAGCTAGCAGCTCACCCGGCCACCGACGGATGCGCGAGTGCGCGCATCACCCCGCGAGCGGTCGCCACGTCCACCTGGAGCGCCCGACGCCGATCCTCCTGGGAGCGCCCGGGATAGTGGTTGATCCTGGGTCGGTCGGCCGGATCCGCCGCGATGCTGTTCCACGACCGGTCGAGGTACCGGGTCCGGGCCCGCATGCGGGACCGGCGGATCGGTTCGACCCGCGGCTCGACCGAGTACCCGAGCCCTTCGAGCAGGGCGGCGTTCTCCCACCACTTGTGGTCGAGGTACGCGACGTTGGCCCACAGCTCGTCGAGGAACCGGAGCACCCGGCGATCGCGACGGAGCACCCACACGCCACAGTTCGGCACGACCTGACCGTCGTAGCTGTGGGCGACGAGTCCCATGAGCCGACGCGGGCCGAGGTCGTCGGCGAGATCGAGCGTCGGGTCCACGATCGCGGCGTCCGCATCGATCCAGAGCACGAGGTCATGGTCCTGGAGCAGCTCCTGGATGAGCGGGATCTTGCTCCAGGCCGGCGGCCGCTCCGGGACGAGCAACTCCGTGCGCAACTCGAGCTCGTAGCCGTGACGTTCGGCGTACCAGGAGAACGTCTCACCCGAGAGCGCGAGCAGCTCGACGTGCGGACCTGCGCCGATCGAGCAGAGGGCCTTCCGCACGGTCAGGCCGAGCGGTAGCCGCGATTGCGCGCCTCGGCCGGTGTGTCGGGGCCGAAGCAGACGAACTGCTCCGACGCCATGAGATCGTCGACCGCGCCCGCGTCGACGTCGGGATCGTCGAGGTCGTAGTAGCGCTGGGTCCGCTTGTCCCCGACGTAGCGGAACTCCTCGAACTTGATCGGTCGCGTCATGGGCGCCGAGCCTACGCGTCGAAACCGGAAGGACCGGCTTGTACCCTTGCGCCGTGGATCACCCGGTCGACGAGTCACGCGTGCCGACCACGGCACCTCTCCCGTCGGACCCCGCGGAGCACCGGTTCACCTACCAGCCGGCGCTCGACGGGCTCCGGGCGCTCTCGGTGCTCGCGGTGATCGCCTACCACTACGGCTACCACTGGGCCAGGGGTGGGTTTCTCGGGGTGGACGCGTTCTTCGTGCTGTCGGGCTACCTGATCACGACCCTGCTCGTGCTCGAGTACCGACGGGGTCGAGGGATCGGGCTCATCGCGTTCTGGGGTCGGCGGGCCCGTCGCCTCCTCCCGGCCCTGTTCCTGGTCCTGATCTTCGTCGCGCTCTACACCCACCACTACGTCGTGCCGTGGGAGCGGGCCGGGATCCGCGACGACGGGATCGCGAGTCTCTTCTACGCCGCGAACTGGCGCTTCGTGATCGACCAGCAGTCCTACTTCACGCTGTTCTCCGCCGCGTCGCCGCTCCGGCACACCTGGTCGCTCGCGATCGAAGAGCAGTTCTACATCGTGTGGCCCCTCATCGTGCTCGCCTGTCTGCGGATCGCCAAGGGATCGACGCGTTTGCTCGCCGGCGTCTGCACCGCCGGCGCGATCGTCTCGATCTTCCTGATGGCCACCCTGTACCAGGTCGGCGATCCGTCCCGTGCGTACTACGGCACCGACGCGCACGCGCACACGCTGCTGATCGGTGCGCTCCTGGCCCTCGTCCTGCTGGCGTGGACACCGTCGGCAGCGCTGGCGCGCCATGGTGATCGTGGTCGGCCCGATCGCGCTCGTCGGGATGCTCGTCGCCTGGTCCCGCGTGTCCGACGTCGCGTCGCTCTACTACCGCGGTGGCTCCGCCGTGTTCGCGATCGTCGTGGCCCTCGTCATCGCCGCGTCGATGACCGGGGGCGCGACCAGGACCACCCTCGGATTCGGACCGCTCCCGTGGATCGGACGGCTCTCCTACGGCCTCTATCTCTGGCACTGGCCGATCATCGTGTGGCTCGTCCCGACGCGGGTGCACGTGAGCCCGACCACGCTGAACCTGATCCGGCTCGCGGTCACGTTCGCGATCGCGACCGCGTCGTACTACGTGGTGGAGCTGCCGATCCGGCAGGGCTGGCGGAAACGCGTCCGTCGACGCGCGATCGTCGTGCTGGCGCCCGTGGGGATCGGGGTGACCGTCGTCGCGATCATGGCGTCCACCGCCGGCGCGACCCCGCCGCCCAACTACCTGTGGGCGTCAGGCGACCCCCTGTTCTGCGGTCCGCCGCGACCCCAGGACGCCCGGGCCGCCCGGGCCGAGCAGCGCCGACTCGGCCCACTCGACCTCCCGGACCGCGTCAAGCATCAGCGGATCCTGCTCATCGGCGACTCGACCGCCTGCAGCCTCTGGATCGGCCTCAGCCAGGTCGGACCCGCGAGCGGCGTCAAGGTCGACCAGGGCTCGGTGTTCGGCTGCGGCATCGCCAGCGGTGAGATCACGACCACGCGCAACGAGCAGATCACGCCCCACTCCGAGCGTTGCCCGGAGATGGTGGATCGCACGTTGCGGGAGTCCCTCGCGCGGGCCCGCCCGGATCTCGTGCTCTGGATGAGCATCTGGGAGAAGTCCGACATCATCGAGGACGGCAGGACACTCGTGAACGGCACCCCGGCCGGAGATCGCGCCATGCTGTCCCGGATGGACGACGCCCTGCGCCGGATCACCCGCGGGGGCGCCAAGGTCGCGCTGATCACCGTCGCCCCCGCGGCCCCGAACGACGCGCAGGGCGCCCAGCAGACGTCGACCGCCGGCGAGGACGCGAGCTACCTCCGGCTGCGGTCGATCGACCACCGATTCGCCGAGCGCCATCCCGACCAGGTGAGGGTGATCGACCTCGCGTCCCAGCTCTGTCCCCACGGTCCGCCGTGTCCCGAGTTCGTGCACGGGCACCGCCCCCGTCCCGACGGTCGCCACTTCGATCCCGCGGCAGCGACCCGGGCCAGCCGGTGGATCCTGCGACAGCTGGCGAAGATCGAGCAGTGACCACCTCGGTCCCTGCCGCCGACGAGCGGTCCTCGCCGGGTCGCGCGACCCGCCTCGCACCGCTGGCGGTGACGCTGCTGCCGGCCGTCATGATCGGCATCGGCGGATGGGTCCATCGGTGGACCGACGAGGACGCGTTCATCAACTTCCGGATCGTGGACCAGGTGATGTCCGGGCACGGGCCCGTGTTCAACGCCGGCGAGCGGATCGAGACCTACACCAGCGCGTTGTGGCTCGGCATCCTCGTCGCCGGGAAGGCGACCCTCGGATTCGTGATGGGGCTCGAGTGGATCTCGGTGCTGCTGGGGCTCGCCGCCGCGATCGGCGGGTTCGCGATCGTGGCGCGTGCCGGCCGCTCCCTCCACGAGCCCGATCGGCTCGTGGTGCCCGTGGGGCTCATCGCCGTCGCGGCCGTACCCGTCATGTGGGACTTCGCGACGTCGGGGCTCGAGATGAGCCTCGTCTGGCTCTGGATCGTGTGCAGCTGGCTCGCGCTGGTCCGGGTCGCCCGCGACGCCACACCGAGCGCGGCGGCGCGCCGATGGTCTCTCGTGGCGATCGGCCTGGGCCCGTTGGTCCGACCCGAGCTGGGCCTCATGATGGTGAGCTTCCTGGCGGCCTGGCTGATCCTGGCTTCGCCACGCCGGCCGACCCGCGATCTCGCGGTCGCGCTCGCCGCACCGGTCGCGTACCAGATCTTCCGGATGGGCTACTTCGCGAGCATCGTGCCGAGCACCGCGCTGGCCAAGGACTCGGGCGGTCTGCACGCGCACCAGGGCTGGAACTACCTCAAGGACCTCATCGGCACGTACCAACTCTGGATCCCGCTGCTCGTCATCGCGATCGTCGTCGTCGGACGCGCGGTGGAGATCCGGGACCGTCGCCTCGTCGTCGCGTGCGGCGCCCTGATCCTCGCGGCGGCGGCCGACACGGCGTACATGGTCGTGACGGGGGGCGACTACATGCACGGTCGCCTGTTGCTGCCCGCACTCTTCGCCGTCGCCGTGCCGGCGACCGTCGGACTGCGGGCTCGACGGGTCGGGCGGCCGTCGGTGTGGAAGCTCGGCGCGATCGCAGTCACGCTGGTGTGGTCGGTCGTCATCGTGACGACCGTCCGCTACCCGGCTCCGCACGAGACGTTCGGCCTCACCGACATCGCCGACTGGCGCCAGGTGCTCGGCGGCAAGATGTTCCACCACCCGGGCAAGGGGATCACCGTCTCGCCCTACGAGATCCACGCGATGTACGAGAACGGCGCGCGCGGGTTCATGCGGATACTCGACAAGAAGCCTCGGCCGGGCAAGGACCCGCACCGGCTCGCGGTGATGATGGGCTCCATCGGCCTGCAGGCGTGGATCGCCGGACACGACGTCTTCATCGTGGACATCGGCGGACTCGCGGAGCCGCTCGCGGCCCGCACGACCCCCATCGAGAACCGTCCGGCCGGTCATCGCAAGCAGGTGAACGACCAGTGGTACTGGGCCCGCTTCGGTACGGCCCCTGGTGGTGCCAAGACCCGTGCCGCGCGCCGGGCGTTGCAGTGCCAGCCGATCAAGGGACTGATCGACGCGATCGACGAACCGCTCACTGCGGGGCGCTTCCTCTCGAACCTGTGGCACGCGACGCCCTACACCTTCATGCACATCCCGAAGAGTCCGATCGTCGCGGTGCGCATGTACTGCTGAACCCGGACGCGCAGTGGCGGGAGCGCCGAGGCACTCCCGCCACTCGCGTGATGTGACGTTCCCCGTCACGGGCACTGCTCGAGTGGGACCAGCTCCCGAGCCCGGGACGGTGGTGCAGCGGTGGGATTCCGCCAGACGGTCCTTCGAGTACCGACCTTCCTAGGAAGTTCCTAGCGGCCGCGCACCTCCAGGGTCCCATGTTGATCATGCATGTATGGACCACCTCCTTTCCCTGGTACGGGAATTCGTAGCAGGTCCGGAAGGGGTCCGACGACGGTTTCCGCGGAAAATCGGGTGACGATCAGTCCGCGGCCTCGTCGGCCGGTCCGCCGACGGCACCGATGAAGCGCAGATAGTCCATCTGGCAGCTCATGACCGCTTCGACCTGCTCCGGCAGGTAGGCCTCACCCGTCGCGGCGCAACGCTCGAGGATGAACCGCACGGCCTCGTCCGTCGAGAACACCACCGGGACCTCGGGCGCGTCGGTCGAGCCGTTGCGGGCGACGCCGCGTTCGCGGAGGAACTCCATCTGTGCACCGATGATCCGCTCCGCGTCACGCTCGGTGAGCGTCGCCGCCGTCAGCTCGTCGAGGTGGGCCACCACCCAGCCGAGCGCGTCGTCGGGGTCGAAGACCGCGTCGGGCGGTTCCTCGCTGAGACGCGCCGCCTCCCGGAACACGAGCGCGGCCGCGATCGCACACACGAGCCCGAGGATCAGGACGACGAGAACCCACGTCATCGTCGTGGTCGCGCTCGCTGCTCGGGATCGGCCTCAGATCCCGATGCGCTGGGCGAGGAGCTCGCGATGGTAGGTCGCGTCGCCGAGCAGGATCTCGGACGACTTCGCACGCTTGAAGTACAGGTGCGCGTTGTGCTCCCACGTGAACCCGATCCCGCCGTGGATCTGGATGTTCTCCGCCGCGGCGTGGAAGTACGCGTCCGAGCAGTACGCCTTGGCCAGCGACGCGACGACCGGCAGCTCGTCGTTGTCCTCGGCCGCCGCCCAGGACGCGTAGTACGCCGCCGACTTCGCCGACTCGATCTCGAGGAGCATGTCCGCGGACTTGTGCTTGATCGCCTGGAACGAGCCGATGGGCCGCCCGAACTGCACCCGGTCCTTGGCGTACTGAACCGACTCGTCGAGCACGAACTGGCCGCCGCCCACCATCTCGTTGCAGAGGCCCACGGCCGCCTGGTCGAGCGTCTTGGAGAGCGCCGCCCACCCCGCGCCCGCGGTACCGAGGAGCGCCGCGTCGACCCCGTCGAACTCGAGCTTGGCCTGCTTGCGTGTCTGGTCCATCGTGGCCAGCGGCGTGCGCGTGAGGCCGGCCGCGTCGCCGGCGACGGTGTAGAAGGAGATCCCGTCCTCGCCGCTCGTCCCTGCGGCGCGCGCCGCGACGACGACCAGATCGGCGGTGTGGCCGTCGAGCACGAACATCTTCGTGCCGGTCAGCTTCGCGGTGTCGCCCTGTCCCTCGGCCTCGAGCGTGATCCCCGACGCGTCCCATTTCCCGTTGGGCTCGGTGAACGCGAGCGTGGCGATGGTCTCACCGCTCGCTATGCCGGGCAGGAGAGCCGACTGCTGGTCCTCGTCGCCCGCGTTCATGATCGCGTTCGCCGCGAGCACCACGGTGGAGAAGTAGGGGGCACAGAGCAGTGCCCGTCCCATCTCCTCGAGCACGATGCCGAGCTCGACCCACGTGAAGCCCTGCCCTCCGTACGCCTCCGGGATGTGGAGGCTCTGGAGACCGAGCTCGTTGGCCATCTGCGACCACACCGCAGGGTCGTAACCCTCGGTCGTCTCCATCAGGCGGCGGACCTCGGTCTCGGGGCTCTTGGCCTCCAGGAACTTCCGCACTGCGTCACGCAGCTGGTCCTGCTCTTCGGAAAAGGCGAAGTTCACGAGGGTTCCTTCCTCAGACGGGGCGCCCGCCCGGACCCTGGGGCCCGCGCGCGGAGATCCATACGGCGCGGGGACGGTACCTGACCGGTTCGGCGAGCCGCCAACGCCGCCGGGGACGTGACCGACGTCCCGGAGCCACGGTCACAGGCCAGGACTAGCGTCTCCGCTCGTGCAGGCCCACTACGAGACCTCGGACCTCCGGATCGACAAGTACGTCGTCGGGCCGTTCGAGAACAACGTCTTCGTGGTGCGCGACAAGGGTTCGGGTGAGGCACTCATCATCGACGCGGCCAACGAGCACGACCTCCTTCTCGAGGTCAGCCGGGCAACCGGCGTCCGGCGGGTGCTCACCACCCACGGCCACTGGGACCACATCCAGGCCGTCACCGCACTCAGGGACGCCGGGATCGAGGTCGGGATCGCCACGGCCGACGCGGCGATGCTGCCCAGCTACGACTTCACCATCCCGGACGACGATGTCCTCTCGGTGGGGTCGACCCGGCTGCGGGCGATCCACACCCCGGGCCACACCCCTGGATCGACGTCGTTCCTCGTCGAGGGCCATCCGATCGTCTTCAGCGGCGACACGCTCTTTCCCGGTGGCCCCGGGAACACGTCCTTCGACGGCGCCAGCTTCGACGAGATCATCCGGTCCATCGACCGGCGCCTCTTCACGCTCGCGCCCGAGACGCTCGTCATGCCCGGGCACGGGCTCGACACCACCGTCGGGACCGAGCGGCCGAGCCTCGAGGCCTGGATCGAACGGGGCTGGTGAGGGATGGGGTGTAACGAACCGGTCACCGGGGGAACGATGACCCCGATGGCTCCTTCCGACGTCTGGCTCGCGCCCGTCCGCAACCAAGTGTGGGTCGCGGCGCGCTTCGGGTACCGGTAGACACCTCATGCCGACGCCTCGCCCCTCGCTCACCACCGCCGACGCGTGTGCCGTCATCGGCGAGGCCGGATTCGGGACCTGCGCGCCCGGCGTCGGATTCGAGCTCGAATGGTTCGTCGCCCACCGGAGCGCGCCCGTGACCGACCGCGCGACGATCCTCGATGCGATCGCGGCCGGCGGCCCGCTGCCGCACGAGAGCCGGATCACCTTCGAACCCGGTGGTCAGCTCGAGCTGAGCACCCCGCCGTCCGCCGACGGCCCGACCGCGGTGGCGTGGGCCGCGGAGGATGCGGTGGTCGTGCGCACCCGACTCGCCGCCGCGGGAATGGAGCTGGTCGCGGTCGGGCTCGATGCCGGCGGCCCGCGCGAGCGCGTCGCCGACGAGCCCCGGTACACCGCGATGGCCCGCTACTTCGATCAACTCGGCAGCGCGGGCGCGACGATGATGTGCGGCACCGCGTCCCTCCAGGTGAACGTCGGCTTCGACCGCGACGTCGACGCCCATTGGAGCTACGCCCACGATCTCGCGCCCGTGCTCGGCGCGATCTTCGCCCATTCCCCGCTCGTGGACGGTCGGCCGAGTGGCTGGCAGTCGAGCCGGCTCGCGGTCTGGGCGGCGCTGGAGCCGCGTCCGCACCGGCCCGGTGCCGACGAGCCCCGGCGCGCGTACCGGCTGGATCAGGTACGCCCTCGACGCGCCCGTGATGCTGATGCACGAGCGCGCGGACTGCGTCGTGCCCACGCCGGTCCCGACGCTGCGGGAATGGATCGAGCACGGCCACGACGGCTCGTACCCGGATGCGGCGGACGTCGCCTACCACCTCACCACGCTCTTCCCGCCGGTGCGACCCCGAGGCTGGATCGAGCTCCGCGTGCTCGACGCTCTGCCCGAGCCCTGGTGGCGGGTCGCGGCCGCACTGACCGTCACCGCGCTCTCGGACCGAGCCGTGCGGGCCGAGATCGCGCCGCGTCTGGCCGAGACGCGGGACCGGTGGTTGCTCGCGGCGTGGCGCGGTGTCCACGAGGGATGCCTGCGTGCCGCGGCCGAGGCCGTCCTCGCGGCGACGCTCCCCGCACTCGAGCCGGCCGGCTACGACCCCGGCCTCGTGGTCGCGGCATACGAGTTCGCCGACCAATACCCGCGGCGGGGACGCTCGCTCGCCGACGACCGACTCGACGAATGGCACGCGACCGGAGCGCTCGGTCCGAGCCCCGAGCCGCTCCCCGCGACGAGTCGATGACCCCGGACACCGCACGTGCGCTCATTGACGCGCGCGCCCGGACCCTCGCGGTGCTGGCGCCGTTGAGCGACGACCAGCTCTGCGCGCAGCATTCACCCCTCATGTCCCCACTCGTCTGGGACCTCGCCCACATCGCGCACTACGAGGAGCTGTGGCTGCTCCGCGAGCTCGGGGTGGGCGAGGCGACCGACCCGCGCTTCGACGACGTCTACGACGCATTCCGCCACCCTCGCGGCGAGCGCCCCGACCTCGACCTGCTGGGGCCGGACGCGGCACGGGCCTTCGGCGAGCAAGTGCGGGAACGGGTGCTCGCGCCGGCCGCCACCGCGGCCGGGGAGCGGGCCGAGGCGCTCCTCCGTGACGAGTTCGTGCACGGACTCGTGGTCCGTCACGAGCACCAGCACATCGAGACGATGCTCGCGACCATGCAGCTGATGTCCGGCGGCGTTCCCGACGAGGCCGGGAAGGGGCCCGGTCGTCCCGGGCAGGCCGCGCTCGTCGGCCGGGAGGTCCTGGTACCCGCCGGCCCGTTCGTGATGGGGACCGACGACGACCCGTGGGCCTACGACAACGAGCAGCCCGCGCACGCCGTGGACGTCCCGGGCTTCCTCATCGACGCGGCACCGACGACGAACGGTCAGTTCCAGGAGTTCGTCGACGCCGGCGGCTACGACGACCCCACGCTCTGGACCGACGTCGGCTGGAAGTGGCGCCAGCGCGCGGACCTCACCCACCCCCAGTCCTGGTCCCAGGTCGGCGACGAGTGGGCCCGATGCCGATTCGGGGTGGTCGAGCCGATCCCGGCGCTCGAACCGGTCCAGCACGTCTGCTGGTACGAGGCGGACGCGTACCCGCGCTGGTCCGGCAAGCGGCTCCCCACGGAGGCCGAATGGGAGAAGGCCGCCAGCTGGGATCCCGGCGCGGGGAGTGGAGTCAAGGCTCGCCACCCCTGGGGTGGCGAGCCGCCCGGCGTCCTCACCGCGGCGCTCGCCGGGTCCACCGCGCGATGGGGGCCGGACGAGATCGGCGCGCACCCGGCCGGCGCGACGCCGAGCGGTGTCGTGGACCTGCTCGGTGGCGTCTGGGAATGGACCGCCTCGGACTTCCGGGGATACCCGGGCTTCCGGAGCTTCCCGTACCGCGAGTACTCCGAGGTGTTCTTCGGCGACGAGTACAAGGTGCTCCGCGGCGGCTCGTGGGCCACGCATCGGCACGCGGTGAGCACGACCTTCCGGAACTGGGACTACCCGATCCGTCGCCAGATCTTCGCCGGCTTCCGCTGCGCCCGAGACCTCTGATGTGCCGGCATCTCGCGTACCTCGGCCCGCCTCGCCCCGTCGGCGCGCTCACGTTCGACGCGCCGCACTCGCTCTGCTCCCAGGGTCGGACACCACGCGAGATGGTCGTCGCGAAGGACAACCCCGACGGGTGGGGCGTGGCCTGGTGGGAGCCCGGGGCGGACGCGCCCCGCCGCTACCGGAGCGCGACCACGATGTGGGAGGACCACGGCTTCACCGAGGGCGACCGGCCGGCGGTCGCGATGCTCGGAGCGGTGCGCAAGGCGTCGCCCGCCACCACGCTCCGAGCGGAGAACAACGCTCCTTTCCTCGCCGATACTCGAATCGGACCGGTCGCCTTCTCGTTGAACGGTCACGCCTTCCATGCATCGTGCGAGGGACGCGTCCGCGCCGCGCTCCCACCCACCGCCACCCTGACCGGCGACACGGATTCCGAGGTCCTCTTCGCGCTGCTGCGAGAGCGAATCGACGCGGGTGCGGATGCCGGCAGCGCCCTCGCCGCCGTCCACCACGTGATCGACCCCGGGTCCGCGGTCTACGTCAACCTGCTGCTGGTCACCGTCGATCGCATCGTCGCGACCACGTGGCAGCACACGCTCTACGCCCAGCGCGACGGGGGTTCGACGACGGTCTCGTCCGAGCCGACGGAGTCCGGGGGGTCCTGGCAGCGGGTGCCCGACGCGAGCCTCGTCGACGCCACTGCGGACGAGCTCGCCACCACCCCCCTGGAGACCCTCCGATGACCGACACCGCCGTCCGCGTCGACCTGCACCTCGCCCCCGACGACCTCGGGGCAGCACTGCGCGCCGACGCGCGCCGGGGACTCACCGCGACACCGAAGGACCTGCCACCCAAGTGGTTCTACGACGACCGCGGCTCGCAGCTGTTCGATCAGATCACCCGGCTGGCCGAGTACTACCCGACCCGCACGGAGCGATCGATCCTCGAAACACGCGCCGGGGAGATCGCGACGCGCAGCGGGGCCGACACACTGGTGGAGCTGGGCTCGGGCACCTCCGAGAAGACCCGCCTTCTCCTTGACGCCTTCACCGCCTCCGGCCGGCTCTCCGGCTTCGTGCCGTTCGACGTGTCCGAGACGACCCTGCGCGACGCCGCCGGAGCCGTCGCCCGCGAGTACCACGGGATCGCCGTGCACGCGGTCGTCGGCGACTTCGAGCGCCACCTCGCGAAGATCCCCGCTGACGGCAACCGGCTCGTGGCCTTTCTCGGGGGCACGATCGGCAACTTCGCACCCGGGCCGCGTGCCGAGTTCCTGGCTTCGCTCGCGCGGACGCTCACACCCGGTGAGACCCTGCTGCTCGGCACCGACCTCGTGAAGGACTCCGACCGACTCGTGCGCGCGTACGACGATTCCGCAGGGGTGACCGCCGCGTTCAACAAGAACGTGCTCCACGTCCTGAACCGTGAGCTCGGGGCGACGTTCGATCCCGACGACTTCGACCACGTCGCGCGCTGGAACGCGACCGACGAATGGATCGAGATGCGACTCCGCGCCCGCCGAGACCTCCTGGTCGAGGTCCCCGGACTCGCGCTCACGGTCCCGTTCGCCGCCGGGGAGGAGATGCGAACCGAGATCAGCGCCAAGTTCCGCCGGGCGCGCATCGAGACCGAGCTCGCGGCGGCCGGGTTCGCGCTGGTCGAGTTCTGGACCGATCCGCGCGACGACTTCGCACTCACGCTCGCCCGCCGCATCGAGGGGTGACGCGGCGCGGTCGTCCGCGTCGCCGCGCACCTGACGGCTACGGTGCGGCCGTGGGGCGATCACTGGTGCGCAGCTCGGCGCGGGTGACGGCGGGCGCCGCCGCGCTGTTCCTCGCGTCCTGCGGAACCAGCTCGGGCGGAGCCGCCGCGCCGCGCGCGGCCGCGAACCACGCGGCGGCGCCACAGGACGCGAAGGACACGACCCGCGTGCTCGGCCGGTCGATCACCCGAGGGAGCACGATCTCGGTCTCGCCGTACGAGCGCAAGGCCTTCCTCGAGGTCGCGCTGGTCCCCGCCGCACCGACCTCGGCCCCGCCGGTCCTCAGCCGGTGGACGAGGAACCCGCGCCTGCGCGTGACCGGCGACCCGACACCGGAGGATCTCCACCGTCTGGCCGACGCGATCACGAGTTGGAACGTCATCACCGGTCTTCACATCACTGCCGGCGCCGAACACGGCGACCTCGACATCCACTTCGTGCCGCGGGCCGAGTTCGGCGCGGTGCTCCATGTCGACGATGTCGACCCGACCGCCGTCGGGCTCACGCGACTGCGCTTCGATCCCGCACGACCCGGCACCATCGACGGCGGGGTGATCGTGATCGCCGACGACGACCTCCAGGTCTCACGCAACCGCACCATCGCGCACGAGCTCGGTCACGCCGTCGGTCTCCAGCATTCGTCCTGCGCATCGAGCCTCATGGACGGATCCTCCGACGGTCAGCGGTCGGTCCGCTGGACGCCCACTCGACTCGACGCCCGGATGGGTTCGCTCCTCTACGACCCGCGGCTCGCGCCGGGCCTGGACGCCGCCGTCGTGGGCACACGCCTCGTGCCCGACGCCCCGACCGGCGCCGCGTGCGACGCCGTCGATCTCGAGCTGGTCCGGGCGGCCGGGAGCGGACGGCACTACCTCTGCGAGCGCTCGTCCCGCGCGGTGCGGCCCTGCACCGCCGACCTCTCCGAGGACACGAGCCTGCCGATCCGCCACCCCGATGCATGGACCGACGGCACGTCCCTGACCAGCTCCCGACCCGGTTGACCGGGGCGGGCGGCGCGGTCCCGAGTTTCCACTATCGGCGTAGTGGTATTACCATGGAGGGCCGTGACCGGACCGACGACACCCCCCGAACCCGTGCTCGAGATCACGGATCTGCACGTCCAGGCGGACGGCAACCCGATCCTGCGCGGCCTCACGCTGGTCGCCCGGGCAGGAGAGGTCCACGCGCTCATGGGCCCCAACGGGTCCGGGAAGTCGACCCTCGCCAACACGCTGCTCGCCAACCCGGCCTACACCGTCACCCGTGGGTCCATCCGATTCCTCGGCGAGGACATCACCGGGCTCTCGACCGAGGCGCGCGCCGCCCGTGGCCTGTTCCTCGGCTTCCAGCACCCCGAGGCGATCTCGGGCGTGAGCGTGCTCAACTTCCTTCGCCAGGCACTGGCCGTCCGCAAGGGCATCCCCGACCTGTCCGTCCTCGAAGTGCGGATGGAGCTGATGCAGTGGATGCAGCGGCTCGGGATGGACGACCGCTTCACCCAGCGCTACCTCAACGAGGGGTTCTCCGGCGGTGAGCGCAAGCGCAACGAGATCCTGCAGATGGCGATGATGGCGCCCGAGTTCGCCGTGCTCGACGAGACCGACTCCGGCCTCGACATCGATGCGCTCCGAACCGTCGCGGACGGGATCCAGGTCGTGCGCGCCGAGCGGCCCGCGATGGGGATCCTGCTCATCACCCACTACCAGCGCATCCTGGGCTACCTCGCGCCCGACGTCGTGCACATCCTGCTGGACGGTCGCATCGTCCAGTCGGGCGGCGTGGAGCTCGCGGCGCAGCTCGAGCAGGAAGGCTTCGACAGCTTCCGGGACGCGGCGTAGGTCGTCATGGGCCTCGATGTCGCGACGATCCGCGCGGACTTCCCGATCCTGGGTCGCCAGCAGGACGGTCACCGTCTCGTGTATCTCGACAGTGCCTCGAGCGCGCAGAAGCCCCGGTCGGTCATGCGCGCGATGGACGAGCTCATGGAGTGCAGCTACGCGAACGTGCACCGCGGCGTCTACCGGATCGCCGAGGCCGCGACCGCTCGGTTCGAAGCGGCGCGTGCATCCGTCGCGCGCTTCCTCGGCGCGGCGGACGCGGCCGAGATCGTGTTCACCCGCAACGCGACGGAGGCGATCAACCTCGTCGCATACTCGTGGGCTCGCGCGAATCTCGCGCCGGGCGACGTCGTCGTGCTGACCGAGATGGAGCACCACGCCAACATCATCCCGTGGCACATCCTCGTCGCGGAGCGGGGCATCGAGCTCCGCTGGATCCCGATCACCCGCGACTACCGCCTCGATCTCACGGACCTCGAGGCGACATTGCACGGGGCGAAGCTGTTCGCGTTCACCGCGATGTCGAACGTGCTGGGCACCGTGAACGATGTGCCCGCGCTCGTCGCCGCCGGACGCGCCGCCGGCGCGACCGTGCTCGTCGACGCTTCGCAGGCGGCACCGCACCTCCCGGTGGACGTCCAGGCCTGGGGAGCGGACTTCGTCGCCGTCACCGCGCACAAGATGCTCGGCCCCTCGGGGATCGGGGCGCTGTGGGCACGCCGGGACCTGCTCGAAGCGATGGCACCCTTCCTCGGAGGCGGGGAGATGATCCGCGACGTCCGCAAGGACGGCTTCACCACCAACGAGGTGCCCTGGAAGTTCGAGGCGGGCACACCCGCCATCACAGAGGCGATCGGCTGGGCGGCCGCGATCGACTACCTCGAAGCGCTCGGAATGGATCTGGTCCAGCGTCACGAGACCGAGCTCACCGGGTACGCACTCGATGCCCTCGCCGAGCGCTTCGGCGATCGGCTCACCGTCTACGGACCCGCCGACACGAGCCACCGCGGCGGCGTGATCTCGTTCCTGTTCCCTGAGATCCACGCCCACGACGTGTCCCAGGTACTCGACGAGGAGGCCGTCTGCGTCCGGGCCGGCCACCACTGCGCCAAGCCGTTGATGCGGGTGCTCGGAATCCCTGCCACGAGTCGCGCATCGCTCTACCTCTACAACGACCGCGACGATGTCGACGCCCTGGTCGACGCGTTGGTCAAGGTCGAGAAGTTCTTCATCCTCTGATCGCCCACCCCACGTAGGATCGCAACGATGGCCGGACTCGAAGACCTCTACCGCGAGATCATCCTCGACCACTACCGCGCGCCGCGGAACCGCGGCGAGCTGCCGGTCCCCCCGGCCCACCGCGTGGAAGGGTTCAACCCGCTCTGCGGTGACGAAGTCGTGCTCTACCTCGTCGTCGACGACGGCATCGTCACCGACGTCAAGATCAGCGGCCAGGGTTGCTCGATCAGCCAGGCCTCGACATCGATGATGAGCGCGGCGGTCAAGGGCAAACCGGTCGCCGAGGTGCGCGGCCTCATCCACGCGTTCAAGTCATTGATGAGCATCCACGAATCCAAGATCGGCGGCGACGGCGAGGACATCGACGTGACCGGGGGCGAGGGTGACGTCCGGCTCGGGGACCTGGAGGCACTCCAGGGTGTCGTGAAGTTCCCGGTGCGGATCAAGTGCGCAACGCTCGCGTGGAACACCCTCACGCAGGGCCTCGACGAGCTGGCGTCCTGAGCGCGGCACCCGCGCCAGCCCGCCCGGCCTGGGTCAAAGGTCACGAATCCCGTTGCATTCGCACAACGTGACCAATTCTGGTGGCGCGGTGCGGTTACGCTCGTGGATCCAACCCGAAGGGAGCGGCATGACCGAGCAGACGACCGTGGCCCCCGATCTCGTGGCGGCCATCGACGAAGCGCTCGAGCGTTTCGGTGCGCGTGATCTCGTGTCCGGCTCGGAGGTCGTCGACTTCCTGCTCGACCTCCGCCTCACCGTGGTCAACAGCTCCGATCGGGCGATCGCCCAGCTCCTCGACGCGGAACGACAGCCGACCGCTTGACCGCGCGGGTGCACTGATCGACCCCGGACCGCCGGTACGCTGATCGGCTCCCCGAGGGAGATCCATGGAAGACCCCACAGCTGAGCCCACTCGTCGCGATCGACGTGCGATCGACCGGTCGCGTCGGCGCTGGCTCACCATCGCTCTCGTCAGCGCGGTCGGTCTGGCCACGGCAGTCGGGGTCGCGGTCGCTGCGGTCAAAGCCGGCGACGGCGACGCCAACGCCGCCTCCAGCGATCGCGTCGTCGCCCGCGCCCCGTCGACCACCACGTCCTCGACGGCGCCGACGACCACGACCACCACGCTCCCTGCGCTGGTCCAGCCACCCCGGGCGACGCTTCCGCCGGTGACGTCGTCCCTCGGCCCGGGCTCGGACCCCGCCGTGATCCAGGCGTATCAGCAGCGGTTGGCGGACCTGCACTTCGATCCGGGCCCGGTCGATGGCAACTACGGCCAGGCGACGTCCTACGCCGTCGAGACCGTCCAGAAGATCGTGGGACTCCCGCGCACCGGGCGCATCGGCCCACCCGAGGCGATGACCCTCGCCGCGTTCCAGTACCCGCAGCCGCTCCAGCCGACCGGCGAGGCGAACCGCACCGAGATCGACGTCACGAAGCAGGTGCTGACGCTCTACGCCGACTACCAGGTGCGGCTCATGACGACGACATCGACCGGCTCGGGTGTGCACTACTGCTACAACTCGCCACGGGACAATCCGACCCGTCACATCTGCGAGGTGGCGACGACACCGTCGGGGCGCTTCACCTACACCAGGTGGGTCAAGGGCTGGGACAAGTCACCGCTCGGCCAGCTGTACCAGCCGTACTACTTCAACGGCGGGATCGCAGTGCACGGTTACCCGTCCGTGCCGACCACCCCGGCGTCGCACGGTTGCGCGCGCATCCCGATGCACATCGCCGAGTACTACCCGATGCTCGTCAAGGTCGGGGACCCCGTCTACGTGTTCGGCGGCCAACCGGCCCAAATCCTCTCGAGCACGCCCATCAGCCCGGCGCCGCCGACGACCGCACCGCCGGCCACCGCACCGCCCGCGCCCCCCGCTGCACCTCCGGCCGCGGAACCCGCAGCGCCCGTCACACCACCGTCGAGCTGACCAGTCGATCCGGCTCAGAAGCCGGGATCGGCGAAGGGGTCCTCCGAGACCGCCGCGCCCGGCGCGGTGACGCTCAGGGTCTCCAGCCCGAGACGTGCTGCCAGTCCGTCATAGCCCGACTCCTCGAGCTCGTCGGCGAGCTCGGGCCCACCCGACGTCACGACCCGGCCCCCGATGAACACGTGGACGCGGTCCGGACGCAGCTCGGTGAGCACGCGCGCGTAATGCGTGATCGCGAGCACCCCGAGTCCGCGCTCCTCGGTCATCGCCTCGATGCGACGAGCCACCTCACGCAACGCGTCCACATCGAGTCCGGAGTCGATCTCGTCCAGCACCGCGAACCGTGGCTCGAGCACCGCCAGCGCCAGAGTCTCCGCCCGCTTCTGCTCGCCGCCGGAGAACTCCACATTGACGCCGCGGGAGAGGAACTCATCGCGGACACCGAGTCGCGCGGCCTCGGCGTCGATCCGCGACGCCGGGCCGTCGTCGTCGGTTGCCGCGGTGACGACGTCGACCAGACGCACCCCCGGCACCTCGACGGGATACTGGTGCGTGAGGAAGAGCCCGCGGCGCGCCCGCTCCCACGTGGGGAGTCCGAGCAGCTCTTCGCCGTCGATCGTCACCGAACCGGACGTGACGGTGTAGTCGGAGCGTCCCATCAGGACGTGGGACAGCGTCGACTTTCCCGAACCGTTCGGTCCCATGAGGGCGTGGACCTCGCCCGAGGCGACGCGCAGATCGACGCCGTGCAGGATCTCGACGGAGCCGACCGAGGCGTGGAGGTCGGTGATCGTCAGTTCACTCATGGGCGGGGTTCCTCACGGCAGGGTCACCATCACGTCGTCACCCTCGACGCGGACCGGGTACACCGCGACCGGTTGCGTCGCCGGGAGCGTCTGGGGCTCCCCCGAGACCAGCGAGAAGGTCGACCCGTGCTTCGGGCACTCGATCTCGCACTCGTCGGGCCAGACGTCGCCCTCGGACAGGGAGAAGTCGGCATGGGAGCACTCGTCGTCCACCACGTACCACGCGGCACCGTCCGGGCGCCCCACCCGGACGACGCAGAGCCGGTGACCGTCGGCATCGAAGCGCCGGGCCGAGTCCGTCGCGACGTCGGCCGTCCCGCAGACCCGGATCTCAGGCATCGTCATCGTGGTGGAGATGACCGACCTTCTCGTGGACGGCGCGGCGGAGCGGCGTCGCCAGCTCGGGGACCGGGAGCCGGGCGAAGACATCTTCGAAGAACCCCAGCACGATGAGCCGCTCGGCGTCCTCGGGTCGTACGCCACGGCTCTCCAGGTAGTAGCGCTGGTCGTCGTCGATGGGACCCACCGTCGACGCATGTGAGCACCGGACGTCGTCCGCCTCGATCTCGAGATTCGGGATCGATTCCGCACCCGCGCCCTCGGTGAGCACCAGGTTGCGGTTCGACTGCGTCGCCTCGACCTTCTGGGCGTCGGGGCGGATCCTGATGAGCCCGCTGTAGACCGAACGCGCGGTGTCCTCGACCGCGCCCTTGAAGAGCAGGTCGCTGCGCGTGCGGGGCGCGACGTGGTCCTGGAAGGTCCGGAAGTCGTGCATCTGGGTGCCGTCGCCGAAGTAGACGGCGAGGAGATCGCTCTCGGCGCCTGCTCCGCCGAGTCGCGCCTCGGTGCGAAGCCGGGCGTAGTCGCCGCCCAGCGCGACGGCGGAGGACGAGAGGCGGGCGTCGCGGCCGAGGTGCGCCCGCTGGGTGGCGAGGGACCACGTGCGCTCGCCGTACTCCTGGACGGAGACGTGGCGCACGTGGGCGGCGTCCCCGATCGAGAGCTCGACGATGCCGTCGACGAGGTGAACGGTCCGCGGCGCCGACGCATGGCGTTCGAGCACGGTCACCTCACTCTCGTCCTCGGCCACGACGAGCGTGTGGGGAAACGAAGCGAGTCCGTCGCCGTCGGCCCAGTGCAGGATCACGATCGGCAGGTCGATGACGACCCGCCGCGGAACATGGATGAACGCGCCGCCCGCAAGGAACGCGTCGTGCAGCATCGTGAAGGCGTCGGCCGTCGCCGACGACACGGAACCGAGGACCGGCGCCACGACGCCGGGATCCGCGGTGGCGATCCCGCCGACCGTGACCCCCAATGCCTCGAGCTCGGGCGACAGCTCCTGGTGCACGACTCGACCGTCGCGTACGACGACGAGCGCGGCGTGTGCCCCTGCTTCGGCCGCGAACGGTCCACCGCCCGGCGCCATGGCACCCTCGGGCGCACCCAGCTCCTCGGCGGTGAGCGGCCGGAACCGCTCGAGATCGAGCTGGTTGACCCGGGAGTAGCGCCAGATCTCCTCGGCATCGGTCGGCCAGACGAGGTCCGCGAGCTGCTCCGCGGCCGCGACGCGTCGCGAGGTGAGCCACTCCGGCCCGCCCAATGCTCGCGCCGCGTCGATGCTGAAGTGTGCCGTCACAGCCATCCGAACGGCCATCGGGGGTGAAGCTCATCGAGCGAGGCGACGACGAGCTTCACCCGATGACACCCTCCATCTCCTCGGTCGGCTGCGGCCGGAATCCCGGGTCGAGCACGTCGCGCGTCATCCGACCGCACCCTCCATCTCCTCGGTCGGCTGCGGCCGGAATCCCGGGTCGAGCACGTCGCGCGTCATCCGACCGCACCCTCCATCTCCTCGGTCGGCTGCGGCCGGAATCCCGGGTCGAGCACGTCGCGCGTCATCCGACCGCACCCTCCATGTTCAACTCGATCAGGCGGGAGAGCTCCACGGCATATTCCATCGGCAGCGTCTTCACGATCGGCTCGATGAAGCCGTTCACGATCATCGCGGTCGCCTGCTGCTCGGTGAGTCCCCGGCTCATGAGGTAGAAGAGCTGGTCGTCGCCGACCTTGGAGACCGTGGCCTCGTGCCCGATGCGAGCGTCCTGCTCGTCGATCTCCATGTACGGATACGTATCCGAGCGGGACTCGTCGTCCAGGATCAGCGCGTCGCAGCGGACGTGACTCTTCACCGAGTGCGCACCTTCCTCGACCTTCACCAGGCCGCGGTAGGTCGTGCGCCCGCCGTCCTTCGAGATGGACTTGGAGTCGATGATCGACGTGGTCTCGGGTGCGGCGTGGGTCATCTTGGCGCCGGCGTCCTGGTGCTGACCGGGGCCGGCGTAGGCCACCGACAACACCTCGCCGTGCGCCTTCGGACCGGTCATGACGACCGCTGGGTACTTCATCGTCAGCTTCGACCCGAGGTTGCCGTCGATCCACTCGACCGTGGCCTCGGCTTCTGCCCGGGCACGCTTGGTGACCAGGTTGTAGACGTTGGGCGACCAGTTCTGGATCGTCGTGTACCGGATGTGCGCGCCGGGTTTCGCGATCAGCTCGACGACGGCCGAGTGGAGGGAGTCGGTCGAGTACACGGGCGCCGAGCAGCCCTCCACGTAGTGCACCGACGCGCCCTCGTCGGCGATGATCAACGTGCGCTCGAACTGCCCCGCGTTCTCGGCGTTGATCCGGAAGTACGCCTGCAACGGCATGTCGACGTGGACTCCCGGAGGAACGTAGATGAACGATCCTCCGCTCCAGACCGCGGAGTTCAGCGCGGCGAACTTGTTGTCCCCCGGCGGGATCACCGTGCCGAAGTGTTCGCGGACGAGCTCCGGGTAGTCCTTCAGCGCCTGGTCCATGCTCGTGAAGTACACCCCGAGGCCCTCGAGGTCCTCACGGTTCTTGTGGTACACGACCTCGGATTCGAACTGCGCCGTCACCCCGGCCAGGAACTTGCGCTCGGCCTCGGGGATGCCGAGCTTCTCATAGGTGTTCTTCATGCTCTCCGGGAGCATGTCCCAGTCCGAGACGGCCTGCCCCTCGGTGGGCTTGAGGTAGTAGTAGATGTCCTCGAAGTCGATGTCGGGCATGTTCTTGGCGAACCACTCGAGCATCGGCTTGCGCTCGAAGCGCTTCAGGGCGTTGAGCCGGAACTTGAGCATCCACTCCGGCTCCGACTTGTGATCCGAGATCTCCTGGACCGTCTTCTCGTTCAGCCCCTTGTGGGGCGTATAGACGTAATCGTCGGTGGAGTCGTGCCAACCGAGCTGGTACTTGCCGAGATCGATGCCTTTGACCGCCATGAGGGCGCTCCGTGGGTCGTCGGAACCGGCCGGGGGGAGGCCGGTATTTCCACTACGGCCATAGTAACAATCCCGACCCCCGGACGTCGATGCCCAGGGCGGCGCTATCGGGTCGTCGAGCCCGCCGCCTGGGTGCCGGATCCGCTCGACCGCGTCGTGGTCGTGGTCGTCGTCGACGTCGAGCCCGATCCGGACGAGCCCGTGCCCTGCAACGAGCGAATCTGCTCGAGGATCTGGCCGAGCTTGGTGACCTGGTTCTGGTACTCGCCGAGGTCTCCGGCCTTGCGGGCGGTCTCGGCCGCGTTGTACGCGTCGTCCGCCTGTTGGAGGAGATCGTCGAGCGTCGCGGACCCCGACCCGGACCCCGATCCGTTCCCTGGCGTGGTCGTCGGCGGTGTCTCGCCGCCCGCCGGCGGAGTGGCGCTGCCCCCGAACTGGGGGAACTTCGTGAGCGCGTCCTCGATCGTGGCACCGAAGTTGGCCGTGCCGTCGTAGTACACGATCACGAACCGCAGTGCCGGCTGGTCGCCGCTCTCGGACAGCACGTACAGGGGTTGGATGTAGAGCAGCGAGTCCTTGACCGGGATGATCTGCAGCGAACCCTGTTGCACCCGCGATCCCTGCTGATTGAGCAGCGAGATCTGGGTGCTGATCGAGTCGGTGTTGTTGATCGTGCGGTCCACCTGCACCGGACCGGCGACGGTCAGGCCCTGGGGCATCGAGAACGCCTCGAGGCGCGGGCTCGCCGCCGGGTCGCCGCGGGCCACCATGAACGACGACAGCCGGTTCTGTCCGTTGCCCTTCGACACGGGCACGAACGGCCGGATGATCAGGAACTCCTCCTTGGTCTGTCCCGGCAGCCGGGTCAGGACGTACAGCGGCTCGATTCTCTTGCCGGTCGACTGCGCGTTCTGCGGGGCGTTCGTCACCACCGACGTGTCCGAGGCGCTCGATCCGGCGGCCGCGGGGTCGGCCGAGACCTCCCACGCGTTGGCCCCCGAGAAGAAGGTCGTCGGACTCTGCACGTGGTACTGGCGGTAGACGTCGGTCTGGACCCGGAAGAGGTCCTGCGGGTAGCGCAGGTGGGCGCGGATGTCCTTCGGCATCTTGGCGAGATCGGTGAAGAGGTCCGGGAACGCGGCCCGGTAGGCCTTGAGCACCGGGTCCTTGGCATCGGCGACGTAGAACGTCACCGTCCCGTCGTAGGCGTCGACGGTCGCCTTCACCGAGTTGCGGACGTAGTTGAACCGCTTGCCGGCGAGCGAACCCTCGGTGGGGGACGTGCTCTGCGCGTAGGGGTAGCGATCGCTCGTCGTGTAGCCGTCGAGGATCCAGACCAGGCGCCCGTCCTTGGACACGACGGGGTACGGGTCCTGGTCGAAGGTCAGGAACGGTGCCGCGGTCTGGACACGCTCGAGGATGTCGCGCCGGAAGATGATGCGCGTCGAGTCCTTGATCTGGCTCGAGATCAGCAGGTTCTGGTCACCGAAGCGCAACGCGAAGGCAGCCCGCCGCAACCACGACGACAAGCCGACGCCCGCCGAGCCCTTGTAACGCGTCGTCGCGTCGGAGCCGGCTCGCGGGTAGTCGAACTCGGGCTGCTTCGCGCCGACGAGCGCGTAGCTGCTCAGCTGCTCGCCGAAGTAGAGCTGTGGTTGGCTGAGGTCGAGCTTGCCGTTCCCGGGGATGTCCTTCAGGAAGTACGTGGGCTGACCGGAGTCCGAGCTGTTGGCGGGCGACACGACCGCGCCGTAGCCGTGCGTGTACACGACGTGACGGTTCACCCAGCTCTGCGACGGGAGGTCGTCGCTGTTCAGCTCGCGGGCCGCGACGAGCACCTGGCGCAGCTGCTTGTCGACGATGTAGCGGTCGGTGTCGGCGTTCACGAACTTGTAGTACGTCTGCAGACTCTGGAACTGCTGGAAGTCCTTCTCGATCGCGTCGTGGTCCCAGAGGCGCGCGTTCCCGATCGTCTGGCTGTTGTCGGTCAGGTCGGTCGTCGTGAGGTTGGTGCGGTAGTCGAAGTTGGTGGCGTGGATGTCGCTGAGGCCGAACGACGCGCGCGTCGCGGCGATGTTGCGTGCGATGTAGGGCTTCTCCTTGGCGAGCTCGTTCGGGTTGACGAAGAACTGCTGGTAGACCGCGGGCACGATCGTCCCGATGACCAGCGCCACGAAGCCCCAGAGCCCGACCGCGATGACCGGGAGCACCCAGCCCCGCCGCCAGATGTTCCAGACGAACAGTCCGGCCGCGACGACCGAGATGACCATCAGCAGGTTGAGGGCGGGGAGCTGCGCGGCGACGTCGGTCTTGCTCGCCCCCTCCACGAAGCCCCGCGTCGAGAAGGTCAGCTCGTAGCGGGCGAAGAAGTACTGCACCGTCTTGACCAGGGCCATCAGCGCGAGCACCACGGACAGGTGGGCCTTGACCTGCGGGGTCACCCGCTGGAACGGCGCCTGGAAGCGGATCCCGCCGTTCAGGTAGTGCGCGATCGCGGTGACGATCAGCACGATGATCAGGCCGGCGAAGAGCCAGTCGAAGACGAACGTGAGGAAGGGAAGTCGGAAGACGTAGAAGCCGACGTCCATGCCGAACTGCGGATCCTTCACGTGGAAGGTCTGCGCGTGGGTGAACAGGATCCACCGCTGCCACTCGCCCGCAACCGTCGCCCCGGCGAGGAGGGCGAAGATCAGCGAGACGACGATCCGGATCCGACCGGAGTACGGCGCGACCGTCTGCTGATAGCGGAGCAGCATCTCGTCCTCGGGTCCGAGCGCGCGTGTGCGGGGCGCGAGTCGGTCGGCGATCGTCAGGCTCATGAACATCATGACGAAGAAGATCGCGGTGAAGACCGCCGCCGGGAGCAGGCGCGCCCAGAGCAACGCCCGCCATGTGGCACCCCGGCCGATCGAGTCGAACCAGAGGTAGTCGGTGTAGAAGCCGGCCAGTCCGCGAGCCGAGAGGAACAGGGCGATCAGCGCCCCGACGAGGATGATCATCCACGGTCGGATCCGGAACCGACCCTCACGACTTCGACGTACCGGGGGAACGCGCATGGGGGGAGCCTAGAAGGCGCCGCTCACGGTGGCGGCGCGCCGGTCACCAGACGGGAACGAGACCCGTCACCAGACGGGAACCAGACCCGTCACCAGACGGGAACGAGACCCGTCACCAGACGGGAACGAGGAGGCACCGGCACCCGGGGTGGGCGGGCGGATGCGGCTGGCCGGTCGGGAACACCTCCCCCCGTACCGTCGGCTCCAGCGCGTTGTCGTCGCAGTCCGGACACGTGCCCTCGACGCTCGGCACCCACCGGAGCGTCTGACCGGCGGGCGCGGCGTCGTAGACGCCGAGCGCCCAGGCCGCCGCCAGCGTGTCGTCGACCACCGCGTCGAGCTCCTGACCCTTGAACTCGCGATAGCGCGCTCCGAGGCGCTGGGTGACGGCCTCGCCCTCGCCGGCGTGGTCGATCGCCTCGACCAGCCGGGACCGCAGCCGCTCCACCATCGCGGCGGCGAGCCCCTCGACCATCGCGCCCGGCGCGGCACCGCCGGGCCGGCCACCGATCGCGGCCCGCCCACCGTTGAACGCGGTGTCGACCGGCTCGCGCATCGTGGCGACGAGCAGCCGGATCTGCTCGTCCGCGTCGGGCAGCACCGCCGCCGCCTCGGGGGTCCCCTTGACGGTACGGATGCGGTCGAGGACGTCGTTCTGCTCGTCCTGGAGCGTCCGCTTCACCTTGCGACCGAGCTCGCGTCGTAGCGGCGTGAGGACGGCGGCGCGCGCTTCGCGCGCCTCGTCGTCGGTCACCGGCCCCGCGATCGTGACCACGGGCTCCGCGTCGGGATCGGAATCGCCGGCCGCGGTGACGAGATCGATCATGACCTCGGACGCGGCCGGCGCGCCCACCTCGGACACGGGTGGGTGCGGAGCCGCGGCCCGCTCGGTGGCCATCGGTTCGGGCGGCGGCGTGGGCGCCGCCTTCGCCGTGCGCTTCGGCGCGCCCTTGGTGTTCGCGCCGCTCTTGGTGTTCGCGGCGCCCTTGGTGCTCCCCGCTCCCTTGGCGTTCCCCGCTCCCTTGGCGTTCGCGCCGCCCTTGGTGTTCCCGACGCCCGTGGCCTCCGGCGGCATCGGCTCGGGGACGGGCTCGGCTCGGACCACCGGGTCGGACCCGCTGGTCTCGGGCCCGGCCGGTTCGCTGCCGGGGTCGGCCGCTTCGACCCTTGCGACGGGATCGGCGGGCACCGAGGGGGCAGGCTCGGCCGACTGCTCCCGGAGGCGGGCGAAGAGCGCCTCCACCTCGATCGAGACGGGACCCGACTCGCCGGTCAACTCACCGGCGAGCGCGGCCAGCTCACCGGTGACCGGATGAACGTCGTCGGGGATCGGCGGCGGTCCGGCGAGCTCCTGGGCGGCGCGTGACTCGACCTGCACGAGCGCCTCGGTGGCGTCGCCGAGCGTGCGCTTCACCACGCGGTACGCGTCGAGGAGGCGGTCACGACCCGCGCGCAGCTCGTCGATCTGGGCCTGCAGCAGCATGCGCCGGCGTCCGAGGTCGGCGAGGATCCGCTCACGCACCGAACGGGCCTCGTTGACGAGGTCACGACCGGCGGTCTTCGCGGCTTCGATCTCGGCGTCCGCCGCGGTGATCGACTCCTCGCGGGCGGTGGCCACCTCGGCGGCGACCGTCGCGCGCAGCTCGGCGACCTCGGACTCCGCGGTCGCGCGCTGCTCCGACGCGAACGTCAGCGACTCCTCCTCGCGCGCCGCGGCCGCGGACTGGGCGGCGTCGCGCATCGCAGCCGCGTCTGCGTCGGCGTCGGTCCGCATCGCGGCCGCCTCGCTCTCGGCCGCCGCGACCAGCTCCGCGGCGCCCGCCTCGGCTCGGGTCCGGATCTCCTCCGCCGCGTCCTGGGCGGATCGCAGGACGCGGGCGGTCTCCTCGCCGAGCGCGTCGAGCAGACGGTCCTCGGTGACGAGGGGCGGATGCTCGAGCTGACCCCTGACCTCCCCGAGCTGACGTTCGAGCTCGGCCTCGCGCTCACGCGCCGAGGTCATCTCCTCCGCCACACGCTTCAAGAAGTTCCGGACCTCGAGCTCGGAGACCCCACGGAACGCCGCGGCGAAACCGCGTGTCGCGATCTCGTCGGGCGTGAGTCGAGGCGCGCTCGCGGCGGCGCGACGATGCACGTCAGCCACGGGAGCTCCTCGATCCAATCACGGCGCACCATCGTATTGGCGCACCCCGCCCGCGCCGAGGACCGCTCACGCGGCGGGAACGGCCGGGAGCGGCGCACCACCGTGTCGACGCAGCACCCTCAGGGCGTCGGCCAGGGTGCGCACACCCACGACCGGCATGCCGCCTGCCGTCGTCCGCGCGTCCTTCACCTCGGCGCGGGGCACGATCATCAGCTTCGCGCCCGCCCCCGCGCCGCCACCGCCTTCTGCGCGACGCCTCCCACCTCGCCCACGTTGCCGGCGCCGTCGATCTCGCCGGTGACCGCCACCGCGGCGCCCCCCGTCAGGTTCCCGGGCGTGAGGTCGTCGATGATCGTGAGCGCGAAGGCCAGGCCGCCGGACGGACCGCTGATGTCGCCGGCATCGATGGAGATGTCGACCGGGAAATCGAACTTCAGGTCGGCGGTCGACGCCGCGATGCCGAAGTACGGCTTGCCCTTGATGTCGCCCGAGGGCGCGGTGCCGCTCGTGACGTGGAAGGTGTGGTCGTCGTGGTTCCTGCGCACCGTGACCGAGAAGGTCGTCCCCACCGGGTCCGCCTGCACGATCTGACCGACCTGGTCGCGCACCGTGACGGACGCACCGTCGATGGCCGTGATCACATCCCCCACGCGCAAGCCGGCCTTCGCCGCGGGCGAGTGGGGCACGACCTGCTCGACCTTCGCCCCGCTGCCGGTCACGGTCACGTCGTATCCGAGACGGGTCAATGCGGCCTGCTTCGCAGCGAGCTGTGACTCGGCCATCATCTGGACGCTCTGGCGCTCGACCTTCCGACGCGGCGCGGTCCCGAAGTAGTCCTTCTCGCCGATCACCCGACTGTCGTCGTCGAGGCTGGCCTGGACGAAGCGCCAGACGTTGGGTCGACCGTTGCTCACGCGCACGGTGAGAAGCAGGAGCGAGCCCTCGTGGCGATATCGCTTCACCCCGTGGATCCGCAGGTAGTCGTCGACCGGAGTCGCGTCGCCCGGGGACTGGATGACGTAGGGCAGCTTGATGTAGGCACCGGCGATCCCGACGACGGCGAGGACGACCGCGACGGTGATGAGGATCTTCGCGGTGACCGAGACCCGCTGGGGGTTGTCGCCGCCCGCGTCCGCGGTCGAATCGCTGATGCCCGAGGGCTCGCTCGGGTCGTCCGGGTTCGTCATGGGCGGGCGTCAGCCTGCCATGTCACCCGGGGCGGTTCCGGGCACCTAGTCCCCGGGGCGAGGGCGCGTCGTCAGTTGCGGCGTGGACGACGAGTCGCTCGGCGCTGCTCCCGATCGGGTGACACGTGAAGATCGTGAGCGTGCGGCCCTCGTGCTGATCCACGATCCACAGGGCCGTGTTGGGCAGCACCTCCACGGAGGTGACCGCGTAGTGATAGGCGCCGGTGGCGTCGGAAAGGACGATCTCGTCGCCGGGAACGAGCTCGGCGTTGCGCAGGAACGGCTCGGTGTGGGTGGTGCGGTGGCCGGCCAGCACGACGTTCCCCCAACCCCCGAAGCTGGCCGTGCCGGGCCAGTGCGCAGGCCCGGCATCGATGACCATCTGCTCGACGCCTTCCCGGACGGGCTGGTCGACGCCGGTCGCAGGGATCTGGATCCGGCCGATCTCGGTGAGCGTCCGGTACGCGGCGGGGTCGGGCAGGGGGGCCGGCACCGGCAGCGGCGGGGGCGGCGGCGGGTGCGCGGCGGACCACGCGGCCGCGGCGAGCGCCGGCTCGGCCGACGGGAGCGGCGCCTCGGCCAGGGCTGCCACCGGAGCGGCGGCCACGACCCGGTGGGTCGGTACCGGTGCCCCGGTGTCGGCCGACGCGAGGACGGGGACCGCGACCGCGCTCGCGACGCCGAGCGCGACGATCACGCCGACGACGGTGCGCCGACGGACTCGTCCCAACGATTCAGTCACTCCCATGCCCAGGGAATCGGCAGAATCACCGCTCGCCTGTAGCGTCGGGCGATCAGCCCCCGATCATCGGATCCGATCGTGCCCGGCGGACCCCGGGCTCCGGCCCGACCCGGGTCGGACCTGGCGGCCCGGTACGCGGGCTACGCGCAAGACCCGAGACAGGTCGAGGCCCACGCGGACGAGCTGGAGGCCGCCGTCGTCGACGCCGTTGATCCCCGGGCCCGCGCCGCGGCCCTGGGTGCGCTCCTCCGCGGTCCGGACCGCTCGCGGCGCAGACGGGCCTGGACGCGCGCGCTCGTGGACGCGGACGCGGCGGTTCGGCGGCGCGCGGTCGAGCTGACGCCGCGTGTCCCCTCTCCCGCTCCGACCCGGCTCGTCCCCCGCTTTGCCGACCCCGACGTGCTCGTCGCCGAGACGGCGTGCTGGGCCGCCGGTGAGATCCGATGGCGGGACGCGGGCCGGCGGCGGGTCGTCACCGGGCTCATCGCGGCGGCCCGCCACACGGATCCGCTCGTCCGGGAGTCGGCCGTCGCCGCGCTCGGCGCGGTCGGGGATCCGGCCGGGCTGCCGACGATCCTGGCCGCGTGCCGCGACCGCCCTGCGATCCGTCGGCGCGCGGTGCTGGCGCTCGCGCCCTTCGAGGGCCCCGAGGTCGACGCCGCGCTCGCCGCGGCCCGGGACGACCCCGACTGGCAGACCCGCCAGGCCGCCGACGATCTCCTCTGATTCGCTCCGGCGGCTAGGTACGGGGACGGCGCATGAACATGTCCTCGACCTGATCGAAGATCTCCACGCAGCGGCCGGCTCCGAGCACCACGCATTCGAGCGGCGCGTCGACGAGATGGACGGGCAGCTTGGTCTCCTCCGCGATCCGCAGGTCGAGGCCCCGCAGCATCCCACCGCCGCCGACGAGATGGATCCCGTGGATGATGAGGTCGTGGGCGAGCTCGGGCGGGGTCTGCGCGAGCGCGGCGATGACCGCGTCGCAGATCGCGCGCACCTGCTCCTCGATCGCCTCCCGCACCTCCTCGGGCGTCAGGATCACCGTCTTGGGCAGCCCGCTCATGAGATCGCGCCCCCGCACCTCGGCCTTGAACTCGTCCGGGGTCGGGAACGCCGAGCCGATCGCGAGCTTGATCTCCTCGGCGGTCCGCTCCCCGATGGCGATCCCGTACTCACGCCGCACGTAGGCCTGGATCGCGGCGTCGATGTCGAACGAGCCGACGCGAACCGCCTCGAGCGCCACGACGCCGCGCAGCGAGATGACCGCCACCTCGGTGGTGCCGCCGCCGATGTCGACGACCATGTTGCCGAGCGGCTCGTGGATCGGGAGGCCAGCGCCGATCGCCGCCGCCATCGGCTGCTCGAGCAGATAGGTGGACGCCGCGCCGGCGAGGCGCGCCGCCTCGAGCACCGCACGCTGCTCGACGTGGGTGATCGCCGACGGCACGCAGATCAGGACCCGGGCGCGGGAGAGCCGCGAGACACCGGCGCGCTGGAAGAGCAGACGGATCATGCGCTGGGTGATCTCGTAGTCGGTGATCGCACCGCCACGCAGCGGGCGGACCGCGACGATGTAGCCGGGTGTGCGCCCGATCATCTGCCACGCCTCGTGGCCCATCGCCAGGACATCGTTCGACCGGCTGTTGAGTGCGATGACCGTGGGTTCGTTGAGGATGATGCCCTGGCCTCGCGAATACACCAGGGTGTTCGCAGTGCCGAGGTCGATCGCGAGGTCCCTAGCCGAGCGCGCCGACCTCGTGTCCGGGGCGGCCCGTCCGGAGCGAGCGCCTGACGGCGGGCGGCGAAGTCCTCGATGCCGGCGTGCATGCCACGGGGGCCGCGGTGTCGGATCAGCACGACCGTGACCCCGATCACGATGAGCGCGAACGCGAGCGCGAGGAAGGCCACGTCAGCCCCGGTGACCGATCACGCGGATCTCCCGCCGCGCCGAGGGCCCAGTCATCGCCGCCCTCCCAGTGCTCCTGCTTCCAGATCGGCACCGACTCCTTCAGCGTGTCGATGCAGAAGCGGGCCGCGTCGAACGCATCACCACGGTGCGGACTGGACACCACCACCGCGACCGACGCTCCGCTCAACGCGATCTCGCCGGTGCGGTGCAACACCGCGACGCGGGAGAGGTCGGGCCACCGGCGACGGGCCTCGGCGACGATCTCCCCCATCGATGCGCTCGCGACGTCGTCGTAGGCCTCGTAGGTGAGCGCGGTGACGCCGGTACGACCCTCGGCGTGGTCGCGGACGATTCCCAGGAAGGTGACGACCGCGCCGGCCTCCGGGACCGTGGCCCACTCGGTGGCCGCGACGACCGGCAGCGGTTCCGCGCCGATCGCCACCCAGTCTCCGCCCGCGGTCGGTTCGATCACGGAGCCATTGTAGGGAAGGTGCCGCCGCGAGCTACGGGCCGCGGCTTCCGGACGATGGAGCGTCGGTACACTCCCGAAAATGCCGGGAACCGATCCTGACGACGAAGGCGCCCGGCCGCCGCCCGACCCGAGGGACCGGCCGTGGATCCATCCCTCTGAGCTGGCCGGGGCCCAGCGGAGGGCCGCCCCTCGCCGAGTCGGCAGCGCCTTCCGCCGCGATGTCGTCCTGGCCCTGTCCGCCGGGACCATCGGGGCCGTCGCCGCGGTGACCGTCCTCGGCCTCGCCGGCGCCTTCACCCACGACACCGCCACCCCTCCTCGCGCCGAGACGGCGGCCGTCCGAGACGCCGCGGGAGTCGCGGCGTCGGTGGCCCCGGCGATCACTGCGGTCATCGCGACGAGCGGCGGCGCCCAGCGCCGGGGCTCGGGCGTGACGGTGTCGAGCCACGAGATCCTCACCACCACCGACGTCGTCGGCGACCCCGCGGCGTCCCTGTCGATCTCGGTGACCACCGCCGACGGCAGGCGCCACGACGCCGAGATCCGCGGCCGGGACCCGGTGACCGGCCTCGTCCTGCTCGACGTCAAGTCCCTCCGGGCCCAGCCCGTGCGCTGGAGCGACACCGACGCGATCCGGGCGGGCGACTGGGTCGTCGCCGTCGGACGCACGCCTGCCCGACCGTGGGTCACGAGTGGGGTCGTCACCGCAGTCGGCGGCTGGATGACCGACGCGGCCGGCTACTCGTATGCCGGCGTCATCACGACGAGCACCGAGCTCGCGGACGACGCGCGCGGCGGGGCGCTCGTGGACCAGCACGGACGGGTCGTCGGGATCCTGGCGTCGAGCGCGTCGGCACCGGCGCGAACCTCGGTGCTCCCGAGCGACATGGCCGGCGACGTCGCGGCGCAACTCTCCGAGCACGGTCACGCGTCCCACGGTGCGCTCGGCGTGCGCGCCGCCGACGGGCCGAACGGCGTGTCGGTGACCGCGGTCATCGCCGACTCCGGTGCCGCGCACGCCGGAATCCGGACCGGTGACCGCATCACCGGGATCGACGGGGTGCGGACCCCCGATACCGCCACCCTCGTCTACGAGCTCCGGCGTCGACCCGGAGGGACTCGGGTCACCCTCACCGTTCACCGCGCGGGCACCAAGACACTCCACCTGGCCGCCAACCTCGACGACACCGGATCGGGTGCCCTCCCGTCCACGAGCGGCGTGGCGCCGCTCACGCTCGGGACGGGCTCCTAGCACCCCATCGCCTCGGTCGGACGCGCAAGCCGGTCGAGCGCGAGAATGGAACCCATGGACGTCACCGACCTCGATGCCGAGCTCCTCAACGCGGTGCAGTGGTCGTTCCCACTCGACGCCACGCCCTACGCCACGCTCGCCGAGCGCCTCGGGACCACCGAGGAGCGGGTCCTCACCGATCTGCGCGCGGCCAAGGACGCCGGGGTGCTGCGGCAGCTCTCCGCGATCTTCGACACGCGCGCGCTCGGCTACTCGTCGGCACTGGTCGCGGCCAAGATCGACCCCGACCGGGTGGACGAGGCCGCGGCCGTGATCAGCGCGCACCCGGGCGTCAGCCACAACTACAAGCGCAACCACGCCTACAACCTCTGGTACACGCTCGCAGTCCCGCCGGGCGAGGACTTCGAGAGCCACCTCGCCGTGCTCCATCGCGACTCGGGTGCGCTCGTCACCCGCCCGCTGCCGACCCTGCAGCTCTACAAGATCGGCGTGAAGCTCGACATGACGGGCAAGACGGCCGTCGATGCCAAGGCCGAGGTCCTCGAGCACGAGAAGCCCGAGCGGCGCGCCGACATGGAGGCGCCGGACCTCTCGCCCGTCGAGGTCGCGGCCATCCGGATCGCCCAGGAGGACCTCCCGCTCGTCCCGCGACCGTTCGCCGTGCTCGCCGAGCGGATCGACACGACCGAGGACCAGCTCCTCGCCATGCTCCGCTCCTTCGCCGAGCGCAAGCTGATGCGCCGCTTCGCCGCGGTGATGAACCACCGCACGGCGGGTTTCAAGGCCAACGCGATGGGCGTCTGGGCCGTGCCCGAACCCGACCTCGCCGAGATCGGTCCGCAGATGGCCGGCTTCGCCGCCGTCTCGCACTGCTACCGCCGCCCGACCTACGAGGACTGGCCGTACACGGTGTTCACGATGGTCCACGGTCGCACCGGCCGGGACTGTGAGGCGGTGATCGAGGCCATCGCCACGGAGACCGGCATCGACGAGTACGCCCTTCTCTGGTCGGTCAAGGAGTACAAGAAGACACGCGTCCGCTACTTCACCCCCGAGTGGGACGAGTGGGCGGGCGAGCACCTCGTGGGCGCGCCGCGTTCCTAGCGGTCCCGCGCCGCCCCGATCGCAGCTTCTTCCTCCCCGGGCCGCCGGCCGGCCACCTGCGCGCCATCTCCAGGTCACCTGGCACCACTACAAACAGACCTGACACCGAACCCTCGTCGAGGACCCGGATGACCGGACTGCATCTCATCAACCAGGAGCCGTCGGAACGCACCTCGCGCGCCCGCACGACGGCGAACGCGGAGTACGTCGACGTCACGGTGATCGTGCCGACTCGGGACGAGGAGGCCACGATCGACGAGCTGGTCGAGCGCATCCGACGGACGCTCGGCCCTGCGGGCTACCGGTACGAGATCCTCTTCGTCGACGACTCGGATGACCGGACCCCCGAGGCGATCGCGTGGCACGAGGAGCACGGGCCCACGGTCCGCCTGGTGCACCGTCGGCCGGGGACGCGGGCGGCGGGTCCCGCCGGTGCGCTGTGCGCGGGTTTCGCTGCAGCACGCGGGCGCGTCGCGCTCTGCATCGACGCAGACCTCCAGCACCCGCCCGAGCTTCTTGCTCCCATGGCACGGGTCCTGCTCGACGGCAGCGGTGACGTCGTCGTCGGAACGCGCTATCTCGCCGGCGGAGCCGACACGGGGATGGACAGCCGCCGGCGACGCTGTGCGGCCGCCGCGGCACGGGACCTGACTCGTCTCGCCCTCCCGCGGTTGCGCCGCAGCACCGATCCGGGCAGCGGGCTCTTCGGTCTGTGCCTGGACGTGCTGGATGGCGTGGACCTCAGACCGCGCGGGTTCCGGATCCTCGTCGACGTGCTCGCGAAAGGTCGGTGGCGCACGTTGGTCGAGATCCCGTACCACCTCGAGCCTCGGAGAACCGGGACCTCGCATGCCTCCGCGACGTCAACGCTCCGGTCGCTCCGACACCTGGCCCGCCTGGCCCGTGATCCCGCATCCGGCCGCGCGCCTCGGGCGGGTTCGGGGTGTCGCGCCGTCCCGGTGCCCAACTGTGCCCCGGGACAGCCGATCCGATCGCGCACCGTGGTGCTTCGCCACGACGAGGACTGAGCGGCCGGGACCTCCCGGCCTGCTCGAGGTCGCCGCGCTACCGACGCCGCCGCACGAGGCGCCGGAGCGCGAGGCCGCCGGCCACGCCGATCGCCGCGGCGCCGGCCACCCCCGCCACGACCGCCGGCGACGGACCACCCGCCGCGAGCGCGTCGTACGTCTCGAGGAGCGTCTCCTCGTTGGTGTGCCGGGCGTGCCATCCCGTCGCCTCGAGCCGATCCGTGGCCACGACCCACGGATGCACGAGGTAGGGCAGGACCGACGGCGGGACATCTCCGAGACCGGCCTGCCAGGACCGCGTGAAGACGCGGCGCAACGTTTCGAGGGGTACCGCCGGCAACGAGCCGTGGGCCAGCAGGGCCCGAACGTCGTCGGTCCCGAGCCAGCCCGCCGCGGCAACGTCGAAGACGCCGGCGCGGTCCTGCACCACGGCGTCGACGAGCGCGGACACGAGGTCGTCGACGTGCAACACCTGCACGGGGGCGCCCTCGCCACGCACACGAGGGCGACGCCGTCCGGCGAGCAACCGGGCGAAGAGGTGCTCGGCGCCGACACCGAGCACGGGTGCGGCACGGAGCACCGTCACCGTCGCGGCGGGATGCTCGTCGCTCCACTCCTGGAGCAGACGTTCGACCTCCGCGGCGTGGATCGCCGGACCGAAGCCGGGACTCGGACGCAGGGCGGCGTCCTCGGTGAGGGGCACGGGATTGGTCGGCCAGGCGCCGTACACCGCCGCGGTCGAGACCCGGATCACCTTGCGGACACCCGCGGACGAGGCGGCTGCCAGCACCCGGCGAGTGCCTTCGATGTTCACACGCGCCATCAGCGCGTCGTCGACGATGGGATCCACCACGGCGGCGAGATGCACCACGGTGTCCACGCCGCGGAGGTAGACCTCGAGATCGTGTCCCGCGACGTCGACCAGATGGTGTTCGAACCCGGGACCGCTCCGGGAAGGATCGCGGACGTCGAGTCCGATGATGCGCGGGATCCCCGCCGTGGTGAGCGCGGGGACGAGGCGAGATCCGACGAACCCGGCCGCGCCGGTGACGGCGACCGATGCGGCGACGGAGGAGGGGCTCATGGGTCTCCCTAGACTGGCCGCGTGACGGACGATCCTCAAACCGGGGGCGGGGACCAGCCGGACGATCCGTTCACGAATCCGCTCGCCGGCATCGGCCTGCCGTTCGACCTCTCGGGCATCGACCTCAACGAGGCGATGCGGATCCTGCAATCCCCCGGCCCGCTGAACTGGGAGATCGCCCGGCAGGTGTCCGACCAGGTCGCCGTCGAGGACGATGCCGACCCGGCGATCACCGACGCCGTGCGCGCCGAGCTCACGGACCTCGCCCACACGGCGCTCGGCCCGGTGATGTCGGCGACCGGCATCGACGACGTGTTGACGCTGCCGGTGGAGGTCCTCGATCGTCGCGCGTGGGCGCGCCGACACCTCGAAGGGCTCCGCCCCGTCCTCGAGACGCTCGCGACGACGATGCAGGACTCGTTGGCGGCCGATCTCGACGCCGCGGACGACGCGGAGGTCGAGCAGCTCACCAGTGGACTCGGGCTTCCCGTCGGCGCCGGTGGCATGCGCGGGCTCATGGGGATGCTCGGCCCACTGCTGCTCGGCGCGCAGACCGGATCGATGGTCGGCTATCTCGCGCAGTACGCGCTCGGAGCCTTCGACCTGCCGCTGCCGTCGACCGACGCGCCCACCATCACCTTCGTGGCCCCCAACATCGACCGGTTCGCCGACGCGTGGTCCCTGGAGCGTCGCGACGTGTCGCTCGCCGTGGCGATCGGCGAGTCGGTCCGCGCGGCGCAGCGCACGCATCCCTGGGTTCGCGAGCGCCTGATCCAGATCGCCCGGGACTACGTCGCCGCCTTCTCACTGGATCCTCAGGCCTTCGATGCCGCGTTCGGTGACGTCGACCCCACCGACCCCGAGACCATGGCCCGGCTCGCGCAACGACCCGACGTCCTCCTGAGCGCGCTGCGCAACGACCAGCAACGGGCGATCCTCGAGCGCAACCAGCAGTTCACGATGGTCATCGAGGGCCATGCGGATCTCGTCTCGGAGCAGATCGCGGAGCAGTTGATCCCCGACGCGGCGCGAATCCACGAAGCACTACGCCGCCACCACGTCGAGCGCGGCGAGGCGGGCCGGTTCGTCGAGGGGATGTTGGGCGTGGAGCTGGATCGGAGCCACTACGAGCGCGGTCAGGCCTTCTGCGCCGGTGTCGTCGAGCGGGCGGGGATGGCCGGTCTCAACCGGCTCTGGACCGATCCCGAGCTGCTGCCCACCACGAACGAGCTCGACGCTCCCGGCCTCTGGCTGGCGCGGATCGACCTTCCGGAGCGGGACTGACGCCGCCGCGCCCGTGCACACGATCCTCTGCTCGTAAAGCTCCGGGCTCCCGATCGAGGCGATCAGCGCGGCGACCAACGGCCCGAACAGGTCGTCGGCTGGCACCGGGCCTCACCGGCCCCCGTCATGAAGTTGGCCGAGATCGTGCGGACCCGCCCGACGAGCGCCGAGGAGGTCGTGCACGAGGGGATCGCGAACGCCGACGAGGCCGACCAGCTGATGATGGACTGCTTCCGGTGGCCGGCGGGTCCGTTCGGCATGGTCAAGGGCGCCGGATCGGGCTGGTCCTCGTGGAAGCGCTCAGAACCAGGTGAACGCGTACGGCTCGCGCTCGGCTCGGAACATCGCGTCGGCACGAGCGAGGACCGAGGCGTCGGCTGCGATCAGCCGACCCGACCGGGCCACGGTGCTCGGGCGGACACCGCCCAGACAGATCGCCCCGAGGACGTCGACCGTCATCGCGAGATCGGGGGCGCGATCGGTACGCGCGCACGTGGCGCCGGTATCACCACCGTCGAGCAGGAAGCGTCCGGCCGTCGCGTCGAGGCCGAGGAACGGGTCGGTGATCTCGATGACGAGCGATCCCCCGGTCGGGTAGGTCCGCGCCGCGAGCAGCGCGGCGGTGTCGATCGGGCGGATCCAGAGGAAGTCCCGCACGCTCTCGGTGCGCACCTGCCGCGCGTCGGTGAGCAGCCACGGCAGCAGGAGGTCGGGGGCCATGTTCCAGGCCCGCACGCCGACGGTCTGGTCGATCTCGAGCAGGTACCGCCACAGCGCGGCCTCGGCGGCGTCGGTCGCGGCGACGAGATCCCGCACGAGGACGACCTTCTGGGTGAAGCCGTCGGTCCAGGGACCCTCGACCGCGTACAGCGCGTGCCCCACGACCTCCCCGCCGTCCTCGACCACGACGTCGAAGCGCCGGTTCGGATCGACGTCGTCGGCGTCGAACCACTCATCGGTCCACCACGCGCCCGAACGCGACACAGCTCCCACGCGGGTCGGGCGCACGCGCTCGTACAACGGGCGGGCGAGCGCCATCGATTCGTCGGCTTCCACGAGCCGGAGCGCGAGGTCGGGCCGTGGCGTCAGAAGCTCGACCGCCTCCTTCGGGACGTAGACGCGCACGATCCGCGTTCGCGACCCCGTACCCGAACCGCGGGTAGATGCCCCCTTCGGACGCGGTCAGCATCGAGACCACCTCGCCGCGGTCGCGGCTCTCCTCGACGAGACGCGTCATCACCTGGCGCAGCAATCCGCGTCGGCGGTGCGTCGGTCGGGTCGAGATCCAGCTGACGCCGCCGGCCGGGACGAAGGCACCGCCGGGCACGGTGAGCTCGAGGGTGTAATTGCGCCCGGTCGCGACGATCTCGTCGTCGACGAACGCGGCGACGGTGCGATCGAGGTCCAGCAGCGTCCACGGCGAGTCGTCGACGGCGGACCACCGCTGGCCGAAACCGTAGGAATCGGCAAGGACGAACGCCGGGACCTCGGCCGCGACGATCGGGCGGAGCAGTGCGTCCATGGCGACGGTCTACTCGCGGTCGACGTCGCCCTCGGCGGGGTTTTCGCGCGACCGGCGCGACGGTGCCTCGTGATTCTCGACCGCCCGTGTCGTCCCGTGCGGAGGCGATGACGGTCCCCAGCCGCGCCGCGCCCGCAGCCCGGCGACGTAGGAGAGGCCGGCGAAGAACAGCACCACGGCGAGCGCGAAGAATCCCCACCGCAGGTCCAGTACGTCCAGCAGCGCCACGGGGATGAGTGCACCGGCCACCCACGACAGCTGGAACCGGGTCTCGAAGCGCGCGAACGCCCGACCGCGGAGATGCTCCGGTCCGTCGCGGTGGACGAGGCTGTCGAATGCGATCCGGCCGGCCGACGCGCAGGCCGCGACGCTGAATCCCACCCCCATCGCGCCGAGCGTCCCGCCATCGCGCGCGCCGAGCAGGCAGACCAGTGACGCGACGAGAAGCGATCCCGCGAGGATCGACTCCTCGCGCAGCGACCGCCGCAGCCGCGGGGTGGTCACGACGCCGACGAAACCTCCGATCGCGCTCGCGACCAGGACGAGCCCGAAGACGACCGGGTCCGCGCCCCGTTGCTTGAGGAGGAACGCGAGGAGGAACGTGAGGAAGCCGACGCCGCCCCGCATCACCGCCATGGCCGTCCCGGCGAAGACGATGCTCGGTGCGGACAGCTCGGCCCGCTCCTGGGTGCTCTCGGGCTCGGCCGGACGCTGGGCCGAAGGGATCCGCGTCGTGAGGACGCCGGCAACGGCGAAGACGACCGATGCGAGCAGCAGCGAGGCCCGGGCGCTGAGCACGGCAACGAGACCGGCGGCGGGCAGGCCTCCGACGACGCTCGCGACCACCGCGATCAACGACAGGCGCGAGTTGGCGGTCACCAGCTCGTCGTCGTTGCGGACGACCGTCGGCACGAGTGACGACTTCGCCACCGCATTGCCCTTCGACAGCACGAGCGCCAGGAACGCCAAGGGGAACAGCAGCACGGAGTCGAGCTGGCCGATCATGGCGAAGCAGACCAGTGCGCGCCCGAAGCATCCGGCGGCCATGAGCGTCCGGCGCCCGGCCCGGCTCCGGTCGAGCGCCGGTCCGATCACGGGTGCCACGACCGAGAACGGCGCGAGCGTCAGGACCAGGTACAGCAGCACCTGGGTCCGAGACTGCCCGATGCTCTGCGTGAAGAAGATCGACCCGGCGAGCGACACGGTCAGACATGCGTCACCGATGGACGACGCGCCGTGCGCCACCGCGAGCCGGCCGAACGGATTCAGTTCGTAGGTGCGGGGGTCGCGCGTGACCATCGTCGCCACGAGGCTACCGGCCTCCCTGGTCCGCTCCCCTCCGTTCACCTGCTGTTCGTGCGCCCGTGTGCCCACCGCCGCCGGGGGTTCATCCACGCCTCGTACCGTTCGACCCGGTCCCGGGCAGTCCGCCGGGACGCGCCGGGAACAAGGTCCCCCAACCTCCGCACCCGGCCCCGATCCACCCACCTCCCCGGGTGGGTCGCGCCCGGAATCGAACACGAGAGGCGGTCGGTACGATGCCTGGCGTGGAAGGCAACGCGCGCCTGCTCAACCGGGAGCTCTCCTGGCTCGCGTTCAACGACCGCGTCCTCCAACTCGCCGAGGACGAGGAGCGCCCGTTGCTCGAACGCGCGAAGTTCCTCGCGATCTTCACGACGAACCTCGACGAGTTCGTCCAGGTCCGCGTGTCGGGGCTCCAGGAACAGGTCGCGGCGGGCGTGCGGACCCCGGCGCCCGACGGACTGCGCCCCGCGGATCAACTCGACGCCGTGCGCGACCGCATCCGCGAGCTCACCGAGCGCCTGACACGCGTCTTCCTCCAGTCGGTGGAGCCACAGCTCGGAGCGGCGGGCATCGTGTTCTCGCGCTGGGAGGACCTCGACGACGACGACCGCAAGTACCTCGTCGACGTGTTCCAGGCGCGCGTGTTCCCCGTGCTCACACCACTGGCGCTGGACCCCGCCCATCCGTTCCCGTACATCTCGAACCTGTCGCTGAACCTGGCGGTGCAGGTCGTGGATCCGGTCACCGAGGAGACGCGGTTCGCACGCGTGAAGGTGCCACCACTGCTCCCACGCTTCATCGTCCTCCCCGACCACGAGCGCTACGTCCCCCTCGAACGCGTCATCGCCGCGCAGCTCGACCAGCTCTTCCCGGGCATGACGGTCACGGGCCACGCGCCGTTCCGTGTCACGCGCGACGCGGACTTCGAGCTCGACGACGAGAACGACGACCTGCTCGAAGCGATCGAGAGCGTGCTCAGCCTGCGCAAGCGGTCCGGCCACGTCGTGAGGCTCGAGATCGACGCGGACATGCCCGACGACGTCCGTGAGATCCTCGTGCGCGAGCTGGAGCTGGACGAGGGCGACGTGATCCCGATCGAGGGGCCGCTGGACCTCTCCGGCCTGTGGGCGCTGTACGCCCTCGAGCGCCCCGAGCTCAAGGACGAGACATGGGTCCCCCAGACCCAGGCCGTGCTGACGCGCACCGACCCGCCGGCCGACCTGTTCCGCATCCTCCAGGCCGGGGACGTGCTCGTTCATCACCCGTACGACTCGTTCGCCACGAGCGTGGCCGAGTTCGTCGACCAGGCGTCGCGCGACCCCAACGTGCTCGCGATCAAGCAGACGCTGTACCGGACCGGGAGCTCCGAGAGCCGGATCGTCGAGTCCCTCATGCGCGCCGCGGAAGCGGGCAAGCAGGTCGTCGTGCTCGTGGAGCTCAAGGCCCGTTTCGACGAGGAGGTCAACGTCGAGCGGGCCCGTGAGCTCGAGACTGCGGGCGTGCACGTCGTGTACGGCCTCGTCGGACTCAAGACCCACACCAAGGTGCTCCTGGTGGTCCGCGACGAGCGCACGGGCCTTCGGCGGTATTGCCACGTCGGGACCGGCAACTACAACCCGGTCACGGCGAACCTCTACGAGGACCTCGGTCTGCTGACGGCCGACCCCGAGATCGGTGCCGACGTCACCGAGCTGTTCAACTCGCTGACCGGCTACTCGCGCGAGCTCCCGTGCCGTCAGCTGCTGGTCGCGCCGAACGGCTTGCGTGAGGCGATCATCGAGCGCATCGAGCGCCAAGGCGCGCTCGGACCCGACGGCCGCATCGTGCTCAAGATGAACGCTCTCGTCGACCCCAAGACGATCGACGCGCTCTACGACGCGTCCCGCGCCGGTACACCGGTCGACCTTCTGGTGCGCGGGGTGTGTTGCCTCCGTCCAGGCATCCCGGGCCAGTCGGAGACGATCCGGGTCCGCTCCCTGCTCGGACGATTCCTCGAGCACTCGCGGATCTACCGGTTCGGTCCCGACGCGGACACCGCGGAGTACCTCATCGGCTCGGCCGACATCATGCCCCGCAACCTCGATCGTCGCGTGGAGGCGCTGGTGCCCGTCCGCGCACCCGCGCTCCGGCTCCGGCTCGCCGAGGTGCTCGACATCGAGCTCGCGGACGACACGCAGGTCTGGGAGCTCGCCGGCAACGGCAGCTGGCACCGGGTCGCGAACCGGCACGGATTCGACGCGCACGAGGTGCTCATGGAGCGCGCGATCGCGCGGAGCAACGAGATCCGCGGATGAGTCGACCGACGGCTCCGGTCCGCGCCGCGGGCGGGATCGTGCGCCGCGATTGCGCGGGACGGTCGGAGATCCTCGTCGTCCATCGTCCGGCGTACGACGATTGGAGTCTCCCCAAGGGCAAGCTGGACACCGGTGAGGACGACGCGACCGCCGCGGTGCGCGAGGTGCTCGAGGAGACGGGGGTTCGCGCCGAGATCGTCGCGGACGCCGGCACCGTCGAGTACACCGACCAGCGCGACCGGGCCAAGGTCGTGCGCTACTTCTCGATGAGCGTCGAGGGCACCCAACCGCGCGAGGCCGACGACGAAGTCGACCTCGTGGAGTGGTGGTCGCCGACGCGCGCGCTCAGGGACCTCACCTACACCCACGACCGCGACCTGGTCCGTCGACTCGTCTCGTGACGCTCTGCTACCTGATCCGCCACGCGCACGCAGGGAAGCGCGGCACGGTCGACGACGATCTGCGACCGCTGTCCGAACGCGGTGTCGCCCAGGCCGAAGCCATCGCAACGTCGCTGTCGGGCTCGGGGATCACCCGAATCGTGTCCTCACCTTTCGTGCGCTGCGTGGAGACGGTCACACCCGTCGCGGCCGCGCTCGGGATCGAGATCGGTATCGACGAGCGGCTCGCGGAAGGTGCCGGACCCGATCTCGTCGTCGAGCTGATCGAGCAGGCGGCGGCGCCGATCGCCATCTGCAGCCACGGCGACGTGCTCGGTGCCGCGCTGTCACAACTGCACGTCAGCGGTGTCGAGCTCGACGACGACCGGTTGGCAAAGGGCAGCATGTGGGTCGTCGGTACCGAAGGCGGGATCCCCACGGACGGCCGCTACGTACCCGCACCGAGATGACGGGCACCGACCGGCGTCGGGTCCTGGTCACCAACGACGACGGCGTCGCGTCGCCCGGGATCCTCGCGCTCGCCACTGCCCTGCACGACGCCGGTCACGACGTGCGCGTGATCGCTCCCGCGTCGGATCTGAGCGGCGCCGGCGCATCGATCGGGCCCCTGCACCGCGGTGAGCCCGTCGCCGTGACGGAGCACGCCTGGCCCGAGCTGCCCGATGTGCCCGTGCTCGCGATCGAGCGCCCGCCGGCCACCGCGGTGTACCTCGCCTGCATCGGCGCCTTCGGCGACCGGCCGGAGGTGGTCGCCTCCGGTATCAACCCGGGCGCGAACACCGGCCACCTCGTGTTGCACTCGGGCACCGTGGGCGCCGCGCTCACCGCCGCCGGCCTCGGCGTCTCGGCGATCGCCGTCAGCACACGGTGGTCCGAGGACGGCATCTACCACTGGGCGTGCGCCGCCGACCTCGCCGTCGCCGCGCTGTCCTGGGCGGCGGACGGTCACGAAGCGCGCGTGTTGAACCTGAACGTCCCGAATCGACCGATTGACGAGTTGGCCGGAGTGCGCGACGCGACGCTCGCGCCCTACGGCGAGTTCTGGGTCGCGTCCGGCGATCGCGACGGCGGCGACGTGCGCATGGAATTCCAGGGCCGTCACGACCAGTTCGATCCCGACACCGACGAAGCGTTGCTCACCGCGGGCTACGCGACCGTCACGCCGCTCGTCGGGATCGTCGCCGCGCCGCTCAAGGGCTCGGGTGCAGCGGTCGACAACGCGTGGCGACTACGAACCGACACGGAGCCCGCTGGGGACAGGTGAGACGCCGTACACTGCGATCGATCGTCCCCGAGCCAGGAGTGTGCCTTGACCGTCGAGATCGGCGAGCCCGCCCCCGACTTCAGCCTGAAGGACCAAGCTGGCAACGACGTCAGCCTGGTCGACTACCAGGGCAAGTCACCCGTGGTGCTCGTCTTCTACCCGTTCACGTTCACGGGGGTCTGTCAGGGCGAGCTCTGCGAGATTCGGGACGATCCCTCGGTGTTCGAGCACTCCGGGGCCGCCGTGCTGGCGATCAGCTGCGACACCCGCCACGCGCAGGCGCAGTGGGCCGAGCAGCAAGGCTTCACGTTTCCGATCCTCTCGGACTTCTGGCCTCACGGCGAGGTCGCCCGTTCCTACGGAGTGTTCAACGAGCAGCTCGGGTGCGCGAACCGGAGCACGTTCGTGATCGATCGTGACGGCATCGTCGTCACGAAGTTCGAATCAGCCGGACTCGCTTCGCCCCGAGCGCGCGAGGACTACGAACAAGCATTGGCGAAGGTGACATGAAGTTCTCCGACATGATGGGCAAGGGCGAGCCGAGCACGACCGAGGAGGTCGAGACGGACGCCACCACCGCGCCGGCATCGGCGCCCTCGAGCGTTCCCGCGGACGACGCGCCGGTGCGCTTCGGCGAGCAGCGGGTCCGCGCCGAGGAGGCCGCGGCACCGCCACCACCCCCGCCGCCACCTCCCCCGCCGCCCCCACCCCCGGCGCCGCCCGAGCGCCCGTCGACGCTCATGATGGACGTCGTGAACGAGCTGAAGCCCGGGATCGACACCGCCGGGGCCTCTTCCCAGCAGTTGGACGCCAGCGCCTGGCTCGACGGGCTCGGCGGCATCGACGACGACCTCCTGCCGTCGTAGCGTTCAGCTCTTCTCGTAGCGGTACCCGACGCCCCGAACGGTCACGATCCGCGCCGGCGACGAAGGGTCGTCCTCGATCTTGGCCCGGAGCCGTTTGATGTGGACATCGAGGGTCTTCGTGTCGCCGAAGTAGTTCGGCCCCCAGATCCTGTCGATGAGCACGTCGCGGGTCAGGACCCGCCCGGCGTTCAGCATGAGGATCTCGAGGAGCTCGAACTCCTTGAGCGGCAGCGCGACGAGCCGTCCGCGCACCGTCACCTCGTGTCGAGCGACGTCCACCGTGACGTCGCCGACGACGACGACGTCCTCGCGCTCGAGATCATCGGCCTCGGCCGGGTGGCCTCGCCGGAGGGCAGCCCGGACCCGAGCCACCAGCTCGCGGAGCCGGAACGGCTTGGCCACGTAGTCGTCCGCGCCGACCTCGAGCCCGACGACGGCGTCGATCTCCGACCCTTTCGCGGTCACCATGATGATCGGCACGCGGGAGGTGCTGCGGATCTGGCGGCACACGTCGATCCCCGAGACACGCGGGAGCATCACATCGAGGAGAATGAGCGCAGGTCGCGATCGCTCGAACTTCTCGATCGCCTCGACGCCGTCCGCTGCGGTCTCGACACGGAATCCCTCCGCGCTGAGCGCGACCGACAGCGCGTCGCGGTACGACGCCTCGTCGTCGACGACGAGCACGAGGGGCGCGTCGGCCATCAGCGTTCCTCGAACGGCAGGGGTGAGGCTCCGGCGTCGGCCATCGGGATGCGCAGCCGGAACGTCGAACCTTCGCCCTCACGCGAGTCGACGAACACGTCGCCGTCGTGCGCATGGGCCACGTTCCGCACGATCGCGAGACCGAGTCCGGTCCCTCCCGTACTGCGGCTGCGCGCGGGTCGACCCGGTAGAAGCGCTCGAAGATCCGGTCCAGGTCACGCGAAGGGATTCCGACCCCGCGGTCGGTCACCTCGATCGTCAGCCAGCCGTCGCTCACGGAGGCGCCGACGTGGATCGGGTCTCCCGGCTCGGAGTACTTCATCGCGTTGTCGAGCAGGTTGGCGATCGCGCTGACCACCTGGCGGCGATCGCAGGTGAGCACCGCGTCGCAACGACCGACGTCGATCGTGTTCTCGGTCGCAGCCGCCGCCGCGGCAACCCGCTCGAGCGCCGCATCGATCAGTTGGTCGACCGCGATCGGCTCGCGCACCGGGCGACTCGACTCGATGTGCCCGAGATCCAACAGGTCATCCACGATCGCCCCGACCCGCGCGGCCTCGTTCGCGATCCGATCGGCGAGCTGGCGCATCACCGCCGGGTCCTCCACCCCGACCAACGTCTCGGCCAGCAGCGCGATCGCCCCCACCGGCGTCTTGAGCTCGTGGCTCACGTTCGCCACGAAATCGCGCCGCACCGTCTCGATGCGCCGCGACTCGGTGACATCGCGCACCAGGCCGACCGCACCGACGCGCCTTCCGTCGACCGTGAGCGGACGCGCCGTCATCCAGAACACCTCGGGCGGCGGGCCGAACAGCTGCAGCTCGCGGGAGCACTCCTCCCCGGCACGCGCCCGGTCGAGCAGCTCCCGCAGCGCCTCGCCGGCGAGCGCATCGGCGTGGCGGGCGTCGTGGAAGCGACTCGCGCCCTCGTTGCGCAGCACGACGTCGCCGGCCGTGTCGACGACCACGATGGCGTCACCGACCGCGTCGAGCGCCTCGGCCAACCGGCGCTGATCGAGCGCCTCCGCGGTCTGAGACTCGGCGAGACGGTCGTCGGGCAGCAGGGCACGACGACGCACGCTCATCGTGAACCCTCGTCGTCCTTCGGACCGGGCCGGGCGGGCCCCGCGGCGCCCGGAGTGCCCGGGCGGAGGGTGGAGACCGGGCTCATCCGAACCGTCCGGTGATGTAGCCCTCGGTGCGGGGATCGGACGGGCTGGTGAAGATCGTCTGCGTCCGGTCGAACTCGACGAGCCGCCCGGTGCGCGAACCCGACTCGTCGACATCGGTCGTGAAGAACGCGGTCCGATCGGACACGCGTGCTGCCTGCTGCATGTTGTGGGTGACGATGACGATGGTGTAGTCGGCCTTGAGCTCGACCATCAGATCCTCGATCCGCGACGTGGCGATCGGGTCGAGCGCCGAACACGGCTCGTCCATCAGGACGACCTCGGGTTCGACCGCCAGCGCGCGTGCGATGCACAGACGCTGCTGTTGTCCGCCCGAGAGCGCGAATGCACTCTTCTTGAGCTTGTCCTTGACCTCGTCGAAGAGCGCCGCCCTGGTCAACGCCCGCTCCACGAGGTCGCCGAGGTCGCCCTTGAACCGGTTGATCCTCGGCCCGTACGCGACGTTGTCGAAGATCGATTTCGGGAACGGGTTCGGTCGCTGGAACACCATCCCGATCCGGCGGCGCACCTCCGCCGCATCGACCTTCGGCCCGTAGAGATCCTCGCCGTGATAGTCGATACGACCGCCGACGCTCGCGCCGGGGATGAAGTCGTTCATCCGGTTCAAGCACCGCAGGAAGGTGCTCTTCCCACACCCCGACGGCCCGATGATGGCTGTGATCTCCTGCGCCGCGATGTCGAACGTCACACCGTCGACCGCGCGATGCACGCCATAGTCCACCGACGCATCCGCGATCTCGAACACGATCTCCGCCGAGTCCTCCTCGGGCAGGTCGGTCGGGAGCGCCATCGCCGGAACGTTACCTGGCACGATGGACCTCCGGTCCACGGTCGATTCCATCATGACGCATGCTTCCTCGCGAAGACGGTCGAGACGATCCGAGCCAGGATCGTGAAGATGAACACGATGCCGATCAGCGTGAGCGCGGCGCCCCACGCCCGGTCCTGAGGTCCCGGGAAGACCTGCTTCGCGTTGCCGAAGATCTGCGCCGGGAGTGCCGTGTTCGGGCCGTTGAACAGGTCGGTGTTCGTCTGGTGGACGTTGAAGGGCAACATCACGAAGACGAGCGGGGCGGTCTCCCCTGCAGCGCGCGGCGATCGCGAGCAACGCGCCGCTGATGATCCCCGGCGCCGCCGCCGGAAGGACCACGCGCAGAACCGTCCCGGCTTTGCGCCCACCCAGCGCGTACGCCGACTCCCGCAGCTCACCGGGCACGAGTCGCAACATCTCTTCACTCGTCCGGATGACGACCGGCAACATCAGACAGGCGAGCGCGAGTGCTCCGGCGAAGCCCGAGACCCCGAACTCCAACACCCAGATGGTGTAGATGAACAGACCCATGACGATGGACGGCACACCGGTCATCACGTCGGCGAAGAACCGGATCACGGCGCCGAACGTGCTTCCGGCGCTGTATTCGTTGAGGTAGATGCCGCCCAGCACCCCGAGCGGAATCGCCATCGCCGAGGCGGCACCCGTGATCAGGAGGGTTCCGACGATGGCGGGCCCCATCCCCGGGCCCTCGAAGCGCGTGATGATCGGGATGTCACCCGTGAACCATCCGGGTGAGCTGACCGCGGACCAGCCGCGACTCACCACGTAGGCGATGATGAGCACGAGCGGCACCATCGCCACCACGAAGGACCCGCCGATGAACCAGCTCGCGAGACCGCTCTTGACGCGGCGCCACGGCGATGCGGAGCTGACCAGGATCGAAGGGGTGGATGCGAGCGCCATCAGAGCCCCTGTGCCCGTCGGTCGGCGCGGGTGACGAGGGCCCGGGCCGCGACCCCGACGACGAGCGTGATCGCGAAGAGCACCACGCCCATGCCGAGCAGGGCCGACCGGTACGTGCCGGTCGCCTCGGGCCACTGATTGACGATGACCGCAGGGAGCGCGTCTCCCGGAGCTGAAGAGCTTGGCGGTGATCTGCGGACTCGAACCGATGACGAGCGCCACCGCGATCGTCTCGCCCAACGCCCGGCCCAGACCGATCAGGATCGCCGCGACGAGACCACCGCGGCTGTGGGGCAGGACCGACGCGCGGATCATCTCCCACCTGGTGGCGCCGAGCGCGTGGGCGGCGTCCTTGAGCGATTGCGGCACCGTCGCGAAGGTCTCGCGCGTGACGGAGGTGATGATCGGCGTGATCATGATCGCGAGGATGATGCCGGCGGTCATGAACGAGCGCCCGGTGATCGGTGCGCCCCCGAAGAGCGTCCCCAACACCGGGATGCCCGAGAAGAGGTCGTGCCAGTCCTGGTAGAAGCCGGGGAGGGCCGGCGCGAGGACCAGGAGCCCCCACAAGCCGTAGACCACCGAAGGAACCGCGGCGAGCAGGTCCACGAGGTACACGATGGGCCGGCGCATCCAGTGCGGCGCGAGATCGGTCGTGAACAGCGCGATCCCGATGCTGACCGGGACCGCCAGGACCAGCGCGAGGGCGGAGACGACGACCGTGCCGAACGCGAACGCCAGAGTCCCGAACTGCGCCGTGGAGGGATCCCAGACGTCGGACGTGAAGTACGAGAGCCCCTCACTCCGAAATGCCGGCATCGCCTTCTGGATCATGGTGAAGGCGATCAGCGCCAGAATGAGGAGAACGAGCGCTCCGGAGAGGAACACGACGACGCGCGCGACCTGGTCGACGACGCGGCCCGGCGGTCGTCGTGCACCGGCAAGGCCTTCGGCGGGGCTCGGGACAGGGGCGGCGGTGGTGGTCATGGTGATGCTTCGAGGTCGGGCGGGTGGTGCGGGCACGATGCCCGCACCACCCGGGAGACCCTAGGCCCCGATCTTCGTGACCTGGGCCTTCGCCTTCGTGAGGATCGCGTCGGGGAGGGGCGCGAAGTCCACACTCGTGGCGATCTGCTGACCGTCCGCGTAGATGAAGTTCAGGAAGCCCTTCAGCGCGGCCCGCACCGCCGGGTCGGACTGGGACGTGTACACCAGGATGTAGGTCGGCGACACGATCGGGTACGACTTGGCCCCGGGCGCATCGGCCGGGTCGTAGGTGAGCTCCGGCGTCACCGTGGCGTTCTCGAGTGCCGCGGTCGTCGCGTCCAGCGAGGGGGCGACGTACTCACCCGCGGAGTTCTTGATCGAGGCGAACACCAGACCCGATGCCTTGGCGTCGGAGAAGTCCACGTAGCCGATGGCCCCGTTGGTGCTCTTCACGATCTGCGCGACACCGGAGTTGCCGTTTCCGGCCTGTGAACCGCTCGGCCAGTTCACGACCTTGTCGGTACCGAGGGTCCACGCGGCCCCCCGGCCTTCACGAGGTAGGCCGTGAAGTTCGCGGTGGTGCCCGAACCGTCACTGCGGTGAGCGATGGTGATCGAGGTCGACGGCAGGCTCGTGCCGGAGTTGTCCGCGGCGATCGCCGGGTCGTTCCACTTCGTGATCTGGCCGTCGAAGATCTTGGACAGCGTTTCCGGCGAGAGCTTCAGGTCGGACACACCCGAGAGGTTGTACGACACGGTGATCGGCGCCGCCACCGTCGGGAAGTAGAGGAAGGGACCCTTGTAGGTGGAGACGTCCTCGGCCTTCACCAGGCTGTCCGAGCCGGCCCACTGCACGAGGCCCGCCGCGAGGTCGCTCTGGCCCTGGCCGGAGCCGCCGCCGCCGTACGTCACCGTCACGGCCGGTTGGGCCGTCTGGAACTCGCTGATCACCGACTCGTCGAACGCCTGCTGGAACGTCGAGCCGGACCCCGTGAGGGTCGCCGAGGCCAACGTCGTGGCGGGCTTGGAGGTCGACGACCCGTTGTTCTTGTCCTTCGAACTGCTCGAGCTCGAGCCGCACGCCGCGGCCACCAGGCCGAGCGTGAGCGTGAGCGCGGCCAGCCGCCACGCGGTGAGCGAATCATGAATTGCTCCTGTCTGTCAGCGATGTTCCGACCACGGCCGGCCCACTGTCGGTTGACGTTCATCGGCGGGCAGGGTACGAAGCGCATCTGGACCGGCTCTTGCCCTTGCATGACGTCGAGGTGAACAGGCGGTGGCGATCAGGTGGAACGGGTGCGCACCACGGCCGCCGGGGGTCGTTCAGGTGAACACGAGTCAAACTACGAAGGAACCAGCGCACATCGGCCCGCGCCCCCGGTCCACGGAACGGCAAGATGGGCCGCATGGAGACAGAGACGGGAAACGGTGTGTCCGACGCAGAGAATGAAGCCCGCAGGACGCTGCAGGACGAGCTCGAGGAGGTGCGTGCCGACCTGATCCGCCTCGGCGCGCTGACGACCGAGGCCATCACCGCGGGAACTCAGGCCTTCCTCGACAGCGACCTGCAGATGGCGGAGCGCGTGATCGGCGCCGACGACGCGATCGACGACCTCTACCACCAGATCGAGGACCACATCGTCCTGATCCTGGCGACGCAGTCACCCGTGGCGGCCGACCTGCGGACGGTGATCACGATGCTGCGGATCAATCACGAGCTCGAACGCGACGCAGACCTCATGGTGAACGTCGCCAAGACGACGCGGCGCATCTACCCGCACGAGCTCGATCCGAAGTCGCGGGGCATCATCGACCGCATGGGGGTCCAGGCCGCCAACCAGACGCGGCTCGCGATCGACGCGTTCGCGGATCGCGACCCGAGTTGGGCGGCGGCGTTGGGCGACATGGACGACGCGATGGACGAGCTGAGCAAGGGGCTCTTCCGCCACGCGCTCTCCCTGGGTGCGAACGCCGACGAGGGCACCATCGTCAAGGCGATGCAGATCGCACTCCTGTCACGGCACTACGAGCGCATCGCCGACCACGCGGTGACCATCGCCGAACGGGTGCAGTTCATGGTCACCGGGACGCATCCGGGCGAGGACCACGACCGGGACTGATCGTCCCGGACCGGTTCACTCCTCCTCGTAGCCGAGGTCCCAGTCGAGGATGAGGTGCTCGCGCTCGGCGTCGCGGGCCACGCGCTCACGGTTGCGTCGGAACTGGGGATCGTGGGGCGGGAGGAGCTGGAGCCGGGCCATGGCCCGCTGACGGAACTCGTCCACGACGACGCGGTCGCCGAACACGCCGTGGACCTCCCAGTGCGGCGCGACCGGGCCCAGGTACACGACTCGGACATGGCCCTGGGGCGGGATGTCCTCGAGCACTTCGGGTTCCTGGGCCATCAATCCTCCGAGATCGGTCGCGGTCCCGCCCCCGTGGCCGGGACCGGCGCCGAGCGAGGCTAACCGACCGAGTCCGGGCGGGCGCCGAGCGTGACCGAGATGGTCTGCTCTTGACCGTTGCGTTCGACGGTCACGTCGACCTTGTCCCCCGGCGAGAAGCGCCGGATCTCGGCACCGACGTCCTCGGGTCCGGCGACCGGTCGGGAACCGATGGCCACGATCACGTCGTCGGCCTTGATCCCCGCGTCCGCCGCGGCGGTGTTCTTCGACACATCCTGGACGACGGCACCGGTCTTGGTCGTGAGCTTGAGCGACCGGGCGATCGCGGGCGTGACCTCGGAGGTGCTGACGCCGAGGAACGCGACCTTGACGTGCTTGCCGTTCTTCAGCTGGTCGATCACGGCCTTGGCCGAGTCGATGCTGATGGCGAAGCCGATGTTCTGACTGTTGCCGGCGAGCGCCGTGTTGATCCCCACGACCTCGCCCGTCGCGTTGACCAGCGGACCGCCGGAGTTGCCGGGATTGATCGCTGCATCCGTCTGGAGCATGTCGTAGAGCGTGACACCGGTCTGGTCCTCGGGCACGACCCGGCCCTTGCCCGACACGATGCCCTGCGTGACGCTGAGACCACCCTTGAGCGCGAGCGCGTTGCCGACGGCGATGACCTGGTCACCCACCTCGAGATCGTCGGAGCTGCCGAGCTTGGCCGTGGGCAGGTTCTTCCCGTCGACCTTGAGCACGGCGAGGTCGTACTCGGGGGCGCGCCCGAGAAGGTCGGCCGCCTCCTTGGTGCCATCGCTGAACTCGACCTCGATCCGTCCGTTGGCACCTTCGACGACGTGACTGTTCGTCACGATGACACCGTCGGGCGAGACCACGAAGCCGGTGCCCTCACCACCGCTCGAACTGTCGGACCGGCCCGAGAACAGCCCCTGGTCGACAGCCGCGCCCGTCTGGACGGCCACGACGGCGCCATCGACCTTCGCGAGCACCGACTGGACGTCGTCCGCCTTGCCGATCACGGACGTGTTCCTCACCGGGCGATTGGCGGAGCCGACGATCACCGTCCGGGTCGACGGGGAGTCGTCACGGGTCGCGACGGCGACACCGGCCGCGGTTCCCCCGCCGACGAGCGCACCGACGACGGCGCCGACGACGAACTGGCGCCATCCGGACGGACGACGCGAGGTGGCGGTGCCGGGCGGGGCGGGCGGCGTGGGTCCCGTCGCGGACGCGGGACCGGTCGGCGGGGGTTCGGGGGGGAGGAACGACGCCGGTGTGGTCGCGCTCGGCGGTGCCCACGGCGCCATCGGCTCGGTCACCTCGTCGGCGGAGGGCGTGACGTCCGGAACGGACGGCTCCGAGGGGTCACCCGTAGGGGGCGTGCTTGATCCGGGGTCTTCGGTCACGGAAGTGCCCTTTCAGGGGGATCGATGTCGGCAGAGCACAACGACGGAGACGTCGGCAGCGTTCCACATACACCTGAGCATGTACTGAGAGTGGCGGTTTCGTTCCCGGGGAACCGATTCGGCGCGCCTACCGTTGCACCAGCGTGATGGACGACGAGACGATCCCCGAGTACGACGCCGAACACGTCTGGATGCTGAACGGCCTCTGCCGCGAACGCGATCCGTCGTTCTTCTTCCCGTCCGACGGTGTCGGCGTCGACCGCGCACGGAAGGTGTGCGCGGGGTGTCCGGTGCAGGAGGAGTGCCTCGAGTACGCGCTCCGCTATCGGATCGAGCACGGCGTGTGGGGTGGTGCGTCCGAGCGCGAGCGCCGGCGCATTCTCCGGAGCCGCCGGAGCCCGGCCAGCGTCTGATCGCGGCGTGGCCGGACCCATCAGGTCCAGCCGAACGGCGCGATCACGAAGTGGAACACGTCGCTCCAGCCGGAGTCGACGCCGCCCGTGAGCTCCGCGACGATCGCGGACTGATCGGTCCGGGGTGCGTCGGTGACGCACGTGAGCGTCCGGTCCCCCGCCTGCCACACCACCACGCTCCCGGCCGCCGTCATGTATCGGCGTGCCTTCACGCCGCCCCATTCCACCGTCCGGCCACCGGCGGGAAGTGACCCCCAGTCGAGGTCTCCCGCGCGTGAAGATCGAGACATCGAAGACGCCGTCGCTGTACCGCAGCTGCTGCTCGTGCGGGTCGACCCGTCGAGCCTCGACCAGCACGAAACCGTCGCCCACGCGCCGGTGCGCGTCGGTCGGCACACGCATCGGCGTCGGCGAACCGGGGCCCACTGTCGGGACCGATGCGACAGCCGGCCGTGTGCGGATGGCGCGCAGTGACACGAAATGCATCGCGGCTCGGACCGACCGGAGTCGTCGTAGCGTTCGCGCGCCAACACGAACCCGTAGGTCCGGTCGACGGCGATGCGCTCGACGACATGGTCGTCGTGGCGAACCACGAGCTCGCGCGTCGGCCGCCCCGCGACCCTCGGGCCGGCGTGGACCTGGGTCCGGTACTTCGCCGCGATGCTCGGTGCCTTCGGGTCACGGTCGTCGCCCCACAGCGTGATCCAGCGGTGCGCGCCCCGTATCCACGCCCGGCCTCGTTGCTCGATCACCCTGCCCTTGTCCACCTGCAACACCCCGTGAGCAGTCGAGACCGGCACCGTTGCGGCCCGGTGATCCGAGCCGTCCCACCATTCGAGCCGCACTCGACCCGAGAACTCCTGGGTGCGGAGCGCGTCCCTGGCCCGATCGAGCATCGCGTCGGCGGGGTTCGCGTCCGCCGCGAACCCCGGGACCGTGAGCAGGAGGCCGAGCCCGGCGGCGATGCCGACGACGATGGCACCGAGCCGACGCATCAGTGACCCAGTCCGAGTGGCGTCGCGAGCGGTGCGAGACCGGAGACGGGATCACCGGTGGCCGCCGATCCGGCCTGGTGGACGCGCAGGTCGGTCGCGAGGGCCGGGTGGGTCCCGCCGGCGTTCGGAACCACCACGGCGAGGAGCACGGCCGCGGCCGCGGCCGACGCCGCGACCCACGCGGTCACCCGGGCGCGCGGCGGCGTCGGTGCTGCTCCAGGTCCATCGGCGCGTGGCCGTCGGCCGCGACTGCTGCAGTGAGTGCTTCGATCCAGCCGGCGGGCGGTGCCGGCGACGCGAGCCCCCGCACCAACGCACGAACCTCGGCCACCGCGTCGATCTCGGCGCGGCGACCGTCGTCCTCGGTCAGTGAGGCTTCGACCCCTGCACGCCCGGCGGCGTCGAGCTCGTCGTCGAGATACGCCGAGAGCAGATCGTCGTCACTCACGCGATCACCCCCCTCGCGGTGAGCTCGGTGCGCAACAGCTTCCGACCGCGGTGGAGTCTCGATCGCACGGTGCCGATCGGCACTCCGGTCGCACGCGCGATCTCGTCGTAGGACTGGTCGGCGACGTCACACAACACCACGGGCACGCGGAACTCCTCGGGCAGGGCGGCGATCGCCGCCTGGATCTCGGTGGAGAGCCCGGCCGCGTCGGCGGCGTCGTCGGCGGCGACCGACGGCGGGACGACGAGGTCGGGATTGTCGGGGAGGGCCTGGACGGGTCGCCGTTTCTTCCGGCGCATGTCGTCCAGGAACACGTTGGTCACGATCCTCGCCAGCCATCCCTCGAGCGAGCCCGGCTCATAGGTGACGAGACCACGGCGGACCCGCAGTAGCGCCTCCTGGACCAGGTCACGCGCGTCGTCGACGTTGCCGGTCAGTCGATAGGCCACCGTGAAGAGGAACTGCCCGTGATCTCGGGCGACCTCCTCCCACGTGGGCACACCGGCGGACGGCATCTCAACGACCTCGAGGGTGGAACCGGTTCCCGTCGGGGCGGAGAAATCTGCCCGCCGCGGCCGAATCGGGGCGAATCAGCTCAGGAGGATTCGCCGTCGCCGGCAGCGGGCTTGTCGGAGGGCTCGTCCTTGGCGCCCTCGTCGAAGCCGGCCTTGAACTCCTTCTGGGCCTGACCCAGGGACCGGGCGAGCTTCGGGATCTTCGCGCCGCCGAACAGCACGAGGACGACGAGTAGGACGATGAGTAGCTCTGGAGCTCCGAGACCGAACACCTGGGGAACGTCCTCCCGTTCGCGGACGTGCCGAGCCTACCCCTCGGGGATCGCACGGCTGGTCGCGCCCACCGCGTGGGCCAAGGGTTCGAGGTCATCCGGATGCCCGAGGTGGAACGGGATCGCGCCCACGCCCAGGATGAGCGTCTCGACACCCAGCCCGTCCCACACGGCGACCTGCTCGCGTATCTGCTCGACGGTGCCGACCAGCCGGCCCCGCCGCCACTGCTCCAGGCTCACGTGGTCGAGGATCCCTCGGGGGGTGCGTTCACGGAGACGGTCGAACCGACGTTCGAGGTCGCCCTCGTCCTCGCCGCACAGCGCGTACAGCCCGAGGGAGCACCAGACCGACGCGGGGTCGCGGCCGGCCCGCTCGCATTCGCGCTCGAGCACCTCCCGTCGCGCGGCGTACTCCTCGGGAGTCCAGACCCAGCATGTGTTCCAGCCATCAGCCCGTTCCACCACCAGACGCAACAGGCGATCTCCCTTGCCACCCACGAAGACCGGAGGCCGGGGACGTTGCACGGCCGTCGGCACGTTGCGCGCACCGTCGACGCGATGGAACCGACCGTTGAAGACGACCGGCCCGCCCGTCTCTCCGAGGAGGCTGGTGAGCACTTCGACCGCCTCGCCCATCCGCGCCAGGCGAACGCCCGGCGTCGGGAAGTCCATTCCGATGGCGGCGTACTCGGGCTCGTACCAGCCGGCCCCGACGCCGACGTCGATCCGACCCCCCGAGATGCGGTCGAGGGTGGCGACGGCCTTGGCGAGGACCGACGCCGGACGAAGCGCCTCGCAGAAGACCAGCGTGCCGAGCCGCACGTGATCCAGCGAGCGAGCGAGCGCGGCCAGGGTGACGATCGGCTCGAACGCCGCCTCGGGCTGCGCGCTCCCGCCGTACTTGGCGATGTCCAGGAACAGATGGTCCGAGACCCACACCGAGTCGAAGCCGAGCGCTTCGGCCCGTCGGGCCACGTCCCGTACCGTCGCCCACCCGAGCGGTCGCTCGTCGGCGACCGAGTAGTCGTATTGCGGCAATGCCAGCCCGAACCGCACGGCGGCACTCTACGGGGCGTCACCGCGACGGCGTACGACCGGACCGGCGGGCCCCGCTGCCGGCGGCACCCGTACGCTGCCCGGCGTGCTCGAGTCCGTCGTCAACATCTCCGAAGGTCGCGCGGAACGGCGGCTCGCGGCGATCGGTGCCAGCGCAGGGCGCGCGCTGCTCGACGTGCACCGCGACCACGACCACCACCGCAGCGTCTTCACCGTCGCGGCCCCGGACCCGGGCGGCACCGAAGCGGCCACCCGGCGACTCGTGGACGTCGCGTGCGAGGACCTCGACCTCCGCGAGCACGTCGGCGTCCATCCTCGGCTCGGCATCATCGACGTGGTGCCGTTCGTCGCGCTCGAGCCGACCCCACCCGATGTCGCGGTGGCCGCGGCCCACGCGTTCGGGGACTGGTTCGCGCGGGCGCATCGCGTCCCTGTCTTCTTCTACGGCGCGGCATCCGACGCAGGACGCACGCTGCCCGACATCCGTCGGGACGCGTTCGCCGGCCTGACCGCCGACCGCGGACCCTCGGCCCCGGATCCCCGTCTCGGTGCCACTGCGGTCGGCGCCCGGCCGCCGCTCGTGGCGGTGAACGTCGAGCTCGACACCGACGACGTCGACCTCGCCCGCCGGATCGCGCGGGAGACCCGTGAGCGCGACGGCGGTCTGCTCGGCGTCCGGGCACTCGGCTTCCCGCTCGCGTCGCGAGGCACGGTGCAGGTGAGCATGAACCTCGTCGACCTCGCGCAGACGGGTATCGAGCGGTCGTGCTCGGAGGTCCGGGACCGGGCCCGCACCCTCGGGGTACGCGCGAAGGCGGTGGAGCTCGTGGGTCTCCTGCCCGAAGCCGAGCTGGCACGCTGCTCGGCGGGTTCCTCGCCTGGGCCGGGATCAGCGCCAACGACACGGTCGAGGGACGCGCCCGTCGTCGGTTCGCGTGAGGCGGCCGGCCGAGCCCGTCGCGACCGCGGGTCGTGGCCGCGGTCGCGACGGTCAGGCGGTTGCGCTCGCGGCCGCCTCGGCGGCGGCGCGACGCGCGAGCGCCCGCTGACGCCGGAGCCGGCGGCGCTCCCGCTCGCTCAACCCGCCCCAGATCCCGAACTTCTCCCCGTTGACGAGCGCGTATTCGAGGCAATCGGCTCGAACCTCGCAGTTCGAACAGACCGACTTGGCCTCACGGGTCGACGCGCCCCGCTCGGGGAAGAAGAGGTCCGGATCCACGCCCAGGCAGTTCGCCCGCTCCTGCCACCGCTTGTCCCCTGCCTGGCTGGCGTGCACGTGGGCAACGATCATCTCTCTCACCGGCGATCCCCTCTCGCTCCGACGCCGATGGCACTGAATGACGCCCCTGGAATTACAACGGTGTCACTTTGACAGCGTCAAACGCCTGATGCAAGCGGAAGATCTCAATCCGGCGGAGTCGGTGCGCGGTGCCCGCTTGGGCGCGCGTCGTGCCGGTGCGCCCAAATCCGACGAATGGTGCGACGGGCGACGGGCACTCAGGCGTGGGCGCCCGTGCCGGAGCGCACGAGCACGGCCCGGATGACGTCGACGAGATCGTCGGGTTCGAAGGGCTTGGTCACGTATTCGTCGGCTCCCAGCTCGCGGCGCGGTCACGGTCGGACTGGCCCGACTTGGCCGAGCAGACGACGACGCTCGGACGCGTCGGGCGTCCACCGAGCTCGGCGAGCACGAACCATCCGTCGAGGACCGGCATCATGATGTCGAGCACCACGAGATCGGGGCCCTCCTCGTCCACGCGGCGCAGCGCGGTCTCGCCGTCGGCGGCGAGCAGCGGGTCGAACCCCTCGGACTCGAGGATCATCCGCAGGGTCAGCAGGACGTCGGGTTCGTCGTCGACGATCAGGATCTTCGGCCGGTCAGACACGCAGCACCTCCGATCGGTGCTCGACGACGGAGCTCGTGCGCAGCGCGACGCGGAACGCCGCGCCGTCCCCGGGACCGTCCTCCACCCAGACGGTTCCTCCGACGGACTCCACGAGCCCGCGCACGATCGAGAGACCGAGTCCCATGCCGGGCTTCGTCCCGTTCGGATCGACGCGATAGAAGCGCTCGAAGATGCGCTCGCGTTCCTCGGGCGGGACACCCGGGCCGCGATCGATGACCGAGAGGACGACCTGGTCGGTGCCGACCTGCACGGTGACCCGCACCGGCTCGGAGCCGTACTTGTGCGCGTTCTCGATCAGGTTGGTCAGCACCCGCCGGAGCGCTTCGGGCTCGGCCCGGACGCTGCACTGCTCGGGCAGCTCGATCTCGACCGGGCGACCCGCGACCTGCGAGTCGAGCGCCGTGAGCCGCACCAGCGCGCAGAGATCGATCTGCTGGGTCGTGGGCCGGTTCGCGCTCTCCTGCATCCGCGCCGCGACCAGCATCTCCTCCACCATCGCCTGGAGCCGTCCCGACTGGCGGTCGACGACGTCGAGGAGCTCCTCACGCTGGGCCGGATCGCTCGTGCGGCGGCTCGCGGCGACGGCGCCGCGGATCGAGGTGATCGGCGTCCGGAGCTCGTGACTGACCGAGGCGACGAACTGGGACTTCATGCGATCCGACTCGAGCAGCTTGGCGACGTTGGCTCGTTCGGCCTCGTACAGCCCGGCCTTGGCGATGGCCGCGGCAACCGGCTCGGCGAACAGGCTCAGGACGCTCATCTGCTCGTCCTCGAACCGGACGCCGCGGGCTCGACAGCACGGTCAGGACACCGAGCAGTTGGCCGCGGTTGACGAGCGGCACGCACATGGCACCCCCGACCTCGACGCCCTGCGCGCCCACGTCGGCGCTCGCCACGGTCTCGGACACGAGCAGCGGCTCACGAGTCTGCGCGACGCGCCCCGCGAGGGACTCGCCGATCCGAATACGGGCGTCGCGGTCGGTGCCGTCGCCGCGCACCGCGACGACGCGCAACATCGACTGATCCTCCAGGAGCATCACCGAGCCACCCATGCCACCGAGGAGGTCGAGCGCGTTCGCGAGGATCGCGTCGAGCACGTCGTCGAGATCCATGGCCGAGTTCAGCGCCTTGCCGGCCGAGAAGAGCGCCGAGTTCATCTGGAGCTGGCCCGCCATCGTCGTGCTGAGGATCCGCTCGTCGACCAGCAACCGCGAGAGCCGGTGGAGGTGCACCTCCTTCTCGAAGGCGTAGACACCGAACCCGACCCCCAGCACCGCGACCCCGCCCGCGAGGACGAGCGGCTGGCCGGTGATCCAGCTGACGTTGCCCGTCGCGCCCGACACCGCGAGCGCGGCCAGGCCGGTGGCGACGATGACCATGATCGTCAGGGACCAGAGCTGGAGCCGCCGCCGCTCCACCATCTCGATCGAGGGCGCGTGCTCGCTGAGGCCCGCGACGCGCGCCTCGTGACGGATCCGCTGGCTGATCTCAACGGGGAGCTGGTCCATGACGCCTCTCGGAAGATTCGACCGTGGCATCGACCCCCCGAGAGGGGCTCTTGAGGCCCAAACCGGACGCCGGGGGCCCGTCAGACCAGGCCGGCGTAGGGCGGCGCCGGGTCGTACTCCATGAGGTACTGGGTCCGCCGGGCATGGTCCACCGAGGTCAGCTGACCGACCAGCCAGAGTGCCATGTCGATACCGGCGCTGACGCCGGCCGAGGTCACGACGTTCCCGGCGCGGACGTAGCGGGTGTGCTCGACCACCTCGAGGTCGGGCGCGATGGCCCGGAGCTCCTCGATCGCCGCCCAGTGGGTGGTGACGCGCAGGTCACGGGCGATCCCGGCGCCGTGGAGGACGAAGACCCCGGTGCAGACGCTGGTGACCCAGGTACAGCTGGGCGCCACCCGTCGGACGAACTCGATCATCGCCGGGTTGGTGCGTTCGCGCCGGCTCCCCTGTCCCCCGGGGACGAGCAACACATCGAGCGGCGGTGCGTCGGCGAAGGTGTGGTCCGCGAGGACCCGAAGGCCCTTGGCGTTGAGGACCGCGTCCTTCCGCTCGGCGATCGTCACCACCGAGTCGCCTGCTCGGCGCGCCATGGCGAAGACCTCGTAGGGCCCCGCCCAGTCCAGCTCCTCCGCGCCGTCGAACAACACGATGCCGGTGGTGATGCTCAACGACCTGCCTCCTGAGTGGCGGTGACCGGGCTGCGGAATCTCCGGCGGTATTCGGTGGGGGCGACGCGCAGGGTACGCAGAAACGACCGGCGCATGGTCTCGGCCGAACCGAAGCCGCAGTCGCGGGCAACGGCGTCGACCCCGGCCTCGGACTCCTCGAGCCGGCGCCGGGCCGCCTCGACGCGCAGGCGCTCGACGTAGCGGGCGGGGGTCGCGCCCGTGGCGGCGCGGAACATCCGAGCGAAGTGGCGAGGGCTCATCGCGGCGCGCGCCGCCAGTGCCGCGACGGGAAGGTCCTCGCCGAGGTGGTCGGCGATCCACAGCTGCACCGCCGTGACACCGTCGTGATCCCCGGATTGGGTCGCGAGCGACGCACTGAACTGTGCCTGGCCACCCGGCCGCTTCAGGAAGACGACCAGCTGGCGCGCCACCGACATCGCGACGTCGTGCCCGCAGTCCTCCTCGACGAACGCCAGCGCGAGGTCGATGCCGGCGGTCACTCCCGCCGACGTCGCAATCCGTCCGTCGCGCACGAAGATCGGGTCCGGCTCGACCGCGATCCGCGGGTGGAGACGCGCGAGCGCATCGCATGCCGACCAGTGGGTGGTGGCACGGCGGCCATCCAGGAGACCGGTGGCCGCCAGCACGAACGCACCCGAGCAGACCGACGCCGCGCGTCGCGAGCCGCGGGCGACGCGGCCGACATGGGCCATGAGCTCGTCGTCGGCGACGACCGCGCGGATCCCGGCCTCGTCGCCACCGGCGATCACGAACGTGTCGACGGGCCCGCGCACGTCGGCCAGGGCCCCGTCCGCGACGATGCCGAGTCCGCTCATGGTGCGTACGGGTCCCGCGACCGGCGCGACCACCTCGACGTCGTAGGCGGCGCGGCCGGCGGCGCGCTCGGGCGCGGCGAACACCTCGAGTGGCCCGACGACGTCGAGGCTCTGCCCGCCGTCGAAGGTGAAGATCACGACCCGTCGCATGCCCCCATCGTGCGGGAACCCCCCGCCGTCCGCAATGACCAGTACCCAACAAATCCTGCCACCCCACCGACGGACTTTTTCGCTCAGGGGTGCCCAAAGAGGGCGCGCAGAACCAAAAAGTCGCTTCGGGGGGATCAGGAGGCGCGGCGGTGGGCGGTGCGGTGCTCGAGGAAGTCGACGAGGACGTAGTCGCCGAGGGTCTCGGGCGAGACGAAGAACGCCCGACCCTGGTTCATCTCCATCATCCGGCGCACGAAGTCCTGGAGGTAGGGCGACTCGTCGAGCATGAAGGTGTTGATGCGGATCCCGGCGCGCGTGCAGCGCTGGACCTCGCGCAGCGTCTGCTCGATGGTCGTGTAGGACGGCGGGTACTGGAAGACCGCCTCGCCGCGCTCGATGTGGGCGGTCGGCTCACCGTCGGTGACCATGATGATCTGCTTGGTACCCGACTGGCGCTGGAGCTGGGTCCGCGCGAGCAGGAGCGCGTGCTGCATGTTCGTGCCCCACTCGAAGTCCCATCCCAGCTCCGGCAGCAGCTGCGGCTTCACGTCGCGCGCGACTCGACCGAAGGACACCAACCCGAAGTAGTCGTGCGGGAACTTGGTGGTGATGAGCGAGTGCAACGCCATCGCGACCTTCTTGGCCGGTAGGAAGTTGTCACGCATCGGCATCGACATCGACACGTCGAGCATCAGCACCGTCGACGAGCGGGTGACCACCTCGGTGCGCTCGACCTCGAAGTCCTCCGGGGAGAGGTGCACCGGGGTTCCCGAGCCCTGCCGCCAGATCGCGTTCCGGACGGTCTGCTCGACGTTGAGGTGGAACGGGTCGCCGAATTCGTAGGGCTTGTGCTCGTAGGCGCGCTCGTGCCCGATCCCGGTGCGCTCGACGTCGTGACGCCCGGCGCGCTCCTGCATCATCTTGCGGAAGAGGTCGCCGAGCGCCTTCTGCCCGAGTGCTCGAACGCCTTTGGGTGTGAGCTCGTAGCGGCCGTCGCGCTGGTCGATGAGCCCGGCCTCCTTGAGCATGTCGGCGAGCTGTTGGAGCCGTTGCAGCGAGCGGGCGGCGTCGTCGCCGAGCAGGTCGCGCGCCTGGTCGAGGTCCACCTCGGCGAGCTGGCCGGGCTGGGTCACGCTCTGGAGCATCTGCTCGAGGGAGTCGAGGTCGCCGATGGTCTGGAGGACGCTCGACATCTGGCCCATCGACATCGGTTGGTCCCCGGAGAAGTCGAGCTGGCGGCCCCAGTTCATGTCGGGGAACGCCTGCTGGAGGTTCCGCGACAGCTCGTCCATCTGCCAGCGCAGGTCCATGTCCTCGAGCAGCGACTCCGCGAGCTGCTGGAGCTGGGCCCGTTGCTCGGGCGTCATCGAGTTGAGGAGCTGTTGCATCGCGGCCATGGACTGGGCCATCTGCTCGAGCAGCTCGTCCAGGGTCTCGGGGTTCCCGGGGAAGAAGTCTCCGTAGCGGTCCATGAAGCCCGCGAAGTCGGGCTCCTCTCCACGCTCGCGCTGCTCGAGCATCTGATTGAGCTCGGCGAGCATGTCCTTCATGCGCGCCATCTGCTCGGGGGAGACGTTCTGCATGCCCTCGGACATCTGGTTGAAGTAGCTCTGCATCAGCTGTTGACGCAGCTCGTCCATCAGCTCCTCGAACCGGGCGCGTGCGTCGTCGTCCATGAAGTCGTACTGCTGGAGCGACTGGACCCGCCCGGCGAGGTCGTCGGGGAGGAGCTCCAGCTCGAGCCCCCGCTCCTGCGCGAGGTTCTCCACGATCTCGCGCCGGCGCTCGTCACCCGACGCCCGTGCTTCCTGGACCCGGCGGTCCATCCCGGCGCGCTCCTGGTCGAGCACGTCGTCGAGCTGCTGCGCGATGTCGTCGTACACGCCACCGAGGTCGCGCTGCTCGAGCTCCTGCTGGCGCCGTTGGCGCAACCGCTCGAGCATCTCGCGCATACCCATCAGCTGGTCGCCGTTGCGATCCTGGAAGCCCTGCTGGAGCATGCGCCGCAGCGCGGCATTGAGGTCGCCGTGGTACATCAGCTCGTCGGCCATCTCGTCGAGCAGCGCGTCGGCGTCGAGGTCGAAGCCGACCTGGGTACCGTCCCAGGCCGAATACCGGAACGCCGGTCCCTGACGTCGTGATCGGCGACTGCGCATCTTCGGAGGGTAACCCCGTCAGCGCAGTGTCGCGCCGGCACGGGGTGCGAGCGCCCACCGGTCGATCGCGACGAGCACGACCGCGCTGGCCAGCGACGCGCCCGCCACCGTCCAGGGCAACGCGCCCGCGCCCACGGCGTCGAAGAGCCCCCCGATCGCCGGCGGCAGGAGCAGCCCGCCGACCGCAGAACCCGCGATGCACCACGCGGTCACGGTGCCGGTGAGCGGGATCACCTGGTGCAGATGGGTGAGCATCGTGGGGAACTGCGGTGAGATCACGGCGCCGAACAGCCCGGAGGCGAGCAGGAGCGGGACCGCGTGCCCGCCGATCAACGCGATCAGCACGGCGAGCACCGTGGCGGTGCCCACGCTGGCACGCAGGAGGGGTCCGGTCGCGACGCGGTCCCCGCGCCAGGTCATCGCGAGGCGGCCGGCGAGGAAACCGGCCCAGAACGTCGCGGTGAGCGCCGTCGCCCAGCCGCCGCCGAGGCCGATCTCGTGGGCGTAGGTCGCGATCCAGCCGGCGAAGCAGATCTCCAGTCCCACGTAGAGCAGGAAGAACGCGGCGACGATGCCCAACCGCCATGCTTCGGGTGGCGCTCCGGCCGCTTGGTGGTCGGCGGCGGCGCGCCGGGCGCCATCGGCACGATCGCGCCTCCAGATCAGCAGTCCGAGCGCCGCCAGTGCGACCGCGAACCCGACGCAGACCGGTCCGAGACCGCCTGACGTCTCCGTCGACGCGAAGACCAGCACCGGCGTCGCCAGGGCCCCGATCGCGAAGCACATGTGCAGCGCGTTCATCGACGACACCAGGCGCGCTCCCGTGACCAGCGTCGGCGTGAGGGCGTTGGCGCTCACGTCGAGCGCTCCGGCGCCCAGCCCGATGAGCGCGCCGAGGGCGATCACCGCCCCGAGGGTCGGCGCGACCGGGATGGCGACCAGCCCGCCGGCGAGAGCGAGCACCGCGAGCGCGACCAGGTGGGGACCGCCGAACCGTCGGTACAGGCGCCCCGCGAGGAGCGATCCCACGAGGCCTCCCAGCGACTGGGCGGCGAAGACGAGACCGATCTCCCCGACCGTCGAACCGGTCTGCGAACGCAGCGTCGGCAACGCGGGACCGAAGAAGCTGAGCGCAACGCCCAGGCCGAGAAACGCCCCGAAGTACGGCCCCATGGTGGCCTCCCGAGCCGGTCCTGTTCCTTCCACCCGCGCTCCCTGACTCGGACCGGACCGTCGCAGCGTTGCACAATCACCGCATGAGGATCGCGGCGTGGGTGATGGGCCTCGTGGCGATCGCGACAATCGCCGCGATCGCGCAGGGCGGCCAGGGGAACGACCTGTCCAAGCTTCCCCGCCCGTCCCGCGCCTTCTGTTCCGCGGCAGCGAAGTACGACGATGCCACCACGTCGAGGTCCCTCCCGTTGCATCGGCACGTCCAGCTCACGAAGGCGATCGCGACCAGTGCCCCGGCCGACACCAGGTCCGACGCGATCCTCGTCTGGAGGTCCTACGTGAAGCTCGCGGCCGGCGACCGGAACGTCGTCGACAACCCCCGGGTCAAGGCCGCGCTCGACCACGTGAACCGTCGGGCCACCCAGACCTGCGGCTGGTTCCAGCGCGACAGCGGGATCTGACCGATGGGGTTCCCGGAGGGATTCTGGTGGGGCACCGGCGCGTCGTCCACGCAGTGCGAGGGCGCGGCGCCGGAATCCGACTGGTACCGCGAGGAGCTGCGCGGGACCTACCCGCGCAGCGGCGACGGGAACGGGTTCGGATCCCGGTATGCGGAGGACTTCGCCCTCTCCGCCGAGCACGGCCTCACCCATCACCGCCTCTCCATCGAGTGGGCCCGCATCGAACCCGCGGAAGGCCGGCACGACCCGGCGGCGATCGAGCACTACCGGGCCATCCTCCAGGCTGCTCGCGACGCGGGGGTCGCGCCCTGGGTCTGCCTCCACCACTTCACGCTCCCGGGCTGGTTCACCGAGGTCGGCGACGGCGCGTTCCGGGACGACCGGGCCCGCTCCTACTACTGGGCCCGGCACGTCGCGTTCTGCGCCGAGACCTTCGGCGACCTCGTCTTCGGATGGAAGCCGATCAACGAGCCGTTCGCGTACGCGGCGCTCGCCTACCAGCTCGGAGTGCTGCCGCCACGCCGGCGCGACCTCGACCTCATGCTCGACGCCTATCGCGGCATCCTCCTCGCGCAGCGCGACGCGTGGCGCGAGCTGCGCGGCGGCGGAGCCCCCGTCGCGACGATCCACAACCTCGCTCCTCTGTTCCCCGCCGACGACTCGGTACCCGCCGAGTCGAATACACGCGACATCGACGCGCTCATGTGGGGCGTCTGGATGCGTGCGGACCGCGACGGCGTGCTCGCGCTGCCGGGCCGGGCGGTCGAGGAGGTCGCGGACCTGCGGGAGTGCTGCGACCTGGTGGGTTTCTCGTACTACTCCGCACACGCGGTCGGGCGCGACCGCCGGTTCTCGCCGTACCCACGCGACGCGCGGGTCGGGCCGCTCGGGTACGCGCCGTGGAGCGAGGGCCTCGGCATCGCGCTCCGACGGCTGCACGACGAGCTCACCGGCCGGCCGCTCCTGATCTGCGAGCACGGGGTCGGGACCGACGACGATGCGTGGCGCGGCGTCGGTGCTCCGCGAGTCGCTCGCGGTGGTGGCGGACGCGATCGACGACGGCGTCGACGTCCGTGGGTTCTTCCATTGGACCGGGGTGGACAACTACGAGTGGACCTACGGGTTCGACGTGCCGTTCGGGATCTTCACGCGCGATCGGGAGGCCCGGCCGAGCGCCGCCGTGCTCGCCGACGCGGCCTCGCGCACCTAGCCCCACCCCGGCACCGCGGGACCTCGGACCGTGCGACCGCAGCGCGAAGGCGTTCACGCAGTGGTGGGCACCGTGGAGATCGTTCCCTGACCTCCACGGCACCGGTCCCCGGCCTCGGTGCTCCTGCACCTCGGCCGGGGGGAGTCACGCGGCGGGAGTGCTCCCGTCGGCGGCAGTGTCGTTCCCGGTCGGCCCCGCGACCGGCATGGTCGCGACGGGCAGGGTGAAGGACACCGTGGTCCCCGCCGCGGGGTCCGAGACGATGGCGGTCGTCCCGCCGTGGGCCTGGACCACGTCGTGCACGATGGCCAGACCGAGGCCGGCGCCGCCGCGATGGCGTGTCCGGGCCATGTCGGCCCGGACGAAACGCTCGAACGCGTGGGCGGCGACGTCGGCCGGCATTCCGGGTCCGGCGTCGGTCACCGACACGGCGACGTGACCAGGAACCGGCGCGTCGTTGCGGATGTCGATCACGACCGCCGCGACAGGGGGTGTGTGGACCAGCGCGTTGCCAACGACGTTCGCGAAGACCTGGCGCAACAGATGCTCGTCACCTTCGACGATCACGCGGTCCGCGCCCGTCACGTGCACGACGCGCGCAGGTTGGACCGCGCCCGCATCGGCCGCGGCATCGCGCGCGAGCCGCGCGATGTCGACCGGTCCGTTCTCGATCGGACGCACCTGGTCCAGGCGGGCCAGCGTCAACAGCTCGTCGACGAGCGTCGACATCCGCACCGACTCCTCGTTCATCCGCCGCATGGCGTCGTCGACGTCCCCCGGATTGCTGAGCGCGCCAGCGGAATAGAGCTCCGAGTAGCCACGGATCGTCTGCACCGGCGTCCGGAGCTCGTGACTGGCGTCCCCCACGAACCGGCGCAGCCGGGCGTCGGTCTCCTGCCGCGCGACGGACGCGGTGTGGAGCCGTCCGAGCATGCTGTTGAACGCACGGCTGAGATCGCCGGCCTCGGTCCCGGCCGGCGCGTCGGGCACCTGCCGGTCGAGCTCGTCGTCCGCGATGGTCACCGCGACGGAGGCCATCTGCTTCAGCGGCCGGACCCCGAGGCGGATGATCCACCACGTGACGAGCCCGATCACCGCGAGCGCGAGACCCGCCACGACGGCCGCGATCAGGCGCGTCTCGCCGACCGAGTCGTCGACGAGGTTGAGCGGGCTGGCGAGCACCGCGACGTCACCACTCCCCGGAACGGTCCGGGCCACCATTCGGTAGCGCAGCCCGGTCCGCCGCGCGGACACGGTGTACGGGCCCGCGCCGTCGACCGCGGCCGCCCGCGCGCGCCCGATGTCGATCCGCGGCCGGGGCAACGTGGTGCCGGCCTCGAGGGCGCGCCCGATGACGGTCACGTGGTCGCTCGCGTCCACCGCGGCGAAGAACAGGGTCGAGGCGCCGGGCCGGCGGGCCTGCTCCTCGGGCCCGGGTGGCCGGAACGGCGCGAAGCGATCGAGTCCCGGCCGGACGACGGGGACGGCCTGCGCGAGCCGCGCGTCCACCTGGTCCACGAGCCGGTGCTCCACGACGCGCACCGTTGCCCAGGCGCCACCGAGCACGACGACGGCGAGCACGGTCATCGCGAGGAGGACGCGGGCGCGCAGCGACACCTCAACCCTCCCGGAGGCAGTACCCGATGCCGCGCACGGTCTGGATCAGCCGGGGACCGTGCGGATCGAGCTTCCTGCGCAGGTACGCGACGTAGGTCTCCACGATTCGACCGTCGCCGTCGAAGTCGTAGTCCCAGACATGGTCCAGGATCTGCGCGCGGGAGAGCACGCGACCCTGGTTCGCGAGCAGGAACCGCAGCAGGTTGAACTCGGTGGGCGAGAGCGGGATCTCGGCACCTCCACGCGTGACCCGGTGGGCGTCGTCGTCGAGCTCGAGGCCGGCGCAGCGCAGGACGCGGTTCGCGAGCTGCGGACGCGTGCGCCGGAGCACCGCGTCGATGCGCGCCACGAGCTCTTCGAGGCTGAAGGGCTTGACCAGGTAGTCGTCTCCACCGGTCGTGAGCCCGCGCACCTTGTCGTCGGTGTCATCCCGAGCCGTCAGAAAGACGATCGGCGTCTTCACCGCGCTGGTCCGCAGCCGCCGGCACACCTCGAAGCCGTCGAGGTCCGGCATCATGACGTCCAGCAGGATCAGGTCGGGAAGGAACTTGGGCACCTTCGCCAGCGCCTCACGACCGTCGACGGCCGTCTCGACCTCGAAGCGCGAGTGCGCGAGCGCCGCGGCCAACATCGTGCGCAGGTTCTCCTCGTCGTCGACGAGCAGGATGCGTTCGCCGCTCATCCGTGGGTGCGACCCGAGCTGAGGTCATAGACCGTCACGCCACTCACCGTACGGGACGTGAAGTTGTCCTGGACCCACTGCGAGATGGCGGTGCCGGTTCCTGACCGTCCACCGCCGGGCACCCCGAAGTTGGAGGCGATGAAGTAGTGCACGTCGCCGTTGCTCACGTACCGCTCGAACTCGGCCAGCGTCGGGGTCGGATCGGAACCGTTGAAGCCGCCGATCGCCATGATCGGCGCCCCGGAGGCGATCTGGAATCCGGCGGCATTGGTCGCACCGACGGACGCCGCCGCCCAGCGGTAGCCACCACCCTGGGCGTCGGCCAGCAGCGAGGTGACCGCGGCACCCGGCTCCGGGGAGGAGAACACGCCGCCGCGCCCGACGCCGGCCGCGTTCGGGCGGGTGACACCGCCCCCGGGGAAGCCGCCACCCGGGAACCCGCCCGCGGGGCCACCGCCACCCGGGAACCCGCTCCCGAGTGCACCGCCTCCAGGGAACCCGCCCGGGAACCCACGGGCGCCGTTGCCGATCGCCGGACCGCCCCGCGCACCCGGGCCCGACCGTGCGCCGGCATGGGCGGGCCCGGACGTCGGGAGCGGACCGTCGTGCGTGGTGCGCACCGTCGTCACGCTCGCGGCCGCGGGCACCGCCAGCATGAGCGCGATCCCCGCGACGGCGACGATCGCGGCGGCCCGGCCGAGCCGGTCGACGCACGACAGACCAAGCGCGACGAGCGTGCCCAGGAAGACCAGCGCGTTCGACCAGCCCGGGTGCCATTGCGGCGCCCGGTCGAGCAGACGCAGGAGCCACCAGACCGTCACGCCCAGCACGACGATGAGGGCAGCGCGCGCCCACGCACTCGTGCGGTGCGTCCAGAGCAGGTACGTCCCGATGCCGATCACCGCGCCGATCGCCGGGGCCAACGCGACCGCGTAGTACTCGTGGATGATCCCCTTGCCGAAGCTGAACGCGACCGCGGTCGTCAGCAGCCAGCCACCCCAGACGAGGAGCGCGGCCCGGGTCCGGTCCGACCGGCGGCGGGTCAGCGTGACCGCGAGGCCGATCGCGAGCAGGAGCAGGGCGGCGGGCAGCAACCACGACGCCTCGAAGCCGAACTGGTCGTTGAACATTCGGTTCCAGCCGGTCGCACCCCAGGCTCCGGGTCCCCCCGGTCCCGCGCCGACACTGCCCGTCTCGTTGCCGGTCAGGCGCCCGAAACCGTTGTACCCGAACAGCACGTTCCAGAAGCTGTTGTTCTGGGAGCCTCCGATGTACGGCCGACTCGTGGCCGGGACGAGCACGACGATCGCGATCCACCATCCGGCGGCGGCGACCATCGACACCGCCATGACCGCACCCTGCCGGATGCGGCGTAGGGCCGAGCCGGGCGCCGCGACGAGGTACGCGGCGGCGAATCCGGGGATCACGAGGAACGCCTGCAGCTCCTTGGCGAGGAACCCCACGCCCAGGGCGGCGCCCGTCAGGACGACCCACCGCGTGCGGCCGTCCTCGATGCCGCGGGTCAACCAGTACGCGCCGAGCACCAGGCACAGCATCAGCAGGCCGTCGGGGTTGTTGTAGCGGAACATGAGCGCGGCGACCGGCGTGAGCGCCAGCACCGCACCGGCCACGAGGCCGGCGGCGGGCCCGAACCACCGCCGAATGGCGAGGTACAGCACGCCCACGGCCGCGACGCCCTCGAGCGCCTGCGGCGCGAGCACGCTCCACGAGTTGAGGCCGAAGATGCGCACGGCGATCTCGGCAGGCCAGAGGCTCGCGGGTGTCTTGTCCACGGTGATGAAGTTGGACGCGTCGGTCGAGCCGTAGACGAACGCCTTCCAGCTCTTCGAGCCCGCCTGGACCGCGGCCGTGTAGAACGAGTTGCCCCAGCCGGCGCTCGCCAACCCCCAGAGGTAGAGGACCGCAGTGCCACCGAGGAGGGCCAGCAGCGTCGGCCGCACCCAGGCGGGATCGTCGTCGCGGCCGCGCCAGAGGCGTCGGAGCCGACCGCCCGGTCGCCGGGCGCCTGGGAGGACGGGGGCGACCGAAGCGACCGGGCGGGTGACCACGGGTGGATCGAGCACTTCGGTCATGACACGGTCCGAGCAGAACGGGGGACTCCGAGGAGCAGGAAGCGCACGACGCTCGCAGCCGCCCACGAGGCGCAGAGCACGACGACCTCGACCAGGGGCCCGAGTCCGGCCGCGGCCGCGCCGAGGACGGCGAGCGTCGACAGCGCGAGCGATCCGAGGTAGAGCGCGCCGGCGCGACGCCACCGGGGCCGCGCGCCGCACGCGGTGGAGCACGTGTTCAGCCAGGTGTTGGTCGCGAACGTCGTGCTGACCGCGATCGCGTTCGCCGCAACGCCCCCGAGTGGCCCGCGGAGCGCGAGGAAGAGCAAGAGCGAGACGACGGTGCTGACCGTGCCGATGAGGCCGAAGCTGACCAGCCGTCGACCGAAGTCGTCCGGAACGGTGGGGCGCGGGTGCGTGAGGCGGACCTGCCCTCCACCGGTGCCGAACGATCGGAACAGACGAAACGCGCCCCTGACGTCGGCCAACGCCGTGCGCGTGATGTCGACCCGGCTGTCGGGATCGTCGATCCAGTCGACGGGAACCTGGTGGATCCGGAGCCCGTTGCGCTCGGCGAGGAGCAGCAGCTCGGTGTCGAAGAACCACCCGTCGTCCTGCACGACGGGCAGGAGATCCCGGACCACATCAGTCCGGACCGCCTTGAACCCGCACTGCAGGTCACGCACCCGGGTCGCGAACATCGCCCGCACCATCAGGTTGTAGGCGCGGGAGATCAGCTCACGTTTCGGCCTCCGGGCCACGGACGCGCCCGCCGCGAGGCGAGACCCGATCGCCAGGTCGGAGTGGCCGGACGCGAGCGGTGCGACCATGGGAAGCAACGCGTCGAGATCCGTGGACAGGTCCACATCCATGTAGGCGACCACCGCCGCATCGCTGCGCCACCACGCTTCGCGGAGCGCGAGCCCGCGACCCTTGCGTGCGAGGTGCACGACGGTGACGTCGGGCAGCGCCGCGCCGAGCCGGTCCGCGATCCGCGCCGTCGTGTCCGTCGACGCGTTGTCGACGATCGTGATCCGCCACGAGAAGGGGAAGCCGTCCGAGAGGTAGTCGTGCAGGCGTCGCACGCTCCCGGCGAGCGCCACCTCCTCGTTGTGGACCGGGAGCACGACATCCACGACCGGGGCCGGGGGCGGCTCGTCGCGGTGCGGCGACGCGTCGGTGGTCGCGAGCTCGAACATGCGGGCAGCGTGCCCGGACCACCTGGGAGTTTCGCGAGAGGTTCCCCAGAGTTCTCAGCCGGTGCGTGGCTCGGGCGGCACGCCGACCACGGGCAGCGGCATGAGGTCGAGGCCGTACTCGCCGCGCCCCATCGACTGGTAGTCCCGCCGGGCGAAGCACCACGCGCGCGGACCGACACGGGTCACGGCGTCCTGGTAGAGACCGAACGCGCGGCTCGGTCGCCCGTCGCGGTCCTGGCGGAGCTCGCACATGTAGGTGCGCACCTCCGCTCGATCGGAGCCGTCTGCCATCACGCGCACGTTGAGGGCCACGAACTCGAAGAACGGGTACTGCTCCAGCGCCGCGGCGATGAACACGGCGATCGCATCCGGGCCGTCGAAGGCAAGGACCGGGCGGTCGCGGAGATCCAGCTCGATCCGCGCGTCGGGCGCGAAGAGCCGCGGGAACTCGTCCCAGGCCCGTCGGTTGACGACGTCCGCGTACGCGGCGATCAAACCTCGGATGGCGACCTCGTCGACGGTGGCTCGGATCGCGTCCGACGAGGTCCCCACCCGCTCACCCGCGGCCGCGGTAGGTCGTCTTGCCGCCGATCGAGTCCTTGTTGAGCCGCTTCGAGAGGTGCAGACCCTCGAGGAGGAACTCGACCGCGGCGGCGACGCCCGCCGGCGTCTCGCCGACGCCGAGTTGCCCGAGGGCATCACGCAGCCCCGGCATCGAGCCGATGAGATCCGCGTAGTCCGACGACGGGACGTCCGCACCCGTGTGCACCACACGTCCGTCCTCGAACGCCGACACGAGACCGCCGAGCGTCTCGGCCGGGACCGACGCGCGGAACACCTCGAGGACCGCGGTCTTCATGATGCGTTCGAGGACCTGGCCGTCGCGCCCGTCGTCGACGGTCTCGATCTCGATCTTTCCGGCCGAGCTCGCGACCAGTGCGTCGAGGTCGCTGATACGGGGCACGGCCTCGTGCTCACCACTGCGCAGCGCCCGTCGCATCGCGTTCGCGACGAGCGTCTCGTAGTTCGCGACCGACAGCCGAACCGACACGCCGGACCGCTGGTTGATGTTCGGCGAGCGACGTGCTTGCTGGCTCATCTCGGCGACGATCTCGGTCATGAACTCCGGCACCGTGACCGTCAGCTGGTCCGTGCCGAGCGAGCGGGCCTCCTGCTCGATGACGTCCATCTCGATGTCGACATCGAGGGGGTAGTGCGTACGGATCTGCGCACCGAAACGGTCCTTGAGCGGCGTGATGATCCGACCCCGGTTCGTGTAGTCCTCGGGGTTGGCCGACGCGACGAGCATCACGTCGATCGGCAGCTGGATCTTGTAGCCGCGAATCTGGACATCGCGCTCCTCGAGCACGTTCAGGAGCCCGACCTGGATGCGCTCGGCGAGGTCCGGCAGCTCGTTGATCGCGAAGATCCCCCGATTCGTGCGCGGCACCAACCCGTAGTGGATCGTGAGCTCGTCGGAGAGATAGCGCCCCTCCGCGACCTTGATCGGGTCGACCTCACCGATGAGATCCGCGATCGACGTGTCAGGTGTCGCGAGCTTCTCCCCGTACCGGCGGTCACGGTGCACCCACTCGATCGGGGTCTCGTCGCCGCGCTCGGCGACGAGCAGCCGCCCGTGGTGGGACACCGGGGCGTAGGGGTCGTCGTTGATCTCGCTCCCTGCGACGATCGGCATCCACTCGTCGAGCAACCCGGTGAGCGACCGGATCATGCGCGTCTTGGCCTGGCCGCGCTCGCCGAGGAACACGATGTCGTGCGCGGCCAGGAGTGCGTTCTCGAGTTGGGGCAGGACGGTGTCGTCGAAGCCGAGCACACCGTCGACGAGCGGATCGCCAGCCGCGATCCGCTCGATCGCGTGCTCGCGGAGCTCGTCCATGACCGGACGTGAGCGCCAACCGGATTCGCGCAGCTCACCGAGGGTTGCGGGTCGACTCATCGGGATCTCCTCGGACGACGGGGGTCGTCGCGCACCCTAGCGAGATGCCCGACACGGCGACACCGCGCGGCTCACCCGAGGAATCCCTCGAGTGGATCCACGGGCTCGTGCGGTCCCCGGGCCAGATCCGCCGTCGCGACGGCGATGTCGACCGGGGGCACCGGCTGCGGACCACGCAGGTAGACGAACGCGGCAGCCGAGTAGTCGTCGACGCGCTCGAACAACCCGATCCCGCAGAGCCCCGGCGCCGGGTCGAACCATCCGGTGCCCGCGAGGGGATTCGACGAGACGTACGCGTCACGTTCGGCCTCCTGACCCACGGCGAAGAGATGCATGCCGATCTGCTGGATCGTCACGCGCGCGTCGTCATGGAACACGATGGGGTCGGGGACGTGCCATCGGTAGAAGCCGACGTAGTCAGGCAACCCGATCAGACCGGACGCGCCGGTACGCACGTCGAGCGGGGCGCCGCCGAACGGTGCGTGGTGCGCCCCCATCCCCCACGCCGTCCCGACGTAGTCCTCGAGTCCCGTCCCACAGATCGTGGGCAACCCGATGTCGCCGTCCCGGTAGACCTTCACCTCGCCCTCGCCGTACCAGGTCCCGGCGTCGATGGTCCGCACACCGACCACGCACCCCAGGAACCGACCCGGCCCTGCGATCGTGTCGAGAATCGTGAAGTCGGTCCCGAGCGTCGTGGGATTCTCCCGCCGGAACGTCACGTGCAGGTACCCGGCCTCGGCGGCGACCGGACCGAGCGTGACGTCGGCCTGGAAGTAGAGCGTCGTGGCGCGCCCGGCGCCGTTCACCAGGTCCACCTGCACCGATCGCACGAACGGCATCGGGAAGTACGCGTTGAAGCCGCGACCCTCCTGCACGGAGGTCAGCGCCGACGAGTAGGCGCGCGGACGACCACACGGCGCGCCGAAGAAGTCCAGCAGCGGGACGCTCACACTCGGCGCGTCGGCCCCGTCGTAGAACACCTCGAGCAGGACGGCTCGCATGACCTCGGGCGGTCCGGGCGGGATCGTGCACCACAGGTGCCGGATCGTGCCGGGCCCCTCCAGCGCGACCAGCGTGACCCGCTCGCCGGCGCCGATCCGACGCGAGGGCGCCCCCTTGCGGCCGGCCGCCGTCCGCCCACCCCCACCGCGGGCACCGGTCGGGTTCTCGAACGTCACGGCGCGCGCGTCGATCGTCAGGTCGATCACGGACGGGTCACCGAACATCGATCCTCCCGGAGTCGCCTGCCGTAGTGTCGCTGCTCATGTTCGCACCGCCGGACCCGGTTCCGGCCGACCTGTCCGGACGCTGGCGGGCGCACGTCGAGGACGGTGACCTCGCCCGCCGATTCACCGATGTCGGGTTCGCGGACGACGACTGGCCGCTCGTCGACGTCCCGGGCCACTGGCGCAGCAATCCGCTCCTCGGGGACGCCGACGGACCGCTCCTCTACCGCACGACCGTCGCGCCTCGGCCGCTGCCGCCCGGCAACCGCCGATTCCTCTCCTTCGACGGCATCTTCTACCTCGGAGACGTCTGGCTCGACGGTCACTACCTCGGTGCGACGGAGGGCTACTTCTTCCCGCACACGTTCGAGGTCACGCGGCTCGCACGCCGGGAGGACGCACACACGCTCGCCGTCGAGGTGGCATCACCGGTTCAGCCCGACCGGACCGCGAAGCGCACGATCACCGGCGTGTTCTCGCACTGGGACAACCTCGACCCCGAATGGAACCCGGGTGGGATCTGGCGACCGGTCCGCCTGCGGGACACCGGCCCCGTGCGCATCTCGTGGCTGCGCGTGCTGTGCACGGAGGCGAGCGACCTTCGTGGCCAGCTCCGGCTCGACGTGACGCTGGATCCCGGGACCACGACGCCTCGGGACGACATCGTCCTCGTCGCGCACGTGACCGACGAGCAGGGAACGCGCCTCGCCGAGACGACCCAGCCCGTCGAGCTCACGCGTCGGGGAACGACCCTCACGGTGCCGATCGTCGTGGACCGACCGCCCCGATGGTGGCCCTGGCGCCTCGGACGCCAGCCGCGCGTGCACGTCGAGGTCGCCGTGGAGATCGACGGCGTGCGGAGCGACGATCGCCGCCTGATGACCGCCTTCCGCGACATCCAGATCCGCGACTGGCAGTGGCGGGTGAACGGTGAGCCCGTCTTCGTCATGGGCGCCAACCAGGGTCCGACCCGCATGGCGCTCGCCGAGGCCGACGTCGACGACTTCGCGCACGACGTCGCCCTGGCCAAGGACGCGAACCTCGACCTGCTCCGGTTGCACGCGCACGTCAGCCGCCCGGAGATGTACCAGGCGGCCGACGCCGCGGGCCTGCTCCTGTGGCAGGACTTCCCTCTCCAGTGGGGTTACGGACGCGGCGCCCGCAAGCAGGCGAACCGCCAGGCGCGCGAGATGGTGGACCTGCTCGGTCACCACCCGAGCGTCGCCATGTGGTGTGCGCACAACGAACCGCTCGCCGTCGAGTTCCAGCCGGGTGAGCGCATGCGCCCGCGTCAGGCGGTGCGGGCGGGCGTGAGCATGCTGCTGCCGTCGTGGAACAAGGACGTCCTCGACCGCTCGGTCGCCCACGCCATCCACAAGGCCGACCCGTCACGCTTCGTGGACGTGCACTCGGGGATCTGGCCCGGTGTGGGCAGTCTCGGCACCGACGCCCACCTGTACTTCGGCTGGTACCACGGCCAGCTCGACGGCCTGGCGCCCGCGCTGGCGACGATGCCGCGGCTCGCCCGGTTCGTCTCGGAGTTCGGCGCGCAGGCGGTGCCCCCGACCGCCGACTTCATGGAGCCGGAGCGCTGGCCCGATCTCGACTGGGACGGCCTGTTCGCGCGGCACTCCTGCCAGAAGTTGCGGTTCGACCGCCACGTGCCGCCGGCGATGTTCCCGACCTTCGCCGCGTGGCGGGAGGCGACCCAGCAGTACCAGGCCGCGCTCCTCCAGCTCCAGGTCGAGGATCTGCGCCGGCTCCGCCTGCATCCGACCGGCGGGTTCTGCCAGTTCTGCTTCGCCGACGGCCACCCTTCGGTCACGTGGTCGGTGCTCGACCACGAGCGCAGGCCGAAGGCCGGCTACGCCGCCCTGCGCGACGCCTGCCGGACCGTGCTCCCGATGCTCGAGCCCCGTGCCGGGCTGCTCCACGTCGCGAACGAGGGCGCCCGGCCACTGCCCGGCGCGACGCTCGACGTGGAGATCGACGGACAGATCCGGCGCTTCCAGGGGGACGTCCCCGCCCGCGGCGTCGCCTTCATCGGGCAGGTGCACCTCGACCATCGGACCGGCGAGGTCCGCCTCGCGCTGCACCACCCCGATCTCGCACCCGTCGAGAACCGCTACGACGGCCTGCTCGAGTGGCTCCGGATCGTGAACGACCACGGCTAGCCGGTAGCTTCGCCGCATCAGCGGGGGACAAGGAGGCGTGAGCGGCATGACAGCCACGCAATCGACGACGCAGCACCCGGTGCCCGTGCATCCGGGCACACCGCCCGGGAATCCGGTGCTGCGATTCTGGCGCTCCGCCATCGGCAAGAAGTGGGTGATGGGCGTCACCGGGATCATGCTCCTCGGGTTCGTCCTGGCCCACATGATCGGCAACCTGAAGATCTATCTCGGAGCGGACGCGCTCGACCACTACGCGGAATGGCTCCGCACGCTCGGCGAGCCGGCCCTCCCCCGCACCGTCCTGCTGTGGATCCTCCGGATCGGGCTGATCCTGGCCTTCGTGTTCCACATCGTCGCCGCCGCACAGCTCACCCGGATGAACCGGCGGGCCCGACCCACCGCGTACCAGTCGCCACGGGACTACGTCGCCGCCGATTTCGCGTCCCGGACGATGCGCTGGACGGGTGTGATCGTCGGGCTGTACCTGATCTTCCACCTGATGGATCTCACCTGGGGCAACGCGAACCCCGACTTCGTACGAGGCGACACGTACGGCAACGTGATCCACAGCTTCCAGCGGGTGCCGGTGGCGATCGTCTACATCCTCGCCAACATCGCGCTCGCGATCCACATCTACCACGGCGCCTGGTCGATGTTCCAGAGCCTCGGGATCAACAACCCTCGGTGGAACGGTCTGCGGCGCAAGTTCGCGATCGGCTTCGCGGTCGTGATCGGCCTCGGCAACATCAGCTTCCCGCTGCTCGTCGTCACGAAGGTGGTGACCCTGTGAGCCAGATCACGCTCGACGCCCACATTCCCGAGGGGCCGATCGAGCAGAAGTGGGACAACCACAAGTTCGACGTGAAGCTCGTGAACCCGGCGAACAAGCGGAAGTTCCACGTGCTCATCGTGGGGTCGGGGCTCGCAGGTGCGAGCGCCGCCGCCACGCTCGGTGAGCTCGGCTACCAGGTGACGCTGCTCACCTTCCACGACTCCCCCCGCCGCGCGCACTCCATCGCCGCGCAGGGCGGGATCAACGCGGCCAAGAACTACTGCAACGACGGCGACAGCGTGTACCGCCTGTTCTACGACACCGTGAAGGGCGGAGACTTCCGGTCCCGCGAGGCGAACGTGTACCGGCTCGCCCAGGTGTCGGTGAACATCATCGACCAGTGCGTCGCACAGGGGGTCCCCTTCGCGCGTGAGTACGGCGGGCTGCTCGACAACCGCTCCTTCGGCGGCGCGCAGGTCTCGCGCACGTTCTACGCGCGCGGCCAGACCGGTCAGCAGCTGCTCCTCGGTGCGTACCAGGCCCTCGCGCGCCAGGTGCACCTCGGCAACGTCGAGCTGCACAACCGCACCGAGATGCTCGATCTCGTCGTGAAGGACGGCCGGGCGTGCGGCGTGGTGGCTCGGCACCTGATCACCGGCGACGTTCGCTCGTTCAACGCGCACGCGGTCGTGCTCGCGACGGGCGGCTACGGCAATGTCTTCTTCCTCTCCACCAATGCCAAGGCCAGCAACGTGACCGCGGCCTGGCGGGCGCACCGGCGGGGAGCGCTCTTCGCGAACCCCTGCTTCACCCAGATCCACCCGACCTGCATCCCCACGAGCGACGACTTCCAGTCGAAGCTCACGCTGATGAGCGAGTCGCTCCGCAACGACGGCCGCATCTGGGTTCCGGAGGCCTTCGACGAGACGCGCCCGCCGGGCGAGATCCCCGAGTCCGAGCGCGACTACTACCTCGAGCGTCGCTACCCGGCGTTCGGCAACCTCGTGCCCCGCGATGTCGCGTCACGCGCCGCGAAGCGCGAGGTCGATGCCGGTCGCGGGGTCGGGGCTCGGAAGAACGGTGTGTACCTCGATTTCGGTGACGCCATCGAGCGGCTCGGCCGACACACGATCGAGGAGCGCTACGGCAACCTCTTCCAGATGTACGACCGCATCACCGGTGACGACCCGTACTCGGTGCCGATGCGCATCTATCCCGCCGTCCACTACACGATGGGCGGGCTCTGGGTGGACTACAACCTGATGAGCAACCTGCCGGGTCTGTTCGTGCTCGGCGAGGCGAACTTCTCCGACCACGGCGCCAATCGGCTCGGCGCGAGCGCCCTGATGCAGGGCCTCGCCGACGGCTACTTCGTGCTGCCGGCGACGATCAACGACTACCTCGCCCCGCTGCTCGGCACCCAGCCGGTCGCCACCGACGATCCCGCCTTCGCCGAGGCCGAGGCCGCGGTCGGCGAACAGGTCTCGCGACTGCTCGGTGTGAACGGCACGCGCTCGGTCGACCACTTCCACCGCGAGCTCGGCAAGATCCTGTGGGACAACTGCGGCATGGCGCGCAGCGCCGAGAGTCTCGACAAGGCGCTCGCGGAGATCCCCGGGCTCCGCGAGGAGTTCTGGTCCGACGTGCGCATTCTCGGCGATGGCGAGAGCTACAACCAGAGTCTCGAGAAGGCGGGCCGCGTCGCCGACTTCCTCGAGTTCGGTGAGCTGCTCGTCCGTGACGCGCGCGAGCGCGAGGAGTCGTGCGGCGGGCACTTCCGCGTGGAGTACCAGACCGAGGAGGGCGAGGCCCTCCGACGGGACGACGAGTTCGCGTACGCCGCCGCCTGGGAGTGGACGGGACCGGACCAACCCTCGGTCGTGCACAAGGAGCAGCTGTCCTTCGAGCACGTCCACCTCGCGCAGCGCAGTTACAAGTAGGAGGCCGGCACCAATGGATCTGACCCTCCGCGTCTGGCGCCAGAGCGGCCCCGACGCTCCCGGCCACTTCGGGACCTACGCGATGCCCGGCGTCAGCGAGGACATGTCGTTCCTCGAGCTGTTCGACGTCCTGAACGAGAAGCTGCTCGCCGAGGGCGAGGAGCCAGTGGCCTTCGACCATGACTGCCGCGAGGGCATCTGCGGCTCGTGCGCCATGATGATCGACGGTCGGGCCCACGGGCCGGAGCACGGCACGGCGACCTGCCAGCTCCATCTCCGCAAGCTCCAGAACGGAGCCGTCATCACCGTCGAACCGTGGCGGGCGGCCGGGTTCCCACTGATCAAGGACCTCGCCGTCGACCGAAGTGCGTTCGACCGCATCATCGAAGCCGGCGGATACATCACGGCCCCGACCGGCGCGGCCCGTGACGCCAACGAGATCCTCGTACCGAAGGAAGCGGCCGAGGCGGCGATGGACGCGGCGGCCTGCATCGGCTGCGGCGCGTGCGTCGCCGCCTGCCCCAACGGCGCGGCCCAACTCTTCACGTCGGCCAAGTACTCGCACCTCTCGCTGCTGCCCCAGGGCCAGCCGGAGCGCTACACACGCGTGGTCGCGATGGTCGAGGAGATGGAGCGGTATTTCGGCTCGTGCACGAATCACGGCGAGTGCGAGGAGGCGTGCCCGAAGGAGATCTCGATCGACTTCATCGCACTGCTGAACCGCGATTACGTGAAGGCGCAGTTCAAGAACGCGCGCCTCGCCGGCCAGCAGGCCTAGAACTCGAAGAACGGCACGATCTTGCCGCCCCGCCAGTAGGGCAGGCCCCGCACCTTCGGCGCGCCGTTGAAGCCGTGCAGCGCGCCGTCGAGGTCCATGACGTACCCCGCGCCTGTGTTCCAGTCCGAGATGATGACGCGACGGGCGACGTCCTGGCCGGGCCAGTACGCGGTGGTCCGTGCCGGGACGGCGGTGCCGAAGTGGTGGACACCACCCCAACGATCCAGCGTGTAGCCGCTGGTCGGATCAACCGGATTGAGCGTCACGTCCACCGCCATGCCGTGTTCCACGTCGTCCTCCTCGATGGTCTGCTGCAGGCAAGGCTTGTTGTGGTTCGCGGTCGAGTTGTCGACTGCGACGGTCGGCGCACACGCGCCGACGACCAGGACCGCCGGATCACACGAGACGACCCGGCACGCGATGCGTCCGACCGTCGCAACCTGCTGATTGCACTGGCCGTACCGGAATTGCGTGCATCCGGCCTTGCGATTGTTGCAGTCGCCGTTGGCGCACCCACATCCCCAGGGTGAGTCGGAGCAGCTGTCCGGACAGATCCGCCCGGTGCCGCACCGGCAGGTCGCGTTGCAGTCGATGTAGTAGCGCGGTCCCGCACAGTATGACGATCCGTCGGCCTTCCACCATCCCGCCGCGATCGTGCCGGGCGGACACGAGTTCGAGCCGGTGAGCGTGCAACAGAACTCCGTGTAGCCGTCACAGCACAACGATCCGCACGCGCACGAGCTGCCACTGCAGTTGCAGATCGCGGCGTACGCCGTTCCCGGGTGGAGCACGAAATCGGTCGGCGCGACGGCCAGCGCCGTGCCGGCCATCGCACTGCGGCGCAGGAAGGTGCGGCGGCTGTGACGGCCGAGAAAGCTCGCAGCGCGATCCGCGAGGCGCGTCGTCACGAACCCTCCGATCCGAGCCGGGAGAGCTTGGGGAGCACGGTCAGCGCCGTGAGCACGGCGTAGGTGCCGGCGGCCACGACGACGAGGAACGGGATCCCGGCGAGAGGCTGGTCGCGCAAGACGGGCACGACACCGCCGCCGCCGCGCCGCGCCACCGCGATCGCGCAGACCGCGGCTCCGATGTCGACCACGATGTGCAGCGTGGTCGGTGGTGTGTCGATCCGACCGAAGCACCCGCACGAGGCAATGGGGAGCCCTCGGGCCAACGCCACCGCGACGAAGATGGTGAACGCGAGATAGGAGGCCCCGACGACGGCCGCGAGCGGGGGGGCACCCGTCAGTGCTGCGCCCAGTGCCACCGCAGCCTCGGCGCCGCCACCGGTGCGGACGGCCACGGGTGGCACGCGGATTCCCATCGCCCGTAACGCGCCGACCGTGTCGTTCGGACGTACGAGCTTGGCGAGACCGGCCGTCGCCAGCAACAGCGTCGCGACGAGGAAGGGACCGGACCATGCACCCATCGACCGTGAAACCTATCCCGCCGCCGCATCGAACCGGACGGAGGCGAGCACCCGGTTCACCGCAGGGACGAGCCGCGCCCGTCGCGCGTGCGAGCCGAGCACGACGTACACGCAGAACGCGCGGTCACCCTCGCGGAAGAAGTGCTGGTATGCAGTCTGGCCGGGAATTCCTCGCCGGAGCGTGAGCGGGTCGAAATCCCTCGCCGTCGAGCGCGCGGGGCAGACCGCGGCTCCGGAACAAGGCCGTGTGCACCGCGGCCGGTTCGTGCTCGAAGACCACGAGGAACACGTCGTCGTCACCCATCAGCTCGACGGCGCCACTGCCGAAGTCGCCGCGGTCGGTCGGGAGCCCGAAGTTCGCCAGGTGCACGACCGGACGGGACCGCAACGGCTCGAGTCGCGTCCCGCGATCGATTGCACCGACACGGCGGCGCCGTCGCCCCGGACCGAGATGTGACCGTCCCAGCCCCCAGGGAGATCGACCGCGATGCCGTGGGCCGTCATCGTGCCCATCAGGCGAGCACCCCGACGAGGACAACGGCGGCGAGCACCTCGGCCAGGATCGTCACCGTCCGGAAGTTACCGGCCCCGGCGTCGAAGGCGCGGACGCGTGCTGCGACGCGGTCGGGGTGGTCGGCGCGCCCGCGACGTCAGGACCGGAAGCGCGCGGGACAGGCCGAACGCCGCCCCGATCGCGGCGCCGAGTGCCGACGATGCGCCGAGCAGCACGCCCAGCCAGACGAGGTACACGGAGGCCGTCGTGACGATCGTGACCACGCCGGTGCCGAGCTGGGCGCCGAACCCGGCTCCGTAGATCCAGCCCCGCAGATCGGCGAGCCAGTCCTCGTTCACCTGCCGGCGCCACGACGGCACCGGACGGCGGGTGCCCTCCCATGCCGCGGCCATCACGGCGGCGCCGGCGAGCGCGCCGATCCGGACGCTCGTCGACACCTCGCCGACGAGGAGAGCACCCGGCGCGCCGAGCGCGAGCCCGAACACCGCGCCGCCAAGTGTCGACGCGAGCACGTACGCCCCGACCGTCGTCCCGAACCGTTGCCCCCGACTCCGCTCCCCGAGCGGATGGATGCTCGCAAGCATCGACTCACCTCAGGGTGACCACGTCGAGCGCAGACCCACGATGACCGCGATGACCGCGGTGCACACACCGCGACCGCGACACCGACCGTCACGGCCGGTCGGGCTCCGGCTCGGGCCCACCGCTCGCCGGGTACAGCCGCGGATCGCCCGGCTCGATGCCGGCTGCCGCGAGGGCGTCGTCCGCGCGCGCTTCCCGTTGGCGGTCCGCGAGGTGCCGGCGGGCCGCTCGCGCCTGCCGCGTCGCCGCCTTCCGTCGACTCGCGGCGAGAGCACCGTCATCGACGGACTCGCGCACCATCGCGCACACCCGGGCCCAGTCCGACGCGGTCCCCTCTCCCACCACGGTGCCCGTCGCACCGTCGACGTAGACGAAGTACGGCGAGCCCTCGACTTCGTAGGATTCCCACGCAGGGGTCGACATCACGACCGTCGTGTGCGGCGACGCCAGTCGGGTGAGCGCCGACGGGCTCTCGTCCTCGGGGCTCATCGTGACGACGACGAGACGCGCGCCGCCGGGCACGACGACCGCCGGGTCGGCGAAGGTCTCCCAGAACTCGCGACAGGTGAGGCAGCCGCTCGAGAGGAACGCCAGCAACGTCGGGGTCGGCGCCCCGACCACGCCCACCGCGATCGCGTCACCCGCGGGCGTCACACCGGCGAGATCGACGCCCTCGGGGCTCGGGCCGCCGGGCGGTCGACTCGGCGCGATCCGGGCTCGGCTCGGGGGAGCCGTCGCGGCAGGCCGGCCGTCGCCGTCATGACCCAGACCCGCGTCGTGGAGGATCCGGAGAATGTCCGCATGGCTGCGCAGCAATCCGCCGACGAGGACCACGAGCAGGGCCACCACCACGGCGAGGATCACCACCAACGCGGTCATGCCGCGAGGGTAGGCGCCGTCACGGCTAGGGAACTGCGTCGAGCGCGTGGCGGAGGTCCGCGACCAGATCGGCTCCGGACTCGAGCCCCACCGAGAGTCGGATCAGCGCCGGATCCACCTCGAGCGGCGAGCCCGCCGCGGAGGCGTGCGTCATGCGACCCGGGTGCTCGATCAGCGACTCGACCGCGCCGAGTGACTCGGCCAGGGTGAACAGCTCCGTGCCGCGTGCGATCTCGAGCGCGGCCGTCTCACCGCCGGTGGCAACGAAGCTCACCATTCCCCCGAAGCCGCGCATCTGGCGGCGGGCGATCTCATGTCCCGGGTGCGACCCGAGACCGGGGTAGAGCACGCGATCCACGGCCGGATGGTCCCGGAGCATGGCGACGACGGCCGCCGCGTTCTCGCAATGGCGGTCCATGCGCACCCCGAGGGTCTTGATGCCCCGCAGCACCAGGTAGCAATCGAAGGGTCCGGGCACCGCGCCGGTCGCGTTCTGGAGGAACGCGACGCGCTCGCCGAGCTCGGCGCCGGCCACGGCGACGAAGCCCCCGATCGTGTCGGAGTGACCCCCGAGGTACTTGGTGGTCGAGTGCACCACGACATCGGCGCCGAGCGAGAGCGGCTGCTGCAGGTACGGGGTCGCGAAGGTGTTGTCGACCACCACCTGCACGCCGGCCGCGTGGGCGACCTCGGCCACCGCGGCGACGTCGACGATCCCGAGCGCCGGGTTGGTCGGCGTCTCGATCCAAACCACGCGGGTCGCCGGACTCAGCGCGTCGGCCAGCCGCTCGGGACGGGTGAGGTCCGCGGCGGACCAGGAGATCCCCGCCTCGGCGAAGACCTGCGAGACGAGTCGGAACGTGCCGCCGTACGCATCGAGGGGGAGAACCACGTGGTCGCCGGGCGCCAGGAGCGCGCGGAGGACCGCGTCCTCCGCGGCCATCCCACTGGCGAACGCGAGCCCGCGCGCGGCACCCTCCAGCCCGGCGAGACACGACTCGAGCGCCGCCCGTGTCGGATTGCCGGTCCGGCCGTACTCGAAACCCGCATGCTTGCCGACGGCATCCTGGGCGAACGTCGTCGCGAGGCTGATCGGCGTCACGACGGCGCCGGTGACCGGATCCGCTGGTTGACCGGTATGGATCGCCCGCGTCTCGAAGCCGGGACCGTCGCCCGCGGTGTTCCCTCCGCCGCTCATCCCACGGGCCCGCGTCCGGCGAGAAAGCCGAGGACGTCGCTGCGGCTGACGACCCCGACCGGGTGACCGCCGTCGAGCACGAGCAGCGTCGTGGAGGTGTCGAGCTGCGCCACGAGATTCCCGACCGGCTCGCCGATCCCCACCATCGGCATCGCCGGGCTCATGATCGCCCGCACCGGCTGATCGAGCACGCCGGGGTCACGGAAGGCGCGGTCCATGAGCGCGAGCTCGTCGAGCATGCCGCTCACCTCCTTGGCGGCGAGCGGCGACTCCTTGCTCACCGACACCACGACCTGGGAGACCCCGAGGTCCCGCATCAACGACCACGCATGGCGCGCCGGCTCGTCCGGGGTCACCAGCACGAGGTCGGGGATCGAGCCGTCCTTGTCCGCGAGTACGTCACCCGCGCAGTCCCCGTCGCAGCGGATGAAGCCGAAGTCCATCATCCAGGCATCGTTGTAGACCTTCGAGAGGTAGCCGCGACCCGAGTCGGGCAGGAGCACCACGACGAGCGCGTCGGGTCCGAGCTCCGCGCCAACCACCATCGCCGCGTGGACCGCGGTCCCGCACGACCCGCCGATCAGCAGCCCTTCCTCACGCGTCACACGACGGGCGGCCGAGAAGGACTCCGCGTCGGTCACCATCACGGTTCGGTCGACGAGCGAGGGATCGAAGGTGGTCGGCCAGAAGTCCTCACCCACCCCCTCGACGAGGTACGGGCGGCCGGTGCCACCGGAGTAGACCGACCCCTCGGGGTCGGCGCCGACGATCTGCACGTCGGCGTTCATGCGCTTCAGGTACCGAGCGACACCGGTGATCGTGCCGCCGGTCCCGATTCCCGCCACGAAGTGCGTCACCCGACCGGCGGTCTGGCGCCAGATCTCCGGACCCGTCGAGCGTTCGTGCTCCTCCGGATTGTGGGGGTTGGAGTACTGGTCCGGCCGGAAGGCGTTCGGCGTCTCGCGCGTCAGCCGATCAGCCACCGAGTAGTAGGAGTCGGGATGCTCGGGCGGTACCGCGGTCGGACAGACCACGACCTCGGCGCCGTACGCACGAAGCAACGAGACCTTCTCGGGGCTCATCTTGTCGGACATGACGAAGATGCACTGGTACCCGCGCTGCGCCGCGACGATCGCGAGGCCCACGCCGGTGTTGCCCGATGTCGGCTCGACGATGGTGCCGCCCGGCCGGAGGAGGCCGTCCCGCTCGGCGGCGTCGATCATCGCGACCGCGGGGCGGTCCTTCACGCTGCCGCCCGGGTTCGTGATCTCGACCTTGGCGACGAGGTCGCATCGGAGGTCCCGCCCGACACGACCGAGACGGAGCATCGGCGTGTTGCCCACGAGGTCCAGGATCGAGTCCGCGATCTCGGGTCCGGCGGGAAGGTCCACGTCGCCGACCGTACCGCTCGTAGAGTCGCGGCGTGGCTGTGGGAGCGCTCCGGACCGTCGTGGTGGACTGCCTCGATCCCGAGCCGCTCGCCGCGTTCTGGTCCGCGCTCCTCGGCGTGGAGATCGCGTTCCGCGACACCGAGTGGGTGGCGCTGCACGCCGCCGGTCCCCACCATCCCCGGCTCGCGTTCCAGAAGGTTCCCGAGTCCAAGGTCGGCAAGAACCGCCTGCATCTCGACGTGTGGGTGACCGACATCGAGGCCGCGACCGTCGCGGCGGAACAGCTCGGCGCCCGCCGGCTCGGAAGGCTGGTGCACGAATCGCCCGAGCCCTTTCAGGTGATGGGCGATCCCGCGGGCAACGAGTTCTGCCTCGTCCACCTACCGGGATCCACAGGACCCTGATGCAGGAGCACATCTTCTCGGTCGAGCTCGATGCACCACCGGAGGAGGTGTGGGAGCTGTTCTGGTACCGGGCGCCCGATCGCCCGCAGCCAACCTCTTCGGCTCGCGGGCCGGTCTCGACCCGGATCGAGATCCTGCACCCGGGCGACGAGGTCGGCGAGGGGCTCGTCCGGCACTGTCACTTCCCGGTGCCGCGCATCCTCGGGTCCGGCGGCGTCGGGCAGTCGTGGGAGTGGTTGACCCAGGTGAAGCCCTACGAGTCCTGGCGCTACGACGCGGTCGGCAAGCCGTTGTGGTCACGTGCGGAAGGGGCCACGCGGCTGGAGGACCTCGGCGACGGCCGGACCCGGGTGCACTTCACCGAGCGGTACGAGTGCTTCAACCCGTGGATGCGCCGGCTCGGGCTGGAGCGATGGGTGCACGCGGCGGATCTCGCGTGACAACGACTCGATCCTCGCTGCGCTCGAGGGCGGTCTCCGCTGGCACCGGAACCGCCGTGCCCGCGGGGCGTGATCACGTGACCTCGACACCGTCGGGGCGGAGCACGCGCAGGTCGTGGCCCTCGAGCTTCACGATCCAGCCGGGTCGGTGCACGACGTGGTGGTGGTGATCGCAGAGCAGCACGAGGTTGTCCCGGTCGGTGCGGCCGCCACTGCGCCAGTGCACGACGTGATGCGCGTCGCACCAGCCGGGGGGTCGGTCGCAGCCCGGGAACCGGCAACCCACCGTCGCGCACCACCAGGGCGCGCCGCACCGCTGCTGGCACGGTCCGGCGGGAGCGGCCCACGTCGAGGGGAAGTCCGCCGGGGCCGGTGACGACCCGCGTGATCGCGCTGTCGCACAGCGCCCGGTCGACCTCGGCCGGGTGGATGGGCCCGGTGAACTCCCCGTCGAGGCGACCGGCCGCGGCTCCGTTGAGCGTGGTCCAGTCCACGACGATCGTGGCCCGGGTCCGTGCCCGGCCGGCCTCGCGGGGCAACGTCGCCAGGGCGACCTCGGCGATCCGCACGAGGGCGTCGGCCCGGCGCCGGGCCGGGGTGCGGTCGTCCCCATCGGCGGGCGGGTCGGTGAACGCGTGGATCGCGGTCACGACCGTCTCGGCCGCGACCTCGGAGAGCTCTGCGGTCAGGACGCTGCGGTCGCCGAAGGTGCGTGAGAGGGTCAGACCGTCCTGGGCACGCGGCTCCGCTCCGTCCGCCGTCGCGCAGTGCCGGAAGTGCGCGCAGGCGCGGCGCAGCTCGCGGGTCGCACCGTCACGCGCGAGGTCGAGCAGCACCGGCTCCACGGCGGCGAGCTCCGCGTCGTGGCCCTCGACCCGCGCGGCCACGATCGTCCGCGCCGCGCCCGAGCTGATCTCCCCCGCGCGCCACGCGTCGCCGGTCGCGTGGAGCACGTCGCCACAGGCGGCGCCGGCCTCGAGCGCGGCGCGCGCGTCCCCCTCGCGCACGCCCGTACGACGCCGGAGCCAGGCTGGCGTCGACGGCGATCCATCGGCCGCCCCCACGCCTCGCCGGTGCGCGGCGTGGGCCAGACGGGCGAACTGCGCCTCCAACCGATCGATCACCGCCCGAAGGCCGATCACCTCGTCCGCGAGCGCGCCATCGGCCAGCTCGTCCGGTGAGGAGCCGACCACGACGTCCACGGCCCCGCGCAATCGCACGACAGACATTGCGGCACTCCCTCCACGGACGTTCACGACTGACGTCTTGCGGCCCGGAACGGGCGAGCCCACCGCGATCACGCCACGTTCGGCCGTGTGATCGCCTCCGGCTGGGGCGGGAAGTACTGCGCACCTTACCGAACTGGTGTTCGGATGTCAAGCAGAATCCCCAGGATTTCCGGGCGCGATCGGACTCCGATCCGGCGCGTCGCGCACCGCGGCGTAGGCCGCTCTCACGTCGGCGGCGGCGTCGGGGTCAGCGGCGGGCTCGACCGTCCGACCGGTGCCCAGGCCCCACGCGGCCTGCACCGCCGGGATCGGACGGGCGGTGGCCCGGGCCGCGGCCTGCACACAGGCTCCGAGCGCGACCAGCTCCCGGTCGTCGACGATCGTCACCTCGCGCTGGGCCAGATCGGCGACGATCCGTGGGAACGCCACACCCCGCGCGCCGCCCCCGATCACGAAGCAGCGGCCGCCGACGGCGACGCCCGTGGCGCGCAGGGCGTCGAGCCCGTCGAGCAGACCGCACACGACACCTTCGTACGCGGCCCGGGCGATCTCCTCACGGGTCGATGCGGAGCGCAGACCTCGCAGCTCGCCCGCGGCATCGGGACGGTCGGGCGTGCGTTCCCCGGCGAAGTACGGCAGGAGGGTCACCCCGTTCGCGCCGGTCGGCGCGTCGAGTGCCAGCGCGTCGAGCGCGGCGTGATCGGCACCCAACCAGCCACCAACGGTGTCGGTCACCCTCGTCGCGTTCAGCGTGCACACCAGCGGGAGGAACCGACCGGTCGCGTCCGCGAACCCGGCCACCGCGCCGCTCGGGTCGCACGTCGGCGTGTCGCTCACCGCGAAGACCGTCCCCGACGTGCCGAGCGAGATCGCGACATCGCCGGGCCGGAGCCCGAGGCCGAGCGCAGCCGCCATGTTGTCGCCGGTCCCGAGCGCGGCATCCGGACCGAGCACCGGTGGGAGGACGGCCGACCAGTCGACGTCACGATCCACGATCTCGAGCAGGTCGTACCGGTAGTGATCGGTGGCCGGCGACCAGTAGCCCGTGCCCGAGGCGTCACCGCGATCGGTGCCGTACTCCCCCGTCAATCTCCACGCGAGCCAGTCGTGGGGCAGCATCACCCGCTCGACCCGGTCGAACCGCGCCGCGTCGGTCCGGTGCAGCCACGACAGCTTGGTGATGGTGAACGCGGCGACGGGCACGGAGCCGCACGCACCCGCCCAGTCCGCGGCGCCACCCGGCAGTTGCCCGACCAGCCACGCCGCGTCGGGCGCCGACTCGGTGTCGTTCCACAGCTTCGCGGGCCGCAACGGCGTTCCCGCGGCGTCGGTCACGACCAGGCCGTGCTGCTGCGCGGCCATCGCGGTGGCGGTGACCTCACCGTCGTGACCGGCTTCGGCCCGCGCCATCTCGAACGCGTCCCACCACGCGCGTGGATCCTGCTCGGAGACCGGTGGCGAGGTCGGCGGGTGTGCGGCCCGGCCGGAACCGACGAGCTCGCCCGTGTCCGCGTCGCGCACCTCGACCTTGGTGGACTGGGTGGAGGAGTCCACGCCGCGCACCAGCACCGTCACGGTCCCCAGTGCCGGAGTCGGAAGTACACGAAGTTCGGGATCAGCCGGTGGCGGTCGAGCCCCGGGCGGGCACCGACGTGCGCCTCGTCGAGTCGCGGCTCACGCAACGCCTCGACGACGAGCCCGGCCCGCTCGAACGCGCGGGAGTACGTCTCCAGCGGTCGGTGCGCCGAGTGGAACGTGAAGGGCACTCCCTCCCGCTGGACGGCGAACGAGTTGCGCATGACCTCGAGGTACCGGCCCACGTACAGGAGCGGTTCGACCGGGTCCAGGAATCCGCTGGACACCATCGGGTGCACGATCGCGACACACACGGCACCGGAGGGATCGAGGACCCGCGCCAGCTCGGCGACGACCCCCTCGAGATCGTCGACGTCCTGGAGCACCATGAAGCACACGACGAGGTCGGCGACTCGGTCCCGGAACGGCAGGGCCCGCCCGTCGGCGACGACCGCCGGCGGCGGGCCGACCTCCCTCGCGGCGGCCACCATCGTCGGTGACGGATCGACCCCGACCACCCGGTGGCCCCGGGCGCTCAGCTCACGACCGAGCCGACCTTCGCCACATCCCACGTCGAGCGTCAGGGCTCCCGGGTCCGGCACGAGCTCGAGGAAGTTCGGCAGGTTGTAGAGCTCGTAGTAGTCGTCGTGACCGGGAGTGCGAGCCCAGCGGACCCAGGCCTCGGCCTGGTGGGCCCAGGCATCGCGCAGGGAGGCGCCACCGTGGTCGAACCCGGACATGCTCAGCGCACGCCGAGGAGGAGCTCGGTCACCAGCTGGTCGAGGCGCTCGTGGCCGTACCCACGCGCTGCCATCGCGTCGACGTCGAACGATTCCGCGCGCAACGTCGCGAAACGGGTGGCGGCCGGCTCCGGCAGCGTCGGGACCCCGAGCTGGTCGACCATCGCGACCCCGAGCGCCTCCTGGATCTCGCCATCCTCGGCGAAGCGCTCGGCCTTCTCCCGGAGGATCAGATACGTGCGCATGCAGCCCCGCGCGAACTCCCACACCCCTTCGGTGTCCTCGGTGCGATAGGCGTGCGCGTCGAAGTGCCGCATGCCCGTCCACTCGGATTCCTCCAGCAGCCTCACGAGGTAGAAGGCGTCCTTGACTCCCTCAGACCCGAACCGGAAGTCCTGGTCGTACTTTCCCGGTACCTGGCCGTTCAGGTCGATGTGGAAGAGCTTGTCGGCCCAGAGCGCCTGCGCCACCGCGTGATGGAAGGACAGCCCGCTCATCGTTTCGTGCGCGAACTCCGGGTTGAGGCCGACCATGTCCGGATACTCGAGCTCGTGGATGAACGCGAGGGCGTGGCCGACCGTCGGGAGGAGCAGGTTGCCGCGGGGCTCGTTCGGCTTGGGCTCCAGCGCGAGCTCCATCTCGTATCCCTGCTCCGTGATGTACGCGCAGCACGCGTTGACGGCCTCGGCGTAGCAGTCGAGCGCAGCCGGGATGTCCTTCGCGGCGTCGCTCTCGACCCCCTCACGACCACCCCACATCACGCAGATCCGAGCGCCCAGCTCGACCCCGAGGTCGATGGCGTCGAGAGTCTTGCGGAGCGCGAAGCGCCGCACCTTCGGATCGTTCGCGGTGAAGGCGCCGTCCTTGAAGATCGGCTGCGAGAAGAGGTTGGTGGTGGCCATCGGCACGTGCATACCGCTGTCCGCGAGCGCCTTCGAGAACCGGTCGACGATGCGGTCGCGCTCCTCCGCCGAGGAACCCGGCGGGACAAGATCGTCGTCGTGGAAGTTCACGCCGTAGGCGCCGAGGCCCGCGAGGCGGTGTACTGCGTCGACGGGATCGATCGACGGTCGGGTCTCGTGGCCGAATGGGTCCCTTCCCCGGTTCCCGACCGTCCAGAGTCCGAAGGTGAAGCGGTCGTCGGGCGTGGGTTCGTAGTCGCTCATCGATCTCCTCGCCGATCGCGGGTGGGACGGATCCTCGCACAGCCGGTTGACCGGAGCCGGGCGCACTTGTGACCCGACCTGGCCGCGCGTCAGGCTCGAGGGATGACCAAGCAAGTCGATGCCCTCCTGACCCGGGCCCGGCGCGAGATCGATGCCGGGCTCCTTCCCAGCTGCCAGGTCGCCCTGGCGCGCAACGGCGAGCTCGAGGTGTTCGAGGCCCTCGGCGACGCGACGACCGACACCCGCTACATCGTGTACTCGGCGACCAAGGCCTTCGTCGCGTCGCTCGTCTGGCAGCTCATCGGAGAGGGGCTCATCGACGTGTCCAAGCCGGTCGTCGACTACATCCCCGAGTTCGCACCCAACGGCAAGGACGTCATCACCGTCGAACAGGTGATGCTCCACACGGCCGGCTTCCCGTACGCGCCGCTCGGCGCGCCCGACGTCGAGACCCGTGAGGGTCGCGTCGCGAAGATGGCCGAGTGGAGGCTCAACTGGGAGCCGGACTCGACCTACGAGTACCACGCCGAGTCCGCGCACTGGGTCCTGGTCGAGATCATCGACCGCGTGACCGGCGACGACTACCGGGACCTGCTCCAGGAGCGCATCACGGGTCCGGCCGGGATCGCCGACCGCCTCCTGGGAACCGACGTGTCGATCGCGCCGGTCGCCCCGGTGGGGGCCGAGGCGACGCCCGACGAGCTGGAGGCCGTGCTCGGCGTCCGCGAGCTGCCGTTCAACGTGGTGACGCCCGAAGGACTCGTCGCGCTCGCGCAGGACGACGCCCGCCCGATCGGTCACCCGGGCGGCGGAGGGATCATGAACGCCGCCGATGTCGTCACCTTCTACCAGGCGCTCCTCCACGATCCCGCAGGGATCTGGAAGCCCGAGGTGCTCACCGACGCGACGACCCGCGTCCGCAACACGAAGCCCGAGCGCTGGACCGGGGTCACCGCGAACCGCTCCCTCGGGCTCGTCCTCGCCGGTGACGACGGGCGCGCCAACCTGCGGGGCTTCGGGCACACCAACTCGGCGGGGACGTTCGGCCACAACGGCGCCGGCGGCCAGATCGCGTGGGCGGACCCTGAGTCAGGCCTGTCGTTCTGCTATCTGACCAACGGTCTGGACCAACACGTCATCCGCCAGGGCCGGCGCGGAATCGCACTGTCGAGTCTCGCGGCGGGCTGCTGACACGGACGTCAGGTGTGCGCGAGGCTGCCGACCCTATGGGTGCCTTGGACGGAGTGAGGATTCTCGATCTCTCGTGGGGGATCGCCGGCCCGCTCGGCGTGCTGCTTCTCGCCGAGCAGGGCGCCGACGTGATCAAGGTCGAGCCGCCCGGCGGCGATCCGTTCCGTGCATACAGCGGGTATGCCGTCTGGAATCGGTCGCGGCGGTCGGTCACCATCGACCTCAAGTCCCGCGCCGGACTCGAGGCGTTCGGCAAACTCGTCGACGACGCCGACGTGCTCGTCGAGACGTTCCGGCCCGGCGTGACCGACCGGCTGGGGATCGGCTTCGACGCCCTGCACGCACGCAACGAGCGGCTCGTCTACTGCTCGTGTCCGGGCTACCCGGACGGTCATCGGCTCGCGGGTCGTCCGGGGTACGACGCCCTGGTGCAGGCCAGCAGCGGCCAGCAGTGGGAGCAACCGGGCTGGCGGATGGGGCCGATCTTCCTGCACATGCCGATGCCGAGCATGGGCGCGGTGTTCCTCGTCCCGAGCGGCATCCTGTCCGCGCTCATCGCACGGGAGACCACCGGGCGCGGCCAGCACGTGCGGACCTCGCTGTTCCAGGGTGCGCTGCTGTACACGACCCAGATCTGGCAACACGTGGAGAAGGCCCCCGCCGCGTTCCACGACCTCATGGGCAAGAGCTACCCGCCGGGGGTGCACCAGCAGATGCTCTTCGAGGTCGCGAACGGGGAATGGGTCCACACGTCGGTGATGAGCGGGCTCACGCCGACCGAGAGCCAGGACCACCTGCTCGGCCTCGAGGACGCGCCCGAGCCGTACGAGTTCATGGCCCTCCCGCCCGAGGCACGCGAGCAGTTCACGCAGCGCCGGCGCGAGGCGTACAAGCATCACGATCGCGAGGAGCTCGTCGCGAACTTCCAGTCGCACAACCACGCCGTCGAGGCGGTGATCACGGCCGAGGAGGCGCTGGGATCGACGGGGCGGCCCCACCCGCAGCTGGTGGCGAACGGGATGGTCGCGACGGTCGAGGACCCCGAGCTCGGCACCACCACCCAGATCGGTGTGCCGATCAACCTCCACGGCACGCCGGGGGCGATCCAGGGACCCCAGCCGCTCCCCGGTGCTCACAACGACGAGATCCTCGGGACGCTCGGATACTCCGACCACGAGATCGCCGCGATCACCGGGGCGGTGGCGTGATGCACGCGCTCGAAGGAGTGCTCGTCGTCGACTTCGGCCAGTACCTCGCCGGCCCGTTCGGTCCGATGGTCATCGGCGACCTGGGCGCGGAGGTGATCAAGGTCGAACCGGTCACCGGGGACGGGATGCGGCTCGCCGGCAAGCCCTTCTTCGGCTGCCAGCGGGGGAAGCGCTCACTCGCGCTCGACGTGAAATCACCCGAGGGACGCGACATCGCGCTCGAGCTGATCGAGCGAGCCGACATCGTCCACCACAACATGACCGCCGGCGTCGCGAACCGCCTCGGAATCGGCTACGAGGACGCGAAGCGTGTGAACCCCGACGTCGTCTACTGCAACACCTGGGCCTATGGGCTCGAGGGGCCGCTGGCGCACTTCGGAGGTCTCGACCCTCTGTACCAGGCGTCGGCGGGGCTCGAGTACGAGGCCGGCGCGGTCCACACCGGCAACGACCCCCTCTACTACCGCTTCGGGATGTGCGACGCGGCCAACGCGATGCTCTCGGTCGTCGGCTGTCTGGCTGCGCTGTATCACCAGCGCACGACGGGCGAGGGCCAGGAGCTGTGGACCTCGCTGATGGACGGCGGCGCGGTCTTTTCGTCCGACGCGCTCCTCGTCGACGGCGAGGCGGTGCCGCGCCCGCGGCTCGACCAGGGGCTGCACGGCATCGATGCCTGCTACCGGATCTACGAGACCCAGGACGGCTGGATTCAGATCGCGGCGGTCGCCGAAGGTGACTGGACCGCCCTCTGCGGCGCGCTCGGGGTCCCCGAGTTGGCCGACGACGCGCGCTTCGCGGTCGCCGAGCTCCGGCGGGAGCACCGGGCGCAGCTGGAGGCGCTCCTCGCGCCCTGCTTCCTGACCCGCACCTCGATCTCGTGGACGCACGCGCTCGACGACGCCGGCGTACCCAACGAGATCCCCGTCGACACCGTCGGCGGCGATCTGGTGCTCTTCGACGCCGACAACGTCGCGCTGGGATTGGTCGCGGAGTACGAGCACCCGACCATGGGCCGCATGCGCCAGTTCGGCTCGCTCGTGGACTTCTCCGAGACCCCGGGCAAGATCTCCGGCCCACCGCCGCTCGTGGGCGAGCACACCCGCGAGATCCTCGGCTGGCTGGGCAAGACCAGCGCGGCGATCGACTCGCTCCACGCCGCCGGCGTCGTGACCTGGCCGGGCGACGACGACGCGTGGTCGGTCTAGAGCACGTTCTACGCGACGTCGAAGAGGAAGATGGCGGCTTCGTAACGGCGGGCGTTGACGAGCGCGGCTCCCGCGATGCGACCGAAGCGGTCCAGCAGCGCCCTGGTGGACCCGGTCAGCTGGCTGGCGACCACGCCGGGCATCACGAGGACGGCCAGCACCTCGCCGTTCGAGACCATCGGGAGACCGATGTCGACGGTGCCGTCCTCGACGATCCCCACCACGCTGCCACGGGCGGCGGCAAGTCCCGCGATGGGTGCACCGATCCCGGCGAGGTTCGCCCGATCGACCGCGGGCTGCATCGGGCGTCCCTCCTCCTCGATGAAGAGCACCCCGCGGTCGGCACCGATCAGCGAGCAGCCCTGGTCGACCAGGATCGGCAACAGCTCGTCGAGCGAGAGGGTCGAGTGCACCGCGACCGCCACGTCCAGGAGCAAACCCGAGGTCAGCAGGTTCTGGGCGATCTCACCGTCCAGCGCGTAGAGCTGCTCGCGCTCCTGCACGAAGCGACGCAGATGGCGCTCCTTGTCGAAGGCGTACACAACCATGCAGATCGCGAATCCGAGGCTCGCGAAGCGGGCCGCGGTGACGTCGATCCAGCCGCGCGAGCGGAGGTCGAACACCCCCGAGGCCACAAAGGTCGACAGCAGCAGACCCACGGCGACGACGAGACCCACCGCCGCGATCTGGCGCCGGCGCCGGTCGACCGCCTCCATCGAGGCGATCCCGCGGCCTCGGAGGCCCGCGGCCCGCTGATCCGCGGCCAGGTCATGACGGAGGTGCTCATCCGTTCGCACGGCGACGTTCTCCTCGCTTCGGGCCCCACTCCCTTCCGCGGTATCGGCACGACCGGGCCGGCTTCTTGACCGGGCTGCGCGCGCAGGACTCTCCCGCACATAGCGTGCGGCGGTGGTCCCACCGCTCCTCGCGCCCGCGTCGATCCCCGCGATCGGGACCCTCGTGCGCCGCTGCTGTCTCGATCCGCCGACCGTCGACGAGCTGATGAAGGCGCTCGACGCACCCGATCAGCCGGCAGTGGTCCGTGGCGATCCGGCGTCCGGCGTCGTCGCCTCCGTCACCCGCGAGGGTGAGGGGTACGTGCGACTGATCGCGGTGGATCCCGACCATCGCGGTCGCGGGCTCGGCCGTGCACTGCTCGCCGCCGCGGAGGAGGACCTCCGCGTGGCCGGCGCGACGCGCGTCACGGTCGGCGCCGACGCGCCGTACTACCTCTGGCCCGGTGTCGATGCCCGTGAGCTCGCCGCGATCTGCCTGCTCGAGCGGGCGAAGTACACACGCGTGGAGGTCAACCTCAACATGGACGTGGACCTCGGCACGATTCCCAGCGACCCCGGCGGATGGCGGATCGCGGGGCCGGGCGACCGTGACGCGGTGGACGAGTGGGCGGCGACGCACTGGGCGTTCTGGCGGGACGAGATGGTGCGCGCCGTCGACCAGGGCGGGCTCGTGGTCGCCGAGGACGACCGCGGGCTCGCCGCGGTCTGCGCGGTCGAGGTGAACCGCGCGGGCATCGTCGGACCGGTGGCGGTCCGTCCGGACCGGCTCGGGCGCGGGGTCGGGGTCGCGCCCCTCGTCGGCGCCCTCCACCATCTCCGTGCGGCGGGTCGCCACCACGCCGAGGTCGCGTGGGTCGGGCCGATCGTCCCCTACGCGCGCGTGGGTGCGACCATCGGTCGCGTGTTCGTCGTCTACCGCAAGGAGCTTCGATGACGCTCTTGCCGGAGCCTCGCGAGATGTCGCTCGGGTCGGCGACCGTCGTCGCGGGGGCGCCGACCGTCGCGCTCGGTGTGACCGATCTCCCGGCCGAGGGATACGCGGTGACGATCGATGCGGGTGGAGTTCGCATCGATGCCGCCGACGACGCCGGCGCGTTCTACGCGCGGATGACATTGCGCCAGCTCGCACGCGAGCACCACGGGCGGTTCCCGGTCGGCCAGATCCGCGACTGGCCCGACCTCGCGGTCCGCGGGGTGATGGTCGACGTCTCCCGGGACAAGGTCCCGTCGCTCGCCACGCTCTGCTCCCTCGTCGAGCGGCTCGCCGAATGGAAGGTCAACCACCTCGAGCTCTACGCCGAGCACACCTTCGCCTATCCGGGGCACGAGGTCGTGTGGCGTGATGCGAGCCCGTACACGGCGGAGGACGTCGAGACGCTGGACGCGTTCTGCCGCGAGCGGCACATCGCGCTGGTGCCGAACCAGAACTGCCTCGGACACATGAACCGCTGGCTGCTGCACGAGCCGTACCGAGGTCTCGCGATGGACCCCCACGGCTACGTGATGATGGGCATGCACCGACCGCCGAGCACGATCGAGCCGACTGCACCGGGGTCACTGGCGCTCGTCCGGGAGCTCCTCACCGACCTGCTGCCCCACTTCTCCGACGGCCGGTTCGTGCACGTGGGCCTGGACGAGCCGTGGGAGCTCCCCGCCGAGCGCTTCGACGACTACCTCGCATGGATCGTCACGCTGCGCGGACTGCCGGAGGTCGACGGCCGCGAGCTGCTGATCTGGGGCGACATCCTCGCGGGCCACCCCGACCGGCTCGGCGAGATCCCTGCGGGCGTGACGGTGTGCGAGTGGGGCTACGACGCCGGGCATCCCTGGGACGCGCGGCTCGCTGCGCTCGAGGCCGCCGGTGTTCCCCGCTGGGTCGCGCCCGGCACCTCGAGCTGGCTGACGATCCTCGGCCGCACCACCAACATGCGTGCCGACATCGCCGAGGCCACCGACGCCGCGGCCACGCACGGGGCGGAGGGGATGCTCACGACCGACTGGGGGGACAACGGCCACCTCCAGTACCCCGCGGTCAGCGACCCCGGATTCGCGTACGCAGCGGGCATGGGATGGTGCGCGGCGACGAACCGGGACGTCGACCTCGCGGCCGCACTCAGCGCCCATTGCTACGACGATCCGAGTGGCACCCTCGGCGCGGTCGTCATCGAGCTCGGCGACGTACACCGGATCCTCACGCCCCAGGTGTGGAACGTCGCGACGCTGGTGCTGCCGCTGTACTTCCCCCAGCTGGACGTCGGACGCGGCCCCCTGAGCGGTGCCACCGACGAGGAGTACGCCCGGGTCGACGCGACTCTGGAGGCCCTGGACCTGCGTCTCGGCGATGTGGCGTCGGCGCGTGACGACGCGTCGCTGTTGGTCGCCGAGTTGCGCAACTCGATCGCGCTGGTCCGCGTCCTCGCGGCCGATGCCCGAGCCCGCCTCGCGGTCGGCGGGGCGCTTGCCGCGACCGCGCCCGACACCAGAGCGTCGCTCGCGAGAGCGCTCCGGCCCGTCATCGCCGAGCACGAGCGATTGTGGTTGGAGCGCAACCGACCGGGGGGGCTCGGCGAGTCGCGGGCGTGGCTCGAGCACCTGCTCGGGTGCTACGAGACCGGCATCGTCGACCGAGGGTGGTCGGGACCGCAGTAGGACGCCGGTCAGCGCGGATCCGGGCGCACCGTCACCCCGGGCCGCTCCGCGACGGCCGCAAGTCCTCGCCCCACGGGGACGGTACGGGTGCCCATCACCTCGTCGAGCCAGCCGCCGAGGATCTCGAGGTGCAGTCGGACCGCCGGGCGCCAGGGATCATCGGGGGTGCCGGTGACGTCCGCGGCCATCGAGGAGATGAACCCGGCGACGAGATCCGGGATCCCCGCGACCTGCGGTGCGAGCTCGAGGTAGAGCCCGACATCACTGCACGCTTGATGGCCGGCGTCGGCGATGTCGACGCGGCGGGCGTCGGCGGACCCGAACGCCGCGAACGCGCGATCGGCGTCCGTCGCCGGCGGCGTCGTCCGGTCCTGGGCGCCGGCGACGAGCAGTGCGGGCACGTCGATCGCCTTCAGCACCCGGCGTGGGAGCGTCCGCGTGAACGGCTCGAGTCCGGCGACGGCGCGGATCCCGCGGCCGAGGTCGCCCCCGGCGCACGCGTAGGCCGTCCAGGCACCGTACGAGTGCCCGGCGATCGCGATCGCGTCGAGGTCGACCTCGGGGAGTCCACGGAGCTCGCCGCGGTGGACGGCGCCGAGGAGGAACGAGACGTCACCCACGCGCTGCGACTCGTTGGTCGCGTCATCGACCGCGGTCCCCGTCATCCAGTCGAACAGCGTGTCGCCCGGGTGATCGGATGCGATCACGGTGTACCCCCGCTGGGCGAGCCCTTCGCACAGCATCACGTAGGACGAACGTGTACCGACCCGCCCGTGGGACCAGACGACGAGGGGGCATCGGCCCGGCACCGGCAATGCGTTTTCGGTTGCCGACGCGGTGAACGCGACACCGGGGAGCAGCTCGTAGGCGGAGGTGGCGCCGACCGCACCCGGCTCAGCGGGGTACCAGCAGTCGACTGGCAGCGTGCGGTTCCCGCGGCTCGCGTCGGCGACGGTCGTGCTGACGTGACCGACCGCGCGACCGGGTGGCTCCAAGGGCTCACCGGCCGTGAGGACGGTGGACGGAAGGACGGAGGGGGTGGGCTCCTCGATCATCGTCCGATCTTCGCACGCGACGCCTCGTCGAGTCGGGCGACTCAGGTGGCGACGTCTCGCGCGATCGACCACGTCCAACGCGGCGCGCCGCGCGGTGGCGGCGCGACCGGGTTCGTCCCGACGGCGAAGGCGTGCAGACCGCCGCGGTCGTCGATCGTGTACCCGCCGGTGGCGTCGGCGACCACCGCGATGCCCCGAGTCGCGCCCGACCTCGTCACGAACGTGGCTCGGAGCCGACGGGGGAGGGCACCACGACCGAAGGCGACCCGATGCACGGCGCCGAGCGCATCCGCGAGATAGCCGCCCCGGCCGTCGGGACTCGCGGCGAAGCCGCGCGCGACGTCCCACCCCGGCCAATAGGGGCCGGTGGTCACCCGCGGGGGCATCGCGCCGGTGCCGATTCGGAAGGGATGCAGACCCCCGTACCCGTCGAGCACGTACCCACCCGAGCCGTCGGGCAGCACGGCGACCGCCCGGGCGATGTCCCAACCGTTCCAGTACGGCAGACCCGCGACGCGGGGCGGCGTGGCGCCGATACCGATCCGGAAGGGATGCAGGGCGCCGAACCCGTCGAGCACGTACCCACCCGACCGGTCCGGGAGGAGCGCCACGCCGCGGGCGATGTCCCATCCGTCCCAGTAGGGCGCACCACGCACCCGTCCGAGACGCGGCCCGCGCCGACCGCGAAGCGGTGCAGACCGCCGAACCCGTCGAGCGTCAGACCGCCGGTCAGGTCGCTGCGTACCGGTGTGGTGGAGACGCGACCCGAGTCGGGATCGGCTGCGAGCGAGGACGCGTCGACGAACTCGAAGTCGGACCCCCGGAGCACGCCGAGGCCGTGGAGGTCGTCGTTGTCCCAGCGGGCGTCGGGGACCCCCGAGAGGAACCAGGAGGATCCGTTGTCCGCGACGATCGCCCCGTGATCACGGAGTCCGCGCAGGATCACCCGGGACTGGGGGCCGAAGCGCGAGACGTCGACGGTCGGCTTGAGCCGGAGCCACGCGCCCATCGGCGCGGCGGTCGCGTCCGCGACGCCGGCCTGGTGGCGCGCCGGCCACACGAACCTGCGATCGGTACGCGCCAGTGTGATGCGGATCGGGTGGTCGATCTCGCCGGCCGCGACCTCGTCGTAGCGCACCAGTCCGGGGAGGATCGGAAGCCCGGCGGCGTCCGCGCTCGTCCAGCCGCGCGGCCGCATCGCGTTCGACGTCAGGTCGAAGACCGCCCCCGACCCCGCCGACCACGACGTCCCACCACCGTGCGGATACGCGGCGTACAGCTCGTAGTCCACGCAATGGTCTCGGTCGACGACGAGGACGTGCCGGTCGCCGCTGCTCGCGGCGCCACCCTCGATCGGTGCGCCGGGCGGCACGGGATACGGGCCGGGGTCGCTCTCGTCGGCGTCGTCGAACACGACCGGGACCTTGGGCTCGGTCCCCGAAACCGTGGTGTACGGGATGCCGATCGGACCACCCGCGTCGAGCCCGGCGCCGAAGTCGGCGTGCAACGCGGATCCCGCGCCCGCGTTGGCAACGTAGGTGTCCGAGCTCGGGTCCACCGGGAGGGCATCGGCCCTTGCGTGCCAGTACGAATCCGCGGGGAAGGTCGGACAGGTCGGCGCGCCCGGCACCGGCGTGGCGGCGGCCGGGAGCGCCCCGGCGGCGGTGCCGACGACCAGGGCCGCCACGAGCACACGTCCTCGGGCTCCCGATCGCCGTCGCATCGCTGTCGTATCGACATCCCGGGCCCCGCCGGTTGAACCGCGACGGCGAAATCAGGCGCGCGGCACGGTCGCGCTGACCCGCAGGGCGCGGTAGAGCAACTCGGCATCGCCGAGGCGGCGACGCAGCTCACGTTCGAGCCCGCCGACCGGGTAGAGGTTCTGCGGCGCGCGCGGATCCTTGTGGGCTTCGCTGGCGTAGCGGGGGACGGTGGCAGCCACCACGTCGGCCACGCCGATCGCGTCCGCGGCTGCGAGATCCGACGAGCACTCGCACCGCACCACCCCCGACCACGGTGCGTCTCCGCCGCCGGGAAGCCGCAGGTACCACGAGTGCCGGCTCCCCCGACCGCCGATCGTGAAGACCGGGGTCCGGGTGCCGACGGGCAGGCTCCCCACGAACGCGTGCAAGGGTGGCGGGAGGTACGCGACGGCGTGGGTCTTGATCACTCCCACCGCGCCGGGAATGTGCGTCCGGTTGGTGACGGGCCCGTCGAGGACGACCAGGGTGTCAACGGCGCCGAGGACGCGGGCCCGCTCGGCCATCTCCACCTCGCGCCGGGCCATCTGATCCTGGATCGCGATCCAGCGAGCCTCGGGTGTCGAATCACCGGCCACGAACGGCGCGTAGGTCACCTCCGGATACCGCGTCGCGACGGGTCGCATCGCGCGGGAGGCGCTGAACAGGCCGCGGCCGACGACGGTCGCGACGATCTCCGCGCGTGCGCCCGCCTGCACGACTCCGGCGGCGTAGCTCGCGCAGACTCCGGGCTGCACCCCGCCGGCGTCGTCCTCGATCCAGACGCGGCGCGTCGATCCGGCGTACTCCGTCGACGAAGAGCACCTCCTCTGCACGCGCGACTCGCGTCCGGACGGGCGCCCACGCCCCGGCGGGCGTCTCGACGTCGGGGTCGACGGTCACCTCGCTCTCTTCGGGCACGCCCTCGATCGCGCTGCCGTAGCTGGGGTCCCACGGATCGACGGTGAACCTCACGTGAGCACCCGCTCGACCGTCGAGGACCGGCCGCGCCGTGCGACGCGGAACTGCACCGGTATCCGGGCCGCGAGCTCGGGGACATGGGTGACGATGCCCACCATCCGGTCGCCGGCAGCGAGGTTCTCGATCGTGGTCGCGACGGTCTCGAGCGTCTCGGCGTCGAGCGTCCCGAACCCCTCGTCGAGAAAGATCGACTCCAGGCGCGCCGCGCCGTCGGCCGCGAGGTCGGCGAGCTCGTCCGACAGCGCGAGCGCCAGCGCCAGCGACGCCTGGAACGTCTCCCCGCCCGAGAGCGTGCGCACCGAGCGGCGCTCGTCACCCTGGGTGTGGTCCACCACGAGGAGATCCCGGCCGGTTGGATCCGTGGCGAAGGAGTACCGGCCGCCGCTCAGCTCCGCGAGCCGGACCGACCCACCCGCGACGAGGCGCTGGATCGCCTCGCTGACGAGCCAACGCTCGAAGTGGCTCGCGTCGAGCAGGCGCGCCAGCTCACCGGCGACGACCGACTCCTCGGCGCGGGCCGCGGCAGATTCGATCAGGCGCTCACGCTCCTTCACGTCGGCGTCGAAGCGCTCGACGCGGTCTTCGAGCAGTCGTGACTCGGCGGCGACGGCTGCGAGCAGCTCGTCGAGACCGGCGTCGGGACCGGCGTCCAACCCCAGGCCGACCGCCTCGGCCACGACCGCGGTCAGCGCTTCGCGCAGCTGGTCCCGAGCCTGCGCCGCCCGGACGGACGCGTCTGCGGCCGTCTGCTCGTGTTCGGGTCGGGCCGCCGCGCGACCACGCGACGAGGGTCTCCCAGTCAGCCGCGAGATCGTCGGTTTCGGGCGGGGCGGTCGAGACCGGCCCGAGCGACGACATCACGTTGGGTCCTGAACGAGGCCCGGGCGGACCGGCCCCGCTCGCGGATGGCGGTCCGGGCGTCGGTCGCGGCCGCGAGCGCTCGTCGAGCCGCCGCGTCGCGCTCGCGCGCCGCGGTCAGCGCGGTGTCCGCCGTCTCGATCAGTTCCAGGGCGGCGCCGACCTCGGCCGGCGTCGGGAGGCTCCCGAGCCGCTCGTCGAGCTCCCGGAGCATCCCGACGCGATCGGCGATTCGAGCCTCCAGCTCGGCGTGCTCGCGGTCCAGACGCTCAGCCGTGGTCGCGGCGTCCCGGGCCGCCTCCCGCGCGGTCCGGAGATCCTCGATCGCGCCGGCGGCCGGCAGCTGCTCGACGATCTGCTCGCACACCGGACACGGTTCACCCGCGTGGAGGTGCTCGCGCACGACGACCGTCGCGTTCGCGGCTCGGAGCCGCTCGACGTGCGCCTCGGCCGCGCTCGCGCGCTCGACGGCTTTCGTGCGCCGCGGCGCGAGCGACTCCGCTTGCTTCCGCAAGGTGGCGACATCCCGATCCAGCTCGTGCCGCCGCTCGTGGGCCCGCCGCGCCTCCATCAGCTCGTCGCGCGCCCCGGCTTCCGCGCGTGTCGTCTCCGCCGCGGTCATCGCGGCAACCGCCTGCTCCAACTCCACGGTCGCAGCCGTCGCGGCGACCTCCGCGGCGCGGAGCGCCCCGGACAACTCGTCCAGGTCGGCAGGAGGCCGAACCTCGGCGAGGATGCCGGCGCGCTCGACCGCGGCTGCGGCCTCGGCGTCGGCCGCGCTCGCCGCGGCCACGAGCTGCTCGAGCTCCGGTCGGCGGGCGCGCCATCGGTCCCGCGTTGCGGTGCACTCGGCCCGACGGGCGACCAACGCCGCTCGTGCGGCCGGCGTGGCACCTGCGAGGGCGTCGATCCGGTTGCGGTCGGCCGCGACCGACGCCTCGGTCTCGGACGCGATCGTCCGGGCACGTTGCATCATCCGCTCGTAGACGTCGAGCCCGAGGAGCTGGACCAGGAGATCCTGGCGGGCGGCCGGCTTGTCGTGCAGGAATCGGGCGAAGTCGCCCTGCGGCAGCACCACGGCTCGCGTGAACTGGTCGAAGTCCAGCCCCAGGCACGCCGGCACGACGGCCTCCATCTCCCGCGGTGCCCGCCAGGACCTCGCCGTCGACGGTCTCGAGCCTCGCGTCCCGGGTAGAGGCCTTGCCCTTGGCGTCGCGGCGCACCACCCGCGCCGCCACGTAGCGCCGGCCGCGGAGCTCGAACGTGAGCGAGACCTTCGCCTCGGCGGCCTGGGCGTGCACGATCGCCCCGACCGCGCGGCGATCGTCGTAGCGCGGGACCGATCCGTAGAGCGCGAAGCAGATCGCGTCGATGACGGTCGACTTGCCCGAGCCCGTCGGCCCCACGAGCGCGAACACGTCGAGCCCCTCGAAGTCGACGGTCACCGGATCTGCGAACGTGCCGAACCCGACCATCGTCACCGACGATCGGCCTCATCGGGTGGTCTCCGCCTCGAGCAGCTCCGCGAACAGCCTCCCGAGCCTCGGATCCTCGACGCCCTCCTCGGCGAGGTATTCGTCGAAGAGCTCGTGCGGGGTACGCCCCCGGCGCTCGGTCACGGGTTCCGGGCCGTCGTGATCCCGGTCGACGCGGACCTCCACCACCCGGTCCCCGAGCCACGACCGCACGTCGTCGACGAGTCCCGCCCGTCGCGCACCTTCCACGCGCACCCGCAGCCACGCGTCGCCGACGTCGGTCCCCGCCATGGCCTCCAGCTCGGCGATCGTGCCGGAGACGGTCCGCAGCTCGGTGCCGCGTGTCAGGGGAACCTCCCGGACCTGCGCCGGAGTTCCCGCGGTGACGTCGACGAGCAGGACGTGCTTGCCCGCACCGGCCTCGCCGAAGTCGACCTGGATCGGCGAGCCGGAGTACCAGACCGGGCCGCCCGACGGCACGCGCTGGGCGAGGTGCAGATGGCCGAGCGCCGCATAGGCGAGCGACGGCGGGAACGCGGTGGCCGACAGCCAGTAGGGCTCGAACGCGGTCTGGGCCGCACGCTCACCACCGCCCACCGTGCCCCCGCGCACCATGCAGTGCGCCACCAGCAGGTTCACGGCGTCCGGATCCGGGTCGGCGCACAGCGCCCCGACGATGGCGGCCAGGCGCTGTGCATACTCTCCTGCCGCGGCAGCGGCGTCGAGCTCCATGAGGTCGGCCGCGCGTACCGAGTAGCGGGGCGAGCAGAACGGGAGGAGGGCGATCCGGGCCCGCTCGCCGCGCCGGGTGTCGAGCACGACGACACCGCCTTCGCGGGGGCCGCGACCCGGCCCCGGACCGTGATCCCCACCTGCTCGGCGAGCGGGCGCAGCGCCTCGAACCGCGCCGGGTTGTCGTGATTGCCGGCGATCACCACGACGGGCGCGGACGTGCGAAGGTCGAGCAGCGCGTCGATCACCACCCGCTCGGCCTCGGCCGACGGCGACGCCGTCTCGTACAGGTCACCCGCGACGAGCACCAGGTCGACCTCGTCGCGCCGCGCGATCTCACCGATCTCGCCCAGCACCGCCGCGTGCTCGTCCAGCCGGGAGAGACCGCGGATCGTCTTGCCGACGTGCCAGTCCGAGGTGTGGAGGAGCTTCAACGGTCGCCCCCGGACACGGTCACGTACCCGGGAGCCCGGCGAAGGGATCCGCGGCTCGGCGCGTCGGGCACGCGTTCCTCCGGGCGGGTGGCCCAGGCCGGGAAGGGGAACTCGACGACGAGCGGCACGGGCAACTGGGGTTGGGAGACGAACATCGTCCCCGGCTTGGCGATGCGCGCCCGGTCGCGGTGCACCGCCGGCAGGAATCCGTACTCCGGGCGCATCGCCTCGGCCGGATCCAGGCGGCCGGCCACCCGCACGGCCGAGTTCGCGATCACGCGCCGCTCGACCTCGCTCGCCGTCTGCTCGGCGCCGACGAGGATCATGCCGAGGCTGCGCCCGCGTTCGGCGACGTCGAGGAGGATCTCCTTGATCGGGCTCGTGCCCTCACGCGGCGCGTACTTGTTGAGCTCGTCGAGGACGAGGAAGAGGAGCGGCTTGCGGGTTCCGGTCTCCTCCTTGGCCTCGAACGCCGCGCTTCACCGTGACCCCGACGACGAACCGCTGCGCGCGATCGGCCAGGTTGTGGATGTCGACCACCGTGACCTGCGCGCCGTTCACGGTGTCGATGAGACGGTCGTCGCGCCGGGCGACGTCGGCGCGGATCAGGGCCCCGAGCGCGCGTTGCGAGGAGAGCAATCGACGGACGAAGGCGTTGATCGTGCCCGCGCCGACCGCACGGCCGGCCCACTCCCCGACGACCTGCGGGTCCTCGTCGTTGAGCCGGGCGACGATCAGCTCCACGAGATCCCGGTATGTCGTGAGCGTGACGCCGTCGACGCGCCACCTCCCGTCCTCGCCGCGTGGCCTCGCCGTCGGCCAGACGCCGCATCACCTGGTGGATCACCATGGTGTACTGCTGGCGCTCGTCCTCCGCGTCGGCGAACACGAACGGGAGCAGCTCGCCGGTGACGAAGTCCTCGAGCGTCCAGAAGAACGACGACACGCCGCGTGGTGCGGGTCGCGGTGTCGGGGCCGGCGTTGATGTCGCCGCGGCGCGGCGGTGCCTTCACGGCCACGCTCTCGAAGCGCTCCGGCCGGCAGCCCCAGCGCCACGTACCGCGCGCGTGCCGTCCTCATCGAGGCGGACGTTCTCGTGGTCGAGGAACAGGAGGTCCTCGCCCTTGACGTTGAAGATCAGCGCCTTGGTGTTCGTCGGCTTCGCTGCCGAGCACCCCGGACTGGAACATCGAGTAGAGCAGGAACGTGGCGTAGGTCGTCTTGGTCGCGACGCCCGAGACGCCACTGATGTTGACGTGCGCCCCGCGGGTGCCGTCGAGGAAGTCGACGTTGGCGTACAGACCGGCGCGCCGTCGCGACCCAGTCCGATCGGCATCCGGCGCTCCATGGCGTCGAACATCAACGCGTGGTCGCGTTCGGCGCCGACGGCACGGCGGACCGGTGCCCCCGGGCTCGGCGGGACGAACGTCTCCGGCTCGAGCCGCGGTGGTGCTGACCTCGGCTGCCTCGACGGTCTCGGCCGGGAGCACACCGTCGGCCACGAGGAAGACGTCCGAGTCGAAGCGGGCCCCCTCCTGGCGGGCCCGGACCTGGGTGACCACCCCGGAGAGTCGCACTCGAGCCTTCGGCGCCGGGGAGCGCACGGTCGGTGACGACGACGTCGTCGAGCTGGAGGTACTGATCCGGTGCGAGCGCGACCCAGTAACGACAGCGGAGTGCTGTCCTCGGTACCGATGACCCGGCCGACCGGCTGACTTCATCCTCCGCCATGTGCCGGACCGTACCAACCCCGCCTCCGGAACCGGCCGCGGTTCCGCCCCGGCGTGCCCCAGCGCTCAGCGGATCTCGGCCCGGTGTCGGTGAGCCGCTGGGCGATCCAGACCGGGATCACCGAAGCGAACACCACGAAGGTCGCCACGACGTTCACGGTCGGGATGGCAGTTCGGCCGGGAGAAGTTGTCGGCGAACCACAGCGGCAGCGTCTTGTACCCCACTCCGGCCGTGAAGGTGGTGACGATGATCTCGTCGAACGACAGCGCGAAGGCCAGGAGGCCACCGGCGACGCAGCGCCGTCCGCATCAGCGGGAACGTCATGTAGCCGGAACGTCTGCCAGCCGTCGGCGCCGAGATCGGCGGACGCTTCGCGGAGATTCGGCGACAGCCGGCGCAGACGCGGCCGACGACGTTGTTGTAGACGATCACGATGCAGAAGGTCGCGTGGGCGACGACCAGCGTCGTGAACGACGACAGATCGATGCCGACGCGGTGGAAGCCCGAGAGCAGCGCGATACCGGTGACGATGCCCGGCAGCGCGATCGGCAGCACGATGAAGAGGCTCACGGCGTTGCGGCCGAAGAACCGGTCGACCGGGTCAGCGCGAACGCCGCGAGCGTGCCGAGGACCAGCGCGATCGCCGATGGCGGTCAAGCCCGGTCTGCACCGAACGGAACAGCGCGTCGCGCGGACCGTTCTCGTGGTAGCCGCCTTCTGCCACCACTCGAGCGTGAACCCGCGCGGCGGCCACGCGTAGTTCGGCGCCGTGTTCACGCTGAGCCGGGCGACGTAGACGATCGGGGCGTAGAGCACGACGCAGCACGAGCGCGGTCGAAGCTCGCAGCATCCAGCGGGCGGTACGACGAGAGGTACATGGCTACAACTCCTCCAGCGCGCCGGTGCGGCGCGACCGCGAGCAGGTAGACGACCATGATCACGATCGGCACCGTCGGCGTACGCGGCCGCGAACGGCAGGTCGACGCGAGAACTCGCGGTACACGATGTTGCCGATGAACTCGGTCGTCCCACCGACGATCCGGTTCATGTAGAAGTCGCCGAGCGTGAGCGAGAACGTGAAGATCGAACCGGCGACGAGCGACGGCACGCATCTGCGGGCAGCACCACGCTCACGAACGTGCGGCCCGCCTTCGCGCCGAGATCGGTCGACGCCTCGAGCAACGAGTTCGGGAGGCGTTCGAACCCGGCGAAGATCGGGATCACCATGTACGGCAACCACAGGTACGCGAGCACCACGACCGAGCCCGCAGTACCCGAACCCGGGCGTGTGGCCGAACACCTCGTGCAGCACACCGCCGCCGGGGTCGAGCAGCGCCCGCCACGCGTAGCCCTTGACGAGGTACCCGGCCCAGAGCGGCATCGTCACCGCCGACGACGAGCAGCCGCCGCGACAGCGGGCGACGCGACCTTGGCCATGTAGAACGCGACGGGCAGCGCGATCAACGCAGTCGATCACGGTGACGCGTCGACCGCGGCGCCGAGCGTGCGGAACGCGACCGTCGCGGTACACCGGTGCTCGAGACACCACGGTCGATAGTTGCCGAGCCCGAGCGACGTGTCGAGCTGGTGACCAGCCCGGTCGGGTCGTCCACGAGTGGTACAGCGACGTGACGATGCAGCGCGGCGAGCGAACCGATGTAGACGACGAGCAGCCAGCCAGCCGGGCCGCCGAGCTGGAGCGCCCGAGCGAGCCGCGGGTGGCGCGCGAAGAAGCGCGGCGACGCGGCGGCGGAGCCCGCCGGCGCTCTCGGGGTCGAGACGATTCGCGTCATGCGTCGGACGGACGGGGGGCGGGCCCGTGCGCGGCCCGCCCCCGCATCCGGGCGTCAGCTGCCCTTGATCTCGTCCCACGCCGCGGTCCAGTCCGTGTAGTCCTTGCACGTCACGTCGGTCCGACCGTCGAGACACTTCGCCGTCGGCGTCGTCCAGTACGAGAGCTGCTCGTAGAAGGCCGTGTCGTCGGCGTGGTAGGTGCGTGCAGAAGTTCTTGTCGCGTCGTCAGCGTGCACGCCTTGCAGGTTGGCCGGGCGCCTCACCGAAGTACTCGGCGACCTGGGCCTGCACGACGGGCTTCGTGATCCAGTTGATCCACTTGTAGGCGCAGTTCGGGTTCTTCGACTTGCGTCGACAGCATCCAGCTGTCGGACCACGCGGTCGAGCCTTCCTTCGGGATGATCGCCTGTCGACCGGCGGTGACGCTTGTCGGCCTGCGACGCCGTTGGTGATCACCTGCCACGTCGTGCCGAGCACGAGGCTGCCCTTCGTGAACGCCTCCTGCTCCTTCAGGTAGTCGCTCCAGTACTCGCCGATGTTCGGCTTCTGCTGCTTCATCAGGTCGACCGCGGCCTGGAACTGCGTCGTCGTCGAGCGCGTACGGGTTCGTGATCCCGAGGTCGGGCTTCGTCTTCATCGAGGTACAGCGCGCGCGTCGGCGATGTAGATCGGCGAGTCGTAGGCAGTGATCTTGCCCTTGTACGGCGAGCTCGCGCTCGAACACCGCGCCCCAGCTGTCGGGCGCGGGCTTCACGACGTCCTTGTTGTACATCAGCAGGTTGGCGCCCCAGCCGTGCGGCACGCCGTAGACCTTGCCGTCGACCTGTTCCAGGCTTCGCCTTCAGGAACGGCGCGAGGTCGTTCCAGTTGGTCGTGACCTTGCGGTGTTGATCACCGCGGCGTCGCCGTCGGCGACCATGCGCAGCGACGAGTCACCCGACGCCGACACGACGTCGTACTGGCCGGTGCTTGAACAGCTTGAACGCCTCGTCGGACGTCCCGAAGGTACTTCACCGTCGCCTTGCAGCCCGTTGCCTTCTCGAACGGCGTGACCCAGTCGTATCCTTCGGATCGTTCGATCCGTCCTCGGCGTAACCGGGCCACGCCAGGATCGAGACCTTGCCCCCCTCCGAGCGTCGCCGCCCGACGGGTCTTCCCCGACGGACCTGCTGCTGCTGCCACATGCCGCGAGCGACGAAGAGCGCAGCCGCGAGCGAGAGCACCGCAGCCGGTTCGATTCGTTTCATTGTTTGCTCCTGTCAGTTGGTCATGATTCGAGATACCCGTAGGCGCGGAGCGCCAGGGCGTCCGCGCGACGAACGGCGACCCGGACACGATCGACCGCGTGCGGGTCGTCGCGTGCGCCGACGTTCGCGACCGTCGCCGACAGCGAGCCACCGGCGTCGAGCGTCGACGCGCACGCAGGATGCCGTCGCCGTGGTACTGCACGTCCGTGACCGACGCCGTCCGCGTGCGATCCCGTCCGGGCCGGGCTCGCCGGCATCGTCCGCGGTGACGCGACCGTGACCCGCTCGGGTCGGATCGTGCACGGGCCGTCGCGACCCGAACAGGGCGCGGCGCGGCGTCGCCGTCGATGAAGTTCGACGTCCCCACGAAGCTCGCGACGAACTCCGTCGCGGGCGCTTCGTAGATCTCGGCGCGGCGTCCCGATCTGCTCGATCCGTCCCTCGTCGAACACCGCGACCCGGTCGCTCATGGTCAGTGCCTCACGCTGGTCGTGGGTGACGAAGATGAACGTGATGCCGACGTCGCGCTGGATTCGCCCAGCTCGACCTGCATCTCCTCGCGGAGCTTGAGGTCGAGCGCGCCGAGCGGCTCGTCGAGCAGGAGCACCTTCGGCTCGTTCACGAGCGCCCGCGCGAGCGCCACCCGCTGCCGTTGCCCGCCCGAGAGCTGATGCGGCTTGCGATCGCCGAAGCCGTCGAGGCGCACCGCGGCGAGGGCCTCGCTCGACGCGCTCGCGCCGCTCCCGCCTGGCCACGCCCTTCACCCGCAGCCCGTACTCGATGTTCTGGGCGACTTCATGTGCGGGAAGAGCGCGTAGTCCTGGAAGACCGTGTTCACGTCGCGGTCGAACGGGGGACGGCGCGTCACGTCCTGACCGTCGAGCTCGATGCCCGCCGGTCGGGAGCTCGAAGCCCGCGATCATGCGCAGCATCGTGGTCTTGCCCGAGCCCGACGGCCCGAGCAACGAGAAGAACTCGCCCGCCGAGATGTCGACCGAGACGTCGTCGACCGCGACGACCTTCCCGAAGTGCTTCGACACCGACCGAACCGACACCGCCGGCGCGTGAGCTCCCCGCCGGCTGCGCCGCTCCCTCCGCCATGTCCCGCCTCCCCGGCCGGAACCATAACGCCGCCGTCCGTGCGGGCGACGGCTTCCTCGGCCGGCGAGTCCGGCTACGGTCGCCGGCGCACACGAGGAGGGCGCACGTGCTCGAACGATTCCGTCTCGACGACCGGGTGGCGGTCGTCACCGGTGCCGGCCGCGGCATCGGCGCCGCCACGGCCCGCGCCCTGGCCGAGGCCGGCGCCGACGTCGTGCTCGCGTCCCGGACCGCCACCCAGCTGGAGGAGGTCGCCACCGACATCCGCGCGTTCGGGCGCCGCGCGCTCGGTCGTTCCCGACCGACGTCTCGGACACCGACAACCTCGTGGCCCTCGCGAACACCGACGATCGAGGAGCTCGGGCGGATCGACGTGGTGGTGAACAACGCAGGGGGCACGCCACCCCGGCCGTTCCTCGACACCAGCCCCGGCTACCTCGAGCGAGCGTTCCACTTCAACACGACCACGGCGTTCGTACTGTCCAAGGCCGCGGTCCCGCACATGCTCGAACAGGGCGAGGGCGCCATCGTCAACATCTCGTCCGCGATCGGCCGCCTCCGCGACCGGGGGTTCAGCGCCTACGGGACGGCCAAGGCCGCCCTGTCCCATCTCACCCGGCTCATGGCCGCCGACCTCGCGCCCAAGGTGCGGGTCAACGCGATCGCGGTCGGATCCGTCGCGACGCTCGGCACTCGAGACCGTCCTGACCGACGACGGCATCCGGAACCAGATGGTCGACGGCACGCCGCTGAAACGGCTGGGCCAACCCGACGACATCGCGCTCTGCGCGTTGTACCTCGCGTCCCCGGCCGCGAGCTTCGTCACGGGGAAGATCTTCGAGGTCGACGGCGGTCTCGAAGAGGCCAATCTCGCCCTCGGGCTCCCCGACCTGTAGACGCCGCGAGCAGAAGAGACGTGTGATGCGCTGGACGGTCGCGTTCCCCATGTTCCCCGTCGACCACCTCCTGCCGATGGCGCGCGCCGCCGAAGCAGCGGGTTTCGACAGCATCACCGTGCCCGATTCGGTCTTCTTCCCCGAGCACGTGTCCGCCGACTACCCGTACTCGGCCGACGGCGGCCGGTTCTGGGCACCCGACACGTCGTTCCCGGATCCCTTCGTCTCGATCAGCGCGATGGCCGCGGTCACCGAGCGGATCCGCTTCCTGACCAACGTGGTGAAGCTGCCGATCCGGGACCCCCTGATGGTCGCCAAGCAGCTCTCGTCGCTGGCCGCGCTCTCCCACGACCGCATCGCGCTGGGCGTCGGGCTCTCGTGGATCCCCGAGGAGTTCGCCTGGACGCACACCGAGATGCGCACCCGCGGCAAACGCGCCAACGAGATGATCGAGATCCTGCGTCTTGCCTGTGCGGGAGGTGGGCCGGCCTGGATCGAGTATCACGGGGACCACTACGACTTCGACCGGCTGATGATGTCGCCGGCGCCGGAGCTGCCCGTTCCCATCTACGTCGGGGGTCTCTCCGAACCCGGCCTGCGCCGCGCCGCCGCGGCTCGCCGACGGATGGATCTCGGTGCAGAACACCACCCGCGAGATCACTGACGCGTGCGCGGCGCTGCGGACCTACCGCGCCGAGTACGGGCGCGCGGACCTTCCCTTCGCGGTGAACGCCCTGGCCACCGACGCGTTCGATCTCGACGGCTACCGGCGCCTCGAGGCGGCCGGCGTCACCGAGATCCAGTCCGTGCCCTGGTACTTCACCGGCGCCGATCCCGACGACCTCGGGAACCGGATCGACTCGCTCACGTGGTTCGCCGACACGATCATCAGCAAGTACTGATGGGCGAGACCGGTCCGATCGAGCCCGCGCCGGCCGAGTCCACGACGTTCGAGGAGACCGTCGAGGTCCTCGTCGTCGGACTGGGGATCGCCGGGACCTGCGCCACCATCGCGGCCGCGGAGGCGGGAGCGACGACGCTTGCGCTGGAGCGCGCGGTCGCGCCGGGCGGGACGTCGGCGCTCTCGGGTGGGTTGATCTACCTCGGCGGCGGCACGCCGATCCAGGCCGCCTGCGGATACGACGACACCGCCGAGAACATGGAGCGCTTCCTGCTCGCCGCGTGCGGTGAGCGGACCGACCCGGCCAAGGTCCACGCGTACGCCGCGGGTTCGGTCGCGCACTATCACTGGCTCACCGAGCACGGGGTGCCGTTCAAGGCGCAGTTCAACGACGAGCCCAATCGCGAACCCTTCGACGACAGCGGGCTGATCTTCTCCGGCGGCGAGGACTCCTGGCCGTTCACCGAGATCGCGGATCCCGTCCCCCGGGGCCACCACCCGCAGTTCCCGGACACGGCAGGTGGGTTCCTGATGGACCGTCTCGGAACCGCGCTGACCGCGACATCCGCCCGGACGCTCACGGACGCTCGAGTCGACCAGCTCGTCGTCGACCGGGACGGTGCGGTGACCGGCGCGGTCGTGGCCGCCGACGGCGAGCAGCGGGCCATCGGCGCGACCGGTGGCGTCGTTCTCGCCGCGGGTGGCTTCGTCCACAACGACGCCATGCTCGGCGAGCACTGCCCTCCCGCGCTGGAGCCCAACGTCGCCTGGCGGGTCGGCCAACCCAACGACGACGGCCGAGGGATCCGCCTCGGTTGGGGCGCCGGCGCGGCATTGCGCAACATGGACGCCGTGGAGTGCGCGCTCCCGATCGGACCGCCACATCGACTGGCCCGCGCCCTCCTGGTGAACGCGCGCGGCCAGCGGTTCGTGAACGAGGACACCTACACCGGTCGCATCGGGATGCGCGCGCTGCTCGAGCAACACGGCGAGGTGTTCATGATCGTCAGCGAGGAGATCTTCGAGGTCAACTTCGTGGGCATGCGGCTCCAGTGGGCGGCCGAGACCGCCGAGGAGCTCGCCCGCGACGTCGGTCTGCCGGAACAGCTGCTCGCGGCGACCGTCTCGGACTACAACCGCCACGCGGCCGACGGCATCGACCCCGCCTGGCACAAGGCGCCCGAGTTCCTGACCCCGCTCCGTCCGCCACTCGGTGCCGTCGACCTGCGCGTCCGCTCGGATGCCATCTACGCGCCCTTCACGCTCGGCGGCCTGGCCACCGACGCCCACGCCCGCGTCCTGGACCCGAGCGGGGCGCCGATTCCCGGTCTCTTCGCCGCGGGTCGCACCACTGCCGGCATCGCCGCGGACGGCTACGTCAGCGGCATCTCGCTCGGCGACGGCAGCTTCTTCGGACGTCGCGCCGGCGCCGCCGCGGCCCGGGGCTGAGCGACGGCGGATCAGCTCGAGACGAAATCGAAGATCCGTCGAAGTTTCGTCGAAAACTCGGGCGGGTCGAAAAGCCGCGGGTCTCCGGCGTCGATGGCAGGTGAACCGTCGACACGAGGAACCCGGAACCATGGCACCACGGGACGATCCCGGCCACCATCGCGCAGCGCTCCGCCGCATCGTCGGCACGCGGCGCGGCGCCGAACAGGGCTTCGGACTGATCGAGCTGATCGTGGCGCTGTCGATCTTCAGCATCCTGATGGGCGGGATCGTCGTGACCCTCACCGCCGGGCTCGGGCTCGCCCGGAGCAACCGCGAACGGACGGTCGCGGCGAACCTGGCGAGCCAGGACATCGACGCGGTGCGCCAGGCCGACTTCACGAGCTTGGTTCCCGGGCTCTCGACGTCGACGGTCGCGGTCGACGGCGTGAACTTCAAGCTCGACCGGAACCTCGAGTGGATCAACAGCTCCGCTTCGTCCGGCGAGTGCGACTCGGCCGCCTCCACACCGCAGGTGCTGCGCGCGACGGTCGACGTGTCGTGGACGAACATGAAGGCCGTCCAGCCGGTCCGGACGTCCACCGTCCTGTCCCCACCCGTCGGCTCGTACGACGCGAACCTCGGACACATCGGGGTGCGCGTCCGCGACCGGAGCGCTGCGCCCTCGCCGGGCGTGCCGGTGCGCGTCGTCGGACCGGGGACCGACGAGACCTTGAGCACGACGGGGACGACGGCCGCGAGCCCGGGGTGCGCGTTCTTCGCCTTCCTGACCCCGGGGACCTACACCGTGACGCTCGGGACCACCGGGTACGTGGACCGTCAGGGCGTCGCGTCGCCCTCGCAGTCGGTCGGCGTCAACTCGGGTCAGGTCGCTTCGGTCGCCTTCGACTACGACGTCGCGGCGTCCCTCACGGCCACGATCGCGGGGAACTTCGGCGGCACCCCGGCCAACAGCATGGCCCTCACCCTGGGCAACACCGGGTTCCTGCCCACCGGCACCAAGGTGTACACCGGCGTCGGCACGGTGCGCACCCTGTCGAACCTGTTCCCCTTCACCGACGGCTACACCGGGTGGACGGGCGACTGCGCCGATGCCGACCCGCTGGGGAAGGACGCGAGCGGGAACCGGTACTGGCCGGGCGCGCTCCGTGACGACGCCTTCGAGGTGACGCCGGGCGGAACGGCGGCGGTCAACGTCACCGCGGGCACGGTCCAGATCAACTACACGCGTGCGTCGGGGAGTGGATCCGTCTCGATCGTCGCAGTCCACGGCAACGACACGATGTGTCCCTCCGGCGAGACCCTGACCGTCGCCACGTTCACCGCGAGCACGGGGAACGCGCTCGTGGCGCTGCCGTACGGCACCTGGACGATCAAGGCGTCGGGCAAGACCCCCGTCGGCAGCTGGCCGGTCGTGTCGCTCGACCCGGCGGCGACGGCGTCCTCGACCGCGAACGTGAGCATCTGATGCGGCGCCGGAAGGACGAACGCGGCCAGTCCTCGATGGTCGAGATCGTGGCGACGCTGATGCTCCTCTCGATCGTCCTCACCGTCGTCTACTCGAGCGTCGACAGCGCCCAGAACGCGATCACCGGCGAGCAGGCCCGACTGGTCAACCTGGACGAGGCCCGAACGCTGATGGACGTGACCACGAAGGACATCCGGACGGCGGCGCGTCTCCAGGCGGGCACGTCGGCGTTCGTCGTGGGTCAGGACCGCGACGTCACGTTCTACGCCAACCTGAACAACACGACGGGTGGTCCGCGCAAGATCCGGATCTACGTCGACCCCTCGAACATCCTGATCTCGCAGGTCTGGGCACCCGATGTCGGGTCGGTCGCGCCGAACTACACCTATACGGGGGCGCCGACACTGCGCTTCGTCGGCAAGTACGTCGCCAACACCGCAGCACAGCCGCTCTTCGAGTTCTACGACGTGGACGGCAACACGCTCACGACGCCGTTGAGCTCGTCCAGTCTGCTCGCGGTGTACTCGGTGCGCGTGACCCTCGTCGTGCGGAAGCAGACGACCTTGCCCGTCCGGGCCGTCACCGTCGTCAACCAGGTACGCCTTCCCAACGTCGACTACCAACAGCCGGGGACCTAGCCATGCCGACCACACCTTCCCACCGCCGCGAATCCGGCATGGCGATGATCACGGTCCTCCTGGCCCTGACCGTGATGATGGCGCTCGCGGTCGCGGCGCTCGACTACGGGCTCGGTTCCCAGACGGCGTCCAAGCGCGACGCCAGCTGGCAGTCGGCGCTCAACGCCGCCGACGCCGGCATCGACAACTACATCTTCCATTTGAACCAGGACTCCGGCTACAACCTCTATTCGGCCTCGAACCCGCCGCCGGACGGCAACCTCGCCTTCAACCAGTACGTCGCGATCCCGGGTGGCGGCACGCAGGGCTCCTACCGCTACAGCGTCGACACCTCGAACCTCGGGGTCGACGGCACGATCGTCGTCACGTCGACGGGCAAGGTGGTCGACCGCAAGCGGACCGTGCAGGCGACCCTGCGCCGGCGCAGCTTCCTCGACTACCTGTACTTCACCGACTACGAGACCCAGGACCCCGCGTCCTACACCGGCTCGCCGTACAGCGCGAACCAGGCCCAGGTGTATTGCTCCAAGCACTACTACGACGGGCGCAACTCGAACTGCTCGGACATCCAGTTCATCAGTGCGGACACGATCAACGGTCCGTTGCACTCGAACGACGCGATCCTGATGTGTGGGACCCCGACCTTCAACGGCAACACGTCGACGAGCTGGAACACGTCGGGCAAGCGCTGGCGCGACAACTGCCCGACGAGTCACCCCAACTTCGCGAACCCGGGTGACCCGGCCTACCTCCCGCCCCTCTCGTTGCCGCCGAGCAACTCGGCGATCCAGAACGAGACGACGCCCGCGAACGGCGGGTGCCTCTACACCGGGCCGACCCGCATCAAGCTCCTCTCGAGTGGTCAGATGACGGTCAAGAGCCCCCTGAGCCTCGAGACGAACAACAGCTGCCCGACGAACGGCACCGGCAACCTGCCGAGCAACGGGGTCATCTACGTCCAGAACGTGCCGTCGGTGAAGAGCGATCCGAACTACACGAAGAGGTGCAGCTTCAACGTCAACGGCGAGAAGCACCCGCTCGGGTTGCCGATCGCCAACGACACCACGTCGTACGGCTGCTTCGACGGCGATGTCTTCATCGAGGGGACGTTGAAGGGAAGGCTGACGGTCGCGGCCGACAACAACATCGACGTGACCTGGAACCTCACGTACCAGGGCGGTTCCGGGGGCACCGACCTGCTCGGATTGATCGCCAACAACTACATCGAGGTCTGGCACCCCGTGAGGTGCTCCTCGGGGTACACCAGCTCGTCCTGCAACCTGGACGCCAACTTCCCCGGCGAGTCGGCCCGGAACAACCCGTTCACCAACCCCACCATCCAGGCCGCGATGCTCGCGGTGAACCACAGCGTGCGGAACCAGAACTGGGACGTGGGCGGTCCGACGGGGACCTTCAGCGTCACCGGGGTCATCGGCCAGCGCTACCGCGGGCCAGTGGGCACGGGCTCGGGTGGATCGATCGCGACCGGCCTGGCCAAGAACTACCAGTACGACCAGCGGCTGAAGTACCAATCGCCGCCGAAGTTCCTCGACCCCATCGCCTCCGCGTGGGAGATCGCCGTGTGGAAGGAGATCGGGGTCCCCGCGGGCCTCTGATCCCTGGACGCCCACCCCCTGGGGACGGGCGAGACAACCCTCCCGGGCCTCGAAAGATCCCCAATACCGGGGCTGACCACACGCGCGCCCGATGCGATGCTCCGTTCGGACCCTTTCGCTCAGGTTGGGAATGCGTCGGGCCGATACCCAGGAAATCTCCAAGAGATTCCCCATGGTCGTCTAGGGACCCCGAGGCAGTCGAGTCGCGCGATCTCACGCCAGTCGAACCGTCGGCACGTGTGGAGCGCGCGCGCCCGCGGGGCGCAGTCCGGGATGACGCTCATCGAGGTCATGGTCGCGGTCGCCGTCCTCACCCTCGTCATGAGCGGCATCGCGCTCTCGATCGGCGTCAACTTCAAAGCGGTCCAGCTCGCCCGTGCCCGCCAGGTCGCCGAGGCGGCCGCGAACAAGCGGCTCGAGGAGCTGCGCGACGTGGACTACGCGTCGATGGCGTTGATGACCACGACCCCACCCATCTCGCACAGCTCCGACCCGACCGATCCCGACTACTGGGTGAACAACGCGGGCACGACCTACGACGTGAACGGTCAGGGCCTCGTCGAGACGCTCATCACCGACCCGAGCGGGCCCATCGAGCACCTCGAGACCCCCGTGACGGTCGGGACCACCGTCGTGGACATCTACCAGTACGTGACCTGGGTCGACGATCCCGGGATCGCCGGCACCCAGAACCTCAAGCGGCTGAGCGTGGTGGTCCAGTACCACACGGTCCCCATCACCGGTGGCTCGCGCATCCTGCGGGAATCGGTGACGCTGACCCCGGGGACGGTCTCGCTCGGCGCCTCCGCGACGACGAGCACCAGCACCACGAGCACCACCGCACCGTCGGGCACCACGACGACCACAACGAGCGGGTCCGGCTGCGGGAGCTTCAGCGTCGCCGGGAGCACCGGGGCGAGCGTCGGCTACAGCGCGAGCACGACCGTGACCATCACCATGAACATGGCCGCCTGCAGCGACCCGAACATGTACCTCAACTTCTCCAACGACGGCGGCACGACCTGGGGACCTGACGTCACGTACTCGACGACGAGCACGACCGTGGCGTGGACCCTGACGTCCGGGGAGGGCACGAAGACCATCGACGGCCGGGCCCGATACTGGTCGGGCGGCTCACCGTGGTCCCTCACGTCGCAGTCGATCATCCTCGACACCACGATCCCGACGACGCCCGGTTCGCTCACCCGCACCGCGTCCTGCCACGGCTCGACCCGCACCGTGACGTTGCACTGGACGGCGTCCACCGACCTCTACCTCGTCGGCTACCACGTCTACCGCAGTACCGACGGCGTGACGTGGTCACTCGTCGGGAGCACCGCGTCGCTCTCCTACTCCGACGACCACAGCAAGTCACTGACCTCGACCCGCTTCTACGTCACGGCCTTCGACGCCGCTGGGAACAACTCCAATGCCTCCTCGATCATCACGCTGTCCAAGAATCAGTGCTCCTGAGCGGTGCATCGGCGCGGCCGGTGTGACCCTCATCGAGCTCATGATCGCGTCGACGCTGCTCCTCGTCGTGCTGCTCGTCACCTTCGACGCGCTGGACACCACGTCCAAGTCCCAGGCGTACCAGACCAATCGCTCCAGCACGCTCGACGAGATGCGCGGCGTGCTGAGCCGGATGACCAAGGACCTCCGGCAGGCAACGTCGATCGACGAGTCGGCGTCGTCGACGAGCACCGTGACCTTCACGACCTACGTCAACGACGTGAGCACCCAGGTCGTCTACACCGCATCGGGAACGACCCTGACCCGCAAGGTCGGTTCCGGGAACCCGGTCACCATCGAGACGCACCTCTCGGACACCGCCGTCTTCGGCTTCAATCCCGAGCTCGGCGGCAGCGGGGTCCAATGGGTCGACATCACGCTGACGGTGTCGCCGAAGGGCTATCCCACCACCACTCTCGTGCTCGATTCGGAGGTCAACCTCCGCAACCGCACCTCGGCCCTGACTGGAACGACATGACACGACTCCTGCGCCGCCGCGACGAGCAGGGCATCGCCCTGGTGACCGCGATCATGGTCGGCTTCGTCGGCACCATGCTCGTCACGACGATGATGTTCGTCGCCTTTCACGACGAGACGTCCTCGGCGCGCAACCGCGCGTCGGGACAGGCCCTGCACGTCGCCGAGTCGGGCGTCCACCAGGCCATCGCCTACTTGCAGAGCTCCGACGGCGTCGTCCCTTCGGGCACCGTCTCCGGCACGACCGAGGAGGGCACGTACGAGTACCGCATCGAGGCCCAGGCCCGGAACCGGTACCAGATCGACGCGGTGGGGACCGTCGGGGCCGCCACGAGCACGATGTCGAGTCGGCGGCTGCGGGTGACGATGGCCCCGCCGGTGTCGTTCAAGTACGCGCTGTTCTCGCTGTCCGACGTCACGACCAAGAACAACAACAACGTGTGCGGGGACATCTACGCCAACACCTACGTCGAGGTCTACAACGGCGACGCGGTGCGAGCGTCGACGAGTCCGAGCTGCCCAGCCGGCGCCACCGGCGGGAGCGGCAACGTCACCGCGGCGACCGGCTACGTCTCGATGGGGAACAACTCGACCGTCGAGGGCGACGCGTGGTCCGGGGGCTACACGGGCTCGTACGGCATCAGCATGTCCAACGGCGCGTCGATCGGTGGCGACGCGAAGGCGTCGTCGTCCACACCCGGCTGCGTCGACGACCCGTCGCACTCGACGTACCGCATCGGATCGAGCGGTACGGTCGCAGGCTCGGCGACGGCGTGGGGCTCGATCTCCTCGACCGTCTCGGGTACCTCGACGCCCAACACCTGCACGGCGGCCTCCGAGACCAAGCCCATCCCCACCTTCACGTTCAACGCCGCGAACTACCCGACCTCGACGCTGCACACCTACTCGTTCCCGGCGGACTACGCGACGTTCAACAGCTACATCGCCGCCAACAAGTCCAACCTCTCGGGCACCTTCTACATCACGGGCGGCGGCGCGTCCTACCCCGTCGACCTCGGAGGGACCACCGTGACCGGGGATCTCACCGTGATCGCGACCGACGCGCCGATCGACGCCTCGGGCGGGATCGGGGCGAGCGCGGGGTCCGACAAGATCGTCGTCCTCGCGTCCTGGTACGCGGCGCCCGCGTCGAGCTGCTCGACCAACGGCGGCAACCCGGGCGATTGCGCGATCGGCATCAAGAACAACTTCGACATGAGCACGTCGAGCCTGAGCGGTGACGACAACACCGCGGTGCTGCTGTACGCGCCCAACGGACCGGTCGCGTTCAAGAACAATGCCGAGTTCAACGGTGCGGTGTACGCCAACAACATCCAGGTCAAGAACAACATGAACGTCGCGTACGACGCTCGGCTCGACCAGATCGTCGGCTTCGGGAACGCGACGCTCGACATCACCAACTGGCGGGAATGCGATCCCGGCCCGGTGACGACGTCGAGCTGCAGCTGACCGACCGCGCGGCCCCCGGGCACCGCGTCAGGTCGTGGTGGTCGACTTCTTCGCCTGACCGGGGGGCGTCGTCGGCTTCTTGGCCTGACCCGGCGGGGTGGTCGGCTTCTTGGACTGACCCGGCGGGGTGGTCGGCTTCTTGGCCTGACCCGGCGGGGTCTGGGTCTGACCGGGGGCCGTCGCCGCCGGCGTGCCACCCGATGTCGTCGTACCCGGGTTCGCACCGGCGCCGGTCGGATCCGTGCCGCCGGCGTCGGTCCCCGGCGTTCCCGCGTCCGTCGACGCAGGACTCCCGCCGGCCGGACCGGACGAGTCACCGGCGGCACCGCCCGACGACGGGGCCGGACCCCGAGCTCCCGCACGACCTCGGCCCAGGTCGGACGGCCGCGTCGGGTCAGACGTCTTCGCCGGGCCACCGGGACCGGGATCGGGGACCGAGACCCCCAGACGGGACAACACGCCGGCGGCGGTGTGCTGGATCGCGGGGGGCAGCGTGTTCGTCGCGGCGGCGGCGGTTCCGACGAGGGCGACTCCCGTCGACACCAGCAACCCGCTCGCGATGCGCACTCGCAGCGGGCGGACCGGCGACCGCGGCGTGGTGGGTCGGCGAATCGCCGTCGGCCCCGCATCGGCGGGGTCGGCATCACCCGACGGCTCGAACGTGAGCACCGCTTCGACGCCGCCGCCCGGCGCCACGCGGAGCTCCGCGTGACCGCCGCTCGCCGCCATGAGGTCCGCCACGATCGGCAGTCCGATCCCGAGGCCGCGCTCGGACCCGTGCGGCCCGCGCCAGAACCGGTCGAACGCGTGCAGCCGCTCGACGTCCGACATCCCGGGGCCGCGATCACGGACTGCCGCGATCACTCGACCGTGCTCGGTCGCGACCGTCACCTCGATGGTCGATCCCGGCGGCGCCACCTCCAGCGCGTTGTCGATGAGATTGTCCAGGCTCTGACCGACCGCGCGCGTCGCCGCGAGCGCCGGCGCGGTCGTAGGGGCGTCGACCACGATGCGGACCCCGCGGTCTCGTGCGAGGTCGTCCCATGCCTCGGCCCGCTCGCGCGCGACCGCGGCGACGTCCACGTCCGAACGATCGGCGACGTTCACCGATCCACGGTGCAGAGCGAGGAGACCGTCGACGACCTGGCCCAGCCGTGTCAGCTCACGCGCCGCGAGCTCGGCATTGCGTCGGGTCGCGTCCTCGTCTGCGGCGTCGAGGCCGGCTCGGAGCTGGTCCATCCGGAGTCCAACGGTCGTCAGGGGCGTCCGCAGCTGATGGGCGACGTCGCCGGCAACCGTGTCCCGCGCGATCTCGAGCGCGCGAACCTCCTCTGCCATCGTGTTGTACGCGGCACCGAGAAGACGCAGCTCGGGTGGGCCGGTCGGCCGGACGGGGTTCAACGGATCAGCCGCGAACGGCGCACGCGCCATCGCCGCCGTGACCTCCCGCACCGGGCGTGACCACGTCCTCGCCAGCAACCATGCGACCGCGGCGGCGACGACGATCGACAGCAGGAACACCCAGCGCAGTGACCTCACCCTGGTCGCGACGACAGCCTCGATCGACGCGACGGATCGCGTGACGACGACGACACCGACGAGCTCGCCGGCCACCAGGACCGGCGCGCGGGCAACCTCGAAGCCGGCCTCGCGAATCGTGGTGACACCGACCACGCCGGACCGCGGCGCCGGCGCCTCGAGCTGACCGCTGACGGCGCGAAGGAGTCGGCCGGACGGTGGGGGCTCGGACCACGCGATCGGCACCCCGGTCGGGGTGGTGAACACCGCGACCACGCCCAGCTGGTTCGCGACGCGCTCGGCGGAGCTCCGCAGGCGGGCTCGAGCGGCGTTGTCGAGCGGGCGGGCGAGGTCGTCCCGGCCGACCAGGACCAGATGGAGAGCGTCGCGCTCGAGCCCGACGACCACGCTCCGGCGCTCGACCTCGCGCGCGTCACGCCCGCCGAAGAACGCGACGAGTCCGGCGGTGACCACCGCGACACCGACGAGCGCCGCCAGCAGCCGGCGCACCATCAGACGGGATCGACCCGGAACCCCACGCCCCGGAGTGCGGTGATCACCAGTCCCCCCGCGAGCTTGCGCCGCAACGACGCGACGTGGGCATCCAGCGTCTTCGTGGGACCGAACCAGCGCGGGCCCCAGACCCGCTCGAGGATGTCCTCCCGCCGGCAGGCGGCCCCGACATCTGCACAGAGATAGGAAAGCACGTCGAACTCCTTCGGCGTGACATGCACCTCGTCGTCGTGGAGGAAGACCCGGCGAGCCCTCCGGTCGACGATCACCGCGTCGCCAACGTGCTGCGCGGCGCTGTCACGCAGATCGAGCCCGGAACGCTTCCCGAGCGCGCGCACCCGGGCGAGCAGCTCGCGGAGGCTGAACGGCTTCACGAGATAGTCGTCGGCCCCCAGCTCGAACCCCAGGACCCGGTCGATCTCGTCCCCGGCGCCGCTCACGATCATGATCGGCAGGTCCGGGTCCCGTTGCCGGAGCAGGCGACAGACCTCGCGACCGTTGAGATCAGGGAGCTCGAGGTCCAACAGCACGAGGTCGTAGTTCGTCGCCGCGAGTGCGGAACGACCGCCGGACACGACCTGGACGTCGTGCAGCCCGGCGTGCAGGGCCTCCTGCAGGGTGGCCGCGAGCACCCCGTCGTCTTCGACGAGCAGGATGCGCACGCCTCGAGTGTGGCGGGCAAGCGAAATCATCGACGGAATCTTTACCCGTTCTCGGACCAAATCTGGCAGATCTTGAGCTTTGCCGCGCGATCCACCCGCTGTACCCGAATCGGCACATGACTCATGAATGGCGAACTGACCCACGCGAATCGCGCAGGAAAGTCATGAAATCGTCAAAGAACTCCTCAACTCCCGCCCGCTCGCGCCGAGATTCCCCGTGCGAGGGCGGATCGTCCCTCGAAGACCGACCGGGCCCCACCGGTCACCACTGAGGGAGAAACGATGCACGACACCCAGTCCGAGACCCCGTCACGCCCCGCGCGCCGGCACCCCCGCGGCCGCAAGGTCGCCGTCCTCGCCATCGGCGCCGTCGGCGCACTGGCCGCCACCGCCGCGTTCGCAGCCTGGACCGTCGGCGGCGGCGGCACCGGGACCGCCACCGCGACGTCGGCCCAGAACCTGACGACCAGCGTCGCCACCACCACCGCCGCGCTCTACCCCGGCCTGACCGGCTCCAACCTGTACCTGACCGTGAACAACCCCAACCCGTTCGCCGTCACCATCACCTCGGTCAATGCGAACGGTGCGGCCACGGCCGACGCCGGGCACCCCACCTGCGTCACCACCGGCGTCACCTACACCACCACGGCCGTCAGCCAGGTCGTGCCCGCGAGCGGCTCGGCCAGCTTCACCGTTCCGTCCGTCGCGATGTCCAACGCGTCCGACAACGGCTGCCAGGGGGCCACGTTCACCGTCCCGGTGACCTTCACCGCCTCGAGCTGACCGGACGGCACCCCGTCCACTGATCCCCTCCGGGCCCGGACGTCGCTCCGGGCCCGGGAGCGGATCGGAATCCCCGATGCGACGCACACTCCTCCTCCTCGTCCCACTCGCGGCACTGGCCCCGGTCGTGTTCGGTGGTCCCGACGCGCACGCGGCCGACGACTTCGTCCTCTCCGCGAGCCTGAGCGGGCTCTACCCGAACGTCGACGCCGACTTTCCGGTGTCGGTCACCAACCCGAGAGACTTCGCGATCGCGGTGCAGTCCGCGACCGTCACGATCGGCGACGCGAGCCCATCCTGCACCTCCACGTACCTCGCGGCCCGATCCTTCTCGGGCGACGTCGTCGTCCCGGCCCACGGATCGGCGACGTTCCCCGTCCACCTGCACATGGCCGGATCCGCTCCCGATGCCTGCCAGGGCGCCACCTTCCCCCTGACGTTCACCGCGACGGGATCGCCCGTCGGCACCACCAGGGCCGCCGACCGCGTCACTGGCTCGGGCCACGGCTTCGCGTTCACCGGCGCCGACTCGATCACACTCGGCGCCATCGGGCTCGGCGCCGTTGGCATCGGCCTCGTGCTCCTGCGTCGACGGCGCGCGGGCGAGGTCCCGCGGTGAAGCGCTCCGTGGCACTCCTCGCCGTCCTCGTCGTCGTGCTGCTCAGTCCTCAGGGTGCGTTCGGGGCGTGGGCTCCCAGCTCCGGTGGATCCGGCACGTCGGACAGTCGCACCATCGGGGTGCCCACCACCGTCGCGGCCGCGGCGACCGGGAACACCTCGATCCACGTGACGTGGGCCGCGCCGGGCGGCGGCAGTGCGAGCCCCAGCCAGTACGTCGTATCGCGGATGGCGCCGACCGGCGCGACGGTCTGCACCGTCGGCAGCGGCACGTTCGCGTGCGACGACACCGGGCTCATCCCCGCGACCACGTACACCTACACCGTCGCCGCGCGTGTCGGGACGAACTGGAGCTCCGGCGCGAGCTCCTCCGCTTCGGCGACCACCACGAGTCCCGGGCCGTTCCTCGTCTCCGCCGGCAGCGGCCAGAAGACCGCGGGGACCGCGTTCACCACCACCGTCACCGCGACGACGAACGGCGTCACGACCGACACGAGCTATGCCGGCGTGAAGACCATCTCCTTCTCCGGTCCGGGCGTGAGCCCGTCGGGGACGAGTCCGAGCTACCCGACGACGGTCACGTTCAACAGCGGAGTGGGAACCGCCAGCATCAGGCTGTACGCCGCGGAGTCCGCCACCCTCGACGCGACCGACGGCACCCGCAGCGGCTCCACATCCGTCACGGTGGTGGCCGGCACCGCGACCCAGCTGCGGTACTCGTCGTCGACGCCGAGCTGCGCTTCCGGCGCGGTGGCTGTGGGCAACGGAGGCTCGTTCACGAGCTTCGTGACCGAGTACGACGCGTACCTCAACCCCAAGACCCAGACCGGTTCGTCCAGGTCTGTCACGATCAGCCGCAGCCCGTCGCAGGGGTCGCTGAACCGCAGCAGCCTGACGATCGCAACCGGAAGCTCCCAGACCTCGCAGTCCTTCAAGTACACGCACCCGACGGGGAACCCGGCGAACACCACGGTGACGGCGGCGTCGAGTGGTCTGACCAGCGCAACCTGCGTGGTGTCCCGGAACTGACCGACCTGATCCGGTCCCGGCTGGTCTGCTTGACGATTCGGTGACGATCCCGCGCGTCTTTCGCGACGACCCTTCATGACCCTCTCTGTTCCACCGAAGACGGGGGCGGCCGGGAGCGCTCGAATCCCCGATGTCTGTCGGCCTCGTCCGTACCGCACCCGTACCACTCCGAGGGAGACAGTCATCATGGACACCGAGATCGAGACCGACGCGCCGGCCCGGCGTGTCCTCCGGCACCACCGGGGCCGCAAGGTCACCGTCCTCGCCGTCAGCGCCGCCGCGGCCCTGGCCGCGACCGCCGCGTTCGCGGCCTGGACCGTCGGCGGCGGCGGCACCGGGACCGCCGAGCGCGACGTCGGCCCAGAACCTGACCACCAGCGTCGCGACCACGACCGCAGCCCTGTACCCGGGCGTCACGGGGTCGGACCTGTACCTGACGGTGAACAACCCCAACCCGTTCCCCGTCACCATCACCTCGGTGAACGCGAACGGTGCGGCCACGGCCGACGCCGGACACCCCAGCTGCGTCACGACGGGCGTCACCTTCACGACCACCGCGGTCAGCCAGGTGGTGCCCGCGAGCGGCTCGGCGAGCTTCACCGTGGCCTCCGTGGCGATGGACAACACATCCGACACGGGCTGTCAGGGCGCGACGTTCACCGTCCCGGTGACCTTCACCGCCTCGAGCTGATCCCGGACCTCGATCGCGCGATCGCGCGCGATCGGTCCTCGCGGCCGATCGCGCGCGGCGTCGATCGGACCTCGTCATGCGCCCTGTCCCACGGTTCTTCGCGCTCGTTGCGCCGGCTGTCGCGCTCTTCCTGGGCTTGCCCGTCGCCGGGTCCCACGAAGCCGCGGGCGCGGCGGACGACTTCACGCTCACGGCATCGATCGTCGGGCTGTATCCGGGCGCGGACCTCGACCACGCGGTGACCGTCGACAATCCACTCGACGCTGCGATCTCGATCCGCTCGGCGAGCGCCACGGTCGGTGACGCGAGCATCCGGTGCACCGCGGCGAATCTCCGCGCCGAGCCCTTCGCCGGTGACGTCGTCGTCGGTGCCCACGACACCGGCGCGGTCCCGGTGCGCATACGCATGGCCGCTTCCGCCCCGGATGCCTGCCAGGGCGCCACCTTCCCCCTGACCTTCACCGCGTACGGGTATCCCGTCTCCCCCACGCCCGCCCGGCCGAGTCCGCACGGTGTCGGCACCACGGGTTCCGGGTCCGGCTTCGCCTTCACCGGCGCCGATCCCCGCACGCCCGTCGTCATCGGTGTCGGCGCGCTCGGCCTCGGCGTCGCCCTGCTCGCCCGCCGTCGTCGTCCCTCGAGCGCGAACTCATGAAGCGAGCACTCGCCGTCGTGGCGACCCTCGGGGTCGTCCTCGTCAGCCCACAGTCCGCGCGCGCGCAGCCTGGGCGCCGGGCGCGGACGGCTCGGGATCGTCTTCGGCGCGCACGGTCGGGGTCCCGACCGCCGTCACCGCCACCGCGACCAGCGACACCTCGACCAACGTCGCGTGGTCGGCCCCGGGAGGCACCAGCGTTGCGCCGGCGGAGTACGTGGTCCACCGCACGGCACCCGCGAGCGGGACGGTGTGCACGGTCGGCAGCGGGACGTTCGCGTGCGACGACACCGGGTTGGCCGGCGGCACCACGTACACCTACACCGTGACCGCTCGCGTCGGGGCGAACTGGACCTCGGCCGCGAGTGCGCCGACGTCGGTCACGACGCCCACGCCCGGCCCGTTCGTGGTCACGATCGGAAGCGGCTCCAAGGCCGCCGGTACCGCGCTCGCCGTGACCATCCGGGCGACGACCAACGGCGTCGCGACCGATCCGACGTACACGGGGGCCAAGACGCTGACCTTCTCCGGCCCGGGCACGAGTGCCTCCGGTGCCGCGCCCGGTTACCCCGCCACGGTCACCTTCACCGGCGGGGTCGGGACGACGACGATCACGCTGTACGACGCGGAGTCGACGTCGCTGACCGTGGCCGACGGCGCCCGTACCGGGTCGCGGAACGTGACGATCGTCGCCGCCACGCCCACCCAGCTGCGCTACAGCTCGTCGAGCCCCGACTGCTCCTCGGGCACTGCAACCGTCGGGAGCAACCGCCGGTTCACCAGCCGCGTCACCCAGTACGACGCGTACCTCAACCCCAGCTCCCAGTCGGGGTCCTCACGCACCGTCTCGCTCGCGGCGAGCCCGAACATCGGGTCGTTCAACCGGACGTCGCTCACGATCAACCGAAACAGCTCGGAGTCGTCGCAGAGCTTCCGGTACACGATGCCGACCGGGAACCCGCCCGACGTCACGATCAGGGCGTCGGCCTCCGGTCTCAGCAGCGCCGGGTGCGTGGTGCACAAGCCCTGAGCGGCGTCACGTGACCTTCGACGGGTCGTCCCGACGCGACTCGGGCCGGAGCTCCTCGGGCGACGGGACCATCCCGGCCGCGCGGTCGATGAACCGGTAGGCGCTGGACAGCAGTCCCTCGTGCTCGTCGCCGTGACGGTGGCGCGCGAGCCACGCCGTGACGAGACATCCGAGCGCGAACGCGACGAGGGGCACCAGCACCCCCAGCAGGTCGCCGAACAGCGTGGCCCCCAGGTGCCCGGCGGAGGAGGCGATCGCCGACCAACCCCGCTGCCAGACGGTGCCGGCGGCCCATGCGCCGAGCCCCGCCGCCAGCGCGACGCCCGCGATCACGAAGGTCGACCGCAGGGCGGTCAGCGGGTGGGCGCTCACGGCCAGCAGCTTGCGCCGCTTCCACACGCCGACGGCGAGCACCCCGGCCGCGACGCCCACACCGAGGGGTGCCCCCGCCACGAGCAGGGCGGGGACCGGGCTCGGCTCCGTGAACCCGACGATCTCGACGACGGTCGGGTCGGAGCGGTCGTACCGGATCTTCGGCTGCTGGTCGATCCAGGTCCGACCGGTCGCACCGACGTAGACGTCCGCCTCGCGGCCCCGCCCGGCGCGGTCGTGGAACCGGACCCGGAGGTGGAGCCCGTCGTCGTCCCGCACGCCGACGACGCGCCCGGTCGTGTGCGACCAGGGCACGGCGGAGTCGACCCGCCATTCGAGGACGTCACGGCCGATCCGGGCGACGCCGGTGATCGTGAGCGGGACGGCGATGAGCAGCAACGAGGCGACCGCGAGCACCGGGAGGAGGCGGAGCGGGTCACGAGCCACGCGCCACGCGTGCTGACCGGCCCGGCGCGCGACGCCGACCGCCCATTCGCCCCAGGCTCGAATGCGCTGCATGGTGCTCCTCCGGTGACGCCGGAGCATCGGCGTCGGACCCCCAGCCTGGCCCACCCGGACGAGGTTGTCCCGGCAATCCCGGCCTGGAAGAGTGCAGCCGTGCCCGCTCGCACGACCCTCCTCCCGGATCCGCCCGCCGCCCGGCGCACGTACACGATCGTCTCGGTGGACGACCACCTGATCGAGCCCCGGCACCTGTTCGAGGGTCGGATGCCGGAACGCTTCGCGGCCGCGGCCCCCCGGATCGTCGAGGACGAGGCCGGCAACGAGCTGTGGGAGTTCGACGGGAGCCGCTACCCCCAGGTCGGGCTGAACGCCATCGCGGGACGCCCGAAGGAGGAGTGGTCCCTCGAGCCGGCACGCTTCGACGAGATGCGACGCGGGTGCTGGGACGCCGACGCGCGCATCGCCGACATGGATCTCGACGGCGTGTACGCGTCCCTCTGCTTCCCGTCGCTGATCGCCGGCTTCGCGGGGACGGTCTTCGCCCGCACGTCCGACCCGGAGCTCGGGCTCGCGTGCGCACGGGCCTGGAACCGGTGGATGGGCGAGGAATGGGCCGGCGCGCATCCCGACCGGCTCCTCGCGAACCAGCTCCCGTGGTTGCTCGACCCCGAGATCGCCGCCGCCGAGATCCGGGCCAACGCGGCGAAGGGCTTCGTGGCGGTGTCGTTCCCCGAGAACCCGGTGGACCTCGGGCTGCCGTCGCTGCACACGGAGCACTGGGATCCGTTCCTCGGCGCGTGCCAGGAGACCGGCACCGTCGTGTGCCTGCACAACGCGTCGAGCAGCTGGACCGCGTCCCGATCGCCCGGCGCTCCGCTCGAGCTCTACACGACGCTGTTCCCGGTGAACGCGATGGTGGCTGCGGCCGACTGGCTGTGGGCCGGCGTCCCGACGCGCTTCCCCGACCTCGCGATCGCGTTCTCGGAGGGCGGCATCAGCTGGGTGCCGATGCTGATCGACCGCATCGACTACGTCCTCGACCACTCGGCGACCGGATTGTCCGCGTGGAAGGACCCGAACCTGTCACCGACCGACGCGCTGCGCTCGCGCTTCTGGTTCTGCACGATCGACCTCGGCTCGACCTTCGCGCTCCGCGACCACATCGGGGTCGACCACATCATGTTGGAGACCGACTACCCCCACGCCGACTCGACGTGGCCCGAGACCCAGGCCCGCGCCCGGCGTGACCTCGCCGGAGTTCCCGACGACGAGATCCGCATGGTGACCTGGGCCAACGCGGCCGGCCTGTTCCGGCTCGACGTGCCGCCCGACCTGCAGCTCCCCGGAGCCGACGGGCGATGAGCGCGGACCTGCTCCTCGTCGGTGGCACCGTCGTCGACGGCACCGGGGCGCCGGCCAAGGTCGCCGACGTCGCCGTCGCCGACGGCCGGATCGTCGCGATCGGTCCGGAGGCGACCGAGACCGGTGCCGCCGCGACGCGCGACGTGTCCGGCCGCGTGGTCGCCCCCGGCTTCGTCGACCTGCACACGCACTACGACGCGCAGCTGCTGTGGGACCCCACCGCGAGCCCGTCGCCGCGCCACGGGGTCACCACGGTGATGGGCGGGAACTGCGGCTTCGGGCTCGCACCCGCCGCCCCCCGGGACACCGACTACCTCGCGCGCCTCATGGCGCGCGTCGAGGGCATCCCGCTCCCGGCGCTCGAGGCCGGCGTGCCGTGGAGCTGGGACGACTTCGGCGGCTATCTCGACACCCTCGCCGCCGGCGGCCTCGCCGTGAACGCCGGCTTCCTCGTCGGGCACTGCGCGTTGCGCCGGTCGGTCATGGGCGAGGCCGCCACCGGCATGACCGCGACCGACGACCACGTCGATGCGATGGCGCGGCTGCTCGCGGGTGCGCTCGACGCCGGTGCGATGGGATTCTCGAGCTCGCAGGCCCCGACCCACCACGACGGCAACGGCGATCCCGTCCCTTCCCGCTTCGCGGACCGTTCCGAGCTGCTCACGCTCGCGGGTGTGCTCGGTCCCCACGCCGGCACGCAGCTCGAGCTGATCATCCCGGGATGCCTCAACGGCTTCACCGACGACGAGGTCGACCTGATGGCCGACCTGTGTCTCACCGCGGACAGCCCGCTCAACTGGAACGTCCTCGGCGTGAGCGCCACCGGGAATCACGACCACCAGCTCGACGCGTCCAGCCGCGCCGCCGCTCGGGCGCGCGGGTCGTCGCGCTCACGATCCCCCAGTCGATGCGCATCCGCCTGTCGTTCCTCTCGGGCTTCGTCCTCGACGGCCTCCCGGGCTGGTCCGACGTGCTGGGCCGTCCGGTCTCCGAGCGGCTCGCACTGCTCGCCGACCCCGAGGTCCGCGCCGAGCTGGATGCGGGTGCCCACTCCGAGGAGGCCGGGATGCTCGCCGGTCTCGCTCGCTGGGACCGCTTCACGGTCGTCGAGGGTTTCACTCCCGAGACGCGCGAGTACGAGGACCGGTCCGTCGGCGACATCGCGCGCGAGCGCGGGATCGCTCCGTTCGACGCGCTCCTCGACGTGGTCGTCGCCGACGGGTTGCGGACGGGGCTGCGTCCCGAGCTCCCGCCGGAGGACGACGCGACCTGGCAGGCGCGCGCGGCGGTCTGGCGTGATCCGCGCGCCGTCGTCGGTGCGTCGGACGCGGGGGCGCACCTCGACATGTTCTGCATGGCGGGTTACTCGACCTTCCTCGTGGGGCCGGCCGTCCGGGAGCTCGGGCTGCTCGACCTCGAGGAGGCGGTGCGCCTCCTGACCGACGTCCCCGCGCGGCTGTACGGGCTCGATGGCCGCGGCCGCGTCGAGGTCGGTGCGCACGCGGACCTGGTGGTGTTCGACCCGGCAACGGTCGGTCCCGGCCGCGAACGGACCGTCGACGACCTGCCCGGTGGCGCCAGCCGGATCGTCGTCGACAGCGAAGGTGTCGAAGCGGTGCTCGTGGCCGGCACCGAGATCGTCACCGACGGCGAGTTCTCCGGGGCCACGCCCGGCACCGTGCTGCGACGCCGCGGCTGACCGCGCGCGCGACGCCGTCCGGTCGGCCGTACCATCGGGTGATGGCCCCAGGACGCTCCGGCCGCGGGATCCCCGTCACCCCTGGCACCAACCTCGGTCGGGCGCGCTTCCTTGCCGGCTACCGCCGCCGGGCCCAGGCGCTGCTGCGTGACCCGCGTGCGCTCGACGAGCTCACGACCAGCGCCCGCACGAAGGCCTCGGGGTCGCCGAGCTCGAAGATCCGCGACCTCGCCGAGCAGGTCAAGCTGCTGGGTCGTCTCGTGCGCGCGTACGCGGCCGGGACCTACCGCGACATCGCGGTCCGGAACATCGTCCTCGTCGTGGCAGCGATCCTGTACTTCGTCACCCCGATCGACCTGATCCCCGATGCGATCCCCGGCGCCGGACTGATCGACGACGCGTCGATTCTCGCCTTCGTGCTCGCGACGCTGGACGGCGAGCTCGCCCGGTTCGCGGTCTGGGAGAAGGCTCAGGCCATCGACGTCACGGCGCGCTGAGCGGCTCCGGCCGCGGCGCACACGCTTCCCGATCAGGGGCTACCTTCGGAGACCGATCGACCGCGACCCCGTGGAGCGCCGCCATGACCGAACGCACGTCCTACGCACCGGGAACGCCGTCCTGGGTCGACCTCGGCAGCCCCGACACCGCCGCGGCCGCCGACTTCTACTCGGGACTGTTCGGTTGGACCGCCGCGATCGACCCGCGCCCCGAGGCCGGCGGCTACGGGATGTTCACCCTGCGCGACAAGACCGTCGCCGGGCTCGGTCCGCAGATGAACCCTGACCTCCCGCCGTACTGGACGGTGTACGTCACCGTCGCCGACGTCGACGCGACCTGCGCAACCGCCGCGGCCCACGGTGCGACGGTGGTCGCCGGGCCGATGGACGTCCTCGACGCCGGTCGGATGGGTGTCCTCCAGGACCCGGTGGGCTCGTTCGTGTCCGTGTGGCAACCGAACCAGAGCATCGGCGCGCAGCTCGTCAACGAGCCCGGCGCCTTCACCTGGAACGAGCTGGCCACCACCGATCTCGAGGCCGCCAGCGCGTTCTACACCACCGTCCTCGGCTGGGGCATCGACCCCGACGCGGGCGGGGACTCCGGGCGGATCTTCACCGTCGACGGCGCGATGGTCTGCGGAGCCCACGCGGCGGGTGAGGGCGAGTTCCCCGCGTGGTCGGTGTGGTTCTCGGTCGAGGACTGTGACGCGTCGGCCGCCCGCGCCACCGAGCTCGGCGGCACGGTCATCGTGCCGCCGAACGACATGGACTTCGGCCGCGGTGCCGTCGTCGCCGACCCGCAGGGAGCGGTCTTCGGCATCGGCGCGATGGGTCAGCCCGCGTAGCGCGCTCCCGACCGGCTCACCTCCGAAAGGACCTGCATGTCCCGCACCCGCTCGACGGGCCTCATGCTCGCGGTCGTCGCCGCGCTCGGTCTCGCTGCCTGCTCCTCGGGCCACGCGACCGCAACCGATTCGACGACCACGTCGTCGGGCGGGAGCGCGGCGGCCTTCACACCGCCCCCGTGTCGTACGAAGCGCCCCGCGCCGCCCGAGGTCGTGCCCGTGGACGGCGTCCCCCACGACTTCACCATGACCTCGTTCGACGGGACGAAGATCCGCTTCCACTGGTACCCGCTCGCCCACGAGGCGCCGACCGTCCTGATGGGCCCGGGCTGGGGATCGGCCGGTGCGACCGAGAGCAGCGGTACCGGGCTCTTCGGCGACGCCCCGATCAGTGTCCTCCACGAGCAGGGCTACCACGTCCTGACTTGGGACCCGCGGGGCTTCGGGCAGTCGACCGGCACCATCGAGGTCGACAGCGCCGACGCCGAAGCACGCGACGTGCGCCGCCTGCTCGACTGGGTCGCCACGCAACCCGACGTCGCGCTCGACCGGCCCACCGATCCACGCGTCGGCATGGTGGGCGGGTCATACGGTGGCGGGATCCAGCTCGTCACCGCCGCGACCGACTGCCGGGTCGACGCCATCGTGCCCACGATCGCGTGGCACTCGCTCGCCACGAGCCTCGACAAGGCCCACACCGTGAAGCTCGGCTGGTCGGGCATCCTCTACTCGGCGGCAGCGAGCCGGAGCCTCGACCCACACATCACCTCCGCGTACGAATCGGGGAAGGCGGCGGGGGTCATCAGCGACGCGGACGCGGCGTGGTTCCGCTCCCGCGGACCGGGCGCGCTCGTCGCCCGGATCACCGCACCGACGCTCTTCATCCAGGGGACGGTCGACACCCTCTTCACCCTGGACGAGGCGGTGACGAACTACCGCATCCTGCGCGCGAACGGGGTCCCGACCGCGATGCTGTGGTACTGCGGCGGCCACGGGACCTGTCGCACCGACGCGGGCGACGCGAACCGCCCCCAGGCCGCCACGAACGCGTGGTTGCGGCGCTGGCTCCAGCGCGACGACACCGTGGACACCGGCCCGCGGGTCGACATCATCGACCAGCACGGCACGCGCTTCACCGCGCCCGACTGGCCGCTCGCGCTGGGAACGCCGCTGGTCGCGAACGGGACGGGCACGCTCGAGCTCACCGCGCAGAGTGGTTCGGCGCCCATCACTGCGACCGGCAACGGACCGATCGACGGTGTGGCGGCGGCGATCACCCCGTCGCGGGCCACCCATGCCGTCGAGGTGCACCTGACGTCGACCCGCGACGAGACCAGCGTCGGCGCGCCGCGCCTGACGCTGCGCTACTCGGGCACCACGCCGGCCGGGGCGCGACCGACGCGCGTGTTCGCCCAGCTGATCGACGAGTCGACGGGGTTCGCGCTCGGCAACCAGGTCACGCCGATCCAGGTGACGCTCGACGGGAAGTCACACACGACCACCGTGCCGCTCGAGATGGTCGCCCACACGATCGCGAAGGGCGAGACGGTGACGCTCCAGGTCATCGCCACCACGCCCGCGTACGCACCGCCGCGGCTCGGCGGCCACCTCGACTTCGGTCGCATCCGCATCGCGTTGCCCGTCGCCACCGGGCTCACCCGCGCCGGCTGACGCCCGGTTCCGGTCGCCACGGTCACGCCGCGCTCAGGGTCCCCAGGCCGTCCCGAAGCCGGAGACGTCGAGCACGAGACCGGTGACGTCGGTGTCGATCTGGCGCGCCAGGTACGCGACGGGTTCCACGACCGACTCCGGTCGGGCCCAACCGGTCCAGTCGAAGTCGGGTCCGAACTCGGACTCGGTGTGCTCGGTGCGCACCGCGCCCGGACGGAGCGCGTTGATCGTGATCCCGAGTGGTCGCAGCTCCCCCGCCGCGGCCGAGGAGTAGCGCTCGAGGGCGGCCTTCGCGACGGAGTAGACGACGTACCCCGGCGGCATGAACGGGCTGACCTCGTGCGCCGCCGCCCCCGAGGAGATGTTCACGATGCTGCCGCCACCTTGGCGCGCCATCACCGGCGTCACCGCCCGGGTGGTGAGGAAGAGGCTGCGGACGTTCACTCGCATCGACACGTCCCAGTCGGCGACGGTCGCGTCTGCGAGCGCGACCCGTGTCGGCGTCATCGCGTTGTTCACGAGCACATCGAGCCGGCCGAGCTCCCCGACCGTCGTCGTCACGAGGTGGTCGATGTCGTCGGCGACCCCGATGTCACAGCGCACCGCGAGGGCGGTCCCGCCGCGCGACCGGATCTCCTCCACCGTCGCGTGAATCGTGCCGGGAAGCTCGCTCGTCGCCGCGTCCACACTCCGGGCTGCGCACACGACGGTCGCGCCCAGCTCGGCCAGCCCGACGGCAAGCCCGCGACCGATGCCGCGGGACGCGCCGGTCACCACGACGACACGGCCGTCCAGGTCGTCTCCCTCCATGCGCGCATCCTGGCACGCCTCGCGGGCTCGGCGACGCGGCGGCATCAGCGCGCATCACCGGCTTCCGTCGATCCGGGTCGTGGTCGGAAGGCAGGTACCCTCACGACGGATCACCCGGGAAGGAGCAGGTGCGCGATGGTTCGAGCTGCGGTGATCCAGGCAACTCCGGTGTTCCTCGATCGCGAGGCGACGACGCGGAAGGCGTGTCGCCTGATCGAGGAGGTCGGCGCCGACGGCGCCGAGTTGATCGTCTTCCCCGAGGCGTTCATTCCGACCTATCCCGATTGGGTCTGGCGCCGGACCCCGTGGAACGACGGCGAGTCGGACTGGTTCGGTCGTCTCGTCGACAACTCCGTCACGGTTCCCGGCCCCACGACGGAGGCGATCGGCGCGGCCGCGCGCGACGCCGGTGCGTACGTGGCGATGGGCGTGAACGAGCTCGAGCCGAACGGCGGGACGCTCTACAACACGCTGCTCTGGTTCGGTCCCGACGGTTCCCTGCTCGGGAGACACCGCAAGCTCATGCCGACCGGCGGCGAGCGTCTGGTCTGGGGCACCGGTGACGGCTCGGCACTCCAGGTCTACGAGACACCGTTCGGTCGGATCGGCGGTCTGCTCTGCTGGGAGAACTACATGCCGCTCGCCCGCGCCGCCCTCTACGCGCAAGGCATCGACGTCTACGTCGCGCCGACGTGGGACAACAGCGACGAGTGGGTGGCGACATTGCGTCACATCGCCAAGGAAGGGCGCTGCTGGGTGCTCGGTGCGACCCAGTTCCTGCGGGGCTCCGACGTCCCCGCCGGGATCCCGGGCCGTGACGAGATCTACGGCGGCGACGACGATTGGATGTCGAAGGGAAACAGCACCATCGTCGCGCCGGGCGGTGCGATCGTCGCCGGACCGCTCATCGGACGGGAGGGGATCGTCACTGCCGACATCGATCTGGCACTCGTCCGGCGGGCCAGACGCCAGTTCGACGTCGTCGGTCACTACGCACGCCCGGACATCTTCCACCTCGACGTACGGCCCAACCCGGCCGGAGTCAGCCGGCTCCCACCGCAGCGCGACATCGACACCGATCGGAGCACGACGGCACCCCGGGAACCACCCACGGGCCCATCGCCGACGTAGCCGAGCGCGCCGGTCAGCCGGTGGTTCCGGCGGCGAGGCGCTCGCGTGCCAGCTCGACCGCGGCCGCGATCTCGCTCCGCGCGCTGCGGACGCCTTCGACGAGCGCGGTACCGACGTCGGACGACTCGGCCGTGATCTGCTCGGCGCGCCGCTCGGCGGTACGGAGCAGCTGGTCGACCTCCGCCAACTCGGAACTCACCTCGTCCCTCGCGTCCATCCGACCCAGGTCGGCTCGGACCCGCAGCGCGTCGATCCGGGCACGTGCCGCGTCGAGCGCGATGTCGACGGTCTCCCGACCGAGCTGGATCAAGAGGTGCTCGAGCTCGCGAACCTTCGTCCGCAACGCCTCGACGGTCTCCTCGGTGGTCATCGTGTCGCTCATGGGAACCCCCTTGTGGCCGTCTCGATCGTCTCCCGATCCCGGGGCCGCCGGTAGTGACGAAAGTCCTGTCATTCCTCGTCGATCGGGCCCTCGGGGCGGCCCCGATCGGGCGAGATCGCCGCGCACGGCTTCATGTTCGGGGCCGGATCTGCCGATATCGGTGTCATGAGCTCGTCACCAGCCCCGGACACCGACGCCGGGTCGGCACCCGTCGCCGACGCGGCGTTCTGGAATCCGGACCGTCACGTCCGGCACGAGGACTGGATCGGCTTCCTGGGCGCCGAGGCGGCTGAGCCCCCCGAGGCCGCCGAGCCCGTTCGGTCCGCCGGGCCCGAGACCGACGCCGACGCGCCGCCGACCGCGACCGGGCCGTCCCCCGCCGTGGACGCGCTGGCCCTCGACGCGCTCCTCGCCGGCACGAGCGACGATCTCCTCCCCGAGCGGTAGCGCTCCCCGGAGCCGGAGCTCGACGCGCACGGAACCTCCGGGTCCTCCGCGCGCATCCATCGAAGGACCCTGACCACGGGCTCACCGTTTGCTCACGGTTCGCGGCGATGATGACGCGATGCGACCGAACCCACGAGCGCTGGCCGTCGCCCTGGCCGCGACGGTCGCGTTCGGCGCCTGCGGCGCCGGATCGAACCACGCGACACCCACCTCGTCCCGGGCCACGACGCCGGACACGACCCCGGGCTCCGGGTCGCGCGCGTCGTGCGCCCCGCGCGCCCGGCGGACGGTCGCGTACCGACACGTCGCCGGCGTCCCGGCCGACGCCACGAGCCTCGACGTCTACCCACTCACGCGCGGCTGCAACGCGCCGGTCGTGGTGTGGGTGCACGGCGGCGCGTACCGGATCGGCGACAAGTCGAACCGCGTCGCGCCCAAGGTCCGCTGGGCGCGCATGCACGACTGGGTCTTCGTGAGCGTGAACTATCGGCTCAGCGATCCCGCCGACTCCTCCGGCGCCCACTTCCCCGACCACTACGAGGACGTCGCCGCGGCGATCGCGTGGGTCCACGCGCACGTCGCCGCCTTCGGGGGCGACGCCGGGCGCATCGCCGTGCTCGGCCACTCCGCCGGCGCCGACATCGTCGCCAACGTGCTCGTCGACCCCACCTACCTCCGCGCCGACGGCCTCGAGCTCGACACCATCGCGTGCGGCGGGCCTCTCGACACCGAGGGCTTCGACAAGGTCCGCGCCGGCGCGGCGGATCCCGGCGGGGAGCGGGAGCAGTGGAAGGTCGCGCTCGGCAACGAGCCCGACTACCTGACACGGACCTCGGCGACGCGCAACGTCCGCCCGGGGATCGGCATCCCGCCGATGATCGGTGTGGTCCGCGGCGCCGCCGTCCGGCGGGCCATCGAACACGGATTCCTCACCGCCCTGGCCGAGGCCGGGGTCGCGACCACCGAGATCGACGCTGGCGGTCTCACTCACGAGCAGGTGAACCGCCGCATCGGCGCGCCCGGAGATCAGGTGATGACACCGCCGCTGACCCGGTTCCTGACCGACTGCTTCACGCCGGCATGACGGGAACGGAGGCGAGCTCCACCGAGATCGTCCGGTGCGTCGTGCCGACGGTCGCGTACGACGTTGCGGGATCCTCGGTCATGGCGCCTTCCCCGTCCCCGCCGGCGCCCCGGCGCGGGCGGGCGGATCGGCGCGGATGGCGTCGTTGAGCCGACCGAGCAGCGCGCCGAAACGGGCGACATCGCGTTCGGGCCAGTCGGCGACGAGACGCCCGATGCGGTCCGACCGCGGCGCGCCGAACGGACTCCATGCGACGTCGACCGAGGGGGGTGAGCTCGATGAGGCAGACGCGGGCATCGCGTGCGTCACGGCGACGGCGCACGAGACCGGTGGCCTCCATCGCCGCGACCTGCCGGGTCACCGTGGTCGCGTCGAGGCCGAGTCGGGTCGCCAGGCCGGTGATGCTCATGGGCCCCTCCGCCACGAGCGTGCGTGCGAGGACGTATCCCGAGCGATCGAGGTCCCGGTAGATCGCGGACTGCCGGCTGAGCCCCTCGAGCGCGCGCGTGAGCATCGCGAGCTCGGTCTCCATGGTGCCCAGGCCCGTCGACGGGGGTTCTCCGGTGAGTGCTGCCCGTGCCATAGCTGTATGATACAGCAATACCTCCCGACCCCGGCACCCCTCCGATGATCGATCTCGGGTCCGTCGAACCGGCCACCCCGACCACCGTCGACCCGCGGCGCTGGATCACCCTCGTGATCATTCTCACCGCAGTGCTCATGGCCGCGCTCGACAGCACGGTGCTGAACGTCGCGATCCCCACGATCCTGCGCGACTTCAAGACCACGCTCCCGAGGCTCCAGTGGGTCATCACCGGCTACAGCCTCACGTTCGCCGCCCTGCTGATCATCGGTGGACGCCTGGCCGACATCCACGGCGCGCGCCGCATCTTCATGATCGGCGCCGCGATCTTCGGCCTCGGATCGCTCATCGCCGCGCTCTCGACCGGAGTCGTGATGCTCGTGATCGGCGAGGCCATCGTCGAGGGCATCGGCGCCTCGCTGATGCTGCCCGCCACCCTGGGGATCCTGACGAGCAGCTTCCACGGTCACGAGCGCGCGACCGCGTTCGCAGCGTGGGGTGCGGTGCTCGGGGTGGCCGTGGCCCTGGGGCCGGTCATCGGCGGGTTCCTGACGACGTACTACTCGTGGCGTTGGGCGTTCGTCGTCAACGTGATCTTCGTCCCCTTCGCGATCGCCGGCGCGGTCATCTTCATCCGCGAGGCGCCGCGCCAGGAGCGGCGGGAGCGGATCGACGTGCCGGGCGCGCTGCTGGTGGCGTCGGGCATGCTCCTGCTCGTCTTCGGGATCAGCGAGGGTGGCACCTACGGGTGGTGGCGCCCCGTCGAGCCGGTCCGTCTCCTCGGTGTCACGGTGTGGCCGCTGAACCGACCGGTCGCGATCGTGCCGATCGCGTTCCTCGCCGCCGCGATCCTGCTCACCGCCTTCGTCCGGGTCGAGCTCGCGAAAGAGCGCGCGCGCCGCGATCCACTCTTCGAGTTCAGCACTCTGCGCCGGCTCGGGTTCCGCTATGGCCTGGCGACTCTCGTGGTGCTGGCCATGGGCCAGACCGCCTTCCTGCTCGTGATCTCGGTCTTCCTCCAGGACGGCCGTCACCTCAGCGCGGTCCAGGCCGGCCTCTGGCTCATCCCCTCGGGCGCGTTCATCGCGATCGGCGCGCAGATCGGCGGTCGGCTGACGCGCCGCATCGGCACGACAGGCGTCGTGCGGGCCGGGCTCGCCTTCGAGGCGCTGGGCCTCGCCATCACCGCTCTCGTCGTCCACGCCTCGGTCACGTTCCTCGCGATGCTCCCGGGGTTCGCCTGCTTCGGTGTGGGCATCGGCTTCGCCGGATCGCAGCTCACCAACGTGATCCTCGCCGACGTGCCGGCCGAGAAGTCCGGCGCCGCGAGCGGCGCGAACTCGACCGTCCGGATGATCGGCTCGTCACTCGGGATCGCGATCGTGAGCGCCATCCTGAGCACGCTCACCATCCGGTACGCCCTCGACCGCGTGCGCGGGACGGCCGGTCTCCCCGCCGGTGTCAAGGCGCAGGCCCTCGCGCAGATCCGTCGCGGTGGCGTGGCGTTCCGGGCACCCACTCGCGCATCGGTCCACGACCTCGCGCTGCTCCAGCACCGGGTCGCCGACGCCATCGCCGCGGCGGCGCGGACGCCGCTGCTCGTCGCGACCGGCTTCGTCACGGTCGGGCTGCTGCTCTCCGTGCTCATCCCGCCGGTCGGACCCGCCGCCGCACCCACCTCGGCGCGCGCCGAGCAGGAGCGGGAAGCCGCGTTGCTCGCCGAGGCCGTCACGATCCAGTAGCGCCGTCGTCGCTCGCGCCGTCGACCGGGACCCCCGAGGTCGTGCAGAATGCGACCGCACCGCACCCACACCGAGGAGCTCCCGATGTCGGATCACCTGCGCCTGCTCGGCGCCTACAGCGCCGCGATGGAGTCCGGCGACGGCGACGCCGTCTTCGAGTTCTGGTCCGACGACTTCGTGAGCCACGTCACCGAGCGCGTCGCCCCCGACCGCGTCGGGAGCGACGTCCGCGGCCAGGAGCAGGAGTGGTGGCAGCAGGCCAAGCACGCGTTTCCGGACATGCAGTTCCTCGTGAACCTCCTCATCGAGCAGGGCGACCTCGTGGTGTCGAACTGGACCGTGAAGGGCACGCACACCGGCACCGCGTTCTACGACGTCCCTCCGTCGGGCGAGTCCATCGAGATCAACGGCACCGCGATCCTGCGCATCCGCGACGGCAAGATCGTCGAGCACTGGGGCGGACCCCACTGCCAGGAGGGCCTCGGTCTCGTCCGCTGACAGGCGTGGGGACGGCGTTCGCCGCCCGCGTCCTCAGGCGAAGCGCGCCGCGGGGGTACCGGGCGGGTTGACGACGCCGGGGACCCAGTCCGGGTTCGGGACACAGACCTCGCACTCGAGACCGTCGGGGTCCCGGAAGAAGACGCTGAGCACCTTCCCGAAGTCGGTGACGAACTCGTCAGCCGCACCATGCTCGATCAAGCGGCGCCGGATCTCGGTGAACGCGTCCATCGACTCCGCGAGGAGCGCGAGGTGGTCGATGCGCCCGCGTGCGAAGCCCGGTGTCTGCCGGTCGACCTCCGGATTGTCCGGCATCTCGAAGACGTTGAGCTCCGCGAAGGGCCCGACGTCGATGATCATCAGCCGGAACGGCGCGTCGGGAGGGCCGTCGATGAGCTCGACCGACTTCTCGGCGCCGAACACCGCACCGTAGAAGTCGAGGAGCCGGTCGGCGTCGCGGGTGATGATCGCGACGTGGTTGAAGCCGGACGTCAGCACGGCGACGCTGCCGGCCTCATCGACGCGACCCGTGACCCGGGTCGTGACCACAGGCGGCACCCCGACCGTCGTGGCCGTGACCGTCGTCGCAGTGCCGCCCACCCGACATCGGGTTGGTCAGCTCGAGCGCCTGCTGGAACGTCGGCCGGTTCGTCGCCCGCATGGTGTCGCTGATCAGACCGGGAGTGAAGCCGACCCGGCGGGCGGGACTGCGCCACTGCGCCGGGTCCGGACCCTGGGTGGCCGCGAGCTGCGCGGCGACCTGGTCCACCACCGCCCACAACGACGCGCGGCACGCGTCGAGCGAGCCGTTGCCGCAGTAGCGGAGGTGGAACGGACCCTTGACGGGGTCGTGCAGGAGGGTGCGCAGGTCCTTGTCGACGTAGGACTCGCCGGAGAGCGAGCCCAGCCCGCGGATCTGGTCGAGGTCGCCGATGAGATCCCCGAACACGGGCCGCATGACCGAATCCGCGATCGGGTTCCACAACGCATTCATGATCGTCGGACCGGCGTCGTCGTACTGCCCGGAGTTGTCCGCGTCGAGCGTGGGCGCGTCCCGGGCGACCCAGTCGTCGAGGACCGCGACCGTCTTGGCCGCGAGCGCACTCGGCGCCGGACCGCCGTGGAGCACCTGGCTGATCACCGGCCACACCGGTGATCGCACGTCCTCGGTCGCGGCGCGGTTCATCACGCTGACGTCGTCCGCGAGCGTGACCCGCCGCGGGTACTGATCGAAGAGCTCGACGCGATGCACCGACCCGTACGGATCGTCGTCGCCGTGCATGAATCCGGGCGCGGACTGGTTGTTCCAGTTGAGCAGCAGGCCATCGGGCCCGGCCTGCGCGTGCGGGTGCTCGTTCTGGCTGAGGAAGCCGCGCCATTCGTACCCACCGGTGCCGACCGTCGGCAGCCGGCGGTCCAGCCCGCGCGCCCGGCGGGGCAGCAGACCGGAGGAGAAGTACGCGGTCGCGGTGTGCGAGGCGTAGGCCCAGTTGAACGTGAAACCGAACTGGTTGGCGGCCTGCCAGAACTTCTCCGGCGTGGAGGCCTTGTTCTCCGTGAGGTCCTTCAGCGCACCGAGGTTCAGGCCGTCGCGGCCGAACGTGGACCGCTTGCGCGTGAGGGCGATCGGCCTGCCGTTCGAGGTCGCGGTGCCGATGACCGGCCCGTGCACCGACACGGGGTATCGGATCGGTGTCCCGTTCAGCGTGCCGGCGTCGAAGGTGTCGAACGGACGGCACACGCCGTCGAAGAGGTAGTGGTCCGAGGTGAGGCTCGGCGCGGTGCCGTCAGGGTTGCAGAGCTGCTCGGCGAAGACGTCACGGACGTCGTGGTTCGCGGAGGTCAGGCTCCACGCGTAGTCGTGCGTCCGCCCGATCAGCAGGTACATCATCGCCGCGGGGACCCCCACACCCTGGGCGTCGATGCCGGGTCCGGTGAGATGGATCTGCTGGACGATCTCCGGGTAGTAGTAGCCGAGCTGGGGTCCCATGACGGCCAACGTGTTGTTCGTGGCGGAGCGACGCGGGTCGACCACGAGGAAGTTCGAGGCCTGGTGCTCGGGCACCGGACCCGCGGCGGGATAGGTGGAGGAGTCCCCGGCGGTCGAGACGGTGCTCGCCGCGGTCATCAACGCCGACGCGCCGAGCGTCGGGGTGCTCGTGGTGTTCGAGATCGCCGGCGGGTTGGACACCGCCGCGGCAACGCGCGGGTCGAGCGAGCGGACCGAGCCGGCGTCGATCACGGCCGCGCCGGTCACCGGCCCCCCGGTCAGCGGGCCGTAGTCGAAGCGCTGCTGGATCGTCGTGGGCGCCTCGGGGTCATCGAAGAGCATGGCGTCCTCCCAGGCCTTGCGGCCGGTGTCGGGCCCGAGCCCGGCCTGGAGCTTGGAGAGGAACTCCGCGTTCGACGCCTCCGCTCCACCGCCGGCACCGAAGATCGAGCCGATGAACGCGGTGACCGCGATGACGTCGTTGACGGTCGCGGGCGGCTGGTCGATGTTGTGCGCCTGGTAGTACGCGGTGATGCCGTCGGCCTCGGCCTGCATGTCGGCGATCATCTCGCGACCCTTGGCGCCGTACGTGTCGATGATCAGCTGCACCTGGTCGGTCACGAGCTGCTCGGTCGCCGCACTGGGCACGAAGCTCTGCGCACTCGTCACCAGCCCGAAGGCATTGATCCCGGGCACGTCCGCGACGGCCACGCGCGCCGGTCCGCGACCGAGCTGCAGCAGCAGACCTCGATCACGGGCCGTGACCCACCCCGCGCCGAACGCCATGTCGGCACGGGTCGCGCCGGTCACGTGGGGGACGCCATAGGCGTCGTAGACGATCTTCGTGCCGGGCCGACCCGTCGGTTCCTCGTGGGTCGTGCCGATCGGCGTGAAGTTCTCGGGGAGGAAGTACTTCTCGATGTCGGCGTCGGTCACGTGGCCGCGCAACGGCGTGAGCGCGTCGTAGAGCGGCAGCTGGTCGAGCGAGTTCGCCGTCGTCGGCAGACCGCCGTAGTTGCCGGGCGGGAGGATGTACCCGGCCCGGTCCGGCGCCGGGGAGTACCCGTGACCCGGCTGGTGCGGGCGGCACGCGACCGCGACCAGCGTGACCGCCACCAGCGCGACGACGACCCGACCCGTTCCCAAGCGACGCTTCATCTGCTGGCCCCCCACGGCAGCCCACCGGTCCGGCCCAACCGTACTATCGGCGCAAACCGTGCCACTCCGGCGTTCGCACGACGGAAGGCCCAACCCCTCGGTACCCGGTACGGACGGGCCTACCGGTCCAGGACGGTGGCGGCGATCCGCTCCTCGAGGACGCGGTCGTCCCACCACGAGATCTGGGCCTGCTTGGCCCGGCGGAAGTACAGCTGCACGTCGTACTCGAGCGTGAACCCCACGCCGCCGAACACCTGCTGGGCCATCGCGGTGACGTCCCGGAACGTGCCACCGGCGAAGAGCTTGGCCATCGGTGCCAGCTCCGCGACCGACCGACCGTTCGCGAGCGCCCAGGCCGCCTCGTGCACGAGGATCTCGCCGCCCTCGACCGCGGTCGACGCGTCGGCGAGGTAGTGCGCGATCGCCTGGAACGCGCCGAGTGGCTTGTCGAACTGCTCGCGGTCCTTCGCGTACTGGGTCGTCAGCTCGAGCGCGGCGCGCGCACCGCCGATCGCCTGCGCTGCGAGCAGCACCGCACCCGCGAGGAGGGTGTCGTTCCACGTGGACCAGCCCGAGCCGGCCGGACCGACGCGGTCGGCCGCGCCGACCGTGACCCCGGTGAACGTGGCCGCGTACTGGTTCTCGGAGGCGAGCGTGAACTGCTGCGTGAGCTCCACCCCGGTGCTCTCGGGATCGACGACGAAGAGATCGACGGCGTCGTCCGCGTCGCCGGTGCGAGCGAGCACGAGGATCTTGGTCGCGGACGTCGCGAACGGCACGTGCCACTTCTCGCCGTCGAGCCGGAAGCCGTCGCCGTCGGGCGTCGCGGTCGCGCGGACTCCGAGCGGGCCGAAGCCACCCTCGGGCTCGAGCCAGGCGGTGGTCACGATCTCGATCGCCGGCCGCGATGCCGGGCAACAGCGCGGACCGCTGCGTGTCGCTCCCCGCGCGCACGAGCACCCCCGCGCCCATCACCGCGCTCACGAAGTGCGGCGACGGGACGAGCGCCCGCCCGAGCTCCTCGTACAGCACGCAACCTTCGATGGCACCCATGCCCGAGCCGCCGTGCTCCACGGGCAGCATCAGCCCGATGAGGTCGAGCTCGGCCAGCTGGCGCCACAGGTCCTTCGAGTAGCCGACGGGGTCGTCCTCGAGCGCGCGGACCGTCTCGAGCGGGCACGACGCGGCGCACACACCGCGCACCATCTCTCGGAGCATGTCCTGTTCGGCGGAGAAGTCGAGGTCCATCGTCACTTCCTGATCACGAGGGTGGAGGAATGGTCACGGGCACCATCGGTCACCGTGTCGAGCCCAGGGGTTGTCCTCGGCGGCGCTCGGCACCGCCACGCGCACCGAGCACGTCGTCATCGTCTCGCCGCGTACCTGCAACGCGACCGCGAGCGTGATCCAGCCACAGCCGGTGGCGTCCGTGGTGACGTCCTCGACCGTGCCCTGGAACGTCATGCGGTCGCCGGGGAACACCGAGCCCGCCATGCGGAACGTCATCCGGCCGAGCCGGCCGGTCGGGCCGGTCCAGTCGGTCACGTAGCGCTCGAACCACGCCGCCTGGTTCGGCGTGTTCATGAAGATGTCCTGCGTGCCGTTGCGATGCACCGCGAAGTCGTGGTCGTGGTGCATCGGGCGCCAGTCCCGGCTCGCCAGCGCGCCGAGCACGATCGTGGTCGCGGTGACATCGACCGCGAGCTCGGGCAGCACATCGCCTGCGCGCACCGTGTCGAGGATCAGGCGCGGGGTCATGCGGGGTGCTCCACGCGGCGGTACCCGAAGCCGGTGTAGGACTCCACGCCCACGAGCTCGTCCCGCTCGTTGAGGTACTCGACGTCGATCACCCAGAACCGGCCGGTCCCGAGCCGGGTGGTCTTCGGCTCGCTCACCGACTTCAGGATCTGGCGGGTCCGGAGCCGGTCACCGAGCCGGACCGGCTCGTGGAACACGATCGTGTTGTCGCTCATGACCGCCTCGGGCAACCCGAAGATCTCCTTGAGGTCGAAGTGGACCTGGAGCGGCATCGGCTGCTCGTCCCGGCCGGGGCTCCAGTGGTGAGGTCGGAACCACACCGACAGCATCGTGGGCGGCGCGATCGGTCCGTCGGTGAGCTCGCGTGCGACGTCCGGGTCCCAGAACAGCGGATTGCCGTTCTCGACCGACGCGCACGTGGTCCACACGTACCCCTGTTCGACGGGGAACTCCCCGGTCTCCTCGTACTGGACCGCGCCGATCAAGGCCGCGACCTCGGCGGGCAGATCGGTGCCGCTCATGTCCCCGCTCCCTCCCCGCGCACCGCTGCGATCTCCTCGGCGCTGAAGCCCGCCTCCGCGAGCACCGTCTCGGTGTCGTCGAAGCCCGGGTCGCGCACGACCGGCGCGGGCTGCTCGCGGTCGGCACCCGCCAGCGTCCAGCCGACCTGCTCGAACGTCTCGCCCCCCGGACGCAACGCGGTGACGAACATCCCACGCGCGCGGAAGTGCTCGTCGTGCACCACTTCGGGGACCGACGCGACCTCGGACACGCAGGCGTCGGCGGGCCCGAGCGTCGCGACCCATTCGTCTCGGGTCCTGGTCGCGAACGCGGCACGGAAGTCGGCGCGGATCTCCTCCTGGACTTCGTCGTCCTGCTGGTGGTCGATCCAGCGCTCGCAGCTCAGCGCGCGGCACAGGTTGGCGAAGAACTGCGGCTCGATCGCCCCCACGGCGAGCCAGCGCCCGTCGCCGCACGGGTACACGTCGTAGCAGGCGTAGCGCCCGGTCAGCAGGCTGTGACGTGGACCCGGCATCTCGCCGGTGGCCAGGTACTCGTCGACGTTGAGCGACATCAGCGCCACCACGCCGTCGGCGATCGAGACGTCGAGCGTCGCCCCGTCGCCGCTCTCGCATCGCGCGACGAGCGCAGCCAGGATCGCGATCACGGCCTGCATGCCCCCACCGGCGCTGTCGGCCACCGTGGCACCCGGCAACGCCGGGCCGCCGGCCGCGTCACGCCCGGTGCAGTCGAGGTATCCACCCGCAGCCAGGTAGTTGAGGTCGTGACCGGCCCAATGGGCACGGGGACCGTCCTGTCCGTACCCGCTCGTCGAGCAGTACACGACCCGCGGGTTCAGCCCGTGGACGGCGTCGGGTCCGATCCCGAGCCGGTCGACCACACCCGGCCGGAAGCTCTCGATGACGACGTCCGCGCCGGCGGCCAGCCGGAGGAAGGCCGCGACCCCGGTATCGGACTTGAGGTCGAGCAGCACGCGCCGCATCCCGCGGTGCCCCGCGTAGGCGTAGAAGGGCGGCGTGAGCTGCGCGCCGCCGTGGCGCGGCGGGGGACCGACCTTGACGACGGCGGCGCCGTAGTCGGCCAGCCATCGAGACGCGCGCCGCGGCCGGTCCGACGCTCGCGAGATCGAGCACGGTGACGCCGTCGAGCAGGGCGGGTGCGGGCATGGGCCGGCTCAGAAGTTCTTCGGGAGTCCGAGCCCGCGCCGCGCGATGACGTTCTTCTGGATCTCGGAGGAGCCACCGCCGATCGTGTCGATGACGGTGTAGCGATACGTCGATTCCGCCCGCCCGGCCATCGGCGCCGCCGGGGTCTTGACCCGGAGCTGGCTCCCGGGCCCGGCGAGGTCCATCGAGGCGTTCGCGAGCCGGCGGGAGAACTCGGTGGCGAAGAGCTTGTACTGCGAGGACGCCACCGTCGGGGGTGGGGCCCCGGGCCTCCGCTCGGCCTTCATGGATTCGGCGACGACCCGCAGCCCGAGCACGCGGGCCACCTCTGCCTGGGTTGCGAGCCGGGCGACCTCGCGCCGCGTGACGGGGTCCTCGCGCAACGGCACGCCGTCCCGCTCGGCGGTCCGGACGTAGTCGCAGAGCAGGTCGAAGCGCTGCTTGATGGGCGAGAACGTGAACATGGTGAACCGCTCGAGGTCGAGTGCCTGCGAGATGTACTGGAACCCGCGGTTGACCTCGCCGACGACGTACTCGTCGGGAACGAAGACATCCTCGATGAAGACCTCGTTCGTGCGCTCGTCGCCCATCGGCGCGCCGCCCATGGTCTTGATCGCGTTGATCGTGATGCCGGGCTGGTCGAGCGGCACGAGCATGAGCGTGATGCCGCGGTGCTTCTCGTTCGGATCGGTGCGGGTCCCGAGCCAGTACCACTCGGCGAAGTGCGCGGACGTCGTCCAGGTCTTCTGGCCGTTCAGGAGCCAGCCGGTCCTGCCGTCGCGCTCCGCGCGTTCGGCCTTGAGGCGCATCGACGCGGCGTCCGAGCCAGCGTTCGGCTCGCTGTAGCCCACGGCGAACTCGACCTCGTTGCGCAGGATCATGGGGAGGAACTTCTCCTTGAGGAAGTCGTTCCCGTGGGCGATGAGCGTCTTGCCGATGATGCCGACGCCCTTGCCGATCTGCGGTCCGCCGCGACCGGCGAGGCGCTCGTTGAGGAGGTACTCGTAGACGCCCTCGCCGGCGGAGCCGCCGTAGGTCTCGGGCCAGGTGAGCCCGAGCCAGCCCTTCGCCCCCAGCTCGGCCATGAACGCCCGCCGCTCCGGCGTGTCCACGATCTGAGCCATGTTCTCCCGGGTGAGGTCGAAGACGTCCGGGTCGTCGTGCTCGTCGAGGAAGGCGTCGACCTCGGCCGCGAAGGCCTGCTGCTCGGGCGAGAACTCGAAATCCATGCCTGCTCCTGGGCCCGGCGGGGCCGAATCTGACGGGGCGTCAGATCCTAGGGGGGCGGGCAGCGCGGATCGAATGGCCGACGCGACCGCTTCGGGCGACGAGCGTCAGGTGACGACGCCGCGGGCGCGCAGGTCGGCGATCTCGGCCGCGTCGAGGCCGAGCTCGCCTGCGAGCACGGCCTCGGTGTGCTCGCCCACCCACGGCACCCGGCTCTCCGGACCCTCGGTCATCTTCGACAGCTTGACCGGGTTGCCGGGCACGAGCACCGGCTCCTCCACGCCGTCGGTGCGGGGCATCTCCACCAGCATGTGACGCGCCGCGACGTGCGGATCGGCGATCACGTCGGGTGCGTGCTGGCTCGGCCCCGCCGCGATCCCCGCGGCGGTCAGCTCGCCGCGCCGCCTCGAGCTTGGTGCGCCGGGACGCCCACGCATCGATCGCGGGCCGGATCACGGACTCGAGGTTCGGACCCCACCCGGCACGCGTCGCGAAGCGCGGATCCTCGTTCCACTCGGGGTGGCCGACGAGCTCGGCGACGCGCGCGAACTGCGGCTCGCGCACGATCTGAGCCACGACGTAGCCGTCCGACACGCGGAACCCCTCGCAGATCACCGGCAGGCTCTTCGCCGGCTCCGGTCGGACGCCGAGCGACCAGAAGTTCGTCACGACGTCGGTCATCGCGACCGTCGCGTCGAGCATGGCGATGTCCACGTACTGGCCCTCGCCGGTCCGGTCGCGGTGGCGCAGCGCGGCAAGGATGCCGACGACCGCGAACAGGCCGGAGCTGATGTCGCCGAGCGCGCCGACCGGAATCGTCACCGGCGGACCGTCCGGTGTCTTCCAGTCGTAGATGCCCGACATCGCCTCGACCACCGACGCGTACGCGGGCCAGTCGCGGTACGGCGAGCCCCCGGTGTTGCCGAACCCGGAGATGGACACATAGATCGCCCGAGGGTCGTGCTCGGCGATCACGTCGTACCCGAGCCCCATCCGGTCCATCGTCCCGGCCTTGAAATTCTCGGCGATCACGTCGAACCGGGGCACGAGGGCGAGGAAGAGCTTGCGCCCGGCGTCGGTCTTGAGGTCCAGCCCGAGGCTGCGCTTGTCCAGGTTGTTCCGCAGATACGTCGCACCGACCGCGCGCCCGTCCGGATCGGTCATGGCGGGCGACGAGCCGCGGCCGGACTCGCCGTGTCGCGGGTGCTCGACCTTCACCACGTCCGCACCGAGCCGAGCGAGGAGCTGGGTCGCGTACGGCAGGGCCTGCATCTGCTCCGCCGCGAGCACGCGGATGCCGTCGAGGGGCTTGCCGTATTCCGCGGCCTCGCCGTTCGCGACCTCGCCGAGCCTCATGGCGGGCAACTCTAGGGTCGGTCCTAGTATCCGATCCGCAGCGGAGCCGGTCGAGCACGCACGCGAGAGGAGTGGTCGTGGCACGGGGGATCGTGAGCGCCGCGGGCTACCTGCCCTACCGGCGGCTCGAGCGGAGTGACGTCGCCGCGACGTTCGGGACGGGCGGAGGGAAGGGCACGCGCACCGTCGCCTCCTACGACGAGGACACCACCACGATGGGCGTCGAGGCCGCCCGGCTCGCGCTCGGCGCCGGTGGTACCCGCGCCGTCGACGCGGTCTGGTTCGCGACTGCCGATCCGGCCTACCTCGACAAGACCAACGCGACCGCGATCCATGCGGCGTTGCGACTCGACGGCGACGCCGCTGCGTTCGATCTCGGCGGGGCGGTGCGCTCGGGCGTCGGCGCTCTGCGTATCGCGCTCGACGGCACCGGCTCCACGCTCGTGGTGACCGCCGACGTCCGGACGGGCCTCCCGACCGGCCTCGACGAGTCGGCCGGCGGCGACGCGGCGGCGGCGGTCCTCGTGGGCGACGCCGGGACCGGCCCGCTCCTCGCCGAGTACCTCGGCGCGGGCTCGGCGACCGACGAATTCCTCGACCGCTGGCGCACCCCCGGTGAGCGCCGGTCCAAGGTCTGGGAGGAGCGGTTCGGCGAGACGAAGTACGTCCCGCTCGGCGAGCAGGCCTGGAATGCGGCCCTCAAGGCGGCGGGCATCGGGCCGGACGACATCGGACGCGTGGTCGTGGCGGGGCTCCACACCCGGGCCGTGAACTCGCTCGCCAAGCGCCTCGACCTGGACGCCACGACCCGGGTCGATCCCCTCGCCGCCGTCATCGGCAACCCGGGTACCGCGCAGGCGGGCGTCCTGCTCGCGTCCGCGCTCGAGTCCGCCCACCCGGGGGATGTGGTGGCGCTCGTCTCGCTCGCAGACGGCGCCGACGTGCTGCTGTTCCGCGTGACCGACGCGATCGCCGCCTTCAGGCCCGTCCGGTCGGTGGCCGACCAGGTCGCCACGGGCGGTGCGCTCCCCTACGGGAAGTTCCTCTCCTGGCGCGGGATGGTGACCGTCGAGCCCCCCCGCCGCCCGGAGCCGGCACGCGTCTCCGCGTCCGCCGCCGGAAGGTCCGAGGACTGGAAGTTCGGCTTCGTGGGATCCCGCGAACAGTCGAACGGCGCGCTGCACCTCCCGCCGGCCCGGATCGGCGCCGACGGCGTGCTGGACGCGATGGAGCCGGCACCGATGTCGGACGTCGCGGGCACGATCGTGACCTTCACGATCGACAAGCTCGCGTACTCGCCGAGCCCACCGATCGTGTTCGCGGTCGTCGACTTCGACGGTGGCGGCCGGTTCCCCGTCGAGATGACCGACGTCGACGCCGACGACGTGCGCATCGGCGACCGCGTCGAGATGACGTTCCGCCGTCTGTTCACGGCCGACGGCATCCACGACTACTTCTGGAAGGCCCGCCCGGTGCGAACGGGCGCGGCCGGCTCGACCAAGGAGCGCTGATGGCGTCACACGGGATCAAGGATCGCGTCGCGATCGTCGGGATGGGCTGCACCGCGTTCGGCGAGCGCTTCGACACCGGCCTCGACGACCTGATCGTCGACGCCGCGAACCAGGCGTTCGCCGCGGCCGGGACCGACAAGGACGTCATCGACGCGTACTGGTTCGGCACCGCGCAGAGTGGGATGAGCGGGATCACGCTCGCCCGACCGCTCCGGCTCGAGGACAAGCCCGTCACACGCGTGGAGAACTTCTGCGCCACCGGGTCCGAGGCGCTGCGCCAGGCGGCCTACGCCGTCGCATCGGGCGCGTACGACATCGCGATGGCCGTCGGCGCGGAGAAGGTGAAGGACAGCGGCTATGCCGGCCTCAACGCGTTCCCGGTGCCCAACGACGGCACCGCACGTACGCTCACGGCCGCCGCGATGTTCAGCATGGTCGCACCGGCGTACACGCGGAAGTACGGCGTCGACGACGACGAGCTGAAGAACGTGCTCGCGCGCATCGCGTGGAAGAACCACGCCAACGGTGCCAAGAACCCGCGCGCGCAGTTCCGGCGCGAGATGAGCATGGAGACGATCTGCGCCTCACCGCGAGTCGCCGGCCCGCTCGGGATCCTCGACTGTGCCGGTGTTGCCGACGGTGCCGCGGCGGCGATCGTCGTCCGCGCCGATGACGCGCACCACTACACCGACCGTCCGCTCTTCGTGAAGGCCCTGTCGTTCGTCGCCGGCAACGGTTCCGGGCTCACGGACCCCGACTACGACTACACGCATTTCCCCGAGGTGGAGGCGAGCGTCGCGGACGCCTACGCGCAGGCCGGGGTCACCGACCCGCGCCACGAGCTCGGGATGGCCGAGGTGCACGACTGCTTCACCCCGACCGAGCTGGTGCTGATGGAGGACCTCGGCTTCGTCGACCGCGGAACGGCGTGGAAGGAGATCCTCGCCGGCACGTTCGATCTCGACGGCGAGCTGCCGGTGAACCCCGACGGCGGGCTGAAGAGCTTCGGGCATCCCGTGGGCGCGTCCGGACTGCGGATGCTGTTCGAGTGCTGGCTGCAGCTGCGGGGCGAGGCGCCCGAGGCCCGCCGGATCGGTAACGACCGGCCCCTGGCGCTGACCCACAACCTCGGCGGCTACCCCGGCGAGATGGTCTCGTTCGTCTCGATCGTGGGGACGGAGCGCGCCTGACCGGACGTGCCTGTCCGAGCGCGCGTCTCCCCAACCGTGCCAACGTGACAAGGTGGTGCGAACTGGACGGGGTCGAGGGGAGGCAACCGTGGACGAGCTGATGCCCGGAGGGTTCGCGAGCCGGGAGCCGTTCAGCCGACGCAGCCTGCTGAAGGGCGCGGCGCTGCTCGGCGCGGGCGCGGCGCTCACGGGGTGCCGGTGGCGCCCTCCGTTCGGCCCCCACGACCACCATCACGTCCTCGGGCCGGGCTCGCGCCCCTTCCCCCGCCTGCCCGAGGGCACCGACACGTTGCCCCAGATCGAGCACATCGTGGTGCTGATGATGGAGAACCACTCCTACGACTCGTACCTCGGCACGCATCGTCGGGGCGACGGATTCCGGATCGGTCCCGACGGCCTGCCACGCAACGCGAACCCCGACGGCAACGGCAACCTCGTCCACCGCGTTCCACATGCCCTCGACGTGCCAGCTCCACGCGCTCCCCGGCCAGGACTGGAACCGCAGTCACCGCTCGTGGAACAGCGGTCGCAACGACGGGTTCGTCGAGGCGTCGACCGCGGTCGCGATGGGGTACTGGGACGAGACCGACCTCCCGTTCTACGCCGCGCTGGCCGACGTCTTCCCGCTCGCCGACCGCTGGTTCGGATCCGTGCTCGCCCAGACCTACCCCAACCGGCGGTTCCTCATGGCCGGGACCGCCGCGGGGATCGTCAGCACCACCAACGACGCGCTGACCGCGCCCGCGCCACCCAACGGGACGATCTTCGACCGCTTCCAGTCCCACGGGATCTCGTGGCGCAACTACTTCACCGACCTCCCCTCGGCGGCGATCATCCTCGAGACGCTGACGAGCTACCCGGACCACTTCTCGCGCATCGACAGCTTCTACACCGACGCGGCTGCAGGGACCCTGCCCGCCTTCAGCCTGGTGGATCCGAACTTCGACACCGAGTCGGAGGAGAACCCCCAGGACGTCCGCAACGGGGAGCAGATGGCGGCACGGGTGATCAACGCGGTCATGCAGTCGCCGGCGTGGCCGAAGACGATGCTCGTCTGGAGCTACGACGAGCACGGCGGCTACTACGACCACGTCCCGCCACCGCCGGCGATCCGTCCCGACGACATCCCCCCCGACATCGACGTGCCGCCGGACCTCCCGGGCGCCTACGACCGGTACTCCTTCCGGGTGCCGGCCGTGATCGTGTCTCCCTACGCCCGGCGCAACTACGTGAGCCACGTGGTCCACGACCACACCTCCGTGCTGAAGCTCGTGGAGACGAAGTGGAACCTCGGCGCGATGACCTACCGCGACGCGAACGCCGACGACCTGCTCGACTCGCTCGACCTGCACGGTCGGCCCGTGTTCCTCGAGCCGCCGACCCTCCCGGCGCCCGCGCTCGCCGCCGGGCCCGATGCGTGCACGCCCGGCGATCCGGGTGGACCGATCCCCCCGCCGGACGCCGTCGTACCGGTCGGCTCGAATCCCTGGCTGGTCACCCACTCCTGAGCGCGCCGCGCTCCCTGGCGGTTCGATCACAGGACCTTCTCAGCGCCGAAGGACGACAACGGGCACCCGGGCGGTTGCATCGCTCGGACCGTTCGCGTCACGAGGAGATCCACCATGCGCTGGCACCCTGGTCTGCACCACGGCATCGGATGGGGCGGGATCGTGCTCATCGTGGTGCTCGTCGCCCTGCTCGTCGTGCTGGTCTGGGCCGCCACCACCGCTTGGCGAAGGGAGTCCGCCGGCCGGACGCCGCCGCCGGGCGTGGCCGGCACGCGGCCCAGCCCGGAGGACATCCTCCGTGAGCGCCTCGCGCGCGGCGAGATCGACCCCGACGACTTCGCGCGGCGGCTCGACGCGCTTCGCTCGACGCTCCCACCGGGCGCGCGCTGACGCGCATCGCCCGTCGCTGCGGCCCGTTGGGGGCATGAACCCGACAAGCAGGCCGAAACCGTCCGGGGCGCGGCGACAAACGTCCGAAAGATGAGCCTGATGCGCTACAGCCGGTTCCGGTGTTTCGGTAAGAATCACCGGATCCGGAGGCGGAACCGGGTGGGCGGAGCAGAAAACATCATGCAAAGCGCGCATGCACGAAGGATGCCCGTGCTCGTCGCGGTTCTCGGGGCGGCGATCCTGCTCGCCGTCGGCTCGCTCGGCGCTCGCTCGGCGCGCGCCGTGGGCACCGCGGCGTCGAGCATCGGGCTCAGCTCGGATGCGAACCCGGCGGTGTACGGGGAACCCGTGACGCTGACCGCGGTGGTCACCGCCACCGCGCCCGGAGGTGTCACGCCGACCGGCAAGGTCACCTTCGCCAAGCCCGGCGGGAACATCGCGACGAAGAAGCTCGTCGGTGGGCAGGTCAGCTACACCACGACCTACGCGGTCGGCACCACCCCGATCACCGCGACCTACGACGGTGATGCCGTCTACGCGCTGAGCCAGAGCGCGCCGCTCGACCAGGTCGTGGACGAGACACCCACCACCACCACCCTCGAGTCGAGCGCCAACCCTTCGGATTTCGCCACGCCGGTCACGTTCACGGCGACCGTCGCCGCCGCCGCGCCCGGCAGCGGCACACCCTCGTCGGGCTCGGTGAAGTTCTTCGACGGGACGACCAAGATCGGGTCGAAGACCCCGTCCCATGGTGTCGCGAGCATCACGACGACGCTCGCGACCGGCACGCACCCGATCACGGCGACCTTCGGCGGCAGCGCGAGCTACCTCGCGAGCGCAAGTGGCGTCCTCGATCAGGTCGCGAACCCCGCTTCGAGCGCGACGACGCTCACCACGGACGCGAACCCGAGCCCGGTGGGATCCCTCGTGACGCTCACGGCGTCGGTCGCCGGCGGGTCCGGACCACCGACGGGCACCGTGACGTTCTCGGACGGCCCGACCGTGCTCGCGACGTATCCGGTCACGGACGGGCAGGCCGTCTTCTCGACTGCCGCGTTGAGTCCCGGGGCCCATACGCTCACCGCCGCCTATTCGGGCAGTGCCGTGCTCGCACCCAGCAGCGGGTCGCTGATCCAACAGGTGGAACCCCTCGCGCCCGTGCCGACGACCACGGCGCTGGACATCGGGCCGAATCCCGCGACCGTCGGCGACACGGTCACGCTGACGGCGACCGTGTCCGCGTCCGGCGCGACCCCGCCGGGCACCGTGACCTTCTTCGACGGCACGGCACCGCTCGGCACCGTCGACCTGAGCGCGGGACAGGGCTGGTTGACGATCGACACCTTCGGCGTCGGACCCCACACGCTCACGGCTCGCTACGACGGCACGGGCAGCTTCCTCGCCAGCACGAGCGGGGCGGTCGCGCTGGCGGTGGACCGCGGCCCGACCACGACCTCCCTCACGTCCAGCGCCAACCCCGCCCCCGCCGGCGCACCGGTTGTGCTCACCGCGACCGTGTCCGGCGCGACGGACGTCCCGACCGGCACCGTGACCTTCCGCGACGGCACGACCGTGATCGACGCCGTCCCGCTCGTCGACGGTGTGGCCGCGTCGACGGCGAACCTCGACACCGGGTCCCACACGATCAGCGCCGAGTTCTCCGGCGACGACACCCATGCGCCGAGCGTGAGCGATGCGCTCGTGCAGGTGATCACGCCGCCCCCGAGCACGACGACGATCGTCGCGACACCGAACCCGGTCGTCGCCGGCCGACCCCTCGCGGTCACGGCCACCGTCACCTCCGGCGGAGCGACCCCCACCGGCACGGTGACCTTCTTCGACTGGGACACGGACCTCGGGTCGGCTCAGCTCACGAACGGGCAGGCCACCATCAGCGTGGACACCCTCACGGTGGGCGTCCACGGGCTCAGCGCGGCGTACTCGGGCAGCACCGCGGTGGCGCCGAGCACCAGCACCGCGTTCCCGGAGACGGTGACCGCGTCGGTCGTCCTGGTCGACAAGGCGAACACCGCCTGCCGCAACAGCGGCTTCACCGCGGGGTCCGCGGCCACGCCGTTCTGCTCCATCAACTCGGCCGCCAGCAAGGTCGTCGCCGGGCAGACGGTGCAGGTGGCCGAGGGCACCTACAACGAGAAGGTGACGGTGTCGGTGACCGGCACCGAGGCGCTCCCGATCGGCTTCGCCCCCGCACCGGGCGCCACCGTCGTGATCGCGGGCTCCGCCAACGGCTTCTCCGTCACGAACAAGAGCTGGATCACGATCAGCGGATTCCAGATCGCGGATACCAAGGGGCCGGGCGTCACGGTGTCGAGCTCGACGCACATCACCCTCGCCGGGAACCGCGTCTCGAACGCGGGATCACCCGTGAGCGGCTCGACCGCGCCCGGCATCAAGCTCAGCGGGGTGGTCGATTCGCAGGTGCTCGCCAACACCACCGACCACAACACCGACGCCGGCATCCTCCTGACGAACGAATCCGACAACAACGTCGTCGCGCACAACGAGTCCTCCGCGAACGCACGCGTCTACGTCCGGGCTGCTGCGGGGATCGACGTCCGCAACGGCACCGGCAACGCGATCCTCGCGAACCGCACGCACGACAACGAGGACTCGGGCATCAACATGTGGACGGGACTCGCGGACGGCGGGAACGTCGCCGCCGACAACGTCAGCTACGCCAACGGTGACCACGGCATCGACGTGCACAACGCAGTCGACGCGTGGATCGTCGCCAACACCGTGGTCGGCAACTACGACTCCGGCATCGAGATGACCACCTCGACCGACTCCCGGCTCGCGAACAACATCACCGTGGACAACGGGATCGGGAGCCTCCGGACGTCGGGCGACATCCGGGCCGACGCGGCATCCGCGCCGACGTCCACCGTGAACGACGACGTGCTCTGGCTCCGGGTCCCGGGCGTGATGGTCGATTGGGGCGGCGTCAAGTACGGCTCCCTCGCCGCCTTCCGTGCCGCCACGGGTCAGGAGTCACGCGGTCTCGAGGCGGACCCACGGTTCGTGGATTCCACGAACGCGGACTTCGGCCTGCTCGCCGGATCGCCCGCGATCGACTCCGCGGACTCCGGTGCGCCGGGCCAACCGCTCACCGACGCCGACGGTGCTCCCCGCTGGGACGACCCGACCCCCGACACCGGGATCGGGCCCGTCGCCTATGCGGATCGCGGTGCCTACGAACGCCACCCGTAACGAGCACCGCGCGCCCGGCCCGCCTGGCCCAACCTCGCCCCCGTCCTGCGCCTGCCGGCGTCCTGTCGACCGCGGGCACTTCCTGTAGTAGTGTAATGATGTAATCACATCTACAGGAGTACACCATGAACAGTAGGAACGAACGAGACCCGGGCGGGCGGAGTCGCGGCGGGCGGGCGGGACGTCCCGCCGGCCGCCGAGGTGGCCGAGGTCGCGGCGCCGGGCGCCCGGGCGGCTGGCAGGCCGCCGACCTGCCCCCTGCCGACGACGCCGGCGCCTGGTTCGCCGGCCGGCTCCCCGAGGGCTGGTTCACCGGCCCGCCGACGGTCCGTGTCGACCGGGAAGAGATCCTCGTGCTCGGGGACCTCGCGAGCCCAGAGGTCGGATCCGACGACGCCGAGGACGCGACGCGAGCCGCGGCGACCGGGCGGATCAGTCGGTTCCGCGAGGAGTCGCGCGCGACGCGGATGCAGATCGCCGACGAGGCCGAAGCCCGCTACGGGAGGAAGGTCGCGTGGGGCGCGTCGATCGGCGACGAGCGGATGCTCTTCAGCCACCTGGCGGTCCCGGTCATGACCCGGCTCCGCCAGGACGAGCGGCGCGTGCTGGACACGCTGGTGGACGCGGGCGTCGCCCGGTCCCGGTCCGAGGCCCTCGCCTGGTGCGTCACGCTCGTCGGCGAGCACACCGACGCCTGGCTCGAGGACCTGCGCCACACGATGACCGAGGTCGACAAGCTGCGCTCCGCGGGCCCGGCGATCGACCGGGACTGACCGACGGGGCTCGGCAGCGCGTCGAGACGCGCGCGGAGGCGACGGGCGCGACGAGGGGCCACGGCTGCTCCCGCTCCGCCGCGAGCGCCACGTCGAAGAGCAACGCGTCGGTGTGATGGCGCCCGAGCACCTGCATCCCGATGGGCAGACCGTCGAGAGTGCCGGCCGGGATCGACACCGCCGGATTGCCGTAGATGTTCGAGATGATCGTCAGGCAACCCATGTTCACGAGATCCGGAAATCGCGACGCGGCCGCGGCCAGGATGCGGGGCGGGAGCTTCGGCACCACCGCGCTCGCGATCCGGGTGCCCAGGAGCGCCGCGCGGAACCCGAACTCGACGAGTCGACTCGTCATCGCCCAGTCGACGACGGGCGACTGCTCCTGACTCATCCCCGCGCTGGCCGCGAACGCGGGTCCCGGGTTGGTGGCCGCGATGACGAAGTCGACCTCCGCGAACGCCGCCGCCATCGTCTCGTTGGCCGCGATGCGGAGCTCCTCGGCCGCCGCGGCCGTGTGCAGGTTGTAGAAGGTCTCGGAGAGCCGCAGACCGAAGGCCACCTCGTCGGTGAGATCGTCGGCGCAGTCGGGCCAGCGGTCGCCGAGCTCCGCGATCAGCGTGGCCAGATTCCCCATCATCCATTGGAGCGCGAGGTTCGGCGGCGCGATCGTCAGTCCGACGCGCTCCATGCCCGTGGCGTCGATCAGGGCCTCGGCGCGGGTACGCAGCTGCTCCTCGACGCCCGGCTCCAACGTCGCGCCGCCGAGTGCGGGAACCACCGCGACCTTGCGACCACGCAGCTCGTGCATCCCCAGCTCGAGCTCCCAGGGGCCCGCCGGCGGGAGGGACGTCGGATCGGCGTCATGGGGCCCGGCACACACGTCGAAGTACCGCGCCGCGTCGCGCACCGACCGGGCGACGTTGCCGACCACCACGGTGTTCGGCCGCATGTACGCGTGCGGGCTGCGCGGGATCCGGCCGAACGTGCCCTTCATCCCGAGGAGACCCGTGTAGCCCGCAGGGATCCGTATCGAGCCGCCGCCGTCGCCACCGGTCGCGAGCGTCACCAGTCCTCCGGCAACCGCCGCCGCCGAGCCGCTCGACGAGCCACCGACCGTACGGTCGTGGCGCCAGGGGTTGTGGGTGACGCCGTTGAGCTTCGACACGCTCACGTTGAGACCACCGAACTCGGACGCCGTCGTCTGGCCCACGGGGACGACGCCACCCCGCGAGAGCAGGCGCTCGACGTGGTGCGACGTCCGGTCCGCGACGCGGTCGGCGTAGACGAGCGAGGCGTCGGTGAAGGGCCAGCCCGCGACCGGCTCGAGCTGCTTGATCGCCGTCGGAACCCCACCGAAGGGTCGGGACACGTCGGCAGCACCGGCCGACCGACGGGCCGCCTCGGGATCCAGGAACGTGAAGGCGTTCAGATCGGAGGCATCGATCGCCGCGAGCGTGGCGTCGAGCTCCTCGACCGGCGACCGCTCGCCCCGCCGGAACGCGTCCACCAGGGAGCAGGCGTCGCCCTTCCAGGTATCGGTCATCGGCCAATCCTCGCGCCCGCGCCACGCGGCGTGCGGGTCGGACTCAGACGGTCGGACCGGCGACGGGGGGCGGGGGTGGCGTCACGAGCGCGTCCGGGGTGGGCGTGGCGCTCGGCTCACCGGCGGGATCGCGGCCCCCCTGATCCAGACGGAACGGCGGGTACGCGTCGGTCATGAGCGCGGCGTACGCCACGACGCGCATGACCCAGCGGTGGAGCCCGATGATCAGGTCGAACAGAGGCTGCGGGTAGCGGTTCCGCACGAGCAGGATCACCACGGCGATGAGCACCAGGATCCCGATGAGCCCACCCGGGCTTCCGAAGAGCACGTTCCGGCCCCGGCCCACGCCCCCGCCGACCAGGATCGCCACCACGATGTAGTGCGGGATGGCGAGCAACCACCACTTGACGAGCACCAGTCCCCGCGAGAGCGGTCCCGGCTCCGCGATCTCGAGCCGTGCGGGATAGTCGGGCTCGGGCCCGAGGCTGAACGGCGGGTAGCGGTCGGTCCCCAACCCGCCGCTGCTGGCGTAGTACGAGACCCGCCACGACCACCGCAACACCCCGCGGTTGAAGTCGAAGATCGCCCGCGGGTACCGGCCGGTGAACAAGATCGCGAAGAAGGCCACCACCGTGAGCACGAAGAAGGCCACCCACAGGAACGCCAGGATGATCCAGTGTGGGATCGCGAGGAACCACTTCACCAACCATTGCCAGCGGGAGAGGTCCGCGTCCAGCTCTGCGTCGAGGCGGACGGGTGTGACGGCACCGTCCGGCAGCACCGCCGGCCGCGTGTCCTCGACGGTCGTGGCATCCGTTCGGCGCGACGCGCCGATGACGATCAGCACGATCCCGCCCGCCGCGAGCAGCAGCCCCGCGCCGAGGAGCGACAGCGCGAGGGGCAGCACGAACCCGGCGCGCGCGCCGACCTCGGCGTCGGCGACGACGTCCGCACGCGCATTCGCGTTCATCACGACGACGGTCCACCGGCCCGACGTGACGTCCCACCGCACGGTCCGGGTACCCGGTCCCGTGGCCGACTCCGCCCAGAACGACTGCGACGCAGGCCGGGCCGCATCGCGTGTGCCGGAGACGTGGCGATAGCGCGGCCGCCCGTCCCGCCATTCGAAGATCTCGTCGTGCGCGACCCCGGCGAGATAGCGGTTGACCCGCGCCGTCGGCGCGATCCCTACGAACACGGCACGGCCCCCCGGCTCCGAGACGCGCAACCGCAGGTTCACGTCGAGCACGTCGAGCACGTCACGCAGCCGGTCGCGGTGCGAGTTGAGATCGATGTCACGCGAGGTGATGACGCCGGTCGGCGAGGAGATCCGATGGAGCGACGTGCTGAAATACCCGGCGTCGTCGCGCTGGGTGGCGTAGACCGCGGTGAGCACGCCCCCGGCGAGCAGCATCGCCATCGCGGGCAGGAGCAACAGGCAACCGACGACGATCGCCACGGTGCGTCCGCGTGTCATGGATGAGTCTCCTCGACTCGCGAGCAGGGAACCGGCCGGGATGGTAGCCACCGCCGGCGGGCCGCGCTCGGGCCGACGTCAGTCGCCGCGCTCCTCCGCATCCGGCGTGTCGTCGGCACCCTCGTCGTCCTCGACGAGCTCGTCGGCCGCGAGCGCGAGCCGCTCACGGTCGGTGTCGTCGAGGTCCAGGTCGTCGGCGGAGTCCTCGCCCGCGGGCCACCGGTGCACGTGGAGGATCTCCTCCGCCGGCATCCCCGGTTCGGGCTGTCCGGGCGCCCAGTTCGCGTCGATCACGTCCACCTCGTCGAGGAAGTCGGGACTCCCGAGCAGCTCGATCTCGGCGTCCTCGTGGATGTCCCAGGTCGCGGAGTCGGGCGTGGGGATCCGCAACGGGAGCGGCGGGACATTCGATCGTCGGAACGAGATCGCCTCGGGCTCCATCGCGCACCTCCAGGACTCGCACGGTGGCGAGCCGCATTCATCGACGCTGCTGATGGGGGTGGGAACGAGGGTAGCGCCTCGGTCGCCGCCGGGCGTCCGGCACGCCCGTCACGGTGGGCCGGCCCGGCGCCGACGGGGAGACGCGCGACTAGGGCTCCATGACGACCCAGCCGCGGCGCTGCAGCTCGGCACCCAGGACGTCGGCGGGCAGCTCGTGGAGACGGTTCGCGAGCTCGGCCTCACGACGGCTCAGTGGTCGCGATGGTGTCGGCGCGGAACCGGAGCCGCTCGCGGCGGCCTCGTCCGACGGGGCTTCGCGGTCGGCCTCGAGCTCGAGTCGGACGATCAGCGCATCGGCCTCGTCCCGCGTGAACCTCCCGCCCGCCTGTCGCTGACTGAGCCCGAGCGGGCCGCGGGCATCGCGGAAGTCGGTGTGCCCGGCGGCGTGGATCAAGTCGGTGAGCTGCTGCACCTGACGATGGCTGGCCGGTGGACCGGCCGACTGCCCGAAGGCCATGGCGTCCTCCTCGCGACGACGGGTCACTCTACGGGGCCCCTGTGACCGCGAGGGGGAGGTCGGATCGACGCGCGGTAGCGTCGGCGCTCAGTGACCGCGATCCTCGACCGTCCCGAGATGCGGCACGCGCTGCGCAGCTTGCACCGTCGCCGGCGGGTGCAGCGGCTCCGTCACCTCGACTGGGTGGACGCGCTGTACCGCGCCTACGTCGTCGGCATCGCGCTCATCGCCACGCTCGTGGCACTCGCGGCCGTGGTCGGCGACCGCCAGCTCGCTCCCTCCACGCTCGCGGACGTGACGCGCGACGGCCCGGCCGTCGCGGGCCTCCTCGTGGCCCTCCTCATGGCGATGGGATTGCGATCGGGCGCGCACGGTGGGCCGCTCGCCTTCGAAGCGGCCGATGTCCAGCACGTGATGCTCGCACCGATCGAGCGGGGACTCGTCGTCCGCACCGCCGCCATCGCCCAGCTGCGTGGCGTGCTCACGAGTGGCGCGCTCGCCGGCGCCGTCGCCGGCGCGGTGGCCGGACCGCGCTTCTCCGGCCGCGGCGAGGAGACGGTGGCGTGGGTGGCGTGCGGTGCCGCCTTCGGCGTCCTCGCCGCGCTCGCCGCGTGGGGGAGCGCGCTCGTCGCGTCGGCGAGCGAGCTGCACCAGGGTCTCGCGCTCGTGCTCGGCACCGCGGTCCTCGGGTGGTCCGTGGCCGACCTGCTGGCCGAGACCACCACATCGCCACTGACGATGCTCGGACATCTCGCGCTCGCGCCCGTCACCTCTCAGGCGCTCGTGGTCGTGGGGATCGCCGCCGTGCTCGCGATCGTCGGGCTCGGGTTCGCCCGCGCCCGTCACATCTCGCTCGAGCCCGTCCTCCGGCGCGCGGAGCTGGTGCACGCGTTGCGCTTCGCCGCGACCATCCAGGACCTGCGCGCCGTCATCACGCTCCGGCGCCAGCTGACCCACGAGCAGTCGCGCACCCGTCCGTGGATCCGGCTCCGTCCCGCCCCGCCGACGGGCGCCGCCTGCTGGCGCCGCGACTGGCAGGGGATCCTGCGCTGGCCCGGTGCGCGCGTCGGGCGGGTCGTGGTGCTCATCGTGGTCGCCGGAGCCTGCTGCGCAGGCGCGCTGCGCGGCACCACTCCCCTCCTCGCCGTCGCACCCATCGCCACCTATCTCGTCGCGCTCGACGTGGTGGAGGGCCTCGCCCAGGAGGTGGACCACCCGGATCGGGGCAATGGGGTCCCACAGACCTCGGGGTCGCTCTACGCATCGCACCTCAACGCGCCGTTCGCGCTCACGGGCGTGATCGCGCTCGTCGGGCTCGGAGTCGGGCTGCTCGTGGCGGCGGCGATCCCCGCCGGCGCCCACCAGGACGTCCCCGTGCTCGCAGGCGTGGCCGTCGTGGTGGCCGTGGCCGCCCTGGCCCCGACCGCCGCGGCGTTGTCGGTCTATCTCGGTCGGCCCGACCGCGACGTCAGCATCGTCCTCGTGCACCCGGGCGTCGTCGCCGCCCAGCAGTTCGGGCCCATCGTGCTCGTCGCGCTCGCGTACCTTCCGCTGCTCGTGGCCCGCGAGACGCGTGCGCCGGCCGATCCGGCGGGCGCCGCACTCACGATCACCGTTCCCGCCGTCGCGGTCGCCCTCGGGATCCGCGCGTTCCTCCGATCCCGCCAGAGCGAGACTGCATGACCACCGCCATCGTCGCCCACGCCCTGACCAAGACCTACGACGACGTCGCCGCGCTCTCGGACTTCGACGCCACGTGCGCGGAGGGTCAACTGATCGCGCTCGTCGGCCACAACGGCTCGGGCAAGTCCACGTTCCTGCGTCTCGCCGCCGGGCTGCTCGAGCCCACCGCGGGCGAGATCACGGTCTACGGCGCGACCGCCGGGTCGCTCGACGCGCGGGCGGACGTCTCGTTCGTCCCGGACGAACCGGTGCTCTACGAGGACCTCAGCGTCAACGAGCACATCGAGTTCATCGGCCGGCTGCACGGCGAGGAGGACTGGCCCGAGCACGCCGACGGCCTCCTCGACGCGCTCGCTCTCACGGAGCGTGCCGAGGACCTACCGGTCCGGTTCAGCCGCGGGCTCCGCCAGAAGACCGCGCTCGTCCTCGGACTCGTGCGGCCGTTCTCGGTGCTGGCGATCGACGAGCCGTTCGTGGGGCTCGACCCGTCCGGGCAACGGGCGCTGACCGAGCTCCTGGTGGACACCGCGGCCAACGGCGCGTGCGTGATCGTGGCCACCCACCAGCTGGAGCTGCTCGACCACGCCGACCGCTGCATCGGGCTGCGCAACGGTGTCGCGGCCTTCGACGGCCCGGTCGACCAGAACGCGATCCGCGCGCTGCTCGGCTGATCGCCGGACCCGTCGGTCAATCGCGCCGGCCGGCCGCGGCCTGACGGGCCGCTCCGAGGATCGGATCCCAGACCGGCGAGTAGGGCGGGGCGTAGGACAGGTCGACGTTCTGGAGCTCGTCGACCGTCATCTCGTTCCAGAGTGCCGTCGCGAGCACGTCGATGCGCTTGGCCGCGCCTTCGCGGCCGACGATCTGCCCGCCGAGCAGCCGTCCGGTCCCCGCCTCGACGATCAGCTTGGTGGTGATCGGTGCTGCCCCCGGGTAGTAGCCGGCGCGGGTGGTCGCGCGGTGCGTGAACGTCTCGGTGCGAAACCCGGCCACCGCGGCATCCAGCTCCGTGAGCCCGGTGCGCGCGACCTCCAGCGCGCAGACCTTGGTGACCGCGGTCCCCACGACTCCGGGGAAGGCCGCATCGCCTCCCCCGATGTTCACCCCCGCGACGCGACCCTGCTTGTTCGCGTGCGTGCCCAACGCGATCGCCACCGGCCGGCCCGACACCCGGTGGAGCTTCTCGGCGCAGTCGCCGGCGGACCAGACTCCCTCGGCGGAGGTGCGCATGTGGTCGTCGACTTCGATCGCGCGGCTCTCCCCGATGGTCAGCCCCGCGGCGGCGGCGAGCGCCGTGTTCGGCCGGACGCCGAGACCCAGGAGCACGAGATCGGTCGGGATCGATCCGTCGGCAGTGACGACCGCACGTACTGCGCCGGCGTCCGTGTCGAACCCGGTGACGCCCGTGCCGAGGTGGACGGTCGTGCCGAACTCGCGCAGTCCCTCGGCCACGAGCGCCCCCATGTCGGGATCGAGCGTTCCCATCGGCTGCGCGGCGATCTCGACGAGGTGCGTCTCGATGCCGAGCACGCCGAGCGCCTCGGCCATCTCGAGGCTGATGTAGCCCCCGCCCACGACCACGGCGCGCGCCGGCTGCTGCTCCTCGACGAAGTGTCGGATCGCCGATGCATCGTCGAGCGTGTGCACGGGAAAGATCCCCGTCGCGTCGATGCCGGAGAGCGCGGGACGGATCGGGGTCGCGCCGGTCGCGACCACCAGGTGGTCGAACGGCTCCCACGCCTCGCGCCCGTCGTCGACCGCACGCACGTGTATCGCCCGGCGATCGAGATCGATCGCGGTCACCTCGTGACGCACCCGCACGTCGATCGCGGTCCGCGACGCGAACTGCTCCGGGGTACGCGCCACCAGAGCGTCGATCTCGGGCACCACCCCGCCGACGAAGTACGGGATCCCACACGCCGAATAGGAGGAGTAGTTCCCCCGGTCGAACGCGACGATCTCCAGGTCCTCGGCGTCCCGGCCGCGCCGCGCATTCGTGGCCGCGCTCATCCCGCCCGCGTCGGCGCCCACGATCACCATTCGGCTCCGGCTCACGGGCGGTCCTCGCGGGTGCGGCATCGATCGGTCACGGCGGACTCCGTCTCGGGGATCCGCTCGAGTATCCCGCCTCCGGGACCGGCACGCATGATCCGAGGTCCCGAGATCACGGGCCGAAGGACCGACGCGGTGTGACGGTGATCACCCGGCGCCTTCGTGATCTGCGGTGTAGAACAGGTTCGACGGTCCCGGCGAGGGGAGACGCGATGCGGGTGACGGTGGACGGTGAGAAGTGCCAGGGGCACAACCGGTGCTACGCGCTCGGCGCCCGACGTCTTCGATGTCGACGATCTCGGATTCGCGTTCGTGAAGGTCGAGGGCGACCTGCCCCCCGAGCTCGAGGACGGTGCCCGCGCCGGCGCCGCCAACTGCCCCGAATACGCGATCACGATCACGGAGTGACCCCATGAGCGCCCACCATCCTCCCGTTCGCGACTGGGCCACCGACTTCGACCACACCGATCCCGAGTGGGTCGCCGACCCGTACCCGATCTGGGACGAGCTCCGCGAGCCCTGCCCGGTCGCGCACTCGGACCGCTACGGCGGCGTGTGGCTGCCGGTCCGCCACGACGACGTCGCCGAGGTCGCCTACGACACCGAGCACTTCACCTCGCGCAGCGTGATCGTGAGCGAGACCCGGCCCGGGCCGCTCGATCTGCCCGCGCCGATCGGCATCGCGCCACCGATCACCTCGGACCCGCCGTTCCACCAGGACGCGCGCCGCCTCCTCCTCCCTGCGTTCGCGCCCAAACCGATCGCCGCGCTGGAGCCGTTCACCCGGGAGCTGTGCCGGGAGTTGCTCGCCGAGACGGACGGCGCGCGAGACCTTCGACGCCGCGGTCGACTTCGCGCAGCACATTCCGGTGCGCGTGATCGTGAAGATGCTCGGCTTCCCCCAGGAGGACGCCGACATCTTCCGCCGCTTCATCCACCTGATCATCGAGGACGTCGACATGCCGGCCGAGGAGCGCGCAGGCGCTCCAGGAGCAGAACGAGATCGGCGAGTACATCGACGCGCGCATCGCCGAGCACCTCGAGCATCCGCAGGACGATCTGACGACGTTCCTGCTGGAGGCCGAGATCGGCGGGGAGAAGCTCCTGCCCGACCACGTCGCCGGCACGATGGTCCTGCTCATGGTCGCCGGGATCGACACCACGTGGTCGGCGATCGGGGCCTCGCTCTGGCACCTGGCCACGCACCCGGAGGACCGGCGCCGCCTGGTCGAGGATCCCTCCCTCCTCCCGACCGCGGTCGAGGAGTTCCTCCGGGCCTACGCACCCGTCACCATGGCCCGCCTCGTGGCGAAGGACTTCGACTTCCACGGCTGCCCGATGCACGAGGGCGACTGGCTGCTCCTGCCCTTCCCAGCGGCGAACCGGGACCCCGACGCCTTCCCCGACGCCGACCGCGTGGTGATCGACCGGACCGAGAACCGCCACGCCGCGTTCGGACTCGGGATCCACCGCTGTCTGGGTTCGAACCTCGCGCGCATGGAGCTCACGGTGGCGCTCGACGAGTGGTTGGCGCACTACCCCGACTTCGAGCTCTCCGACCCCGCGGGCGTGACCTGGTCGGCCGGCCAGGTCCGTGGCCCGCGGACGATCCCGGTGCGCGTCCCTGATCCGGCGCTCCCCGATCCGTCCCGACGACGCGAGGCGCTCGGCTGGGTCTATCTGCTCGTGTCCGTCAACGGCGCGCTCTACACCCTGACGGCGTTCCGTCCCGCCGCGCCGGAACCGGGTGCTGTTCCTCTGGAGCTTCCTCGCGTCGTGGATCACGATCGAGCTCGCACCCTTCCACCTCGTCTGGCAGATCCTCGCCACCGCCGGGTTCGGGTCCGCCGGCGCGCTGCGGAGCCGGCCCGGCCGGGTCGGACTCGCGGTGACGGTCGGCTCCTGGATCGGCCTGGCGGTGTCGGTGCGGCGCAGCTTCGCGGCCCGCCATGAGATCCGGGAGGCGCTGCGCGAGCTCCCCGACCCCGAAACCGCGGCCGAGGACGCGCCGGTACGGGTGGAACGCAACGTGGTGTTCGGCCGCGCCGGCGCCCGCAACCTCCGTCTCGACGTGCACGCGCCCGCCGACGCCGCCTGCGCCCGGCGCGCCCCGCCGTCCCGCGCTCGTGCAGGTCCACGGCGGCGGATGGGTCATCGGCTTCAAGGACCACCAGGGTCAGCTGCTCATGCGCCGGCTCGCCGCGCAGGGCTGGGTCTGCGTGAACGTCGACTACCGCCTGAGCCCGATGGCCACGTTCCCGGATCATCTGGTCGACGTGAAGCGCGCCATCGCCTGGCTGCGCGAGCACGCCGACGACTACGGGATCGATCCGACGTTCGTCGCGGTGACCGGCGGTTCGGCAGGCGGTCACCTCAGCCGCCCTGACCGCGCTCACCCCGGGCCGGCCCGAGTACCAGCCCGGCTTCGAGTCCGCCGACACGTCCGTCCAGGCCGCGGTGCCGTTCTACGGCGTCTACGACTTCACCAACCGTCTCGGCACGTGGCCCGAGGAGGCGATCCCGGAGTTCCTGGCCCCGATCGTGATGAAGTCCGACCCGGACGAGGACCCGGCCGGATGGGCCGCCGCGTCGCCCATCGACCAGGTCGGCCCCGACGCACCACCGTTCTTCGTGATCCACGGCGAGCTCGACGTCCTCGCGCCGGTCGAGGACGCGCGGGAGTTCGTCGCCCGGCTCCGCGAGGTGTCCGACGCGCCGGTGTACTACCTGGAGCTGCGCGGCGCGCAGCACGCGTTCGACACCTTCGCGTCGGTGCGCGCCAACGCCGTGGTCGACGCCGCGGCGCGCTTCCTGGCCGTGACGTGGCACCAGCACACGAGCCGCAGCATCCCCACGGAAGGAACCGCCGCATGGCGATGAACGTGTCCCCGATCCCGACGGTGTCCGAACGGATCAACGAGATCCGGGGCCTGACCGCGGAGATCGTCAACCGCGAGATCCTTCCGAACGAGAACCTGCTGTGGGCATCCCGGATCAACCCCAGCGTCACCGACGAGGATCGGGCCGCCGCACGCGAGGTCCGCGCGCACATCAAGCACACGGTCGTCACAGGCCGGGCTCTGGGCGCCCCACCTCCCGGTCGAGTACGGCGGCGCGGGCCTGGACTTCCTCGAGCTGGCCTACATGAACGAGGTGCTCGCCTACGCGGTCGGCGGCGCCGCGCTGTTCGGGGTCGTCGCGCCGAACTCGGGAAACCAGACCCTCCTCGTGAAGTACGGCACCGAGGAGCAGAAGCAGCGATGGCTCGTTCCGCTCATCGAGGGAAAGCTGGAATCCGGCTTCTCCATGACCGAGCCCGACGCGGCCGGCTCGGATCCCCGGTCACTCCGCACGACGGCCCGGCGCGACGGCGACGAGTGGGTCATCAACGGGCACAAGTGGTTCACCTCGAACGGCAAGCGGGCCGACTTCTTCATCGTCATGTGCCGCACCGAGGACCCCGACGGCGCACCGGAGTCGAACGGGCGGATGACCCAGATCATCGTGCCGCGCGACACGCCGGGCGTGAACATCCTGCGCGGCATCAACGTGTGGGGCGTCGAGAGCGACCACTGCGAGATCGTGTACGAGGACGTACGCGTCCCGGTGGCGAACCAGCTCGGCAGTCGCGGGAGCGGGCACCAGGCCGCGCAGGACCGCCTCGGTGCGGGTCGCGTGTACCACTGCATGAACTCGATCGGACAGATGTGGCGCGCCTTCGATCTCATGGTCGAGCGGGCTCGCGTGCGCGAGGTGCACGGCGGTCTGCTCCAGACCAAGCAGTTCATCCAGGGCTTCATCGCCGACTCGGTGATCGACATCCAGGCCGCCCGGCTCATGACGATCCACTGCGCCGAGAAGATGGCGAGCGAGATGGACCCGCGGACCGACATCTCCGCGATCAAGGTCTTCGTCCCGGCGGCCTACGAGCGCGTGGTGGACCGGGCGATCCAGGTGTGGGGCGCCGCCGGCGTCTCCGGCGACCTCCCGCTCTTCGCGATGTACCAGGGCGCCCGGACGCTGCGGCTCGCCGACGGACCCGACGAGGTCCACCGGATCCTCATCGCCAAGAACGTGCTCGCGCAGTTCAGCCACGGCACCGGCTGGGACTTCGGGAGCTGAGCGGCCGGGGCCCCCCGGCCGGGAGCCCGCTCAGCGGTAGAACGCGGGGCTGAACGCGTTCTTCGGGATCTCCTCGAGCGGCGGTCGCGACCTCCTCGACCGTCGGGCCGACCCCGTTCTGCGCGATCGGGTCCAGGACCGAGAGATCGAAGCCGTAGAGATCGGCGGCCGTGCCCGAGAGGATCTGGCGCAGGTCCTCGGGGGTCCAGTCGTGGAAGGACCGGCGCAGGCTCTCGCGCGAGTACGGCGACGTGCCCTCGTTGTGCGGGTAGTCCGATCCCCACATCACCTTGTGCAGCCCCAGCCGCCGCAACGCCTTCGTCTCGCGCACCCCCGGGAAGCTGACGCCGACCCAGACGTTGCGCTCGAAGTACTCCGACGGCGTCATGCGGCAGCACCATGTCGTTCGCGAGGTTCATCTCACCGATGCGGCCCGACTGCATCTGCATGTGGAACGCGTCGAGCTGCATGAGCAGGCCCGGGATCCAGTCGCAACCCTGCTCGGTGAGCACGAGCTTGAGGTTCGGGAAGCGCTCGAACACCCCGCTCATGAGCAGCTGCCACAACGGGCGGTGCGCGTACCACGCCGGTCTCGATCATCCACTGGAGCGTGGAGCTCGGGTACTTGCCGTAGTCCGGCAGCCCCGTCCCCGTGGTGTGGTGGTCGAGCAGGATGCCGCGCTCCTCGCACACGGCCCAGAGCCGGTCGTAGTGGTCCGAGTAGTACGGCGGGATGTCGGCGTCGTCGGGGATGCCGGGGATCAGCACCCCGCCGCGCAGGCCGTGGTCGTGGATCCACTCGACCTCGGCGATCGCGACGTCGACGTCGTCGAGGAAGATCTGGCCGAGACCGGCGCGCCGCTCCGGGTAGCGGACGACCCAGTCCGCCATCCACCGGTTGTGCGCGCGCAGCCCCGCCCACCGCCGGCGGTAGTCCTCCGCGTCCTGCGGGGCGCGGGCGATCACCGCGCCGGTGGGGAAGAACGGTGGGACCGTGTTCGGGAACGTGACCTCGGCGACCTGGCCGTCCTTCTCCAGGTCGGCGATGCGACGCTCGTCGTCCCAGTTGCGTGACCGACCGTCGTCCTGGAGGTCCCGGAACGGGTTGGCGTACTCGCCCCGCCACGCGTCGAACTCGTCGAGCCACTCCGCCTCGAGGAACTCGCGGTACTGCTGGTGGGACCCGCCGGCGTGGCAGTCCGCCGAGATGATCGTGTAGCGGTCGGTCGTGGCCGTGCTCATACGAGCCTCCAAAACGGGATTCTTTGCCGCGTCGCGACACCTGACGGTAGCGTCAGTTCCGTGACCTCCCCAAGCCAGGGCCCTCCGGCCGCTCGTATCAGGAGGCCGATCGACCCCGAGCCGGAGCGCAGGAGGCGCGGAGGCGAGCAGCTGCGGCGACCGTCCCGAAGGGCGGCGTCGGGTATCCCGGCGCCGAGGGAGCGCGGCCATGAGCAGACGTGATCGACCTGTGGGTGAACCTGGTGACCACGCAGGGGGCGAAGGAGTTCCTCGGGAACGAGCAGTTCGCCAACATCCCGGGGTACCTGGGGTCGAGCTCCACCGAGGGCATCGGCGCCGAGGGGCTGCTCGCGCTGATGGACGAGCTCGGCGTGGCCACCGGCGTGATCACCGCGGGGATGGACCGCACCGCGGAGGCGGCGATCGCGGTCGCCGAGGAGCATCCGGGCCGGTTCCTCGTCGCGCTGGGCCTCGCCACGCCCGACCGGCCCACCCGCAACGTCCGGCGGATCCGGTCGCTGGTGGACGAGCACCCCTGCGTGAGCATGGTCCGGGTGATGCCCCTCGCCACCCAGGTCGCGATCGACGACCCGCGCCACTACCCCGTCTACTCGGTCTGCGAGGAGCTGCAGATCCCGGTGAGCATCAACGTCGGGATCCCCGGGCCACGCGTCCGATCCCGCGTCCAGCACCCCGAGCTGCTCGAAGGCGTGCTCATCGACTTCCCCGACCTCGTCGTCATCGGCGCGCACATGGGCCATCCCTACGAGGAGCTGCTCATGAACTACATGCGCAAGTGGCCCAACCTCTACCTCTCGTGCACCGCGTACGCACCGCAGTACCTGGACCCGAACCTCGTGCGGTTCATGAACAGCTCGACCTACCGTGGGCGCATGCTCTGGGGCAGCGACGAACCGTGGTTCCCGATGCGACGCTCCCTCACCGAGGCGCGCGCGCTGCCGCTCGACGACGACGCGATGGCCCAGTTCCTCGGCGGGACCGCCCGCCGGCTGCTGGACCGCACATGACCGTCCGGCACCTGCCCTCCGACCGCGACGCGCGGAGGCGGTCGCGACGGTGATCGCCGAGGACGGGTGCGCCGTCATCGACCGGCTCGCGCCCGGCGACCTGCTCGACCGCGTCGAGGAGGAGATGGCCGCCTACGTGGACGCCACGCCCTACGGCACCGACGACTTCGCCGGGCCGCGGACCCGCCGGACCGGCGGGCTCGTCGCGCGATCGGCGGCGCGCGCGAGCTCGTGCTCGACGACCTCGTGCTCGGCACCTGCGACCGCGTGCTCGAGCACGTGCAGCAGTACCAGCTCCACCTGACCCAGCTGATCCGGATCGAGCCGGGTGGACCCGCGCAGATGATCCACCGCGACCAGTGGGCCTTCGACTTCTTCACCTTCCCGACCGGCTACCAGGTCCAGTGCAACACCATCTGGGCCGGCACCGACTTCACCGAGGCGAACGGCGCGACGCGCGTCGTCCCGGGCAGTCACCTCGCCGACGACAAGCTCCGGCTGTCGGTCGCCGACACCGAGCCGGCCGAGATGGAGCGCGGATCGGTGCTGCTCTACGTCGGGTCGCTCTACCACGGTGGCGGTGAGAACCGATCGGACGCGGACCGCGTCGGCGTGAACATCACCTACAGCGTGGGGTGGCTCCGCCAGGAGGAGAACCAGTACCTCACGGTGCCGCCGGAGATCGCGCGCGAGCTCCCGGAACGGCTCCAACGATTGCTCGGCTACTCGCGCGGCACGTACGCGTTGGGCTACGTCGACGACCTGCGCGACCCGCTCGACGTGCTCATGGGCAGGGCCGGCACCAACCCGTCGTTCGCACCGTCCCCCGTCGAGCCGTCGCCGGTCGAGACGCCCTCGGGCTGAGCCGCCCGCCGGGTCCGGCGGGCGGCGACGAGCCGGCGCACCCCCGAGTCGACCACGATCGCGAGCGCGAGCAGCACGCCCGCGAGGATGCCGTCGCCCCACCAGTGGTTGGAGGTCGCGACGACGGCAAAGACCGTCGCGATCGGGTGGAGGACGACGAGCCCGCGCCACGGGGTCTCCGCGGCGTCGATCACCACGACCGCGACCCACAGCGCCCACGCGACGTGCACCGACGGCATCGCCGAGAGCTGGTCGGAGATGCCCTGGCCGATCGGCCCGTAGACGGACTGGTCGAAGAGCCGGGCGACGTCGAGGAAGCCGAACTGCGGGTACATCCGCGGCGGCGCGACGGGGACGAACTGGATCGCGAGGCACGCGAACGTCGTGATCGCGAGCACGGTGCGCCAGTGCGAGTACCGCTCGCGGTGCGTGAGGAACAGCCAGAGCAGCGTGATCATCATCGCCGGCGCATGCACGATCGCGTAGTAGCCGTTCGTGAAGCGCGCGACCCAGGCGTGGTCGATGAGCCAGTTCTGCAGGTGCGTCTCGCTCGGCAGGTGGAGCCACTGCTGGGCGTGGTGCACCCACCGCCCGTTCGCGAGCCCCTCGTCGACGCGGATCTCCGAGAGCCGGCCCGCGAGGATCCAGATCGTGTAGAGGCTCAGGACGAGCGCCAGCTCGCGGGCGAAGGTGGCGACGGCGCGCTGCCAGGACCGCTCGGCCCGCCACCACGCGAGGCCCACGACCAGCGAGCCGGCGGCCATCGCGACCGCGGGTTTCCATTCGAGCCAGCCCACGTCCGATGTTGCCACGCCCGGAGGGCCGCGGTCCCTACGCTCCCGGGAGACCGCCGATCGGGGAGCACCGCATGACCGAGCCCGCCGCCGCACGCGCCGCACACTTCCTCGAGCTGCATCACGGGGCGGCGCCGTTGCTGATGCCGAACCCGTGGGACGTCGGCTCGGCGCGGATCCTGGAGTCGCTCGGCTTCGCGGCGCTCGCGACCACGAGCTCGGGCTTCGCCGCGACGCTCGGCCGCCTCGACGGCGCCGCGCACCGGGACGAGGTCCTCGTCCACGCCCGGGCGCTCGCGACGGCGGTCACAGTCCCGGTCAGCGCCGACCTGGAGCGGTGCTACGGCGACGATGCCGACGGCGTCGCCGAGACGGTTCGCCTCGCCGCCGGCACCGGGCTGGCGGGCTGCTCGATCGAGGACTTCACGCGCGAGGAGGACCGGACGTACTCGATCGAGGAGGCGGCCGACCGCGTGCGCGCCGCCGCCGAGGCGGCCCACGCCGGCCCAGTCCATCTCGTGCTGACGGCCCGCTCGGAGAACTTCCTCCGCGGGCGGCCCGACCTCACCGACACGATCACGCGGCTCCAGGCGTACCAGGAGGCCGGTGCCGACGTGCTGTTCGCGCCCGGGGTGAACGAGCGCGACCAGATCGCGACGCTCGTGGCCGCGGTGGACCGCCCGGTCAACGTGCTCCCCCGCCCGGGCACCCCGCCCGTCGCCGAGCTCGCCCGTCTGGGCGTCAAGCGGATCAGCGTCGGAGGATCGCTCTGCTGGACCGCCGTCGCGGCACTGGAGCGGGCCGCCCGCGAGCTGCTCGAGCGGGGAACCTACGACTGGTGGGACGCGGTTCCCGAGGGTCTCCGCGTGGCGTGCGCCGCGTTCGCGGACCCGCCGGTCACCTGATCGTTCAGGGGTGTACGGGCACCGCGCACGGTCCGCCGCGCGTCACGTGCACGTGGACCGCGGTCGCGGCCGGGTCGTTGTGCAGGACCAGCGTCGTCGAGCAGGTCGACACGCGGGCCCCGTCGACGGTCACCGTGTAGCCCTCGGGGTAGACGCGGTGCGGCAGGAGGATGCTCGTGCGGTACTTCGGATCCGCGTGCGTGCCGTCGGGCCGGGTGGTGGCGTAGGTGTAGTCGTACGCGCCGGTGTCGGGATCGAACGTCGCGCTCGTCGGGGTCCCGTTGGTCGCGATCGGGTTCGGCCGGACCAGCGCGTCGAGCGTGGACACGACGACGTTCGTCCCCGCGGGCGGCTGGGTCACGTCGTGGACGAGGTTCTCGTCGTAGGACCAGAACACCCAGGGCAGCAGGCGCGAGTCGAAGTCGCCGGTCAGGCGCCGGATCGTCGCGGTGTCGCTGGTGGCGCCGAACTCGGTCGCGAGGAGGCCGTCACCCCGGCTCGACGCGGCGATCGCGTGGTCCATCACCGCGGCGTCGAGCGCGGGCGTGGTCGCGTACACGTGGTACGAGAGCCCGCTCTTCGGCGCGCCGATCCCCGAGAGCGAGGTGTCGGCCTGGCCGAAGTTGAACAGCACGAACGGCTCGCTGAACACCATGTGCTCGCGGTCCACGCTGCGGATCGCCGCGGTCATGCGGTTCCCGAACGGGACGAGGCGCGCGGCCTCGATGTCGGGGCAGCCGCCCGAGAGGCACGACGCCCAGTCGGCGCCGGGCCACGGCTCGTTCATGAGGTCGTAGCCCAGGACGTAGTCCTCGCCGGCCACCGCCTTCGCGACCGAACGCACCGCGGTCGCGTAGTGGGTCTGGAGCGGGACACCGTCGGGACCGGGGACGTTGTCCCAGAAGTTGTCGAACGCGCGCTGCATCGCGGGGTTCGTGAGGTAGTACGTCGGGAACGGGTCCGGCGGGTTGGGCAGCCCGTCGGTGAGGGTGGCCCACTCGGGGAAGCCGTTGCCGTGGGTCAGCGGTCCGTAGCCGTCCTGGTGGAAGTCGAGCAGCGTGAAGATGTGCTCGTGGGCGAGGACCCCGACGGTCCGTGCGATCGAGTCGACGTAGGCCTGGTCGATCACGCCGGGCTCGGGCATCACCGAGCCGAAGACCACGCCGAGCCGGACCACGTTGAATCCCTCGTCGTGGAGGAACCTCGCGTCGTCGGCGCCGAAGCCCGCCGCGGCCGGCGCGATGGGCGGGAACTTCTTGACGTAGTTGACGCCGTGGAGGTTCACCACCCGCCCCCAGTGGTCCGTCAGCCACCGGCCCGAGTGCGAGAGCTCGGCGCGGGGCCCCACGGGCGGGTCGAAGTTCGGCCGGGGCACGCACGCGGCGGCCACCACGGCGACGACGGCGACGAGCGCGAGCCGGGCGGTACGGGAGCGGTGAGGAGTTCGCATCAGGTCGGGCACCCTACGCGCCGGGGCCAAGACCGACAATCGCGCCGATTCCGGGCAGGTCCTCAGCCCGCGGCCGCGCGATCGGCCGCGACTGCGGCCTCGAGCGCGGCGATCCGTGCGCCGCGGATCACCCGGACCTGGGACTCGTAGGCCGGCGCCGGCAGCTCGGCCCATGCCACGGCCGCGGCCTGCGCGGCCTGCTCCAGCGCGTCGGGCGGGACGACCGCGTCGAGGTACCCGGCGTCACGGGCACCCTCGGGCGGGTACATCCGGGCGCCGACGGTCGCGACCTGGAAGTGGCGGCGGCTCAGCCGCTCCTCCGCGAGCTCGATCGCCCACCGCGGCAGGAACATGCCGATCTTGGTCTCGATGAGCCCGATCTGGAACGAGCCCTCGACGCCGATGCGCTCGTCGGCCGCGAGCAGCATGAGCGCGCCCGCGGCGACCGCATGACCGGACGCCGCGACGATGACCGGCAGCGACGACCCGAAGCAGCGCGTGAAGAGCGCACCGCCGTCGGACACGAGCCGGATCACCGCGGTCGGGTCCTCGCCCTTCATCACCGAGAGGTCGAAGCCGCCGGTCAGGAAGCCGGGCTTGCCGGTCACGACGAGCGCGCCGACCGCCGGGTCCTGCTCGGCGAGCGTGAGGCAGGTGCCGAGCGCCTCGAGCACCTCGAAGGAGAGCGCGTTGGCCTTGCCGTGGTCGATCCGCGCCCACGCCACCTTCTCCTGCACCGAGTACCCGACGTACTCGCTCCCGCTGTCGCTCATCGCCGTCTCCCGCTGCTCGTCGGTGGGGCCGGGGGCACGATAGGCGCCAGCGCTCAACCTCCCGACAATGCCTGCACGATCGAGATCTCGACGTCGGGGCTCACCGGGGTCGCGAGGTCCCGCACCGCCTCGTCGCCCACGAAGATCTTCATGTGCCGGCGGAGCCGGCCCTGCTCGTCGACCATCCGGAACCGCAGGCCGGGGAACTGCCGGTCCAGGTCGAGGAGCACCGCGTCGACGGTCCCGCCCGCGGCGTCGACCGCCGCGGCCTGCGCGGTGTAGGACCGCAGCGGTGTCGGGATCCGAACCCGCATCACGCGGGGACGGCGTGCTCGACCGCGTAGATCTCGGGGAGGTGCGCCACGATCGGCGCCCAGTGCGCGCCCTCGTCGGGACTGGCCCACACCTCGCCGCCGGTCGTGCCGAAGTAGATCCCGACCGGGTCGCCGTCGTCGACGGTGGTCGCCTGGCGCTTCACGGTGAACCAGCCCCGCTCGGGGAGCCCGGCGTCGAGGCGCGTCCACGCGCCCCCTCCGTCACGGGTGACATAGAGCGACGGGCGACCGTCGGGGCTCGTGCGCGGCCACACGTCGGTACCGTCCATCGGCAGCACCCACGCGGTGTCGGGATCGCGCGGGATGCACCTCGACCGAGAAGCCGATGTCGCCGACGTCGCGCGGCATGGCGTCGCCGATGCGGGTCCAGGAGGTCTCGGGCCGGTCGATGCGGTAGATGCCGCAGTGGTTCTGCTGGTAGAGGCGGTCCGGCGCGGCGGGATGGATGCGGAGGCAGTGCGGGTCGTGGAAGAAGTTCGGCCCGGTCTCGGGTTCGAACACCGTCGCCATCCCGCCGTTGAGCGGCGCCCAGTCGGCGCCGCGGTCGGTCGACTCGAACACCCCGCCCGCCGACATGCCGAGGTAGAGGTGCGCGGGGTCGCGCGGGTCCACGATCACCGAGTGGAGCAGCGAGCCGTCGGGCGTGTTCTCCTCCGGCCACTCGGCCCAGATCGGCCAGTCCCGGTGGTCGTTCCAGCCCGCGACCGGCGCCCACGTGTCGCCGGCGTCCTCGCTCCGGAAGAGACCCTGGGGCGAGCCGCCGGCGTACCAGACGCCCGGCTCGCTCGGATGCCCCGGCGTGAGCCAGAACACCGACCGCAGGCTGCGGGCGAGCGGCTCGCCGCTGCGGAAGGCGGGCGGCGCGCTCGCCTCGCTCCAGGTCCCGCCGAGATCGGTGGACCGGAACACGGTGGGCCCGAGATGCCCGGTGCTCGTGGCGAGCAGCAGCGTCGCACCGTCGCGCGGGTCGAGGACCGCGTGCTGCACGATGTGGCCGAGGAACTCGGGCCCCGCGCCCCACCACGCGTGCCGCTCGGCATCGCCGCGGAGGATCCAGAACCCCTTGCGGGTCCCCACGAGCAGCGCCGGCCCACCGTCGGGCGGCGGGCCGGTGGTGGTCTCGGTGAGCGGGTACCAGCGGTCGTCGGGTGCCATGGGGCCGATCGTAGGTGTCGCGTGTCCGCCGGCGCCCGGGTGCCGCGGCTACCGCAGGACGTAGTCGTCGGGCTCGGGGCGGCGGGTCCACTGCCAGAACTCGAGCAGCGAGAACGGCCAGTTCTGGGTGATGCGGCCGGACGCGTTCTTGTACCACGTGTTCACCGACGCCGCGCCCCAGGCCATCTTCCGGTTCGCGGCGTCGACTCGGCGGTTGTACTCGTCGTGCACCTCGGGCCGGACGTCCATCGAGGCCGCGCCGCGCTCGAGCAGCATCCTCACGCTCTCCGTGATGTAGCGCGCCTCGAGCTCGGAGAAGTAGATGATGCTGCCGTTGATCACGATGTTCGTGTTCGGCCCGTACATCAGGAACAGGTTCGGGAACCCGGGGATCGTCATCCCGAGGTACGCGCGCGCCTCGCCGTCCCACACGTCGTGCAGCTCCGCGCCCTCGCGCCCGTACACGCACATCGGCGTGAGGAACTGCGACGCCGCGAATCCGGTGCCGTAGATGATCACGTCGAAGGTGTGCTCGGTGCCGTCGGCCATGCGGACGCCGGTCCCGGTGATCTCGGCGATCGCGCCGACGTCGAGGGTCACCGACTCCTTGGCGAACGTGCGCGCCCAGATGCCGTTGTCGCGGACGAACCGCTTGGAGAACGGCGGGTAGTGCGGGAGCACCTTGTCGAACAGCTCACGGTCGGGGAACTGCGCTTCGTAGTACGAGGTGAAGAACTGGCGGACGAAGTCGTTCATCATGCTGACCGACTCGGCGGAGTCCCACGCTTCGTCGACCGCGGCCATGGGGACGAGCACCTCGTGCGACCGCCAGAAGATCCAGATGCGGTCCCAGTGCGCGAACGCCGGCACGTGGTCGAGCACCCACCGCGTCCCGGCCGGCAGGTCGTCGTGGTAGTTCGGGGTGTCGAGCAGCCAGGGCGGGGTCCGCTGGAAGACGGTGAGGGACTCCGCGATGTCGGCGACGGGAGGGATGAACTGCGCCGCGCTCGCACCGGTCCCGATGATCGCCACCCGCTTGCCGGCGAGCTCGACGGTCGGATCCCAGCGGGCGGAGTGGAACGCCGCGACCGGTGAAGCGCTCGCGCCCGGGGATGTCGGGGAGCTTCGGACGGTTCAGCTGCCCCACCGCGCTCACGAGCGCCTGCGCCTCGACCGTCTCGGTGGCGCCGTCGGCGGTCCGCACGGTGAGGTCCCACGCGCCCCGGCCCTCGTCCCAGCGGGCGTCGACGACCTCGGTCTCGAACCGCACGTGCTCGCGGATCCCGAACTCGTCCGCACAGGCGCGGAAGTAGTCGAGGAGCACCGACTGCGTGGAGAAGTACTGGGGCCATTCGCTCGTCTGCGCGAACGAGTAGCTGTAGAAGTGGTTCGGCACATCGACCCGGCACCCCGGGTACCGGTTCTCGAGCCAGGTCCCGCCGACGTCGGCGTTCTTCTCCAGGATCACGTAGTCGATCCCGGCCTGGCCGAGCCGGTGCGCGGTCGCGATGCCCGACATGCCCGCGCCGACGATCGCGACGCGGAAGGGTCGGTCGGGGGCGACGTCCTCGCGACGCCATTCGGGCGCGCGCAGGTCCTGCCCGTCGAGCGCGAGCTCCTCGGTCATCAGCGCGAGGTAGTCGTCCTCCACCGGGCGGCCCGCGAGGAACTCCAGCATCCGCCGGAGGGTGGCCGGATCCGGCGGTGCCGCGGGCTCGGCGCCCGCGTCGCGGTGGCCGCGAGCGCGGCCGCGGCGAGGTCACGCGCCGTCGCGGCCTGCTCGGGGGTGATCCCCGCCGTGGGGTCGAAGGACTCGGCGTTCGAGGGCGCGAGGTCTTCTCGGAGCAGCGAGAGATCGCCGGTGAGCGTGGCCACGGCGACGAGCAACGGTGGGACCTCGACGTCCTCCAGCACTCGGCGGATCTCGTCGTCGCCGGCCGTGATCGGGAGGGGATCCGGGTTCAGCTGCATGCGGCCGCAGTCTCACACGCGGCCGCCGGAGGCCGCGTGCGGGTAGTGGCTCACGACCAAGACTCCGGCCAAGGACTTCACGGTCGCGATGCCGCAAGGTTGTTGACGGGAGAACCCTCAGACCCCATCACGAACCTGTTGGAGCCTCCCGAGGCCACCCGCCGATACAGCAGCCAGCGGCTACCCGCGCTTGTCCGTGATCCGGTCCCACACCCCGAAGAGCCTCGACCGATTCCCTCAACCGGGTCTGCTCGAGAGACGAGCCCCGGCGACCATCTCTTTCACGAGCCCGAAGCTCAGCCCAAAATCGTCACCGCCGGGACCCCTCCCGAGGCCACCCTACGTGGCCACCGTCCACCAACGAACGGCCACGTACTTCATACAAGCCCTCATCCCACCACCCACACCGCCGACCGCGACCCCCGGCCAACGCAACAGTCCCCGCCAATGCAACGGTGCCGCTCAGGGTATCTCGCTGTGGCGGAGGACACTGATGAAGAATGTACCAGCACTTATCAAGACAAGCCACCACGCAATCTCCGAAATACCTCCGCCCAATATGCCTCCAACTAGCAACGTCACTGCCAACAATGGCTCGGCTATTCTAAGCTGAACTGAGTTCCGTAGTCGATCCGGTAATCGCACCCGAAGGGCTTCGATATAGAGCAGGGCTCCAGACAGCACGATGCTAGCAATTCCCCAGGCATACACGTCTCAGGCCAGATTTCGTCCGCGGCACGACAGGCGCATTTCACATAATTGGTCGTCTGATGGGAAGAAAGGCGGTAGTGGATCAGAAAAAGTAGGTATGAGTCGCAAGACGTCGGACGCGACTTCTCTGGCCTTCCCGATCCATACAGCGATTGGGACTGATCCCACAACCTTGAGCAGACCCGGTTTCGCGTTGGGTCTCACCCACCTCTTTAGCTGTTCGCCACCAGCATTGACTACGTTATGAAGCGCTTCTCCGTTTCGTCGGTCCCACCGGGCAGAACCGCGCGAACGTTGGGCCCGTGTGAGATTCTGAACAGCGTGATACACATGGCGAATATTGCACCACCGGTTTCGGCGAATCCACCACCGGCAACGAACCCGGATCCTTCACCGCCGACGACAGCCCACCCGCAACCACCGGAACGGCCGACAGCCCCGCCGCCGCAAGAGCCAACACGACGACGCCCGCGACCAGATCACGCATCGAACGTGAGAATCGTGGCTCGCCGGTCCGCCGCCGGGGCGACCGACCACGACAGGCACCACTCCACCCCTGCAGACGCAGCATCGATCCCCCGTCCTGCCAGGCGCCCCAGAACAACCGCTACGAGGCGTGCACCCTCCGCGCAGCACCACCGCGCAGTCAAGGAAAGTTGGCGACGCGCACGAGTCGCACAAAAATTCGCAACTCGATCGCAGCACCACTCGAGCACGCGCAGCACACGCCCTGCCGGCCCAGCGCGCCACGCTCGTCGTTCCTGATCGTGGGTGGCCGAACTGACTACTCGCGTGTCCGCTCTTCGGCTACGCCGATGCGAGATCTCCACCGCCCGACACACCGCGAAGCCCTTCGCGCACCCGACACGGCTCGAGGGCAACAGATCATCGCCAACACAGAACGGACGCAGCGCCACGACGAGCCCGTCGGCGGCCCCCGAAGCTACAGGTACGCCTCGACGGTGAACGCCCAATCGAGCGCAGGGGCGATCAGTTGGCGGCCGGTGATCACGGACGGCTCGATCACGAGCCAGGCGTCGCGCTCGTCGAGCCACGGGCCCGGGTCGAAGCGCTCCCGGAAGCCCGCCGCGGTCTCGTCCACGGTGTGCATCGTCCCGCGCACGAGGACCGACCACCCCTCGTGGCGCACGGGGTCGATCCCGTCGAGCTGCAACGCGACCCGCGAGCCGGGATGGTCGATCGCGCCCTCCGGGCGGGCGCGCAGCGCGATCCACCGCTGGTGCTCGCGGTCGACGAGCCGGTAGTTGACGGGGAACACGACCGGCCAGCCGTCGTCGATCAGCGCGATCCGCGCCACCTCGTGCGTGGCGAGGTGCTCGACGCATTCCTCGACGGTCAGCACGCGGAGCTCGGCTGCGTTCATGTCCGCATCGTACGACCGGTGTGACCCTCCCCGAATCGGCCGTCGGACCGCGCGGCCCGGGTCGTAGGTCCTCGTCCGATGCGGCGATGCGGATCAACCCAGCGGGGGGCCGTCGACTCGGTCGACCGTGGCGAACTCCGCCACCTCGGCGCGGCGGAGCCTCGTGACCTCCCGGACGGGATGACCGATCGCAACCAGAGCCGCCATCGCGTAGCCCTCGGGCGCACCGAGCGCCTCCAGCACCCCGGCCTCCTCGCGGATCGCCATGGTGGTGAGCACGCCGCCCAGCGCCTCCTCGCGCGCCGCGAGCAGGATGCTCCAGGCGAACGGATACACCGAGGCGGCGCCGGCGAAGCTGTACCGGTCCAGGTCGCGGTCGACCGCCGCGAGCGCGTCGAGATCCACGAGGATCGCGAGCAGGACCGGCACCCGGTCGAGCCGTTCGGCGAAGCCGTCGGGATCGGCCGACGCACGGATCTCGCCCGCCTTCGTGATCGCGGCGGCCTCGGCGGTGCGGTCCGCCGTCGGGGACCACGGGGTCAGCCCGGCCGCGCGCTGGGCGAGGTACTCGTACCAGCCGGCGAGGTAGAGGTCGCGCAGTCGCGCCCGGACCTGCGGATCCTTGACGAGCACGACCCTCCACCCCTGCCGGTTGCCACCACTCGGCGCGAACCGGGCGGTGGCGAGGAGCCGGACGACGGTGTCGTCGTCGACGGGCTCCTCGGTGAACTCACGGACGGCGCCGGTGGTGGTGAGGGCGGTCATCAGATCCATGCCCGGACACTACGAGGGAGGCGACAACGGACGGCCGGCCGCTCGCCGCCCCGCACCGGACGCCATCGCCGGCCGGCCCGGCAAGTGGCTGGGGGGCACTCCGGGCCGGCCGGCTGGGCGAAGGTTCGGTTCCCGCGCTGCTCGCCGTTGCGTCACACCGCCGGAACCGCCGCTCGAGATCTAGTCCTTCGGGTGCCGCATCTCGGGCCGCACCCGCAGGGCGCCGACCTCCCGGCACCAGGGTGCGGTCCCTGCCCGACCGCTCGCCGCCGAGGTTGACTTCACGTGGCCTCCTCCTGGTCCGCCGGTCCCCCGGCACCCTCGTGCGCTGACAGGGACCAGGATGCACCCGGTCGGTGCCGGCGGCGTTGCCCGCCGGCGACGGTTCCGGGTCGGGTGGCTGACGGCAAGGTGGCCGCCCGAACCGGCTCGTCGGCAGACATCCCGGGACGGGTCGCGTACGGTCTGACCCCGTGGCGCACCCGCGCATGTACTCCGACGACGACCCGTACCTCACCGAGCTCCGCGGGATCTGCCTCTCGCTCCCCGAGGCGATCGAGAAGGAGGCGTGGGGTCGGCCGACGTTCCGGGCCGGGAAGATGTTCGCCGTCTTCTCGGGCCACGAGGGCCACCCGTACGCGCTCGAGTTCAAGCCCGAGCCCGACGAGGCGCCCGCACTCGCGCAGGACCACCGCATCTACGTCCCGCCCTATTCGGGTGCCGGTGGGTGGCTCGCACTCGACCTCACGGCGGCGCCCGTGGACTGGGAGGAGATCGCGGAGCTCGTCGAGAGCTCGTACCGCCTCGTCGCCCTCAAGCGGATGCTGAAGGCCCTCGACGCGTCGCGGGCCGGTTCCCCCTAGCCTCCGGCCGATGGACGAGCAGCTGCGGGCTCGACGCGAAGCGGTGACGCGCGAGCACATGGAGAGCGAGAACCGCCACGACTGGGAGGCGACGCTCGCGACGTTCTCGCACCCGCACTACGAGCTGGTGCCGACCGGGCAGACCTTCGACGGCCGCGACGAGGTGATGGCGTACTACACGAGCAGCCGCGCGTCGTTCCCGGACCAGCGCAACGAGATCTCCCGGCTGCACGTCACCGACGACGCGGTGATCGTGGAGTTCGACCTGCTCGGCACCCACGGTGGCGAGTTCCTCGGCGTCGCGCCGACCGGGCGCACGTTCCGCACCCCGATGATCGCGATCTTCGAGTTCTCCCACGACCGCATCGTGAACGAGCGGGTGTACTTCGACACCGGCTCGATCCTGCGCCAGCTCGGTCTGGCCTGACGGTTCCGGTCCGTGCCGGTGGCTCAGTCGAAGTTCGTGTCGCGGAGCGGCGCGGTGCAGAGCTCGATCCGCAGACCGTCGGGATCCTCGAGGTAGACCGAGTTCGCCACGCCCAGATCGGGCCCCCGGTAGGGGATCCCGTCGGCGTCGAGCCGGGCCTTCAGGGTCCGGAAGTGCTCGGGCGCCATCGAGATCGCCACGTGCTGCACCCCGCCGAGCGTCTCGTGGAACTCGGGGTGCTCGTAGCCCGGGAAGTCGAAGAAGGCGAGCAGGTTGCCGTTCCCGACGTCGAAGAAGAGGTGCGCGCTCCCGGGATAGTCCCGGTTCTCGAAGAGCTCGACGAGGGGGAAGCCCAGCAGGTCCTGGTAGAAGTCGATCGTCGCCCCGACGTCGGAGCAGATGAATGCGGCGTGGTGCACACCCCGCGCGCTCGACGCCGGGCGCTCGCCCTCGGGCTGCACCCGGTCCATCCACTCCTTGGCCCGGGTCGCGAAGTCGGCCGCCATCCGGCGACGCTACCGCGCGACCCGCTCCCGACCGGCGGCGTCGGCGCCCGTCGCCGGTAGCCTCCCCCCGATGGCCGGATGGAGCTTCGCGGACGTGTGGGACCGGATCGCGGCCGAGGTCCCCGACCGCACCGCCGTCGTCTGCGGCGAGCAGCGGCGGACCTACGGCGAGTTCCGGCAGCGGGCCGCGGGGCTCGCCGGGTTCCTCGCCGAGCACGGCGTCGCCGCCGGGTCGAAGGTCGCGATCGACCTCGTGAACCGCCCCGAGTACCTCGAGGTCTTCTTCGCCGCGCTCCGGCTCGGGGCCGTCCCGGTCAACGTGAACTTCCGCTACGGCGTCGAGGAGACCCGCTACCTGCTCGCCGACTCGGACGCGGTCGCGGTGGTCACCGAGGCGCGCTTCGCCGCCACCGTCCACGCCGCCGTCGATCTGCTCCAGGGTCCGGCGCCGCTCGTGGTCGAGCTCGGGCCCGGCTACGACGCCGCGGTGGCCCACGAGCCTCCCGGCGCCACCCGCCCGCCCGACGGCGACGACCTGATCTTCCTCTACACCGGGGGCACCACCGGGATGCCCAAGGGCGTCATGTGGCGCAACGACGACCTCTACGTCGCCCTGTGGCAGATGGGCCGCCCCGGCACCGCGCCGCCCGATCCCCTCGCGGCGGTGCGCGTCCGGCAAGCAGTCGGCCACGGCCCTCCCCGCCTGCCCGCTCATGCACGGCACCGGGCTGTTCATCACACTCTCGACCCTCTCCGGCGGGCGGCACCGTCGTGCTGATCGACGAGATGGGCCTCGACGCCGACCGGATCTGGGACGAGGTCGACCGCAACGACGTCGCGGTCCTGACGATCGTCGGCGACGCCTTCGCCCGGCCGCTGCTCGACGCGCTCGAACGCGACCGCGACCGGTGGTCGCTCGGAACGCTGCGGGCGATCACGTCGAGTGGGGTCACCTGGAGCCCCGAGGTCAAGCGCGGCCTGCTCGACCACCTCCCCGACATCACCCTCCTCGACTCGCTCGGCGCGTCCGAGGGACTGATGTCGCGATCCGCGGCGCGAGCCGCGGACACCGAGATCGCACCGGCGCGCTTCGCGGTGAACGATCGCGTCCGTGTGCTCACCGACGACGGGCACGAGGTCGAGCCCGGGAGCGACGTCGTCGGCATGGTCGGCGTGGGCGGACCCATCCCGCTCGGGTACTACAAGGACCCGGAGAAGACCGCCGCAGACCTTCCGCACCGTGAACGGTGTTCGGTACTCGATCCCGGGCGACCACGCGACGGTCGACGCCGACGGCACCATCCGGCTGCTCGGCCGCGGCTCGGCGACGGTGAACACCGGCGGCGAGAAGGTGTACCCCGAGGAGGTCGAGCTGGTGCTGCGCGAGCACCCGGCCGTCGACGACTGTGTCGTGCTCGGTGTGCCCGACGCGCGATTCGGTGAGATGGTGGTGGCACTGGTGGTCGTGCGGACCGCGGCCGACGAGGCCGCGATCCGGGGCCACTGCCGTGATCGAGGCCTCGCCGGGTACAAGATCCCGCGCCGGGTGATCACGCTGGACGACATGCGGCGCGCGCCGAACGGCAAGGCCGACTACAAGCTGTTGCGGTCCCTCGCGGCCGCCGAGTTGGGAATCGAGTGATGGCTGACCATTTCGTGATCGACGGGTCGAACCTGGCCACCGAGGGACGCACCGAGCCGAGCCTGGCGCAGTTGCGGGAGGCGGTGGCCGCGTTCCTGACCGAGCACGAGGACGCGACCGTGACCGTGGTGGTGGATGCGAGCTTCGAGCACCGCATCGACCCGTCCGAGCGGGCCGCGTTCGCGAAGGCGGAGATCAACAGCGAGGTGGTGTCGCCACCGGCGGGCGCGGTCGGGCGCGGCGACGGCTTCCTGCTCCAGATCGCGAACCGCACCAAGGCGACGGTCGTGTCGAACGACTCGTTCCAGGAGTTCCACGCCGAGTACGAGTGGCTGTTCGAGCCCGGTCGGCTCATCGGCGGCAAGCCCGTCCCCGGCGTCGGGTGGATCTTCTCCCTCCGCCGACCCGTCCGCGGGATCGTGAGCCGCAAGACCACGCAACGGGCGAAGAAGGACGCGAAGAACGCGGAGCAGGTCCGCGAGGCGATCGCGGAAGCCACCGCCGACGCCCTCACCAACCAGACCGGCGGTCGCCGTCGGCGCCGCGGCACCCGCAACCAGGAGACCACCGAGACCACCGAGCCGGAGGCGGTGAACCAGCCGGCGCCCTTCCTCCAGTTCGTGATCGACCACCGTCTCGGCACCGAGGTCGAGGGGCTCGTGGACGCGTTCTCGTCGCACGGCGCGTTCGTCGTCGTCGACGACGTGCGCTGCTACATCCCGCTCGGCGCGATGGGCGACCCGCGCCCGACGCGGCGCGCGACGTCCTCACCCGCGGCGAGACCCGCACGTTCGTGATCCAGGCCGTCGACGCGCCCCGGCGGGGCATCGAGCTCGCCCTGCCCGGCTTCGCCAAGGTCGCCGGCGCACCGAGCGACGAGACGGTGGAGGCCGAGCTGCGCCGACGCCGGCCCAAGAAGGCGAAGGCCCCGACCGGCGGTCGGGTACGGCGCCCGCGCCCACGCGACCCCCGCCGCGCCGCGCGACCGCCACCGACGCGCGCCGACGAGCCGCGAGCACCGGCCAAGGCACCGGCGAAGGCGGCCACGCCGGCGAAGAAGACCGGCCAAGGCGCCCGGCAAGAGCACCGGCCAAGGCACCGGCGAGGGCCACCAACCCGCGAAGAAGCACCCGCCACGGCGACGAAGCCGGCGACGAAGCCGGCGACCGAGAAGCGCGGCGAAGAAGGCGGCGAAGAAGGCAGCCCGCGAGGTGCGAAGGTCGCCAAGCCCGCGAAGAGGACCGCGGTCACGCCGGCGCCCGCAGAAGGCCGACCAGAAGCCCGCGAGGAAGACAGCCGCAAGACCCGCGAAGCAGCCGGCGGCGAAGCCCGCGACGCGGCGAGGGCAAGGAGCCCGATGAGCGACGCCATCCCCGCCACCACTGTCGGCGACGTCGACGAGCTGGCGACCCGGTGCTGCTCGACGTCCGCGAGCACGACGAGTTCAGCCGCCGGCCATGCCCCGGACGTGCGCCACCACCCGCTCGGCTCGATCCCCACCGTGTGGGACTCACTCCCGACCGGGCGGACGATCCTCTGCATCTGCCGCAGCGGGGCGCGCTCGGCCCAGGCCACCGCCTTCCTGTGCGAGCAGGGTCTCGACGCCGTGAACCTCGAAGGCGGGATGCAGGCCTGGATGGCCTTCGGGCTCGAGGTCGTCCGCGACGACGGCGACCGCCGGCTCGGTGATCTGAGTGGAGGTCCGCTCGGGGACCATCGGCGCGGCCTCACGGTGTGTCGGCCCGCCTCCCCAATCCGCGGGAATTCACCCGACGCGCGCGGACATCCGCGCGCCGTCTCCGTATCTTGTGCGCCCGGGCCCGGGGCGGGCAGGGAAGCGAGGGGACGCACGCCGGGCCGAACGGCTGCCCAAGGACGGGCGAACGGTTGACCAAGGATGGTGGTGTCTGCATGCGATCCTCCCGCCCCGTGTCCGGGGATCCTCACGATGACGGTGCTCGTGCTCGTGGCCGCGCTCGTCGTTGCCGCCCCGCGGACGGGCGAGGTCGACCGCGGCCGGCGCCGCGGTCGACGAGACCGCCGCGGTGAACACCGACCCGACGGGCGCGCACGTCGAGCTGCGCCGCCGCGGCACGTGGGTCGAGACCCGGTCGTCGACCGGAGGCGCGACCCAGGGGCTGCCTGCGGTCGTGGGTGCTCGCGCCGGGCGCGTTCTTCCTGCGCCGCACGCCCGTGGGCGACTTCCGGCCGGTGCCGATGCCGCCCGCACCCGGTCCGGACTACCGGCCGTACCACGTGTACTGCGACGGGACCTACGTCACCAGCGTCTGGATCGCGCCGACGCAGTTCGGCGTCGACCCCCGCGCGCTGGCCGAGGAGGCGGTGCGCGACCTCCCCTACCCCGAGGCGACCGTCGGCGCGAGCCCGGCCGGGCGGGGCCTCACCGGACTGGAGACCTGGTTCTGGGTCGACGGGCTACACCGAGGCGCCGATCGCCGACACCGTGAGCGAGCTGGGGATGACGGTCGACGTCGAAGCCGTGCCCGCCTCGGTGAGCTGGGACTTCGGCGACGACTCGCTCGCCGCCGCCGACGGCCTCGGTTCGCCCCCGCCGGCGCGGTCCGAGGTCACCCACACCTTCGAGCGTCGTGCCCGTCCCGCCTACCGGGTACGCGCGCTCGTGCGCCTCGCGGTGCGATGGCGCCTGGACGCCGGGGACTGGGAGGACCTCGCACCCGTCACCCGGACCGCCGTGCTCGACTATCCGGTGGTCGAGTCCCGGGCCGCGCTGGTGCCGTGACGAGGAGGAGACCGTTCCGACCGACCGGTAGCCTGGTCCGATGTCCGCATTCGACCGCGTCGACGCGCTCGCCCGACTGGAGTCCGAGGAGTTCGACGTTCTCGTCGTCGGCGGCGGGATCACCGGCTGCGGGGTGGCCCTCGACGGCGCGAGCCGCGGCCTGCGCACCGCGCTCGTCGAGCGCGACGACTTCGCGAGCGGCACCTCCTCGAAGTCCTCGAAGCTCGTCCACGGCGGGCTCCGGTACCTCCAGCAGCGTGAGATCCGGCTCGTCTACGACGCGCTGCACGAGCGCCAGCGCGCGCTGAAGAACGCCCCGCACCTCGTCCGCATCCTCCCGTTCCTCATCCCGGTGTTGAGCCGCGACGGCTTGATCAACCCGAAGATCGCCCGGGCTCTCGGCAGCGCGATGTGGATGTACGACTTCACCGGCGGCGCCCGCATCGGCAAGCTGCACCAGCGCATCGACAAGGCCGCCGCCCTGGCGCACATGCCCACGTTGCGCGAGCCGCGAACGTCGCCGCGGCGTACCTGTACTACGACGCCCAGACCGACGACGCCCGCTACACGCTGACCCTCGCCCGCACCGCCGCGCGTCACGGTGCCGTGCTCGCGAACCACGCGGGCGTGGTCGCGCTGCACAAGGACACCGGCGGCCGGATCGACGGCGCCACGGTCGACGCCGACGGCGCCACGTTCACGGTCCGCGCGCGTGCCGTGGTGAACGCGGCCGGCGTCTTCTCCGACGAGGTCCGCGCGCTCGACGAGGGAACCCACCCCCGCTCGATCCGGCCGGCCAAGGGCATCCACATCACGGTGCCGTGGGAGAAGATCCGCAACGACATCGCGGCGATCGTCCCGGTGCCCAAGGATCGCCGCTCGATCTTCGTCGTGCCGTGGGGCGACTTCACCTACATCGGGACCACCGACACCGACTACGACGGCCCGATCGACGACCCCCAGTGCTCACCGGAGGACATCCGGTACCTGCTCGACGCGATGAACCTCGCGCTGGCCGAACCGCTGACGGAGGGGGACGTCGTCGGCACCTGGGCCGGGCTGCGGCCGCTGGTCACCGGCGGAACGGTCGGACAGAAGACCGCGGACCTCTCCCGACGCCACCGGGTCGCGGCGTCGCGTTCGGGGCTGGTCACGGTGACCGGCGGGAAGCTCACCACGTACCGGAAGATGGCCGAGGACACCACCGACACCGTCGTCCGCGCGCTCGGGCGCAAGGTCACGTGCCGGACCCGGCACCTGCCGCTGCTCGGCGCGTCCGGGCCCGCACCGGACGACGAGCACCTGGCCCGTCGGTACGGCAGCCTCGCGGCCCGGATCCTGGAGCTCGCGGACTCGGATCCCGATCTCGCCACGCCGCTCGTGCCCGGACTCCCGTACCTCCGGGCCGAGGCGGTCTACGCCGTCCGCGAGGAGATGGCCACCACCCTCGACGACGTCCTCTCGCGCCGGACCCGCGCCAGGCTCCTGGCGCGCGACGCCACCGCCGGGGCGGCGGAGAGCGTCGCCCGGCTCCTCGCCGGTGAGCTCGGATGGGACGAGGGGCGGATCACGGCCGAGGTCGAAGGCTTCCGGGCCGCGCTCGAGCACGAGCGGACCGCGGCGGGACTCCCCGAGGCGGTGCTCGACCTCGGCCTCGGCGCGCAGCCGACCGTCGAGTAGCGACGTTCCCGGGCGGATCCCCGTAACCTGCCCGTCCGTGACCGACTCCGGATCTCCCACGACACCGATCGCGTTCTCGGCGCCGGCGGCCGAAGTCCGCGACCGCCTCGGCGGTACCCGGGTACCACTCGACGAGGCGCTGCTCGCCCGCCTCACGGCCACCGGCGCCGAGGTCCTGGTCGCCCCCGACGTGACCGCCGAGGCGAGTCGCGACTGGTGGCCGCTCGCCATGATCTGGGCGCTGGAAGGTGAGACGCCGGCCCGCGCCGCCGCGGTCGTCCGCCCGCACGACGCCGGCCAGGTCGCGGCGGTGCTCGCCGCGTGCGACGAGACCCGCACCCCGGTGACACCCGCGGGCGGGAGGAGCGGCGTCTGCGGTGCGAGCGTGCCGGTCCACGGCGGCGTCGTCCTGGACCTGACCGCGATGAGCGGCATCGTCGCCGTCGACCACGAGTCGATGATCCTCGATGTGCTCCCGGGGACGTTCGGGACATGGCTCGAGGACACCTTGCGGACGGATCACGGCGTGACCGTCGGGCACTGGCCCCAGTCGATCGACCTGTCGACCGTGGGTGGGTGGCTGGCGTGTCGCGGCGCGGGGCAGATGAGCACGCGGTACGGCAAGATCGAGGACATGGTCGTCGGGCTCGACGTCGCGCTCGCCGACGGCCGCCGGGTGACGACCGGCGGCGCGCCGCGTGCCGCGGTCGGTCCCGACCTCAACCAGATCTTCGTCGGGAGCGAGGGGACCCTCGGTGTCATCACCGGCGCGCGGCTCAAGCTGCATCCGGTACCACCGGCCGAGCGGCGAGCGGCGTACGCCTTCCCCAGCTTCGCCACCGCGAACGACGCGTGCCGGCGGATCGTCCAGCGCGGCGCGGGTCCTGCGGTGCTGCGCCTCTACGACGCGGTCGAGTCGGACCGCACCTACCACACCGGCCCCGACGACCATCTGCTCCTCGTGCTCGACGAGGGCGACGCCGCGATCGTCGACGCCACGATGAGCGTGGTCGCAGAGGAGTGTCGGGACGCCGACCTCGCCGACGTCGACTTCGTCGGGCAGTGGCTCGGCCACCGCAACGACGTGAGCGCGCTCCAGGCCCTGATCAGCCGTGACTACGTCGTCGACACGATGGAGATCGCAGCTCCGTGGCGTCGGTGCGTCGAGATCTACGAGGCGGCCACGGCCGCGATCCGCAACGTGCCGGGCACGCTCGTCGCCAGCGCGCACCAGAGCCACTCCTACCCCGACGGCGCGTGCCTCTACTTCACCTTCGCCGGCCAGCCGGGCCGGGGCGAACGGGAGCAGTTCTACCGGTCCGCGTGGGACGCGGGGACCCGCGCCGTCCTGGCGCACGGCGGCGCGCTCAGTCATCACCACGGTGTCGGCCTCAACCGGTCCCGCTTCGTCCGCGATGCGCTCGGCGCGGCCTTCGACGTGCTCGCCGCGCTCAAGGCCGGGCTCGACCCGCACGGCATCATGAACCCGGGCAAGCTCGGACTCCCCGACCCGTGGGCTCCCGAGCCGGTCTGGCCCGACTGATGGAAGTCCTCGTCTGCGACATCGGGACGTCGTCGGTCCGCGCGTCGATCGTCGGTGCCGACGCGTCGGTGCACCACGAGCAACACCGGGAGTTCCTCCCCGACTCGCCCGCGCCCGGGCTCGTCGAGTTCGACGCACGGGCGCTGGCCACAAGGGTGCAGGACGCGGCCGAGGCCGCAATCGCGGCCCACGGCCGACCGGTGGCGGCGGTCGGGATCACGAACCAGCGCGGATCGGCGGTGGTCTGGGACCGGGCGACCGGTGAACCCGTCGGGCCCGCGCAGGGCTGGCAGGACCTCCGGACGATCGTCAACTGCCTCGTGCACCGCGCCGCGGGATTCCGGTTCGCACCGAACACCTCGGCGACCAAGGTCGAGAACCTCCTCGACACGTTCGATCCGGACCGATCGCGCGACCTCTGCTTCGGCACCGTCGACTCCTGGATCGCGTGGAACCTCTCGGAGGGCGCGCTCCACGTGGTCGACGCGAGCAACGCCGCGGTCACGTCGCTGCTCCGCGCCGACGGCTCGGGCTGGTCCACCGCGGCGATCGAGGCGCTGCGCATCCCCGCGCGGATGCTCCCGACGGTGGTGGACACGACCGGGGTGATCGGCGCGGCGACCGCGTTGCCGGGGGCGCCGCCCATCGCCGCGCTCGTCGGCGACCAGCAGGCGAGCCTCGTCGGCCAGGCCTGCGTGACGCGCGGGCCCGCGAAGATCACCTTCGGCACCGGCGGAATGCTCGATCTCGTGCTCGGTCCGGAGCGACCCGGCGTTCGAGACACGGGGGCCCGGCGGCACGTTCCCGATCATCGCGATGCGGACCGGTGGCACCGACACCTGGGGCCTCGAGGCGATCATGCTGAGCGCCGGTACCAACGTCGAGTGGTTGCGCGACGACCTCGGCATCCTTCCCAGCTCCGAGGCCAGTCACCAGATCGCGCAGCAGTGCGACGACACGGGGGGCGTGGTCTACGTCCCGGCGCTGATGGGCCTCGGCACCCCGCAGTGGGATTACGGCGCGCGCGGCACGCTCCTCGGACTGACCCGCGGCAGCGGCCGGCCCGAGATCGTCCGGGCGGTGCTCGAGGGGATCGCGGCGCGGGGCGCCGACCTCGTCGAGGCAGCCGAGCTGGATGCCGGCGCGACGATCGACGTGTTGCGGGTCGACGGCGGGATGTCGCGCAATCCCACGTTCGTCCAGGCGCTCGCCGACGCGGCCCAGAAGCCCGTCGAGATCTCACCCGTGTGCGAAGCGACGACGCTCGGTGCCGGCTTCCTGGCCGGCCTGGCCGTGGGGATGTGGCCCGGCGTCGCCTCGCTGGCGGACACGTGGGCGCCGATCGCGCGCTACGAGCCGGGGGCTCCGACGCGACCGCGAGCGGTGGGCCGAGGCCGTCCGGCGGTCCTCCCGCTGGCTCGAGGACCTCTCGGCGGTCGAGTTCTAGGAAGGGTCCCCGGACGCCACGGCGAACGTGCCCGTCGCGTCGACGGGAACGACCGCACGGCCGATCAACAGGTCGCCGTGCACACGGTCGGGGGTCTCCCACTCGAGGTCGTAGCCGACCGCGATGCGTTCTCCGATCGTCTCGGCCGGATCGTCGACCCGCAACCCGAATGCCTCGAGGCCGAAGCTCCAATGCTCGTCCGGCGTCTCGCAGATCATCTCGGTCCACAGCCCGTCGGCCCGGACCTCGAGCACGCGACCCCGAGGGGGCGGGACGTCGTCGTCACGTACGACGAGGTGACCCGGACCGACGGCGGCGCCGTCGAACTGCGCGAGGTAGGACGCCGGACCCGACGCGGGGACCTCGAGGGACACCACGCCGCGGACGCCGGTGGCCGCGAACGTGAGCCGGTAGATCACGGGATCAGGGCGTAGTACGGGATGCTCGGATCGTACGGCGGCGCGTCGGGAGCGCCGTCGACGAGGGAGAGCGCCTCGTACAGGTCGAGGCTGTCCCGGGGCACCGTCCAGTCGAGGTCGTCGACGATGTCGGCCGCGAGGGCGAACGGGCGCAGGAACGTGAAGTACACGAACGCGCCCGCGTCGATCTTCTCCTTGCGGCTCATGCCCGCGATGAGCCGGTACAGCTGCGCCTGCGCCCGCTTCACCGACGCCGCGAGGTCGCCCAGCTCCTCGACCGGGACGGGCGTGAGCGTGCCGCCGGTGCTGTCGTAGATCCCGAAGCGGGTCAGCCGGGCGAAGTAGTCGACGGGATCGGTCGTGGAGGTCCCCCAGTCGTTCGCGGTGACGCGGACGTCGTCGAGCACGAAGGCGCACGTGAGGTTCGAGTGCGCCAGGTCCGCGCACACCTCGGTGCTCCACGGGAAGTACCCCACGCCGAACTCGTTGAAGTCGCGCACGAGCACGGTCCGCCCGTCGGCCAGGACGTAGGGACCGGAGTCCTGGTATCCCGCACGCGTGTCGAAGTAGAGGAGGAACAGGAACGACGTGAGCAGCGCGTTCGTCTTCGCGATCGACCGGCGGAGCTCGTCGTCGGCGACCGGGACCGCGCCGGCCACCAGCTCGTCGACGATGTCGGCGCCGTAGCGGGGCACGACCAGTCCGGCGTCCCATGCCTGGTACTGCCCGTCACCGCGGAAGGCGAGCGCGGCGGGCGCCCAGAAGTCGAAGATCGTGCCGAGCCGCTCGAGATCGTCGTCGGGATCGAGCAGCCCGAACGGCTCGAGCGCCTGCCGGATCACGAGCGGGAGGTTCGCGATCGACCACAGGTGCACCGCGTCGAGTTGGTTCCCGGGCCGGCGTCCGAGCGCCCCGAGCGCCGCGGGCGGGCGGGCCGCCGCGATCTCGGTCATCATCGCCGGGTAACGCCGGTACGCCTCGACGCAGGCCACCAGGATGTAGGCGGTCACCGGGATCAGCGCCGACTCGAGCGCGGTGCGCTCCGCGGTCATGGCCCCCGAGATGCGGCCGTGGAAGCGCAGCCATTCGTTGACGACGTCCTTGTCGGCCACCTCAGCACGCCACCGTCAGTCGACCGACCGGACCACGCCGGTGTCGGCGCGGCAGTCGACCTCGACGACGGCACCGTCGGCGGGAAGCCCGGCCGCGAACGTCGTCGCCATCGTGCACGGGACCTGGTACTCGCGGCTCACGATTCCGATGTGGCTCGACGGCGTGCCCGACATGCACACGACCGCGGTCAGCTCGTCGAAGATCGGGGCGAGGAACGTCGCACCTGCGTCCTGGACGCCCGCGACCACGCCGTCCGCACCCTCGTCCATCAGCGTGAGGACGTCGTCCGGCGCGTGGAGCATCCGCCACCGCCCCCGGACCGGGGCCGAGAGGAACACGGTGGTGCCGAGGCCGAGCTCGCTCATGGCGGCGGACCCTACCGCGCGTCCTAGATTCCTCCCGTGGACGCGCGCCCCGCTCTCCTCCGGCTTCGGTTGCGCGGCAAGATCGCCGATCCGGGCGACGAGGATGCCGCCGCGATCGTCGCCCGGGCCCACGCGACCGCGCGCGCCGGTCAGCTGGTCCTGACCCCGGCCGGACGAGTCGAGGCCGACACCGTCTTCCTCGCGCCGGACGACAGGGTCCGCGACGCGTACGAGCAGTTCCTCCCACGCAACGCGGAGCTGCTGCGGGTGTGCCACGACTGGCAGGTCCGCTCGGGCGGCGGCCCCAACGACCACCGGGACGTCGCGTACGACTGGAGCGTCGTGGACCGCCTCGTCGGCCATCGACGATCGGATCGGACCGGTGGTGCGCCGGCTCGGCCGGACGGCCCCTCTGTTCGAGGGCTACCGGGAACGGCTCCGTCATGCCCGCCGCCGGGTCGAGGACGGCGCCCACGAGTGGTTCACCTCGCCGCGGGTCGAGTCCTACCACACCGTCTGGATGGAGCTGCACGAGCACTTCCTCGTCGCATTGGGCCTCGAGCGCGGCGCGGAGTCGACCGAGACATGACCCATGAGTAGCCGCGAACGCTGGCTCGAGCTGGACGGGCTGTGGGTCCACAGCGTCGACTGCGAACCCGACGGCCGTGGACGTCGACGCGTCTCCCGTGCTGCTCGTCCACGGTCTCGGCGCGAGCACCCTCAGCTGGGAGCTCGTCGCCGCCGAGCTCGCCACGACGCTGCGCCGCCGCGTCACGGCGATCGACCTGCCCGGGTTCGGACGCACCCGGTGCCTCGACCGGGCCGCGGACTTCGCGACGCACCGTTCCGTGATCTCGGCCTACCTCGACGAGCGTGGTCCCGCCCTCGTCATGGGCAACTCCATGGGTGGGGCACTGGCCGCGTCCGTGGCGGCAGCACGACCCGAGCTCGTCGGCGGCCTCGTGCTGGTCGACGCCGCGTACCCGCGGCCGGGACGGAACCTCGAACAGCTGACGCGCACCCTGCGCTTCGCCGCGCTCACCGTTCCCCGGGTCGCGGCGCCCCTGCTGGGCGCCCGTTCCCGGCGCCTCGGCCCCGAGCGACTCGTCGACGCCACGATCCAGTTCGTGCTCGCCGAACCGGATCGGCTCGACCGCTCGCTCCGCCAGCGTCTCGTCGCGCTCGCCACGGAGCGCCACCACTATCCCGAGGCGGCGACCGCGTACGCGCAGAGCGGGGGCTCGCTCTTCCGCCATCTCCTGTCCGACATGCGCGGCGACCTCGATGCGATCGCGGCCCCCACACTCGTGCTGCACGGCCGCCGGGACCAGCTCGTCCCCGTCGCGTACGCCCGCGCGGTCGCCGAGCGGCGGACGGACTGGCGCTACGTGGAGCTCGCCGACTGCGGTCACGCCCCCCAGCTCGAGACGGCCTGAGCGCTTCGTGGAGATCGTCAGCGCGTGGGCCGCACGCGAGCTTCCCGATCCAACAGCGCTCGCTTGAGCGCGATGCCCGCGTCTCCTCCGCCGTACCCGCCGATCCCGTTCGCGGCCACGACCCGGTGGCACGGGACGACCAACGGCACCGGGTTCCGCGCCATCGCACTTCCCACCGCGCGCGCGGCACCCGGACGCCCGATCATCTCGGCGACCTCCCCGTAGGTCGCGGTCTCGCCGTACGGCACCTCGGCGCGCACGGTCTCGAGCGTGCGGCGCTGGAGCTCGGAGAGCTCGGCGACGCTCAGGTCGACGCGGCAACTCGAACTCGGTCCGTGTGCCGGCGAAATACTCGTCGAGCTGGCGCGCCACCTGTCCCCCAGCCGACTTTTTGGTTGTGGGGCTCCCTTTCGGGGCCCCACGACCCAAAAAGTCGTGCGGGAGAGCGGCGAAAGGGAGCGAGATGCGCTCGATCCCTCCGGGACCGACGACGACCACGATGTCGCCGAACGGTGTGGCCTGGGACCAGGTCGGCACCGGGCGGTCAGATCAGCCCGAGCGCCCGCACCTCGTCCCGCTCCGACTCGAGCTCCGACGTGGTGACCGCCAGCTTCTCCGCGGCGAAGTCGTCGTGGGTCAGGCCCTCGACGACGCTCCAGCCACCCTTCCCGTCCGACGCGACCGGGTAGCCGTACTGGAGGCCGTCGGGTGCGCCGTACTCCCCGCGGCTCACCACCGCGAGGCTCGCCCACTCGCCCTTCGGTGGTGCGCTGCGAATGCTGTTCACCGAGTCGATCGCCGCGTTCGCCGCCGAGGCCGCGGACGAGAGCCCGCGCGCCTCGATGATCGCCGCGCCACGCTTCTGGACCGTCTCGATGAATCCGCCGCGCAGCCAGGCGAGGTCGGTGATGACCTCGGGCGCGGGCCGTCCGCCGATCCTGGCGTTGGCGAAGTCGGGGTACTGGGTGGCGGAGTGGTTCCCCCAGATGGTCACGTTGGTGACGTCGCTCACGGCCACACCCGCCTTCTGGGCCAGCTGGCTCTGGGCCCGGTTCTGGTCCAGTCGGGTCATCGCGAACCAGCGGTCGGCGGGGACGTCGGGCGCGTTGCTGCGGGCGATCAGGCAGTTGGTGTTGCACGGGTTGCCGACGACGAGCACGCGGACGTCATCGGCGGCGTTCGTGTTGATCGCCTGGCCCTGAGGCTTGAAGATCCCACCGTTGACGTTGAGGAGGTCGCCGCGCTCCATACCCGCTTTCCGCGGGACCGAGCCCACGAGCAGCGCCCAGCTCGTGCCGGCGAACGCCGTCGCGAGGTCCGAGGTCGCCTCGATGCCGGCGAGCAGCGGGAACGCACAGTCGTCGAGCTCCATCGCGACGCCGCCGAGGGCCTGCATCGCGGGCTCGATCTCGAGGAGTCGTAGGACGATCGGCTGATCCGGACCGAGGAGCTGGCCCGAGGCGATGCGGAACAGGATCGCATAGCCGATCTGGCCTGCTGCGCCGGTGACGGTGACATGAACCGGAGGTTTCGACATGCCGCCGAATCTAGTGAGCCCTACCGGTCGTCGGCGGAGTCGGGCCCATCGACGAGGAGGACCTCCCGTGCCTCGCTGAGCTCGGCGATCCGCTCGGCCGCACCGTCGATCGAGCCGCCGTGGTCGGGGTGGGCCTGGCGCAGCAGCCGCCGGAACCGCCGCTGCACGTCGACGCGGTCCACGCCCATGGTCGCGCCGAGTCCGAGCACCTCCATGGCCCAGCGACGCTCGGCGGGGACACCGACCCATTGCCCGGTGTCGATCGGGCTGTAGGCGTCGGCCACCGGGCCGACACCGGCGCGCGGCGGTCGCAGGACCGGGATTCCCGCCAGCAGGCGGCGCGCGACGAAAGGCTCCGGGATCAGGCCCGGGTTCGCGACCGCGGCCTCGATCGCGCGGACGGCTCGCGTCCGGACGCTCGATCCGAGTGAGCCGGCGGCGAGGATCGCTCCCAGCACCTGCGGCGCGGGAGCGCCGTGCACGTCGAGCTCGACGATGAGCCGACCCTCCTCTTCGAGGAGGCGGTGCCGGGAGCGGTCGAGACCGTGGAGGTCGGTCTGGAGCCGATGGCGCAGCGCGATCCGCGGCACCTCGATGCCGTGGCGGTTGATCTCGAGGAGCAGCCGCGGGAGCTCCTCGCGTTGCTCGTCGTCGAGCGCGGTCGCGTGCTCGGCCACGACCGCCGCGAGGAGCCCCGCCCCGTGGGCCGGACCGGTCATCGGGAGGTACTGCTCGCCGAGCGCGACGCGTCGCGTCGGCATGTGGCGGCGCGTGTGGTGCACCGACAGCTCGGCGAGGATCATGGTCGGGTTCCCTCCACCGGGTGGTTCGGCGTCGACGGCATCATCGGATGACGACCGATCGACGGGTTGAGCTCAGAGGCGGTCGACGATCGCCTGGGCGAACTCGGAGCATTTCACCTCGGTCGCGCCGTCCATCTGCCGGGCGAAGTCGTAGGTCACGACCTTGTCGCCGATCGTGGCCTCGAGTGCGCGGACGATGTCGTCGGCGGCGTCCTGCCAGCCCAGGTGCTCGAACATCATCACGCCCGAGAGCAACACCGAGCCCGGGTTGACCTTGTCCTGGCCGGCGTACTTCGGTGCGGTCCCGTGGGTCGCCTCGAACACGCCGTGGCCGGTCACGTAGTTGATGTTGCCGCCCGGCGCGATGCCGATCCCGCCGACCTGCGCGGCGAGCGCATCCGAGAGGTAGTCGCCGTTGAGGTTGGTGGTCGCGATGACGTCGAACTCGTCGGGCCGGGTGAGAACCTGTTGGAGCGTGATGTCCGCGATCGCGTCCTTGACGAGCACCTTGTCGCCGGGATCCCCGCCGCAGTCGTCCCAGCCGACGGCGACGTCGGCGAACTCGTCACGGGTGAGCTCGTACCCCCAGTTGCGGAACGCGCCCTCCGTGAACTTCTGGATGTTGCCCTTGTGGACGATCGTGACCGACTTCCGTCCCTTGCGGACGGCGTGCTCGATCGCGGCGCGGATGAGACGCTTCGAACCGGTCTCGGAGATCGGCTTGATCCCGACGCCGGAGTCGGGGCGGATGTTCCAGCCGAATTGCTCGTGCAGCACGTCGATGAGCTTCTCGGCCTCGGGGGTGCCCTCCTCGACCTCGAGGCCGGCATAGATGTCCTCGGTGTTCTCCCGGAAGATCACCATGTCGACCTTCTCGGGGTGCTTCACGGGCGACGGCACCCCGGTGAACCATCGCACGGGGCGGAGGCACACGTAGAGGTCGAGGATCTGGCGGAGCGCGACGTTCAGCGACCGGATGCCGCCACCGATCGGCGTCGTGAGCGGACCCTTGATCCCGATCAGGTACTCCCGGAAGGCCTCGACGGTCTCGTCCGGGAGCCAGCTGCCGGTGGCATCGAACGCCTTCTGCCCGGCGAGCACCTCCTTCCAGGCGATCGTCTTCCCGTGCCTGGCCGCCGCCGCGTCCATGACGAGCGCGGCGGCGGGCCAGATGTCGACTCCGGTGCCGTCGCCCTCGATGAACGGGATGATCGGTTCGTCCGGGACGTTCAGCGATCCGTCGGCGTCCTGGGTGATCTTCTCGGGCATCGTCATCCTTCGTGGTCGTTCACGGTTGGTCGTTCAAGTGCTGGGTGGTGCTCCGCCGTCACGCGGCCGAGGTGAGCCCGACGACGAGCAGCGTCGCCGCGAAGACGATCGCGATCACACCCATCATCGCCCACAGCGTCGCGCTCGCGAACGGGCTCGGACGATCCGGGCCGAACTCGGCGGTGAGCCCGCAGGACGGACACCGCTGTGCCGGGTCCTTGGGCAGACCGCAGAGCGGGCAGGGCACCGCCGGACCCGTGCCCGACGCGCTCATGCCCGAGCCCCGGCGTTGCGCTCGGCGATCTCGACCAGGTTGCGGAACAGCATGGCGATCGTGGTCGGCCCGACCCCGCCCACCCGCGGCGTGATCCAGCCGGCGACCTCCTCGCACGCGACGTCGACGTCGGGCAGCAAGGTCCGACCCTCGTAGCGCACGCCGCCACCGACCACCACGCATCCGGGCGTGAGGTGCTCGGGTTGGAGGATGCCGGGGACGCCGGCCGCCGCGATCACGATCTCGGCCCGCCGGGTGTACCGGGGCCAGTCGGGGACGCCGGTGTGGACGACGGTCACGGCTGCGTTCGCGGTCGGGCGCTTCTGGGAGAGCAGCAACGCGAGCGGACGGCCCAGGGTGGCGCCGCGGCCCAGGATGCAGACGTCGCGTCCGGCGACGGGGATCTCGTAGTGGGCGAGGAGCGTCTCGATGCCGGCCGGGGTGCACGGGACCGGGCCGGGCATCGAGAGCGCCAGCCGGCCGAGGTTGAGCGGATGGAGTCCGTCGACGTCCTTGTCGGGATCGAGCGTCATCAGCGCGGCATCGAAGTCGATGTGCGGAGGGGGCGGGTACTGGAAGAGCACCGCGTCGACGGCGTCGTCGGCGTTCAGCCGGGCGATCGCATCGAGGACGTCGTCCTGGCTCGCGTCTGCACCCAGGTGCACGTCCACCGAGTGGCAGGCGCGGTCGGCCGCCATCCTGTGCTTGCTCGCCACGTAACGGGCGCTCGAGTCGTCGTCGCCGACGAGCAGCGTCGCGAGCCCCGGGACGTGCCCCTGTTCGGCCAGCTTCTCGATCCGCGGCGCGAGGTCGGCGAACACCGCGTCGGCCACCGGGCCACCGGGCATCATCTCGGCGGTCACGATCCCGCTACCCCTCGTCGTGCCATGCGTTCCCGAATCCTTCTCAATGCAGGAAGTGGCGTTCGCCGGTGAAGACCATCGCGAGCCCGAGCTCGTCGGCGCGGGCGATGATCTTGTCGTCGCTCACCGACCCACCGGGCTGGACGACCACCGCGACCCCGGCCGCGGCCGCGGCTTCGATGCCGTCCGGGAAGGGGTAGAAGGCGTCCGACGCGCTCGCACCACCGGCCGCCCTTCCCGCGGCCTTCTTCGCGGCGATCTCTCCCGCCTCGACGCGGTTCTGCTGGCCCGCGCCGATCCCGACCGCCTGTCCGTCCTTCACCAGGACGATCGAGTTCGACTTCACGTGGCCGCAGACCCGCCACGCGAGCTCCGCGTCGGCCCACTGCTCGGGCGTCGGTGCCGAGCGGGTCACCACGCGCCAGTCGTCGCGTGTCGCGGCGAAGTGGGCGGCGTCCTGGACCAGGAACCCGCCGCTGATCTGGCGGTACTCCCGGATCTCGCGACCCGGCGCCGGCGCCTCCAGCAACCGGGTGTTCTTGCGCTTGCCCCGCAGGATGTCGATCCCGCCGTCCGTGTATCCCGGCGCGATGACCACGTCCGCCTGCGGACCGGCCGCCATCGCCTCGGCCGTCGGATCGTCGATCGAGCGGTTGAAGGCGACGATGCCCCCGAAGGCGGATCGCTCGTCGCATTCGAGCGCACGCCGGTACGCGGTCGGGAGCGAGTCGGCGATCGCGACGCCGCAGGGATTGGCGTGCTTGATGATGGCGCAGACGGCGCGATCGGCCGTCGGACGGCCGTCGGCGCCCGGCGGGAAGGAGATCGTGCGCGAGCTTCCACGCCGCTTCGGTGTCGTAGAGGTTCAGGTAGCTGAGCGCGAGACCGCTGTGCTGGATCAGCGCGTCCCACCAGCTCGTGGTGCCGACCTTCCGGTAGCGCGCCGCCTGCTGGTGCGGGTTCTCGCCGTAGCGCAGCACGTCCTGTGCCCGGGTCAGCGGGAGCACGATGTGGCGCGGGAGGTCCTCACCGTCCTGCAACCACTCCACGATCGCGGCGTCGTACGCCGCGGTGCGGGCGAACGCCTCCAGGGCGAAGGCGCGGTCGGCGTCGGCTCGGTGATGCGACCGTGCTCGCGCAGCTCGTCGAGCACCGTCTCGTACTGTTCCGGGCTCGTCACGATCGCGACGTGCTCGTGGTTCTTGGCCGAGGCCCGCACCATTGCCGGCCCACCGATGTCGATGAGCTCGATCGACGGGTCGGTGAGGAAGGGATAGAGGTTCGAGACCACCAACTCGAACGACTCGATGCCGTGCTCGGCCATGTCCGCCTGGTGCCTGGGGTTCGCCGGGTCCGCGAGGAGACCGCCGTGGACCCGCGGGTGGAGCGTCACGACGCGGTGGTCGAGGATCGCCGGGACTCCGGTGAGGTCGGCGACGTCGGTGACCGGGATGCCGGCCGCGGCGATCGCGGACGCGGTCCCACCGCTCGAGACCAGCTCCACGTCGAGCTCGTGCAACGCGGTCGCGAGCTCGACGATGCCGGTCTTGTCGTACACGGACAACAGCGCGCGCATCAGCGATCCTTCTCGTTGGTCTCCTGCGCGATCAGCCCGCGCAACACAGCCGGATAGAGCCGCCGCTCGACGTCCTTGATCCGCTCGTGGAGCGTCGCCACGGTGTCGCCGGCGAACACGGGCACGGCCTCCTGGGCGAGGATCGGGCCGTCGTCGACGTCGAGCCGGGCGAGATGCACGGTGCAACCGGTCACCTTCACGCCCGCCGCGAGCGCCGCCTCGACCGCGTGCCACCCCTTGAAGGCGGGCAGCAACGCGGGATGGGTGTTCACGATTCGGTCGGCGAAGGCGTCGTGCATCGGCTTCTCGAGGATCGTCCCGAACCCGGCCATCGCGACGAGGTCGACGTCGTGACGCGCGAGCGCGTCGACCACGCGGTGGGTGTACGCGACGCGGTCGAAGTCGGGTCCGAAGGTGTCCCGCTCGACGAGCTCGGCCGCGATTCCCGCTCCGGTCGCGCGCTCCAGCGCCGGGCACGGACGGTCCGCGAGGACGACGACGACGGGCAGATCCGCCTCGACGAGCGCCGAGAGAATGGTTCCGGTTCCCGACGCCAGCACTCCGATCCGCATCGTCGGCCAACCTAACGGGAATCCCTCCGGGTGCGCTGCTCGAAACCGTCCGGAACCACGGGCCCCGGGCGGTCCGGCCGAGCCGGGCCCCGGGGTGCTTCACTGGGCCGAGCCGACGAGGGATGGGTGCACGATGCGGAGCAAGGCAAGCCAGGCCGAGATCGTGATCATGGCCGGTGCCGTGGCGACGGTCGTGGGCTCGTTCCTCGGCTTCTACACGTTCGTCGGGGGCTCGGTGCGGGCGTGGGACTCGGGATTCTCGCCGATCACCCTCTATCCGGTGTTCGCCGGGGTCGCGTCGGGAGGCGTCGTCGCCCTGCGCCACTTCGCCAACGCGACGTTGTCGATCCGGCTCGGGAGCTTCACGTGGGAGCAGTACCACCTGCTCCTCGGGGTCTTCGCCGCGCTCGATCATGGCTGGCTATTTCCTCCAGAGTCACCCTGGCGCGAACTTCGGTCTGGGCTTCTGGACGATGCTCGGCGGCTCGATCGCGCTGCTCGTCGGCGGCGTGATGATCGGCCGCGAGCGCCACGGCCCCCGCGGCCTCGTCTGACCCGTCCGTTCTGGCGTCAGAACGGGGAAGAAGGATCAGAGTCCGGCGACGACCTCGGTCATCAGCTGGCCGGCCTCGGTCGGGTTGAGCCCGACCTCCACGCCGGCATCACGCAGGGCGTCCATCTTCGCCGCCGCGGTGCCCTTGCCGCCCGACACGATCGCGCCGGCGTGACCCATCTTCTTGCCCGGCGGCGCGGTGACCCCGGCGACGTAGCTCACGACCGGCTTGCTCATCGACGCCTTGATGAACGCCGCCGCCTCTTCCTCGGCCGTGCCGCCGATCTCGCCGATCATCATCACGGCCTTGGTCTCGGGGTCCGCCTCGAAGGCGCGCAGGCAGTCGATGAAGTTCGTGCCCGGAACCGGATCGCCGCCGATGCCCACGCAGGTGGTCACGCCGACGTCCTGCTGCTTGAGCTCGTAGAGGGCCTGGTAGGTGAGGGTGCCCGAGCGACTCACGATGCCGACCGGACCGCCCGCCTTCGCGATGTGGCCGGCGGTGATCCCGATGTTCGCCTTGCCGGGGCTGATGATGCCGGGACAGTTCGGGCCGAGCAGCCGTACGTTCGGGTGGTCACGCTTCAACGCGTTGAAGAACCACGCTTCGTCGTGCGCGGGCACGCCCTCGGTGATCACGACGATGAACTCGACCCCGCCGGCGGCCGCGTCCATCACCGCGTCGCGCACGCCGGGCGCGGGGATGAACACACACGACGCCGTGGCGCCGGTCGCCGCGACGGCCTCGGAAACGTTGGCGAAGATAGGGATGCCGTCGACCTCGGTCCCGGCCTTCTTCGGGTTCGTGCCCGCCACGACCTGCGTGCCGTAGTCGCGGTTCAACAGGCCGTAGAAGCGACCCTGCGACCCGGTCAGTCCCTGGTAGACGACCTTGGTCGTCTCGTCCACGAAGATCGACACGTCACTTTCCTCCCGCGAGTGCGACGACGCGTTGCGCGGCGGCAACCATGGTGGGTTCGACCTGCAGCGTCTCGGAGAGATGGGCCTGCAGGATCTCGTGGCCCTCCTCGGCGTTGGTGCCGTCGAGCCGGATCACGATCGGGGCGTCGATCTGCACCCGCTCGAGCGCGGCAACGATGCCGTTCGCGACCTCGTCACCCTTGGTGATGCCACCGAAGATGTTGATGAAGATGGACTTGACCTTCGGATCGTTGTTGATGACCTCCATCGCGCCGGCCATCACGTCGGCATTCGCACCGCCGCCGATGTCGAGGAAGTTGGCGGGTGATCCGCCGACCTGGGTCACGATGTCGACGGTGCTCATCGCGAGCCCGGCGCCGTTCGCGATGATCCCTACGGTGCCGTCGAGCCCGATGTACTGGAGGCCCTTGTCGTGCGCGGCCTGCTCGCGCGCGTCACGCACCTGGGTCTCGTCGTACGCCTCGTAGTCCGCGTGGCGGAACACCGAGTTGTCGTCGAGGCTCACCTTGGCGTCGAGCGCGTGCACGCGGCCGTCGGGCGTCAGGATCAGCGGGTTGATCTCGACGAGATCGGCGTCGCCCTCGGTGTACGCGGTATAGAGCTTGCCCAACACGTCGACGGCTCCGTCCACCGCCGCGGGGTTGAGCGCCGCCGCCTCCACCCACGCCCGACACGCTCCCTCGCTGAGCCCCTCGACCGGGTTCACGTGGATCTTGGCGATCGCGTCGGGATTCGTCGCCGCGACCTCCTCGATCTCGACGCCGCCCTGGGCCGAGAGCATGCCCAGGTACTGCTTGGCCGACCGGTCGAGCGTGAACGACGCGTAGTACTCCTCGGCAATGTCGCTCGCGTGCTCGATCCAGACGACCTCGACCGTGTGACCCTTGATGTCCATGCCGATGATGTCGGTCGCGCAGCGGCGGGCTTCGTCGGCATCGTTGGCGAGCTTGATGCCGCCGGCCTTGCCCCTGCCCCCCACCTGCACCTGCGCCTTGACCACCACCGGGTACCCGACCCGGTCGGCCGCGGCCACCGCGTCCTCCACGGTCGTCACCGCCTCACCGGCGGACACGGGGATCCCGTACCGCGCGAAGAGCTGTTTGCCTTGGTACTCGTAGAGGTCCACGGAACTCCTTGTGTCGGACCCACCCGCGACGGGGCATCGGAATTGCTTCAACCGGCCGGCTGGGCCTCCCGGGCGTCGAGCGTCTCCTCGAGCCATTCGTGGATCGAGGCGAGCGTCGCACCGGGGGTGAAGAGCGCCGCCACCCCCATCTCGGTGAGCTTGGGGATGTCGGCGTCCGGGATGATCCCCCCGCCGAACACGACGACATCGGAGAGCCCCCGGTCGCGCAGGAGCTCGAGCACGCGAGGGAACAGCGTCATGTGGGCGCCGGAGAGGAGCGAGAGGCCGACGGCGTCCGCGTCCTCCTGGAGCGCGGTCTCCGCGATCTGCTCGGGCGTCTGGTGCAGCCCGGTGTAGATGACCTCGAAGCCGCCGTCACGCAGCGCGCGGGCGATGACCTTGGCGCCGCGATCGTGCCCGTCGAGCCCGGGCTTGGCGATCACGACTCGATAGCGGCGCTGCATGCGGCGAGAACAGTAGCGATCCGGTCCGGAGCGCGGCCAACGGGGCCACGGTGCCGCGCCGGCCGTCGCCCGGCTGGACTCCCACCGCCGAACGTGGGTACACCTCCCGGGTGCCCACCGCCTCGCAGCGTCGCTCCGATCTCAGGTTGGTGCTCGGTGCGACGGTCGGCATCCTCCTCGGCGGCGTCATCATCGCCGCCGCGATCCTCGCGATCACCTCCGGCGGCGGGGTACCCAACGTCCGCAAGCCCGTGCCGTTCGGCCTGGCGTCGGACATCCGGGACAAGGTCCGTCAGGGCGGACCCGTCAACTTCCCGGGCCTGAGCGGCGACGACGGCTTCTGGGTCGCGATCGAGCACCATCAGCTCGTACCGCTCCTCGTGCGCCAGCCCGCACCGGCGTCGTGCACGCTGCGCTGGCGCGGTTCGCTCGACACGTTCACGTGCGACGGCACGCCGGTCACCACCGAGCACCTCAGCCGATACCGCAGCTTCGTCCAGGGCACGGGCGACACCAAGGGCCTCTACATGGTGGAGCTGACGAAGGTGCTCGCCCCGCCGTGCCGGCCCACCCGCCTGACCGGGTCAGAGCTTCCGGAGCGGCGCCCACGCGAGGAGCAAGGTCTTCTCGCCGGCGTCACGGAAGCGAACGGTGGCCTCGGTCTTGTCACCGTCGCCGCGCATCTCCACGATCACGCCCTCGCCGAACTTCTCGTGCGTCACGTCGTCGCCGATGCGCAGCCCGATCGCGTCGGCGCCGCGGGCGCCGGCCGGCTCGCGGCGACTGGCGGAGCGCGGCCGCGGCGACCTCGTCGCGATGGCCACCGATCCCGGTGCGTGAGGGCGCACGCCCCTGCGCCCGGACGAGCGCTTCGGGGATCTCGGCGAGGAACCGACTCGGCGGGTAGTAGTCGGTGGAGCCGAAGAGCTGCCGGCTCCAGGCGTGGGTCAGGTAGAGCCGCTGCTCGGCCCGGGTGATGCCCACGTAGCAGAGCCGGCGCTCCTCTTCGAGCTCCTCGGGATCGCCGACCGAGCGCATGTGCGGGAAGATGCCGTCCTCCATGCCGGTGAGGAACACGGCCGGGAACTCGAGCCCCTTCGCCGTGTGCAACGTCATCAGGGTCACGACCGACTCCTGGTCGGGCGTCTCGTCCATGTCGGTGACGAGCGAGACGGCCTCCAGGAACGCCTGGACGCGGGCGACGCCGCGCGGTGGGTCGGCGCCTTCGACGCCGGCGATCGCCGCCAACCCCGACACGTCGCCACCACCCAGCTGGTCGTCGAACTCGCGTGCCACCCCGACGAGCTCGCCGAGGTTCTCGATCCGGCCCTGCGCCTCGATGGTGCGGTCCGCCTCGAGCTCGGCGAGGTAGCCCGTCCGGTCCAGCATCCTCTCGACGACGCCGGCGACACCCTCTTCGTCCGCGTTCGCCGCGAGGTCGTCCATCACCTCGAGCAGGTCCTTGATGCCGCCGAGCGCCCGACCGGTGACACCGGCCGCCGCGGCCTCGCGCAGCGCGTCGCGGAAGACCACCCCGGCGCCTTGGGCGTAGGACTCGACCTTGCGGACCGACGTGTCCCCCACGCCGCGCTTGGGGACGTTGACGATGCGCTTCCAGCCGACCTCGTCGTCGGGGTTCACGAGCGCCCGCAGGTAGGCGAGCGCGTCCTTGACCTCGCGCCGGTCGTAGAACTTCGTCCCGCCCACGATCCGGTACGGAAGCCCGGCCCGCACGAAGGACTCCTCGATCACGCGGCTCTGCGCGTTGGTCCGGTAGAAGACCGCGACATCGCCGTACCGGAGATGCTCGACGTCCACCAGCCGGTCGATCTCCCCGACGATGAACGACGCCTCGTCGTGCTCGTCCTCCGCGTGGTAGCGGGTGATCAGCTCGCCGCCGACCTGCTCGGTCCAGAGGTGCTTGGGCCGGCGGGATGCGTTGTTGGCGATGACCGCGTTCGCCGCGTCGAGGATCGTCTGCGACGACCGGTAGTTCTGATCGAGGATGATGATCGACGCCTCGGGGAACTCCTCCTCGAAGCGCATCAGGTTGCGGTGGTCCGCCCCGCGGAAGCGGTAGACCGACTGATCCGTGTCACCCACCACCATCACGTTGCGGTGCTCCGCGGACAGCAGACGTACGAGCTCCCACTGGGCGATGTTCGTGTCCTGGAACTCGTCGACCAGGACGTGACCGAATCGGTGCCGCCACCGGTCGAGCGCGTCCGGGTGTTCGCGGAAGAGCCGGACGACGAGCAGCAGGAGGTCGTCGAAGTCGGCCGCCGACGCGTCGAGGAGGCGCCGCTGGTATTCGGTGTAGACCTCGGCGATGCGCACCTCGGGCTGGGTCATCGCCTTGGCCTGGGCCTCCTCGGGGCCGACGAGCTCGTTCTTCAACGCCGAGATCGCGTGGTGAATCCGGCGCGGCGGGAAGCGCTTCGGATCCAGGTTCAGGTCCCGGCGCACGTAGTCCACGAGCCGCACCGCGTCGGCTTCGTCGTAGATCGAGAACGAGGTGCGGTAGCCGAGCAGACCGACGTCGCGGCGCAGGATGCGCGCGCACGCAGAATGGAACGTCGACACCCACATCTTGCGCGCCACGGGCCCGACCAGGTCCGCGACGCGCTCCTTCATCTCGCCCGCGGCCTTGTTGGTGAAGGTGATCGCGAGAAGCTCGAACGGCGACACGCCCCGGTCGGCGACCAGGAAGGCGACGCGGTGGGTCAGCAGCCGCGTCTTCCCCGAACCCGCACCCGCGACCACGAGCACCGGACCGTCCGGCGCCGTGACCGCGTCGCGTTGGACGGGGTTCAGGCCCTCGAGCAGATCCGCCGCGCTCATCGAGCGCATCGTACAGGTGTTCGGGTCAGTGACCGGATTCCGTCTCGGGATCGAGGCGGAGCTCCTGGGTCGGCGGGTCTCCGTCGGTCTTGCGGAACGCGCGCAGCAACCGGGTGCCGTCCTCGTTGAGCGTCACCGTGAACGCGCCGGTTGCGTCGTCGATCTCGAGCGCGAAGTAGGGCTCCCAGTCGGCGTCGAGCGCGGGAGCATCGACGTCGGCATCCGGCGGCAGGCGACGGAACCGACGGCGCTCCCGGTCGAAGAGCCAGAGGCTGTGGGCAGACTCGATCCGTTCCACGAAGCCGGTCAACCTACCGGCTCAGGCCTCGAGCGCAAGCGTCACGGGCCCGTCGTTGACCAGCTCGACCGCCATGTGCGCCCGAAATCGCCCGGTCGCGACCGTGACGCCCCAACCGGCCAGTGCCGTCGCGAACGCCGCCACCAGCGGTTCTGCGTGCTCCGGGGCGGCCGCCTCACCCCAGGAGGGCCGCCGACCCTTCCGCGTGTCCCCGTACAGGGTGAACTGGGAGACCACGAGCGCGGCGCCGCCGGATTCGACCAGGGACCGGTCCATCCGGCCGGCGTCGTCGTCGAAGATCCGGAGGTTGGCGACCTTCCCCGCGAGCCGGTCGGCGACCGACGTCGTCGTCCGTGTGCGTCACGCCGACGAGCACGAGCAGCCCGCCCCGATCGCGCCGACGATCTCGCCCTCGACCCGCACCGAAGCACGCGACACACGCTGCACCACCGCCCGCATCGCTCGACCGTACCGCCTCGGGATCGACTCGACGCACGATCGTCGCATGGTCGCTCATCGGGAAAGCGTCGGCTCCGCCTCCGTTTCCCTCACTCCCACTCGATGGTCCCGGGGGGTTTGGAGGTGATGTCGTACGCGACGCGGTTCACGCCCGGGACCTCGTTGATCACCCGGGACGAGATGCGCTCGAACACGTCGTAGGGGATCCGCGCCCAGTCGGCGGTCATCGCGTCGTCACTCGTCACCGCGCGAAGGATGATCGGGTATGCGTAGGTGCGATCGTCGCCCTGCACCCCCACCGTCCGCACCGCGGGCAGCACCGCGAAGCTCTGCCAGATCTCGCGGTACAGCCCGGCGCGGCGGATCTCCTCGACGACGATCGCGTCCGCCTGCTGGAGGACCTCGACCCGCTCGGGCGTGATCGTGCCGATGATCCGCACCCCGAGGCCGGGGCCGGGGAAGGGCTGGCGCCAGACGATCTCCTCGGGCAACCCCAACTCCTCGCCGACCGCTCGCACCTCGTCCTTGAAGAGGTGACGCAACGGCTCGACGAGCTCGAAGTTCATGTCGTCGGGCAGCCCGCCGACGTTGTGATGGCTCTTGATGACCGCGTTCTCACCGCCGCCCGACTCGACGATGTCGGGGTAGAGGGTGCCCTGCACGAGAAACGCGGCGTCGTCGAGGTCCCGTGCCACCTCCTCGAAGACGCGGATGAACGTCTCGCCGATGATCTTGCGCTTGCGCTCCGGCTCGACGACGTCGTCGAGCGCGGCGAGGAAGCGGTCACCCGCCTTCACGTGCACGAGGTCCACGTGGAACTGCCGGCGGAACGTCTCCTCCACCTGCTCGGCCTCGTTGAGCCGGAGCAGGCCGGTGTCGACGAAGACGCACGTGAGCTGGTCGCCGATCGCCTTGTGCACGATCGCGGCGGCGACGGCCGAGTCGACGCCGCCCGAGAGCCCGCAGATGACGCGCTCGGCTCGCCGACCTGGGCCTGGATCTCGGCGACGGCCTCCTCGATGATCGAGACGTTCGTCCAGGTCGGCCGGCACTCCGCGACGTCGTACAGGAACGCCTTCAGGATCTCCTGCCCGTGCTCGGTGTGAGCCACCTCGGGGTGGAACTGCACCCCGTAGCAGCGCCGGGCCGGGTCGCCGAAGGCGGCCGCCGGGGTGTCGGGGGTCGAGGCGAGGACCACCGCGTCGGTCGGGGCGTCGGTGATCGTGTCGAAGTGGCTCATCCACACCGGCTGGCCGACGGGCTGGTCCCGGAAGAGCGGTCCGGTGGTACCGACGGTGAGCTCGGTGCGCCCGTACTCGCCGCGACCCGTCTTGGCGACGGTGCCGCCGAGGTCGCGTGCGAGCAGCTGCGCGCCGTAGCAGATGCCGAGGAGCGGGATGCCCGACGCATAGATCTCCGGGTCCACCGAGGGCGCGCCGTCGACGTGGACCGACGCGGGACCACCGCTCAGGATGATCGCCTTGGGACCCATCGCGAGCATCTCGGCGAAGGGCATCGTGCGGGGCACGATCTCGGAGTAGACGTGCGCCTCGCGGACCCGCCGCGCGATGAGCTGCGCGTACTGGGCCCCGAGGTCCACCACCAGCACCTTGTCGTGCTGCTGGTCGGTCACGGTCACCGCCCCATGCCGATGCCCTGCGCGCGCTGGAGGGCCTTGCCCTCGGTCTGGAGCGAGGGCGCGACCATGACCTCGGCCTTCTGGAACTCCTTGACCGTCTCGTAGCCGGTCGTGGCCATCGACGTGCGCAGCGCGCCGAAGAGGTTCAGCGTGCCGTCGTTGTCGTGCGCGGGACCGGTGAGGATCTCCGAGAGACTCCCCTTCTGCCCGGCGTAGACGCGCGCGCCACGCGGCAACGAGGGATGGAACGTCGCCATGCCCCAGTGGTAGCCGCGGCCGGGCGCCTCGTACGCGCCGGCGAGGGGCGATCCGATCATGACCGCGTCCGCGCCGCAGCGCGATCGCCTTGGCGACGTCGCCCGCCGGTGCGCATCCCGCCGTCCGCGATGACGTGCACGTACACCCCGGTCTCGTCCAGGTGGCGGATTCGGGCGCCGGCGGCGTCCGCGATCGGCCGTGGCCTGCGGAACCCCGATGCCGAGCACGCCGCGCGACGTGCACGCGTGACCCGGTCCGACGCCGACGAGGATCCCGACCGCGCCGGTGCGCATCAGGTGCAGCGCGGTGCTGTACGAAGCGCACCCGCCGACGATGACCGGGATCTCGAACTCACGGATGAACTTCTTCAGGTTCAGCGGCTGGCGGGCCGGGTCCTTCGACACGTGCTCGGCCGACACGACCGTGCCCTGGACCACGAGGAGGTCGAGCTCGGCCTCGAGCACGGCGGCCGAGTACTGCTCGACGCGCTGCGGGGTGAGCGACGCGCAGGCCCGCACGCCGGCGTGCTTGATCTCGCGGATGCGCGGTGCCGATGAGCTCGTCCTTGATCGGCTCCTGGTAGAGCTCCTGCATCCGGCGCGTCGCCTTGTCCGGGTCGAGCGACGCGATCTCGTCGAACACGGAGTCGGTGTCCTCGTAGCGGGTCCACAGACCCTCGAGGTTGAGGCAGGCGACCCCGCCGAGTCGACCGACCTCGATCGCCGTCTTCGGGGACACGACACCGTCCATCGCCGACGCGACCAGCGGCAGCTCGAACTTGAACGCGTCGACCTCCCACGAGATGTCGATGTCCTCGGGGTCACGTGTCCGTCGACTGGGCACGATGGCGATGTCGTCGAACCCGTACGCCCTCCGGCCCGACTTCCCGATCCCGATCTCGACTTCCACCAGATGGCTCCCGTCGTTCCTACTCCGCCATGCGAAACCACCGATCGTTCAGCCTAGTGGCCGATGCGTCGCCCCTCCGGCTCTGGGACGGCGCGTCAGCCGGTGGCGGTGATCGCGGTCAGGAACCGGGTCAGGATCCGGGCCGTCGCGCCCCAGACGGTCTCGCCCGCGAGCTCGAAGAAGGTCATCGACCGGTATTCGCCCCAGAGGTCCCACATCTCCTCCCGGTACGTGTCGGGACGGAGCAGCTCCGAGACGGGGACGCCGAAGGCGTCGACGACCTCGATGGGGTGCGGTCGCAGCACGCGGGACGCTCGCGCGAGCACTCCGACGAACGGTGTGATCGTGAACGCCGAGGCCACGGTCGCGATGGTGTCGAGCTCGGACACGACCTCGACCGCGCCCGCGTCGATGCCGACCTCCTCGTTCGCCTCGCGGAGCGCGGTCGCGACCAGGCTGGCGTCACCCGGATCCCGCTTTCCGCCCGGGAACGCGATCTCGCCCTGGTGCGACGGCATGGTCTCGGGCCGCTTCGTCAGCACGACGTTCGTCTCCCCGTCGTGCTCGTACATCGCCACGAACACCGCCGCTTCCCGGGCGTCGGGCACGTTGAACGGGGGCGGGACCGGGCCCCGGGCCCGGACGAGCCGGCGTACCGCGAGCGCGAGCGGCACCACGCGCTCGTCTGCGGGCAGGTCGGACCACGGCGCCGACGCCCGCCCGGGCGCACCCCTTGGGGCCGGGGGATCCGCTGTCGTCCTCCGCGCCCGGCCATCGGGCGCACCCTACCGAGCCGCGGTCGCCACCCCCGTGCGGCCCGGCCAGCGGACACCGGCCGGGATCCGGTTGCAAGGGCGACCCGTCGACCGGGCAGAGGACGGTCCGGGCCGAGCGTCGGCCGCGCGCACCGCGCACCGAGACCCACGAAGCACACCGGCGACGCGGCCAGCGCCAGGACCGCGGCGATCACCAGGGCGATGCGGAAGGCGTGCGTCACCTCGTGGGCACCGGATGCCGACCGCGAGCCCCGACACGACCGGCACCACCGCCAGCGCCGCCATGCTCGCAGCCCGCGCGATCGCGTTGTTGACCCCCGAGGCGACGCTCACGTGGTCGGGATCGGCCGCCGCCATGACCGTGGACGTCAGGGGTGCGACGAAGGTGGCCAGACCCGAGTCCGAACAGCACCGCGCCCGGGCAGCACGTCGGCGATCCACGACGCGTCGGGTCCGATCCGCGTCAGCAGGAGCAGCCCGAGCGCCGCGAGCACCGGACCGACTGTGAGCTGCGTCCGCGGTCCGATGCGTTGGGCGAGGGCGCCGGACGGCGCCGACAGGAAGAGCATCAACACGGTCACGGGGAGGAGTGCGATCCGGACCGCAACGCCGACCAACCGCTCGCGACCTGGAGCTCGTACGCGACGAGGAAGAAGGTCACACCGAGGGCGGCGTAGAGCAAGACCGTCGCGAGGTTCGTGACCGTGAACGCCCGGTTCGGCGAAGAGCGCCGGGGGGACCAGCGGGTTCCGGGCGCGCAGCATCCGCGCCACGAACCCGGTGATCGCCACGACCGCGACGGCCCCCGCACCGATCACCGCCGGGATCGGCCCACCCGCGTGGCCCGGCCTCGGTGAGTGCCCAGGTCGTCGCCGAGAGCCCGACCGTCGCGAGCGCCGCGCCCGCCAGGTCGAGGCTGCGTCCGGAGTGGCGGATCCCGGGTCTCGGGCACCGCGACGCGTGCGCACAGGACGACCACCGCGGCGACCGGGAGATTGATGAGGAACGCCCAGCGCCACCCGGGCCCGTCGACGAGCGCGCCGCCGACGAACGGGCCGATCGCGCCGGCGACGCCGCCGAGCCCGGACCACGCGCCGACCGCCGGCGCGCGGTCGCGCTCCCGGAAGCTCGCCTGCAGGATCGCGAGGCTGCCGGGCGTCAGCAGCGCGCCGCCGACGCCCTGCAACACGCGGGCGACGACCAGGGTCTCGATGTTCGGCGCGGCGGCGCAGAGCGCCGACGCCACGGCGAACCACGCCGTGCCGATCACGAAGATGCGACGCCGGCCGTACCGGTCGCCGAGCGCACCGCCGAGAAGGATCAGGGAGGCGAGCGAGAGCAGGTAGCCGGTCAGCACCCATTGCAGCGCGCTCACGTCCGCGTGCAGGTCGGCGCCGATGTGGGGCAGCGCGACGTTGACCACGGTCGCGTCGAGCATCGCCATCCCGCTGGCGCCGACCGTCGCCACGAGCGCGAGTCGGCCGCGTGCCGAGCCGAGCGCCAGCTCGGCTCCACCGGCGCCCGGGTCGGGGGCGACGGTGCTCATCGCGCCATCACGTCCGCCAACCTAGGCCCGCCCCCACCAATCGACGCGCGGATCTCACCCCCCACCCCCCGATTTGCGCGCCCAAAACGGCGGGGTTTGGCCGCCGATCTGCGCGCCGGTTCGCGACGCGGGCGGGCACCGCGTGTGCGGTGCCCGCCCGTCGCCGAGACGTGTGGGTCAGGTCAGGGACATGTTGGGCTCACCGAGGGAGTTCTTCCCGGTGCCGTGGGTGCACGTACCCCCTCGGATGTTCCCCCCGTTGTAGGCCTGACGCAGGCAGTTGCGCAGGGCGAGCTGACCCCAGTAGTTCGGGTGCAGGTCCTCCTGGAGCTGGTACGGACCGAAGATCGTGCTCGTGGTCCGGATCTGGTTCTGCCACTCGGTCTTGTCGGGCGCGTTGGACTGCGTCCAGCTCGACACCCCGACCTCCTCGAGCAGGCCGACACCCTTCTCGCAGAGTCGCCGGCCGTTGAACGCGGCGGCGTCGTTCTGGATCACGTAGTTCGAGAGTCCGGACTGCGCCGCGCCGTTGGTGAGGGACTGGTTCATCTTCACGATCGCCGTGTTGTTGGCCCAGTCGGCGTCCTTGTTCCACACGCCACACCCACCGGTGCTCTGGCGGGTCCAGCCACTCTCGCTGTAGCGGAAGCCCGCCCCGAGCGGGATCGGCGACACGTAGGTCTGCACGATGATCTTGTACTGCGAGTCCGAGTACCCCGCGTTGACCATCGCCTGGTGAATGTTCAGGATCGCGCCCTTGACCTCGTTGGTCCGGGCCGTCACCGCGCTGGACGTGAACCGCGAGCTGACGCTCGAGTCGTCGTAGCAGTAGTTCTTCCACCATGACGGCGAGGTCAGCCAGTCGGTCACGCACTGCTGCGCGATGTCGGCGAACCCGTAGTTGTTGGCGCCGATGAGGAGCGGGACCGCCTTCACGTTGTGCGTGGCCGCGAACTCCTGGAGCATCTGGGCCTGGCCCTTGTACCCGCCGGAGTTGTAGAAGTCGAGACCGGGCTTGAAGTCACCCGAGCCCGGCGTCTGGGTGTAGGTGCGGGCGCCCGAGCACGCGAGGTTCTTGGAGCTCACCCCGCCGCCGATGTGGACCATCGCCGATTCCGAGCGGTGACAGCCCGGGATCGTCTCCGCGGTGTGCGACGCGTTGTCGTAGTACGTGTCGGCCCCGCCGGCGTCGACGAGCGACGAGCTGTTGTTCGTGTTGCCCGCCCACCGGCCGGCCTCGCCGGAGATGGCCGAGTCGCCGACCGAGACGATCCACGGCGTCCCGACGCCGGGTCCGTCGGCGTGGGCGGTGCCTGGCGCCGCCGCGACGAGCCCGGACGCGACGAGCGCCCCGGTGATGGCGAGCGCGCGCACGCGCCCGAAGTGATGCCCCACGGTGTTCCCCCCTCACGGTCGGGCGGTCGCCCGAGTGAGGCGAGTCTGACGATTCGCGCTTGAGGTGACAAGCATTTCGGCGAGATTCGAACCGGCGGCACGCGGAGCGTGTCGCGCCGGCCACTCGACGCGTCGCATGCGACGCGCGACGATCGCAGGATGGCGGATCCGGTGTTCACCCTCTCGACGCATCCCGTCCACCTCGACGCGGGAACCGGCATCGTCCGGTTGGAGCGATTCGACGGCACGCCCGAGTGGTACGAGCGCTACGGCGCGGCCCACCTCTCGACGAGCGACGACGGCCGGCTCGTGACCATGCATTCCTTCGACCGGTCGTGGGACACGTGGGAGATGCACCCGCGCGGCGACGAGCTCGTGGTCTGCGTCCAGGGCACGATCGTCCTGCACCAGGAGATCGGGGGCGAGGTGACCACCGTCGAGCTCGCGACCGGCCAGGCCGTGGTCAATCCGCCCGGGGCGTGGCACACCGCCGACGTCACCGGCGCGTGCACGGCGCTGTTCGTCACCGCGGGCGCCGGCACCGAGATCCGCCCCCGCTGAAGTCCTCCGCGTGGCGCCCCTCGCGCCGTCGGGCAGAATGCCGGCGGACGCCAAAGGGGGGCATCGAATGACCGACTGGAACTTCGCAACATGCTGGGAGGCGATCGCGGACGGCCAGCCCGGCCGCCTCGCCCTCGCCCAGGGCGACCGCCACCGCACCTGGGGGGAGTGGGACGACCGCTCGGCGCGCCTCGCCGCCGCGTTCACCGACCTCGGGCTCGCCGCGGACGGCAAGGTCGCGAGCTACCTCTACAACTCGATCGAGTACCTCGAAGGGGTCTTCGCCACGTGGAAGTGCCGGAGCGCACCGGTGAACGTGAACTACCGCTACCTGGAGGGCGAGCTGGCGTACCTGCTCGAGAACTCCGACGCCGACATCCTCCTCTTCCACGGTGTCCTCGGCGAGCACGTGGCCAAGGTGTGGCGCGAGGTCCCGAGGCTCAAGGCGATCGTGCAGGTCGACGACGGCCACCCACTCGTGGAGGGTGCGCACCGCTACGAGGACCTCGTGGCGGGGCACGAACCCGCGGCGCGCGTCGAGAAGTCCGGGGACGACCTCTACATCCTCTACACCGGTGGCACGACGGGAATGCCCAAGGGCGTCATGTGGCGGAACGAGGATCTCTACGAGACGCTCGTGCCGGCGGTGCTGGGGCTGCTCGGCGCCGCGCCACCCGAGTCTCCCGAGGACGGTGCCCGCGTCGCCGCCGAGATCGCGGCGAACGCGCGTACCCCCGTCCACCTGCCGGCGTCGCCCCTGATGCACGGCACCGGGTTCATGAGCTCGCTCCAGGCGCTCACCGCCGGCGGCGCCGTCGTCACGCTGGAGTCGCGCAGCTTCGACGCCCACGAGCTGTGGAAGGCGGTCGAGCGCGAGCACGTGACGCAGATGGCGATCGTCGGCGACGCGTTCGGCAAGCCGATGGTCCGCGCGCTCGAGGAGTCCGAGACCGACAACGCGCCCTACGACCTCTCCTCGCTCGGTCTGATCATCAGCTCGGGCGTGATGTGGACGGCCGAGGTCAAGCAGGCGCTCATGGAGCGGGGCCAGTTCATCTGCCTCGACTCGCTCGGCTCGAGCGAGGGGGTCGGATTCGCGCAGCAGATCAGCGCGCCCGGGATGGAGGCGACCACCGCGAAGTTCTCGATCGGCGGCCACGCCAAGGTGCTCACCGAGGACGGACGCGAGGTCGAGCCCGGATCGGACGAGCGGGGCCTGCTCGCGCTGGGCGGCCCGATCCCACTCGGCTACTACAAGGATCCCGACAAGTCCGCGGCCACCTTCCGGGTGTTCGACGGCAAGCGGTACTCGATCCCGGGCGACTGGGCGAAGGTGGGCGCCGACGGCACCATCGAGCTGCTCGGGCGTGGCAGCGTGTCGATCAACTCCGGCGGCGAGAAGATCTTCCCCGAGGAGGTCGAGGAGGCGGTCAAGCGCCACCCCGCGGTCGCCGACGCGATCGTCGTCGGTGTGCCGGACGAGAAGTTCGGCGAGGCGATCACCGCGCTCGTCTCACTCCGTCCGGGAGACGAGGCGACGGCGGAGGACGTCGTCGCGGTGGTCAAGGAGAGCATCTCCACGTTCAAGGCCCCGCGACACGTCGTCTTCGTCGACGAGGTGACGCGGGGCCCGAACGGCAAGGCCGACTACGCGTGGGCCAAGCAGATCGCAGTTGATCGGGTCAGCTGATCAGGTGTTCGTGTCGCACTTCGTCGTGTCGGGGTTCGTCGTTTGGTGCCGCGAGAGCACACCGTTGTTCACATCCCAGTAGTGCGGCGCGTGCTTGAGGAACGGTTTGGGTGGAGTGTCATCGGCGAAGCCACTCGTCAGATTCGCCGTATCCGGCTCCTGGGGCTGCCCGGGATGGGCATCCGACACGGCCACCCAGGCCTCGACCGCGGACTCGACCGTGCTTCGCTCGGCAAGGCACGCGTTCGTCGCCGCGTCCTTGGTCGAGCCGCCGACGGCGAAGACCACCACCGCGGCGAGGATGCCGAGGATGACGATCACCACCAGGAGCTCGACGAGCGTGAAGCCCTGCTCGAGCAGGCTCTTGTCGTGGCGCTTCTCGCGAAGGTGGTGCAGCACGGGTATCGGTGTCCTTGTGTGTCCCCGGCCCCGGATGCTCCGGGGCGCTCCCAACCGTCCGGCGACAGCCGGCACAGCAGGGTGAAGGTACCGAGAACTCCCTCATGTTGGGTAGGCCGGATGCCCCGAAACGCCGGAAATGGTTCGGGCGACCCATCCGCGCCACCACCCTGCGCGCGCGGCCGACGCGCGACGAGAATGGGCGCATGACCAGCGGCCCCGTCGACCTCAGCGCGATCGAGCAGTACCTCGCGGTGCTCGCGCTCCACAACGCCACCGACCTCCACCTCAGCGTCGGTGCCCCTCCCCTCCTGCGCATCGACGGCAAGCTCACCCCGATCGACGAGCCCCCACTCGACGCCGCGCACGTGGACCGGCTCGTGCTCGGATTGCTGGACCCCGAGCTGGCCGAGCGCTTCCACCGCGAGAAGGAGATCGACTTCTCGTTCTCGTGGCGCGAGGAGATCCGCTTTCGAGCCAACGTGTTCCGCCAGCAGGGCACCACCGCGCTCGCCCTGCGGGCGATCCCCTACGAGATCCCGACGTTCGCCGAGCTGGGCCTGCCGCCGATCCTCGAGTACTTCGCGGGCCTGCCCCAAGGCCTGCTGCTCGTCACCGGACCGACCGGATCGGGAAAGTCCACCACCCAGGCGTCGCTGATCGACTTCATCAACCGCACCCGCGAGTGCCACATCCTCACCATCGAGGACCCGATCGAGTACGTGCACCTGCACCGGCGCGCCGCGGTCAACCAGCGTGAGGTCGGTGTGGACACCGACTCGTTCGAGCGCGCCCTGCGCAGCGCACTCCGCGAAGATCCGGACGTCATGCTCGTGGGTGAGATGCGCGACGCCGAGACCATGCAGTTCGCGCTCACCATCGCCGAGACCGGCCACCTCGTGTTCGCGACGTTGCACACCAACGACGCCGCCACCGCGCTCGACCGCATCGTCGACGTCTTCCCCGCCGATCGGCAGGCCCAGATCCGGGTCCAGCTCGCGGCCGCGCTGTGCGGCGTGGTCAGCCAGCGGCTGATCCCGCGCGTCGGCGGTGGGATGATCGCCGCGTTCGAGGTGATCGTGGCCACCAACCCGATCCGCAACCTGGTCCGCGACGGCAAGACCCACCAGCTCCGCAACATCGTGGCCACCAACATGCGCGACGGCATGCAGACCATGGAGTCCGCGCTCAACGCGCTCGTCGAGGAAGGGGTCATCACCTACGACGACGCGGTGGACCGCAGCCTCTACCCGAAGGAGATCAAGCCTCCGAGCTGGAGCGCGGCGTCCGCCGGTTGAGCGGTGCGGGTCAGCCCTTGAGCGTGCTGTTGCCCTGGAAGATGCCGTACATCGCGGAGACCAGTGCGACGGCCACGAAGCCCACGATCAGACCCATGACCACGATCACCGCGGGCTCGGCCAGCGCGGTGAGCCGGGCCAGCTTGTAGTCCAGCTCCTTGGCGAAGAAGTCCGCCGCGGCCTCCATCTGCTGGTCCAGTGTGCCGGTCTCCTCGCCGACCCGCATCATCTGGGTGGCCGCGGGCGGGAACAAGCCCGTGTTGACGATCGGGCGGGCCATGCCCTCGCCTTCGAGCATCGCGTCGCGCACGTCCTCGAGCGCGGCCGAGTACACCTGGTTGTTGGCACTGTCGATCGCGGCCTGCATCGCCTCGGGCAGGGGTACGCCGGCGTGCATCATCGCCGCGATGATCCGGCAGAACCGCTCGATCAGCGTGTACTGGACCACCTCGCCGAACACGGGCAGGCGGAGCACCGTCCGGTCGCGCGCCAGGCGCCCCCTCGGAGTCCGGTTCGCCCGGGCCAGGCCGAGCACGAGCACGAGGACCACGAGCGCCATCACCCACCACCAGTCCTCGAAGAACCGGGCGACGTCGAGCAGGACCTTGGTCACGGTGGGGAGCTCGGCGTCGAACTCCTTGAAGAAGTCGATGAACTTGGGCAGCACGTACGAGACCAGGATCACCACGGTGATGATCGACATCACGAAGATCACGAGCGGGTAGGTGAGCGCAGAGCGGATCTTCTGGCGCGACTCCATGTCCCGCTCGATGTAGGTCGAGAGCTGCTCGAGCACGGTGTCGAGCCGGCCGGTGATCTCCGCCGAGCGCAGGATCCCGATGTAGTACGGCGGGAAGACGTCGCGGTGGCGATCGAGCGCGTCCGAGAACGGGACCCCGACCTGGATCAGCTCGGCGGTCTCGGTGAGGATCTCGGAGAGTCGCGCGTTCGACGCGGTCTCGCGCACGGTCTCGAGCGCCTCGACGAGCGGGATGCCGGCACGGACGAACGCGGCGACCTGGCGCGAGAAGTGCATGATGTCCGAGCGGGGCACCTTGCGCGGCGTGATCTCGATCTCGGTGAACTTGCGCCGGCGGCGGATCTTCTTCACGTCGAGCTGCTGCGCGAGCAGCTCGTTGCGCAGGCTGTCGGCGTTGACCGCCTCGGCCTTCGCCCGCACCTTGGAACCCTCGGGCGTCACCGCCACGTACCGGAATCCGGTCACGATGCGTCCTTCAGACCACGTAGAGGGTGCGGAGCACCTCGTCGATGGTGGTGACGTCGCGCTCCACGAGGCGGAGGGCCTCGGTCTGGAGCGGCACCATGCCCTCGGAGACCGCGAGGTCCCGCAGCTCCTGGTACGTGGGCTCGTTCACCACCAGCTGCTTCATCGCGTCGGTCACGGGCAGCAGCTCGTAGACGCCGATCCGGCCCTGGTATCCGGTCTCGGCGCAGAAGACGCAACCCTCGCCCCGGAAGAACTCGGTCTTGGGCGCCATCCCGGCCTTGTCCCAGAGCGCGAGCTCGTCCGGCGTCGGCTCGTAGGGGGCCTTGCACTCCGGGCACACCCGGCGCACGAGCCGCTGGCCGACCACGCCGAGCACCGAGGACGAGATCAGGAAGGACTCGATTCCCATGTCGAGGAAGCGGTGGAGCGCGGCGACCGAGTCGGTGGCGTGGAGCGACGACAGCACGAGGTGACCGGTGAGCGCGGACTGCACCGCGATCCGCGCGGTCTCCACGTCTCGGATCTCGCCGACGAGGATCGCGTCCGGGTCCTGGCGCAGGATCGACCGGAGACCGCCGGCGAAGGTGATCCCGGCCTGCTCGTTGATCTGGATCTGGTTGACCGTGGGGAACACGTACTCGACCGGGTCCTCCACGGTCATCACGTTGATCTCCTCGCGGTTGATCTGGGTCAGCGAGGCGTAGAGCGTGGTGGTCTTGCCCGACCCGGTCGGCCCGGCGCAGATCACCATGCCGTACGGCGAGCGGGTGAGCCCCTCGAAGATCGTGAGCGTCTCCGGCGGCATCCCGAGGTCGGTGAGGCCGAACAGCGCGCGCCGCTTGTCGAGGATCCGCATCACGCACTTCTCGCCGTTGACGGTGGAGGTCGTCGACACGCGCACGTCGAGGGGAACGCCGTCGACCTCGGCCTCGAGCTGGCCGTCCTGGGGGCGGCGGCGCTCGACGATGTTCATGTTCGCCATCACCTTGATGCGGCTGATGAGCGCGGGGCCCATACCCGGCGGGAGGTGGAGCACCTCGTGCAGCGCGCCGTCGATGCGGTTGCGGATGCGCACGCGATCGGGCATCGGCTCGATGTGGACGTCGGACGCGCGCTCGCTCACGGCCTGGGACAGCAGGAGGTTCACGACCTGGACGACCGGCGCCTTCTCGTCGACGCGCGCGGTGCTCTCCGCCTGGCCCGCGCGCCGCTGCTCCTCACGCGCCTGGAAGACGCGCACGTGCTCGTCGACGTTCGCGGTGGTGCGGTACGCGACGTCGATCGCGCGCTGGATCTCGCCGACACCACCGACGAAGAGCTTGGCGGGCTGGCGCAGGATCTCACGCAGGCGCTCCGCGATCGTGGTGTCGCTCGGATCCGCGACCACGACGTCGTATCCGTACTCGGTGCGACGCAGCACCAGGGCGCCCCACGCCCGGGCGTTCGCCTCGGGGAGCACGGCCACCGCCGCGGGGTCGGGGAAGTTGTGGCGCAGGTCCACCACCTCGAGCGCGAACTGCTCGGCGAGCACGGCGGCGAGATCACGCTCGCTGAGCACGCGCTTGGCGACCAGGTACTCCCCGAGCCGCTGGCCGGCCTCGGCCTGCCCGTCGAGTGCGGTGACGAGCTGCTCGGCCGTGAGCACGCCCTGACCCACGAGGATCTCGCCGAGCATCCGCGCCTGGCGCGTCTGGATCGCGGCGAGCTCGGGGTTGGTGGTCGGCTGATGGGACGCCGCCGCGGCCATCGCCGCGTTGATGCGGGCATTCCGGGCCGCGACCTGGGCCTGGAGCGCCTCGATCGAGAGCGTGACCTGGGCGTCCACGCCGTCGCGGTCGAGGAACTCGTCCTCGTCCACGTCGTCGATCTGGGCGTGCTCGACCGCTTCGACGTACCGGGCGAGCTCGCCCGATGCTTCCTTGCGGGGCTTCAAGAGACCCACGAACACTCCTCCGCCCGCCCTCGGCCCTGGGCCGAATGATCCAAATGCGTCGCCGAGCGTACGGGTCGCGACCCCTGCTCCGCCAGGGCACGATGTCCCACGAACACCGGGAGCGACCGATCCGCCACGCTCGGACGCGAACGAGGGCGGCGCCCGGAGGCGCCGCCCTCGTTCCGGAAACTCCGCGGAACGGTCCTCGACTACTTCTTCTTGCCCTTGCCCGACGTGATCTTGGCCAGCACGTCCCGGCCCGCCAGGATGAGCAGATCCTCGCCGTCGACGGTGATCTCGGTCCCGCCGTACTTGGAGTACACGACGGTGTCGCCCACCGCGATGTCCAGCGGGATCAGCTCGCCGGAGGTCTCGGCGCGCCGGCCCGGGCCCACCGCGAGCACCTCACCCTGCTGGGGCTTCTCCTTCGCGGTGTCGGGGATCACGAGCCCGCTCACGGTGGTCTCTTCGGCCTCCGCGGTCCGCACGACGATGCGGTCGTCCAGGGGTACGAGATTCATCGGTTGCCTCCTCGGCCGACCCCAACGGGTCGGGCGGTCTGTCGACGTTCAGGGGTCCGTCGTGGCACGGTGCGCACGGTCGGTCTTAGCACTCGCGGTATGGGAGTGCTAAACGAAAGTAGCACTCGCCCCCGATGACTGCAAACTCGTGGCCCGAGTCCGACGCCCGGTGGGTCAGGCGGGGCGGGTGGGCAGCGTGAGCGACGGGTAGCCGCCGGCGTCGAGCGGGGTGGGACCGTCCGACGCGAGCCGCCACCACGCCGTGGCCGCGATCATCGCGGCGTTGTCGGTGCACAGGTCCCGAGGCGGGACCAGGACGCGCCGGCCCGAGACCCCGGCGAGCTCGCTGACCGCGGCCCGCAACGCGGTGTTGGCCGCGACGCCCCCGCCGATCACGAGCGTGCGGGCATCGATCGCGTCGGCCGCGGCCCCGAGCTTCTCGACGAGCACGTCGACGACGGCAGCCTGGAACGACGCCGCGACGTCGGCCGGGCGAACGTCCGACGCACGCCGGACGTGGTGCAGCACCGCGGTCTTCAGGCCCGAGAAGGAGAAGTCCAGACCGTCACCACGCATCGGACGGGGGAACCTCACGGCATGCGGATCGCCCTCGCGCCGCGATCCGGTCGATCGCCGGACCCCCGGGATAGCCGAGCTCGAGGAGCCGCGCGACCTTGTCGAACGCCTCACCGGCGGCGTCGTCGACCGTCTGGCCGAGGAGACGGTAGTCGCCGTCGCCCGCGACCGCGACGAGGAGGGTGTGACCACCGGAGACCAACAGGACCGCGAGCGGTGTCGCGACGTCGGGATCCTGGAGCCACGCCGCGTGCAGGTGACCCTCGAGATGGTTCACGCCGACGTACGGCAGGTCGGCCGCGAGCGCGATCGCCTTGGCCGCGCTCACCCCGACGAGGAGCGCACCCGCGAGGCCCGGACCGTGACAGGCGGCGACGGCGTCGAGGTCGGCGAACCCCGCCCCGGCCTCGACCATCGCGTCCGCGATCACGCCGTTCACCAGCTCGAGGTGCGCGCGGCTCGCGATCTCGGGCACGACCCCGCCGAAGCGCGCGTGCAGGTCCACCTGACTCGACACGACGCTGGACCTGATCACGCGCCCGTCGGTGACCACAGCCGCTGCCGTCTCGTCGCAGCTCGTCTCGATCCCGAGGATGTTCATGCCGGACCCTCGGCGCGCTCGGTGCGTCGTTCCAGATGGTCGAGCAGTCGGGCGTAGTCGTCCGAGTCGATGTCGCGCACCCACATGATCACCGCGTCCTCCGGCGGCTGGGTGTAATAGCCCTTCCGCACGCCTTCGGGCGTCATCCCGAACCGCCGGTACAGCGCCTGCGCGCCCCGGGCGCTCGACGCGCACCTCCAGGGTCAACGCCCGGTACCCGCGTTCGAGCGCCCCGCGGGCGAGCCCGACCAGCAACCGGGTCGCGACGTGGCGGCGCTGCCAGTCAGGGTGGACCGCGATCGTGGTGACGTGCGCCTCGTCGGGGGCGAACATGATCCCGGCGTAGCCGACCGTCCTGCGCCCGGCGCGGGCGACGAGGTAGAGGCGCGACGACGGCAGGGCGAGCTCGGACTGGAAGAGCGACTCCGTCCAGGGATGCGGGTACACCGCACGCTCGATCGTCATCACCCCGCGCAGGTGGCGACGCCGCAGCGGCCCGACGACGACGTCGGCGACCTCACTCACCGTCCCCGCTCCTCGCCCTGCGGGCGGGGCCGCTCGGGCCCCGTTCGCGGCCCGCGACCCCCGACGATCGAGCCCCACCGCTCACTCACGGTGATCCCAGGCGATCTCGGCGTCGCTGCGGCGGAGGTACAGCGGCAGCAGCTCGTCCGGCCGGGAGAACTCCTCGCGCTCGTAGCGCCCGGTCGCGAGCTCGACCAGCGCGCCGGGCTCGGCGCCGCGCCCGGTGCACCGACCAGCTCGACGTGCTCGACGCCGGCGAACACCTCGGGATGGGCCAGCGCTCCGTCGCCGGCGACCAGCACGTCGGACCCCGCGGCGGCGATCTCCGCCACGATCGCGTCCGGCGGGCGCACGACGTACTCGCCGACACGCTGCATCCCACCCGGAACCGGCAGGTAGCGCGCCGGCGAACACCTCCTTGCGCCGCGCGTCGATCAGCGCGACCACCTCGCGGTGCGCGGCCCGCCACGGGTAGGCGACGAGATCCAGGCTCGGGATGCCGACGATCGGGATCTCGAGCACCTGGGCGAGCGTGCGCGCGGTGGTCACGCCGACCCGCAGTCCGGTGTACAGGCCGGGGCCGACGCCGACCGAGACGAAGGCGAGCTGGTCCAGCGCGACCCCGGTCTCGCCGCTCAGGTAGCGGATCGCGGGCGCCAGCTCCTCGGCGTGGCGGCGGCCGCCGTCGATCCGCACCTCGCCGAGCACCCGGCCGTCGCGCCCGAACGCGACCCCGACCTGGCGCGGTCGCGGTGTCGATCGCGAGCGTCAGCACGTCGTCTCCGCCGCGGCAGCGAACCGCGGACTTCCAGCGCGCCGTGCCGCGCGGATCCACGCCGGCGACCGAACGGCTCGATCGTGAGCAGGCGCGTGTCGTCGTCGGCCTCGTCCGGATCGAGGAGACGCAGCCCGACCTCGAGCCGGTCGGGCGGGAGCAGCTCACGGATACCCTCGCCCCACTCGATCACCATCACGCCCGTCGTCGAAGAGCTCGTCGAGGCCGAGGTCGATGGCCTCCTGGACGCGATCGAGCCGGTAGACGTCGAGGTGGTGGACCGGCAGGTCGCCGTCGTACTCGCGCACGATCGTGAAGGTCGGGCTCACCACCGGCTCGGTCACGCCGAGCGCGCCGATGATGCCCTTGGCCATCTCGGTCTTGCCCGTGCCGAGCTCGCCGGTGAGCATCACGACGTCGCCCGCGCGCGAGGAGCGGCAGCGATCGCGGCACCGACTGCCCGGGTCGTCGCCGCGCTCGGCGAGCGCAGGTTCATCCCGCCGCCGCGAGCGCGCGGCGGATCACCACGAAGTCGGCACGCGCCTGCGCGAGCGCGGCGCCGCCGTTGCGCAGCACCGCCGACGGGTGGAGCGCGGGATCAGCACCGCGCCGTCGCGGAACGGGAACGGACTGGCCGCGGAGCTTGGTGATTCCGACCTTGGTGTCGAGCAGGAGCTTGGTCGCGAAGTTCCCGAGCGTGACGACGACGTGCGGTGCGACGAGATCGAGCTGGGCCTCGAGGTACGGGCGGCACGTCTCGATCTCGACGGGTTGCGGGTCGCGGTTGCCGGGTGGCCGGCACTTCACGACGTTGGCGATGTAGACGTCCGAGCGGGCGAGCCCGATGCCCTCGATCAGCGACGTCAGCAGCCTGCCGGCGCGACCGACGAAGGGCTCCCCCAGTACGGTCCTCCTCCGCGCCCGGGCCCTCACCCACGAACATCAGCGCCGCGTGCTCGTCGCCGGTGCCGAACACGACCTGGGTCCGCGTCTCGGCGAGGGGGCACCGGGTGCACCCGAGCGCCTCGGACCGCAGCGTCGCGAACGGCGACGGCGTCGCCACGGACTAGCCCGGGGTACCGGTCGCGGAGGACGCAGGTCACCCTGCGCGGCGCCGGACGAGCCCTGCACCTCGTGGGCGAAGTCGATGATCAGCCGGTTCAGCATCTCGGTCCGCTCGAACATGAGCATGTGACCACCACCCTCGACGGCTTCGAGCCGGGCGCCGGGGATCCGCGCCGCGATGCGCCGCGACTCCGCGATCGGAGTGAGCAGGTCGGCGGTGCCGCAGATCGACGAGCGTCGGCCGGTCGATCTCGCCGAGCCGGTCGGTGACGTTCAGCTGCCCGAGCGCGATCGCTGGCGTCGCGCCGGGTCTCGGGGCTCGTCGCGAGGATCATCTGCCGGGTCGCCTCGACGTGGGACGGCGACGGGTTCCGGCCGAATCCCAGCCGCGTCGAGCACGAAGCCGAGGTCCTTCGCCCGGAGCACCCCGGAGCTGTCGGGCACGCGTTCCGCGACCCATGTGCTGACCTTCGCCATGCGACCGTTCGCCGCGAACGGGCTCCGGGAAAGCGTGGAGAGCAGCACGATGCCCGCGACCCGCTCGCGTGCGACCTCGGGATGATCGAGGCAGAACACCTGCGTGGCCATGCCGCCCATCGAGTGACCGACGATCACGGCGTCGGTCAGGTCCAGCCCCTCGACGACGGATCGGACGTCCGCACCGAGCTGATCGAGACCGTGGAGGTCGTCGCCGAGCGTCGAGCTGCCGTGGCCACGATGGTCGAACGCGATCACGCGGAATCCCGCGTCGGCGAGCGCACGGATCTGCTTCGACCACGTCTGCACCGACAGCGTGACGCCGTGGCTGAGGACGATCGGTGGTCCCGAGCCGGCCTCGATCACGTACAGCTCACCGCCGTCGTGTGACGGCAGGCGCCAGGAGCGCTCGAACTCCGCCTCGAACCTCCGGCCGCGGTCCGGATCGGGCGCCGCCCGCATCCGGCGGGCGGCGATGCGCTGGGCCGCGACCGCGGCCCCGGTGACCGCGCCCGCGATCCCCACTGCGGCGCCGGCTCGTCTCCACCCGCTGCTCATCGGTACTCCCTCGGGACCCGCGGTCCGATGCCGCACACGATCTCATAGCCGATGGTGCCGAGCGGCTCCGCCCAGTCCTCGGCGCGGATGCGCTCGTCACCGTCGACACCGATCAGCGTCACCGGATCGCCGACCTCGACGGCGAGGTCACCGACGTCGACCATCAGCTGGTCCATCGTCACCGTGCCCGCGATCGGGCACACGCCGGCCCGCGATGAGGACGTCGGCTCCGGTCGTCGCCAGGTTGCGCGGCACGCCGTCGGCGTACCCGATCGGAACCGTCGCGATACGGGCGTCGCGGGGCAGCTCGTACCGGAGTCCGTAGGAGACGCGGTCGCCGGCGCGGAGCCCCTTCACGTGGGAGACCCGGGAGCGGAGGGCGAGTGCCGGGATCAGGCCGAGGTCGGCACCGATCCCCGGTGCGGGCAGGACCCCGTAGAGACCGATGCCGATGCGGACGAGGTCGAGGCGCGCCTCGGGGAACCCGATCGCGGCCGCCGAGTTCGCCGCGTGCACCGGATGGACGTCGAGCCCGAGCTGCTCCACCTCCGGCGGCAGCGGGCGAACCGCTCGAGCTGCGCGGTCGTGTAGTCACGCTCCGGCTCGTCGGCGACCGCGAGGTGCGTGCACACGCCGGCGAGGCGCAGCTCGCGGTGGTCGCGCAGCCGCTCCACCAATGCGGGGACCTGGTCGACCGCCGCCCCGACGCGGTGCATCCCCGTGTCGACCTTCAGGTGGACGGGCAGCGGCTCGGCACCCTGGTCCGCGACCGCCTTGGCGAGGGAGTCGATCCCGGTCTCGGTGTAGACGACCGGGGTCAGCCGGCGCGCGACCACCTCGGCCGCGGCTTCGGGCGGGGGCTCGGACAGGAGGAGCACGGTCACGTCGAGCCCGGCGTCGCGCAGCTCGACGCCCTCCTCGACGAGCGCCACGCCGAGCGCGGTCGCGCCGGCGTCCACCGCGGCGCGCGCCACGGGGACCGCGCCGTGCCCGTACCCATCCGCCTTCACGACGGCCATGACGTCGGCCGGCGCGACCAGCGGCGCGCATCACGCCGACGTTGTGTCGGATCGCGTCGAGATCGATCTCGACCCGGGTCGGGCGGTACGCGCTCACGTGCTCCACGCGAGGAACCGCACCAGGTCTCCCCGGGCCACGATGCCGACCGGCTTGCCGTCGGCGACGACGACCACGTGCGTGACGTCGCCCTCGTGCATCAGCGTGGCGGCGTCCTCGATCGTCGCGTCGGATCCGAGCTGAGGGAACTCCGGCTCCATGACCTCACGCACCGACGAGCCGACCGCCTTGCGGAGCTCCTCGTCGTAGCGCCGGATCGAGCCGGGGAGGGTGAAGTCGACCCCCAGGATGGCGATGGTCGTCGGCGCGTGCAGCCGGGCCTCGGTGAAGAGGAGGTCCTCGTCCCGCAGCAGTCCGATCACCGCGCCGTCGTCGCCGAGCACCGGGGCCGCCCCGATGTTGTGCTCGGCCAGGACGTCCGCAGCCTCCGCGATGGTCTGGTCCGCACGCAGCGTCACGATCTCGGTGGTCATCACCGAGCGGAGCGGGGTGGACGAGGGCATGCGGACCTCCGGGCTCAGTCGAGCTGGCGCAGCGCGGCGCTCGCCAGGACGGGCAGGTCGCCCGCGACGAGCCCAGTATGCCCGGCCCGATCGGCCGCCCGGCCATGCACGAACGCGGCGCGCCGCGGCAGCTTCGGCGGGATTCAACCCTCTCGCGCAGAATGCGGCGATCATCCCGCCGAGGACGTCGCCGCTGCCCGGCGGTCGCGAGGTCGGGTCCCCCGGTCGGGTTGAGCCGCACCCGGCCGTCGACCGCGGCGACCACGGTGGTCGGCCCCTTGAGCAGGACGACCGCGCCGGTGTCGCGCGCGAGCGCCCGCGCCGCCTCGATGCGGTCCGCCGCCGGCGGCGCGCCCGCGAGTCGCGCGAACTCGCCGTCGTGGGGGGTCAGCACCGTCGGCGCCGAGCGCGCCCGGAGCGGCGCCCGGTCCTCGCCGAGCGCGATCAACGCGTCGGCGTCCACGACGAGCGGCACCGGGATCCGCCCGACGAGCTCGCGTACGGCCACGGCGGTCGCGTCGTGGCGCCCGAGCCCCGGACCCAGCACCACCGCGCCGAAGCGCTCCGACCGGCTGACGAGATCGCCGACGGCCGGCGGTGCGAGCGCGCCGGCGTCGTCCGGCGACGGCGACGGTGATGATCTCCGTTCCCGGACGCGCGGACCGCTCCCTCGCCGGGCAGCGCGGCCCACACGATGCCGGCGCCGAGGTGGGCCGCCGCGCGCGGCGGCGAGCATCGGCGCACCGGTCATGCCCGCGCTCCCGCCGATCACGAGCACGCCCGACCGCCACTTGTGAGTGGTGGCCGGCGCGCGGCGGGACCCATTCGAGGACGTCGGCCGCCTCGACCACCGCGACACGTTCCGGATCGTTCCCGAGGTCGATGCCGATGTCGGCGACCGTCACCGAGCCCGCGAGCCCACGCCCGGGGTGGAACCAGAGCCCGGGCTTGGGCGCGGCGAAGGTGACCGTGTGATCGGCCGACGACCGACGTCGACCGGACCTCGCCGGTCGCGCCGTCGACCCCTGACGGGATGTCGACGGCCACCACGATCCCGTCGCCTTCGTTGGCCGCGAGCGCGAGGTCGGCAGCCGCGCCTTCGAGACCGCCGCGGAACCCGGTTCCGAACATCGCGTCGATCGACCGCGTCGGCTCGCGCGATCGCGCGACGCGCGGGCGGGTCGCAGACCGTCGGCGTCGAGGACCTCGACATCCACACCCCAGGCGCCGAGCGCGGCCGCCGCGATCCGCCCGTCGCCACCGTTGTTGCCCTTGCCACAGAGCACGGCCACCCGACGGCCGTACGTGCCGCCGAGCACCGCACGCGTCCGCCACGCCACCGCGTCGGCCGGCGCGGCGCATGAGCTCGGACTCCGGGGTGCCTGCCGCGATCGTCCGCGCGTCGGCCGCTCCCATCTCCGCGGGCGTGACGACGGGGATCACGTCACCGCGATCGCCACGGCCAGGGCCATGAGAGTCGGAGTGGGTGAGCGTGAGGTGCCACCGGATGACGCCCTGCGTGTCGGCGACCTCGGCGGCACGGCGGTGGAGCACCAGCTCGGGCTGGCCGCTCGGGAGGCGCACCACCTCGACGTCCCGCATGGCGAACTTCCACAGTCCGACGCCGAGCGCCTTCATGACCGCCTCCTTGGCGCCGAAGCGCGCCGCGAGGTGTGGCGCCGGCTCGTGGAACCGCCCGGCGTAGGCACGCTCTGCTTCCGAGAACAGCCGCTCGGCGAGGCGAGGGCGCCGTGCCAGGGCCAGCCGGAACCGGGGCACCTCGACGAGATCCGAGCCGACGCCGTGGACGGCCGCGGTGCCCGACGGACCGGGGATCACCCGCTCAGGACTTCCACCGGTCGGCGAGCGACGCGATGGGCAGCGTCAGGAGATCCACCACCGGGATCTCGGCCAGGCGCGAGTCGTCGATCTCGGGCTCGGTCTCGGTGACGGCACCGCGCAGGGCCGTGTAGCGGTGCCGGTACCCGGAGAGCACGCCGCGCGCGACGTCCGGCGGGAGCCGATCGGGGAGGTCGAGGTGGAGCAGGGTCAGCCCGACGGTCTGGGTGCCCTTGACCTCGGGCACGATCGCGATGACCCGCCCGTCGGCCGCGTCCGCGGGTCACGAACACCTGCCGCTCGGCGGCGACGCTCTGCTTCGTCCCCCGCAACCGCGGGTCGGTCTCGGTCCGGGACGCGATGCCCGCCGCGATCCCGCCGCGGTCCAGCACGCTGATGGTCGCGTCGTCCGACTCGGGATCGCCGTCGATCCGGTAGCGGGTGAACCCGACGATGCCCACGATCGCGGGATCCAGGTCCACGAGCGTGCGCAGGATCTTGTAGGTGAGACCGTCGCGCGGGGTCCCGGCCTCGAGCACCGCCTGGACGAGCGGCACCCGCAGCAGCGTCTCGTCCGACCGCGAGATGCCGACGGTCACCGTCTTGGCCTGGTGCTTGATCGCGTCCACCGGCCGCGTCAGCTGCTCGATGGCCTCGGTCGAGCGCGACGGTCAGGTCCGCCGGCGACCGTCGCCGGGGTGCCGAGCACCCCGTACTCGGTCGCCGTAGAGCTCCAGGGGCACCAGCCCGACGGCGTACCGCAGGACGGACGCGAGCCGGACCGCGGTCGCCGCTTCCAGGGTGCCGTCGTAGAGGCCGGTACGCAGACCTTCGAAGAAGCGGGCCGCAGGCCCCGCCACGTGGCTCGTCAGCGGCCCGAGCTCCCCGCCGATCGGGCTGGCCTCGATCGCGGCCCGGGCCTCGCGGAGCGGCCGCGCCGACGCGTCGATCGCCACCGCGGCCTCGTAGCCGAACAGGTGTCCGGCCATCGCGCTCAGGACGAACCCGAGCCGCGGGTGCACCCGCGGCACCCGGATGATCTCCTGCGCGGCGCCGTAGCGGTCGTCGTCGTCCGACACGATGGCGATCGCGGCCGCCTTGTGGGCCCGGTAGATCGCCAGCTCCTTGGCGACGTCGTCGGCGTTGGAGCCGGACAGCCCGGCCGCGCAGACGAGGATCATCGGCTCCGCCGACAGGTCGATGTGCTTCTTGTCCTCGGTGGCGTCGCACGCGATGGACTTGTAGCAGAGCTCCGACGCCTTGATCCTCACCTCGTTGGCGGCGATGCGGTTCGCTCCGTTCCCGACGACCGCCCAGTAGCGACGGAAGGGTGCATGCGCGTGCGCCGCCCGACCGATCTCCTCCCGTTGGTCGAGCACCGCGCGCATCGCGTCCGGGCAGCTCGCCGCAGGCTTCGAACAGGCCATCGTCGAGCGGCGCGACGCCGAGCGCGCCGGCGATCGCCTCCGCGAGCACGAACCCCGCGGCAACCTGCGCGTAGAACGCCTTGGTCGATGCCACGCTCATCTCGACGTCGCGGCCGTCCGACGTGTAGAGCACACCGTCGGAACGGTCGACGAGGTCGCTGTGGCGGCGGTTCACGATCGCGACAACCGCCGCGCCGCGTGCCCGGGCGAGATCGACCGTCGTGTTCGTGTCAGTGGTCGTACCGCTCTGCGAGATCGCGACCACCAGGGTGTCGTGCATGTCCTCGCTCAGGCGGAAGCCCGAGAGCTCGGTGGCGAGCATCGCCTCGACGCGCAACGGATGGCGCCGGACCCACCGCGTCCGTCAGCGCCGACCGCGAGGCTCTGTCCCGCGACCGCGGCCGTCCCCTGGCCGATCACCACCACGCGGGCGATGGTCCCGCCGGCGAGCCTCGCCCGGATCGCGTCCGGGAGCACCTCCGGTCCGACCTCGACCCGGAGGCGGCCGTCGCGCTCGACGAACTTCGCCCGGAGGGTCTTGCGGAACGATGCCGGGCGCCTCGGTGATCTCCTTCAACAGGTAGTGCGGGAACTCCCCCCGGTCGATGTCGCGCGTCGTGATCTCCGCGTGCGAGAGGTCCGCCGCTGACGACCGGGAGCGGCGTGCCGTCGTAGGCGAGCCGGACGATCGGCGTCGAGGTCACCGGCGGTCGCGGGTGTCGAGCACGACGACCTGACCCCGGCTGCCGGGATTGTTCGGCTGGACCGGCGTCTCCCCGTCGAGGCGAAGGTACGTCGGGGTCTCCTCGACGACCCCGTACGGTTCGCTCGCCACGACGTAGGAGTCCTCGGCCAGCCCGACGTAGAGGCCCTGACCGCTCCCGCGGAGCGCCAGGAACACCCGCCCGGGGGCGGCGCTCGTGTGCGCGCCGATCGCGACCGAGCCCTCGAACGCGGCGACCGCCTGACGGAACGCTTCGACCGGCTCGGCACCATCGTCGATCGCACGGGCCATGATCGTCGGGGATGACCTTCGCGTCCGTGGTGATCTCGGGTGCGATCTGCAGGTGGTGGAGCCCCACGAGCTCGGCGTAGTTGTCGACATCGCCGTTCAGCGCGGCCGCGGCGTAGGCGGTGCCGAATCGCTCGGCCTCTTCGTGGTCGAGCGGGTGCGCATTCGCCTCCGAGATGACGCCCACGCTCGCCCACCGGGTGTGCGCCAGCACGACGACCTCGGAGTCCTCGCCGCCGAGGGCCGTGCGCAGGAGGCCGTCGGCGGTGATCGCGGCGCGCAGCATCGCGACGTTGTCGCCCAACTCCCCGATCTCCGCGGCAGCCTTGTAGACGAAGCAGACCAGGTCACCGACGGTTCGCACCGATCGCGAGCGGTGGAGCCGGTCGGTTCGCTCGGCGCAGCGTGCGAGCACCGCCGGATCGTCGAGGTCGAGCCCCGAGTGACGCACGACGATCTCGATCCCCGCGGAATCGCGCCCGCGGACCTCGAGACGATCCAACGCCGACAACGCGACCTGGATGGAGAGGTAGCCGTCGACCAGCGCTCGGGAGGGATCGTCGCCGGCGAACGCGGCCACCGCGTCCGCGGTCCGGAAGCGGTCGTGGCGCAGCGCCCAGACCTGGTCCTTGACTCGGACGAGCGCTGCGTTCAGCTCCTCGTCCGCCGCCGGTGCGACCGTGACCTCGGAATCGAGGCCGGCCTCGAAGCGTGCGACCAGGTCCTCGCAGCCGTCGATCTCCTCGAGGATCTCCACCCGGCCCCGCGCGTCGGCCAGCAGAGCCCGCACCCCGGCACTGCCGCGGAGATCGGCGTCCACCGCCACGAGGTGCTCGGCGCCCGCATGGAGGCGGCGAGTCGTGTCGGTCTCGTCGGCCGGCCCGGCGACGGCCCGCTCCAACTCGGCCCGCGCCGACGCCAGCCGCTCCCGGAGGCTCGCGAGGTCCGGCGGGATCCGATCGGAGGGGCGGCGGAGCACCGCCACGATGCCGCACATGAGGCCGGGAAGCCTACCGGCGGTGCGGGGTGAAGTGGTCCGGACGACGACCCCGATCCGCAACCGGGGGCCGCGTCATCCGGGCCCGAGCGCCCCGGTCAGGGCCGCGACCAGCGTCGCGGCGATGCGGTCCGCGGTCTCGGGCTCGACCGCCTCGACCATGACCCGGACCACCGGCTCGGTCCCCGAGGGCCGGACCAGGACCCGTCCGTCGGCGCCGAGCTCGGCCTCGGCCACCCGCACCGCGGCCCAGAAGCCCGTGGCCGCCTCGAGGCCCTCCCGGTCCGCGACCTTCACGTTCTCGAGCACCTGGGGCAGCTTGGTCACGACGGCGGCCAGCTCGCGCAACGATCGCCCGGTCCGCACCATCGTGTCGAGCAGCAACAGTCCGGTGAGAGGACCGTCGCCGGTCACCGAGTGCGCCGAGACGATCACGTGTCCCGACTGCTCGCCGCCGAGCCCGAGCCCGTGCTCCTCCATCGCGGCGAGCACGTTGCGGTCCCCGACCGGCGTGACCACGACGTCGATGCCGTGGGATGCCAGCGCGCGCGTCAGCCCGAGATTGGCCATGACGGTCGTCGCGATCGCGTGGTGCGGGAGCAAGCCCCGCGCGTCGAGGTCGAGGGCGAGAATCGCGAGGAGATGGTCCCCGTCGACGATCGACCCGTCCGCGTCGACGGCGACGACGCGGTCCGCATCGCCGTCGAAGGCCAGTCCGACGTCGGCGCCCCGCGCGACCACCTCGCTCGCGACCACCTCCGGGTGGGTGGACCCGCACCCCGCGTTGATGTTGCGGCCGTCGGGCGTCGCGCCGACGACGTCGACCGTCGCGCCGAGCTCGCGGTACGCGCGTGGCGCCGAGACCACGGCAGCACCGTGGGCGGCGTCGATCACGACGTGGAGGCCCGCGAGCGGCGTGTCGCCGCCGAGCACCGCGACGAGATGCGCCACGTACGCGTCGACGGCATCGGCGGCGACCCTCGCGGTCCCCTCGGGCCCGCCGTCGGAGCCACTCCCCGCGAGGCGCGCCTCGAGCGCGCGCTCGACGGCGGCCTCCGTGGCGTCACGCAGCTTGCGGCCGCCGGGCTCGAAGAGCTTGACGCCGTTGTCCGAGAACGGGTTGTGGCTCGCCGAGATCATCGCCCCGGCTGCGCCGGATGCCGCGCACGCACTGGCCAGCGCGGGCGTGGGGAGCACGCCGAGGCTGGTCACGTCGGCGCCGGCTCGCGTCATGCCCTCGAGCAGCGCGTCCTCGAGCCACGGACCCGACTCACGCGTGTCGCGGGCCACCAGGAACGTGATGTCGGTCCCGATCGCGTCGGCCGCGGCGGCACCGAGCGCCCGGACCAGCTCGGTCGTCAGCTCGGTGCCGGCGACGCCGCGGATCCCGTCGGTGCCGAAGCGCGGCGCCATCGCGGCGCGCTGCTACCGCTTGGAGTACTGGGGCGCCTTGCGCGCCTTCTTGAGGCCGTACTTGCGCCGCTCCTTCTCACGAGCGTCACGGGTGAGCAGCCCCGCCTTCTTGAGCGCCGGGCGCGCCTCCGGGTCGAGCGCCGACCAGGGCGCGGGCGATGCCCAAGCCGAGCGCACCGGACTGACCCGCGATCCCGCCACCCCGGATCGTGGCGTCGACGTCGTACACGTCCGCGGTCTGGGTGATCCGCAACGCCTCGGTCGCGCCGGTGCGGTGGGTGGCGATGTGGAAGTAGTTCTCGATCTCGCGACCGTTGATCACGACCTTGCCCGTCCCGGGACGGAGCCGCACCCGCGCGATGGCCTCCTTGCGGCGACCGGTGGTCTGGATGAGGGGCTTGCTCACGATGCGTTCCTCGGGGTGGTGGCGAGCGGATGGTCGTGCGGCTGCTGCGCGGCGTGCGGGTGGGTCGGGCCGGCGTAGACGCGCAGCTTCTTCAGCTGCGCGCGGCCGAGCCGACTCTTCGGGAGCATCCCGCGGACCGCGAGCCGCACGACGCGCTCCGGACTGCGCTCGATCAGATGACCCAGGTTCTCGCTGCGGATGCCGCCCGGGTAGCCGGAGTGGCGGTAGTAGAGCTTGTCCTCGGACTTGCGGAGCGAGATGTCGAGCTTGCTCGCGTTGATGACGACGACATGGTCGCCGACGTCGACGTTCGGCGCCCAGATCGGCTTGTGCTTGCCACGGAGCAGTCGCGCCACCTCGGTGGCGAGGCGCCCGAGGACGACGCCTTCGGCATCGATCACGTGCCAGGCGTGCTGGATGTCCGACTCTTTGGGATGGAAGGTCCGCACAGATCACTCTCTCTGGTGTCGCCCGAGGGACCCCGGGCGCGCGCGGCCGCCGGGGCCGTACGCAAGGGGAGGGAGGTTAGCCGCACGGCCCGGAGCAGGCCAAGCGTGGAGGGACGCCGGGCGGCCCCGCCGGCGCGGGGAATACGCTCGCGCGGTGACTCCCCCCACCGCGATCCACCAGCTCGGGCCCGAGCTCGTCGAGGACGCCGAACGGGCGCTCGAGATCCTGCTCGACGGAGCGCTCGAGCCCATCGTCGACATGGTCGTGCTCAGCCAGGGCGACCGGTACGAGGCCCGCACCCATGACGGCTCGGTGACGTTCCGTCGCACCGAGAACGGCTACGAGCGCACCGGCGGCGAGGGCACGGATCCGCTCGCCGACCAGTCGACGGATCGCTTCGCGTCCCTCGCGGACGAGCGTGCGAACGCATATCCCGCACCGGTCGCGGAACGCCTATCCCCACGCGTACGACACGATCGCGCAGCTCTTCGACCACCCCGCGGCACCCGATCTCTGCGTGATCCATTCGGCCGCGCACAACTGGGAGGACCAGGGTGGCCACCGGGGCGAGCACGGATCGCTCGGCGTGGTGCAGGCGCGGGCCCCGTTCGTCATCGCCGGCAAGGGCGTCCGATCCGACGGTCTCGTCGCCGCGCAGCGCCCGCCTCGTCGACGTCGCGCCCACCGTGCTCCACCTGCTCGGCGCGGCGCCGCACGCCGACGGCTCGTATCTCGCGGGCCAGGACGGCGAGGTGAGGCTCGACGTGATCGACGAGTCCGCGGGCCGACCCCGCCACGTGATCGGATTCCTCTTCGACGGCACCAACCCGAACGTCCTCTACGACATGGCCGCGCGCGGCGAAGCGCCCGAACGTCGCCCGGCTCATCGCGATGGGCACCGCCTACCAGCACGGCGCGATGGCGAGCCTGCCGACGATCACCCTCGCCAACCACACCTCGATCCTCACCGGCCGTCACCCCGGCCACCACGGCATCCTGAACAACGCCTGGTACGACCGGGCGCAGGGCAAGCAGATCATCACGAACTCGAACGCGACGTGGCCGAACGCCATGGACTCGGCCACGCCGGGAACCGAGTCGATCCACACCGCGGTTCGTCGCACCTGGCCCGACGCCTTCACCGCGAGCTGCAACGAGCCCTGCGACATCGATGCGATGCTACTCGACGTTCGACTTCTTCCGGCGGGGCGACGTCCCGCCGATCCCGACCGACCCCGTCGGCCTGCCCCACACGACCGAGCGGTTCGTGCGGCCGTCGAAGGACTACTCGTGGTCCTCGATCGTCGACCACATGTGCGTCGACCAGGCCGTCGGCATCCTCAGCGGGAGCTACCGGGACGAGACCTACCCGCTGCCGCGGTTCATGTGGGTCAACTTCACGCTCACCGACGCCGCGATGCACGAGGGCGGCCCCCACTCCGAGATCGCGGCCGCGTCGATCCGGGATTCCGACGCGCGCATCGGCGAGGTCATGGCCGCGGTCGAGCGCGCTGGCGCGTTCGACGACACCGCGTTCCTCCTCGTCGCCGACCACGGCATGGAGGAGAACGACCCCTCGGTGACCGGTGACTGGGACGTGCCACTCAAGGCGTCGGGACTGACGTTCCGCGACGAGGCGTACGGCTTCCTGTACCTCGGCGTCGAGTGACCGGCCTCGCGCCCGCACACCGCGGTGGGCCACGGCCGGGCTGCTGACCCTGGCCGTCGCCGTCGCCGTCGCGGCGTGTGGCGACTCCGCGGTCAGGGAGACCAACGACGGCCGGATCACCGTCTCGGGCCGGGGCAAGCACGCGCCGGGTCACGATCGAAGGCGGGAACGGCGCGTCGGCCACCTATTCGGGCGCGCGGGTCCCGACCGCCTTCCCGGGTGCGGTGCCACGTCCGGCGTTGGCGCTGAGCAGCGGGGCGGTGGATCAGGCCGCGGGCGGCGAGCGGTTCCTCCTGACCTACGTGGTCCCGGCCGGCGATGCGACGGCCTCCGTGCTCGACGCGTACCAGGCTCGTCTCGATCGACGCCGGCCTCACGATGGTTGCGGCCGGCGCGACCCACCGGGCCGCGTCCGGTGATGGTTGGACGGTGACCGCGGACTCCTGCCCCGGAGCACCGGCGCTCCGGGCACGCTGGCCGTCGTCGTCACCCGCGCCTAAGCATCCTCGGCCCGGTCGGGGTAACCGACCTCCCAGAGGCACAGCCCGTGGGGAGGCGCCATGGTGCCGGCAGCCGCGCGGTCCTCGGCGCGCAGGATCGTGAGCATGTCGCCCGGACGCCGTTTCCCCAGCCCGACGTCGACCTGGGTCCCCACGATCGAGCGCACCATGCGCCAGCAGAACGCCGTGGCGCGGATGTCGTAGCGCAGGATCCCGTCGCCGAGGTCGTGCCACTCGGACCGCGATCACCCTCCGGACCGTCGTCGTGCCCGCCCGTGCCTTGCGACTGAAGGAGGCGAAGTCGTGCTCGCCGACGAAGGGATCCGCCGCCAGCCGCAGCGCGCGCAGATCGAGCGGTGCCGGGACGAACCACGCGTGACGGGCCCGGAACGGGTCGGCCACCGGTCGATTCACGATCGTGTACCGGTACGCACGCCAGCGCGCGGAGTGACGGGCGTCGAAGCCGGGAGGTCGGAGCTCCGCGCCGCGTACCACGATCTCGGGCCCCAACATGGCGTTCAGACTGGATCTGCAGCCGCGCCAGATCCCTCGTGGCCTCGACGGGGAACGACACGACCTGCCCCCAGGCGTGCACGCCGGCGTCGGTCCGCCCGGCACAGGCGAGCTCGACCTCTCCCCGCAGCACCTTGGCCAGGGCGGCGCCGAGCACCCCGGCGACCGTACGCTGACCGGGTTGGGTGGCGAAGCCCCGGAAGGCCGAGCCGTCGTACGCGACGACGAGGCGACAGACCGGCGACGGATCCGATCCCGACGCCACCGACGCGACATCGCTGTCATGCCTCAGCGGCGGCGATTCGGGCACCGTCACGTCGAACAACGTCACGGCGAGATTGCGCGATCGTCAGACGAGCTCGATACGCGCCATGGGCGCCTGGTCGCCCGGACGCGGGCCCAGCTTCAGGATGCGCGTGTAGCCCCCGTTGCGGTCCTGGTAGGTCGGCGCGATGTCCACGAAGAGCTTGGAGGCCGCCGACTGGTCGTGGATCGTCGCGACGACCTGGCGCTGACGGTGGACGCCGCCCTTCTTCGCCTTCGTGATCAGCTTCTCGGCGTAGGGCCGCAACGCCTTGGCCCGTGACACGGTGGTGGTGATGCCTCCGTGCTCGAAGAGCGCGATCGCCAGGTTCGCCATGAGCTGACGCTGGTGATGGGGGTCGCCACCGAGGCGAGGACCCTTCCGGGGACGCGGCATCGCCTCAGTCCTTCATCCGCAGTGACAGGCCGCGCTCGTCGAGCTTCTGGATGACCTCGTCGAGCGACTTCTGGCCGAAGTTCGTGATCGCGAGCAGGTCGTCCTCGGTCTTCATCACCAGCTGCCCGATCGTGTCGACCCGGGCCCGCTTGAGGCAGTTGCGCGGGCGCTCGGACAGATCCAGCTCCTCGATCGCGAGCTCGAGGTCCGGCGAGGTCGCGAGCGTCGGCGAGACCTCGCCGAGCTCGAGTCCGCCCTGCTCCTCGGACATCTCGGCGACGAGGCCGACGAGGTTCCGCAGCGTGGCGCCCGCCGACGCGAGCGCGTCGCGCGGCGAGATCGACCCGTCGGTCTCGATCTCGAGACCGAGGCGGTCGTAGTTCGTGGCCTGCTCGACCCGTGTGGGCTCGATGTCGAACGACACGCGCCGCACCGGCGAGAAGATCGCGTCGACGGGGATCACACCGATCGGTGCACCGACCTTCTTGGTCTTCTCGGCCGACGAGTACCCCCGGCCCTGCTCGACCGTGATGTCGATCGCGAGCCGGCCCTTCTCGGTGAGCGTCGCCACGTGGAGGTCCGGGTTGAGGATCTCCACATCGGACGTGCTCTGGATGGACGCGGCGGTGACGTCCGCCGGACCGCGCACGTCGAGGCGGAGCGTGACCTCCTCGTCCGACTCACACGTCAGCACCAGGTCCTTCAGGTTGAGGATGATGTCGGTGACGTCTTCCTTCACGCCCGAGATCGTGTCGAACTCGTGGAGCGCGTCGTCGAAGCGCACCTGGGTGACGGCGGCACCGGGGATCGACGAGAGCAGGGTGCGCCGCAGGCTGTTGCCGAGGGTGTGCCCGAAGCCGGGCTCGAGCGGCGACACGATGAATCGCTGCGTGTTGCCCTCGGCCTCTTCGGCCTCGATCTCGGGACGTTGGATGATGAGCATTGACGCTTCCTCACGATCGGGCGTACGAGCGCCCGCTGCCGGGGGGTTTACTTGGAGTAGAGCTCGACGATGAGCTGTTCGCGCACGGGCACGTCGATCTGCTCGCGCAGCGGGAGATCGCGGACCGTCGCCTTGCCGTCGCCGGTCGAGGCCTCGAGCCACATCGGGACCGTGCGGTCCAGCGTGTCGAGGTTGTGACGCAGGACGATCATGTTCTTCGCCTTGGACGAGAGCTCGACGACGTCGTCCTTGCGGACGGCGTAGCTCGGGATCGTCACCTTCTTGCCGTTGACCAGGATGTGACCGTGGCGCACGAGCTGTCGCGACTGGTTGCGACTCGAGGCGAACCCGGCGCGGAACACGACGTTGTCGAGACGCTGCTCGAGCATGCGCAGGAGGTTCTCGCCCGTGATGCCCTTCTGGCGGGCGGCCTCGGCGTAGAGGTTGCGGAACTGCTTCTCGAGCAGACCGTAGATGCGCCGCGCCTTCTGCTTCTCGCGGAGCTGGAGCATGTACTCGCTCTCACGAATCCGGCCACGGCCGTGCAGACCCGGCGGGTACGGCCGGCGCTCGATCGGGCACTTCATCGTGTCGCACTTGGCACCCTTCAGGAAGAGCTTCATGCGCTCGCGCCGGCAGAGCCGACAGACGGGACCGGTATACCTCGCCATACCTAGACCCTCCGCCGCTTGGGGGGACGGCACCCGTTGTGTGGGATCGGGGTGACGTCCTTGATGCCGAGGACCTCGATGCCGGTGTTCTGGATCGAGCGGATCGCGGTCTCCCGACCGGATCCGGGGCCCTTCACCACGACGTCGACGCGTCGGACACCGTGCTCCATGGCCCGGCGCGCCGCGGTCTCGGCCGCGAGCTGCGCCGCGAACGGCGTGCTCTTGCGCGAGCCCTTGAATCCGACGTTGCCGGCCGAGGCCCACGCGAGCGTGTTCCCCTGTTGGTCCGAGATGGTGATGATCGTGTTGTTGAACGACGACTTGATGTGCGCGATTCCGTGCGTGACGTTCTTTCGCTCGCGGCGGCGAGGCCGCCGTCCGCCTGCTGGGGGCTTGGCCATCTGCTACTTCCGGGCCTTCTTCTTGCCGGCGACGGTCTTCTTCGGACCTTTCCGGGTGCGGGCATTGGTACGGGTGCGCTGTCCGTGCACGGGAAGCCCGCGACGGTGGCGAATTCCGCTGTAGCTGCCGATCTCGACCTTGCGCTTGATGTGACCCGACACTTCGCGGCGCAGGTCTCCTTCGACCTTCAGGTTCGCGTCGATGAAGTTGCGGAGCTGAGCCACCTCCTCCTCCGTGAGGTCGCGGACGCGCGTGTCCGGCGAGAGACCGGTCTGCTGGCAGATCACCTGCGCGGTGCTCCGGCCGATGCCGAAGACGTAGGTGAGCGAGATCTCGAGGCGCTTCTCCCTCGGGATGTCGACTCCGGAAATACGGGCCATCGCTATCGCTCCGCTCTCTGATCAGACATGACGCGGCTCATCCCTGGCGCTGCTTGTGGCGCGGGTTCTCACAGATGACGCGCACCGAACCATGACGGCGGATCACCTTGCACTTCTCACACATCTTCTTCACCGACGGGCGTACCTTCACGCGTCCTACCTGTAGCGGTAGGTGATGCGGCCACGGGACAAGTCGTACGGAGTGAGCTCGATCTGCACCTTGTCGCCGGGCAGGATACGGATGTAGTGCATGCGCATCTTCCCGGAGATGTGGGCGAGGACCTTGTGTCCGTTCTCGAGCTCGACACGGAACATCGCGTTGGGCAGTGGTTCGACCACCGTCCCCTCCACGAGGATCGTGTCGTCCTTGGGCTTGGCTACGGTGCACCACCAGGGGTTGGGGCGCGCGAAAGGCACGCCGAAGTAACACGGAGCAGCCGTTCACGTTAGCCGGACGGTGCTCGGAATGGAAATCCGGTCGGGTCCGGACCCGGGCCCGACCGGCTGCTCAGGGGAGGAAGTGCGCGTCACATCGCAGGGCACCCTGGGGCGGGTCCACGGCGCTCCCCGAGAAGTCCCACGACTCCGACGCGTGGGCGTCCGGTTGCACCAGCTCGCTCCAGGAATCCAGGTCACCCGTGTCGTCCGACCAGACGACCTCGACCTCGACGGACGCCCAGTCGGCGTTGTCGTTGCGGACCGATCCCGTGGCGAGCAGGTCCCCGCTCCCGGGGTCGTAGCGGCACGAGCCCGAGTCCATCACGAGCGCGAGCCCCTGCAAGGGGTCGGTCGCGGGATCGCCGGCCGGAGCGCCGGCACCGGGCGTGGCGGCCGAGCCGGCCGCTGCTCCCGCGCCCGTGGCGGTCCCGGCCGGATCGCCGCTCGCGGCCGGAGCGGTCGTGGTCGTGGTCGTGGTCGTCGTCGAGGTGCTCGGCGAGGTCACGGGGCCCGTCCGGTGCGCGGTCGGGCGGGCCGGTCGAGTCGCCACCGCCCGATCCGTGCCACGGCGACCGCCCCGGTCGGTCAGCGCCCAGCCTCCCACCGCCAGGGCGACCACCGCCGAGCCCGCGATCAGCGCGATCAGCGGGCGGCGGCGGCGCCGGTTGCGACGGCGCCGACCCGGGCGCGCGACGGCGGGGGAAGGGAGGAAGTCGTCGACGCCGCTCCCGCCCAACGCGACGACACCCGGCGTCTCCACGCGGGCGGGAGGCGCGGGCGCCGGCGGACCCTCCCGCCTCGGGGCGCCGACGCGCCCCGACCGTGACTTCGGACTCGACACGACCGGGGGTTGGCGCCGCCGCATGGGCGGGTCGGGCGTCGTCGGCGCGACCGCGGGTACCGACGGGGCCTGGACCGGCGGTGACGCCGGGCGCGCCGGCGCCGGCGCCGGCACCGTCTGCGTGAGCTGCGGCACCGTGGGCGCGACCGGCGGTGCCGTCGCCCTCGGCGGCGGGACCACCCGCCCCGACGGGCTCACGCGGAAGCCGCGTGCCCGATTCATGGATCTCCCAGCAGTCCCAGCAGGTAGTCGCCGTACCCGCTCTTGCGGAGTGGCTCGGCGAGCACCCGGAGCGCGGCGTCGTCGATGAATCCCTCTCGCCAGGCCACCTCCTCGGGACACCCGACCTTGAGGCCCTGGCGGTCCTCGACGACCTGCACGAACTGCGCGGCCTGCATGAGCGACTCGAACGTCCCGGTGTCGAGCCACGCCGTGCCGCGGTCCAGGGTCTCGACCTCGAGGGCGCCGACGGCGAGGTAGTGAGCGATCACCTCGGTGATCTCGTACTCACCCCGTGCGCTCGGCGCGACCTTGGACGCGACCCGAGCCACGTCGCCGGGGAAGAAGTAGAGCCCCGGGACCGCGTAGTTCGATCGCGGCGTCGAGGGCTTCTCGACGATGGCGCTCGGCCGCCCGCCCGCATCGAACTCGATCACGCCGTACCGTTCGGGGTCGGCCACGTGGTACGCGAACACGGTGGCGGCGTCGCGGTCCACGGCGGCGCGCAACCGTTCCCGGAGATTGGTGCCGAAGAAGACGTTGTCCCCGAGCACGAGGGCCACCCGCTCCCCCCCCACGAACTCCTCACCGATGACGAAGGCCTGGGCCAGGCCTTCCGGGCGCGCCTGCTCCGCGTACTCGAAGCGGCAACCCCAGCGGCGCCCGTCTCCGAGGAGCCGCCGAAAGCGGGGGAGGTCCTCGGGCGTCGAGACGATCAGGACCTCCCGGATGCCGGCAGTCATGAGCGTCGACAACGGGTAGTAGATCATGGGCTTGTCGTAGACGGGCAGGAGCTGCTTCACCATTGCCGACGTCATGGGCGCGAGTCGCGTCCCCGACCCGCCTGCAAGCACGATGCCGCGCAATCTGACCTCCCCGGAAAGGCGCATCAGCCTACTGCCCACACGCGGTGCTGGATCCGCCGGGGCCGGGCGCATCGACACCGCGGGCACGGCGGCGTCCCGGTCACTCGGAGAGACAGCCCCAGGGCAGCGCGTAGGGCTCGGGCGCCAACGACCCGTCCGTGAGATCGTCGGCGGTCGAGATCGCGCCGACACCACAATCCAGCTTCGTTCCGTCCGGGAACTGGACGCCGACGTAGCCGGGTGCCGGATCCGTCGGCCCGGCCCAGACCGCGACCTCTCCCGTGACGTTCATGGGGAAGACCTGGTGCGACCCGACGAAGCCGATCACGGCCTGGGACCCCGCGGGAACCCGGGCCGCGAGGATCGTGAACGGCGCCGAGCCGTCGGTCAGGATCATGAACTCGACCCGTTGCTCAGGCTCGTCGTCAGGCTGAGGCGGCAGAGCACAACGCGCGCCATCGGGACCGTTGGGCTTGCGCACGACGATCGGGGGCGTCATCTCGGCCCGCCAGCACTGCCTCCCGTCCGACCCGGGAGCCTGGAGGACCCGCCAGGTGACGGCGTCGCTCTGGCCGGACGCGATGGTCGCGTAGGGACCGACCGGGCGGAACGAGGTCGGGGCGGTGCTCGGAACCGCCAAGGAGTCCGGCGTCGACACCGGCGCGACGGAACGGTACGAGACGTCGTACTGCATACCTTCCGCCTTCGTACCGATCCCCACCCGCACGACCCGATCGTGGCCGTCGACCCAGAGGTCCACCCCGAGTCCGGACCATGCGAACAACAGACCGGTCCCCTTGACCGTGATGTGGCGCGTCGGCGTTCCCGAGATTCGGGGCCCCGCCTGCGATCGTCCGACCACTCCGTGCTGGGCGAGGTACCGGACCAGCGCCGGCGGCGAGAACGGGGTCACGACCGCGTCGGAGATCGGGCTCACCGGCAGGGCGCGCCAGCGGCCGGGGTCGATCGAGGTGACGAGCGACGAGATCGAGGCGGGAAACGTGGCCGGCAGGTCACCGTCGCGGCGGCCGTAGACCGTGCCGGCGGCCCACCGGAGCCGCAACGTGGCCGCGGCGCCCACGGAGATGCCGGCCTCGCCGCTCCCCGCATCGATGGTCGCCCCGCTCCACCGACCGCTGAGCGCGTCGGCGGCTCCGCCGACCGAGACCCGGCCGGTGATCCTGCCGGAGTGGCCCGCCGCCGTTGCTCTCGCCACGTCACCGAGCACCGACTTGGGCGTGGTTCCGGTACCTCCGCCCCCCGAGGAGCACGCCGCCATCAGCACGGCGGTCGTCACGAGGACGGCGAACGTGGAGCGGCGGGAGCGTGTCATCCTCGAAGTCTCGCACGGGGTCGACGGTCGCGGGCCGCGCGACCCCAGGACGAGGGCCGGCGCGCGAGACTCTCCGCTCTCGCCGTCGTCAAGGAGAGCCTGCATGCTCAAGCGCATCCTCCCGGTCGTTGTCTGCGCGGCCGCGGTCGCGACCGGCTGCTCCTCGGGCGGCTCCTCCACGGCGGGAACGACGACGACGACCGGCCCCGCGGCCTTCGGGGGCTACCGCAAGTCCGATGCGCAGCAACTGAAGGCGTTGTCGGCCCGGATCACCCCCGCCGTCGGGCCGAACTGCAGCGCCTTCGCCTACGAGGCCAAGGCCGCGGCCGACGCGACCCAGGCACGCTTGGAGAGCTCCGTGCCCGTGCTCGCACAGGCCTCCTGTACGAGCCCGGCCAACAGCGACGCCGAGGACCTCGAGCTCACGCTCGTCGCGTCGCACAAGGACGCCCGCCGGTACACCCACGACCGAGCGGCCTGGCTCTGCAGACACTCGAAGGAGAAGAACTACCACCTCCACGGCTTGCGCTGGGTGGTGGGTCCGAACTGGGTCATCCAACCCGACACCGAGATCGTGGGCCGCCAGCTGGCCGCCGCCCTGGACGCGACCTATCTCGGGACCGCCTGCCCCGGCGCCGGGGGACTGGACTGGGACACCCACGCCCTTGAGGCCATCACGGCCGCAGCGAAGAAGCTCGGTGACGCCGGCGTCGGGTGCACGGCGTTCACGGTGACGGACCGGGATGCGCTCTCGAATCAGGTGAACTACATCCAGAAGGGCCTCCCGGCCGCCCTGGGCCGCTGTTCGGGCGTGGCGATCGAGGTCGCGGCCGGGTCGAAGGCGACGACACCCGCGGCGCGCTTCGCCCGAGACGAGTTCCAGCATCTCTGCTCGGTGACCCCGGACCTGGCGGTCGCGGTCGCCGGCAATCTCGTGATGGTGACCACGGCCTCGCTCATCGACCGCGTGGCCACGACGCTCGACGGCCAGGTCCTCCCCATCGCGTGCGCCGCGCCGCCGTCCACGACGACGTCCTCGAGCCCCTGACTCCCGGCGCCGTCGGTGACGCGGCGGCTCGCCCCCGAACCTCCACCGCCAGGGTCGTGCGTCGGGTGGGGTGCTCCGGAGCGTGGCGCCACAGGCCCCGACGGCGGCGGACGCCACGTGCGAGGCGGTGAGCCGGGCGGAGCTCGAAGCTCGACCCACTCCACCCACTCCACCTACTCGCCCCGGCGTGCCGAGGCACGTCCGGCGCCTGCGGGGAGGCTCGGGTGGCGTCAACCGGGCCGTCTGGCACCACCACGACCGCACCGTGGACGCGATGAGGCCCGCCCCCGAAGGGGCGGGCCTCATCAGTGGTGCAGGAGTGCTACGGGTTGCTTAGGGCTGGCCGATGCTGAGGCTGATACCAGCAGCAGGCAGGGCCAGGAACTCACTCGTTCCGTCACCCGAGACGAAGCCGGTGATGTTGGCCGGGTCACCCGTGGCGCAGCCAGCTGCGTTGAGGATGTCCAGGCTGTACCCGAAGTACGGGTGGGCCGTCGTCTGGGTCTTGTCCTTGAACACCGGGTCGAAGTACACCTCGGCGGCCATGTCGGCACCCGAAGCGACACCCTTGATCACCAGACCGTGCGCGGCGACGACGTCACTCGGCGTCCCCGGGTTGTTGTCAGGGTCGGTGAAGCCGTCGATCGCGATGTTCGCCGACAATGACTGCGGCTTCGCCGACGTGGTGAGGTCGGTGTAGCTGATCTTCAGGTTGCCGTTGAGCGGCCACTCGGTGAGGTCACCGGTGTCGAGCGTGTTGCAGTCCGTCTCCGGCGAGTAGAACTTCGCCGACCACTTCGCGACGGCGTGACCGCCGCTGTAGCCCTTGACGACGGGCTTCGAGCTGTCCGGGGTGGAGAGCCCACCGCTGAACACGCAGGCACCGAGGCTCGAACCCTTGAGTGTGTTCGGGTCCACGCCCTTCATCGAGACGGATGCGTCCTGGTTGTCGGCGGTGGTGAGGCCCTGGCCGGGAACGCTGCTCTTGATGCTGCCGGTGGCCTTCATGCCGGCACAACCGCCCACACTGGTGACGGTCGCACCCGCCGGCGCCGCGAACGCGACGAGGCCGCCGAGCAGCAATGAGGCCGACACGGCCCCAATTACTCGCTTGATCATGTAATTGCTCCTTCCCCGCAGGGATGTACCGGGGCCGGGAAGCTCCCAGACCCGTGTGCATTGCCGGCCGTGACCGCGACGGACCGGAGATAGACGGAAGGAGACGACGTGATCAGCGACGCTGTCGTGACACTCGTCATGTGACTCCCCCCAGCTTCGGCCGGCAGCAACGCCGGCCCGCCCATGACCAACCGTCTCGCCTCCTCATGAAGAAGTCAGACGGCCGTGCGGTCGGGGGGGATCTTTACGGACCGCCACCGAGGGTGTCAAGAGAAGATTCACAATTCACGCGCGAAGAGCGAACATGGCCCTGCTCCAACCATGCGGTTCCGCGCGGATCGTGTGACGGCCACGGTCCGTGGCGGGCCGGCGTCACCCGGGGAGCACGGGACCCGCTCAGCTCCGGTCCACATAGCGGGCGACGGCCTCGTCCCACGCACCCGTGGTCTCGTCGCTCCACTCGCTCGAGCGGCCGTAGCCGGTCGAGAAGAAGTTGTGGTACACGACATCGCCGAACACCGTCCCCAGCAGGCCGGGTCCGCGGCTGCTCGTGACCGGGATCAGGTGCGTCGCGTCCGGCCCGAACTGCTCACGCTCCCGGATGGAGATGTCCTCCCCGGCGTCGCGGAACCCTTCCTCGCCCGCGGTCACTCCCTTGTGCCACCGACCGACCACCGTGAACGAATGCCGGCGGAGCACGAAGTCGCGCATGCGCATCGCGAGGAACGACGGGTGCACGTAGTTGCGGTGGATGTGCCCCCCCGCGACCGTCGCGCCGGCACGGAGGGGTTCCAGCACCGCGGGCAGCCAGTCGGCGGAGAACGGGAACGCGTCGACGTCGAGCAGGACCAGGAACTCCGTCCGCACGAGGAGCGCACCGAGATCGGCGGCGGGACCGTGGTGCAGGTTGTAGGGCAAGAGCCGTCCGACGACGTCGGGGTTCGAGCGGATCCACTCGCGCGACCCGTCGGTGGACGCATTGTCGACGACGACGATCCGCGTCCCCGCCGGTGAATGGCGTCGCACCATCTCGCACATGGTGCGCAGGTAGGGGAGCGTGTTCCAGTTCACCGTGACGACGGTGACGGCGCCGGGCTCGAACCCGTCGACACGCCGTGCGAGCGCCCGACGCCGGAGCGGGACGCCGACACGGATCTGCCAGCGCTTGTAGGCGACGAGTGGGAGCCGCGAGAGTCTCGCCCGGAAGCTGCTGGCCGCCATTGGGGCCGCAGGGTACCCAATCGCCGCGCCGGCGACGCGGTCGGGAGCTCCGGCGGCGGCGTGTAGAGTCCCGGTCCGCCCAATCCCGGATACCGGCCCGAACGTGACCCACACCGTGAACGAGTCCCTACCCGAGACGCCGCCGCCAGAGCTCCGCTATCGCCGCGGACTCCACCTGCGTCCCGCGCTGCGCGCGGTGTGGGAATCACGGCACATCATCTTCAACCTCGCCCGCCGCGAGGTACGGGTCCGGTACAGCCAGTCGGTGCTCGGCTTCGCGTGGGCGCTCGTCACGCCGTTGGTCTTCATGGTCGTCTTCTCGATCTTCCTCTCCAAGGCGAAGGTGACGAACATCCACACGCACCACATCGCGTACCCGGTGTTCTCCTACACCGGGCTGCTCGCGTGGACGTTCTTCTCCAGTGCGGTCTCCTCCGCCGGCTCGGTGCTGGTCGGCAATCCGCTGCTCAACAAGATCTACGCCCCCCGCGAGGTCTTCTCGCTCGCGACCATGGCGACCAGCGGCATCGACTCCTGCTTCGCCTCACTCGCGCTGATCGTCCTCTTCGTGATGTACGGGGTCACCCCGCAGGCGACCATCGTCTTCGCTCCGCTCCTCATCCTCGTGTTGTTGATGTTCACGGTCGGCTTGGGTCTGATCTTCTCGTCGGTCACGGTCTACGTGCGAGACCTGCGCTACGCACTCCCGCTCATGCTCCAGGTCGGGCTCTTCGTCACACCGGTGATCTACGGGCTCACCGAGATCCCTGCGCAGTGGCGGGCGATCTACGTGACGCTCAATCCGGTCGCCATGGTGATCGACGGCCTCCGGCGGACGATCCTCTTCAACCAGGCTCCGAACTGGACCTATTTCGGGCTCGCGGCGGCCACGTCGACCGTGCTGCTCGTCGCGGGCTACGCGCTGTTCAAGCAGCTCGAGACCGGATTCGCCGATGTCAGCTGACGGCTCGGTCTCGGTCAGCCACATCTGGAAGCGCTTCCGGAAGGACCGAGGCCGCAAGCTCGGCCGCGATCTCCTCGCCCGGGCGACCCGTCACCCCAGCAGCCGCGATTCGTGGCGGTGGGTGCTGAAGGACATCGACTTCGAGGTGGCGCCGGGCGAGGCGGTCGGGATCGTCGGCGTCAACGGATCGGGCAAGTCCACGCTGCTCAAGATCATCTCCGGGGTGATGTTCCCCCACTCGGGCCGGGTCGAGACCAGCGGTCGCATCGGCGCGCTCATCGAGGTGACCGCGGGCATCAGCGGTGAGCTCACAGGCCGGGAGAACGTGACCGTGTACGGCACGCTCCTCGGACTGAGTCGCAAGCAGATCGCCGAGCGCTTCGACCAGATCATCGACTTCGCCGAGGTCGAGGATGCGGTCGACCGCCAGGTGAAGTTCTACTCCAGCGGCATGAAGATGCGGATCGGGTTCGCCATCGCGGCCTTCCTCGAACCGAGCATCCTGATCGTGGACGAGGTGCTCGCCGTCGGCGACTCGTCGTTCCAGCAGAAGTGCCTCAACCGGATGCGCGAGGTCACCCAGAGCGGATCGACACTGCTGCTCGTCTCGCACGACCTCGCGTCGGTCGCCGCGACCGCCGAGCGCGGCATCTGGCTCGAGGACGCCCGGGTACGCGCGGCGGGCCCCATCGACGAGGTGCTCGGGAAGTACCGAACCGCGATCGAGCAGCGCGCCGAGATCACGTCCGACTCCGACGGCCCCATCCGGCTGCGGAACCTGCACACCACGGGCCCGATCTCGTCGCTGGTGTCGACCGACGAGATGTGCAAGATCAGCTTCGAGGTCGACTCCGAAGAGGTGTGCCCGGTCGATCTCTACGTCGGCGTGACCGAAGGTGCACCGACGCCGATCTTCGTGGTGCGGCGCGACATGCAGCTCCAACCCGGCCGTACGGCCGTGACCCTCGAGCTCCCGCGGCTGCCGCTCCCGGCCGGCAACTACTTCATCTGGGCCGGCTGCTACCGCACGACGTCGCGGAGCGCCGTCGGCCAGCGCATCGAGATGGTGCCGTGGCATCCGGTCGGTTCGCTGGCGGTCGCCGGCCGCCACCGGCTCGATCCCGCCCCACGCTCGATCGTGCGCCTCTCGCCGGTGTTCGTCGAATCCGCGTGGAAGGTCACGAACCCCGGCTCGTAGCGCGGAATCATCGGGGGCGTGCGTCCGGTGGCGTGACCCGCGACGGCGAGATGCAACCGTCGGGCAGGATCGACGCCCTGTAGCGTCCGCCCGATGCGGATCTGGCGTTCGATCTCGGCCCCGCTGCGTCGCCGACCCGACGCGGTCATCATCGGCACCCAGCGCGGCGGGACCACCTCGTTGTTCAACTGGTTGGCCGACCATCCCGAGGCTCATCCGGTGTCGTTCACTCGACATCAGGAAGTCCATTTCTTCGACGACCGCTACGACCGGGGCCTGCTCTGGTATCGGTCGTTGTTCCCGATCACGCGCGCGGGGTTCGCCTACGAAGCCACCCCGTCACTGCTGGCTGAGCACGATGCCCCGGCCCGGTTCGCTTCCGCGCTCCCCGACGCGTTGGCGGTCGTCCTGCTCCGCAACCCCGTCGACCGCGCGATCTCGCAGTACCACCACACCACCAAGCAGGGCACCGAGGCCCGGTCATTCGACGAGGCGTTCTGGACCGACAACACCGGGATGGGACGCCAGTTCACCTACCGCGAGCGCGGGCACTACGAGGAGCAGCTCGATCGCTGGGTCGCGGCCATCGGCCGGGACCGCCTCGTCATCGCCGTCTCCGAGGAGCTGTTCGCCGACCCCCGGACCGTGGTCGGCGCGATCGTCGACGCCCTCGGGTACGCGCCCCACGACTTCCGCGCCGACCATCACAACCGCCAGGAGTACCCCCCGATCGACGCCGAGGCACGCGACCGCATGCTCGACTACTACCGGGAACGAAACACCGGCCTCGAGTCCCTGATCGGGCGCCCGGTTCCGTGGTGGTGACTGCGGTGGTCGCGCGCGGGTGCAGCCCCGTGGGACCGGTCGGCGCTATCGGGCACCGCGGGCACGTGCGCGGCCGGCAACGTTGCGGGCCCATCGCCTCAGACGCGAGCGAACCCGTCGTGGTCTCGACGTCGTCGGTCGCGCGGTCGTGCTCCTCGACCGTTCCCATGCCGCGGTCTCGGCGAGCCGGTCCTCGATGACGCAGTTCACGATCTCCTGTGGCACCGAGAGCTCCAACTCCTCGAGTTGTGAACGAATTCGATCGAGCTCGGACCGGGAGGGGGGTCCGACCGGATCGCCGTCGGCCAGCGAACACAGGGCTCCGTACGCGGATTCGAGGGAGGCGGCAACCCAGTCCGGCATCGTTCGATCCGCAGCGGCGGAGATCGAGTGGTGGCGAAGCTCCGGGTCATAGACCTGCGCCACATCAGACGGGACGGTCAGAGACGCGGCGAGATCGACGGTACGGATCACTCTGTGGAGCTCGGGCCCCGGATCCGCGATGAGGCGGTCGTACCGTACGAACGACCGCGGATGCTCCCGCGTCAGATGCTCAGCGCGACACGTGTGGTCGAGGTAGAGCAGAGCGCCCTTCAAGGCCGAGAAGTTGTCCCGAGCGGTCAACGAGGCGATGACCTCATGAGGTGACCGCACGACGACGGCGAATCGGAGATCCATTCCAAGCGTGCTCGTCATGTCCATCCACGTCGGGAGAAAACGGCACATGCGCGGATCCTTCACGCCGTGAAGCCCCCCTGCCCGCCTCGCGAGCAACCAGCGTCGAATCCCGTCGGACAGCTGCTCCTCCGCCAGGTCGGTGTCCAACGAATCCGAGCGTCGCAACGAGAGCACGTCGTCCCATCGGGAGCCGATCGCGGCGGAAGTAGTCGTTGTGCAACGCCAGGACCTGGCGGTCCTCCCAATAGCCGCGTGCGTTCACGCTCCGCTTGGGAGCCAACAGGTTGGCGCCGAAGTCAGCTCCGCAGGCCTCGAGCCCCGCCGCGAGCGACGACGTTCCGCTCCGGTGCATGCCCAGCACGGCGAGCAGGCGCACCCGGTCGGTCACACGCGCACCGATCTCGTGGCGTTCAAAACCGGCGGTTCGCGGTGCATTCGCTTCACCAGCTACCGCGCGCCACGAGGACGCAAGCGCTTCTTGGTCCTTGCCCGCAACGCGCGATAGAGGCCGCGCGCGGGTTGGGTGGCTCCCGCGAGCTCGCGGGGCTCCTCATGCCGAAGGTAGTCATCCAGCAGGTCGCGATTCTGGAGCACGACGGTGTCCGGTCGCCAGACCTTGCCCCGGTAGTTGTACTCCTCGGGGAGTGTGGCGATTCGAAGGTCGCTGAAGTAGGCGAGGTAGCGGAACGCGCCTTGGTCGTGCGGGTGTCCGAACTCATGCGCCAGATACAGATCTCGCCATTGACGGAGGAAGTCCTTCACCTCGGGCGAGTTCCGGAACAGGACCAGATCGCAGTTGAACTCGGGAAAGCTGGGCGGGATCTCGGGAATCGGACTGTTGCCGCGCTTGTCATTGATCCGAAGCGGGGCGTGCGCGGCCACGATGTCGAAGCGATCCAAGAGATCGAAGATGCTCGCCACGGCCGGCCTCAGGGCGTAGGTGTCGCTGCCCAGATAGAGAACGCGCTCCTGCGTCGCCAACGGGAGCGCGGCGAGCTTCGCCACCATTTGGCCGTTCTTGTGGATCGTGTGGGCGAGATTGTCGGGAACGTGGAACTGCGTCGGCACGACATGGTCGAACGGCTCGCCGTCGAATCCCTCGGCATCCGTATGGAGGATATAGGTCGCATCGGGAATGAACTGCCGGAAGCTCGCGGCCGAACGTTGGGACTCACGCACGTACGCGTGATCATCGTGCGACGAGTTCACGTAGATCAACGCCTTGCTCGCTCTGGAGGGCAACGCCGCCGATTCCACGCGTGCCATCTTTAGCAGGCGCAGAACGTCGTGCAGAACTCCTCGGGCACCGTCGGCCTCTGTCCTCGACGCACGTGAGACGCGCGAACCCCGTGCAGCTCGACCGGAGCCTCGACCCGGGACGGCGGGACGCCGCGCGACGAGACCGGGTGCGGAACGGGGCTCACTAGGGTGGCGGAGATGGTGCCCGGCCGGGTCTCGTTCCTGATCGTCGGCTCCCCTCGCTCCGGAACGACACTGGTGCAACGACTCGCGTGCGAACTCCCCGGCGTCGTCGTCCCCTTCGAGACGCACTTCTTCACGAAGGGCATCGCCGGGGTCACCGAAACCGGGGGCTTCCCCCTCGGCGCACGCGCGCTCCGCGAGGCGCTCGACCGGTACGCCGAGCTCCCCGCCCTCGAAGGTGCCGACCTCGACGTCCCGGCGATCGTCGATCGGCTGGGCGGGCAGGCGCGAGATGCGCTCGAGCTGTTCGATGCCGTGGTCGCCACTGCCGCGGGTCCGCACGAGGTCCTCGGCGAGAAGACACCGGGACACGTCGACTGGGTCGACCGTCTCTGCGCGCTCCGACCGGAGCTCCGGGTCATCGGTGTCGTGCGCGATCCACGTGCGGTCATCGTGTCCCGGCGGGAGGTGCCCTGGGGCGGGAGCTCTGCGGAGGCGCAGGCGACCCGATGGCTCGACGCGCAGCGTCGGCTGGATGCGATCGCGTCGACGCGGGCCGAGCGGTCACTCATCCTGCGGTACGAGGACGTCGTCACCGAACCACGATCCGCACGGACCGCAATCGCCGACCTGATCGGCGTGGAGGCCATCGACGCCGAGCCGAGCTCCCCGCCTCCGTCGCTGGGGCTGGCGTGGGAGCACTGGAAGGACCGCGGTGGAGAGGACATCACCGATCAGCGGATCGAGCACTGGCGCGACGAGCTGCGCGCGGCCGAGGCCGCCCGGATCACGCGCATCTGCGCGCCGATGCTCGAACGATTCGGGTACGTCGCGCACGACGGATTCGCCGCCCGGGTCGTCGCGCGCGTCGGTCGACGGGGCACATCGCGTCGGCGTGTGGCCGAGCGGAGGATCCGTCGACAGCGACATTTCATCGCCTCCGTCGATCTCGGTCCCCGTGCCGACGACACCGGCGCGACCGCTGCTCCGGACCGGCCCTGAGACGCACAGGACCGGCGCGCCGCGACCGGGGCGAGGCCCGTTCGTCGGGTCGTCCGGCCGCCGGAGCCACTCCAGGGGTCCGCTATCGTTGCGGCCCCGCGAGTACGAGGACGGCTGTGCGCAGGCCCGAGGCAACACCGAATCCGGATTCGAAGGTCGTGATCACCGGTACCGGGCGGGCCGGAACCACCCTGCTCGTCGCCATCCTCACCGATCTCGGGTTGGACACGAGCTTCGAGCCCGGCGTCGAGATCAACGAGTCGCATCGCGCGGGGCTCGAACGCACGCTACGACCCGACTCGCCGCGGATCGTGAAGTGGCCGAACCTCGGCCCGAAGATGCGAGAGGTCCTCGATGACGGCACGGTGCACATCGAGCACGTCATCGTCCCGGTCCGGGATCTGGACGTCGCGGCCGCGAGCCGCATCCGGGCCGCCGACTACGGCAAGACCACCGACGCCCAGGGCGGCATGTGGGGCACCAAGCAGTACTGGCGGCAGAGGAAGGCATTGGCCGAGTTGCTCGGGGAGCTCGTCGTGATCATCGCCGAATACGATCTCCCCCACACCTTCCTGTCGTTTCCGCGTTTCGCCGAGGACTGGCGCTACACCTACGAGCGGCTCTCCTGGTTGCTCACCGGCATCTCGCCCGAGCGCTTCGAAGAGGTCTTCACGGCCCGGGTCCGCCCGAGCTGGATCCACGAGGTGCCGCTCCAGCCCGCGGAGCAGACCCGGGCCAAGGCCCTGGTCCCGTTCACCGTCGGGCGAGCGGCGCTCGTTCGGCTCCGCGTCCGGTTGCGTCCGCGATCGTCCCCGTAGCGACACGGCGATGGCGCAACGCCTGCACCGAAGGATCGCCCCCGTGGCGGGACCCACGCTCGAGTCCGTCGACCGCGTCGTGGCCCGGGCCCGCGGCCGACGGCGCCCGGCCGCCTTCGCGACCCGCCCGGGACGTTGCATCGGTGCGATCTCACACTGGCGCGTCGAGGAACGCGGCGACTACCTGATCCAGACGCTCGACGCGCTGTTGCGCCAGACGCCCGCAGTGAGCTGCGCCATCGTGACCAACGAGCCGAGCGCGGTCGCCGACGTCGTCGCCCGTGACGACACCGTCACCAGGGTGTTCCCCGGCCTCGAGGGCGTCACCGAGTTCCTCATGAGTCAGACCGGGGGCGTCGCGTGCGTCCGCTGGCCCGGCCTCGATCAGGACCATCCGTTCCGGTTGACCTGGGGCCACAAGGAGCTCTTCCACTCCCTGGTGATCGCCGACCGCGCGTTCGACCACGGGCTGGACCATCTCGTCTACATCGAGGACGACCTCGCCCTCGCGCCGGGGCGCTCGCCTACTGGACCGAGTACCGACCGGTGCTCGATCGCCTCGGCCTCCTCCCGGGGTTCACCAGAGTCGAGGGTCCGGCCGGCGACCGCCGCCTCACCAGCCCGTATCAGGCGCACGCGCTCTCGGAGCTCGTCACGTTCGCACCGCCGACGGGAACCGCGATCGACGCCGAGGTGTTCGTGAACATGCGCCAGCCCTACCAGGGGTTCTACGTGCTCGATGCGCCGCTCGCGACCGCACACTTCACGACCTCGGCGTTCCGCGGCGTGCGTCGGAGCCAGGTCTCGACCGCGCTGGGGGGCGCGTGGGCCGTCCGCGAACGAGCCGCCGCCGGCGCGATCTTCGACGACGTGCCGCGCGGCGCGCACTCCCGCAACGTCGTCCCGTTGCGCCGGATCGACGATCGCCACTTCGCACCGCTCGACGTCGCGCTCGTCCGCCATCTGCCCGACAACTACTACGCCGACGCGAGCACCAAGAAGGCCACCGTCCCGGTCGACGCCGCGTTCCTCGCGTCGTGAGCACGCGGGTCGCGTTCCACATCGGCTACCACAAGACGGCGAGCACGTGGTTCCAGGACGTCGCGATGCCGCGCCATCCTCGCATCCGTCGGTTCCTGACCGTCGCGCCCGTGCGCGACCCGTTCCTCCACGAGATCCTGATGACGCCGGACCACTCGTTCGACGCGGCACTGGCGCGCAAGCTCTTCGACGAACGGGTGACGGCGCTGGATGCCGGTCCCGGCGACGTCGTGCTCGTCTCGGCCGAGCGGCTGTGCGGCTACGGCGGCACCGGCGGTTACGACGGTGTCCGGACCGCGACCCGGCTCGCGGCGACCGTTCCGGACGCGCGGGTGTTCTGGGTCGTCCGCGAGCAGGTCGGGATGCTCGAATCCGAGTACCGCCAGCTCGTCCGCGAGGGAACCCCGGCGACGATCGACGCGTTCCTCCACGGCCCCGTCCGCCTCGGGATGCGCGTCGGCTTCGACCTCGGTCGCTACGAGTACGACCTGCTCGCCGACCGCTACGCCGAGCTCTTCGGTCCGGACCACGTCCAGCTCCACGACCTGCGTGCGCTCGCGCAGGACCCGCGAGCCTTCCTCGACGATGTCGCGGAGTTCCTGCAGATCGAGCCCTGGCCCACCATTCCCGAGGACGAGCTCCGCCGACGTGTGAACACCGGACTTCCTCGGCGACTCATGAACCTGCAGCGGTTCATGAACCACTTCGAACGTGGTGGCCTCAACCCCTACCCGCTCGTCTCGCTCACACCGGTCTGGCGCCGACCCATCGCCGCGGCCGCGTCGAGACTGCCGGCTCCCACGCGACCCTTCTTCGACACGACGACCCAAGAGTGGATCCGCCGGCGATTCGATACGTCGAACGCGCGGCTGGCCGAGCGCTACGGCATCGAGCTCCGATGAGCTCGTCCGGTGGTCCGAGGGTCGCGTTCCACATCGGCTACCGCAAGACCGCGAGCACGTGGTTCCAGGACGTCGCGATGTCGCGCCATCCTCGGATCGGTCGCTTTGTGACCGAGCGCCTGTACTCGCGCGATCCATTCCTGAGCGAGATCCTCACGACCCCGGACCGCTCGTTCGATCCGGTCGTGGCTCGCAAGCTCTTCGACGACCGCGTCGCCGAGCTCGATCTCGGCCCGGACGACATCGTGCTGGTCTCGGCGGAGCGGTTGTCGGGGCACGGGAGCACGGGCGGCTACGACAGCGTCCGCACGGCGAACCGGCTCGCGGCGACCGTTCCCGACGCGTGCGTGTTCTGCGTGGTCCGTGAGCAGGTCGGGATGCTCGAGTCCGAGTACCGCCAGCTCGTCCGCGAAGGGACCCCGGCGCCGCTCTCGGCCTTCCTCCACGGACCGCCACGCCTCGCGATGCGGGTGGGCTTCGACCTGAGCCGATACGAGTACGACCTGCTCGCCGACAAGTACGCAGAGCGCTTCGGAAGGGCGAACATCCGGCTCTACGACCTGCGGGCGCTCAGCGCCGATCCTCGCGCGTTCCTCGACGACCTCGCGACGTTCCTCGCGATCGAGCCCTGGCCCGTGATTCCCGACGACGAGCTCCGCCAGCGTGTGAACTCCGGACTGCCGCGCCGGCTCATGAACGTGCAGCGGTTCATGAACCACTTCGAACGCGGCGGGCTCAACCCCTACCCTCTGCTATCGCTCAAACCGGTCTGGCGCGGGCCGATCGCCTACGTGGCTTCGCGGTTGCCGGCGCCGACCCGACCATTCTTCGACACGGACACCGAACGGTGGATCCGCGAACGATTCGAGGCGTCGAACACCAGACTTGCCGAGCGCTACGGCGTCGATCTCCGATGATCATCTCCCACGAGCACCGCTTCATCTTCGTCAAGACCCGCAAGACCGCGGGCACCTCCGTCGAGGTGTTCCTCGACCGACTCGTGGAACCCGGCGCGATCGTGACACCGGTGAAGCCCCCGGTCGCCGGTCACCTCGCTCGGAACTACCGGCGCGTGTTCAACCCCGTGCCGGAGATGCGCCGCACCGGTCACATCGTCGGACCGGCAAAGTCCTCCCTACGACGGAACGCCTTCTACAACCACATCGACGCGCAACGCATCCGCGAGCGCGTCGGCGCGCGCGTCTGGGACTCGTACTTCAAGTTCTGCTTCGAACGCGACCCGTGGGACAAGGTGGTGTCGCAGTTCTACTTCCGCCGGACCCGCACGGACGTCTCGACCCCGGCGACGTTCCGGGAGTTCATCCTGCAGGGACCGCTCGTCTCTGATTGGAGCCTCTACTCGCTCGACGGGACGCCGGCGATGGACTTCATCGGGCAGGTCGACCGGTTGGATGCCGACCTCGGGACGGCCCTGCGCGAGATCGGGATCGATGCGCCGGTCCAGCTCTCGAGGGAGAAGAGCACCAGTCGGTCGGATCCGACTCGGCCCGACGCCGTCTTCACTCCCGAGCTCGACGATCGGATCGCGAGGGTGTTCGCGCGCGAGATCGCGCACTTCGGCTACCGGGATCGATCCCGGTACTAGGACCGGACGAGCGTGAACCCGCCAGCGAAGATCCTGATCACCGGCACCGGCCGCGCGGGGACGACGCTGCTCGTCCAGGTGCTGACCGACCTCGGGCTCGACACCGGCTTCACTCCCGACGCACCGATCGACGAGCGCACGCACGCGGGCCTCGAGCAGCCGCTCGACGATCCCCGCGGACCCCGGATCGTGAAGAGCCCGACGGCGATCCGCCGGCTCGACGGGCTCCTCGAGAGCGGACGGGTCCGGCTCGAGCACGCGATCATCCCGATGCGCGATCTCGACGTCGCCGCGGCCAGCCGGGTCCGCAACACGCGCTACGGCGCCGATCTCGCGTCGCCGGGCGGACTCCTCGGGACCCGTTCGGCCACCCGCCAGCGTGAGGCGCTCGCCCTCCTGCAGTACGAGCTCATGTACACGCTGGCGCGCCACGACGTGCCGGTCACCCTCCTGGTGTTCCCGCGTTTCGCGTCCGACGCGGGATACCTCTCGTCGACGTTGTCGTTCCTCGATCCCACCATCCCGCCCGAGCGATGGCGCGCGGCGCTGGAGCGACGCGCCGATCAGACGCTGATCCACCAGCATCCGTTGACCGCGAGCGAGCAGGTCCGCACGTTCGCCGGCACCGCGTACAACCGGACCATCGTGCGCCCGGCGCGCGCGGTCCGCAGGGTCCTCGACGGACGACGGGGTCAGGTCAGCTGACGGAAGAACTCGTCGTCGGTCAGGATCTTGCGGAACACGCGGTCGCTCGCGCTCGTCGGCGCGGGACGCGAGATCGGCGACGCGCGAGCGGTAGCGGTACTCCGAGATCCGGTACCGGGCCGAGCGCTCGATGCGACCGACCACGGGTACCCACATCGGCGTGCGGGCAGCCGAGGCCGCCCGGAGCACCGTCTGGCGGCTGCCCATCAACATCTGACGCGACTTCGGCACCCGGAACCCGGCACCGTGGTGGTACACGGTGTCGGCGTAGATCCCGAAGAGCATCGGGTCCTCCTCGGGCAACGAGTTCGACCGCAGCAACGGCTGCCACTCGATCTGGTTTCGCTCCAGGATCCCGAGCAGGTTGCCGCCGACATCGGTCATGGTCCCGCCGACCTCGACCTCCCACTGATAGCCCTGGCGCCAGTCGCCTCCGATGTCGGTCCAGAACCCGACCGTCGTCAGGCAGAAGCAGGGATGCGGCTGACGATCGCCGTTGCACTCGTCCTGGCGGACCGCGGCCAGTGGACGATCGTTCAGCAGGTCCCGCCCGACCGGAGCGATCGGGAACGCGTCCCCGTCGAGGAAGAGCAGCAGGTCCTCGGGCGCAGCCCCCGACTCCGCGACGATCCGCGCGAGCTCGTTGAGCTTCTCCGCGTGCTTGCCCTCGAGGTCGAAGGTGGCGTCGAACACCTCGGCCCACCCGGGATCGATGCCGTTCAGGCATCCCCAGACCTTGAACTCCTCGGTCAGGTTCCGGCGCAGGAAACGGAGCTGCGGACCGATCCAACGATCGTCCATGAAGTGAACGGTGACGACGTGAATCACGTGGGAAGACCTACCGGGCTCCGGTGGCGCTGCGGTTGCGGTTGCGGGTGCGGGTGCGGGTGCGGGTGCGGCGGACGCTCGAACGAGCGACGTCGAGCGGGCAAGGTAGCACGAGGTCCCATGGGCGATTCCGCCGTCCGGCGTTCCCGACGCCGCGGAATATCATCCCGGCGGTGACCGGCCCGGAGTCCTCGCCCGACGAGCCGAGCGCGGTCGTGCTCTTCGATCCGTCGGGCACGGCGCACGCCGACAACGCGCTCGAAGGCCTGGCCGCCGCCGCGGCGAAGCGACGCGTCCCGCTCGTCGTCCACGCACCGAAGGCGCCGCGCTCGTCGGGCACTCTCGATTGGATCCCGGTCGAGGTCGGTGCGACCTTGCCCGACCGGCGAACGCAGCTCGCTCACCGGCGGGCACTGGTCGCGGCGATCAAAGCCGCACCACCGGGAGCGGTCGTGTGCGACCTCGGGCTGGGGCGGACGCTCCGCAGCCGCGGACCCCGCATCCCGAGCTCGCCGAGGTTCGTGGGGATCGGCCACCAGACCAACGCCATCGACGAGCGGGCGGACGGTACGCGCAAGCCCCGCCAGACCAAGAACCAGTCGGTGCTCCGACAGCTCGGCGCCAGTGGGGCGCGCGTGGTCGCACACACGGACGAGGCGGCGCGGCGCTTCGGCGACTTCATGCCCGTCGAGAACATCCGACGGCTCGGCTGGCCCGTGGTCGCGACCGACGACCCGTGCCTGTCGGCCCCCGCCCCGGAGGGTGACGGCATCACGCTCCTCTTCGCCGGCACCGCGCGCGTCGAGAAGGGCCTCGCCGCGCTGCTCCGCGCCGCCCGCGCGGTGGAAGGCTTCGACCGGCTCGTCGTCCCCGGACGGATCGCGCCCGCGGCCATGGCCACCCTCGACACCTCCGACCCGCGGCTCGAGCGATGGGACCGCTGGCTCGAGCCGGAGGAGTACTTCACGACGCTCGGTGGCGCGTCGCTCGTGGTGCTGCCCTACCGCGGCAAGTACCTCCGTCACGGCATCTACTCGTCGGTGATGGGCGAAGCCATGGCCCGTGGTCGTCCCCTCGTCGTCACGCCGGCGCTCGGACATCTGCTGCCGCCGGGATACGCCGGGGCCGTCGTGGCCCGGGACGAGTCCGACGAGGCACTGGCGGAGGCGTTGCGCGCGGCGATCGCCGGGCGCGACGAGCTCGAGGCGGCCGCGATGACCGCGGGCCGCGCCCATGTGCGGACCCACCACAGCTTCGAGGGATACCTCGCGGGGATCATCGACGCCGGGACGTCCTGAGCACCCCCGGACGCGGTCGGAGGGATCGGTCAGAACAGCTCGATGTCGCCCAGGGTGAGGTTCCACCCCTCCGGCGGGCGCGTCCGCGGTGACACCCCGCCAGGTCATGAGCGGACCCACGCGCGGGAGTCGGACGAGACCTCCCGGAGCGACGAGGCCCGGACCGATCGTGAGCAGGTAGTCGGCGTCGGACTGCCGGGCGACGGCACGCACCAACGCGCGCGCGGTCCGCCGATCGCCCGACGGATGGAGCAATGCCCCGAGCGCGGCCTCGCGCGCCGGACCGCGCCGGCGGATCCGGAAGATCGCGGCCCCCCCGGTGAGCCCGGGGCCGGCGACGATCGCGCGGTAACCCAGGAGTGGGGTCCCGAACCGCCACCGGAGGAACGCGGGCGTGAGATGGGTGCGGAGGCCCGATCCTCGGGGCCGGTACGTCGCGAGCAACGAGTCGAGACCGGCGGCGTCGGCGAGGGCCTCGGCGGCGTCGCGGCCGGCGGTGCTCGGCGTCGTCCATCGATCGGCGGGCACACGCGCCTGGGCGATCACCGCGGCGCGGCGCCAGCGCGTCGGTCGCACGAGGGTCGGCTGGCGACCGACGATCTGCCACCCCATCTTCAGGTATCCCGGCCGGCTCTGGTCGTTCGGCGTGTTGAACACGAAGGCGACTCCCTCGTCGCGGAGCTCGTCGATCGCGTGCAACGTGAGCGCGGTGAAGATCCCGCGTCCCTGGTAGTCGGGGTGCGTCGCGGTGTCCACCGCTCGGACCGCGCGGACGATCCGATCTCCGTCGAGGAACTCCCAGCGCATGAGGACGCGAAACCCCGCGACCCGGGAGCCGTCGACCGCGACCCACGCCGGCGACGGACCGAAGGGGTTCTCGACGTGCTTCCACGCGAAGAGCTCCTCGTAACGAGGATCCACCTCACGTCCGAGCGAGACCCGGAGCAGGTCGATGATCGCCGATCGGTCGGCATCGGTGGCGCGCCGGTACTCGAGTGCGCTCACGGCCGCGCGCTCGTGATCGTCCGGTAGACCGCCTCGACCCTCGCAACCGTGCGCCGGATGTCGAACTGCGCCGCCGCCGCGGTCGAGCCCGCGCCGAGGCGCGCGCGCCTCGTGGGGTCCGCGGCGAGCGCGCCGAGCGCGTCGGCGAGCGCGACGGGATCGCGCGGAGGGACGAGCACGCCGTTGGTGTCGTCGACCGCCTCGGCGAGCCCGCCGACCCTCGTCGCCACGATCGGGAGGCCGATCGCCAAGGCCTCCATGACGGCCACCGGAAGACCTTCGTTGCTGGACGCGAGGACGAAGACGTCGCACGCGCTCATCACGCGGACCGCGTCGGGTCGCTCGCCGAGGAGGTCCACGACGCCGTCGAGGTCGAGCCGCGCGTGCTCGGCGTGGATCTCAGCCTCGAGTGGGCCCTGCCCGACCGCGAGGATGCGGACGGGCACCCCGCGGTCGGCGAGCAGCCGGGCAGCCGCAAGGAGGTTCGGATAGTCCTTCTGCGCGCGCAGGTTCGCCACGGTGCCGACCACGAAGTCGTCCTCGGTCACTCCCAGCTCGGCGCGCGCGCCGGACCGATCACGCTGAGCTCGCGCCGTGTCGAGGTCGATGCCGTGGACCAACACCTCGGTACGGGCGGCGAGCGCGGCCGGCTCGGTCGATCGCACGAGCTCGGACACCGCGAGGTCGGCTGCATCCAGGCGCATCGTCGCCCCGTTGAGCACACGCGTCGGTCGGGCGAAGCTCCCCCAGGTGTTGTGCAGCGTGTACACGACCTTCGGCCGGAGACGTCGCGGCAACGTTCGCACGACGAGTCGGGCGATCCCCGCCGGGTACGGCGAATGCGCGTGGAGCACGTCGACCGGGTCCTCGACCAGCATCCGACGCAGCCGGAACGCCCAGCGGACGTCGCGTTCGTCCTTGACCTCGAGACATCTCGACGCGACACCGCGGTCGGCGAGGGCGGCGACCAGCTGTCGCTTCCACGGCAGCAGGTAGGCGCACCGGATGGAGAAGGCGGCGTGATCGTGGCATCCCGCCGCCGCCACCAGCAGGTGTTCGGCTCCGCCCGGCCCGAGTCCCTTCACGAGCCACAGCACTCGACACGGAGGCGCCGGTGCCGGCGAGCCGTCCGGCACGTCAACAGTCGGCGAGCAGTCCGGCCGGGAATCCGGCCAGCACCGATCGGACGAGCTCGACGTCGGACGCGCTGAGGCGCTCCCGCCAACGGTCCTTCTGCTGCCGCGGCGACCCGGGCGGTGACGAATCCGGTCCCCTGGCGGTCGGACTCGGCGACGAAGCTCGTTGCGGCGTCGGTCCAGGTGAGGCCGAGCCGTTCCGCCAGTGTGCGCAGCTCGACCGCGGCGTCGCGACAGAGATCCTCATGATGCACGACGATCCAGTCGGGATGACGGGAGGCGGCCTCGGCGAATGCCGACGCGGTCACCGCGTAGACGAACGCCTGGTGAGCGAGCCGAGGCGCGTCCGGCCCCGGCGCGACCACGCCCCACCGATCGCGCGCGTCGAGCGCGAGGGACTCGTTCTCCCGTGGGTTCCGGACGAAACCCAGGTCACGCCAGCTGGCGATCGCGTTCAGCGGGTGCCGCGCGAGCACGACCGTGGTGGGCGCGAAGCGGTCGACGATCCATTCGATGGAACGCGCACACTGCACCGACTTGGCCACCACGTGCGCACAATGCGCGTCGGCGCCCGGCGGACCTGCCGCCGCCATCGCCACGCGCAGCCCGACCCCAGGGCGCCCGTCGGCGCGGGCCTGCCGGCGCCGCTCGGTCCCCGCGCGGCGGTACATCCGCCCGCCGAGTCGGGCCAGCACTCCCCGCGGCGGTGCGGCCCCCGAGAACACACCCGCCCAGAGTCGCTCGTAGTCGGGGGCGACGTCGCCCGGCATCAGCCGCGGATTCTCGCCGAGCTGCATCATCGTGCGGAACGCGAACGCGCCGCGGAACCCGTCGGGCTCGTCGACGAGCCGCACCCCCGCACACGATCCGAGCGCACCCGCCGTCCAGGAGGTGCCCGATCGAGGCGCACCGGCGAGGAGGACGCGAACCATCGGGGTCACTCTACCGGCGGACGCTCGAGCGCCCGACCGGTACTCTCCTCGCGTTTCCGACGTCCAAGGTGCTCATGCGGATCTACTGGTACTGGCCCTTCGCTCGCGAGGAGGACATCGCGCTCGCCTACGCGACACCCGGCCCGCAGGACACGCTCACGGTGCACGCACTCGACCGCCCGGGCGCGCCGCGCGCGTCGACGGCGCGGGTCACGATGCGCGCCGAGCTCCCCGATGTGGACCCGACCGCCCGGGGAACGGTGGAATGGGCCGGATCGCGGATCGCGACCTACACCAAGCGTGCCCGGATCCGGCGCCACGCGGTCGCTCGTGGTGGTTTCGATGTCGCCCACGTTGCGTTCCTGAACCAGTACACCGACATCGTCGAGCTGGAACGGCTCGCCCGACGGGTCACCATCGTCACGACGGTTCACGACGTGATCCCGCACCGGACGCGCCTTCCCGCTGCGCTCCAGCAGCGCTTGCTCGCCGCGCTCTACCGTCGCTGCGGCTCCATCGTGGTCCACCATGCCGACGTCGGCGCCGAGCTCCACGACCGATTCGGCACGCCGACCGACCGGATCCACGTGGTGCCGCACTGGGTCTCACCCTTTCGCGACGTCGACGACCGGCGAGTGCTCGCAGACGAGCCGACCGTGCTCTGCTTCGGCACGCTGCGCCGGAACAAGGGAATTCCCGAGCTGCTCGAGGCGATCGAGCGCATCGGGCCCGACGCGGGGATCCGATTCCACATCGCGGGCCGGGGCGACTCCGACCTCGAGGCCGTGGTGCTCGCGGCCGCGGCCCGGATGCCCCAACTGCGCGCCGAGATCGAATGGATCACCCCGGAGCGCAAGACCCAGCTCCTGCGCGAGGCAGACCTCATGGTCCTCCCGTACACGGCGTTCAGCTCGCAGAGCGGTGTGCTGCACGACGCGTTCGGAAGCCACCTTCCGGCGGTCGTGACCGACGTCGGCGCGCTGCGGGCGTCCGTCGTGGGTGGCGCGGCGGGCTGGGTTGTCGAGCCGGGTGCGCCCGACGCGCTGGCGGACGCCATCCGCTGCGCGTTCGCCGATCCCGCCACGTGGCAACGCGCGTGTCGGAGGGCGCCCGCCGGATCGCGATCGACCAGGCACCAGAGCGGATCGGGGAGGCGTTGCGCGCGGTGTACCTCGAGGCACAGGCTCGATCGGTCAGATGAAGAGCGAGCGGTAGCGGATCGAGCCTTCGACCTGTCCGAGGCGGTTCGCCGCAACCCAGGTCCACGCGGCGCGTCCCTCGTCGGTGCGGAGATCGGGGACGTGCGCAACGAGCCACGCCCAGGACCGCCAGCCCGCGACACGGCTGGGACATTCGAGCCCCTGCTCCCGAAGTCGTCGGACCACGAGCGGTCGCGACCGTCCGTAGTTGCGACCCTGCCGCCACAACGCGGCCGGCTCGGGGCGGTACCGGTAGTGGACGACCGCATCCGGGACGAAGTGGATTGCCACGCCCTGGATCCACGCCCGCATCGAGAGCTCGACGTCATCGGCACCGATGATCACGACCTCGTCGAAACGCCCGAGCGCCTTCCACGTCTCGCGCTGCATCCCCATGTTGTTGCCGTGCACCGTCGGGAAGATCCCGTGGAACGTCGGCAGTCCGCGTTCGTCGCCGCGGCCGCGGGAACCGGCCAGCCACTCCGGGTTCAGGAGGTCCAGCTCGAGGGCACCGGTGACCATCGCGTGCTCTCGCAGCGCGTCGCCCATGGCCGCAACCCATCCCGGCTCGACGAGATCGTCCGCGTCGCACAACGCGAAGGCGATGCCCCGCGCCGCCTCGATCCCGACGTTGCGCGTGTAGTTCAGACCGGCGCGTTCCGTCGCGGCCACCAGGCGTACCCGCGGGCACGACGCACCGTAGGACGTCACGACCGCGGCCGTCGCGTCCGTGGAGCCATTGTCGACGACGACGACCTCCCAGGTTCCGTCCCACGATTGCGCCGCGAGCGCGTCCAGTTGCGCCACGATCGTGCCCGCTTCGTTGCGCGCCGGGATCACGACCGAGAGCTCGACCGGCGAGGCCGAATCGTCCGTCACCGGAGCTCGGCGGAGGTCGAGGAACGGACCGACACGTCGGGGATCGTACCGGGAGCCCGTCCCGCTCCCGACCGGCTGCTGCGCCCGTCCGGGGATCAGTCGGCGCCGAATACGATTGCGCCCGTGACCGACCCGGACCCCTCACCCGACACGCCCGGAACGGTGTCGCGATCGTGGTCCCTGATCCGGCGGATCGCCACTCGCCTTCGTACACCGCGTGAGGAGCCCTTCGTCCCGCCGTGGCGCGCGACCGTGGTCGACGACGCCGTGATGAACCGGCCGATGAACCTCCTGTTCCGGATCTTGCGCTGGCGGGTGGTCCTGCTGGCGCGATCCGCCGTCCCGGGCTTCCGGTTGCACCCGGGCGCCACCGTGGCAATCGTCAACTGGAACGCCGTCGACCTGCTGAAGGACGTCGTGTACGCGCTCGAGCGCTTCGGACCGCCGTCCGGCGGACGCCTGGACATCCTGGTGATCGACAACGGCTCCACCGACGGCAGCCGGCGCTGGCTCCGCAGTCAACGCTCGACCGGACGGGTCCGGAGCGTGTTGCTCAGCCGCAACGTGTTCCACGGACCGGCCATGGACCTCGCGTTCCTCCTGAGCCGGACCGAGTACACGGTCGCGCTGGACGTCGACGCGTTCCCGATCGTCGAGGGTTGGCTCGACGAGCTCCTCGAGCCCTTGCGACACCACAAGTTCGTGACCGGCGCCGAAGCCAAGCGCGGGTACATCCACCCGTGCTGCCTGGCGATGCGCACGTCGTACTTCGCCGCCCGCCGCCACACCTTCACCCCGCACGTGGGCACGTGGAACCCGGCCCTGCTCGGACGCGAGGAGTGGGACACCGGTGAGAGCATCACGCGGCGCGAAGGGCTCGACCGCGTCCACGCGTTCCCGCGGACCCGAGTGCGTGGCCCCATGCAGCTCGGATCGGTCTTCGGCGGGTTCGTGTACCACAACGGTGCCTCGACCCGACTGCGATCCGACATCGCGGTCGACGGGCTGACGCCGACCGACGCCGAGTGCGCGTGGAACGAGGCGCTGACCGAATATCTCGGAACCTCGCCCGTCGCCGAGGGCGAGCTCTCCTGGTGACTCAGAGGTAGAGCCGCCGCACGCGGACCGAGCCGGCGATCCGTCCGATCCGCTGGCCGGCGACCCAGAGCCAACGCGCCCGACCGTCGCGGCGTCGCAGCAACATGATGTGCCGCACGAGCCAGGCCCACCCACGCGCGCTCCGGCGACCTGCGACCGGAGTGCCACCTCGCTCCCTCCAACGCTCCGCGATCACGGGCCCCGCCGCGCCGTAGGCGACGCCGCGATCGAACGTGGACCAGAGCGTGGGTCGGTACCGGTAGTGGATCAGTGCCCCGCGACAGAACGCGAGCCGGACACCTTCCAGGTGCAACCGCATCGACAGGTCGATGTCCTCACCGACATGCAGCGACTCGTCGAAACCCGAGACCGCGTCGAAGCGATCACGGCGGATTCCCAGATTGCACGAGCTGGCGAACGGGAACCGGTCCTCGAACCACGCGACCGCGTCGGTCCCCGTCGATCCGCGCGATCCGACCAGCCAAGAAGGGTTCAGCCGGGCGAGTTCGACCGGGCCGCACACGAAATCGTGCTCGGCGAGCGCGTCACCCATCGCGGCGACCCATCCGGGACCGACGACGTCGTCGGCGTCGCAGAACGCGAGGAGCGTCCCGGCTGCCGCGCGGGCGCCGACGTTGCGGGCGTAGGCCGGACCGCGGCCATCGGTCGCCGCGACGAGGCGCAGTCGGGGACAGTGCGCCGCGGCGCGCTCGACGATCGCCGGCGTGGCGTCCGTCGAGCCGTTGTCCACGACGACGATCTCCCAGGGCCGCTCCCAATCCTGGGCGCACAGGGCGTCGAGCTGGTCCTCGAGGGTGGCCGCGGCGTCATGAGCCGCGATCACGACCGACAGCTGTGGTGGGGGCGCCAAGGTCATGGGTCCGGGCTGGTCGTCGAACGCCGGGAGCGGGTGCATCCGGCTGCGTGGGTGTTGGCTGCGGTGGGCCCGGGTAGCGTACGCCGCCATGTTCCGTGCTCGGGCGACGACGCTCCGCCGCGCCGAGCCCGGCCGGCGGGTGTCGGTGACGGAGCAAGCCGTGTCCTCCCGCCCACTCGTCTCGGACCTCAAGTTCCGCACGACTCGCCTCCTCGCCACGGCCGCGGCCGGGACGAGCCGGTTCACCGCCCGCCACCGCCACCGGCGCCTCGAACCGGGTCGGTTCACGGTGCTGACGGTCAACTGGAACACCGCCGAGTTCCTCGAGGACCTCATCCGGGGTGTCCGCCAGTTCAGTCCGGAGGCCGAGCTCATCGTCATCGACAACGCCTCGACCGACGACTCCCGGGGCGTCATCCGGAGCCGCGGCGTCCGGTCGCTGCTCCTCCCAATCAACCTCGGCCACGGTCCGGCCCTGGATCTTGGCGTCCACATGGTGCGAACGGAGTTCTTCGCGACCCTCGACGTGGACGCCTTCCCGGTCCGCGCGGACTGGCTCGACGTCCTGCGGTCGAAGCTCGACGAGGGCAACATCGTCGTCGGTGGGCACATGCACCGGGGCTTCGCCCATCCCAGCATGCTCGCCATGCGCACCAGGGACTTCCGGGATCGCAAGCACTCGTTCATCCGGTCGCACTGGCAGGCGGGCGAGTTCGTGCACGGGAGGTCATGGGACGTCGCGGAACGGATCTCGATGCGAGAGCCGGGCCGCGTCGGGCTGATCGAGCCGTCCGAGGTACGAGGACCCGGCGTGATCGGCACGGTGTACGGCGGGATCGTGTACCACAACTGGTTCTCGGCCCAGGGTCCCGAGGCGAGGCGCACCGAGGCGCGGACGGCGTGGGGTGAGGCAGTGGCCCGCTTCCTCGACGGCGACGATCGCGCCTGATCAGCGCGCGGGTGTCGCGTCGCCGCGAACCAGATCGTCGAGCAGCCGCTCGAAGCGGTCGACGATCCGTTCGGGGCGCACGTCGTCACGGGCCGCGTGCGCTCGCGCCGCGACCACGAGCCGCTCGTAGCGCCCGGGCGTGAGTGCCTCGTCGATGGCCCGCAGCCACGGCATCGGGTCGTCGGTGTCCTCGACGAGGGTGCCTCCCGAACCGACGGATTCGTTCAGACCCGGGTAGTCGCTCGCGATGACCGGAATTCCGTTGGTCTGCGCCTCGAGCACGACTCGCGGCCGGTTGTCGACGCGGTGGGGCACGAGCAGGAGCCGGGCGTCCCGGAAGACCGCGGCCGGATCGCTCGCAAACGACCGCACCTCGACATTCGGGAGCGCGGCAGCGAGACGGTGGACGCGCGTCCGCTCCTCGCCACTCAGGAGCCCGGACTCCTGCACGACGAATCGGAGCTCGGGCCGGGCCGCCGCGATCGGGAACAGTCGGTCGCCCCCCAGCAGGGTGATCGGGTTCACGAGCAGGATGGTCTCGCGCGACGAGTCGACGCGCGCGCGGTCGACCTCCGTCACCGAGGGCACGACCTCACAGGCGATGCCGGCTTCGACCGCGGCCCCCGCCAGGCTCGCGGCGTTGGCCAGCAGCAGATCCGGTGGCGCGGCCGTGATCGTCAGATGCCCGATCGCGGATGCCTCCCGCAGATACAAGACGCTCGGGATCGCTTCGGCCCGGAGCTGGGCACGGAGGCGGCGCCACGAGACCCTCTCGATGCTGCTCGCGACGACCACGTCGGGCCGCGCGCGGCGACGCAGTGCCCGGTAGCCGTTCTCCGGAACCGCCGCGAACCACGTCGGGAAGTCGGGTGTGTCGGCGCGCCGGATCCGGCGCCCCCAGGGCCGCTGGAGCGCGAGCAACGCGGGCCGCGCCCGGCTGGCCCGGAGCCTGGTGCTGAGGTCGACCTGATGGTCATAGAGCGGTCGCACGACTCTGCTCGTCGGGGTCGCAGCGAGGAGATGCACCGAGTGCCCGCGGTCGGCGAGGCGGCGAGCGAGCTGACGCTGCGAGGTACCCGAGCCGCCGGCGGCGACGCTGGAGACGAAGATGATCTGCACGGGAGCCTGATCGCGTCGACGACGGTGACTGCTATTCTCGGCGGCTCGCCGAACGCGGACGGGCCAGACGATGACAGATTCTACGTACGATCTCGCGTTCGAGACGATCGGCAACGCGACGCTGATCGTCCACGACGGCCGACCGCTGCTCGCCACCGATCCCTGGCTGTTCGGGTCGGCGTACTTCGGCAGTTGGATCCTCTCGCACGAGGTCCCGGAGGAGCAGCTGGCCTCCGTCCGGTCGTGTCCGTACCTGTGGATCTCGCACGGACATCCCGATCACCTGCACGTGCCGTCCCTCGAGACCGTGGCCGACAAGACGATCCTCTTGGCCGACCACGTCGGCTCGAGGATCAAGGACTTCCTCGCCGGCGACGGCTACCGCGTCAAGGTGCTCCCGGACCGTCAGTGGGTGCCACTCAGCCGACGCGTCCGCGTCATGGCAATCGCGGATCCCTATCAGGACTCGGTGTTGCTCGTCGACATGGACGGCGTCCTCATCATCGACGCGAACGACTGCAACGACCGCGGCTGGGGACCGACCGCGCGCCGCGAAGCCCGGCGGAGCAAGCGACCGATCCTGCTCGCGCTCGCCGGATTCGGCGACGCCGACATGATCAACTACTTCGACCAGGACGGCAATCGCATCCCGCCCCGCGCGGCGCGTCAGATCCCGCCCGGCATCGGGATCATGTCGAAGATGCACAACCTCGGCGCGCAGGCGTACGTCCCCTTCGCGACGATGCACCGCTACCAGCGTGAGGACAGCATCTGGGCGAACCAGTACACGACGCCGCTCGACGCGTTCTCCCTCGGGTTCACGGACGCGGACCGCGAGCTGCTGCCCGCCTTCATCCGCTACGACGTCGCGAGCCACACGGTCACGCCGATCGACCCTCCGGAGAACCTCATCGTCCCCAAGCCCACCACCGACTTCGGCGACGACTGGAGCGAGCGGCTCGACCCGTCCGAGGTCGAGGTGATCGGCGACTACTTCGACGGATTCGACCTGCTCGACGACGTCGTGGACACGATCACGTTCCGCGTCGGTGGCATCGACCACGAGTTCACGGTCGGGTGCGACACCGGCCGGTCGATCCGGTTCGACGTGCCTCGCAAGTCATTGGTGGACACAGCTCGTTGGAAGATCTTCGACGACCTGCTCATCGGGAACTTCATGCGCACGACGCTCTTCGGCGACTGGCCGACGAAGTCGCTCCGGCCGGAGTTCACCTCGAGGGTCGCGAAGTACTCCGACAACGGACTCGCGCACACCCGATCCGACGTCGAGCGGTATCTCGCCGAGTACCGCAGCCGGTCACGCCGCGACCACCTCGAGTACGAGCTCCGCCGTCGCTACGGTCTGCTCGTGCGCCGACTCGCGCGCGAATCGAGCGCACGGGTCCCGACCGGCTCGAAGCTCCACCGCGCCGGACAGCGCATCTACGCGCGCACCCGTCGATAGAGCGAACGCTTCGCGCGCGTCAGTCGCTTCGCCGAGCGCTTGCGCGCCCGCGTCAGCATCAGCCGCAGCTCGATCGTCGCGGCCTCGAGGCGCGCTGCGGTCGACCGGCGGAGACCGGAGCGCTCGTACCCGAGCACATCGAGCGCCGTCCCCGCGACCTCGTCGAACACGGCGATCTCGTACGGCGTGAGATCCACCCGCCAATCCCGCACGCCCACCGTCGGGGGCCGCCGGATGCCCTGGACGTGATCGGTGTCGCGCAATCCCGCGAGGAGCTCGTCGGCCCGGGCGTGGTATTCCAGCATCGCCGCGGAATACTCGAGCCCGAGGAACGCGCAGATCGAGCGGAGCACGCGCTCGGGTTGGGCCACGAGATCCTCGTAGTGGATCTCCCGGTAGCGATCGGGACCGAGCTGTGCTCCGGCCGCATGGGCTTTCAGCACCTTCCGCCGCCAGACCCGGGCCGCCTCCGCGAACCGGGTACGGCCGAACTCCATCGTGACCACCGAGGCTGCGACGTCCCGGCCATCGCGCACGATGTGCACGAAGCGCGCATTGGGAAACCGGTCCGCGATCGCGGCCACGAACCGAAGATTGCTCGGAGTCTTGTCGCCGTAACGCGGTTTGCCCGCCTGGCGGGCGTAGAGCGCGTACAGACCTGCGACCGCGTCCGCGGCCGATCGGACCCGCGGATCCTCGTTGATCTGGTCGAGCGACTCGAGCGGCATCTGCCAATCCGCGAAGTAGCGGTCCTCGGCCAACGACGTTCGGAAGCGATCGAAGTCGAATGGTCCGGGGGCGTCGAGGAGCTCGCTGACGAAGTAGGACTCGGGAGGGATCGCCATCTCGGGATGAGAGTCCAGCATCGCCCGCAACATCGTGGTTCCCGAGCGGACGTGGCCGAGCACGATCGCGAAGGGATCCGACGCGCGGCCCGTCCGCTCTACGGGGTCGGAAGCACCTCGGCCGCTGGTCACGGGCGGCGATGGTACTCAGCCGAACCTCCCCGCCCGCGCCGCGCCGCTCGGAGTCCGGAACATGCGGGGCGACAGCTATCGTTCGGGCCCCGCGAGCACGAGGAACAGCAGTGAGCGAGCCCGAGACCAGCGCCACGACCGACGCGAAGGTCGTGATCACCGGCACCGGGCGCGCCGGCACGACCCTGCTCGTCCAGGTGCTCACCGATCTCGGGCTCGACACGGGCTACACCTCCGAGGCGCAGGCCGACGCGCGCGTGCACGGAGGGCTGGAGAAGGACATCCTCGCGCCGGACGCCCCCTGGATCGTGAAGGCCCCCGCCTTGAGCGGACAGCTCGGCGAGCTCATCGCATCGGGCACGGTTGCCGTGGAGCACGTGATCGTGCCCATCCGCGAGCTCGACGTCGCGGCCGCGAGCCGAGTCCGCAGCGCTCGGTACGGGGCGAATCTCCGGACGCCGGGCGGCCTCATCGCGACGCCGAACGCGACCCGACAGAAGTCCGCGCTCGCGATCTTGGAGTACGAGCTCTTCTACGCGGTCGCTCGATTCGAGATCCCCTTGACGCTCCTGCACTTCCCCCGGTTCGCGCAGGACTGGGAGTACACCTATCGGCACCTGTCGTTCCTCGACCCGTCGCTCCCGGCCGGGGCCTGGAGAGACGCGCTCACCGGTCGCTTCGAAGCGTCGTGGCTCCACCAGCAGCCGCTGTCCCGGCGCGAACAGGGACTCACGGTGCTGGGGACGGTCTACAACCGGGGCATCGCGGCTCCTGCCCGCGCGGCTCGGCGCCTGCTCACCGGCGATTCGGCCCGATCGCAGCCGCGCTCGGGTTCCGCCACGGACGGTGATCGCGGCGCACAACACCCTTGACCGACGCCGCGAAGGTGCCGATCGAAGGGCTCGAAGGGTTCGAGGGCCCCTGGTCACGCCGCCTGGGCCGATGCTAACCTTGACATTCGCGCCTTTTTGCCGGACGCGACACGAATCGAGCGATCCTCGAACTGAATGTGACCAGGTCGGACTCCACCGAGAGTGGTCGCCACCGGAGTATCTGGGGGAAGAGCCAGTCCATGCACGTCGAGCCGGAGCGGGTACTCGACGGCGGTTTGAGCCGCCGCCAGTTGATCGCTCGCGGCGCGATCGCGGGAGGACTGGTCTGGGCCGCGCCGGTGATCCGCACGACCGCGGCGTACGCCACGACCGCCAACGGCACCGAACGACCGTGCATCAACTTCTACATGGTCGTCATCAACCCGGCCGGCGAGGTGCACCCCGCACCGGGTGACACCCAGGCTGCGTCGGTCCCACCCGCGATCCGCCAATGGTTCCGCGACAACCCCAACGTCGGCGTCGACTTCCCGTCGGCGCCGCCGCAGCTGACCTCGAACGACGGGCAGGTGTGGGCGGTCCTGCTGCCCACCGTCACCGGACCCAATGCTGCCGCGCGTCAATGTCGGATGGTGCTGGGTTGGGCGCGCAAGGGCAACAACTTCGTCGAGGGCTACATCGACCCCAATCCCCCGATCGCGGTGCAGGTCGGACTCCGGCTGCTCTTCCCCTGCGCTGACACCGGCCACGGTGGTGGTGGTGGTGGCGGCGGCGGCGGTGGTGGGGACGGAGACGACGACGACAACGGCGGCGGCAACGACGGCGGTGGCGACCACGACGACGACAACAAGGGAGGAGGCGGCGGCGACGGGAACGGCGGCGGCAGCAAGGGCGGCGACGACAACGGCGGTTGCAAGGACGGCCACGACGACGGTGACCACGACGAGGACGATGTCGGCTGCGATGCTCGAGCCGTGGCGTCGGCCCAGGGTGCCGACGGGACGGGAACCCTCGACGCGGGGGTCGCGCCGGACACGAACGCGACGTCGGTGAGCTCGGACGCGTTGGGCGCCTCGAGCGTCGGCGGGCCCATCTCCTCGGGGTCCTCCTCATCCTCCGAATCGATCAGCAGCGACGGCAACCCGAGCCGCACGGTGACCTCGGACGGCAAGCCCTCGGGCGGCAGCAACAAGGGTCCCGGTGCGTGCATCGACGCGATCTACCTGATCTACTGCTGCCCCCGATGATCTCGACCCTCCTGGGTCGTATCGACGACCGTACCGCCCGCGTCGTCATCGTCGGGCAGGGCTACGTCGGGCTTCCGGTCGCCATGCGCGCCTCCGAGGTCGGGTTCGCGGTCGTGGGCTACGAGGTCGACGGCGCTCGCGTCGCTGCGTTGCGCGACGGTCGATCCTTCGTCGAGGACGTGTCCCCCGAACGGCTCCGCGCCGCGCTCGCACGCGGCTACACCGTCACCGACTCGGTCGCGGAACTCGCGGGTTTCGACGTCGCGGTGATCTCGGTTCCCACGCCACTCCGCGACGGTGCCCCGGACTTGGCGTTCGTCGAGTCGGCGACCGAGGCGTTGGCCGAGGTGCTCCGACCCGGCGCGCTCGTGGTGCTGGAGTCGACGACGTATCCGGGAACCACCGAGGAGCTCGTCCGCCCGATCCTCGAACGACACGGGCTCCGTGCCGGTGCCGACTTCCTCCTCGGCTACTCGCCCGAGCGCATCGATCCCGGGAATCCGCGGTGGACGTTCGAGAACACCCCCAAGGTGGTGGCCGGCGTCGACGAGGAATCGGGCCGAGCGGTCGAGTCCTTCTACGGCGCGCTGGTCGACAAGGTGGTGCCCGTCGCGACGACCGCCGAGGCCGAGCTCGTCAAGTTGCTGGAGAACACCTTCCGGCACGTGAACATCGCCCTCGTCAACGAGCTCGCGATGTTCGCGGGAGACCTCGGCGTCGACATCTGGTCCGCGATCGACGCGGCGTCCAGCAAGCCGTTCGGCTACATGCGCTTCACCCCCGGACCCGGGGTCGGCGGTCACTGCCTGCCGATCGACCCGTCGTACCTGTCGTGGCGCGTCCGACGCCGTTCCGGCCATCCGTTCCGCTTCGTCGAGCTCGCCAACGACGTGAACGAGCACATGCCGGACTACGTCGTGCAACGGGTCGCCGCGCTGCTGAACCGTCACGAACGTGCGATCAACGGAACCCGCATCCTCCTGCTCGGCATGGCGTACAAGGCCGGGACCTCGGACTGGCGGGAGTCGCCGTCGGTGATGGTCGCCGACCGGCTCGCCGCGCTCGGCGCCCGACTCAGCGCGTGCGACCCCCACCTCCCGAACACCCGCACGAGCCTGCTCGACGTGGACACCGTCGAGTTCGGGGCCGGGACGCTCGCAGAATGCGATCTCGCGATCCTCCTCGTCGACCACCCGGAGTTCGATCCGGAGATCATCTGTCGGCACGCGCCGCTCGTCTTCGACGCCAAGGGAGTCCTCCGCGGGCGGTCGTTCGTCGGCGAGACCCTCTGACCCCACCGCCGCACCGCGCGCTCAGGACCTGAGCGCCTCCACGAGCACCGGGATGCCGACGCCCCTGACGATCGGGACCGCGTGGGCGCACGCCAGCAACGGGCCCAACGGCGCAGGCTCACCGGCGAGCAGTGGGGCCATCTCGGCCAGGACGCTGGACGAGGTCGCGGGCCCCTGGACGGCGAGCGCGGCGATCTGGACGCGGCCCCACCCGAGCGGCGGGGGCTCGAAGCCAGCATCGCCGCGCGATGCGGCGAGGTCGACCAGACGCGACCGGTCGATCTCGAGATCGACGGGACCGAGGTGAGCAATGGTCTCGTCCTCGACGACCACGCTCGCGAGATCACCGACGGCGAGCCCGGCCCGTGCCGCGGCCCGCTCGAACGCCACCCGATTTCGTGGTTCCGGAACGAGGACGACCTGCTCGCCGTCGCCGACAGCGAGCGCGTCGAGCAGGAGTCCCCCGCGCAGGCGGTGATGGGACACCTGGGTGACGAGCGCGTCGAGCACCCTCGTCGAGCGCCGGGCTCGGAGCAGGACGTCAGGGCCGCGGTACAGACGCGTGACCTCCCGGATGTGATGCGCCGCCGCCGTCGCGTCCGGGAGCACGACACCGTAGGACGGCCGACCCGCTGCGTCGGTGAGCACCCCCACGACGCAGTCGCCCAGCGCGGCGGTCATCGGCTCGACCATGCCGTCGTCCATCCCGATCGTCAGGACGGCGTCTCCCACGTCGACGACCAGTTGGCAATCGTACGCAGGTCCCTCTCCGCACGAAGCGCAGAGTGCGACCGGCTCGAGCACGTCCTTCGACAGCATCGGGACATCCGGCTCCGTGGTGAGCAGGTCCCGCTTCGTGAGCTCCTCGATCGCGCCGACGACCTCGGCCTCCATCACTGCAGGAGCGATGTCGAAGCGCGTCGCGAGGTCCCGCGCGATCGCGGCCACGGTCACCGTGCCGGTACACGCCTGCCAGATGAGATGGGCACTCGCGTTGAGCTCGTGGATTTCCCCGTGCGCGAACAGGACCGTCGTGCCGGAGACGACCACCGCATCGGCGTCGGCGCCCAACTGTCGCGGCACGGACGCCGGCGTGATCACGGTGGCGGTCATGCGACGAAGGCACCCATGATCGACTCGACGGCCTCGGCGGCGCCGTGCAGATCCGCCGAGGTGAGGCGGAACACGGGGATGCCGTCCAACCGATCGGCAAGACCGGCCAGGGTCCCCGGCCGCTCGAGGTGGAATGCGTGGGCGGCGACGGCGGCGAGCCCTTCGGCGACATCGAGCGGTTCGACGGTCGTTCCGGCCTCGGGGACGTATCGGGGCAGCACCACGGCACCAAGGGGTGTCGCACCACGGACGGCGACGCCCACGGCAGCCGGCGGGACGAGGCCACTGGAGCCGAGATACCGGCGTCCGGAGCCCGACGGCTCCCACGCGAGGGGCAGGGACGGAGGTGGCGAGCCCAGCGAGAGGGGCCGGGCGTAACCGCGCACGAAGCCCGTGGAGCCGTCGAACGCGACGACCTCGTCGGTGATGTACCCGCCGCCCCGCTGGGTCAACGAGGCCGCGAGGGTGGACTTTCCTGCGCCCATGGCTCCCGGCATCACGACCGCCCGGCCGCCGATCGAGACGGCGGATGCGTGCAGCCGGACCGAGTCGACCGAGCGCTCGATCGCCTGCTGATTCGCCTCGAACACCAGATTCGTGAACGCGATGCCCCGAGCCGGTGTGCGGACGATGACCGAGCCGTCGAGCGACGAGAAGCACCCGGCGCGACCGTCCACCGGCGCCGCGCCGAGCGCGAGCGTGTGATGGGCCGGACCCGATGTCGCGGTCTCGGCGAAGAGTTCCTCGACGAGATCGATCAGCTCGCCGTCGTCGCTGTGGATCGCGACCTGGAAGTCGAGCAACGCGAACGTGCGGGAGCGGACGTACCCGGCGTCGCCGAAGAGCTCACTGGCTCGCGGTACCGCGTCGGACACGGCGTCTATCCCTCACGGAACGGCGCGTACGGATCGATGTCACTCGAGTCCGCGGCCTCCTGGTACGGATCGAACTCCGCGACGCGCACCTGCACGTCCGACGGCTCGGCGTAGGGGTCGTCCGCAACGACGTCGTCGATCGGCACCACCTCGTCACGCCCGCGCACTGCCTCCTCGATGGTGATGACCCCCTCCCGGTTCCATTCCGGCAGGCAGAGCAGGGCGAGAAAGAACGGAAGCACCTGACATCGCTCGCGGGCCAGAATCCCGAAGTTCGAGAAGGCCGAGAACGCGTAGACGAAGGTGAACGTGATCCCGACGCAGTAGGCGACGAACGGGTATCTGCGCATGCTGCGGGGCAGCGACTTCAACCGGCGGAGCGACTTGTACGTCAGGTACATGAGGAAGACGCCCTCGAGGGCCGACGCGGCCGCCACGCCGCTGGTGGCTTCGATGGGCAACGGTCGGAAGAGCACCGTCACGAACGCGAGCGGGAGCAGCGCGGGGTTGTTGGTGGCATTGACCGGGGAGAACTTCGAACCGGCCTCCGATGTCCGGCCCTCGGCGTCGGCGAGGGTCTTGTTGATCGTCTCGGTGTTGAGGCTGTCGACACCGAAGAACTGGGCGGTCGACGATGCGAGCGCGATGAACATGACGAACAGCGCCCCGAAGAGCGCGATCCTCAGCAACCCTGCGCCACCACCGGGCTTGCGCGATTTGCCGACCAGGCCGGCCAGGGTGACGCCCGCGAACATCGTCAGGGCGACGTGCGGTCGGAGCAGAGTGATCCCCCCGATCCCTGCGGCGAACCACAACACCCCGGACGGGATCCGTCCGGTGGTCACCCGTGCGACCCCGTACGACGCGATACCAAGGCAGAAGAGCGCCCAACCCTCCTTCCCCAGCGCGGACGGCCAGTAGAGGAGCGACGGCAGGAACAGCACCAGGATCCCGTAGCGGCGCGTCAACCCGTCCGGGACCGCCCGTCGGAACGCCCGCCAGAGGAAGACCCCGCCGAGGAACGACAGGTACGACATGACGATCGCACCGCTGACCTTCGAGGCACCGGTGAAGGCGTAGATGATCCCGGTGAAGGACCGCATGAACCCGGTGCCGCTCCAGGAGTTCGCGGCCGAGAAGTCGAATCGTCGGAACGCGGGCGCCAGCGCCTGGCCGTACCGGTGGTAGTCGAGGGCATCCGATCGGTTGCCGTACACCCACGCCACGACCGCCGCGCGGATCAGCGTGCCGAGCAGCTTCGCGGCGAAGGCCGCCATCAGGAATCTCACGACTGACGGGTCGTCGTCGGTCCGCGCGATTCGTCGACTCAGCCGGTAGGTCGCGTACCCGAGGATCGGGACGAGCGGAATGGCCTCGACGAGCTCGAACGCGCCCGATCCCACGCCGAACACCACCATGATCCCGTACGCCACGAGCCCGAAGCCGATGACGTAGCTGGTCCAGGGTTCGGGACGCGCGGGGGTGAAGTCGGTCGTCGCGAGCGGTAGCTGACTCGGATCCGGTTCGGGAATCACGCGGATCTCGTCTCCCCCGAGGAACGGGATCGCCACGCGCGCCGGATCCTGCGGACGTAGCCGCCATCGTGCCGGCCGACGTAGCCCCGGTCCGGGAGCAGCAACGCACCGACGAACGCGACCTTGTTCCCGATGCCCGACACCGCGGGCAGCGCGGCCGTCATCTGTCGCGCGTAGCTGCGTTGCGGGCCCACATACGCGGCGAGGGCGCGGCGCTCGAACCGTGACCCGTGGTACCGGCGCGCCCACGCGACGACGTCGTCGTCGGGCAGCTCGAGTGTCGACGCGCCCAACGCGACCGCACGTGCCACCACGATCGTCGAACGCCAACGGTCCGCGGTACCAAGCGCGGCGTCCATGTCGACATCGGTGGTCATACGCACCTGCGCGACGTCACGCAGCGGAACGAGGCGGGAAGGCCAGTCTCCAAGCACCGCATGCTGACACGCGTGGAGGAACCGGAGGTCGCGCGGGAGGGTGGGGAGTCGCTGACCACCGATCTCGACGAGCTCGGCATCGGCGAAGAGCGTCTCCTGATCAGCCGCGAGGCCGAAAGGACCGCCGGTGAGCATGCGATGGAGATCGACCTGCACGCCGTTCGATCCGATCATGCAGACCCCCTTGCCGAACCGGCGGTCGAACCCCGGTCGGACCTCCTGGGACCGGCGGTGTGCTCCCGTTGCCTCGAGCAGCTCGACCGCACGGTCGTAGTCGGCGCCGCGAACGAGGAGGTCCACGTCGCCGAAGGTTCGCCAGGCCGGATCGGGATAGTCGAGGTGCGCGACCGCCGGACCCTTCAGCAATCGGAACTCGACGTCTCCGCCGGCAAGGATCTCGGCGACGTCGAGCAGCGCCTGCTCGAGCAGCACGCAACGGGCCATCGCGGCCTCGTGCGCGTCGGTCAGCCGCTCGCGGACGACGTCGTCGGTGACCAGCGACCCCGAACGGGCGGCGCTCGCCAGCACCGAGACCGCACGCTCGTCGATCGCCCGCTCGATCACTGCGCAGGCGTCCACCGCCGCGAGCCGACGGACCTCGACTCCGGGCAGGCCCGCCCCGATCAGCGCTCCGATCACGGCGCCGCTCACGAGCGGTGCTCCAGCGCACCGCACGCCACCAGCTCCTCGATCACGGGTACGACGTCGGCCCGCACGGTCGCCGGATCGGTGCCGAACCGGTCGGCGAGCTCGCGGACGAGGTCATCGATTGCGCGGGGTCGATCGAGGGCGTCCCAGACGCTCACGCCCGTTCCGGCGAGCGTGACCGGAACGGTTCCGCGTCGTCCGAGGACCACGACACCGAAGTCACCGCGACGAGCGAGGACCGCAGTCGACCGAACGACAGAACCCGAGTCGGCATCCGGTCGGCTGGGTACCACGCGGCGTCAGACCCAGGGCTCGTCCGGATCGGCGACCGACGTCGGGCTGGACGGAGTCGGGGCCGACCGTCCGACCTGGCTCGCGCGCGCTGCGGAGCGGACCGCGAACGCGGGCTTGCGGCCGGCCTTCCATGGCATCAGACGGTGGACGATCGAGACCTCGCCCGGGTGGGCGTACCCGTAGCCGTAGCCGTAGTAGCCGTAGTAGCCGTAGTAGCCGGCGCGAACGCCGTGCTCGGCGCCGACGATGACGATCCCGATGACGGGCGCCTCGAGTCGGCGGAGCAGATCGGCGGCGGCGACGACCCCGCTGCGACGGGTCCAACCCGATCGGGCGAGCACGATCGTTGCGTCGACGCCGAGCGCGAGGTCCGACGCGTCGTTCGCGAGGAGCAGGGGTGGCGAGTCGACGATGACGATGTCGGCGAGATCCTCGCGCGGCTGCGACCGCGGACTTGGCGACGGCGATCGCATGCCCGGGATCGGACTTCGTCGGCGCGCTCGCAGCGAGCCGGACACCGGGTACGTCGGTGTCCTGGAGCACCGCTTCGAGATCCTCGGGCGAGCACGCGATGTCGAGATCGGCCAGGTTCGGGCTCTTCGGGCGGTCGAGGTAGCGACACTGCGTCGGCCGGCGGAAGTCGGAGTCGACCACGATGACGGACATGCCGGTCTCGGCGAAGGCCGCCGCCAGGTTCACGACCGAGATCGACTTGCCCTCTGCCGGACCGGGCGACGTGACCAGCAGCGTCCGCAGCGGGCGGCCGTGGCGGGCGCCGTTCCCGTTCGGCGCGCCGTTGCCGTTGGTGGCCCCGTGACCGTTGCCGTTCGTCGCCGCGGGCACCGGCGTGTTCTTGGGGTGGCGTTGCCACATCGCGAGGAGCGACGTTCGCAACGATCGATAGGCCTCGGCAGTGAGCGACGCAGGATCGGCGGCCGTCGCCACGACGAAGCGGTCGGCCCGATTCATCTTCACGACCGGGATCTCCGCCACGACCGGCATCCGGGCCGCGCCCTCGGTGCCCTGCACGTCACGGATGCGGGCGCCGAGGAGCTCCATGATGATGAGCAGCACCAACCCGAGCAGTGCGCCGATCGCACCGCCGAGGATCAGCCGCTGTCCGGAGGACACCGCCGTCCCGCCCGGGGTCCGAATCTGTTCCAACTGCCCGTTCGACGCGGAGTCCAGCGACGCGTACTGACCCGTGTCCGGCCCCTGCCGCTCGAGATCGTGGAGATCGGACTGGTACCCGTCGATCTTCTGCTGGTTCTGGAGCACGCGCTGCTGGAGGCTCTGCACGAGCGCCTGGTTCGCTCCGGCCGCGGCGATCTGACTCTGGAGCGCCTGGTTCGTCAGGAGGGTGTCCGCGATCTGGCCGTTGAGATTCGCCCGCTGTGCCTGATAGGCGGTCACGGCCTTGCCGTCGAGGAACTTGATCAGCTCGGACGCGAAGATGTCAGCGGCCTTCGGCGCCTGTTCTGCGCCACCGGTCGCGACGATCGACAGACCGTTGATCGAAGGGTCGGGAACTGCGGCGATGTCGACGATCCCCTTCGGTGCGTAGACGCGCAGCGTGCCGTGGCCACGGCGGAAGTTGATCGTGCTCGCGTCCGACGCCCGGGCCTTCTTGCGCGATGCGGAGTTGTTGGAGCTCGACGACGAGTCGGAGGACGAGCTCGCCTGCGCCTCCACCACGTTGCCCACCGCGGTTCCGCCGACCTTCGCGACTGCGTTGCGTGCGACCTCACCGCGGATCGTGTACAGCGCGAGCCGGTCCCACGAGATCGGGACGCTCGAGCTGGCCCTCGCGACCGAGTCCACGTTGGCGAGGATGTAGTTCGTGGCGCGGTAGCGGACGATCGGCGCGGTCTGCCGCGCGACGGATGCATTGCTCGGCTGCGTGGCGAAGGCGAGCAGACCACCGATCAAGGCGCCGATCACGATGATCCACCAACGACGGCGCAAGATCCGCAGGTAGTCCAATGGCCGCATGGCAGGTGTCCCCCCAGACGGAGGCCCGACGCTCCGCCACTCAGTGGTCCCGCGCCGGTGGATGCGCCGCGAGAACCACGTAGTGTAGTCGGCGGTCAGGGCGGCTTCCATAGGCACCCCGGCCCACGGTGGTGGGCAGAGCTGCGTGGACACAGCTTCGTCTCAGCTCGCGCTCGGCCCCCACCGCCATGCGAGTGACCACTCTCCGCGTCGAGATCGTCACCACGCCGACGCAGTATCCTGCCCGGTCCGTCACAACCCGGGAGCCGACGTTGGACGACGAGGTCGTGGGAGCGTGAGGTCGGCCGGGGAGTCGGCGGTCGAGTCCGGACGGGATGATCCATCCACCGAACGCAGGCTCGCCGGCGTGGCCACCCTCTGCGCCCTCGTGGTGGTGGGCTTCGCGATCCCTGTCGGGCTGACCGCGCACTACCGCGCGCTCGGCGTCCCGCGGAGCGACGACTGGTCGTACCTCGTGACGCTGTTTCGGCTGGTCGATCACGGTCGGCTCTCGTTCAACCACTGGGTCTCGATGAGCCTCGTCGGCCAACTGCTCGTGGCGGCCCCGGTGGCGTTGGTCTCGACGCACGACGTCGGGGCGCTCCAGGTGACGACGGCGCTGCTCGGCGTCGTCGGGTTGACCGCGTTGGCGGGGACCGCCCGCACCCTCGGGGTTTCGTGGTTCGGCGTGCTCCTGGTGACCGGCGGGGTCGCCGCGGGTCCGCTGTGGGGCCCCCTGTCGGTCAGCTTCATGACCGACGTCCCGGCGTTCGCGTTCTCGTCCGTGTCCCTGCTCCTCGCGACGATCGCCCTCCGGCGGCGACCCGCGCCCACGGGACTGTTGGTCGCCGCCGTCGCCGTGGGATGGTTCGCGTTCACGATCCGCCAGTACGCGATCGTGACCGTGATCGCCGTGCTCGCGACGGTCCTCGTCGACCGCGCCACCACGGGAGACAGGGCCGGTGTCCGCCGGTGGCTCGTCGTCGTCGTGCTGGTCGGCCTCGCGACACTCGGGTTCCTCGCGTGGTGGCATTCCGTGCCGGACGGACGTTCGCTCGCCCCCGCGTTGCCGAGCCCGGGCTCGGTGCGACGGACCATCATCAAGGCCGCCGGGTTCGTCCGGCTCGTCGGTCTCCTCTGCCTCCCCGTCCTCTGCTGGTCCCGACCGGTGGCGCGCCTGCGCCGGGTCTGGGCCGAGACGCCGATCGTCGGCGCCGCGGTCGGTACCACCACGGCGCTCTGGCTCGCGGTCACGGCGGTGCGGACACCGGGCGACGCGTTCGTGGGCAACTACTTCATGCGCGACGGCGCCCTCTCGAACATCGTGCTCGTGGGCCGGCGGCCGGACGTCATGCCGCGCTCGGCGTGGCTGGCGCTCGTGCTGCTCGCGAGCATGGCGGGCGTCGTGCTCGCGCTCGTCGTCGTCCCGCCCCTCGTCACGGCCGCACGCCGGCTCCGGACGCGCGACCGGACGGCCGTCGAACCCGTCACGCTGTTGCTCGGACTCGGCACGGTCGGCTACGCGGGCGCGTACCTCCTCGCCATGGCGACACGGCTCCAGGTCTATGACCGGTACGCGCTCCCGCTGATCGCACTCGTGGCCCTCGCGCTCGCGTGGAGCCGCCCAGCGGTGGTACCTGCTCCACGGGAGGCTCCCGATCGACCGCGACGCGACGCGTGTCGGGCCGCGTCGCCGCCGCGGTCGCGTTCGGTGGGCTCGCGCTCCTCGGAGTCGCCTACACCGCGGATTCGGCGTCCTATGACAGCGCCCGCTGGCGCGTGGCCGAGGCCGCGGTACGAGCCGGGTGGCCGGCACGCACCGTCAACGGCGGCTTCGAGTGGCGCAACTACCACCGCGGCGACAAGTTGCCGGCGCGGGACCCGGCCCGTCCCGGACCCGCGCGGGAGCTGGTGTGCGTGACGGTCCACGTGAATCCGCCGCACGTTCCGGGCCGGATCGTCGCCGTCACGCGATCGACCGCCCCGACTCGGGCGACGGCGCGGGTCGTCGCGTTCCGGACGGACGAGCCCTGCACCGGCGTGCGGAAAGCTCCGGCGCCGTGATCGACAGACTCGCCATCCTCGTGGTCTACGTCGTCCGGGACACCGACGACGAGACGCTGCTGGCGCTCCACCTCGACCGCATCGCGTGTCACACGACGGTGCCGTACCGGATCCACGCCGCGGCCCCACGAGTGACCGGGCTGGCGCGGGAACGGTTGGAAGCACACCAGGACGTGACCGTCTGGCCGACAGCACCGTCGGCCGATCGCGGGAGCCGCGAGCACGCGCACCACCTGGATGCGCTGATGGCCCATGCGACCCGGGACGCGGCCAGCCACATCGTGACGCTCGACCTCGACTCTTTCCCCGTGGCCGACGCCTGGCACGACACGCTCGTCGCGGGAACGGACGACTGCGTCGTCGGGATCCTGCGCCGCGAGAACGGGGATGTGCTCCTGCCCCACCCGTCCTGCACCGTGCTCCCCCGGAGCTTCCTCGCGCGGCATCCCTTCAGCTTCTCGCCGGACAGCGACGGAACCCGCGAGTTCCGCACCTTCCTCCGCACGAGCGGCCAAGCCGCCGACACCGGGATCCGGCTCGCCCACCTGCTCGCACGGGACGGCCTGCCGTGGCGTCCGGTCCTGCGGTCGAACCGCCGCGAGCTCCATCCGTTGATCGCGGGGATCTACGGCGACGTCGTGTTCCACCTGGGCGCCGGCGCCCGCTCCGCGTTGTTCCGGCGCGATCTCGCAGCCTCGAGGATCCACCGTCTCACGGAGCCGGCGGAGCGGGTCCCGGTCGGCTGGGCCCCCGCCCGACGCTGGAAGCGCCGGGCGCTCGGTGCGATCCGTGGTCCCGCGGAGCGTCGGATGATCGCCGCGAATGCGGCCGCGGCCACGCGGGCCCGCGAGTGGCTGCGTCGTGACCCCGACGGCCTCATCGCCTTCCTGCGCGGCGGGGGAACCGACCTCGACCCGGCATCCGAGGGGCGTGGCGACACCTGAGGCGGCGACTACAGTCGAACGCTTCGCGTCCGGACGCGGAGACGACGTCCGTCCTCCACGGCGCCGGGCGCGTGCATTTCCACCCGCCGCCGTTCGAACCGGGCGACTGCATGACCACCGATCCCATCAGCGTCACGGCGTACGTGGCAAACCTCGACACCGCGCGCGCCACTGAGCTCTGCATCCGGTCGATGCGTCGGTTCGCGGGGACGCCCTTCGACCTGGTCGTCGGGGACTGCGGCTCGACCGACGGCTCGCTCCCCATGCTGGACCGGTTCCATCACGCGGGCTGGCTCGAGCTCCAGGTCGCACCTCGCGGCCGTGGCCACGCCGACTGGCTGTCCAGCTGGCTCACCAGCTGCTCGACGCGCTACGCCCTGTTCTCCGACTCCGACGTCGAGTTCACGGGTGACCACTGGTTGAGCGACATGGTCGACACCGCGCGCGCCACCGGTGCGGCCATCGTGTGCGGGCGCATGCAACACGGCAGCGAGTGCTATGTGCACCCGGTGACCCGCGCCGAGCGCCGGTTGGCACCGCGCCCGACCGCCTGGCTCCTGATGATCGACACCGAGCAGGTGCGGGGACGCATCGAGCCGTCGTTCGAATACACCGAGGTCGAGGACTTCAGGGCCTTCGGCGGCAAGATCGCCTACGACACCGGCGCGTGGTACTTCAAGCAGCTGTGCGACGCCGGGTTGTCCTGGGCCGAGATGCCGGCTGCCTGGCAGAGCAAGTATCACCACTTCGGCGGGTTGACGTGGCTCGGACCGCGCCGGTCCGGGCCGGCGCTGCGTGTCCGCGCCCGCCAGGCCGCGAAGCTCCTGATCGTCGAACGCCACCTCCGCCGCGCCCGCCGGGAGGGCTGGGGTGAGCACATCCCGCTCGCACCCGGAACGCCCGCCGCCACCACCGGCTGACTCCGCGCCGGGCCACGGCCGTCCTCAGCCGATCACCGCGGGCGGACCGTCTACGATGCACGACCCCGCGTCGGAGGAGACGGCAGTGTCGAGGCTGCCCAAGCAGGTGCTCAAGTGGTCCGCTCGGGCCGCGGATCGTGTCCGGCCACCGTCACCCGGCGTCGTCGTGCTGATCTACCACCGCGTGGGCCGGCGAACTCCGCTCGACGTGGACCTGGCGCTCCCCGAGTTCGAGACCCAGATGGAGCTCCTCGCGGCCACGGGTCGCGTGCGGACCATCGACGAGGCGGTCGACCGGCTCGAGACAGGCCCGTCGGCGGAACCGGTCCCGGTCGTGATCACGTTCGACGACGGGACCGCCGACTTCGCCGAGCTCGCCCTCCCGGTCCTGGCGCGCCACGGTCTGCCGGTCACCCTCTACGTCGCGACCGATTTCGTCGACCGCGGGCTCGACTTCCCGCACGACGGCATCCCGCTCAGCTGGAGCGCCCTGCGCGACGCGCACGCGACGGGACTCGTCACCGTGGGGTCGCACACCCACACCCACGCCCTCCTCGATCGGCTGCCGGCGGACCGCATCGAGGAGGAGCTCGACCGTGCGGACGACCTGATCGCGGAGCACCTCGGTGCGCGACCCCGCCATTTCGCCTACCCGAAGGCTGTCGCCGGAACCTCGCTCGCGGACCGAGCCGTGCGGGCCCGATACCGGTCGGCCGCGCTCGCGGGCACGCGGGCCAACGTCCCCGGCCGCACGGACCTCCATCGCCTCGCCCGCTCACCGGTTCAGGCGAGCGATGGCATGCGCTACTTCACCGCCAAGCTCGACGGCGGCATGCACCTCGAGGACGCGCTGCGCGAGCAGGCGAACCGGTGGCGGTACCGGGGCGCGACGGGATGACACGCCGGTTGGTGCACGTCACGACCACCGACATGAGCCTCGAGCTGTTGCTCGGGCCCCAGCTCAGCGCCTTCCGCGACGCCGGCTACGAGGTCATCGGCGCCTCCGCTCCGGGACGGTACGTCCCCGCGCTCGCCGCACGCGGGATACGCCACATCGCCCTCGCGCACGCCACCCGCTCGATGGCCCCACGGCACGACGTCGCGGCGTTCGCCGAGCTTCGCGGCCTGTTCCGCTCGCTCCGCCCCGACATCGTGCACACCCACAATCCGAAGCCGGGCGTCTACGGACGCCTCGCCGCCCGGACCGCGCGGGTGCCCGCCATCGTGAACACCGTGCACGGCCTCTACGCGACGCCTGATGACGGATTCGCCAAGCGCGCCGTCGTGTACTCGCTCGAACGCATCGCCGCGGCCGCGTCCCACGCCGAGCTCGTGCAGAACCCCGAGGACGTCCCGGTCCTCCGCCATCTCGGCATTCCGGCGACGAAGCTCACCGTGCTCGGCAACGGCGTGGATCTCGCGCGGTTCCGCCCCGACCGCTACGACGCACGGCGGCGCGCCGAGCTCCGCGCCGAATGGGGCGTCGGTCCCGACGACATCGTCTGCGGGGCGGTGGGACGTCTCGTCTGGGAGAAGGGGTACCGCGCGCTGTTCGACGCCGCGGCGACGCTGCGCGACCGCGTCCCGAACCTGCGATTCGTCGTGGTCGGCGGGCTCGATGAGGCGAAGCCCGACCAGCTGAGCGCCGCCGACCTCGCCGCCGTCGGGCGCCGGGCCGCGATCACCTTCCTGGGGCTGCGCGACGACGTCGAGGACCTCTACGGCGCGATGGACATGTACGTGCTCGCCTCGCACCGGGAGGGCTTCCCCCGCTCCGCGATGGAGGCCGCGGCCGCCGGGCTGCCGGTCGTGGCGACGGACATCCGCGGGTGCCGTCAGGTCGTCGAACCCGGCCGGACCGGGATGCTCGTACCGGTCCGGAGCGCGCCCTCGCTCGCGGAGGCCATCGCCACGCTCGCGACGGATCGCGAGCTCCGCGCCCGGATGGGTGCTGCCGCGCTCGAGAAGGCGCGCCGCGAGTTCGACGACCGTCGCCCGATCCGGATCACGCTCGAGACCTACGAGCGCCTCCTCGCCCGGCAGGCACCGTGACCACCGCGACGACCGTGCGCAAGGCACGGCCCGAGGAGTTGACGCGCGTGGCCGAGCTGCACGCGGACCGGATCGCCGATGGCTTCCTCTCGAGCCTGGGGGTGCCGTTCCTCCGCCGCCTCTACCGGCGCGTCCTCGCCGGCCCCGACTCGTTCGTGCTCGTCGCGACGGGAGCCGATGCGGTGGTCGTCGGGTTCGTCGCCGGGGTCGGGGATCTCGCCCGGCTCTACCGGCGATTCCTCGTCCGCGATGGTGTCGCCGCCGGCGTACGCGCGGCACCGCGGCTCGTCCGGGCGCTCCGGCGCGTCGTCGAGACCCTTCGCTACCCGACGGCGACGACCGATCTTCCGGAGGCCGAGATCCTGGCCGTGGCCGTCGCCGAGGAGGCAGGCGGCCGCGGGATCGGGCGTGTGCTCGTCGACGCGGCCGTCGCCGAGTTCCACGAGCGTGGCATCCGGGCGGCCCGCGTGGTGACCACCACCGACAACACCCGCGCCCTCGCGATGTACCGAGCCTGCGGGTTCGCGACGGTCGCCAGGTTCGAGGTCCATGCGGGCCGCGTCTCGGAGGTACTCGTGTGGACGGGCTCCTAGCTGCGGCGATCGGGCTCGTCGGGGGTGTGGCGCTGACCCCCCTGGCGCGCCGGATCGCTCTGGCGCGCGGCATCGTCGACCAGCCGGGCGCGCTGAAGACCCAGCGGGTGCCCGTGGCGTATCTCGGCGGCGTCGCCGTGTTCGTCGCCGCCGCGGCCGGGCCGGTGATCGGTGATCGCCCGACGATCCTGGTCCCGATGGCGCTGGCACTGGCGCTCGGGCTCGCGGACGACCTGCGACCGCTGCCGGTCGCCCCCCGGATCCTGACCGAGCTCCTGATCGCGGCGACCGCGGCGGCGACCGTGCCCGGCTCGTGGCTCGCTCGCACCGCGACGGCGGTCCTCGCGTTGGGGTTGCTGAACGCCGTGAACCTGCTCGACGGTCAGGACGGCCTCGCGGCCGGCGTGGGCGCGGTGAGCGCGCTGGGGTTCGCCACCCTCGGCGGATCCGCCACGCCGGTCGGGCTCGCGCTGGCCGGCGCGCTCGTCGGGTTCCTCACCCTCAACCGCCCACCCGCGCGCATCTACCTCGGCGACGCCGGCGCCTACCTCGTCGGGACCACGCTCGCGCTGCTCCCCGCCCTCACCCACGACCCCGGGCGCTGGTCGGTCTGGTGGGCGGTACCGCTCATCGTCGCGGTCCCGGTCGGCGACACGGCGATCGCGATCACCCGGCGGCTGCGGACCCACCAGCCCGTTCTGCTCGGCGACCGCAGCCACGTGTACGACCAGCTCGTCGACCGCGGCATGTCGATCGGTGCCTCGACCGCGACCGGAGTCGTGTTGCAGATGCTGTTCACGCTCATCGGCATCGCGGCGACGCACCTCGCCCCCGCCCCCGCGCTCGCCGTCACGCTGGGGACCGGACTCGTCGCCGCGGGTGTCGCGACGCGCTCGGGGCTGCTCGGCATCCCGGCCCGCTGAGGATCACCTCGGCGGAGGGCCGGCCGTCGGGGGCGGGGCGGGTCGCGTCGACCGTCGCCGTCTCGGCCGCGGTCCACCCGTCCGCCGGCGCGACAGGCCGAGCACCCCGCCGATCACGACGCCGACAGGGATGGCGGGCACCATCAGCGCGGTGGCGCCGCCGCCCGTCCGCGCGAACCCTGCGACCCGGCTCCCGTACCAGGTCATCAGGACGTGCGCGAGCACGAACGCGACACCGAAGGCGGCCACCGACAGCGTGCGGGACAGCGGAACGATCCGATGGCGGAACAGTGCGCGGCCGACGGGCTCGACCGCGAACAACCCGAGCGCGCCCACCGTCCCGACGATCGAGCCGGGACGCCCGTAGCCCTCGAGTGCACCGATCCAGACGAGCAACCCGACGCCCGCGGCGGCGCCGCCCGCGCCCAGCCGGCCGAGCCGCAGGGGCCAACCCACCAGCGCGAGCGGCACGGCCACGCCGACCAGAGGCCGGACCAGCTCGGTGTCGGGCACCGTCGCGTACACCCCGATGACGCTCACCAGCCAGAGCACGGGTCCGAGGCCGAGGCGCGCCGCCCGGCGGTCCAGGTCGCCGGCGAGCGGCGCGACGATCGTGATGCTCACGATCACGAGCGGCCGGACCCAGCCCGGACCGCGGAAGTCCTCGGCGATCCCGACCACGACCGCGGCGGGGAACGCCAGCACGACGCCGATGATCTTCGGGTTGGGTGTGCGTGCCGCGAGCTCGGCGCCGAGCGCCAGCAGGACGAGACCCCAGATCATCGTCGTCGGAATCCAGCTGCCGGGCCTGGGAGCCGCACCGCGGAATCCCCACCACCCGTCGGTGGCGGCGAGCGCGGCCAGCACCCAGGCCGCGCCCACCAGACCGACGGGCACGGGCTCCGACCCGGATCGCACCACCCGCCAGACCAGGGCGAGCACCACCACGATCACCCCGGCCCACACGCCCGACTGGAAGCCGTCGCGGAAGCCCGGGAAGTTCGTGAGCGTGTCCACCCAGCTCATCGCGCCGCTCGCTCCCATGAGTCGAGCGACTCAACGCCCGCCGAAATCCCCAATATTGACCACGTTCGGTGAAGGTTTCGCTTGCGTCCGGCCACCAGGTGCGACCACAATGCATGCCTGCTGGAGGGCGGCTGGGGGGCCGGTGCACAACGCACGACGAGAGTACACACGGGTTCGACACCGGGACGGGGATCGCGCCTGATGTCGGTGACGGGAGCCTTGCGAGCGCCGGTGGAGCGACTGAGGACGTCCAAACGCCTGGCCCGGGTCAGCGCCGACTGTCTCGTCTGGGTGGTCGCCCTGTATCTCGCCTCCCTGCTCCGCCTGGACTTCGACGTCAGTCGGGTGCGCTCCTTCGACCTCGCGATCCTGTTCCTCCCTGCGATCGCGCTCCAGGTCGGTACGGGCATCTGGACCGGTCTCTACCGCGGCTGGTGGGTCAACGGATCCTTCGAGGAGGTGGCCGCACTCGCCCGCTCGGTCGCGGTCTCGACGCTGGCGCTCGTCGGCGTCGACCTGATCTTCCGCACGAACCGCCCGGCTCCCATCAGTGCCGTGATCGGCGCCGGCATCTTCGCCTTCGTCGGGATGGGCGGCGCACGCTACGTCGCCCGCCAACTCCTCGAGCAGCGGCGGCGAGCGCTCGCGATCGGAAGGGACCGCGCGATCATCTTCGGTGCCGGTGACGGTGGCGAGCGCACCATCCGGGCGATGCTGTTCGACTCGGACAGCCCGTACGTGCCGGTCGCACTCCTCGACGACGATCCCCGCAAGCGGAACCTGACCATTCGGGGCGTGCGGGTGCTGGGCGACCGCTCCCACATCGCGTCGGTGGCAAACCGGCTCGGTGCCAAGACCCTCATCATGGCGGTGCCCACCGGCGACGGTGCGCTCGTTCGCGAGCTCTCGCGCGACGCCCGCGCCGCCGGTCTCGATGTCCGCGTCGTTCCGTCGGTCCGCGAGCTCCTCGGTGGCGAAGTTCACGTCGGTGACCTCCGCGAGCCCACCGAGGCCGACCTGCTGGGTCGCCACAAGGTCGAGACCGACCTCCAGAGCGTGTCGGACTACGTCCGGGGTCGCACCGTCGTGGTCACCGGGGCGGGCGGATCGATCGGCTCCGAGCTGTGTCGGCAACTCTCGGCCTTCTCCCCGGGCCGACTCGTGATGGTCGACCGGGACGAATCCGGGCTCCACGGAGTGCAGTTGTCGCTCGAAGGACGGGCGCTGCTCGACTCGGACTCCCTGATCCTGCTCGACATCCGCGACCGCAACCGCGTCGCTCGCCTGTTCGCCGAGATCAAGCCCGATGTCGTGTTCCACGCCGCGGCCCTCAAGCACCTGCCACTCCTCCAGGCCCACCCGTCCGAGGCGCTGAAGAGCAATGTCTGGGGCACGCTGAGCGTCCTCGACGCGGCCGCCGCCGCCGACGTCTCCCATTTCGTCAACATCTCCACGGACAAGGCTGCCAACGCGGCAAGCGTCCTCGGCTACTCGAAGCGCATCGCCGAGGGGCTCACGTCCTCCTTCGGCCAGCGCTTCCCGGGCCGGTACCTGAGCGTCCGGTTCGGCAACGTCCTCGGAAGTCGCGGCTCGGTGCTCACGGCGTTTCGGGCCCAGATCGAGCACGGCGGTCCGCTCACCGTCACCCACCCCGAGGTCAGCCGCTACTTCATGACCATCGAGGAAGCGGTCCAACTCGTGATCCAGGCTGGTGCCATCGGCGGCGACGGGCACGCCATGGTGCTCGACATGGGTGAGCCGGTGCGCATCTACGACGTCGCTCGCCAACTGGCGGCCTCACGACGCCCCGAGGTCCCGATCGAGTTCACGGGGCTCCGTCCGGGCGAGAAGCTCCACGAGGACCTGTTCTGCTCGGAGGAGACCCCGGCGCGGAGCGCGCACGCGTTGATCAGGTACGTCGAGGTGCCGTCGCTCGATCCGGAGCAGGTGCGCGACGTCGACCCGACCGGCTCCCACTCCGACGTCCTCGCCATACTCACCACGCTGGTCACCGACATCGATCGCCGCACCGGTGACACCGAGGCGCGTGTCGTGGACATCGACCTCATCGAGCTCGACGTCGACGACCGCAGTACCGCACACTCCTGACCGACCGCGTCCGACGCGCGCCGGTCGTCACGGCCTCAACCGGGGAGCGTCAGGATCTCCGGCCCGTGGTCGGTCACTGCGATCGTGTGCTCGAAATGCGCGGCCCGACTCCCGTCCAGCGTGACGACCGTCCAACCGTCGTCGAGAACTTCCGTCTCGGCGCGGCCGGCGGTCACCATGGGCTCCACCGCCACCACGAGCCCCGGCACGACCTTCAGCCTCCGGCCTCGCCCCGTGCGGTAATTCGGCACCTCGGGTGGCTCGTGCATGGCAGTCCCGATGCCGTGGCCCACGTACTCGCGCACCACCGAGAAGCCGGCGGTCTGCACGGCGGCCTCCACCGCGCCACCGACGTCGGCAAGGGTGTTGCCCGCGACCAGCATGGCGGTCGCGTCGGCCAGTGCCCGCTCGGTGACGTCGAGCAGCCGCCTCGATGTCGCGTCCACGGATCCGACCGGCACGGTGATCGCCGCGTCCGCATGCCAGCCGTCCACGATCGCTCCGCAGTCGAGCGAGACGATGTCGCCATCAGCGAGGACGGTCTCGGCGTCGGGGATCCCGTGCACGACGACGTCGTTCGGCGACGTGCAGACCACCGCCGGGAACCCGTGGTAGCCGAGGAAGTTCGACTTCGCGCCGCGTCGGTCGAGTACCTCGCGCGCCGCGGTGTCGATCTCGAGGGTCGTCGCGCCGGGTCGGGCGGCTCGCCGACAGACCTCGTGCATCTCGGCGACGACCTGGCCGGCGCGTCGCATCGTGGCGATGTCTCGTGAGGTCTTGACCCTGCTCACGGAGCGAAACGGCGCGAGACGGCCGCGAGCACCGCAGCCTCGACCTCACTCTCGTCGCCGAGACCGTTCACGGTGTCGAGCAACGACCGCTCTCGGTAGAACTCGACGAGCGGCTTGGTCTCGGAGTCATAGAGCGCGAGGCGCTTGCGGATCGAATCCTCGGTATCGTCCTCCCGGCCCCGGGCGCGCATGCGTTCCACGACGATGTCGGTTGGAACCTCGAGGTTCACCACGATGTCGAGCGGGTGCGCGGCCAGGATCCGGTCGAGCTCGAGGGCCTGGAGCCGGGTACGCGGGAAGCCGTCGAGCACGAAGCCCGGCAGCACCTCGTTGACGTTGCCGAAGCGCTCCTCGACCACCGCCACCACGAGGTCGTCCGGAACCAGCTCGCCGCGGTCCATGTAGTCCTTTGCCTCCAACCCGGCCTTCACCCCGACCTCGGCCGAGTCGCGGAACAGCTGACCCGTGGAGAGATGCTGCATGCCGAAGTGCCGCGCGAGCCGCTCGCCCTGCGTGCCCTTCCCGGAGCCCTGCTTGCCCAGCAGGACGATGCGCGGTCCGCGTCTCGTCGTCATGGGCAGCTCAGGAGAGGAAGCCCTCGTAGTTGCGCATCATCAGCTGGCTGTCGATCTGCTTCATCGTCTCCAGCGCCACGCCCACGGTGATCAGGAGCGCGACACCTCCGAACGGGAACTGGCTGATGTTCCAGAGCTTGAAGACCAGCAGTGGCACCAGCGCGATGACCATGAGAAAGATCGAGCCCGGGAGCGTGATGCGGTTGAGCACCCTGGCGAGGTACTTCTCCGTCGGGGGTCCCGGCCGGATCCCGGGGATGAAGCCACCCTGCTTGCGGACGATGTCGGCCTGCTGCTGCGGGTTGAACGCGATGGCCGTGTAGAAGTAGGCGAAGAACAGGATCATCAGCGCGTAGAGGCCGATGTAGACCCAGCTGCTCCCGGAGACGAGGTTCTTGCTCGTCCAGTCCTGGAGCCCCTTCCAGTTCGTGGCGGTGGCGATGAGTGCCGGGAAGGCCAGAATCGAGCTCGCGAAGATCACCGGGATCACACCGGACTGGTTGACCTTCAACGGAATGTAGGTGCTCTGCCCACCCGACATCCTCCGGCCGACGACGCGCTTGGCGAACTGCACCGGGATCCGACGTTGTCCGGATTCGACGAACACGATCGCGGCGATCATGCCGATACCGATGCCCACGATCACCACGCCCTGGAACCATCCGCCTTCGACGAACACCGAACCACCCTGAGCCGGCATCCGTGAGACCACCGACGCGAAGATCAGGATCGACATCCCGTTCCCGACCCCGCGCTGGGTGACGGCTTCCCCGAGCCACATGACCAACGCGGTGCCCGCCACCCACGTGAGCACGATCAGGGCTGCCTTCGCCGCGGTGAAGCCCGGGATCATGTTGTGACCCTGGAACCCGATGGTGCCGAGCAGCCCCTGGCTCCCGTCCCGAAGTGCGATGACGAGGCCCGAGGACTGCACCAGCGCGAGACCGACGGTCACGTACCGGGTCCACTGCGTGATCTTCTTCTGGCCCGACTGGCCCTCTTCCTGCCATTGCTCGAGCTTGGGGATCACCACGCCGAGCAACTGCATGATGATCGACGCCGTGATGTAGGGCATGATCCCGAGGAAGAAGATCGACACGCTCGTGATGGCGCCGCCCGAGAAGAGATCGAGGAAGCCGACCACACCCGAGTTGGTCGACTGATCCTGCAGTGCTTTGATCTGCGCGAAGTCGACATAGGGCACCGGGATGTGGGTCCCCAACCGGTAGAGCAGCACAATGAAGATCGTGAAGAGGATCTTGTTGCGCAGATCGGGCACCCGGAACATGTTCCGCAACCGGGACAGCATGGGTGTGACGACCTCCTCGAGAACCTGAGAGGTTCGAGACTATCGGTTGGTCAGCGCATTGCCCCGTGCGGGCGGACGCCGATCTCCCCATGGAGCAGGGACGATCTCGGTGGTCCCGCCGGCCGCCTCGATCGCCCGCTTGGCCGATGCCGAGAAGCCGTGGGCCTTGACCGTGAGTCCCTTCGAGAGCTCGCCTCTGCCGAGGACCTTGACCAGTCCCTGCTTCGCGACCAACCCGCGCGACCGCAACGTCGTCGGCGTGACCTCCGTCCCGGCGTCGAAGAGCTCGAGCGTGTCGAGGTTCACCACGTGGTACTCGACGCGGAACGGGTTCTTGAAGCCCTTGGCCTTCGGAGTCCGGCGGTGGAGCGGCGTCTGACCACCCTCGAAGCCCGGCTTGATGGTGTCGCGGGCTCCCTGGCCTTTGCTTCCACGGCCGGCGGTCTTGCCGCCCTTGCCACCGATGCCGCGCGCGATGCGCTTCGGTGCCCGCCGCGAACCCGCGGCCGGCTTCAGATCGTGAACCTTCATGAGCTGGTCGTCTCCTCGACTCGGACGAGGTGGGGAACCTTCGCGAGCATGCCGCGGAGCACCGGCGTGTCCACGTGCTCACGGGTCTGGCCGATCCCGCGCAACCCCAACGCGCGCAGCGTGCCCCGGTGCTTGGGCTTGATGCCGATCGCGGAACGCACCTGGGTGACTCGAACCGTCATCACGCGACCTCGTTGATCTCGGTCTTCTTGGCATTGCGCTCGCGGTACGCCCTGAGCATGCCGACGGTCGAGACCTCTTCCGCGGACTTCCCACGGGCCTTGGCCACGACATCGGGGCGGTGCAGGCCGGCGAGACCGGCGATCGTCGCGCGCGAGACGTTGATCGCGTTCGAGGAGCCGAGCGACTTCGCCAGCACGTCGTGCACCCCGGCGGCCTCGAGGATCGCGCGTGCCGCGCCTCCGGCGATGACGCCGGTCCCGGGGGCCGCGGGCTTCAGCAGGACGCGGGCGGAGTCGTGGCGGCCCACGATCTCATGGGTGATGGAGGAACCGGCGAGCGGTACCGCGAAGAGGTTCTTCTTCGCCTCCTCCATGCCCTTCTGGATCGCAGCAGGAACCTCCTTGGCCTTGCCGTAGCCGAGCCCGACGTTCCCGTTGCCGTCGCCCACGACCACCAACGCCGTGAAGGAGAACCGGCGGCCACCCTTCACGACCTTGGCCACGCGGTTGATCGCGATGACCCGCTCCTCGTACTGGGAGTCGTTCGCCATGATGCTCCTAGAACTCGAGTCCGGCACTGCGTGCGCCGTCGGCCACGGCGGCAACCCGTCCGTGGTATTTGAACCCGCCCCGATCGAAGACGACCGTGCCGATCCCGGCGTCCTTCGCCCGCTGCGCCACCCGCTCGCCGACCACGCGTGCCGCCGAGACGGTGCCGGTGGCCCCGGACCGGTCGGAGGCCTCCATCGTCGAGGCGCTGGCCAGCGTGCGACCACCGACGTCGTCGATCACCTGTGCGTAGATGTGCTTGTTGGAGCGGAACACCGCGAGGCGCGGGCGCTGGGCCGTGCCCCGGACCTTCTTGCGCACCCGCAGGTGACGCCGCGTCCGTCCGTCGGTCGTCTTCACGCTCATCTCTTCCCCTCCTGGCCCTGCGGGCCGGGCCGGTCGAGCCCGCCTCGGCCGGCGCGGCATCGGTGCACGGGAGTCAAGGCCTCGCTCACTGCTCGCCTACTTCGCGGACTTCCCGGCCTTGCGCAACACGCGCTCGCCGGCGTAGCGGATGCCCTTGCCCTTGTAGGGCTCGGGCTTGCGGATCTTGCGGATGTCGGCCGCGACCTGACCGACGAGCTGCTTGTCGATGCCCGACACGACGATGCGTGCGGGCGTCGGGACCTCGAAGGTGACACCCTCCGGCGCGTCGACCGGCACCGAGTGGGAGAACCCGACCTGGAGCTCGAGCTTGGACGGGCCCTGGGCCTGGGCGCGATAGCCGACGCCGACGATCTCGAGCTCCTTCGAGAAGCCCTCGGAGACGCCGATGACCATGTTCGCGACCAGCGAGCGCGTCATGCCGTGCAGCGCTCGGTGGCGGCGCTCGTCGTCGGGACGTGTCACCGTGAGGACGTCGCCGTCCTGGCTGATGCCGATGTCCTCGGGCGCGTCCCACGTCAGGGTGCCCTTCGGGCCCTTCACCGAGAGGTGCGTCCCGGCGATCGTGACCTCCACACCGGACGGCAACGAGATCGGGGCCTTACCGATCCGAGACATGACTCACCACACCTGACACAGGATCTCGCCACCGACGCGGCGCTCGCGCGCTTCACGGTCGGTCAACAGACCCTGATTGGTCGAGAGCACTGCGATCCCCATGCCGCCGAGCACCCGCGGCACGTCGTGCGCGCCGGAGTACACCCGGAGCCCGGGCTTCGAGATGCGCTTGATCCCGGAGATCGTGCGCTTGCGTTCCGGCGTGTACTTCATCGTGATCGTGAGCTTGCGCCCCGGACGCTTGGGATCGTCCGCGACCTCGAAGCCCTCGATGTAGCCCTCGCGGGCGAGAATCTTCGCGAGTGCTTCCTTCTGCTTCGACGACGGCATCTCGGTCAGATCGTGCATCGCGATGTTCGCATTGCGGATCCGCGTGAGCATGTCGGCGATCGGGTCGGTCATCGTCATCTGCTCACCCCCTCACCACGAAGCCTTCGTCACGCCGGGAACCTCACCGGCGTGCGTCAGCTCGCGTAGACAGATGCGACACAGCCCGAACTTGCGGTACACCGAGCGCGGCCGACCGCACCTGCGGCACCGCGTGTACCCGCGCACCTTGAACTTCGGAGCACGCTGTTGCTTGTTGATGAGCGCCTTCTTGGCCATGCCTTACCCCTGAGCCTGACGGCGGAACGGGAACCCGAGCGCGCGCAGCAGTGCGCGCCCTTCGTCGTCGGTACGAGCGGTGGTGACGATGGTGATGTCCATGCCACGCACCGTGTCGATCTTGTCGTAGTCGATCTCCGGGAAGATCAGCTGCTCGGTCACGCCGAACGTGTAGTTGCCCCGCCCATCGAACGAATCGGGATTCAAGCCCCGGAAGTCGCGGATGCGGGGAATCGCCACGCTGACGAGCCGGTCGTAGAACTCCCACATGCGATCGCCGCGTAGCGTCACCTTCGCTCCGATCGCGTTTCCTTCTCGGAGCTTGAATCCGGCAATCGATTTCTTGGCACGCGTCACGGCCGGCTTCTGACCCGTGATCAACGAGAGGTCGGCGACGGCGCCGTCGAGCAGCGACGACTGCTGAGTCGCGAGACCGACTCCCATGTTGATCGAGATCTTGACGAGGCCAGGGACCTCCATCACGTTGCCGAGCGAGAGCTCGCCGCGCAGCTGCTCGCGCAGCTGCGAGAGGTAGCGCTCCTTCAACCGCGGCTTGGTCGACGTGGCCGCCACTACAGGTCCTTCCCGCACTTGCGACACACGCGGAACTTCGTGTCGCCCTCGATCCGGTAGCCGACGCGCGTGTGCTTGCCACAGGACGTGCAGACGATGGCGACGTTGGAGACGTGGACCGGCATGTCCTTGTCGATGATGCCGCCCTGCATCGTGGCCTGTGTCGCCCGCTGATGCCGCTTGGCGATGTTCACGCCGTCGACGATCACGCGGTCCGAGTCCAGCAGCACTCGGGTCACCTCGCCGACCTTGCCGACATCCTTTCCCGCGATCACCTGCACGGTGTCGCCCTTCCGAATCTTCATGGTCGCTCCACCCTCGCAACCACGGCGAGCGCGGTTGTCATGATCGGGTTCCGCCGGGCCATCTTCATCACAGCACCTCCGGCGCGAGTGAGACGATCCGCATGAACTTGCGGTCACGCAGCTCGCGACCAACCGGCCCGAAGATGCGCGTGCCGTGCGGCTGCATCTGGTCGTTGATCAGCACGGCCGCGTTCTCGTCGAAGCGGATGTAGCTGCCGTCCGGGCGCCGACGCTCCTTGCGCGTGCGCACGACGACGCACTTCACGACGTCGCCCTTCTTGACCGCAGCTCCGGGCGTGGCGTCCTTGACCGTCGCGACGAACACGTCGCCGATGCCGGCGTACCGGCGCCGCGTCCCACCGAGCACCTTGATGCAGAGCACCTCGCGTGCGCCGGAGTTGTCGGCCACCTTGAGGCGGCTCTCCTGCTGGATCATCGGGCGCGCTCCAGAACCTCGACGACACGCCACCGCTTCTGGCGGGAGAGCGGCCGGGTCTCCGCGACGCGGACACGATCGCCCTCGCGGACGTCGTTGGTCTCGTCGTGGGCGTAGAGCTTCGTGGTGCGCTGCAACGTCTTGCGGTAGCGGCGGTGCTGCACGCGGTCGATGACGCTCACGACCACCGTCTTGTCCATCTTGGTGGACACCACGATGCCCTCGCGCACCTTGCGGCGATTCCGCTCCGTGCTCGTGTCGGTCATCGGTCCTCCTCGTGGGCCAGTCGCTCGGCCGCCGCGATCTCGCGCTCGCGGAGCAGCGTGTTGAGACGGGCGACCTCCCGCCGGACGTCGCCCAACCGGGCGCTGTTGTCGAGCTGACCGGTCGCGGCCTGGAAGCGGAGGTTGAAGTGCTCCTCCTTCGCTTCGGCCAGCTTCTGCACCAGCTCGGCGTCGTTGAGCTCACGGAGCTCTGATGCTCTGGTCGACATGATGATCAGGCCTCGTCGCTGCGCACTACGAAGCGCGTCTTGATCGGCAACTTGTGCATCGCGAGTCGCATCGCCTCGCGGGCAAGGGGCTCGCCGACACCGGAGAGCTCGAACATGACGCGGCCGGGCTTGACCACCGCGACCCAGCTCTCGGGGTTGCCCTTGCCCGACCCCATGCGGGTCTCGGCGGGCTTCTGGGTGATCGGCTTGTCCGGGAACACGTTGATCCAGACCTTTCCGCCACGCTTGATGTGACGGGTCATCGCGATACGAGCAGCCTCGATCTGTCGGTTCGTGATCCAGCCCGGCTCCAGCGCCTGGATGCCGTAGTCACCGAAGGACACCCTGGTGCCGCCCTTGGCGACACCCGACATGCGTCCGCGCTGCACCTTGCGGTGCTTCACCTTCCGTGGCATCAACATCTACATCAACTCCTGCGCAGACCGCGAGCGAGCGCAGCCGAGCGAGCATCGAGCCGCAGCGTCCCGAAGGGCGCCGGAGCGGTATCCGTGGAGGCGAGCGGAGGCGACCATCAGTCAGTCCTCGTCCCCGTGGAACTTCGGCGCTTCGTGGTGTTGACGCGTCCGACGCTCGATCTCTTCTTCCTCGGCAAGGAGACGCTCGAGCTCGGGATCGGCTTCCTTCACCAACGGCGCCGCCTCGGCGAGGTCCTCGTCGCTGACCGACGCCTCGTCGACCGGCACGGCCTCGGCGCTCGGGCGACGACGACCGCCACCGGCGCTGACCACGCGACGCCCGGTCGGGCCCGCGGTCTCGCCGACGGCCATGGCCGCCTCCTTGGCGATCTTGTCCTCGGCCGCGGTCTTGTACGGAAGGATCTCGCCCTTGTAGATCCAGACCTTCACGCCGATCCGACCGAAGGTGGTGCGCGCCTCGGCCAGCCCGTAGTCGATGTCGGCGCGGAGGGTGTGCAGCGGCACGCGACCCTCGCGGTACCACTCCTTGCGACTCATCTCGGCCCCGCCGAGGCGCCCGCCACACTGCACACGGATGCCGAGCGCGCCCGCCTTCATCGCGGTCTGAACCGCCCGCTTCATCGCCCGGCGGAAGCTCACCCGGCCGGTCAGCTGGTCGGCGACGCCCTGCGCGATCAGCGTGGCGTCGAGCTCGGGCTGCTTGATCTCCTGGATGTTGAAGTGGATCTTCGGGTTGCCCGTGATCTTCAGGAGCCCGGCACGGAGCCGGTCGGCCTCGGCGCCGCGACGACCGATCACGATCCCCGGGCGGGCGGTGTACACGTCGACGCGGAGACGGTCACGCGTGCGCTCGATCTCGATCCGACTGACCATCGCGCGGTGCAGCTGGTTGCGAAGGTAGTCGCGGATCTTCCAGTCCTCGACGAGGAGGTCCTTGTACTCCTCGTCCTCCGCGAACCACCGGGACTTCCAGTCGGTGGTGACGCCGAGTCGGAACCCGTACGGGTTGACCTTCTGGCCCATCAGTTCGCTCCCTTCGACGGGTCCTCGGACCCGCCGTCGTCCGACGCGGAGTCGGACTCGTCGCCCGCAGCGACCTCGCTCGATTCCTCCGCCTCGCTCTCCACCCCCGCGTCGCCGCCGTCGTCGACCACGCCGTCGGTGGACGCGTCGTCCACGAGCTCCTCGGCGCCGCCGATCTCCTCGTTCTCGAGGTCCTGGTCGTGCTCGTGCTCGGCCTCACGTGCTGCCTCGCGCTCACGTCGGGCCTCGCTCGCCGCGACCCGCCGCCCGCGACTGAGGCGTCGGCGACGATCGGCCGCGGCCCCGACCCCCGAGGCGGTCTCCCGCTCGGAACGGGCGCGCAGCTCGTCGTCGGAGTAGCGCTCCACGACGACGGTGACGTGGCTGGTGCGCTTGCGGATCCGGGTACCCCGCCCGCGCGCACGCGGCCGGAACCGCTTGACCGTCGGGCCCTCGTCGGCCCACGCGGCGGACACGAACAGCTCGTCGCTCGCGACGTGGTCATTGTGCTCGGCATTGGCGATCGCCGAGTCGAGCAGCTTGCCCACCTCCGCCGACGCGCCGCGCTCGCTGAACCGCAGGATCTCGCGGGCCTCGGAGACGTCGAGGCCGCGGATCATGTCCAGGACGACGCGGACCTTCGTCGGAGACGCCTGGTTGTACCTGAGGGTCGCTCGCGTCATCAGCGTCGTCCCTGCTTCTCTTGCCCGGCGTGGTAGCGGAACGTGCGCGTGGGCGCGAACTCGCCGAGCTTGTGCCCCACCATCGCCTCGGTCACGTAGACGGGGACGTGCTTGCGTCCGTCGTGCACTGCGAACGTGTGACCGACGAAGTCCGGTGTGATGGTGGACCGGCGCGACCAGGTCTTGATGACCTTGCGGTCACCCGACTCGTTCATGCGCTCGACCTTCACCCGCAGGTGCTCGTCGACGAACGGACCCTTCTTCAGGCTGCGCGGCATCGCGCCTACCTCCGGCTGCCGCGACTGCGGCGACGACGAACGATGAGCTGGTCGGAGGGCTTGCCCTTCTTCCGGGTACGGCCCTCCGGCTTGCCCCACGGGGACACGGGGTGCCTGCCTCCGGAGGTCTTGCCCTCACCACCACCGAGCGGGTGGTCGACGGGGTTCATGGCGACGCCGCGCACGTGGGGGCGCTTGCCCTTCCAGCGGTTCCGACCGGCCTTGCCGATGGAGATCAGCGCCGACTCGGAGTTGCCGACCGAGCCGACGGTGCCCCGGCAGTCGATGGGAACGCGCCGCATCTCGGTGGAGGGCAGGCGCAGCGTCGCGAACTGGCCCTCCTTGGCGACGAGCTGGATCGCGGCACCCGCGCCCCGGCCGAGCTTGGCGCCCGCACCGGGCTTGAGCTCGACGCTGTGGATCACCGTCCCGACCGGGATGTAGCGCAGCGGCAGGGCGTTCCCGGGACGAATCTCCGCACCCTGACCGCTCTGGAGCATGTCGCCGACGCCCACACCCGACGGGGCGAGGATGTACCGCTTCTCTCCGTCGCGGTAGTGCAGCAGCGCGATGCGCGCGTTGCGGTTCGGGTCGTACTCGATGGCGGCCACCTTGGCCGGCACACCGTCCTTGTTGCGCTTGAAGTCGATGACCCGGTACTGACGCTTGTGGCCACCGCCCCGATGGCGGGACGTCATGCGGCCGTAGGAGTTGCGTCCACCGGTACGCGGTTTCGGTTTGACGAGCGACTTCTCGGGACGGTCCTTGGTGATCTCGGCGAAGTCCGAGGCCGATTGGAACCGCCGTCCCGGCGAGGTCGGCTTGCGCTTGCGGATCGGCATCGTCAGCTCCCGAAGATCTCGATCGAGTCACCGGCGGCGAGCGAGACAACCGCCCGCTTCTGGTTGGCGCGCCGGCCCCAGGTTCCGGTGCGCCGGTTCCGCTTGCGCTTGCCGGCCCGGTTCATCGTGTTCACGTTCAGCACCGTCACGCCGAAGATCGACTCGACCGCGTGCTTGATCTGGATCTTGTTCGCGGTCAGCGCGACCTCGAACGTGTAGACGTTCACGTCGAGCGCGGCGTAGGACTTCTCCGACACGATCGGCCGGAGGATCACGTCACGAGGATCGTTCATGCCGCGTCCTCCTCGGACCGGGTCGCGCCATCGGTGAGACGGCTCACCACCGCTTCGAGCGTCGTCGCGGAGAACACGAGCCAGTCGTTGACGAGCACGTCGTACGCGTTGATCTCCTCGGGCAGGATGATCTGCACCCGCTCGCCGAGGTTGCGGAACGAGCGCCAGGCCTGCTCGTCGGTGCGGTCGAGCACGAGGAGCACGCGGGGCGCACGGGCGTCGGACGGACGCAGCCCCAGCGCGCCGAGCGCGGTGATCGCGTCCTTCGTGCGCGGCGCGTCGAAGTGCCAGGCGTCGACCACCAGGACCTTCGACTCGGCTGCTCGGTCCGAGAGCGCACTCAGCAGGGCGAGCCGGACCATCTTCTTGGGGGTGCGCTGGCGGTACGAGCGGGGCTTCGGGCCGTGGGCCACACCACCGCCGCGCCAGTGCGGCGCGCGGATGGACCCCTGCCGGGCTCGGCCGGTGCCCTTCTGGCGCCACGGCTTGGCCCCTCCGCCGCGGACCTCGGCCCGGGTCTTGGTGCTGTGCGTCCCCGCACGTGCCGCCGCGAGCTGCGCGGTCACGACCTGGTGCATCACCGGCACGTTCGGCTCGATGCCGAACACCGAGTCGGGCAGGTCCACCGCACCGGCGTCGCCGCCGCTCTGGGTCTTCATCGTCAACGAGCTCATCGGGCGGCCGCCTTCACGCCGTTGCGCACGAACACGAGCCCGCCGTTGGGACCCGGGACCGAGCCCCGCACGAGGAGCAGGTTCCGCTCCGCGTCGCTCTCGATCACCTCGAGGTTCAGCGTGGTGGTCTTCATGTTGCCCATCTGGCCCGCCATCCGCATGCCCTTGAAGACCCGGGCGGGAGTGGCGCACGCGCCGATCGATCCGGGCGCGCGGTGCTTCTTGTGGTTTCCGTGCGACGCGCCCTGGCCCTTGAAGTTGTGGCGCTTCATGCCACCACTGAAGCCCTTCCCCTTCGAGACGCCGCTCACGTCCACGAGATCGCCCTTGGAGAACACATCGACGGCGATGAGCTGCCCGACCGCGAACTCGGCGAGGTCGTCGACACGTAGCTCCACGAGGTGCTTGGAGGGCCCGACTCCGGCGGCCTTGAGGTGGCCGAGCTCGGGGCGGTTCAGACGACGCTCCTTGGTCTCGCCGAACGCGAGCTGGACCGCGGCGTACCCATCGCGCTCGGGCGTCTTCAGCTGCGCGACGTGGCAGGGCCCGGCCTGGATGACGGTGACCGGGATGACCCGGTTCTCCTCGTCCCAGACCTGGGTCATGCCGAGCTTGCGCCCCAGGATTCCCTTGGAAGCCATCGATTCGCCTTCTTCTTGGACCTACGGTCCGCACGCGAACGCTCCACCGGAACGAGTCCCGGCGGAGCGCTGGTTCGGTTGTGCCGTGCGGTTCCTTCCCGAGTGGCGGGAAAGGCCTCCACGGACGTCGATTGAGAGAGCCCGGGGACTCTACTTCCTCGGGCCGGCGCCACCCAAATGGTGGGGCCGAGCCACTCCCCCGGCTACACGCCTTGGATCTTGATCTCGATGTCGACCCCGGCGGGGAGATCGAGCCGCTGGAGGGATTCGACCGTCTTGCCCGCAGGCTCGACGATGTCGAGCAGGCGCTTGTGGATCCTCATCTCGAAGTGCTCACGTGAATCCTTGTCCACGTGGGGCCCTCGTACCACGCAGTACCGGTGGATCTCGGTCGGGAGCGGGACGGGACCCCGCACCCGCGCCCCCGTACGCACCACCGTCTCGACGATCTTCTTCGTCGACTGATCGATGATCTCGTGGTCGTACGCCTTGAGCCGGATGCGGATCTTCTGTGAGGCCACGGGTCCCTACTTGAGGATCTTGGTCACGCGACCGGCGCCGACGGTGCGACCACCTTCACGAATGGCGAACCGCAGACCCTCTTCCATGGCGATGGGCTTCTGGAGCTGCACCGTCATCTCGGTGTTGTCGCCCGGCATCACCATCTCGGTCCCTTCGGGCAGGTTGATCGTGCCCGTCACGTCGGTGGTGCGGAAGTAGAACTGCGGGTGGTAGTTGGCGAAGAACGGGGTGTGCCGACCACCCTCCTCCTTCGTGAGCACGTAGACCTGCGCCTCGAAGTCGGTGTGCGGGGTGATCGAACCGGGCTTGGCGAGCACCTGGCCGCGCTCGACCTCCTCCTTCTTCGTACCGCGGAGCAGGGCACCGATGTTGTCGCCCGCCTGCCCCTGGTCGAGGATCTTGCGGAACATCTCGACGCCCGTGCAGGTGGTCTTCTGCGTGTCGCGCAGGCCGACGATCTCGATCTCGTCGCCGGTGTGGAGCACACCCTGCTCGACCTTCCCGGTGACGACGGTCCCGCGACCCGTGATGGTGAACACGTCCTCGATCGCCATCATGAAGGGCTTGTCGAGCTCACGGACGGGCTCGGGGATGAACGAGTCGACCTGGTTCATCAACTCGACAATTCCCTCGGCGGCGGCTGCGTCGCCCTCGAGCGCCTTGAGCGCGGAGACCCGCACCACCGGGGTGTCGTCGCCCGGGAACTCGTACTCGTTGAGCAGCTCCCGGACCTCCATCTCGACCAGCTCGAGCAGCTCCTCGTCCTCGACCGCGTCGCACTTGTTCAGGGCCACCACGATGGACGGCACACCGACCTGGCGGGCGAGCAGGACGTGCTCACGAGTCTGGGGCATCGGGCCGTCGGTGGCGGCCACCACGAGGATCGCACCGTCGACCTGGGCCGCACCGGTGATCATGTTCTTGATGTAGTCGGCGTGGCCGGGCATGTCGACGTGCGCGTAGTGACGGTTGTCCGTCTCGTACTCGACGTGCGCGATGTTGATCGTGATCCCTCGCGCCTTCTCTTCCGGCGCCTTGTCGATCATGTCGAACGCGGTGGCCGTGACGTTCGGGTTCTTCTCGGCCAGCACCCGGGTGATCGCCGCGGTCAGCGTGGTCTTGCCATGGTCGATGTGACCCATGGTCCCGATGTTCAGGTGCGGCTTCGTCCGCTCGAACTTCTCCTTCGCCATCCCTCTTGCTCCGTTCGTTGCTCGGCGGGATACCCGCCTCGCGGCCACTCACTCCGCGGCTCGCCCTCCGCCTTCGCTTCGGGCTCGGGTCACACCGACCGCATCGTGCTGTCTTGTTGTTGCCTTCGTTGCTCGGCGGGATACCCGCCTCGCGGCCACTCACTCCGCGGCTCGCCCTCCGCCTTCGCTTCGGGCTCGGGTCACACCGACCGCATCGTGCTGTCTTGTTGTTGCCTTCGTTGCTCGGCGGGATACCCGCCTCGCGGCCACTCACTCCGCGGCTCGCCCTCCGCCTTCGCTTCGGGCTCGGGTCACACCGACCGCATCGTGCTGTCTTGTTGTTGCCTTCGTTGCTCGGCACGCGAAGTGGCCGACCAACTGATCTCTGGGGGACCGGGCGCCGGACTACTCGCCCCGCATTCGCTTGATGATCTCCTCCGCGATCGACTCCGGAACCTGGGCGTAGGAATCGAACTGCATCGTGTAGGTCGCGCGCCCCTGGGTGCGCGATCGGAGGTCGCCAACATAGCCGAACATCTCGGCGAGGGGCACTTTGGCATTGACCACGTGCGAGGTACCCCGCTGTTCCATGCCCTCGATGTGGCCCCGACGGGAGTTGAGATCGCCGATCACGTCGCCCATGTAGTCCTCGGGGGTGACCACCTCGACCCGCATGACCGGCTCCAGCAACGCCGGCGCGGCGAGCCGGGCCGCCTTCTTGACGGCCATCGACCCCGCGATCTTGAACGCCATCTCCGAGGAGTCGACCTCGTGGTAGGAACCGAAGGTCAGCACCGCCCGCACGTCGACGAGGGGGTAGCCGGCGAGGACCCCGCCCTCGAGGGCTTCCTGGATGCCCGCGTCCACTGCGGGGATGTACTCGCGGGGAATCAGCCCGCCCTTGATCTTGTCCACGAACTCGTAGCCGCCGCCCGGCCCCGTCGGCTCCAGGCTGATCACCACGTGGCCGTACTGACCCCGGCCACCGGTCTGGCGCACGTAGCGCTCCTCGACCTTCTCGACCGGGTTGGTGATCGTCTCCCGGTAGGCGACCTGGGGCTTGCCGACGTTCGCCTCGACGCTGAACTCACGCATCATGCGGTCGACGAGCACCTCGAGGTGGAGCTCGCCCATGCCGCCGATGATCGTCTGACCGGTCTCGTCGTCGGTGCGGACCGAGAAGGTCGGATCCTCCTCGGACAGCGATCCGAGCGCCTTCCCGAGCTTGTCCTGGTCGGCCTTGGTCTTCGGCTCGACCGCGACGTGGATGACCGGCTCGGGGAACTCCATCCGCTCCAGCACGATCGGCTGGGCGGGATCGCAGAGCGTGTCCCCGGTCGTGGTGTTCTTCAGCCCGACGGCCGCGACGATGTCGCCGGCGAAGACCGCGTCCTTGTCCTCGCGGTGGTTGGCATGCATCTGGAGCAGACGCCCGATGCGCTCCTTGCGGTCCTTGGTGGCGTTCAGCACCGAGGCGCCTGATTCGATCGAGCCCGAGTAGACGCGGAAGTACGTGAGCTTGCCCACGTACGGGTCGCTCATGATCTTGAACGCCAGGGCCGAGAACGGCTCGCTGTCGCTCGCGCTCCGGGTCATCTCCTCCTCGCCCTTGACGTCGGTCCCGACGATCTGGCGGACCTCGAGGGGGCTCGGCAGGTAGTCGACGACGGCGTCGAGCAGCGGCTGCACACCCTTGTTCTTGAACGCGGTACCGCACAGGATCGGCACCGTCCCGGCGTCGATCGTGGCGTGACGCAGCCCACGGCGAAGATCGTCGGCGGTGATCTCCTCCTCACCGACGTACTTCTCGAGCACGTTCTCGTCGTGCTGGGACACGACGTCGATGAGCTCGTGGCGCCAGGTCTCGGCGTCGTCGGCGAGCTCGGCCGGGATGTCCTGGACCTCGAACTGCTCACCCATCCCGTCGTCCCAGACGAGGGCCTTCATCTCGAGGAGATCGATGACGCCGCGGAACTCGCTCTCGGCCCCGATCGGCAGCTGGACCACCGCGGCCTGGGCGTCGAGGCGGTCCTTGATCATGTCGAGACAGCGGTAGAAGTCGGCGCCGATGCGGTCCATCTTGTTGACGAAGCACATCCGCGGCACCGAGTACTTGTTGGCCTGGCGCCACACGGTCTCGGTCTGGGGCTCGACGCCGGCGACGGCGTCGAACACGGCGACCGCGCCGTCGAGCACGCGCAACGAGCGCTCCACCTCGACGGTGAAGTCGACGTGGCCGGGTGTGTCGATGATGTTGATCCAGCAGTCCCGCCACTTGCACGTCGTCGCGGCCGAGGTGATGGTGATGCCGCGCTCCTGCTCCTGGACCATCCAGTCCATGACCGCAGCGCCTTCGTGGACCTCACCGATCTTGTAGGTGCGCCCGGTGTAGTAGAGGATCCGCTCGGTCGTCGTGGTCTTGCCCGCGTCGATGTGGGCCATGATCCCGATGTTGCGGGTCCGCGCCAGCGGAAACTCCCTGATGACCGGTGCGTCCTTCGCCATGTCCTTCTTCTCTTCCTCTACCTACGAGGTGCCCGCGATGTCGCGTCCGGCCCAAGGCCGGCGTCGGCATCCGTCCACCAAGCGAGCTCGCGAGCGCAGCGAGCGCATGACCGAGCGACTGGGCGGATGCCGGCGTCGGGCACCCACACCCGGAGCAATCACCAGCGGTAGTGCGCGAACGCCTTGTTCGATTCCGCCATCTTCTGCAGGTCGTCCTTGCGCTTGATCGCGGCACCGAGCCCGTTGCTCGCGTCCATCAGCTCGGCGGCGAGTCGCCCCGCCATCGACTTCTCCCGCCGCTGACGCGAGTACCCGACCAACCAACGGATGGCCAGGGTGGTGGCCCGCCGCGGGCGGACCTCGACCGGGACCTGATAGGTGGCGCCACCGACACGCCGCGACTTCACCTCGAGCACGGGGCGGACGTTCTCGACCGCTCGCTTCAACGTCGGGATCGGGTCGCCGCCGGTCTTGCGCTCGATCTCGGTGAGCGCGTCGTAGACGATCCGCTCGGCCGTCGACCGCTTGCCCTCCTGGAGCACCTTGTTGACGAGCTGGGTCACGACCACCGAGCGGTGCACGGGATCGGGCAGCAGCTCCCGCCGGGGGGCAGGTCCCTTGCGAGGCACGACTAACCCTTCTTGGCGCCGTAGCGACTACGGGCCTGCTTGCGGTTGGCGACGCCGCTCGCGTCGAGCGCGCCGCGGATGATCTTGTAACGGACGCCCGGCAGGTCCTTCACCCGGCCGCCGCGTACGAGCACGATCGAGTGTTCCTGGAGGTTGTGGCCGATGCCGGGAATGTACGCGGTGACCTCGACGCCGGTGGTGAGCCGGACCCTCGCCACCTTCCGCAGCGCCGAGTTCGGCTTCTTCGGGGTGGTGGTGAAGACGCGCGTGCAGACACCACGCCGCTGGGGCGAGCCCTTCAGCGCCGGTGTCTTCGACTTGTCCGTCTTGCTCTCGCGGCCCTTGCGGACCAGCTGGGCGATCGTGGGCACAGCTCTCCTGCTGGTTGGGGGCCCCGAGACGGCCCTCGTGAACGTCGGCGCCGCGAGGCGACACCGGCCTGCGCGGCCGATCGACCGCGCAAACCGTCGAAGGCTAGGCGCTCGCCGGGCCTTCGGACAAACTCTTCTCGACCGGAACTGGCGTCCCGAGCGGGGCAGCTCCCCGATCGGAACGCCGCGTCCGGGTCACTCGCCGGCGGCCGCCTCGCCCGGGTCCGTGGCGTTCTCGGCCGCCGGCTCGGGGTCCGGGACCACGCTGAGACCGCCCGCGGGTGGGGCGAAGGGGTCCGTCGCCACCTCGGGCACGAGGAAGCTCGGGTCCACCGTCTCGGTGCGGGCGTCGATGCTGGCCCGCAGCCGCTCGGCGAGCTCGAGCGCGTCCTCGTCCGAGGAGTAGTACGCCATCGGCTCGTACTCGGGGGCCTCGGTCCCGACGTCGCGGTACCGGGGCATCCCGGTGCCCGCCGGGATGAGCTTGCCGATGATCACGTTCTCCTTGAGACCCTCGAGGCCGTCGTTCTTGCCCTCGATCGCGGCCTCGGTGAGGACGCGGGTGGTCTCCTGGAACGACGCGGCCGACAACCACGACTCGGTCGCGAGCGACGCCTTGGTGATCCCCATGAGCTCGGGACGCCCCTCGGCGGGACGGCCACCTTCGGACACCAGCCGCTTGTTCACGTTCGCGAACTCGCGTGCGTCGGCCTTCTGGCCCGGCAGGAACGCCGAGTCCCCGGGGTCGGACACACCGACCCGCCGGAGCATCTGGCGGACGATCACCTCGACGTGCTTGTCGTGGATCGACACGCCCTGCTCGCGGTACACGCGCTGGACCTGGTCGACGAGGTACTGCTGGGTGGACCGGATTCCCTCGATGTCGAGGATCTTCTTCGGGTCGAGCGAGCTCTTGGCGTCCCCGGTCAGCTGCGCACCGGCCTCGATCTCGGCGCCGTCGACGACGCCCGGAGCGAGATGGGTCCGCATGGAGACCGGGTGGATCTCCTCCTCACCGTCGTCGGCGACGACGGTGATCGTGCGCTCGCCCTTCTCGTTCTCACCGATCCTGACCACGCCGGAGGACTCGGCGAGCACCGCCGCCCCCTTGGGGGTCCGGGCCTCGAAGAGCTCCACGACGCGCGGCAGACCGTGCGTGATGTCCTCGCCGGCCACACCACCGGTGTGGAACGTCCGCATGGTGAGCTGCGTGCCGGGCTCACCGATCGACTGGGCTGCGATGATGCCGATGGCCTCACCGAGATCGACGATCTTTCCCGTGGCCAGCATGGTGCCGTAGCAGGTGCTGCAGACCCCGGCGCGGTACTTCTCGTCGGTCGGCTCGCCCTCCTCGGTCGCTTCCGGTGCGGGCGCGTCGCTGTCGGCGCCGTCCCGCGGGTACTCACAGGTCAGCACCGATCGGACGCGGACCCGGGTCACGCCCTCGTCGGCCACGAGGATCTCGAGGACGTCCTCGGTGACCTCGGTGTTCCGCGGCAACGTCTCACCGTTGGTCAGCTTGATGTCGTCCGCGAGGCACCGGCTGAGCAGCCCGGTCTCGAGGAAGCGGACGTGCTCGGGGTCCGAGGTGACGTTCTCGACCCAGATGCCTCGCGTCGAGCCGCAGTCCTCGTCGCGGACGATGAGCTCCTGGGCGACGTCGACGAGCCGGCGGGTGAGGTACCCGGAGTCGGCGGTCCGCAGCGCGGTGTCGGCGAGCCCCTTGCGGGCGCCGTGCGTGGAGATGAAGTACTCGAGGACCGACAGGCCCTCGCGGAAGTTGCTCTTGATCGGCCGCGGGATGATCTCGCCACGCGGGTTGGCAACCAACCCGCGCATCCCGGCGATCTGGCGGACCTGCATCACGTTGCCTCGAGCACCGGAGCCCACCATCATCTCGATGGGGTTGAACTGCTCGGCCTTCTGCTCCGCGAGCATGGCCTCGGTCACCTGGTTGGTGGCGTCGGTCCAGATCTCGACTTCCTTCTGACGCCGCTCGTCGTCGGTGATGATCCCTCGGTCGTACTGCTGCTCGACCTTGTCGGCCTCGCGCTCGTGCTTGTCGAGGATGCCGGCCTTGGCGAGCGGCGTCCGGACGTCGGCGATCGAGATCGTGAGCCCGGCCCGGGTCGAGTACTCGAAGCCCAGCTCCTTGAGCCGGTCGAGGCTGGCTGCGACCTCGGACTTGGTGTAACGGTCGACCAGGAGTCCGGCGATGTCGGTGATGTCGCGCTTGCGGACGCTGCGACCCTGGAAGGGAAAGTCCCCAGGGAACGCCTCGTTGAAGAGCAGGCGTCCCAGCGTGGTCTCGACGAGCACGGTGCCGTCGCCGTTCGTGCCCGAGCGATGGAGCACGATGCTGGCCTCGGCGGCCGGGTCGCTGACCCATTCGCCCGTCGCGTCGTCCCAGCGCACACGCGCCGGGAACTCGTCTGCCGGGAATCGACCGGCGGGCATCCGCACCTTGATCAGGGCGTGGATCGACAGCTCGGCGGACTGGTCGGGGTTGTGCAGCTCGTGCGCCATGCGCGCCTCTTCGATCGAACCGAAGACGCGTCCCTCACCGGGGGCACCCTCGACGACCTCGGTGAGGTAGAAGGCGCCGATGATCATGTCCTGGCTGGGCACGGCGATCGGACGCCCGTGCGCCGGCGACAGGATGTTGTGCGCCGAGAGCATGAGCAGCCGGGCCTCGGCCTGGGCCTCCGCCGACAGGGGGAGATGCACGGCCATCTGGTCACCGTCGAAGTCGGCGTTGAACGCCGCGCAGACGAGCGGGTGGATCTGGATGGCCTTGCCCTCCACCAGCACCGGCTCGAAGGCCTGGATGCCGAGACGGTGGAGCGTCGGGGCACGGTTCAGGAAGACCGGGTGCTCCTTGATGACCTCCTCGAGGACGTCCCAGACCTGTGGACGTGCGCGCTCCACCATCCGCTTCGCGGACTTGATGTTCTGCGCGTACTCGAGGTCGACGAGCCGCTTCATCACGAACGGCTTGAAGAGCTCGAGCGCCATCGCCTTGGGCAGGCCGCACTGGCGGAGCTTGAGCATCGGTCCCACCACGATGACCGAGCGGCCCGAGTAGTCGACGCGCTTGCCGAGCAGGTTCTGACGGAACCGTCCCTGCTTGCCCTTCAGCATGTCCGAGAGGCTCTTGAGCGCGCGGTTGCCCGGGCCCGTCACCGGACGGCCCCGACGACCGTTGTCGAACAGCGCGTCGACGGCCTCCTGGAGCATCCGCTTCTCGTTGTTGATGATGATCTCGGGTGCACCGAGGTCGAGCAGACGCTTCAGCCGGTTGTTCCGGTTGATGACCCTGCGGTAGAGGTCGTTGAGGTCGGAGGTCGCGAAGCGGCCGCCGTCGAGCTGCACCATCGGACGGAGGTCCGGCGGGATCACCGGGACCGCGCGCAGCACCATGCCCATGGGCGAGTTGATCTGACGGCCGGCGTCGTCGTTGCGGTTGAACGCCGAGATGACCTTCAGGCGCTTGATGGCCTTGGCCTTGCGCTGGCCCTTGGCCGTCGCGATGACCTCCTTGAGCTCGACCTCCTCGGCCGAGAGGTCCAGCCGGGAGATGAGGTCCTCGACGGCCTCCGCGCCCATGCCGCCGGCGAAGTAGTCGGACCAGCGGGCGCGGATCTCACGCCAGACGCGCTCGTCGTCGATGAGCTGCTTGGGCTTGAGGGCGCGCATGGTGTCGTAGACCGACTTCAGGAAGTCGATGTCGAACTGCGCGCGCTCGCGCAGCTCCTCGACGTCCTTCTCGGACGCCTTGCGGAGCTTGTCCATGTCGGCCTTGCGGCCACCCTCGCCCTCGGAGGTCGCGAGGTCGGTCTCGAGCTCCTGGAAGCGGGCCTCGATGTCGAGGTCACGCCGCTTCTCCTCCTCCTCGATCTCGGCACGGATCTCCGCCTCGATCTCGGGCAGATCGGTGTGGAGCTTCTCGGTGTCGACCCAGGTGATCAGGTGCGCGGCGAAGTAGATGACCTTCTCGAGGCTCTTCGGCGCGATGTCGAGCAGGTACCCGAGCCGGCTCGGCACACCCTTGAAGTACCAGATGTGGGTGACGGGAGCGGCGAGCTCGATGTGGCCCATCCGCTCGCGCCGCACCTTCGAACGCGTGACCTCGACACCGCAACGCTCGCAGATGATCCCCTTGAACCGGACGCGCTTGTACTTGCCGCAGTAGCACTCCCAGTCCTTGGTCGGCCCGAAGATCTTCTCGCAGAACAGGCCGTCCTTCTCCGGCTTGAGCGTGCGGTAGTTGATCGTCTCGGGCTTCTTGACCTCGCCGTTGGACCACGTACGGATCTGTTCGGCCGTGGCGAGCGAGATGGACAGTCGGGCGGAGTCGTTGACGTCGAGCACCTAGTGCCTCTTCTCTGTGGTTCGGATCTGCGCGGGGGTGGTTCGGGTCACGGCATCGAGTTCCGACGGGCCTCGTCTTCCTCGTCGGTGCCGCGCTCGGGCCGACTCAGGTCGATGCCGAGCGCCTCGGTGGTGCGGAAGGCGTCCTCGTCGAGCTCGCGGATCACGATCTCGGCACCCTCCTCGTCGATGACCTTGACGTTGAGGCAGAGCGCCTGCATCTCCTTGATGAGCACCTTGAAGCTCTCGGGGATTCCCGGCTCGGGGATGTTCTCGCCCTTGACGATCGCCTCGTAGACCTTGACCCGCCCGAGCACGTCGTCGGACTTGATCGTGAGAATCTCCTGGAGGGCGTAGCTGGCCCCGTAGGCCTCGAGCGCCCACACCTCCATCTCGCCGAACCGCTGACCGCCGAACTGCGCCTTCCCACCCAGCGGCTGCTGGGTGATCATCGAGTACGGGCCGGTGGACCGGGCGTGGATCTTGTCGTCCACGAGGTGGCTGAGCTTCAGGATGTACATGTACCCGACGGTGACCGGGCTGTCGTAGGGCTCACCCGTGCGACCGTCGTAGAGGGTGGCCTTGCCCTCGGTGTTCACGAGGTGGGCGCCGTTCGCGCCGTCCGCGTGGAGGTTCGCGAAGAGGTCCCGGATCGTGCCGTGCTGGCCGGCGTCCTCGCTCTCGTCCCAGTGGGCACCGTCGAAGACAGGGGTGTTCACCCACACCGCCGGTTCCGTGATGGGCCGGGTCTTGCGGGGGTTCGCGGGCGCGGTGCCCTGGCCCTCCCACCCGTGCCGGGCGGCGTAGCCGAGGTGGGCCTCGAGGACCTGACCCACGTTCATGCGGCTCGGCACACCGAGGGGATTCAGCACGATGTCGACGGGCGTGCCGTCGGCGAGGTGGGGCATGTCCTCGACCGGCAGGATCTTGGAGATCACACCCTTGTTGCCGTGGCGACCGGCGAGCTTGTCGCCCTCGCTGATCTTGCGCTTCTGGCCGACGTAGACGCGCACCAGCTGGTTCACGCCCGGCGGCAGCTCGTCGCCGTCGTCACGGCTGAACACGCGGACGTCGATGACCTTGCCGTTCTCCCCGTGGGGGACCTTGAGCGACGTGTCACGGACCTCGCGCGCCTTCTCACCGAAGATCGCGCGCAGGAGGCGCTCCTCCGGCGTGAGCTCGGTCTCGCCCTTCGGCGTGACCTTGCCGACCAGCACGTCGCCGGCCCCGACCTCGGCCCCGATGCGGATGATGCCGCGCTCGTCGAGGTCCTTCAGGATGTCCTCGGAGAGGTTCGGGATGTCCCGGGTGATCTCCTCGGCGCCGAGCTTGGTGTCGCGGGCGTCGATCTCGTGCTCCTCGATGTGGATCGACGTGAGGACGTCGTCGCGCACGAGTCGCTGCGAGAGGACGATCGCGTCCTCGAAGTTGTGGCCCTTCCAGGGGATGAACGCGACCAACAGGTTCTTCCCGAGGGCGAGCTCGCCCTGATGGGTCGAGGGGCCGTCGGCGAGGACGTCTCCCTCGGCGACGGGATCGCCCGCCTTCACCAGAGCCTTCTGATTGATGCAGGTGCCCTGGTTCGAGCGGCGGAACTTCGACAGGCGGTACGTCACCGGCTTGGCGGCGTGGTCGTATGCGACCGTGATCGCGGAGCCGTTGACCTCGGTGACCGTGCCCTCGCCCTCGGCGATGACCAGCTCACCGGCGTCCCGCGCGGCCCGGGCCTCCACTCCGGTCCCGATGTACGGGGCCTCCGGTCGCAGGGTCGGGACGGCCTGGCGCTGCATGTTCGCACCCATGAGGGCACGGTTGGCATCGTCGTGCTCGAGGAACGGGATGAGCGCGGTGGCGACCGACACCATCTGCTTCGGCGAGACGTCCATGTAGTCGACCTCGTCCGGTGTGACGTACGCGACCTCGCCGCGCCCGGCGCGCACGAGCACCTTCTCGTTCACGAACCGGCCGTTCTCGTCGATCACGGCGTTGGCCTGGGCGATGACGTTGCGGTCCTCGTCGTCGGCCGCGAGGTAGTGGATCGTGTCGGTGACCACTCCCTTCCGCACCAGCCGGTACGGCGTCTCGATGAACCCGAAGCGGTTGATGCGCGCGTAGCACGAGAGGTAGCCGATCAGGCCGATGTTCGGACCCTCGGGCGTCTCGATGGGGCACATCCGGCCGTAGTGGCTCGGGTGCACGTCACGGACCTCGAAGCCCGCACGCTCACGGGAGAGCCCACCCGGGCCCAGCGCCGAGAGGCGACGCTTGTGCGTCAGCCCCGCGAGCGGGTTGGTCTGGTCCATGAACTGGCTGAGCTGGCTCGAGCCGAAGAACTCCTTGATCGCGGCGACGACCGGGCGGATGTTGATCAGCGTCTGGGGCGTGATCGCCTCGACGTCCTGGGTCGTCATGCGCTCCCGCACGACGCGCTCCATCCGCGAGAGGCCGACCCGGACCTGGTTCATGATCAACTCACCGACCGAGCGCACGCGCCGGTTGCCGAAGTGGTCGATGTCGTCGGGGAAGTAGTCGTTGGGCTGGTCGTTGGCGTGCAGCTTCACGAGGTAGCTGACGGTCGAGAGGATGTCGGCCCGACTCATCGTGTACTCGACGGGACCGGCGTCCGGATCGGCGTTGGGCACCGGGATGTCGAGACGCTTCAAGGTCGCCGCGACCTTCGGGTACTCGTCGCCCAGCTTCTTCGTGACCTTGTGGCGTCCGACCTTGGCCATGTCGTAGCGCTTCGGGTTGAAGAAGAGGTTCTCGATGAGGCTCCGCGCGCTGTCGGGAGTGGGCGGCTCGCCGGGACGCAGCTTCCGGTAGATGTCGATGAACGCCGCGTCGGCGTCCTCGGTCGAGTCCTTGTCGAGCGTGTTGCGCATCGAGTCGTACGGGCGACCCTGGGGATCGACGATGAGGTTGAGCAGCTCCTCCTCGGTCTCGCCCAGCCCCAGCGCCTTCAGGAGCACCGTCACCGGCTGCTTGCGCTTGCGGTCGATGCGGACGTAGACGACGTTCTTCTTGTCGACCTCGAACTCGAGCCAGGCACCACGGCCGGGGATCATCTTGGCGCTGACGATGTCCTTCTCCGGCGAGGTCTTGTCCGGCGTCACGTCGAAGTACACACCGGGTGACCGCACGAGCTGGCTGACGACGATCCGCTCGGTGCCGTTGATGATGAACGTGCCCCGCGCCGTCATCATGGGGAAGTCGCCCATGAAGACCGTCTGCTCCTTGATCTCGCCCGTGCCCGCGTTCATGAACCGGGCGGTCACGAAGAGCGGCCGCGCGAACGTCATGTCGCGCTCGCGGCACTCGTCCTCGGAGTGCTTGGGCGGGTCGAAGACGTGGTCGGACAGCTCGAGCTTGAGCTGACCGGTGAAGTCCTCGATCGGCGAGATGTCGCGCAGCACCTCCGCGACCCCCTGCTCGAGGAACCACTGGAAGGACTCACGCTGGACGGCGATGAGGTCGGGAAGGGCCAGCACCTCACGGAGCTGACCGAACGAGTAACGCTCCCGGGACGCGAGACGAGTCAACGCAACTCCTCGAGGTTGAAGGGCGTGTGCGGGCGCGCGCGAACCGACACCAGGGAGAACCAGGGGTGGAACGGGCAGATCGACACGGCTCGGCGGATCATAACCGCCGCGCGCACGAGTCTTCAAGCACACCAGTCCAGGCGGTCACCCGGAGGGTGCCGCCAGACCGGGGGAGGATACAAATCCTCCCCCGGCAGGTCAAGGATCTCGATTGCCCGAAGGGGCGAGAACCCCTGGCAAGTCGTGCTGGATTACTTGAGCTCGACGGTGGCGCCGGCGCCTTCGAGCGCCGACTTGGCCTTCTCGGCGTCCTCCTTGGACGCCTTCTCGAGCACGGGCTTCGGTGCGTTGTCGACCAGCTCCTTGGCCTCCTTCAGCCCGAGGCTCGTGAGCGCGCGGACCTCCTTGATGACCTGGATCTTCTTGTCCCCGGCCGCGGCCAGGACCACGTCGAACTCGTCCTTCTCCTCGGCTGCGGCTGCCTCGCCGCCGGCCGCCGGAGCGGCTCCGACCGCTGCGACCGCCACGGGGGCGGCTGCGGTCACGCCGAACTCGTCCTCGAACGCCTTGAGGAACTCGTTCAGCTCGAGGACGGTCATGTTCTTGAAGACGTCCAGGAGCTCGTCGGTGCTCATCGCCATTTCGGTGTCCCTTTTCTCTTGGTCAGATCAGTCGTCCGACGCGGGAGCGTCGGATTCGGTGTCGGTCTCGGTCTCGGCCGCCGTCTCGGAGTCGGACTCGGTGTCGGTCTCGGCCTCGGATTCCGCGGCCGGCTCGGCCTCGGGTCCCGGTGCTGGTTCCCCGGCGCTGATCCGCTCGTCGATCAGGGCCTTGAGGCCGTAGGCCATGTTCCGGGTGAACGCCTGGAACAGGCCCGCCGCCTTGACCATCGGTGCCTGGAATCCCCCGGCCAGCCGGGCGAGGAGCTCGTCGCGCGGGGCGATGTCGGCGAGCGCGGCGACATCGGACGCGACGAGAACCTTGGTGCCGAGCAGGCCTCCCTTGACCACCAGCGCCTGGTTGGTCCGGCCGAAGTCCCGCAGCGCCTTGGCCGCGATGACGGCGTCGCCCCTGACGAACGCGATCGCGGTCGGGCCCTGGAGCAACGGGATGAGATCGCCGAGCCCGGCCTCCTCCACCGCGCGCCGGGCGAGACTGTTCTTGTAGATCTTGAAGTCCGTGCCGGCCGGACGCAGAGAGCCGCGCAGCGTCGCGAGCTCGCTCACCTTGAGACCCCGGTACTCGGTCAACACGGTCGCGTCGGCGTCGGCGAGCCGCTCGCGGATCTCGGTGACGACCGCCACCTTCTCGGGTCTGGCCACGAGTCCTTCCGTCCTCTCACTCGGTCCGGGGCCGCATGCGACGCCGACGGACCCGAGCGGGGTCGGTCAGGTTCGCCTCGTCCGGCGGGCCAGGAGCCCATTACCGCCCCGGAGGGCGACCGAAGGTCTGCGGCAGAAGATCTGTTTCCGGGCAGGACCCTAGCTGGTCGCGCCGCCGGCGTGCTCCTCGGGGCGGCTCCGCGCGGGATCGATCCGGACACCCGGGCCCATCGTCGACGAGACGCTGATGCCCCTCACGTAGCGACCCTTCGCCGACGCGGGCTTGGCCCGCATCAGCTCGTCGTGCACCGCGACGTAGTTGTCGACCAGCGCGTCCGCGCCGAAGCTGACCTTGCCGAGCGGCACATGGACGTTGCCGTACCGGTCGGTGCGGTATTCGACCTTGCCGGCCTTGAACTCGCCCACGGCCTTGGCGACATCGGGGGTCACGGTGCCGGTCTTGGGATTCGGCATCAGCCCGCGGGGACCGAGCGAGCGCCCGAGCTTGCCCACCTGGCCCATGAGGTCCGGGGTCGCGATCGCCACGTCGAAGTCCATGAAGCCGCCCTCGACCCGGGTCACGAGGTCCTCGGCCCCGACGATGTCGGCGCCGGCCTCCTCGGCCGCGCGAGCAGCGTCACCCTTGGCGAACACCGCGACCCGCACGCTCTTGCCGGTGCCCTGAGGCAGCGACACGGTGCCCCGCAGCATCTGGTCGGCCTTGCGGGGGTCGACGCCGAGACGGAACGCCGCCTCCACCGTCTCGTCGAATTTGGCCGGCGCCAGGTTCTTGACCAGGTCGATGGCCTCGGCCGGCTCGTGCAGCCGCTCGCGGTCGAACCGCTTGCTGGCATCCGCGTACTTCTTGCCGTGCTTCATCTTCTCGGTCGCTCCTTGCTCGGCGCCGGGATACCGGCGCTGCCTTCGGGTCGTGCGGAGCTCGGTGGCGTCTCCGCTCCGCTACGACGCCGATTGTCACGGTCCCTCCGGGTTCCTGGGCTCCCGCGGCGAGGTCCTCCACGGGCAGGTGGTGCAGTACTGCTTCGGGTCGTCGGTCCTTCAGACGACGTCGATGCCCATCGACCGGGCGGTTCCCTCGACCTGGGCCATGGCACCTTCGAGGTCGATCGCGTTGAGGTCGGGCATCTTCTGCTCGGCGATGGCCTGGACCTGAGCGCGGGTCACCTTGCCGGCCTTCTCGCGGGGCGTGACGCCGCTGCCCTTCTCGATGCCGGCCGCCTGGCGGAGCAGGAACGGCGTGGGCGGCGTCTTGGTGACGAAGGTGAACGTCCGGTCCTCGTAGATCGAGATGTCGACGGGGATGATCTGACCCCGCTGGTTCTCCGTCGCGGCGTTGTACGCCTTGCAGAAGTCCATGATGTTGATGCCGTGCGGGCCGAGTGCCGTCCCGACCGGCGGCGCGGGCGTCGCGGCCCCGGCCTGGATCTGGATCTTCACCACCGCGGCGAGCTTCTTCTTCGCCATCTTGATTGCTCCGTCTCTTCTGCCTCTTCGCTTCGGCCGCAGGGTACCTGCGGCCGCCCTCCGGGACGCTACGAGGCTGCTCGCCCTCCGCTCACGCTTCGGGCTCGAGTCCCGACGAACGCGGCCGCGTCTCGGGACATCTGACTTGGTTCGGGCTCGGTCCGACCATCGTGCGGACGACCCGGTCCCCGGACCCCCGGGAACACCCGGGCGCCCGTGACGCTTGCTACAGCTTGGCCACCTGGCCGAACTCGAGCTCGACCGGGGTCTCGCGGCCGAAGATGTTGACGAGCACCTTGAGCTTCGAGCGGTCGACGTCGATCTCGCTGATCGCACCGTTGAAGTCGGCGAACGGACCCGAGGTGACCCGAACCTGTTCGCTGATCTCGTACTCGAGCCGCGGCCGGACCTTCTTCTCCTGCACGCCCTCGGGTGTCTCACCCTTGCCCAGCCACTCCTCGACCTCACGCCGGGTCAGCGGGGTCGGCTTCGCGCCACTGCCCACGAATCCGGTGACACCGGGGGTGTTGCGCACGACGTACCACGAGTCGTCGTCGAGGCCCATGCGGATCAGGAGATACCCCGGCCAGACCTTCTTCTGGACCACGACCTTGCGGCCGTTCTTGAACTCGATGACGTCTTCCATCGGGATGACGACCTCGAAGATCCGCTCCTCGACATTCATCGAGCGGACCCGGCTGGCCAGGTTCTGCTTCACCTTGTTCTCGTAGCCCGCGTAGGTGTGCACCACGTACCACCGGCCGGGGCGGTCGTACGGGCTCGGCTCGGCGACGACGGGTTCGTCGTCGTCCTCGTCCGCATCGACCTCGACCATCTCCGCATCGGCGGGGAGCACGACCTCCTCCACCACCACCGTCTCGTCCTCGGTGGACTCGATCGAGTCGCGGGACGCGTCCGCGGGCGCGTCCGGACCGGGTGACGGGTCGGGGTCGGGGTCCGGATCGGAACCGGGGATGTCGGCACGCGAACCAGCGTCGTCGTCGGCTGCGGGCGCGGCGGGATCCGTGAAGTCGTCGTCAGTCATTGGCTCAGTCGTAGAGGAAGAGGACGCCCTTGGCGAAGAGGTAGTCGGCGCCGAAGATCAGTGAGGTCATGACGACCACCGCGATCAACACGATGATGGTGGAGTTGATGACCTCACTGCGAGTCGGCCAGGCGACCTTGCGCAGCTCACCCTGGACCTCGGCGAAGAACTGACGGGGTCCGGTGCGCTCGGTACGTGTGGGATTCGTCGGCCGGCGTTCGGGCGCGCGCGGCTTGTCGGCGCCCTGCTTCTGCGCCATCCGCCGCATCTGTCGGTTCTGTTGTGTCACCGCTGGGGCCTTCCTGGGACGGGTCCCGGGTTGGTCGTCTTCGGAGCAGGGCAGGAGGGACTCGAACCCCCAACCGCCGGTTTTGGAGACCGGAGCTCTGCCAAATTCGAGCTACTGCCCTCCGGGCGCGCGGGGGCCGGACGGCCGAGCCTAGCCCAGGCGCCTCCGGCATCTCATGCCCGGATCTGGCCCCTCGGACGCGGGGAACCACGTCGGTGACGTCGCGGTGTCCGGTCGTGGCGTGGACACGGGAACCGCGGTCGGCCTCGTGCCGCGAGTGCGGGGTTCAGCCGGCGAGGAGGCGGCGGCGCGAGCGGGCCGCGAACACCGCCGCGGTCGCGGCGCCGGCGACCGCCGCGCCACCGAGCGCAGCACCGGCCACCACCATGCGCCTGCCGGTCAGGATCGAACGCGCCATGCGGCGCTCGCCTTCCGCGGCGAGCGCGTTCAGCGTCTGGGCCAGCCCACCGGGCGCGGGCTCGAGGTAGGTGGTGCGCAGCGTCCCCAACCCTCGGAGCAGCCGGCGGTACCGGGCGAGCTCGGCCTGGCAGCGCAGATCGGATTCGATGAATGCACGGGTGCGCTCGTCGACCTCGGCGGTGCCGTCGACCAGGCCCGGCAACACGTCCGCGACGTCCTCATATCGCACGGGCCGCTCCCTTCTCCTCGAACACTTCGTCGCGCAGACGCTTCCGAGCGCGGTGCAATCGGACCTTGGCCGCGGACACGGAGATCCCGAGCTCCTCGGCGATCGCTTCGTGAGCGAGGCCGTACACGTCCCGGAGCACGACCACCGCCCGCAGCTTCGGCGGGAGCTCGTCGACCGCGCGCCCGATGCGCTCGAGGTCGAGCGTCGACTCGGTCATCGACTCGGGTTGGAGGTCCGAACGGAGCTCGGCGGGGTCGAAGCCGGGGGCGAAGGGCTCGGTGCGCGTGCGACGCCGCCGCGAGAGGTGCGTGGACGCACAGTTCGCGGTGATGCGGTAGAGCCAGGTCGAGAGCGCAGCGTCTCCACGGAATCCGCCGATGCCCTTCCACGCCCGCAGGTAAGCGTCCTGGACCACGTCGCGTGCGTCCTCCTCGTTCCCGGTCAATCGGACGGCCAGGGTGAAGAGGTCGGTGTAGGTCGCCCGGACCAGCTCGTCGAACGCGGTGCGGTCGCCGGCCTGGGCAGCGCGGATCAGCTCGGTCTCGTCCACCATGGATGCTCCGTTCCGAAGCGGGGATCAGACCTGTGGGAGCGGGGCGAGGTTACGTCGGCCGGGCGGTCGGGCGGGCGACCGGGCGAGCCGGCGGAGCGAACCGGCGGCGAACGCCACCGTTCAACGGGTCTCCTTGTGGAGCGTGTGCCGACGGTCGAAGCGGCAGTATTTCTTCATCTCGATCCGCTCGCGGTCGTTGTTCTTGTTCTTCTTGGTGATGTAGTTCCTGCGCTTGCACTCCTCGCAGGCAAGGGTCACCTTGAGCCGCTTGTCCGACGCCATCTCCGTTGCTCCGTCTTCTCGGCCTCTTCGCTCGCTCGCAGGGTACCTGCGAGCGCCCGGTCGGGACGCTCCGAGGCTGCTCGCACTCCGCCGGTGCTTCGTGCTCGGGGCGGCACGATCGCGGAAGTGTCTGGTATCCCCGGGGATCCGTGAGCCCCGACCTCCGCCGAGTCGTCGTCTTCGAGTAGCGGGAGAGGGGATCGAACCCTCGACCTCACGATTATGAGCCGTGCGCTCTGACCAGCTGAGCTATCCCGCCGGGTGCGGCACCAGGGCTGGACCGCGGTCCACACGTCGCCGAGGCCACCGACCCCGACACCGCGTCGGAGCCCCCTTACGGACTTGAACCGTAGACCCCTTCCTTACCATGGAAGTGCTCTGCCGACTGAGCTAAGGGGGCGTCGTGCCGGCCCGATCCGGACCGAACCCGGAGAGGTTAGCAACCCGGGCGTGGTCCGATACCGTCCGGGTCGTGCCGACCAGCCTTCGCTCCGCCACCCTCGCCGACGCGGATGCCCTCCTCGCGATCTACAACGTCGAGGTCGCCGGGTCGACCGTCACCTTCGATCTCGTCCCCCGGAGCCTCGAGGACCAACAAGCCTGGATCGCGGCGCACAGCGGCGGCCACCCGGCCGTGGTCGCCGTCGACGAGACCGGCGCGGTCATCGGATTCGGCTCCCTCTCGCCGTACAAGGAACGGCCTGCGTACCGGACGACGGTCGAGGACTCGGTGTACGTCCGGACCGACCAACGGGGCACCGGCGTCGGTCACCAGATCCTGGCCGAGCTGCTCCGGCTGGCCCAGACCTACGGCTACCACTCCGTGATCGCGAGGATCGTGGGCGGTCACGGGGCGTCGATCTCGCTGCACCGGCGCTGCGGGTTCGAGATCGTGGGCACCGAGCACGAGGTTGGTCGCAAGCTCGGCCGCTGGCTCGACGTCGTGGTGATGCAGAGGATGATCTGACCCGAGTCGGGATCGAGAGTCGTCCCTCGACTGCCGAAGCGGTCGAACTCAGCGGGACGGGGTGGTGGGCCCGGAGGGATTCGAACCCCCGTAGCTTGCGCAACTGGTTTACAGCCAGTTCCCTTTGGCCTCTCGGGTACGGACCCGGGCGTAGAGTAGCAAGGCCCTCCAGACCCTCTTTCACGGAGTTGTCCTCGTCATGCCCAGTTTCGACGTCGTGTCCGAGCTCGACATGCAGGAGGTCCGCAACGCCGTCGACCAGGCCGCACGCGAGATCTCGCAGCGCTTCGACTTCAAGGGAACCGACAGCTCGGTCGCGCTGAAGGAGAAGACCATCGAGCTGCACACCGAGTCCGAGCCGCGGCTGCAGGCGTTGCGTCAGGTCCTCGAGGAGAAGATGGTCAAGCGCCACGTGTCGCTGAAGGCGCTCGACTACGGCGGTGTCGAGGAGGCGGCCAAGACCACGGTGCGCCAGACGGTGACCTTGCGCATGGGCATCACCGACGAGAAGGCCCGGCAGGTGGGCAAGTTCATCAAGGGTCTCGGCAAGAAGGGCGTTCAGCACCAGATCCAGGGAGAACAGATCCGGGTCACCGCCAAGAAGCGCGACGACCTCCAGGCCGTGATCGCGGCCCTGAAGGACGAGGACTTCGACCTGCCACTCCAGTACACGAACTTCCGCGACTGGTTACTCGGGGCGGACGGACGGCGCAGCCGCGGTCGTCGTGTCGGGCGGACGCTCGTGGCCTCTGCCGGCCGCCACGGCCGCGGCTCGGAACGCGGCTCAGTCCAGCACGGCGTCGGGAATGCGCTCGGGGAGCACGCCGTCGAGGACAGGGATCGGTTCCAGCCTGGCCGCCTGGGACGACAACCGGGCGAAGGCGAGGACGGCCACGGCGTACACGCCCAGTGCGATGAGCTGCACCGACCGGAACCCGATCGACATCGCGAGGATCGTGGAGAGCACGGATCCGATCACCGAGAAGAACCCGTTCACCGCCCAGGCCCACGCCACGTACTCGTCGGGATGGGCCGAGAGGCCGTTGACGACGCCGAGCCCGAGCGGCATGAACATGCCGAGGCACAAGCCGAGCGGCGCGAGCATCGCGAGCGCCACCACGACGCGGACCGTGAGCGACTGGTCCAACAAGCCGTTCGTCACGCTGTCGAGCCCGAACTCGTAGAAGACCGTCAGGCCACAGAGCACGGCGAACACCGCCACCATCGCGGGCCGGGCACGCACCCCCACACGGTTGCTGAGCAGCGCGCCCAGCCCGGTGAAGACGAGGAGGGACGCCAACGTGACGGTGAGCGAGTACGTCGGGTACCCCAGGAAGAGCACCAGCCGCTGGATCATCGTGATCTCGAACAGGATGAAGCCGAGCCCGAGGGCGGAGAAGAACACCGCCGAGACTCCCTTGAGCGGCAACGCGCGCCATTCGCGGCGGACGAAGACGAACGGCACGAGGAGGAACACGGCGGCGTAGAGCACCGCGATCCCGAGGAGCAGGAGGAGCACGCGCTCACCGATCGAATCCTCCGGATCCGTCGCGCGGATGGGCGTGAAGAAGTTGCGCGCGACCTGCGAGAAGCTCGCGAAGTGCCAGAAGAACGGTCCGTCGTCGCTGATCGGGCCGACCTGGCGGTCGTACGAGGCGGCGGCGGCCGATGCCTGGGCGTCGGTCCCACCGGCGAGCGTGGGCACGATTCCCGGACCGGGTGCGACGCCGGGTGCCCAGGACAACTCCTCCTCCGGGATCGCGGCGATGCCCTGCTGGAACCGCCGAACCTCCGACGGCGTGAACGGGGTCCGCTTGACCATGATGGTCGAGAGATCCCCCGAGGCGTTGGTGACGAACGGCGCGACGACGAGGTGATCACCCGGATTCCGGATCCCGGTCTCCTCGAGCGCCTTCCTCGCCGTCATGACGTAGCGCGCGGTTCGATTCGGTGCGTCGTGGAAGTTCAACTCGCCGAACTGCACGACCAGCATGCCGTCGGGCGTGAGGTGGCGCAGGCTCTCCTTGATCATGTCGGTCGTGTACAGATAGCTCTCCGACAGGACGAACGCTCCGGACGACGCGGCGTTGTTCGCGGCGTAGCTGTCCGGCGCGACGAACCAGATCACGTCGTAGCGGTCGTCGCTCCGTGCGAGGTAGGTGCGACCGTCGCCCTGATGGATCGCGACACCCGGCTGGTCCTGGAGATCCCCTGCGAATTTCCGGTAGCGCTGGGTCACCAGATCCACCGTCACCGGGTTGAGCTCGACGCCGTCGATCCGCTTCGCGCCGTAGTGCAGGGCGGCGACGATCTCGTTCCCGCCGGCGGAACCGATGATGAGCGTGTTGCCGGGCTTACGGCCCATCGTGGCGAACGGCAGTGACCGCGGGTCCTTGTCGAATCGCGTCACCGCCCCGGCGTTGCCGTCGTACCGGTAGATGGCCGACCCGAAGCTGCCGTCGTGGAAGAGCGACTTCAGACCGGGCCGGATCTCGGCGACGTCCACCCGGAAGACGGGACCCCATTCCGAGTAGGCGGCATGAGACGGGTCGGCCTTGCGGAGCTCGGGCAGGACATCGACCAGGCCCGACCCGGTCGTGACGGTCGCGAGCACGAGCACCAGCACGACGCCGGGCACGAGGATCGCGGCGCGCCACGGCGACGTGGAGACGGAGACGGCCACGACCGCGAAGATCGTGGCGGCCAGCACGATCACCTGAGGCGGGCTGAGACGGGTGATCAAGGGGATCGCGAGCGCGCAGCCCAGGCCGGCGCCCACGAGGTCTGCGAAGTAGAGGCGCCCGACGCGCTTCCCGCCGCGGCCGAGAATCGTCGACACGATGATGCCCAGAGGCACGAACGACGCGAAGAGCACGAAGCAGATCAGGCCGAGCTTGGCGAGGCTCTTGAACGATGCAGAAGTGCCGTAGTCCCAGATCTGCACCGTGTCGATCGGGAGCCGGGCGACGAGGAAGTAACCCCCCGCGATCGCGACGGCCGAGACGAGCGAGCAGATCCCGATGACGACATCGGTCGAGGCGCGGCGCAGGCGCGGCCAGATCACGACGAAGATTCCGCCCGACCCGATGCCGAGCAGCGCCAGTCCGAGAACGAGGTAGGTGTAGTAGTACCAGAGCTTGTACGAGACGACCCGCGTGTAGCCCACTTCGAGCAGCAGTCCGGCCAGACTCACCAGGAAGATGACGACGGTGTGCCGTGCGCGCAGGCCGGTGACCGAATCCTCGGATGTCTGCACGCACTCTCCCCGGGAAGGCCGCGATCAGGGCCGGTCGGACGGCCGATCGTAGCGCTGGGGCTGCGCGCCGACGCGTCGCACCCGGCGGCGCCGGTGCTCGTTCAGGCTGCAAACGCTGGGTTCGTCAGGCCGCGTGACGCAGTCGCGCGATCCGGTCGGCGGTGGACGGGTGCGTCGAGAACAGGTTGGCGAACTGCACCCGACGGCCGGTCAGCGGGTTGACGATGTAGGCCGTCGCCTGCGCCGGCGTCACCTGCATCGGGACGCGTCTCGCGTACGCCTCGATCTTCTCGAGCGCCTGAGCCAGCGGCTCACCGGTGCCGATGAGCTCAGCGGCCGAGCGGTCCGCCTCGTACTCGCGCGACCGGCTGATCGCCATCTGGATCACGGCGGCCGCGAGCGGGGCGAGGATCGCGAGGAGGAGAGCGCCGACGACGTTGCCGTTGTCGCGGTCACCGCCGCCACCGCCGAACATCGCTCCCCACATCGCGAGGCGCGCGACCAGCGTGATCGCCATCGCGAGCGCCGCCGCGACCGAACCGATCAGGATGTCCCGGTTCTTCACGTGGCTCATCTCGTGGGCGAGGACACCACGGATCTGCTCGGTGTCCAGGACCTGCATCAGGCCCTGGGTCACGCAGACCACGGCGTTCGAGGGGTTCCGGCCCGTCGCGAAGGCGTTCGGCTGGGCCTCGGGGGAGAGGAAGACCCGCGGCATCGGCTCGCCGGCGCGCCGGGCGAGGTCCGTCACGATGGCGTAGAGCTCCGGTGCCTCCTGCTCGGACACCGGCCGGGCCTTGGCCGAGGCGACCGCGAGCTTGTCGCTGAACCAGTACGAGCCTCCCACCATGACGAGGCCGAGGCCGAGGCCGATGAACAGGCCGGTTCGGCCCCAGAAGGATCCGATCGCCATCAACAGCCCGCCGAAGGCGGCGAGGAGGACATAGGTCTTGATGGTGTTCCGACTCATGCTCCGGACAACGTACCGGCACCCGGCCGCGTTCCCGGAGCGGGTTCTGTGGTCGCGCCGGTTGCAGCCGGATCACACCCGGTGGCAACGTCTCCCGATGCCAGGACCCGCTCCGTCGCCACCCGCGCGACCGATGACCGAGTCGGAGATCTTCGTCGGGCTCGGCCTGCTCCTGGCCCTCGCCGTCGGATGCCAGGTCCTGGCCGATCGCGTGCGGCTGCCCGCGATCGTGCTCCTGCTCCCCGTCGGGTTCGCCGCGGGTCGTTTCACCCGGACGGTCGATCCCACCGCACTCTTCGGCGACGCCTTCACGCCGATGGTGAGCCTCGCGGTCGCCGTCATCCTCTTCGAGGGCGGGCTCCACCTGCGGCTGCGCGACCTCGAGGGCCACAGCCAGCGCGTCGTCCGCAGGCTCGTGTTCCGCGGCGTGGCGATCACCTGGGTGGGCGCCGCGGTCACCGCACGGCTGCTCCTCCCGGTCTCCACCGGCACCGCGGTGATGCTCGGGGCCATCCTCGTGGTCTCGGGGCCGACGGTCGTGGCACCACTCCTGCGCCTGTCCCGACCGGGCCGGCGACTCACCGCGATCCTCGAGTGGGAGAGCACGACGATCGACCCGATCGGCGCCATCCTCGGCGCGGTCACGTTCCAGGCACTGCGTCACGGCGTCGGGCTGCGGCTCGGGCGCGAGGTGCTGCAGTTCGGCGCCAGCCTCGCGGTCGGTGTCGCCGCCGGGATCGTCGGCATGGTGCTCCTGTGGTTGCTCATCGAGCGCCTGCACGTTCGCGGCGTCCTCGCGACGGAGGTCACGATCGCGCTCGTCGTCGCGATCGCCGCGGTGGCCAACGCGGTGCGCGACGACACCGGGCTCATCGCCGCCATCACCATGGGAATCGCGGTCGCGAACCTCCCGACGCTGCACTCCCCCGAGGACCCGCCGTTCTTCCGCACCCTCGTCGAGCTGATCATCGGCTTGTTGTTCATCTCCATCTCGGCCACCGTGACCGGGAACGAGCTCCGTAGCGTGCTGTGGCCCAGCCTCGGTCTGCTCGCGGTGCTCGTGCTGGTGGTACGGCCACTCGTGACGATGGTCGCGACGATCGGGACCGACCTTTCGCGCGAGGAGCGCGTGTTCATCGGGCTGATGGATCCGCGCGGGATCGTGGCCGCGTCGACCGCCGCGACGTTCGCGGTGCCGCTCCAGGAAGTGGGCGTCGACGGCGCGCGGGTGCTCCTTCCCGGTGACATTCCTGATCATCGTCGGGACCGTCACCCTGTCGGGGCTGATCGCGGTTCCCGCCAAGCGGATGCTCGGGCTCGAGGCCGAAGGTCCCGCGGCCGGTCCCGACGATCCGGTCGCACCACCGACATCGATGGAGCCGTAACCTCGTCACCGGAGGGCCACGGATGCAGGACAGCACGCACGCGATCGGCGTCGACATCGGCGGTACGGGGATCAAGGGTGCTCCGGTCGACGTCCGCGTGGGTGAGCTCGCGGCCGAGCGAGTCCGCGTGCTCACGCCGACCCCACCGACGCCCGATCGTGTCGCCGATGCCGTCGGCGAGGTGCTGACCCAGCTCGACGCTCCCGGCCCGATCGGGTTGACCCTCCCTGCCGTCGTGCGCAACGGGGTCGTCGAGACCGCGGCGAACATCGACCGGGCCTGGATCGGCGTCGACGCGGTCGAGCACTTCGGCCGCACCATCGGCCGCAAGATCACGGTGATGAACGACGCCGATGCCGCGGGCGTGGCCGAGGTCCGCTTCGGAGCCGGTCGCGGGCACACGGGGAGCGTCGTGATGGTGACGCTCGGGACCGGGATCGGGAGCGCGGTGTTCTCCGGTGGCGTCTTGATCCCGAACACGGAGCTGGGACACCTCCCGCTCGAAGGCGGCGCCGCCGAGGAGTTCGCGGCGGAGGCCGTCCGCGAACGCGAGGACCTCTCGTGGAAGCACTGGGCCCACCGCCTGCAGCGCTACCTCGAGCTCGTCGAGCGCCTGCTCTGGCCGGACCTCATCATCATCGGCGGCGGGGTCAGCAAGAAGGCCGACAAGTTCCTGCCCCGGATCGACCTGCGCACCGAGATCGTCGCGGCGCAGCTCCACAACGACGCCGGCATCGTCGGTGCCGCGCTCGGCACGTCATCGACCGACTGAGGTGAAGGCAACGATCTGTCCCAATCGCGCCGGCCAGGCACCCTGACGGGCGCAACCGTCATCGTCGGGGGTGACCCGGCACGCCGGCGTGTGGTAGCGACGTCGGACCTTCGGGAAGTGGGGGAATCATGCTGCAACGATGGGGCGGGTTCGCGGCTCGCCGGCACTGGTGGGTCTTCGGCGCGTGGCTCGTCGTCATGGTCGCGGTCTGGGCCGTCGGGATCGGTCTCGGCGCGAAGCCCAACAACAACTTCACGCTTCCCGGTGCCTCGTCCCAGGAGGCACTGGACCTGCTCGGCCAGAGCTTCCCGGCGGCGGCCGGGACGAGCGCGACGGTCGTGTACCACAGCCCCGACGGCACCAACCTGACGACCGACCCGACCCTCCGGCTCGCGCTCGAGAACAGCATCACGGCGCTGCGGGGCCTGAGCGGCGTCGGATCCGTCACCGGCCCGTTCTCGAACGCGGCGTTGCTCTCGAAGTCGGGCGCGACCGCGCTGGTCAACGTCGCGTACCAGCAACCCTTCCAGGACCTGCCGGACAACGGACACGCCGCGTTCGATGCGCTCTCCGCATCGGTCGCGAAGTACCGCACTCCGAGCCTGCAGATCGAGCTCGGCGGCTCGCTCCCCGGCTCACAACCGATCGACGTCAAGCCGGTGCTCGTGCTCTACGGCTTGATCATCGCTCTGATCATCCTCCTGGTGGCGCTGTCGACCTGGTGGTCCTTCGCGTGGCCGGTGGTCGGCGCACTCGTGGGGGTCGGGCTCGGCGTCGGGCTCGTCCGGATCCTGGAGAACTTCATCGATGTGCCCACGATCTCGGAGACCACCGCGGTCATGATCGGGCTCGGGGTGGGCATCGACTACGGCCTCTTCGTCATCAGCCGGACCAAGGATCACATCGAGGCCGGCGAGACGCCCGACATCGCGTCCGGTCGCGCGCTGGCCACCATCGGTCATGCGGTGCTGACGGCCGGGGCGACCGTCGTGGTCGCGCTCGTCGCCCTCCTCGTGTTCCAGGTCCCGTCGGTGACCGCGATCGTGTACGCGGTGGTGCTGGTCGTGGCCGCGGTGGTCCTGGCCGCGCTCACCCTGTTGCCCGCGATCGTCGGGATCGTGGGGACGCGCCTGGCCACGGCCCGGGTGCCGTGGGCACGCGAAGCCGTCGCCGACCCCGAACGCACACGCATGGGACGGTGGGCGGCGCTGGTCGACCGGACCGCGCCCTTCATGCTCACGGCAGCCATGGTCGTCCTCCTGGTGCTCGCGATCCCGGTGTTCAAGGGGGACCTGCGCCTCGGGCCACTCGACAACTCCCTGTTCCCCACCGACTCGACCCAGTACCGGGCGTGGGACGTCCAGACCCAGGCGTTCGGGTCGGGCTCGACCGATCCGTTCCTCGTCGTGGTCGAGATCCCGACCGGGGACGCCGGCGTCCAGGCGCAGCTCACGGCGCTGTTCCAGGACCTGGCGCAGGCGCCGGACGTCGCCGCCGTCACCCCACCCCAGCTCAACCCGTCGGGGACGACCGCGGTGCTGCAGGTCATCCCGTCCTCCGGCGCGCAGTCGGGTGCGACCGCCAGCCTGGTGACGCACCTGCGCGACACCACCCTGCCCCAGGCCACCGCGGGAACGCCGCTCACCGCGCTCGTCACGGGACGGAACGCGGTGTTCGTGGATCTCGACGACCGGGTCGCCCAGCGGCTGCCCCTGTTCATCGCACTGGTGGTGCTCGTCGCGCTCGTCATCCTCGGGAGCGTGTTCCGCTCGGTGTGGATCCCGCTCAAGGCCGCGCTCTTCAACATCGTGACGATCCTCGCGACGTACGGAGTGCTGGTCGCGTTCCTCACCTTCGGCTGGGGTCGCAGCTGGATCGGCATCCCCGCCAACATCCCGATCCTGTCGCTGCTCGCGCCGGTCTTCTTCGCCGTGCTGTTCGGTCTCTCGAACGACTACGAGGTGTACCTCGTGTCACGGATGCGCGAGGAGCGCGAGACCTACGGCGCGCCCGAGGCCGTGCGGCGGGGTCTCGCCGAAGGCGGTCACGTGGTCATCGCCGCCGCGTTCATCATGATCTTCGTGTTCGTGTCCTACGTCTTCCAGCCGGGCGCGCCGGTGAAGCAGTTCGGATTCGGGATGACCGTCGCGATCCTGATCGACGCGCTCGTCACCCGCATGACCGCGCTCCCCGCCGTGATGCGCATCGGCGGCGACCACATGTGGTGGCCCGGCCGACGCGGCGCGACCGATCAGTCGTAGTAGCCGGAGTGGCGGTAGAGGGTCGGCACCCCTTCGGCGCGCAGCATCTCGACGTTGCGCCGGTCGTCCTCGATGCCGAGCAGGACCTCGAAGCCGTACTGGCGCAGGTCCCACAACGAGAGCTGCTTGAAGTCACGCGACAGCTCGTAGTCGCCCCACGGGCGCATGATGAGCAGCTCCCACCGGATCTGGTAGCGGCGCAGCCACGCCTCGGTGAGCTCGTGCACGCGTTGCGGGCGTGCGGTGAGCAGGATCACCTGGATCCCGCGGTCGAGGAGGTCGAGCATCACGCGGACCTCCTCGATCACCGGATCCTCACCGCACGCGTCGAAGAACGCTCGCCAATCCCGGCGCGGCGCCTCCAGGTAGTGCTGACGGGTGGCCGCTTCGGAGAGCACGCCGTCGATGTCGACCACGACGGAGCGGCCGGGGTCCACGGGCCCGTCCCGCCAGGTCCAGTGCTCCGGGGCCACGAACGGGCGGGCCAAGATCAGTCCTCGTCCGTCGCCGTCGCGAGGTAGCGCGCCTTGATCCCGTCGACCACCGCCGGGTCGGCCAGCGTCGTGACGTCCCCGAGGGCGTGGTCCTCGGCGACGTCGCGGAGGAGCCGGCGCATGATCTTGCCCGAGCGGGTCTTCGGAAGCTCCTCCGTGAACAGGATGGACTTCGGCTTCGCGATGGGGCCGATGTGCCGGCCGACGTGGTCGCGCAGCTCCGTGGCGAGCGCGTCGGAGGGCTCGTTGCCCGCCCGCAGGATCACGAAGGCGGCGATGGCCTGACCGGTGGTGGCGTCGGTCTTGCCCACCACGGCGGCCTCGGCGACGCCCGGATGGGACACCAGCGCGGACTCCACCTCGGTGGTCGAGATGTTGTGGCCGGCGACGAGCATGATGTCGTCGACCCGGCCGAGCAGCCAGTAGTAGCCGTCGGCGTCCTGCTTGGCACCGTCGCCGGCGAAATACCGGCCCTCGAAGCGCGACCAGTAGGTCGTGCGGTAGCGGTCCGGGTCACCCCAGATCCCGCGCAGCATCGAGGGCCACGGACGGGTCAGCGTGAGGTAGCCGCCACCCGGGATCCCCACGGGCCGGCCGTCGTCGTTCACGATCTCCGCGCCGATCCCCGGGAGGGGGAACGTCGCGCTCCCGGGCTTGGCCACGGTCGCGCCCGGGAGGGGGCTGATCATGATGGCGCCGGTCTCGGTCTGCCACCACGTGTCCACCACGGGGCACCGACCGCCACCGATCTGCTGCCAGTACCAGACCCAGGCCTCGGGGTTGATCGGCTCCCCGACCGAGCCGAGCAGGCGGAGCGAGGACAGGTCGTGGGCGTCGGGGAACTCGGCGCCCCACTTCATGAAGGTCCTGATGGCCGTCGGAGCGGTGTAGAGGATCGTCACGCCGTAGCGCTCCACGATCGACCAGAAACGATCCTTGCCCGGGTGGTCCGGGGTCCCCTCGTACATGAGGGTCGTCGCGCGGTTCGCGAGGGGCCCGTAGACGATGTACGAGTGACCCGTCACCCAACCGCAGTCGGCGGTGCACCAGTACACGTCCGTGTCGGGGTGGATGTCGAACACGTACTTGAACGTGAACGCGACCTGGGTCAGGTACCCGCCCGTGGTGTGCATGATGCCCTTGGGTCGACCGGTCGTCCCGCTGGTGTACAGGATGAAGAGGAGGTCCTCGGCGCCCATCGGCTCGGGCCGGCACTCGGTGGACTCGGTCGGGACGACGTCGTGCCACCAGACGTCGCGGCCCTCGGTCATGGCGACGTCCTGCTCGGTCCGGCGCAGGACGAGGCACCGCTCGATCGACGGAGTCCCGGTCAGCGTGTCGTCCGCGATGTCCTTCAGGGGAACGATGCCGCCACGACGCCACGCACCGTCGGCGGTGATGAGGACCCGGGCCTCGGCGTCGTTGATGCGATCCCGCAGGGAGTCGGCCGTGAAGCCACCGAAGACCACCGAGTGGGCGGCGCCGATCCGGGCGCACGCGAGCATCGCGACGGCCAACTCCGGGACCATCCCCATGTAGACCGCGACCCGGTCGCCCTTCTCGACCCCCATGCGCTTGAGCGCATTCGCGGTGCGCGCGACCTCGTCGAGCAGCTCGCGGTAGCTGATCGCGCGGGTGTCGCCGGGCTCGCCCTCCCACAGGATCGCGACCTGATCCCCGTGGCCGGCCGCCACGTGGCGGTCGAGGCAGTTGGCGGAGACGTTGAGTCGGCCGTCCGCGAACCAGGTGGCGAAAGGAAGCTGCCAGTCGCAGACGCTGGTGAAGTCCGTCTCCCAGTCGAGCAGCTCGCGGGCCTGCTCGGCCCAGAACCCCTCCGGGTTCCCGGCGGCCCGCTCCGCCATCGCCGCGTCCGTCACCAGGGCGCGCTCGCGGAACTCGGCTGACGCCGGGAACGTCCGGCCTTCCTCCAGCAGTGCCTCGAGCGTCACGTCCGCCATGCGCGTTCCCCTTCTCGCGACCGGGATCCGGAGGCTATCCGGAGGGCGTCAGGACGTGGTGAGGACGAAGACGGTGTGCGCCCCGAGACCCCCGGGGTCCGTCAGCGCCGCGGCTTCGACGCCGCGGCTCCGCCCGGCGAGCGCCTCCAGGTCGGGCGCCGCGGCGCCGGCCTCCCAACGGGCGGCGCCTTCGGCGACGAGGCCGTCGATCCCGAGGTCGCGCAGCCACGCCGCCTGGGTGGAGGTGGCGACGGCGAGGCCGGCGCGACGCGCGGCGCGCTCGACCATCTCCACGGGCACGTCGATGGTGACATCACACGACCCGGGCGCGGCGAGCGGTCCGTCGGCGCGCTCGTGTGACGCGTAGGTCCGGAGCCAACCGCCGTCGCGCGCCGCCAGCTCGACCCACGGCGCGGCGTAGTCGACGATCCACACGGAGCCGCGTCGGAGCTCGTGCGCCGCGGCGACGATCCAGTCGACGGCACGCGTCGGGACGGGGAGCCGCGTTCCTGGCGCCACGTCGAGCTCCCCGACCCACTCGAGGAGGTCGGGCGCGGCCGGGACGAGGATCTCGACGAGATCGTCCCCCGTCATGCCGACCCGGATCTCCGACCACCCGGCGGGTTCCCGGACCACGACCTCGAAGGGCAGGTTGTCGAGCAGCTCGTTGGCGAGCACGACACCGTCGACGGGGCGCGCCGGGAGCTCGGCGAGCGCGCTGACGATCGGACCGAGCCCGGCGACGGGAACCGCGGCGTCGTCGGGTGCGCCCGGCCGCGCCGGGCCGAGGACGTCCGCGAGGGGCTCGAGCGGGAGGTGCTCCGCCTGGTGCGCACGCAGGACGGGACTGCGCTCGACGAGCACGTAGTGCAACGCGGGGGCGCACTCCGGACCGGCGCGGAGCACCTCTCGGCACAGCCGCCCGTTCCCGGCGCCGGCCTCCACAACGACGAACGGATCCGGCCGACCCTGGCGCGCCCACTCCCGGTCGAGCGCCCGCGCCACGCAGACGCCGAAGAGCGGCCCGATCTCGGGACTGGTCAGGAAGTCGCGGCCGGCACGGCCGGCCCCGCCGCCGCGGGTGAAGAAGCCCCCGGGGCCGTACAACGCGAGCTCGACGAAGTCGCCGAACCGCATGGGTCCGAGTCGATGGATGTGCTCGACGATCGGGGTCCGCGGCGTCGGTGGGCCCGCGTCGTCCACGGCGCCGGATCAGCCGCCGGCGGCGAGCTCGCCCAATCGGGCGAACAGCTGCGGATACACGCCCACGACGAGCACGACGGCCGCGCACAGCACCACCGCCGCGTTGAGCGCAGTGGGGGTGGCGATGGGGGCAGTGTCGGCGCCGTCACCGGTCGGGTGGAACCAGATCTCGCGCTGCGACCCGCACGTAGTAGAAGAACGCGATCACCGAGCTGACCGCCGCGATCGCACCGAGCACCGTGGCGCCCGGCGTGTTCGCGTCGAGCGCGGCGCGGAACATCGTGAACTTGGCGAACCACCCCGCGAACGGCGGGACACCGGCGAGCGAGAACAGGAACATCGACATCATCAGCGCCATGACCGGCGCGTACTGCCCGAGGCCGGCGAAGCTGGAGATCTCGGCGCTGCGCGTCCGCCGGGCGAGCGCGATGACGACCGCGAACGCGCCGAGGTTCATGGCGCCGTAGATGAGGATGTAGACGACGACGGCCTCGATCGAGGAGGTGAGGGCGTTGCCGTCGGGCGCCACTGCGAACGGCACGAGGATGAACCCGCCCTGGGCGATCGACGAGTAGGCCAGCATGCGGATCACGTTGGTCTGGCGCAGCGCGACGAGGTTGCCGAGGATCATCGACGCGGCCGCGAGCACCCACAGCGCGGGTTGCCACATGTCGGCGTTCGGGAAGAAGCCGAAGACCACGACCGAGAGCAGCGCCACGAATCCACCGGCCTTGGATGCGACGGAGAGGAACGCGGTCACCGGAGTGGGCGCCCCCTCGTACGTGTCCGGGGCCCAGAAGTGGAACGGCACGGCGCTCACCTTGAAGGCGAACCCGACGATCGTCAGGAAGCCGGCCACGAGCAGCAGCGGCTCGTCGATCCGGCCCACCTTGTGGGCGATGTCGGTCAACAGCGTGGATCCGGTGAGCCCGAACACGAGCGACATGCCGTAGAGCATCACCGCCGACGAGAGGACGCCGATGAGGTAGTACTTGATCGCGGCTTCGTTCGACTTCGGATCGTGCTTGCGCCAGCCGGCCAGCACGAACGTCGGGATCGAGATCGTCTCCAGCGCGACGAAGATCGAGACGAGGTCCCGCGCGCTGGCCATGATCATCATGCCGAGCAGCGACGTGAGCAGCAGCACGTAGAACTCGCCCTGGTAGTAGTCGCCGTCGCCGATGTAGTCGACCGAGAGCAGCATCGAGACGTACGCCGCCGCGAGGAAGAACCCCTGGAACACCAGCGAGTACGGATCGACGACGAATCCGCCTCCGAACATCGCGCGTCCCTCCGTCGACCGCGAGAGAGATGATCGGGATCATCGCCGCGAGCACACCGAAGGTCGCGAGCTGTTGGGTCTGGAACCGGCCGCGGTACTCGAAGAAGAAGTCGGCGATCAGCACCACGACGATCGTCGCCGACACGATGATGATCGGGGCGATCGCATGGAAGTCCCAACCGGGGTTCACGATGTCACCCGACCTTGAACGCCCGGGCGATGTGGGTCACCGCGTCGTTGCTCAGCGAGAAGACGGTGTCCGGGTACACGCCGAGCACCACGATGAGCAGGAGCAGCGGTGTCCACGCGATCCACTCGATCGTGCTCACGTCGTGGATGTGCGCGTCCGCGAACTCGGCCTTCGGCTCGCCGAACGCCACTCGTTGGTACATCCACAGCAGGTATCCCGCGGCCAGGACCGTGCCGACCGCGGCGATGACCATGAACGTGCGGAAGAGCGGGGCAGACAGGTCACCACCGGGGTTGTACGCAGACAGCACCGCCGGGAACTCACCCCAGAAGCCGGCGAGACCGGGAAGCCCGAGTGAGGCCATCGCGCAGAAGCCGAGGATCCAGCCCATCTTGGGCGCCTGTTTGAGCAGGCCGCCGAGGCGGCTCATCTGCCGGGTTCCGTAGGTGTGCTGCATGGAACCGGCGATGAAGAAGAGCATGCCGGTGATCAAGCCGTGCGCCACCATCCCGAACACCGCGGCGTTGAGGCCGAACGTGGTGAGCGACGCGATGGCGAGCATCACGAACCCCATGTGCGCCACCGACGAGAACGCGATCAGCCGCTTCATGTCGGTCTGGGCGAGGCAGCACAGCGCGCCGTAGATGATGCCGATCACCGCGAGCGCGCCGATCCACGGCGCCCACGCCTGCGCCGCGTGCGGCAACGTGGGCAGCGCGATGCGGATGAAGCCGTACGTCCCGAGCTTCAGGAGGATGGCCGCCAGGAGCACCGAACCGACGGTCGGCGCCTCGGTGTGGGCATCGGGGAGCCAGGTGTGGAACGGGAACATCGGGACCTTGATCGCGAAACCGAGGAACAGGCCGCCGAAGATCAGCAGACGCGTGGTCTCCGCGAGGTTGCCGTCGCCCATGTGCGCGAGCACGGGGATCTGGAACGAACCCTGGAGGAAGAACAGGGCCAGGAAGCTCAGCAGCATCAGCGCGGAGCCGAACAGCGTGAAGAGGAAGAACTTGATCGACGCGTACTCCCGGTTGGGCCCTCCCCAGACGCCGATCATGAAGAACATCGGGAGCAGGACGATCTCGAAGAAGATGAAGAAGAGGATCAGGTCCTGGGCGAGGAACGTGCCGTTCATGCCGACCTCGAGCACCAGGATCAGCGCCAGGAACGCCTTCGGGTTGTGCGGCTCGGGGAAGTGGTTCCACGAGTAGACGATGCACAGCACTGTCATCAGCATCGACAGGATCAGCAGCGGGAGCGAGATGCCGTCGAGCCCCAGGTGGTAGCGCGCGCTGATGACGTCGATCCACTTCTCGTTGACGCCGAACTGCAGCTTCCCGGCGCGGCCGTAGTCGAAGTCGGCGAGGATGCCGACACCGACCGCCAACGTCACGAGGCTCGTGAGCAGCGCGACGACCTTCGCGGTGTTCTCCTCGGCCTTCGGCACGAGCAGCACCAAGCCCAGACCGACGGCCGGCACGAAGATCGCCAGCGTCAGACCCCAATCGTGGAACCAGTTCATCTTTCGTGTTCCCCTAACCGAAGATGGCGATCGCGAGGGCAATGACCCCGACGGAACCGAACAGGAACAGCGCGTAACGCTGCACCCGACCCGACTGCAGGGGTCGGAGCAGGCCACCGGCCTGGTCCGTCTCCCGCGCGAGCCCATTCACCGCGCCGTCGACCGTGTCCTGGTCCACGAAGCGGTACACCGCTCGACCGAGCACCGTGGTGCCCCGGCCGACCCCGTTCACGACCCCGTCGATCACGTGCATGTTCACCCAGTACATGGCCCGGGCGACCGGACCCTTGATGCCCGCGACGATCACGTTCTCGTACAGATGGTCGAGGTAGTACTTGTTGACGAGGAAGGTGTGGCCGGCCTTGGCCGTGCCCGACCGCTCCGTCAGACCCTTGAGTGAGCGCAGCTCCTTGCGGTCCAGCCAGAAGAAGAGCGTGAAGCCGATCGCGGCGAGCACGACGCCGACCGAGAGCCCGGCGAGCAGGTAGTCGAAGCTCGGCGTGTGCACCGGGGGGAACGCGATCCGCGGCTCGACGTAGTCCTTGAACTTCTCGACGCCGATGGGTGCCGCGTTGGCGAGGCCGGCGACGACGCTCAGCCCGGCGAGCACCACGAGCGGCCCGGTGATCGCCCTGGGCGACTCGTGCGGATGGCCGTGACCGCGGTACTCGCCGAAGAACGTGAGGTACACGCACCGGGTCATGTAGGCAGCGGTGAGCACGGCGCCGGCGACGCCGATGACCATGAAGACCTCGTACCCGCCCTGGCCTGCGGTGGCGAGGATCTCGTCCTTGGACCAGAACCCCGCAAGGGGTACGACGCCCGCGAGCGCGAGCGAGCCGATGATGAAGGTCCAGAACGTGATCGGCATGTGCTTGCGCAGGCCGCCCATGTCCTTCTTCATGTCGAAGCTGTGGTGCGATCCCGAGTGGCTGATGGATCCGGCGCCGAGGAAGAGCAGCGCCTTGAAGAAGGCGTGGGTGAAGAGGTGGAACACCGCGCCGACCCAGGCGCCGACACCGAGCCCCATGACCATGTAGCCGAGCTGACTGATCGTGGAGTACGCGAGGACCTTCTTGATGTCGTCCTGCACGAAGGCCAGCGCGGCACCGATGATGATCGTCACACCGCCGATGAGCGCCATGGCGTTCACGCCGCCGGCCTGGATCGAGAAGCCCTGCCAGAAGACGCCGTACACCCGGGCGCCGAGGTACACCCCCGCGACGACCATGGTCGCGGCGTGGATGAGCGCGGAGACCGGCGTTGGTCCGGCCATCGCGTCCGGCAGCCAGGTGTGGAGCGGGAACTGACCGCTCTTGCCGATGATCCCGATCAGCAGGCACGCGGCCCCGACGACCCAGATGGTGTGGCCGTTCAGCCCGGCCAGGGCCGCGGTGTTGATCCGCCCGATGTCGAAGCTCTGATCGGCCGCGAAGAAGGTGACGATCACGCCGATCATCAGGCCGATGTCACCGGTGCGGGTGGTGAGGAAGGCCTTCAACGCGGCGTTGCTGTTCTCCTGCTCCTCCCACCAGTGGCCGATCAGCATGAACGAGCAGAGCCCGACGAGCTCCCAGCCGACGAGCAGCTCGAGCGTGTTCGACGCGACGACCAGGGTGAGCATCGACGCCGTGAACAGGCTGAGCGCCGCGTAGAAGTACGTGTAGCGCACATCGTCGTGCATGTACGCGGTGGAGTAGATGTGCACGAGCAGCGAGATCAACGTGACGACGAAGAGCATCATCACCGCGAGCCCGTCGATGCGGGTGCCGACGCTGAACTCGAGCGAGCCGCTGCGCCACCAGGTGACGGTGTGCACGACCGGTCGGACGACGGCCTCCTCGCCGGCGCGCAGCATCAGACCCTTGCCGAACGCGCGCACCGCCGCCGCGGCACCGCCCGACGCGTCCTCGACGCGGACGAACCACTGCACCGCGGTGATGCAGGAGAGGACGAACGTCGAGCCGACCGCGACGATGCCGATCTCGGATCCGCCCCTCGGCATCCTCTTCCCGAAGAACAGGATCGCCAGGAACGACACGACCGGGATGGCCGGGATGATCCACGCGTAGTCGAGCACGAGCTCTTCCCTACCCCTTCAGCTGTTCGACGCGGTCGAGATCAGGGCTGTGCAGGTTGCGGTAGATCAGCAGGACGATGGCGAGACCAACGCCCACCTCGGCGGCGGCGATCGTGATGACGAACAGCGCGAACACCTCGCCCACGGTCTGGCGCAGATAGGCCGAGAACGCGACCAGGTTGATGTTCACCGCGTTCAGCATCAGCTCGACGCTCATGAGCACGAGCACGCCGTTGCGCCGGACGAGCACGCCGTAGACGCCGATGCAGAAGAGGATCGCCGCGAGCACGAGGAACTGGTTGAGGATCACGTCAGTCCCTCCGTGCGATCACGACCGCGCCGACCAGTGCGGCCAGCAGCAGGATCGACACGAGCTCGAACGGCACGACGTAGCCTCGGAAGATCGTGTCGGCGACCGTCGAGGCCTTCCCGACGTGCAGCAGCTTCTGACCCTGGGTGCCACCGATCGCGATCTTCTTGTCGCCGAAGGCTTGGATCAACAGCGTGCCGAGCACGCCGGCGAGGAACACGCCGACGACCGCTCCCTGCCACTTCTGGTCGTTGTCGAGATCGGTCTCACCGCGCATCGGCGCGCGCGTGAGCATGATGCCGAACAGGAACAGGATGATCACCGCGCCGATGTAGATGATCACCTGGACCCAGGCGACGAACTCGGCCGCGAGCAGGATGTACTGCGCGGCGGCGCCGGCCATGACGACGACCAGGTAGAGGGCGGCGTGCACGACGTTGCGCGAGCGCACCACGCCGATCGCGGCACCGATCATCGCGACCGCGAAGACCCAGAAGAAGATGTTCTGGACGATCACGATTGCGTCGCTGTCTGCTCGACGGGATACCCACCTGGCGGCCGTTCGCTCCCCGGTGTGCCTCCGCTCCGCCGCGGAACGGGAGACGTCGTGCTCCTCGAGTGGGCCACGCGCGGCGTCACTTCTTGCCCTTGACTTCGGCCCCGAGCTCGAGCGGCTCGGGTTCGGGGACGAACTCCATCCACTCGCCGAGACGGTCCTTGTCGTGGAGCAGATCAGCGATGCGGGGTTCGGAGTACTCGTACTCGGGGCTCCAGAAGAGGGCGTCGAACGGACAGACCTCGACGCAGATCCCGCAGTACATGCAGAGGCCGTAGTCGATGTCGAACCGGTCGAGGATGTTGACGCTGCGGGGCCGGCCACCTTCGCGCCGGGGCGGTCGCAGCTCCTTGTGGCCCTCGATGTAGATGCACCAGTCGGGGCAGCTGCGACCGCAGAGCATGCACGCGGTGCAGTTCTCCTCCTTGAGCGCGATGACGCCGCGCGCGGGTGGGCGGATCCTCGCGCTCGTGGGGGTACTGCACGGTGACGGCGCCCTCCATCATCGTGCGGAACGTCACGCCCAGACCGCTGATGACGCCGGGGAGATGCGGCTTCTTCATCTCACCGGCCCTTCGCCGAGCATTCGGGTCTCATCAGTTGACCGCCACCTTGATGATCGCCGTGGCGATGATGTTCAGGAGCCCGATCGGGATCAGGAACTTCCACGCGAGCGCCTGGAGCTGGTCCTCGCGCAGGCGCGGGTAGGTGAAGCGGACCCAGAACATCAAGAACGCGACGATCATCAGCTTCACGAAGAGCACGATCGGTCCGAGCAGGTCCGCGATGCCACCGTGAACCCCCGGGATCGCCCAGCCGCCGAGGAACATGGTGGCGGCGAGCGCGGCGAAGGCGAATGCGGTGCCGAACTCGCCGATGAAGAAGAAGAGGAACCGGAAGCCCGTGTACTCGACCATGTAGCCCGCCACCAGCTCGGACTCGGCGACGGGCATGTCGAACGGGGTCTGGGTGAGCTCGGCCTGCGCGGCGACGAGGAAGAGCAGGAACCCGACGAACTGCGTGAGGATGAACGGGTTGCCGATGCCGTCGAATCCGAAGATCGACCCGTTCTGCTGGGCGAGCACGATGTGCTGGAGGTTCATCGTGCCGGCCTGGATGACCACACCGACGACCGCCAGCAGCAGCGGCAGCTCGTAGGCGATGAGCTGCGCGGCGGCGCGCAGGGCGCCGATGAGCGCGAACTTGTTGGCGCTCGCCCAGCCGGCCATGAGCACGCCGATCACCGAGAGGCTCGAGACGGCCAGCGCGTAGAAGACGCCGACGTCGAGATCGCGCACGACGAGCCGCGGTCCCGTGGGCACGACGAGGAAGATCAGGAACGTCGAGATCACCACGACTGCGGGTGCGATGGCGAACACGCGGCGGTCCGACTCCGCCGGCATGACGTCCTCCTTCTGGAGGAACTTGATGCCGTCGCCCACGAGCTGGAACCAGCCGTGGAACCCACCGGGGTCCATCGGTCCGAGCCGGCTCTGCATGTGGCTCATCATCTTGAGCAGGAACGTGTAGCCGAGGATCAACGCGCCCAGCGGAATGATCGCGAGCACGATCACGGTCTTGATGGCGAGCGTCGTGCCCCAACCGATCTCGAGTGCGAGCGTCATCGCGTCCCGCTCACCGGTCGATGTCCCCGAGGATGAAGTACAGGCTGCCGAGGATCGTGATCACGTCGGGGACGTAGACGCCCCGCAGCAACCACGGCAGGATCGACACGTTCGAGAACGACGCCGAACGGATCTTCACGCGGAACGGACCCGTCGCCCCCTTGGACACGATGTAGTAGCCCATCTGGCCGAGCGGGTTCTCGGTCTCGACCCATGCCTCGCCCTCGGGCACCTTGATGATGCGCGGGACCTTGGCCATGATCGGCCCGGCGGGCAGCCCGTCGAGCAGCGCCAGCACCATGCGCGCCGACTCGCGGGTCTCCTGGAGCCGCACCCAGTAGCGAGCGAACGAATCGCCGTCGGTGTGGGTCCAGACCTTGAAGTCGAGCTCGGGGTACGCGAGGTAGGGCCTGCCGTCGCGGCGCAGGTCCCAGTCGATGCCCGAGGCCCGCAGGTTGGCGCCGGAGACGCCGTACGCGGCGCCGAGCTCACCGGGGATGATCCCGATGCCGCGCGTGCGCGCTACGAAGATCTCGTTGCCGACGAGCACGTCCTCGAAGTCGTCGCAACCGTCGAGGATGCGCTTCATCGCGGCCCGGCAATCGACGATCCAGCCCCACGGCAGGTCGTCCTTGATGCCCCCGATGCGGTTGAAGTTGGGGTGGAAGCGACCACCGGTCGCGCCCTCGATCAGATTGAGCACGTGCTCACGGTCGCGGAAGCCCCAGAACGCGGGCGTGAGCGCACCGACCTGGAGCCCCATCTCGCCGAGGAAGAGGTAGATCGTCGCGATGCGACTCAGCTCGGTCAGGATCGTGCGGATCCACTGGGCCCGCGGCGGCGCCTCGATGTCCATCAGCTGCTCGGCGCCGTGGATGAACGGCACCTCGTTGGCGAAGCTCGACAGCCAGTCGATGCGGTTGATCAGGGTCGTGATCTGCGGGTAGGTACGGAACTCACTCAGCTTCTCGTAGCCCCGGTGCATGTACCCGATCACCGGGTCGGCCGCGACGACGCGCTCGCCGTCGAGGCGGACCACGAGCCGCAGCGTGCCGTGGGTCGCCGGGTGCTGGGGACCCAGGTTGAGGATCATGTCGCCGGTGTCGAGCTCGACGTTCACCGCCGCGTCGGCGAGGTGGCGGGAGAGGGACGCGTCGATCTGGAAGCCCGGGGTCTCGGTCGCGCTCATGAGGCGGCGTCCGCGTCGTCCGCGGTGTCGTCACCGGGCATCGGCTCGACGTCGACGAGCCCCGGCCAGGGCTTCACCTCCCGCGCGAGCAGCGCGAAGTCCTTGCGGAGGGGGTGGCCCTCGAACTCCCCCGGGAGGTAGATGTGGCGGATCTTCGGGTGGCCGCGGAAGTCGATGCCGTACATCTCCCAGCACTCGCGCTCGTGCCAGTCGGCGCCCGGGTAGACGGGGACCCAGCTGTCGACGGCGGGCTCGTCCTCGGAGACGTCGGTCTTGATCGTGACGCCCCAGTGACGCGACGTGGACTGCACGTGCCCGAACACCTGCAGCCGGCCCTCGGACCCGGCGACGCCGAAGGTCATCGTGTCGGGCTGGACCGGCGCCGACGTGTCGCCGCCCTCGTCGCCTTCGGCCTTCGGAGCGGGCATCCAGTCGATGCCGGAGACGAACGAGAGGTAGTCGCAGTCGAGCTCGGCGCGCGCGACCTCGGCGGCACGCCGCCATGCGCCGGGACGCACGCGCACGACGAGGTTGCCGTGCATGGAGCCGTGCTCGACGACACCGTCGCCGAGCACGCGCTCGAGACGTGCGAGCAGCGCCTCCACCTCGGGATCGAGCGCGGGTGGCACCTCGGGCTCGGCCGCAGGCTCGGGCGTCGCGCCCGCCGGCTCGGGCGTCGCGTCCGCCGTCGGCGCCGGCAGCGAGTCGTCCGCGGCCTCCGGCGCGCCGGTCTCGTCGGGCGTCTCGTCGGGGGTGTCGTCGGCCATCGTGGGCTAGGCCCTCACCGGGTCGGGGACGGGCTGCGCGGGGACGTACTCGCCGCGCCAGCGCGCTGCGAGCTCGTCGTTGCCGATGCCCTCGCCCTGGATCCGCTCCTGGAGCATCACGATGGCCTGGAGCAACGCCTCCGGACGGGGCGGACAGCCCGGGATGTAGATGTCGACCGGGATGATCTGATCCACGCCCTTGGTGACCGAGTACGAGTCCCAGTAGGGCCCGCCGCAGTTGGCACACGAGCCCATCGAGATCACGTACTTCGGGTCGGGCATCTGCTCGTACAGGCGCTTGATCGCGGGCGCCATCTTGTCGGTGACGGTGCCGGAGATCACCACGAGATCGGCCTGGCGGGGGCTCGCCGGGAAGGGGATGACTCCGAGCCGCATCATGTCGTAGCGCGGACTCGCGAGCGCGGCGCCCATCTCGATCGCGCAGCACGCGAGGCCCCACTGGAACATCCACAGGCTGTACTTGCGGCTGTAGTTGAGCAGCCAGGTGACGGGCTTGAGCGGCTTCTTCCCGAGGGTGCCGTTCTCGACTAGGCCCATCGCAGGACCCCCTTCCGCCACGCGTACACGAGGCCGAGGGTGAGCACGACGATGAACACGATCATCGAGACGAGAGTGGTCACACCCAGGTGGTCCACGCGGGTCGCCCACGGGAAGATGAACACCGCTTCCACGTCGAACATGACGAAGAGGAGCGCGTAGACGTAGTAGCGCACGTTGGACTGGCCCCAGCCCCCCACGGGATCCGAGCCGGCCTCGTAGGTCACGTACTTCTCGGGCTGGGGTCGGGTCGGGCGCACGAGCCGTCCGAGGCCCAGCATGCCGCCGACCATGACGAGCCCCGCGCCGATCAGCACTGCGACCGCGAGATACTGCCGGTAATACTCCGTCACGCGCGCGGCCCCTCCAGACGCCGGAACCGGGCGAGTATACGTCTGGCCTTTTCGCCGTCCTCAAACCGTGGCGGAGCGAGCCGCGCCCGCCCCGGCAGGACCGTCGAAGGGCTTCCGGGACGCCGCGCCGGTCAGAGCTTGGTGACCGGGTCACCTCGGGAGACGGTGCCGCCCGAGACCACCCGGGCGTTCATGCCCCGCAGCCGCAGCGCGCGGCCGCCGGGCTCGTTCACGAAGCGCAACGCGTCGGCGCCGAAGCGACCGGAGAACTTCGCGCACCCGGTGTGCGGCTGCGCCGTCACCTCGATGACGGCATCGCCGAGGGCGAGCCGGGTGCCGGGCGGGAGATTCGTCTCCGACAGGTCGAGGTCGACGTAGAGCTGGTCCCCCGCGAGCGGCCAGCGCTCGACCGGGCCGGCGACCAGGGCCGCGACGCGCGCGTTCATCACGTTCAGCTGCATGTCCGGGTGAGGACCGCCGTCGTCGGTACGGCGCGAGGGGCGCACGTTCCACGTGTCGCCGACGAGTCCGAGGGATTCGTCCAGTTCGCCCGATTCGAGCACCTCGCGAGCATCGATCGCCGGGCGACGCACGATCAGGGCGAGCACACCGGCCGTGTCCGGGGACCGTCGGATCTCCTCGAGGCCGGCCTCGAGCTCGGCAACGGTTCGCCGCTCCGGGTCCATGCGCTCAGTCTGGCCCGAGGGCGCCGTCCCCGCCGCGGATTTCCCGGCGTCAGAACAGCAGTGACGCCCGGTGGGCGAAGTCGAGGATCACCGTCGGCAGCACGCCGATCCAGATCGTCGCCGCGACGCAGACCACGAGGACCGTCGCCGTGGGCGCCCCGACGGGCGGGCGGGCAGGCTCGATCTCGACCTCGTCGGGCTCCTCCTGCTCGTCCTCCGACGCGTACATCGTGAGGATCACCCGCAGATAGAAGTACGCGGTGATGACCGACGTCAGGACTCCGACGATGAGCAGCGCGTACGAGTGCGCCGCCGACGCGGCCGCGAACACCTCGAGCTTGGCGATGAAGCCCGCGGTCGGCGGGATCCCCGCCTGGGCGAGCAGGAACAACGCGAGGAGCGCCGCGACCATCGGTCGCCGTCGACCGTAGGCCGTGAGGTCCGAAATCGAGTGCAGGTCGTCGCCCTCGTTGAGCGACGTGACGATCGCGAACGCACCGATCGTCATGAAGGCGTACACGAGCAGGTAGAAGAGCGACGACTCCAACCCGCGTGCGGTTCCGGCCTGGACCCCGATGAGGATGTACCCCGCGTGCGCGATCGACGAGTAGGCGAGCAGTCGCTTCAGGTCGGTCTGACGGAGCGCGCCGATCGAGCCGACGAGGAGGGTGAGGACCGCCATGACGAAGACCAGTTGCCGCCAGTCGGTCCGGTACGAGGGCAGCGCGGTGTAGAGGACGCGGAGCAGGGCGGCGAAGCCCGCGGCCTTCGTTGCCGAGGCCATGAACGCGGTCACGGGGCTGGGCGCGCCCTCGTACACGTCGGGCGTCCACATGTGGAACGGCGCCGCGGCGATCTTGAAGCCCAAGCCCACGAGCAGGAGCGCGAGCCCGGCGAGGAGCGTCCCCTCGTGGATGAGCGCGTTGCTGGCCAGGTAGTTCTGGATCCCCTCGAGCGAGGTCGTGCCCGTCGCGCCGTAGAGCAGGGCGACGCCGTACAGGAATACGGCGGAGGAGAACGCGCCGAGCACGAAGTACTTGATGCCGGCCTCGAGCGAGCGCCTCCGGCGCACGTCGTACGCCGCGAGCACGTAGAGCGGGATCGAGAGCACCTCGAGCGCCACGAACACGACGATGAGGTCGTTCGCACCGGCCATCACGAGCATGCCGGTCACGCTCACGAGGAGCAGCACCACGTACTCGGGGCGGGACTCGATGCCGCGCCTCGCCAGGTAGCCGCTGGACAGGAGGAGCACGAGCGCGGCGGCAACGACCACGACGACGCTGACGAACACGGAGAATCCGTCGACCGCGACCATCTTCGCCATCGCGTCGTAGGGCGCGTCGTCGGTGACCACGCTCCACTGCTTGGCGAGGAAGAAGGCCGATGCCGCGAGCCCCAGCGTCCCGATGAGCATCGCCGGCGGGTACGCGCGGAACCGCTCCCGGCCCATCGAGCGCAGCAACACGATCAGCACCGCGGCCGCGACCGGCATGACGACCGGCGCGATCGAGTACCAGTCGACGCGGGGAACTGCGAGCGCGATCATCCGCGGCAGCCCTTCACGTCGGCGGACCTGGTGAACGTGTCCACCGGTGGCCGGCTCACATCGGTCTTGCGCTCGAACGTCCGCATCACGCACTTCACCGTCGGCTCGATGCGCTCGACGACGGGCGTCGGCCAGAGCCCGATGAAGAGCGACAGGGCGAGGAGCGGAAGGACCACGAGGAGCTCGCGGCCGTTCGCGTCGGCCATCGTGGCGTTCTCACCCTCCGGGACGCCGGTGAACACGCGCTGGAACATCCACAACATGTAGACGGCGCCGAGGATCACGCCGGCGGTCGCGACGACGGCCCACCACCGGTGGACGGTGAAGGTCCCGAGCAGGGAGAAGAACTCGCCGACGAAGCCCGAGAACGCGGGCAACCCGATCCCGGCGAACGTGGCGATCAGGAAGAGGGCGGTGAGCTTGGGCGCGGATCTCCAGATGCCCCCGAACGCGTCGATCTCGCGAGTGTGGCGGCGCTCGTACAGCATCCCGATGACGAGGAAGAGCGAGCCGGTCGTCAGCGGATGGCTCACCATCGTGAAGGTCGCGCCGTCGAGACCGAACACCGTGATGGAGAAGATGCCGAGCAGGATGAAGCCCATGTGCGCGACGGACGAATAGGCGATGACGCGCTTGGCGTCGCGTTGCATCGCCGCGACGATCGAGCCGTAGACGATGCCGATCACCGCAAGGGTGAGGAACAGCGGCGCGAAGTCGACCGACGCGCGCGGGAACAGCTCGAAGCCGAACCGCAGCACGCCGTAGGCGCCCATCTTCAGGATCACGCCGGCCAGCACCACCGAGCCCGCGGTGGGTGCCTCGGTGTGGACGTCGGGGAGCCACGTGTGGAAGGGCACCAGCGGTGCCTTCACCGCGAACGCCACCATGAAGCCGAGGAACAGCCAGCGCTCGGTCGACTGTGAGAGTCCGCTCCAGTGCGCGAGCACGCGGTAGTCGAACGTCAGCACGCCGGTGGCGGACTGGTGCAGGAAGGCGAGCCCGAGCAGTGCCGCGAGGAGGAACGCGGATCCGGCCGCCGTGTAGATGAAGAACTTCATCGCCGCGTACCTGCGGTTCGCGCTCCCCCAGCCCGCGATGAGGAAGTACATCGGGACGAGCATCGCCTCCCAGAACACGAAGAACGCGATGAGGTCCAGGGAGAGGAAGATCCCCATGATCGCGGACTCGAGCACCAGGAACCAGAACGTGTACGCCTTGACGCGGTGGTCGAGCTTGGACGAGCCGAGCAATCCGATCGGGAAGAGCAGCGCGGTCGCCACGATCATGAACAGGCTGAAGCCGTCGACGCCGACGATGTAGCCGACGCCGAGCGAGTCGAACCACCGGTTGTGCTCGGTGAACTGGAAGCCGCCGAAGTTCGTCCGGAAGTTCCAGAGGAGCAACAGTGCGAGGCCGAGCGTGGCCGCCGACGCCAGGTAGCCGACGGCGCGGGCAGTCTCGGGCCGGCGCGTCGGGGTGAGCAGGATCAGGAGCGCGCCGAGCATCGGCGTCACGATGATCGCGGTGAGGATCGGGTAGGACCTCACGCGATCCCCGCTCGCCAGACCGCCCAGACGAGCAACGCGACCATGCCCACCGCGATGCCGAGCGCGTACTGGCGGACGAGCCCCGTCTGCACCCGCCGGAGCCCGCTGCCCGCGGCGGCGAAGGCCCGGGCGATGCCGTTGACGCCACCGTCGATCACCTTCTGGTCGAACACGTCGGCCGTCCACTCGGCGGCGCGCCGGATCGGCCCGCCGACCGCGGCCGCGATGCCCTCGTCGTAGTAGTACGCGTGGCCGAACAGACGACCGAGCGGCCCGAGGCTCCGGTCGAGGGGATCGATCGCCGGGTCTTCCAGCCCCCCGCGGTAGATCCGCCACGAGATGACGATGCCGGCGACCGCGACCGCGACCGCGATCACGTCCAGACCGAACGCGGACCAGAAGCTCGTGGGTTCGGGTGAGGCGACGACCGCGAACACGGGCTCGAGGAAGTGGTTCAGGAACTCGAGCTTGGCGAACGGGAGGTCGAGCAGCCCGCCCACGACCGCGAGGAGCGCCAGCGCGATCACGGGCGCCACCATGACGCCGCTGCCCTCGTGGGGATCGCCCGCGGTCGGTTGCACGGGTTGATCGCCGTAGTCGACCGTGGGTGAGGTGGTGAGGTCGGGCTCGTGATGCCCGGCTGCCACCGGCTCGGGCTCCGGGGCGGCGGCATCGGCGTCGGCCGCCTCGGTGCGCGCGACCTCGACGGGCGGGTGGAACCGCTCGTTGCCGTAGAAGACCAGCAGCACCTCGCGTGTCATGTACAGCGCGGTGAGCAGCGCGGCGAGCAGTCCCACGATGTAGATGACGTAGTCGTGGCCGAAGAACGCGCTGCTGATGGCGTCGTCCTTGGCCCAGAACCCGGCCAGTGGCGGTACACCCGCGATCGCCAGCGTCGCGACCGTGAACCCGAGTGCGGTGCCGGGAAGGAAGCGGCGCAGGCCGCCCATCGTGCGGATGTCCTGGTTGTCGTGGGTGCCGTGGATCACGGTCCCCGCACCGAGGAACAAGGTCGCCTTGTAGAAGGCGTGCACCAGGACGAAGAACACCGCGATCGAATACGCGCGTACCCCCGCCGCGAGGAACATGTAGCCGAGCTGGCTGATCGTGCTGTAGGCGAGCACGCGTTTGATGTCGGGTTGGACGAGGGCGACGGTGCCGGCGATCAGCGCGGTGAGCGCACCGACGATCGCGACGACGTCGAGCGCGGTACCCGAGCGCTCGAAGAACGGGTGGGCCCGGCACACGAGGAAGACGCCCGCCGTCACCATGGTGGCCGCGTGGATCAGCGCCGACACCGGGGTCGGGCCCTCCATCGCGTCCGGCAGCCACACGTGGAGCCCGATCTGGGCGCTCTTGCCGATGCACCCGAGGAAGAGCAACAACGCGATCGCCGTCGCGGTGGACTTCGCCATGCCCGACGCCTGACCCATCGCCGAGTAGTCGAGGGTGCCCAGGGACCCGACGATGAAGAACATCGCGATCATGAACCCGAAGTCGCCCACCCGGTTGGTCACGAACGCCTTCACCGACGCGCTCGAGGCCCGTGGCCGCTCGTACCAGAAGCCGATCAGGAGGTACGAGCAGAGTCCGACGCCCTCCCACCCGAGGAACGTGAGCAGGAAGCTGCTCGCGAGCACCAACACGAGCATGGCCGTGGCGAAGAGGTTGAAGTAGGCGAAGAAGCGCGAGTACCGCTCGTCACCGCGCATGTAGCCGATGGCGTACAGGTGGATCAGCGAACCGACGCCGGTGACCAGCAGGATCCACGTGACCGACAGCGGATCGGCGAGGAACCCGAGGTGCACGCGCAGGTTCCCCATCGAGAGCCACGTGTACACGTCGCTCGTGTGCGAGCGCGCGTCGGACGGCAACGCGAGCAACGCCGCGAGCATCACCACCGACCAGACGAACGCGAGGGCCATGAGTCCGGTCGCGAGCCACCCGGCCTTCGGGTCACCGATGCGTCTGCCCGCGAGCAGCAGGATCACCGCGCCGCTGAGCGGCAGCAGTGGGACGAGCCACACGAGGTCCAGGAGGTCACGAGCCATGGAAGTGGGGTCCCCTACCCCGAGAGCACGTCGACGTCGTCGGCGGTCGCACCACTGCGACGGCCCCGGAAGATGGCCACGATGATCGCGAGCCCCACTGCGACCTCGGCGGCGGCGACGACGAGGACGAAGAACACGATGGCCTGGCCACCGATGTCGTCGAGCCGCGTGAGAACGCCACGAAGGTCAGGTTGACCGCGTTGAGCATCAGCTCGACGCACATGAACATGACGAGGACGTTGCGGCGCACGAGCAGTCCGACCGCGCCGATCGCGAACAGGACCGCGGCGAAGACGAGGTAGTAGGTCGGCGTGACGTACGCGGACGCGATCACGACCCCTGCTCCTCGAGATCGGTCAGCTCCCGGTCGGCGCGCATGTGCGAGCGTCGCGGCGAGCACCACGCCACCGATCACCGCGGCAACGAGCAGGACGGCGGTCAGCTCGAACGGCCACAGGAAGGACGTGAACAGGCTCTCCGCGACACCGCGGACGTTGCCGATCCTCGGCGCGACGACCCCACGAGCGGACTGCTGCCCGGTGGCCCAGTGGTCCCACCCGAGCCCGATCAGCGCCGCGGCGGACGCGACCCCGATCAGGATCGCGGCCGGCCGCTGGAGTCTGAGGGTCTCGGCGGTGGACTCGCTGCGGTCGACGCCGAGCAGCATGATCACGAAGAGGAAGAGCACGACGATCGCGCCGGCGTAGACGATCACCTGCACCGCGGCCAGCAGCTGTGCGTCCTGGAGGATGAACAGCACCGCGATCGAGATCAGCACGCTCACCAGGAAGAGTGCCGAGTGCACCGGGTTCTTGGCGAGGACCACGCCGAGCGCCGCGATCAGGGCCAGGCCCGCGAACACGAGGAAGAGGAGGAGCTCAGGCATCGGGTTCGCCTCGAGCAGCGCGTGGGGGGCGCTGGCCGTCCTCGGGGAGACGTTCGCCGAACCCGAGCTCTCGGCTCCACGCGAACGCGACCCTCGCGGGTGACATCGCCACTCGGCGACGTCGCGCGCATCCAGGCGCTGGTGTGGTCGTCCTCGCCACCCATCCACAGCTCCCACGGCTGGCGCCGGGCCCGCCCGTCGTCGCCGACCAGGAGCTCGGACTTGGTGTAGATCGCGTCGGCCCGGTCCGTGAACGAGAACTCGAAGAGCTTGGTCTCGGTGATCGCCTCGGTCGGGCACGCTTCCACGCACATGTCGCAATGGATGCACCGGAGGTAGTTGATCTCGTAGACGAAGCCGTACCGCTCGCCGGGAGAGACCGGGGCGTCGGGCGGGTTGTCGGCGCCGCGCACGTAGATGCACTCCGCCGGGCACACGCCCGCGCACAGCTCGCAGCCGATGCACTTCTCCATCCCGTCCTCGTAGCGGTTGAGGACGTGGCGGCCGTGGAACCGCTCGGGCTTCGGACGCTTCTCGTGTGGGTACTCGGTCGTCACGCGCGGCCGGAACATCTGCCGGAACGTGACTCCGAACCCCTTCGCGAACCCCACTAGACCACCTCGCTGACGGACTCGTCGCGCTTGGGCATGCAGAGGCGCAGCACACCGAGCACGAGGATGGCTCCGCCGAAGGCGGCAGGGACCGCGATCCAACGGTCCCAAGCCTGGTCGCGCGCCACCACGATCACCGCGGTCACCATCACCGCGAGGAACGAGAGCTCGATCAGCCACTTCCACCCGAGGTCCATGAGCTGGTCATAGCGCAGGCGCGGGACCGAGGCCCGCAGCCACACGGTGGCGAACAGCAACGCGAGCACTTTGGCGAAGAACCAGAACACCGGCATGATCCAGACGTTCACCACTCCCGACGCCGGGAGGAACCCGAGTGCCGGCCCCGACGGGCCACCCAGGAAGAGCGTCACCGCGATGGCCGACATCGTGATGACGTTCATGAACTCCGCGAGGAAGAAGATCGCGAACCGGATGCCCGTGTACTCGGTGTGGAACCCACCCACGAGCTCCTGCTCCGCCTCGACGAGGTCGAAAGGGGGGTGGTTCGTCTCGGCCACCGCGGCGATGAGGAAGATCACGAACGACACGATCGCGATGCTCCAGTACCACTCGGTGACGAAGGAGTGCCAACTCGTCCACGCCTGGGCGTCGGCGATGCCGCGTGTGGTCAGGGTCCCTGCGTGCAACAGCACCGCGACCACCGACAACCCGAACGCGGCCTCGTAGGAGAGCAGCTGTGCCGACGCGCGGACGGCGCCGAGCAGCGGGTACTTGGACCCGCTCGACCAACCCGCGAGCATCACGCCGTACAACCCGATCCCGGACATCATGAGCAGGAACAGGACGCCGATCGGGGGGTCGGCGAGCTGGAGATAGGTCTGGTGCCCGGCGATCGAGACCTTGCCGCCGATCGGGATGATCGAGAACGCGAGGAAGGCCGGCAACACCGAGAGATACGGCGCGAGCCGGAACACGAACCGGTCCGCGGAGTCCGGGATCGACTGCTCCTTGAAGAAGAGCTTGATGCCGTCCGCGAGCGTCTGGAGGATGCCCCACGGCCCGGCGTTGTCGGGACCGATCCGGTTCTGCATGTCGGCGATGACCTTGCGCATGAACCAGATGTAGAAGAGGACGAGGACGAGCAGGAGCGCGAACACGACGATCGTCTTGCCGATGACGATCAGCACGACCTCGAGATCGACCGGCCCCTCCAGGAGGGGATCCGCGCCGAGCACGCCGAGGACGCTCACCGGATCGACTCCACGCGCAGGTCCGTGACCGGCGCGGTGGTGTCCACGAGCAGTGCGGCGGAGTGCCCGGGGAGGTTCCAGGCCAGCGCGGCGGTGCCCACCGGGACCGCCGGATCCGCTTCCAGCGCGATCTCGAGCTGACCACGGGCGGAGGTCACCCGCACCGACCCGCCATCGGCGACACCGATGCGGTCACGGTCGTGGGGGCTGACGCGCAGCACCCCGGGGCGTACGAGCGGGTCGAAGGCGGGCGTCGCGCCGACTGCGATGCCACCGTCGTACAGGACCCGGCCGCTCACGAGCCGCAGAGCGTAGGCGTCACGACCCGGGCGGTCACCCACCCGGACCGGACTCGTCCACACGTGCAGCGTCGGGACGTCGGGCGGGCCATCAGACCCCAGCTCGTCGGCGGTCGGGGCATCGCCGCCCTCGGGGCCGTCCCCGTCCTCGGGCGCGCCCGCGTGCGTCGCGTCGACCTGACCCGGCACGATCGGCTCCCACGACGCATCCGTCAACGGGATCGACAGCGGGCCGAGCACGAGCTCGTCCCGGTGGTCGGCGAGCGGCAGCACCACCCCGTCGCGCGCCCGCCGGACGAGCGCGGCATCCACCCCGGCGAAGGCCGGCGCGACGCGTGCGATCTCGTCGGTCACCTCGGCCGCGGTGGCGAGATCGAAATCCTCGCGCAGGCGGAACGCGAGCTCCGCGGCGATCCGCCAGTCGGGCATCGCGGTGCCCTCGGGCGACACCCGGCTGGAGACGCGCTGGACGCGGCCCTCGAGGTTGGTGACGGTGCCGTCCTGCTCACCCCACGCAGTGACAGGCAGGAACACGTCGGCACCGCGTGTGCTGTCGGTGAGGAACATGTCCACTGCGATCGTGAAGCGAGCGCCGGCGAGCCCGCGCACCGCTCGCTCCCGGTCGGGGCAGTCGTCGTGCGGATCGGCACCGAGCAGCACGAGCACGTCGATGTCACCGGCAGCCGCCGACGCCAGCATCCCGAGAGCGTCGAGCCCGGCGTCACTCGGCACCGCGCCCCAGGCCTCCTCGAACCACTCGCGCCCCGCGTCGAGCGTGACCCTCCCGGGAAGGAACCCGGGCGCGAGGCCGAGGTCGAGCGCACCCCGTACGTTGCTCCGCCGCAGCGCCGTCAGGAACCGCGTGCCCGAGCGGTCACGAAGCGCTCCCAGAGCCGCGACGGTGTCGTCGACCGACGCGGCCAGGTTGCCGCGGCCCGCGACGACCACGAGATCGCCCGGGCGGGCGGAGATCGCGGCTGCCGCGGCATCAACCGCCGCATCACCCGAGGCGGTGCCGTCGAGGGCACCCACGAGCGCGGCGACGGTCGCCGCGAGCTCACCCGGCGCCGGCCGGAGCGAGCCCGTCGCGTAGGGGGTGAGTCCGGTGGCGGTGGGGTGGATCTCCACCAGCGGGACCCCGAGGTCCTCGGCGGCCCGACGAGCACGGAGGTAGAGGACCGGGACCTCCTCCTTGAGGTCCACGCCGAGGACGACGATCGCCCCGGCACGGTCGAGATCCGCGACGGTCGCGCCCGGGAGCCCCAGCGCGATCTCGGCCGGGAGTCCGTCACCGGGCTGAGCGTCGACGTTGTCGGTCCGGAGCACGCCCTTGGCGAACCGGGCCCACACGTACGCGTCCTCGTTGGTGCCGCGAGCGCCGCCGAGAACGCCGATCGAGGACGCACCGTGCCGGGCGAGAGCGTCGCGGAGGGCGTCGGCGGCGGCATCGAGCGCCTCGGGCCATGAGCACCGTACGAGCTCGTCGCCGCGCCGGATCATCGGATGCAGCACCCGGCTCTCGTGATGGATGGCCTCGTAGCCGTAACGACCCTTGTCGCAGAGCCAACCCTGGTTGACCGGCTCGCTGTCGACGCCGAGCAACCGCACGACGCGGTTGGAGCTGGACTCGACCGACCCCCGACAGTGCAGCGCACAGGTGGTGCAGCTGGTCTCGGTCGCCGCGAGGTCCCACGGCCGGGCCCGGAACCGGTACGGCTTCGCGGTGAGCGCGCCGACCGGGCAGATCTGGACCGTGTTCCCCGAGAAGTACGACGCGAACGGCTCGTCGGGGAACGTCGCGATCTCGGTGTGTCCGCCGCGGTCGTAGAAGCTGATGAGCGCGTCACCCGCGATCTCGTCCGCGAATCGGGTGCAGCGCGCGCACTGGATGCAGCGCTCGCGGTCGAGCAGGACGAGATCCGAGACCGGAATCGGCTTCTCCCAATGCCGCTTCTCCTCGGTGAAGCGCGACTCACCCGGTCCGAACGCGAGCGTCGTGTCCTGCAGCGGGCACTCCCCGCCGCGGTCGCACACCGGACAGTCGAGCGGATGGTTCACGAGCAGCAGCTCGAGCACGCCGTCCTGGGCCTGCTTGACCGCGTCGGAGAGGGTGTTCACCACCATGCCCTCGGCGACGGGAAGGGTGCACGCGGGCGGAAGCCCGCGGATCCCGTCGACCTCGACGAGGCACATGCGGCACATGCCGACCGGCTTCATCCGCTCGTGCCAGCAGAAGCGCGGGATGTAGGTGCCGTGCTCCTGAGCGGCCTTGATGAGCAGCTCGCCCTTGGGCACCTCGACGGTCTTCCCGTCGATGGTGATCGACACCGTCTCGACCGCTCTCGCGCCCGTGGCGCGGGGCGCTCCGGCTCCGCTCGCCGAGTTGGCCGGCGGGTTCACGGGGGTCGACGCCTCGCTCGTGCTGGTCATTCGCTCACCCCCGCGGTCACGGGGATCGCCGTGGGCCCGGCGGCGCAGGCGGCCTCGGCCTCGGCCCGGAAGTGCTTGGCGATGCTCGCCACCGCGCTCACGGGCGACGGCCCGAGCGGGCAGATCGTGGTCTGGGTGAACGGCGCGCGCATGACGTCGGGGGAGATGTCCGCGCTCACGGAGACGAGCAGGTCGAGGTCGCCGGGACGGCCCTGACCGTGGCTCATGCGGTAGAGCACCTTCTCGATCCAGCCGGTGCCCTCGCGACACGGCGTGCACTTCCCACAGGACTCGTGCGCGAAGAACTTCGCGAGCCGCCAGGCGACGAGCAACGGGTCGGTCGTCTCGTCGTAGACCATGATCGCCCCCGAGCCGAGCGTGGTCCCGAGATTCGCGGAGATGTCGTCGATGTCGTAGCTCTGGTCGAGGTGCTCGTCGATCGGCATCAACCACTGGAAGGACGCTCCGCCCGGCAGGAAGAACTTGAGTGCGCGGTCCTCCCGGATCCCGCCCGCGAGTTCGAAGATGATCTCGCGGAAGTTCATTCCGAACTCGATCTCGTAGATGCCCGGGCGCCGCACGTGCCCCGAGATCGCCGCGATCCGGGTTCCCGTGCTGCGGTTCACCCCGAGCTCGGCGTACTTCGCCCCGCCCATCATCATGATGTGCGGGAGCGTGCTCGCCGTCTCGACGTTGTTGACGACCGTCGGCTTCGCGTACACGCCGGAGTGGATCGGCAGGGGCGGCTTGATACGCGGCATCCCGCGCTTGCCCTCGAGGCTCTCGATCAGCGCGCTCTCCTCGCCGCAGATGTATGCGCCGGCACCCCGGTGGAGCACGATCTCGAGGTCGTAGCCCGTCCCGAGGATGTTCTCGCCGATCCAACCGTTCGTGCGCGCGTCCGCGAGGGCCTGGGTCAGACGGTCGGCGCCGAGCGCGAACTCGCCGCGGAGGTAGAGGAAGCACGTGTGGATCCCGCACGCGAACGCCTCGATCGCGATGCCCTCGATCAGTTGGTGGGGATCCTTCTCGATCAGCTCACGATCCTTGAACGTGGACGGCTCGCCCTCGTCCCCGTTGATCACGAGATAGCGGGGGGAGACGTCGGGCAGGGACTCCCACTTGATCGCCGTCGGGAAGTTCGCGCCGCCCCGACCACGGAGCCCCGAGGCCTTCACCTGCGCGAGGACGTCCGCGGGATCGTTCGCTCGCAGCACGCGCTCCCAGACGGTGTACGCGCCATCACCTCGGGCCGATTCGTACGTGAAGGAGTCCCGCACCTCGCGGAGCCGGCGCGTGAGGATGCGCGTCTCGCGGACTTCCTTGCCCGACGCGCTCACGACACACCTCCCGAGACGCCGCGTGCGACGAGTCGTCCCGACTTGTAGTCGTCCACGACGGCCTCGGCCAACTCGGGGTTCAGATGCTCGTGGAACTCGTAGTTCACCTGCATGGCGGGCGCGTTCCCGCACGCCGCCAGGCACTCGACCTCTTCGACGAAGACGTCGTCGTCGTTCGCGTAGCGGTCCTCGAGGTGCTCCAGGATCTCGGGTCCACCGACGACGAGGCACGTCACGTTGGTGCACACGCTGACGACGTACTTCCCGCACGGAGTGCGCTTGAACATCGTGTAGAAGCTGCAGACTCCCTGCACGTCGGCGGCCGTCGTGGCGCACAACCGCGCGATCTCGCGCATGGCCTCGAGGCTCAGGTAGCCGTCCTGATCCTGGGCGAGATGCGCGAGGGGCAGGATGGCCGAATGCGGGTCCGGATACCGCGCGACGATCTCGGCGGCCTTCGCCGCGTTGGTCGGATCGAAGCTCATCGTCCCCACTCCTGGCCCTGCGGGCCGGGCCGTTCGGGCCCCGCTCCGCTCATCGTCCCCACTCCCGGCCCTGGCTCCGTTCCGCTCATCGGTCCACCTCGCCCATGATCGGATCGACGCTCGACACGATCGCGACACCGTCGGCGATCATGCGGTCCTTGATCATCGGGTGCATCGACCCCAGGTTGTAGAAGGACGGTCCCCGGATGTGGAGCCGTACGGGTTTCCCCGTCCCGTCGCTGACCAGGTAGCAACCGACCTCACCACGCGGGGACTCCACCGCGACGTAGGTCTCGCCGGCGGGGACCCGGAACCCTTCCGTGAAGAGCTTGAAGTGGTGGATGAGCGCCTCCATCGACTCGTCGATGCGCGCCCGCGGTGGCGGCGTGACCTTCTTGTCCTGGAGCCGGTAGTCGCCACCGGGCATGCGATCCACGCATTGACGCACGATCTTGACGGACTCCGCGATCTCGTAGAGGCGGATCCGGTACCGGTCGAAGCAGTCGCCGTTCTCGGTGTAGATGACGTCGAAGTCGACCTGGTCGTACGCGAGGTACGGCTGCACCTTGCGGAGGTCCCACGCGAATCCGGTCGAGCGCAAGATGGGTCCCGTGGCCCCGAGCGCCAGCGCCTCCTCGGTCGTGATGACGCCGACGCCGACCATCCGCTCGAGCCAGATCGGGTTCCCGGTGAGCAGCTCGTCGTATTCGTTGATCCCGCGCTCGACGAGCTCGCAGAGCTCGAGGCACGCGAGCTGCCAGCCGTCGGGCAGGTCGGCCGCGACGCCACCCGGTCGGACGAAGTTGTGGTTCATGCGCAGCCCGGTGATGAGCTCGAGGACCCGCAGCGTCTCCTCGCGCTCGCGCCAGCCGTAGAGCATCATCGAGACGGCCCCGAGGTCCATGCCGTTGGTGGCCTGGAACAGGAGGTGCGATGCCATCCGGCTCAGCTCGGCGAGCAGCATCCTCGCCCACACCGCACGCTCGGGCACCTCGATGTCGAGAAGGCGCTCGACCGCCGTCGAGAACACGATCTCGTTCGCGATCGGGGACGCGTAGTCCATACGCGTGACGTTGGTGGCGCCCTGGACATAGGTGAGCTGCTCGGCGGTCTTCTCCATGCCCGTGTGGAGGTAGCCGATGACCGGCTTGGCGCGCACGACGGTCTCGCCGTCGAGCTCCAGCATGATCCGCAGCACTCCGTGGGTCGACGGGTGCTGCGGGCCCATGTTGATGACCATGGTCTGGGACTCGCCCTCGAGCTCGGGCCACGGTCCGCCGGTGACGACGATCTCGGACTCCTGCACGAGCTGCTGCGCGCCCTCGTCGGTCTGGCGCTCGAGCCGCTCGTGCTCGCGCTCGATCATCTCCTCGGTGACGGGCTCGTGGTCGTCGACGTCGTCGTCGAGGTACTCGTCGGTCTCGACGTCGACCGTCTCCAGCTCGTCGTCGATGTCGCTCATCGTGGGCTCGGGTCGCCTTTGAACGTGACGGGCACGCGTGCTGGCGCGTCGTCCTTGCGCAGGGGGTGGCCGACCCAGTCGTCGGGCATCAGGATGCGTGTGAGCTCCGGGTGGCCCGGGAACTCGATGCCGAAGAGGTCGTACACCTCGCGTTCGGCGAAGTCCACGCCCGGATAGATCGGCGTGAGGCTCGCGATGTGCGGATCGGTGGCCGGCACCTGGGCGATGAGCCGGATCCGCCGGTTGCGCGCGTGCGCGAGGAAGTTGGCCACCACCTCGAAGCGCTCGAGCGGCACGCCCGGCACGTCGACCCGGTCGGCGTCGAGGAGATGGTCGACGGCGGTCAGGTCGAGACAGGTCGCGAACTGCTCGTCGTCGCGCAGCGCGAGGGCGGCATCGGACCAGCACTGCCGTTCGACGTACACGACCGGCTGCCCGTGCGAGTCGCGGAACACCGAGCCCTCGAAGCGGTCGCAGAGCGCCGCCGCCACCTCGTCCCAGGGCCGAGGCGGCTTGTGCTGTTCTTCACGAGCGTCGGCGGCAGGAGGCGCGTCGGGCGTCTCGGCCATGGTCAGGCGCCCGCCGGCTCGGGGGTCGGGAGCTCGACCGGAACCCCGTCGCGCTGGGCGACCTCGATCCCGGCGCCTCCCGACGGCGACGCCGTACGCCGCGCGAGCAACTCACCCGTGCGGATGAGCTCGTGCAGCGTGACGATGCCGTGGAGCAGGGTCTCGGGCCCCGGGGGACAGCCCGGCACGTACACGTCCACCGGAACGATCTGATCGACGCCCTGCACGATGGCGTAGTTGTTGAACATGCCGCCGCTGCTCGCGCAGACGCCCATCGAGATGACCCATTTGGGCTCGACCATCTGGTCGTACACCTGGCGCAGCACCGGAGCCATCTTCTGGCTCACGCGTCCCGCGACGATCATGAGGTCGGCCTGACGCGGGCTGGCCCGGAAGGTCTCCATCCCGAAGCGGGCGAGGTCGTAGTGCGCCGCGCCCGTCGCCATCATCTCGAGCGCGCAGCAGGCAAGGCCGAACGTCGCCGGCATCACCGAGTTCCGGCGCGCCCAACGGACGAGGTCCTCCAGCCGGCCCGTGAGGACGTTGTAGGGGACCGCGTCGAGACCCATGGCTACGCCGCCTCGGACTCTTCGTCGGCCTGGGACACCCCGACCGGGGCGACACCATCGGGACGACCCGACGCACGCAGCACCGGCCTGATCACCCTGCTCGCGACCTGGCGTACCGGACCCCAGTCGAGCGCTCCCACGCTGAGGAGGTAGGCGAAGGGGACGATGAGGACGAGCAGGAAGACGCCCATGACCGCGATGCCGTAGCCGCCGAGACTGCGGAAGACGGTCGCGAACGGATAGAGGAAGATGATCTCGACGTCGAGGACGATGAAGGTCATCGCCACCAGATAGAACTTGACGGGGAAGCGCTCGGCCGGCTCGCGCTCGGGAACGATCCCGCACTCGTACGGCATCGTCTTGGCGCGAGTCGGACGCTTGACCCCGAGCACGATCGACGCGACGAACGACCCCAGCACGAACAGGATGACGAGGACGACCATGGCCAGGATCGGCAGGTACTGCGCCATGTTCACTCCCCTTCCGTCGCTCCGGTGAACCCTCGCGCCGAGGCTATCTGACCGCAGTCCACCGACGGCAATGTGGCTCGCGATGGAGTCCGCGGCGCGACCGTGTGCCGCGGACGCGCCGCCGGGTGTCGCGTGCCGAGGGCGAAGCCGCGAACCGTGCCATGGCGCCCGGTCGGGATGCTTCTGCTCGATCGGCAGCATTCCGGAGGAGCGCCGGAAGGCCCATGGCGGAGTCGTCGGGTCACCCGGTAGCGTCCGGCCGGGCGCACCTCGCGGTGGCGGAGCTCGACATCCGAACGATCCGAGATTGGTGGTCACGGTGCGCCTGCTCCACGGACACGAACGAACCGACGACGCGTCGTCGGTGGACGACGCGATGCTGCTCGCGACCTGCGAGCGCTATTCCGTCGACGAGCTCCACGCCGTCGCGGGTCTGCGGGGCCGCGGCGCGTTCCCCGGGGTGCCATGGGACGACTCCCGGCCCCGGACGGATCACGAGCGCACGATCGTCAACGACGCGCTCGTGCGATCGCTCATCGCCCGCGGTGTCGTCGACGCGGAGACGCGCGCGCCGCGCCCGCCGCACGTCACCCTCTTCACCGTGGCGCTCGATGCCGAGACGACGTGCTCGGTCCAGCGGTACCGGCCCTACGAGATCCTGTCGCGGAACGCGTTCCTGCTGGAGGGACTGCTCGTCGACGAGCACGCCCCGCACCCGAACGTTGTGGAGCTGGCCGCGAGCGACGCCCGGAGCTTCGCCGGATGGCTGGCGCGCGCGACCGCGTGGTCGCCGACGGCCGCGCTCCGGACCGAGATCCGCCAGATCAGCCGCACCGTCCAGAAGATTCGGAACTCGTTCGGAGCGGTGGCGGCCAACGTGCCCACCACCCTGGAGGACCAGCGGGTGCTCGACGCCGGTCGCGTGGTCACGCACCGCCGGTCCGGGGACGCGGTTGGGGGGACGGACATCGGTTGGATCACGACCGTCGAGACGGTGTGGGTGTTCCCCAACGCGTCCGACCTCCTCGCCGGGTACGGCAACGCGACCGAGGACGTCACGCTCCAGGCCACGACCGAGGCCGAGCTCACCCGGGCCGTCGTGCGCTCGACCCGGGCCGTCGTCGCCTCCTGAGCGCCGAGCTCGTGCCCGAGCTCGACCGGGTCGGCCCTAGCCTGAGGTGATGTCGCCGACGCGCGCGATCCCGTCCAAGCTGCGCGGGTTGTCGGGCCCGGTGCGCGCGGCCGCAGGCCGTTCGCTCCCGGTCCGCGGGCACGGCGCGGCGGTGCTCTGTTACCACGACGTGGGCGACGACGCCGACAACACGACCGACTACTACGTCTCGCCGCGGCTGCTCGAGCAGCACATCGCCTGGATCCGCGCCTGGGGTCTGACGTTCGTGCCCCTCGGTGAGATCGTCGACCGACTCCTCGGGGGGCGGGATCTCGACGGCCTGGTCGCGGTGACCTTCGACGACGCACTCGTCGGTGTCGGCCGGGACGCCGCGCCGGTCCTCGAGGAACACGGCGTTCCGGCCACGGTGTTCGTGGTCACCGCCGTGCTCGGCATCGATCCTCCGTTCTGGCCGGGAGCGGCCCGCACGATGACCGCGGCGGAGCTGCACGAGCTCTCGGCGTCCGGACTCGTCACGCTGGCCTCGCACACCGCGCACCACGTGTCGCTGCCGGACACGGATTCGGAGACACGGATCGTCGAGCTCCGAGGACCGCGGGAATGGTTGGGAGCGGCGGGAGGGATCACGGACCTGCTCGCGTATCCCTTCGGCCACCACGACCCGGCCTCGGAGGCCGCGGCCCGATCCGAGGGATACCGCGCGGCATGCACGTTCACCTTCGGCCGCGTGACGCCCACGACCGATCCGCACGCGATCCCGCGATTCTGCATCGGACCGGCGCACGACCGGTTCCGACTCGCGCGCCAGCTGGCCCGGCCCGCACGAGCGTGGTGAGGCGCCCGTCCCCAGCCCGCGCCGTCAGGACGCGTGCCGTTCCCGCGCCTCCGCGATCGTGCCGATCAGCGTCGCGGTCGTGGTGCGCGCGTCGAAATGGCGATGTGCGCGCTCGTGCCCGGCGCGTCCCATCCGACGACGCAGGCCGTCGTCGCTCAGCAATCGCTCGATCGCAGCACCGATCGCGGTGTCGTCACCCGGCGGGACCAGGATGCCCGTCTCGCCGTCCAGGACCATCTCGGGGATCCCCCCGACGGGGGTGGACACCACGGGCAGGCCCGCGAACATCGCCTCGAGCACCGAGTACGGCGACTTGTCGATCTCGCTCGGGAAGGCGAACACCGCCGAGCGCGCGAGCATCGTCACGAGTCGACGATCGCCGGGACGTACGTCGGAGAACACCCGGACGCCGGGCTCGGGCGGGATCGGCTCGGGGGTGACCAGGTTGAGGACACACGTGCCGCGCAGACGCGACCGGAAGGCCCGGAGCAATGCCCACCCGCCCTTGCGGTCCATCGAGTTCCCGGTGAAGGTGACCTCGGGAAGCGCATCGGGATCCTCCGGACCGTCCTCGACGGGGTCGGGCGGGAAGATCCCGAACGGGATCACCCGGAGCCGGTCGTCGTCGAGGGCATAGCGCTCGCGGATCGCGCGCGCACACCACTCGGACTGCGCGACCACGATGGTCGCGGCGTCGAACACCTTGGCCTCGAACCGCTCGCCGACCCGCGCGGTCATCGGTGTGAACCGGCCCGGCCGTCGGAAAGGGAGCTGCACCGCGTTCTGCGCGGCGGACCCGTCCGTCGACACCACCGACGGGTAGGCGCGGAGCTCGTCCACCGCTCGGAGCGCGACGTGCTGCGAGTAGGCGTGGATGGCGCCGACCGGGCCGTCGGCGATCGCCGCCTGCAGCAACCGGTGCCCCGTCGTGGAGATGGCGAGCTGGGCCCGGACCGACGCGAGGTCCATGTCGAGGCGGGACAGGCCGGGGAGGCGCAGGCCCGCGATCCGGCGCGCCAGCGACCGCGGCGGGACGTCGAGCGCGACGAAATCCACCTCCGGGTGCTCCGCGAGCGCCCGGTAGATGTTGAGGTGCATCGTGGCGTGCCCACCGAGGTTCTCGTTGAGCATGAGGAGCCGGCCGACGTCGGGCAGCGCCTCGGCCACGTCCATGGCTGCCATCACCCAGCTATCGGATCGATCCGTCGTCCGCTCGAGCCCGAAACGCGACCGGTCGGCTCGGGGAGGACGGCGACGATGCGCTCGACGGCCGCGTACGCCGCTTCCGCCGGCCCGATCTCGTCCGGACGCAGGAGATTGGCCATGATCCGCAGCACCCACTCCATCAGTGGGCGCGAATGCATCCCCACCCGGGTCAGCTCCCGCATGACGCCGGGATTGCCGATCAGCTTCACGAAGGTCCGCGCCACCTTGAAGTAGAGCCCGTAGGTCTCCTCGAGCCGCGCCGGGTAGCGGGCGAGCGCCAGCCCGTCGCCCGTGGTGAGCGCCTCACTGACCGTTTCCGCCACCATTCGCCCGGTTTCGTAGGCGTAGGCGATGCCCTCCCCGTTGAAGGGGTTGATCGAACCGGCCGCGTCCCCCGCGACGATCCACGTCGGGCCGACCTTGGGGAGCACCGAGCCGCCGGTCGGGAGGCGCCCGCCGGTCGGCGCACCGCACGCCGACTCGGGGGAGAGGCCCCACCGGGCGGGCGCGGTGGCGACGAAGGCGTCGAGCAGTCGGGTGGTGTTCACCGCGGTGAAGCCGGTGAAGGTGTCCAGCAGGCCCGCGCCCACGTTCACCGTGCCGTCGCCGACCGGGAAGATCCATCCGTAGCCGGGCATGTGGTTCCCGTCCCGGTCCCGCAGGTCGAGATGGGACTCGATCCAGGTCTCGTCGTGGAACGGACTGGTGTAGTAGCCGCGAATCGCCATGCCCATCGGGTACGAGCGGTCCCGCGCGGTGCCCAGCGCCCGCCCGAAGCGGGAGTTCGCGCCGTCGGCCACCACCACGTAGCGCGCCCGCACCGCCTCGGTCGTGCCGGTCTCGGACCGACGCAGCACCGCGCCCGTCACGAGGCCGGCCTCGACGATCGGCGCGAGCGCCTCGGTCCCCTGCCGGATCGTGGCACCGGCCTTCGCCGCCCGCTCCGCGACCATCCGGTCCAGGTCCCGTCGGCGCACGACGTACCCGTGGGAAGGGAAATCCGGGTGCTCGGGCCACGCGAGCTCGAGCGTGATCCCGTGTGCGATCGAGCGCAGGCCGTCGTACCGGTGGAACTCGGTCAGCTGGTCCGCGAGCCCCATGTCGTCGAGCTGGCGCACGGCACGCGGGGTGAGGCCGTCGCCGCAGGTCTTCTCCCGGGGGAAGCGCTTCTTCTCGACGGCCACGACCGAGTGGCCGCGCTCTGCGAGCCAGTACGCCGCGGCCGCTCCCGCGGGGCCGGCGCCGACCACCAGGACGTCGACCCGCTCGGGCCCGCGCTCGTTCACCCCGGCATCGTTCCACGTCCACGCGTGACCCGGCACACCACCCCGGTCGCGGGTCGCGATCGGCGCGATCGGACACGGCGGTCGCGCGGATCGCACAATGTGTCGCTGCGCGATCTAGCGTGGTAGAGAAATGCCCGGAGGAAGGGCCGAGGACGACCTCAAGAGGGGGATGTCGACTCGGACCGAGGAGGAGACTCGCGGCACCATGCCCAACCTGCTGCCCGACTGGCACTTCTTCCGGCCGAACGGTCGGCTGATCTGGTTCACCCTCATCGCGCTCGTCATGATCGGACTGGCGATCTGGCGCATGCGCACCCCCAAGCCCGACCGTCCGACCACCTGGGCCGAGGCCATGGCCGGCTCGCTGTACGTGTTCGCGCTGTTCCTCCTCACCTACGCGATCATCCCGAGCGAGTTCATCGGTGCGTCCGACAAGTACTGGGGTCTCGCGACGAACCGGTACATCATCAAGTCCACGACCCCGATCCCGTTCATGAAGTCCTGGAACTGGCCGTTCTCGATCGACCTCCAGCACGGCCTGCGCGACCCCCTGGTCGTGGTCATCTACCTGATCTTCTTCGGACTCAACATCGCGATGTTCGTGCTCTGGCAGAAGCGACCCACGGTGTCCGAAGCCGCGGAGCGCACCCCCGTCGAGGCGGGCACGTCGCGCTTCGGCCGGCCGCTGAAGGCCAAGGCCTGAGATGGCCAAGACCGACGCGAACCCGCCGATGCCGGAGTTCGTGACCGACTACGTCCTCCAGGAGGTCGACCCGGCCTTCCTCACGCAGTCGGTGAAGCCGAAGCAGTTCCTCCACATCGACCAGGCCGAGTGCATCATGTGCGAGGGCTGCGTCGACATCTGCCCGTGGAAGTGCATCCACATGGTGTCGGTGGGTGCGATCGACGCCGCCGTCGGCACGGAGCGTCCGGGCGAGGACCCGCGCGACCACGTCGCGTTCATCGTCGACGAGGACGTGTGCACGCGCTGCGCCCTCTGCGTCGACCGCTGCCCGACCGGCGTCATCATCCTCGGCAAGATCGCCCAGCAGGGAGCAGCCGGCGACCCCCACGTGCGCACCAACCGCCACGGCTACACCTACGGAGTGCGGTTCTGATGTGTCCCGACGGCCGACGGTCCAGCTGCCGTCGAGAAAGCGGAGCGAGCTAGATGGCCCAGGGCAACGGGAGCAACGGCAACGGCGGCGGCATCGGTGTGAAGCTCGGCGCGCGGGCCAAGGAGATGGGCGAGAAGGTCGGCAACTCCCAGGTCGTGACGTCGATCGTGCGACCGGGCTCGATCTTCCGGCGCGGCTACACCGACAGCCCGAGGAACCGTTCCTACGTGATCATGAACAGCGTGCTGTACCACCTCCACCCGGTGAAGGTGAAGCGGCACGCGGTGAAGGTGAGCTACACGCTCTGCCTCGGTGGGCTGTCCTTCTTCCTCTTCATCCTGCTCACCGTGACCGGCATCTTCCTGATGTTCTTCTACCGGCCGACCGAAGCCGCGGCGTGGTCGAACATCCAACAGCTCGAGACCGCGGTGTGGTTCGGCTCGCTCGTGCGCAACATGCACCGATGGGGAGCGCACCTCATGGTGCTGTCGGTGTTCCTGCACATGAGCCGCGTCTTCTACCACGGCGCGTACAAGGCACCGCGCGAGTTCAACTGGGTGATCGGCGTCATCCTCCTCACGCTCACGCTGCTGCTCTCCTTCACCGGCTACCTGCTGCCGTGGGACCAGCTCGCGCTGTGGGCCGTGACCGTCGGTACCAACATGATGGGTTACACCCCGGTGTTCGGGGGCCAGATGCGCTACGCGCTCCTCGGGGCCAAGGAGATCTCGGGTGACACGCTCCTGCGCTGGTACACGCTCCACGTGTTGCTGCTCCCGTTCGTCATCGTCATCTTCATGGCGATCCACTTCTGGCGCGTCCGCAAGGACGGCGGCATCAGTGGACCGCTGTAGGCCGGGGAGGGATTCGACTCATGGCTGAAGTCCCCGAACATCTGCTCAAGCGCAGCGCCGAGCGCCGCAAGCAGCTGGGCCTGCCCGGCGGCGAGGACGCCGGGGACGCGCCGGCGGCCGACGCCCCCGCGCCCGACGCGCCCGACGCGCCGGGCGAGACACCCGCCGAGACACCCGCGGCGGCCGCCGGTGCGGACGAGGGCGCGATCACCGAGGACAAGGGCGGCGTCCCTGCCCACCTCCTCGAGCGCTCGCGCAAGCGCAAGGCCGCGATGGCCGGGGGCGGCGGAGGTGGCGGGGCGACCGCGGCCGCCGCGACCGCCACCGCGACGGCTCCGATCGCCAGCCCCACCGGCACCGGGCCGGGCGGTCACACGCAGCGGTTGCTCACCGTCGTCAAGTCGGGCTCGATCCAGCAGACCCGAGCCGAGGCGCAGGACAAGGTGCACACCTGGCCGCACCTGCTGGTCGTGGAGTTCGCGGCGGCACTCGCCCTCACCGCGATCGTCCTGATCTTCTCGGCCATCGTGCGCGCGCCGCTGCTCGGCCTCGCCGACGTGAACCAGACGCCGAACCCCTCCAAGGCGCCCTGGTACTTCCTCGGCCTGCAGGAGCTGTTGACCATGTTCCACCCGATGGTCGCGGGGGTGACCATCCCGGGCATGGGCCTGTTCCTGCTGATCATCGCCCCGTACGTGGACTCGAACCCCTCGAACAAGCCGAACGACCGGAAGTTCGCGATCTCGCTCTTCACGATCTTCCTCATGTTCTGGGCGGTGCTCGTCATCATCGGATCGTTCTTCCGGGGCGCGGGGTTCAACTTCGTGTTCCCGTGGCACGACGGCATCTTCTTCGAGCTCTAGGAGCCTCGGTTGAACATCGCGCTCATCATCGGGATCCCGGTCGTCATCCTCCTCGCGGCGGTGGTGGTCTTCGCCTCCGCTCGCCGGCACACGACCGACCCTCGAGGACGCGTCACCGGTGCGCTCAGCGCTGAGACCAGGGCCAGCGACTCGACCGCCGTCGCGCGGACCGACGACGCGTCCGAGTCGGCCCGCGCCCGGGCCGGGGAGACCCACGCCGGAGTCGGGGGCACGCCCGCGACCCGCGGCACGACGGCGGTCGCCGAGTACACCCCGGCGGAGTACGAGGAGATCCAGGTCAGCCGGCGCCAGTTCTTCAACCGGTCGATCCTGATCACCATGTCGATCTCGGTCGGCGCGTTCGGCGCCGCGGCGATCGCCTTCCTGTACGCGAAGTCCTCGGGAGGCTTCGGCGGCAAGGTCGACGCCGGCATCGGCCTCACCGACGCGCAGGCGTACTGGGCGGCCAACAAGGCTCCGTTCTACATCCCCGAGGCCCGGACCTATCTCCAGCCCTACCCGGTCGCCGACGTGCCCAAGGCGAAGAAGGTCGCGGAGTACGCGCTGGTGATCCCCGACATGGAGCAGGGGATCGTCGCCCTCTACCAGAAGTGCGTCCACCTGGGCTGCCGGGTGCCGTGGTGCCAGACCTCGCAATGGTTCGAGTGCCCGTGCCACGGCTCGAAGTACAGCCGGGTCGGCGAGAAGAAGGGTGGCCCGGCGCCGCGGGGGCTCGACCGCTTCGTCCTGACGATCGCCGGTTCCAAGATGACCATCGACACCACGACCGTCATCACGGGCCCGCCGATCGGCACCGACACCACCGGTCAGAGCGCCGAAGGGCCCCCGTGCGTCTGACGCCACCGTCCTACACGTTCCCGGGAGCATCGAAGAGGCCACTGTGACGCTGCGCACTCTCCTGATCCTCATCAACGTCGCCGCGGTCGTCGTGATCGTGGTGGTCCTCGGCGCCAAGGTGCTGTCGGTCCGGCGCGAGCCGACCGAGCGTGACGCCGCGAACCTCACGCCGTTCTACGACGACGAGGTCCTCGAGGACACGCACCTCACGCGGGTGCTGCGCTGGGCGCTCATCTTCTCGACGATCGTCGCGGTGGTCCTCCCGCTGTACTGGCTCCTCGAGCCGGGTCGCCAGAGCAGCGAGGCCAAGGGCTTCGACGAGCGCGCCATCGAACGCGGTGCCACGCTCTTCGCGAACCCGTCGATGCCGGCATTCGACAGCGCCAAGTCCCTCCAGTGCGCGAACTGCCACGGCGCCGACGCGAGCGGTGGCGCCAAGGACTTCGTGCTCACCGCCGAGGCCCAGGGCGACCCGAAGGCCGCGCCGGTCAGCGAGACGTGGGTCGCACCGTCGCTCAACGACGTCTTCTACCGCTACACCGAGGACCCGGTGACCGCGGTCCAGCAGATCACCCAGATCATCACCTACGGCCGGCCCGGCACCCCGATGCCGGCGTGGGGGGTGGCCGGCGGTGGCCCCAAGAACGAGCAGGCCATCAGCGACATCGTCGCCTACCTGAAGAGCATCCAGGTGAGCCCGGCGAAGGCGCGCGCAGGCCTCGCAGAAGGTGAAGGACTTCAAGACGTTCGTGAACGGCGAAGAGGCGAAGGCCCGCAAGAACCTCGCCGACGCCCAGGCGAGCCTCGCCACCTCCGAGACCGACCTGCAGCGCCAGAAGTACCAGGGGGAGATCGACGCCGCGAACGTCGCCATCCAACGCTCGGCCGACTACGCGGCCCAGGTCGCGCAGATGAGCCAGGGTGAGCTGCTGTTCAACACGCAGTGCGCGCGCTGCCACACGAAGGGTTGGTCGACGCTGGAGCCGAGCGACGGCTTCGTGCCGATGCCCGACCCTCCCGGCAGCGGCGCGCTCGGACCGTCGCTGCGCGATGGTGCGACGCTGAGCCAGTTCCCCGGCGATCCCGGCAAGCAGAAGCAGTTCGACTGGGTCTCGGTCGGCGTCGAGGCGAACAAGGGCTACGGCGTCCGCGGTATCTCGTCGGGCAAGATGCCGCACTTCATGAACATCCTGACCAAGGCGCAGATCAACGCGATCATCGAGTTCGAGCGGAGCCTGTAGGAGGCGATGGTGAACGCAGCGCACATCCTCGCCAGCGAGGGCATCAAGAACCCCGACCTCTGGTACCCCACGATCCTCGGTGTGCTCGTCGTGATCGCGGCGGTCGGGCTGTTCTGTGGCAGTGCGTACATGCTGCTCGCGACGAACCTCGGCGCCCGTCTCGGGTTCCTGATCGCGACCGCCGCGCTCTCGGGACTGCTGATCCTGATGTCGTTGCTGTGGCTCACGAACCCGTCGCCGGTGAACACCCTGAAGGGCCGGATCCCGCAGTGGCGGGCGGTGGAGGCGATCCAGTCGGGAGACGTCGCCCGATCCAAGATCCCCGCGGTCCAACAGATCGACACGAACGGCAAGAAGGTCAGCGAGGAGGAAGGCGCCAACCTCAAGGCCGCCGTCGACCTCAACCTCATCATCAACAAGAACGAGCAGACCGGCGAGATCCTCTCGGGCGCCGGTGGGAAGTACGCCACGTACGTGAACGCGACCGACTACCTGGTCACCAACAACCAGGAGACCGGCGGCGGCGAGATCTTCAGTCAGTTCAAGGTGGACACCGGCGGCGGCTTTCCGTGGATCCACGTGAGCCTCCACAAGCCGCATTACGCCGTGGTGACGACGTGCAAGGTGGACCCGAACCTGGCCGGCGACGAGGTGCCCTTCGGTGCCAAGCCACCGACGCCGAAGTGCGACGGCACCGCCGCGCCAGGTGCTCGTGCTCGAGCGCGACCTCGGCTCGCTGCGGGTGCCGCCCTTCGTTGCGCTCCTCGCGTTCAGCACGCTCTTCGTCCTGAGCCTGCTCGGCCTCCACTGGCGCGAGCGTGATCTCCAGGAAGCAGCCAAGCGCGTGGAGGGCGAGGCCGAGGCGATCACGAAGGCCGCGGCCGAGACCGCCCCCGAGACCGTCTGAGGAGCCTGATGCACCGGTTGACCCCCACCCTGCGCAACTGGACCGCCGCGGCGCTGCTCCTGATCGTCGCGACCGGCTGCACCAACGGCCAACTCGTCGATGCCGGTGGGGAGCGCGGCCAGGGCGGCCTCGCGTTCGTGCTGCTCGCCTTCTTCTTCTTCGTGCTGTTCGGGTCGCTGTTCTACATGGACCGCGTCCGCCAGCGCCGCAGCACCGGCGACGACGACAGCAAGTAGCCCGATCTCGCACGTTCCGCTCACCGGGCTGCGCCCGCTCCGAGGCTGCTCGCCTCCGCTTCGCTCCGGCTCGGACCGGCTACAGCGTCACGGCGACCTCACTCGCGATGGCGAGCGTCCGCTCGATGTGGGCATCGGTGTGGGCGAGCGAGACGAACATCGTCTCGTACCCACTCGGCGCGAGATACACGCCGCGGCCGAGCATGCCGTGGAAGAACCGCGCGTACCGCGCGTGGTCGGCGGCCTGGGCACCGGCGTAGTCGGTCACACGCTCGGGTGAGAAGAACAGCCCGCCGAGCGTCGTGGCCCGCGTCACCTGCGTAGGGATCCGGGCGTCGCTGAACACCCGGGCGAAGCCGGTCAGCAGGGCGTCGGCCTTGCCCTCGAGCCTGGCGTAGGCGTCGTCGTCGTCGAGGGCGGCGAGTGCCGCGAGGCCCGCGGCGGTCGCGAGCGGGTTCCCGGACAGCGTGCCGGCCTGGTACACGGAGCCGAGCGGCGCAAGGTGGTCCATGACCGCGCTCGGGCCGGCGACCGCGGCGAGCGGCAGGCCGCCCCCGACGACCTTGCCGAAGATCGACAGATCGGGCGTGATCCCGAACCACGCCTGTGCCCCACCGCGCGCGACGCGGAACCCGGTGATCACCTCGTCGAAGACGAGCAGTGCGCCGGCGCCTGTGCACCGATTCCGGAGGTGCTCCAGGAAGCCGGCCGCCGGTGGCACGAGCCCCATGTTCGCGGCAATGGGCTCGACGAGCACCGCCGCGAAGTCGTGCTCGGCGAACGCGGCGTCGACCGCGGGGATGTCGTTGTACGGCACGACAACGGTGTCGGCGACCGCGCCCGGCGTGACCCCCGCCGATCCGGGGATCCCCAGCGTCGCGACGCCGCTGCCGGCCGCGACCAGCAGGGCGTCGAGATGACCGTGGTAGCAGCCGGCGAACTTCAGGATCTTGGACCGCCCCGTCGCGCCACGGGCGAGCCGGACCGCGGTCATCGCCGCTTCGGTACCGCTCGAGACCAGGCGCACCTTCTCGACGCTCTCGACCCTCGCGGCGATCGCCTCGGCGAGCTCGACCTCCCGCGCGGTCGGCACGCCGAAGGAGGTGCCGTCCGCCGCCGCGCGCTGGACCGCCTCCACGATCCGGCGATCCGCGTGCCCGAGGATCGACGCGCCCCACGACTGGACGTAGTCGATGTAGGTCCGTCCTTCGGTGTCCACCAGCTCCGCACCGAGGGCGCGCGCGACGAAGAACGGAGCGCCTCCGACCGCGGCGAACGCCCGCACCGGCGAGTTGACTCCGCCGGGGATGCGGGCGAGCGCGCGCGCGAGCAGCGCGTCGTCGGTCACCCGGTGCTCACTGGAGCGATTCGGCGATCTCGCGGGCGAAGTAGGTCAGCACGAAGTCGGCGCCCGCCCGTCGGATCGCGAGGAGATGCTCCCGGGCGACCGCGTCGCCGTCGATCCAGCCGTTGGCGGCCGCGGCTTTGACCATCGCGTACTCACCGCTCACGTGGTACGCCGCCAGCGGTACGTCGAACGCCGGCCGCAGCGCGGCGATGACGTCCAGGTAGGCGAGCGCGGGCTTCACCATGATCATGTCGGCTCCCTCGGCGACGTCGAGCGCCGTCTCCTCGAGCGCCTCCCGGACGTTCCCGGCCTGCATCTGGTACCCGCGGCGGTCGCCGAACTGCGGCGTGCACTCGGCCGCGTCTCGGAACGGGCCGTACAACGCCGACGCGTACTTCGCCGAATAGGCGAGGATCGCCGTCTCGGGATGGCTCGCGGCGTCGAGCGCGGCGCGGATGGCCCCCACCTGACCGTCCATCATCCCGCTGGGCGCGACGACGTCGACCCCGGCGTCCGCCTGCGCAGCCGCGATCGACGCGTAGCGTTCCAGCGTGCTGTCGTTGTCGACCTCGCCGGTGGGCGCCAGCAGCCCGCAGTGGCCATGGTCGGTGTACTCGTCGAGGCAGGCGTCGGCCATCAACACCAGGGAGTCGCCGACCTCGTCGCGCAGGTTCCGGAGTGCGATCTGGACGACACCGTCGGCCGCGTCGGCTTGACTCCCCCGGGCGTCCTTGCTGGCCGGGACCCCGAAGAGGATCACCGCGGGAACGCCGAGACCGACGAGCGCGCGCACCTCCTTCCGGAGGCTCTCCTGGGTGTGCTGGACCACGCCGGGCATCGAGGCGACGGGCTCGGGGTCGCGAATCCCCTCCTTCACGAACAGCGGGGCGACGAGGTCGTCGACATCGAGCCGGGTCTCGGCCACGAGCCGGCGCATCGCCGCGGTACGGCGGAGCCGGCGTGGACGCTGGTCGGGGAAGGTCACAGGCGCCAGGCTACCGATCGGCCGGTGCCGGCACGGCGCCGAGGAGCGCCGCGACGAGGCCGTCGATCGTGTGCGGATCGGCCTCCGCACCGACGACCAGACCGCGATGGCGCGCCCGGTCACTCGTGACCGGTCCGATCGAGACGACCAGCGGCAGGGGATCGGGCAGCGGGCCGACGAGATCGCAGAAGTTGTCGACCGTCGAGGACGCCGTGAACGTGAGCGCGTCCACCTCGCCGCGCCGGACACGCGCGAGATCGTCGGGGTCGGGCGTCGCGGTGACGGTGCGGTACACGGGCAGCACCTCGACGACGTACCCGAGGCGGGCGAGCCCCTCCGGCAGCGTGTCGCGCGCGACCTCGGCGCGCGCGAGCAGCACGCGATCGCCGGTGAGCGCGGGCGGGAACGCGTCGAGCAGGGATTCGGCCACGAACCGCTCGGGCACGAGGTCCGCGACGATCCCGTGGCGACGGAGTGTCTCCGCCGTGCCCGGACCGATCGCCGCGATCCGGCATCCGCCGAGCGCCCGCGCGTCGAGGCCGTGCGCGACCAACCCGCGGGCGAAGAAGCCGTCGACCCCGTTCGCCGACGTGAACACGACCCACGCGTAGCCGGCGAGGTCGGGACGCGCGATCGGCAGCGGCTCGATGGCGATCGACGGCAGCTCGATGACCGTTGCGCCCAGCTCCTCCAGGCGGGTCCGGAGCGAGCTCGCCTGCTCGCGGGCACGCGTGACCACGACCGTGCGGCCGAACAGCGGTCGGGTCTCGAACCAGCTGAGGTCCAGTCCGGCCACGGAACCAACCACGATCGCGCTCGGCGCGGCGACACCCAGCGCGGTGATGGTGGAGAGCGTGGCGCGGGTGGTCGCCTGCTCGGGACGGGTGCCCCAGCGCACGGCCGCCACCGGGGTGTCGGGATCGCGGCCGTGCTCGATCAGCAGGTCCACGATCGTCTCGAGCCGGCCCGCCCCCATCAGGATCACGAGCGTGCCACCCGCCGCGCGAGCGCGGGCCAGTCGGTGTCGGTCGTGCCCTTCGCGGGATCCTCGTGGCCGGTGACGACGGTGACGTGGGTCGAGAGCCCGCGGTGGGTGACGGGGATCCCGGCATAGGCGGGCGCGGCGATGGCGCTGGTGATGCCCGGCACCACCTCGAACGGGACGCCGGCGGCGAGGAGCGCCTCGGCTTCCTCGCCGCCGCGACCGAAGACGAACGGGTCTCCACCCTTGAGCCGCACGACCACCCGCCCGGCCGCGCCGTGTTCGACCAGCGTGGCGTTGATGCCGTCCTGGTCCATCGCGACCCGACCCGGCGCCTTGCCGACGTCGATCCGTTCCGCGGTCGCGGGCGCGAGGTCGAGGAGCGAAGGATGGGCGAGGCGATCGAAGACGACGACGTCGGCCCGGGCGAGCAGCTCCGCCCCCCGCACCGTCACCAACCCCGGGTCCCCCGGCCCGGCCCCGACCAGGTAGACGGTCACGCCCGGACCCCCACACCGGCGGGGACGGGCCGTGCGCAACGCAGGCCGGCGCCGCAGGCGACGGCCGAAGTGGAGCGAACCCGACGCCCGGCCCCGACCAGGTAGACGGTCACGCCCGGACCCCCACACCGGCGGGGACGGGCCGTGCGCAACGCAGGCCGGCGCCGCAGGCGACGGCCGAAGTGGAGCGAACCCGACGCCCGGCCCCGACCAGGTAGACGGTCACGCCCCGACCCCCACACCGGCGGGGACGGGCCGTGCGCAACGCAGGCCGGCGCCGCAGGCGACGGCCGAAGTGGAGCGAACCCGACGCCCGGCCCCGCCCAGGGAGACGGTCACCGGGCGGCCTCGTCGGTGAGGAGGTCGGCACCGCCGAGGTCGTGGAGGATGCGGTGGGCGGCGGCCACCCCGGCCCGCTCCGGATCGGCGTCGCAGGTCACGGTCCGGAGCACGCGGGCACCGTCGCCGGAGGCGAGGAGCGCGTCGAGCGACACGGTGCCGTCGGGCGCGACGGTCGCGAGCGCGCCACACGGCATGGTGCACCCCCCGCCGAGCTCGCGAAGGAACGCGCGCTCGGCGTCGAGCCCCCGGTGGAGCACGTCGTCGTCGATCGGCGACACCGCGTCGCGCGCGACGTTGTCGTCGCGCCGGCACTCCACTGCGAGCGCACCCTGCCCGACCATCGGCAGCATCAGCTCGACGTCGAGGTACTCGGCCGCCCGGGCCGAGAGCCCGAGTCGGGAGAGGGCCGCGGCCGCGACCACGACCGCCGCGTGGGCCTCGGCCTTCTCCACACGCGTCGGCACGTTGCCGCGGAGCTCGGCGAAGCGGAGGTCCGGACGGATGGCAGCCAGCTGCGCCCGGCGGCGCACCGAACCCGTACCGATCGTCCCGCCGTGGGGCACGGCGGCGAGCGTCGACCCGACGAGCGCGTCACGCACGTCGCCCCGCTCGGGCACCGCCGCGAGCACGAGGTCCGCGGGGGTCACCGCCATCAGATCCTTGGCCGAGTGCACCGCGAGGTCGGCGTCGCCGCGCCGCACGACCTCCTGGACCTCCTTGACGAACACGCCATTGCCGCCGAGGGCATGGATCGCGCTGGTGCGGTCACGGTCGCCCTGGGTCGAGACGATCACGAGCTCGGTCGGCATCCCGAGTCGGGCCGCGACGCGTTCCGCCTGCCAGCGCGCCAGCGCGCTGCCACGCGTGGCGATCCGGACCGGTGGGGTCATCCTCGTTCGTCGCGGATGTCGAACAGCGACGAGAGCGTGTCCGAGTAGAGCTCGCCGCGCGCCGTACCCGCGGCCTCCTTGAGCCGGACCGTCGGCTCGTGCAGGAGCTTGTTGACGATTCCCTGGGTGAGGGCCTCCACGACGTTCCGCGTCTCGTCATCGAGACCCTCGAGCTTGGCCCGGAAGCGGTCCAGCTCGCCCCGGCGCACCGACTCGGCCCACTCGCGCAGCCCGACCACGACCGGTGCGACCTCGCGCGCGGCCCGGTCGGTCTGGAAGCGTTCGAGCTCCTCGTTGATGATCGCGCGCACGGTACCGACCTCGCGCCGGCGCTCGTCGAGCGCGGCCTCGGTGCGTTGGTGGAGGTCGTCGACATCGTGGAGCGTGACGCCGGGGACGTCTGCCGCACCGGGATCGACATCGCGCGGAACCGCGACATCGACCACGAGCAGCGGCACGCCGCCGCGCCGCTCCATGACGGCCTCGATGTCGGACCGCTCGATGTGCACCTCGGTCGAGTCGGTGGCGGTGAGCAGCACGTCGACCGTGGTCAGCACTTCCGGCAGCTCGCCCAGCGCGACAGCCCGCCCACCGATGTCCTTGGCGAGACGGACGGCCCGGGCATGGGTCCGGTTGGCGACGGCGACGTCCCCGGCTCCGGCAGCGACGAGGGCGCGCCCGAGGCCCTCGGCGACCTCACCCGCGCCCAGGATCAGGACCGACCGACCGCGCAGGGAGAACATCGTCCGCTCGGCGAGCGCGACGGCGGCGGAGGACACCGAGAGCGCCGAACGGCCGATGGCCGTCTCGGTCCGCGCGCGCTTACCGACCTCGATCGCCTGGCGGAACACGCGCGCGAGCGCCGATCCCGAGACACCTTCGGCCTCGGCCCGCTTCCACGCGTCGCGCACCTGTCCGAGGATCTCGCCCTCGCCCAGGATCATCGAGTCGAGCCCGGCCGCGACGCCGAACAGGTGCGACACCGCGCTGTCGTCGTAGTACGTGTACAGGTGCTCGGAGAAGTCCTCCGGTGCCGCGCCGCCCTGCTCGGAGAGGAAGTCGAGGACATCGGACACCGCGGAGTGGAACTTGGTCGACCGGGCGTAGATCTCGGTCCGGTTGCACGTCGACAGGAGCACGACCTCCGCGAGGTGCTCGCGCGACGACAGGTCGTGGAGCGCCTTGACGAGGCTCGAGGACGGGACCGCCACCCGTTCGCGCAGCTCGACCGGCGCGCTGCGGTGGTTGAGACCAACGACGATCACAGACACGAGCGGAGCAGCTCCCTTGCCTCGGCCGCACGGCCGGCGCGGACCAGATCGAGAATGCCGGAATCGAAGGCACGCCGCCAATCGGCGTCCTCGCTGGAACGCCCGCCGGCACGAAAGGCTTCCCGAGCCTCGGCGAGCAGCTCGAGGAGGGTCTCGTACTCCTCGCCCATCTCGGTCGCGACGTGATCGCGCAGAAAGGTGGCGAGCGCGGGACTCCGCCCGTTCGTCCCGATCGTGACCACGATGTCGCCGCGGCGCACCACGGACATGAGCGTGAAGCTGCAGTTCCGCGGGTCGTCGGCCGAGTTCACCCAGACCCGTCGCTCCTCCCCGGCGAGGAACACCGCGCGGTCCACGTCGGCGACACCGGTCGCGGTGACGGCGAGCCAGACGTCGTCGAGGTCCTCGGGTCGGAACTGGCGCTCGATCCACCCGACCCGCCCCTCGCCCGCCATCGCGCGGACCGCGGCGCCGGCCTCCGGCGCGACCACCAGGACGTCGGCCCGGGCCCGCAGCAACCCTTCGATCTTGCGGGCCGCGATACGACCGGCGCCGACGACGAGGCAGCGCCGGCCGGCGACGATGAAGTTCGCCGGGTAGCCGTCGAGCACGGGGCGCGGCGCCGGGTCGTTCACGAGGCCCGCTCCTTGATCCTGCGGTGCGATTGGTAGAACGAGAGGATCTGGAGCTCGGTGGCGAGATCCACCTTGCGCACCGACACCCCGTCGGGGACGGCGATCACCGCCGGCGCGAAGTTCAGGATCGACGCCACGCCCACGTCCACCAGGTGGTCGGCAACGGTCTGCGCGGCTCCCGCCGGCGTCGCGATGATCCCGATCGTGATGCCGCGCGTCCGCACGATCTGGGGCAGGTCGTCCATGGCCTCGACGGTCAGCTCGCCGAGCCGCTTCCCCACCTTGGCGGGATCGGTGTCGACCAGCGCGAGGACGCGGAAGCCTCGGGCGCTCAACCCGCCGTAGTTGGCGAGGGCATGACCCAGGTTCCCGACGCCGACGATCACCACCGGCCAGTCGTGGGTGAGGCCGAGCTCGCGCGAGATGCGGTCGAGGAGGAAGGCGACGTCGTAGCCGACGCCGCGGGTCCCGTAGGAGCCGAGGTAGGACAGGTCCTTGCGCACTTGTGCCGCGTTCACCCCGGCCAGCTCCGCGAGCCGCTCCGACGAGACGGTGTCGACGTCTCCCTCGGCGACCTCGAGCAGGGAGCGGTAGTAGAGCGGGAGCCGAGCGACGGCCGCGCCGGGAATCTTCCGGCTGTTCGACTGCGCTCCGCCTCGCTGGCCCACGCCGCCACCTCCGTCTCGTCGGGGCGCCGGCCCGTCACCGATGCCTCCTCGTCACGGTACACCCCGATCGTGCAGTTCTTCACAAGCGGACGATTCCCGCCCAAGCCGCCCGACCCGCGGGGTCCCGCCGCCGAGTGGTCCGCCGGCGGCGAGCTGTCGGGGTCGGGCCGGGACCCGAGGAAGGCGCGGCGTACGCTCGCCGACGCCATGATCGTGGGCCTCGCGTTCCTCGCCACCGCCGTCGCCACGCTGTTCGCCCAGGCGACGCTGGCCCGCGCCACGACCTCGCACCGGCCCCAGGACCGGGCCTGGACCATCGCCCTCGCCCTGTTCGCGCTCGCCTCGGCGGCGCTCGCCACCGGCGTCTCGACCGGCTGGGACCGCGGCACGTTCCGGCTCTTCTACCTCCTCGGCGCCGTGCTCTCGGTCCCCTGGCTGGCGCTCGGCACCGTCCACCTGCTGGCGCGGCCGGCGGTGGCACGGCGGGCCGAGCGGGTCCTGATCCTGCTCAGTGGGCTGGCCGCGGGCGTCATGCTGGCCGCTCCGATGGGCGACGTCTCGGGGACGGCGATCCCGGTCGGCAAGGACGTGTTCGGCGTGTTCCCCCGAGTGCTCGCCGCCGTGGGGAGCGGCGTCGGCGCCACGGTGATCATCGTGGGGGCCCTGGTCTCCGCCGCCCGCTACGCCCGCGCCCGTGACGGAGAGGGGTCGGCCGGTCGGGCGGTCGCGAACCTGCTCATCGCCCTGGGGACGATCATCCTCTCGAGCGGAGGGCTCATCCAGGGGATCGCGGGCAAGGACGAGGCGTTCGTCCTGTCGCTGGCGCTCGGGATCACGGTCATCTACGCCGGGTTCCAGGTCGCGGCACGGGCGGCGCGTCAGCCCGACGGATCGAGCGCCCGGCGGAGCAGCTTGCCCGCCTGATTGCGCGGCAGGTCCTCGACGAGCTCCACCGAGGTCGGGACCTTGTACCGGGCGAGGCGGCGGGCCACGTGCTCACGGATGCCGGCCAGCGTGGGGGTCCGGCCCGGCTCGGCCACCACGAACGCGGCCACCGCCTCACCGCTGCGGGGGCTCGGGACCCCGACGACCGCGGCGTCGGCGATGTCGGGATGCTCGCGGAGCACCTCCTCGACCTCGGCCGGGTACACGTTGAAGCCCGACACGATGATCAGGTCCTTCATGCGGTCGACCAGGCTGAGGAAGCCCTCGTCGTCGGCGACGGCGACGTCACCCGTGCGGAGCCAGCCCTCGTGGAGCACTCGCGCGGTGGCGTCCGGGTCCTCCCAGTAGCCCTGGAACACGTTCGGTCCTCGCACCCAGATCTCGCCCGGGTCGCCGACGGCAACGTCGGTGCCCTCCGGGTCCACGAGGCGGACCTCCACCCCGGGGAGGGGCGGACCGATCGAGCCCCAGCGCGGGCGGCGATCGACGGCGGTGGTCGTCACGATCGGAGCGGCCTCGGTGAGGCCGTAGCCCTCGTAGATCACGACGTCGAACCGCTCGTGAAAGCCGTCTGCGAGCTCCCGCGACAGCTCGGCCGCGCCCGCGACGGCGAGCCGGACGGAGCGAAAGACGTCTCGGGGCGCGGCCTCCTCGGAGAGCTCGAGCAGAGCGTCGAACATCGCAGGGACGGCCGCGAGGATCGACACCGCGTGGGTGCGCACCAGCTCGACGGCGAGCGTGGCGTCGAACTGCGGGAGCAGCACGGATCGGATGCCGCCCGCGAGCGCGACCCCGAGCGCGACGTTGAGCCCGAAGACGTGGAAGAACGGGAGCGTCGCGAGCCCGACGTCGTCGGGACTCACCCGGAGCCCGGGGTGGGACTGGACCTGTCCGATGTTCGCCTCGAGGTTGCCGTGGCTGAGCATCGCGGCTCGCGGCGCGCCGGCGGTACCCGAGGTGAAGAGCAACACCGCGAGCTCGTCGTCGTCGCGTTCCACCTCGCTCGCCAGCGGCGGTGCCGCGGGAAGGAGGCTCGACGCGACCGCACCCGGGAGCCCGAGCAGATGCTCGCCGCCGGGACCGACGACCAGCAGGCGGGCGCCCACCCGCTCCAGCTCGGGCCCGAGCTCGGCCGCGGGGGCTCCCGGGTTGACCGGCACCGCCACGGCCCCGCACCACAGCGCGCCGAGGTAGGCGGCCACGAACGACAGGTCGTTCCACGCGGCGATGGCGATGCGGTCCCCCGGAACGACTCCGAGCTGCACGAAGCTCCCGGCGGTCTCCGCCGCGAGCAGCTCGAGGTCGCCGAAGGTCAACGTCCGGTCACCGTCGACCACGGCGGGCGCGTCGGGACGGGACTCGGCATGGCGGAGCAGCACCGACACGAGGTTCACGGTCGGGCAGTCTGGCAGGGTCAACCCAGCAGCGCGCCAGCCGCGCGCAGGGTGGCGCGGAGCTCCTCGGGCTCCACCGGGACCGCCGGGCCGGGCTGACGGGTCGCCAGCGCCGCGGCCGCCCCGGCCGCCTCGCCGATCGCCATCGACGGCGCCATGACGCGTGTCGACGCGAGGGCGTCGTGGTCGGCCGAGATGCACCGGCCCGCCACGAGGAGGTTGGCGCGCTCGTTCGTCCGCAGCGCGCCGAACGGGATGTCGTAGGTCACCCCGGGCGGCAGGAACTCGTACTCGGTGGAGCGGTCGTGGACGTGGTACTCACGTGGCCATGCGCCCTGCGCGATGCCGTCGGCGTGGCGGGCCCCGGATGCCACCTCGGCTCCGGTGAGCGTCGCCCGGCCGACGATGCGGCGGGTTTCGCGGACACCGAGGGTTGCCGCGGTGTCCGCCAGGAATGCGTCCGCGAAGCCGTCGACGTGCGCGCGGACGAACTCGGCCGCCTCTTCGGCGAGCCGGCGCCCCTCCAGCTCGCCCCAGGTGGCCTGGCGCGGATCGGTGACGTCGATCGGACCGCCGTCGCGCCCGCGGACCCGGGTCATCGCGCCGATGAACTCACCCGGCCGCAAGGTGGGGATCAAGGCGCCACCGTCCCGCGACAGCGCCTGACCGGACGTCGCGATCGCGGCACCGAGCGCACCCATGGCCGCCATCGCACGCTCGGGATCGGCGTGTTGGAGCACGAACTGCATCGACGCGTGCTGACGGTGTCCGGGATCGCCGAGCACCGTCGGCACACCGGCGAACGTGGCGAGGTCGGCGTCGCCGGTGCAGTCGACGAACATCCGGCCGCGTACCGCCTGGAGCCCCCGTTTGGTCGCCACGACGAGCGCCGTCACCACGCCGTCGGCGACGACGGCGCCCGCGACGGTCACGTGCAGGAGCAGATCGATGCCGTCGGTGTCGGCCACGAGGTGGTCGGCGTAGCGCTTCGCGGACCAGGGGACGTACACGAACACCGCGGTCTCCTTGAACGGCACCGGACCGACGCCCGCGCCCGCGGCCGCCAGGGCGTCGGTCATCTCACGGGCGAGCCCGCCCACCACGTGGTCGAATCCCCCGCCGGTGTCCAGGTAGAGGCCGCAGACGGTCCCGACCGACGCGGCGGTGAAGTTCCCGCCGAGGAAGCCGAGCTGCTCGCAGAGCACCACCGACGCGCCCGCCCGGGCCGCCGCGACCGCGGCGCCGAGCCCCGCCGGCCCGCCGCCGGCGACCACGACATCGGCCTCGGCCAGGACCGGCAGCTCACGTGCTTCCAGGCGCATCCCCGCAGCGTAGGGGGCGGCCAAAAACCGCGAACGGTCGCTCAAGTGTTCGAACCCGGGGGCCGATGACAGGGAGGTTCCAGTGACCAGAGGAGCGAGCGGGGCGGAATGGGGAGGCACCGATGCGACTCCGAAAGACGATGTGCGGCATTGCTGTCGTGCTCGTCGCTGCAGGCTCGATCGTGGGGTTGGCGACCACCGCCGGCGCCACGACCGACCCGGGCGCCGAGAACGACTTCATCGCCCGAACCAACTCGCTGCGAGCCTCACTCGGGCTCCCGGCACTCAGTGTCAACGGCACCCTCAGCGCCAAGGCCCGTGGTTGGGCCGAGCACATGGCGGCCGTCGGTGCCATCAGCCATTCGAACCTCGCCGACGGCGCTCCTCCGGAGTGGCAGCGGCTGGGCGAGAACGTCGGGAGCGGCCCGAGCGTGGACTCGATCCACCAAGCGCTCGTCGCCTCGCCCGAGCACTACAGGAATCTCACCGATCCGGGGTTTCGGTCAGTGGGTGTGGGCGTCGTGAACGCCAACGGGACGTACTACGTCTCCGAGGTGTTCATGGAATCAGCCTCCCAGCCCGCCCCAAGCACGTCCGCACCTGCGGCCGCGACCCCGTCGCCGGGGATCCCGCGGTCGGCGCCACGAGCGCCGGCCGCGGCCCCGGCACCTCCGGTGACGCCGTCCACGACGACGCCGACGCCGGCCCCCGAGCTCGCGCGCCCGACGGGCCCGCGGTCGATCTACCGCCAGGGCCTCTACTGGGTCGTCTGAGCGCGCTCGGCGGACCGTTCGGACCGCCCGAAGAGCTCGACGACGCGGCCCTGGTCGCGCAGTTGGCCGCGCGTCGCCCCGAGGCCATCGACGTGCTCCGGCGATGCAGATCGGTGCGAACGGCCGAGGCGTGATCACCCGCGGTGCGCTCCGCGGTCGCCTCGAGCCGGCGGGCGGCAGCGTCGCGCCGACGAGCCACCCCGTCGCGGTGAGTCCTCTGCTCTGACCTACGGGTTCAGGTGCACCACGAACTGGAGGAACGCGGCACCCAGGATCAGCACCAACAGGGCGATGATCGCGATCGACGTTCCGGGCCTCATGCCGCCGCTCCGGGAGGTGCGATCGTGACGGGAGAGCCCGCACGCAGCCCGCAGTCGGCCGCGGCCGAGGTGCGGTCCAGCGCCAACGACACGAGACCGTAGGAGTCGACCAGCGCGACGAGCTCCGACGGCCGGGCGTCGGAGTAGGTGCGGACCCAACGCGCCTGGCGCGCGCCGTCGGCGAAGCGCACCTCGAGCGGGCTCCCGGGACCGGCACCGAGCTGGGCGAGCTCCTCCGGACCGATGTTGAGCTGGCAGTTGCCGAAGCGGTCCACCCACCAGACCTCCCCGGCGACGGCGTCGGCCTCGACCGAGGGGAGCGGTACCAGCCCGGGTGTCAGCGTCACCGGATCGATCTCCTCGCCCAGCTCGTCGATCGTCACGCCCTGCGCGAGGAAGCCCGCCGCTGGGGCCATGACGTCACGCCCCGCGAACGTCGGACCCGGCGAGGGGAGCTGGTACTCCTCGTTCGTCAGCGACACCGCGCGCCCCGCGCCACCGATCATCGCGACCGCCGGCGCGAGGAGCCCGTTGTCCGGACCGATCAACACCCCCGACTCGGTCTCGATCGCGACCGCACGCCGGTCGGTGCCGACCCCGGGATCGACCACCGCGAGCACCACGCCTTCGGGCAGGTACTGGATCGCCCGCACGAGCGTGAGCGCGCCGGCGCGAACGTCGTGAGGAGCGACGTCGTGGGAGATGTCGACGATGGTGAGCTCCGGCGCCAGTCCGAGCATCACGGCCTTGCAGACGCCGACGAACTCGTCGGCGTGGCCGTAGTCGGAGAGGAACGACACACAGCTCGGCGCGGGCACGCCAGGGACGGTACCCGCCGACCGTGGAGAGGATCCCCTCGGACCGCGGACGATCAGCCGGGCGCGCCGAGCTCGCGGGAGCGGTCGGTCGCGGCGGTGACCGCGTCGAGCACCGCCGAGCGCACCGACGCTGCCTCCAACGCACGCAGTCCGGCCGCCGTCGTCCCGCCCGGCGAGGTGACCCCCGCTCGTAGCGTCTCAGCCGTCTCGCCGCTGTCGGTGAGCATCACCCCGGCCCCGCGGATCGTGCCGTGGACCAGCGTCGTGGCGACGTCACGCGACAGACCGTTGAGCACGCCGGCCTCGATCATCGCCTCCGCCAGCAGGAAGACGTAGGCCGGGCCCGAGCCCGACAGGCCGGTGACGGCGTCGAGCGACCGTTCGGGGAGCTCCACCACGGTTCCCACGGCCCCGAGGATCCGGCGCGCCGTGGCGACGTGCGCCTCCGTCGTCTCCGAGCCGCCGGCGACCGCGGCCACGCCTTCGCGCACGAGCGCCGGCGTGTTGGGCATCGCCCGGACGACCGGCCGTCCGGGAACCACCGCCTCCAGCGTTGCGATCGCGACCCCCGCGGCGATCGACACCACGAGCGCCTCGGCGGCGAGCGCCGGCTCGGCCGCCTCGAGAACCCCGGCGACGTCGGCCGGCTTCACCGCGACCACCACGACATCCGCGTCACCCACGACCCAGGGAGCACTCGGCGCGACCCGTACGCCGGGCAGCTCGTCCTCGAGGACGCGGCGACGACCGGCGTCGGCCTCGGCGATCGCGAGTGACTCGGGCTCGAGACCGGCGTCGATCAGCCCGGCGACGAGCGCCGTCCCCATCCGACCACCACCGAGCACCGCGATCCGCTCCATCGCCGCAGGCTATTGGTGCCGAACCCGCCGCCCGCCCACACTCGCCGACGCGAGACGGCCCGAGGCCCACCGGTCAGCTCCGCACTTCCCCGAACGGAGCGGCTGCGTGGTCCTCGGGCCCTCTCTCAGACCCGCCACCCGTCGGCGGCGAGGGGCGCAGAGTACCCACTGACGGAGTTCACCGCAAATGAACGAAACCGAAGGGTTCCGATGGATTCGAGAGGATGCGGCCGGGGGTCAGCGATAGGCGATCGTGACCGCGGCCTGGAACCAACGCTCGGTCAGCTCGAAGAGCACGCCGACGACCCGGTCCAGCTCCTGCACCGTGAGGTGCTCGATCGCCACCCGACCGGTGAGATAGACGTCGCCGTCCGGCCCGAGCGAGAAGCGGGCGCCGTACAGGTGGTGGTTGCGCGCCAGCAGCCACGCGTGCAGTGCGGCGACGCGGACGGGATCCTCCGGCGCGGGGAGGAAGTAGAGCTCGTAGCGGAGCGTGCGCTGGTGCAGATCGAAGTAGATCGTCGCGGCGTCCCGGCCCTCGCAGCCGAAGCGCACGTACCAGCGCGTGAGCTCGGGGTCGTACTCGACGTGCTGGACGAGCTCGGCAACCGGACCGAAGAGATGCTCGTCGACGAGGTGATGGACGGCGTCGAGCTCGGCCGCGTCCGGCGTCAGCGACACGACACGGGCTCGCGGGCGAGCAGGTCCGTGTAGAGCCGACGGAGTCGGGCCGCGGTCATGCTCCACCCGTAGCGCCGCGACCCGGCCTCGGCCGCCACGCCCATGGTGTCCGCGGCGACCGTGTCGGCGAGCAGCCGGTCGATCGGTCGGGCGTAGTCGTCGGGGTTCCGGCTGTCGATGAGGTAGCCGCTCACGCCGTCGTCGACCAGCGAGCACAGCCCGCCGACCGAGGCGGCCACGACCGGCGTGCCGCAGGCTGCGGCTTCGAGCGCCACCAACCCGAACGATTCGCTGTGGCTCGGGACGAGACACACGTCGGTCGCGCGGTAGTAGCGCGCGAGCTCGCCGTGCTCCTGGGCGGGAACGAACCGGACGCGGTCGATCAGCCCGCGCCGGGCGACCAGCTCGTGCAGCCGGGCCAGTTCCGCCGGACCGTCCGGGCCACTGGGGCCCCCGACGAGCAGCAGGGTGGCGTCACGGTGAGAAAGGCGGTCGAGCGCGTCGATCGCGAGGTCCGCACCCTTGAGGGGTTGGATCCGACCGGCGAAGAGGAGCGACGGCGCGTCACCGATGCCGAGCGACCGTCGCTCGGCACGGCGCTGCGCGGGTGTCGCCGGATGGAAGATGTCGTGGTCGACACCCGGCGGCACGATCTCGATCCTTGCCGCGTCCGCGCCGTAGAGAAGCTCGAGCTGGGTCTGCTCCGCGCCGGTGGACGCGAGCATGAGGTCCGCGCACGCGATCGTCTCGTGCTCGATGCGCGAGCGCAGGGCCGGATCGTCGTCGATTCCCGCGTCGGCCTTGACCCGCGCCAGGGTGTGGAAGGTCGCGACGAGAGGACGGTCGAGCTCGTGCTTCAGGCGATGGCCAACTGCGCCCGACACCCAGTAGTTCGCGTGGAACGCGTCATAGGGCCCGTCCCGCTCGACCAGCGCGAGCGTGCGCGCCACCATCGGCTCGACCAGATCGATCAGATCGTGCTTGGACACCGGGGCGGCCGGCCCCGCGTCGAGGTGCACCACACGGAAGCCGGGTTCGACCTCCACCACGGTGGGATCCTCGGAGTGCTCGCGCCGCACCAGGACGTCGCACTCGACCCCGGCACGTGCCAGCGCGCCCGCGAGGGCACGGACGTAGACGCTCATGCCCCCGCCGTCGCCCGATCCGGGCTGGGCAAGCGGAGAGCTGTGAACGCTCAGGACGGCGAGGCGACGGAGCGACATGGGGTTGGTCGATCCTAACCGTGGCCCTCCGGGATTGATTCCTGGGCCCGGCCACCGCCCGGCCCGGCAGCCGGCGGCCCTATTCGCGCTGGAACGAGCGGTAGATCTCGATGAGGGACTGCTTCTGGCGATCCGTGATCGTCGAGTCCGCCATGATCGCGGCGGTGAGGTCGGACCCGCCCTTCTCGTCGAGGATGCCGGCCCGTACGTAGAGGGTCTCGGCGGAGATCCGCAAGCCCTTGGCGATCCCCTGGAGGATCTCGGCGGAGGGCTTGCGCAGGCCCCGCTCGATCTGGCTGAGATACGGATTCGAGATCCCCGCGAGCTCGCTGAGCTTCCGGAGCGAGAGACGGTCCCGCCGGCGCTGGTCGCGGATGAACTCGCCGAGCTCGCGGAGCCGGGCCTCGACGGCCTCGGCCGGTGCGCTCATCCCGCGGCGGCGAGCCGAGCGGCGACGGCGTGGGTCACGATGTCCATCACGGCGTGCAGCTGGCGGCGCCGCGAGGAGACGTCCTGCTCGAGCTCACGCAACTGCGCGACCGTCGCCTGGAGCTCGGCATCGGAGAGGCTCGGGAGGTTGACGAGCGTCGCGTCCGTGACGAGCCGCTCCAGCCCGCGGTTCCAACGAATCGACTCCGCCGGCGCCAGCAGAGGCTGCGCCCGCGTCGTGGCCGGACCGCTCCGCCCGGGCTCCTCGGACAGGATTCGCGGCAGCGCCGCGATCAGGTCCCCGAGCGCGCCGCCCGCCGCGCGCCGGTCGCGCTCCGCCTCGAGGATGTCGAGCCGGCCCTGCGCGAGTCGCCGGACGTAGGAGATCTCCGTCTCGACCTCGAGGCAGTCCCGTTCCATCGTCCGGAGCTCGTCGATCGGCCGGTCGTCGACACCCTCGACGTAGCCTGGCGCGAGGATGCGGTCGATGCGGCGGAGAGAATCGGTCATCGGGCCGCAGGCTACCGCGCCCGTCGGAATACCTCGGCCCGCCGGCGGGTATACCCCTATCCACTCGACGAGGAGCGTCCCCCTATGGCTGTGTACACCCTTCCCGAACTTCCCTACGACGTGTCGGCCCTCGAGCCGCACTATTCCGCCAGAACCCTCGAGCTCCATCACGACAAGCACCACGCCGCCTACGTGAAGGGCGCGAACACGACGCTGGAGAAGCTGGACCAGGTCCGCGAGAGCGAGGACTACGGCTCGATCAACCAGCTCCAGAAGAACCTCGCGTTCCACCTCTCGGGCCACGTGCTGCACTCGATGTTCTGGGAGAACCTCGCTCCCGACGGCGGCGGGAAGCCCGCGGACGAGCTCGCCGCCGCGATCGACGACGGCTTCGGGTCCTTCAACGGGTTCCGGGAGCAGCTGACCCAGGCCGCGCTCAACGTGCAGGGTTCGGGCTGGGGCGCGCTCACGTGGGAACCCCTCGGTCACCGCCTGATCGTGGAGCAGATCTACGACCACCAGAGCAACGTGGGGCAGGGCGCCCCGCCGCTCCTCGTGCTCGACATGTGGGAGCACGCGTACTACCTGCAGTTCCAGAACGTGAAGGCCGACTGGGTCGAGGCGTTCTGGCAGATCGTGAACTGGCCCGACGTCGCCGCCCGGTTCGATCGGGCGCGCACGCTCGAACTGCTGTAGCGCACACACCCGGACCCGGGCTCAGCCCCCGCTGACCGGCGGGAGGACCGCGACCTCCGCGCCGTCGACGAGGGGCGTCGAGTCGCCCGACGCCGGCTCGTCGCCGTCGATCCAGACACGCGCGCCGGCGAGCACCGACGCGAAGTCGGGGCCGAAACGGTCACGGGTCAACGCGAGGAGCTCACCGAGGGTGTCGGCCTCGATCATCACCGTCGCGGACCCGGCCGCTTCTCTCGCGGCGGCGAAGAGCCGGAGCGTGACGGCGGCCATGGGTCGACCTTAGGGCGCGACCTCCGCGAGTCCGTCCTTGATCACGACGTCGCCGTCGCCGTTGCGGGTCTCGTACCCGAAGACGCGATTGCCGTCGTGCGCGCCGGCGTCCCAGAAGGTCGTCGTGATCTCCTGGCCCGGCAGCACGGGGCGGGAGAAGCGCACCGCGAGGCGGCGCAGCCGCGACGTGTCGCTGCCGCAGAGCTCGGTGAGCGCGGCGACCGACGTGAACGCCATCGTGCAGAGGCCGTGGATGATGATCCCCGGCAGCCCGACGGACTGGGCGACGTCGGCGTCGAGGTGGATCGGCATGTGGTCGCCCGACGCCTCGGCGTAGCGGTAGGTCTGGTCCGCGTCGAGCTTCTGCGTGACGGTCGCGACCGGTGTCCCGGCCTTCGTCTCGGCGGTCAGCTTGTGACCCGGAGCCTCGTCGCCTCCACTCTCGCCGTCGCTGACACCCCGGAAGAACGACGTCATGTACTGCTCGACCACGAGCTCGCCCGACTCGTCGCGGGTCTCGACCTTGACGATGACCGACGTCCCGTTGGGCTTGACGTGGATCCCGATGGGTGCGGCCGAGGACCGCAGCACCGAGCCCGGGTGAATCGGGCGGTGGAAGAACATGTCCTGCTCACCGTGCACCACGAGCAGGAGGACCTCGGGGGGGACGACGCCGGCCATCGCGCCGGCCATGGTGTCCCAGATCGGCACGACGGCGAAGACGGGCGGCGCGACCTCGCCGTCCAGATGCGCGGCGATCGGGTCGTTCGTGGCGGCTGCGTAGGCCTTGGTGCGTTCGGCCTCCACCTTGAACTCGGGTCCCTCCGTCCACTGACCCAACTTCTCGAGCGCAAAGCCCATCGCGTGCTCCTCTCGTGGCGGCGGGCCGGACTGTACCGGCCCCTCCGTCCCGGTCGGCCCCGACTCGATCCGCTCGATCGACCGCTCGATCTCGGCCAGCTCACCCTCGAGCTCGTCGAGCGTCGTGGGATCGGGCGCGACCGGCTCGACGGATCTCGGAACCTCTGACTCCATGGCCGGCGACCATAGCGGCACACCGTCGGGCCGGGTCGGCCGGCGCGACGTCACGTCCGTCGGAGCTCCAGGAGCTCGGCCGCATCGGCGAGGGCGGCGACGATCCGGTCGGCGCGCCGGCCCGGCTCGTCCTCCCCGAGGATGGCAACGACGTCGAGGGGACCGATCGGCGCCATGGCCACCGCCTCCCACGCCGCGCGCGCCGGATCATCGGCGAGCCCGAGGCCGGGTGGGATCTCCGAGCCGAGGGCGCGGGCCGCGTCGACGACCCGCTCGAAACCGGCCCGCACCGCACCGTCGCGGCCGGCCTCGGCCGCGCCGTCAGCGTCGCCGGCCGCGTCGTCGAGGAGTACGACCTCGGCGCGCGGATACGGATCGTCGTCGAGCCATCGGGTCACGCGGAACCGCTCGGTGCCGGTGACCGCGAGGCCGACGTTGCCGTCGGGGAGCTCGGCCACGTCCAGGATCCGCCCGACCGTGCCCACCCGGAACCGGACGTCGCCACCGCCGACCTCCGAGCCTCGCTCGATGAGGACGACACCGAATCGGCGATCGCCGGCGAGGCAGTCGTCGACGAGCCTCCGGTAGCGGGGCTCGAAGACGCGCAGCGGGAGCAGCTGGTACGGCACGAGCGTGGTCCCCAGGGGGAACATCGCCAGCTCGACGCTCACGTCAGTTCGACCGGGCTCGGTACGCCCGGATCCGCTGATGCAGCGCATCGCGCGCGGGCTCCTCGGCCCGGTCGGCCAGCTCCTCGAGGACGACCGCGGCCTCGTCGGACGCGCCGACCGAGGCGAGGACCTCCGCGGCGGCCACCCGGGCGGTGTCCGCCAGCTCGGGGAAGGCGAGCCGGAGATGCGCGACCCAGCGGGCGTCCGGCGCGCGCCGTGCGACGTACGTGCGTTCGAGGTTGGTCAGCATTCGGAGCAGGATCGCACGGGTGCTCGTCGCCGCGAGGTAGGCCGGGGAGAACGGCGCCGCGGGGCCGTGGAGCTCGGCGAACCGGCGCTGCGCGCCCGCCGGATCCAGCAGGGCGCCCGCATGGAAGGGATCGACGAACTGGTCGTCCGCGTCGTCGACCCCGACGAGAAAGTGTCCGGGCATGCCGACGCCGTGGAGATGCACGCCGATCCGCCGCCCGACCTCGATCAACAGGACGCTCAGCGTGATCGGCAGCCCGAGACGCCGGTCCATCACGTCGGGCAGGAACGAGTTCCTGGGGTCTCCGTAGTCCTCGACGTTGCCCGCGAAGGACCAGTCGACGAAGAGCACGTGCGCCAGCCCCGCAACCGTCCGCGCGTCCGGGAAGGCCAGTGCCGCGCCCGCCAGGTCGTCGAGCCGCGCGAGCCCGCCGTCCACGTCGGCACCCGTCGCGATCTCGGCGATCAGGAGCGCCCCCTCGTCGAGCGGCGGTTGGTGCTCCGGGTCGGCCACGAGGGCGGCGAACTCATCCATCCGACCCGGTGTCTACCCGCCTCCACGGCCCGACGACCAGCGCGCGGTTGCGGTCCGCGCGCGAGCCCGTCCGGCGCGGCCGGGCGCTAGCGCTTCCGGCGCAGCAGGATCAGCGCCCCGCCCCCGATCACGACGACCGCGCCCACGACACCCAGGATGACCCCGGTGGAGCTGCTGGAATCCGACTTCTTCGCGGCGGGCGCAGTGGTGGTGGTGGACGACGCGGCCGACGAGGACTTGATCTCGAGCACGGGTGCGGGGTGCTCGGGCTCCGCGCCTCCCGGAGGGGTCGGCTCCACCCAGCGGATCACGTCGCCGTTCGCGCAGTTCTGGAGCGCGGTGAACGAGAGGGAGTCGGTGCTCGCGGGGATCGGGGCGAGCGTGAGGGCGAAGGCCTGCTCGTCGCCGCCCGAGAGCGAGCCGGTGAGGGTGAGCTTGGTGACCGCGTTCGACTGCGGATCCGTCGTGTCGGCGAAGGTCCACCCGGTCACGGGAGCGACGTCAACGGTCGTGACCTCGGGCGTGGTGGGGAAGTTGAGAGCGACGCTGGTCGTCGACGAGCCCTCGCACTCGTTGGGCACGTGCAGGGTCGCCTTCATGGTCCCGTCGGCGGCGAGCTTGCCGTCCGGCTCGATCTCGACGTGGGCGCCGGCCAGCGCGGGGAAGGCCAGCAGCGCGACGGCGAACACGGCCACGGCGAGGACGGACTTGCGGATCATGGGGATTCTCCCTCGGTTCGGCACTGAGATTGCGGACAGATCACGGGGGCGACCGAGCTCATCCGACGTTCACGTCGAGGCTCGCGGTCTCGGACTTCACGTCGGTGACGAACGCGGTGATCTTGATGGTCCACCGACCCGAGAACGGAACCGCCACGGCCTGACCGATGTAGTGACCCACACCGATCTTGTCAAGCGGGATCTTGATGGGAGGGATCCCCCGCTCGCGGTTCGCGATCGTCGCGTCGAGCTCGGTCACCTCGCGGGGCAGCCCGTTCGGCTTGAGCACGGTGACGTGCAGCTCGTTGTCGACGCCCGACTGGGCCGGTAGGAAGAAGGTGTCGAAACGCACGCTGCCCGCGTTCAGCACGGCCTGGGCCGGTCCCGACGCCAGCACGTCCCGAGGTGGGGCGGTGTTCACGAGCACGGCCGTGAGCGCGAGCACGACCGCGCCGAGGGCCAGCTCCCCCCAGACGCCGCGCACGAGGCGCGAGAGTCCGCTGGGCGGCGGTGGTCCGTCGCCGGAGCCGTCGCCGTGCTGGTCGGGGACCTCGGTGCGCACGAGTGTCGCGACCCCGCCACCATGCTCGTGACCGGGATCCCGTCCGACGGCGACCGCCGTCACGACACCGGTCGCGGCCGGACGCGCGACCGGCCCGCGACCGAGCGGGATGGCGAGCCCACCGTGCACCACCCGGCGGCTCCATGTCGCGAGCCCGAGGAGCAGGGTGAAGAAGGCGAGCTTGGCGAGCAGCAGCCGGCCGTAGTCGGTGTTCCAGAGGTCACCGAGCGCAGGGACCTGCCGGACGGTCTGGAACGTCCCCGTGAGGACGATCACGGCGACCGCCCCGAGCGCGACGCCCGAGAAGCGTGCCGCGACCGCTTCGAAGCGCTCACGGTCCGCGTGGGCGAGGACCAGCCCCACGAGCCCTCCGAGCCAGATCGACATCGCGAGCACGTGCAGGGCGTCGGAGGGGATCGCGATCGTGACCCAGCGGCCGGTCGTCGGATGCCCCGCCATCCCCAGGGTGGCCGCGAGCGCGAGGGCGGTCGCGCCCGCGGCGTCGAACCACCACGTGGGCAGCTCGTCCCGGCGCGCCAGCATGATCCGCACGAGCACCGCGGCCACCACGAGGATCGCGAGGCGCAGCGCCCACACCTTGCCGAAGCGCGTGTCCCACACCGCCGAGATCCCGTCCGACGAGAACGCGTCGGCGACACCCCCGCCCGAGGAGTACGGACCCTGGAGCAGGAATCCCAGCGCGGTGGCGACGGCGGTCAGCGCCAGCGCGCCGACGACGACCCGGCGCACCCGCGTGGCGGCGCGTCCTTCCGGCCAGAGCCACGCGCACAACCAACCGACCCCGATCAGCAGGGCGAGGCCCACGAACACCCCGAAGCGCATCGCGCCGAGCAACACGCCGACGACATGGTCGTTCGAGGTGCTCGCGCTCGCCTGCGCGGCCAGTGCGTCCGCCGCCTTCCCGGTCCCGTTGGCGCTGACCCCGAACGTGAATGCACCCTGCACCGGATGCGAGTCGGCCGAGATGGCGCGCCACGCGACCGCGTAGAGCCCCTTGCCGAGCTTGGGAGCCGAGACCGTGACGACGTTGTTCCGGCCGGCGGGATGCTTCGGGTCACCGATCGACACCTCGGATCCGGCGCCGTCGAGCACCCGGATGAACCCCGGTTGGACGTCGACCGCCTCGCTGAACGTCAGCGTGATCGCGCGGGGAGCCGTTGCGACGGTCGCGCCCGGGGACGGGTCGGTGGACTCGAGCACCGCGTGCGCGAACGCGGGTGACGCGAGCGCGAACAGGATCGCGCCGACGGCAGATCCGAACACGAGCAGCCTCGCCGCGCCTCGTCGACCTCGGCGCCTCGACGCACGACGGTGGGGAGCTGCACGCGCGCGACGCGCGCCCAGCACCGGCGCGATCGACCGATCAGGGAGGTCCATGGCCGTATGGTCGCTCAGGACACCCGACAAGTTCCACCCCGCGACCCAGAAACCCCGTACGGCCACCGCTAGGGTCGGCTCACGTGGACGACACGTGCACGACTCACGGCCGGGCCTCCCCTCGCACCGTCGACGCCCCGACCCCTGCTCGGGCGTGATGCGAGGGCGCGCGGCACAGCTGCTGGCCGCGCTCACGGTGGCGCTGCTGACCGTCGGCGTCGCGACGCCCGCCGGCGCGGACACGACCAACGCGCCGCCCGCGTCGAACTACCACACGGTGGTACGTGGCCTCGTGCCCGCACACGCCGGCGTGCACGCGACGGCCGGTCCCGACGGCGAGCAGATCGAGGTGCGGGTCAGCGGCAATGCGCGGGTGGTCGTGCTCGGGTACCAGGAGGAGCCGTATCTGCGCATCGACCGCCGGGGCGTGTTCGAGAACACCAACTCGCCGGCGGTGGCGCTCAACCGCACCCGGATCCCGACCGGTCCGACCCCGCGACCGTCCGGCCGCGGGGTTCACTGGGAGCACATCTCCTCCTCGCCGACGGCGCGCTGGCACGACCACCGCGCGCGACTGGATGGGTGGGGTCACCCCGACGGTCGTGCAGCGCGCACCGCACTCGACGCACGTGATCGAGCAGTGGCGGATCCCGATTCGGGTCGATGGGCACCGCGAGACGATCGCCGGCCGCATCGTCTGGCAGCCACCGCCGGACCCGTGGGTGTCCTACGTCCTCGCGCTCGCCTTCGCGTTGGTCGTCGCGCTCGCCGTCCGTCTCGCCGCCCGACCCGCGCTCGTCGCCACCACCGTTCTCCTCGGTGCCGCGGAGCTCGTGCACCTGTGGGGCAGCTGGCCCTATTCCAGCTCGTCGACGATCGGTCGCATCGGCGGGAGCATCTCCTCGATCGCGGCCGTCGCGATGACGCTCTTCACCGCGGTCTGGCTGCTGCGGCGCTCGGTCTGGGTCTCGGCGCCGTTCATCGTGCTCGCCGGCCTGTTCGCGGTGGTCGCGGGCGGGCTCGCCGAGCTTCCGACGCTCTCGCACTCCTGGATCCCGTCCCGGCTCGACCCGGCCACGGTGCGCGTGCTGGTCGCGTTCGCGCTCGGTGCCGGCGGAACCGTCGCCGCCGTCGGCGCGCGACGACTGCGTGTGATACGAGGAGCCCGCGGCCCCGCCACCGACGCGCCGGTCGCGCCCGGCTCGTAGGGTTCGTCCCGTGGCCACGATCTTCACGCGGATCATCGAGGGCGAGCTGCCCGGTCGCTTCGTCTGGCGCGACGACGATTGCGTCGCGTTCCTCTCCATCGCCCCGCTCCGCCCGGGCCACACCCTGGTGGTCCCGCGGGCGGAGGTGGACCACTGGATCGACCTCGACCCGGAGCTCAACGCCCACCTCGTGCGGGTCGCCCACGCCATCGGCACCGCGCAGATGGACGCCTTCGACCCGACCCGGATCGGTCTCATCGTGGCCGGGCTCGAGGTGCCGCACGTCCACGTGCACGTCGTGCCGATCGACGCCGAGCAGGACCTGAGCTTTGCCAACGCCGATCCGTCGCCGGGGCCCGAGTCGCTCGACGCAGCCGCGGTCCGCCTCCGGGACGCGCTGCGCCGGCGCGGAGCCGACGGCGTCAGCGACTGACCCGTCACGTCGGCCGGTAACCTCCGCCGCGTGCGACTCGCGGGGGAGCTGGCTCTCGTCACCGGCTCGACGTCCGGCATCGGCGCGGCGATCGCCCGTCGGTTCGCGCACGAGGGCGCGGCGGTGGTGGTGACCGGCCGGGACCCGGAACGTGCCGCAACGGTGGCGTCGACGATCACCCGGACGGGTGGTGAGGCGCACGTGGTGCTCGCGGACCTCGGCGTCGAGGCCGAGTGCGTCCGGCTCGTGGGATCCGCGGTCGAGGCACTCGGTGGACTCACCGTCCTCGTGAACAACGCGGTCGCGAGCGCGGTCGACGACGCCGACGGCGCGGTCGCCGATCTCGACACCGATGCCTGGGAGGCGTCGCTCCGCGTGAACCTCTCCGCCCCGATGTGGTTGTGCCGTGCCGCGATCCCGCACCTCCGCGTGGCCGGGCACGGGTCGATCGTCAACATCTCGACGCGCCAGGCCGAACGCGCCAGCCGCGGGCTCGCGGCCTACATCGCGAGCAAGGCGGGCCTGAACGGGCTGACGCGCGCCATCGCGGTGGACGAAGCCCCCAATGGCATTCGAGCCAACACGATCAGTCCCGGCTATGTGCTCAACGAGCGCCGCGACGTCCCGCTCGGCGCGGATCGCCGGAGCCGACTCGAGTCCATGCATCTCACCCGGCTCGGTGAGGCCGACGACGTCGCGCACGCCGCGGTCTACCTGGCCAGCCGCGAGAGCGAGTTCCTCACCGGCGCCAACCTCCCGCTCGACGGTGGCGGGAGCATCGCGCGCGGCGCGGTGCTCGGCTGATGCACGACCGGGTCTCGGTGAGCGCGATCTGCACGTTCGGTTGGCCGCTCGACCGCGACCTCGCCTTCTGGGCCGAGCACGGGATCACCAACGTCGGGGTGTCGGTCGCCAAGCTCGAACGGTTCGGCTGGGACGAGGGCACGACACGCGTCGTCGACGCCGGGGTCAGGGTGACGAACCTGATCGGCCTCGGTCCGTTCCGGCTCGCGGAACGCGACGGATGGGGTCGCCAGCAGGAGCGGCTGGTGCGGGCACTCGACGTGGCTGCCCGGGTGCAGGCCGAGTGTGTCGTGTTCACCACCGGTCCCGCCGGCCCGCTGCCGTGGGAGGAGGCGGCCGACGCGCTGGTCACCGCGATGGAGCCGGTGCTGCACGAGGCCGAGACGCGGCGAGTGCGCTTCGCGATCGAGCACACCAATCCGCTCCGGGTCGACGTCGGGTTCGTCCACACGCTCGCCGACGCGATCGATCTCGCGCGCCGGCTCGGGACGGGAGTCTGCATGGAGGTCAACGCGTGCTGGGCCGAGCGGGGTCTCGCCGCGACCGTGGCCGAGGGGATCGACCGCCTGGCACTCGTGCAGGTCAGCGACTTCGCCGTCGGCACGCTCTCGACCCCCGCCCGTCTGGTGCCCGGGGACGGCGACATCCCCCTGGACCGCATCGTCGGCGATGTCGTCGCCGCCGGCTACTCGGGGTGCTTCGACCTCGAGATCATCGGCCCCGCGATCGAGGCCGAGGGCTACGACGTCGCGATCCCCCGCGCCGTCGCAGCTGTCGGGACGCTCCTCGCGGGGGCGGGACTCTGATGACGCGTCAGCGCGGCGGTCCCCACTCGGTGGGTGCCGCGCGCGGCTCGGGCTCGACCACGCGACCCTCGGCCACGGCGACCGCCTCCCAGTAGAAGTCGGGGAACGGGACCACCGCACCGTCCTCGACGAGGAGCTGGACGACCCAGGCACGTGCGACGACGAGATCCCGGACCGCGTCGACGATCCGCTGCTCCACGATCTTGGCCTTCCCGCGCCGGGCCGAGACCCGCACGCAGCCGACCAGCTCGTCGGTGATGGTCGCCTCCCGGTCGTACGCGACGTGGAGCTCGCGCACGACGACCGTGCGCCGACCGGCGCGCAGGAACTCGCCCCAGCGTGGACCCGGCCCGGCGAAGATGTACGCGACGCGGAGGTCGTTCAGGATCCGCGCGACCGCGGCGTTGTTGAGGTGCCCCTGCCCGTCGATGTGCTCGGGGAGCAACGTGACCGGCCGGACGAAGCGGTACCCGGAGGTGGCCTCGAGCGTCACGCCCACATGAACGCGCCGCCGTCGGCCATGAAGGTGTGGCCGGTCAGGTACCGGCAGGCGTCGCTGCAGAGGAACCATGCGAGCGGACCGATGTCGGTCTCGGGGTCGCCCTGGCGCCCCATCGGGCAGTTCTCCACGAAGATCCGGTAGCCCTCGGATTGCTTCGCGGCATCGCCGTGGTGGTCCGCCGCCGCAGGTGCGATGCAGTTGACCACGATGCCGTCGGGTGCCCATTCCCGCGCCGCGGTGCGCGTGAGCGCGCGGATCGCCTCTTTCGACGCGTTGTAGGCCCCGAACCCACGCCCGCCCGTGATGCCCATCGACGACGCGAAGTTCACGATGCGTCCCCACCCCTGGGCCGCCATGTGCGGGTACACCGCCTGCATGGCCCAGAGGGTCCCCTTGACGCCGGAGTCGTGGAAGACGTCGACGTCCTCGGCGCTCACGGAAGCCATCGGCGCCATCGGTCGGAAGGTCTGCGCGTTGTTCACGATGCCGTCCACGCGGCCGAACCGATCGATCGTGGCCGCCACCATCGCGTCGATCTCCTCGCGCACCATGATGTTCGTCGCGACTCCCAGCACCTCGATGCCGAGCGCTTCGAGCTCCTCGGTGGCTGCGACCCGCAAGTCGTCGTTCCACTCGGCGACGACGACCCGGGCGCCCCCCCGACCGAGGTGTCGGGCGATGCCGAGGCCGACGCCGCGACCCGAGCCCGTCACGACGATCACGCGTCCGTCGACCTCGTGCATCTCGACCGCGTCCCGATCGACCATCGCGCTCCCCCGATCAGCCTGGTCGCTCAAGCTAACCCCGGGGTACGGTCGTCCCCGTGAACCCGACGCTCGCAGATCGAGTCGTGCTCGTCACGGGCGGCGGGAGTGGGATCGGACGGGCCACGGCCCTCGAGGTCGCGGCACGCGGCGGGATCCCGGTCGTCCTGGATCGGGACGGTGCCGGCGTCGACGAGACGCTCGGCCTCGTCGCCGACATCGGCACCCGGGCGATCGGCGCGGTCGGCGACGTCAGCGACGAGTCCGCGGTGACGGCAGCGGTGGAACGCGCCGTCGACGGTCACGGCCGGATCGACGGCGTCGTCACCGCGGCCGGCATCTTCCACGGTCCGGACCTCCAGCCGCTCGCGGACGTGACGCTGGAGACGTTCGAGCACGTGCTCGCGGTGAACCTCACCGGAACGTTCCTCGCGGTGAAGCACGCGCTCCCGCATCTCGTGCGCGCCGAGGGAGAGCCCCGAAGCAGCATCGTCTCCATCGCGTCCACCGCGGCGTTGCGCGGCCACGGCTACGGATCCGGGTACACCGCGAGCAAGGGCGGCGTCGTCGCGCTCACCCGACTCGCCGCGGTGCAGTACGGGCCGCACGGGGTCCGGGCCAACTGCATCTGCCCCGGCGCGGTCGACACACCGATGACCGGTGGCGTGTGGGACACGCCCGAAGCCCGGTCCCGCATGAAGCGCGACATCCCGCTCGGTGTCGTCGCGTCGGCCGCGGACATCGCGTCGGTTGCCGGATTCCTCCTCTCGCCCGATGCGCACCACCTCACCGGACAGGTGATCGCCGTGGACGGCGGCACCACGGTCGCATGACGCCGCGCCGCCTCGGATCCCTTCTCCGCCGACGCGACCGCGGTCGCGCCCGCCGCGATCGGACACCGCCGGCCCGATCTGCGACCATGGCCGGCGTGCGTCGTTCACACCGACTCGGAGCTCTCGCGGTCGTCCTGCTGCTCGCCCTCACCGCGTGCGGATCCTCGTCCGGGTCCGCCGCGAAGAAGCCGGCCAGCACGACCAAGCTCCAAGGACTCCAGCAGACGCCCGCGCCGGACGTCTCGACCCTCGCCCTCCCCGACGTCACGACCGGTCAGGATCTGCCCTTCAAGGCCCAGCCGGGCCAGCTGTTGCTCGTGTACTTCGGGTACACCTCGTGCCCCGACATCTGTCCGGGGACGCTGGCCGGGATCAAGCTCGCGCTGCACAAGATCGGACCCGACGCGAGCAAGGTGGCGGTCGCCATGGCCACCGTGGACCCCGAGCGCGACACCGGCCCGGTCCTCACCGACTACCTCTCCCACTTCTTCAAGACCTCGCACGCGCTGCGCACCGACGACCCGACCCTGCTGAAGACCGTTGCCGACGGCTTCGGCGTGCAGTACGAGGTGGCGAAGAACGCCAAAGGCGAAGAGGAGGTGGGCCACAGCTCGCTCGTGTTCGCCGTCGACGAGAACGGCAAGATCATCGACGCCTGGCCCTTCGGCATGAGCGAGACGGTGATCGCCTCCGACCTGGAGATCCTCCTCGCCAAGGTTGGTTCCGCCGGCGCATCGTCATGAGGCACGGGCTCGGCGTGCTCGCGCTCGGCGTGCTCGCGCTCGGCGCGGCCGGATGCTCGAGCAGCCCGACCGCCGGGCCGATCCGGGTGCGCGACGCCTGGGCGCGTGACACCGCGGCTTCGCAGACGACCGCGGCGGTGTACTTCGTCGTCGACAACCCGGGTGACGCCGACGTGACGATCACCTCGGCCAGCGTGCCCGACACCATCGCCGGCGGGACGATGCTGCACCGGATCGCGACCAAGGGATCGGGTGCGCACGCGATCGTCGGCATGGTCGAGATGGGCGACGTGAAGGTCCCCGCCCACGGGCACGTGAGGTTCCGACCGGGGTCGAACCACGTGATGTTGACGGGACTCCGTGCCGCCCTCCGCGCCGGTGAGCACTTCGACATCGTCCTCCGGCGCAGCGACGGCAGGACGGCACGCCGCGACGGTCACGGTCCGCCCCGTCTGACCACGCGTCGACCGCTGCCGGCACGACGACGGAGCCGAATCGGCACGCGATCACCGCTGAGGTCGGCCGCACGACCTCGACGCACGGGACCACGACGAGTGACAAGATGCCGATCGGCATCGACCCGAGACAGTCTTGCCCTCGGGGCGTCGGGAACAACCGGAGCGCATCGTGACGGCACAGGAGAGCGACGAACCCACCCCGGCACCGCTGCACTCGCTTCCCCCGTTCCGAGCGCGGATCAATCCCTTCGTCTTCCCGGCGCGGGGCATGGAGCCCGACGCCGCCTACGAGTTGCTCCGCACGACCCTGATGCTCGACGGCACGCCCACGCTCAATCTGGCGTCCTTCGTCACCACGTGGATGGAGCCACAAGCCGAGACCCTCATCCACGAGACGTTGCGCAAGAATCACATCGACCACGAGGAGTATCCGGCGGCGTCGCTCGTCGAAGAAGCATGCGTCCACATGCTCGGTGACCTGTTCAACGCGCCCGATCCGGCCGACGTCGTGGGCGTCGCGACCATCGGATCCTCGGAAGCCATCATGCTCGGGCTGCTCGCGCACAAGTGGTCCTGGCGCGAACGTCGCGAGCGGGCGGGCGAGGACACGTCGCGTCCGAACGTCGTCTTCGGCGCCGAGACGCACGTGGTCTGGGACAAGTTCGCGAAGTACTTCGACGTCGAGATGCGCAAGATCCCGATGAAGCCCGACCGGTTCGTTGTCTCCCCGGAGGACGTCGAACAGCACGTCGACGAGAACACCATCGCCGTGGGCGCCGTGCTCGGCACGACCCACATCGGTCAGTCCGATCCGATCTCGGAGATCAACGACGTCCTGGTCCGGATCAAGCAGGAGAAGGGTTGGGACATCCCGCTCCACGTGGACGGCGCGAGTGGCGCGTTCATCGCGCCGTTCGCCGACCCCGACTTCGCGTTCGACTTCCGGCTGGAACAGGTCTGGTCGATCAACGCTTCGGGTCACAAGTACGGGTTGGTCTACCCCGGCGTCGGATGGCTGGTCTTCCGGGACCGCTCCAAGTTGCCCGAGGAGCTCATCTTCAGCGTCAACTACCTCGGGGGCGCGCAGCCGACCTACACCTTCAACTTCTCGCGCGGATCGGCGATGGTGCAGGCCCAGGCATACAACTTCCTGCGGCTCGGACGCGAGGGCTACACGGAGACCGTCGAGGCAATGCTCTCCAACGCTCGGTACCTGAACGAGCAACTCGAGGCAACGGGCAAGTTCGAGATCCTGAACCCCGGCCTCTCGGAGCCGGTCGTGACCTTCAGGATCAAGGGCGATCCCGGCATCGACGTGTATCACCTCTCCTCCCGACTGCGGGAGAACGGGTGGATCGTGCCCGCCTACAGCCTTCCGCCGGATGCCGAGGACGTCCACCTCATGCGCGTGGTGGTCCGCATCGATCTCAGCCGACGGCTGATCGATCTCCTGCTGCTCGATCTCCTCCAGGCGTGGGACGAGCTCGTCCTGGAGCAGCCTCCCGAGCGGGTCGCACCCCGTCCCGACGTGTGGACCCATCCGACCGCGGCGGCAGGCCACAGCAAGCGGCGCACGCATCAGCGGCGCCGGTCATGACGACCGACGATCGCCTCGAGGCCGCCGGGACCACCTCCCCCCGGTCATCGCCGAGCTGATCGGCGCCGACGATGGTCGCGCCACTCCTCCCGAACTGAGCCAGTCCCCGGCTAGGGGCGCTTGCTCACGACCGGCGCGGGGCTCTGGTCGTCGGGGATCAGGCCGTAGGTGCCGAAGCACATCTCGTCCTCGGTGCCCTCCGCGAACACGATGTACTTCGGCGCGCGATTGGGATCGAGACTGCGGTCCCAGGTGCACTCCATCTTGAGCTTCTGCCCCTTCTCGACGTGGATGGGCGTCTGCAGCTGGTAGTTCATCTGCCAGTCGAAGTTCCACGTCGGGATGTCGAGCAGGATCTTCTCCTGGGGCGTCCCGGGGTCGAGTGTGAGGCGGAAGCTCCGACCGAGGGTGTGCTCGTGACCGAGCACGCCGACGATGGTGCCGGATTCGGGCACGGAGTACATGCAGTCCGACGACGCGATGCCGTCCTGGAACCGCCCGGCCAGCTCCGCCTCCGTCTTGCCGCACAGGCCGAGGAGTCCGCCCTCGACTGCGGATCCGAACGGTCCGTAGAGCTTCGCGTTGTCCGCGAGCGCGGCCGTCCGGTCGCACAATGCCGCGGTCTCCCCCGGCATGCAGGGGATCTCGACCGGCGCGATCGGGTTCACGACCCGCAGCGCCCGCACCTTGGTCGTGACCGGATCGAGCTGGAGCGAGATCGTCGTGCGATCGGGCACCGGCGTCGTGTCGTAGTGGTAGTGGATCTGGTGGACCAGCACGTCGCCCGGCTGGAGCAGGACACCGGAGTGCTCCGGGAAGATCGTGGGGTCCTGACCGGGCACCCAACCCGCGACCAGCCCGGACTGACCGCTGAAGCCACCGCCGCGACCTCCCGCGCTCACGCCCTCCGGGCTCGAGTAGCAGCTCCATCCCGGCTTCCCGTCCTGACCCGAGCGAGCGCGGCTGCGTGCGGCCTGCTCGGCGTCCTGGTGGAAGACCTGGCTGTGGTGGATCTCGGTGCGCACACCCGGCGTGACCTCGTAACCGGTGAGGTACATCGGCTTGGTGAGGTGCGGGTCGAGCACGAAGCACCGGTAGTCGTTCGGCACGCTGAGCGAACCGGTGTACGCCTCCGGCATCTTCAGCACGAGGTCGCGTCGGGGCGGGTCCGGGACCGGACCCTTCGTCGCCTTGATCTTCGTGGAGGCCGGAACGTCGATCGGGCCGCCGGCGCGGGCCCACTTCAGGATGGTGTTGAGGTCCTTGTCGTCGAGACGCTTCGAGTGCGCGAGCGGGACCCCCTTGCCCGACGCGGGCCACGGTGGCATGTAGCGCGCCTCGACGACTGTCCCGATGCCGTCGGCGACCGTCTGGGCGTCCTGCACCGTGTCGAACTTCCAGTGCGCGGCGCCGACCTGACCCGACATGTGGCACGAGGCGCAGTTCGCCTCCATCACCGGGAGCACGGCCTTCTCGAACGACGGGCTGTTCCCCGAGCGGGGCGCGGACTTCGGTGGCGAGATCGACGCCGGGATCACGTGGTTCGACGGATCGAGCGCGACCAGCCTCATCGTGAGGTCGACATCGTCACCGGTGCTCACGAGACCGGCGATGCTGATCGGCCCGATGCCGAACGTCGACAGCTTGACCTTCGTCTTCGCCGTCGCCTCCAACCGTCCGTTGTGGACGACCGCGTCGACGCTCCAGGTCACGGCGGCGGGGGTGTCCCGCACGGTCAGCTGGCTCGGCAGGTCGAACTGGTAGTGCGTCCCGTCCTCGATCGAGGCCGGGAGGTCGCTCAGGTCGCCGACCGAGAGGTAGGCGAGCGGGTGATCGTGGGACTCCAGGTTGTCCTGGCGCATCTTCGCGTCGCGCAGGTTGTTGTCCGAGTGGAGCTGCTCGACGTTGACCACGATCTGGCCCACGTGGCTGCTCCGCGGATCGTTGGCGTTGATCGCAAGGTCTCCGGCGATCCCGTTGGTCGTCCCGTTCGCCCGGCTCGTCGACTGCCCGAACAGCTTCTCGTCCACGCCGTAGGTGACCGACGATTGCGTCGGGTCGATCCGGTAGACCGTCTCGTCCGGCCCGGCGACGAGGTGCGGGGCGTCGGGGACGTTGTAGGAGATCACCTGGTACTTCGACGACGTGAGATCGCGGTACTGCGACCACGCGTACCCACCGACCGCGAGGGCGGCGATGAGAACGAAGCCACCGAGGAAGTACGGCCACCGCCGTCGGGTCTTCGGGGTGTCGGGCGGCGGCGGGACCTCGTCGGTTCCCTCGATCGTCGCGGTCATGCGTCGTTCCCCATCCCCCGGAGGCGCGGCACGCGTCGTCAACCGGGAACAATTTGCACTGGCCGAGCAACAATACCCAGAAGGCGCCCGGAGTTCCACCGTATGATCGTCGATCGTGCGCGTCAGGTCCCACCGGCCCTCACGACGCGTGGTTGCCGTGCTCCTCGGCGCGACCGCGCTCGCCGCCTGCTCGGGTGGCTCGGGCACCGGCGCACGCCCCCGCACGCCGGCCACGCTGGAGATCACCGCCCCGGAGCCCAACGCCGTGACCGGGCCCGACATCGTCGTCCGGGTGGTCCTCCGCCACGCCCGGCTCGTCCCCGGCACCCAGGTGGGCGGGCGGGTCGATCCCCATCGCGGGCACATCCACGTCAGCGTCGACGGCCGGCTCATCGCGATGATCAACCGTCCCCGGGTCCCGGTCAACGGCCTCACCGCGGGTGAGCACACGATCCAGGCCGAGTTCGTGGCGTCGGACCACCTCCCGTTCGCCAACTCGGTGGACGCGGCCGTGTCCTTCACCGTCGGATGACCACCGTCCCGATCGCGCTCGCCGCACGCGGTCCGCGCCTGCGGTCCGCCCTCGTGCTCGGTACCGGGACGGCACTCCTCGCCGCCCGCCCCGCGCTCACCGCGACCACGGACCATCCCGGCGCGGTGCTCGTCGTCCTCTTCGCGGCATTGATCGTCACGGGGCTCGCACTGCCCGTACCCGACGACCGCGACCGCGCGACGGTGCAACCGCCGCGGGCAATCGCGGTCGGGGTCCTCGGATTCCTCGTCGCGCGCCTGTTCGTCTTCGGCCCGGCGCCGGGGCCGTTCACCGCGAGCGCGGTCGCCGCGGGCACGCTGGCGGCGGTGGCCGAGGAGATCTGGTTCCGCCGCCTCGCCTTCGGGCTGCTCGCGCCGGGAGGCCCGGTGCTGGCGGTCGCGGGGAGCGCGGCGCTCTTCGCCGCGGTCCACGTCCCGATCTACGGGTTCTGGGTCCTGCCCGTCGACCTCGCCGCCGGCGCGCTGCTCGGCTGGCAACGGCTCGTCACCGGCTCCTGGGAGCCCTCGGCCCTGACCCACGCGGTGGCCAACGTCCTGGTGCTGCTGTGAGGCCCGGACGGGCCATCCCGACGGGCGTCGCGCTCGCCGCACTGCTCGTGCTGGTCGTCGTGGCCGGTCGCGGACCCGGGGTCCGGCCGCTCTTCGACGGCTTCGCGCCCATCCCCGAATACCGGTTCGTCGCGCCACCGCCCGCATTCGAGGCGGGAAACCACCGACCCGAGGGCGTGCGCGTGCGCGTCTCGCTCGGCGCCGCCGGCAGTGCAGCTCGCGGGTTCTCCACACCGGACGGACAGGCCGTCATCACGCTCGCACGCGGCGCGGTGGCTCCCCACGAACGCGACACGGCCGTGCAGATCGTCGTCACGCCGCGCGACGGTGCGCGACTGGCCGCCCTGCCCGACGGGTTGCGCCCGAACGGCAACGACTACCGCATCGCCATGACCTACTCGCCGTCGGGCACCCCGGTACGCGACCTGGCCCGACCGGGCACGCTGGTGCTGGAGGTCCCCGAGATCAGCACGGGCGTCTTCCGCTCCCCGTCCGGCGGACCGTGGGAGTCCGTCGACGCCCGGGCGGTCCCGCCCCGGCAGGTCGTGCTGAGCATCAGCCTCGCGGCGACCGGCGACTACCTCAGCGGGACGAACCTTCCCGTCCTCCCGGGCCCCACCGGCGCCGCGGACCACTCGGTGCTCATCGGCGTGCTCGTGGGCGTCGGCGCCTTGCTGCTCGTGCTCGTCGCGGCCGTGATCGCACGCCGACGCCGGCGGCACCGGTCGCGCGGCGATTCCTCGTTCGTGACCGAGGAGGGCTAGGTCCGCGGGAAGCCGAGGTCCGGACCGCGCCGGGCCGGGTCGCCCCACCGCGTCGTGACGACCTTCGCTCGCGTCGCGAAGTGCACGCCCTCCGGACCGTGGACGTGCGTGTCGCCGAAGAGGCTCTGCTTCCATCCGCCGAAGGAGTAGTACGCCATCGGTACCGGGATGGGAACGTTCACCCCCACCATTCCCGCGTCGACCTCGTGCTCGAAGCGCCGAGCCGCGCCACCATCGCGCGTGAAGACGGCCGCTCCGTTCGCGTAGGGATTCCCCGAGACGAGCGCCGCCGCCTCGTCGTAGGTCCCGACCCGCACGACGCAGAGCACGGGGCCGAAGATCTCGTCGGTGTAGATCGACATCGCCGGCGTGACCCGGTCGAACAGGCACGGTCCGAGGAAGAAGCCCGGTCCGGCGGCGAGGTCCCGGCCGTCGACGACGAGGTCCGCCCCGGCGTCGACGCCGGCGCCGACGTAGGAGAGCACGCGGTCGCGGTGCGCGGCGGTCACGAGCGGACCCATCTCCGCCTCCGCGTCGTCGCCCGGGCCGACGCGGAGGGCGCGCGTCCGCTCGGCGATCGCCGCGACCAGTTCATCGCCGACGTCGCCGACCGCGACGACGACGGAGATCGCCATGCAGCGCTCACCGGCCGAGCCGTAGCCCGCGCTGACCGCAGCGTCCGCGGCGGCCTCGATCTCCGCGTCGGGCAGCACCACCATGTGGTTCTTGGCTCCACCGAGGGCCTGGACCCGCTTGCCGTGACGCGCCGCGGTCTCGTAGACGGAGCGGGCGATCGGGGTCGACCCCACGAAGCTGACCGCGCGGATGTCGGGATGCGCGAGCAGCCCGTCGACGGCCTCCTTGTCGCCGTGGAGCACCGTGAACACGCCGGGCGGCAGTCCGGCCTCCGCCCACCGCTCCGCGATCCAGTTCGACGCCGACGGGTCGCGCTCGCTCGGCTTGAGCACGAACGCGTTCCCGCAGGCAATGGCGACGGGGTACATCCACATCGGGACCATCGCCGGGAAGTTGAACGGCGTGATCCCGGCCATGACCCCGAGTGGCTGCCGGATGGAGTGGACGTCGGTACCGGTCGAGACCGATTCCGAGTAGCCACCTTTGAGGAGATGGGGGATCCCGCACGCGAACTCCACCACCTCCTGACCTCGCGCCACCTCGCCGAGCGCGTCCGAGACGACCTTCCCGTGCTCCGCGCTGACGATCCGCGCCAGCTCCCCCTTGCGCTGCTCGAGCATCTCGCGGAACGCGAACAGGACGGTGATCCGCCGGCCGATCGGAGTCTCCGCCCACTCGAGCGCCGCACGCGCAGCGCCCGCGACCGCGGCCGCGAGCTCGTCGGGGCCCGCCAGCGCAACGGTGCGCGCGACGGTCCCGGTCGCGGGGTCGAACACGTCGCCCGTCCGGGCCGGGGCGCCGTCCCACCCCTTGCCCTCGATCCAGTGCTGGACCAGACCCACGACGCGCCTAGAGCCCGAGACGGCGGCGGCGGCGCGCGCCGAGCCACGTGCCGAGCGCCATCACGCCGACGCTGCCGAAGAGGATCATCGACGCGAGCACGTTGATCTGCGGAGGCGTCCCGACGCGTGACTGGCCGAAGATGCGGACCGGGAAGGTCTGGGTGCTCGGGCCGGAGACGAAGTACGTGATGATGAAGTCGTCGATCGAGAGCGCGAACGACAGCATGAACGCGGCGAAGATCCCCGGCGTGATGAGCGGGAGGGTCACCCGCAGGAACGTCCGGGTCGGTGTCGCGCCGAGGTCCATCGCCGCGTCCTCGAGGGTCCAGTCGAACCCGCGGATTCGGGCCTTCACGGTCAGCGCGACGTAGCTGATGCAGAACATGATGTGCGCGATCAGGATCGTCGAGAACCCGAGCTGGAACTGGTGGTTCCCGGTGGCGAGGTGCGGCTCGAGGAACAGCGTCAGCAGCGAGGCACCCAGCACGATCTCGGGTGTCGTCAGCGGCAGCACGTTGAGGAAGTTGATCGATCCCGACCCGCGGAACCGGTAGCGCACGATCGCGATCGCCATGAAGGTCCCGAGCACCGTCGCCACCGCCGACGCGATCAGCGCGATCCTGAGACTCAGGAGCAACGCGCTGACGAGCGGCGAAGCGCTGAGCGGCGGGGTGGGGTGCAACCAGTTGTCGAGGGTGAAGCCCTGCCACACCGCGTTGAACTTGCCCTTCGGCTCGTTGAAGCTGAACGCCACGATGACGAAGACCGGGAGGAACAGGTAGAGCAGCGAGGCGGCGGCGGCGAGGTTCACCAGGATCTTGCCGACCCGGCCACCCGGGGACGTCACGGTGCCCATGGGCTCGCCGCGGTTCGCGGACTGCTGCATCAGCGCGGTCACCGGTCCGACCTCTCGGTGGCGATCACGCGAGGTCCTCCGTGCCGAGCGCGCGCGCGTAGATGACGACGATGACCATCACGATCGCCATGAAGACGAAGGAGAGCGCGGCGGCGACCGGGTAGTCGACCTGGACGAGGAACTGGTTCTGCACCACGTTGCCGATCATCGACGTTCGTGAGTTGCCCAGGTAGTACGCGTTCACGAAGTCGCCGGCCGCGGGGATGAACACGAGGAGGCTGCCCGCGAACACGCCGGGGAGCGACAGCGGGAAGACCACCTTGCGGAACGCCCGCCACGTGTCGGAGTAGAGGTCACGCGCCGCGTCGACGAGGCGCGGATCGATCTTCTCCAGTGCGACGTACAGGGGCAACACCATGAAGGGCAGGAAGTTGTAGGTCAATCCGCCGATCACCGCGGCCGGTGTGCGCAAGAGGGTGTCGCCCGCGCCGAAGATCCCGATGTCGCGCAGGAAGCCCACGACCGTGCCCTGGTCGCCGAGGATCGTCTTCCAGGCGAGCGTGCGGATGAGGAAGTTCGTGAAGAACGGGACGACGACGAGTCCGAGCAGCAGGTTCCGCCACCGGCCGCCCCGGAACGCGATGACGTACGCGAGCGGGTAGGCGATGAGCAGCGCCAGCAGCGTGGCGAGCGCGGCGTACACGAACGAGCGGACGAACTGGCTTCCGTAGCTCGAGAACGCGCTGTTGAAGTTCTCCCAGTGCCATCCGAACACGGGATCGGTGAACCGGCTCGGGCTCTTGGACAGTGCCATCCGCCCGAGCGTGTACAGCGGGAAGAAGAAGAACACGACGAGGAAGAGCATGCCGGGCGCGAGCAGCAACCAAGGCGCCTTCCGGGCGCGCTTGCGCCCCTGGTCGTCGCGTTCCACCGATCAGGTGCCCGTGATCTGCGCGAAGCGCTTGTCGAACTGCTCCTCTTCCTTCGAGCTCAGCGGTCCGAAGATCGACAATCCCGCCAGGAACTCGTCCGTCGGGACGACGAGGGGATCGTCGACCAGCTTCGCGGCGTCGCCGCCGAGCTTGGTGAGCTCGTCCGCCACGCCGTCCACGGGCGAGATGTACTGGATCTCGGCAGTGAGCACCGCCGCGTTCTTCGGGTCGTAGAAGAAGTTGATGAAGTCGGTGGCGAGCCCGGGCTTGTCGGTGGTCTTGGGCAACATGAAGTTGTCGGACCAGAGCGTGCCGCCGGACTCGGGCACCGCGAACTTGACGCTCGGGTTGTCCTTCGCGATCTCCGCGACGTCTCCTGACCAGGCGAACGCGGCGGCGAGGTTGCCGCTGCCGAGGTCGTTGACGTACTCGTTCCCGTTCGTGCCGTCGATCTGACCGTCCTTGAGCGCCTTCTCGATCCGGTCGAACGCGGGCTGGGCGTCGGCGTAGGTGGGCTTGGTGATGTCCTTGCCGTCCGCGAGCATGAACAGACCGACGGTGTCGCGCATCTCGCTGAGGATGGTCGTGGTGCCCTCCACGCCGAGGAAGTCGTCGATCGTCTTGATGTCCCGCCCGGCGGTGGCGTCGGTGTTGTAGGCGATTCCCGCGACGCCACTCGCCCACGGCGCGCTGGACTTGCGTTCGGGGTCGAACGCCGGGTGCTGCAGCGCGGCGCGGAGGTTGGCCTTGTTCGGGAAGTCCTTGACCACGAGCGGCTGGGTCCACTTCACCTGGTTGATCATGCGGTTGGCCATCCAGTCCGTGAGGACGAAGGCGTCGGAGCCGATGCTCTGGTCGCGGGAGAGGTTCGGTCGGACCTTGGCGAAGTACTCGTTGTTGTCGTTGATGTCCTCGTTGTACGTGAGCTTGATCCCGGTGTCCTTGGTGAAGTCCTTCTTGGACTGCGCCGCGATGTATGCGGTCCAGTTCGAGATCGTCACCGACTTGGTGCCGCCTCCGCCTGCCTTGGATCCGGAGGACCCGCACGCGGCGAGCACGGCCGGGGCCACGGCGGCGCCCGCGAACATCACCCCGGCGCGGCCGAGGAACCGGCGCCGCGACATCGCGGCGCGTGCCATACGCACCGCCTCGGCTCGGACGAATGCTTCGTGCTCGGTCATCGTGCCTCCCCTGGCATGGTCATTGGTCGATCAGCTCGTCTCCGGCGGAGAACGCAGTCTCGCTGCGGCGCAGCAGCCGCCCGCCGTCGTGGTCCCAGAGCACCTGCACGCGGTCGCCGGGCCGCAACAGCGGCAGCTCCTCCTCGGGTCCCACGTGGGCGACGAGCGCACTGCCGTCGGCCGCGCGGAGCTCGAATCGGATCAAGGGTCCTTGGAACACCAGATCGACGACCTCCGCACCGATCCCGTCCTCGCCCGCCGCCTTCACGTGCATGCGCTCGGGTCGGATCATGAACGTGGCCGGATCGCCGGCCGCGAGGCCGTCGACGGCCGAGCCGCTGACCGTCGAGCCGTCGCCCAGCCGGGCGACCGCTCCACCGTTCGCGGCCGATTCGACGACCGCCGGCATGAGGTTGGCCATCCCGATGAAGCCGGCGACGAACTCGGACGCCGGCTCGTGGTAGATCTGCTCGGGCGTGCCGATCTGCTCCACGCGCCCGTCGGACATCACCGCGATCCGGTCGCTCATCGTGAGCGCTTCCTCCTGATCGTGGGTGACGAAGACGAAGGTGATGCCCACCTCGCGCTGGATCCGCTTGAGCTCGAGCTGCATCGCCTGGCGCAGCTTGAGATCGAGGGCGCCGAGCGGCTCGTCGAGCAGGAGGGCGCTGGGAAAGTTCACCAGCGCCCGGGCGAGCGCGATGCGCTGCTGCTGGCCGCCGGAGAGCTGCGCCGGCTTGCGGTTCCCGAAGTCGGCGAGGCGGACCACGCCGAGCATCTCGTCGACCCGGCCCCCGATCTCGCTCTTGGGCACCTTCTTGGCCTGGAGACCGAAGGCCACGTTGGCCGAGACGGTGAGGTGCGGGAACAGCGCGTACTGCTGGAAGACCGTGTTGACGTTCCGCTTGTAGGGCGGCACGCGGGAGACGTCCTCGCCCTCGAGCCGGATCGCACCCGCCGTCGGCTGCTCGAACCCGGCGATCATGCGCAGCGTGGTGGTCTTGCCACACCCCGAGGGCCCGAGCATCGAGAAGAACTCGCCCCGGCGGATGTCGAAGTGCGCATCATCGACGGCCACGAAGTCACCGAACCGCTTGGTGACGTGCTCGATGGCGATGACCGTCTCTTCACTCACGCGTGCCCGCACCTCCCGCAAGGATCGCCGGAGTCTCACGGATCTCCGCGGCCGACGCAAGGACAATGCGTGGCGGATTTCGTCATCAAACCGACGGACTTCGACGGATTCCCTTGCACATCGGCGCGGAGGGGACGCAATATCGTCGTCAGCAGGGCAGGCAACCGACCAGGAGCAACGCAATGCCGAACCAGAACCACATCGCCGGCGCGTGGGTCCCGGCGGCCTCCGGGCGGACCGAGGAGGTGCGCAATCCCGCCACCGCCGAGGTGATCGCCGAGGTCCCCGCTTCCGATGCGGCAGACGTCGACGCCGCGGTCGCCGCCGCCAAGGAAGCCTTCGGGACGTGGCGGGCGCTCACGCCGCGGGCACGCAGCGAGGCGCTGCACGGCGTCGCGGACGCGATCGCCACCGACCTCGAGAACATCAAGCGCATCGAGATGGAGAACTGCGGCAAGCCGGCCGGGATGATCGAGTTCGAGATGGACCTCACCCTCGACAACTGGCGCTTCTTCGCCGCCGGCGCCCGGTTCCTGGAGGGCCGCGCCGCCGGCGAGTACGTCGAGGAGCACACGTCCTACCTGCGCCGGGACCCTCTCGGTGTCGTCGGATCCATCGCGCCGTGGAACTACCCGATCAACATGGCGACCTGGAAGCTCGGACCCGCACTCGCGGCAGGGAACACCGTGGTGCTCAAGCCATCCGAGCTCACCCCGATGACGGCGCTGCGCCTGGCCGAGATCACCGCCGACATCCTCCCGCCGGGCGTGCTCAACGTGGTGACCGGCGACGGCGCGAGCGCAGGCGACGCGCTCGTCCGTCACCCGGACGTCGCGATGGTCTCCCTGACCGGCAGCGTCGAGACCGGCAAGGTCATCGCCCGGACCGCGGCCGAGACGCTCAAGCGCGTGCACCTGGAGCTCGGCGGCAAGGCGCCGGTGATCATCTTCGACGACGCCGACGTCGACGCCGCGGTCGCATGCCTGACCGAGATGGCGTACTACAACTCGGGTCAGGACTGCACCGCGCCGTGCCGGCTCGTCGCCGGGCCCAAGGTGTTCGACGATCTCGTGAACGGGCTCACCGAGTCCGTCGGTCAGATCGTCACCGGCGATCCCTTCGCCGCGGACACCGCGATGGGTCCGGTCATCTCCGCCAAGCAGCTCGAGCGCGTGAGCGGCATGGTGGGGCGCGCGCAGGAGGCGGGCGCCGAGGTCACGATCGGCGGGACGACGCTCGACCGCCCTGGGTACTTCTACGCCCCCTCGGTGGTGGTGAACCCGGCCCAGGACTCCGAGATCGTCCAGCGCGAGGTGTTCGGACCGGTCGTCACGGTGCAGCGGTTCGCCGACGACGACGAAGCGCTCGCGTGGGCGAACGACGTGGACTACGGGCTGTCCGCCAGCGTCTGGACCTCCGACGTCGGGCGCGCGATGCGTATGACCGCCGCGCTCGACTTCGGGTGCGTCTGGGTGAACGACCACATCCCGATCACCTCCGAGATGCCCCACGGCGGGTTCAAGCAGTCCGGGTACGGGAAGGACATGTCGATCTACGCGATCGAGGCCTACACCGAGCTCAAGCACGTGATGATCAAGCACTGAGGGACCGATGACTGACCGACTCACCGCCAACGCCGGCGCGATCGCCGCCGCCGAGAACGAGACCCTGTGGGCCCGAACCGCCGGGTCCAAGGCGCTCTACGAGCGCGCCGTGCGCCACATGCCCATGGGCGTGGGCTCTTCGTTCCAGGCGTGGGAGCCGTACCCGGTCTACCTGCGCGAGGGCGCGGGAAGCGGCGTGGTCGACGTCGACGGCAACGAGTACCTGGACTTCCACAACGGCTTCGGCTGCATGGTCGTCGGCCACGCGCACCCCAAGATCGCCGAGGCGATCGAGCGCGCCGCTCGCACCGGGACCCACTTCGCGGCACCGACGGAGACGACGGTCCGCTTCGCCGAGGTGCTGTGCCAACGCTTCGGCGCCGAGTCGGTTCGATTCATCAACTCCGGCACCGAGGCGACGATGAGCGCGATCCGCGTCGCGTGCGCCGCGACCGGGCGCGAGCACATCGCGAAGGTCGAAGGGAGCTACCACGGCCACCACGACCCGGTGATGTTCTCGGTCGTGCCCGGGTCCGATCTCATCGGCGGCCGCGACGCGCCGTCCACGACCCCGATGTCCACCGGGATCCCGACGGTGATGTCCGAGTACACCCACGTCGTGCCGTTCAACGACCTCGAGCTCCTGCGCACCCTGCTCGACGAACGGGGCGACGAGATCGCGTGCCTGATCCTCGAGCCGGTGATGATGAACATCGGGATCTGCCAGCCCGAGCCCGGCTACCTCCAGGGCCTGAAGGATCTCCTGCACCAGCACGGCGCGCTGCTGATCTTCGACGAGGTCAAGAGCGGTGCGACGGTCGCGTACGGCGGCGCGGCCGAGCGCTACGGCGTGCAGCCCGACCTCGCGTGCTGGGCCAAGGCGATCTGCGGCGGCACACCGGGCGCGGCGTTCGGCGGTCGGGCCGACGTGATGGACGCGATCGACCGGGGCGCGGCGTCACAGGGCACGTTCAACGGCAACCCCTTGGTCGCCGCGGCCGGGATCGCGACCCTCACCGAGGTGCTGACGCACGACGCCTACGACTACCTCGCGTCGATCGGCACCCGACTCGCCGCCGGCTGCGCCAAGGCGATGGACGAGCACGGGATCCCGGGACACGCGGTGGACCTCGGCGCCAAGGGCTGCGTCTCCTATCGACCCACCCCGCTGCGCAACTACCGGGACTTCCTGGAGACGAACCCGGAGCTGTACCTGGCGTCGTACCCCTGGGCGATGAACCGGGGGATCTTCATGACCCCCGGCGACGAGGAGCAGTGGACGCTCTCGGTGCAGCACACCGACGCCGACATCGACCGCTACGTCGACCAGTTCGCGGAGTTCTGCGCCGCCCTGGCCGCGGGCTGAGCTCCTCCTCGCCGTCCGCGCGCCGGCACCCGACCCGTAGCATCCGGCCCGGTGAGAAGGGCATGAGCAACGACGAGTGGGTGCAGCGCGACGCGGACGTCGTCTGGCACGGGTTCACCCAGATGGACTCCTATGCCGACAACGCGCCGATCGTCGTGGACCGCACCGACGGGCGGTACGTGATCGACTCCGAGGGCCGGCGATACCTCGACGCCATCTCGTCCCTGTGGGTCACCACCCTCGGGCACCGGGTCCCCGAGCTCGACGATGCGCTGGTCCGCCAACTCGCCCGTGGGGCACACACGACGATGCTGGGCAACGGCAACACCGTGGTCGTCGAGCTGTCCGAGGCGCTCGCGCGCGTCGTCCCCGTCGACGACCCGCACTTCCTCTACGCCTCCGACGGCGCGAGCGCGGTCGAGCAGGCACTGAAGATCGCATTCCAGTACTGGGTCAACCTCGGCGTGCAGGGACGCACGACGTTCCTCGGTTTCGGCGGGGCGTACCACGGCGACACCATCGGCGCGCTGTCGCTCGGCGGCGGCGGGTTCGGCACGAGCATCTTCGATCCACTGCGGTTCCCCGTCCTGCGCGCGCCCGGGTTCGACGACCCGGAGTGCTTCCCTCGCGCGTGCGAGATGGTCGCCGACCACGCGTCCGAGCTCGCGGCGGTGATCGTCGAGCCACTCGTCCAGGGGGCGAGCGGGATGCAGCTGTGCGCACCCGGGGACCTGGCGGAGCTCGCCGCGACCTGCCACGACCACGACGTCCTGCTCATCTGCGACGAGATCGCCACCGGGTTCGGCCGCACCGGGACGCTCTTCGCGAGCGAGGCCGCGGGAATCCGTCCGGATCTCCTGTGCCTCGGCAAGGGCATGACCGCCGGCTACCTCCCGATGTCGGCCACTGCCGCGAGTGGCCGCGTCTTCGCGGCGTTCCTCGGTCCCGACCTGTCCGAGCGGACGCTGTACCACGGCCACTCGTACAGCGGGAACGCGCTCGGCGCGGCCGTCGCACTCCGGCACCTCGAGCTGCTCGAGGCGTGGGACGTGCTCGCGAACGTGCGGGAACGCTCCGCGGAGCTCTCCGATCTGCTCGACGACCGCATCGCGCCACTTCCGCAGGTTCGCGAGACGCGCGTGCGTGGGTTGATGAGCGGCATCGATCTCGACCCACCCCGAGACGGGCTGCGGTGGGGCCGCCGCGCGAGTGCCGGTGCGGTCGAGCGGGGTGTGCTCGTACGGCCGATCGGCGACACGGTGATCCTGATGCCGCCGCTGACGGTCACGTCGGAGGAGCTGCACACGACGGTCCGGGCGCTGCACGAGTCGATCGCCGAGCTCGGCGACCGATGAGGCCACCCGGATGACCTGGCGGGACTGGACCGCGGCGACCACCGACGAGATCCGTGCCGCCGGTCGATGGCGATCGCCCCGCGACCTCGACGCGTCCGGCGTCGAGGGCACGCTCGCGCCCGACCGGCGCCACGTCGTGCACTTCGCGTCCAACGACTACCTCGGCCTCACCCAGCACCCGGCGGTGGTCGCGGCCGCGCACGATGCGCTCGACCGCTGGGGTGCCGGAGCGGGCTCGGCCCGGCTCATCGTCGGCAGCCGTCCGGTCCACACGGAGCTGGAGGCGGCGCTCGCCGACTGGAAGCAGAGCGAGTCGGCGGTCCTGTTTCCCACCGGCTTCGCCGCGAACCTCGGCGTGATCACCACGTTCGCGGACGAGGACGTGCTGATCTGCTCGGACGAGCTCAACCACGCGTCGATCATCGACGGCACGCGCCTCGCGCTGGGCCGAGGTCGCGGTGTACCGCCACCGCGACCTCGACGCGCTCGAGACGCTGATCACCCGGCGCGCCGCGGGCCGACGGGTCCTCGTGGTCAGCGACACGGTCTTCTCGATGGACGGCGACCTCGCCGACCCCGACGCGCTGATCACCCTCGCCGCGCGGCACGGAGCCCTGCTCGTGGTCGACGAGGCCCACGCGGTGCTCGGACCGGATCCGGACGTCCCGGACGGAGCCGACGTGCTGCGCGTGGGCACGCTCTCCAAGACCCTCGGTGCCCTCGGTGGCTTCGTCGCGGGACCGCGACGCCTGACCGACCTCGTCGTCAACCGGGCTCGCTCAGGGATCTTCACGACCGCGCCGACGCCCGCGGACACCGCAGCCGCGGGCGCGGCGCTGGTCGTGCTCCGCAGCGCGGAGGGCGACGCGCTCCGCGCTCGGCTGCGCGCCAACGTCGACCAGGTCAGGGAGGGGCACCCCTCGCCCATCGTGCCGATCGTGTGCGGCGACGAGACGCGCGCGCTCGACGCCGCGGCGCACCTCCTCGACCACGGCATCCTCGTGCCCGCCATCCGCCCCCCGACCGTGCCGGTCGGGACGAGCCGCCTCCGTGTCGCGTTGTCGGCCGCCCACACGATCGAGCAGACGCGTCGCCTCCGCGTGGCACTCGACGGGTTGGGCCTGGGATGACCGCCGTGCTCGTGACCGGCACCTCCACCGAGGTCGGCAAGACCTGGATCGCGGTCCGGCTCGTCGCGGCCCTGCGCGCCCGGGGTGTGAACGTCGTGGCCCGCAAGCCCGCGCAGTCGTTCACACCCGCGGAGCTCGGCGCGACCGACGCGGAGCTGCTCGGGCGCGCGACGGGCGAGTCGCCCGAGTCGGTGTGCCCGCCCGAGCGCTGGTACCCCGAGCCCATGGCCCCGCCGATGGCGGCCGAGATGCTCGGTCGTCCGGCGTTCACGATCGCGGACCTCGTCCGCGCCACCGACGTCGGCCGAGGACGGGTCACGCTCGTCGAGGGCGCCGGCGGGCCGCTGTCGCCCCTCGCCCGCGACGGCCACGTCGTGGATCTCGCCCGCGCGCTCGGCATCGGGCTCGCGGTGCTCGTCGCCGACGCCGGGCTCGGCACCGTGAACGCGGTCCGGGTGAGCGTGGCCGCGCTGGCCGGCTTCGAGACCCTGGTGATGCTCAACCGCTTCGACCCGGGCGACGCGTTGCACCGGGCCAACCGGGACCGACTCCTCACCGACGGCTTCGTCGTCCTGACCGAGGTCGATGAGCTCGCGGCTCGGCTCCTCATGCGAGTTCCGTCGCAATAGCCCATCGGATCTGCTGATTCCGTCGTTCAGATGGAGCCAATCGACGGAATCCCTTGATCTCGGCCGTGCGATCGGGCACACTGGAAGCGCTATGCCCTCCCGGAGCTCCGAGACCACCCGCCCCCGCGTGACGATCGACGCCACCGACAAGGCGCTCGTCGAGCTGCTCCAGGAGGACGGTCGGCTGCCCTACACCGAAGCTCGCGTCGGCGGTCGGGCTCTCGGAGGCGGCCGTTCGTCAGCGCGTGCAGCGGCTCATCGAGTCCGGCGTCGTCCAGATCGTCGCGGTCACGGACCCGATGACCCTCGGGTTCCGGCGCACCGCGATGATCGGTCTCAAGGTCGAGGGCGACCTCCGCGCCGTCGCCCACGATCTCGCCGCCCTCGCCGAGATCAGCTATGTCGTCGTGGTGAGCGGATCCTTCGACCTGCTCGCGGAGATCGTGTGCGAGGACGACGAGCACCTGCTCGCGCTCCTCAACGACAAGATCCGCACGATCCACGGAGTGCGCAGCACCGAGACCTTCACCTACCTCCGACTGTTCAAGCAGACCTACGCCTGGGGAACGAGATGACCCACACCGAACTCGACATCGACGACCTGAACCGCAAGGCGCGCGAGCACCTCTGGATGCACTTCACCCGGCTCGGCTCCTACGCGACGAAGGAGATCCCGATCATCGCCCGGGGGGAGGGGTGCTACCTCTGGGACGCGCACGACAAGCGCTACCTCGACGCCCTCTCGGGTCTCTTCACCGTGCAGCTCGGCCACGGGCGCCGGGATCTCGCCCAGGCGGGCGCCGCGCAGGCCGAGACGCTCGAGTACTTCCCGATCTGGAGCTACGGCCACCCGCCCGCGATCGAGCTGGCGGCGCGACTCGCCGAGCTCGCGCCCGGCGATCTGAACCGCGTCTTCTTCACGACCGGTGGCTCCGAGGCGGTGGAGTCGGCCTGGAAGCTCGCCCGGCAGTACTTCCGTGCCAAGGGCGAGGGCCAGCGGTACAAGGTGATCGCGCGCGACACCGCCTACCACGGCACGACGCTCGGGGCGCTCGCGATCACCGGGGTGCCGTCGTTGCGGACGCCGTTCGAGCCGCTCACCCCCGGCGCGTCACACGTGCCCAACACCAACCGCTACCGCCACCCCCTCGGCAAGGACGATGCCGCGTTCTGCGACTGGCTCCTCCAGGAGATGGAGAACCGCATCCTCTGGGAGGGTCCCGAGACCGTCGCCGCGATCTACCTCGAGCCGGTGCAGAACGCCGGCGGATGCTTCGTGCCGCCGGAGGGGTACTTCCCCCGCGTGCGCGCCCTCTGCGACAAGTACGGGATCCTGATGGTCTCGGACGAGGTCATCTGCGCGTTCGGCCGCCTCGGCCGGATGTTCGGGGCGGAGCGCTACGGCTACCTCCCCGACATGATCACGTGCGCGAAGGGGCTGACGAGCGGGTACTCGCCCCTCGGCGCCGTGATCTGTCGTGACCACCTCGCGGAGCCGTTCCTCGAGGGCTCGTCCAGCTTCCTCCACGGCATCACCTTCGGCGGCCATCCCGTGAGCTGCGCGGTCGGGCTCCGCAACCTCGAGCTGTTCGACGAGGAGAACATCCTCGAGCACGTCCGCGCGAACGAAGCCGGGTTCCGTGAACGCATCGAGGGCCTGCGCGACATCCCCATCGTCGGCGACGTGCGTGGCGCCGGCTACTTCCTCGCGCTCGAGCTGGTCGCCGATCCCGAGACCGAAGCGCACTTCACCAGGGAGCAGGGCGAGGCCATCCTGCGCGGGATCCTCTCACCCGCGTTCTTCGAGGCCGGGCTGATCTGTCGTGCCGACGACCGGGGCGACCCCGTCGTGCAGCTCTCACCACCGCTGATCGCGGGTGAGCAGCAGTTCGACGAGATCGAGTCGATCCTGCGCACCTGTCTGACCGAGGCGTCGAACCACCTGCCCCGGTCATGACCATCCCGACCGTCGGGATCCCCCGCGAGGTCAAGGAAGGCGAGCACCGGGTCGCGATCACGCCCGACGGCGTCCACGAGCTCGTGGCCCACGAGGTGACGGTGCTGGTCGAGACGGGAGCCGGTGCCGACTCGGCGATCAGCGACGACGAGTACCACGCCGCCGGGGCCGAGATCGTCCGCGACCCGACCGAGGTGTGGTCGCGCGCGGGCATGGTGCTCAAGGTCAAGGAGCCCCAGGACTCCGAGTTCGCGATGCTCCGGCCCGACCTCGTCCTGTTCACCTACCTGCACCTCGCGGCGTACCCCCACGTGGCGGACGCGCTGCTCGCGCACCGCACGACCGGCATCGCGTACGAGACCGTGCAGGTCGACGACACGCTGCCGCTCCTCGCGCCGATGAGCGAGGTCGCCGGCCGGATGGCCACCCAGGTGGGCGCTCGGTTCCTCGAGCGCGAGCTCGGCGGCCGCGGCGTGCTGCTCGGCGGAGTTCCGGGCGTCCGACCGGCGCGGGTCGTGGTGCTCGGCGCCGGCAACGTCGGGTGGAACAGCGCCTGGATCGCCCAGGGCATGGAAGCCGAGGTCCTGCTGCTCGACAAGAACCTCGACCGGCTCCGCTGGGTCGACCAGATCCACCAGGGCCGGATCGTCACGCTCGCGTCCAACCGCGGAGCGGTCGCCCGGGCCGTGGCCGACGCGGACCTCGTCATCGGCGCGGTCCTCGTCCCGGCCGGCCGGGCTCCGGTCGTGGTCACCGAGGACATGGTGCGGACGATGAAGCCGGGCGCGGTCATCGTCGACGTCGCGGTCGACCAGGGCGGCTGCATCGCGACGACGCACGAGACCACCCACGCTCACCCCGTGTACGAGGAACACGGCGTGCTGCACTACGCGGTCGGCAACATGCCGGGGGCCGTTCCCTTCACGTCGACCTACGGGCTCACCAACGCCACCCTGCCCTACGTGCTCCAGCTCGCCGTGCACGGCGTCGCTCACGCCACCGCGGCCGATCCCGCGCTCGGCGCTCGGCGTGAACACCGTGTGCGGCCGCCTCACCCACCCGATCGTGGCCGAGGCCCTCGACCGCCCGGTCACCGACCTCGCCGCCGCACTCGCGGCCTGACGATCGCGGTCGGTTCAGTCCGCGCCGTCGGCGCGGAGCTCCTCCCGGACGATCTCGACGTCGCGCGGTGCGTCGATCCCCAGCCGGACCGAGTCGCCGCGCACCTCCAGGACCGTGACGGTGATCGAGTCGCCGATCATGATGCGTTCGTCGACGCGGCGGGTGAGGACGAGCATGCCGGCGGCTCCTTCCGTGGACCGGTGTGATCGGCGGCGATCCTAGGGGCCGGAATCCCTCAGCTCAGGAGCCCGAGCGCCATCGCGCGGCCGAGGGCCTCGTTCCGGTTGCGCGCCTCGAGCTTGTCGTAGATGTGCGCGAGGTGGGTCTTGACCGTCGGGAGCGACACGAACAGCGAAGAGGCGATCTCCCGATTCGAGCATCCGGACGCGAGCAGGCCGAGGACCTCGCGCTCTCGGCTCGTCAGCGTGCTCGGCTCGAAGTCCTCGTCGGGGACGTCGCCCGCGACGAGCGCCGGGTCGATGAACCGCTCGCCCCCGAGCACACGGGCGATGCCGGTGCCGAGTGCCTCCCGGTCGATCGCGCGGGAGAGGAGCCCGTCGACATCGAGCGCAAGGAGGTCCGCGAGCGTGTCGTGGGGCACTCGGTTGAGCAGCACGACGATCCGCGCGTGTGGGGCCGACTCGCGAACCTGGCGGGCGAGGTCGTCGGTCGCGAGGTCGTTCACCGCGCCGGCCACGACGAGATCCGGTGCGTGCGCCAGCACCGCCTTGACGACGTCCCGACCACTCGATTCCTCCGCCGCGACCGTGTGCCCCGCGGCGCGCAGCACGGTGAGGAGTCCGATGCGGACCAGGGGGACCACGTCGGCGACGACGACGGTCGGCATGGCGGGCACGCTACCGGCCGTGCTCCGGAGCTCTCGGGACTCCGACCGCGTACGTCACGACGCGGGCGGCGTCCAGCGGACGGGAAGCGCGGCCGGACCCCAGATGCCGAAGTTCTCGGGCTTCCAGGTCACGGGTCCGGCGAGCGCGAGATCGGGGAAGCGGGCCGCGATCAGCGCGAGCGCCTCCTGCAACTCGCCGCGGCGAGGTGGGCGCCGAGGCAGTAGTGAATGCCCGATCCGAACGTGAGGTGCGGGACCGTCGACTCGCGCGTGATGTCGAACGTCTCCGGGTCCGGGAACGGTTCGGGATCGCGGTTCCCGCCGGCCAGGGAGAGGAACACGAGCGTCCCTTTCGGGAACACGACCTCGCGGTACTCGATCGCCTCGGACGCGACGCGCACCGTGCCCTGCACGGCACCGAGGTAACGCATCGTCTCGTCGACCGCGCGCGGCGCGAGCGACGGGTCGGCGGCGAGGCGCGCCCACTGATCGGGGTGGGCACCGAGCAACGCGATGGAGCACGCGAGCTGGTTGCGGGTCGTGTCGGTCCCCGCCATGAGAACCGCCTGCGCGAGCATCACCAGCTCGTCGGTGGAGAGACGGTCTCCCTGCTCCTCGGCCGCGATCAGGCTGCTCAGCAGGTCGTCGCGTGGATGCACCCGGTGGTCGTCGACGAGCGCGCGCACGTACTCCTCGAGCTCCTCGCCCGCTCGTTGGATCGCGGGCAGATCCTCGGCGAGGTTCTGGTTGAAGATGCGGAAGATCTCCGTGGCCCAGCGCGAGAAGCGCTCCCAGTCCGCCCGCGGCGCGCCCAGCAGCTCGCAGATGATCGGAATCGGGTACGGCTCGCAGACGTCGGTCACGAAGTCGCACTCACCACGAGGTGCCACCGCGTCCAGCAGCTCGCCGATGACCTCGACCATGAAGGGCCGGAGGCGGTTGGCGGCGGCCGGGGTGAACGCGGGTGCCACCAGGCGACGTAGGCGGGCGTGCTCGTCACCCTCCATCGAGAGGATCGACGGCCGACGCTGCTCGATCGTCGCATCGCTCAGTCCCTGCATCTGGGGGAGCAGCGACAGCGCCGAATGGAACCGCCGGTCCCGCAGGACCGCGACGATGTCGGCGTGGCGGGTGACCGCGAACCCGAGCGGGCTGCGCGCGAGCCAGTGCGCCGAACGCACCGACGCTGCGAGCGCGAGCCGCTCGGCGCGGTCCAACCCCTCCGGCTCGTAGACCGGGAGCTCCAGCTCTTGCACCGAGATCGCGACCATGGTCCGTCCTTCTTCGCGGGTGGGTCGCCAGGGACTCGAACCCTGAACCTGCGGGTTAAAAGCCCGATGCTCTGCCAGTTGAGCTAGCGACCCCGACCGCGCACGATACCGCCGCCGGTCCCCGCGCCGGTTCGCCGGCGTTCAGAGCTCTGCGAGGGGTCGGCGGTCCTCGACCTGGGGTTGGCGACCCGTCCGCAGTGGTGCGAGCGGTGCGTCGACGAGCAGCGTGCGCTCCACGTACGCGCCGAACTCGCCGAGCGCGTCCTTCCAGCCGAGGAAGGCGGTCTCGCGCACGCTCGCCTGCTCGAACTCCGCCCAGGTCGACCAGTCCGGGATCGACCAGACCAGCACGGCTTCGTTCTCGGAACGCATCGCCGTGGTGAAGGCACCGACGACCGTGAGGCCGTGCGCCTCGTAGAGGTCGGCACCGTCGTGCGCTACTGCGTTCAGGTACTCGCCGGCCTGCCCGGGACCGACACTGACGATCTCGTGGGCGTAGAGCGCGCCGCCAGACTCGTCGGCGCAGAGCTCGTCGATGGTCGGACTCCAGACCGCGGGTACCAGGATCCGGTCGGCACCCCCGCGCCTCAGGTCCGCCGCCACTCCCCACCACTCGGCGAGCGAAGGGTCCTGCGTGCGCCCGCCGGAGAACTCGTGCTCGAAGTTGGCCACGAGACCGTCCCACCCGTCCAGCTCCCACACGTTCACGACCTCGGGCCACCGACCGGTGGAGCCGACCGTGGCCCACACGCCGAAGCAGAGCTGGTTGCGCTCCTGTCGCGCGATCGGGCACCAGTTCGCGGTCATGTGATGCATGTAACGGTTCCGGTTCGGGCCGATGACGTCGATGAGCTCGTGGATGTAGACCTTGTGGTTCTCCACGTTCAGCGCCCGCCGAACCTTGGGTCGCGCTTCTCGCGCATCGCGGCGATGCCCTCGCGGAAGTCGGGACTGCGCGACGACAGCTCGAGCGCGAGCGCCTCGGCTGTGAGCTGCTCCTCGAGCCCGGAGTCGCGACTGCGGTGCAGGAGGTCCTTGGTGAGGCCGAGCGCGACGGTCGGTCCCTTCGCGAGCGCGACGACGACGGCGTCCGCCTCACGGTCGACCTGCTTGGCCGGCACGGCGCGGTGAATCGCTCCCCACTCGGCTGCCTCACCACCTTCCAGCACCCGCCCGAGGAGCAACAGCTCCCGGGCGCGGACCTCGCCGACGCGACGCGGGAGCAACCAGGTCGCACCACTGTCGGGCGTGAAGCCGCGATGCAGGAACGGCGCCCAGAACCGGGCGTCGGACGCGGCGATGCAGAAGTCGGCGGCGAGCGCGAGCTGGAATCCGACTCCGGCCGCCCAGCCGCGCACCGCACACACGACGGGCACCTGCGTCGTGAGCATGAGGGCCACGAGCCGATGCGACTGGGTCGGTAGTCGCCGCTGGATGCTCCCGGTACGCGGGCGCTCGTCACCGGCATTGCGCGCGAGCAGGTCCGCTCCCGAGCAGAAGTGGTCCCCGGCACCACCGAGGCGGACCGCTCGGACCTCGTCGTCGGTGCCCACGCGCTCGAACACGTCGACGAGGGCATCCATCATGACGTCGTCGATGGCGTTGCGCACGTCGACGCGTTCGAGCGTGACGCGCAGCACCGGACCGACGTGTTCCACCCGGACACCGGGGACGGACGTGAAGGTCATCGGTGGGAGAACTCCTCGGAGACGGCGGTGAGCACGTCGGCGAGCGACGATGCGCCGCCGGGTGGGTCGGGAAGCCGGACCGGACCGTGTTCCCGGCTCGGCAACAGGATCGTCGCGTGGCCGGGCGTGGTCGTCACACCGCGTTGGTTGACGCATTGGATGTCGAGGTCCACGCAGGGCCGGTCACCCGCCGCGACGAACTTCCGCACGACCCGACCGGACAGCCACTGCGTGTCGCCCACGAAGTTGAACGCCCGGAACTCGCAGTCCAGCTTCCACAGCCAGGCGTCGTCACCCATCCAGTCGGTGCAGAGATGGATGAGCCACGTCTCGCGCATACGTCCGTAGTCGTAGGTCGAGGGATTGCCGGCGCGCCGGGCGAACTCCGGGTCCCAGTGGACCCGCTGCATCACGTCGGGAATGTTGAGGTCGTCGCGGTGGAAGAACCGAGGGATGCGCTGGCGGTTCTGATAGCCGAGACGCAAGGGCTTCACGCCGTAGAGGCCCATGCCCATGCCCGCATGCCAGCAGATCATGTCGGTGACGGTGAGCGGACCCTTCACCATCGGCCCGACGGAATCGCCCTCGACGACGTCCTCCCACCACCGTGGCCGGGGTCCGCGTGCCTGCTCGCTGCCGTACTGCGCGTCGACGGCGGCGATCTCGTCGTCGGTGTACGGGCGGAACTCGATCGCCTCGTCGCGCCGGCGCGCCCGCGCCTTCGTACGCTCGGTTCGCACCATCAGTCGGTACTGGCCGCCGAGGACGTCGCCGGCATCGTCCCGGAAGACCTGCGCGGTCCACTCGTGGATCGCGCGGCCCGCGAACTCGCTCGGCTTGTCGAGCACGGCCACGAGCGCGTTCCGACGTGTGATGCGACGGTTCGGCCGCAGCGGCGCCCACCACTCCCGCGCGCTCGCGGAGTAGAAGGCGTGGACCCCCCGCAGCGGGTCGCCCTTCATCAGGTCGCGGTGCTCGGGCGCGACCACGGACACCTCGTCCTCGCCCACGAGCGTGTCACCACCCGTGAGCGGCGGCGGCCCGAGGGGGCCGCCCCAGCGGCTCGCGCCCGCGTGCTCGGGATCGGACCAGAGCGGGTTGTCGTCGCCGTAGGCCTGCGCGACGTTGCGAAAGGTGTCGACCGTCGGCACCGTGTAGCAGGGCGGCTGCGGGTGCGGCTCGGGGATCCCGATGCGCGCCCGCAGTCGTGCCACGCCCTCGTCGGTGATGCCTCGCGTGTCGTCTTCGGCGCCCAAGGGTCGACAACCTATATTGCGCCCACCGCCTCAGATCCCGGAGTGACCGAGAGCCATGATCGACGAGCGACCGCCCCAGGACTCCATCGCCAGTGGCGCGTTCTGGGGTCGCAACCCCCACGGCGAGCTCCAGTGGATGCGCCGGAACGACCCCGTGTACTTCGACGAGGAGGCGGGCGTGTGGGGCATCAGCCGCTACGAGCACATCAAGGAGATCGAGTCCGACCCGGCGACCTTCTCCAACGCCGGTGGGATCCGCCCCGAGACCGGCCCCATCCCGATGATGATCGACATGGACGACCCCGAGCACCGCACGCGGCGCAAGCTCGTCGCCCGCGGCTTCACCCCGAACCGGGTACGCGAGCAGGAACCCCGGATCCACACGCTCGTCCACGATCTCGTCGACGAGATCTGTGAGGCGGGCGAATGCGACTTCGTGTGGGACATCGCCGCATGGGTCCCGTTGATCATGATCGGTGATGCCCTCGGCGTGGAGCCCGAGGACCGCGGCACGCTGCTGCGCTGGTCCGACGATCTCCTCCGCGGTCTCGGCACCGAGGACCTCGACCTCCTGGTCAAGGCAGGCGAGGCGTTCAACGGGTACACCGACTACGCGGCGCGCGTCATCGAGGATCGCCGCGGCTGCCCGCGCGACGACGTCATGAGCATCCTCGTGCACGCCGAGGTCGACGGCGACCGCCTCGACCACGACTCGATCCTGCACGAGTCGCTGCTCATCCTCATCGGCGGCGACGAGACGACGCGCCACGTGATGTCGGGTGGCGCGCACCAGCTGATGACGCGTCCCGAGCTGTGGGAGCGCCTTCGTGAGGACCGTTCGCTGATCGTCCCCGCGGTCGAGGAAATGCTGCGCTGGGTCACGCCGATCAAGAACATGGCGCGGACCGCCACCGAGACCGTCGAGTTCCACGGGAAGACGATCCAGGCGGGTCAGAAGCTCCTGATGCTGTACCCGTCGGCGAACCGCGACGAGGAGCACTTCCCCGAGCCGCACACCTTCGACATCGAGCGCAGCCCCAACGATCACATCGCGTTCGGCTTCGGGACGCACTTCTGTCTGGGGAGCTCGCTCGCCCGGCTCGAGCTGCGCGCCTTGTTCAGCGTGCTGCTGGACCGGCTGCCGGACCTCCATCTCGTCGGCCCCGAGGAACCTGCGCACCGCGCCGCGAACTTCGTCAGCGGCTACGAGGGCATGAAGGTCGCGTTCACACCCACCGCGCGCCGCACCCCTGCCGCCTGACCCACGGCCGCGGCACCCCTCAGTCGTCGTCCCGGATCGTCACCACGCCGGTACCGTCGATGACGGTGGCGTTCGTGACGCCACTCACCACCACCGAGAACGTCTCGGTTCCCTCCGAGTTGGTGTCGGCCTTGATCGGGATCTTGAGGTTGACGAAGCGCTTCGACTTCTTGATCGTGACGTTTCCCGACTTCGCGGTGTAGTCCGAGCCGGACACCGCCGAGCCGTTGACCGTCGTGTAGTGAATCGACACGTCCGACGTCGCCGGAGTCGTGAGCGTGATGGGGAGGACGAGATTGCGGGTCCCGGAATCCCCTTCCACCACGGTCGCGTCCGACACCGCCAGCCGCACGCCGGAACCGGGATCGTCGTCGACGATCGTGCCGATCCCGCGCTCGCGGTGGTACTCGGCGCGGTCGGCCCCGGCCACGACGACGGCCATCGTCTCGTCGAGCTCGTCCTTGGTGTCCGCGGTCGGCTTCACCGAGATCGTCTTGTACACCTGACTGCCCTTGAAGACGAGCTTGCCCTTCGCGGTCTTGTAGTCGCTGGTGCCCGCGCTTCCGGGTGTGGTCGCCCAATACACCGTCACGCTCTTGCCGCTCCCCGGAGCCACGTTCAGCGAGATCGGGAACCGGAGGAACCGGGTCCCGGCGGACCCCTCGACGACGGACGCGTCGCCGATCGAGATCTCGGGACCGGTGACGACACCGGGGTGCGCGAGGTCCCAGCTCCGGGCTGCGGCATCCCACACGGAGCGGTCGGTCGTGACGGTGAAGCACGAGGGCAGCGACCCCGGGAAGGGACCCTCACCGAGCCAGACCATCGTGTTGTTCGAGCAGGTGACGTCGTACCCGCTCGGGAGGTTCAGGTCCTGGTGGTTCGTGTCCTGGTCCGCACGGAAGATCGTGTTCGAGATGTTCAGCTTCGGGCTGAGCAGCGCGGAGTCGTCCCACTTGAAGAAGCCTCCGTGCCCCGCGGCGGTGCCCTTGTAGACCGTCGGCATCGCCTGGAGCCGCACGAGCGAGTTGGAGATCGTCCACGTGTTGAGGTGGCCGTCGAAGCTCGTGCCGTCCGGACCGGCGCGCCGAGAACGCGACGTAGCAGCCGTCGAGATACGAATCCGTCACGGTCCCCGAGAACAGGTCGTCGTTCTGGATGCAGTCGTCGTGGATGTAGGACATGTACGCGTTCTTGATCATGAAGTTCGACGCGCCGCCGTCGACGTTGATCCCGTCGCCCTGATTGAAGATCCGGGGGTGGTCGAGCGTGAAGTTGGGCCCCGCGAACGAGAAGGCGGTCTTGCCGTGATAGCTGTTCCAGGTGGTGCCCACGCCGAACGTCCCGGTGATGGAGCCACCGTCCCAGCACGCGTCGCTGCCGGTCGTGAAGTGGACGGGATAGTTGATCGTTCCGGTCCAGGTCGCGCCGTCCGCGTTGACGTGCTCGTTGGCGGCGAGCGTCGACGTGAACGCGGACTGCGCTCCGGTGAGCGTGCGCGTCGGCGTGGGCGAGCACGGTCCGGTCGCCGCGACCGGCGACGTCGGGATCGCGGCGAGTGCAGTACCGGCGAGCGCGGCGGCAGCCGCGAGCGCTCCGAATCGGTGACCGATCATCTCTCCCCCAACCCGCAGCGACGCACCGCCTCCATCACGACGCTCAACGCGGTCGGATCGAGCCCATCCACCCGAATGACGACGGGCCGCTGCGATTGCGGCGAATCTACCCCTTGGGGACACAGCGCATCCAGGAGGGTGAGACCGGACTCGAGCTCGGCCCGGCGGGCGGCCGGATCGGCGCCCTCGAGGCGGCTCTGACGCTGCTCGCGTCGCCCGAGTCGCTCCACCAGCAGATCCAGGGGAGCGTCGACCCGCACCAGGACGTCCGGACGCTCGGCGGGGTCCGCCGCCGCGGCGGCCAGCACCCGGGCGCGGTCGCCACGGAGTCCGGCCGACCACCATTCCTGCAGTGGCCCCTGATCCAGGACCGAGACGCCGGGCCGGCGCCGAGCCCGACGCACCGCGTCACGGACCACGAGCAGGTTCGTCGGTCGGGCGACGCGGTCACGCGTCGAACGCTGGCGCGAGCGCAGCGCGACCGACACCACGAGCCGCAACGATCCGGCCTGGCCGATGCCGCGCGCCGCTCCGGCGGCCTTCCGCACGATTCGGGTCGCATGGTCGGCATCCGGGCCGAGCGGCGCCATCACGTCAGCGGTCGGCACGCCTTCCATGCGAAGCCTCGCGACGAGGGCGCGCGCGAGCGTCGACTTCCCCGAGCCCGGAAGACCGCAGCACTCGACGACGACGCCCACGGCGTCAGAGCCGGGACCAGATCGCGCGCAGGATCTCGGTCAGCACCTTGTCCGGCGCCTGGGTGGCATCCACATCGACGGCACCGAACAGCGACCCCGGGAAGTCCAGCGATCGGACGAGCCCGATCCGACGCTCGAGGTAGTCGCGCCCGTCCTCGGGACGGCGCGCGGCCGCGGTGTCGACGTCCACGTCCAGGCGGATGACCAGGTCCGGCGGAAAGCGACGAGCGAGCTCGTAGGGGCGGAGCTCGTAGCGGGCCAACCACCGCTGCCACGCCGAGCCCTCGGCCCAGTGGGTGAGCCGGGGACCGTCGAGCTCACCCGGGTACTGCATCTGCGGCCAGCGGTCGCAGATCACGACCATGCCGCGGGTGCGAGCGGTCATGATCTGACGGATCTTGTGCTGCTTCTCGGCCGCGAGCGTGACCGCCCAGATCGCCTTCGCGACCGACATCGCTCCGGGGTGGGAGTCGGCGACGTCGGCCTTGCGGGTGATGGTGTCACGGTTGCGAGCCGGGCCGAACACGAGGTCGCGGACCGCCTTCATGGGCTTGCGCAGCAGCGACGACGACCCGTCACCGGAACCGAGATACATCGGGAAGACGTCGAGCTTGGGCGCGAGGAACGCGCGGGTCTCGCCGACCATCGTGGACTTGCCCGAGCCGTCGCAGCCGACGAACGCCACGAGGAGTCCGCCACCGGTACCGCCGCGACCCTTGAGGACCGGCCGCGGTCGGAACTTCCGCGAGATGCCGCGCATGGCCCACGCCGCTTCGCGGTTCATCCGGCGCGTGTAGGCCGCCGGACCCCGCGAGCTCGTCTGGCTCCCGAGCTCGTGCAGGACGACCCGTCGCAGCCGGTACAGCGAACCGGTGTCCATGCCGCGGTCCAGACTGCGAGCGATCGCGTCCCGACCATCGGCGCCGAGGAGCAACTCGGCGAGCCGCAGCACCTCGGCTCGGTCGGCGCGTTCCATCAGGTAGGCGAGCTCGCGTTCGGGACCACTCGCGCGCCGCGCGAGATCACGACCGCGCAGCTTCAGCGCGTAGCGGGTCATGAGCAGCACGACCTCGAGCGCCGGCGCGGTCACCCACACCCCGCTCTCGTCCCGCACGCGCGTCTCGAGCACCGTGCGCTCCCACGGCAGCCGGAACCGCTTGTTGTGCCGTTCGCCGCCCGGGAGCCGGTAGTGCACGTGGAAGTGCACCATCCGGCCGGACTCGTCGTCGATGCCGAGGAAGTCCTCGAGCCCGATGTCGTTGCGCGCGTTGGCCACGCGACCGCGCCGGCAGGCGAGCTCGGCGAACACCGCGTACGCATCGTCGATCCCGGCCGGGTCGACCAGGATGTCGAGGTCGGTGTCCGCGCTGAGCGCAGCCGCGAGGTGATCGTTGCTCTTCCAGTGGCAGTAAGCCACCCCGCGGTCGTCCAGCCGACGGGTGACCTCCAGGACCAGACTCACAGCACTCCTTCTTCCGGACCACCCGGGTGCACGGGCTCGGGCGGGCGGCCGTCGCCACCCCCGGCGTCGCCCCGGGACCGCACGACGTCGAGCAACCAACGGCCGTCACTCCCGATGGTCGCAGCCGGCGCGAGCAGGATCGCGGACCCGAGCACGACGATCGTCGCCGCCGTGCCCGCGGCGATCGTCAGCAGGTTGCCGAGATCCGCGGCGCGGGACATCACGACCGCCGGAACGGCCCCCACCGCGGTGATGGCGGCGAGCGCGAACCCGCGACCCTGACGCGCGGCGAAGGTCCACCAACCGATCGGTGCGGTCCGGACGCTGAGGTCGGCCATCAACAGGTAGTTCAGGACGATGGCGAACGTCACCCCGGCCGCGACCCAGACGAGCCCGAAGACCGAACCCACCAGCGCACCGACGACGACCGCGATCGCGTAGACGGCCTGGCGCCAGGCCCTCCGGTACACGGTCCCCATCGCGCGGGCGAGCGAGTCGCTGATCTTGTAGCTCGTGCGGAAGATCAGGCCGGCGGCGAAGATCTGGAACGGCACGATCGCGTCGTCCCACTTGTGGCCGCCGCCGAGCAGGACGTGGATCAACTCCGGGCCGAGAAGCACCGCGAGCACCGAACCGGGCAGCGTGATCATCGCGACCAACGAGATTCCGCGCAGGTACGCCCCCGCCACGCGCTCGAGGTCGTCCTGGAAGCGCGAGATGACGGGGAAGATCACCCGGTCCATCACCTGGCCGAGCAGCTGCGCCGGGACGGCGGCGAGCTGGTACGCGTTCTTGTAGGCACCGAGGCTGGCGGCGCTCATCCGGCCGCCGACGACGGTGTAGTCGCCGTAGAGCGCGACGAAGTTGAAACCGCGGGCCGCGGTCATCCCACCCGCGTACACGACCAGGTCTCGCGATTCGCGGCGCCGCGGCCGCAACGAGCGCGGATGCGCCCGTCGGATCACCAGGATGCTCGTGAGGAGCACGGCCTGCGCGAGCTGGGCGATGACGATGGACCACACGCCGAACCCGGTCATCGCGAGCACGACACCGACGAGCGCGAATCCCAGGAAGTACGAGACGGTCTCGGCGATCGCGATCGACTTGAAGTCGAGGTCGCGCTGCAGCAGGGCCATCGCGACGACCGCCGGGCCCTGGATGGTGAACACGAACGCGAGCCCGCGCATCACCGATTCGAGATTGGGCTGGCCGAAGTAGTCAGCGGCGAGCGGAGCGCACAGGAACACGACGACGGTCATCACGAATCCGGCGAACACCGAGAGCGCGAAGGCGCTCCGGACGTGCTCGTCGGTGAGCCGCTCCCGCTGGATGACCGCGGGTCCGAAGCCGGCCTCGGTGAAGAGCTGACCCAGGGCGATCACGATCAGCGCCGCCGCGACCACGCCGTTGTCGGACTTGGTCAGGTAGCGCGCGAACACGATCACGACGAGGAACTGTCCGATGCCCTGCGCACCGAAGCCGAGGCCGGACCACACCATCCCGCCCAGCGCGTGGCGCGCGGTCTTCCCAGGCGTGTTCGCGCTCACGTCAGCGCCAACTCGCGCGCGGGATTGCTGCGTTGGTCGAGCTCGGCCGATACGAGTGCGATCGCGAAGAAGATCCAGAGGTGGCGATAGTGGAGGGTCTCCCGGAAGATCTCGCCGAAGATGTACGCGAGCACGAGCGCTCGCGCCGCACTCCTCGGCGGGGGCAGGGTGAAGAGGACGTACCAGAGCACGAGCAGGCCGAAGAGCCCGATCACGCCGCGTTCGACGAGGTACTGCAGCGGCTCGTTGCTGATGTCGGGGCCGAACCGGTTGAGGTTGAGACCGCGTACCGACCCCGGGCCTGCGCCCCACGGCGTCGCCGGGAGCTCGTTCCAGGCCTCCTGCCACAGGTTCGTCCGCAGGCCACCACTGCGGTCGAAGCGCGACGAGTTGAACCCGGTCTGCGATTCTCCCGCCTGGGCATGGGTGTACAGGTAGAAGCCGCCCAGCGCGACCAGCAGCAGCGGAAAGACGGCGAGCAGGCGCCGACCCTGCACGAGGTTCTTCGCCTTGTCCACATGGGTGAGGCCCAGGTACCCGAGCCCGATCGCGAGCTGGATCATCGAGCCGAAGGAGGCCGCGGAGAGGATCCCGACGACGGCAACGCCCATCACGGTGAGCTTCACCGACCATCGGAACGGCGCGCCGGTCCAGCAGATCAGACCGATCGCCAGCAGGTTGCCGGCCACGTTCGGATTCGGGAAGGTGCCGGAGGCCCGCAACTCGTTGCCGCCCGAGGTGGCGAGCTGGATCGCACCGAGCGACGATTGCGACCCCGACTGCCGCGTAGCACCAACGCACCGCGCGCTGACCACCGCGGCGAAGGATGTCCACCGCGGCGAGGAACGTGAGGATGGCGGCCGCGTCGCGAATCAGGCTGTTGAGGACCCACCCTCGCAGACCCGAGTACAGCGAGCCGACGAGCGACCCGACGAGGATGAAGACGATCGGCACGGCGAGCCTCCGCCAGACGTCCCGGGCCAGCCACTCACCGCGCAGCAGGCGGATGAACGACGCCAACACCATCCCCGCGACGATGAGATCGACGAGCGCGAACCCGCCGCTGTCGTTGCCCTTGCTGCTCTGCGAACCGCCGAAGCGCGGGAAGAGGAACGCGACCAGCACGGTCGCGATCACCACCAGCAGGGTCGACAGGGGTGTGTCGAGGATCTCTCGCGCCCGACGACGCCACGGTGAGATGACGATCGGCTCAGCGAGCACGTCGCCCCGCTTCGACGGTGCCACCGATCACGCGGCGGTACGAGTCGTGGATGACGTCGGGATCCCACGAGGACAGGTCGACCTCGCGCGGCTGCTCGCCGCCGGCCCGGAGCAGCGCGGCGGTGGCTTCCGCCGCGGCCGCGACGTCGCCGCGCGGGACCACGCGACCCGAAGCACCGAGCGCGACGACCTCCCGGCCGCCATCGACCTCGTAGGTGACGAAGGGCGTCCCCGCAGCCGCCGACTGGATCAGCACCTGCGGGAGACCCTCGGCGTCGCTCAGCAGCACCAACGCGTCGGCCCGCCAGAGGAGCGGCTCCACCGGGTTCACGTAACCGAGCAACGCGACGTCGTCGTCGAACCCCGACGCCCGCGCCGCCCGGGCCAGGTCCGCCACGCGAGGCCCTTCTCCGGCGACGGCCAGGAAGGCATCCGGGACCGAACGCCGTACTCCGGCGAGCAAGGGCACGAGGTCCAGCGGGTTCTTTCGATCCTCGAGCGCGCCGAGGCTGACGATCACCGGGCGGTCGTCCGGGATGCCGGGCACGGCCGGGCGCTCGGCGGGGCGCGGGCCGGGAAGCGTCGCCGCGGACCGGACGATCACCAGCTTTCCGCCGGCAACGCCCGCGACCTCGAAGCGGCGCGCGAGATCCGCGCCGACCACCACGTAGCGGGACGTGGCCTGTGCCAGCATGCGCTCGACCCCGCGGAACACGACGCTCTCAACGGCTCCGAACCCCGGTCCGAAGTTCGCCATCGAGAGTGAGTGGACCACCGGGACCTTCCCCGAGAGCCGGGCCGCGAGCCGGCCGACCGCACCTGCCTTCGACTGGTGCGTGATCACCACGTCGGGTCGATCGCGACGTATGCGCGCCACGAACCGAGCCGTCGCGCGCGAATGTCACGGACCGGTCGGGGCGCGCGCACCAGGTCGGCCTCGTGCTCGACCGGCACGCCGAGCTGCGTTCGCGCGAGCGCAAGGTCGGAGTCGTCACCGACGATCACCTGGTGGTCGTAGTCCGGGAGCGCCGCCACCATGTCGCGAAGGCGTTGCTCGGACCCACCGCGCCGGTACCGAGTCATGATGTGGAGCGCGCCGCGTCGGGGAGCGCGTGGAGACCACCACGGCTCAGCCGGCCGAGACTCCGGAGGCGCGAGGAACATACGGTGTGCGCGCGGTCCTGGGCTTCGCCGAGTCCGCGATGACACCGAGCACTGCACCACCGACTCTCCGCAACCGGGCGCCCGCCCGCTCCGTGTCGCGCAGCTTCGTCTCGCCGTGTTGGGCGATCATCACCGTCGCGTCCGCCAGCTCGGCGAGAACCAAGGTCGCGGGCTCCACCGTCGGCGACAGCGCCGCGATGACCACGTACTCGCACTGCTCCGTGAGCCGACGCAGCACCGTGCGGGCCCGTGCCACCGTCAGGTCGGCAACCGGGATTCCGTCATCGAGCAGCCGGAGGCGACCACCGGTCTGCTGCTCCTGCACGACCGAGAGACGCGCTCGCGGGACGGGGGCCTCCAGCTCGTCGCCCTCCGGCGCCGCGGCGACGCCGCGGCACGCGGCGAACACCACACGCGAACCCGATTCGGCGATCGCCTGGGCGATCCGGCGGGTCGTCTCCTCGGGAGCCGGACCGTCGACCCCGCAGAGGAGGACGACGTTCGGCTTGTCCCGCCCCAGGAGGTGTACGAGCTGCAATCCCACCTCCTCGACGGTCGTGGTCGCGCCGGTCACGACGCCGCGCGGATACACACCGGTCGCGTTCGGGAGCACGCCGAGGACGCGGGCTCCGGCCCGGCGCGATTCGCTCGCGTCCCCGCTCTGGAAGCGCCCCACCAGCTCCTCACGGCCGTAGATGAGCGCCATCGCGAGCACGAGCACTGCGAGCGAGCCGAGGATCGCCCAGCTCAACGGCTTCGGGAAGTCCGGCCCGGTCGGGCGGCTGGCGGCCTCGTACACGCGGAGCCCACCGGTCGCAGTCAGGGAGGAGGTCTTGGCCTGGTCCGCGGCGCTCTGGGTGGCCGTGATGGAGCTCTCGAGCGACGCCTGCTGGGCCTGGAGCGCGGGGAGCGCGGGGTCGTTGTCCGGCTTGGCGGCGATGTTCTCCGCGATGGCGTTCAGTCGGGCGACGAGGCCGGTCCCCGGCGTGTTCAAGTTGTCGTTCAGCGTCTTCGCCTGCGCCGCGAAGTCCGCCTGGGTGCTCGAGCGACTGTCCTCGACGACGTACCGCGACACCGCGTCGCCGGCTCGCTGGGCCGCGTCGGGAGACGTCGCCTGGGTGCCGATCTCGATCAACGGCGACGCCTCGAGACCGGTGGCCGAGACCTGCTTCAGATCGCGGTACTGCTTCCCGAGCTGGTGGCGCAGTGAAGTGTCGAGCTTGGGCGACTGCAGCGTCAGGACGACGGCGCGTTGCTCCTTCGTGAGGTCGACGGTCGCGCCGTTCTTGTCGAACAGACTCTGGTTGGGGTCGGTGATCTTCACCCACGCGATCGACGAATAGCGCTTCTGCAGCTGGCTGCTCATGGCGTAGATCGCGACGAACGCCACCGCGAAGACCAGGATCAGGACGATCCCCCGCCGCCGCAGCACGCGGATGACCCCGCCGAGGCCGAGCTCCAGGCGCGACGAGCCGCCGAGCGACTCGAGGGTGCGGTTCCGCCGGCCCCCAGGCGGAGCCGGCTCGCCCGAGGGCATGAGGTGATCGTCGATCACCTCAGTATGCCCCACCCTGCGAGGGCTGGAAGACGTGCACGACCGTCCGGGCGAGGATCGAGAGGTCGTTCCCGAAGCTCTGCCCGAAGGCGTACTGGACGTCCAGCGCGACGCGGGTGGCATACGACACGTCGTTGCGGCCGGAGACCTGCCAGAGGCCGGTCATCCCCGGTCGCGCGCTCAGCACGATGGGCATGTACCGCCCGTACCGGCGCATCTCCTCCTCCGTGATCGGACGAGGACCCACGAGGCTCATGTCGCCCCTGAGGACATTGACGAGCTGGGGGAGCTCGTCCAGCGAGGTGCGGCGGAGGAACCGCCCGATCCGGGTCACCCGGGGATCGTCCTTGAGCTTGAAGGTCTCGGAGAACTCCGCCGCCAGCGCCGGGTCGTTCGCCAACAGCTCCGCGAGCCGTGCATCGGCGTCACTGACCATGGTGCGCAGCTTCAGGCAGCGGATCGTGGATCCGTGCCGACCGACGCGCTCGTGCTGGTAGAAGGCGCGGCCCTTCGAGGTCAGTCGGATCAGCGCCGCGAGCAGCAGGACGAGCGGCGCCCACAGCGGGGCCGCCAACACGACCGCCGTGACGTCGAACGCCCGCTTCGCACCGTCGCGCGCCGCACGCGGCAGCACATGGACGACGGGCAGGACCTCGACGACGGCCTCCGGCTCGACGGGGACGAGCTCGACGCCACGCGCCCGTTCCTCGGCGGTGCGGAGGTCGATGACGAGCTCACCCGAGGCATCGTCGACGCTGACCTCTCCGGGTACGGCGAGATCCACCTCGGTCGCGTCGGGCGCCGCCGCGAGGCCGGCCAAGAGGCTCCGGGCACCGCGTCCTCGGATTCGCCGCCGCCGCGCACGCTCCGAGAGCCGCACGTCCAGCTCGGGATACACCCCGCTTGCCATGGCGCCTCCCGCCCCTTTCCCGCTCGTTTGTTCCGATCGCGTCGTCACAACGGGCCGAGCGTGGGAAAAACCCCCCTGCACCCCGACGGCCCTCGACGAAAGCGAGCGTTGCCTCCGTGTTCCCGGTGTGGTTCGCCTCCCCGGAAGTCCCGAAAAACTACCAGTCAAATGGGCACTTCACAACCGATATTGCCCGGATTGAGTCGTGCGACCCATTCAAGCGACGGCCGCGGGACCGTCGATAGGTGAAACGACCTAGAGCCCCGGGGCGCCGCTTCGAGTTGCGAGCTCGCGACCGCCTCTCCCCCGATCAAGGAGCGACCCTATGCCGTCCAGCAATCGCCTCCGAGCCATTGCCGCAGCCAGCGCCGTCGGAGTGGTGCTGCTGACTCCACAGCTCGCGACAGCGGGCAGCTCTCCCGAGCGGGCCGCGAAGGTCACGGTCACGGAAAGCCACCATCACGACAGCACCACCACCACCACCACCATCACCATCACCACCATCACCATCACCACCATTCGACCGGCTCGACGACCACGAGCACGACGACCCGGGTCCCCGCGCCGGCTCCCACCCCGACCCCCACACCGACACCGACACCGACACCGACACCGACGCCCACCCCGACACCCACGCCCACCCCGACCCCGACACCCACGCCGACCCCGACACCCACGCCCACCCCCACCCCGACCCCGACACCGACACCGACACCCACGCCCACCCCGACACCCACGCCCACGCCCACGCCTTCCAGCGACTGTCTCGGGGTCACGCCGCGACAGACCGTCAACGGCCCCCAGTCGTCGCGGTTCAAGCCCTCGCTGAGCGCGCGCACCGCCGTCGACGCCCGGTCCGCGAGCTGGACCCAGATCGACGCCTGGCCGGTGTCGATCACCGGCAACGGCGCCCTGTGCTGGAACGGCGGCTCGGTCATCGGCACGTACTCCGCGAGCACCACGTGGGACACCTTCCACCACACGGGAGCGTTCAGCTTCGCCAACCCGAACTCGATCGTCGAGGACGTCCGGATCCACAACTACGGCGACGGCATCAACGTCCGCAGCGGTGCAGCGAACTTCCGCATCCGTGGCGCCCACGAGACGATGATCCACGACGACTGCGTGCAGGACGACTACCTCTATTCGGGCGTGATCGAGGACTCGCTCTTCGATGGCTGCTACGTCGGCATCTCGACTCGTGCGTCCTCGTCCAACACGACGTCGGACGGCCACACCAACACGGTCACCGTGCGCAACTCGTTGCTCCGGCTCCAGCCGATGCCGACGGTCTACAAGGGTCCGGCACCGGGTCACGGTGGGTTCTTCAAGTGGGACAACGATGCGAAGCGCTCACCCAAGCTGACGCTCACGGGGAACGTGTTCCGGGTCGACCAGACCCCGAACCACGGGAGTCTCGGCCTTCCCGTCGGTTACGACGTCACCTGCTCGAACAACACGATCGTGTGGCTCGGCAACGGGGCGTTCCCGGAGGCGGCGTCCTGGCACGCCCAGTGCCCCGACACCAAGATCGTGACCGCCAAGGCGTTCTGGGACAACGCGGTCACGCTGTGGAACGCGACGCACTGACGGCCGACCGCGACCCGAACGCCCGTCGTATGCGCCCCGGCCCTTGCCGGGGCGCATGCGCGCCCGCGTTGCAAACCGTCCGAGACGCTCGACACGGCCGAATAGGTGTGCGTACGATCTCCTGACACATACGGGCGTTCTTCGGGCGGAGGTAGTCATGCGATGGGCATCACGGCAGCTGGTCGCGCTCTCGTTGGTCGCGGCGCTCGGGTGCACGCTCGCCTGGACCGGCAGTGCCGGCGCGCTGGTCACCACCAGCCAGCCGCACCTCGCGCTGAACCGGCTGATCCGCACCTCGCCCTTCGTCGGGAGCACGACGACGGTGCGCGACAACGAGGACGCCGCCTATGTCCCGAGCGACGATTCGCTGTGGCTCGCCGACGACAACGGGAACGCGATCTACGAGGTCAACCGCACGACCGGCGCGTTGAAGCAGGAGATCTCGCAGACCTCGTTCATCAACTCCCACCAGCTCGGTGGGACGAACACGGCCGGCAAGTCCCGGAACGAGGACCTCGAGGCGATCGCGTACGACGCGAACGCTGACGCGCTGTACGCGTTCTCCGGCAGCACCAGCGCGATCCCGACCGTGTACAAGCTGACACGCGGTTCCAACAATCGCTTCCAGATCGACTCCTGGCAGCCACTGCCGTCCGAGTGGACGGGGGCAGGCTGGAGATTGGCCGACGGTCATCTCTACGTGGCCAACGGCTCGACGATCCGCACCTACGACTACGCGAGCAACACCTTCGGGACCTCGTTCTCGATCTCGGGCCTGTCGAACATCTTCGACATCGCCTTCGACAACGCGACCGGCGACCTCGTCGCCGTCAACCACTCGCAACGCCTCTACCGCGCCTCCATGGCGACGAAGACCCTGCTCGCCGGCTGGAGCGGCATCGACCTGACCCCGTTCGGATTCCTCGACACGCGCGGCGTCGAGGTGATCGGCAACCAGCTCTTCATCTGCGACGGGTACGACTACCGCTCATCGTCGGACCCGATGAACCACGCGGTGTTCGTGCTCGACGTGACGGCACCCGGCGGCGGTACCGCACCGGTCGCGAGCTTCACGACCTCGGTCTCGTCCGGTACCGCGCCGCTCCCGGTGCAGTTCACCGACACGAGCTCCGACAGCCCGACGAGCTGGGACTGGGACTTCGGCGACGGCACCGCGCACAGCTCCGCGCAGAGCCCGTCGCACACCTACACCGGCGCCGGCACCTTCACCGCCACGCTCACGGCGACGAACGGATCGGGTTCGGACTCGACCTCCCACACCATCACCGTCACCAGCACACCCGTGCCACCGACCGCGGGCTTCACGACCTCGGTGTCCTCCGGGTTCGTCCCGCTCCCGGTGCAGTTCACCGACACGAGCACCGGCGTGCCCACGAGCTGGGACTGGGACTTCGGCGACGGCACCGCGCACAGCTCCGCCGAGAGCCCCTCCCACACCTACACCACCACGGGGACCTTCACCGCCACGCTCACGGCATCGAACGGACTGGGTTCGAGCTCGATCTCGCACAGCATCACCGTGAACCCCGCGCCGACCGAGCTGATCCTCCCGCTCGACGCCGACACCTACCTCGCCAGCCCGAGCCCGACCAAGAACTACGCCTCCTACCCGGTCATGAAGCTGCACGCGCCGAGCTCGGAGTACCGACCGTTGGTCAAGTTCACGGTCAGCGGACTGAGCGGGCCACCGACCTCGGTCAAGCTCCGGCTCTACGTCACCGACGCCAGCACCAGTGGCGGCGACTGGTTCCTGGTGTCGAACTCGTGGACCGAGAACACGGTGAACTGGAACAACAAGCCAGCGCTCCCGGCCAGCCCGGTCGCCTCGGCGGGGGCGATCACCGCCGGGACGTGGGTCGACATCGACCTCACCAGTGCGATCACCGGCAACGGCACCTACTCGTTCATGGCGACGTCGACCTCGACCAACACGGCCCAGTTCTCGAGCACGCAGGGCACCAACGCGCCCCAGGTCGTGCTGGACGTGACGGGTTCGGGTGGGGGCACGGCGCCGACCGCGGGCTTCACGACCTCGGTGTCGTCCGGTACCGCGCCGCTCCCGGTGCAGTTCACCGACACGAGCACCGGGAGCCCGACGAGCTGGGACTGGGACTTCGGCGACGGCACCGCGCACAGCTCCGCGCAGAGCCCGTCGCACACCTACACCGGCGCCGGCACCTTCACCGCCACGCTCACGGCGACGAACGGATCGGGTTCGGACTCGACCTCCCACACCATCACCGTCACCAGCACGCCCGTGCTCCCGACCGCGGGCTTCACGACCTCGGTCTCCTCCGGGTTCGTCCCGCTCCCGGTGCAGTTCACCGACACGAGCACCGGCGAGCCCGACGAGCTGGGACTGGGACTTCGGCGACGGCACCGCGCACAGCTCCGCGCAGAGCCCGTCGCACACCTACACCGCCACGGGGACCTTCACCGCCATGCTGATCGCGACCAACGGACTGGGTTCGGACTCGGTGTCGCACGCGATCACGGTGAACCCCGCGCCGACCGAGCTGATCCTCCCGCTCGACGCCGACACCTACGTCAACAGCCCGAGCCCGACCAAGAACTACGCCTCCTACCCGGTCATGAAGCTGCACGCGCCGAGCTCGGAGTACCGACCGTTGGTCAAGTTCACGGTCAGCGGACTGAGCGGGCCACCGACCTCGGTCAAGCTGCGGCTCTACGTCACCGACGGCAGCGACAGCGGAGGAAACTGGTTCCTCGCGTCGAGCGCGTGGATCGAGAACACGGTGATCTGGAACAACATGCCGACGATCACCGGGAGCGCGGTCGCGTCCGTGGGGGCGATCACCACGGGGACGTGGGTCGACATCGACCTCACCAGTGCGATCACCGGCAACGGCACCTACTCGTTCATGGCGACGTCGACCTCGACCAACACCGCCCAGTTCTCGAGCACGCAGGGCACCAACGCACCCCAGGTCGTGATCGTCCCGTAGGCCGATGTACTCATTCCACCGTCTCACGCGACTCTGACGTATTTGCCCGGTTTATAGTCTTCGCCTCGACCCAGGCAGGAGAGGTGATGGCGGCAACTTCCAGCTCGAGCGACCGTGACGCCCGACTCCGCGCGCCTTGTCGTGGTGACCGGCGCGGCCGGGTTCGTCGGCAGCCACCTGGTGGACCGGCTCCTCGCACGCGGCGACACGGTTCGCGGCATCGACTGCTTCACGCCGTACTACTCGCCCGCCGACAAGCACGAGAACCTCCGCGGCGCGCTCGGAGTCCGATCGCTTCTCGCTGATCGAGGCCGACCTGCGCGACGCCGATCTCGCACCCGCCTTCGCCGACGTCGACACCGTGTTCCACCAGGCCGCGCAACCCGGCGTCAGGCTGTCGTGGTCGGACGGGTTCTCCGAGTACGCGAGCCACAACGTGCTCGCGACCCAGCGGCTGCTCGAAGCCGCACGCGACGCCGAGGTCCGGCCGCGTCGTGTACGCGTCGTCGTCGTCGGTCTACGGCAACCAGGAGCGCTACCCGACCGTCGAATCCGACCTGCCCCGGCCGTACAGCCCCTACGGCGTCACCAAGCTCGCAGCCGAGCATCTCTGTGCGCTCTACGCCGAGAACTGGGGTGTCCCCACGGTGTCGCTGCGGTACTTCACCGTCTTCGGCCCGCGCCAACGGCCGGACATGTCGATCCACCGGCTCTGCGAGGCCGTGCTGACCGGCGCCAGCTTCCCGCGCTTCGGCGACGGCGAGCAGGTCCGTGAGTTCACCTACGTCGACGACATCGTCGGTGCCAACCTGGACGCCGCGGAGACCGACACCGAGCCCGGCTCCGTCATGAACATCGCGGGTGGCGGCGAGATCACGCTGAACCAGCTCATCGCGATGGTCGGCGAGCTCGCCGGCACCGACGTGGTCATCGAGGACCACCCGACCCAGGCCGGCGACGCCCGCCGCAACGGTGGCGCGACCGACCGGGCACGCGAGCTCCTCGGCTGGTCCCCCGAGGTGAGCCTCCGGGAGGGCATCGACGCGCAGCTCGCCTGGCACCGTGCCCGCCGCCACGTTTCGGTCTGACCGCTCTCGATCCGCGCGAGTAGTGTCTTCCCCTCTCGGGACGAGAGCGAGCCCCCATCGTCTAGTGGCCGAGGACGCCGCCCTTTCAAGGCGGTAACGGGGATTCGAACTCCCCTGGGGGCACCGTCGCCGCCAGCGGAACTGGCGCCGGCAGCAAGGTCCTGTGGTGCAGTTTGGAGTGCACGCCGCCCTGTCAAGGCGGAGGCCGCGGGTTCAAATCCCGTCAGGACCGCCGGATGCCCTCGGGGCATTCCCGGCCGGGTAGCTCAGTTGGCAGAGCGCGCGCCTGAAAAGCGCGAGGTCACCGGATCGACGCCGGTCCCGGCCACCTTGTCGAGTCTCCCCGACGGGAGCGGACCGTAGGGTGGGTCTCAGGATGACAGAGCAGCCTCGGGTCGAGAAGCTCGGCCACGTCGCCGCCCTCGACGGCATCCGCGCCATCGCGGTCCTGCTGGTCATGGCGTATCACGCAGGACTCCCGGGCTTCAGGGGCGGCCAGGCCGGTGTCGACATGTTCTTCGTACTGTCCGGGTTTCTGATCACGAGTCTGTTGCTCGTCGAGTACGACAAGAACCGACGGATCAAGCTGCCGTCCTTCTACATGCGCAGGGTGCTCAGGCTCTACCCGGCGCTCCTCGTCGCAATCGTCGGAGCGGTGGCGCTCGCGGCGCTGCGGATTCCGGTCTTCAACGCTTCGAGCAACGGCATCGCGAACACGCTCGGCCGCGCGCCCTATTCGCTCTTCTACACCATGAACATCGCGCGTGCGATGGGCTGGAACACGGGCGGATTGCTCGCCCACACGTGGTCGCTCGCGATCGAAGAGCAGTTCTATCTGATCTGGCCGATCGTGACGATCCTGGTGCTCGGCCGGCGCTCGGGTATGCGGTGGTTGCTGACGATCGCCGTGGCCGGGGCGATCGCCAGTGCTTCCCTGCGAGCCGGCCTGTACGCCGCCGGTGCGGACAAGGCGTTCGTCTACAACGCGACCTTCACCCACGTCGACGGCATTCTGGCCGGATGTGCGCTCGGGATCGGTTGGGCCGTGCATCGCGGGATGGTGCGAAGAATCGCCCGTCCGCTCCTGCCGCTCGCGATCTTCGCAGTCGGGTTCGTGATCACGATCCGAGGCGAGAACATGTACACCTACGGCTACGCCGTCTTCGTGGTGTTGACGTTCCTGCTGATCATCGACCTGCTCGCACGCCCGCATTCGGCAGTCGCACGCGTGCTCGCCCACCCCGTACCCGTTGCGATCGGGCGCCGCTCATACGGGCTGTACCTCTACCACTGGCCGATCTTCGTCTTCCTCGGGATGACCGGGGGACTGAGGGACGCAGCGCTGGGATTCGCCGCGGCATTCGCCGCGGCATGGTTCTCGTTCGCGTTCATCGAGCGACCGTTCCTCCGGATGAAGGCCCGCTGGTCCGTCTGAGCGCGCGGTCGGCCCTCGACCCTGCGGCACGGGGGCCAGCCGGCCCCGGTGGCGGACTCAGAGCTCGGTGTGCTCTTCGACCTTTTCCAGGAACTGGCGGATCTCGGACGCTCGGAAACGACGGTGGCCGCCGAGCGTCCGGATCGCCGAGATCTTGCCCGCGCGGGCCCAGCGGGTCACCGTCTTGGGGTTGACACGAAACATCGCTGCGACCTCGGAGGGCGTGAGCAGCGCGTCGTCCTCAGGGTGTCCCTGCATGATGATTGCCTCCGATTGGGCGAGGGGAGGTCCGGGGCGTTAGGTCCGGTTCGTCACGGGAGAGTAGTTGGTCCGCTGCGCCGAGGAGGGGATGCTTCCCGCCCCGGCGTAGGTCGATCGTACCACTGGGTCGGATTGTCGAGGTTGGATGCTCGGGCGTTGCGCGCGATCGACCCGTACACTCGCCCGCCCATGGCCGTGCTCGCAGTCGCCAATCAGAAGGGTGGCGTCGGCAAGACGACCACGACCCACACCCTCGGCGAGGCCCTCGCGACCACGGGTAGCCGGGTGCTGCTGATCGATCTGGACCCGCAGGCCTGCCTGACCTACGCCATGGGGCTCGACCCCGAGGCCATCGCCCCGACGCTCCACGACGTCCTCGTCGGCCGGGTCCAGGCCCCGGAGGCGATCACCAGGGCCGGCCACTGCTCGGTCCTGCCCGCATCGATCGACCTCGCGGGCGCCGAGATCATGCTGGCCACCAAGGTGGGGCGGGAGCACGCGCTCGCCCGGGCCGTCGCCACCGTGAAGGCCGATTACGACGTCGTCCTCGTCGACTGCCCACCCTCGCTCGGGATCCTCACGATCAACGGCCTCACCGCCGCCGACGCCGTGGTGATCCCGTTGCAGTGCGAGACCCTGAGCCACCGGGGCGTGGGCCAGCTGCTCGAGACCGTCGCCGACGTCCGCGCGTACACCAAGCCCGACCTCGTGGTGCTCGGAGCCGTCGCCACGATGTTCGACGGTCGGAGCCGCCATCCTCGCGAGATCGCCGCCGACGTCTCCGCCCGCTACGGGCTCAGCGTGTTCGAACCGGCCGTGCCTCGCTCGATCCGGTTCGCCGAGGCCCCGGCGGCGGGGCGCTCGATCCTCGAGCACGCGCCCGCGTCAGCCGGGGCGGAGGCCTACCGCCGCCTGGCGACCCGCGTCCGTGAGGCGCTCGCCGCGTGAGCGACACGCGCCGCGACGGGAAGCAGGCGCTCTTCTCCTCGGCGCGGCCGCGCCTCGGCACGCTCGTCGTCGAATGCGAGACCTGCCGGGCCCGAACCCGGCTCGCGTACCTGGAGCTCGCACGCCGGAGCCTCCCCGTCGCGCTGTGGATGCCCTGGCGGCACTACTCACGCCGGGCCCGGTGCCCGGTCTGCGAACAGCGCACGTGGCTCGCGGCGCGCTGGTTCGAGTGACCGATCCGCTCCTAGGCGTCGACGATCATCACGCCGCCGTCACCCGCGGCAACCTCGCCGATGACCCACGCGCCGAGCGACGCCGCGTGCACCGTCTCGAGCGCGGGAGTGACGGCATCGGCGGCAACTGCCGCGACCATGCCGATACCCAGGTTGAACACCGACTCCATCTCCGAGCGGTCGATGTCCCCGGCGCGTTGCACCTCGCCGAAGATCCGCGGCTCGGGCCAGCTCCCGCGCCGGATGCGCGCCGCGCACCCGGGCGGCAGCATCCGGTGGACGTTGCCGGGCAGGCCACCGCCGGTGACGTGTGCGAAGCCGTGGATCTCGGTCGTGCGCGTCAGGGACTGCAACGTCGGCGCGTAGATCACGCTGGGTCGCAGCAGCTCATCGGCGAGTGACGTGTCCGCACCGGTCCACGCGGGCTCGTCGAGCGACCGCCCGGCGCGGTCGAGGAGCGCCCGCCGCGCCAGGGTGTAGCCGTTGCACCGGAGGCCGGGACTCTCGATGCCGACGAGCACGTCGCCGGGCGTCACGTCACGCGGCAGGATCCGGCCCCGCTCGACGGCGCCGACGACGAAGCCGACGAGATCGAACTCACCCGGGGCCATCAGGTCGGCGTGCTCGGACATCTCACCGCCGAGCAGCGCGGCGCCGGCCTGGCGGCAGCCTTCGGCCACACCGCCGACGATCGTCTCGGCGACGTCGGGATCGAGCCGGCCCATCGAGAGGTAGTCGAAGAAGAACAGTGGTGCGGCGCCCTGGGCGGCGATGTCGTCGGCGGTACCGACGAGGTCGATCCCGATCGTGTCGTAGCGTCGCGTCGTCCACGCGAGGACCGACTTGGTCCCCACACCGTCGGTGGAGCTCACGAGCACCGGGTCGTCCAGCTCCAGCTCGGCCAGATCGAACAGGCCGCCGAAGCCGCCGATCGCGCCCATGACCCCGGGCCGCGACGTGGACTCGGCATGCTTCTTGATCAGCTCGACCGCGCGCTCACCGGCCTCGATGTCCACCCCGGCCGCCGCGTAGGTGAGCCCGTCCTCGGTCACGGCGTGATGAGGTCGACCATCTCGGGCTCGAGCACGAGCTTCGCGTCCGTCCCGGTGATGTGGACCGGAACGGGGTAGTCCGCGGTGAGACAGGCCGTGCAGAACGACGACGCCGGTGCGTGGGTCGCCCGGGTCAGCTTGTCGAGCTCCAGGTACGCCAGGGAGTCGACCCCCAGGTAGTCGCGGATCTCGCCGACCGAGAGGTCGGACGCGAGGAGCTCGCCGCGCCGGCCGGTGTCCATGCCGTAGAAGCAGGGGAAGCGATATGGGGGCGACGACACGCGGAAGTGCACCTCGGCGGCGCCGGCCTCGCGGAGCATCGCGACCACCTGGCGCGTGGTGGTGCCGCGCACGATCGAATCGTCGACGACGACGAGCTTCTTCCCGCGGATGTTCTCCGGCAGTGGGTTGAGCTTCATGCGCACGCCTACCCCGCGCTGCTGCTGACTGGGTTGGATGAACGTGCGCCCGACGTAGCGGTTCTTCACCAGTCCGTCGCCGTACGGGATGCCCGACGCGCGAGCGAAGCCCTGCGCCGCGGGGATCCCCGATTCGGGCACCGGCATGACCATGTCGGCGTCGACGGGGGCCTGATGGGCGAGCTCCTCGCCCATCCGCTGGCGGGCCGCGTGGACGCTCTGGCCGTAGAGGCGGGTGTCGGGTCGGGAGAAGTAGACGAACTCGAAGAGACAGAGCCGGGGCGACGGATCGGCGTACTGGAGCTCGCGCCGCACCCCGGTCGCGTCGATCACGACCATCTCGCCGGGCTTCACGTCACGGACGTAGTGCGCGCCGATGATGTCGAGCGCCGCGGACTCGCTCGCGAGGACCCACCCCCCGCCGTCGAGCCGGCCCAGGACCAGCGGCCAGAACCCATGGGGATCGCGCACGCCGATGAGGCGGCTGTCGTCCATGAGCACGAACGAGAAGCCGCCCTCGAGGCGCGGCAGCACGTGCTCGAGGGCATGCTCGAGCTCGCAGCCGTCCGAGCGCTCGGGGGGCCAGGCACGCGCGATCAGCTCGGCCACGAGCGCCGAATCGGTGGTCGAGTCGAACTCGGTCTCGTCCGCGGTCATGCCGGGGAGCATTCCGAGCGAACCTCCCAGCTCGGCCGTGTTGGTGAGGTTGCCGTTGTGACCGAGGGAGAAGCCGGCGTCGCCCACGGACCGGTAGACCGGTTGCGCGTTCTGCCACGACGACGATCCCGTCGTCGAGTACCGGTTGTGCCCGATCGCGAGATGACCCTGGAGCGAGGCCAGCCGCCGCTCGTCGAAGACCTGGGCGACGAGGCCCATGTCCTTCATGACGGTGATCGTCTCGCCGTCGCTCACCGCGATCCCGGCCGACTCCTGGCCGCGGTGTTGCAGCGCGAAGAGACCGAGGTAGGTCAGGTGAGCGACGGACTGGCCGGGGGCGTAGACACCGAACACGCCGCAGGCGTGCCCGATGCTGGGACCGGTGGAATCCGCGACCATCGGCACCAGTATCGCAGAGGCGAGGACCGACGAGGCCATCCGACCGTCGACGCCGACACCCGGCCGGTCCTAGCCTGCCGACATGCGCAAGGTCGGGGGGGCCGTCGTCGCGGCGTTGCTCGTCGTCGGGTGCAGCTGGCCGCAGTACCGCGGTGGCCCCAACCGCTCGGGCGCGAATCCCTTCGCCCCCGGCGTGACGCTCGCGAGCCTCGCCGCGCTGAGCCCGGCGTGGACGTCCGGCGACCACGGGATCCTCGGTGACGATGTGATCGTGGAGCACGGCCGCGTCGTCGCCCCGGGTTCGTCGGCGCTCTGGGCCCTCGATGCCGGAACCGGCGCGGACGCGTGGCACATGGACCGGACCTTCGGTCACCAGACGAACGACATCACCGCCGCGACCACGTGGAGCGAGGGCGGCGGCGAGCGCGTCGCCGTCACCCAGTACTACTCCGACGCCATCTCGGGGACGTCCTACTTCCAGGACATCGCGACGACGGCCGAGCTGGACCTCGCGACCGGCGCCGTGCTCCGGTCGACCGACCGCGGCACCACGCAACCCCCCGTCGCATCGCCGGACTGGGTGTACTTCCCCCAGTCCCACGTCATCTTCGTGCCCATCGGCCTCGGCCGATCCGAGCTGGACATGAAGCTCGTGGCCCGGGCCTCCGACGACAGCGGGAGCTCGTTCACGGTGCCCCTCGCCTCGCCGGACTCGTTCCCCACGGGCACCGCGGTCGACCGGGACCACTTGTTCGTCCGGACACTTGCCGGAGTCCTGCACATCCCGGCTCGCGGCTGCGCTGCCCCGACGTGCGCTCCGACCTGGCACGCGTACTTCGGCGGCGGGGCCACCACCGGGCAGCTCGCGATCGGAGCCGGGACCGTGTTCGACCTCGACAACCACGGCCGTCTCACGGCACTCCGCGAGGACGGCTGCGGCGCGACCGCGTGCAGCCCGCTCTGGACTGCGACGTTGCCCGGGACCAACCGCGGCATCGCGGTCGCGCAGGGAAGGGTCTACGTGACCAACGGGTCCACGTTGTACGCGTTCGACGAGTCCGGTTGCGGAGCGGCGACGTGCACCCCGCAGTGGACCTCCACGGCGTCGGCGATGCTGTCGAGTCCGTCGGTCGTGAACGACGTCGTCCTTGCCGGGACCGCCGACGGCAGCCTCGTCGCATGGGATGTCGAGGGCTGCGGGACCGAGACGTGCCCCGTCGGTTGGTCGCAGGCCCAGGGCGGCGCGGTCGGGCCGGTGACGCCACTCGACCACGCCCTCGTGTTCCCGGTCGGCGGCTCGGTGCGCAAGCTCGTCGTCGCCGGCTCCTGAGCCCGTCGGGGCTCGCTCACACCGACGGCGCGCCCATGAGCTCCGGGAGAACACCGCGATACGCGTCGGTCGCGTCGGCGAGCGCAACGTCGAAGGCGCCGTCGGAAACGAGGCGGTCGCCTCCCGCCCTCCCGAGCACCGCGGCGGGGACGCCCACCGATACCGCCCGCTCCAGCACCGCGTCCACGCGCGCCGGAGGCACCGAGGCCACCACCCTGGAGGCCGACTCGGAGAAGCACCCGAGGGCGTCGCCGATCGTGGCGGCGAAGCCGACACCACCCGCGATCGCCATCTCCGCCAGCGCGACGGCCAACCCACCGGCGGAGCAGTCGTGCACACCGTTCGGGACACGATCGCGGACCAGGCCGGCGATGAGGTCGTGGACCCGGGCGGCGGTGTCGAGGTCGGCGGTCGGCGGTCGACCACCCCGCAGGTCGTGACGAGTGGCCCAGGCGGACCCGCCGAGCTCGGACCGGGTCTCGCCGAGGACGACGATCGCGTCGCCGTCAGCGAGGCGCGCGAGGGGCGGGGGATCCGAGAGATCGTCGATGAGCCCGATCACGCCGGCCACCGGCGTCGGATCGATGTCGGCGCCGCGACTCTCGTTGTAGAACGAGACGTTGCCGCCGATGACCGGGATCCCGAGCGCGCGACACGCGTCGCTCATCCCGTCGACGACTTCGGAGAACTGCCACATCACCTCGGGATGCTCGGGGTTGCCGAAGTTCAAGCAGTTGACCATCGCCTTGGGTGCCGCGCCCGAGCACGCGACATTGCGGGCGGCCTCCAGGACGGCGAGCCGGCCACCCGTGCGCGGGTCGAGCGCGCAGAACCGTGCCGGGCCGTCGACCGAGATCGCCAGCGCCCGCGGTGGAGCATCGCGCAGGCGCAGCACGCTCGCGTCCCCTCCGGGACCGACGACCGTGTTCAGGAACAGCTGATGGTCGTATTGGCGGTAGACCCACGACGGGTCGGCGATGTTCGGGGTGCCGAGCAACGCGAGCAACTCGCCACCGAGGTCGCTCCCGGCCGGGAAGCGCGCGGCGAGCGCGGGTGCGGGATCGTCCGCGAGCCGAGCGCCGTGGTCGGAGGGAGGAGCGAGTGGTCGGTGGTACACGGGACCGTCGCCGAGACTCCCGATCGGGACATCGGCGATCGGCGTGCGGTCCGAGGACACCGTTGCCGGCGCGTCCCCGATCGGTGGCGACGGGTTGGCACCGGGAACGCCGATGGCGTCGAAGAGGCCGTCGTACACCCGGAAACGACCAGTGTCGGTGACGCGCCCGATCACCGACGCGCGGATCTCCCAACGCGCGCAGAGCGCGAACACCGCATCGAGGTGCTGGGGTGCGACGATCGCGAGCATGCGCTCCTGACTCTCGGAGGTCATGAGCTCGATCGGGTTCATCCCCGGCTCGCGGTGGGGTGCCCGTGCGATGTCAACGTCCATTCCCGCGCCGGTCTTCGCCGCCGTCTCGGACGCCGCGCAGGAGATTCCGGCAGCACCGAGATCCTGGACGCCGATCGCCAGCCCGGCGTCGAGCATCGCGAGGCATGCCTCGATGAGCTTCTTCTCCTCGAACGGATCGCCGACCTGCACCGACGGGCGCTTGGTCTCGCCACCGTCCTCGAACCCGGCCGAGGCGAGCACGCTGGCGCCGCCGATGCCGTCGCGGCCGGTCGACGCGCCCAACAGCACCGCGAGGTTGTCGACACCCTCGGCACGCGCGAGGACGAGGCGCTCGACCGGGAGGATCCCGAGACAGAGGACGTTCACGAGCGGGTTGTCCCGGTAGCACTCGTCGAAGACCAGCTCGCCGCCGACCGTCGGGACCCCCACCGCGTTGCCGTAGCCGCTGATGCCGCTGACGACGCCCTCGAACAGGTAGCGGGTGCGCGAGTCGTCGAGCGGACCGAACCGCAGCGGATCCATGAGCGCGATCGGGCGGGCACCCATCGAGAAGATGTCCCGGATGATCCCGCCGACGCCGGTCGCCGCCCCCTGGTAGGGCTCGACCGCCGAGGGGTGGTTGTGGCTCTCGATCCGGACCGCGACCGCGAGCCCGTCGCCGACGTCGATCACCCCGGCGCCCTCGCCGGGTCCCACGAGCACCCAGGGCGCCTCGGTCGGGAACCGGGAGAGATGTGGACGCGAGGACTTGTACGAGCAGTGCTCGGACCACATCACCGAATACATGGCCAGCTCGAGATCCGTGGGTTCCCGCGCCAGCTCGGCGACGACCGCCGCGAGCTCGTCGTCGGTCATACCCAGCTGTCGATGCAGGGGGAGCTCCGCCACGCCCGGAGACTACCGACGGCGCGGGACCACACCGTCGAACGAGGGGCACGCTCCGGCGCCGAGCTCACCGCGGCCGCGCGGGTACCCGAGGGGGCGCGTGCACTCCACGACGCGACGAGCTCGGTGCAGACCGTCTCCACGCCCGCCCGCGCGCCGAGCTCCGCGCCGGCGGCGGGACCACCAGCGAGATCGCCGACCATGCCTGCGTCTCCCGACGCACCGTGGAGTCGCACCTCTCCCCCGTGGACGCCAAGGTCGGACTGACCACGCGGTCCCAGCTGGTCGCCGCCGCGGCCCGGAATGGACGCGGCTCGTTCACCGGAAATGCAGACGTGGCGCAATCGCCGCCATCCGCGCGCGAATTGCCCGGCAATGAGAACCACCGGGCACGCTGAACGAACCCGTCCCGGCTCCGGCGTTCGCTCGCGCTAGCCTGAATAGCGCGGCAGGGATTTACCAATATCCCAGACGACGAAATCGGAGCCGAACGTGCCAGGACGCAAGACCAAGATGACCGATGAGCACAAGGCTGCCCTCGCGCAGGGCCGTGAGCTCGGACGGGCCGTGCGGGACTATCTCGAGGCACTCGAGCAGAACAAGCCGAAGCGGGGTCGCAAGCGCACGCCGGACTCGGTGAAGAAGCGACTCGAAGCCATCAATACCGCGCTTCCCGAGGCTTCGGCGATCAAGAAGGTCGAGCTCATCCAGGAGCGGCGCGACCTCGAGGTGGAGCTCGCGACCATGGGGACGAAGGTCGATCTCTCCGCGGTCGAGAAGGGCTTTGTGAAGGCGGCCAGGGAGTACTCGGAACGGAAGGGGATCACCTACGCCACGTGGCGCGAGGCCGGCGTCCCGGCCGACGTGCTCAAGAAGGCCGGGGTCAGTCGCGGCACCGCCTGATGTGATCTGACCCGTCGTCATGGTCGGGCCGCGCTGCGGGGCGGCCCGACCGCGGCTCAGGACCCGAACTCGTATCCCAGGTCGGGCGCTCCGAGCACCGGGACGTACCGCAACCCGTGCTCGGCGAGCCGCCCGCCGAGCTGACCGCCCCGATCGAGCAGCAGCGACACCGCGACGATCGGGCAACCCATCTCCTCGACCGCGGGGAGCGCCTCGAACAACGCCTTCCCGGTGGTGGCGGTGTCCTCCACGATCAAGACTCGCTGCCCCGCCTCGAGCACCCCGGCGATCCGGCCCCCGACGCCATGGTCCTTCGCCTCCTTGCGGATCGCGAAGGACGGCTTGCCGGTGACCAGCGCGACCGCCAGCGCGACCGGCACCGCGCCGACCACCGGTCCGCCGACCGCGTCGTAGTCGGTGTCGGCCACGCCGGCGTGCGCCAACGCGTCGACGATCGCCTCGCCGACGACCCGGATGCAGTCGCCGCGGAAGCTGACCTGCCGTCCGTCGAGATACCAGTGCGAGATCCGGCCCGAGTTGAGCGTGAATTCCCCCTCGCGGATCGCGTGGCGTGCCAGCACGTCCGCCAGCGCGGCCTGGGGCTGCCGCAGCGTCATGCAGCCGCGACCGGGACCGGTGCGAGCAGCGACCGGAACATCACGAGACCGTCCGCGGAACCCAGGAGGGGATCCGACGCTGCGCTCCGGGTGGGGCATGAGCCCGACGACGTTCCCACCCTCGTTGCAGACCCCGGCGATGTCGTCCCGTGCACCGTTCGGGTTCTGCAGGTACCGCACCACGACGCGCTCCTCCGCCCGGAGCGCGTCCAGGGTGCGGTCGTCACAGACGTAGTTGCCCTCGAAGTGGTTGACCGGCATCCGCAGCACCTGACCGACGGACGCCGAGCCGGTCAGGACCGTCGCCGTGGTCTCGACCCGCAGGTCGACCGGCTGGCACAGGAACTTGAGCCCGGCGTTCTTCTGCAACGCGCCGGGCAGGAGCCCGGCCTCGCACAGCACCTGGAACCCGTTGCAGATGCCCACGACCGCCCCGCCCTCCCGGGCATGGACCCCGACCGCCTCCATCACGGGCGAGAAGCGGGCGATGGCTCCCGCGCGGAGATAGTCGCCGTGCGCGAAGCCACCGGGGATGACGACCACGTCGCAACCCCGCACCGTGGCGTCGGTGTGGAACAGGCGCTCCGCATGGCCGCCGAGGGTGCGCACGACGTGCTCGACGTCGAGCTCGCAGTTCGTCCCCGGGAACTGCACGACGCCGACGCGCGTGGTCACGCGGGTTCCAGCGAGATCTCGAACGCCTCGATGACCGGGTTGGCGAGGAGGCGATGGCACATCTCGTCGACCTGCTCGCGCGCCGCGTCCTCGGACGCGGCGTCGAGCACGAGCCGGACGGTCTTGCCCACCGTGACCTGGCTCACGTTCGTGTAGCCGAGGGCCGGGAGCGCCCGGTCGATCGTCGCGCCCTGAGGGTCGAGGATGCCCGGGAGATGCGTGATGTCCACGGTGGCGGCGTACTGCGGCATCGACCTCGACCTTACCCGGCGCCGCCCCCGCGCTCGGGTCCGTACCAGTCGGCGAAGGTGCGGCCGGTGATGCGCTCGTACGCCTCGACGTAACGCGCTCGCGTCCCCTCGATCACCGACGCCGGAACCGAGGGGGCGGGTGGAGTCTGGTCCCACCCGATCGCGAGGTAGTGGTCGCGGACGAACTGCTTGTCGTAGCTCGGCGGCGAGCCGCCCGGTGCGTACTGGTCGGCGGGCCAGTACCGCGACGAGTCGGGCGTCATCACCTCGTCGATGAGGAGCAGCTCGCCGTCGGGGGTGGTGCCGAACTCGAACTTGGTGTCGGCGAGGATGATCCCACGGCCGGCCGCGTGCGTTGCGCCCCGTTCGTAGATCGCGAGGGCGGCCGTCTTCAGTCGGTCGAACCCGTCGGCCCCGACGAGCGCGATCGCCTCCGCATCGGTGATCGGCTCGTCGTGGCCGGCGTCGGCCTTGGTGGTGGGTGTGAAGAGCGGCTCGGGCAGCGGCTCCGCCTCCTGCATCCCCGCCGGCATCGCGCGACCCTGCACCGTGCCGTGCTCGCGGTACTCCTTCCACGCGCCGCCGAAGAGATAACCGCGGGCGATGCACTCCATCCGCACCGGCTCGGTGCGGCGCACGAGCATCGCCCGGCCGTCCGCCTCCGGACGGGCGCCCGCGGGGAAGTCCGCCGGGTCCACGCTGATCACGTGGTTGGGCAGCAGGTCGGCCGTCAGGTCGAACCAGAAGCTCGAGATCGCGGTGAGCACACGGCCCTTGTCGGGGATCGGGTCCGGCAGCACGACGTCGAAGACCGAGACGCGGTCCGACGCAACCATGAGGATCCGGTCGTCGCCTGCGTCGTAGAGGTCGCGGACCTTGCCGGAGTACAACAGGTGCGGGAGCCTGATCGTGCTCACGACCCGAGCACCTCGAAGGTGCGGCCGACGTTGGCGACCGCCCGACGCAGGTCGAATGCTCCCATCAGTGCCTCCTCGGAGATCGCGGCGACCACCTCGGGATCGTCACGCAGGACGTCGAGGAACGGTCGCCGCTCGTCCCACGTCTTCATCGCATTGCGCTGCACCATCCGGTAGGCGTCGTCACGCGACTTGCCCGCCGCGACGAGTGCGAGGAGCACCGGCTGGCTGAACACGAGGCCGAAGCTCGCGTCGAGGTTCTCGATCATGCGGTCCGGGTACACGACCATGCCTTCGACGATCGCGCGCATCTTGACCAGCAGGTAGTAGGCGAGCATGCAGGCGTCCGGGAGGATCACCCGCTCCACCGACGAGTGCGAGATGTCGCGCTCGTGCCACAGCGCGACGTTCTCCAGGCCGGCCATCAGATCGGCGCGCAGCACGCGAGCGAGACCGCAGAGCTGCTCGCACTTCACCGGGTTGCGCTTGTGGGGCATCGCCGACGAGCCCTTCTGCTTGCCGGCCCGGAACGGCTCCTCGACCTCGCGCACCTCGGTGCGCTGCAGGTGACGGATCTCGAGCGCGCACTGCTCCACCGTCGCACCGACCGACGCACAGGCGTACAGCAGCTCGGCGTGCCGGTCACGGGCGAGCACCTGCGTGGCCGGGACCGGCGTGAGGCCGAGCGCGTCGCACACGTGCTGCTCGACGTACGGGTCCACGTTGCTGTACGTGCCGACGGCACCGGACAGCTTGCCCACGGCGATGCCGGCCCGGGCCCGCCGCAGCCGTTCGACGTCACGCCGCACCTGCAGCGCCCACAGCGCGAGCTTCACGCCGAAGGTGGTCGGCTCGGCGTGGATGCCGTGGGTCCGCCCCACCATCGGCGTGTCCCGGTACGCGTGGGCCTGCTCCGTGATCGCGGCGTCGAGCTGCTCCGCGGCCTCGACGAGGAGATCGGCGGCCCGGGTGAGCTGGAGCGCCAGCGCGGTGTCGACGACGTCGCTCGACGTCAGGCCGTAGTGGACCCACGCCCCCTCGGGCTGGCCGACGCGCTCCTGCACGACGTCGACGAACGCGGCAACGTCGTGTTCGGTGATCTGCTCCCGCTCGTCGATCGCGGCGACGTCGAAGCCGCCCCGCTCGCGCACCGCGCGTGCGGCCTCCTCCGGGACGACGCCGAGCTCGGCCCACGCCTCGGTGGCGAGGATCTCGACCTCGAGCCAGGCGGCGAACTTCGCCTCGTCGGTGAACAGGGCCGCCATCTCGGGCAGCGAGTACCTGGGGATCACGACGACTCCAGATCGCTCGGGGACGGGATGACGGAGAAGCCCTCGGCCGCCGCCGCGACGCCGAGGCGCCGGTCGAACGTGGCGAAGGTGTCACAGAACTCGAGCGAACCGCGCGCGGCGATCGCGCTCGCGAGCTGGATCGCGTCGCCGGTCCGCAGCTGGTGGCGCGGCAGCAGATCCGCGGCCCGCCGCAGCACCTCGGTGCCGAGCGCGACCGCCGCGTACCTCGGCGCCTCGTAGGTCCCGCCGTGCAGGTCGTGCCCGAACGCGGCGACGAGGACGCTCGCGTCCTCGGGAGCGAGCTCCCCGAGGCGCTGCTTGTGCCAGATCGCGGACGGGACCTCCACCCAGCTGAGGTCGGAGACGATCAGCCGGCCGTCGAGCTCGGTCACCATCGCGGCGCCCGTCTCGGGGACGTACTGCTTGAGGATGGCGGACGCGTCGCAGAACGTGGTCACGACCCGCGGTCCTCGGACACGATGTCGGACAGGGGCGTGCCCACGGCGGCGCGCCGGCCCGCCTCCCGCACGAGCCCGGGGTCCGGGCCGTGACCCGCCAGCGGGATGTGCTCGGACAGCAGCCCGGCGTTGCGGAGACGCTCCCGGATCCGCTCGATGTCCGAGCCGGAGGCGTCCGGATCGGTGGCTGCACGGAACACGAGGTTGGCCCACTCGTTCATCGACCGTCCCCCGGCCGCGGCGGTGCGCTTGATGCGGTCGATCAGCTCCTCGTCCGCCCGAATCGTGACTTGCATGCGTGCATGCTATCACGCATGCAACCGCTTGGAGAAGCCTATTCCGTGGGGTTCGCGGCGATGTCGGACCGGAATTGGCATCCCGGCCAGGAGACGAGCGACGCGGCCTCGTAGGCGCGCGCTCGAGCCGAGGCGATGTCAGGACCGAGGGCCGTCACCGACAGGACGCGGCCGCCGGCGGTGACGATCTCCTCGCCGCGCCGCTCCGTGCCCGCATGGAAGACGAGCACGTCGTCGAGCGCGGCGGCGGCGTCGAGCCCGGTGACGACATCACCCGTCCTGGGGGTGGCCGGGTAGCCCTCGGTGGCGAGCACGACGGCGACGCAGGCGGCGTCCACGAACTCGACCGCGGTCTCGAGTCGGCCGGTCGCGGCCTCCAGGCAGTGCACCGCGAGGTCGCTCGCGAGCCGGGGCACGACCACCTGGGTCTCCGGGTCGCCGAACCGGACGTTGTACTCGATGACCTTGGGCCCGTCGGGGGTCAGCATGAGCCCGGCGTAGAGCACCCCTCGGTACTCGAGGTCACGGCGGGCGAGCTCGGCGAGCGTGGGCGTCACCGCCCGGTCCATCAGCAGCCCCACGACATCGGTGTCGGCGGCCGGCACGGGCGAGTACGCGCCCATCCCGCCGGTGTTGGCTCCCGTGTCACCGTCACCGACCCGCTTGAAGTCCTGTGCCGGCGCGAGCGGGACGCCTTCCACGCTGCCGTCGCACAGCACGAGCAGCGACAGCTCCGGCCCGGTGAGCCCCTCCTCGATGACGACGGTGCGGCCGGCGTCGCCGAACGCACGCCCGGAGAGGTAGTCGCGCACCGCGTCACGGGCGTCGCCGAGGGACTCGGTGACGAGCACGCCCTTGCCCGACGCGAGCCCGTCCGTCTTGATCACGTAGAGCCCCGGCAGTGTCTCGAGGAACGCAAGGGCCGCGGGCTCGTCGTCCGTACCGAACGTGGCGTGGCGGGCGGTCGGGACCCCGGCGGCCGCCAGGACCTCCTTCATCCACGCCTTGGAGCCCTCGAGCCGGGCTGCGGCGCGCGACGGCCCGAACACCGGCACGCCACCACCCCGCAGCTCGTCGGCGAGACCCTCGACGAGCGGTGCTTCGGGGCCGATGACCGCGAGGTCGAACACGTCGAGGCTGTCGAGCGCGTCGTCGACCGCCATACACGGCCCGATCGCGGCGATGCCAGGGTTCCCGGGAGCGACGACCACGCCGTCGACGACGGGCGATCGGGCCAATCCCCAGGCGAGCGCGTGCTCGCGCCCGCCACCGCCGACGAGCAGCACCTGCATCAGGACGACCCGGTACGGCGGCTCACGCGGCGCGGGGGAGGACGACGGTCTGGTCCCGGGCGGGACCGACGGAGACGAATGCGACGCGTACACCCGTGAACTCCTCGATGAAACGAACGTAGTCGCGCGCCGCGGGCGGGAGGTCCCCGATGCGTTCGGCCCGCTCGATGTCGCACTCCCAGCCCGGGAACGTCTCGTAGACCGGCTTGACCTTGTGGATCACCGACTGGTGATAGGGGACGTGGTCGTAGCGCGTGCCGTCCTCACCGACGTATCCCACACAGACCTTCAGCTCCGCGAGCGGCGACAGCACGTCGAGCTTGGTGATCGCGAGCTCGCTGCACGTGTTGAGCCGCGACGCGTGCTTGACCATGACGAGGTCGAGCCAGCCGGTCCGGCGTCGACGCTTGGTGTTGGTGCCGAACTCGGCACCGCGGTCGACGAGGAGGTCGCCGACGTCGTCACCCTCGAACAGCTCGGCGGGAAAGGGGCCGGCGCCGACGCGCGTCGTGTAGGCCTTGACCACCCCGACGATGCGCTCGAGATCGCGCGGCCCGGCTCCGGCCCCGGCGCAGACCGCGCCCGACACCGGGTTGCTCGAGGTGACGAAGGGATACGTGCCGTGGTCGAGGTCGAGGAACGTCGCTTGCGCCCCCTCGAAGAGCACCCATTGCTGCGCGTCGAGCGCATCGTGCACGAGGTGCACGGTGTCGTCGATGAGCGGAGCGAGTCGGGGCACGAGGTCGAGGTACTGGCGCGCCAGTGCGTCGGCGTCGACAGGGAGGCGGTTGTAGACCTTCGTGAGCACGCCGTTCTTCTCCCGTAGCGCGAGATCGAGCTTCTCCCGGAAGATCTTCGGGTCGAGCAGGTCCTGGACGCGCAGCCCCACGCGCATCGCCTTGTCCGCGTAGGCGGGGCCGATCCCGCGCTTGGTGGTCCCGAGCTTCGCGTTGCCGAGGTACCGCTCGTTGAGCCGATCGAGCTCCTGGTGGTACGGCATGATCAGGTGCGCGTTCCCGGACAGTCGGAGCCGGCGGCTGTCGATGCCCCGCGACTCGAGCATCTCCAGCTCGGTGAGCAGGACCTTCGGGTCCACGACGACGCCGTTGCCGATGACGGGGAGCACCCAGGGGTAGAGGATCCCACTCGGGACCAGCTGGAGCTTGAAGACCTCGTCGTCGACCACGATCGTGTGGCCGGCGTTGTGACCCCCCTGGTAGCGGACGCAGAGCGAGGCCTCCTTGGCGAGGTAGTCGGTGAACCGGCCCTTGCCCTCGTCGCCCCACTGGGTCCCGACGATCACTGCTCCCGGCACGATCGCACCCGCCTCATCCGTCCGCGAAACGGACCGGCCCCGAAGTCAGAGCCGGTCCAGAACGTGACTGCGCTCACGTTGGGAGCATGCTAGTCCACGCGGGATCCGGCATCGCCGAGCTCGCCCGACGGACCGGCCCGGATCACCACGCGGACGGGGCGATCGAGGCGCACGTAGTACCAGGCCCACCGCAGCAGCACCCTCACACGGTTCTCGAAGCCGATCAGGTAGTAGAGGTGGACGACGAGCCAGACGATCCATCCGATCAAGCCGGTGAAGCGGAACGGGCCGACCTGACCCACGGCCGACCGGCGGCCGATCGTGGCGAGGTTGCCCTTGTCGCGGTAGCGAAACGGCTTCGGTGACGGACCCCGGACCACCTCCCGGGCGACGAAGCGCCCGGCCTGCATCGCCGGCGGCGACACCATGGGGAGCTCCACACCCTGCGCGTCCCGTCCGGCGGCGACGTCGCCGATCGCGTACACGCCTCGCGCGCCGACGAGCCGGAAATGGTCGTCCACCGCGATCCGCCCCGGCGTGTCGAGCACCTCCGTCGGGCGCACCCCCGCCGTCCACACCATCGTGGCGGTCGCGAGCTCGACTCCCCCGTGCAGGACCACGCCCGCGTCGTCGACGGAGTCCACGAGGGCGTCGAGCCGGACGTCGACGCCGCGGAGCTCGAGCTCACGACGGGCGTACGCGGAGAGCCGCGCCTCGAACGTCGGCAGCAGCCGGTCACCCCCCTCGATGAGGACGATGCGCACGGCACTGGCCGCCAGCTCCGGGTACTCGTCCGGGACCACGAGGCGCACGAACTCGGCCAGGGCGCCCGCGTACTCGACGCCCGTCGGCCCACCGCCCACGATGCAGAACGTGAGGTGGCGCTCGCGTTCGGCGGGATCGGTCGCCGTCGCCGCGCGCTCGAGGCAGTCGAGGACGTGGTTCCGCAGCTCGAGCGCCTCACCGAGGTCCTTGAGGCCGTGCGCATGACGAGCGACCTCGTGCTTGCCGTAGTAATTCGTGACGCTCCCCGTGGCGAGCACCAGGACGTCGGCGTCCAGGACGGTCCCGTCGGCGAGCGTCACGCGCCGGTCTGTGACGTCGACGCCGGTCACGCGGCCCTGCCGGAACCGCACGTTGGGCACGCCGCGGAACACCTTCCGGAGAGGGGCGGCGATCTCCGACGGGTTCAGGAGGCAGCTCGCGACCTGGTAGAGCAGCGGCGTGAACAAGTGGTAGTCCCGCTGGTCCACCAGCAGGACCTCCACCGGCTCGTTGCGCAACGCCCGCGGCGCACGCCAACCCACCGAACCCGGCGCCGACGATCACCACTCGGGCTCGCGGCGCCTCGCGGGCCGGCTGGGGCACGACTACACGCCGACGGGCTCCGCGCGGTGGAACACGAGTCCGTCGGGACTCGCGTCCACCTGCACGACGTCGCCGTCGCGGTAGTTGCCCTGCAGGAGCTCGAGCGCGATCGGGTCCGCGATCTCCTTCTGGAGCACGCGCTTGAGCGGGCGGGCGCCGTAGTCGGGGTCGTAGCCGACCCGGACGAGGTGCTCGCGGGCCGAGTCGGTGAGCTCCAAACCGAGACCACGGACCTCCAGCCGCTTGCGCAGGTGGGCCAGCTGGATGTCCACGATCTGGGCGATGTGGCGCTCGTCGAGGCGGTGGAAGATCACGACCTCGTCGATGCGGTTGACGAACTCGGGCTTGAAGTGGCTGCGGACCGCGGCCATGACCGAGACGTCGTCACCGCCCGATCCGAGGTTGCTCGTCATGATGAGCACCGTGTTGGTGAAGTCCACCGTGCGTCCCTGCCCGTCGGTGAGACGGCCGTCGTCCATCAGCGCGAGCAGGACGTTGAAGACGTCCGGGTGCGCCTTCTCGACCTCGTCGAGCAGGACGACCGAGTACGGACGGCGACGCACCGCCTCGGTGAGCTGGCCGCCCTCCTCGTAGCCCACGTAGCCCGGGGGCGCGCCGACGAGCCGGGACACGGAGTGCTTCTCCATGTACTCGCTCATGTCGATGCGGACCATGGCCCGCTCGTCGTCGAACAGGAAGTCCGCGAGGGTGCGGGCGAGCTCGGTCTTCCCGACGCCGGTCGGGCCGAGGAAGAGGAACGAACCGATCGGCTGGTGCGGGTCCGAGAGACCGGCGCGGGATCGGCGGATCGCGTTGGCAACCGCGGTGACCGCTTCGTCCTGGCCGACGACGCGCGCGTGGAGCTCGTCCTCCATGCGCACGAGCTTCGCCATCTCTCCCTCCATCAGGCGCGAGACGGGAACACCGGTCCACTTGGAGACGATCTCGGCGATGTCCTCCTCGTCGACCTCCTCCTTGAGCATCGCGTGACCGCCCTGGAGCTCGTTGAGCCGCGCGGTCCTCTCCTCGATCTCGGCGTCGAGATCGCGCATCGTTCCGTAGCGGAGCTCGGCCGCCCGCTGGAGATCGCCGTCACGCTCGGCCTTCTCGGCCTCGGTGCGCGCCGCCTCCAGCGCCTCCTTGCGCTCACGGATCGCCCCGATTCCGTCCTTCTCCAGCTGCCACTGGGCGGTCATGGCGTCGCGCTCCTCGCCCAGCTCGGCGAGCTCGCTCTCCAGCGCCGCGAGGCGTTGCTTCGAGGCCTCGTCGGTCTCCTTGGCCAGCGCGGCCTGCTCGATCTCGAGCTGGCGGATCCGGCGCTCGACGACATCGAGCTCGTTCGGCATCGAGTCGATCTCGATCCGCAGGCGGGACGCCGACTCGTCGACGAGGTCGATCGCCTTGTCCGGGAGCTGACGGGCGGGGATGTAGCGGTCGCTCAGGATGGCGGCGGCGACGAGGGCGGCGTCCTGGATCCGGACACCGTGGTGCACCTCGTAGCGCTCCTTCAGCCCCCGCAGGATCGCAACCGTGTCCTCCACCGACGGCTCGCCGACGAACACCTGCTGGAACCGCCGCTCGAGCGCAGGGTCCTTCTCGACGTACTTGCGGTACTCGTCGAGCGTCGTCGCGCCGACCATGCGCAGCTCGCCCCGGGCCAGCATCGGCTTGATCATGTTGCCGGCGTCGACCGCACCCTCCGCGCCCCCGGCTCCGACGATCGTGTGGAGCTCGTCGATGAAGGTGACGACCTCGCCGTCGGAGTCGACGATCTCCTTGAGCACGGCCTTGAGCCGCTCCTCGAACTCGCCGCGGTACTTGGCTCCCGCGACCATCGCACCGATGTCGAGCGCGATCAGCCGCTTGTCGCGCAGGCTCTCGGGGACGTCGCCCTCGACGATGCGCCGCGCGAGGCCCTCCGCGATCGCGGTCTTGCCGACACCGGGCTCGCCGATGAGCACCGGGTTGTTCTTGGTCCGGCGCGACAGCACCTGGATGACCCGCCGGATCTCCTCGTCGCGTCCGATGACCGGATCGAGCTTGCCCCGGCGAGCCTCCTCGGTGAGGTCGCGTCCGAACCGCTCGAGCGCCTGGTACTGCTCCTCGGGATTCTCCGACGTCACACGATGCGAGCCGCGCACCTGCTTCAACGCGTCGAGCACGGCGTCGGTCGTGACCCCGAGCCCGCGCAGCAGGTCGCCGACGCCGCCCGCGACCTTCGTCATCGCCAGCAGCACGTGCTCGGTCGAGAGGTAGTCGTCGCCGAGATCGGCGCGCTCGCCGTCGGCCGCCTCGAGCAGCCGGAAGGAATCGGGCGAGACCTGGGGTCCCTGCGCGGTCGCGCCGTAGACCTGCGGGATCGTCGCGAGCGCGGCGTCGACCTGGTCGCGTACCGCCTTCGGGGCGACGCCGACGCGCTCGAGCACCGGGAGCACGACACCCTCGGGCTGGCCGACGAGCGCGGCGAGCAGGTGCTCCGGGTCCCACCTGGCTGTGGTTCTCGTCCCGCGCGAGAGCCTGGGCGGCGCCGATCGCCTCCTGGGTCTTGCGGGTCAGCTTGTTGGGATCGAGCGGCATGGGCCTACCTCGGGCGGTCACTCACGGTACGGGACAAGACTTGACAACGGCATTGTCAACCCCGGCATTCCGTCGGCCGGCGGAAATGCTCGGGCCGCCGAGCCGGGGCGCCGACCGCGCTCAGCCGGTCCGTCGCCGCGGATCGACCGGGACGAGGTCGCGGCGCAGCTCGCGCCGGGCGCGCCGCATCGCCGCGGCGGCGTCGCCACGCACGCGGTGAAGCTCGGACTCGAGCATCTCGACGCGGTGCTCGAGCTCGAGGATCCGACGGACGCCGGCGAGGCCGACCCCCTCGTTCGTGAGCTCCTGGATGCGTCGCAGCAGCGCGATGTCGCGCTCGGAGTAGCGCCGGCTGCGACCCTCGGTCCGCGCCGGCTCGATGAGTCCCTTGCGTTCGTAGATGCGCAGGGTCTGCGGATGGACGCCGGCGAGGTCGGCCGCCACCGAGATGATGTACAGGGCACGTTCGTCGTTGGGCACGGTTACACCTCCAGGCCGGCCCGCGGATCCGTCGTCAATGTCTCCGCGAGCGCCTCCACGGCGGCGCGCTGGTCCTTGTCGAGCTTGGCGGGCACGGCGACGTCGAAGGTCACGAGCAGGTCGCCCGGCATGGCCGTTCGTGCCCGCGATCCCACGACCCTTGACCTTCTGCGTCGTACCGGGCTGGGTCCCCGGCTTGACCTTCAGCGTGACGGGCTCGCCGAGCGTCGGTACCCGCACGTTCGCCCCCAACGCCGCCTCGGGAACGTGATCGGCACGTGCACCGTGAGGTCACGCGCGCCCTTGCGGCCGAAGACCGGGTGCGGACGGACGTGGACGACCACGTAGAGGTCGCCGGCGGGTCCGCCGTTGCGGCCGGCCGCACCCCGCTTGGCCACCTTGATGCGCTGCCCGTCCTTGACGCCGATCGGGAGCTTCACCTTGACCTCGCGGCGACGCACCTCGGTGCCGTGACCATGACAGCGCGGGCACGGGTCGGGGATGACCAGCCCGCGCCCGTGACACACCGGGCAGACCTGCGCGGTCGAGAAGAACCCCTGGTTCATCGCGATCTCGCCGGAGCCACCGCACTCGGTGCACACCTGCGGCGACGTTCCCGGGCGCGCGCCCGTGCCGCCGCACTCGGAGCACGCCGCCTCCGCGGTGAAGGCCACGCTCGTGGTGATGCCCTCGACGGCGTCGAGGAAGTCGATCGTCAGCTCGGTCTCGAGGTCCGCGCCGCGCTGGGGGGCATGACGGGCGGCTCGCCGACCGCCGCCGGCGCGGCCACCGGCCCGACCGCCGAAGATGCCGCCCAGCAGGTCGCCGAGGTCGACGGTGTCGTCGAAGCCGACACCACCGGGGCCGAACCCGCCCGGCCCGAACCCGCCGCCCGACCCACCGGCGTAGGCGCCGGAGGCGACCATCTGGCGCAACTCGTCGTACTCCTTGCGCTTCGCCGGGTCGGAGAGCACGTCGTTCGCGGCCGAGACCTCCTTGAATCGGTCCTCGGCGTCCTTGTTCCCCGGGTTCGCGTCCGGGTGATACTGCTTCGCGAGCTTGCGGTACGCCTTGGTGATCTCCTTCTCGGGCGCGTCGGACGGCACGCCGAGCACGGCGTAGTAGTCCGTCTCCAACCACTCGCGTTGGGGTGCCATCCGCCCTACTTCGCCACTTTCACCATCGCGGGACGCAACACGCGCCCCTTGAGCCGGTAGCCGGTGCGCATCGTCTCGGCGACCACCGGCTCACCGTCTCCGTCCTCTTGCATCACGGCCTCGTGCTCGTTCGGGTCGAACGGCTCGCCGTCGGCGTCCATCCGCTCCAGGCCGGCCCGCTCGAGCACGTCGACGAGCTGCGCGAACACGAGCTCGACGCCCTTGCGCACGCCCGGCTCGGTGTCGTCGGGCAGCTGGGACACCGCGGCGTCGAAGCTGTCGAGCACCGGCAGCAGCGCCTGGACGAGCGACTCGCTCGCACGCTCGACGATCGCGGTCTCGCGCCGCATCGCCTGCTTGCGGTAGTTCTCGAAGTCGGCCTGGATCTGCTGGGCGAGCGCGCGCATCTCGTCACGCTCGCCCATCAGGCGATCCAGATCTCCCTCGAGGACCTCCGCGGCCGCGGCCTCCTCGTCGAGGCCGGAGGACCCGGGTGCCGAACCGTCGGGAGCCTCGCTCACGCTTCCCCCTCTCGGCCCTGCGGGCCGGGCCGGTTTGGCCACGCTCGTCGAGCGCGGCGTCGGTACACCTGGCACGACGACTCGCTCACGCTTCCCCCTCTCGGCCCTGCGGGCCGGGCCGGTCGGGCCACGCTCGTCGAGCGCGGCGTCGGTACACCTGGCACGACGACTCGCTCACGCCGACGCCTCGCCCGGCTCGTCGACGATCTCGGCCTCGGCGACCTCGTCGTCGTCGGGTGCGGAAGCATCGGCGCCGGCGCCGGCACCGCTCGGGTCCGCGCGCCGCCGCGGCGGACGAGGCGGCGTAGAGGCGCTGCGCGAACTCCTGGCTCGCGCTGATCAGCTCCTCGTGTCCGCGCCGCACCGCATCGACGTCGGTTCCGGCGAGCGCGTCCTTCAGGACCTTGAGGGCGCCCTCGATCTTCTCCCGCTCGGCCGCCTCGACCTTCTCGCCCGACTCGGTGAGCAGCTTCTCGGTCTGGAAGACGAGGTTGTCCGCGTTGTTGCGGACCTCGGCCTCCTCGCGCCGCACGCGGTCCTCCTCGGCGTGGGCCTCGGCATCGCGCATCATGCGGTCGATCTCGTCCTTGCCGAGCGCGGTGCCGCCGGTGATGGTCATCTGCTGCTCCTTGCCCGTCCCGAGATCCTTCGCAGTGACGTGCACGATGCCGTTGGCGTCGATGTCGAAGGTCACCTCGACCTGCGGGATGCCGCGCGGCGCCGGCGGGATGCCGACCAGCTGGAAGGTCCCGAGCGTCTTGTTGCGGTAGGCCATGTCCGACTCGCCCTGGAGCACCTTGATCTCCACCGAGGACTGGTTGTCGTCCGCGGTCGTGAAGACCTCCGAGCGCTTCGTGGGGATCGTCGTGTTGCGGTCGATCAGCTTGGTCATGATCTGACCCTTGGTCTCGATGCCGAGCGACAGGGGCGTGACGTCGAGCAGGAGGACGTCCTTCACGTCACCCTTGAGCACCCCGGCCTGGATCGCCGCGCCGACCGCGACCGCCTCGTCCGGGTTGATGCCCTTGTCGCCGTCCTTGCCGGTCAGCTCCTTCACGAGGTCCGTCACCGCGGGCATGCGGGTCGAGCCGCCGACGAGCAGGACGCGATCGATGCCGCTCATGTCCATCCCGGCGTCGCGGATGGCCTGCTCGAACGGGCCCCGACAGGCCTCGAGGAGGTCGCGGGTCAGCTCCTGGAACTTCGAGCGCGACAGCGTCAGCTCGAGGTGCAGCGGGCCGTCGGCGTTCGCGGTGATGAACGGCAGGTTGATCGACGTCTCCTGCAGCGACGACAGCTCGATCTTGGCCTTCTCCGCCGCCTCCTTGAGGCGCTGCGCGGCCATCTTGTCGGCCGCGAGATCCACGCCGTGCGCGTTCTTGAACTCCTGCACCATCCAGTCGATGACGCGCTGGTCCCAGTCGTCCCCACCGAGATGGGTGTTCCCGGCGGTGGACTTCACCTCGAACACGCCGTCGCCGAGCTCGAGCACCGACACGTCGAACGTTCCGCCGCCCAGGTCGAAGACGAGGATCGTGACGTCGGCGTCCTTCTCGAGCCCGTACGCCAGCGACGCCGCGGTCGGCTCGTTGATGATGCGCAGCACCTCGAGCCCGGCGATCTCGCCGGCCTCCTTGGTGGCCTGGCGCTCGGCGTCGCCGAAGTACGCCGGCACCGTGATGACCGCTTGCGTCACCGAATCGCCGAGGTAGGCCTCCGCGTCGCGCTTGAGCTTCTGGAGGATGCGGGCGGAGATCTCCTGGGTGTTGTACGCCTTGCCGTCGATGTCGATGGTCCACGTGGTGCCGATGTGGCGCTTCACGGAACGGATCGTGCGATCGGGGTTGGTGATCGCCTGGCGCTTGGCGACCTCGCCGACGAGCACCTCGCCGGTCTTGGAGAATGCGACGACCGACGGGGTCGTGCGCGATCCCTCTGCGTTGGGGATGACCACGGGCTCGCCCGCCTCGAGGGTCGAGACGACCGAGTTCGTGGTGCCGAGGTCGATGCCGACGGCCTTGGACATGACGGTTCCTCCAGGGGGGACGATCCGGACTCGCCGGAGCTTGCTCAGGGGCGGATATTACGGGTGACAAGAATCTTGAGTCGAGTGATAGCAACTTTCGCCTGCGTCCGCCCGTATTCCCGAGCCGATCCCCGAGCACTTTCGCCCCGGCCCCCGGAGCCCTAGATTCCCGCCATGCCGCGCAACGACGCCTTCATCGGGCACCTCGCCGAAGTGCCGCTCTTCTCCGCACTCTCCCGCAAGGAGCTCGGGCTCGTCGCCCGTCGAGCGGAGGACGTGAGGGTCGACGCCGGGCGCGTTCTCGTGAGCGAGGGGGCGACGGGCTCGGAGTTCTTCGTCATCCTCTCGGGCCGGGCCAAGGTGTCCCGGCGGGGACGCAAAGTGGCGACACTCGGGCCGGGCGCCGCGTTCGGCGAGCTGGCGCTGCTCGACAAGGCGCCGCGCAACGCATCGGTGACCGCGGAGACCGACATGGAGCTCGTCGTGCTCGCCCAGCGCGAGTTCGGCGGCATCATCGACGAGGTTCCCGGGGTCGCCCGCAAGCTGCTCATGGGCATGGCGCGCCGTCTGCGCGAGGCCGACAACCAGTCCGTGCAGTAACTCTGGTCGCGCTCCGCCGCGCCGGCCGCGGGGTGGACCCCGTCGACCGCGCGCCGCTGAGGGACACACCCGGTCCGCCGCGGTCGCAGCAGGACAACGGGAGTCGCGGGTCGGTCCACTAGTTTCGCGCGCCGTGGAAATCCGCCGTCTGGTTCCCAAGCCGCACCAGGTCGTCCTCGGGATCGGCGTGCTCGCCGCGGTCGGCACACTCGCTTCCGGCCTCGCGCCGGAGATCACCGGATGGCACGACAACTCGCCGATCGCCCGCGAAGTGTTCATCAACATCCCCGCGCCGCTCGAGGTCGCCTTCTACGTGACCGTCGCCACCGGACTGTTCGTGACGGCATGGTTGGTGTCGCTCCGGGTCCGCAACTACGAGCGGGGCAAGCCCGACAACCGCCGCACCAACCGCGGCAACGTGCACCGGCGCATGCGCGACTTCCGGCGCGGCGTCTGGATGCGGACCCTCCTGCGCGACCCGGCCGCCGGCGTCATGCACTCGATGATCTACTTCGGCTTCCTGGTCCTGTTCATCGTGACGGTGATCCTGGAGATCGACCACCAGCTCCCCGACTCGCTCAAGTTCCTGCACGGCCGCACCTACGAGGCGTACGCATTCACGGCCGACCTCTTCGGGCTCGTCTTCCTCGTCGGTATCGCGTGGGCGTTCGTCCGCCGCTACGCGCAGCGGCCCTACCGGATCCGGATCAAGACCAAGCCCGAGCACCTCGTGATCCTCACGACGTTCGCGATCATCGGGCTGAGCGGGTTCGTGACCGAGGCGTTCCGCATCGCGGCCCTGCGCGACCAGCTGGGCGCCGGGGCGAGCTTCGAGAAGTGGAGCTTCGTCGGCTGGGGCCTCTCGTCACTGTTCGACGGCTGGCACCTCCAGACCCTGCTGGACCTGCACCGGTGGGCCTGGACCGCGCACGTGATCGCGTTCCTCGCGTTCCTGGTGATCCTGCCCACCACGATGCTCCGGCACATGATCACGAGCCCGATGAACATGTACCTGAAGGACCGGGCGCGACCCAAGGGCGCGATGCGCGAGATGCCGAACCTGATGGAGACCGAGCTCGAGACGTTCGGCGCCTCGACCGTCGAGGACTTCACCTGGAAGCAGCTCTTCGACACCGACGCCTGCACGATCTGCGGTCGCTGCACCTCCGTGTGCCCGGCGCACGCGACCGGCAAGCCACTCGACCCCCGCGAGATCGTGAACAAGACGGGTGAGGTCATGGCGCTCACCGGCACCCCACCGGTGTCCCCTCCCGTCGGCATCGACCGCGAGATCACCGTCACCGCCGACAACCTCTTCGAGCGCATCACCGCCGAGGAGCTGTGGTCGTGCACGTCGTGCAAGGCCTGTGACGAGATCTGCCCGGTCAACATCGAGATCCTCGACAAGATCCTCGACATGCGCCGGTATCTCTCGCTCATGGAGAGCAACTTCCCGGCCAGCCTCGGCAACGTGTACCGCTCGATGGAGAACAGCGGCAACGTCTACGGCATGAACCAGGGCGAGCGGGGCGACTGGGCCGACTCGCTCGAGGGTGTCGACATCGTGGAGCCGGGCGGGGCGTTCGACCACGAGTACCTCTACTGGGTCGGCTGCGCAGGGTCCTTCGACGACCGCAACAAGAAGACGAGCCGGGCGATGGCCAAGCTCCTGCAACGGGCCGGGATCGACTTCGCCATCCTCGGACCGAGCGAGATGTGCACGGGTGACAGCGCCCGGCGCTCGGGCAACGAGTACATCTTCCAGATGCTCGCGATGCAGAACATCGAGACGCTCGACGGACTCGGGGTGAAGAAGATCATCACGCAGTGCCCGCACTGCTTCAACACGTTGAAGAACGAGTATCCCCAGCTCGACGGCCACTACGAGGTCGTCCACCACTCCGAGCTGCTGATGCAGCTCATCGCCGACGGTCGCCTCGCCATGGCCGGCGCATCACTCGAGGAACGGGTGACCTACCACGATTCGTGCTACCTCGGCCGCCACAACGACGTCTACCTGGCGCCGCGCAACGTGATCGGGTCGCTCGCGGGCATCGACATCGTCGAGATGCCACGCAACGGGACCCGCGGCATGTGCTGCGGCGCCGGCGGCGCGCGGATGTGGATGGAGGAGACGATCGGCAAGAAGGTCAACACCGAGCGGGCTCAGGAGGCCCTGGCGACGGGCGCGGAGCGCATCGCGGTCGCGTGTCCCTTCTGCTACGTGATGATGGACGACGGCGTGAAGGGCGAGGGCAAGGACGAAGAGGTCGTCGTCTCGGACATCGCCGAGGTGATCCTCGAGGCGCTCGAACGCGAGCCGTCGATCCCCGCCCCCGTGACCGCGCACTTCCCGCCCGGCGTCTGACCCGGACCTCCCCCCGCCCCCGTTTTCGCACACGAGCTGCACGCTCTGGCGTGCACAACGCGTGTCGAAATGCGCCGCACGCCGACCCGAGAGATTCCGGCGCGCGTTGTGCACGCCCTGGCGTGCACAACGTGAGCGAGAACGCCGGAGGGTCAGGTCGCGAGCTCGGCCCAGCGGTAGCAGTCGACCGTGTGGTCGTTGACCATGCCCATCGCCTGCATGAGCGCGTACATCGTGGTCGGACCGACGAAGCGGAAGCCGCGCCGCCTCAGATCATCGGACAGCGCGGTCGAGGTCTCGGTCGCCGCCGGGAGGTCGCCGAGGCCGGTCCAGCGGTTGACGCGGGTCCGACCGTCGACGAAGGACCACAGGTGGTCCCCGAAATCGCCGACCTCGCGCTCGAGTCGCAGCAAGGCCCTCGCGTTGTCGACGACCGACGTGATCTTGGCGCGGTTGCGCACGATGGACGGATCGGCGACCAGCCGCTCGACGCGGCGGGACGGAAGCGGGCCACCCGCTCCGGGTCGAACCCGGCGAAGCAGCGCCGGTAGCCCTCCCGCTTGTTGAGGATCGTCCGCCACGAGAGCCCGGCCTGGGCACCTTCGAGCGAGAGCTTCTCGAACAGGCGGACCCGGTCGTGCTGGGGCACCCCCCACTCCTCGTCGTGATAGCCGACCATCAACGGATCGTCCCCGGCCCACGCGCAGCGCCGGAGCTCCACCACGGCTACTTCCCGAAGTTGAGGTAGTAGCGGCTCGGGGTCGGCCCGCGCTGGCCCTGGTACTTCGAGCCCTTCTCGGTGCTGCCGTAGGGATGGTCCGCCGCAGTGGTCATCTCGAAGAAGCTGATCTGGCCGATCTTCATCTCCGGGTAGAGCGCGATCGGCAGGTTCGCCACGTTGCTCAGCTCGAGCGTGAGATGGCCGTCCCACCCCGCGTCCACGAAACCCGCGGTGCTGTGGATGAGCAGGCCGAGACGGCCGAGCGACGACTTCCCCTCGAGGCGCGCGACGAGATCGGTCGGGAGCACAACACGCTCGAGGGTCGAGCCGAGCACGAACTCGCCCGGGTGGAGGATGAACGCGTTGGTCTCGCTCACCTCGACGATCTCGGTGAGGTCCTCCTGCGGCTCCTTCGGATCGATGTAGGGCGTCGTGTCGTTCCGGAACACGCGGAAGTAGCGGTCGAGGCGCAGGTCCACCGAGGACGGCTGCACGTTCCGGTCGTCGAGAGGATCCACGACGATGCGACCGCTCGCGAGCGCCTCACGGATGGAACGATCGGAGAGGATCACGGCCCGGGACTCTATCCAGGGCGCGCGGACACCGAAGCGTCCACACCACATCGCGCGCACCGCGCGCGACAGGATGCGGAGTTGGCGCGATGGGTGACGCGCGGACGTAGGGCGTGTGACTCATTGTTGCGAACGAGCACAGAAATCACGCTCTCGCGCTTGCTGCGCGTTCGTACCGTTCGCGAGAGTCGGACCTCCGACAGCGCGGGCGTCGGAAGGAAAACGGTGCGCACGTCGCGAGGCCGCTCGCGCGGCGGCGACCGGTCTCGGGATCGGTCATCGTCGGGATGGGCGGTCGGAGGCGGCGCTGTCGGAGTCGGAGGGTCGGGGAGGGCGCGATTCGGACCTTCGCCGCCGCCGATGGCGCCCGGGTACGGAACGTGGCGGGATCGACCGAGATCCCGCGCAGATAGTGGCGATAACCGAGCAAATGGTGTAAAACCCCCACTTCGCACCGCAGCTGGACAGTGCGAACGCAGGGGCCGACGGGAGGCGAAGTGAGACGAGTACGGACGCGACTGTCCGCCGCAGTGCTGGCGACGACGTTGGGGGCGGCCGTCCTGGTCGCAGGGGGCGGAGCCGCGCGGGCACTGTCGACCCCCGCCATCCCGCAGCTGAGCTTCGACCACACCATCAGCTCGCACCCGTTCTCGGGCGCTCCGGCCAACGCGAGCGACATCGAAGGGCTGGGCTACGTCGCCGGTGACACCTCGATGTGGGTCGCCGACGACAACGCCGACAGCGTCTGGGAGATCAACTCGACGTCCGGTGCGTACAAGACCCGGCTCCGGGCCGCCGACTTCGAGACCGCCACCCAGGTCGGCACCGGCCTCACCTGTTCCCAGGCGCTCGACGCCGGCATCTCGGGCGACACCGGCGCGAACGAGTGCCACAGCCGCACGGACGACTTCGAGTCCGTGGTGTACGACGCGAACGCCGACGTGCTCTACGTGACGTCGGGAGGCTGCTGCTCCGCGGGGCTCCCGTCCGGATACCCGAAGCACCCGACCGTCTGGAAGCTGACGCGCCAGTCGGGCCACTTCGCGCCGACCCAATGGCAGGCACTCGACGAGACGCAGGACCCGACCGCCGCGGGCTGGCGACCGGGTACCGGCATCTACTTCGGCAAGGGCACCAAGATCAAGACGTACGACTTCGCGACCAACGCGCTCGGCAGCGACAAGTCGCTGTCGGTCTCGAACATCGTCGGCATCGACTTCACCGACGCGAGCACCGCGTTCGTGACGACCGCGTCGGTCGACACCTCGCACGGCCGTACCACGGCCGGCTCGGACTCGACGATCCACCGCTTCGACATCTCCGGCTCCAGCTGGACCGAGAACACCGCCTGGAAGTTCCCGCTCAAGAGCATCGGCGTCCCCGGCGGGTCGGTGGACGACGACGGCATGATCGACGCGCGTGACCTGGCGATCGTCTCGTCGGGTGGCGTGGACCGGTTCTACGTCAGCGACGGCTACGACTACCGCGCCAGCGGTGATCACCCGATCTACGTGTACACCCTCGGATCCGCCCCGGGCCCGACGGCGTCGTTCACCGCCGTGCCCACGACCGGCCGGGCCCCGTTCACGGTGCAGTTCACCGACACCAGCATCGGCGCGCCGACCAGTTGGGCGTGGGACTTCGACAACAACGGCACCACCGACAGCACGCTCCAGAACCCGACGCACAACTACGCGACCCCGGCGACCTACACGGCCAAGCTGACCGCGACCAACGCCGCCGGTTCGAGCTCGGCGACCCAGAAGATCACGGTCAATCCCGCGACAGCCCTCCCCGGCGGCTACACCCTCGACGGCTTCGGCGGGCTCAACCGCTTCCGGGTCGGGACGGGGCCGCTCCCGCCGAGGGCCCACGGAGCCCCGTACTGGCTCGGCTGGGACATCGCCCGGGGCGCCACCATCGTCGCCGACGGTACGGGCGGGTACGTGCTCGACGGCTTCGGCGGGCTCAACCGCTTCCGGGTCGGGAGCGGAGCCCGGCCCCCCGTCGCGCACGGTGGGCCGTACTGGCTGGGTTGGGACATCGCTCGAGGCGTGGCCGTGCTCCCGGACCAGACCGGCGGCTACATCGTCGACGGCTTCGGCGGCATCCACCCGTTCGCGATCGGGAGCAACGCCAAGCCGCCCAAGGTGATCGGCAACCCCTACTGGTTGGGCCAGGACATGGCGCGGGGCATCTCGATCACCCCGGACGGCAAGGGCGGCTACGTGGTGGACCGCAACGGTCATCTCCACCCGTTCAAGATCGGCTCCAGCGGAACCGCGCCGGCCGCCGCCAACGGCGTCTGGAACAGCCGGGGCGGGAGTGTCCGCGGCGTCGGAATCATCTTCGACGGCAGCGGGGGCTTCACCCTCAGCGGATACGGGGGGCTGCACCCGTTCGGCATCGGTGCCTCGGCGCCGCCACCCGCCGCCGTCGGCAACGCCAAGTGGCCGACGTGGAACATCGCTCGCGGCGTCGCGCTGATGCCCGACGTCTGATCGATCTGCGCAGCACGGACAGCGAAGCGGCCCCGGGGAGTCCCCGGGGCCGCTTCACGTATGATCCCCGACTCCCGCGGGTGTAGTTCAGAGGCAGAACATCAGCTTCCCAAGCTGAGAACGCGAGTTCGATTCTCGTCACCCGCTCCAGACAAGACGCCCACGTCAGGGCCGGTTCCGCCCGCTCTCCGCCACCTCCGCAACGTTGGCGAGAACGCCGGTGCCGCGGCATGTGGATCCCGCACGGCTTCGCCGCACGCGCGCAGCGCCCGCCGCCGGGTCAGGCGGTGAGGGCCGCGATGCCGGCCACCATCATCACGAAGCCCAGCACCGCGAACGCTGCCGACCGCGCCACCGGCGCCTGGATCAGCTCACCCTCGCGGGTTCGTCCGGTGGCCGTCACGCGGCTCGACCCCTTGACCTTGGCGCTCCGCGCGCCCGCAGCGCCCGCCCGCACCTGCGTGTCGCGGCGGCGCCGCAGGAGCGCCAGGACGTTGGCGACGAACAACGCGCCCCCGAAGGCGACGACGAGCTCGCGCAGCACCTGGTCGTAGAACGTCACGGGCCGAGGCTACCGACCGTTGTGCACGCGCTCCCCGTCGAGCACCCGCGATGACCGCCACGGTGCTCCCGGCGAACTGCGCCAGGCCGGCGTGGTCGCTCGTGTGCGAGACCCGCTCGGGAAGGAGGTCCGCGGGCACGGCCGGCGTCGACGCGAACCGAGGTGGGCGGTCGCGACCCCTCTCAACCGATCGCCCCGACTGTTCACCTCTCGGACATCAGCCGGCAGGATGGAGCGCCGGGCGCCGGCGGCGCCGGACGATCGTCCAGGTCAGGAAGCCGACGGCCACCAGCGCGGCGATGGGCACGACCGCGCCGAGGACGACGATCGAGCCCGCGACGATCGCGACCGAGACTCCGATCGCGTCGTGCCACGCCCGGGCGAGGGAGCCGCGGTCGGGCGCGGGCGCGGCCGCGGCACCTGCTCGATGGAGCGAGACCGAGATCGCGGCGAAGGACGCCTGGTCGTCCAGGAGGTTGCGCTGGCCCGTGAGCTGCTCGATCTGGCCGCGGGTCTCCGAGAGCTGCTGCTCGATCGCGATGCTGTCGGGGACCGAGCCTGCCCGGTCCATGAGATCCTGGAGCACGGCTTCCTGGGCGGCGAGGTTGCGGATCCGCGCGTCGAGGTCGACGAACTGCGCGGTCACGTCGTCCCCGCGCTCCGACCGGGCCGTGACCTTCCCGAGCGACGGCCAGACGCGTGAGGGCCGTGCCGAACTGGGCCGCCGGGACCCGCAGCGAGACCGTCGCCACGTCACCGGAGCGATCGGTGCTCGCCACGTAGCCTCCGAGCAGATCGGCGAGGCCGGAGACCGACGCGAACCGGCGGTCGAGCGAGCCGGCCGGCACGCGCAGCTCGATCGTGGCGCGCTTGACCACCCTGGCGTCGACTCGCGGCACCGAACCGGTGCCGCTCGCCGCGCCATCTGCGCCGAGGGTCTTCCGGCCGCCGGTCGCGTCCGGCACGGCCGTCGGCAACCCGGCGGGGCCCTTCGTCGACGACGCCAGCCCCCGTGTCGCGGCCGACGAAACGCCCGCTTCCTTCGCCGGCGACGCACCCTCGCGTCCGGAGCGCGCCAGCGCCACGAAACCCCCGGCCACCAGCACCAGCACCACCGCGGATCCGAACCAGCGTCGCATCTTCTCCCCCTCGGGTCGTCTGCGACGCTTGGACGTCCCGACCCACCGGCCGGTTCCCACGTGCGAACATCTGCCGTGCGCTTGATCCTGGCCCGCTGTTCGGTGACCTACGAAGGCCGCCTCGGAGCCCGGCTCGGCGCGGCGACCCGCCTGGTGATGCTGAAGGCCGACGGCAGCCTCGCGATCCACTCGGACGCGCGGGCCTACAAGCCGCTCAACTGGATGAGCCCGCCCTGCACGATCCGCGTCGGGGACGACATGATCACGGCCGAGAGCACCAAGGGCGAACGGCTCGTCGTGGAGCTCCACGAGGTCCTGCACGACCACACCCTCGAGCTCGGCGAGGACCCCGGTCTCGAGAAGGACGGCGTCGAGGCCGAGCTCCAGGCCCTGATCGAGATGCGCGTCCAGACGCTGCGGGACGACCTGACCCTCGTGCGGCGGGAGTACCCGACCGACATCGGCCCGATCGACTTCCTCTGTCGTGACGGCGACGGGCGGGCCGTCGCGATCGAGGTCAAGCGGATCGGGGAGATCGCCGGCGTGGACCAGCTCGCGCGCTATCAGGCGCGACTCGACCTCGACACGCGGCTCGCCCCGACCCGTGGCATGTTCGTCGCGACACGTATCAAGCCTCAGGCCCGCGTCTACGCCGAGAGCCTCGACATCGAGTGCGTCGAGATCGACCTCGATGACCTCCGTACCCACGACGATCCCAAGCTCAAGCTGTTCTGAGAGGACGCCATGCCGTTTCCGCGAGCCGAGATCGAAGCGACCCTCGAGCGCTACCAGGACCTGCGCCGGCGCATCGACGCCGGCGAGGAGCAGGGTTGGGGCGGCATCGCGGAGTTCTTCACCGACGACTGCGTGTACATCGATCCCGCGTGGGGTCGAGTCGAGGGCATCGAGGAGCTGCGCACGTTCCTCGACGAGTCGATGCGGGGGCTCGAGGACTGGGCCTTCCCGGTGGAGTACGTCGCGATCGAGGGCGACACCGTCGTGGTCAAGTGGACCCAGATCACGCCGGGGGCCCGGCCCGACGGCACCCCGTACCGCCAGTCCGGCTACTCGACCCTCGTCTACGCCGGTGCCGGCAAGTTCTCCTACGAGGAGGACCTGCTCAACATGGCCCACGTCAACGAGGACCTGCGCGCCTCGGGGTGGCGTCCCCGGCCCGGCTTCGTGATGCCCCCCGCCGAGCCGAACCGGGACTGGTCCCGACCCGACTGACGTTCTCCCACGCGAAACGCGCGGTTTCCGGCGCGTCGTGCGCGCCCAGAGCAGGGATCGGGCGCCTCAGGGGGTGGTCGCCATGTTGGCGAACTTGACGATGTGGTCGAGGAAGGCGAGTCGGGCGGTGCCCGTCGGGCCGTTGCGGTGCTTGCCCACGATCACCTCGGCGACGCCGCGCTGGTCCGACTCCGGGTTGTACGCGTCGTCCCGGTAGAGGAACAGCACGACGTCGGCGTCCTGCTCGATCGAGCCCGATTCCCGGAGGTCGGCCAGCATCGGGCGCTTGTCCTGGCGGTACTCGAGCTGCCGGTTCAGCTGCGCGCCGACCACGAGCGGGCACTCGAGCTCGCGGGCGAGGATCTTCAGACCCCGCGACATCTCCGAGACCTCCACCTGGCGGTTCTCCGAGCGTCGGGGCGAGCTCATGAGCTGCAGGTAGTCGACCACGATCAGGCCCAGGTCGCCGTAACGGGCCTTGATCCTTCGGGCCTTGGCCCGCATCTCCATGACCGTGCAGTGCGGGTTGTCGTCGATGAACATCGGCGCCTCGCCGAGGTGGCTGATCGCGGTGTTCAGCCGGCTCCAGTCCGCGTCGGTGAGCTTGCCGGTCTGGAGCTTGCGGGCATCGACGCGCGACTCGGCCGCGAGCATCCGCTTGGTGAGCTCGACCGCCCCCATCTCCAGCGAGAAGAAGAGGACCGGCCGGCGGCTCTCCATCGCGACGTTCGCCGCCGCGCCGAGCATGAACGCGGTCTTCCCGGCGCCCGGGCGGGCGGCCACGATGTTGAGCGTCGAGGGCTGGAGGCCGAGCAGGATCCGGTCGACGTCGTGGTAGCCGGTCGGCATGCCGGTGAGCGCGTCGTCGTCGCCGTACATGTGCTCGAGCTGGTCCACCGTCTCGGTCACCGACTCGAACAGCTTCACGAGCGACTCCGAGATGCGCTTCTCGGCGACCTCGAAGACCATCGCCTCGGCGCGGTCGACCGTGTCGGTCACATCGTCGGGCTGGCCGTACGCGCTCTCGGCGATCTCGCCCGACACCGTGATCAGACGGCGCAGCAGCGCGAGGTCGCCGACGATCCGCGCGTAGTGCCCCGCGTTGGCCGATGCCGGTGTGCTCGCCTGGAGCTGGAGCAGGATCCCCTTGCCGCCGAGCGCCTCGAGCAGGTTGGCGCGGCGCAGCTCCTCCGCGACCGTGACCGGGTCGACGGGCTCACCCTGCTCGTACAGGCTCCAGATGGCGTCGAAGACGTGACCGTGGGCGGGCTTGTAGAAGTCCGCGGCGTCGACCCGCGCCTCGACCGCGGCCGTGATCGCGTCGCGCGAGATCAGCATCGCGCCCAGCAGCGACTCCTCGGCTTCGAGGTTGTGCGGCGGAATCCGACCCCCGGCCGGCGGTCGGCGCACGTCACCCGGTTGCACCACGCGAACCCTCCCCGACCCCCGACGTCCCGGGGGTCATCGTCACACTGTCGGCCTGTGGGTTGGAAGTGGACAGACCCCAGTATCTGTGTGGATTGCCTGGGGACGGTGGACCCTCGTCGTCCCCAGGGCTGTGGACGACGGTCGACGTCCATGCTCGCCGCGCGGTGTGACCACGCGGTCGAATCGGCGCGAATCGACCCGCCCTCGCCGGGCGGGTCGATCGGGGAACCGTGCCGCGTGGCGTCGTTCAGCCGGCGGCGACCTCCACCGTGACGGTGACCTTCACATCGGTGTGGAGTGCGACCTCGACCTCGCTGGTACCGAGCGCTTTGATCGGCTCGTCGAGCAAGACCTTGCGGCGGTCGACGGTGACCCCGCTCGAGACCTCGATCGCCGCGGCGATGTCGGCCGAGGTGACCGAGCCGAAGAGCTTGCCGCCCTCGCCGGCGCGCGCCGTCACGAGCACCGGTGCCGCGGTGAGCTGGGCGACGAGCGCCTGGGCCTGCTCACGCTCACGCGTGTCGCGTGCCTCGCGGTTGCGGCGCATGGCCGCCGCCTGCTTCTCGGCACCACGGCTCGCGACGATCGCCAGCCCGCGCGGGACGAGGTAGTTGCGCGCGTAGCCGGGTGCGACCTCCAGCAGGTCGCCCTTCTTGCCGAGCCGGTCGACGTCTTCCCGGAGCACGATCTTCATGCCTCGCCCCCGTCGCCCGTTCCGGCCGTGCTCGCGACGTCGGGCGCCTCGGCCACCTCGGCCGCGGCCGTGGGCTCGGTCACCGCACCCTCCGCGCCGGTCGCGTCGATCGTCACGCCCTCGGGCAGCTCGCCGTTCTCGTCGGCGACGGGCGGCGGGGCATCCGGCGTCGGCATGGGCGCGCTCGGGTCCAGTCGATCCCGGTCGCGGCGACCGCTGCGGCTGCGCTGGGTCACCTGACGGACGCTGTAGGGCAGGAGCGCCATCTCGCGCGCGACGCGGATGGCACGCGCGATCTCGCGCTGCTGCTGGGCGTTGTTGCCGGTGACCCGGCGAGCGCGGATCTTCGCTCGCTCGGACATGAACCGGCGGAGCAGGTTCACGTCCTTGTAGTCGACCCAGTCGATCTTCTCCTGCGTGAGGATCGACACCTTCTTCTTCTGGACTCTCCGCCGGTCGTTGGCGGGGCTCTTGCGCCGGTCCCGATCTCGTGCCATCAGATCGCCTTTCGCACCCTAGAAGGGCTCTTCGTCGAAGCCGTCGTTCCCACCGGACGACGCGGGCGCGCCGCCCCCACCGCCGCTCCCGCTGGCGGACCCGCGGCCACCACCACCGAAGTCGCCACCGGCGGGCGCGCCGCCACCCCCACGACGCTCGGAGCGCTTGACCTCCGCCGTCGCCCAGCGCAGGCTGGGACCGATCTCGTCCGCGATCACCTCGACGACGCTGCGCTTCTCGCCCTGGTCGGTCTCCCACGAGCGCTGCTCGAGCCGGCCGTTCACGATCACGCGGGTGCCCTTGCCCAGCGTGTCGCTGATGTTCTCGGCCATGTCGCCCCAGGCAACGACGTTGAAGAAGCTCGTGCGCTCCTCCCACTCCTGGGTCTGGCGGTTCTGCCAGCGCCGGCTCACGGCCATGCCGAGGCGAGCGTTCGCCTGGCCGGACGCCGTGTACCGGATCTCGGGGTCGCGGGTCAGGTTGCCCACGATGGTGATGGTGTTGTCTGCCATGGTCGTGCCTCCAATACCGCTCGCGGGTCTTCGTGCTCCTACGACGGGCTGCGCCCGGCGACCCGCCTACTCGTCGTCGTCGTCGCTCGCCTCGCCGGCCAGGTCGGGACCCGCATCGGCTGGCGATGGCGTGCCCCCGAGCGTGCCGTAGACGTGCTCGGGGATCCGGAGGATCTTGTGCCGGATGACGTCGTCCGAAAGGGAGAGCGACCGGTGCAGGTCATCCATCGCCGCGGGCTCGGCCTTCGCCTGGAGGACGACGTAGTAGCCCTCCCAGCGGTGCTTGAGCTCGTACGCGAGCCGCCGCTTGCCCCACCAGTCCACCGGGCCACGCTCGGCGCCCTTGGACTCGATGAGCTCGATCGAGCGATCGACGGCGGACCGGATGGTCTCCTCTTCCAGGTCCGCGTCGAAGATGACCATGACCTCGTACGGCCGCATGGACCGATACCTCCTTCGGACCACCGGGTGCCGTCGGCCCCGGTGGGCCCCCGGGCCGGGAGGGACCGCTGACGGTCCCGCCGCCGAGGGGCAGGGTGGACATGAAGGGATCCGACCGTCGATGACGGGCATCCCGATGTGAGGCGGGGACGCTACCAGAGGCGCCCCGCCCGGACCTATCGGAGAGGACGGTACGCGGGGGGTGTGACCATCACCTCGGTTGCGCTCGTTGCTCGGGCGGACACCACGCCCTCGGGCGAGCGCTACGCGTCGGTGAGCGTGGAGGGCGTCGGCTGGTCGGAGCCGTCGCCGGCGACCTCCACGCCGGAGAGGTCGATGGCGCCCTCCAGCTGGTCGGTCATGTGGTAGGTCTCCTCGCTCGACGGGAACCGGCGGGCGCGGACGTCGTCGACGAACTCGGACACTGCGGCCGTCGCGACCACACCCAACTCGGCGTAGCGCCGGACGAAGCGGGGCCGCATGCGGTCCTCGAGCCCGAGCAGATCGTGGTACACGAGCACCTGACCGTCGCAGTGCCGTCCGGCACCGATCCCGATCGTCGGGACCGAGATCGCGTCGGTGACCATCCGTGCGACGCCGTCGGGCACGCACTCGAGGACGATCGCGAAGCAGCCCGCGTCGGCCAGCGCCACCGCGTCGTCCACGATCCGTCGCGCCGCATCCAGCTGCTTCCCCTGGACCTTGAAGCCGCCGAGCGCGTGGATCGACTGCGGCGTCAGGCCGAGGTGCCCCATCACGGGGATCTCCGTGTCGAGGATCGCGGTGATGGCGTCGAGGCGCTTGCGGCCACCCTCGAGCTTCACGGCTCCCGCGCCCGCACGGATCAGCGTCGCGGCGTTCCGTACCGTCTCCTCACGGGACACGTGGTAGCTCATCCACGGCAGGTCGCCGACGATCAGCGCGTGCGGCTTGGTCCGTGCGACCGCTCCGACGTGGTGAGCCATGTCGTCGGTCGTGACCTGGAGCGTGTCGTCGTAGCCGAGCACCACCATCGCGAGCGTGTCGCCGACCAGGATCATGTCGACGCCGGCACCGTCGACCACGCGGGCGCTGGGCGCGTCGTACGCGGTCACCATGACGAGGGGCTCGGCCGCGCCCTTGGCCGCGGCGATCTCCGGCGCCGTGACCGGCTTCGCGCCGACACGTGATGGAGCGGGTCCAACCGTCATCTCGTGACCTCCGCCGTCCAGGGCACGCACGGCTCCCGGCAGCGCCGAAAGTGTACGCCGCCCGGGAGGCCGATCCGCCAGGCGGGCCGGGTGCTGGCACGACCGTGGTTCCGGGGGGTGTCCGCCTTGCGGGCTGTCCGAGCGGAGTCAGGATGAGACCGTGGCCACCCACCCGACCCGCCTTCCCGGTGGCGCCGCTCGGTTCTGGGCCGGGCGCGAGCTCACCCGCCGCTGGCGTGCCACGATCCTCCTCGGGCTCCTTGCCGGGGCCGCAGGAGGGGTCTCGATCGCGGCGATCGCGGGCGCCCGGCGGACCGATGCGGCATTCGGAAGGTTCAAGGCGGCGACCGGCTCTCCCGACGCCGTCGTGTTCGGCACCCAGGTGGGCGCGCACGACGTCGACTACTCGGCGGTCCAACGGCTCCCCGAGGTGCTCGCCAGCAGACAGTTCGCGCTCGCCAGCATCGCGACCAAGCAGCACCCCGAGCTCGGCACGCTCGCGCCGGCCGACGACCACCTGTACCGCACCGTCGCACGCCCGCTGCTCGTCGTCGGTCGGCTGCCCCGGCGGGTTCGCGTCGACGAGATCGTCGTGAACCGTCGTGCGGCTCCGCCAGGGAACGAGCACGGCGCGGTTCCACCGCGACGTCGGGCGCGCGCTCGGCAGCGTCGTGGCCGACGAGGCGGGCAGCCAGACCGTCCCGGGCTCGCAGGTCCCGATCCGAGACCTCGCGGAGGAGCGACGCCGCTGATCTTCGCCGCGCCCGCTCGTCACGCGTCGCGCATCCGTCCGGGCGCGGCGCTCCGCACGGAGTGATCGATAGGGTCACCCCTGTGAGCCGGTGCGACAACTGCGACCGCGAGGAGCCCGAGCTGCTGGCGGTCCGACGGGTCTACGTCGTCCCCGCGCAGTGGGACACGCCCGCCTCCGAGACGGTGGTCGACGAGGTCGAGCGCTGGTGTGTCTCCTGCTGCACGCAGTACCCCCACGAACGCGCACGCTGAGGGGCCGTCGGGGCTCCGGCCGCCTCGACCGCCACCTCGTCCACGCGCGCGCCGTGGAGTTCCCGTCCGTGCTGGATCCCGTACGGGGCCTTCTCCGGGGGCGATGGGCTCACGCCGGGCCGGGTCGCGGGGTGGGGATCAGACGGCTTTGCGGCCGTGGATCTCGCGGCGGCCGAGGTGGTTCCAGCCGCAGTCGGTGCAGACCTCGACGACGTAGCGGTCGAACTCGTCGTGCTGGCGCGACAGCTTGTCGAGCTCGTCGGGCCGGGACAGCGCCCGGCCGTTCGCCGCACGCAGCCGGTCGCCGTAGACGTAGGAGACATGGAAGAGCTTCCGGCTCTTGCACACGGGGCACGGCCTGCCCACCCGCTCGCCGACGTTGCGCGCGGCGCGCAGCAGCTCGGGATGGGCGTCGCACACGTCGGAGCGGTTGACCCGTCCGGCCGCGAGATCACGCAGGACGGAGCGCCGGGCGAGTTCGTAGTCGGTGCCGCGGACCACGGAGCGAGTGTAGGAGCGCCCGCGGGCTCGCCGCGACGGCATCACCGGCGCGACGCTCCACCGACTCCCCGCCGCCTCCCGAGCAGACCTGTCGGAATCTTCCAGTCGACGGCGGTGCCGCGACCGGTCGATCCCGGCACCGCCGGGGACCGGTAGCGTCCCGCCCCGATGAGCGACGACTTCGTGCTGGCACGGCTCCTGGGACACACCGCGGGCAAGCGTGTGCTCGAGCTCGGATGTGGCGACGGGCGCCGCGCCGTCGAGCTGGCCCGCGGCGGCGCCACGGTCATCACGGTGGATCCCAGCGCGGAAGCGGTGCTGGCCACCCGCCAACGCGCCCAGGACGCCGAGGCTCGTATCGAGGGGCACACCGGCGATCTCGCGGATCTCGCGTTCCTCAGGGGAGACTCGGTCGACGTGGCCTTCGCCGAGGGATCGCTCGAGACCCTGACGGATCTGGGCCGTGTGTTCCGTCAGGTCCAGCGGGTGCTGCGGGCCGGAGCGTGGTTCGCGTTCTCCCTGCCGCATCCACTGGGCGAGTGCGTCGAGACCGACCCGGAGCCCGCGGGTGCGCTGCCGCTCGAGCGGCCGTACCTCGCGCCGCTCCTACTTCGACGACGACACCGGGTCCGGGACCCACACTCATCGCGTCGGCGACGTCTTCGCCGCGTTGGGGCGGGCGGGGTTCCAGGTGGACACGATCCTGGAGCCGGAGCCGCCGGGCGGGCCACGCGGCCGGGCACTCGTGCCGGCGACGCTGATCTTCCGCGCCCGCAAGGTCGGGAGCTAGAGGCCTTCACCCTCCGAACCGACCGGGCTCGACCGGCTCAACGAGCTGCACCGCCGGACCCACGACTCCGGCCCGCGGCGTCGAGCGACTCGGATCGGTCACACCCCCCGCTCGTCGGCCCACGCGTGGAGGCGCGGTATGCGTCGTCCTCCCCGATGGGGCCGTGGTCGAGCCGGGCCTCGAGGAGCACGTCGAGCGCCTCGCCGACGATCGGACCCGGTGGGACGCCGAGAAACTCCATCACCTGCCGGCCGTCGAGTGGTGGGCGGATCGCGCTGTAGCTCCTCCTGGGCCGCGAGCGCCTCGATCCGCTGCTCGAGCTCGTCCATCCGCCGCCCGAGGGCGCGGGCGCGGCGCTCGTTGCGGGTCGTGCAGTCACAGCGCTGCAGCTCGTTGAGCCGGTCGAGCAGGTCGCCCGCGTCCCGGACGTATCGGCGGACCGCGGCGTCCGTCCAACCCATGGCGTAGGTGTGGATCCGAAGGTGGAGGTACACGAGCTGGGTGACCGCGTCGACGATCTCGGTCGGGTAACGCAACGCGCTCAGCCGATCGCGCGTCATGCGTGCGCCCACGACCTCGTGGTGGTGGAACGTCGCGTGGCCCCGGTCGAACGAGCGTGTCCTGGGCTTGCCGACGTCGTGCATGAGCGCGGCGAGACGCAGGATCAGGTCGGGGCTCGTCTTCGCCACGACCGCGATCGTGTGCGCGAGAACGTCCTTGTGGTGGTGGATCGGGTCCTGCTCCAGCTCCATCGAGTTCAGCTCGGGAAGGAAATGGTCGGCAAGCCCTGTGCGCGCGAGGAACCAGAGTCCGGGCGACGGGTCGGCGACCAGCACCAGCTTCGACAGCTCGTCGCGGATGCGTTCGGCGCTCACGATCTCGAGGCGCGGCGCGAGGGACTCCACCGCGGCGACCAACTCGGGATCGGGCGTGAACCCGAAGCGGGCGACGAAGCGCGCCGCGCGCATCATCCGCAAGGGGTCGTCGGTGAAGGAGACCTCGGGCGTCAGGGGCGTGCGCAAGCGACCGGCGGCGAGATCGGCGGCGCCGTCGAACGGGTCGACGAGGACCGCGTCCGGGAGCCGGAGGGCGAGTGCGTTGACGGTGAAGTCCCGTCGCGAGAGGTCGGTTTCGATCGACTCGCCGAACGCGACCTCCGGCTTGCGGCTGTCGGGCCGGTAGACCTCGGAGCGGAAGGTCGTGATCTCGCACGGCACGCCTCCGATCTGCGCACCGACCGTCCCGAAGCGCTGCCCCTGGAGCCACACGTGATCGGCGATCGGGGCGAGCAGCGCCTCGATGCGGTCCGGGCGCGTGTCGGTCGCGAAATCGAACTCGACCGGGAGGTCGTCGATGAGCGCGTCCCGGACGCTTCCACCGACGAGGTAGCACTCGTGGCCGTTGGCCACGAGTGCCGTCGCCACCCGCTGCACGGGCGCGTCGGGTTCGAGCAGCGGCGCAAGCCGCGGGGGGACGGTCATGGCCGCCATTGTGACCCGGACCGGGCTCGCCGGGACGGGTCAGGCGGACTTGGCGAGCGCTGGTGTCGCGGCGCGCGCGCCGTTCTCCCGGGTCAGCTCGAGGTGCTCGAGCTTGAGGCGGAGGTCGTGGGGGTTGGTCGAGGTTGCGAGCGTGTCACGCCGGGAGACGACGCCGGTCGCGTAGAGGTTCAGCAGGCTCTGGTCGAAGGTCTGCATCCCGTAGTACTCGCCCTCGGCGATGATCTCCTCCAACTCGTGGGTGGCGGTCGGATCCGCGATCTTGTCGAACACCCGCCCGGTCGCCACGAGCACCTCCATCGCCGGGATCCGACCCTCGCGGTCGGAGCGCTGCACGAGCCGCTGGGACACGATGCCCTTCAGGGCGCCGGCGATCGACATCCGCACCTGCTGCTGCTGGTACGGGGGGAAGAAGTCGATGATGCGGTTGATCGTCTCGCCCGCACCCATCGTGTGGAGCGTCGAGAAGACGAGGTGACCGGTCTCCGCCGCCGACAGCGCGGCCCACACCGTCTCGGGGTCACGCATCTCGCCGATCAGGATCACATCGGGATCCTGGCGCAGCGCCCGCTTGAGCGCAGCAAGGAAGTCCTCCGTGTCCGAGCCGACCTCGCGCTGGTTGATGAGCGAGCGCTTGTCCGCGTGGAGGACCTCGATCGGGTCCTCGATCGTCACGATGTGACGCGCCTGGTGCTCGTTGATGTGGTCGATCATCGCGGCGAGCGTCGTGGTCTTGCCGGAGCCGGTCGGGCCGGTCACGAGGACGAGCCCGCGTTGTTCCTCCGAGAGTCGCCGGACGACTGCGGGCAGACCGAGCTCCTCCATCGGCGGGATGCCGGGGAGGATGTGGCGCAGCACCATCGCGACCGAGCCCCGCTGGCGGAACACGTTGACGCGGAAGCGACCCACGCCGCTCAGCGCGTAGGCGAAGTCCGCCTCGTTGGTCGCGATGAACTCCTCGGCCCGGGCCTTCGGCATCACCGCGAACGCGATCCGCTCCGTGTCCGCGGCCTGAACCGGCTCGGGAGAGATCGGCAGCAGCTCGCCGTCGATCCGCAGATGCGCCGGTGAACCGACCTTGATGTGAACGTCGGATGCGCCCCGCTCGACCGCATCGCGCAACACCTGATCGAGATCGAGCAACCGCCGTCCTCCACAGTCAGACCGGGCCCTGCCGGTTCCTACCTGGGCATATCGGCGCGCGACCATCGGGTCTGAAGGAGGACCGGGACACATCCACGCCCAGTGGGCGAAAACGGTCTCGCGGGCGTGGTCCGGTCAGCCCCGGTCCCGCCAGAGCTCCGAGGCCGCCCGGACCATGTTCTCGCCGGGGCCGCCGCTCGTGGGTCCCTCGCCCGCGGGGACCTCCCCGGTCCCGCCCGCCAGCACGGGGATCGAGGCCGCGACCGAGTCGCGCAGCCCCGAGAGCGAGTAGCCACCCTCCAGGAAGGTGATGGTCCGCCCGGTCGGCGCCGTCGCGAGCAGCCGCCGGAACAGCTCGGCGTAGTCACCGGCCGAGAGCCCGAGACCCGTGATCGGGTCGTCGCGATGCGCGTCGAAGCCGGCGGAGATCAGCAGCCAGTCCGCGGCGAAGCGCGGCGAGGAGCGGCTCGACCACATCGTCGAACGCTCGCAGGTACACGTCGCCGGTCGCACCCGCGGGGAGCGGGACATTGCACGTCGATCCTTGGCCGGGCCCGGCCCCCGTCTCGTCGAGGCGACCGGTGCCGGGGTAGAGCGGCCACTCGTGGAGCGAGACGTAGAGGACGTCCGGATCCGAGTAGAAGATCTCCTGCGTGCCGTTCCCGTGGTGCGCGTCGATGTCGACCACGGCCACACGGTCACCGCGCTCGCGGAGCTCGGCCGCGAGGACTGCGACGTTGTTCATGAGGCAGAAGCCCATTGCCTGCGTGGCGCGCGCGTGGTGTCCCGGTGGACGCACCGCGAGGAACGCTCCCTCGCCGTCGCCGTGGGCGAGCGCGTCGGCGGCCGCGAGCCCAGCCCCCGCGGCCGTCAGCGCCGCGAGCCACGACCGCGGCGACGCCGGCGTGTCCGCGTCGAAGTGCGCGCCCTGCGCGCACACCTCCTCGAGGTGGTCCAGATGCGCGGCGGGATGCACCCGCTCGAGCTCGGCGCGGGTCGCCACGCGGGGGTCGAGCGTGCGCAGATCGGAACCGAGGCCCGAGCGCTCGAGCCCGTCGGCCACGGCCTGCAGTCGTGCCGGTCGTTCCGGATGGCGCGGGCCGGTGTCGTGATCGGCGAAGACAGGATCCGTCCCGAGCAGGAGCACGCTCGCACGGTACCGCGGCGGATGCGCCGGACCCTCCGAAAGACGGGCGCGTACGCTGCTCCGACGATGCCCGAGGACACGTTGCGCTGGCCCGGCGGATGGGCGCGGTTCGGACCCTGGCGCGGCCGGAACGACGTCGCGTACCTCGCGGTGGGCGCCCGCCGCCCGCCACCGGCCGAGATCGTGGACCGGTGCCTCGGCGTGCTGCGCACCCGCGGCTACGAGTCCGTGGTCACGAACGCGCTCGGGCCCGTCGAGACCCTCCCGTTCGTCGACGCCGGGTTCTCCGTCCACGAGCGCCTCCACCTCCTCGAGCACGACCTCGAGGCGTTGCCCGCGAGCCCCCATCCGACCCGACGCGCCCACGCGGGCGATGTCGGGGCCGTGCTCGAGGTCGACCAACGCGCGTTCCGACCCTTTTGGCGGCTCGACTCGCCCGGGCTCGACCAGACGCTCGACGCCACACCGGCGACACGTTTCCGGGTCGTCGAGCGCGGGACCGAGATCCTGGGCTACGCGATCACCGGCCGGGCCGACCGCCAGGGCTTCCTCCAGCGCGTCGGGGTGGATCCGTCGGTCCACGGCGAGGGCATCGGCCGGTCGCTCGTGGCCGACGCGCTGCGCTGGTTGCGGCGGCACCGGGTCCGTCGCGCCTCGGTGAACACCCAGCTCGACAACACCGCCGCGCTCACGCTCTACCGCGATTGCGGTTTCCGCGACCTCAGCGCCGGCCTCTGTGTCATGCGAAGGTCGCTGTGAGCCCCGAGGGCGCGGTCGGCCGCGGCGTCCTACGTGGCGCCCTCGCGGTCGTTCTCGGTCTCGCGGCGACCGTCGGCCTGCTCGCGGCACGACCCGGGCGGGCGTCCGCCGCGGCCGCCGCGCCCGCCGGCTCGATCGTGCTCCGAGGGCAGCCGGCCTGGTCGGCGATGGGCGACGACGTCCCCCTCCGTCTCCGCATCCGCGTTCCCGACGCCTCCGGTCTCGAGGTCCGGGCGACGGTCTACGGCGCGGTCCTGTCCCGCCTGTCCTTCGAGCGGACGTTGAACGGCGAGCGGCTCGGCACGACGCTCGCGTCGCTGCGAGCTCCGGTCGCCGACCTTCCCGTCGTGGGGCCGGACCGCGTGCTCACGCTGCCGCTCCAGGACCCGGCGCTGCCCCGGGACCCGAACCGGATCCGCCTCTCGATCCCCAGCTCGGGTCAGGCCGGCGTCTACCCGGTCGAGATCGAGTTGCGGGACCCCGAGTCGGCCGACGTGGTCGACAGCTTCGTGACCGACCTCGTGGCCGTCCGGACTCCGGCCGCGGGCGAGGCACCGGTCGAGCCCCTCCGGGTGGCATGGGTGTGGCACATCAGCGCCCCGCCCGCGATCGGGCCCTCCGGCGTGCCGGCGCCGGAGTTCGCCCGGGAGCTGGACGCGACCGGGCGGATCGGCCGCATCGCCGCGGCGCTCGATCTCGCCGGCGATGTCCCGGTCACGCTCGTGCCGACGCCCGACACGGTCGCCGGGCTCCGTGGTCTCGCGCCGTCAGAGCCCGCCGCGGGGGTGCTCGCGACGTTGCGCTCGGCCGCCGCGTCGTCACCGGTCCTGTCCAGTCCCTTCACGACGGTCAACGGGCCGAGCCTCCTCGACGCGGGCCTCGGAGCCGCGTTCACCACCGAGCTCGAGATCGGCCGCAGCACGCTCGAGACCGGGCTCGCGGCGGCGGTCGATCGAACCATCGCCCCGACCCAGCCACTCGACGAGGCGACGCTGGCCCGGCTGCGGGCCGAAGGCGGCAGCACGCGGGTGATCGTGGCACCCGAGGCGCTCACCGACGCCGAGGCCGTGGATCAGTTCACCCCGGCGCGCCCGTTCCGCCTCGACACCGGCGCCGGGTCCTTCGACGCGGTCGAGGTCAACCGCACGACCTCGGATCTCCTGGTCAAGCCGGGACCCGGCGCGTTGCGCGCCCAGCAGCTGCTGGCCGCACTCTCGGTCGTCGCGCTCGAGCAGCCGAACCGCACGCGCGGCGTGGTGATCGACACCCCGGTGCGGTGGCGCCCGGAGACGACGCGCGTGGCCGCGGTCCTCGCGGGACTCCGGGAGCACCCGCTGCTCGAGGGCACATCGGTTGCCGATCTCTTCGACACCGTGCCTGCAGCGACGGTGCAGAACCACCCGTACACCCGCACGCTCGCCGCGGTCGATCCACCGAGCGCGCCGCTGAGCGCCGGCGCGTTCGCCGCCGACCAGCGTCAGGTCGACGGGCTCGGCTCGATGATCGGCGTCGCCGATCCGCTCGTCACCCGGCTACGACACCAGCAGCTGTTGACGCCGGCCTCGGGAATGCCGGGCACGGGTCGTGCGATCTCGGCCGCCCGGAGCGGCCAGATCGCGGCCGCCGTCGGCCAGATCACGGGCGCCGTGCAGGCGCCGGCGAGCCGCACGGTGCAGCTCACCTCGCGGCGGGCACCGATCCCGATCAGCATCGAGAACAGGTCCGGGCGCCCGGTGCGCGTCCGCGTCAGCCTCGAGAGCCAGAAGCTCGAGTTCCCGAAGGGCTCCCAGAAGATCATCCGCCTCGCTCCGGGCAACACCACGACCTCCTTCGTCGTCGAGGCGCGAGCCTCCGGCACCTTCCCCGTGCTGATCTCGGTCACGTCGCCCGACGGCGTGCTGGACCTGCAGCGATCGCGGTACACGGTGCGCTCGTCCGTCGTCAGCGGCGTCGGGCTGTTCCTGACCATCGGGGCGGGCGTGTTCCTCGCCGGATGGTGGATCACCAACTGGCGCCGGGGCCGCCGCCCGCGCGCCTCTCGCCACGTGACCGCGCCCAACGTCCGGCTGGCCCGCACGAGTGCGGTGATCGGCGTCGGGACGCTTCTCTCGCGCGTCACGGGGTTCCTGCGCGTCTCCGCGCTGGTCGTGCTCGGGCTCGGCCCGCTCACGGACGCGTACAACCTCGCGAACTCGACACCGAACATCGTCTACGAGCTCCTGGTCGGCGGGATCCTCACCGCGACCCTCGTTCCACTCTTCGTCGAGTCCTACGAACGCGAGGACACCCGCGCGACGAACGCGATCCTCACCGTCACGATCTCACTCCTCTTCGTCGGGACCGTCGCCGGCACGCTCATGGCGCCATGGCTCATCGACGCGTACGTCGCGGTCGCCGGGCACACCCAGCGCGTCGGTCACGCCGCGCAGCAGGCGCTCGCGACGGATCTGCTCCGGTGGTTCATGCCCCAGATGCTCTTCTACGGCATCACCGCGCTCGCCACCTCGCTGCTCAACGCGCGGCGGCGCTTCGCGGCGGCCGCGTTCGCGCCCGTCCTCAACAACGTCGTCGTGATCGTGATGCTGATCGCGGTCGGGCGCGCCACCGCGGCCCCGCCGACGGTCCAGTCGGTGCTCGACGACCCCTGGCTGGTGCTGCTCCTGGGGCTCGGCACGACGATCGGCGTCGTGGCGATGGCACTGGTGCTGCTCCCCGCCGTCCACCGGGCGGGGGTCCGCGTCCGCTGGTGTTGGGCGCCCGGTCACCCCGCGGTCCGACGGCTCGCGCGCCTCTCGGGCTGGACCGTGGGCTATGTCGCCGCCAACCAGGTTGCGTTCTTCGTCGTGCTCGCGCTCGCCTACCGGACCAACTCCAACATCTCCGTGTACCTGGCCGCCTTCACGTTCTTCCAGCTCCCGCACGGGCTCCTGGCGGTCTCGGTCATGACCGCGCTCGGCCCCGAGCTCGCGAGCCGCCACCAGGCGGGCGACACGTCCGGCGTCCGCGAGCACTTCTCGCGCGGGCTGCACATGCTGCTGATCGTGATGATCCCCGCCGCGGTCGCGCTCGCGGTGCTGGCACGTCCGCTCATCAGCGCGCTCCTGGACCACGGCGACTTCGCCGCACACGACGTCCCCCGGATCGCCGACGCTCTCCGAGCCTTCTCCGTCGGTCTCGTGCCGTTCTCGGTGTACCTGTATGTCGTGCGCACCTTCTCCTCGATGCAGGACACGCGCACGCCCTTCCTCCTGAACGTCGTCGAGAACGGCACGAACATCGCGACGGCGTTCGCTTTCTACGAGTGGCGCGGCGTCGAGGGGCTCGCGTGGTCGTGGTCCTTCGCGTACTTCGTCGGCGCGGTGCTCGGGCTGGTGGCGCTGCGGCACCGCCTCGCTCGCATCGACGGCCGGCGGCTCGTGTGGGTCACGGTCCGGGTCGTGGCGGCGACCGCGCCCGCCGCCCTGGTGGCGTTCGCGCTCGATCAGGTCCTGGACGCCTCGACGCCGGCCGCATCGCTCGTCACCCTGGTGGTCGCGACCGCGCTCGGCGGCGCGCTGTTGGTCGGACTGCTCCAACTGGTCGGTATCCACCTGATCCGGATGATCCGGGACATCCTTCGGCGAGATGTCGCGCCGGTGGCCCGCAACGCGTAACCATGGGGCGATCGGCGGAGTCTCATGACCCGGCACCGTCGCCTTCCGAGGAGGTCCCGTGGTCGTTCGAATCGTGACGGACAGTTCGTGTGACCTCCCGCAGGCCCGCGCCGACGCCCTCGGCATCGAGATCGTCCCCCTCACGATCCGCTTCGGTGACGAGGAGTACGTCGACCGGGTCGAGCTCTCGAACGCGGAGTTCTGGCGCAAGGTCGCCACCTCACCCCTGCTTCCCGAGACCGCGGCTCCCTCACCGGGGGCATTCGAGGAGCGCTTCCGCGCCCTCGGTGACGCCGGAGCCGAGGGGGTCCTCTGCATCAACCTCTCGTCCCGCCTCTCGGGCACGATGCAGTCGGCGCAGGTCGCCGCGAAGTCGCTCGAGGGCGACCTCCCGGTCCGCGTCATCGACTCGCTCACCGTGTCGATGGGTCTGGGCAACCAGTGCATCGCTGCGAGCAGCCTCGCCGCGTCCGGGGCCGACCTCGACACCATCGCCCGTGAGGTCGAGGCGATCGCGGGCCGGACCCGCCTCTTCGGGGCCCTCGACACCCTCGAGCACCTGCGCCGGGGCGGGCGCGTCGGCGGCGCGCAGGCGATGCTCGGGAGCGTCCTGTCGATCAAACCGGTCATCGAGGTCCGCGACGGCGTCGTCAGCGAGGCCGGCAAGGTCCGGACCCGCAGCAAGAGCCTCGCCTACCTCGTCGAGAAGCTCGGGGCGGCCCACGACCCCGACGCGGTGTACGTGTTCCACGCCCAGGCACCCGACGTCGACGAATTCCTGGATCGCGTGTCGACGGTCGTGTCGCGGGACAAGATCGAGGTGGGCGAGATCGGGCCCATCATCGGTACCCACGCCGGTCCCCGCACGATCGGGCTCGGCTGGGTCGACGGCGCCTGACGCGTCGCCACCAACGCCGCGATTCGGGCCGCGCGGACCACTAGGTTCGTGACGTGCGATCTCTGGCGCCCGGGCGCGTTCTCGGCGGTCGCTACCGGATCGATCACGAGATCGCCCGCGGTGGCATGGCCACGGTCTGGCGCGGCGAGGACCCGCTCCTCGCCCGGCCGGTCGCGATCAAGACCCTGGACCCCACGCTCGCCGAGGACGAGGCGGTGCGGGTGCGCTTCCGCCGGGAAGCGGTCGCCGCGGCCGCGGTCGCCCACCCGAACATCGTCGCCACCTACGACACAGGCGAGGACGACGGAATCGCGTACATCGTGATGGAGCTGGTCGAGGGCGCCACGCTGCGCCAGGCCATCGACCTCCACGGCGCCCTCCCGTCGGCGCGCGCCGCCGACATCGGGGCGCAGGTCGCCGACGCCCTCTCCGCCGCGCACGCCCGCGGGCTCGTGCACCGCGACGTCAAGCCCAGCAACGTGCTCGTCCAACTCGACGGACGGGTGAAGGTCACCGATTTCGGGATCGCGAAGGCAGCCGACCAGACCAACGACGAGCTGACGCGCGCGGGCAACGTGATGGGCACCGCGCGCTACCTCGCCCCGGAGCAGCTCGAGGGTCAGCTCGTCGACGAGCGCGCCGACGTGTACTCGCTCGGGCTCGTGATGTACGAGATGGTGGTCGGGCGTTCGCCGTTCGGAGCCGACACCGAGCTCGCGACCGCGGTGGCGCGACTCACCGCACCGACCCCGCGCGTGCAATCGAGCCGCCCCGACCTCGCGCCGGGCTTGGCCCACGTGATCGACCGCGCGCTCGAGCGCAACCCCGACGACCGCTGGCCGAACGCCGCGGCGATGCGCGACGCGCTCGCCCCGTTCCGCATCGCGGCACCCGACCGCACCGCGGACGCCACCATGCCCGTCGCGGTGCCGGTCCGACCCCGGACGCCGGCACCGACGACCGCCTCACCGATCATCATCGACGACGGCATGGGGGTCGGGTCGCGGATCGCGGTGTGGGTCCTTGCGCTCGCGCTCGGCTTCGGGGGTGGCTACGCCGGCTACGTCCTGGCGACCGATTCGGGCACCGGAGGCTCCTCCTCTCCGCCGGCGGCCAACGCGACCCAGCGCATCGGTGTCACCCACGCGGCGGCCTTCGACCCCGTCGGCGGCGACGGTGAACACGACGACGTCGCCGGACTGGCGGTCGACGGCGACAAGGCCACGTTCTGGGACACCGAGAGCTACAAGCAGCCCGACGTCGGCGGTAAGCCCGGCGTCGGGCTGATCCTGACGCTCGCCGGCCCGGCGGAGGTCCGCGCCGTGCAGATCGTGAGCCCGGACACGGGTTCGGATGTGCAGATCTACGTGGCGGACACGGCCGCGCCCACCCTCGCCGGATGGGGAAAGGCGGCAGGCATCGGCACGGATCTCGCCCGCTCGGCCACCATCGCGCTCGACGGTCGCCCGACCGGTGCGTTCGTCCTCGTCTGGCTCACCAAGCTGCCGCAGAACGCGACACCCGGCGGCGACGGTCAGCCCCGCTTCATCGGGCGGATCGCGGAGGTCTCGGTCCGTGGCGTCCCGCGCTGACGACCGCGATGATCTCGCGCTCTGCCGCGAGGCGAAGAACGGTGATCAACGCGCACTCGATGCCCTGCTCGAGCGCCACATCGACCGCGTCCACGCCGTGTGCCACCGCGTCTGCGGTCCGGACGACGCGCTCGACGCGACCCAGAACGCGTTGATCGCGATCGCCCGCTCGGTCGACCGGTTCGACGGTCGCGCCGCGTTCACCACGTGGCTCCACCGCGTTGCGACGAACGCCGCCCTCGACGAGCTGCGCCGCCGGCAACGGAGGCCGGCGCCCGTGGACGCGAACGACCTCCTGCCCGGAGCCACACCCGTCGCCGGCGCGGCGGGCGATCCCGAGCGCGCGGTGGACCGCGTCGCGCTGGACGAGGCCCTCGCCGGCCTTCCCGAGGAGTTCCGCGTCGCGGTGGTCCTCCGGGACGTCGCCGATCTCGACTACGCCGAGATCGCCGCGACCCTCTCGATCCCGATCGGCACGGTCCGGTCACGCATCGCGCGTGGGCGCGCCGCGCTCGCGAAGATGCTCGGGAACCGCACTCCCGTCACCGACGTCCAAGGCCCCGAACATGTCTGAGCACCCCGATCTCGATCTCGACGCCGCGGTCAGCGCGGATCTCGACGGCGATCTGGCCGGCTTCGCGACCGAAGCCGGCCTCGACGAGGCCACCGTTCGACGGCTCCTGACGACGCCCGAGGCTCGCGAACGCCGCGAACGGATCGCCGCGGCCCGGGCCGCGCTGCAGCGTCCGCCCGAACCCCTGGACGACCTCGCCCGGCGGCGGGTCCTCACCGCCGCCGCGGCCGGTGCCGGCTCCGCCGCGCCCGGACGGGGCGCAGCGCGCTGGCCGACGCGTCTGGCGGCGGCCGCCGCCGCCGTGGTGCTCCTGGTGGGCGGTGGGATCTTCCTCGCCACCCGGTCCGGCGACGACAACGCCGCGAAGAGCAGCCGGTCCGCGGCCACGGCCGGGCGCATTCCCAAGGGCGATCTCGGGAACCTGGGCGCGCTCGACCAGTCGAAGGTCGACCGCCTGATCCGCGGCCTGGACGCCGGAGACAAGACGCAAACGTCTCTGGCTCCGGACGTGCGACCCTCCTCCGCGCTGGACAGCGCGGACAACCGTGACGCGACGGGCCCGGCCACCACCGCGAAGCAGGTCGCGTCCTGCCGGAGCCACTACGAGGCGTCCGGCACCGTGCGGTTCACGGCGGCCGGCAGCTTCGGCGGTACGCCCGCGGTCATCGTCGGGATCGCCAACGGCGACCGCACGATCGTCTTCGTCGTCGCCGCCTCCGACTGCACGACGGTCCTCTACTCGGCGTCGTCGACCGGTTGACCCATCGTGATCGCGGGGCCGGTGCGGGTAACCTCCGCCGCCGAGTGGGAGGGACACGATGAGCGATTGGACGACCCAAGCCGCGGACACGATCGAGAACGCCGTGGGGACGGTGCGCGACCGCACCGTCGAACCCGCCCGGCGCGCCACGAACGCGGTCGTGTACGGGGCTCTCGCCGCGTGCTGCGTCCTCACCGCGCTGCTCCTGGCCGCGGTGGCGCTCTTCCGGGTGCTCACGCTCGCGGTGCCGGTGTGGGCGGCGTGGATGATCCTCGGAGGAATCTTCGTCGCCGGCGGGGTGTTCTGCTGGACCCGCCGCGCCGGAGGTACCCGTGCCTGAACATCATGAGGTCGTCATCGTCGGGTCTGGCCCGGCGGGCCTGACCGCGGCGCTGTACACCGCGCGAGCGGACCTCGAACCCGTCGTCGTCGAGGGCCTGGCCGCGGGCGGTCAGCTCATGCTCACGACCGAGGTCGAGAACTACCCCGGCTTTCCGGACGGCGTCATGGGTCCGGAGCTGATGACCCGCTTCCGGGAGCAGGCCGAGCGCTTCGGCGCGCGTTTCATCACCGCGGATGCCGACCGCGTGCAGCTCGCCGCCCATCCCTTCGGGGTGAGCGTCGGCGAGCTCGAGCTCAGCGCCGACGCGGTCATCGTCTCGACCGGCGCCACGGCGCGCATGCTCGGTCTCGAGAACGAGGGGAGGCTGCTGGGCCACGGCGTCTCCACCTGCGCGACCTGCGACGGCTTCTTCTTCCGGGACCAGGAGATCGTGGTGGTCGGGGGTGGCGACAGCGCGGTCGAGGAGGCGACCTTCCTCACCAAGTTCGCCAGCAAGGTCACTCTCGTCCACCGCCGCCACGAGCTCCGCGCGTCCAAGATCATGCAGGACCGCGCGTTCGCGAACGACAAGATCGAGTTCCGATGGAACACCGAGGTCGTGGACGCGCTCGGCGACGCCAAGCTCACGGCCGTGCGCTTGCGCGACACGGTCACCGGACAGGAGTCGGAGCTCGCAGCCACGGGCATGTTCGTCGCGATCGGGCACGACCCCAACACCGCGCTGTTCGGCGACTCGCTCACCCTCGACGAGAACGGCTACATCGTCACCGCGCCCGACTCGACCCGCACGTCGGTCGGTGGCGTGTTCGCCTGCGGCGACGTGCAGGACCACGCGTACCGGCAGGCGATCACCGCTGCCGGGAGCGGCTGCATGGCCGCGATCGAGACCGAGCGCTACCTCGCGGCTGCCCATTCCTGAGGCGACCGCTGGGGAATGCGCGTTTCCCGGGGCCGGTTGGCCCTCACACCTAGGATCCAGTCACCCCATCCCCCGAAAGGACGTCGACCATGGCCGACAACGTGCTCACGCTCTCCGACGCGACCTTCGACGAGAGCGTCGGCGGCTCCGAGCTCCCGATCGTGGTCGACTTCTGGGCCGAGTGGTGCGGCCCCTGCAAGATGATCGCGCCAGCACTGGAAGAAATTGCCAGCGAACAGAGTGGGCGGCTGACCGTGGCCAAGCTCAACGTCGACGACAACCCCGACGTCGCCCGACGCTTCGACGTGATGAGCATCCCGACGCTGCTCGTCTTCAAGGGCGGCGAGCCGGTCAAGCGCCTCGTGGGCGCGAAGGGCAAGGGACAGCTCCTCCAGGACCTGTCCGAGTTCATCGGCTGAGCGCCACGGTGAGTCGCGGTGGGGCGGGTCCCGCCGTGGTCCTGCGTCGCGGCGATCACGGCGACGCGGTGCGGGACCTCCAGCACCGGCTCGTCGGCGCCGGACTCATGATCGGACCCGAGGAGTTCGCGCGCTTCGGAGCGCAGACCGAGGACGCGGTCCGCGACTTCCAGACGCGCCGATCGATCCGTGTCGACGGGGTCGTCGGCCCCGAGACCTGGGGCACCCTCGTCGAGAGCGGATTCGAGCTCGGTGACCGGCTGCTGTACCTGCGCTCCCCGAACCTCCGCGGCGACGACGTCTCGGCCCTCCAGCGAACCCTCAACCGCCTCGGGTTCGACGCGGGTCGCGAGGACGGGATCCTCGGACCGGACACGGCCGGGGCACTCCGCGACTACCAGCGCAATGCCGGTCTCAGCGTCGACGGCGTCGCCGGGCCCGCCACGCTGGACGCGCTCCGGCGGGTCGAGCGGATGGCGGACGGCTCGGTCGCCCAGGTCCGCGAACGCGACGAGCTGCGCCGCCCGGGGTCGCTCACCGGACGGCGCGTGTACGTCGCCGTCGCGCCGGGCTTCGACCAGATCGGGGCCCCGTTGCGTCAGCGACTCGAGCAGGGCCAGGCCGAGGTCATGCAGGACCTCTCCGGCGCCGCCGACGACGCGCTGGCCGAACGTGCGAACCGATGGGGAGCGGATCTCATCGTGGCGCTCCGGTCCGGTGAGCAGCGCGGCTGGCAGCTCCTGTACTTCGAGTCGGGGGAGTTCCGCTCCGAGCGTGGTTGCCACACCGCCACGTTGATCGGTGACGAGCTGGCGAGGAGCGCGCCCGCGGCCGCGACCGAGCCCGTGGCCGGTCGGGCCTATCGGATCCTGCGCGAGACCCGGATGGCTGCGGTCGTGGTCGCGCTCGGCGACGACGACCCCGCACACCTCGCTGAGTTGCTCGCCCACGCCGGCGAGATCGGTACGGGGATCGGTCGCGGGATCCGCCGGGCGTTCGAGGAGCCCCGGACGGGTGATGCGGGCGAGGCCTGAGATCAGCCGACGATGGTCTTGTAGATCCGCTCGAGGTCCGCGAGGTCCGAGAAGTCGATCGTCACCTTGCCGCGCTTGGGGCCCATGCCGATCGAGACCCGCGTGTCGAGGTGATCGCCGAGGAGGCCTTCGAGCTCGGTGAGGCCCGGGGGTCGGAGAGGGCTGGTCGCCCGAGTCGCGTCGACCGGCGCGGTCTTCGCCGTGCCGGTGCCCTTGACCGCCTGCTCGATGGCGCGGACCGACCAACCCTCCTTCACCGCGGTGGCGGCCAGGCGCTCCTGGAGCGCACGGTCCGGGGTGCCGAGCAGGGCGCGGGCGTGGCCCATCGACAGCGCGTCGTCACGCACCAGCTTCTGCACGGCGGGCGGCAGCTGGAGCAGTCGGAGGGTGTTGGTGACCGCGGTGCGGCTCTTCCCCACCCGGCTGGCCACCGCTTCGTGGGTCAGCGAGAAGTCCTCGATGAGCTGCTGGTAGGCCCCCGCCTCCTCGAGCGCGTTGAGGTCCGAACGGTGAACGTTCTCGACCAGCGCCTGCTCGAGCGCGGCCGCGTCGTCGCTCTCACGGACGAGGGCCGGGATCCGATTCAGCCCGAGTCGGCGCGCGGCGTGCCATCGACGCTCGCCGGCGATCAGCTCGAACTCGTCGCCGATGGGTCGGACGAGCACCGGTTGGAGAATGCCGACCTCACGGACCGACTCGGTCAGCTCGTTCAGCAGCTCCTCGTCGAACCGCTCGCGCGGTTGATACTGGTTGGGTCGGATCGAGGCGACCTCGATCTCTCGCAACCCGCCTTCGGCCTCCATGCCCGGGCCGCTCGGGATCAGTGCCCCCAGGCCCTTACCCAGTCCGCCGCGTCGCGCCACTGCTCACCTCCTTCGCCAGCTCCCGGTACGCCACGGCGCCGCGGGAGGTGGGATCGAACAGGATGATCGGTTGTCCGAACGACGGTGCCTCGGACAGGCGCACCGTGCGTGGGATCACCGTTTGATACACCGTGCGGCCGAAGTGTTTGCGGACCTCCTGCTCGACCTGATCGGCGAGCTTGGTCCGGGCGTCGTACATCGTGAGCACGATCCCACGGACCTCGAGCGAGGGATTGAGGTTCTTCTGCACCAGGGTGACGTTCCGGATGAGCTGGCTCAGCCCTTCGAGCGCGTAGTACTCGCACTGGATGGGCACGACGACGTCGTCAGCCGCGGCCAGGCCGTTCACGGTCAGGAGCCCGAGCGACGGTGGACAGTCGATGACGATGAAGTCGTAGTCCCCGCGCACCTCGTGGAGGGCTCTGCGCAGCTTGAGCTCGCGGCTGAAGGCCGGGACCAGCTCGATCTCAGCACCGGCGAGGTCGATGGTTGCAGGCACGACGAAGAGGTTCTTCAACGACGTCGGCTCCACACAGTCCTCGACGGCCGCGTCGCTCATGATCACGTCGTAGACCGAGCCCTCGAGCTCCCGGGCGTTGACCCCGAGACCCGTGCTCGCGTTCCCCTGGGGGTCGAGGTCGACGACCAGGACCCGGTACCCCATCTCGGCCAGGGAGGCACCGAGGTTGACCGAGGTCGTCGTCTTTCCGACGCCGCCCTTCTGGTTCGCGATTGCCAGGATCCGGGGCAGGTCGTACGGGACGACGGCGTCGGTCTCGTTCGCGTCCTCCGGTCCCGGTTCCGCGTCGTCGCCGGGTGATGCCCCGGCCACGGTCGCCGACGGATCCGGCGGCGACGTCACGTCGACGTGGCCCCCCTCGACGGTCGGTGTGACCACTCCCTCGAGCGGAGCCGGGGCTGGATCCGAGTCCGGGGGAGCCTTCTCGCTGGAGGCGGGCCGGGGTTCGGCGGGGGAACGATCCGGATCGGGCGCGGACGTCGCGCTCGTCACGGGCGCCCCTGCCGGCCGGGGCTCGGTACCCGGCTCCGAGCTCTGGCCGGTCGATCGTCTGGTCCGGTCGTCGGTGCTCGCCGGTTCGACCGTCCCACCCGTGGGGGGGTCGAGATCCTCGGGTGCAGACCCGTCCGCGATCTCGGCCACCTCGGCCGCGTGCTCTTCCATCTCTTCCTCCGAAGCGGGCTCGGACCGCCGTCGCGAGCCGAACAGCCGCCGGGTGCGACGTTTGGGGTGGACGGGATCCATTCGCCCCTCCTGCTCGAGTACGCCGAGCGACGTTTCACGTGAAACGCTCTGGGGCAGCCCGGTGAATGTTTCACGTGAAACGTGAGGTGCGGCTACCAGAGCGGATTCCGAACGGGAACGTTCCGGCGACGCGGAAAGTCTCCAGCGAGCGCCGAGTCCTTGGGGAGGATAACGAACGACGCGCCCCCGTGCACGACTTGGCGTGGGATTCCCAGTCCAACCCGTGCGAGCGCCTCGGCCGGCCATCGGTCCGGGGGCTCCGGCGGTTCGCTCACGGACAGAACCCCCCCGACCGCGGTGAAGGCCGCGCCGCATTCGGCAGTGACGGGAGGGGGTCCGAACCCGCGGGCGACGACCACGTCGAACCGCTCCCGGAGAGCGGCGTCGTGACCGAGATCCTGCCGCGCGACCCTCGACCACCGAGATCCGGTCGGTGAGCTGGAGGCGAGCCAGGGCGGTCCGAAGCCATGCGGTCCGGCGGGTCTGTCCGTCGAGCAGCGCACCCGAGACCGTGGGCCACGCCAGTGCGAGCACGAGGCCGGGGATTCCCGCCCCGCTCCCCAAGTCCAGAAACCGGCCGGGCGCGACCACCTCGGCCCAGGCCTCGGCGTGGCCGACGTGGTCCTCGACCGGGCCCGGGCCGAGCAACCCCACACGCTGCGCGTCCTCGAGGACGGTCCGCAGCGCGTCCGGAATCACGTGGGGCGGATCACCACGTAGCGTCGAGGATCCTCGCCCTCGGAGGAGGTCTCGACGCCGTCGACCTCGTTGACCGTGTCGTGGACGGTCTTGCGGTCGATCGCGCCCATCGGCTCCATCGCCCGCTCCTCCCCCGAGCTCAGGACCTCGTCCACCACCTTGCGGGTGAACGCCTCCAGCGCGGCGCGACGCTTGGCCCGGTAGCCGGCCACGTCGACCCGAATCCGCGCGGCGTGGCCGCCCGCCTCCCGTTGGACCACGGCTCGAGTCAGCTCCTCGATCGCCGTGAGCGTCGCCGCCTTCGGCCCGACGAGGAGCCCCAGCTCCGATCCCTCGACCTCGACCTCGACGAGGTCATCCCCGGTCGTGGAGGTCACCTCGCCCTCGAGCCCGATCGCTCCGATGAGGCCCGCGACGAAGTCCTCCGCTGCCTCGGCCTGCTCCTCAACCGACACGCTGTTCTCGTCCACTGGTGGTGGCCCTTCGTTTCGCTCCTGCTTCGGAGCACTGGTCGATTTCGGACGGCGGTTGCCGTCCCCTCCCTCGCGGCCACCCTTGGTGCCGCCACTCCTGTTGCCTCCGCGGCCGGCAGCGCCGCGGCCGCCGCGACCCCCGCTGCTGCCCTTGCCGTTTCCGCCCCTGCCGTTTCCGCCCTTGCCGCTGCGACCACGCCGTCGATCGTTGGGCTTCTCCCGCGAGATCGGCCTGAGGCGGACCCGGATCCGTGCCTCACTGCCACCGAAGCGTCCGAGGAATCCGGTCTTCGCCTCTTCGAGGACCTCGTACTCGACGTCGTCCTCGTGGACCCCGAGCTCGTCGAGGGCCGCGTCGAGCGCTTCCTCGATGGTCCGGCCCGTCGTCTGTACCCACTCCATCTATCGCTTCCGCTTTCGGTTGCTCCGGGCCGAGCCGCTGCTGCGTGCCTGGCCGCCGTTCGGGGACTGCGAGCCGGCGCCCTTGGCGGAGCCGCCGCTCCCCTTCCCCGAGCCGCCGCTCCCCTTGCCGGACCCGCCGCCGGCCTTCCCCGATCCCGCGGTCCTGCCGCCTCCCCCGCTCGGGGCCGATCCCGCGGTACCGCCCTTGCCTCCGGGCGGCTTCGGCGTTCGCGTGGCCGTGGTGGTACCCCCGCCGTCGTCCCCCGCGTCTTCGTCCGAACCCTCGAGCGCGGCTCGACCCTTCTTCTTGGGTGGCCCGGCGGCGGTGCCGATGGTTCGGAAGACGAACTCCTGCTGACCGACCTGCCACAGGTTCGACGTCGCGAAGTAGAGCCCGACCCCGGCGGGGAGGCTCCAGGAGATGAAGGCGAACACGATCGGGAAGACCTTCCCGATGATCGCCATCTGCGGGTTCGGGTTGGTCTGGTTGCGCATCGTCTGGCGCTGCTGCACGAACCCGGTGACGACGACGAGTCCGACCAGGACGAGGTAGGGGAGCGCGTGACCGATGCCGTGGTCGGCCGCCTTCGCGGCCGAGGTGGTCAGGTTCATGCCCGCGAACTTCATGTCCGGCGTCTTGCACTGCGCCGCGGTCTTCGCGCTGTGGCAGATGTCGCCGAACATCTTCGAGTCCGTCGGGATGAACTTCTGGATGTCCCGCAACGTCTGGTAGAGCGCGAAGAAGACCGGCATCTGGATCAGGAGGGGGAGACAGCCGCCGAGCGGATTGATCTCGTTCTCCTTGTAGAACTTCATCATCTCTTCGTTGAGCTTCTGGCGGTCGTTCTTGTACTTCGCCTGGAGCTTCTTGATCTCGGGCTGCACCCGCTGCATCGCGAGCATCGACTTCGCCTGCTTCGCGGTCAGGGGGAAGAGCACCAGTCGCACCGCGACGGTGAGCAGGATGATCGCGACACCCGAGTTCGGGATGATGTCGTAGAAGAAGGCGAGGACGGTGCCCAGTGCCTCGCGTACTGCGTCCCACATGGCGGACTAGCCTCCGGATACCGAACTGGTGTTCGGGTCGACGACGGGGTCGTAGCCCCCGGGGTTCCACGGGTGGCATCGGCTGACGCGACGCAGCCCCGTCCACACGCCCCGCCCGAGCCCGCGCAACTCGATGGCCTGGCGCGTGTATTCGGAGCACGTCGGCGCGAATCGACACCGCGGGGTGGTACCGGCCATCACCTTTTGATAGCCGCGAATCAGTGCGATTCCCGCCCGTGCGCTCAGGCCCGGGCGCGTCATGGCCGACTCGCCAACGCTGCGACCACCGTGCGTTCGAGCGCGTCGCCACGGAGCTCGGTCGCCGCTCGACCCGCACCGATCAGGTAGGCCGTCGCCGGCTCCAGCTCGGACGCGTGGCGCGTGACGATCCCGCGGAGACGGCGGCGGAGTCGATTACGGGTCACGGCGTTTCCCACCGGACGACCGACGGCATAGGCGACCTGAGGAGGACCGTCGCCGACCGGGGTGCGCCGTACCCAGACGGGGCCCTGGCGGCGGGGACGAACGCGCGCGAGCTCGGAGAAGATCGCACGACGACGGATGCGGTGGATCAGGCCGAGAGCCGAGCGCGGCCGCGCCCACGGCGGGCCTTGACCACGGCCCGGCCGGCACGAGTGCGCATCCGGGTGCGGAACCCGTGCTTCTTCTTGCGCTTCCGGTTGTTCGGCTGGAAGGTCCGCTTCACGCATGGCCTCCTCGAAGAGGATCGATCGCCCCGGACAACCGAGCGAAGGGGGCTCGGAAGCGATGGGGAAGGGGCGGAAACGGGGGGAGTCTAGAGGGCGCCCTCTCCCGGCCGCAACGCGGGGACGATACCGTGGGTGGCCCGGCGTCGGCCCCGGCTCGCGTCGGGACGGAACGGGACCGCCTTCCCCCCACCCTGCCGCGCGACTCGGGGGATGGCTCCATCACGCGCCGCGCGCGTCAGTCGCAACCCTGGGGACAACGCCACCCGACTCGGTGAATTACACGGATGATCTTCTGGCTTGCTCCCTTGAGGGGCGGGGGTGCTGCTGCTACGGTCTCGGCTCCCACCGGCCGTCCACGGCCTCGGGCGGTGGGATCTCCCTTTGGAGTCACGGGACTCCGGACCCAGGCCGACGGCGGAGACTTCAAGCCCGATTTCCGGGGCTATCAGTTCTCCACACTTGTGGATGGGGCTGTGGAAATTCCTGACTGGCGTGTGACCACTGCTGCCCAGACGTGGGACCAGGCGACGACAGCGCTCCAGGAGCAGCTGTCCGAAGGAACCTGGAACACCTGGTTCCGCGACGTTCGTCCGGTCGAGCTCGACGGGGACCGGCTCCGGCTCGCGACGCCCAACGGCGTGGTCTGCGAGCGGATCCGGTCCAGCTACAGCGGGTTGATCGCCGCGGTGCTCCAGGACATCACCGGGGACGACATCGTGATCGACCTGACCGTGGAGACCGCCCCCCGCGTCGACGAGCCGGTCGTGGTCACCCAGGGCCCGCCGCCGGACCTCACCGGTGCACCCACGCCCGGAGCGACACCGAACCCCGCCGCGCTGATCGTCCCCTCCGGGGTGGAAGCGCCGCCGGCGTGGACCGCGCTGAACCCCCGCTACACCTTCGAGCACTTCGTGATCGGGGCGTCGAACCGCTTCGCGCATGCCGCCGCCCTCGCCGTCGCCGAAGCGCCGGCACGTTCGTACAACCCGCTGTTCATCTACGGCCCGGCCGGGCTCGGCAAGACCCACCTCCTGCACGCCATCGGCAACTACGCCAAGGAGGTCCACCAGCTCAGTCGCATCCGGTACGTCTCGACCGAGACGCTCATGAACGAGTTCGTCGACGCCATCCGGAACAACGCCGCCAACTCGTTCCGGCGGCGCTACCGGGAGGTGGACCTGCTCCTCGTCGACGACATCCAGTTCCTGGAACGATCCCAGCAACTCCAGGAGGAGTTCTTCCACACCTTCAACTCGCTCCACGGTGCCGGCGGCCAGATCGTCCTCTCCTCGGATCGGCCACCCAAGCAGATCCCGAGGCTGGAGGACCGCCTCCGGACGCGACTGGAGTGGGGTCTCATCACCGACGTCCAACCCCCCGAGTTCGAGACGCGGCTGGCCATCCTGCGCATGAAGGCGGAGTCCGAGCGGCTCGAGAACATCCCCGACGACGTCCTGGCGTTCATCGCGTCGAACATCGCCGACAACGTCCGCGAGCTCGAAGGCGCCCTCATCCGGATCGCGGCCTACTCCAGCCTTCACCGCACCACCCTCGACGAGGCCGTGGCCAAGCAGGTCCTGGCCGATCTCCTTCCGCCCTCGAAGCCCCGGGTCGTGACACCCGAGCTGATCCTCGACGAGACCGCGAAGATGTTCGGCTTCACCGTCGAGGACCTGTGTGGCAAGAGTCGCCGCCGACCGCTGGTGACCGCCCGCCAGATCGGCATGTACGTCTTCCGGGAGCTGACCGACTTCTCCTACCCCCGCATCGCCGAGCAGTTCGGAGGGCGGGATCACACCACGGTCATCCACGCGGTCGAGAAGATCAAGGCGCTCATGACCGAGCGTCACCAGGTCTTCGACCAGGTCAACGAGCTGATGAGCCGCGTCCGGCTCGGCACCGGTGGATAACCCTGTGGAAGGCTGGGGATATCGGAGGCCCACGGTGGGAAACCCCTTGAAACCACACGTTTCGTATTCCCAGGCGGTGGAAAGCGGGGACAGTCCTGTGAGGAGTGGCGGACCATCCCACCTGCGCAGATGCCGCGTGATCCACAATCCACACCCCCTACTACCAGTGCTACAAAACCAATTCTTTTCGTATCCCGGAGGTGGACAGTGAAGTTCCGATGCGAGCGCGACACCCTCGCCGAGGCCATCGGGACGGCGCAGCGAGCCGTGGCCGTGCGCAGCGGTGCCCTGCCGGTGCTGTCAGGCGTCCAGGTGACGGCCGCGAACAACTCGGTCGAGCTCGTCGGGTCCGATCTGGATCTCACGATCCGGGTCACCATCCCGGCACAGGTCGACGAGCCCGGGCACGCGGTCGTCCCTGCGAAGCTCTTCGACGGTCTCACGACACGGCTCAAGGCCGGAGCGGTGACGTTCGAGGTCGAGGGTGACGACGCCCGCATCGTCGCGGGCCCGGCGCGCGCCGGTGTGCGCCTGCTACCGGCCGACGAGTTTCCGCGCGTCGGCGATCCGGAGGGTGATTCGGTCACGGTCGAGGCGGAGCCACTGGCCGAGGCACTCCGCCAGGTCATCCCGGCGGCGTCGCGAGACGATGCCCGTCCGATCCTCACCGGTGTGCTGATCACCGCGACCGCCACAGGTATCCGTCTGGTCGCGACCGACTCGTACCGGCTCGCGGTCCGTGATCTCGAGGGCGTCGGCATGCTCGGCGAGGGCCAGCAGGTGCTCGTCGGCGCACGCGGGCTCAACGAGGTGCAGCGCGTGTTCTCCTCGGGTCAGATCCAGGTCACGCTCGGCGAGCGCGAGGTGAAGTTCGCGAACGAGTCGCGGTCGGTGACCACGCGCCTCATCGAAGGCGAGTTCCCGAACTACAACCAGTTGATCCCGAACGGCTACCCCAATCGGATGACGGTGTCCCGCGAGGCGCTGCAGGAAGCCGCGCGGTTGATGCAGATCGTCGGGGAGGGCCGTGAGGGCACACCGGTCCGACTCGCGATGAGCGCGGCCGGCCTCGAGCTCTCCGCGACCGCCCAGGAGCGGGCCGACGCGGTCGAGACCCTCGACGCGAAGTTCGAGGGCTCGGACCTGACCGTCGCGTTCAACCCTCAGTTCCTCATCGACGGACTGGGCGCGATCGAGGGCGAGGAGGCCGTGCTCGAGACCATGGACCCGCTCAAGCCCGCGACGTTGCGGGGTGGTGACCGCCAGGAGTTCCTCTACCTGTTGATGCCGGTCCGCATCAGCTGACGTGCACCTCGGTCGCCTGGGGCTGACCGACTTCCGCTGCTACGAGCACGTCGAGGTCGAGCTCGGAACCGGCTGCACGGTCATCACCGGGAGCAACGGGCAGGGCAAGACGAGCCTCCTCGAGGCGATGGCCTGGGTCGCGACCGGTCGTTCGCTCCGCGGGGTCCCGGACCGCGCGCTGGTCCGTTCCGGTGGCGAGGAGGCGATCATCCGGGCGACGATCCACCACGACGAGCGCGAGGTGCTCGTGGAGATCGCATTGCGCGTGGCCGGCCGCAATCAGATCCTCGCGAACAAGCAGAACGTCACTCGCCGGCGTGATCTCGCCCAGCATCTGCGCGTCACCGTGTTCGCACCGGACGACCTCTCGCTCGTGAAGGGTGGTCCCGCGGGTCGGCGCGAGTACCTCGACGAGCTCGTCGTGGCCACGACCCCGCGGTTCGCGGCGGTCATCAACGACTACGAGCGTGTGTTGAAGCAGCGCAACGCGTTGTTGCGAGCGGGGATTCGCAGCGCCGAGGACCGCACGACGCGTGACGTTCTCGATGCCCGTCTCGTCGAGTCGGGCAGCGAGCTGGTGCGCGGGCGGTTGGAGTTGATCGCAGAGCTCGCCCCGCGGGTGGAAGCCGCCTACCGCACGCTGGCCGGCAGCGCACCGGGCTTCACCGCGATCTACGAGCCGGAGTGGTACGCCGGTCCACTCGCACCCGAGACGGTGACCGTCGCGCTGACCGAGGGGCTCGACGCGCTGCGACGGCGGGAGGAGGATCGCGGCATCACGCTCGTGGGTCCCCACCGCGACGACTGGTCCCTGGTGCTCGACGGCATGGACGCCCGACACCACGCCTCCCAGGGCGAGCAACGCACCCTCGCGCTCGGCCTCCGGCTCGCCGGACACCGCATCGTGGCGGAGGCGACCGGGGCCGAGCCCGTCCTGCTCCTCGACGACGTGTTCAGCGAGCTCGACGCACAACGTGGTGCTGCGCTCGTGGCCAACCTGCCCGCCACCCAGACCTTCGTGACGACTGCGGGCGCGGTGCCGGAAGGGATCGTGGCCGATGCCTGGATCCGGATTCACGAGGGCCGCGTCGTTGGCTGAGGAACCCCGCCCCGTCGGCGACGCGCTCGCCCGCATCCGGCGGGAGCTCGGCACACCCGAGCCGAGCCAGCTCGACCGGATCCGGGCCACGTGGCCCGAGCTCGTGGGAGAGCTGTTGGCCGCCCACTCGGTGCCCCTGCACCTCCGGGACGGGATCCTGCGGATCGGGGTCGACGACCCGGCGTGGGCGGGTCAGTTCCGGTACCTCACGGACGGGCTCGTCGCCGAGCTCTCGGAAAGGGTGCCGAACGCCGCGATCCGTGACATATCCGTTGGAGCGTCCCAGGGCGTGCGAGACGCCCCGGGCGACGCGAGCCGCGGGCGGGGCATGAAGCCCGGATCGCGCCGGACCCGGAAACCGGCCAGGATCCGGGGCGTGAAACCCCCCGGTGAACCCCGGGCGGGTCACTGCCCCGTGGTACACTGTTTGCACCTCGGATACCCCCTCTGACCAGGACTTTCGCGCCGAAACGCGCGCCGGGCGGGGGGTCGGGCCGAGGGCGTGTTCCGGGCCTCCGCCCACCGGCACCTCGCCGGGTTCGTGAGACCGCCGGGACGGTCGAGACGACGAACCACGAGAGGTGCTGCGCGGGTGGCCTACGGGGCGAAAGACATCACGGTGCTCAAGGGCCTGGAGCCCGTCCGGGAGCGCCCGGGGATGTACATCGGATCGACCGGTCTGTCCGGTCTGCACCACCTGGTCTACGAGGTCGTGGACAACGCGGTCGACGAGGCCATGGCCGGCCACGCAACGCGCATCGACGTCGTGCTCCTCGCCGACGGTGGCTGTCGCGTCTCGGACAACGGCCGCGGCATCCCGGTCGACAACCACCGTGACTACAAGAACAAGTCCGCGGCGGAGGTCGTCCTCACGGTGCTGCACGCGGGCGGCAAGTTCGGCGGGGAGGCCTACAAGATCTCCGGCGGGCTGCACGGCGTCGGCGTGTCGGTCGTGAACGCGCTCTCGAGTCGCCTCGATCTCGAGATCCACCAGGACGGCTCCCGCTGGGAGATGAGCTTCGCGAACGGCGGCAAGCCCACCGGCAAGCTGACGAAGAAGGCCGCGTCGAGAAGGACCGGCACGATCGTGACGTTCTGGCCGGACCCCACGATCTTCGAGGAGACCGAGTTCCGTGCCCAGACCCTCCTCGAGCGGCTGCGCGAGATGGCCTTCCTCAACAAGGGTCTCGAGATCCACTTCCGCGACGAGCGCGTGAGCCCGGTCGCGGACCAGACGTTCAAGTTCGCCGGCGGCATCACCGACTTCGTCCGGCACCTCAACGCGAGCAAGGAGCCGATCTTCAAGCGGGTCGTCGCGTTCGAGGACGCGACGACCGAGAACGAGGTCGACGTCGCGATGCAGTGGAACACCGGATACCACGAGGGGATCCACTCCTTCGCGAACAACATCGCGACGACCGAGGGCGGCATGCACGAGGAGGGCTTCAAGAAGGCCCTCACCAACGCGGTCAACAAGTACTGCCGGGGCAAGAACCTGCTCAAGGAGAAGGACGACAACCTCCTCGGCGAGGACATCCGCGAGGGGCTGACCGCGATCATCTCGGTGAAGCTGCGCAACCCGCAGTTCGAGGGTCAGACCAAGACCAAGCTCGGCAACACCGAGATGCGCTCGATGGTCGAGAAGGCCACGAACGAGAAGCTGGGCGAGTGGCTCGAGGAGCATCCCGCCGAGTCCAAGCAGATCGTCGCCAAGGCGACCCAGGCCCAACGGGCTCGCGTCGCGGCCCGCCAGGCGCGCGATCTCACGCGCCGCAAGTCCCTGCTCGAGTCGTCGTCGATGCCGGGCAAGCTCGCCGACTGCTCCTCGAAGAACCCCGAGGACTGTGAGCTGTTCATCGTCGAGGGGGACAGCGCCGGCGGGTCGGCCAAGCGGGCCCGCAACCCGGAGTTCCAGGCGATCCTCCCGATCCGGGGGAAGATCCTCAACGTCGAGCGCGCCCGCATGGACAAGATGCTGAAGAACGAGGAGATCCAGACCTTGATCACGGCGGCGGGCACCGGCATCGCCGAGGAGTTCGACGTCGAGAAGCTCCGCTACCACAAGATCATCCTCATGAGCGACGCCGACGTGGACGGCTCGCACATCCGCACGCTGTTGCTCACGTTCCTGTACCGCCAGATGCCCGAGCTCGTGCGCGGCGGGCACGTGTACGTCGCGGAGCCACCGCTGTTCCGTGCCGACATCGGCAAGGAGCGCACCTACCTCAAGGACGAGGCGGCGCTGCGTGAGTTCGAGAGCGAGCACGAGAACCGCAAGATCGAGGTCAGCCGGTTCAAGGGGCTCGGCGAGATGGACTGGCAGGAGCTCGGAGCGACCACGATGAACCGCGAGACGCGGTCGCTGCTCAAGGTCTCCGTGGAGGACGCGGCGATCGCCGACGAGGTGTTCGCGACGCTCATGGGCGACAACGTCGAGTCGCGCAAGGGGTTCATCCAGGAGAACGCGAAGGACGTCCGCTTCCTCGACATCTGATCTCTCGCCCGCATCCGCCCGCGAACCCGGACTGGAGGACCTGGTGCCCGACGGCGCACAGCCCCTCGAACTGAACATCGAACCGATCGAGATCCAGGAGGAGATGGAACGCTCCTTCCTGGACTACGCCATGTCGGTCATCACGTCGCGAGCGTTGCCCGACGTGCGCGACGGCCTCAAACCCGTGCAGCGCCGCATCCTCTACGGCATGTACGAGGGCGGTCTCCGCCCGGAGCGCAACTACAAGAAGTGCGCATCCGCCGTCGGCGACGTGATGGGCAAGTACCACCCCCACGGGGACCAGTCGATCTACGACGCGCTCGCGCGCATGGCCCAGGACTTCTCGTTGCGCTACCCGCTCGTCGACGGTCACGGGAACTTCGGCTCGCCCGACCCGCAGGACAACGCGGCTGCGATGAGATACACAGAAGCGAAGCTCGCGCCGCTCGCGATGCAGTTGCTCGGCGAGATCGACGAGGACACCGTCGACTTCGACGAGACCTACGACGGCAACAACGACGAACCCGGTGTGCTGCCGGCGAGATTCCCGAACCTGCTCGTCAACGGCGGTGGGGGCATCGCAGTCGGCATGGCCACGAACATCCCGCCGCACAACCTCGGCGAGGTCATCGACGCGACGCAGCACCTGATCGCGAACCCCGACTCCACGCCCGACGATCTCATGGCCTTCGTCAAGGCCCCCGACTTCCCGACGGGCGCGTTGATCCTCGGTCAGGCCGGCGCGCGAGACGTGTACCGGACCGGTCGCGGCTCCATCAAGATGCGCGCGGTCGCCGAGATCGACGAGGGCCGCAAGGGCGAGCAGCGGATCGTGATCTCCGAGGTGCCGTACCAGACCTCGGTCGAGGTCATCGGCTCGAAGATCGCGGACCTCGTGAACGAGCGCAAGATCGAGGGCATCCGCGATGTCCGGAACGAGTCGGCGGGCGATTCGGTGCGCCTCGTGGTGGAGCTCAAGCGCGACGCGAACTCGCAGGTCGTGCTGAACCAGCTGTTCAAGCACACGCCGATGCAGACGAACTTCGCAGTGCATCTGCTCGCGCTGGTCGACGGCATTCCACGCCTGCTGAACCTGCGCGACGCGCTCCGGGTCTACATCGACCACCAGGTGGTGGTGATCACCCGACGTACCGAGCACCGGCTGCGCAAGGACCGTGACCGTGCCCACATCGTCGAAGGTCTGCTGCGCGCGCTCGACGCGATCGACGAGATCATCGCGCTCATCCGCGGTTCGGAGGACACCGACGCGGCGCGCACCGTGCTCCAGGCCAAGCCCTTCGAGTTCAGCGAGGTGCAGGCAACGCACATCCTCGACATGCCGCTGCGCCGCCTCGCCCAACTCGAGCACCAGAAGCTGGTCGACGAGCACGCAGAGCTCCAGGCGCGCATCGCCGAGCTCGAGGCGATCCTCGCCAGCGACGAGCGCAAGATGGCGGTCATCTCCGAGGAGCTCGCCGAGGTCCGCGAGAAGTTCGCCGACGAACGCCGGACTCAGGTCACGCTCGACACGGGCGACATCGACGACCTCGACCTCATCGAGGACGAAGAGGTCATCGTGGTGCTCTCGGCCAAGGGGTACGTGAAGACGGTCGCCGCCGACGCGTTCCGCAAGCAGGGTCGCGGCGGCAAGGGTGTGCGCGGCTCGAGCCTGAAGGACGAGGACTACGTCGCCCACCTCCTCACGACGACCGCGCATTCGTACCTGCTGTTCTTCTCGAACCGCGGCAAGGTGTACCGGTTGCGCGCGCACGAGATCCCGATGAAGGAGCGCACCGCGCGCGGCACCGCCATCGTGAACCTGCTCGCGCTCGGTCCCGAGGAGCGGGTCGAGGCCGTGATCGACACGCGCACCTACGAGGACGGCGCGTACCTGTTCTTCGCCACGAAGAAGGGTCAGGTCAAGAAGACCAAGATGGGTGAGTACGACTCGTCGCTACGGACCGGGCTGATCGCGATCAACCTGAAGGAGGACGACGAGCTCGTCCGGGTGATCCAGACGAGTGGCGAGGACGACATCTTCATGGTCTCGCGCAACGGGATGACCATCCGCTTCACCGAGTCCGACGTGCGCCCCATGGGTCGTGCCGCCGCCGGCGTCCGGGGCATGAAGCTCAAGAACGCCGAGGACGCGGTCGTCTCCTGCGACGTGGCCAAGGACGATTCGGTGATGCTCTTCGTGAGTTCGAGTGGGCACGGCAAGCGCACCAAGCTCGACCGGTTCAAGCAGCAAGGGCGCGGTGGCCAGGGTGTGCGGGGAATGAAGATCACCGCGAGCCGTGGTGGCGTGGTCGCCGCGTTCACGGTGCAGCCGGACGACGAGATCCTCGTCTTCAGCTCCGCCGGCAATATCATCAGGACCGGCGTCCGTGACATCTCCTCGCAGGGCCGGGACGCGACCGGGGTCAAGGTCGCGGCGGTCAAGACCGGGGAGACCGTGGTCGCCGTCGCCCTCGTCCTCGAGGGCGGAGAAGGGGAGGACGGCTAGCGCATGGACCCGGCGGTGACGGTGACCGGCGATGCCGAGGCCTCCGGAGCTTCGGCGGCGGAGCCGTCGCGACCGGAGCCGGTCGTGACGGTGAAGAAGCCGAAGAAGGTCAAGGTGACCAAGCCGGTTCCGCGGCAGTCGCGCGTCGAGGTCCGCAAGATCGACCTGTGGGCGGTGCTGAAGGTCTCGTTGTGCTTCTACCTCGTGGGCCTGGCCGTGATGCTCATGGCCGGGATCGTCGTGTGGTTGCTGTTCGACGCCGCGGGTCAGATCCACAACTTCGAGAAGTTCATGGGCGACATCTTGAGCGCGAAGAACTACCGGATCCTCGGCGGTCAGCTGCTCCTCGGTGCGTCACTCGTCGGGCTCGTGATCGTCGCCCTGCTCACCATCGTGACGGTCATCGCGACCGCACTGTTCAACGTGTTCTCCGACCTCGTCGGTGGGATCGAGCTCACGCTCTCCGAGGTCGAGTGACTCCGGATTCTGGTGGGCCCGGCCGAACCTGCCGCGGCTAGCCTGCACCGCTTCGCGGGGCTATAGCTCAGTCGGTTAGAGCGCATCCCTGATAAGGATGAGGTCGCAAGTTCGATTCTTGCTAGCCCCACCACACACCCCGAGGCGCCGACCACGAGTCCGTTGCAGCGCCTCAGCCGCACCCCGCGGCGCTCGCACCCGGCGTGGGCGCTACGCGTCGAGCAGGGCGTCGATCTGGCCCATGGCCTCGCGCATGCCCTCCTCCATGCCCATCGCGAGCAAGCGCTCCATCGCCTCGGTCGAGGCGAACGTCGTCGTCACGACCATGCTCGTCCCCCCGTCGGCCAGGTCGCCGAGCACCACCTCGGTCTTCGACACCGGCATCTCGGGGTTCGGAGCACCCTGGTCGTCCTCGAAGCCGTCCTCGAACGCGAGGCGGTGTGGCGCGACGACCTCGTGAACCCGCCAGTACCCGCCGTGGCGGTCACCCTCGGGTCCGGTCATGAAGTAGCGGACGCGACCGCCGGGCACGAGCTCGTGCTGGGTCACCGTCGCGGGATAGGTCGGCGGACCCCACCAGCGTTCGAGCTGGCGCGGGTCGGCCCATAGCTGCCACACACGCTGGATGGTGGCGCCGAACGACGTGTGGACGGTCATCGTCAACGCGGCGGGGTCCTTCTCGATGCTGGTGACGCTCATGTCGTGGCTCCTTCGTCTTCGTCGAGGATCTCGTGCATGCGGTCGATGCGGTCGTGCCAGATGGTCTCGAGTCCGTCCACCAACGAGGCGATCTCGCGCACCGAGGTCACGTCGCCGCGGACGAGCTGCTCGCGCCCCCGCCGGCGCTTGGTGACCATTCCCGCCCGCTCGAGCACCGCGACGTGCTTCTGGACCGCCGCGAAGCTCATCGGGTACCGCTCGGCGAGTGCGCTGACGGACTGGTCCTCGCGAAGCACCCGAGCGACGATGTCCCGACGCGTCGCATCCGCCAGGGCGTGGAAGCGCCGGTCGACCTCGGTGGCGCGGGGGGCTCGATCTACAACCATCTGGTTGTATGTTATGGGACGCGCGGCCGGGACGCAACCTCGGACCGTACGCGCGGGTGCGTTCTACACTCCGGCGATGCGGGCGTTTCGTCGAGGGCTCATCGTCGTGTTCGTCGCGGCGGTCGCCGGCGTGCTCGTGCGGCTCCGGGGGAAGGGTGGCGTCCCGCCGACGTCGGGTGGATGGCGCGAGCTCGAAGCTCCCGATTTCCGGTGACCACGGTCCTGCTCGTCGGCGCCGGCGCCGTCGGTGGCCGGGCGGCGCGCCAGCTGGTGGAGACCGACGGCATCGACCGACTTCTCGTGGCCGACGCCCGTCCCGAACGGGCCGCCGACGTCGCGAAGCTGATGGGTGATGCGGCGGGTGTCGTCGGCTGGCAGGCAGGGATGGATCTGCCGGAAGGAGTCGACATCGTCGCGTGCGCGGTCCCGGCGGGCGACGACGTCTCCATCGTGCGGGATGCGCTCAACGCCGGGGTGCCCTGCGTGTCCGCGGCCGACGACACCGGGACGATCCAGTCGCTCCTCGAGCTCGACCGGGACGCCGTCGAGCTCGGGATCCCGATCGTGGTGGGCGCGGGACTCGCGCCGGGACTCTCGGACGTCCTGCTCCGTCACGCCGGTGACGCATTCGATGTCGTCGACGACGTGAACGTGGCGCGTTGGGGGGCGGCGGGTGAGGCCAGCGCGAGCACCGTCCGCGTCGCCCTCGCGGACAAGGGCGCCGAGCTCAGGGACGGCTCCATCCAGGAGCTCCGCCGCCGCGGCGGCGAGGAGCTGGTGTGGTTCCCCAACCCGGTGAACGCGCGGGCGTGCGAACCGGTCGCGAACGGGCTCGAGCTGCTCCGCGACGCGGTGCCCGGTCTCGACCGGGCAACGGTCCGGTTCGCGCGCGCGGAGAAGCCGGTCCGGTCCTGGCCGCGTCGCCCCGACCCGATCAACGAGTGGGGTGCGCTGCGGGTCGAGGTGTGGGGCACGCGGGGCGCAGCGCGCGAGGCCGTCGTCTACGGCGCGATCGAGCGCACCGAGGTCGCCGCCGGCACGGTGCTCGCGCTCGCGGTCGGCGGTCTGGCCGGGGTGCTCCGGGGGATCGTGCGCGCGGCCCCTGGCGTCCACGGCCTCGGCGCGGTCGCGGTGCCGCCCGGATTCCTCGCGGAGCTGGCCCATCGCGGCGTGAAGGTCGCGGTGTTCGAGGGCGTGCCCGTCAGCTGAGGGCTACGGGACCGCCGATCCCGAGGTCGGCGGTCCGGACGTACCGCCGGCGCAGACCTCGTTCGGTGTGCGACACGGTTTCGTCGCCCCGGGGATCGCGCCCGGGATCGGCGCCGGGATGGTCGGCGGCGAGGCGTCGTCGCGGAGTCCCGGCGCGAGCGCCGCGTCGGTGAGCGCGATCACGTCGCGGCTCCACGGAGTGTCATCGGAGGCGCGCCCGGTGAAGTGGTAGATCGGCACGACGTACCGGGTGCCGGCCTGGCCGCCGAGCCAGACGGCGGTGCGCAGGGAGACGCCCTCGACGGTGATCGTGACGCTCGGACACGAGCCGGGCGCACACGCGATCGCCGGCTCCGGGACGGGACCCGAGGGGTTCGTTCCCCGGTCGAAGGCCGCTCGCGGCGTCTCGAGCGGGAAGTCGCCGACCGGCTCGAGGGTGCCCAGCGGACCCTGGACGGAGTCGATCACGCCCTCGTCCCCGACGTCCACGGTCCATTCGGTGCCCGCCACCGGCTGCCCGCCGATCGTGCGGGTCGCGACCAGCGCCCGGCTCGTCAGGTACTCCCGGGCCGCGGGCGCGCGGCAGCGGATGCCGGCCGAGCACGACGTCGCGACCGAGAATCCCGCGCCGTCGCGCACCGCGAACTCCCACGTGCCGTCGAGGACACCCAGATCGGCCAGGATCCGCTCGCCGACGGCCCGGGTCTCGGCGAGGGTCGGCAGCCGCACCCCCGATCGCGACGGCGGTTCGACGGTCGGCCCGCACGGCGCGACCGACGTGGTGCCGTCGGCGTTGGTCGTGGCCGAGGTGCAGACCTCGCCCTCGGCCGACGTGACGGTCACGCTGCCGTCCGGACCCACCGTCGCCGAGCCGCCGGCGCCGCTCGCGGTTGTCGTCGCGCCGTCCGCCACCGTCCCGCGCTGGTAGGAGAGCCAGGGGGTCGGCGCCGCCAGGACCCCGAGGATCGCGTCCTTGCCGACGACCCGGAGACCGCGCTGCCCACCGTCGGCGAGCTGCTCGACGGCGCCGTCGACACCGAGCGCATCGGCCCAGGTCGACACGCGGTCGGTGTCGATCCCGGAGCCTGCGAGCCGCCACACGGGGGCCCGAGGGCCGAGATCGGCGAGCGCGGCGGGGAACTCGTAGGTCGGGGTCACGCCCAGGGGCATCGCGGCCGGAGCCGTGGCCTCGAGCGCGGAACCGTCGGCGGCCGCGAGTGGTCCGGTGAGCGCGAGGGCCTTCGGGTTCGGGCGCCCACCGGTCCCCCCGCGGGAGACCGCGGCCGCGATCCCCGCGGCGACGAGCACGACCGCCAGGGCGATCGCCCCGAGCGCGGCCCCACCGGCGACGCTCGGCGCCGGTCCGTGGTGGCGGGACGATCGATTCGAACGACACGGGCGGGCTCCTCGGGGTCGACGGAGCGTAGGACGACCGGAATCGGTTCCCGGTTCCCGGAGGCGGCGGGATCAGACCGGGACGAGGTCCTCGGGGTTGCGCGCCTGCGCCCAGTCCGCACCGATCGCCGCGACGAGGTCGTCGACCGATCGTCGGGTCCCGGGGTCGGGAGGACGGTTCCCGAACATCGCCTGGTCGAGCGCGCGCCCGACCTGCTCGAGATCCCCGGCCCGGTGCGGGGCGAGGGTGCCGAGCGCCCGCACGTAGGCCGGCGTCGTCTCGCTGGGAGCACGCGGTCGACCGCGGGCCCGGCCGAGCGCTTCGAGCCGGGCGAGGTGGAGTGAGGCCCACGACCGGGAGATCGCCAGGCGACGCGGTCGCCGCGACACGTTGCGGAACGCGAAGACGAGCCCGACGAGTCCGGCGAGGACGACCAGCGCGATGAGCACGCTGCTCGGGATGTCGAGTCGGGCGCTCAGATAGTCGAGCGCTCCGGCGCCGGCCGAGTCGATGAGGGAGTCACCCGCGAGCGGCACCTTGGCCGTCGGATCGAACCCCTGCCAGCCGATGCCCGGGAAGTACACCTCGGCCCACGCGTGCGCGTCGCTGGCCTTCACCTCGTAGAGCCCGGTGAAGGGGTTGCGCTCGCCGGGCGTGTAGCCCACCGCCAGGCGGGAGGGGATGCCCAGCTCGCGGAGCATCACGACGAGGGTCGTGCCGATCTGCTCGCAGAAGCCGCGGTGGTCGACGAAGAGGTAGTGGTCCACCGCGTCCGTGCCGCGGGGCAGGCGGGGGATGTCGAGCGAGTACTCGGTGTGCGTCCCGAGGTAGTGCTCGATCGCGAGGATCTTGTCGTACGTGGTGGGCGCCGACGCGGTGATCCGGTGGGCGAGGTCTCGCACGCGGGCGGTCGTCGTCGGTGGCTGCGCGTACTGCTGCGCGATCTCGGCGGGCATCGGGTCGGGGTACTGCGCCCGCAGCGACGCCTCGGTGACGAGCGTTCGGTCGCTCACCACGGTGTAGATCGCCCCGGCGTCGAGCCGTACGCCGGCGCGGAGGGTGCCGTCCTGGTTCTGGAAGATCGTCCGGTCGGGGAAGTACACCTTGGCCGGCCGATCGGCGGCGAAGATCGAGTTCGGGCCGACCTCGGTCAGGTAGTAGGTCTGGACCAGCTCGTCGGTGTTGATCGCCGACTGGACGGGTCCGTCCGCCGCGACGCGTGGGATGCCGATGGGTTGGTCGCCGCCGATCGTGCTCGGGCGGTCGTCGCCGACATGCCACACCCGCCCGTCCCACAGGTCGAAGGTCTGGCCCCGCCAGAAGTCGGGCGCCGACGCCCGGACCCGCATGACGAGGGTGTCGTCGGGCCGGCCTCGTTGTGAGGTGTCGAGGTGGTCGGAGAAGCCGAAGTAGCCGAACGACGACGGGCCGCCCGTGCCCGCATGCCCGGGATCGGACGCCGCGCCCGGGTCCTCGGACCCGAGCGAGGGGTTCGCGATGCCCCCGTTGGTTCGGACCGGGGTGTTGTCCGGGAGCTCGGCGGGGAACGTCAGGGCGCGGTTCGTGCCCGCGACGGGGACGAACATGAACACGCCGAAGCCGACGACGAGGACCGTGACCAGGACGGCGACCGGGACGAGGAGATTGGCGCGCGTGAAGCGCGGGGGTCGCGCTCCGTCGAGGGCCGGGAGGTCCTCGAGCTCCGCGCGGTAGGCGAGCACGAGGGCCACCAGGGCTGCGAGCGCCCAGACCACGAGCCACGGCGCGATCGCCATCGAGATGGAGAGCACGCCGGCGAGGGCCACGAGCACGAGGCTCGAGACCAGGAGCACCATCAGCCCGCGCCGGTTCGGGGTGTCGAGCGCGTGCAGGAGGAGCAGCCAGAGGAACGCCTGCGAGAGCGGCACCTGGAGCGCGGCGAGGTCGGTGAGGTGGCCGAGCCGGCTGAAGAACCCGACGAGGATCGCGATGGCGACGACCGACTGCGCCACTCGGAGCGGGAGCGGGCGGGTCGCCCGGACCAGGTAGCCGACGATGAACGCGACGGGGAACCCGAGGAGCACGACGACCCAGAGCATCCCGCCGCCGGCACCTTCGCCCAGCGCCGCGATCGCCGCGGCCATGACGGCCACGGCCACGGCGACGCGGAGCGGGACGACGTCCTGGGGCCGGTTCATCGGTGACCACCGCCCCCGAGGTGGTGGACCGTCGCCCCCGCCGGGATCGGGCCGATCGCGGGAGCCCCGATCGCGGCGCGCGCGAGGCGCCGGCCGACGTGGAGGGGCGTGGGCACCGGGCCGAGGTGCGGACCGTCCACCTCCGCGGTGGCCAGGTCGACCCGCGCGCCCTGGCGGAGCGCGTCGTCGGCCATTCCCGCCGCGCGCGACGCCACGCCCTCGGGGTCGGGCCCGCGGAGGTCGGCGATGATGACGACGACCGGGCGCCGCGGGCCCTCGTACTCGCGGACCATCACCGCGCCCGTCCGCGCGGTCGCCGGCCAGTGCACGGACCGGATCGGGTCACCGTCCAGGTACTCGCGGACACCGCGTGTCAGATCGGCTCCGCCGGTGGCGGTCTGTTGGAGGTCCGATGCCGTGTGGGTGTCGCCCACCACCAGCGGGCACGCGGTGGGTTCGCGTCGGGGCGCGATCTCGACGTCGCGGGGGAGCTCGACGCGGATCCGGCGCTGCCACCGGCTCAGGCCGAGCGGCGCCGCGCTCGACCACCTCCACGCGAATACGGGTGAGGATCCCGCGCCGCACCGGGACCACCACGACCTCACCGGTGCTCGGCCGGTCGATACGCACCCACTCCGAGTCGAACGTGATGATCCGCAACTTCACGTGGCGGCCGGTCACCGACAGCTGGATCGGGAGCGGCCGGCCGACGGTCGCGTCGGCAGGCGCGCGGGCGGTGACCGACACGCGACCGACCACGACCGCCGGCAGCACCGACCCGGTGAGGACGACCGCGATCAACGCGCAGAGCAGCACGATGTCCCATCCCGCACCCGTGGTGCGGGCGATGATGAACAGCGCGAGCCCGATGAGCTCGAGGATCACCGCCGCCTTGGGGACGATGATCGGTCGGGGGATGCCCTCGCCGGGGCGGGCGGCGGTCCCTCGTCTCACGGACGCGGGATCGGCAGCGCGGCGAGCACCTGCTGGACCAGCGCGCGGCCGTCAGCGAGGCGGCCGGGGTCGCGCAGCACGAGCCGGTGGGCGAGGACCGGGACCGCGAGGCGGGCGATGTCGTCGGGAACGACGTACTCACGTCCCTCGAGCGTCGCGTGGGCCTGGGCCGCGTGCAGCAGTGCGAGGGACGCGCGAGGGCTGGCGCCGATGGCGACGTCACCGTGGACGCGGGTCGCGTTCGTCAGTGCGACCGTGTAGTCCGCGACCTCGGGGGCGCAGTGCACGGTCCGGACCGCGGCCATCGCCCGGGCGAGGGTGGGGGGATCGGTCACGGGCTGCAGGATCTCGAGCGCGGGCTCCCCCCCGGAGCCGAGGAGCAGCTCACGCTCGGTGTCCGCATCCGGGGGCCCGATCTCGGTGACGAGGGTGAACCGGTCGAGCTGGCCCTCCACGAGCGGGAACGTGCCGGCGGTCTCGAACGGGTTCTGCGTCGCGACCAGGAAGAAGGGTTGGGGGAGCGGACGCGACACGCCGTCGACGGTCACCTGCCGCTCCTCCATCGCCTCGAGCAGGGCCGACTGCGTACGCGGCGTGGCGCGGTTGAGCTCGTCGACCAGCACGACGTTCGCGAACAGCGGACCGGGACGAAACTCCCACTCGTTGCCGGCGAGGTGGAACACCGAGACGCCGGTGAGCTCGGAGGGCAGGAGATCGGGCGTCGCCTGGACGCGGCGGAACGAGCCGCCGGCCGTCCGGGCCATGGCCTTGGCGAGCAGCGTCTTCCCCACGCCGGGGACGTCGTCCACGAGCAGATGGCCGCCCGAGAGGAGCGTGACGACCGCGAGGCGCACGGGTTCGGGCTTGCCGCGAAGCACGCGCGTCAGTCCTTCCCGGAGGTCGGAGGCGAGGCGATGGACGTCGGTGAGGGCCGCAGCAGGGCGCGCGTCGGTACGCATCATGGTCCAGTGTGTCGGCTCGCCCGTCGGGATGCTTGACGAATGGCCCGGATTCGGTGGGGTGTCGCCCGAGTCCCGCGGTCCGGACCCCCCGAGGGGGGCGGTACCCTTCTCGGTCGGCGAGGGGGGATCCCAGGGCGATGGCGACGGTTTCCACGGACGAAGCCCTCTCGGAACCGGTCGGACCGGTCGCCCCCGCCCCACAGCCGGGAACCCGGAGGCGCACGCCACTCTCGAAGGTCGCGATCGCCGTCTGGCTGTACCTGGCGATCGTCGTCGTCTACCGCAGCAACTTCCGCGAGGTGCTCTTCGCGGTTCCCTCGCTCCAGTACTGGTCGACGGTCTTCCTCGCCATCGTCCTCCAGGCCTTGCCGTTCCTCGTCCTGGGCGTGCTGCTCTCCGCCGGGATCGCGGTGCTCGTTCCCACCGAGTGGATCACCCGGGCGTTGCCGCACCGGCCGGTGTTGGCCGTGCCCACCGCGGCGATCGCCGGGATGGCGCTGCCCGGGTGCGAATGCAGCTCGGTGCCCGTGGCCCGGCGGATGATCTCGCGCGGCGTTCCGACCGCGGCCGCGCTCACCTTCCTCCTCGCCGCGCCCGCAGTGAATCCCGTCGTGCTCGTGGCGACGTCGGTCGCGTTCCCCAACCAGCCCGAGATGGTGTGGGCGCGGTTGCTCGCCTCGCTGCTGGCTTCGGTGATCGTCGGCTGGACGTGGTCCGCCGCGCACGCCGAGCGCTGGATGCGCAAGGTCGAGGCCCATCGCGTCGACCGGTCGCGGTGGGGCGCGTACGCGTCCGTCGCGGTCGAGGACATGCTCCAGGCCGGCGGGTACCTCGTGCTCGGCGCCGCGATCGTCGCCACCCTCCAGACGTTCCTGCCGTCGGACCTCCTGGCGCGCGTCGGTGGCTCCGGCGTCGCCGGTGTGCTCGCGATGGGTGTGCTCGCCGTCTGTCTCGCGATCTGCTCGGAGGCCGACGCGTTCGTCGCGGCCGCCCTCGGACAGTTCTCGCCCACCGCGCGGCTCACCTTCATGGTCGTTGGCCCGATGGTGGATCTGAAGCTCGTCGTGATGCAGGCGGGCACGTTCGGCAAGGGCTTCGCGGCCCGGTTCGCGCCGCTCACCTTTGCCGCGTGCGTGCTCTCCGCGGTGTTCGTCGGCTGGTTGCTGCTGTGAACGGGCTCAACCGCGGGATCCTGGTGGCGGTGCTCGGCGCGATCGCGCTCCAGCTCGGCCTCACCGACGGCATGCTGCACTTCCTCCGCCCCGGCATGCGGCCCTACCTCGTCGCCGCGGGCGCGGTGTTGCTGCTCCTCGGCACCGTCGTGGCGCTCGCGGCATGGCGGGACCGCGACCCGGTCGAGGGCGGATCCGATCTCGACCACGGGCACGACCACGCCCACGGCACCCGGGTCGCGTGGCTGCTGATCCTCCCCGTGCTCGCCGGCGTGCTCGCGCCGGCCGCGCTCGACTCGTATTCGGCGGCCCGGGCGGTCCCGTTCCAGCAGCGGCAGTGGCCCCTGGCCGATTTCGACGTGGCCCGGTTCCTGCGGACGGAGGCGATCGCGGGCGGCGAGCCGAAGCTGCCGCTGTCGGACTACATCGGGGTGTCGCGTCGACGCTCGAACCAGGGGTATCTCGCGACGCACGACGTCCGGGTGCTCGGGTTCGTGACGCCCGACGACCACGGGCGGCCGCACCGGTTCCTCCTGACGCGGTTCCGCATCGGCTGCTGTGCGGCGGACGCGATCCCGATGCAGCTGGACGTGCTCGTGCCGCGCAACGTCCGCATCCCACCGAAGAACCACTGGGTCGAGGCGACGGTGCGCCTCGTCGTCCCCCAACCTCACGGCGCGCTGACCACCCAGGTCCGCGCGCAGGGTCTGGATCCGGTCGGCAAGCCCGACCAGCCCTACGACTACGTCTGATCGAGGCTCGGGCTCCGCGTTACGGTGCGCCCGTGACGACTCCTGCAGAGAACAAGGCCCTCGTCGAGCGGTTCTGGGCGGACCTCGCCCGGCGCGACTTCGACGCCGTCGGGGCGTACTTCGCGCCCGACGGGCACTACACCGACGTCCCCGCGCCCGAGGAGGGTGCCTTCGGTCCCGAGGAGGTGGCAGCCCGGCTGCGGCTCGGTCTCGGCCCGCTGGCGGACTACGTGCTCCACGACGGCACGATCGTCGCCGACGGCGACACCGTGATCACCGAGCACTCCGAGGAGTGGTTCTGGGAGACCGGCGAGCACGTGCACCTGCCGTTCGTGTCGGTGCAGGAGATCCGCGACGGCAAGATCGTGCGCTGGCACGACTACCTCGACCTGAACACGTTGCTGTCGGCCGCGCCGCCGGCATGGCTCGAGCACATCATGGTCGGGTACAAGTAGTGCCGTGACCGTGTACGCGGCCCTGCTCGGCGGGATCAACGTCGGTGGCCGGTCTCTCAAGATGGCGGATCTGCGGACCATCGCCGAGGCGTGTGGGTTCGACGACGTCTCGACCTTCATCCAGAGCGGCAACGTGCTCTTCCGGTCGAGGGCCGGCGCGAGGAAGGTCACCCAGGTGCTCCACGACGCGATCCTCGAGGCATCGGGCATCGACACGCGGATCGCGACGCGCACCGCGGGGCAGCTGCGCTCCATCGTCGAGCGGAATCCGATGGCCGACCGCACCGACGACGCGACGAAGCTGTCGGTCCTCTTCCTCTTCGAGGGGGTGACACCGACGCTCGACGCGCTCGACCCCGCGGCGTACGTGCCGGACGAGGTGACGGTCGTCGACCGTGAGGCGTACCTCCACACCCCGAACGGGATGGGCAAGACGACGTTCGTGCCCGCGGTGATGCGCACGCTCGGTCTCGCCGGGACCGCACGGAACTGGCGCTCGACGATGAAGCTCGCCGATCTCGCGGCCGAGATGGCCTGATCCACGCGGTGATCTGCCCGAACACCGTGGGTCCGCGGAACTTGCGGCACCGACCTCGATCGAGGACCATCCCCCGGTGACCGGGCCCGAACCTTCGCGGCGCGACCTCCTGCGGTGGTCCGCGCTGGTGGCCGGCAGCCTCCCGCTGGCGTCCATCCTCGCGGCGTGCGGCAGCGATGCCGACACCACCGCCGCCCGGTCGGCGTCAGCCGGCAGGTCCGGTTCCCCGTCCGCCCGAGGATGGTGGCTCGACGGGAACTTCGGGCCGGTCGCGAAGGAGGTCGAGGCCTTCGACCTCCACGTGCACGGTGCGCTCCCGCCCGAGCTGAGCGGGCTCTACGTGCGCAACGGCTCGAACCCGCAACACGCGGACTCGAGCCACTGGTTCTTCGGCGACGGGATGGTCCACGGCGTGCGCCTCGAATCGGGCCGAGCCCGGTGGTACCGCAACCGCTACGTCCACACGTCCCTGTACGACGCCGGGGTCGGGTTCGGGGCCGGCGTGCCGGGCGGGAGCTCGACGCAGAGCAACGTCTCGGCCCTGTTCCACGGCGGCCGGCTCCTGACGAGCGGCGAGGTCGGCTTCCCCTACGAGCTGTCCCCCTCGGACCTGTCGACCGTCGGCATCCAGGACTTCGGCGGCAAGTTGACGACGGCGTTCACCGCCCACCCCAAGATCGATCCGGCGACGGGGCGAATGCACGCGTTCGGGTACGGGTTCGTCGCGCCGTTCCTCACCTACCACGTGATCGAGCCGGACGGCACGCTGTCGCACTCGGAGGTCGTCGACATCCCGCGTTCGACGATGATGCACGACTTCGCCATCACCGAGCACGACGTCGTGTTCTGGGACCTGCCCGTGGTGTTCGATCTCGCCGCGGCCACGAAGTGGATCCAGCACCCCGATTCCGGTGCGCTGCCGTACCGCTGGTCACCGTCGGTCGGCGCGCGGGTCGGCGTGATGCCCCTCGGCGGTCCCGCGAGCGAGATGACCTGGTACGAGATCGACCCGTGTTACGTCTTCCACGGGATCAACGCGCACCGAGAGGGCACCGATGTGGTCCTGGACGTCTGCCGGCTGTCCTCGATGTTCGTGCCCGGCGCCGCGTTCGGTGGCGAGCTCTCCGAGCGGCGGTGGACGCTTGACACGACGACGGGCCGGGTCCGTGACGAGGTGATCGAGACCGACCGTCCGGGCGAGCTGCCGACGCGTGATCCGCGCCAGGTGGGCCGGGCGCAGCGGTACAGCTACCTGGTGGCCACACGAAAGACCGACGCCGTCGTCGACTTCGGCGGGGTGATCAAGCGTGACGATCGGCGTGGTACCCGCGAGAGCTGGGACCCCGGTTCGACCCGGCACACGGGAGAATGGCTGTTCGTCCCCACCGGGCACGGCGAGGACGCCGGGTATCTCCTCGCGTTCGAGTTCGACGACCGGACGCGCCGGTCCGAGCTCGTGGTGCTCGACGCGACCGCGATCACGAAGGGACCCGTGGCCCGGGTCGAGCTCCCTCAGCGGGTGCCCTACGGATTCCACGCGACGTGGGTGCCCGCCTGACGGGCGCGCGCACCCCGTGGTCAGGCGGCGGCGGTGATCTCGGCGAGCACCGCCTTCTCCGGTCCCGACCGCGCCAGGTACGGGGCGATCGAGGCGAGGAGCCGGAAGTGCCGGCCGGCGACGTCGTCATCGAGGAACAGGATCCGGTTGAGGCCCCATCGCTTCACGTGCGCAACGGTCGTCGCGCGCTCGAAGCACTGCGCAACCCGGGCGGGGGTCCCCACGATCGCGGGCTCCACGATGTGGATGCGGGCCGACGTGACCGCGACGATCAGCGGTTTGGCCATGTCGTACTTCTCCGGCGCCGCGCCGCGGCCCGAGGCCGCCTCCGCGAGCGCCAGCACGACGCCGACGTTCGGACCGAACACCGCGCCGAGCTTGTGCCCACCGACGGTGCCGTGCTCCATCGTCTCCCTGGTCGCACCGTTGGGCCAGAAGGCGCCGGCGGCCACGATCGGCTCGTCGTCGACGATCGCCGTCCGGGCGTGCTCGGAGAGCTCCGCCTCGGTGGCCCGGAAGATCGTCTCCGCGGTCTCGCCCGCGGCGGGGTCCCAGGGCTTCCTGCGCATGGCGGGAGTCGTCGGCAGCTCGGCGCCACGGCTTGAACGGGACCTCACGCCGCGGTGCGGACCAGCTCCTCGAGCACGTGCTGATCGGGGCCACCCCGTCGAGCGGCCGGTGAGACCGACGCGTGCAGCTCGATGTGCGCGCCGCTCGCCGGGTCCTCGAGCTTGATCATGCGCGAGAGACCGAACCGGGCGATCTCGACCTCGGTCGTCGCCCGGGCGAACGTCCCGACGATGCGCTCGGGTCCCGGGTCATGGCCCCAGCGGATGACGTGAATGCGCTCGGTGGTGACCGCCACGATCAGCTCGACATCAGCCGGTGATCCCACGCTCGCGTCGTCCTCGGGGTCGGTGAACCAGTCGGCGTCGGACGCGGACGCGCCGCTCACGAGATGCTGGAGCCCGAAGACGCCTGCCGCGACGATCGGCTCGTCGCCCAGCACGGGCTGGGCGCTCTCGATCAGCTCGGCTTCCTGCTCCGTCGGTGTCATGACGGCTCCCGGGTCGGCACGCCCGATGTGTCGGCACCCCGACCGGCACGCTTGACGCCCGTTCGGTCAGGCCGGAGCCCGTCCGGGGACTCGTGGCTTCGAGCCGCCTGCCCGGGGCCGATGTGAGGACGACCCGATCCTCCGGGCGCTGGGCTGGGCGGCGCGTACGATGGACGGACCTTCGGGGACGTAGCTCAGTTGGCTAGAGCACCTGCTTTGCAAGCAGGAAGTCGTGGGTTCGAGTCCCATCGTCTCCACCGCAGAAGCGCTGGTCACGGGGTTGCTGGCGTTCCGTGTTGTTCGCCGGATCGGTGGCGTGACCACTGCGTGCCCACACGGACGGTCCCTGGCGCGTCGTCGTGGGCACCCCGGCGGTTCCTCGCCCAACGGCCCGAGGCGGCGCACGCTGGCCCCGAGTTGGTCTGGCGCCGGGTCCGGTACCGTTGGCGGGGTGGACGTGCCGGTCACCCGCTATACGCGTGGCGGAGATGTCACGATCGCGTACCAGGAGTGGGGCGATGGCCCCCGAATGGTGTGGGTGCCCGGCTTCATCTCGCATGTCGAGTTGAACTGGGAGGCGCCCTTCTTCGAGCGGGGGTTCCGCCGCTGCGGTGAGTTCGCGCGGGCCCTCACGTTCGACAAGCGTGGCACGGGCCTCTCCGACCACTCGGCCGACTTCGGTTCCTTCGAGGACCGCGTCGATGACATCCGTGCGGTGATGGACGCCGTGGGTTGGGACCGCGCGCACATTGGAGGAATCTCGGAAGGGGGTCCGCTCGCGCTGCTCTTCGCCGCGACCTTTCCCGACCGGGTCGACAAGCTCGTGCTCTACGGAACGTTCGCTCGGTACTCTCCCGCGCCGGACTATCCGATCGGAAGCACGGCACTCGCCACCGCGCAGCCGTTCGTCGAGCAGTCGTGGGGAACGGGCGACTATCTCAAGCGCTTCGCCCAGCACGCGCCCGACCCGGACCGCGAACGACGTCTGGCCGCGAAGATGGAGCGCTACACCGCAACCCCGCAGCAGGCCGCGCACATCCTCGGACTGATCAACCAGATCGACGTGCGCTCCGTGCTCCCCAGCATCCAGAACCCGACGCTGGTGCTCCACTGCACGGACGACCCCATCGCGCCCGTGTCCATGGGCCGCTACCTGGCCGAGCGCCTCCCGTCCTGCGAGCTGGTCGAGCTCCCGCGCGACTTCCACACGAGCTGGCTCGCCGAGGACGCGGATCTGATCGTCGATGCGGTCGAGCGGTTCCTCACCGGGCACGTTGCCAGCACCCCGGTCTCGTCGGAACGGGTGCTGGCCAGCGTGCTGTTCACCGACATCGTCGATTCGACCGCCCGGGCCCGGACCCTGGGCGACGCAGAATGGCATCGCTTGCTCGACGCCCACGATGCCGTGTGCCGGAGCGCCGTGGTCTCCCATCGCGGCCGGGTCGTGAAGACGACGGGCGACGGTGTGCTCGCCGTCTTCGACGGTCCGGCCCGAGCCGTCCGGTGCGCGCAGGAGATCGTTCGGCGCGCGGCAGCCGCTCGGTCTCGAGATTCGCACGGGAGTCCATGCCGGTGAATGCGAGATTCGCGACGACGACGTCGCCGGGATCGCCGTCAACCTCGCCGCTCGGGTCATGGATGCCGCGGACAACTCGGAGGTCCTCGTCACCCGAACGGTCAAGGACCTCTCCCTCGGGTCCGACCTCTCGTTCGAGAGTCGAGGGTGTCGCAGCTTCAAGGGTCTGGGCGAGGAGGTCGAGGTCTTCGCGGTCATCGGCTCTGGGTGAGGCCGTCCCGCGAACGTTGGGGGAGCGTTGATCGAAACGGCGGTCCACCCTGGGTACGGTCGACCCGGTGCGCGGTGATATCGCGCGCACCGTCCGCGTCGGGACCTCTGGGGGAGCTGGTTGTCCACACGGGAGCGATCACCGCGAACACCCGGGCCCGGCCCCGGGTCGACGGGGGCGGACGCGCCGCACGGCGTGTCGCGTCGCGGATTCCTGACCATCGTCGTGGCGGCGCCCGCGCTCACCGTCGTGGTCGGACGCGTCGACGATCTCCTCGGTCTCGACGCGGCACCGGCCGGCGCGTCGGTCTCGGTGGCCGACGCCGTCGACCTCACGGATGCGCTGACCCTCGCGACCCTGCCCACCGCCTACCTCCTCAAGATCGAGATCACGCCGGATGACCGTGTCGTCGTCCACGTGCCCCGTGCCGAGGTCGGCCAGGGCATCACCACCGCGATGGGCATGGTCGCGGCCGACGAGCTCGATGCCCGCCTCGACGCCGTGGAGGTCGTGCTCGACGAGGCCCGGCCCGAGCTGATCTGGAACCAGCTCACCGGGGCGTCGAACTCGGTGCACGCCTTGTATCCCCCGATGCGCGCGGTCGCGGCCGCAGCGCGAGCCCGACTGGTCACTGCCGCCGCCGAGCGGTTCGGGGTCAGCGCCTCCACGCTGACCACCGAGAGCTCCGTCGTCCACGCCCCGGACGGTCGGACCGCGACCTACGGCTCGCTCTCGGCCGCGGCCGCGCGGGTAGGGGTCCCGTCGGTGCCGGCGACCCCGAAGGATCCGAGCCAGTTCACGATCGTCGGTACGCCCACGACGCGGTTCGACGCGCGTGACATCGTCACCGGCGCCGCCGAATACGCGCTGGACCTCGACATCGCGGGCGCGCCGACCGTCGTCGCACGGGCTCCGACGATCGGTGGGTCGCTCGTCTCGGTCGACGACTCCGCCGCCCGTGCGATGGCCGGGGTTCTCGGCATCACGACGATCCCGAGTGGCGTGGCCGTCGCCGCCGAGACGTTCGGACAGGCCCAGGCGGCACGGGACGCGCTGCGGATCGCCTGGGATCCGGGCCCGAACGCGGGTCTCTCCGATTCCCAGATCCGCGCCCGGCTCCGCGCCGCCGCGCCGCCGTTCCTCGCACCGCCGCTCGGAGCTCTCTCGGTGACGCGCGAGTTCGACTTCGCCTTCGCGCCTCACGCGCCGCTCGAGGTCCTGACGTGTGTGGCCGACGTCCGGTCCGATTCGGCCGAGCTCTGGTACGGAGCCAAGAGCCCGATCGTCGCCGCCCAGTCGGTCGCCGCCGCGGTGGGCCTGGCGCCTGACCAGGTGACGCTCCACGTCGTGCGCGCCGGTGGCTCCTTCGGCCACCGGCTGTTCTTCGAGCCCGCGATCGAGGCGGCCCAGATCTCGAAGGCGCTGCGCCGTCCCGTCAAGCTGATGTGGACCCGCAACGACGACGTCCGCCACGGGCGCATGCGGCCCGCGAGCCATCACAAGGTGCGGGCAACGATGCTGCTGGGTGGAGTGCGCGCCTACGAGCACCGGACGGCGACGTTGCCGGTCGACTTCTCCCACGGCCTGGGCGAGGCCCTCTCCGCGGCCGGCTTCGGTGCGCTCAGCCCCACGGTCACCCAGTCCGTCTTCACGCTCAGCCAGAACCTGCCGTACGCCTTCGGGGTCGCGACCCAGACGCTCACCGACGTTCCCCTCGCGTTCCCGACGGGTTCGTGGCGGTCCATCTACTCGGGCCAGACCGCCACCGTGAACGAGATCATGGTGGACGAGATCGCGCGGGCACTGCACACCGATCCCGTGGCGTTCCGCCGCAAGCAGCTCACGTCGACGCGCGTTCGCGCCGTGCTCGATCGAGTCGCCGCCGACGGCCAGTGGGGGCGACCGATGCCGGCGGGCACCGCGCAGGGCGTTGCGATCCACGAGGAGTACAAGTCCGTCATCGCCTACCTGGTGGAGATCGACTGTCGCGATCCGCAGGCGCCACGGGTCACCAGGGGGGTCTGCGCGGTCGACGTCGGGCGCGCGGTGAACCCCCGCGGGTTGGAGGCGCAGGCGCAGGGGGTGCTGGTGGACGGCCTGTCGATGACGTTGCAGGCCGGTCTCCACATCGACGGCGGCGCGGTCCGTGAAGGCAGCTACTCGGACTACCGCTTCGCGCGCATGGCGGACAGCCCACCCGAGATCGACGTCGCCGTCATGCCACCGACCGGCGAACCCGGTGGCGCCGGCGAGCTCGGGTTCCCCGCCGCCGCGGCCGCGGTCGCCAACGCGTACGCGCGCGCGACCGGAACGACGCCGACCAGCTTCCCGATCTCGGGGTGAGGAGCGCCGCGATGCCCAGCTACACCTTCACGCTCAACGGCGCCACCACCACGGTCACGGCCGAGGCGGACGAGCCGATGCTGTGGGTGCTCCGCGACCGCCTCGGCGTGACCGGGCCGAAGTACGGCTGCGGCGTGGGGGTGTGCAAGGCGTGCACGAGCCACCTGGATGGTGCCGTGTTCAACCCGTGCATCACGCCCGTCGCCGACTGCGCGGGTCACGTCGTGACGACGATCGAGGGGCTCACCGACGGCGGCTCGTTGCACCCGGTCCAGCAGGCCTGGATCGACGAGGACGTGGCCCAGTGCGGCTTCTGCCAGCCCGGCCAGATCATGACCGCGGTCGCGCTGCTCGCCGCCCACCCGCACCCGACCGACGCGGACATCGACGCGATCGAAAACGTGTGTCGTTGCGGCACCTACTGCCGGATCCGGAGGGCGATCCATCGCGCCGCGGGCTGAGCAGGGTCAGAGGCTGAGCTCGGCGGATTCGGGATGGTGGCGGTCGCCGCCGTGGTGGTCGTGACCCGTCGTACCCGAGCCTGATCGGACGCGCCCGTGGCGCGTTCTCGTGATGCCGAGCGCGGTGAGCCAGGTCAGGAACGCGAGGCTCACGATGCAGAAGCTCGGGGGCAGGTTGAACATCACCGCGACGACGAGGCCGAGCCAGACTGCGGCGAGCCCGATCCCGGTACCGAGGGCGACGACGGCGGCGGGCCGGGCCGTGATCGCCAGCGCAGTCGCGGCCGGCGTCACGACCAGCGCGAACAGCAGCAGGGTGCCGACGACCTGGACCGCCATCGTGATCGCGAGGGCCAGGAGCACCATGAACGCGATCCCGAGCGGCCGCACCGCGACACCCTTCGCCTCGGCCACCTGCGGGTCGACCGACGCGAAGAGCAGTGGGCGGGCGATGACGGCGAGGGCCACCGTCAACGCGAGGGTGAACGCCGTGAAGGTTCGGATCTGGGCGTGGGAGATCGCGAGCAGGTTGCCGAACAGGACGCTCGTGAGCGTGCTCGTGTTCTCGGACGCCAGCGACGCGAAGAGGACCCCGAGGCCGGTCGCGACGGCCAGGATCGTGCCGGTGGAGACCTCGCGGTTCGTCACCCGCTTCCCGAGCGCACCGATCGCGAGTCCCCCGCTGACGCAGAAGATCGCGAGCCCCAGGGTGACCGGTATCCCCGCGAGCACCGCGAAGGTCGCGCCGGGAAAGCCGATGTGGGCGAGCGCGTGGGCAGCGAACGCGTCGCGCCGGATCACCACGAAGTAGCCGATCAGGCCCGACGCGACCGCGACGAGCGTCCCGCCGATGAACGCGTTGCGCATGAACCCCGCCCGGAGCACCTCGGCCCAGTTGGCCTGGTACCCGACGTCGGCCAGCACGTGCATCATCAGGATCAGCCTCGGGTGAACAGGTCGCCCTGCGCGGTGCGCACGACCTTGATCGGCGTGTCGTAGAGATGGGTGAGCAGCTCGCTGTCGACGACTTCGCCGATTGCGCCGTAGTGGGCGTGACCGTCCAGAAGGTAGATCGCGCCGTCGAGGATCGACAGCAGGGGGTTCAGGTCGTGCACGACGACGAGGACGGTGACGGAGCGTTCGGCGTGCAGCCGGCCGAGGAGCTCGACGATCTCGTGCTGGTTGCGGACGTCGAGGTTGGCGAGCGGTTCGTCGAGGAGGAGCAGGTCGGGATCGCCGACGAGCGCCTGCGCGATCGCGACGCGCTGCTGCTGACCCCCCGAGAGCTGCGAGACGCGCCGGTTCGCCACATCGAGCGCGGAGACCGCGTCGAGCGCCGCGTCGACGCGCGCCCGCTCGCCGGACCGGCCGCCGAGACCCCAGCGCGTGCCCGTGCGCCCGAGGGTGACGAGATCGCGACAGCGGATGGCCTCGCCGATCTCGGCCGTGTAGTTCTGCGGCACGTAGCCGATGTGCGGGTTGCCGCGGTGCGGCTCGTCGCCGAACACGGTCAGCCGACCCGACGCAGGCGCGATGAGACCCAGGATCATGTGGAGGAAGGTGGTCTTGCCCGATCCGTTGGGTCCGATGACCGCGACGACCGAACCCGACCGCACCGAGAAGCTGCCCTCGGACCAGACGACGTGTCCGTCGCGGGCTGCGCTGACGTCGTCGAGCGTGAGCGCGTCGATCACCGGGCGACCGCCCGCGCCAGGTCCTTCAGCTGGCTGAGCTGCCAGGACAGAAACGTCGGGACCCGCGGCGGCACGCTCTCGGTGACCGGCACGACCGGGACCCGCGCTCGCTTCGCCTCGATGCGGATCTGGTCGGGGATCGCGCCCTGGGTCTGCGTGTTGTCGATCAGGACCGCGATCCGCCCGTCCGCGAGGGCCTGCTCGAACGCGTGGAGGTCGCCCGGCGACGGTTCGGACCCGTTGGCCGTCGCGGACTCGTAGCCCGGTGGCGTCCGGTTCGTCAGGCCGACGGCCGTCGCCATGTAGGTGAAGACGCCTTCGGTCGCGGCGTAGGACGTGCCGGTGGCGGCCGCCTTGATCGTCGCGATCTCGGCGTCGTAGGGACGCATGGAGCGACGCCACGCGGTGTGGCGCTGGCGGAAGTACGCCGCGTCCGCGGGCCGGAGCTGCTCGAGCTCCGCCGTGATCGCATCTGCGACCCGGTACACCATCCGCGGGCCGTACCAGATGTGCGGGTTGTCGCCGTTGGTCAGTCCGACCACCCGACCCGCGTTGACGACCGCCGGCCTGGCACCGAGCGTTGCCACCGCCTTGTCCGCCCAGGGGTCGTAGTCGAGACCGTTCACGACCACGAGCTTCGCCCCCGTGAACTCCGCGGTCTCGGCCGGGGTGGGTTCGTAGTCGTGCGGGTCGGCGGAGGAGCTCTTGAAGATGGTGGTCACGGAACCGCAGTCGCCCGCCAACCGGCTCGCGATGTCGCCCCACTGGTCCACGCTCACCACCACCCGGACGGGGGCGCTCGGGCAGTCGCCCTTCGGGGCCCTGCTCGCGCTGCCGTTCGACGACGTGCACGCGCCGAGGACCGCGGTGCCGGTCGCGATCGCGAGCAGCCATCTGTGGGAGCGGGTCATGGGGGGAGCCTCGGCGGTGGAAGAAAGAGTATGATAACTATTCTCATTTCATTGGTCAACCCGCTCACTACCGTGCGCGTGTCGCTCTCTCACCGTGTCCCCGGAGCTGCCCCATGCCCGATCTCGATCCCCAGCTCGGCGAACGCATCGCTGCCCGCCTCGCGCGGGTCGGTCAGCGCTTCACGCGGAACCGCGCCGCGCTCGTGCGCGTCCTCGCCGACACCGACCGGCCGCTCACGATCCCGGAGATCGCGGCCGCCGACCCGAGCCTCGCGATGAGCTCGACCTACCGGAACCTCACGACGCTCGATCAGGTGGGCGTCGTCCACCGCGTCATCACCGCCGGCGACCACGCGCACTACGAGCTCGCCGAGGATCTCACCGACCACCATCACCACCATCTGGTCTGCTCCAACTGCGGAGGCGTCGAGGACTTCGAGGCGCCGGCCCGGCTGGAGCAGTCGCTGCAGGACGCGACCCGGCGGATCGGTCGCCGAACCGGGTTCCGGACCGAGCGCCACCTCGTCGACCTCATCGGCCTCTGCGCCGACTGTGCCTGAGCCCCGCGGTCGAGTCAGCGCTCGTCGAGCCACCGCGCGATCGCGGTACCGATCTCGTGCGGGCTGTCCTCCTGGACGAAGTGCAGACCGGTGACGGTCACCTCGGTCTGGTTCGGCCAGGTGCGGCAGAGCTCGCGCGGGCGCCCGGTGAGGATCGATCCCGGCTCGGCGTTCACGAAGAGCTTCGGCACCGCCGAGCTCGCGAGCCACGACGCGTAGGACTCGACGATCTCGACGACGTCGGCCGGCTCGCCCTCGACCGGGATCTCGCGCGGCCAGGTGAGCGTCGGCCGCCGGTCCTCACCGGGCGCGGCGAACGGCCGGCGGTACTCGGCCAGCTCTTCGTCCCCGAGGTCGCGGATGACCGTGGCCGGGAGGATGGCCTCGACGAAGAGGTTCTTGGTGAGGATCAACTCCTCGCCGGCGTCGGAGCGCATCGCCTGGAAGATGCCGCGCCCGTTCTCCGGCCAGTCGGCCCAGGTGACCGGCGTGACGATCGCCTCCATGTAGGCGATGCCCGCGACCCGGTCGCGGTGGCGGTTCGCCCAGTCGAAGCCGAGCGCCGATCCCCAGTCGTGCACGACGAGGGTGACGGCGTCACCGAGGTCGAGGTCGTCGAGGAGCGCATCGAGGTACTCGCGGTGCTCCACGAACCGGTACGAGCCGGGGCCGGGTGCGTCGAGCTTGTCGGAGTCCCCCTGGCCGATGAGATCGGGCGCCAGGCACCGGGCGCGGTCGCTCACATGGGGGATGACGTCGCGCCAGAGGTACGAGGAGGTCGGGTTGCCGTGCAGGAAGACCACGGGATCGCCCTCGCCGACCTCGTGGTACGCCATCCGCGCGCCGTGGACGGTGCGGAACTGCTTCGAGAGCCGGGCCGTCGACATGGGGCGAGTTTGATAGCGTCCGCTATCTAATGTCAATCCGCAATGCACCGGGCGACGGGAACCATGGGCCGACCGGCCAAGCTCGCTGACGTCGAGGTCCTCGACCGCGCCACGGATCTCCTGTGGCGCGACGGTTGCGACGCCGTGTCGATCCGGGACCTCGAGGCCGTGCTCACGCTGCGGGCGCCGTCGATCTACCGCCGGTTCGGGAGTCGGGACCACCTGATCGCCACGTGCGTCGACCGCTACGTCGATCGGGTGGTGCGGGTGCGCATCCGGCGCCATCTCGACGATGCCGCGGATCCGCTCGCCGGCCTGCGCACGTTCTTCACGTCGGCGCTGGATCCGTTTCCCGGGGAGGAGGCGGCGCGTGGGTGCCTGCTGACGACGACCGCAGGCCAGGCCGCCGCACGCGTGCCCGAGATCCACGCCGCGGTCCGCGCCGGACTCGATGCGATCGGGACGGCGTTCGCCGCCGCGCTCACCCGGGCCCGTGACCGAGGCGCTCTTCCCGAGGGCGCCGATGTCGACGCGCTCGCCGGTCGCCTCCTCATGGCGTTCGAGGGGCTCCTCGTCCTCGCCCGCGCCGGGGCGACCGGCCTGGACGCGGGCATCGCCGCGACGTTCGCGGACCTCGACCGGCGCGCGTGAACCGTTCCCCCCGACCCAGAACGAGAGGCTCGAACGTGACCGATCCCGTCCACTTCATCGCGCACTTCACCGTCGACGACGCCGACGGGTACCGCGTCTACGAGAAGGGGTTCTTCCCGATCCTGAAGGCGCACGGCGGTCGGTTCGTGACCTACGACGACGCGCCGACGGTCCTGGAGGGTGACCGGCCGGAAGGCCGCACCGTCGTCATCGCGTTCGACTCCGAGCCCGCCTGCCTCGCGTGGTGGAGATCCCCGGAGTACCGCGAGCTCGCGGCGCACCGGCACCGCTCGACCACGACCCACTCGATCACGATCGTGCACTCCCCGCCCGCCCGGTGACCCTTACACGATGTACGGGCAGTGGCGACAGCCCGAGTCACAGCACGAGCCCTGCGCCGCGAGGGAGGCGGCGGTGAGCACGAACAGACCCGTCGCGGGGTCGGAGTAGCCGGGCTCGTCCGCCGCCAGCGCCCGCGCGTGGGCGGTGAGGATCGCGGCGCGGAGGGGCGCGTCCGACGGCAGTCGCGCCGGGTGCGGTTCCTCCGGAGGTCGCGGCGCGAGCTCCTCGGTCATGCGGCGAGGGTAGGACGGAGGGCGCTACTGCGCGAACACGGTGATGTCCGTGGCCTTCACCGACGTCCATACGGTCACGCCCGGCTCGAGCTCGAGGTCGGCGCGCGCCGCGCCGGTGATCTCCGCGACGAGCGTCACCGCTCCGACGATGCGGACACGCGCGCGGTCGCCGTCGAGATCGATGCTCTCGACGGTTCCGGGCCAGGCATTGCGGGCGCTGCTCGTCGGTTGCGCCCGGTGTACGACGACCGAGTGCGGATGGATGACCGCCAGCGCCGGTCCCGCCGCGCCGGACGGCACGACGACCTCGGCGCCCGAGCCGAGGGCGAGTCGGGTCCCACGGGCAGTCCCCGCGAGGAGGTTCACCCCGACCAGCTCCGCGGCGTAGCGGGACCGTGGGCGCGCCGCGATCTCGGCGAACGTGCCCGTCTGGGTGACCCGCCCGTCCTCGAGGATCACGATCCGGTCGGTGAGCGTGGCCGCCTCGAGCGGATCATGGGTCACGAGGAGCCGGACGCCGTCGAACGAGCCCAGATGCGTGCGCAGCCGCCGTCGGAGGTCCGCGCGCGTCGAGCGGTCGAGCGCGGCCAGGGGCTCGTCGAGCAGGAGCATGCGTGGCGCCGACGCCAGCGCGCGGGCGAGCGCGACGCGCTGGGCCTGGCCGCCCGAGAGTGCTCCGGGCCGGTCCGTCGCGTGATCGGCGAGGCCCACCGTCGAGAGCCACTGCCGGGCGCGCGCCCTTGCCGCGCGGCGGCCGAGCCCGTGGCACCGGAGCCCGAACGCGACGTTGTCGAGCGCGCTCAGGTACGGGAAGAGCAGGTAGTCCTGGAAGACGACGCCGATCGCGCGTTGCTCGGTCGGGACGAAGGCGTGGGCGCCGTCGTCGAGCACGGTGTCGTCGAGCACGACGCGACCACGCGCGATCGGAGCGAGGCCGGCCAACGCCCGGAGCAGCGTCGTCTTGCCGGCGCCGTTCGGACCGAGAATCCCCACGGTCTCGCCCGTCCGCACCTGGATCGACGCGTCGAGCTCGAGGGAGCCGAGCGTGAGCACGACGTGGGCGTCGAGGCTCATGTCACACCCAACCATCGATCACGGAGGAGCGCGAGCACGCCGACGCAGACCACGAGGAGGACCACGCTGAGCCCGATGGCGATGCCGGGCTCGGTCTCGAGCAACAGGTAGATGGCGAGCGGTGTCGTCCGCGTCCGTCCCTGGATGTTGCCGGCGAACGTGATCGTCGCGCCGAACTCGCCGAGCGCTCGCGCCCACGCCAGCGCGGCGCCGGCGAGGAGGCCCGGCCGGATCAGCGGCACCGTCACGCGGCGGAACACCGTCCAACGTCGCGCGCCGAGCGTGGTCGCCGCCTCCTCGTACCGTCGGTCCATCGACCGCAGCGCGGCCTCCACCGTGATGATCAGGAACGGCATGGCGACGAACGTCTCGGCCATCACCGCGCCGGCGGTCGAGAACGTGAGCTGGATCCCGAACCAGTCGTGCAGGGACGAGCCCAGCAGCCCGTCGCGTCCGAACGCGTAGAAGAGCCCGACCCCGCCGACGACGGGTGGCACCACCATCGGGAGCAACATCAGCGCGCGCACCACGGAGCGACCGGGGAAGGGCACCCGGGCCAGCACCCACGCCATGGGCACCCCGAGCACGACGGCGAGGAGCGTGGCCCACACCGAGCACACGATCGAGAGGCGCAACGCCGCGGTGGCCTCGGGCCGGCGGAGATCGGACCAGAGGTGCCCCCATGGGACCTGCTGCACGAGGCCGACGAGCGGGATCACCACGAAGGCGAAGGCGACGGCCGCCGCGAGCAGCGCGAGCCGTGGCGGCCGGATCGGTCGGCGCGTCACCGGGCGGAGAGGAAGCCGAAGGACCGGAGGGTGGCCTGCGCCGGCTCCGACGTCACGGCGCGGACGAAGGTGCGCGCCGTGGAGGCGCTGCCGCTGTCGGACAGCTCGGCGATCGCGTAGGTCGCCGTCGCGTTCAGCGCGGCGGGGATCGCCACGGTGGTGACGGCGTCACGCGCGGCGGCGGCGTCGGTGCGGTAGACGACGGCCGCATCGGCGTCGCCGGTGGTGACCGCGGCGACGGTCGCCTTCACGTCCTGGCCGCGGGTCACGCCGGTCTCGGGGATGGTCACGCCGGCGCGGTGGAGGACCTGCGCCGCGTACTTCCCGCACGGGACCGTGTCCGCGCAGAGGGCGACGGTACGGAGCGCGGTGAGGTCGCCGAGGGAGCGCACGTGCTCCGGATTTCCGGGCTTGGTCACGATCACGAGCCGGTTGCGGGCGAAGACCCTGGTTCTCCCCGCGACTCGCCCCGCGGTGACGATCGTGTCGGACGTTCGCGAGGTCGGCGGACGCGAACACGTCGGCGGGAGCCCCCTGGTCGATCTGGATCGCCAGGGTCGACGACGACCCGAAGTTGAACTTCACCGACGTTCCCGGGTGCGCGCGCTCGAACGCGGTGCCGATCCGCGTGAACGCCTCCGTGAGGGACGAGGCTGCGGACACCGTGATCGATCCGCGCACCGCGGACGCGGCGGCCGTCGGCGATCCGGAGGCGCTTCCGCACGAGACGGCCAGCAACGCGACGGCGGGCCCGAGCGCGAGCCATGGTTGCGGGCGGGGGCGGTGCGTCGCCCAGCGCGGCACTCTCATCGGGCGAGCGGGACCTCGACGACGACGTTGGTCGCCTTCACCGCCGCGACGGCGAGGTCGCCGACCTCGAGGCCGAGCTCGTCGGCACCGTCGCGCGTGATGAGCGAGACCACCCGGTGCGGTCCGGACTGGATCTCGACGAGCGCCGTGAGCGTGTCGCGTTCGACCCGGACGACGATCCCGGTGAAGCGGTTGCGCGCGGACTGGGCCATCCCCGCGGGCTCGGCGAGCGCGGGCTGCTCGGCCAGGACGCGGGCGAGCTCGCCACCCTCGACCTGGCGGTGACCGGCCGGCGTCCGGATCGTGGCGATGCGCCCTTCGTCCGCCCAGCGCCGGACGGTGTCGACGCTCACGCCGAGCAGCTCCGCGGCCTCGCTCGGCCGGTAGGTGGTCATGGCCCACCGTACTGCTCGTCGTCCGCAATTACGAGGGAGATCCGGAAGATATCTGGGTGACTGCGGGGATATTTGTGGGAGAACTTGGCCGAATGCGGTGTTGGCCGAGTGTTGTGGTTCAGAGGTCCAGGTGGACGTCGACCACGCGTCCGTCCTCGAAGCAGCCGCCGAAGCCGCATCGGACGCGCGCGGGGATCCCGTGGTGGCGGAGGAACGCGGTGTGCAGCAACGTGAGGTGCCGGCAGATCGTCAGCACGCGGTCGACCGGTGCCCGCGGCTGGGTGACCGGCGCGTCGACGAGGGCGACCGCCCGCTCGAGCACCTCGCGACTCGAGCGCAGGTGCTGCTCCTCGGAGCGGATCGCGGCGCCCTCCACGCCGTAGGCCGGAGCCCAGTCGCGGTGGAGCAGGAGACCCTGCACCACGGTGCGCAGCTCGGCCAGATCCGCCGGAAGGTCGGCAATGCCGGCCACGTCGGGCAGCTCGGTCATCGCGGTGGGGGTCCGGTGGAAGTCGACGGCCGCGGCAGTCATCTCGGAACACCGCCGCCGTGAAGGTCCAGGCCGATCCACGTGCAGCGGGCCAGCGCGCAGAGCTCGCCGGCCGCGTCGTGCAGCACGCTCGCGGTCATCACCTTGCGCCCGTCGCGGTGCCGCAGCCAGCTCGTGATCACGTGCTCCGCGCCGACGCTGGGCCGGCGGGCGATGCGCACCGCGATCCGCCCGAGCACGTGCGGCGGTGGGTGCTCGGCGTCGAGGTAGATCAGCACGCCGCTCGGGCAGTCGAGCGCAGCCCACACCGTGAGATCGTCGACCTCGGTGGGGACCCAGCCGACCGCGAAGGTGTCGGTGCCGTCGACGCGCCCGGGGAACAGGCGCAGGCCGTCACCGGGCGCCCGCGCCGGCCCGCACGCGAAGCAGCGCGGGAACGGATGGATCGCCTCGTCCCGGTACGGGGATCGCGCGCCGACCGCGGTCGCCTCGGCGAAGGACACCGGTGCGGGAACGTCGAGCTCGATCGTCGTGCGGTGAGCCTCGGCGACGAGGTCCGCGCCGTCGAGCAGCCGCGCGCCCTCGCCGGTGGCATCCACGGTCAGGGGCCGGTCGAGTGGTGCCGGCGCCCGCAGCGTGACCTCGACCGGGCCGTCGAGCATCCGCGCCAGCAGCCCCGCGGTGTAGCCCCCGTTCCCGGTGCCGGGCGGCCCGCAGAACCGGGAGGGGATCGTGATCGTCGCAGTCATCACCCGACCTCAGTGCGCCGAGCACCGGACCCGGCCCGACGCGGTGCGCTCCCAGGAGCGACATGCCGGTCTCGGGTCCCGCCGGTGATCGGGCGCGTCCCGGTGCACCGCGGTCATCCGGTCGACGAGCGTCTGCCAGGGCTGGTCGTGCACGTCGACGAGACCGAAGTTGCTGTCCTCGCCGTCGAAGCGCCCGCCGGCGGGCTCGTCGACGTACTCGAACCAGTGGTCACCGACGACCCACGGTGTCGCGTAGAGGTGCTCGACGTAGCCGGCGAATGCATCGGCGCGGTCCGCCTGGGTGGCCAGCGTCGGGAAGATCGGTGGGTAGCTGTTCGGCACCCCCGCGTCCGCGGCGCGGAAGGAGTACTCCATCACCATGATCGGGCGCCGGACGATGTCGTGGATCGCCGTGAACGACGGATCGCGCGGCAGGTACATCGGCTGTGCGTCGTGAATGAGCTGCTCGAGCCCGGGGATCAGGTCGTAGTCGTCCACGGAGAAGACGTCCACGTACGGGCGGGCGGCCTCGAGCACCTCGGGCGGGGTCAGCTGGGTGATCTGCTTGATGCCGAGGACGAGGTGGTTCGGGTCCTGGGCGTGGATCGCGGTCGTGGTGACGCGGAAGTAGCGGGTCGCGAGCGTGCGGAGGAACCCGCGCGGATCGTCTGCGTGCGCGTCGGCGACCGTGCGCCCGGGGCTGCCGACGGGAAGTGCGAGGTACTGGTCCAGCAGCTGGTCGCTCCCTCGCCAGTCGGGCCCCCAGCGCAGCTCGCTGTCGGTGACCCAACCGATGAGGTTCGGGTCGTCGCGCCGGGGCGCGACCGACGATGCCGCGATCGCATTGGCGCGGTCCTCGAAGGCCGGTGAGAACCAGTCGTCGGTTCCCGCCATGCTCAGCAGCTCGGTGTACGGCATCCGGGGCGCGAAGCGGTCGGTCTCGGACCATGTGCCGACCGTGTTGAAGCCCCAGCCCTCGAGGCGACGCACCGCAGCGTCGGTCCACGCGTCGACGCTGGGATACGACGCGATCGCGTCGCAGTAGGGACACGCACCGGTCGAACGGTCCTGGTCGTTGCCGCTCGCGGTCAGGTGGTTGATGCCGGTGGAGTAGAAGGGTCGCCCGTCCGGAGTGACGAGCCACGAACGCGGTCCGTCGACGGCGACGCGGAAGAAGCCCGTCGCGGCGCAGCTCGTGGCGCCCACCCGAGCCCGGGCGCCATCCCGGCCGGCACGCGGCGCCGAGCAGCATCAGCAGGGTGACCGTCAGGATCGTCGTTCGTCGCCGCACCGAACCCCCAGCGTGTCGTGCCCGGCACGGTACTGCGCCCACGAGAGCGTGGTGATCCGACCTTGCTGCCGGCGGTAAGTTGCGGAATTGCTCGAGTCGGGCGGGCCGGCGTGCCGAGAACTCCCGTGGAGGTCGCTGTGAACTTGAAACAGGCCGCGCACGAGCTCGGGGTCCATTATCAGACCGTCTACAAGTGGGTGCGGTCCGGAGAGCTCGTCGCCGTGCGGATCGGCACGCGCTACGAGGTTTCCGAGGCGGCGATCGCCCGGTTCCGCGCCACCCGCGCCGCGGTCGGCAACGATGCATCCCGCCAGCCGGAGCTGGCGGGCGCGGAGACGGATCTCCGCACCGCCCTCGAGGAGCTGTCGCGTCGAGAGTTCCTCGACCTCGACCACAGCCTGAACCACGTCGCGCGGCGTCTGGCCAAGACCACCGGCGACATGTGTCTCGTGGCGCTGATCGGCGACGCGAGCAAGCTCATCGAGTTCACGGTCGGTTTCGAGGCGGACCCGATGACCATCCCCGTCCTCTCGATGGTGCCCGTGCTCGTGTCGAGGACGCGCCTCGTGGACGACGCCCCACTCCTCCGCGCGGTGCTCGACCAAGGAACGCTGCGGGTCCCCCACGTGGCCCAGGACGTCCTCAGGGGGGCGGTCCCCCCCGAGTTCCATCAGTATCTCGACGACTGGCGCGTCTTCAGCGTGGTGGCCGCGGTGATCGTGCACGACGACGCGCCGATCGGCGCCGTCGCGCTCCTGCGGGAGCGACCTGACCAGCCCTTCAACCGCGACGACGAGGCGTGGATCCGCGAGATCGGCGCGCTCATCGGTCTGATCGCGCACCGCGCCGAGGAGGACGCTCACGCCCGGCGTGCCCGGGACCAGGTCCGGATGGCCCTCGCCGCGTTCGGCGCCGAGGAGCCGGACGAGCTCGCGATCCGGGCCACCGTCGAGGCGGAATCCGTCGCGATGGCCGTGCGTCGACCGGGCGGGCTCGTCCTCGCCAACGCCGCATTCCGCACGCTCGACGAGCCGCGCCGCGGCGCGGGCGAGAGCCTGACGGCAGCCCTGTCGGGCTCGCCGCCGCCGCGACTCGAGTCCGGGGAGCTGGACTACTTCGACGAGAAGGTCGCGGGCTGCGTGCTCCACCACGCCGCGTTGAGGGCGGACGACGTCAGCCTCCGGTTCGTCGTCACCGCCGCTCGTGGCATCTGAGGATCAGACGGCCGGCGCCCTCCGAAGGAGCGGAACCTCGGCCCGGTCCCGCGCACCGCTTGACCGCGAGGCCGGACCGAGGTTCCTGGGTCGCGCGCCGGTCGAGTGAGGGAGTACCCGGTCGGCGCCTGACCCCAGAGGAGTCGGCGATCGGCGTGGGTGCCAGGAGTGCCGATGTTCTCTCGTTTTGAGCGTCGGGGGCGGTGGCGCGGGTTGACGCGCAGCCGAATCGTTGTGCCGGCGTTGATTCACATCCCTCCGTGCCGTCGTTACGGTCGAATCCGAGAATCGCGAGCGGGGGGAACTTCACATGCGCGCACGCCGTGCCGGGGTCGTTGCGTCGTTGATCGCGCTCGTCGGGAGCACCGTGGTGGCGACCGCCGCGAGCGGTCCTGCGGCGGCGCAGACGGCGACCAGGTCGTTCCCGGGTGTCCAGTGCAGCGCCAAGATCGGCGCCCAGACGCTCACCCAGAGCCAGGACATCGAGGTGTCGATCACGGCGCCCGACCAGGTGGTCACCGGGCAGTCGTTCACGATCACGTTCCCGGGCGGCACCAACGAGCTGCCCAGCAGCTCGAACGGTCTGGCGATCACGTCGTACCGGGACCTCACGCTGTCGTACCAGATGCACAACAGCACCTTCACCTCGGGCACGATCCAGAACCCCGGTACCGCGACGATCAACGGGGACCCGACCCCGAACACCGCGGCGATCGGCCCGGCGGACACCTTCACGCTCGGCCAGCCGGGTCCCTTCCCGCCCGGAACGCTGGTGACCCCCGACGTCTCGGTCAACGCCACCGCCGGCGCGGTCGGCTCGTCCATCACGATCAATGCACTGCGCCTCACGACCACGGCGCGCATCAACAACTCGTTCGACGCGCAGGTGACGTGCGATATCCCACAGGACACGGTGATCACGATCCCCGTCGTGAGCCCGGTTCCACCGCCCGTGGTCGACGCCGGTCCGAACGCAGCGGGCACGGTCGCCAGCCCCATTGCGCTGCACGGCTCGGTGTCGTCGTCCGTCTCGGGGACGACCTCGGTATGGTCGGCGTTCGGGACCCCGTGCCGCTTCTCGAGCACGGCCAACCCCGACACGACGATCACCTGCAGCCACGCGGGCACCTACACGGCGTCCCTGACCGCGAACGACGGGCTCAACCCACCAGTGACCGACACCGTCGCGGTGACGGTCGGCGAGGCGTTGTCGCTCGTCGTCGACGCCGGCGACCCGGCTTCGGGCACGGTCGGGCACGCGATCGAGCTGCTCGGCATCGTGAGCGACCCCGGCCACACCCCGACCAGCACGTGGACCGTCGACTCGCCGTCCTGCACCGTGGCCGCGCCGGACCTTGCCGAGACCACGGTCACCTGCACGAGCCTCGGAACCTTCACGGCCACGCTCACCGCGGACGACGGTGCCGGACCGCCGGTCAGCGACACCACGACGGTCACCGTCCACGAGGACCTCGCGCCGACCGTCAGCGCGGGTCCCGACGTCTCGGGTGACACCGGCGCCGCGATCCACCTGAACGGCACGGCGGCCGATCCCGAGAACGACCCCGTGGTCGCACACTGGACCGCGAGCGACCCCGGGTGCGTCTTCGCCGACGCGGGCGCGCTCGTCACCACGATCACCTGCGCGCAGGAGGGTGACTACACCGCGACGCTCACCGCGGGTGACGCGTTCCACCCCGCCACCACCGACACCGCCTCGGTCTCGGTGCGAGACGTCATGGTCCCGTTCGACTACGTGGTCGACGCGACGACGCACCTGAAGAAGCTGAACCAGGACGTCACGGTGCCGACCGGGACGTTCACCGGCGTGATCAACCTCACGAAGGGCACGCTGAGCGGCGACATCACCCTGCCACCGGCGCAGATGACGCTCAGCCTCGTCGGGTTCGGGCTCGTGACCGCCAACATGCAGATCGTCGAGAGCCAGCCGGTCACGGGCACCCTCGACCCGACGACGTTCGCGATCAGCGCGACCGCCGTCTTCGACATCCGCGTGATCAGCGTGTATCCGAGCTTGACCCCCACCGTCAACGTCGTGGGCGACTCGTGCAAGACGTCGCAGCCGGTGAGCGTGACGATGGCCGGCACCGCGAACCTCGCCGGCTCGTCCACGTTCTCGAGCACCTACACGATCCCGGACCTCGCGAACTGTGGGCTCGCGACCACTGCGTTGAACCTCGTGGTGCCCGGTCCCGGCAACACGTTCACCGCGGTCGTCCAACCGCCACCCGCAGCGCCCACGGTGAGCACCGACCCGACCTCGGTGACGGTCGCCGACGGAGCGCCGTTCTCGTTCGCGGCGTCGGCCTCGGGCTATCCCGACCCCGCCCCGCAGTGGCAGTCGTCGACCGACGGGGGCACGACCTTCGGCGACATCCCGGGTGCGAACGGGCCGACGTACGGCGGGACCGCGACCCTGGCGGACACGGGAACCCTGTACCGCGCCGTCTTCACCAATGCGAGCGGCTCGGTCACGACCGCGGCGGCGACGCTCACCGTCGCGGTGCCTCCGGGCGCGCCGTCGATCGGGACCGCGACCGCCGGCCACGGCCTGGCGCACGTGGTCTTCACGCCATCGCCGGACGACGGGGGGAGCCCCGTGATCGACGCCACTGCGACCTGCACCTCGAACGATGGTGGAGTCGCCGGGTCGGCCACCGGTCCGACGAGCCCGATCACCGTGACGGGCCTCACCCCCGGCGCGCACTACACCTGCGCGGTCACGACCCGAAACGTGATCGGCGCGAGCGTGCCGTCGGCCGCGTCGAACACCGTCGTGCCGACGTCGGTCCCACAGGTCACCCAGCAACCGGTTGACGCGACGGTACCGGCGGGAACGGCGTACTCCTTCACCGCATCGGCCTCGGGTGTGCCCGCGCCGACGGTCCAGTGGCAGGTGTCGGTCGACGGGGGATCGACGTACACGAGCGTCCCCGGGGCCACGTCCACCACGCTGACGGGGACGGCCGCGCTCGCCGACTCGGGCGACCTCTTCCGCGCGGTCTTCGCCAACAGCGAGGGCCAGGCGACGTCGGACGGGGCGACTCTCGTGGTGACACCCGTCGCCCCGCAGGTCACCCAGCAGCCGGCGTCGACCAACGCCGAGGCCGGCACCGACTACACGTTCACCGCCGACGCGTCGGGCATCCCGTCGCCGACGGTGCAGTGGGAGGTCTCGACGGACGGCGGCGCGACGTTCGCACCCGTCGGCGGCGCGACGAGCCCGACGTTGACCGGAACCGCGTCGTTGTCGCAGTCGGGTTCGAAGTACCGAGCGGTGTTCACCAACGCCGCAGGATCTGCTGCGACGGACGCTGCGACCCTCACCGTGGTGTCGCCGTACGCCTTCTCCGTCGGCAGCGCCGCGGCCGTCGAGGGTGACAGCGGCGGCAACCGCTCGGTGTCGCTGTCGGTGGTGTTGTCCCGGCCGGCGAGCCAGTCGACGACCGTGCACTACGCCGACCGCGAACGGCACGGCCCAGGCCGGCTCGGACTACGTCGCCAAGAGCGGCACCCTCACGTTCAACGCGGGGAACACCGTGAAGTTCATCACCGTGCCCGTGAAGCCGGACACCACGGTCGAGGGCAACGAGACGCTGCAGGTCGTCCTCTCGAATCCCACGGGCGGCACGGGGCTCAATCCGGCCCACTCGTCGGGCACCGTGACGATCCTCAACGACGACGGTGCGACGGGCCTACGGGCGGCGGTGGACGACATCTCGATCGTGGAGGGCAACGCGGGCAACCCGAACACCGCCCACCTCCACGTCTCCCTCTCGGCGAAGGCGACGACGACGGTCTCGGTGACGCTCACCGTGGCACCGGGCACGGCGACGAAGGGAACCGACTACAAGCCACTCGCGACCAAGGTCATCACGTTCAAGGCCGGAACCTTCCAGAAGTCGGTGAGCATCAAGGTGCTCCAGGACCTCGTGCCCGAGGGTGACGAGACCGTGTCGGTGTCGCTGTCGGCTCCGACCTCGGGCCTCACGATCGGCCGGGGCGCCGGCACGATGACGATCCTCAACGACGACTGAGAGACGGCGAGCGAGGGTCTCGCCCCGATGCGTGTCGTAGCGTGCGCCG
>CAVVXW010000002.1:0-60629 GCA_963752335.1 uncultured Acidimicrobiia bacterium | reverse complement strand
ATGGCCGACGTCGCGGCGCTCCTCGGCACGATCGGCGGTGGGCTGTTCCAGCACGCCTACGTCGTGGGGGATCTCGCGGCGGCGGAGCGGTCCATGCGCGCGGCGCTCGGATGCAGCGACTTCGTCGACCTTCCGGCCGCGGACCTCGACTACGAGCTCCGAGGTGAGCAGGTGCGGACCGCGCTCGCGATCGGGTTCGCCCGCTCGGGCGACATCCAGCTCGAGCTGATCCAACCGGTGCGTGGCCCCGGTCTGCACGCGGAGTTCCTCGCCGATCGCGGTGGCGGCGCGCACCATCTCGGCTTCATGGTCGCGGATCTGGACGAGACGCTCGCCCTCGCCGATCGGTGCGGCACGGCGGAGCTGATGGGGGGCGTGTTCGGCACGCTGCGGTTCGCCTACCTCGACACCGTCGAGGATCTCGGCGTCTACGTGGAGGTCGTGGAGGACCCGGACGGGATGATGGCGTCGCTCCAGCCCTGGCGCGACTGACGTGACCGGACGCGTCGGGACCCGGGGTCGACGACCCCGGGTCCCGTCCGTTTGTGCACCCACCCCGGCTCAGCCGCCGGTCTGGATGGCGCGCAGCACGTCGAGGCGTGCCGCCCGCCGGGCCGGCAGCGCCGCCGCGAGGACGGCCGCGCCGGCCGCCACCGCGACGATGGTCGCCAGCTCGGTGACCGGGACCGACAGCTGCGCCAGCTCCGTGCCGCTCGCCGCCCGGATGAGCGCCCAGCTGACGCCCAGACCGAGCGCGGTGCCCAGCGTGGTGCCGAGCAGCGCGATCAGCACCGACTCCCAGCGGACGGCCGCCCGCACCTGGGCCCGGGCCATCCCGACCGCCCGGAGCAACCCGAACTCCCGGGTCCGCTCGAACACCGACAGCGCCAGCGTGTTGGCGATGCCGAAGAGCGCGATGACGAGCGCCATGGCCAGGAGCACGTACACCAGGTTCAACACCTTGTTGATCTGGTTGGCGACGTCGCCCTTGAACTCGTCCCGCGTGAGCAGCGACGCGTTGGGGGAGCCCTTGAGCACCCCCTCGATCGCCGCCCGGGCCTGGTCGCCCGAGACGCCGTCGGCCGTGACGACGAGCGCGTGGTTGTCCACGTGGTTCGTGACGTTGGCGTCGAAGGTCTCGAGACCGAGCGTGTAGGGACCCATCGGGTCCTTGGTGCCGTAGATCGCCACGACCCGCAGCGATCGGGTGCCGGTCTCGGCGAACGTCATGTCCACCGTGTCGCCGACCTGCAGGTGACGGGCCTCGGCCTCGTCGGCCTGCACCGCCACCGTGCCCGGACCCAGCGCCCGGACCGAGCCCGACCGGAGGTCGAAGTCGATCGTGCGCTCGGCCGTGGTCTCGTCGACCGCGGACGTGTTCTTCACCGTTCCGGCGACGGTGGTGTTCAGGTACCGCAGCGCGGTCACCGCACCGGTCTCGGGCAGGGCGTCGATGCGCTTCGTGATGTCGGGGCTCATCCCGCCCATGCCGAACTGCGTCTCGACGATCCAGTCGGCCTTCATGGCCTTGTCGATCGTCGTGGCCATGCTCGCCTTGGCCGTGGCCGCGAACACCGTCATGAGGGCGACGAGGGCGACGCCGATCATGAGGGCGGAGGCGGCCGAGGCCGTGCGGCGCGGGTTGCGGGACGCGTTCTCCCGGGCGAGCGTGCCCGGCATCCCGCGGAAGCGGGGGAGCAGGACTCCGAGGGCACGGGAGAGCGGCCGGGCGACGACCGGGCCGAGCACGATCAGCGCCGCGAAGACGCCGAGCGCACCGAAGCCCACGGTCGCGATCTTGTGCGCCCCGAGGCCGGCCGCGACGCCGTAGGCACCGGTCGCCGCCAGGACGACCCCGATCACGGTGCGCCGCTTCGACGTGGACGACCGGTCGACGGCCGCGTCACGCAGCGCCTCGATCGGAGCGACCTTGGCCGCCTTCCGGGCCGGCAGGTACGCCGCCACGACGGTGACGACCACGCCGACCACCGCCGAGACGGCCAGGCTCGCCGGGGCGACGACCGACCCGGCGCTCGGCAGCTGGAGGCCGAAGGCGCCGAGCACCGCGGCCAGACCCTGCGCCGCACCGATGCCGGCGACGAGACCGACCGCCGAGGCGAAGACGCCGGTGAACAACGCCTCCACCATCACCGCCCGCGTGACCTGCTTGCGCTTGGCCCCGATCGCCCGGAGCAGCGCGGTCTCCTTGGTGCGCTGGGCGACGGTGATCGAGAAGGTGTTGTAGATCACGAACGAACCGACCACGAGCGCCACCACGGCGAACGTCATCAGGAACATGTTCATGAACTGCATGGTCTTGCCGGCGGCCTTCTCCGCCTCTTTCGTCGCCTCGGCGCCGGTGAGCACCTCGACGTCACGCTCGGGCAGCGCCTGGCGCAGCGAGGTCGCGAGCTCGGCCTGGCTCACGCCCGGTGCGGCGACGACCTCGACCGCGGTGAAGCTGCCGGGAATCCCGAGCGTCGTGGCCGCGGTCTCCGGCGTGAACGCCACGACCTGGGCGCCGGCGGCGCTGTCCTGCCCGCCGTAGGTCGCGATCCCGGCGAGCCGGTAGGACTTCGTGCCCACCTGGCTGATCACCTGGACCGTGTCGCCCACGTGGAAGTCGCCGCGCTTCGCGGACGCGCGGTCGACGACGATCTCGTCCGGAGCACGCGGCGCGTGACCCGAGGCGAGCTCGAGCGGGTTCAGGGCCGGGGTGGACTGCCACGCCATCGCGATCGGGATCGCCCGCTCGCGGTTGGCGTCGAGGAGGTCCCCGTCGTGGCCGACCACCATGGCGATGCCCAGCTGCTGGGCCTCGGCCCGGCGGACCCCCGGCACGGCGCGGATCGCGTCGAGCGTGGCCGCCGAGACGGTGCCCCTGGTGTCGCCGGCGTCGCCGCCGTCGACGTGGCGGTTGGAGCGCACCACCGCGTCCGCCGACTTGTACACGTTGGCGGCGACGTCGTCGTAGGACCGCTTGATGGTGTCGGTCAGGACGAGCGTGCCGGTCATGAAGGCGACGCCGAGCATGACGGCGACACCGGTGAGGAAGAACCGCGTCTTGTTGGCGCGGATGGAGTTGAGGACGAGTGCGAACATGATCAGCCTCCCAGGGACTTCATGCGGTCGAACACGGAATCGGACGTGGGGTCGGCGAGCTCGTCGACGATGCGACCGTCGGCGAGGAACACCGCCCGGTCGGCGTAGGACGCCGCGACCGGGTCGTGCGTCACCATCACGATCGTCTGGCCGAGCTCGCGCACGGCCGAACGCATGAAGGCGAGGATCTCGGCGCCCGTCCGGGAGTCGAGGTTGCCGGTGGGCTCGTCGGCCAACACGATCTGCGGCCGGCTGGCGAGCGCCCGGGCGACGGCCACGCGCTGCTGCTGACCGCCGGACAGCTCCGACGGCCGGTGGCCGAGCCGGTGGCCGAGGCCGACGGTGTCGACGACGGTGTCGAGGAACGCAGCGTCGGGCTTGCGGCCCGCGAGCTTCATCGGCAGCACGATGTTCTCGGCCGCGGTGAGCGTCGGGATGAGGTTGAACGACTGGAAGATGAAGCCGATCCGGTCACGGCGGAGCTGGGTCAGCCTCTTCTCCGAGAGCGATCCGAGCTCGGTGTCGCCGATCCAGACGTTGCCGCCGGTGAGCGTGTCGAGGCCGGCCACCGCGTGCATGAGGGTGGACTTGCCCGAGCCCGAGGGGCCCATGATCGCGGTGAAGCGACCGGTGGCGAAGTCCACGGTCACGCCGTCGAGGGCGCGGACCTCGGCCTCGCCCGTGCCGTACACCTTGACGGCGTCGACGGCCCGGGCGGCCACGGAGGAGTCGGGTGCGGATGCTTCCGGCACTCGGCTCCGGGTCAGGGTGAAGGTCATCGTCGGGTCCTTTCGGCTGCGGCCCGCCGTTCGAGCCGTCCCCGTCACGATGCGCTTCGCCGGGGCCGATTTCGTCGGTCCGGCGATGGTTCGGCCCTGCATCCCGCGGCCCTCCGCGCGGCCGGTCCGGCGCCCGCGTGTACATCCCGAGGTGTACGCGCGGGTCATCCCGGGGACCGATGCGATCGTCCGGGCCCGTCGTTAGGGTGATCGCATGGACACCGGGACCCGCGTCGCGCAGCTCCAACAGCGCTTCCGCGACCTGAATCCTTGGGTCCTCGACGCGTGCATCGGCACGGCGTTCACCGTCTTCGGACTCGTGGGGTTCTTCAGCGAATCGGGCTCGAAGCCTCAGTACCACTCCGCCGACGCGCTGGGTGTCGTCCTCGCGCTCGCCTGCACCGTGCCGTATTTCGTACGTCGTCGCGCACCGGTTCCCGTGCTCCTGGTGAACACGGTGGCGCTGTGCATCCTCGCGATCATCGGGTACCCCTCCAACGTCCAATCGCAGGCGCTGCTCGTCGGGATCTACACCGTCGGCTCGCACGCAGACGGGCGCGGCCGGCTCCTCAGCATCGCGGCGGTCGCGCTCGGTCTGACGACGGTCGCGGCCGCCGGGATCCCGGACGCGACCACGACCGGCCTCGCGTTGAGCGGAGCGGTCTACGTCGGCGCGTACCTCTTCGGGTCCACGGTCCGAAACCGGCGGCTCTATCTCGGCGAGCTGGAGGCGCGGGCGATCGAGCTCGAGCGGGAACGCGACGAGGAGGCGAAGCGGGCCGTGGCCGAGGAGCGACTCCGCATCGCGCAGGAGCTGCATGACGTCGTGGCCCACTCGATGGGTGTCATCGCGGTCCAGGCCGGAGTCGGCGCGCACGTGATCGACCAGGATCCCGCGGAGGCGAAGAGGTCGCTGGAGGCCATCGCGGGCACGAGCCGCTCCACTCTCACCGAGATCCGGCGCCTGCTCGGGGTGCTGCGGGACGACGGCGCCGCCGCCTACCAACCCGCGCCGGGGCTCGCCGACCTCGGCCGGCTCGTCGCCGATCTCGGCGACGCCGGCCTCCCGGTGTCGGTGCAGGTGGAGGGCGCCTGCGACGACGTTCCCCCCGGTGTCGATCTCACCGCCTACCGGATCGTCCAGGAAGCGCTCACCAACGTGCTCAAGCACGCCGGTCCCGCACGGGCGGCGGTCACGGTCACCTACGAGCCTGACGCGGTCCGACTCCGGATCACCGACGACGGACGCGGCATCAACGGGACGTCGGACGGTGGCCACGGTCTGCTGGGCATGCGGGAACGGGTCGGCGTCTACGGCGGATCGCTGTCGGCCGGGCCGCAGATCGGCGGCGGCTTCTCCGTCGTGGCCGAGCTGCCCTACCGGGAGGCGGAATGATCCGCGTGGCGGTCGCGGACGACCAGGCCCTCGTCCGCAGCGGGTTCACGGTGCTGCTGCGGTCCGCCGGGGACATCGAGGTCGTCGGCGAGGCCGGGAACGGCGCTGAGGCGGTGGACCTCGTGGCGGCCGAACGCCCCGACGTGATCCTGATGGACATCCGCATGCCGGAGATGGACGGGATCGAGGCGACACGCCGGATCGCCGCGAGCGGGTGCGACACGCGCGTCCTCGTGCTCACGACCTTCGACCTCGACGAGTACGTCTTCGGTGCGTTGCGCGCGGGCGCGAGCGGCTTCCTCCTGAAGGACACCCTGCCCGAGGACCTGCTCGGCGCGGTGCGGGTGGTCGCCGCAGGTGAGGCGCTGCTCGCACCGAAGATCACCCGCCGCCTGATCGAGGAGTTCGCGGGGGACGCCGGCCCGGCGCTGCGGGCCGCCCCACCCGCCGGGCTCGACTCGCTGACCGAGCGGGAGCTCGAGGTGCTCGCGGCGGTGGCGCGCGGACGTTCGAACGCCGAGATCGCCGACGAGCTGTTCATGGCGCACGCCACGGCCAAGACCCACGTCAGCCGGTTGCTCACCAAGCTCGACTGCCGCGACCGGGCCCAGCTCGTGATGGTCGCCTACGAGGCCGGGATCGCAGTGCCGGGGGTCGTCGATCCCGGCGGCGCGACCGCCTGAACCGCGGGCCGACCGCGGTCGACCGGCCTAGGGTCCGGTCCCCGATCCGAGTCCGAGGAGCCCGCCGTGCCCGACACCGTCGCCGCCAAGTCCGTCCTGATCACCGGCGCCGGATCCGGCTTCGGGAAGGGTGCCGCCCTCGCGCTGGCCGCCCGGGGCCATCGGGTGATCGCCACCACCGAGACCGACGAGCAAGCCGGCGCGCTGCGCGTCGAGGCGCCCGATCTGCGCGTCGAGAAGCTCGACATCACCACCGACGACGTGCAGAAGGCAGCCGGCTGGGAGGTCGACGTCCTCATCGACAACGCCGGCGCGGGCCAGACCGGTCCGATGGCCGACGTCCCGATCGACCGCGTGCGGAGGCTGTTCGAGGTGAACGTGTTCGGCACCCTCGCCATGACCCAGGCGGTGCTGCCCGGCATGGTGGCGAGGGGATCGGGCCGGGTGATCATCGTCTCCTCGATCGCCGGGGTCATGTCGGGGCCGGCGTTCGGGCCGTACTCGATGACCAAGCACGCGCTCGAGGCCATGGGCAAGGCGCTGCGCGCAGAGCTGGCCGGCCAGGGCATCGACGTGACGCTCCTGAACCCCGGCCCGTACCTCACCGGCTTCAACGACCGGATGGCCGACTCGATGTGGGAGTGGTTCGGCGACGAGTCGCTCAGCGCGCCGGCCACACCGCTGTTCCAGATGATGCGGGAGCTGGTGACCGGTGGGCAGATGGATCCCGCGGAGGTCGTCACAAGGATGGTGGAGCTCACCGAGGCCGAGACCACCGAGGAGAACAACTTCGTGCCGCCGGAGATCCTCGGCCAGATGGGCGCCGCGGTCGGATGACGCGGACCGTCGGATGAGAGGATGCCGGTCATGAGCGACGAACGCATCGAGGTGCCCCGCACGATCGCGGCACCGGCCGCGGCGATCTTCCGGGTCCTGTGCGACCCGCAGGGTCACGTCGCGATCGACAGCTCCGGGATGCTCCAGGACGCCACGGGGGAGCCGGTGCGCGCGGTGGGGGACACGTTCGTGGTCCACATGGACCGCGAGGCGCTCAACGACTACCCGATGGGCGAGTACGACGTCACCGTGACGATCAGCACGTACGAGCAGGACCGGGAGATCGCGTGGACGATCCTCGGTCAGATCAAGCCCCAGATCGGGCACGTGTACGGCTACCGGCTGGAGCCGACCGACGGCGGCACGCTCGTGACCTCGTACTACGACTGGTCCGGGATCGACGCGGTCTGGAGGGAAGCCGACATCTTCCCGGTGATCTCCGAAGGCGCGCTGCGTGCGACGTTGGGGATCCTGGCCCGCACCGTGACGCGCGGTGGTCCGACCCCGGCCGAATGAGATGAGCGCACCCGAGACGCCGCCGGAGGTCGCGGCGCGCGTCCGGGCCGCGATCGAGGTGCTCGAGGCGGCGGTGCGGGACCCGGCGGTGCTCGCGGCGATGTCGGAGGAGGAGCGGATCCGGCTCCGCCGGGCTGCCGGCGACGTCTTCGACCCGGATCCGGAGGTCCGGCGCCAGCATGTGCGGGCGCGCCAACGGCGCGAGCGTGCGGCCAAGCGGGCACGGGAGGAGACGACGCTGGGGCGCACCGGCATTCGCACGCTGCGGGCCAAGCCGGTCTTCACGACGCCGAACGTGTTCCCGCCCGAGGACTTCTCCCAGCAGGACACCGAGCACGAGCACGAGGCGCGGGGGATCGACGACCGGCACTGCTACGTGTGCAAGCGCCACTACGACCGGGTGCACCACTTCTACGACCAGCTCTGCCCCGAGTGCGCCGAGCTCAACTTCTCCAAGCGCACCGAGACCGCCGATCTCGGCGGGCGCGTCGCGCTGCTGACCGGCGGGCGCGTCAAGATCGGTTATCAAGCCGGCATCAAGCTGCTCCGGGCGGGCGCGAGCGTCGTGGTGACGACCCGCTTCCCACGGGATTCCGCGCTGCGGTACTCCCGCGAGCCCGATTTCGCCGAGTGGGCGGACCGCCTGGAGATCTTCGGGCTCGACCTGCGCCACACGCCGAGCGTCGAGGCGTTCTGCGCGCACCTTGCGTCGACGCAGTCCCGTCTCGATTTCATCGTCAACAACGCCTGCCAGACCGTCCGCCGGCCCCCGGAGTTCTACCGGCACATGATGGACCTCGAGCGCACGTCGCTCGCCGATCTCCCGGCCGACGCTCGACGCGCTGCTCGGCGAGTACGAGGGGCTGCGCGACGCCGAGATCGTCGCCGCGAGCCCGACCGCGTCTGGCCGAGGTCACGCCCGCCGCGCTCGCGGGCCTCACCCACCCCGCGGAGCTGTCCCAGGCCGCCGTGCTCGCCGACGACGCCGTACCGCAACAGCACCTCTTCCCCGAAGGCGTGCTCGACCAGGACCTGCAGCAGGTGGACCTGCGGGGAAGGAACTCCTGGCGGCTGACGCTCGCGGAGGTGTCGGCCGTCGAGCTGCTCGAGACCCAGCTCGTCAACGCGGTCGCGCCGTTCGTGCTCAATGCGCGCCTCAAGCCGCTGATGACGCGCACCCCCGAGCGCGACAAGCACATCGTCAACGTGTCCGCGGTCGAGGGCCAGTTCTACCGGCGGTTCAAGACCACCAAGCACCCGCACACCAACATGGCCAAGGCCGCGCTCAACATGATGACGCGCACCTCGGCGACCGACTACCACGCCGTCGGGATCCACATGAACAGCGTCGACACCGGGTGGGTGAGCGACGAGGACCCGCTGGAGATCGCGCGGCGCAAGACCGCGGAGCACCGGTTCCATCCGCCGCTCGACATCGTCGACGGCGCGGCCCGCATCGTGGATCCGATCATCGCCGGCTTCAACACCGGCGAGCACGTGTACGGGCAGTTCCTCAAGGACTTTCACCCCACCGACTGGTGAGGCCGAAGGGCTCGGACGGTCGCGTCAGCCCGCTCCCGTCTGCTCGAGGATGAGCACGGCCGAGGGGACCTGGAGCGCGAGGGCGAACAGGCGGTGCGCATACGTGTCCGCGTCGATCTCACCCCGGTCGAAGCGGGCGGTGAGGCGCCGGCGGGCGGTCTGGATCCGCCGACCCTCCCGCGCCTGCTCGGCGAGTGGGCGGCGACCGCCGTATCCGATGGTCTTCCAACCTGCGGGGAGGGTGAAGCCGGTCAGATCGGGTCCGGCCACGACGCGCAGGTGGGCCTGGAGGGGACCGGGGCCGACGGCGCGATGCGCGCCGTAGATCCCGTCGGCCCCCCGGGGCACCCGTACGGCGAAGCCGCGGCGTTCGAGATCGGCGATCACGCCCTGCAACTGCCAGTTGCTCGGGATCGACGCCGCCTCCAGCAGGAGCGGTCCGCCCTCCGGATCGAGATGGCGGGCGGCGGCACGGACGGCGGTGCTGGTCTCGTTCGAGACCCATTCGATGCCGGCCGTGTCGGTCGCGTCGATCGTCGCCGCCCCCGCGACCGCGGCCAGAAGGATGAGGGTGACGGGCACCGCGGCGGTCGCGAGGGCGGGTCGCCATCCCGCCAGGGCATTCCATCCGATCCATGCCGTCGCGGCCATCACGAGCGCGGCGAGGATCCACGTCCATTGCAGCCGGTAGTCGTACATGACCCCGACGGTGCGCGCGGTCGCCACGACACCGACCACGACGTTCACACCCAGCATCGCGATCAGGCGCAGCGGCGCACGGTCACGCCGGCGCCACGCCACGACGCACGCCAGGACCACCACCGCGAGCAGCACGGGGACCAGCGTGGTGGTCTGGAGGGTGGTGCCACCGTCGAGCCGGCTCTGCCGGCGGGTTCCGGTGATCCAGTCGGGCAACGCCGCGAACTGGCCGAAGACGATGCGCGCGCCGTCGCCCAGCGTGTGGGTTCCTTCTGCCGACGCCCGGAACCACCGGACGATGGCACCGACGTTCCCGGATCGGAACAGCTGGTCCCAGATCGTCGGGAGCCAGAGCAGCACCGATCCCACGGCGGTGACGAGGGCGGTGGTGCCGAGCGCCCGCCATCGCGGGCGCGGATCCCGACGAACGGCGATCACGAGCCAGGTGCCGCCGACGACGAACGCCGGGACGGCCAGGGCCGCGAACTGCACGTGGGTCTGGACGAGGAAGGTCGTGAGCCCCGCGGCCACCGGGAGCGCCCAGATCCTGCCGGAGGCCATCGCCCACGACGCCAGGCAGAAGGCGCCGAACGGCAACACGGTGATGGGCAGGACCCACGGATCCCGCACGAGGTCGGGTCCGAACGCGCGCAGCACGACCGACGCCGCGAGCAGCACGAGGAGGGCCGCCCGCAATCCCCCGACGCGCCGCGCGATCTCGGCCATTCCGACGATCGCCAGCGCGTTGACGACGAGCGCCCCGATCATCAGGGCCGCGAGGTCGGACCCGAGGAGCCGGTAGGAGGGCGCGAGGAGGAAGAACTCGATCGGGCCGGGATGCGACCAGCCGTCGCGCGAGTACAGGCCGACGAGAGGCTCGTGCGTGCCGACGTCCCGCGTGTGCATCTCGATGAGCGCCCGGTCCCCGAGGGCCGTCTCCGGGCCGTGACGCGCGAGCGTGACGGCCGAGACCACGAGCGGGATCAACGCGATCGCGACGGCGACCAGGTGGATGATCCGTGTGCTGCCGTCGGGGCGCGCGACGGGAGCGTCGGTCACGCGGTCCGCTCCATCACTGCCACGGCGCCCGACGATCGGTGGTCGAGCGCCTGGAGCCGACGGGCGAAGACGTCCCTGCTGATGTCGCCACGCGACAGCGCTCGCGTGAGCGCCTGGAGCCGGCGGTTCGTCCGGGCGATGTACCGCAGCTCCTGGGTGAGCGGGCGATTCCCCGCGTAGGCGACGAGGCGCCAGCCCGGCCGGTCGACCCGTCCCACCAGCTCGTCCCCCGCGAGCACGAGCAGCGTCGCCTGGACGGGACCGTCGTCACGCGCGCGGTGCGCTCCGAACGCGTGACCGCTGTCGATCGGGACGCGGACGTCGAAGCCCTGCCGTTCGAGCGCGAGGAGGAGTCCCTCCCGGGACCATCCGCCCGCGACCCCGCCGGCCCGGAGCACGATCTGGCCACCGTCGCGACGCACCTGCGGCGCGACGAGCTTCGTGACCGTCCCGGTCTCCGCAGAGGTCGCGTCGAAGCGGACGTGGTGGTCCACGACGTCGACGCTCGTCGCGATGGCGACCCCGGCGAGCACGACCACCAGCACGGGTCCGAGGAGCATCGCCGCCCGGGCGAACCGTTCGGCCACCAGCTGCCAGGCCACCCATGCCGCGGCCGCCGCCGCCAGAGCGCCGAGCATCAGGGTCCATCCGAACCGGTAGGCGTACATGAATCCGATGGTGCGCGAGACCGCGAGCACACCGGTGGCGAGCGTGGCGCCCAGGACGACCAACAGGCGGGTTGCCGCGAGATCGCGTCGGCGCCACGCGATCCAGAGCGCGGCCACGAACGGGACGAGCAGCCACGGCAGCGGCGCGGAGCTGCCGAGCGTGCTCTCGCCGCTCACGAGCCCGACGTGCGTCGCGCCGGTGATCCAATCGGGTGGGATCGCGAGCTGGGCGAGCACGATGCGGAGGCCTTCCGCGAGCGTGTGGCTCGCGCCGGGTGCCGATCGGAACCAGTCGACGATGATCGAGAGGTTGGAGTAGCCGAACAGCTCGTCCCAGATCGGGGGCGCCCACACGACGAGCACGACCGCGACGGTGAGCAGGGCGCCGTTGCGAAGTTCCCGCGTGCGTCTCGGCTCTTCCCGGCGTACGAGCACGACGAGGGCGATGGCCGCGAGCACGAAGACGGGTGCCGCGATCGCGAGATACCCGACGTGGGTCTGGATCAGGAACGAGAGCACGCCGGCGGTGACCGGCAACGCCCAGATCCGCCCGTCGGTGATCGCCCAGCTCAGCACGCAGAACAGCCCGAAGGGCAGCACCGTGATCGGCAGCACCCACGGATCGCGGAGGAACTCCGAGCCGGAGGCGCGGATCACGCACGCGCTGGCGAGCAGCACGAGGAGGGCGACGGGGATCCCGCCGACCCGCCGCGCGATCGCGGCCATGGCCCAGATCGCGACCGCGTTGATCGTGAGTGCTCCCAGCAGCAGCGCCGTGCTGTCCGAACCGAGGAGCCGGTAGGGGAGCGCCAGTGTCTCGAAGAGCAGCGGTCCCGGGTGGGACCAGCCGTCGCGGGAGTAGAGACCGACGTTGACGGGGTGCACCCCGACGTCGCGCACCCGCAGCTCCTCACGGGCGCGGTCGCCGATCAGGGTCTCGGGCGATCGCCTGACGAGCGTGGCGGCCGACACGACGAAGGGAGCCAGCGCAAGCACGAGGGCCAGGAGGTAGATCCACCGTTGCTCTCGTGGATGAGCAGAGCGCGGGGCCGGACCCTCGGCGCGAGCGGCATTGGTGGCGGTCCGTACCTGGCCCATGATCAGGACGGTCAGGTTAGGGCCCGGCCGACCCTGGTTCGAGAGCACCCGGGCTCCGACCTGCGTCGGATGACGGTGCGGGCGGGGTGGCCCGATCGCGACAGGATGGTGTCCGTGCTGATACACGCGGTCGACCGTGGTGACGAGACGGAATGGCGTGCGTTCCTGGCCGCGCATCCTTTCGGCGAGCTCGTCGCCGGCGGCCGGGATCGGGACGTCCCCGTCGTGGTGCCGACGCAGTTCGTCCTCGACGGCGACACCGTGCTCGTCCACCTCGCGCGCGTCAACCCGGTGTGGGCCGCCATCGAGGAGCAGCCGAAGGTCCTGCTCGCGGTCAGCGGGGACTGGAGCTTCGTGCCGTCGAGCTGGAAGGCGATCGAGGACGAGGACCCGCGCCGGGGGATCCCGACCACCTACTACGCGTCGGTGCAGCTGACGGGGCGGGTCACGCTGGTGGACGATCCCGACGATCTGGCGACGTTGCTGCGGACCCAGCTCGGCACGTTCCAGCCGGAGGAGTCGGTGGTCGATCCGCTCGAGCACGGCGCGAAGCTGCGCACGATCCGCGGGTTGCGGCTCGCCATCGAGGATGTCCGGGCCAAGTTCAAGTACGGCGGCAACGTCGATTCCACGCACCGACGCGCCGTGGCCGAGCGGCTCGCACGCCGCGACGGCCCCGGCGACGCGATCGCGCGGGAGCACCTGGTGCGGCGTCTCGCGGACGAAGGAGTCCGATGAGCCGGACGATCCGCGTCTTCGCCGACGTCGTGTGCCCGTTCACCCACGTCGGTCTGCGCCGGGTCGCCAGTCGGCGCGACGAGCGCGGTACGGACGTCGCGATCGTCGTCGAGGCCTGGCCCCTCGAGTGGGTGAACGGCGCAGCCGTCGATCCCGCGCTGATCGCCGAGGAGGTCGCGGCGTTGCGGGCACAGGTCGCGCCCGATCTCTTCGTGGGATTCGATCCCGGCGCGTTCCCGTCCTCCTCGATTCCCGCGTTGGCCCTCGCCGCGTCGGCGTACGCGCGCGACACCCCCACCGGTGAGTCGGTGAGCTTCGCGGTGAGGACCGCCCTGTTCGAAGAAGGACGCGACGTCGCGGACCGAGCCGTCCTGCGCGGGATCGCGCACGACCACGACCTCGATCCCGATGCGACCAGCGAGGCCGAGGTCCGCCAGCAGTACGAGGCCGGTCGGGCCCTCGGTGTCGTGGGCTCCCCGTACTTCGTGGTCGGCACCGAGGGGTACTTCTGCCCGAGCCTCGACATCGCGCACCACGACGGTCGCTTCTCCATCCGGTTCGACCCGGCCGCGTTCGACGCGTTCATGACCGATGTCCTCGCGGGCTGACCGGCGGAACGGGGAGCACGCGGTGGACCCGATCCTGACCGGACTGGCCGAGCAGCACGCGGAGCTGTGGTCGCTCCTCGAGCCGCTCGCGTCCTCCGAGTGGGATGCGCCGTCGCCCTGCTCCGGGTGGTCGGTCGCCGACGTCGTGCTGCACCTGCACCAGACCGACCAACTCGCGCTCGCGAGCATCCGCGGCGATCTGGATGCATCGGTCGAGGAGTTCATCCGGGCCGGCGGGACCGAAGGGGTCGACGCCGCGGCCGATGCGTCGGTGGCCGGAAGTCGCGGGGCGTCGGGGGCCGAGATCGCGAGCGCGTGGCGTGCTTCCGCGGCGACGTTGCGGTCCGCGCTGGCCGAGGCCGCGCCCGGCGAGCGCGTGCAGTGGATCGTCGGCCGGCTGACCGTGCGGACCCTCGCCGCCACCCGACTCGCGGAATGCTGGATCCACACCACCGACGTCGCCGCCGGGGTCGGTGCCGAACCGGAGCCGGGCGAGCGCCTGGTCCACGTCGCCCGGCTCGCCTGGCGCACGATCCCGTATGCCTTCGAGCGGGCCGGGGAGTCCCTCCATGGCCCGGTCGGCCTCGACCTCGTGGGTCCCACCGGCCGAGCCTGGAGATTCGGGCTGGCCGACCGCCCCGCGACCGTCGTGCGCGGGAGCGGCGTGGACCTGTGTCGCGTGGCCGGACAGCGGCTCGACCCCGCGGACGCGGACGTCCAGGCCGACGGGCCCGATGCCGACGCCGTGCTGGCGCTGATCCGGACCTACGCCTGAGCGGAGACGGCATCCGGCCGCGTGCGGGCGGCCGGTCCCGGGTGGCGCCAGCGCTCCCACCCGGTGACGAGCACCCACGCGATCCCGAGCGCCAGGAGGCCGCCGACCGCGTCGAGGATCCAGTGATTCGCGGTCACGACGATGCCGAACGTCGTCGCGAGCGGGTCGAGGACGATCAGGACGCGGACCCAGCGGGTGCGGACCACGCTCAGCAGCGCGAGCGCGCTCCACGTCGACCAGCCGACGTGGAGCGAAGGCATTGCCGCGAACAGGTTGCCGAAGGCGGCGAGCGACGCCGAGTCAGGCACACCGTGAACGAGCACCACCCGTTGCTGGGGCCCGAAGTTGAAGAACTCCGCGGCGGTGTCCACGAACCCGTACCGCGGCGGCATCAGGCGTGGCGGCATCAGCGGGTACGCCCAGAACGCGAGCAGGCCCAACGCGAGCATGACGAGCAGGATGTTGCGCCACACGACGTAGCGCTCCGGCGTGCGTCGCCACAAGGTGACGAGCGCGACCACCGGCATCACGAAGTGGATCGTGCCGTAGTAGATGTTCCAGAACGAGATGAACGCGCTGCCGCCGATGAACGCCTGCTGGATCCGATGCTCCTGGTAGATGCCGAGCGCGCGTTCCCATCGGACGATGTCGTACGCGTGATCGAGCGCCACCCGCCCGGAGCCCGCGACGCGGCTCCGCAGCTCGTCGTAGCCGACGTACAGCCCGATCCCGAGCAGGGTCTCGATGATCCAGCCGTGCGGGACGCGACGCGTCCACGGCCGGACCGTGGTCGTGCTCACCCGGCGTCGTCGCCCCCGACGACCGCCGCCCCGGTCACGGGGACTCGTTCGCGCGCCGACGCAGGATGAAGGTCCCCGACGCGTTCGAGACGAGCTCGCCGTCGGCGTTGGTGATCGCGGTTTGGAGGTAGGCGACCTGGCGGGCGAGGCGCACGACCTCGCCCCGGACCGCGAGCGCGTCCCCGGCCTTGGCGCCACGCATGGTCGAGTAGGTGATCGAGATCGTGGCGCCGCTCTCGCCCCGCTCGAGCGCGCTGTTGGTGGCGAAGTTCATCGCGGCGTCGTGGACGACCGCGTAGACGCCTCCGTGCACCGCGCCCACGGGATTGCAGGCCGACTCGGTGGGAACCCAGACCGCCGCGACCCAACCCTCTCCGTACCGCTGGAAGTCCACGCCGAGCTGACCGAGCAGGGCCATCCCGCCGTCGCCGAGTGCCTTGTCCATGTCCCGCATCTCTCTGGCTCCGCTCTCTGCGGGCCGGGATACCCGTCCCGCGGTCGTTCGCTCCGCGTGCACCCTCGGCTTCGCTCGGGTGCAGGTGCGCCGGGCCCGGATTGTGACAGACGGTCGGGAACAGGGAGCGGAAGTGTCCCGTTCTCGCGGGTTCCGTACACTGAAGCGCCCCTCCCGCCGTCAGGAGAACCAGATGCCCACCGCCGTCATCGTCGATGCCGTCCGCTCGCCCCTCGGCCGCCGCAACGGCAAGCTGGCCGGCACCCACCCGGTCGACCTCGCCGCCCACAGCCTCCAGGCTCTCGTCGAGCGCACCGGGATCGATCCGGCCCTCGTCGAGGACGTGATCATGGGTTGTGTCATGCAGGTCGGCGATCAGGCGGTCAACGTCGGGCGCAACGCCGCCCTCGCGGCCGGGTTCCCCGAGAACACCGTCGGCACCACGGTGGACCGGCAGTGCGGCTCCTCGCAGCAGGCCGCGCACTTCGCCGCCCAGGGTGTGATCGCGGGCGCGTACGACGTCGTGATCGCGGCGGGCGTCGAGAACATGAGTCGTGTCCCGATGGGTGCGTCGTTCACCCAGGGGTCGCTGCCCTTCGGGCCCAAGATGCTCGAGCGCTATCCCAACCTGGTGCCCCAGGGGATCTCGGCCGAGCTGATCGCCGAGAAGTGGAACATCAGCCGCGAGGACAACGACCGCTTCTCGGTCGGTTCGCACCACAAGGCCGCCCGCGCGACCGACGAGGGCCGGTTCGAACGCGAGATCGTCCCGATCGAGGTGACCACCGACGGCGGCACCGAGCTGATGACGCGCGACGAAGGCATCAGGCCCGACGCGTCCATGGAGACGCTCGGCAAGCTCAAGCCCGCGTTCAAGCCCGACGGTGTGATCACCGCGGGCAACTCGAGCCAGATCACCGACGGCTCGGCCGCGCTGCTCGTGATGAGCGAGGAGAAGGCGGTCGAGCTCGGCCTGACCCCGCGGGCGCGTTTCCACACGTTCGCGCTCGCCGGTGTGGACCCGGTGATGATGCTCACCGGCCCGATCCCCGCCACCCAGAAGGTGCTCGAGCGCGCCGGGATGACCATCGAGCAGATGGACCTCATCGAGATCAACGAGGCGTTCGCGCCGGTCGTGCTGGCGTGGGAGAAGGAGCACCGCCCCGACATGGAGAAGGTGAACGTCAACGGCGGCGCGATCGCCCTCGGGCACCCACTCGGCTGCTCCGGCGGCCGGCTGATGGTCACGTTGCTGAACGAGCTCGAGCGGACCGGCGGTCGCTGGGGGCTCCAGACCATGTGCGAGGGTGGTGGCATGGCCAACGCCACCATCATCGAGCGCCTGGGTTGAGCGGTGCTCGACTGGGTCGTCCGCGGCGCGATCGCGGTCGCGGCGTGTCTCGTCTTCTACCTGATCGCGGTGAAGATGGTGCGCCTGATGATGGCGCCGCCCCCGCCCGACGAGCCGGACCTCTCCACCCTGGAGCCGGTCGACTACCGGTACCGCTGCACGGTCTGCGGCACGGAGGTGACGATGACCGCGGCGCCTGACGCGGCGGCTCCCGACGCGCCCCGGCACTGCCGGGAGGACATGATCGTCCTGGGCGTCTCCGAGCCCGGCTGAGCGCCGGGTCACCCCCGTTGTCCACAGCCCTGTCCCCAGGCTGTGGGGAACGACAGGCGTGTAATTCCCGGGCCGCGGCGGGGTCAGCGGACGGAGGTGGCGACGATGAAGCCGGCGGTGACCTCGGCGATCCCGATGAGCAGGTACCAGTTGTTCTGGTCACCGGGGAGCAGTCCGAAGTAGTTCAACACGATCACCAGCACGCCCACGCCGATCAGCGTGAACATGAGCGTCGGTACCCACAGCTTGCTCGGCGGCGGGGTCTTCGGCTTCGGCGGTGTGATGCGTCGACGCTTCTGCTTGGCTTGGGGCACGAGGGCAGAGGTTATCGAGCGCAGCCCGACGCACCGGTTCCGGTACCGTCGGCGCCGTGCGGGTCCTCGTCATCGACAACTACGACTCGTTCGTCTACAACCTCGTGCAGTATCTCGGTGAGCTCGGCGCGGAGCCCGTGGTCCACCGCAACGACGCTCTGGGTCTCAACGAGCTCGAGGCCCTGCGGCCGGACGCGGTGCTGGTCTCGCCCGGACCCGGGCGGCCGGAGGACGCCGGAGTCTCGATCGAGGCGATCGCGGCGTTCGGCGGGTCCGGTGTGCCGGTGCTCGGCGTCTGTCTCGGGCACCAGTGCATCGGTCAGTGCTACGGCGGGGAGGTCGTGCGCGCGGAGCGCGTGATGCACGGCAAGACGTCCGACGTGACCCACACCGGGGTCGGCGTGTTCGCCGGCCTGCCGAGCCCGTTGACCGCGACGCGCTACCACTCGCTCGTCGTCGACGCGGCCTCGGTGCCGGACTGCCTCGAGGTCACCGCCGAGACCGCCGACGGCATCGTCATGGGCCTGCGCCACCGCGAGCTCCCGATCCAGGGCGTGCAGTTCCACCCCGAGGCGGTCCTCACCGCGTCGGGTCACGACCTCCTCCGCAACTTCCTCGCCCTCGTCTGAGGAGCGGCGCGTCCGCTCCCCCACGACTTCTTGGTTCTGGGGTTCCCAAAAAGGGCGCGTGGACCCAAGAAGTCGTTCGGGGGGTCAGGGGAGGTGGGCGTGGGAAGCGTCGACGGCGGCGAGGCCGTCGGCCACCAACGAGGCGAGCGCCTCGGGGTCCAGCTCGTTCACGCGGACCGACGGCGCCGTGCGCAGCCGGGCCAGGACCCGTCCACGACGCTGACGGAACGACCCCTCGAAGCGGGCCTGGCGGGCGCGGACCTCGCCGTCGAGCTCGCCCCGGGTCGCGCAGCGGCGCCGGAGCGGGCACGCCCGGCAGGCGGGTGCCCGCGCCGTGCACACGGTCGCGCCGAGGTCCATCAGCGCGAGCAGTCGGTCCCGGCCGGTCAGACCGCGCCCGATCGCCAGGCTCGCCGTCTCCGCCTCCCGCTCGGAGAGGACGCGGCCGCGTACCCGTTGCGCGACGCGGCGCACGTTGACCTCGACCGCGGGGACGTCGTGGTCGTCGGCCTGGGCGCGGATCGCCGCCGCGGTGTAGCGGCCGACGCCGGGGAGCTCGGCGAGATCCGCCGGCCACCCCACATCGGCGATCACCACGGCGCTCTCCCAGAGCCGCCGCGCCCGGCGCGGGTAGCCGAGCCCGCCCCATGCCACGATCACCGCGCCCACGCCGGCACCGGCCATGGCGTGGGGTGTCGGGAACCGGCCGATGAACGTGGGCCAGGCGTCGAGCACGCGTGCCACCTGGGTCTGCTGGAGCATGACCTCGGAGACGAGCACGCGCCAGCGGTCGCGATCGCGCCGCCAGGGCAGCTCGTGCCGACCGTGCTCGGCGTACCAGACGGCCAGCGCGGCCGCCCGTGTCATGGCGTGCTGGTGGTCGGCGTCGAGGAGCTCGTGGTCGTCGGTGCGGCGATCCCCACCGTGATCGTCACGGAGGAGCCGTCGTCGGCCTTGGTGTTCCCGGCCGGGTTCTGGCTGATGACCTTGCCGACGTTGGCCGGCGTCGACACGGTCTGCGCCACCGACACCTTGAGGCCCGCGCTCTCGAGCGCGCTCGTCGCCGCGCCCTGACTCATGCCGACGACGTCGGGGACGGTGACCTGCCTCGGCCCCGACGAGACGACCATCGTCACCGCGGTGTTCTTCGCCTGGAGCTCGCCGGGCGCCGGCTCGGTGCGGATCACCCGGCCGGCAGGAACGCTGGTGCTGGGCTCGAGGGTCTTGGTGACCGTGAACCCCGCGCCGACGAGCTGCGCGGTCGCGTCGACCTGGTCCAGGCCGACGACGTTGGGGACCTTGACCGGCGCGGGCCCCTGGGAGACGAAGACGATGACCTCCGTACCGAGGGCGACGGAGGTGCCGCCCTTCGGATCGGAGCGGATCACGGTCCCGATCGCCACGGTCTCGCTCGGCAGGGGCGAGGGTGTCGCGATGAGCCCGACCTTCTCCAGGCGGGCCGTGGCGTCGGCGAGGGTGAGCCCGGCGAGCCTCGGGACCTTGATGGTGCCGGTGCCGTCGGACACCTTGAGGGTCACGGTCGTGCCCTTCTCGCGCAGCTCCCCGCCCTGGGGATCCTGCTCGAACACCTCACCGACGGGTCGGTTGTTCCCGGAGACGCGCCGGACGGTGACCTTGAAGCCCTGCTGCTCGAGCGACTTTCGCGCCGGTCCCACCTGCATCCCGACGACGTCCCGGACCGCGAAGGTCGGCGCGGCCGAGTCCTGCTGGAACACCTGCACCAGGAGGAACGCGACGACCGCGACGAGCGCGAGCAGCAGCCCGAGGACGAGGAACACCGGTCCCTTGGAGCGTCGGCGCGACGCGGGAAGCGCCGTCACGGCCGGCGCGACCGTCGTGCGCGACATGGCCATCGTCGCGTCGGCCGCGGCGACGGCCGCGGTGACGGGACCGCCCACGACGTCCTGCCCGCGGGTGAACCGCATGAGATCGGCGCGCAGCTCGTCGGCCGACTGGTAGCGCGCGTCCGGCTCCTTCGCGAGGCACGTCAGGATGATCGACTCCAGCCCCGCCGGTACGCCGGGCCGACGCCGGGAGGGCGGGGCCACCGGCTCCCGCACGTGGAGGAACGCGACGGACACCGCGCTGTCGCCCACGAAGGGCACCGCGCCGGTGACCATCTCGTAGAGCACGACGCCGAGCGAGTAGATGTCCGAGCGGGCGTCCACGGGCAGTCCCTGGGCCTGCTCGGGAGAGAAGTACGTCGCGGTACCCATCACCGCGCCGGTGCGGGTCAGGCCGTCACCGACCCCGTTGGCGCGGGCGATGCCGAAGTCCGCGACCTTGACCTCGCCGGAGGGCGTGATGAGCACGTTCCCGGGCTTGATGTCGCGATGGATCACACCCCGCCGGTGTGCCGTGGCCAGGGCCCGTGCGATGTCGCTCGCCACCCCGGCGGCCTCCACGGGATCCATCGGGCCGCGCGCGATCGATTCGCGCAGGGTGCTGCCCTCGACGTACTCCATGACGATGAACGAGGTGTCCTGCTCCTGGCCCCAGTCGTAGACCGCGACGATGGTGGGGTCGTTGAGACTCGCGGCGGCCTGGGCCTCGAGCCGGAAGCGCTCCACGAACGCCGGGTCTCGAGAGAGCTCGGCGGGGAGCACCTTGAGGGCGACGGCCCGGTCGAGCTTCGTGTCGCGGGCCAGATAGACGTTGGACATCCCGCCGCGTGCGATCTCGCGGACGATCTCGTAGCGGTCGGCGTAGACGGTGGGATCAGCCATGAGGTGCCGTCACGCTATCCGTCGACCTCGGCGATCCGGGGACGCGTCGGGACCGCGCGAGCGAGCTCCGATCGCCCCGTCATGTCTGCAGGAGGAACTCGAGCATCTTCTTCGCGATCGGCGCCGCGACGTGACCGCCGGTGGCTTCGCTCCCCATGTCGCCGCCCCGCTCGACGATGACCGCCACCGCGTACCGGGGTGCCTCCGCCGGGGCAAATGCCACGAACCAGGCGTGGGGCGCGACGTTCGGCGCGGTCTGAGCCGTACCGGTCTTGCCGGCCACGGTGATGCCCGGGATCTGCGCGGCGGTGCCGGTGCCGTTGGGGCTGTTCACGACCTGGACCATCAGGTCCCGCACCGTCGCCGCGGTGGCCGCGCTCGTCGCACGGAGCCACGGCTTGGGTGTGATCGAGCTGAGTCGCTTGCCTTCGTCGTCACGCACGGCGACTCCGAGATGGGGCTGCATGATCACGCCGCCGTTGGCGATCCCGGCCGCGACCAACGCCATCTGGAGCGGGGTGGTCGCGACGTCGCCCTGACCGATGCCCGCGAGCGCGAAGCGCGGCTTGCTCGTGTCGAAGGTGTTCGGCGTCGGCCCGGTCGACGCGACCGCGCCCGGATCCACGTCGAGCGGTGGGACTCTGGTGATCCCGAAGCGCGCCATGGCCGGGGGGAACTGGTTTCCGAGCTCGAGGCCGAGCTGCGCGAACGCGGTGTTGCAGGAGTGGACGAACACCGTCGTGAGGTCGCCACCGCACGAGCTGTGCCCGAAGTTCGCGATGGTGTTCGTCGACTGGGGCAAGGGGAGCTCGCGCAGGGTCGGGAACGTCGAGTCCAGTGTGGCGACGCCGGTGTCGAGCGCGCTGGTCGTGGTCACGACCTTGAACGTGGATCCGGGCGGGTAGATCTCCCGGTACGCGCGCGGCAGCGCGGGGTTGTCGGGAAGGTGGGTGAGGACGTCGTAGTAGCGCTGCACCTGCTTGCGCTCGTGGCTCGCCAGCGGGGTCGGGTCGTAGCTCGGGTTGGAGTACATCGCGACCACCTTCCCCGTCGACGGCTCGATCACCACCACCGAGCCCTTCTGGGCCCCGAGTGCCGCCTTGGCCACGAGCTGCGCGCCGACGTTGAGGCTGGTCACGAGGTTGCCGACCCGTCGGGTACCCCGGAGGAAGTCCACGACGTCGCGTAGCTCGATGCGGGCCCGGCCGCGTCCGGCGAGCACGTCGTTGTAGCTCCGCTCGAGCCCCGCAGTGCCGACGACGATCGACTGGTAGCCGACGACCTGGGACGTCAGGTCGCCGAGCGGGTACTGGCGCTGGAGCTCGAGGTTGTCGCCACTGGGGACCGACCGGGCGAGCACCCGCTCGTCGGCGCTGATGATCTTCCCGCGCGGGGCCCGCAGGTCGCGCAGGCTCTCGCGCGGGTTGCGGGTGTCGTGGGCGAGCGTCTTCGCGTCCACGATCTGGAGGTAGGTGAGCTGCGCGACGAGCAGCAGCAGCAGGGCCGTGACCGCGATGCCGACACGCCGGATCCCGGTGTTCATGCGTGCGCCGACTCGATCTCACGCAGGCGGGCCTCGTCCTCGGCGGCCTGCTCCGCCTCGGTGGCGGTCTCGTCGGAGATTCGCAGCAGCAGCGCGAGGATCACGAAGTTGGCGACGAGCGACGATCCGCCGTAGGAGACGAACGGGAGCGTGACCCCGGTGAGGGGGATCACACGTGTGACACCGCCGATGATCACGAACGCCTGGACGCCGAAGATGGTCGCGAGTCCGGCCGCGAAGAGCTGCGAGAACGGCCGCGTCGCCTGGATCGCGATCCGGAACGCGCTGCCGACGAGGAGCAGGAACCCGCCGATGACCGCAACCGTGCCGATGAGGCCGAGCTCCTCGCCGATCGCCGCGAAGATGAAGTCCGTCGTCGCGACGGGGATCACGTTGGGACTGCCGAGGCCGAGGCCCGTTCCGGCGAAGCCGCCGGTGCCGAACGCGAACAGGCTCTGGGTCAGCTGGTAGCCGTGGAACTGCGCGTCGGCCCACGGGTTGATCCACGTGCTCACCCGCTCCTGGACGTGCCCGAACGCCTGGTACGCGACCGCCGTCGCCCCCGCGAACAGGACCGCGCCGCCGAGCAGGTACGCGGCGCGCGTGGTGGCGATGTAGAGCATGGCCAGGAACACGGCGAAGAAGAGCAGCGAGGACCCGAGGTCCTTCTGCCAGACCATGATCAGGATCGAGATCCCCCAGGGAACGAGCAGCGGGCCGAGATGCTTCGGGTCGGGCACGTACATCCGACCGATCCGACGGCTGCCCGAGCTCAGGAGCTCGCGCTTCTCGACGAGGTACGCGGCGAAGAAGATCACGAGGAGCACCTTCGCGAACTCGCCCGGCTGGAACGTCGCCCCCGCGAGGCGCACCCAGAGCCGAGCGCCGTTGATCTCCACTCCGAGGCCCGGGATCAACGGCACGACGAGCGCACCGATGCCGAGCAGCAGGAAGGTGTAGCGATAGCGGGCGAGCGACCGGACCGTCTTGACCAGCAACAAGGTGAGGATGAAGGCACCGACGCCCACCGCGGCCCAGAGCGCCTGCGTCGGCGCGACGCGGTCCTTCGCCGCCTCGGCGAGGTCCAGACGCGAGATCGTGATGAAGCCGATGCCGAGCAGGAGCGCGGCCATGGGCAGCAACGTGGCGTCCGCGCGCGGCGCGAGTCGGCGTACGGCGAGGTGCGCGACCGCGAAGAGTGCGAACAACCCGGCGACGAAGCCGAGCAGGTCGGGTGGGAGGGAAGGCGCCTTGGACAGCGCGAGCAGCACGTAGCCGAACGCGATGATGATCACCGCGAGGGCTCCGAGACTCAGCTCGCGCGTGCGTCGGAATCGTGCGAGCGGCGACGCCGCGTTCACGGGGCGCTCGTCGTGGCCGGCGCGACGGGCGCGGTCGTCGTCGGCGTGCTGCTGCTCGTGGTCGTGGTCGGCCGGTGGTGGGTCTTGTTCTCGACGTACGCCAGCGCCGCGGCCTCGGACGTGAACTCCTTGTGGTCGGCGACGCCCTGCCGGTAGTCCTCGGTCAGCTCGGAGGGTGCGACGCCGGTGCGGCGGACCACGCTCGGGTCCCAGAAGAGCATCCCGCCGGGCCGGCCGCGATAGACCACGACCTCGCCGCGAACGGTCCCGACGAAGTACGAGTTCCGGGCGTACCAGCCGATGGCCCCGATCGCGATCCCGAGGATCACGAGGATCGGGACCGCGAACAGCAGGACCCGACCGATCGCGCGTCCCACGTTGCGGCGGGCCCGTGGCTCGCGGTACGCGGCGGTGTCGCGAGGGGGAGCCGCGACCGGCTCCGCGACGGGCCCGGCGCTCGCGTCGCGACTCGTGGTCTCGGTCACCACCGTCACGTCGGGGGGTTCGACCACCTCGGTCGTCGGGGAGGGCTCGCCGGCGGCCGCGCGACCCCGCCCTCCGGTGATGGCGGCGGCGACCGAATCGGGCAGAGGGTCGCGCCCGTCCGCCTGGGCATCGAGCACGACGACGGTGATGTTGTCGTCACCACCGGCGGCGTTGGCGGCGTCGACGAGGGCGTTCGCGGCTGCGGTCGGGTCCGACTCGGCACGCAGGATCTCGGCGATCGCGGCCGACCGCACCATCGACGTCAGACCGTCCGAGCAGATCATCACCCGGTCGGCGGGCTGGAGCACGACCGAGTACACGTCGACGTCCACGCTCGAATCCACGCCGAGCGCGCGCGTGATGATCGAGCGCTGGGGATGGACCGCGGCCTGTTCCTCGGTGATCTTGCCCTCGCGGATCAGCTCCTCCACGAGACTGTGGTCCATCGTGAGGCGGTCGAAGCGGTCGTCGCGCAGGAGGTACGCACGGGAGTCGCCCACGTGTCCGATCCTCAGCGTCGTGCCGTCGAACCGGGCGGCGGTCAGCGTGGTGCCCATCCCGGCCAGGTTCGTGTCGCCCGCGGCCTTGTCCCACACGGCCGTGTTGGCCCGGCCGACGGCGTCGGCCACCTCCACCCCCTCGGCGATCGCGGTACGGAACCCGTCGAGCGCCGTCTCGCTCGCGACCTCGCCGGCGCGGTGGCCGCCCATCCCGTCGGCGACGGCGAAGAGCTCGAGCTGGCGGTCGACGAGATAGCGGTCCTCGTTGCCGTCGCGGACCTGACCGGTGTCGGTCGACGCTCCCGAGACGATCCTCACCGGGTGAGCTCCATGACCGTCTCGCCGAACTGCACCCGGTCCCCCCGCCGGAGGCGGACCGGCTCGACGAGCAGCTCGCCGTTGAGGAGCGTGCCGTTCGTGGAGCCGAGGTCCTCGACGTACGCGTCGCCGCCGCGCGTGAAGACCCGGGCGTGCACCTGCGAGACGAACGTGTCCTCGGCCAGGACGACCGCGCAGCCGGCGCCGCGCCCGACGGTGAGCTCCTCGCCGACCGGGAACGCCTCGCCCACGCGCGCGGGCGGACCGACGATGACGAGCTCGTGTTTGGCGGCCTTCTCGCGCCGCACCGGAGCTTCGGGCGCGGCGGTCGGGGCAGCGCCGAGGAGGACCGGGACCTTGCTCGGCCGGAGCTCGGCGAGCACCGTGCGCACGATCCGGAACAGGAACAGGTAGATGAGCGCGAGGAAGCAGTATTCGAGGATCCGGAGGACACCTTCGGGCATGTCGCGGCCCTAGGACGCTTCGAATCGGATCGCGACCGCGGCGACGCCGATGAGATCGCCGTCGACCAGCACGTGCTCCTTCACCTTGGTGCCGTTGACCGTCGTGCCGTTGAGGGAGTCGAGGTCGACCAGCCGGTAGCCGTCGGGCTCGGGGCGGATCTCGCAGTGGCGACGGGACGAGAGCGCGTCGTCGATGGTGAGATCGCAGTCCGGCAGGCGGCCCACGGAGAACACCGTCTCGCCCAGCGGGAGGCGCCGGCCGTCGGCGAGCACCAGCGCGCCGACCCGGCCGCCGTCGCCCTCCTTCAGTGTCGATTCGATCTCGAGGTCGCCCTTGCGCAGGTTCGGGTCCTCCACGAGCCGGACGGCGACCGGACCGATGAAGTGGTACCCCTCGGTCCGGGCGTGGTCCCGGGCCTCGGTGGCGAGCTCGGCCTCGAGGACGTCGGCGTAGTCGTCGAAGCGCAGGGCGTCCTCGGTGCAGAGCACCACCGTGAAGTCGTTCGGGACCACGGTTCCCCGGACCCCGAGGGTGCGGCGGGCGTCCATCTCGCGCAGCAGTCGACGGGCGACCTCCACGGGTTGGAGACCGCTGCGGAAGGCCTTGCCGAATGCGCCCTCGACCATTCGTTCGAGACGTCGCTCGAAGCCCTGCACACCCATTCGATCGAGTGTACGGCGCGCACCCCTGCAAACCGGGGCGTTCGGCGGGGGATCGGGACACTGCTTGCTAACCTCACCGCTCCACTCGGGCGAGTGGCGGAATTGGCAGACGCGCAGGCTTCAGGTGCCTGTGTCCGAAAGGATGTGGGGGTTCAAGTCCCCCCTCGCCCACTCCGGTCGGGGTGCCTCGGCGCACGGTCGCGCCGCTCGATCGCGTACCTCCGCCCAGCCGTGTGCGTCGAAGGGGACAGATCAGCAATTTCGGTGTGAATGCCCGCGCCCGGCGGGTCGAGACGCGGGTGGTGACGGCGACGGAGATGCGGTCCGGGACCGCCGGCGGGATCGCCGGGGGGATCGCCGGCGCGAAGCCGAGCCTGGACGTGTCACCCCGGCCTCCGGCGCCGTCGCCACCGCGTCCGAGGGAGTGGCGGGGGGTCGTGGGATCGGCGAGGCTCGTCCGGTCATGAGCGACTTCGCCGATGCCGCGGCGCGCGTGCACGCCGGAACGGATCCCCGTGCCGAGGCCGTGGCGCTGGTGACGTATCTGACCGACGCCGAGGTCCTCGACCTGCTGGACGGAGACGTACCGTTCTGGCCCGGCCTCACCGACATGACCCAGGGCGGCTACTACCGCCACGCCTGGCCGGCGGGTCGCAACGAGCGCACGAGGATCCCCGGGCTCGCGTTCACCGACGGGCCCCGGGGGGTCGTGGTCGGCAACGCCACCTGCTTCCCGGTCGCGATGGCACGGGCGGCGTCGTTCGACGTGGACCTCGAGGCCGAGATCGGGCGGGTGATCGGACTCGAGTCCCGGGCCGTCGGCGCCTCCTACTTCGGTGGGGTGTGCGTGAACCTGCTCCGCCACCCCGCCTGGGGTCGCGCCCAGGAGACCTACGGCGAAGATCCGCACCTGCTCGGCGAGATGGGCGCGGCGCTGACCCACGGGGTGCAGCAGCACGTGATGGCGTGCGTGAAGCACTTCGCGTGCAACTCGATGGAGAACGCGCGCTTCTCGGTGGACATCACGGTCGACGACCGCGCGCTCCACGAGGTGTACCTGCCGCACTTCCGTCGTGTCGTGGAGGCGGGCGTCGCGAGCGTGATGAGCGCGTACAACTCGTTGAACGGTGAATGGTGCGGCGAGTCCCGGACCCTCCTCAGGGGCATCCTGCGCGACGAGTGGGGCTTCGACGGGTTCGTGATCACGGACTTCATCTTCGGGCTGCGCGACCCGGTGGCGTCGGTACGCGCCGGGCTCGACGTCGAGATGCCCTTCGCCCAGCAGCGCGCGCAGGCGCTGCCCGACGCGCTCGCGTCAGGCGCGCTGAACCGGGCGGACCTGGAGGCACCCGCGGTGCGGTTCGTCGCGACGCTCCTGCGCTTCGCCGCGGTGCTGCGCCGCCCGGCGCCGCCCGCGTCCGTACTCGCCGCAGCCGAGCACCGCGCGCTCGCGTGGCGTGCGGCGCAGGAGTCGATCGTGCTGCTCACGAACCGTGAGTCGTTCCTGCCGGTCGACCCGGAGTCGGTACGGAGCGTCGCGGTGCTCGGCCGGCTCGCGAGGGTGGCCAACCTCGGTGACGGCGGGTCCTCTGCGGTCCACCCGCCCGACGCCGTCACCCCGCTCGAGGGCATCCGGGAGGCGTTCGCCGCCGCGACCCTGGTGCACCACGACGACGACGTGTCGATCGCGGCGGACGCCGACCTCGTGGTCGTGGTGGTGGGGTACACGAAGGCCGACGAAGGCGAGTTCGTCGACCCGAGCACGTCGGCGTCGCTCCTGCACCTGTTCCCGCCGATGGACCATCCGACGCTCGGGACGGCGGCGACGATGCCCGATCTCCCGCCCGCGCCGCCGGCGCGACCGCTCGAGCCGGACGAGGCGGTCATGGCCACCGGCGGCGACCGCCGTTCCCTACGGCTCCATCCGGTGGACGAGGCGCTGATCGCCGCAGCGGTCGGGGCGAACCCGCGCACGGTGGTTGCGGTGATGAGCGGCTCCGCGGTCGTGATGCCGTGGGTGGAGGGCCCGTCGGCGACGCTCATGCTCTGGTACCCCGGCATGGAGGGCGGGCGCGCGCTGGCCGACGTGCTGACCGGGGCCGTGCCTGCGAGCGGACGGCTCCCGTTCGCGATCCCGCGCGACGACGCCGATCTCGTGCACTTCGACCTCGACGCCACCACCGAGACCTACGACCTGTTCCACGGCCAGTGGTATCTGCACCGGACCGGTGTCGCGGCTGCGTTCCCCTTCGGGTTCGGTCTGACGGACGCGCTGCTCTGCAGCCCGATCGAGGCGACCGCCGCCGCCGTGCGCGTGAACGTGCTCAACCCGTCGCCCCGCGCGGCGGTCGCGGTGGTGCAGGTCTACGCCGGCTACGAGCAGTCGGAGTACGAGCGACCGGCTTCGCGCCTCGTCGGTTTCGCCCGGCGCGTGCTCGCACCGGAGTCGGGTCAGGAGACCGTGACCGTCCCGATCGATCTCCGGATGCTCGACGTCCGCGTCGACGGGGCGATGCTCCGCGAGCCCGGCCGGGTGCTCCTCCGCGCCGCGTTCCACGCCGACGACCCCGGCCTCGTCACCACCCTCGACCTCCCCTGACCCACCCCTCCCCTCCCAATGCGCGCCCGAAATTGGGGCGTAGACCCCCAGATTTGCGCGCCCAAAACGGGGGGTAGACCCCCAGATTTGCGCGCCCAAAACGGGGGGTGGAGTGCCAGATTTGCGCGTCGGTTCGCGGCGGGCTGGTCAGTGGCGGACGCGGACCAGGCCCTCCTGGGCGACGGTCGCGACGTGGTCCCCGGCCTCGGTGAACACGCGGGCGACGGCCATGCCGCGGGCGTTGGCCACGCCGTGGCCCGACAGCGCGAAGAGGAGCCAGTCGGTCGCACGGACGGGACGGTGGAACCAGATCGCGTGGTCGAGGCTCGCGCACATGAGCGAGTCCCACTCGCCGCCGAGCGAGTGCGGCAGGACCGCGACACCGAGCAGGTCCTCGTCCGACAGGTAGGCGAGCGCGCACGCGTGCACCGACGGGTCCTCGCCGAGATCCTCGGGAACGCGCAGCCAGGAGACCTGCTCCGGAACGGGGTCGCGCACCGAGCGCACGATCTTGTGTTGGAAGAAGAGGTCGGTCCCGGCGTCGGGGAGGTCCTCGGGGCGTCCCACGTCGCGCGGCGGACGGATGGCCTGGCGGTCCTCGCCCGCCTCGTCGGCCTGGAAGCTGGTGATGAGGTTCAGGATGGCGCCGCCGGCCTGGTAGGCCACGACCTGACGGGTCGTGAACGACCGACCGTCGCGCACGCGCTCCACCTCGTAGAGGACAGGCTCGCGCTCGTCGCCGGCGCGCACGAAGTACGCGTGCAACGAGTGGACCTTGTGGGGAGCGTCGACGGTGAGCGTCGCGGCGCGCAGAGCCTGGGCGACGACCTGGCCGCCGTAGATCCGGGACCAACCGAGGTCGGGGCCCGCGCCGAGGAACGCATCGGGCTTGACGCGCTCGAGCTCGAGCAGCGACGCGAGGTCGTTGACGGGGTGGATGAGGACGCTCATGCGCCAGATCCTCGCGTGCGCGGGCGCACGTTCAGGAGTTGATCGCGGCGGCGACGAGATCCGCATAGCGGATCTGGCCCTCGGGCTTCACGTGGATCGCGTCGCCGTAGAACATCTCGGGGTGGGTGGAGCCCTCACCGTTCCAGTTGATGAGGGTGCCGCCCGGGAACTGCGGGACGTACTTCTGGATCTCGGCGTTGTCGCCGGCCTCCCACGAGCGCGGGACCTTCAGGTTGAGGAAGATGACCTTCTGGCGGTCCGCGAGGAGGACCTTGAGCGCCTCCATGTGGCCGTCGGTGATCACACCGTTGGTCCCGAGATGGATGACCACGATCGGGCTCAACTGCCCCGAGTCCTTCAACGCGCGGATGAGGTCGAGGCCGTTGCCGAACTGCCGGCTCACCGCGGCGTCCACGTGGATGCCCGGGATCTTCGCCTCGAGCGCGCCCTTGGCGCCGAGCATCACCGAGTCCCCGATCGCGGTGACCTGCGGGGGCGCGGGTGCCGCGGTCGGCGGGGACGCACCGGGCGTCGTGGTGGTGGTCGTGGTGGAGGTGGCCGGCGCCACGAGGAACTGCAGGCCCGACTCGATCCTCGGTTCCTGCGCCGAGGCGAGCCCCATGCCCGCGATGCCGACGGTGAGCGCCACGATCCCGCACGTCGCGAGCGTCCGCTGCCACATGAACCGGCGGTCCTCGCCGGTCGCGCGCCGCAGCCCGGCGAACCAGCGACCGAGTGACCCGTGGCGGATCGGCTCCTCGACGAAGCGGAACGAGAGCTCGGCCGCGATCAGGGTGAGACCGATCCGCAACGCGGTGTTGGGCCATCCGGAGAGGTCGATGTCCTCACCGGGACGGGTGACCATGAAGATCGGCCAGTGCCAGAGGTAGATGCCGTACGACCGTTCACCGAGCCACCGCAGCGGCTGCTGGGCGAGGACGACCGTCCCGATGCGAGACGCGGGATGGACCGCCACCGCGATCACGACCGCGGCGAGGATCGCCACCGGGAGGAAGCCCCCACGGAAGAGCACGTTCGACTGGTAGTGGGCGGTTCCGAACACGAGGACGAGGAGCACCAGCGCGGACCCGCCGACCGCGTCGAGCACGAGGCGCGGTTGGCGCGGGATGTCGGCGCGCAGCCTCCACGGCGACCAGACCATGGCGAGCACCGCGCCGATCAACATCGTGAAGATGCGCGTGTCCGTGCCGTAGTACACGCGCGACGGGTCGACGACGGTGTAGTCGTGGCCGGTGGAGAGAACGACCATGGTGATGAAGCTGACGGTGATCACCGCGAGCGTGGCCGTGATCATCGTGACGCGCCGACGCCGCCAGAGCTTCAGCATGCCGACGAGCAGGATCGGCCATACGAGGTAGAACTGCTCCTCGACCGCGAGCGACCACAGGTGGCGGAGCAACGGTGGGCGCCCCTGCGCGGCGATGTAGGACTGGTGTTGCCCGATCTGCCACCAGTTGGTCGCGTAGCCGAGTGCCGCGACGACGTCACCGCGCAGGGCGCGGACCTCGTCGGGCAGGAAGATGACGCTGAAGAGCGACACGCTTCCGAGGACCAGGAACAGCGCCGGGAGCAGTCGCCGGGCGCGGCGCAGGTAGAACTGGCCGAGGTTGACGCGCCCCTTGTTCCGGTCCTCGGCGAGGAGCAACGACGTGATCAGGTAACCGCTGATCACGAAGAACACGTCGACGCCGAGGAATCCCCCCGGCATCCACGTGACCTCGGCGTGGTACAGGAGGACGGCGGTGACGCTGAGCGCCCGCAGACCGTCGAGTCCGGGCACGTAACGCAAGCGGCTGCTCGACGGTGGCGCACCCTCCGGCGCGGGCGCCGAGGGCCCCCGGTCCAGCGGGACGTCGATGTTCGTGCGCGCGGAGGTACCACGCGAGGCCGTCTGCATTGCCCCTTATTCTCCCCCATCGGAGCCTGCGCGGAGTGATCACCGGTCCGACGCTCCTACGATCGGCCCGATGGAGCGCACCGGGTACGAACCGGTCGTCGAGGTCATCCGGGATCTGGTGGTCGGCGCGGGCGGCCAGGTCGTGCTCGTCGGCATGGCCGGATCGGTCTGCGCGGGCAAGTCGACCACGTGTGCGCGGATCGCCGAGCGCCTGGACCCGATCGCGACCGAGATCGTCACGACCGACGGGTTCCTGCTCGCCAACGACGAGCTCGCGGCGCGTGGGCTGACCGCCCGGAAGGGCTTTCCCGAGAGCTATGACACCGGGGCGATCCGTACCTTCCTCCAGGCCGCACGGACCGGGATCGCCGGGCGGACGGTGCCCACCTACTCACACGAGGCCTACGACGTCGTCGCGGGGGCGATGCGCACGCTGGGCGACGCGGCGGTGCTCGTCCTCGAGGGGGTCAACGCCCTCCAGTTCGCCGACCTGCTGGACCTCGGGATCTACCTCGACGCGCCCGAGGCCGCGATCGAGGACTGGTACGTCGAGCGTCTCGTGGCGATGTTCGCGACGGCGCCCCCCGGGTCGTTCTACGCCGAGCTCGGGTTCGACGAGCCCCGCCAGCGGGCGTTCGCGCACGAGATCTGGTCCGGCATCAACCACGCCAACCTTCGTGACCACATTCGGCCGACCAGGGATCGAGCCGCGATCGTCATCGAGAAGGCGCGCGACCACTCGGTCGCGCGGGTGCGCTTCGAGCACCCACTCCGATGACCCGCTCGGCGCGAGTGACCACCTGGCACCGGACGGCCGCCGTCGAGCTCGTCGACGCCGACACGCGGGTGGTCGTCGTGCCCGAGCTCGGCATGCTCGTCGCGGCGTACGTCGTCGACGGGTTCGACCACGTCGCCCGCCCGGGCCGAGCCGAGGCGGTCCGCAACGGCCACACCACGGCGGTGCCGTTGCTGTACCCGTGGGCGAACCGGCTGGCGAAGCGCACGTACCGCGCCGCCGGAACCGACGTGTCGCTGCGCGGCGTCGCGCTGCACACGGACACCAACGGCCTGCCGATCCACGGGACCATGCTGGGAAGACCCGAGTGGGAGATCACGGCGCTCGGGCGCGGCCGTCTCCGGGCCCGGTTCGACTTCGCCGAGCACCCCGACCTGCTGCGGTCGTTCCCCTTCCCCCACGAGGTCCGTGTCACGGTCTCGGTCGGGCGCCGCCGGCTGCGGGTCGTCACCGAGGTGTGTGCGGGGCCGACCGTCGGGGTCCCCGTCGCGTTCGGGTGGCATCCGTACTGGCGGGTGCCCGGCCGCCGCGACACCTGGCGGCTGTCGCTGCCCGATGTCGCGCACCTGCGTCTGGACCGGCGGGGGATTCCCACCGGTCGGGCCCTCCCCGAGCCACCACGCGCCGAGACGCTCGCGGGTCGGGACCTCGACGATCTGTTCGCGTCGCGCGGCGACGCGCGAGGTGACGCTGGCGGGCACGGGCCGCTCGCTCGCGGTCGAGTTCGACGACGGCTACCCCTACCTCCAGGTGTTCGCGCCGACCGGGAGACCGTTCTGCGCGATCGAACCGATGACCGCGCCCACGAACGCGCTGGTGAGCGGTGCTCATCCGACGCTCGCGCCCGGCGCGACGTTCGCCGCGGGCTTCACGGCGTCGGTGCGCGACGTCGGCACCGGACGGTAGGCCGAATGGGCGGGGGCGCCGCAGGGACCACCGCTACGATGCGCGGCGTGCCCCCCGTCGCGTTCTTCGGGCCTTCCGGGACGTTCACCGAGGAGGCGCTGCTCAGCCAGCCGGACCTCGCCGCGGTCGAACGGCTCCCGATCACGCCGATCCCGGATGTCATCGCGGCGATCGCCGACGGTCGGGCCGAGCTCGGCGTCGTCCCGATCGAGAACTCGATCGAGGGGTCCGTGTCGGTCACCCTCGACACCCTTGCGTTCGAGAGCGACCTCCTGATCCAGCGCGAGGTGGACCTGCCGATCTCGTTGGGGCTGTTCGTGAAGCCAGGAACCGCGTTGAAGGACGTGCGGACGGTCCTGTCGTACCCGCATGCAGTCGCGCAGTGCCGGAAGTGGCTCCAGCGCCGGCTCCCGGGAGCGGCGTTCGTCGCCTCCAACTCGACCGCCGACGCCGCGGCGACCGTCGCGCGCTCCAAGCGGGACGATCAGGCGGCGATCGGCAACACGCTGGCCGCGAAGCTCCACGGCCTGAAGGTGCTGGCGGCCGACATCGAGGACCACCCCGAGAACCAGACGCGGTTCGTGGTCGTCGGCGAGGGGATCCCCGCGCCGACCGGGCACGACAAGACCACCATCGTCTGCTTCCAGCGCGCTGACCGTCCGGGGTCGTTGCTCGCGATGCTCCAGGAGTTCGCGGCGCGCTCGATCAACCTCACCAAGCTCGAGTCCCGGCCCACCAAGCAGAGCCTGGGCGACTACTGCTTCTTCATCGACTTCGAGGGCCACATCACCGACGCGCTGGTCGCCGACTGCCTCCGCACGCTCGCGGCGAAGGTCGCGCACGTGAAATTCCTCGGGTCCTACCCCGTGGCCGGACTCGACGCGCCGGCCCGTCGGAGCGCGGCCGGCAAGGCGTGGCGCGACGCGGAGCGTTGGATCGGCGAGCTGCGCGCGCAGGTCCGGGACGGATGAGGGTCGCGTGATCGATCTCAAGCGGTTACGCGAGGAGCCGGCGTACCGCGCCGGCATCGAGCGCAAGCGCGTGCGTGCGGGCCTGATCGACGAGGTCCTCGCCGCCGAGGAGGCGCGCCGCGCGCTCCTCCGGACGGTCGAGGAGTTGCGGGCGCAACAGAACGCGGCGTCGAAGGAGATCGGCCAGGCGTCGCCGGACGAGCGACCCGCGAAGATCGCCGCCGCGGGTGCCCTCAAGGAGGAGCTCGCCGGCCGCGAGCCCGAGCTCGCGGCGGCGGAGGCCGGGGTACGCGAGCTCGCCCTGGCGGTCCCGAACCCGGCCGACGCGTCGGTTCCCGACGGCGGTGAGGACGACGGCGAGGTCGTGCGGACCGTCGGGGAGGCGGGACCGGACGTGGCGCGGGACCACGCCGCCTTCGCCGAGCGGATGGGCTTCGTCGACTCCGAGCACGGCGCCGAGGTCGGTGGGTCGCGGTTCGCGTACGTCATGCGCGAAGCGGTGCTGCTCGAGCTCGCCCTCGTCCAGTGGGTCTTCGGACAGCTCGTGGCGGAGGGGTTCGTGCCCGTGGTACCGCCGGTGTTGGTGCGCGAGCACGTGATGGAGGAGGCCGGGTTCTTCCCGACCGACCGCAACCAGGTGTACGGCCTGCCCGAGGACGAGCTCTTCCTCGTGGGCACGAGCGAGGTACCGCTCTCGGCGTTGCACCGGGGGGAGCTGCTGGATGCGACCGCGCTCCCGCGCGGTACGCGGGGTTCTCCACCAACTTCCGGCGCGAGGCGGGTACCTACGGCAAGGACACGCGGGGCATCTTCCGTGTGCACCAGTTCGACAAGGTCGAGATGTTCGCGTTCGTCGCACCCGGTGACTCCGATGCCGAGCACGAGCGCATCCTCGCGATCGAGGAGCGGATCATCGGCGGGCTCGGGCTCCCGTACCGCGTCGTGAACATCGCGGCGGGCGACCTCGGTGCGGCGGCGGCGAGGAAGTTCGACATCGAGGTGTGGCTCCCGAGTGAGGGCACCTACCGCGAGGCCACGAGCTGCTCGAACTACCGCGAGTTCTCGGCGCGGCGTCTGCGGACCCGCGTCCGGGGCGCGTCCGGCACCGAGCTGGTCCACACGCTGAACGGGACGGCGTGCGCGGTGAGCAGGACGCTCGTGTACCTGTTCGAGCACTACCAGCAGGCCGACGGCTCCTTCGCCGTTCCCGACGTCCTGCGGCCCTTCACGGGCTTCGCCACCGTCCCCGCCCGCCCCTGACCTGCATCTCCCGCGTTCTCGCACACGTCCTGCACGCCAGAGCGTGCAGGACGCGTGTCGGAATCGCGGGCTCGGCCGGTAGCCTGCGGGGATGGCCGCACTCGGAACCAACGATCCCTGTTGGTGCGGGAGCGGGCTGAAGTACAAGAAGTGCCATCGGCTGCGCGACGCGGCGGTCCGCCCGGGTGCCGTCGGTCCCCTCCGTGAGGTGCCGCCCGACATCGTGCGGCCGCCCTACATCGCGACCGGCGGGTGGCCCCAGGGCCGGGACGAGCCGCTCGTCAAGCCGCCCGAGGTCATCGCGTCGATGCGCAAGGCCGGCGTCGCGGCCGGCGAGGTGCTCGACACGGTCGGCGCCGCGGTCGCCCCCGGCGTCACCACCGACTTCCTCGACCAGGTCGCGCACGAGGCCTACATCGAGCATGGCGGTTACCCGAGTCCGCTCGGCTACAAGGGCTTCACGAAGTCCGTGTGCACCTCGGTCAACGAGGTGATCTGCCACGGCATCCCCGACGATCGGGCGCTGCGCGACGGCGACATCGTCAACGTCGACGTCACGATCTTCCTCGACGGTGTGCACGGCGACACGAACGCGACCTTCGGCGTCGGCGAGATCGACGCCCGGTCCGTGGAGCTGATCCGGGTCACCAAGGAGTGCCTGTACCTCGGGATCGAGGCCGTACAGCCGGGCCAGCCGGTCTGGGTGATCGGCCGCGCGATCCAGCAGCACGCCGAGGCGCACGGCTTCGGTGTGGTCCGTTCGTTCTGCGGGCACGCGATCGGCCGCGAGTTCCACGGGGCGCTCTCGATCCCGCACTACGAGGAGCCGGCGATGTCACTCCCGCTCGAGCCGGGGATGACCTTCACCATCGAGCCGATGATCACGATGGGCAGCTACCGCGAGCGCCTCTGGTCCGACGGCTGGACCGCGGTCACCTCCGACGGCCTGCGCACGGCGCAGTTCGAGCACACCCTCGTCGTCACCGACGACGGTGCCGACGTGCTGACCCCGTCGGCCGCGCTCGCCACGGCCCCGGTCGCGTAGCCTCACGACGCTCCCGGAGGGATGCCGGAGCGGACGAACGGGACGGTCTTGAAAACCGTTGAGGCGCAAGTCTCCGTGGGTTCGAATCCCACTCCCTCCGCTCTGTGATGCGGCGCTCGCCCTCACCGCCTGGCGCGGTCAGCGGTCGGCGACGAGCAGTCCGTGCTCGATGGCGAAGAGTGCCGCCGCGCCTCGTGTCGAGACGCCGATCTTCCCGTAGATGTTCTGGACATGCCGGTCGGCCGTCTTGGTCGAGATCACCAACCGCTCGCCCACCTCGCGTGTCCTGAGACCAAGGGTCAAGAGCGCGAGCACCTCGACCTCTCGGGCGGTCAACCCCGCCGGAAGCGCGGTTCGGGCGCGGCGCGTGTGCCCGGCCGCTTCGAGCACTCGCTCGACCGCCTCGCCGTCGAGACGCCGATCCTCGGCCATCGTCCGGAGCTCCGCGGCTGCCCGCTCGGGTGTCAGGGGAGGACGGTGCGGCCGCTCCGAGATGATCGCCTGGTACACGTCCGCGGCTGCAATTGCCCGAGCGATCTCGTCGACCTGCGACGCGCCGGCGCGGCGGTGGTACCCGGATCCGTCGAGACGCTCGTGGGCGGCGCATGCCCCGTCGACGACGCTCCTCGACAGCGGGATTCGCCGCAGCAGCTGGTCCGTCACCAGTGCATGCGTCTCGACTCGGTCGCGCTCGTCGCGCGTGAGCGGACCAGGCTTGTCCCAGATCGAGTTGGGCACCGCGACGCAACCGAGGTCGTGCAGCAGCGCGCCTGCCTCGGCCGCGGGCCCGTAGGCCGCGACGACCAGCTCGGCGACCGCGCGGGAATGCCCGGCCATCCATGGTGACTTCAGGTCGGCGAAGTCGGCGAGCAACAGGAAGACCTCGCGCCGTCCGCCACCGTCGAGTGGCGGCTCGGACGGTGCCCGCTCGAGAGCGGCATCCCAAGGGTCGAGGTCGTGGACCTTCTTCCACCACTCCCGCGCGTGGGCGACGACGAGATCGGTGATCTCCGGGTCGTAGGCCCTGCCCTTCCGAGCCTCCACGATCTCGAGCGCGTGCTCCACCGAGTCCCCGCGTGTCAGCACCTCGAGCTCCTGGGCGATCTGAGCGATGCGCATGGGCAGCGGGATGGCGGTTGTCTCGACACCGTTCGGCAGGCCGCGGCCGTTCCAGCGCTCGAAGTTCGTGGCAAGCGCGGCGCGAACGTCATCACCGAGACCGAGCCGTATTGCAAACGCGTCGGCGACCTCGCACGCGGCGCGGAAGTTCGCCTCTGCCCCCGCCTTCCCCGTCGCCAGGACCGACACGACGGCACGGAGGCGTGCGAGCCCGGAACGGCCGGCGCCGGCCAGACCGACCATCTTGCGCAGGAACTCGACCGGGTTCGACGCATCGGCTTCGAGGGACCAGGCGCGCAGCTCGATCTCGTCGCCGAACAAGAGGGACGTCTCGAAGGAGTGACCGGTGCAGCCCAAGAAGCGCAAGGTCGACGTCCACCACGTCGTCTCGAGCGCCGTCGCGTCGAGCCCGGCGGTGGCTGCGAGCTCCTGGGCGATCACGGTGGATCGCAGCTGCGATCCTGGTGGCTGACCGAAGGCGTGGTCCTGGGCGACCGCCAACAGCGCCGCGACCTCGACCCGGGTCAGGGCTTCGGACATGCCTCGACGATAGATGGGGAGTTCACCCGATGGTCCGGGGAGGCCATCGGGGTCACGATCGGCGCGAACGGCAACCGCCCATCAGGAGGACATCCGATGCCTGTGCACAACTTCGCCTTTCCGATCCAACCGGGCAAGGAAGACTTGGCCCGAAAGTTCGCCGAGGAGGTTCGCGGTGCGCACGCCGAGCACTACGCCGACCTCATGGAGCGGTCGGGCACGACCCGCGTCACCTGGACGCTCACCGAGACGCCCACCGGCACGTTCATCCTCGTCTGGTTCGAGGCCGACGAGGTGCTCGCCATCTTCGACATCCTCGCCCAGGGCACCGACGCCGCCGCCGGCTGGATGCGCAGTCGCATCGAGGAGATGGGCGGCGTGGAGCTGACCGGCCCGCCGCCCGGGCCGGCGCCCGAGCTCATTCTGGTATGGCCGCCGGCGTAGGGCTCCGCAGATCCCACGCGGCTCGCCCCCCGCTCCTCGGATGGATGGCGCCGGTTCGTCCGGGGGGACACGGCTTCGATCGATCGCTCGGGTGGCGGAACGGGCGCCGGCCCGGCCACACCTCACGGGCCCGATGCCTGAGCCACCGGGTGTGGTTGCTCGTCCAGGGAGCGCGTGAGCGCCGTGGCGCTATCGTTCCGCCGCTCGATCACCGGCCGATCGGAGACCACCGTGGCGACCGAAGCTCCGCGAGTCCCGGGTTCCGCGCCGGCGCCGCTCGCCGTCGATCTCTCCGCGGTGAGTCCGGTGCAGTGGCTGCTCGGCGCACTCCTCCTCGGGGCCGGTGCCATCCACCTCGCGCTCGCCCCTTCCCACCTCGGCGAGAGCACGGTCGAGGGCGTCGGCTTCGTGGTGGCCGCCTGGGCCCAGATCGCGTGTGCGCTCTGGCTGCTCGTGCGCCCGACGCGCGCGGCGGCCGTCGCCACGATCACGCTCAGCGTCCTGCTCGTCGCGGTCTGGGTCGTGAGCCGGACCGCGGGCCTGCCGTTCGGCGCGCACTCGGGTCACGCCGAAGCTGTCGGGTTCGTGGACGGCGTGACGGTGGCACTCGAGCTCGTCACCGTCCTCCTCGCGGGGGTGCTCGCCCTCCGACCCTTCGGCCGCGTGCCGGTGATGCCGGTCGCGATCGTCGGGGTGGTCGCGGTGCTCGCGCTGACGACCGCGGCGATCGCCTCGCCGTCGGCGCGAGATCACGCCACGAGCGCGCACGGTGTCCATGACCACTCGGCACCGGCCTCCGTAGCGGTGGACCACTCGGCGCACACCGGCGCGATCCACGACCACAGCTCCGCGACTCCCGTGGCGCTCAACGGGCAGCACGTGCACGGCGTGAAGGCGCAGGACATCGCGGCCGAGGCACAACCCGACACGCCGCTCGACGCGCCGACCCGGGCGAAGCTCCAGTTGCAGCTCCTCGCGGCGCGCACGGTCGCGATGCGGTACCCGACCGTTGCCGACGCGACTGCGGCGGGATTCCATCTCGCCGGCGGGTTCACGCCCGGCAGCGGAGCGCACTACGTCTCCTACACCGGGCTCACCGGCCCGAAGGACTTCGATCCGGCGCTGGTCAACAGCTTGATCTACGACGGCACGAACCCCACGTCGAAGGTGATCGGGCTCATGTACTACGGGCTCGGCGACACGGCACCGGAGGGCTTCGCGGGACCGAACGACCATTGGCACCGACACAGCAACGTGTGCCTCGCGTTCGGTGCATCGGGCATCGAGGTGCCCTACCCCGCCGACTCCGACGTGACGTCGGCCCAGTGCGAGAAGGCCGGGGGGACCCTGATGACCCAGACGGGCTGGATGGTCCACGCGTGGGTCGTGCCGTCGTGGGAGAGCCCGGCCGGGGTGTTCTCGCACGACAACCCGGACGTCCGCTGCGCCGACGGTACCTACAAGACCAACCGGGCCGGGTTCTGCGCGGGGACGTGACCGTCGGCGCCCTGGGATCGCGGAGCTGCCTCAGAGGGTCGGAGGTGCGGCGCGGGAGCTCGGCGGCGCTCGTCGAGGCGGTGAAGAGCACCAGCCGGACCGTCGCGCGCGTCAGGGGCAGGAGATGCGCGCGGTCGATCTTGTCGATCGTGTCGACGGAGTCGAACAGATACCAGGGCGCGGCGAGGAAGTGCACGATCGGTACGCCGGCCGCGTAGTAGGCGTTGCCGTCGGTCGGCGGCAACGTGCCGATGGCGTCGGGTGCCATGACCATCGATCGGGTCAGCTCCTCGCCCGCGAGCGCGGTGGCGACGGCGCGTTCGAGCGGCTCGTGGCGGCTCGTGAAGAACCACCGCGGCACCGGCTGGTCCGTCACGACGATGGCGCCGGACCTGTCCTCGACCGCCTCGAGCGCCGCGTGCTCGAGGTGGATCTCCAGCACCACGCGGTCGAGGGCTCTGGTGTGTCGGCCCACGTAGCGAAGGAGTCCCGCGCCCCCGCTCATGTGCCCGGCCTGGAGGATGAAGCGCAGGCGGTGGGGTCGCTCGGCGGTCGGTCGGCGCGACCAGTAGCGCGCCTGCGCGAGGACGAGCGAGGTTCCGCTCGCGTCCTCGACCGCGGATGCCCACGGACCGTCGTGATGCGAGCCGATCATCACGATCTCGTCGTCGGCACCGGGAAGGTCTCCGACGATGTTGAACGACGTGTGCTCGAACATCTCCGACTCGACGGAGAGCCGCACCCGTACGGGCCCCGCGGCCATCTGCTCGCGCAGCCACGCGCCGTCGGTGTCGTTGATCCACACTCCCGGGATCGGTCGCTCCTTCGCGTCGTAGGGAACGAAGTACTCGTAGGTACCCCCCGGGGCGCCGGTCAGCGAGCCGACGAACGCCTCGGCCCCTGCTGCAACCGCGGACGCCATCACCTCCTGGAACTGCGGACTGAACGGCACGGTGTGGGTTCCGTTCGCGAGCGACCCCGCGGCGTCGTCCACGATCCGCCCGCTCATGTCCGACGGCGCGCTGCCCGAATGTGCGAGCGTGGTCGCGGGCAGGGTGATCAGCGCGACCGTGACGAGAGCCGCCCGGCCCGTCGCGCTCCCCGGCGCGGCTGCGTCACCGTCGACGAGCTCGAGGTCGAGCGAGTGGGCCGGCGCGGCGTAGGGGACGGGGAAGTGCTCGAGCACGCGGGTGCCGCCGTCGGCGGTCGTGACCCGCAGCGACGACCGGCCGGGTCGCCACGAGCGGAGTGGGACCTCCTCGCGGTGGACGTCAGTGAGGCCGAATCCCCTGAGTCGCCGCTCGATCCAGTCCTCGGCCCACACGTCGGCGGGGTAACCCGGGCGCCGGACGCCCTGCTCGGTGATGGTGCGGATCCAGCCGAAGATCTCGTCCTCGGAGGGGAGGTCGCCGGCGACGATGCCCGCGGCGTCGGGTGTGCCCCCGCCGGTCGCGGCCTGTGGGTGCCGGGCCGGGGAAGTGTCCGACTGGTCCTCGCAGCCTGCCGCCAGCCCGGTCGCCATCGACGTGGCGACCGCACCGGAGGTCGCGAGGAATCGCCGCCGGGTCCAACCCGGCTCCGCCATGGGGGAGGTTCGGTCGTCGGCCACCACGCGAGCCTCGCGCGGCCGGCTCCAGCGCGGCGCGGCCACGGCACACGGCCCGACCGCGGGACGCCCTCTGACCCCGGTCACCGCGTCCCTCAGCAGCTCGCGAGAACGCGTTCTCGCGTGATGGCCTACAGTCCTCGGGCCGCATCGAGACCAGGGGAAGCGCATGTACATCGGACTCACGCCCGAGCTCCGGGCCCTCCGGGACGAGCTCCGCAGCTACTACGAGCGGCTGCTCACACCCGCCGTCGAGGACGAGCTCTCCCACAGTGAGGGAGTCGGTCCGACCGCCCGGGGGATCTGGAAGCAGATGGCGGGCGACGGATGGGCGGGCATCGGCTGGCCCACCGAGTACGGCGGCCAGGGTCGCTCGGAGATCGAGCAGTTCATCTTCTTCGACGAGTCGATGAGGGCCGGCGCGCCGGTGCCGATGCTCACGATCAACTCCGTCGCGCCGACGATCATGAAGTACGGCACCCAAGAGCAGAAGGACTTCTATCTCCCGAAGATCCTCGCCGGCGAGATCCATTTCTGCATCGGTTACACCGAGCCGGATTCGGGGACGGACCTCGCATCGCTGCGCACCAAGGCCGAGCGGGACGGCGACGAGTACGTGATCAACGGGCAGAAGATCTTCACGAGCCTCGCGACCGACGCGGACTACGTGTGGCTCGCGGTCCGGACCGACCCGAACGTGAAGAAGCACAAAGGAATCTCGATCATCATCGTTCCCACCGACACGCCCGGATTCAAGGCCGAGCCGATCTCGAACATGGGCGGTTTCAACACCAACGCCACCTTCTACGAGGACGTACGCGTCCCGGTGGGCAACCTCGTCGGCGAGGAGAACCAGGGCTGGAACCTCATCACCAACCAGCTCAACCACGAACGCGTGACCCTGTGCGCGAGCGGGATCGTCGAGCGTCAACTCGAGGACGTCATCGAGTGGGCCAAGCTCACGAAGCTCGCCGACGGATCGCGCGTCATCGACCAGGACTGGGTGCAGCTCAACCTCGCCCGGGTGCACGCGCGCCTGGACTACCTGCGCCTCGCGAACTGGAAGATCGCCGACGGCGCCACCCGCGGCGCACCGCTCGACCCGGCCGCGGCGTCGGCCATCAAGGTGTTCGGCACCGAGTTCTACCTGGAGGCGTTCCGCCTGCTGATGGAGATCTTCGGCCCGGTCGCGGCAGTGAAGGGCAACTCGCCCGAGTCGATCCTGCGCGGCCGGCTCGAGGCCCGCACGCGCAGCATGCACATCCTGACCTTCGGCGGCGGCACCAACGAGATGCAGCGCGATCTCATCGCGATCTTCGGGCTCGGCATGCCCGGCTCGCCCCGCTGATCGCCCCACCCCCGAGAGATCGCAGACACAAGAGGAATCACGATGGACTTCACCCTGACCGAGGAGCAGCAGGCCGTGCGCGACCTGGCGCGGCAGATCCTCTCCGACCGGATGGACCTCGGGCACCTGCGGGCGCTCGACGAGAGCACCGACTGGTTCGACCGCGACACCTACGCCGAGCTGGCCAAGGCCAACCTCCTCGGTGTCGCGCTGCCCGAGGCCGTCGGCGGGCTCGGCTTCGGCTTCCTCGAGCTCTGCCTGTTGCTCCAGGAGCAGGGCCGCGCCGTCGCACCGCTCCCGATCCTGCACTCCATCGTCACGTGCGCGGCGACGGTGGACCGCTTCGGCAACGACGAGCAACGCGCCGGAATGGGCCCGCAGGTGGCCGGCGACGCGGTCTACACCGCCGCACTGAGCGAGCTCGGTACCTCGCCGTACGAGCCGATGACCACCGCGACGCCCCAGGGCAAGGAATGGCGCGTCGAGGGGAAGAAGGTCGGCGTGCCGATGGCTCACGTCGCCGAGCGCGTGCTGGTCCCGGCCCGGGTCGGCGACGACATCGGCCTCTTCTTCGTCGCGACCGACCAGCCCGGTGTGACGCTCGAACGTCAGGACGTGACCAACCACGAGCCGTGGTTCGTCATGCACCTCGACGGCGCCACCGTCGAGGACACCTACCGGATCGGTGAGATCGTGGAAGGGCGCGAGATCCTCCGGTGGATGGTGCAGCGCACCGTCGTGGGGATCTGCGCGATCGTCGCTGGCGCCTGCCAGGAGGCGCTCCGGATGACCGCCCACTACACGACCGAGCGCAAGCAGTTCGACCGCGCCATCGGCACGTTCCAGGCGGTCGGGCAACGCCTCGCCGATGCCTACATCGATACGCAGGCGATCGAGCTCACGATGCTCCAGGCCGCCACGAAGCTCGACGCGGGCGAGGACGCGGCCATGGAGGTCGCGACGGCCAAGTTCTGGGCGTCGGAGGGTGGCAGCCGGGTCGTGCACGCCGCGCTGCACGTCCACGGCGGGATCTGCATCGATCTGGACTATCCGATCCACCGGTACTTCCAGTGGGTCAAGGCGCTCGAGTTCACCCTCGGCTCAGAGACCGCGCAGCTCCGCGACCTGGGACGTCTGATCGCGGCGTCGTGATCGGGTGAGCGCCGGGGTCGCGGCGCAGCGCCCGCCGGACGAGGTCGACCGGCGTCGGTTCTGGATCCTGCTCGCGGCATTCGTGGGCGTCGGGCTCGCGATCCGGCTGGTCGTCGTCTTCGTGGCGTCGCATTCCCTGCTGATCGGCGACGGGACCTGGTACCAGACCCAGGCGCACATCATCGCCGGGGGGGACGGCTACCTCGCGCCGGGCCCGTTCGTGTTCAGCGGGGCGCACCTCGCGACGGCGGAGCACCCACCGCTGTTCCCGGCGATCCTCGCCGTGCCGACGTGGCTCGGCCACGGATCGGTTCTCGCGTACCAGATCACCTGCGCCTTCCTCGGCGGAGCCGGGGTCCTGGCCATTGGTCTGCTCGGTCGAGCGGTGGCCGGATGGCGCGTCGGTCTCGTGGCCGCCGCGCTCGCCGCGGTGGCGCCCAACCTGTGGCAGTACGACGCGCTCGTCCTGTCCGAGAGCCTGCTCGCGCTCAGCCTCGCGTTGCTCCTCCTCGCGGTGTACCGGTTCCGGGAACGGCCCGACGCGCTCCGCGCCCTCCTCGTCGGCGCGGCCCTGGCGCTCGCGGCGTACACCCGGACGGAGATGGTGCTGCTCGGGCCGGTCATCGTGCTCCCGATGGTCGTCCTCGTGCGCGGCGTCGACGGCGCGATGGCGCGGCTGCGGCTCCTGGGGCTCGCCGCGCTCGCCGCGGTCGCGTTGATGGCACCCTGGACGATCCGCGACCTCACCACGTTCCGCGAACCCGTCTACTTCTCGAACAACCTCGACTCGGTGATCGCCGGCGCGAACTGCGACGCGACCTACTACGGGCCGTCCATCGGCTCGTGGAGCTTCGACTGCAACGGCGGAGCGCACCGCGCCGGCGACGACCAGAGCCAGGCGTTCGCGAGGTATCGCGACCGCGGTCTGCGCTACATGCAGCACCATCTGGATCGGCTTCCCAAGGTGATGGCGGCGCGCGTCGGCCGAACCTGGCAGGTGTTCCGACCCTTCCAGGGCATCGGAGGCGGCGGTCGAGACGACTGGCTCTGGATCGCGAGCGCGGCCGGCTTCTACGTCACCGCGCTGCTCGGTGCGATCGGGGCGTGGCGTCTCCACCGGCAGCGGGTGACGGTCTGGCCCCTCGTGGTCCTGGCGCCGTTCGTGACGGTGCTCGCCGCGCTCGGCTACGGGCTCCCGCGACTTCGGCTCCCGCTCGATGTCGCGTTGATCGTCCTCGCGGCCGAGCCGGTGGCCGCCGCCTTGGGTCTGCGGCGCCCGGGCACGGGAACGCCGGCGCCGTCGGACCCGACACCGACCGCGGCGACGGCCTGATCCACCGCCGTCCGGTCGCCGCAGACGACGAGGTATTCGGTGTTGCGGAGATGCGACACCGCGCCCACCCGCTCGCCCGACCGGTTGTGGATGCCGATCTGGGCGCCGACGTAGCGCTTCGAGTCGAACGCCAGCACCTCGACCGCGCCCCGCACGCGGCACATCTCGACGAGCTCGTCGAGGTCGATCCAGGACTCGTCGTTGTAGGAGACGACCACGACGCGGGCATCGACCGCCGCGATGCAGGCCGCGAGCGCACCCGGCATCTCCCGTCGACGATTGAACGCGCTCGTGAGCGTCCGGTCGGAGAGCTCCTCGCGCTTGCACGCGATGCCGTAGTGCGCGGGCGCGTCCCACGCGACGAGCGTCTCCCACACGTGGTAATTCGCCTCGTACCGGTGCTGGTTGTACGGCGGGTCGAGGTACGCGAAGTCGAACCGACCGAGCGTCGGTGCGAGCTCGACCGCGTTCCCCCGCACGGCCGTTCCATGACCGGCCAGCACGTCGGGCCGACGCAGCGTGAGCCGCTGGTGCGCGGCGCGGCGCCCAAGCCTTCAGGTACGCCATCTGCACGCCCGTGGTGGAGTCCACCCGGTCGGCCGCCTCGATCAGGCTGGTCAGGAGAATCGGGTAGTGGGGATGCCCACGGCGGGACTCGATCGCGTCCCGGATGGCGTCGATGCGCGCGCCGTTCTCGGGCCGGAAGTAGCGGGCCGCCTCGCAGAACGTCTCGGTGACGTAGCCGGGTGCCGGCGCCAACGCGTCGAGCTCGGCCAGCTCCCGGTCCAGCGCGTCGAGATCGAGCGTCGCGGCGTCGGTCGCGATCGCGCTCTCGGCGAAGATCACCGCGTAGCGGGCCCGGTCGACGGCGGTCACGTGCGCGCCGCGGCGCTTGAGGTCCTGGGCGACGCGCGTGGTCCCGGTGAACAGGTCGAGCGACCGGTCGCAACCGGCCGCGGTGGCCAGCGTGCCCAGCACGTTGACCAGTCGCCGCTTCGAACCCAGGTACTTGATCGGCACGCAGCGCCGACCGTAATCCGGATGCGCCGCTACCCTGCGCCCTCGTGACGGAGCGTGGCGGGCAGTGGTGGGTCGGCGAGGTCCTGTACCAGGTGTACCCGCGCTCGTATCAGGACAGCGACGGCGACGGCGTCGGTGACCTCCGCGGCGTGATCGAGCGGCTGGACCACCTCGCGTGGCTCGGCGTCCGCGCGATCTGGTTGAGCCCGGTCACGGTGTCGCCCAACGCGGACTTCGGCTACGACGTCGCCGACTACTACGACGTCGACCCGAGCCTCGGCACGCTCGCGGACCTCGACGATCTCGTCACCGCCGCCGCGGTGCGGGGCATCGGCATCGTCATGGATCTCGTGCCGAACCACACGAGCATCGAGCACCCCTGGTTCGCGCAGTCGCGCACCTCCCGCGACGACCCGAAGCGGGATTGGTACGTCTGGGCCGACCCCGCACCCGACGGCGGACCGCCGAACAACTGGGTCAGCGTGTTCGGCGGCGGCGCGTGGACGCTCGACGAGCCGAGCGGCCAGTACTACCTGCACAACTTCCTCGACGACCAGCCCGACCTCAACTGGTGGAACGAGGAGGTGCGCGCCGAGTTCGACGCCATCCTGGCGTTCTGGTTCGACCGCGGCATCGCCGGGTTCCGCATCGACGTGGCGCACATGGTGATCAAGGACTCGGACCTGCGCGACAACCCGCCGGCGACCGAGACCGATTCCTTGATGGAGCAGATGCGCGGGCAGCGCCAGGAGTTCAACTCCTGCCGGCCCGAGGTGCACGACATCCACCGGCGCTGGCGGGTGGTCGCCGACTCGTACGACCCGCCGCGCCTGCTCGTCGGCGAGACGTTCGTCGAGAAGATCGAGGACCTGTTCCCGTTCCTCGCGCGGGACCAGCTGCACCTGGACTTCAACATCCCGTTCGCGCACGCCCCCTTCGAGTCCGCCGCCCTCGCCGAGCTCATCGCCCGGACGGAAGCGGCCGTGCCCGACGACACCCCGGTCTGGGTCGGGAGCAACCACGACATCTCCCGTTTCCCGACCCGCTGGGCCGGCGGGGACCCGGATCTCGCGCGATGTGCGCTGGTGATGCTGCTCACGCTGCGCGGCACGGTCTTCCTCTACGAGGGCGACGAGATCGGCATGGTCGACACCGACGTCCCGCGCGACGAGCTGGTGGACCCGGTCGGGATCCGCTTCTACCCCTACGCGGGACGGGATCCGGTGCGCACGCCGATGCAATGGGCGAACGTTCCCGGCGGCGGGTTCACGCGTGGAGACGTGACGCCGTGGCTCCGGTTCGGCGACCTCACCACCAACGTCGAGGACCAGCGCGCCGACCCCACCTCGTTCCTCACGCTCACACGGGATCTCGTCGCGCTCCGCCGCGCCACGCCGGATCTCGCCACGGGAGCGTGGACGCCGGTCGACGCGCCCGACGGCGTGCTCGCCTACGCCCGCGGCACCGCGGGTGGTGGTGGCGCTCAACCTGACCGGCGATCCCGCGACCGTCGACGGCCTGACCGGCACCGTGCTGATCGGTACCGACCGCGCCCGCGACGGCGAAGCCGTCTCCGGATCCCTCGGCCTCCCGCCCCGCACCGCCACCGTTCTTGCGTCCGTTGGCCCTCGCCGGTGAGTGCGAAACGACGCAGGAACGGGGTGGTCAGGCCGCGTGGGCGCCGGTCCAGGCGAGGAGGTCGTCGAGGGGCCAGGCGTTGACGATCCGCTCGGGGCCGATCGCGGTCTCGGCCACCCGCGCGCACCCGTAACCGTGCCACGCGAGCTGCCCCCGGGCGTGGGCGTCGGTGTCGATCGCGACCTTCACGTCCATGTCGTCGACCATGGCGAGCATCCGGCGCGGCGGGTCGAGCCGCTCCGGCCGGCAGTTGACCTCCACCGCCTTGTCGAGCTCGCGGCACGCCGCGAACACCAGCTCGGCGTCGAAGGTGCTCTCGGCGCGACCGCGTCCCTTGATCAGACGTCCGGTGCAGTGTCCGAGGATGTCCATGTGCGGGTTCGCGATCGCGGTGACCATGCGCGTGGTCATCGCGCGTGACTCCATCTTGAGCTTCGAGTGCACGCTCGCCACGACGACGTCGAGCCTCGCGAGCAGCTCGTCCTCCTGGTCGAGCGCTCCGTCATCGAGGATGTCGACCTCGATGCCGGTGAGCACGCGGAAGGGCGCGAGGTCCTCGTTGAGCGCGTCGATGACGTCGAGCTGCTCGCGGAGCCGCTCGGGCTCCAGACCGTGCGCGATCGAGAGCTGCGGTGAGTGGTCCGTGATCGCGAGGTACTCGTGGCCGAGCTCCATCGCGGTGCGCGCCATCGCCTCGATCTCGGCGCCACCGTCGGACCACTTCGTGTGCAGGTGCAGGTCGCCGCGCAGCCATGCCCGAACCCCGTTGCCCGCCGACGTGTCGTCGGTCCCGGTGTCCTGCTCCAGCCGTTCGAGGTAGGACGGCACGCCACCCGCGATCGCCTCGGAGATGACCCTCGCCGTCGTGTCGCCGATCCCCGCGAGCTCGCGCAGCCGACCGGACGCGGCTCGCTCGGCGAGCTCGTCCGGAGGGGTCGCCGCCACGACGTCGGTGGCCCGCCGGAAGGCTTCCACCTTGTACCGAGGATCGCCTCGCAGCTCGAGGAGATAGGCGATTCGCTCCAATGCCAGCACCGGATCCACTCCTGCACGGTACCGCCGACGGGCGGCACGGGGCCCTGCCGCTACCCTGCGCCGATGGCCACGAACCCCGACCTCGTCTCCGTCGAGCGGGTCATCCCCGCCCCGCCCGAGCGCATCTTCGCCGTGATCGCCGATCCCGCCCGGCACCGGGAGATCGACGGCTCCGGGACCGTGCGTGACGCCAAGAACGTCCCGAGCGAGAGCCTGACGCTCGGGTCGACCTTCGGGATGCGGATGCGGATGGGCATCCCCTACTCGATGGTCAGCACGATCGTGGAGTACGAGCCGAACCGCCGCATCGCGTGGCAGACCCGCCCGCCGGCGCCGTTCTCGAAGCTCGGTGGTGGACGGATCTGGCGCTACGAGCTCGAGCCCGTCGACGACGGCACGCTCGTGCGCGAGTCGTGGGACATCTCCCAGGAGGTGGTGAAGGCGATCGTGCGGCCGGCGGCGAAGCACACCCGCCAGAACATGGAGAAGACCCTGGAACGCCTCGAAGCCGTCGTCACCGGCTGAGCGGCGCCGGGCCGTCCAGGGAGCCGGGTCGTGCGTCGCATCTACGCCTGCTGGCTCGATCTCGCGGATGCCACGGGAAGGGACCCGCTCGCGGCCCGGGCGCTCACGAAGCGTTGGGTCGGTGGCCACTACGGAGGCTGGCCGCCCGACGCGGGCGAGGACTGGGAGCCGGCCGACAACGCGCGGGTGCGTTGGCGCGTCGTGGACCACGGCGGCGATCTCGCGTTCGAGCTCGAATGGGCCCGCGCCCACAGCACCGACCCCACGCTCTGGCGGCGCACGCAGGTGCAGATCGTCACCACCGCCGACGACGGTCGGGTCGTGATCGTGGAGTGGCTGGAGTCGAACGACCGGAAGGTGCGGGGATATCCGGCGTCGCTGCCGAGCAGCACCGACCTCGTGCGGGAGCTGGTCGAGAGTGTGGCGTGCGTGGACGGAGGGTGGACCGTTCGGGCCGTCCCGCACCGTGCCGACGCGGCTCGCGCCCCCGAGCTCGACGCCTTCGTCCGGGGCGGTCGCCGACTGCCCGTCGTGCTGGTCGCGGCCGACCACCAGGGCGAGGTCCGCGCCGACGCGCTCGGGTTCGCCCGTGCCCTCGTCGGGCTCGCGCACGTCGTGGTGCTGGTGGACGACGCGGCGACCCAGGCGGTGACCCGGGAGCTCGGGCCCGGCCGGGCCGTCGATCCCGGCGGCGTGCGCCTCCTCTGGCCCGCGTGGCGCTCGGGCGATCCGCCGGCGCGCCACCCCCGCTGGCACCCGGAGGAGGCGGCCGGGCCCGACGGACCGCGCTCACGCGTGCTCGACGCTGTGCGCGCCCTGGTGTTCGACGCCGCGACGCTCCGCCTGGACGACGATCCCCGCGTCGGCGCGCTCGCCCGGGCGGGGAGCGCTGCGGACCTCGCCCGCCGGAGGGCCGAGCTGACCCGCCTCCAATCCGCCGTCGCCGAGGACCGCGCCGCGATGCACGAGCTCGTCGACGAGTACCAGGAAGAGCTGCGGCGCGCCGACGACGAGGTCTTCCGGCTCGAGTCGGCCGTCGAACGCGAGCACGAGCTGCGGGTCCGGGCCGAGAACGCGTACCTCCTCCTCGCCACGCGTCCCGAGGTGGTCCACGGACCCGAGCCGAAGGTCCGGAGCCTCGTTGACGCCGTGCGGCTCGCGCGCGCCCGCTTGCCCCACCTCGTGGTCCTCCCCGAGGCGGAACGCTCGGCCCGGGAATGGCAGTACGACCGCGCCGACCTGGTGTGGGCCGACCTCCAGCGGCTCGAGGCGGTGGCCGCGGACTGGGATGCCGGTTCGCTGCGCGGCGACTTCGCCTCCGAGGCCCGTCGATGGGGGCTCGACTGGGTGCGCGACATCTCGGAGGACGCGCGCCAGAAGTTCGGAACGGAGTACCGGCGCGTGTACGAGGGTCGCCCGATCACGCTCGGTCCGCATCTGCGCCGCTCGGGCCGCCAGATTCTGCGGATCTACTGCTATCTCGACGCCGAACGCCGACGGCTCGTCGTCGGTCACGTCGGTGGCCACCTCGGTGACCGGACGACCTGACGCCCCGGCTCGGCGCGGGCCGTCGGCGACAGCCGTGCTGACCTGCCCGAACGCACCGCCCCGGGTCGGGACCGGCGCGGCGGGTCGGTATGCTTCCCTGCCACTTGGAGGGATGACTGAGCGGCCGAAAGTGCTCGCCTGCTAAGCGAGTAGGGGGTGTCAAGCCTCCTCGAGGGTTCAAATCCCTCTCCCTCCGCCAGATGGAGACCGAAGGATGACCATGCCCAACGACGCCGACATCCGAGCGCTCCTGCGCGAGTTCGGCGCGGCCACCTTGGGGGAATCGGGCGCCCGGGTCATGGCCCCGCGGATCGCGCCGGCCTGGCCCGGGGCACGAGTCGCGGCTCCGGCCTTCCCGGTCCGGTGCACGTCGGGCGACAACCTCGCGATCCACGTCGCGGTGGCCGAAGCCCCGGCCGGGAGCGTGCTCGTGGTCGACGTCGGCGAGCTCGGTGATTTCGGCTACTGGGGAGAGGTCCTCACCACCGGCGCCCAGGCCCGCGGCATCCTCGGCCTCGTCATCGACGGTGGTGTGCGGGACATCGTGCCCATCGAGACCTTGGGCTTCCCGGTGTTCGCCTCGACGATCGCCTTGCGGGGCGCCTCGAAGAACCAGCCCGGGGCGGTCAACGTCCCGATCCGGTGCGGCGGCGCGTCCGTGGTCCGCGGCGACTGGGTGGTCGGCGACGCGGACGGTGTCGTCATCGTTCCGGGCGAGCACTTCTACGACGTGATGGATGCCGCCGCAGAGCGCACCAAGCGCGAAGCCGTGATGTTCGAGGCGCTCAAAGGCGGCAAGACCACGGTGAAGCTGCTCAAGCTCGACACCTCCGCGGTGCGCTTCGGCAACGTCGACTGACCGTCGTGCGCAGCTTCGCGTCCGACAACGCGTCCGGGGTCCATCCGGTCGTCATGGATGCGCTGGTCGCCGCCAACCGCGATCACGCGCTGGCGTACGGATCCGACGAATGGACGGCGCGCACGGTCGGGGTCTTCCGCGCATTGTTCGACGCCCCGGTCGAGGTGTGCTTCGTGTGGGGTGGGACCGGAGCGAACGTCGTGGGACTGCAGGCGCTCCTCGCGCCGTGGGAAGCGGTCGTGTGCACCACCGACGCGCACATCGCCGTCGACGAGTGTGGAGCGCCCGAGCACTTCACCGGTGCCAAGCTGGTTCCCTTCGCCGGCGTCGACGCCAAGCTGACGCCCGCGCACGTGGCGGCGAGCCAGGTCGGCCGGGGCGACGAGCACCATTCCCAGGCGACGGTCGTCTCGGTCACCCAGTCCACCGAGCACGGCTCGCTCTACTCGCCCGCCGAGCTCCGTGCGGTCTGCGAGGCGGCCCACGCCCACGGCATGCGTGTCCACCTCGACGGGGCGCGCCTCGCCAATGCCGTCGCCGCGCTCGACTGCCACGTCCGGGAGATCACGATCGACGCCGGTGTCGACGTCGTGAGCTTCGGCGGGACGAAGAACGGGATGATGTACGGCGAGGCGGTCGTCTTCCTCGATCCGTCGCTCGGGGCGAACGCCCGGTTCATCCGCAAGCAGGCGACCCAGCTGCCATCGAAGATGCGTTTCGTCGCGGCGCAGTTCGAGGCGCTCCTCGCCGACGATCTCTGGATCCGCAACGCCGAGCACGCCAACGCGATGGCGCGGCGCCTCGCCGACGCGGTCCGTGACCTTCCCGGCGTCGTCGTGACGCGCGAGCCGGTCGTCAACAGCGTGTTCGCGACGCTCCCACCGGACGCGCTGGTCCGTGCGCAGGAGCAGTCGTTCTTCTGGGTGTGGGACCACGACCGGTACGAGGTGCGGTGGATGACGTCGTGGGACACGACCGACGACGACGTCGTCGCGTTCGTCGAGGGGCTGCGGTCCGCGCTGTAGCTAGACCCGGACCAGGTTCGCCGGTGTGTCACCCGCGAGCACCGAGACGACACCGGCCGAGGCCATCTGCGCCATACGCGTGCGGGTGGTCACCGACGCCGAGCCGACGTGGGGGAGCAGCACCGTGCGTGGCACGTCGAGCAGGCGCGGATGCACCTCGGGCTCGCGTTCGAACACGTCGAGGCCGGCCGCGAAGATCGTGCCCGCGTGCAGCGCCTCGGCGAGCGCCTCCTCGTCCACCACCGGGCCGCGGGAGGTGTTCACGAGCACCGTGCTCGGGCGCATCGCCGCCAGCTCCGGCGCGCCGATCAGGTGCCGGTTGGCCTCGGTGAGCGGGACGTGCACCGACACGATGTCGACCTCGCCGAGCATCCGGTGCAGGTCGCCGATCCAACCGGGCTCGCCGGTGTCGGTGCGGGTGTGGTGCAGCACGTTCATGCCGAACCCGGTGGCGCGTCGCGCCACGGCGCGCCCGATCCGCCCGTAGCCCACGAGCCCGAGCGACGCGCCGTGCACGTCGTGGCCGAGGTACTGGGTGATGCCCCAGCCGGGCCACCGGTCGGCGCGGAGGTCGGCCTCGGCCTCGCTCGTCCGGCGGGAGGCCGCGAGCGCGAGGAGGAACGCGAGGTCGGCGGTCGTCTCGTCGAGCACGCCCGGGGTGTTGCAGACGGCAATTCCGCGCGCCTGCGCGGCGGCGACGTCCACGTTGTCGTAGCCGACCGCGACGGTGGCGACGACCTGGAGTCGCCCGGCACCGGCGTCGAGGACCCGCGTGTCGATCCGGTCGGTGAGGAGGCAGACCAGCGCGTCGACCTCTCGGACCGCGGCCACGAGCTGGTCGGGCGTCAGCGGCGTGTCGTCGGCGCGCTCGAGGATCTCGTGGCCGGCGGTGACGAGCGGATCCAGTCCGCCGGCGGGGAGCAGGCGGGTGACGAGGACCCGGCTCACCCGTGGTTCGTGTAGTCGACGGGTCCTGCGTCCTTGACGCCCACGGCGAAGCAGAAGCAGTGAATGGGGGCGTGGTCGCTGACCGGTCTCAGGCTGTGCACAGCATCGGGCGGGATGTGCACGAGGTCGCCCTGGCCGATCTCGCGCTCCTCGCCGGCGATGGTCATGAGCCCGCGGCCCGAGGTGACGTAATAGAACTCGTGGGTGGGATGGCTGTGCGGGTCCACCAGCCCGCCACCAGCCACTTCGAACTCGCTCACGAGCTCGAGGAATCCTCCGTCGGTGATCTCCTGCATCTCCCGCGGATTCACCAGCCACCAGACCGGCACCGTGCCGTTGTGCTCCACGACCGGCGCGACCTCGGTGATCGAGCGGACGTCCATGGGACCCTCCGTTGGCGAAGTGGCTGCTCACAGCCCCGTACAATCGGGCGTTTGGTCGCAGAGTAGATCCCCGAAAACGAGGCCGCACGCGTGAGCACACCGCCCCGGCTCCCGGTGCGAACCGAGCCGCTGACCCCCACGGCGTGGGCGCCGTTCGGTTGGCTGCCCGTCGCCGACACCGACCCCGCCGACGCGACGTTCACCTACGAGTTCGCGTGGGGAGACCCGCACGTGAACGTGATCAGCCACGGCGCGGACGAGATCGAGCACGACGACGGCGCGTTGATCTGCGACCGCTTCTACCGACACGCGTCGCACACGCAAGTGTTGTTGCCGCTCGACGTCGCGTCCGTCGTGGTCGTCGCGCCGGCGTCGGTGGACTTCTCGCTGGTCGACCATCTCACGACCGTGCGCGCGTTCGCGCTGGCACCGCTCGACGGCTTCACGCTCTTCCGGGGCACCTGGCACTGGGGACCCTTCCCCACGGGCGATGCGCCGGTCCACCTCTGGAACGTGCAGGGGAAGCGCTACGCGGAGGACAACGCGTGCGCGGACCTGCGCGTCCTGTTCGGTACCACGCTCGAGATCACGGGGTAGCAGATGACGTTGATTCGAACCTCCCGGCCGGCGCGGCGCGCCTCCGTCGCCCTCCCGGTGGTGGTCATCGTGCTCGTGTTGGCCGCGATCCCGGCGTGGGGGAGCCCGCTCCTCGCCGCGGTCGACGTGTCCCTGTCGGCCGCCCACGCGGCGATCCTCGGCCTCGTCGAGGGCCTGACCGAGTATCTCCCGGTCTCCTCGACCGGACACCTGCTCGTCACCTCGCGCATTCTGGGCCTCCCGGATTCGGGCAAGGCGGGCGACGCCCTGAAGTCCTACGAGATCGCGATCCAGTCGGGCGCGATCCTCGCCGTGCTCGGGCTCTACCGGCATCGCTTCGTCACGATGATCGAGGGCCTGCGCGGGCGGAGCGACGAGGGCAAGAAGCTGCTCGCCGCGCTGGTCGTGGCGTTCGTACCCGCCGCGGTCGTCGGGGTGATCGGCGAGAAGGTGATCAAGGACGTGCTCTTCGGCGCCGTGCCCGTGATCATCGCCTGGGCCGTGGGCGGTGTCGCGATCCTCGTCCTGGTGGGCACGGGCGTTCTCACCCGGAACGGCGGCCGCCGGATCGAATCGCTCACGCCGCGCGACGCGTTCGTCATCGGTGCCGCGCAGGTGATCGCGATGTGGCCGGGCACGAGCCGCTCGCTGGTCACGATCGTCGCGGCCCTGCTCCTCGGCCTGACGATGTACGACGCGGTGGAGTTCTCGTTCCTCCTCGGCGTCGTCACGCTCGGTGCCGCGACCGCGTACTCCGTCGTCAAGGACGGGTCGCTCATGCTCGACACGTTCGGGTTGGCGACGCCGCTGCTCGGCCTGTTCGTCGCGTTCGTCGCGGCGGTGTTCTCGGTCAAGTGGATGGTCACCTACCTGCAACGCCACAGCCTGGCGGTCTTCGGGTGGTACCGCCTCGCGATCGCCGCGCTGGCGACGCTGCTCATCGTGACCCACACGATCTGACCCTTCCTACACTCCTTCCGTGGACCGCACCGACGCCGTCATCGCGGGAGTGAACAAGGCGGGGACGACGTCGCTGTTCGTCTCACTCTCCGAGCATCCCGACGTCGCGCCGTCGGCGATCAAGGAGACCCGCTACTTCCTCCCTGCCCGGTACGGACGCCCGTTGGAGCCCGTGGAGCAGTGGGAGGGCTACTTCACCGGCCGGACCGAGCCCGTCCGGCTCGAGGCCACGCCGTCGTACTTCTACGGTGGCGCCGCCGTGGCCCGCGCCATGCGCGACGTGCTCGTGCGGCCGCGGGTGATCGTGGTGCTGCGGGAGCCGGTCGCCCGCGCGATCTCCTTCTTCGAGTACCAGAAGGTCCGGCTGCGGTTCCCCCAGGAGCTCACGATCGAGGAGTACCTGGATGCGGCGGACGCGTTGACCGGCGCCGACTTCGACGATCCTGACCACGAGAAGTACATGGCGGTGCGCGGTGGCCGGTACGCCGACTGGTTGCCCGAGTGGTGGGACGTCCTCGGGCGCGACGCGCTGAAGATCCTCACCTTCGAGGACCTGATCGCCGACGGCGCCGCGGTGCTCCGCGACGTCGGCGGGTTCCTCGGGCTCGATCCCGCCGGGCTGCCCGCCGGGCTGCGCTCGGAGAATCGCACGACGGCGTTCAGGCGGGCGCGTCTCCAGAAGCTCGCGCTCGCGTTCAACGACGGGTCGGAGCGGGTGCTCCGGCGGGTTCCGGGGGTCAAGCGATCTCTGCGCTCGCTCTACTTCCGGCTCAACGGGCGGGCCGACGCGCGCCCCGAGGTCTCGGCGGCGGTCCGCGCCGACCTCACCGCTCGGTTCATCGAGCCGAACGCCCGCCTGCCGCGTCCTGCTCGACGACGCGGGGATCGAGCGCCCGCGCTGGCTGGAGTGACGACCGTTCAGTTCTCGATCGAGACGTCCGGGTCCTCGAGACCGTCGAGCTCGTTCCCCTCGCCGCCCGGTCGCTCGGCGCGCAGCGCCCGCATGCGCCCGCGGGCGCGCCGCCAGACGACGAGGTAGATGGCACCGCCGACGAACCCGACCACGACGAGGAACGCGAAGGCGTCGGACCGCGCGGTGGGGTCCAACCGCTGGTGCACCAGCCACGCGACCAGCGCGAACGCGCCCGCGAGGACGGTCGTCGGCAGCAGGGCGCGCGGGAAGATCGAGTGGCCGACGCGCCGTCGGATGACGACGGCGAGGACCAGCGCGCCGAGCGTGTACGCGAGCGTGTGGCCGAGCCCGGTGGCGGCGACCACTGCGTCGCCGTGGACCGAGAACCCGATCACGAGCATCGCCGTCGCGCCCACCACGGCGGTGGCGAGGGCCACGAGGGCCGGGGTCCGGCTGTCGTCGAGCGCGTAGAGCGCGCGGGCGAAGAGCAGGAACGCGCTGTAGGGGTAGAGCCCGAGGGCGAGCGAAGCGAGCGCGGCGGAGAGCACCCCGGCGCCGCCCTTGCTCTGCCCGACGGCGATCACGCGCATCATCGGGAGCGCGAGCGCGACCGCGATCGCCGAGACCGGGATCACGAGCAGCGCCATGTTGTCGAGCGCCCAACGCAGTTGGGTCGCGAACCGCGCTCGGTCGCCCGTGGCCGCGTCGTGACTCAGCTCGGGGAGGATCGTGGTGTGCACCGGCTCGGCCAGGATGCCGTAGGGCGCCATGATCGCCACGAAGGCGAACTGGTAGGCGATGACGCCGCCCTCCACCTGGTTGCCCACGGCGATGGCGGCGGCGAGCAGGATCCCGATACCCCCGTGCTGGAGCACGGCCCAGGTCGAGAGCTTGAGGAGCCGCCGCAGCTCGGGGTCGATCCGCCCGAGGCGCGGCCGCAGCCGGAACCCGGTGCGGGCGAGCGCGACCGTCGGCACGCCGATGAAGCCGATCACGCCGAGCATCCCGCCCAGCGCGAGCACGAGCCGCTCCGTGCCCGTGAGGTCCAGCGTCGGGTGTGGACCGGCGAGGATGCGGAACACGATGAGCGCGCCGACCACGGCCACGGTGTTCGCGATCGGCGCGAGGGCGAAGGCCACGAACCGGCGCTGCGCGAAGAGCACGGCGGTGGACACGGTGCCGATCGCGTAGAGCAGCACCTGGAAGACGAAGAAGCGCGTGAGGAAGGTGGCGAGGCGCTGCTGGTCGGCCTTGAGGTGCTCCGGCGCACCGCTGGCGATCAGGTGCGCGATCTGCGGTGCGAGGAAGAAGCCGATGAGGGCGATGACGCCGAGCACTCCGAGCGCGAGCCCGAGCACGCCGCCGGCCAGGCGCTCCGCCTCGGACGGGTCGTCGCGTTCGAGGTGACGCACGAAGGTCGGCACCAGCACGGCCGAGAGGGCACCGGCGGCGAGCAGCTCGAACAGCACGTTCGAGACCGCGCTGGAGGACTGGTAGGTGTTGCCGAGGTAGGTGGTGCCCAGGATCGTGGCGATCGCCCAGATGCGGATGAAGCCGATGCCCCGGCTCGCCGCGGTCGCCGCCCCCATGAGCGTTGCGGCGCGGGTCGGCGGCTTCGGCTCGTCCGGAGTGACGCTCACGGCCTCATCGTCGCACGGGAGCGGCGGTCGGCCGGTCCGGGGGTCGATCGCGCCGGTGTCGGCGTGCTGAGATCGGCGCATGCGAGCGAACGAGCCGTCCCGGACCGCACGTGGGGTCGCGCTCGCGCGTTCCCGACTCGAGCGGGCGCCGTGGGCATCGGGCGACCCCGACGCGGTTCAGCGGCTCACGGCCGATCTCGTCGGCGACTGGACCGGTCCCGAGCACATGGGCCGGGCGCGGGACGAGCTGTTCGGCTGGATCGAGACGCGGACCCAGTTCTTCGACGCCGTGGTCGTCGACGCACTGCGCGACGGCATCCGCCAGATCGTGATCCTCGGCGCCGGCTACGACGGGCGCGCGCTGCGCTACCGCACACCCGGTGTGACGTTCCTCGAGGTCGACCATCCCGCGACCCAGGGGGACAAGCGCGCCCGGCTCGACGCGGTGCACGCGTCGACCGAGGGCATCACGTTCGTGCCGGCCGACTTCACCGAGCCTGGCCTCGCCGACGCGCTCGCCGCCGCCGGGCATGATGCCGGCGCGCCGACGCAGTACGTGTGCGAGGGCGTGTTGCGGTATCTCCCCGAAGCGTGGTTCCGCGAGTTGCTCCGGGTCGCGGCGGTGCGTGCGGCGCCCGGGAGCCGATTGGCGGTGAGCGTCTCGACCCGGGACAGCGAACCCAGCGAGACCGAACAGGCTCGCGAAGAGTCGCTCGCCGCGGCCGGGGAGTCCGTGTTCACGGTTCCGCCGCGTGCGGTCGCGTTCGACTGGATCGCGGCGGCGGGGTGGACGGTCGAGACGGTCGTGGATCCGCTCGCCGAACGCGGCGAGCACCGCCGGGGCCGGCTCCTCGTGGCTGCGACCCGCGGTGCGGACCATCCGGCTCGGGCTCCGGACGGGACGATCCCGTAGACTCGCCCTCCCTGCGCTCGTAGCTCAACGGATAGAGCATCTGACTACGGATCAGAAGGTTGGGGGTTCGAATCCCTCCGAGCCGCGCCAGACATCACCGCAGGTCAGGGCAGGAATCAGCCGCCCGCCGCGTTCGCGGCTCGATGACAGCACCGCCGTTTGTCAACGGTTTTGTCAACGGTCGCCGCCGAATCCCCACGCTGCACAGCCATGCAGTGCAAAAATTGGGCTCCGGACTCAGGCTGAGCGAGGACCGCATGGCACGCCGCTGCTACTCGGAAACGGAACGATCGGGCGCTCTCGCCGTCGCGCTCGAACGCGGAGCCGGCTGCGCCGCCCGTGAGTGCACGATCCCAGTCGGGACCGTCCGGAGTTGGTTGCACCGTGAGGGCCTCACCGGTCAGCGCGACGAGAGCCGTGTCGCGCAAGCCCGGGTTGCCACCGACGCATGGAAGCTCCGCCGTGCGCAGCTCGGGAACGAACTCGCTGCTGACATCGACCTGGCCCGCACTTACTACCGACGGGCGCTCGCCGCTGGCCGCTACTCCGATGCTCGCACGGTGTCGATCCTGTTCGGAATCCTCATCGACAAGGCCGACAAGCTCACGGGAGCCGATGACCCGAAGACGAAGACCCGCACACGGAGCCGATCCGCGGACATTGCGGCGAGCCCAGCCTTGCGTGATCGAGGGTCCGGGAGACGATCGTCCCCGTCGAACACGCCATCCGTTCGGGCG
>CAVVXW010000001.1:0-453369 GCA_963752335.1 uncultured Acidimicrobiia bacterium | reverse complement strand
GCGCCACAGAACAACCTCGCCGACGGGCAGCTGCTCGTAACTCACCGGATCGACGATCTTGAGCTCGACGTTCGAGTTGGGCCTCCCGCACGAACGCAAGCGGTGCTTGTTGGGCGCACCGGGATCATGGTCTTCGGGCAACAGGGTGACGATGACGCCGGTGGTCTCGGTCAGACCGTAGGCCTGTGCGAACCGGCAGCCGAACGTCTCAATGCTCTTGGTCAGCACCTCCTCGGAAATCGGCGACGCGCCGTAGAGCAGGAGTTCGAGGCTGCTGTAGTCGCCCTGGTCGACGTTGGGCATCGTCAGCCACCTGCTCGACAGCGCCGGCGAAGCGGTCGTCTTGATCGAAGACACGGCCCCCCTCGAACGGTGAGGCAACGAGTCTCGAGAGGGGCTCGCGTGGTCCGTTGCGACGGAAGAGGACGCGGTGGGCCCGTCGGTGGCAGGGCGACGGGGCCAGGCGCGACCGGTATCACGGTCGTCGTCTTCCCTTCGGCTGCGGTGCACGCAAGCATGTCGGTGTGGCGCTCGCTGACGAGCTTCTCGACGTGCTCCGCCCGCAGGTCGGCCGACCCGCCACGGGCTATGCCGATCCGCCCGTGCGCCTGAGCGGCGGCTTCTACACCGAGAACCACGCGTTCCGCCTCGCCGGCGCGCCGCCGCCATGGGACGTCGCCATGGTGGTACGGCTGTTCCCCTCGTCGATGCCCCAGGACGGCGCGGTCGGAGGCCGTGGTGCAGGCCACCCTGGTGGAGCAGGGGTTCCCGGCACCGCGCATCGTGTGGTTCGACGACGCGGCACGGCTCCTGGGCCGTCGCTTCTTCGTGATGGAGCGCCTCGAGGGTCACTCCATGCAAGGCGGGAACCGCTTCAGCGACATCGCGCGGAGCGGGCCGCGGGTCGTGGCGCGGCTCGCAACCGTCACCGCCTCGACGCAGGCGACGCTGCACCGCCTCGACGCGGCGTCGCTCGTCGCGCGGCTCGCCGAGCTGCCGGCGGGGGTGGAGCGCTGGTTCGCGCGACTCGACAGCGGCGCGGCGCCGGCGCTGGCTGGTCTTGGACACGGGCTGGACTGGCTGGTCGCACACCGACCGGTCGCCGCCGGACGCGAGTGCATCTGTCACGGTGACCTCTGGGGCGGCAACATCCTCGTCTCGGGGAACCGCGTCACCGGAGTGCTCGACTACACCTTGGCGACGGTCGCCGAACCTGCGCTCGATGTCGGCTTCACCTCGATGAGTCTCCTGCTCGCACCGATCGACGCGCCCCGACCGGTCCAGCGAGTCGTCGCACGGTTCGCGGCTGTCATCCGCAACCGCTACGTGCGGGCGTACGTCGACGAGACGAGCGCCGACCTCTCGAACCTGCGCTACTACGAAGCACTTCGTTGCGCGACCGAGTTGGTCGGTGTCATCGAGTACCGCACCGCCGCCGCGGCGGGCCGGACCCTCGACCAGCCCCGACCCACGTGGGATGCCATCGCCGACGACATGATCGACTTCTTCCGCCTGCGGACCGGCGTGACCCTCAAGCTCCCGACCCGAGCGCCCGGTCGGTAGCGACGGAGGTGGTGCGATCGGAACGAACCGAGATCCCGCGATCGCGGCCTCGGGCGAGATCGGCTCCGGCCGCGCCCAGGGAGACGACGCGTGCCGGAGCCGATGCGCCTCGGGTCAGGTCTCGGCTGACTAGGCAAGGGGTCGTTTCGGTCAATCCACCCGAGCTCACGTGACGCGGGTCTTGTCAACGTGTTGTCAACGGGTTTGACCGTCGGGTCCGATGCCTGAGTCCGGGCCGGTCCGACTCCGTCCGGCTGCGTTCACGGCTGCCCTGCGCAATCGTGGACCGCGAGCGGGCCCGGACCCGCCCGGACTCGGGACGGGGACTACGGATAGAAGGTTGGGGGTTCGAATCCCTCCGAGCGCGCTGAGAAGTCCTGGTCAGGGCAGGAATCGACCGATGGGAACGCCCCGACGAACGCGAAGGCAAGCAGCGTGACCTTCGTGATGGTGCCGATCGCGCCAAGCGCCCAGCACAGCCAGAAGCCACCCGTTCCGAGAATCAGCGCGCGGGCCTCGTCCGGTGTCGGATCTGGGAGGCGGAACGACACTGCGCTGATCCTCAGAAGTTCGGGTCCTGTATCAGCGCGCTTGACCATCAGAGCACGACGCCTCCGATACCTGCCTTGACGACCACTGCCCCAGAACGCCGGATGGTCGGCGAGGGTCGTTGGGAGGCGCGGCTCGTGAGTGTCTGGTACGAACGTGTGGATGGCGGCACCCATTGGCCCGGAAGCCCGGAAGCCGAATCCTGCGCTCGCAGCGTTGACGCCGTTGATTGGGATGTGGCGAACGACCGGGGTCCATCCCTACTTCCCGGGCACGACGTTCCACGGTCGCATGTCGTTCGAGTGGTCCGAGGCTGGCGCGTTTGTCGTGATGCGCTCCGAGATCGACGAACCGGAGATTCCGAGTGCCGTGGCGGTGATCGGCTCCGACGACGCTGCGAGCACGCTCACGATGCTCTACTTCGACGAGCGTGACATCTCGCGCCGGTACACCGTCGAGGTCAATGATCACGAGGTCCGTTGGCATCGCGACGAAGCGGGATTCGCGCAGCGAATGGTGCTGACGATCGCCGCCGATGGCGACCGTCTCGACGTGTGCGGGACCATGTCCCACGACGGTGGCGCGTGGGAAGACGATCTGCAGCTGACGTGCGAACGCATCGGCGCCTGACCTCCCGAGCACCCTCTCGGTCGTCGCGCGCCGCGGCGGCGTCTCGCCTCTGGCACCACATCTGCGACGCGCTGAACCGGCTCAGCGGCACCTCATTGAGGGTGCCCCCGATCGCCGGCAGGGGGACACGTCGACCAGCCAGATTTGCCCGTTCTTGTCAACGCGTTGTCAACGGGTTTGAACGTCGGGTCAGAACTCGGGACGCGGGCTACGGTCCGCCGTGCCTCGCGGTCGGTGCTTTGACTACGGCCGAACACTCCGCGCGGCACGTGACGCATCCGCGCCGACTCGCCGCGGAGCTCCGCGATGAGCCGAGCGAGGTCGTTGAAGGTCAGGTTCTCCGGACGGCCGATCTCGAGTGTGCGGCCGCGCAGATCCACGCCGAAACACGCGAGCTCGACCGCGGCGGCGACGTCGTCGACCGCCACGAAGTTGATCGGGTTCTCGCCCCGGCCGAGCACCGGTGACTTGCCGAGCATCTCGTCCCAGAGCTCCACGAAGCTGGTCCCGCGGCGGAGAGCGTCCAGGACCTGCCCACCGACGAGCAGCTCAACGCAGCGGTCGCGGCCAACGTCCGCAACCAGGTGGAGCTCCTGCGCGCGCTCCCGCCGACCATCGCCCCAGAGGTGGCATCGGGGCATCTCGAGATCGTCGGGGCCGAGTATCACCTGCACGCCGGCGAGGTGACCATCCTGCACTGACGCACTGCGTGTCAGGAGTGTGCCGCGCTCGGGCTCGAGAGACGACGTCCTCGCACCGCGCCCGACCTGCTACAACGGCAGCGCCTCGTCGTGACCGCAGCGCGCATCGATCGGAGACCCTCATGGTCGCACTCAACGGCGCCGCCCGAGCCGCGCTCACCGCGGGTCGCCTGGCCCACCTGGTCACCATCAACGCCGACGGCAGTCCGCAGGTGAGTGTCGTGTGGGCCGGTCTCGAAGACGACGAGATCGTCGTGGGCCACCTCGGGTCGGGTCGCAAGATCGCCAACATCACCCGTGATCCCAGGGTCGCCCTGTCGATGGAGTCGGAGGGCAGGACCGACATCGGGCTGGATCACCACCTGATCGTCCACGGAACCGCCCGCGTGACGGACGGGGGCGCGCCGGAGCTCTTGCAGCGTCTGGCGCGCGTCCATCTCGGTCCCGAGGTCACGTTCCCGCCCTTCGACGATCCGCCGCCCGGCCACGTCATCCGGATCACCGTCGAGCGCGTCGGAGGGGTCGGACCCTGGACCGACGACCACTGAGCCCACGGGCGGATCTCCGTCGCGTCCCGCAGGACGGGATCGTGCCCACCGGGCGTCTCCCCGCGCCCTGACGGGGCGCGCTACGGACCACCGAGCTGGTGGAGCACCACGTCGAGTCCCGGCCACGGCGGACCGTCGCCCAGCCACTCCTGGACGCAGCGGGCGAACAGCCACTGCCGGACCCGTCCGGGGTCCAGCTCGGCCAGCTCGGCGACCTCGGTCAGGAGCCCGACCGGGTCGGCCTGGAGAGACTCGTTGCAGTTCAACAGGTGCTGGAGGACGTCGTAGTGCGGGTCCCCGACGTAGGGCTTCGGGTCGATGAGCAGCCAGGGGCGACGCTCGCCGGCCAGCACGTTGCCGGCATGCAGGTCGGTGAACAGCAGGACGTCGGTCGGACCGGTCCGTGACAACTCGCGGAACAGCGCGAGCCCCTCACGGGCCAACCCGGCGTCGAGTCCGCCCGGGTCGGAGGCGAGGCGCGACTCGGCCTGTGCCACCCAGTCGTCGGCCATCGCCGACAGCGGACGGAACGGGTGGTCCGACGCCAGTTCGACCGCCCAGACCGAGCGGAGCAGCTCCGTGACCACGACGTGCTGCTCGGCCTCGGGGCGTCCGCGGAGCTCGGTCCCGGGACGACACCGTTCGAGCAGCATCGCGGTGGCATCGCTCGGGTCGCCGCCCGACCGATCTGCGGGCGCGGCCGATGTCAGGTGCTCGAACCGGTACAGCTCGACCGCCCCCCGGCCGCTGAGCGCCGCGAGGCCCTCCGCCTCGTGCAACGCCTCCGTGTGCTGCCACGCGACCTTGAGCACGACGTCGCGTCCGTCGGCGTCGACGCCCGGCGCGACCCACGAGCAGTTGCCGCCCGGCTCGAAGGGCTCGCCGAGCTCCAGCCCCCAACGCGACGTCAGCTCCTCCACTCGGTTCGCCAGCGCGGCCAACCACGCCGCCCGCTCCGGCCCTCCGGCGTCGGTCGAGGCGCGGAGGTGGGTGGGCACGCGCAGACTCGCCGTCACGCGCCGCACCCTAAGTGTTCCGGTCCTGGCGCCCTGAGCGGGCGACGCAGAGCGTTCGGGATGTGAAACGAGGTCCCGCTCACCGACCTGGGCAGGGTTGGCCGGGAGCAGGGACCTCTGGAGCGAGCGTAGAGCGCTGACGCGGTCGTGTGAACCCCCGCACTTTTGCTTTTCTCCGTCGGAGTGGACGCAGGCCGCGGGTCAGGTCGCGAGGTCGACCTCGAAGACCGGATGGTCCGGGGCGATGCGAGCGAGCTCGGCGTCGGACGAGTCGGCGTCGACGCCGTCGAAGAACACGCCGACCTCCATCTTCCAGCGGCGCAGGTAGGCGCGGAGGACCTCGGGCTTCTCGAGGTCGGTCAGCTCCCGGGCCCGGAACGCCTGGGTGCGCCGTCCGAGGCGGAGCGCCCCCTCGTCGGCGACCCGCAGGTTCTTGACCCACTGGGTCGTCCCGCGTGGCGCGAGGAGATACGTGCTCCCGTCGTGGCTCAACAGGTTCACGGGAGTTTCCCTCGTCTCGCCGGACGTCCGGCCGCGCACCTGGAGGATCCGTGATCCCCAGACGCTGAGCCCGAGGCGCGTGGCGACGGCGACCCCACGGTTGAAGACGTTGCGGGTGAACCACCCGGGCTTGCGGTAGTGCTCCTGATCGGGCATGGGTCCTCCTTGCTCTGCTCGGGGTACTCCTCGCTCCCTCCCCACCGCCGCGGTGCTCCAACCCTTGGGGTGAGAGGCCCCGCGGTGATCCTCACCGTACGCGCAACTCGTGGAGCCCGTCGCCGTCGACGAAGACCAGCGCCGGGTGATCGGTCCCACCGTTCACGCCGTCGGTGGACGCGAAGATCGTGCCGTCGGACCGCACGGCGACGCCCGACGGCCGGAAGCCGCGCAGCGCCGGCGTCGGATTGGGTGGGATGACCGTGACGACGTCGTGGTTGGTGATGCGCTCGACCGCGAACGCTCCGTAGTCGGCGAGGACGACCCCGCCTCCCGGCGCCGCGACCACTCCGCTCGACGTGACGTATCGCTCCCAGTGGTCCAGCATCGTGCCGTCGGGCGCGAACTTCACGAGCATCTTCGGCGCCGAGTTGTACGCCCAGATGTCGCCCTCCGTGTCCACCGCGACACCGGTCGGGCTGAACAGCATCGGCTGCCCGTCGATCACGAGCCGGTTCGTGCCACTCCCGAGGAACGTGTGGAGGGTCCCGCCGGTGTCCACGAAGAGGATCCCACCGCCGTCCGAGTCGCCGGGCGACGCGATCCAGAGCCGCCCGTCCGGGCCGATCGCCACGCCGGTCGGTTGGGGCACGGTGCCGGTCGCGGTGGTACCACCCACGACCGTGGTGATCACGCCGTCGGTCCCGATCGCCCGGACCGCGTCGTTGGTCGTGTCGGCCACGAAGATCGTGCCGTCCGGGGCGGTCGTGAGGCCCACGAAGTCGCCGAACGTCGCGTCCACCGCGGGACCACCGTCTCCCGTGTCGCCCCGCTCGCCGGTCCCGGCCACCACCTCGAGCCGGCCGTCGGCCGTGACGCGCAGGATCTGGTGCGTGCCCTGGTTCCAGAACACGGCGAGGCCGGCGGCGTCCATCGTCATCGCCTCGGGCCGGTTCAGATGTGGCGCGTGGCCGACGGCGGGGGAGCCGCCGTCGCGCGCGGCGAGCACCGTGATGTCACCGCCGCGCAGCAGCGGGAGCGAACCGATCGACGGACACGCACCACGGGGGAAGTGCACGACGAGGGCTGCGTCGTCGACGGCGACCACCGACACGGCACCGGCCGCGTCCGCGTGTCCACGCTCGTCCGAAGCCCCGACCGACGGTCACCGCGGTCGAGTCGGGATACTCCGCTCTGATCGCTGCGCCCTGGTCGCGGAGCGCCCGTTCGGCGCGGGCGCGATCGGTCACGACCTCCGAGGCCTTCGGGAGACCGTCGCTGCCGATCCGGTCGAACGGTTCGTGGCCGGGACACAGCTCGGGGCGCGCGTCGTCGGGCGCGAGGTCGATCCGGGTCAGCGTGGAGTCGGTGTAGTTCGCGACCCAGGTGGTCCCGGATCCGGCGGCGATGCCGATCGCCTGCGGTCCGACCTCGATGCGTCGACCCACGGTCCGCAGCGTGGTGGCGTCGAGCCGCAGCAGCTCGGAAGGTCTCCGGCTGCTCGGCTGCGTGATCACCCAGAGGTCCTTGCCAGACGTGGCGATCTCCTGGGCCGAGGCGATCCGGGTCGTCGACCCCCGGGTCTTCGTGCCGTCGGGACTCAGCACCATGATGCGGCCCGACCGGCGGAGCACGAACACCTCGTGGGTGCCCTCGGCGACGCTCACCGGAGCGTCGCCCGTGCCGAATCCCGGAACGTAGGTGACGGCTCGCGTCCGTGGATCGATGCGGGCCAGCTGGTCGTCCCAGGTCGCGAACAGCACGTCGTCGACCGCGATGAGCGAGGCGAACGGCGCCGCACGGGAGGAGCGGATGGCCACGGGATCGCCGGACGTGTTCGTGGCCGGATCGATGGGGACGAGCAGGCCACCCGGATCCGTCGGGTTCGGCACGCTGACCCAGAGCAGCCCGCCGCCGCCCGCCATCGTGGTGGGTGAGCCCGTCACGGGGATCGTCGCGACGACGCGGTCGGTGGACGGGTCGATCCTCGTCACCTGACCCGTCCCGGTGTCCGAGACCCATACCGATCCGAACGCGACGGTCACGGACCGGTAGTCGCTGGTCCCCGCGACGGGGATCGTGGCGACCACGGCGTTGCGGGCGGGGTCGATCCGGCGCACGACGTCGAAGCCCGGGACCCACACCGATCCCGCGCCGAGGGCAACGTCGGTCGCGCCGCCGACCTCGAGCGTCGAGACGGCCGGCGTCCTCCCGGGCGCGGGCGAGGACCGGTGCACGTCCCGGGAGTCCTCGCCGCGCCGTGGCACGGTCAGACCCGCGACGATCGCGATCACGACCACGACCGACGCGACACCGGCAAGGAGATGGCGGGCGCGCCGGCGCCGGTTCCGTTCCCGCAGCTCCTCCACCGGTGTCGGCGGGATCGGCGGCTCGTCGAGCACGGGACGGGCGAGATGCCGTAGGTCAGTCATCACTCGGCTCCAGGTCGACCGGTTCCAACGGGATGAGCTCGGCGAGACGAGCGTGCGCGTCCGCGAGCAGGGACGAGACCGTGCTGCGTGTGATCCCCATCGCCGCGGCGATCTCCACCTGCGTGAGGTCGGCGACGTACCGCAGCACGACCGCCGTCCGCTGGCGGGGCGGAAGCTCGCGGACGACCTCCCAGGCCTCGCCGGCGGGAGCCGGCATGGGGGGCACCGGCCGCTGGCGGGCGAGCAGCCGCCGTTCGAGCGCACTGCGCCGCTGCGATCTCCGCAGCGCGTGCAGCGCGACCCGGAAGGTCCAGCCGCCCGGGGACGCCATGCGGCGCACGCGGTCCCAACGGGCGAAGGCCCGAGCGCACGCCTCGTCGACGGCGTCGCGGGTCAGCTCGAGGTCGCCCGAGACGAGCAGGAGACCCGCGACGAGCCGCGCGTGGTTGGCGAGGTACCAGATCTCGAAGTCCTCCCCGTCGTTGCCCACAGCCCTAGTAAGTCACAAGGACGCTCGAAATGCCGGTGTGCGATCCGGCGGGCCGGTCCGACGCCCGTCCTGCGCGCCGCTCGCGTGCCGGTCCGCTTCGCCGGCGCGCACGTCGCCGTCACCACGTATCCGCCGTCGGTCGGGGACGCGTCCGCGACCGTGTGCCGTGCGCCAGGTCGATCGGGTGAACGACGTGCGTCCCGGCTCGCGGGCGCCGCGGAGTCCTGACCGCGGCCGACCGACCACCCGGCCCGTGGTCGAGTCGCTACCCTGCGGCGCACTCGAGTGCGACGCACGGTCGACCGGAGGGGAGTGATCGCGTGAGGACGGTGAAGACGGATCCGCTCGCCGACGCGCGCCACGTCGACCGTTCCGAGCGGATCGCCGCGGGGCGGGCGCGGAGATCGCAGGTGCCCCGGCGTGACATCGGCGATTGGACGCCCGACCCGAGCCGACCCGACCCGGTCGACGTCCTGGTCGCCGAGTCCGCGACCCGGATCCCGGAGCTGCTCCCGATCCGTTACGGGCGCATGGCGACGTCGGCGTTCGCGTTCTTCCGCGGCGCCGCCGCGATCATGGCGGGCGATCTTGCCGGTGGTCCGACGGCAGGCATGAGCGTGCAGCTCTGTGGCGATGGGCATCTCCTCAACTTCGGGGGATTCGGGACACCCGAGCGCCGCCTGATCTTCGACGTGAACGACTTCGACGAGACGTTGCCGGGGCCGTGGGAATGGGACCTGCAACGCCTCGCCGCGAGCTTCGCGGTCGCCGCGCGCGACAACGACTTCGACGACGTCACGGCGCGTGAGTCCGTGGCCGCGGTCGTGAGGAGCTACGCGAAGCTGATGGCCAGGCTCGCCACCATGCCGACGCTCGACGCCTGGTACACGAGCGTCGACGTCGAGCAGGTCAGGGCGATCGCCGCGTCATCCGGCGAGAGGACGATGGCCGCTCGTGCAGATCGCGTCATCGCCCGGGCGCATTCACGCGACACGTTCCAGGCGCTGGGCAAGCTCACCGAGGTGGTCGACGGGCATCGGCGGATCGTCGACCAGCCGCCGCTCGTCGAGCACGTGATCACCGATGCCGACGCGGCCCGCGCGCACGCGCTCTTCGACGAGTACCTCGCCGTCGTTCCCGACGAGGTCACGCACCTGCTCAGCCGGTTCCGCCTCGTCGACGTCGCACGGAAGGTGGTCGGTGTGGGCAGCGTCGGCACCCGGTGCTGGATGGTCCTCCTCGAGGGCGACGGTCCCGACGACGCGCTGCTTCTCCAGGTGAAGGAGGCCGAGGCTTCGGTCCTGGCCGCGCACAGCGCACCGTCCGTGTACGACAACCACGCGCGGCGGGTCGTGGAAGGACAACGACTGACCCAGGCCGCGAGCGACCTGTTCCTCGGTTGGACCCGCGATGTGCCGTCGGGGACGGACTACTACTGGCGCCAGCTCCGCGACCTCAAGGTGTCGGCGGACGTCGCGTCGATGCAGCCGCCTCACCTCGTCGCCTACGGCAGGCTCTGCGGCGTGACCCTCGCCCGTGCCCACGCCCGCTCGGGCGACGCCGCCGCGATCTCGGGCTACGTGGGGAAGGGGAACGTGTTGGGGAAGGCGCTCGCCCGCTTCGCCCTGACGTACGCGGACCAGAACCGCCGCGACCACGCGGCGCTGGTCCAGGCGATCGCGGCCGGGCGGATTCCGTCTCGGTCGGGGATCTGACCCTCGGGGGTCGTGTGGATCGCGACGATGCGACCGCCGAGCCCGTGTCGAGATCACGGGTCGGGCCCGTGAGGACGCGCCGGTGGGGGCTCGCCGCCGTCGCGGGGCTCGACGCGCTCTCGGCGTGGGGTGGCGCGATCGGGCTGGTGTCGGGGTGGCTTTCGCTCGGACCCGACATCGAGCGGCGGTTGCCCTTCGAGAGTCCGGTGCTCGCCGGCGCCGCGCTCGGCGCGCTCGTCGCGCTTCCCGCCAGCGCCGTGACCGTCGCGGCGATCCGTGGAGATGACCGCGCCGATCGTCTCGCGGCGATCACCGGCGCGTCCCTCGTCGGTTGGATCGCGCTGCAACTCGCCGTGCTCCGCGAGTTCTCGTTCTTCCAACCGGTCTACGCGATGGTCGGTGTGACCCTGGTGCTGATGGGCCGCCGCTCCTGGTGGAGACGCCCGGCTAGGTGATCGTCAGGCAGTTCGTGCACTGGTTGACCGCGCCGCCGTTGACCCCTGGGCCCGTGCCGGGATCACGCACGTAGAGCGTCATCTTGCCGGTGGGCGCCGTCGGCGACACCGCGATCGTCACGGTGATCTTCTTCTCGTTGACGAACGTGCTGCCGGTGACGACGAACGAGGTGTCCAACGGGATGATCGTGGACCCGTCCACGAAGCTGGTGCCGTTGAGCGTGAGCGTGACCGTCGAACCCCGAGCCGCCGATGTCGGCGAGATCGAGGTGACCACCGGCACGTCGATCGGGCGGATGTAGGCGTCCTGCACCGTGTTCGTGTCGTCGTTGATCAGGACGTGCGGGTTCAGGAAGGCCGCGTACCGGCCGTCGGCGGAGATGGCCGGCCACAGGGTGTCGTCCGGGCTCTGGGCCAGGAACATGTCGGTGCTCACCACGTAGCTCCGCGAGACGGCCAGGTCCCGGACGTAGGCGTCGAGCTTCGCGCCGTTGGTGTCCGTCCCCGTGACGTTGCCGGTGCTGAGGAAGATGACTCTCTTGCCGTCCGCGCTGATCATCGGATCGAGCGAGTTGCCGTTGATGAACGCGTTCGACGGACCGACGCTCACCCGGGTGACGGTGTTGAGGGTCGTGTCCCGGACGAAGACGTCCGGACCTGGATAGGGATCCGCGGCGCCGTCGATGTCGGCACCACCGACGAACGCGACGTATCGGCCGTCGGCGGAGAGCGACGCGCTCGTCGCCGCCCCCGCCCTCCGGGTCGGCGACCTTGGGCTTGGTGATGCGGACCGTCGTGCCGCTCGCGACGTTCTTGAGGTAGATGTCGTCGCTTCCGTTCTGGTCGCTCGGGTTGAGGTCGGTGTCGGTCGTGAATGCCACGAACTGGCCGTTCCCGCTGATCACCGCGTCGGTGATGCCGAAGTCCGGCTGCACCCCGTTGACGATGCTCGCGAGCTTGACCGAGTGGGTCTGGCGGTCGATGACGTACGCGTCGGTATCGAGGTTGTCGTCCTGGGGCGAGAGATCGTCGGACTCGGACGTGAACTCCACGTACCGGCCGTCGGTGGAGATCGACGGCGTGTAGCTGGCGTCGGAGACCTCCTGGCCCGCGGCATCGACGCTGACGCGAGTGGTGGTGTTGGTGACCATGTCACGGACGAACACGTCGGTGGTGTCGTTGGTGTCGTTCGGCACGAGGTTGGTGGCATCCGACGAGAACGCGATGTACCGGCCGTCCCCGCTGATCGCCGGCTCGCCCGAGAAGTCGTCGGGAAGGCCACCATCGGACGCGACGCTCACGAGCGTACGGGTCGCGGTCATGGTGTCGTACCGGTAGACGCCGTATTGCAGACCGGGGGCGGTGGTGTCGGTCGCGGCGGCGTACGCGACGTACCGACCGTCGGCGCTGACCGCCGGACGGTCGGTCGCGCCTCCCCCGTTCGCTGCGGGGTGACTCACCACCCGGAGGAACGTGCATCCGCTCGATGCGAGTCCCGCGACCGCGACCACCGCGACCGTCCGAATCGTTCGTCTTCCAGCCATCACCCGTCATCCTCCGTCGCCCCCGGCAGGGCAAAGATGGTACCGGTCCGGCGACCCCTCTCCGGTCGCGGCGACCACCGAGGGTGTTCGATCGGAAAGGGCGCCTCGGCGGGCGGTCGCGTGACTAGCCGACCGAGATCTGCTGGGAGTCGGGCTGGACCGCGGGCCGGGCGTCGAGCCCCATCACCCAGACGTCGAACGTGCCGCTCCCGGGCTCGAAGCCCTTCCAGTGGGCGAAGTCCGAGGACGCGCCCGAATAGTGGATGGTCTTGCCGGCCGCCAGGAGCCCTGCGCAGGTGGCGAAGGCGTCGCACGACTTCGCCCCCCGGAGATTCCCGGCGAAGTGATCCCGGATCGCGGTCGCGTCGTCGGAGTGGGCGGCCACCGCGGCCAGGCCGACGAGGATCGTGCAGTCGTAGGTGCTCGCGGAGAAGAAGGGCTCGATCCCCGCCTGGAGCATCCGGTCGTAGAAGGGATGGCCCGGGCGGGCCGGGACACCGGCCGGCGTCGTGCCGCGCAACCCGGCCACGACCGCCGGGTTCGCCGGATCGACCTTCGCTCCGAGCTCGGAGTCCTGGAGTCCGTCGGTGGCGTAGACCGGGAAGGCGTTCGGACCCTTGCCGGCCGCGACGAGGGACCGGATCACCGGAGCGGTGCCGTCGGGATATCCGACGAGGACGATCGCATCGGGCTTTCCGGCGAGCGCCTCCTGGAGTGTGGTGGCGGCCGGTGTGTCGGAGGTGAACGTCACGAGCCCCGCGTGCGCGCCGGACCGGTTGACCGCCCGTACGATCGCCCGACCGAACGGTTGGCCGTAGGTGTCGCGGGGCGCGACGACGACCGGGCGCTTCCGCGTGTCGCGCCGAAGGAGCTCCGCCATCGCCTGGGCCTGCAGGCCGTCACCGGGTGCGGTGCGGAAGTAGTAGCCGCCCGACTCGAGCGTCGAGAGCGCGCCCGCGGTGTTCGATCCCGAGCACATGACGACGTGGCGCTTCGCGAGCTCCGGAACGAGGTCGGCCGCGATCTCGGAGGACGAGGGACCGATGATCGCGTCTGCGCCCGCCTTGACCAGCTGAGCGAACCCGGCGCGCCCGCCGGCGACGGTCGACGCGTCGTCCGCCACGGAGACCTGCACGAAATTGCCGAGAACTCCGCCGGTGATGTTCATGTCGTCGGCCGCGAGCTTGACGGGTGCGACGAAGGAGGGGGCGATCGCGGCGATGGGACCGGTCAGCGGGGCGAGCTGGCCGATGACCAGCGTCCCGTTCCCCTTGGGCCGAGTCGTCGTCGACGTCGACGACGACGTCGAGCGGCTCGTTCCCGGCGGCGACGACTCCTTGCCGTTGGTGCAGCCGGCGACGGTGGGGGCGAGCCCGCACGCGAGCACGAGGAGGAGCACGCCGGGGCTCCGGCGAGCCGAGGAGAACAGCATCGGATCCCGACGTTATCGAGCGGCCGTCCGGTCCCGGCGGCGCCAGATTGGTCGCCGGACCCGCGGCTGGTGCAAGGTGGTCCCGCACGCCCGAGGACACGGGAGGACCAACCCATGGGCAAGCAGATTCCGCTCGTCGACTACCTGAGGCTCGAGCCCGAGCCGCATCTCGTCGCCCACGAGTGCACGGCGTGTGGCGCCCGCTACTTCGACCGGCGCAACGCCTGCGCCGGTTGCTTCGCGACCGACTTCCGCGACGTCGACCTCGCGACGGCGGGCGAGGTGAAGGCGTTCACCATCGTGTCGCTGGCTGCGCCCGGCGTCCCGGTGCCGTTCGTCGCCGCTCTGGTGGACTGCGACGGCACGAGCGTGCGCGCCAACATCATCGACACTCCGCCCGACCCCGATCATGTCCATCTCGGGATGAAGGTGAGGCTCGCGACGCAGGTGATCGGGGTCGACGGTGCCGGAACCGAGGCGATCGGCTTCGGGTTCGCCCCGCTGGAAGGAGCAAGCAATGGCCGGTGAGGACATCTGGATCCTCGGGATCCACATGACGAAGTTCGGGAAGCACCCAGACCTCGACACGATCGACCTGGCTGCCGAGGCGACCGTGGGCGCGCTCGACGATGCCGGCGTGACGATGCGCGACATGGGCATCCTCGCGGCCGGCAATCTCATGGGAGGCGCGGGAGGCATCGGCCAGACGCTCCAGAAGCAGGTCGGCCAGACGGGCATCCCCGTGTACAACGTCGCGAACGCGTGCGCGACCGGCGCGACCGCGCTGCGGACCGCGATCATGTCCGTGAAGGCGGGCGAGTGCGACATGGGGCTCGCGGTCGGGGTCGAGAAGCTGTCCGGCGCGGGGCTCCTCGCGGGCGGGGCGCGGGCGAAGGACTCCGACGAGTGGACACCGCACGGTCGGTACGGCGCCGTGGCGTCCGTCGACGGACGGATCGGCACCGAGACGATGCCGGGTGTGTTCGCCCAGATCGGCATGGAGTACGGACACCGGTACGGGGGTGTGGACTTCGAGCTCTTCGCCCGGATCTCGGAGAAGAACCATGCGCATTCGACGCTGAATCCGCTCGCCAGCTACCAGAAGCGGTTCACGCTCGAGCAGATCATGAACGACGTCATGATCGCCTATCCGAACACCCGACCGATGTGCTCGGCCAACTGCGACGGCGCGGCGGCGGCGGTGGTGGTCAGCGATGCCAAGCTGCGGACGCTGTCGCTCGAGCAGCAGCGACGTGCGATCAAGGTCGCGGCCTCGGTGCTCACGACCGATCCGTGGGAAGAGGCGTGCCAGGTCCTCCCGAACGTCAACACCCTGACGCGCAACGCGGCGACCCAGGCGTACGAGGCGGCCGGTGTCGGTCCCGATGATCTCGACCTCGTCGAGCTCCACGACTGCTTCGCGACCGCCGAGCTCGTTCACTACGACAACCTGATGCTCTGCGAGGAGGGCGGCGCGGCCGACTTCTTCCGGTCCGGTGCGACCTGGCGCGACGGATCCACCCCGGTCAACGTCTCGGGGGGGCTCGAGTCGAAGGGGCACCCGATCTCGGCGACGGGGATCGCGAACATCTGGGAGGTCTGCCATCACCTGCGTGGTGAGGCGGGGGACCGTCAGATCGAAGGTGCGCGTGTCGGCCTGGCCCATGTCATCGGACTCGGCTCGGCGTGCGGCGTGCACATCCTGGAGCGCTCCGCCGCCTGACGCGTCACTGATCGGTTCGGGTCAGGGTCACTGCGGTCGCCAGGGGGCGCTCGCCTACGATCGGTCCCGCATGGAGCGCCCCGAGTCCGCGCGTTGGTTCTGGTGGGCGCTGGGTGCGGTCGTCCTCGGCGGCCTGACGATCCGTCTCGTGTACGTGTTCGTCTCGCGCCAGTACTACGACTTCGGCGGCGACGCGTACTTCTACCATGCCGGCGCGAACGTCCTCGCCGACGGCAAGGGGTTCACGTCACCGTTCTTCCCGCACCGGGTGGTCCAGGCCGCCGAGCACCCGCCCCTCTACGTCATGTTCCTCGCGATCCCCTCGGCGCTCGGGCTCCAGACCGTGCTCGCGCATCTCGTGTGGTCCTCCATCATCGGTGCCGGCACGATCGTCCTCCTCGGACTCGTGGGACGCGACATCGTCGGTCCCCGGGTCGGTGTGATCGCCGCGTTCCTGGCGGCCGTCTATCCCAACGTCTGGGTCCCCGACACGTCCCTGATGGCCGAGACGCTGTCGATGGCCGCCACCGCGCTGACGATCTGGCTCGCCTACCGCTACTGGAGGTCACCCACGACCTGGAGGCTCGTCGCCGTCGGGATCGCAGGAGGGATCGGCGCGTTGAGCCGGTCCGAGCTCATCCTGCTCGTTCCCGGCATGGTGATCCCGCTCGCACTGCTCGCACCGGGCCCGGACCGGCGCCGCCGCTGGCTCGGGCTCGTCGCCGCCGGCGTCGCCGGGGTCGCGGTGGTGACGCCGTGGGTCGCGTTCAACTTCAGCCGATTCGACAAGCCGGTGTTCCTGACGTCGTCCTACGGCTCGTTGCTGTCGGCCGCGGACTGCGACCGGGTCTGGCGCTCGAACCAGAAGAGCTATTTCTCACAGCAGTGCACGATCGACATCCGTGACCGCGAGATGCCCCCGGGCGATCTCGACCAGTCGCAACAGGACGAGGTCTACCGTCGCGCCGCGCTCCGCTACATCCGCCATCACGAGGACCTGATCCCCGGCGTCGTGGTGGCGCGCCTCGGTGCCATCGTCGGGCTGTACCACCCGAGCCTTCAGATCAACATCGACAGCGTCATCGAAGGGCGGGAGCTCTGGCTCGCGCGTGCCGGGATGTACTCGTTCTACGCCATGGCCCTGCTGTCCGTCGCCGGCGCGATCGCCCTGCGCCGGAAACGCACCGCACCGGTCTTCCCGTTGCTGGTGCCACCGGTGATCGTGCTGGTGACCGTCGTGCTCACCTATGCCAGCACGCGGTTCCGCTCCTCCGCCGAGGTGGCGTTCTGTGTCCTCGCCGCCGTCGCGATCGACTCGGCCGTCGACGCGGTCCGGCGCCGTGCGACGGACCCCGAGATTCCAGCCCAGCCCTGACCCTCCCCCCACCCGCGTTCTCGCACACGACCTGCACGCCCTGGCGTGCAGGTCGCGTGGCAGAGTTCGGCGGATTCCGACCGCACTCGTTCCACCACGCGTTGTGCACGCTCTGGCGTGCACAACGTGTGCGAGACGCGGGGGGTCGGTACCTCTGCGCCGCGGTCCGGTTTCAGAAGTTCCGCGCGAGATGCCGAGAACTGATGCAACGCCCGTGGATCTCGAGATGGAGGTCGTCCCACGTTCCGTCGTTGCGTCGTCCCGCTGATCGCCGCGAGCGTCGGCGCGTTCGTGCTCGGATCCGCTCCGGCGGGTGCGTGGCCGGGCGACCCCGAGGGTGGGTACGGCGCGTGCGGGGTGCGGACCCTGGACGTGGAGCCGGGCACCACCAGCCGCGCGCGGGCCGTCACGACGACGTCCGACGGCAAGGTGCTCCTGGCCGGCGAGGTCGGCGTCGACGGGCTGGTCGCCCGGTTCTCCGGCGGTGGCTTCGACCCGACGTTCGGCGCGTCGGGCAGGACCACGGTCGGCGTCACGGGCAACGGTCGCTACGACGCAGTCGCCGCGACCACTGGCGGCGGCGCCGTCGTCGGCGGTCGTCGAGTGAACGGAGGGTCCACCGATTCGATCGTCGCCCGACTCAAGAGCAACGGCAAGCTGGATTCGACCTTCGCGGGCAACGGCAAGCTGACCTTCGACGCCGGCGGTGTGGACGGTGTGAGCGCGGTCGCGGTGCAGCCCGACGGCGGGGTGATCGCGGCCGGCACGGCCGGTGGTGGAGGGTTCGTCGCGCGGTACACGGCGGCGGGGACGCTCGATCCGTCGTGGGCCGGCGACGGCAGGCGTGACGGCCTGCCCCTGGACATCACCGGCCTCGCACTCCGTGCCGACGGATCCGTCTTCGTGGTCGGGGCGACCACCGCGAGCTCGCCGGACTGGCGGATCCTGCGCCTGGCGTCGGATGGATCCACCGACAGCGGGTTCGGCGGCTCGACCGGTGTGACGCTCGACCTCGGTGGCGCCGACCGCGCGACCGCCGTCACCAACGGCCCCGGCGGCACGGTCGTGGTCGCCGGATCCGGTCACGGTCCCGCCGGTCACGGTCAGACCGTCGTCCGCCGGTTCTCCGGTGACGGAACCGAGGATCCCGCCTTCACGCCCTACCGCGAGTCCTTCGGCGTGGACGATCAGCCCGTCGGGATGGTCCGGACGGCGGACGGCAAGCTGCTCGTCGCCGCGAACTCGAAGGTCGGGTCGGACAACGACATCGTCCTGTTCCGGCTCGACGGCGACGGCGTCCCCGACGCCAACTTCGGCATCGACGGTGCGACGGTCACCGATGCCGGCCGCCGGTCGGTCGTGGGCGGGGTCACGGTCGGTGCCGACGGCCGAGCCTTCGCGGCCGGCAGCGTCCGTCGGTCGGGACGGGACGTGCTCGCGGTCTTCCGGTACCAGCCCGATGGATCGTCGTCGGGGCCGCCGGTCCAGGGAGTCGTGCTCGACGCGTACGGCGCGCTCCACGGCTGGAGCGCGCGGTGCCACGCCGGACCGATCACCGTCGGCGGCGCTCCGTACTGGCTCGGGTGGGACATCGCGCGGGGCGTTGCCACACTCCCGGGTGGCGGTGGCATCGAGGTCGACGCCTGGGGTGGCGCACACACCTTCACGATCGGTGACGGCGCGAAGCCCAGGGTGCACGGGACCCCGTACTGGCTCGGGTGGGACATCGTGCGCGGCGTGGCCGTCGTCCCGCAGGGGACCGGCGGCTACGAGCTCGACGGCTTCGGGGGGCTGCACCCCTTCTCCATCGGGAATGGTCCCACGCCACCCCGGATCTCGGGTGCCCCCTACTGGTACGGCCAGGACATGGCTCGCGGTGTCGCGCTGATGCCGGACGGCCACGGTGGCTACGTGGTGGATCGAAGCGGCCGGCTGTACGCGTTCGGCGGCGCGCCGCGGCCGAACTCACGCAGCGCGCTGTGGCCGGGCCTCGATGTCGCGCGTGGCGTCGCGCTGTCGCCGGACGGCAGCGGTGGTTGGATCCTGGATCATCTCGGCGGTCTGCACCCCTTCGGCACCGGCGGCGATCCCGTGCCGGCCCGGGCCAAGGACGGTCCGTACTGGGGTGCGCCCCTCGCCCGGGGCGCGGCGACGCTGCCCTGACCGCGCGTCGATCCGTAGTCTGCGGGGATGTCGACACCTCAGCGGAACGTCCTGTTCGTCACCGTCGACCAGTGGCGCGGGGACTGTCTCGGCGCGGCCGGCCACCCCGTCGTGCGCACACCGAACCTCGACCATCTCGCGGCCGAGGGCGTCCTGTTCCGCCAGCACTACGCGCAGGCGGCCCCGTGCGGCCCGTCCCGTGCGTCGCTCCACACCGGGCAGTACCTGATGAAGCACCGCTCGGGCCTCAACGGCACGCCCCTCGACGCGCGCTTCACCAACGTCGCGCTCGAGGCGCGTGCCGCCGGCTACGACCCGGTGCTCTTCGGCTACACCGACGCGACTCCCGATCCGCGCGTGCTCGCGCCCGACGATCCCCGTCTGCGGTCCTACGAGGGCGTGTTGCCGGGATACCGGCCGGTTCTCGACCTGCCCGAGCACCTCGCGGCATGGGGGGAATGGTTGCGGGGCCTCGGCTACGACGTGCCCGCCGACGTCCGACGCATGTACGACCCGGTGTCGGATGCGCCCGGCGCGCCGGTCGCCTACGCCGCGGAGCACACCGAGGCCGCGTTCCTCACCGGTGAGTTCCTCGAATACCTCGATCGCGCCGACGGGCCCTGGTTCGCCCATCTGGCCTACATCCGGCCGCACCCACCGTTCGTGGCCCCCGAGCCGTACGCCTCGATGTACGACCCCGCCGAGGTGCCCGAACCGGTCCGTCACGCCACGGTCGACGCCGAGGCCGCCCAACACCCGGTCCTGGCGGGCGCGCTGGCCATTCCCGGGGTCCGGTTCGGCGACGATCCCGAGGCGCTGCGCCGGACCCGGGCGACCTACTACGGGATGATGAGCGAGGTCGATGCCCAGCTGGGCCGTCTCTTCGAGGGCATCCGTGCGCGCGGGCAGTGGGACGACACCCTCGTCGATCCTGACGTCGGATCACGGTGAGCAGCTCGGCGACCACTGGCTCACGGAGAAGCTCGGGTGGTTCGACGCGAGCTATCACATCCCCTTGATCGTCGTGGATCCCGACGCAGCGGACGCGCGCGGCACGATCGTCGACGGCCACTTCACCGAGAACGTCGATGTCATGCCGACGATCCTCGAGTGGCTGGGGCTCCCGGTGCCGTTGCAGTGCGACGGTCGTTCCGTGCTGCCCCTGGTGCGTGGCGCCACTCCCTCGTCGTGGCGCGACGGAGCGTTCTGGGAATGGGAGTTCCGCGATCCGATCGGAGGGTGGGCAGAGCAGCAGCTGGGGCTGACCATGGACCAGTGCGCGATCTCCGTGCTGCGCGACGAGCACGGCAAGTACGTGCACTTCACGGGCCTCCCGCCGGTCTTCTACGACCTCGGTGCCGACCCGCACGAGCTCGAGAACCGCGCCGACGATCCGAGGTACGCGGCAACCGTGCTCGGCTACGCGCAGCGCATGCTGTCGTTGCGGATGGAGCATGTCGACCAGACGCTCACCGGCTACGTCGTGACGCCGGCCGGGGTGCTCGACGGTCGTTCCGCGCGCTGATCGTCCGGTTCGCGCGAGCGCGCCCCGGGTGGTCATCCCGTGATGAACCAGACATTTCCGGCGGCTGTGAAGCCGGTCACGAAATTTTTGCTCAAGTCAGCGCGGGCCCGTCGGGACGGCGCGCGGCGCGCCTCGTTCCCGTGCCCCACCCCCGATTTCCTACCAGCATCTGACAGTCAGCTCGGGTGCGGTCGCTACTCCCGGGTAACCTGACTGTCCTGAAAGCCCCGTGTATAGGCACTTGAGGCTTTCGCTCCCTTCCCAGCCCAGGTGTGCATCGACGCGCGCTCAGGGGTCCGGGACGGGAGGCGGAGTGAAAGGAGTCCCCATGAACGGTCGCGCGATCGCGATCGGGTCAGGTCTGCTCGTCGCGGCGGCGGGCACCGCGCTCGTCGGTTCGGCGAGCGCCGCGGCGGAAGGCGGCGCGCGTCGCGCCCATCACGTCGCGGCCCGTGCCCACTCGTCGGTCGATCTCCCCTCGGTCGACCCGGCGATGAAGGCCCGGACCCATGCCATCCAGGTCCGCGCCTGGACCAAGGCCGTCAACGACGCCAACGCCGCCCGCTGGTACGCGGCCGTCGCGGCCGACATCGCGCGCCAGCACGCGGCCACGTCGTCCCACCGCTCGTCGTCGAACGGATCGGGCAGCGGTGTGCTCGGGTGCATCAAGCAGCGCGAGAGCCGCGGTCAGTACGGAGCGGTCAACACGTCGTCCGGTGCCGCCGGCGCCTACCAGTTCATGCCGAGCACGTGGAACAACACCGCGCGCTCCGCGGGCCGCGCCGACCTGGTCGGTGTGAACCCCGCCAACGCCAGCGCAGCCGATCAGGACGCGATGGCCCAGCACCTGCTCGCGACCCAGGGCCTCGGCCCGTGGGGAGGCGGTTGTGGGTAGCCGTTCGATCAGCGCCGCGGCCGCGGTCACGGCGTGTCTCGTCACGGCGACGGCGTTCGGGACGACCGCGATCTCGCAGGCGGCCGACGCCGCGCCGTCCGGGCAACGGGCCGAGCGTCCGGACGCACCCTCACGCGCCGCGCACATTCCCGTCGAGGCTGCACTCGTGTCGCGGGCCCGCGTCCGCGACGAGGCCAAGCTCCGCGACGCGCAGGCGGCGCAGTTCTACGCCGCCGTCGTCGAGTACTTCCGTCCCAAGACGGGGGTGAACTGGGACGCCATCGCGCGCTGCGAGACCGGCGGCAACTGGTCCATGCGCGGGTCGCAGTTCTCCGGCGGTCTCGGGTTCTACAACGGGACCTGGACCGCCTTCGGCGGACGGGAGTTCGCGTCGAACGCGGGCTACGCCACGCGCGACCAGCAGATCGTGGTCGCCGAGCGCGTCGTACCACCGCTACGGCCTCTCCGGTTGGGGCTGTCGCCGCTTCGGGTGACGCGTCCGGGACGCCACCCGCGGTCGCGTAGCGTCGGCCCATCACGACCACACCGGCTGACCTCACCGACTTCGCGTTCAGCGACGCGCCACCCTGGGTGGTCGTCCCCGACGACCTGAGGTGGCGGCGCGGGCTCGAGGGGGTCCGCCGTCGTACCCGCGCCGGGGTCGGCTCGCTGACCTCGCCGCCCCGGTTCCCGCCGATCCGTCGCGGGTTCCGGGTCGTGACCTCGGTGGGCTGGGCGCTGGGCTGCTGGTACGTCCGGGAGCGGGGCACAGAACGCTCCCGAGCCGGGCTCTCGGCCCGGCTCCGCGTCAGCTTCGAGCGGCTCGGCTCCACCTACATCAAGCTCGGACAGATCGTCTCCGGCGGCGACGGGCTCTTTCCCACAGAGCTGGTGAGCGAGTTCAAGCTGCTCCGGGACCGGGTCCCGGCGGAGTCCTTCGCCTCGGTCCGCGCCACGGTCGAGGCCGAGCTCGGACGACCGCTCGAGGAGGTCTTCTCGTCGTTCGACCGTGAGCCACTCGCGGCGGCGTCGATCGCCCAGGTGCACGCGGCGACCCTGCAGACGGGCGAGACGGTCGTGGTGAAGGTGCAGCGGCCGGACGTCGCTCGCCGCGTGCGCGACGACCTCCGCGCGCTGGCCTGGTTGGGGCCCCGGATGGTCGGTCGGATCCCGGTCGCCGCGCTCGCCAACCCCCCGGCGCTGGTCGAGCTCTTCGCCGAGACGATCGTGGAGGAGCTCGACTTCCGTCTCGAGGCCGAGAACATGCTCGACGTCGCACACGCACTTGCCCAGATCGGCGTGCGGCAGACGATCGTCCCGCGTCCACATCCGCGCCTGGTGACCCGCCGGGTGCTCGTGATGGAGCGCCTCTCGGGGTTCGAGTTCGACGACGTCGAGGGAATGCGCGCCGCGGGGATCGACACGAACGCACTCCTCCGGACCGGGCTCGTCTCGTTTCTCGAAGGCGCGCTGGTCCACGGTGTGTTCCACGGGGACCTGCACGGCGGGAACCTCTTCGTGTTGCCCGACGGTCGAACCGCGCTGCTCGACTTCGGCATCACGGGCCGGCTCGACGAGCGCAAGCGTCTCGCCTTCCTCCGTCTGCTCGTCCTCGGGAGCTCCGGCGACGTCCGCGGCCAGCTCGCGGCCCTCCGCGACCTCGGCGCGTTCCCACCCGATACGGATCTCGACGCCGTGATCCGCGACCTCGGTCTCGACCAGCCGGTGAAGGACCCCACGCTGATGACCGCCGACGAGCTCGTCGGCGAGCTGCGTGACCTGACGAAGAAGCTGCTCAGCTACGGCGCCCGCGCCCCCAAGGAGCTCATGCTCTTCGTGAAGAACATGATGTTCCTCGACGGCGCGACCGCGACGCTCGCCCCGGATCTCGACATCCTCGGCGAGATCGCGCATGTCTATCTCTATTTCCAGCAGGAGTACGGCGACGTCATCGCCCGCGACCTCGGCCTCGCGGCCGCGCCCGAGCTCGACCTCGCGTCGGTCAAGGCCAGCCTCGGCGTCGGCGACGAGTGGGGCGACTCACTGACCTATGCCGAGGTGCGCGCGCGGCGCGAGCTCATCCGCGATCGGATGCAGGCCCACCAGCGCCGGCGGCGCGACTGATCGGTACGCTGCCGCGATGCCCGAGCTCCCCGAGATGCAGGCGCTGGCCGAGCGCGTGTTCGAGTTCGTCGACGGCGCGACGATCGCCGGCGTCGACGTGCTCGGGTTCTCGTCGCTGAAGACGGTGCTCCCGGGGCCGGAGGCGCTCGTCGGCAGGAAGGTTGCGGCCGTGACCCGGCGCGGGAAGTACCTGCGCATCGCCACCGACGGTGATGTCGCCCTCGTGCTGCACCTGTCCCAGGCCGGGCGCCTCGACGTCGAGACCCCGGCGAAACGGACGAAACCGAAGGGGGCGGCGATGCGCGTGCGGTTCGACGGCGACCGAGCGGTGCTCGTCCGCGAACACGGTCATGAGCGCAAGGTCGCGTGGTGGGTGCTGACCGCCGGCGATCCCGGTCCCACCGAAGGGCTCGGTCCCGAACCCGACTCCGACGAGTTCGAGACGCTGGTGCGCATCGGCGCGGACAAGCGGAGGATCCACACGTTCCTCCGTGACCAGCGCACCGTGGCGGGAATCGGACGCGGCTACGCCGACGACGCGTTGCAGCGTGCGCACATCTCGCCGTACGCGACCCTTGCCCAGCTGACCCCCGAAGCCCGCGACCGCCTGCTCGTCGCCGTGCGGACGACGTTGGCCGAGGCTCTCGACCTCGAGCGCCGGCGCACCGGCGGTCTGTCCGAGCCGAAGCTCGGTGATCGGTTCCGTGTCCACAACCGGCACGGATTGCCGTGTCCGGAGTGCGCGACTCCGATGCGCAGGGTCTCGTTCGAGAGCCACGAGATCACGTACTGCCCCGCGTGTCAGACCGCCGGGAAGATCCTCGCCGACCGGCGCATGTCGCGCCTCGTGAAGTGACCGCAGCGGTGGCCGTCGTTCCGACAGCCACCGCCGGGTCGTCGGCGATGGGGTATCGGATGATCGTCGCTTCGGCTTGAGCGAGCGGGGCTCCTAGAGTCAGCGCGGAGTGCCGGGCGTCCGCACCGGCGAGTACGGAGAAGCGATGCTGGGATCCATTCCGAGTCCGGACAACGGGGTCATCCACCTCGGCCCGGTCCCGTTGCACATGTATGGGCTCATGATCGCCCTCGGGGTGCTCGTCGCCGCTCGGGTCGGGCGCACGCGGTACGTCCGAAAGGGCGGCAGCGGTGAGGCGTTCGACAGCGTGGCGTTCTGGGCCGTCATCGGCGGCATCATCGGCGCCCGCCTCTATCACGTGGTCACCGACTACCAGCTCTTCGAGGGGCACTGGGAGCGGACGGTCCAGATCTGGCGCGGCGGGCTCGGGATCTGGGGGGCGGTGCTCGGCGGCGCCGTGGCCGTGCTCATCGTGTCGCGGCGCCGACCGATCGTGTTCGCGGACATCGCCGACAGCGTCGTGCCGGGGCTCGCGTTCGCACAGGCGATCGGCCGGTGGGGCAACTACTTCAACCAGGAGCTGTTCGGTGGACCGTCCTCGTTGCCGTGGGCGGTCGAGATCAGCCCTGCGCACCGTCCGGCGGGATACGGGCAGTACGCGACATTCCAGCCGACCTTTCTCTACGAGTCTCTCTGGTGCGTGGCCCTCGGTTTCGCGCTCTTGTGGGTGGACCGTCGGTGGAAGCTCGCGCGCGGGCAGCTCTTCGCGCTGTATGCGGCGGGCTACACGGCGTTCCGCTTCGTGATGGAGGAGATGCGCATCGATCCGGCGCACACGATCGGTCCACTGCGTGTGAACGCGTGGGTCAGCATCGGCGTGTTCGTGATCTCGGTCACCATCTTCGTCCTGCTCGGGCGGCGGGCCCGCCGCGGCGAGGCCGAGCCGTGTTCGACCGAGATCAACGAACAGCTCTCGTCCTAGGCTGGAGCGACCCCCCACCAGGAGAGCCTTGCATGAGCATGTCCGCCGCCGATCCGGCGACGACCGCGATCGCCGCTCGAGCTGTCGACGCGTCGAAGATCTACGGGACCGGCGAGGCGCAGGTCCGCGCCCTCGATGGCATCTCCGTCGATTTCGCGACGAATCGCTACACCGCGATCATGGGCCCTTCCGGCTCGGGGAAGTCGACGCTCCTGCACTGTCTCGCGGGGCTCGATCGGGTGACCTCGGGTCGCGTCTACATCGGTGACGTCGAGATCAGCGCGTGCAGCGAGAAGCAGCTCACGTTGATCAGGCGCGACCGGATCGGGTTCGTGTTCCAGTCCTTCAACCTCATCCCGACGCTCGACGCGGCGGAGAACATCACACTTCCCATGTCGCTCGCGGGTCGCAAGCCCGACCCCGCGTGGTTCGACCAGATCGTCGGGACACTCCGAATCGGTGACCGGCTCACGCATCGCCCGAGTGAGCTGTCCGGCGGTCAGCAGCAACGCGTCGCGGTCGCACGCGCGCTGGTGTCGCGACCCGACCTGATCTTCGCGGACGAGCCCACCGGGAACCTCGACTCACGCGCCAGCGCCGAGATCCTCCGCTTCATGCGCAGCGCCGTGAGCGACCTCGGCCAGACCATCGTGATGGTCACGCACGACCCTGCGGCCGCGAGCTATGCCGACCGTGTCGTGTTCCTCGCCGACGGCACGATCGTCGACGAGATGGTGGACCCCACCGCGGACCGCGTCCTGGACCGGCTCAAGCAGTTCGGCGGCTGAGATGCTGCGGGTCACCCTCCGTGGACTCTTCGCGCACAAGCTCCGGTTCCTGCTCACGGCGATCGCGATCGTGCTCGGCGTCTCCTTCGTGACCGGCACCCTGATCTTCACCGACACGGTCCGGCGCACCTTCGACGAGCTCTTCGCCGACATCTACAAGGGCACCGACGCCTACATCCGGGTCCGGAGCTCGCTCGACTCCAACTTCGGCGGCGGGGAGCAGCGGGCCCGGGTGCCGGCGTCGGTCCTCGCCGACGTACGGGCCGTCGACGGTGTGCGCGCGGCGGACGGCAACGTCCAGATCCAGAGCGCCCAGTACCTCGGTCGCGACGGCAAGCCGGTCGGCAATCCCAATCGTGGCTCGCCGACGCTCGGGTTCAACTGGTCGACGGTCCCTGCACTGAACACGTTCACGCTCGTGGACTACGGAGGGAAGCGATCGCATCCCCCCAGGGGTGCGAATCAGGTTGTCATCGACAAGGGCACCGCCGACGAGGAGCACTGGACCATCGGCGACAGGATCACGATCCTCTTCAGCGGGAACCCGAACACGGACCGGGCGCGCTTCGAGGTCGTCGGTGTCTCCAAGTTCGGCGACGTGGACCGACCCGCGGGTGCGACCATCGCACTGTTCACCACGAAACGGGCACAGGAGCTCAACAACTCCGTTGCCATGTTCGACTCGATCGCGGCGACGGCCGACGCGGGCGTGAGCCAGCAGCAGCTCAAGGCCCGACTGCGCGCCGCACTGCCCCAGAAGTACGGCGTGCTGACCGGTGCGCAGATCACCAAGGAGAACCAGAACCAGGTGGAGCAGGGTCTCGGGTTCTTCACCACCTTCCTGCTCGTGTTCGCAGGCATCAGCCTCTTCGTCGGTGCCTTCATCATCGTGAACACCTTCTCGATCGTCGTCGCGCAGCGGACTCGCGAGCTCGCGTTGCTTTGCGCGCTCGGTGCCTCCGGTCGGCAGGTCCGGACGTCGGTGATCGGTGAGGCGCTCACCGTGGGCGTGATCGCGTCGTGTGTCGGTATCGGCATCGGGATCGCCATGAGCGTCGGGCTCCGCGGGTTGCTCGGTGCCCTCGGCCTCGAGATCCCGTCGACGAGCCTCGTGATCAAGCCGACCTCGATCGCGATCGGCCTCGTCGTCGGCGTCGTCGTCACGTTGGCCTCGTCGGTCTTCCCCGCTCGCCGCGCCGCGCGCGTCCCGCCCATGGCGGCGCTGCGTCAGGTCGCGGTCGAGGAGCGACGCCTCGGCACGCGCACCGTGGTCGGAGCGGCGATCGCGCTGCTGGGGCTCCTCGCGCTCGCGGTGGGGCTGTTCGCGAGCGGGGGGATCCAGCTCGTCGGCGTGGGCGCCTTCGGCGTGTTCCTCGGTGTCGCGATCCTCGGCCCGGTGATCGCGCGACCGGTCGGTCGCGCGATCGGCGCACCGCTCGCGCGCTTCCGCGGCATCTCGGGCCAGCTCGCCCGAGAGAACGCCGTCCGCAGTCCCCGGCGCACGGCCTCCACCGCCGCGGCCCTGATGATCGGCGTCGCGCTCGTCGGTCTCTTCTCCATCTTCGCCAGCTCGGTGAAGGCATCGGTGTCCGCGCAGATCGACAGGGCGTTCAAGGCCGATTTCGTCGTCCTGCCGTCGACCGGGACGTTCGGCTCCTTCAGCCCGAAGATCGCCCGCGAGATGGCGCAGGACCCGAACGTCGCCGAAGCCTCCGGGCTGCGCTTCGGGCCGCTGCAGATCAAGGGCAAGGATCAGTTCACGGTCTCGTCCGACCCCAGGACGATGGCCAGCCTCTTCGACCTCGAGCCGAAACAGGGGGACATCGCGTCGCTCGGCGCGGACGACATCGCGGTCTCGTCCAAGGTCCTGAAGGACAACCACTGGAAGCTCGGCCAGACGATCAACGCGCGCTTCCCGGTCGGGGGCGTGTCGTCGATGACGATCGGCGCGGTCTATGCCGTCGGCGCCCAGCAGGGTCTCAGCGACTACTTCATCGCCACGTCGGCATACCTGACCCGCTACACCCAGCTGTCCGACAACCAGGTGTACATCAAGCTCGAGCCCGGGGTGAAGGCGGCGACGGCCGAGCCGGGACTGAAGAAGATCCTGCGCCAGTTCCCGGGCACCAAGCTGAGCGACCAGGCGGGCCTCAAGGAGCAGTTCGAGACGCAGATCAACCAGCTCCTGTCGATCATCTTCGCCCTGCTCGCGCTTGCGCTCATCATCGCCCTGATCGGGATCATGAACACGTTGCTGCTCTCGATCGTCGAACGCACACGGGAGATCGGGCTGCTGCGCGCCGTGGGCATGACCCGACGCCAGATCCGGTCGACGGTGCGGTGGGAGTCCGTCATCGTGGCGATCTTCGGCGCCGTGCTCGGGCTCGCCATCGGGATCGGACTGGGCTGGGCGATGGTCGCGGCGCTCTCGGACCAGGGCATCACCGAGTTCGCGCTGCCCGTCGGTCAGCTCGTGATCTACGTGGTCATCGCGGGCATCGCCGGCGTCGTCGCGGCGGCCTACCCGGCCCGCCGCGCCGCCCGCCTCGACGTGCTCCGGGCCATCTCCACCGAGTAGTCCGATCCCTCCCTCGCAATGCGCGCCCAAATCGGGGGGCAAACCCCGCCGCTTTGCGCGCCCAAATCGGGGGGTGGAGGGCTCGTTCCGCGCGTCGATTGGTGACGGACGGCGACTGCGTGTCCCGGTCACGTCTCGGCGTACGGGCTCCACGTGTGCTCGGCGCGCCGGAGGGTGGCGCTGACCCGGCGGACGAAGTTCTCCGGATCGATCGCCGAGGTGTCGGCCCCGACGAGGTGGAGCGAAGGGCTGAGCCCGTCCACGCCGTCGAAGGCCCACCGACCATCGCCGGGCTCATCGGAGGACAGCTCCGCGGCGAGGTCGGCGAGGTCCACCCGGGGGCGGGGACGTCGGCTCACCAAATGGATCCAGGTCTCGTACCGGTAGCGGAGCTCGGGTGCCTCGTCGCCGAGGGTGATCAGGACGAAGCGGTCGGTCGCGTTGTGCACCGCGCCCGAATGCGCGGCCTCCTCGGCGACCGTCGTGAACCGGTGGATCGTCCGGCGATGCCACTCGGGTGGGATGCGCACGACGGCGAGATCGAGCGCGGGGTCCTCGGTGATCGTGATGGTGCCGTCGGCGATCGCGCGCTCGGTCTCGCTGATGTGCGCATCTTCCTCTCCCCACAGGTCCTCGAAGCGCTCTGGGTGGTCCACGATCTCCGCGAGCCGAGGGAGGAGGGCGCTGTAGGCATCGCCGTCGGCCGCGTCACCGACCCGCGCCACCGTGATCGCGGCACGAACCGCGTCGCGGTCGAGGAAGCTGCCGAAGTCGCCGGCGCGCGCCACGTCGACGAGCCGGTCACGCCGGGCGAACGCGGCGTCGGGATCAGTGAGCGCGAAGACGCTGACGAGGCCGTCCTGGTCGAAGTGGTTGTTGGTGACGAACTCGGTGTCGACGGAGGGGTCGGGGTCGGCCGCGAAGGCGAAGGCGATCTCGGCCGACAGGTCCGCCCGGTAGCGCTCCGGCGTGGGCGAGCCGGGCCAGTGTGAGAGCGTGAGGACGGTCCCGGGCTGGGCCGATCCGTCGACGACGACGTGGGGGATGTCACGCAGCTCGGGGTAGGTGCGGTAGATCACGCGCTCGACCGTACGGGCTGAAGCCGACTTCAGGTCAAGTCGGTTCCTGGAGCTTCGCGTCCTTCTCGAGGACCGTCGACTCCAGTCCCGCCTGATAGGTCGCCATCCGGGCGCGCAACCCGTCGTCGGACGTCGCGAGGATGCGGACGGCGAGGAGCCCGGCATTGGCGGCGTTGCCGACGGCGACCGTCGCGACCGGGATTCCCTTGGGCATCTGCACGATCGACAGCAGCGAGTCCAACCCGTCCAGATGCGAGAGCGGGACGGGGACGCCGATGACGGGCAGCGGGGTCATCGAGGCGGTCATCCCCGGAAGGTGGGCCGCCCCGCCCGCGCCGGCGATGATGACGCGGAGACCACGCGACGCCGCGGTCCGGGCGTAGGAGACCATCGCGTCGGGCGTGCGGTGAGCCGACACGATCCGGACCTCGTGGGCCACTCCGAACTCGGCGAGCACGTCGACCGCGGCCTGCATCACCGGCAGGTCGCTGTCGCTCCCCATGATCACGCCAACCGCCGGACCGCCCTCGCTCACGCCACCCACTCTCCGCCCGGTGGGCGGGGCCGTTCGGGCCCCGCTCGGCGAGTTGGACGGCGGTTCGTGTGTGCCGACGCCTCGCTCACGTTTCCCACTCTCCGCCCTGTGGGCGGGGCCGTTCGGGCCCCGCTCGGCGAGTTGGACGGCGGTTCGTGTGTGCCGACGCCTCGCTCACGGGATCGACGTTAGCCTCGCCGTCCCCGAGCCCAGGAGAGCCTGACCGATGCAGACGCGACTGACCGACGTGTTGGGAGTCGAGCACCCCGTGATGCTCGCCGGCATGGGCGGGGTCTCCTACGCACCGCTCGTCGCCGCGGTATCCGAGGCGGGTGGCTTCGGCTGCTTCGGGGCGTCGACGATGGGTGGCGACGAGATGGTCGAGCAGATCCGTGCGGCCAAAGCGATGACGAGCAAGCCGATCGGTGTGGACCTGCTCACCGCGATGCCCGACCGTCTCATGACCGACGTCGAGGCGCTGATCCGCGAGGGCGCGGCCGTCTTCGCGGCCGGGCTCGGTGTGCCGCGCGACGTCATCACGCTCTGCCACGAGCACAACGTCCTGGTGCTCTCGATGTGCGGGAAGGTCCGCCACGCGGTTGCCGCGGTCGAGGCTGGCTGCGACATCGTCGTCGCGCAGGGCACCGAGGCCGGTGGCCACACCGGGACCGTCGCGACGATGCCGCTCGTCCCGCAGGTGGTCGACGCGGTGGGCGACCGGGTGCCCGTGGTCGCGGCGGGGGGGATCTTCGACGGTCGGGGCCTGGCCGCAGCGCTCGCGCTCGGTGCCGACGGCGTGTGGGTGGGCACGCGGTTCATCGCGACACCCGAGGCCCGCGGCGCGCCCGGCTACAAGGACGCGCTCCTGCGCGCCGGCGAGGACGGCACCGTGATCTCGCGCGCGTTCACGGGCAAGACGCTCCGCGCCGTCGCGAACGAGACGACGCGCTACTTCGAGGCCCATCCCGAGGAGCTGGTGCCGTTCCCGGAGATGCTCATGAAGTCGATGAGCGGCGGCTGGATGCACCTCGGCGCGGACGAGTCCACGCCCGGCGTCGATCCGGACCGGGAGTGCTACCCGGCCGGCCAGGGTGTCGGGGCGATCGACTCGCTGATCCCCGCCGGGGACGTCGTCCGGGCGATCGTCAGCGAGGCGGAGACGGCACTGGACCGCCTCGCCGCGATCAGATAGCCGTGCGCGGGGCTATCGCCGGCCGGCGTCGAGGTGGGCCTGCTCGCTCTTGAGGTCCGACTCGTACATGCGGGTGACCAACTCCTCGAAGTTGACCTTCGGGCTCCAGCCCAGCTTCTCGTGGGCCTTCGAGGCGTCCCCCAGGAGGAGATCGACCTCGGCGGGACGATCGAAGCGCTGGTCGTGCGTGACGTAGGGCTCCCAGTCGTCGTAGCCGGCGATGCGGAACGCGACATCGAGGAACTCGCGCACGGTGTGTGTCTCTCCGGTCGCGATCACGTAGTCGTCGGGCTCGTCCTGCTGGAGCATCAGCCACATCGCTTCGACGTAATCGCCGGCGTAACCCCAGTCGCGCGCGGAGTCGATGTTGCCGAGGCTGATGCCCTCCTGGATGCCGAGCTTGATACGCGCGAGAGAGTTGGTGATCTTGCGCGTCACGAACTCGAGCCCGCGGCGCTCACTCTCGTGGTTGAAGAGGATCCCGCTCGACGCGTGGAGGTCGTAGGACTCGCGGTAGTTCACCGTCATGTCGTGGCCGAACACCTTGGCGACGCCGTAGGGCGAGCGGGGATGGAACGGCGTCCGCTCGGTCTGGGGTGTCTCGCGCACCTTGCCGAACATCTCCGACGAGCTCGCCTGGTAGAAGCGGATCGGGTTGTTGACGCTGCCACCGACGATGCGCACGGCCTCGAGCATGCGGAGCACGCCGAGTCCGGTGATCTCCGCGGTGAGCTCGGCCTGCTTGAACGAGAGCTGCACGAAGCTGATCGCCCCGAGGTTGTACACCTCGTCCGGCTGGACCTGCTCGACGGCGGCGATGAGCGAGGGGAGGTCGCGCAGGTCGCCTCCGACGAGCTCGAGCCCGGGCGTCTCCTCCTGGACGAGCTTCGCCTTCGGGTTGGCCTGCCCGGCGATCAGTCCGAAGACCTGGTAGCCCTTCGACGTCAGCAGCTGGCTCAGATAGCGGCCGTCCTGGCCCGTGATGCCGGTGATGAGCGCGCGCTTCATGCGGTCCTCTCGGTTCGTGGAACCCGGCGAGATTACCCCTGGTGGTTCCACGGGCCCGAAGGGTCGAGCTGATCGAGGAATTCCGTGCACCGTTGCGCTTCGTCGTCCTCGCCGATCCTCGCGGCGACGCGCCCGAGACCATGGAGCGCGTGGAGGAAGCCCATGTTCTCGGTGTGGCTGCTGCGCACGAACCCCGAGCCCCGCCATCCCGCCTGACGAAGCTGATCGAGGCCGCGGTGGTACCCGACGCGGTAGTACGCGTAGGCCTCGACGTCGTCGCGGGCGGCATCACCGAGCATCGCCCAGGCCGCGACACAGCGGGGTCGCGTCGTGGCGATCACCCCGAGCGCGCGCCGTCGGTCGTCGAGATCGGTCTGGGACACTGGCTGCGGCGAGTGCCGCGACCACCTCGTCGGGGTCGGGTGGCAGCACGGTCTCGGGAAGCCCGCCGCGGTGCAGTCCCACGGGTTGATCGGTCATGCGCGGCGAATGTAGCCGGGAGCCCCACCCGACTCGAGGGCGTGCGCGCGGGAGCACGACCGCGGGGCACCGGTACCATCCGGGGATGACGAGCGCGACGGCGGAGGCAGCCGAGTCGACCGGGAGTGAGGCCGGGACCCCACCATCTGCGAAGCCCACGACCGTGTTCCTCGTCCGCCACGCAGTCACGGCGCAGACGGGTCCCATGCTCTCGGGTCGCACCCGGGGGATCGATCTCTCCGACGCCGGTCGGGAGCAGGCAGCAGCCACCGCGGCGCGTCTCGCGGAGCTCCCGATCACCGCGGTCTACGCGAGCCCGATCGAGCGCACGCGTCAGACTGCGGATGCGATCGCCGCGCACCATGCCCTCGACGTGCTCGTGCTCGAAGGGGTGCTCGAGGCCGACTACGGCGAGTGGACCGGCGCCAAGCTGGAGGACCTGGCCAAGACCGAGCTCTGGAAGGTGGTGCAGCGCGCACCATCACGCGCCCGGTTTCCGAACGGCGAGTCGATCGCGGAGATGCAGACCCGCACGGTCGCGGCGCTCGAGGTCGTGGTGCAGCAGCACCCGGGCGAGATGATCGTGGTCGTGTCGCACGCCGATCCGATCAAGTCGGTCATCGCGCACTACACGGGCGTGCATCTCGACCTCTTCCAACGGATCGCGGTGTCACCGGCGTCGGTCACGGTGTTCAGCATCGGCCCGCACGGCGTCACGCTCGTGAAGTGCAACGACACCGGGTCCTTCGCCGAGCTGCTTCCTCCGCCGGAATCGTCGTGAGCGTCATCGAGCTCGACGGCGTGGACGCACTCGGGGCCGGGGCGATCGGCGAGCCCGGGTCCCGCGCGTTCTACATCCAGGCCGACAAGCGGGGCAGCCGCCTCACCGTCCTCGTCGAGAAGGAGCAGGTGGCCCTGCTCGCGCAGGAGGCGGTCGCGTTCTTAGACCGCGTCGCCGACGAGCACCCGGAGCCGCCGGCCGAGGGAGCCGTGCTGCACCCGAGCGCGGCCAACGTCACCGAGCCTGCGGTCCCGTTGTTCCGGGCGCGGATGATCGGACTCGGCTACGAGCCCGATCGCGGGATGGTGCTGCTCGAGCTCCGCGAACGCGGCGAGGACGACGACGATCCCGACGACGGTTACGTCGCGCGGATCTTCGCCACCCGCGCGCAGGTGAGGGCGATGGCGGCGCGAGGGTCCGAGGCCGTCGCCGGGGGACGACCGACCTGCCAGCTGTGCGAGTTCCCGATGGATCCCGACGGTCACATCTGTCCCCGGTGGAACTGACCTCGGCCGACGTGGCGGCGGTGCTCGCCGACGGGACGATCGACGTCGTCGGCCGGGTCGCCTGGTCGTCGAACGCCGCGTTGCTCGTCACCGTCACCCACGGGGACGCCGAGATGCTCGCGGTGTACAAACCCCAGCGCGGCGAGCGACCGCTCTGGGACTTCCCGGACGGCTCGCTCTGTCGGCGCGAGACCGCGGCGTTCGTGCTGAGCGACGCGCTCGGCTGGGACATCGTGCCGTACACGGTGCTGCGCGACGGACCGTACGGGCTGGGCGCGGTGCAGGGGTTCGTCGAGCACGACCCCGATGAGCACTACTTCACCTTGTTGGAGGCGCACGAAGCGCGTTTCCTGAAGTTCGCGGTGTTCGACGTGGTCGTGAACAACGCGGATCGCAAAGGCGGCCACTGCCTGCGCGAGCTCGCCACCGGTCACGTGTACGGCATCGACCACGGGCTCACGTTCCATGCGGCGCCGAAGCTGCGCACCGTGATCTGGGACTTCGCGGGAACGCCGGTCCCGGCCGAGCTCGTCGCCGACCTCGTGAGTCTGCGAACGCGCCTCGAGGGGCCGTTGGACGCGCCGATCGCCGAGCTCCTCGCGCCGGTCGAGGTCGACGCCCTGGTGCACCGTATCGACGAGCTCGTCGCCCGCGGCACCCTGCCCGTCCCCGACGAGGGCTACCACTCGGTCCCCTGGCCGATGATCTGAACGGCGGCCGCAGTTCGCGCCGGTTGCGTCAGACGGGCTCGAGCACGTCGGAGAGGTAGCGGTCCCGGCACAACGAGCGTTGCAGCTTCCCCGAAGAGGTCTTGGGGAGCGTTCCGGGAGCGACGAGCACGATCTCACCCGGCGGGATCCCGATCGCGTCGGTGACCCGCTCGGCGACCGCGGTGCGGACCGGGGCGACGTCGTCGTCCTTGGTCTCGGCGACGACCACGATCGACTCCCGGCCCCGCCGGGTCGTCGTGCCGAAGGCGATCACGTTCCCCGCTCGGACACCGTGCACGCTCGCGACCGCACGCTCGATGTCCTCGGGGAACACGTTGCGCCCGCCGACGATGATGACGTCCTTGCGGCGACCGCAGATCACCACCTCGCCGTCGACGACGTACCCGAGGTCGCCGGTGCGGAGCCAGCCGTCGCGGAAGTTGGCGGCCGTTGCCGCAGGATTGCGAAGGTAGCCCGGGGTCACCGACGCGCCGCGCAGCTCGATCTCCCCGACTTCGCGCTCTCGTCGCGGCGTCCCCGAGTCGGGGTCGACGACCTGGAGCTCGAGACCGTCGAGCACGCGTCCGAGCTTCGGCAACCGGCGCCCGCTCGCGCCGGCGACGGGTGCGGCGTACGCGTCGGTCTCCAGGACCCGGCGATCGACGGTGTCGACGCTCATGCCCGCGCCCGGCTCCGGGAAGCTGATCCCGAGCGTGGCCTCGGCCATGCCGTACACGCAGAAGGCCGCGCCCGCGCGGAGGCCGAAGGGCGCACCCGCGGCGAGAAACGACTCGACGGAGTCGGGATCGATCGGCTCCGCACCGTTCAGCGCGAGCCGCCACGGGCGCAGGTCCAGGTCACCGGCGCGCCGGAGCGCGCGCGCGGCGAGCGCGTAGGAGAAGTTCGGCCCGCCGGTGATCGTGCAGGAGAACGTCGACATCCAGTCGACCCAGCGTGCGGGGGCCGCGAGAAAGTCCTGCGGAGCTGCGAGCACGAGATCGGCACCGGTCGTCATCGGGACGCCGAGGAGCCCGATGAGCCCCATGTCGTGATACAGGGGAAGCCAGGAGGCGACGCGGTCGTGGTCGGCGTCGAAGGCGGCGCCGGTGCGGATCGCGTCCATGTTCGTGGTGATGCAGCGATGCGGGAGCATGACCCCCTTGGGGTCGTCCGTGCTGCCACTCGTGAACTGGAGCACGGCGAGCGATTCCGGGTCGACCGCGGGTGTCGTGTATCGGTCGGCGCTCCCGGCGAGACCGTCGAGGCGAGTTGCCGCGAGGTCAGGGGGCACGAACTCCGCGAGCATCGGGTCCACGAGCAGAATCGAGGCGTCCGCGTTCGTCACGCGCCGTCGGGTCGCGGCGATGAACTCGTCGATCGAGCCGAGTCGCATCGGCAACGGCAGCATCGCGACCGTCGCACCCGCGAGCCACGTGGCCTGGATCGCGGTGACCATGGCGCGCGTGGTGGGTCCGAGGAGGGCAACGGTCGCGTCCGGACCGACGTCGCGCGCTTGGAGCGCCGCGGCCATGGCTCGGGCGTCGTCGTGGAGTCGGGACCACTCGACGGATTCGGACGTGTAGCCGGGTCCGTCGGTGTCACCGGTGACGAAGGTGATGGTGCCGGAGCGATCGGCGGCGGCTTCGAGGCGCGGGGGAAGCGTGGTTCGGTCGTTCATCAGGCATACTCCGACTCGCCGGTGCGGTGGGAGGTTACGTGTCCACCGGAGATTCCGGGCGGATCGATCTCAGGGTGAGGGCAGCCGCCACCGCGGCCACGAGCGACGTCGCGAGGATCGCCAGCTTCGCGGTCTCGAGCGTGTCACCGGAGAAGGACAGGTCGGCCACGAAGAGCGACACCGTGAAGCCGATTCCCCCCAGGAGGCCGATCGCAACGAGGCCGAGACCGTCCACGCCGTCGGGGAGCCGGCCGCCGACGCGGGTCGAGAGGCCGGCGCCGGCGCTGATCCCGACGAGCTTGCCCACGACGAGACCGACGGCGATCCCGAGGCCGACCGCGCTCGTCGCGGCGGCGTGGAACCGGTCGAGTGAGAGCACGATCCCGGCGTTGGCCAGTGCGAACAGCGGGAGGATGAGGAAGCTCGACCAGGGGTGGAGCCGGTGCTCGAGCTCGGCCAGCACCTCCCGCCCACCGCGGGATCGGACCGGAGTGACGAAGCCGAGCAGCACGCCGGCAACGGTCGTGTGGACACCCGAACGCAGGATCACGATCCAGAGGACGAGCGCCGGGAGCACGAACCAGGCGGGATGCTCGAGCCTCCGACCAGCCAGCACGATGCCACCGAGGATCACGGCTCCGAGCGCGAGCAGCTCGGGCGAGATGCCCGAGGAGTAGAAGATCGCGATCACCGCGATCGCACCGAGGTCGTCGACGATCGCCAGGGTGAGCAGGGTGAGGCTGATGCCACTCGGCACGCGCGGACCCGCCATCCTGAGCACACCGACCGCGAATGCGATGTCGGTCGCCATCGGGATCCCCCACCCGTTGCCGACGTCGGTGCCCGCGGTGATCGCGAGGTAGATGGCCGCGGGCACGAGCATGCCGCCGATCGCGGCGGCGATGGGGACCACCGCGGTGCGCGGATCCCGCAACTCACCTTCGACGACCTCCCGCTTGATCTCGAGACCGACGACGAAGAAGAACACGGCCATGAGCGCGTCGGCGACCCATGCGTGGAGCGTCAGCGCGTGGTCGGGACCGGGCAGCGACAGCTCGGTGCTCCAGAAATCGTGATACGAGCCGGGTGCGACGTTGGCCCAGACCAGCGCGACGACGGTCGCGCCGATGAGCGCGACGCCCGCGGCTGATTCGGTCTGGAGGAACTCCAGGACGCGTCGCATCGGGTTGACGGTGGCCATGCAGGAATCCCTCGTGAGTCGGGTGCTCGATGCCGACCAGACTTCCCGGCGCGCCGCTGCTCACGCTACCGATGGCGCGCTCACGCGGCGGAACGCTCGCGCCCGACCTGGTAGCTCGTGACGCACGAGTCGCCCATGACGAGGTCGGCCGCGACCGCAGCGAGGAGCGCCGGTACGACGAAGGTCGCACGGCCTGTCGTCTCGGCCACGAACATCACCGCCGCCAGCGGCACGCGATAGCCCGCGCCGAGGAAGGCGGCGACGCCCAGGATCATGAAGAGCGAGTCGTCGACGCGCCCGGCGAGACCACCGGCCGCCCGTCCCAGGAGCGCCCCGGCCACGACGAGCGGCACGAACAGGCCTCCGGCCCCTCCACCGGCGAGGGTGACGCCGGTGGCCAGACATCGCAGCAGCATGATGAGCAGCACGAGGAGCACGGCCCGGTCCGGATTGGTGGCCCACCGGATCGTCTCGTAGCCGGGGCCGAGGATCACGTCCTTGCCGGTCGCGGCCCGGCCGACGAGGAACAGCCCGCCCATGGCCACCGCCGAGAGCGCGAGCCGCACGTTGAGGGGGACGTCGTGGGTGATCTGCTTCGTGCGGCGGATCATCGCCGCGAACAGCCGCGCGCCGAGGCCCGCGATCGCACCCAGGGCCAGGGCGCCGAGCAGGTGCGTCGCGTCGAATCCGCCCTGCTCCTTCGCGGCGAACAGCGGATCGGTCCCGTTGACGATCGCGAACCCGAGGTAGCCGGTCGCCGCGGCGACGAGGCAGGGGAGCAGCTTCCGGTGGGCGAAGTCGTCCTGGAACGGGACCTCGATCGCGAACAGCGCGCCGGTCGCGGGCGCCTTGAAGATGGCGGCGACGCCCGCCGCCGCGCCCGCGGTCATCAGCACCTTGCGGTCCACCGGACGGAACAGCCAGCCCATCCGTCGCTGCACGACGGTTCCGATCGCACCGCCCGAGAAGATCGAGAGACCCTCGAGGCCGAGCGAGCCGCCGAAGCCGATGGTGAAGATGGATGCCAGGACCGCACCGGGCGCACCGCGCACCCCCTGGTCGTGGTTCGCGTCGTGGAACGCCTTCAGCCAGTTGTCGGCGAGACCGGGGGACTCGCCGAAGGCCAGGAAGCGCAGCGCCAGCGCCGCGAGGCCGAGGCCCGCGCCGGGGGCGATCATGATCGCCCACCACGGCAGGCCGTTCACCCACTTGAGCAACTGGGTGATGACCTGTTCGCACCCCGCGACGACGAGCCCGGTGAGGATGCCGACGAGCGCGGCCGCCAGGATGACGTCGCGCGAGCGCTGCGCGAAGCCGCGGAGACGCTCCGGCCTCAGGCTCATCGATGCGTCACGTGGGCAGCAGCCGTGGGGCGTCGACGGCGAACTCGGGCCAGCGCTTCCGGGACCGGGCTGCCAGCTTGTGCATCAGCTCGATGGCGCCGGGGTCGTCGTCCCCCGGGCGAGTCGTGATCCATCCCTCGGACACCATGCCGTCCATGATCTCGCGGCCGATGTCGGTGCGGACGATGGTCAGGGTCCAATCGTTGAACTTCCCGATGCCGCCGGTGGAGATGTCGGCGTGCTCGGCCGCGAAGTCGGGACACGCCTTGCATCCCTCGCGGGTCCAGGCGTGGCACTCCTTCAACGGAACCTCGTGGTAGTCGCCGTTCTTCATCCAGATCTGGAAGACACCCTTGATGTTCATCTTGCGCATCTCGGACTTCTTCAGACCGTACTTGGCCTCGAACAGCTCCTCGAAGATGGCGTCGTCGAAGGTCTTCGAGCAGAGGAGCCCGATGTTGAGGGAGAGTCGGCGGGCGACCTTGCCGGCCTTGCGCTGCTTCATCACGGGCGGCACCGAGCTCTGGCAGCTCATGCCGACGAGCGCGATGCGTTCGGCGCCACCCTCGACGGCCTCGGCGTAGGCCATCGTGTTGGCGCTGTAGGTGTAGCGGCTCCCGGCCGAGGCGATGATCTCCTCGCGGGTGCGGGCGACGCCCGGGATCGCCTTCCACGAGGTGCCGTCGCCCTCGAGGTAGCTGACGAGCGCGGCGTCGATGATGTCCTTCTCGAGGCAGTACAGGAGGATCGCCGAGACGAGCCCGCCGTCCTGGCCCACGTCGTGGATCACCGGGTCGCTGGCCCGGGCCAGGACGATGTCCTTGTAGATGCCGGAGATCTCGTCCGGCGTGCGGGTCCGGCCGAAGAGGAACTCGTCGATCTCGGGTTCCCAGGTCCGAAAGCGCGGGCACGCGCGGGTGCACGAGGTGCAGCCCTTCTCGCCGTGCGAGCAATCACCGGGCCCGCCGTAGTCCTCGAGCTGGAAGGGCTTGTAGACACCCTCGTCGTCGTTGTAGCCGAGCACGTCGTGGGGGCAGGCCACGACGCATCCTGCACATCCGGTGCACAGACCCGAGGTCACGACTTCGTCGTACAGGTGCTTCCACTGGAACTTCTCGGGCGGCATGACCCGAGTCTGTCATCGCCGCGCCGTCGTGGTCGAAGGCGTCGCTGTCGGGCATGCCGCCGCCCGAGACCGCGTCGACTCACACCCGCAGGAGCCGCTCGACCGCGGCGACCGCTTCGTCGAGCTTCTCGTCGCCCTGGCCCTCGTCGTGGGCGTCCATCACGCAATGGCGGAGGTGGGCGTCGAGGAGTCCGAGGCCGACGCGCTGGAGCGCCTTGGTCACCGAGGCGATCTGGGTGAGCACGTCGATGCAGTACTCGTCGGCCTCGATCATCCGGGCGAGGCCACGGACCTGGCCCTCGATGCGGGCGAGGCGGCGGGTGTAGTCGGCCTGTTCGAGCGTGTAGCCGCGCATGGGCACCTCCGGGACCGGGGCTCGGGATTGCCTCAGGATACCCCTCTGGGGTATCCTGGACCGGTTCCACGAGAGGAAGCATCCATGAGCGCTCCCGCCACGCGTCCGGAGCCCCGCGCCGAGCCCCACGTCCGCGTGGACTTCTCGCTCGATGGCATGTCCTGCGCGTCGTGCGCGGCCCGGATCGAGAAGCGCATCGGTTCGCTGCCCGGCGTCGAGGAGTGCAACGTGAACTTCGCGACCGAGACCGCGACGGTCCGGTTCGATCCCGCGTCGGAGGACGTCGACGCGGTGGAGTCGGCCGTCGCCGAGCTGGGGTACTCCGCTCACGCGTCGAGCCGCGAGCATGGCCAGGCTCATGCCGGGCACGACCACATGCACCACGACGAGGACCCGGACGACATCCGGCGCCGTCTCGTCGTCGCGATCGTTCTCAGCGTTCCCGTCGTGCTCGTCTCGATGGTCCCGGCACTCGCCTTCGGTGGCTGGGAGTGGTTCGCAGCCGCGCTGTCGACCCCGGTGATCTTCTGGTGCGGTCTGCCGTACCACCGCGCCACCTGGACCAACCTGAAGCACGGCGCGGTCACCATGGACACGCTCGTCACGATCGGCACCGTCGCCGCGTGGACGTGGTCGATGGTCGCGCTCGTGTTCCTCGACGCGAGCAAGGGGAGCATGGAGTCGATGACGGCGGCCGGCTCGTCCGGCGCGCACGTCTACTTCGAGACGGCGGCGGCCGTCACCGCGCTGCTGCTGCTCGGGAAGTACTTCGAGACCCGGGCCAAGCGGCGCTCGGCGGGAGCACTGCGGGCCATCCTCGAGCTCGGCGCGAAGCAGGCTCGGCTCGAGAGCGGCGAGGAGATCCCGGTCGACCAGCTCGAGGTGGGCCAGCGGTTCGTCGTGCGGCCGGGGGAGAAGATCGCCACCGACGGCGTCGTGCGCGAAGGATCCTCCGCGGTCGACCTGTCGATGCTGACGGGGGAATCCGTTCCCGTCGAGGTCACCGTCGGCGACGACGTCTTCGGCGCGACCGTCAACGACTCGGGCCGCCTGGTGGTGGAGGCCACGCAGGTCGGCAACGAGACCGCGCTGGCCCAGATCTCCCGGTTGGTCTCGGACGCGCAGGGTTCCAAGGCGCCGGTCCAGCGGCTGGCGGACCGGGTCTCGGCGATCTTCGTCCCCGTCGTGATCGCGGTCGCGGTCGGCACGCTCGCGGTGTGGCTCCTCACCGGCCATCCGGCCGATCGCGCGTTCACCGCGGCGGTCGCGGTGCTCATCATCGCCTGCCCCTGCGCGCTCGGCCTCGCCACGCCCACCGCCATCATGGTGGGCACCGGGCGCGGCGCCCAGCTGGGCATCGTGATCCGGGGCGGCGAGGTCCTCGAGGCGACGCGGCGCGTCGATGTCGCCGTCCTCGACAAGACCGGCACGGTGACGACCGGGAAGATGACGCTCGTCGACCGGGCGTTCGCGCCCGGGGTCGACCGAGCGCGGCCTGGACCGACTCGTGGTCGCGGCCGAGGACGCGTCCGAGCACCCGATCGCCCGGGCGATCGTGACCGCGCTCACCGAATCGGGGGTCGAGCGGAAGACGCCGACCTCGTTCACGAACGAGCCCGGGCTCGGGGTCGAGGCGGATGTCGAGGGCGAGTCGGTGCGTGTCGGCCGCGCCGAGTTCGTGGGGCGGCTGCCCGACGAACTCGCGCACGAGGCCGACGCGGGCGCCGCGGCGGGCCGCACGCCCGTGTTCGCCGGGCGCGAGGGTATGGTCGAGGCGGTCTATCTCGTCGCCGACTCCGCCAAGCCGAGCTCACCCGAGGCGATCGCCGCGCTGCACCGGCTCGGGGTCGAGACGGTGATGGTCACTGGGGACCGCGAGGCGACTGCACACGCGATCGCGCGCGAGGTCGGCATCGACCGCGTGATCGCCGAGGTCCTGCCGGCCGACAAGGTCACGGTCGTCCGGGACCTCCAGGGCGAGGGTCGGCGGGTGGCGGTGGTCGGCGACGGCGTGAACGACGCTCCGGCGCTGGCGCAGTCCGACCTCGGTATCGCGATCGGCACCGGGACCGACGTCGCGATCGAGGCGAGCGACCTCACGTTGGTCTCGGGCGACCTGCGCGGCGCGCCGGACGCGATCGCCCTGTCGCGAGCGACCCTGCGGACCATCCAGGGCAACCTCTTCTGGGCGTTCGCGTACAACGTGGCCGCGATCCCGCTCGCGGCGCTCGGGTTCCTGAACCCGGTCATCGCCGCCGCGGCGATGGGTTTCTCGTCGGTGTTCGTCGTCACGAACTCCCTGCGGCTCCGCCGCTTCCGCGGCGCACGCTGAGCGTCGCGCGTCCGCACTCAGCCGAGGAAGGACTCGATGAGCGCGACCTGCGCCGCGGCGTTCTCGCGGATGCCGCCGACGATCGCACCCTCCACCTTGCCGCCGACGAGCGGCATGCGCACCTTCACAGCACCGGTGAGCGTTCGGCGCGAGCCGTCACCGGCGTCGGCGATCGATGCGCGGTAGCGACCCGACAGGAGACCCTCGTAGTGGTCGGGGAGGATGTCGCACTGCGTCTCGCGGGTCGCGAGGTTGCACGCCGAGCGCTCGACCCACGTGAGCAGCTTCGGATCGACGACGCGGGTCACCGCCCGTGACAGCTCGGCCCGGAACAGGTAACGGACGTCCTGGTGCAGCACGTCGCCGTCGCGTCGCTGGTCGAGCACCTCGGCAGCCCCGAGCTTGGGAAGTTCGGTCATACGGATCAGGAACGCGGGATCCACGAGGGCGGCGTCGACGGATCCCGCCGGACGGGCGATGTCCTGGGTGATCTCGAAGTCCATCGGGGAACACGGTAGGCAATCGTGGACGGGGAGCGACGCGTCTCGCGTACCCTGACCCGACCATGAAGATCACGGAGGCGCTCGGCGCCGGGCCCACCTACAGCTTCGAGTTCTTCCCTCCGAAGACCCCCGAGGCGTCCGAGACACTGGCGAAGGCGCTCGTGGAGCTCGAGCCGCTTGCGCCGTCGTTCGTCTCCGTGACCTACGGCGCGGGTGGTGGAACCCGTGAGATGACCCACGACATCGTCACGCACTTCCGGCGGGACTCATCGATCACGCCGATGGCCCATCTCACGTGCGTGTGCCACACCCGTGCGGAGCTGGAGGAGATCGCAGCCCGCTACCGCGACGCCGGGGTGGAGAACATCCTGGCCCTCGGTGGTGACCCGCCGAAGAACCTGGACCTCCCGCCCGGCGAGCTCAGGTACGCAGTGGAGCTCGTCCGGCTCCTCCGGGACGTCGGCGACTTCTCCATCGGCGTTGCCGCGTTCCCCGAGCCGCACCCGCGCGCGCCGAGCCTCGCCGCGGACCGGGCGCGCACCGCCGAGAAGCTCGCAGAGGCCGACTTCGCGATCACCCAGTTCTTCTTCGACCCCGCGCACTATTTCGACCTCGTGTCGAGCCTGGCAGACCTCGGGATCGACAAGCCGGTGATCCCCGGGATCATGCCGGCGACGGCGATCAGCAGCATCAAGCGGATGACCGAGCTCCAGGGCTCGGAGTTCCCGGCGTGGCTCGCCGACAAGCTCTACGCGGTGCAGGACGACCCGGAGGCGGTCTTCCGCGTCGGGGTGGAGGAGGCGACGAAGCTCTCGCGGGCATTGCTGGACGGCGGGGCTCCGGGTCTGCACTTCATCACCCTGAACCGGTCGCGGGCGACGCGTCTGATCTACGACGCGCTGGGGCTCACGCCGGCGACCTGACATCGTTCGACGTCGCGGCGGTGCCGGTTCGGTCGGTGAGCCATGCGTCGATCACGTCCACCGGCGCGGGCCGCGCGATTCCGTAGCCCTGAGCGACGTCGCAGCCGATCTCCGCGAGCATGGTGAGCGTGTCGTCGTCCTCGACCCCCTCGGCGACGACGGTCATGCCGAGTTGGTGTCCCATCGACACGACTGCCCGCACGATCGCGCCGTGGTCGGCGCCGGTCACGAGTGGCGCCACGAACTGGCGATCGATCTTGAGCTCGTCGATCGGGAGTCGGTCGAGGTGGCCGAGCGACGTGTAGCCGACGCCGAAGTCGTCGATGGAGATCTTGACGCCGCGCTCGGCCAACCGGCGCAGCGTCCCCGCGGCACGGGCCGGATCGGAGATGACCGCGGTCTCGGTGATCTCCACCGTGAGGAGCCCGACCGGCAGGCGATGGCGGATGAGCGCCGCGAGCACCCGGTCGGCGAAGGCACCGTCTCGGAGGCACCGAGCCGAGACGTTCACCGCGATCGGTACCGGCCGGCCCGCCTCGGCCCAACGGGCGGCTTGGCCGCACGCGGTGTCCACGACCCAGTCCGTCAGCTCGATGATCAGCTCGGTCGACTCGGTCGCGGGCAGGAACGCGCCCGGCATCAGCAGTCCACGCGTCGGGTGCTGCCAGCGCACGAGCGCCTCCACCCCCACCACGCGGTCGTGCGTGATGTCGACCTTGGGCTGGTAGTGCAGCACGAGGTGGTCTGCGTCGATGCTGTGGCGAAGCTCGGTGACCAGGGTGAGTCGGTCGGCATCGAAGCCCTCGAGCGCCGGCTCGTAGTCGAGCAGCGGAACCTTGGCGCGCTTGGCGGCGCGGCACGCCACGTTGGCCTTGCGGATCATCTCGCCGGCGTCGTCGCCGGCGTGGCCTTCGGCGCGCCCGACCGCGATCTCGGCCGTCACCGCGACGCCGCCGAGGTCTACCTCGGTGAGCAGGCCCCGCCGGATGCGCTCGATGACCGACTCGGCGGCCCGGTGGTCCGTGCCGGGGAGCACCATGCCGAACTCGTCACCGCCGGTGCGGGCGATGAGATCGTCCTCGCCGACGGCGCCACGACCGATCGCGGCGACGTGCTGGAGGAAGCGGTCGCCGTTCTCGTGCCCGAGGATCTCGTTGATCTGGCCGAACCCGTCGACATCGATGACCGCGACCGACACGGGGTGTGTCCCCTCGGTCTCCAGGGTCCGGCGCAGGTACTCCGCCATGGCCGTACGGTTGGCGAGGCCGGTCAGCGCGTCGGTGCGCGCCAGCGCACGGTTCGCCTCGGCGGAGCGCCGCAAGCGGCGGGTGACCGACCACGTGATGGCGCCGAGCAGGCCCCAGAGCACGAAGAGCCCGGCGGCGAGCAGTGTGGTCGCGCGGCGCGCGGCGCTGTCAATCGACGCGGCGATCGGCGCGTACGGCACATAGACCTCGAGCGCGCCGAGTGCCCGTTCGGATCCCCCCGCCGCGCGCACCGGTACGTAGACCTCGACGGCCCGGGCACCGCCGACGGCACCGCCGTCGCTCTCGTCGGCGTTCAGGTGGGTGAGCAGCCGGACCGGCGTGCCCTCGATGGCCTCGACGACCTCGGCGTCGGCCGGCCCGAAGGATCCCCGACCGGGGAAGCGCGGATCGAACACGACGTGACCCTGCCGGTCGCGGAGTCGTAGGCGGATGACGTCGCCTTCCCTCAGCAGGGGCTGGAACGCGCGGCCGAGGGCTCGCTCCTCCGCCGCGGTCGGGCCGCCCGCGAGCGGGTCGCCGGTCAGGTTCGGCTCCACCGCCGATCGCGCGACGGCGTTCGCGACCGCGCTCCCCTCGGCCAGGCCGCGCGCGTCGAGATCGGCGCGGAACGAGCGGGCGAGCAGGACGCCGAGGACGAGGATCGGGACCAGGGTGACGGCCGCGTAGAAGCCGAACAGCCCGAACCCGGAACGCTTTTGGAGCACACCGGGCTATCGGCGCCCGGCGCCCGGCGCTTGACGGCCGCCACGGCCGCCCGGGGTGGTTCGGGTCACGCGAGCCGACCCGGGTCGAGGCCCGGGTCGGTGGCGGAGGGGGTGGGATTTGAACCCACGGTGGCTTGCGCCACAATGGTTTTCGAGACCATCCGATTCGGCCGCTCTCGCACCCCTCCTCGGCACGATGGCACCGGAGCGCCACCACACGAGCCGGTCAGTGTACCGACGGCCTCCTCAGGACCGACGGCTCGCGAAGAAGCCCCGGAGCAGTCCGGCCGACTCCTCCGCCCGGATGCCGGGCAGGACCGGGCACTCGTGGTTGAGGCGGGGGTCGGCGAGCAGGTGGTAGCGGCTGCCGAGCGCGCCCGCCTTGGGGTCGGGCGATCCGAACGCGACCAAGCCGATGCGGCTGTTGACGAGCGCACCGGCGCACATCGCGCAGGGCTCGAGGGTCACGACGAGCGCGCACTCGTCGAGTCGCCAGCGGCCGAGGATCGAGGCCGCGTCGCGGAGCGCGAGCAGCTCCGCGTGGGCGGTCGGGTCCCCGGTGAGCTCGCGCTCGTTGTGGCGGCGCGCGAGCACCGTCGCGTCCTCGCGCCGGACCACCACCGCGCCGACGGGGACGTCGTCGTGCTCCAGCGCGACCCGCGCCTCGTCGAGCGCGAGGTCCATCAGCTCGTCGAGCACCACCGGATCCATCGGGCGGGGACGCTACCTCCCGGTCCGACCGGGTCCTCAGCGCTCGCGGTCGTCGTCGATCGAGCGCAGCAACGCGATGGCACTCGCCTCGTCGGGAGCGGGCTCGGTCGTGTCCAGGAACGCGTCGACGCATTCGACGGCGACGTCGGGAGCGAGCCGCTTGAGGCTGAGGGCGAGGACGTTCGCGTCGTTCCAGAGCCGTGCCCCGCGCGCCGTCCAGGCGTCGGCGGCTTGCGCAGCGCGCACTCCCCGTACCTTGTTCGCTGCGATCGCCGTGCCCGTACCGGTCCAGCACATGAGCACTCCGAGATCGGCGTCGCCCGACGCGACCATCTCTCCGACGCATCGGGCGAGCGAGGGCCAGGTGAGCGCGTCGATCTCGACGACCTCGCCGCGGGACCCGAGCCGGTCGCGCACCGCCCGAACGGTCTCGTTCGTGTCGTCGGCACCGAACGCGATCCGCGGACCCGCGGTCACCGACGGTTCGGCTCCCACTTGAACCGGCGCGCGGCGATGATCAGGGCACCCACACCCCAGGCTGCGATGACCGCGAGGTGTGAGGCGATCAGTCCCGTGCCACTCGCGTTGGGGTTGAACGCGGCTTCCAGGAGCTTGTTGAAGTGGAACACCGGGAACACCGACGCGATGCGTCCGAGCGTGGAGGACGCATCGACGCGACCGAACGTGCCCGAGATGAAGAGCAAGGGGAAGACGATGAAGTTGATGATCGCCGGTGCGGCGTCCTCGTTGGGGACGAACGTGGAGACCATCGATCCGATCGCCCCGAAGGTGAACGCCCCGAGCGCGAGGTCCACGAACAAGCCGAGGTACCGGCCCGGGAACGTCACGCCGTAGACGAGGATGCCGAGCAAGGTCACGAGCACCGTGAGGATCGTGCTGACGACGATCACGTTCCCGCCGAGCCCGGCGAGGTAGAGCCCCGGCGGAAGCGGCGTCCCGCGGACCCGCTTGAGGAGCCCGTTGTCCCGCCGGATCGAGAGCGTGAAGGCGAGGTTCGTGTACGACGCGCTCGATGATGCCGAAGGCGACGATCGCGGGGACGTAGAACTGCGCGAACTTCACCGGCCCACCGGGGAGCCGGACGGTGTCGTTGCCGTTGATCGCGATGAACACCACGAGGAACACCAGCGGGAACGCGAACGTGAACGATGCGCTCGCGGGGTTGCGCCAGAAGCTGCGCTGCTCCCACCCGACCTGGTGCGCGAAGGTGCGCGCCGGGTTCATGCGTCGTCCCCCACGAGTTGGAGGTACACGTCCTCCAGGGACGGTCGCGTCACTGTCATCCCCTCGAGGTCCACGCCCCGATCGATGGCCCAGCCGGTGAGGGTGTGCAGGATCGTGGTGGTGGAGTCCGTCTCCAGCGTCACGGTCGCGCCGTCGCGTGTCGCCGGGAGGGGGAGTGTGTCGAGCGGGCGATCCACGGGCCAGGGGATCCGGATCGTGGCGCGCGCCGAGGCTCGTCCACCGATCTCGTCCGGACTCCCGGTGGCCAGGATCCGGCCGGTCGCGATCACGATGACGCGGTCGGCGAGGACCTGGGCCTCGTCCATGTAGTGGGTGGTGAGGAGCACGGTCTTGCCCAGCTCCCGGAGCCGGTGCACGAGCTCCCACGCCTGCCGCCGGGCGGAGGGGTCGAAGCCCGTGGTCGGCTCGTCGAGGAAGAGCAGGTCCGGGTCACCGATGATCCCCAGCGCCACGTCGAGACGGCGTTGCTGTCCGCCCGAGAGCGTCTTGACCCGGCTCGTGCGCTTCGCCGCCAGGCCGACGAGCTCGATGGCCTCCGCCGGCGCTCGCGGGTGGTCGTAGTAGGCCGCGTGCATCCGCAGGACCTCCTCGACCGTGAGGTACGGATCGATCGCGCACTCCTGGAGCACGATGCCGACGCGCTGGCGGAGGGCCACCCCACCGGTCATCGGATCGGCGCCGAGCACGCGGATGGATCCCGAATCGGGCGTCCGGTAGCCCTCGAGCATCTCGATCATCGTGGTCTTGCCTGCGCCGTTGGGCCCCAGGACGGCGACGATCTCGCCCGACCGCACGGAGAAGCCGATGCCACGGACGGCGTGGACGTCGCCGTAGGACTTGTGGAGATCGGTGACCTCGATGACGTCGCTCACGACCTGCACGTTACGGGCCTCGCCGCGGCGCGGCCCTCGCTCGGGTGCCAACGCACCTCTTGACAGGTGACTAAACAGTCACCTATTCTCATGGCGTGCAGGACGACGACCGGGTGTTCAAGGCGCTGGCCGACCCCACCCGTCGGTTCCTGCTCGACCTGCTCTTCGAGCGGGACGGCCGCACGCTGACCGATCTGGAATCCGGGCTCGAGATGACGCGGTTCGGCGTCATGAAGCACCTGCGGGTGCTCGAGGAGGCCGGGCTCGTGGTCACGAAGCGCTCCGGTCGGGAGAAGCTGCACTACCTGAACCCCGTGCCGATCCGGCTCGTGCACGACCGCTGGATCGACAAGTACACCGAGCGTCGGGTCTCCGCGCTCGCCGACCTCAAACACAGCCTGGAGGAATCCGCATGACCGAGACCACGACGCGCACCGCGCAGATGTACCGCGTCTACATCAAGGCGACTCCCGAAGCGGTCTGGGAGGCGATCACGTCACCCGAGTGGACCGCGAAGTACGGCTACCCGGGTCACTCCGAGTACGACCTGCGTCCCGGCGGTCAGATGCGGGTGCTGATGCCGGCCGACATGTGCGAAGCGATGCAGATGGACCCACTCGCCGCGGACGGCGAGATCGTCGAGCTCGACCCGCCTCACCGCATGGTGCAGACCTGGCGCTTCCATTTCATGCCCGACCAGGTGGCCGAGGGGTTCCACGAGCTCACATGGGACATCCACGCGGAGCACGGCGGCGTGACGCGGCTGACGGTCACCCACGACGTCACCGACGCGCCGGTCACCGCGGCGATGATCGAGGGCTCGACCGACCTGGGTGAGGGCGGGGGCGGATGGGCCTTCATCCTCTCGGACCTCAAGACCCTGCTCGAGACCGGCGGACCGCTGGCGAGCTGAGCGAACGGGTGTCGGCGGGCCGGGGTCGTCAGCGCGACGGCTCCGGCCCGCCCGGTGCTTCGGCACCCGCGGGAGTCAGCGCGTCGAAGAGCTGGGCGAGGACGCCGCGCACCTCGGCGCGGGTCCGCTCCGGGTCGGCGGACGACGTGATGAGCACGCACGCTTCGACGAGCGCGCCGTTCAGCATCTGCGCGAGCACCGGGAGCGGCGCGCGTCTGATGTCACCGGCATGCATCGCTCGACGCAGCGCGCCCCGGAGCACGATTGCGCCGTAGCGGCCCTCGATCTCGTGGATCGCGTCCGCACCGAGCACGGAGGGACCGTCCACCATCACGATCTGGCGGACGACCGGGTCGAGGTGGGCGTCCAGCGTCGCCTCGCAACCGGCGAGGAGCGCGTCCCGTGGCGCCGGCTCGAGAAACGAGGGCGCGACCTGGTCGGTGATCTCGCGCTTGATCTCCTCGTACACCGCACGGAACAGGTCCGGCTTGCCGGCGAAGTGGTGGTAGAGCGCGCCCTTGGTCACGCCTGCGGCCGCGGCGATGTCGTCCATCGCCGTCTCGGCGTAGCCCTGGGCACCGAACCGGGCGCGCCCGACTGCGACCAGGTGCGCGCGGGTCTCCCGGCCCTGCGCGACTTTCCGGTTGACATTCGTACCGTCGGTATGCATCATACGTACTCGCAGTATCCTACTCGACCGAACTCAGGAGGACACAATGGGCAAGTACGTGATCGAGCGAGAGCTTCCCGGTGCGGGCAAGCTCACCGGTGGCCAGTTGGCGGACATCTCCCGCAAGTCCAATCAGGTCATCGCGAGCCTCGGGCCCGAGATCCGCTGGCTGACGAGCTACGTGACCGACGACAAGATCTACTGCGTCTACTCGGCTCCGGACGAGGAGATCCTCATGGAGCACGCGCGCTGTGGGGGCTTCCCGGCGAACACCATCTCGCTCGTCAGCGCGGTGATCGATCCCACGACCGGCGACTGAGGCGTGCCGGGCCGGGCGCCGGTTCGCGTTGCTCGAGCCGCGCGATCAGCTCGCGCTCCCTCCGCGCCGGTGCTCGGACCCGTCTGATGGTGGGTCCGCTCACTCCATGACCGGTGGCGGGGGGAGTCCCGTCAACGGCTCGGGCGGGGGCGGGCGTGACCCGGCCGCGTCGTGCGTGGCGGGCGCCACCGACCCCTGCGTCGTCGCGACGACGGGCGATGGCCTCGGGCGCACACGGTGGAACAGCCAGAACGCGAACGCCGCGGCGCTGACGCACGCCGCGAGCACCACCGTCCCGACCACGTTCCGGCTCTGGCCGGACACGAGACCTGGCCGCAGCAGCACCAAGGTGAACAGGAAGCCACCCGCGCACCACAGGAGGATCCACGACTTGTGGAAGTTCTCGCGCAGCATCGCGCCCGGGAGGAATCGCAGCGGGATCATCCCGATCGTCAGTGCCTCCACCGAGGTCACGAACACCCCACTGTCGATCGCGAGCGGAACCGAGCTGATCGAGCCGGCGTCGCCCGAGAAGCCCTTCATCACCGGGATCAGGAGCCAGCTGACGATCGTCACGACGAGCGCGAAGCATCCGCCGACGAGGGCGATGTGCGGGAGGTCGGTCTCCTCGAGCCGATGGTTCGGCTCCCACACGAGAAAGACGCCGTAGAGGTATCCGGGGACGAAGCCGACCGCGCGTGACCCGAGCACGCACACCGCGGCGATCACGAGCGTGGAGATCTCGACGAGCGTGTGTCCCGAGGCGTCGTGGTACTGCCGGGCCAGGTAGCTCCGCGTCGACCACACCGCGAACTGGCCCGTGAGGACGAACGCTCCCGTGAAACCGAGGAACGTGATGATCGTCGCGACGTTGAACCCCCATTGCGGCTGCATGACGCTGTAGAGGAGGCCACTCATCACGAGGTACAGCGCGATACCGCGAGGCTGGTGCCAGATCGGCCGGACCGCATCGTCGGCCCGCTCCCGCCGGCGGCGCGGGACCCGGGCCAGCAGCGCCCGGTAGTGATCCAGATTCGCATCGAGCGTGCTGTTGAACACGGTCGTGGGGAACGCGACCATCGCGAACAGCAGGACGGCCAACAGACCCGAGAGCAGGACGTTCTTCTTCGTGAGCGTCTGCGTCGGCGTCGGGATCCCGAGCAGTGACGACGTGTGTGGCTCCGAGGCGGGCGCGAGGCCCGGCCAGCTGAGTCGGGTGTACTCCCTGGTGTACTGGAGCGTCCCGGCCCGACCGCTGAGTCGGATCAGCGTGGGTGACACCACGGTCAGGTCGTAGGGCTGCCCGGCCCGCCCGACCGTGTCGCCGAAGCGACCGAAGGCGCGGCCGGAGCCGGCTCCGGCGGCGACCGCGCCTTCGAGATCGACGGCGCCGTCGTCGAGGCAGCTGTCGCCGGTGCGTTTGACGCCTCGAATCCCGCCGCCCGTGCTGGTGATCAGCGTCACGCGGACGCCCAGATCCCCGCGGAGCGCACGGAGTGATGTCGGCGGTGCGCCACAGGCCCGTGAGGTCGGTGCCGGGTGGCCGTTGGGACGCGTCGCCGGTCCGGCTGAGGTAGTCCGTCATCAGGACCCAGAGCCCCGAACCCGCGGTCGACCCACTCGGCCCGCGACCGGGCGCCGATGCGACCGGGTCGGCGCCGTCGAAGTCGAGATTCGCATCGGAGCCGGTCAGTCGCATGGTCACGGTCTGGTCGCCGCGGCGCGCGACGAGCACGAGGGAGCCGCCGCGGCCCCACCCGAAGAACGCGCCGTTCACGTAGTCGTGGATCTCCTCGATGGAACCGTCGGCGAACGCGCTGCGACGGCGCGAGAACCCGTCCGCTCCGTCGTGCGAGTCGACCACGACCAGCTCGAGATCGGGTGGGATCGCCACCTCGCACGCGTTCTCCCCGTCGAGGACCGTCGCCACGGGGCTGCGCGTCGGTCCGAGGATGCGAGCGATCGCCTGTTCGTCCACCCCGGCACACGCGTCGTTCGCAGCATGTGCCGCCGGCGACGACGCGACCGGCACGAGGAGAATGAACGCGCAGAGCGCCGAGCGCCACACCAGACCCGTGCGGCGGCGCCGGCCCCGCTCGCTCGTCCTCGTCTTCACAGGCGGTCCCTGCACTGATGCGCGTCGTCCTCCGCAGGGAGCAGCGCAGCACCATCCGCGAGTCAGTCTGCCCCGGCCGCTTCGCGGCGAGAGCCTGGCACGGCCGTCGTCCGCGCCGCAAGCACGCGCGACGAGCGGCTACCGTCTCGCCGCGGCAGGGTCGAAGCGTCCATCGAGCACCCGGGTCGGAGCGCCTCGTGTCCGGCGCGGTGGAGGAGGGCGTGGTGCGCACACGAACGTGGTCAATCGGGTTGGTGGTCATCATGGGTGTCGCCGCGGCCTGTTCGAGCTCGGGCAGCACGGCGCACGTCGTCGTCACGACGTCGACGACGACCGCGCCGCGGCTGTCCGGCTCCACCCCGACGTCGACGGCGGTCCCGACCGCTGATCGTTCGAAGACGCCGCCGCTCGTCGCCGTCTCGAGTGTGGGATACGGCACCATCAACGCGCCGGTGTGGTACCTCGCGACGGCCAACGCCGTTCCGCGATCCTCGGACGGGCTGGACCAGCAGCAGTCTCCACCGACCGTCGTCTCCGAGAACGGCCACTGGGCCGCGCTCGTGCGAGCGCAGGACGCGGTGAACCGCGGCGGCGTCACGATCATCGACGTCAAGTCCGGCAAGGAAGTCGATCGTCTGGATGTCGACGACGCCCGGATCGCTGCGGTCACGTGGTCTCCGGACGCGAAGGCGATCCTCGTGTCGGGCTCGGACAAGCTCTATCTGCACCGAATCTCGGGCGCGACCGCGTCGTCGGCCGGGGGCGACTCCTCGTACGGGAATCGTCCGGGGGTGGATCTCGGGTTCTCCACCGAGGGGAGCACCGTGACGGCGGCGACCCGGGCCGGACTGCTGGTCGTGGACGACGTGTCCGGGCACTTCGACCCGATCGCACAGGCGTCGGTGATCGCGCAGCTCGACGACGGGGGAACGCCGGTCGTCCTGTACGCGGACACGAACCCGTCGTCGCTCCACCGACAGGCGTTCCGCGCGGTCGCGGGTGGCGCCAGCCGGAGTCTCAGCGCGGAGTTCCCCACGTCGAATCTGCAGAGCCGCGCGTGCGGACGCTTCCTCACCTGGGAGCAACGTGATGCGACGTCCGATCGGTGGATGGTCTACGACGCCACCGACGGCAGCGAGATCGACGTGGGCGACGCGTCGACCACCCGCCGGCTCGACTGTCCCGTGGTGTCGCCGGACGCCAAGCAACTCGCCTTCGCGTTCGACGATGGTGTCTACGTCGTGGATCTGACGTCGAGGAAGCGCACGAAGGTCGCGCGCGAGGGCGCCCCGATCAGCTGGTCCGCCGACGCGGGGTCACTCCTCGTGGACGGCAACGGCACGTTCGTGGTCCGGGCGGACGGCTCCGGCGGCAAGAAGGCGAACATCGGCACGGCTCGCACCGGTGCCCGGAGCGCCTGTCGTATCGGCGACACCGGCTCAGTGCTCTTCGTCACCGAGACCGGGCTCGGGCTGTTCGATGTCGGAGCCAACAGCGCACGTTCCGTGGCCACGTCGACGTCGGTGGGCCTGGACCAGGACTGCACGACCTCGTCCGACGGGACATGGCTGCTGAGCGGATCGTTGCTCGTCGACGTCCGCCACGGCACCGGATCGACGCTGGACTACCGGGCGACGAAGGGATTCCCCTACTCACCCCGTTTCCGGTGGTACGGGGATCAGCTGGTGACCCCGGCGGTCGCGCTCGGCGGCTGATCGAGTGCCGATCCGTTCGGATCGGCGAGCGGGCTGGGTGGATCGCTCTCGCCTCGTCGTCCGTTGTGCCTACCGCCGCCAGAAGAGGAGGTGGGTCACGCCACTGGGGCTGGGAATCGACTCGAGGTTGAACCGGTCGAGCAGGTCCTCGGGGGAGGTCCAGAGTCGCTCCCCTCGGCCGATCTCGATCGGCGCGACGGCGACGTGGATGGTGTCGATGAGATCGGCGTCGAGGAACTGGCGAACCGTGGCGACGCCGCCTCCGACCCGTACGTCCTTCCCCTCGGCGGCATCCTTGGCAATCCGCGCCGCGTCCGCGGGCGTCGCATCGAGGAAGTGGAACGTGGTGTCGGCCAGCGTGAAGCTGGGTCGGTGATGGTGGGTGAGGACGAAGACGGGGGTGTGGAAGGGCGGGGTCTCTCCCCACCATCCCTTCCAGTCGAGGTTCTCCCACGGGCCACGCTGCGGCCCGAACTTGTTGCGGCCCATGATCTCGGCCCCGATGTTCCGCGTGAAGTCGCGAGTGAAGTAGTCGTCCAACCCTCGGGAACCGCCGGGCTCGGTTCGGTTCGGCCAGCTCGCGGTGGCGAACGCCCACGAGGCCAGATCGGCCGGGAGGCGGGTGACGCCACCACTCCGGGGGTCGGCGTGCCCGAACGGCGCCTCGAGGCTCTGGCCTTCGCCGGCGCCGAAGCCATCCGTCGACACGCAGAAGTTCTGCACTCGCAGCAGTTGAGACATTCCTCGATCCTTTCTCGATCTGTTCGTACGCCGTGTCCGCATGGTCTGCAAGCGCGGTCGGGGACGGGTGAACCCGACGAGACCTGCCGCGTCGCGGACGCTCGGTCACGGCCATCGTGGACGTTCAGGCGACCCCGAGATGACGAGCGAGCTTGCGCAGCGTCTGCAGACCCAGTTCGACCGCGCCGAAGCCGATCGTTGCGTCTCGCTGCTCGACGGTCGGGTGGAGTTGTCGCAGGGTCAGCACGGTCTTCCCGTCGGCTTGCGTGTCCAGGGTGATCGTCACTCGGAAGCGTTCTGGGTCATCGTCGCGGTCAGAGCCGTGATCCAGGACCAGCCTCTCGTCGGGAACGACCTCGAGATAGTCGAAGCGGTTGGTGAACACGGTGCCGTCTCCGGCGGTCATGTCGAAGCGCGCTCGGCCGCCCGGGCGCACGTCCATCTCTCGGACCGTGCAGGTGAACCCATCGGGGCCGAACCATTGGCAGAAGGCGTCGGCATCGGTCCACGCCGAGAACACCGCTTGGCGCGTGGCGTCGAGAACTCGAACGAGGACGATCTCACGGTCGAGAGCCCACGTCGTCGGATCGGTGACGGTCGGGTTGTTGCTCATGGCTTCTCCGGTGTCGGTGGGGATGCGGTTCGGTCAGAGGTGCGCCGGAGGTGCGCATCGAGTCGGTCGAGGCGGTGCTCCCATGCCGCGCAGGTGTGCTCGGCCCATGCGGCGATCTCGACGAGAGGCTCCGGTCGCAGTCGGCATGGTCGCCGTTGTCCATCCCGGCCGCGGCTGATCAGGCCCGCCTGCTCGAGCACCTTCAGATGACGGGAGATGGCCGGCAGGCTGATCGGGAAGGGTTCGGCCAACTCGAGCACGGTCGCCTCACCGTCGGCCAGGCGACGCACGATCGAGCGCCGCGTGGGGTCCGACAAGGCGGCGAAGACGACGTCGAACCGATCGGGGGCGGTCACGGTCATCGTTGGCGTCCCACGGGCGGATACTTCACAGATCAGTTATTTAACAGGATGACTAAACTCAAGTCAATGGGTCGGCCGAGCTGATGGACTGAGCCAGGTGAATGACATCCGGTGTCGCCCGGCTGGGGCTGAGGACCTCCCGTTTCTGGCGACGATGCTCGGCGAGGCCGCGGTCTGGCGTCCCGACAAGCCGACGCCGACCGCCGACGAGGTGCTCGCCGATCCGCGCTACGCGATGTACCTCGCCGGATGGCCGAGGTCCGGCGACTACGGACTCGTGGCCGAACAGGATGGGCCGCTCGGCGCGGCCTGGTATCGGACCTACACCGAGGCGAGCCATGGCTACGGGTTCATCTCGGAGGCTGTCCCGGAGCTGTCGATCGCCGTCGTCGTGTCGCGTCGGCACGAGGGGATCGGTCGTCGGCTTCTCATCGACCTCGTCGAGGCCAGCATGGCTCAGGGTCACCGGGCTCTGAGTCTCAGCGTCAACGGCGACAATCCGGCGCGTGACCTCTACGTGTCGGTCGGCTTCGTGGACGTCGTCAACCGCGGATCGTCCTGGACGATGGTCAGACACGCAACGCGCTCACGCTGATCACCTTTCCGCCCGGAACGAGACGCTCGTCGTCCTGGAAGGAAGTCCGGTCTTCCCGGGCATCCGGACGTCGAGCGAAAACGGGCCGGCCGCGTCGACCTGCCGTGTGACGATTGCGGCTGTGGGCTTCCGCGAGCGAGGAATCCAACCGGCGGACGGATGCAGGGGAGACGGCTTCGTCATCCGGCCGCTCGTGCCGGAGGACGCAGTGCTCGATCACGAAGCGGTGATGTCCAGCCGCGAGTTCCTCTCTCACTGGGAGCAAGACCCTCCGTACCCGCCCGTGGACTTCTCGGTCGAGCAGAACCGGGCCGACCTCGAGCAGATGGACAGCGAGCACCGCAACGGGACTCGATACACCTACACCGTCATGAACGCCGACGAGACCCAGGTGCTCGGCTGCATCTACCTACTGTCCAACGACGACCGAATGTACGAGACCGCCGAAGTGACCTCGCACGACGGAAGCGACCTGTCGTCGGTCGACGCCACCGTCGCGTTCTGGGTTCGCGTGTCGACGTGGGACACCGGGTTCGAACGAGTCCTGCTCCAGGCGCTCCTCGTGTGGCTACGGGACGCGTGGCCGCTGGTGCGGCCCGTGATCGTGACCAACGAGAAGCTCGTCCATCAGATATCGACGATCGAATCGCTGGGTCTCGTTCGGCGGTTCGACTACGACCGGGCGAAGGACCTGTACACGTCCCATGCCTTCGCCTGATGTCGCAGGTCGTGCCGCTCGGCCATGCCGACCGTCGGGGATGCGGCGGGGAACGGCGCAGACGAGCAGTCGCATCGCCGGTCTACGATCGCCGGTCGTGGAGGCTTCGATCTACGAGGCGATGGGCGGGGCCGAAGCGGTCGTGGCGCTCGCCGAGGCGTGGCACCGACGCTGCCTCGCCGACTCGATCCTGGCGCATCCCTTCGAAGGTGGTGTCCACGCGCAGCACACCGAGCGGTTGGCCGCGTTCTGGGCCGAGCAGCTCGGCGGCCCACCCGTCTACACCGAGTCGATCAGCGGTTACTCCGAGGTGGCCCGGATGCACAGTGGCAACGGACCGCACGAACAGATGGACGGCCGAGCCGTCGCAGCCTTCGCGCTCGCACTCGACGACGTCGGCATCCCGACGGACCCGTCGCTTCGGTTCCAGCTCATCGCCTGGTTCACGTGGGCGACGGCGATGCTCAACCACCGGTGGGCCACGCCCGAGGACGTTCCGAACGACCTTCCCTTGCCCAGCTGGGATTGGCACGGCACCGAAGGCTGGTAGGAGCGCGGCAGCAGTCTTCGGCGGATCGGAGACCCGAGCTCGACGGGACCGATGGGTCGAGGCTGCGGCTACCGTCCACCCCGCATGGCCACCTACGTGCTCATCCCGGGTGCGGGCGGGGACGCTTGGTACTGGCATCTCGTGGGCCCCCTGCTCGAGGCAGCCGGACACCGCGCCATACCGGTCGCGCTGCCCGCCAGCGACCCCGACGCGGGACTGGACGCATACGTTGCCGCCGCGCTCGATGCGGTCGGCTCGCCCGAGGGCGATGCGGTGGTCGTCGGGCAGTCGCTCGGAGGTTTCACCGCTCCCGTCGTCGCCGAGCGCCTCGGTGCGGCAACGCTCGTCTTCGTCGCCGCGATGATCCCGAAGCCAGGCGAGACGGCCGGCGACTGGTGGGCAACGAGCGGCTTCCACGAGGCATGGGGCGACCAGGAGATGGACGCCATGGAGCACTTCCTCCACGACCTCCCGCCGACCGTGCTTCGGGAGGCGCTGGAGCGCGGCGAGCCCCAGCAGGCCGGCCGCGTCATGACAGACCCGTTCCCGCTCCCAGCGCTGCCGGCGGTCAGGACGCGAGGGATCGCGGCGACCAACGACCGCTTCTTCCCAGTCGCCTTCATGGACCGGCTCATCCGTGACCGTCTCGGCGTGGAGCCCGAACACGTCGCCGTGGGTCACCTTCCCGCGCTTGCCAACCCGGTTGGGCTTGTCGAGGTGCTGTTGGCCTGAAGCATCTGCCGCCGAGCCGAGGTTCGGGGCAGTGCGCGAGGTGGAAGCCCGCGACGACCAGCACGACGGCAGTGGCCGGCACCGGTGACCCGGGGCGGCGATCACGGCCGATGCGGTTCGCGGCGAAGGCAACGACCGAGCCGGCCGCGGGCCTGAGGTAGAACGCGCTGGTCACGGCAAGGACACGGCCACGTTCGATGGCGTCTTCGTCTCGAGGGCGTGATCGCATCGTTCGGGCAACCAGGAGACGGTCGCCCACCTGCACCGCCGCGCCAAGCACGCCCCCGAACCGCGTGGCCGAGTCCTTCCGTCGCACGAACCGACGTGACCGCCGTGCCGTGAGCAGCGGCGCCGTGACCCCACGTGGAGCGCCGGCTCGAGAGCGTCCCGGCGTTGTGGGGCACCTCCTCGGTCGTGCGAGCAAGGCCCGGTCCGTCGGAGGTGCTCGATATTCTCTGCGCGGTCGGTGGCCCAGAGCGATGATTGACGACATGCGGGAGATCGAAGTCGTTGTCGCGCATTCGGAGCGCGTGACGCTGCGCGTCGGCGACGTGTTCCTGAAGATCGACACGGATCAAGCGCGCATCGACCGAGAGGTCGAGGTCATGGCGAGGGCACCGATCCCCACCCCCGAGGTCCTTTGGCGCAAGCCGCCGGTGCTCGCCCTCGCGGCAGTTCCTGGAGCGGCGCTCGGCGTGCTTGGAGAGCCTTCGCGTGCGTCTTCGGCGGCGTGGGTTGCGGCGGGTGCCGCCGTCCGCACGCTGCACGACGCTCCGCCGCCGCCGTGGCCCAGCAGCCAGTGTCAGCAGCAGCCCGCTCGCAGCAGTCGGGGCACGGTCGAGTTTCCGCCACTGCTCGACTCGGAGTGTGAGTGGCTCGTCGCCAACGATGTCGTGTCCGCCGACGTTGTCAGGCGCAATCGTCAGGTCGCGGAGGCGGCGCTGCGGCCGTGGACACCGGTGTTCATCCACGGCGACCTGCAGATCGTTCATGTGTTCGTCGACGGTGACGAGGTGAGCGGCGTCGTGGACTGGTCCGAGGGCGGCCAGGGCGATGCGATGTATGACCTCGCCACTCTGACGCTCGCACACGAGGAGCACCTCGACGATGTCGTCGCGGGCTATGGCGGCGACGTCGAGATCGACGTGATTCGCGCGTACTGGTCGTTGCGAAGTCTGATGGTGATCCGGTGGCTGGCTGAGCACGGCTACGGCGCGCCGGCGACGTTCCCAGAGGTCGCCGTGCTCAACTCCTTGTCAGCCGATTCGTAGATGCGTGCGGCAGTCACCCATGTCCCGCCGACGCGTCCGAACGGTCCGCTCGGGAGGTAGCCTACCTACTATTCGAGCATGTCCGTCACCCATCTCCGGCAGGTCGCGCTCCGTGTCGAAGACTGACCGCGCCGTGGCCTTCTATCGCGACGTCATCGGCCTCGAGTTCATCGACCGCTTCGATCCACCTGGCCTCGCGTTCTTCCGTCTCGACCGACACGTTTGCTGCTCGAGGCCGGAGCACCCGCTTCGCTCCTCTACCTCGGAGTTGACGACGTCGCGTCGATGACCGACCGGCTGCGCACCGCCGGTGTGAGCATCGAGTCGGAACCGCACGTGATTCACGTCGACGAAGCTGGACAGTTCGGTCCGCCAGGTGAGGCCGAGGTGATGTCCTTCTTCCGCGACTCGGAAGGGAACCTCGTGGCTCTGGCGGGGCGCCGGGCGATCTAGGCGATGAGCGGAGGGAGTGGGATTCGAACCCACGGTGAGTTTCCCCACACACGCTTTCCAAGCGTGCCGATTCGGCCGCTCTCGCACCCCTCCCGGCGCTCCGCGGAACGTCGAAGCGGTGATGGTACTGGGGGACCTGCTGCTAGGTTGCGGCCGCGGACCGTGCTAGGTGGGGAGTCCGTGGTGCCCTGTACCCCAAATCCACGTATGGGGGGCTGAATCCCCACCCGAGGCTCGAGCCGGAGTGGGGAAGGCGACTCGCACGCAGCGTCGAGGGCCGGGTCCTACGCAACGAGATCTCGTGAACCGAGTCAGGTCCGGAAGGAAGCAGCTCTCAGCGGGCCCTCTCGTGTGCCGTGGGGTCGCCTGGTCTGAGCCGGCGACGAGACCCGCGCCTCACTGCGTCGGGTCGACGGTGGGTGCACGGTCCGCATGACTTGCACGAGACGGACGCGGCGCGGACGTGCGTCGGCACCGCGATCGCCCGCCGTTACGCTCGGGCGATGGCGGAGCAGGCGACGCCCGTTCGGTCTCGACCGGTGCTCGGAGCCGCGCCGACGCCCGGAATCCCGGTCATGCCGATCGTGCTCGTGTTCCTCGCGCTGGTCGTCGTCAGCCTGCTCAGCTTCCCGTCGGCTGGCGGTGCCCGATCCGAACCGGTCCACCTCCTCACCTCGGTGCTCACTCCCGATGTGGCCGACGGCTACTCCATCAGCGAACGGTCCGGCGTCATCACGGCTGCCGCACCCACCCAGAACGTCGGGTCCAACCTCCGGGTGCTCTTCTGGTCGTCGGACGCGCCCGTCGGCACGGAGGGGCTCTCGTGCAGCACGTGGGCCACGGCGACGAGCCCTCAGGTCCAGCAGGGCGCCGCGTTGCGCATCGGCGACGAGGGCGGGCGGGTCCGGGCCGTCGTCGTCACCAAGAACGTCGCGCTCGACGCGTACTGGGTCTTCAACGTGCACGTCTGGGACTCGATCACGAACGAGCTCCGTCCCGTCGGCAGCGTGGACCTGACCGGCGCGTTCGCGGTTGCCGGCGACCCCGAGGTCCCGCGCCCGCTGCCGTGGCGGATGTGCGCGCGGACCGAGGGGCCGGCGGTCCGCCTGAAGGTCTGGCTGCGGTCGGAGCCCGAGCCCGCATGGGACGACCCGACGCATGCGGGCGTGGTGGCGCTGCCGGCCGATGCACCCACGGACGGTGTCTCGGGTTGGTACGTCGGCCACCTCCATCCGGGAATGCGGGCCACCTTCACCGAGCTCGCTCGCCGACGATCCCGCCGCCCGGCGTCGCGCCGCGACGGCTCAACTCGACCGGTCCGCTCGATAGGGTCGTGTCCGATGTCGTTCCAGGCGCTCTACCGCAAGTACCGACCCCAGCGCTTCGGCGAGCTGGTCGGCCAGGACCACATCACGTCGGCGTTGCGGACGGCGGTGCGCGAGCAGAGGGTCGGTCACGCCTATCTCTTCTCCGGACCGCGGGGCAACGGCAAGACGACCACGGCGCGCATCCTCGCGAAGGCGCTGAACTGCCTCGATCTCGGTGTCGACGGCGAACCGTGCGGCCAGTGCGAGAACTGCGTCGCGATCGCGGCCGGAACCTTCCCCGACCTGATCGAGATGGATGCCGCGTCCAACCGCGGCGTGGACGACGCGCGTGATCTGTACAGCGAATCAACCTCGGGCTGGGTGCTTCGTCGAAGCGCAAGGTGTACCTCCTCGACGAGGTGCACATGTTGACGAAGGACGCGTCGAACACGCTGCTGAAGACGCTCGAGGAGCCGCCGGCGCACGTGGTGTTCGTGCTCGCGACCACCGAGCCGGAGCGGGTGCTCCCGACGATCCGGTCACGCACCCAGCACTTCGAGTTCCGCTACCTGACGGTCGAGGAGCTGTCGGGGCTGCTCGCATCGGTCCTGGAGGACGAGCGCGTCGAATCCGAACCCGATGCCCTGACGCTGATCGCCCGGGCCGCGGGCGGCTCGGCGCGCGACGCCGAGTCGCTCCTCGATCTCGTCCTCGCGAACGGAGGGCCGATCACGGTCGTGGCGGTGGAGAACGCCCTCGGCGGCGCCCCGTTCGAGCTGCGGATGGTCATCCTCGACGCGATCGCGGCCTCGGACGTCGTCGGGGTGCTCACCGGTGTGGACGCGCTGCTGGACGCGGCGCACGATCCGCGGCGCATCGCGGAGGGGCTCCTCGTCGCGCTGCGTGACGCCTTCATCACCGTCGCGAGCGGCGGGCGGGTCGAGGTGGACGAACCCGCGGAGACCCGCGAGCGGCTCCGCACCGTCGGCGAAGCGATGGGGAACGCCGCGCTCGTCCGCTCGCTCGAGACCCTGGGGCAGGCGATCGTGGACATGCGTACGACGGACGCCGCGGATCCCCGATTGGTGCTGGAGATCGCGCTCGTTCGGCTCGCGAGGCGTGAGACCGCGGCACGCTCGCCAGCCTGTCCGACCGCGTCGACCGGATCGAGGCACGACTCGCGGACGGGCAACGATCCCGGTCCCGGAACTCGGCGCCGGCACCGTCGTCGCTCCACCGGCCGCCCCGTGCCGCGACCTCCGGCCGGACGCCCGAGGTGCCGCCGCCCGCCGGCGCTGGGCCCCCGCCCGCGCTGGGCGCACTGGCAGGCGGCACACGGCGCCGGTGGACACCGCCGACCGAGGATCGGGCGGCGCCGCCGTCGGCCGCGGCGCCCCGCCGTCGATCCGTCCACGACCTTCGACCTCGACGACGTGATCGTGGCGTGGGCCGCGGTGCTCGACGCCTTGCCCCGCTCCCTCCGGGCCTCGGTACAGGAGGCACAACCGGTCGCGGTGGACGGCAACGTGGTGGTGTTCGGCGTCGCCCGGACCCACATCGACGCCGTCCGTCCGAAATTCCAGAAGAACGCCGACGCGATCCGCGACGTCTTCATCGCCGAGCTCGGGTCGCCACCCCGTTTCAAGTTCACGCCGCACGAGTGGGGTGAGGGCGAGGGGCCGCCGCACCGGCTGCGGGCGGTCCCGGATCCCGAGCCTCCACCGGCGAGGACGAACCCATCGACCTCGTGGACCCCGAGGAGCTGGTGGACGCGCCGGCGGACGCAGGGGTGGCGGTAGATTCGTTGTCCCGCCTGACCGACACGTTCGGCGCGACGGTGGTGGAAGAGCAGCCCAAGTCCTAGGGAGTTCCGTGGCGAAGTCGAAGCCGCCGATGAACAACATGATGCGGCAGGTCCAGCAGATGCAGGAGCAGATGGTCGCCGCGCAGGCCGCGCTCGCCGAGACCACGGTCGAGGGCAGCGCCGGCGGGGGGATGGTGACCGCGACGGTGACCGGCACCGGTGAGCTGGTGTCCATCGTCCTCGCGCCCGAGGTCGTGGACCCCGACGACATCGAGATGCTGCAGGACCTCGTGGTCGCGGCCGTGGCCGAGGCCACACGCGCCGTCGCAGGCCGTCCAGTCCGAGCAGATGGGCGGCGTGACCGGCGGCATCGACCTGAGTGCCTTCGGTCTCGGCTGAGCACGCGGTGCCGTCCGTCTACGAGGGGCCGGTCCAGCGGCTCGATCGACGAGCTCGGCCGACTGCCCGGCGTCGGTCCGAAGTCCGCGCAGCGCATCGCCTTCCACATCCTGCGCATCGCGCCGGAGGACGCCCGGCGGCTCGCCGCCTCGATCGTCGAGGTGAAGGAGAAGATCTCCTGGTGTCGGCGCTGCTTCAACATCGCGGAAGGGGAGCTGTGCCAGTTCTGCCTCGACGAGCGACGTGACCGGACCGTCATCTGCGTCGTCGAGGAGCCGCGTGACATCGTCGCGGTCGAGCGGACCCAGGAGTTCCGCGGCTCGTACCACGTGCTCCAAGGGACGATCAGCCCGATCGAGGGCATCGGTCCGGATCAGCTGCGCATCGGCGAGCTGCTCCGGCGCGGTCCGCGACGACGCCGTCGTCGAGGTGATCCTGGCCACGAACCCGAACACCGACGGTGAGGTCACCGCGATGTACCTCGCACGCGCGCTCGCCGACGTCGACGTGCGCGTCACGCGCATCGCGAGCGGCCTCCCCGTCGGCGGCGACCTCGAGTACGCCGACGAGATCACCCTCGGTCGCGCTCTCGAAGGCCGCCGCGCCGTCGACGCCTGACCCCGAGAACGGTCTCAGGCGTCGGTGAGGGCGTGACGGATGAACGCGCCGACCTGCTCGTGCTCGGTGAGGAAGCCGTCGTGACCGTCGAGCGACTCGATGACGGTCACGCCCGTCGCGCCGGGGATGAGCGCCGCGAGCTCCTCCTGGAGCCGGAGGGGGTAGAGCCGGTCCGACGAGATGCCCGCGATGTCGACCGCGGCGTGGATGCGCGCGAGTGCCGCGGAGATGCCCCCCCGGCCCCGCCCGACATCGTGGTGGTTCATCGCCCGTGACAGCGCGACGTAGGTGTTCGCGTCGAAGCGTTCGCGCGAGCTTCACGCCGTGGTACTCGAGATAGGACTCGATCGCGTACCGACCACCGTCGAGCGGCTGCTCGTCCCCCTGGTGGCCGCGGCCGAAGCGCTGGTCGAACTCGATCTCGGACCGGTACGAGACCTGCCCGATCCCCCGGGCGATCGACATCCCTCGCCATGGTCCGTCGCCGGGTTCGGCGTCGTAGTAGTCGCCGTCGCGGAACGCGGGATCGGCGCGGATCGCGCGTACCTGCAAGGAGCAGAGCGCGATCTCCTCGGCTGTGGCCTGCGCGCCACAGGCGATGATCACGGCCCGGGGAACCCGGTCGGGGAAGGCGACCGCCCACTCCAGCGCACGTTGGCCGCCCATCGAGCCGCCGACGACCGCGGCCCACCGCTCGATCCCGAGGCTCGTGGCGAGCGCGGACTCCACCACGACCTGATCGCGGATGGTCACGACCGGGAAACGCGACCCGTAGGGCCGTCCGGTCTCCGGGTCCACCGACGAGGGTCCGGTGCTGCCCTGGCATCCGCCGAGCACGTTGGGGCACACGACGAAGAAGCGCTCGGTGTCGATTGGCTTGCCGGTGCCGACGACGGTGTCCCACCACCCGGCCTGGTCGTGGCCGGGGGAGGCCGGACCGGCGGCGTGTGAGTCTCCCGTCAGCGCGTGGAGCACGAGCAGCGCGTTCGACCGCTCCGCGTTCAGCGTCCCCCAGGTCTCGTACGCGACGGTGACGTGCGTGAGCCGCCCCCCGGTCTCGAGCACGTGCGGACGCGCGTCGAAGAGCGTCGTGAACCGACGCCGGCCGGGCGGGTCACCGGCGCGCCACGCCCCGGTCACAGGGATCACGTCCGACCGCGGGTGGCGTGCGGCCCCGGTTCAGGCACCCTTCGCGGCGCGGAAGCCGGCCTCGAGGTCGGCGGTGATGTCGTCGATCGACTCGATGCCCACCGACAGGCGGACCAGGTCCGGTGTGACGCCGGTGGCGGCCTGCTCCACCTCGGTCAGCTGCTGATGAGTCGTGCTGGCCGGGTGGATCGCGAGGCTCCGGACGTCACCGACGTTGGCGAGATGGCTGAACAGCTCCAGGCTGTTGATGAACTTCTGGCCGGCCTCGAGCCCGCCCTTGATGCCGAACGCGAGGATCGCGCCCTGGCCCCGCGGCAGGTACTGCTGCGCGCGGGCGTGCCACGGGCTCGATGCCAGTCCCGGGTACGCCACCCACTCGACCTCGTCACGCGACTCGAGCCACTGTGCGACTGCGAGCGTGTTCTGCGAGTGGCGCTCCATGCGCAGGCTGAGCGTCTCGAGGCCCTGCAGCATGAGGAACGCGTTGAACGGCGAGATCGCCGCGCCGAGGTCGCGCTGGTACGTGAGGCGCGCCTTGAGGATGTAGCGCGCCGGCCACAGCGCGTCGGGCAGCTGGGAGAACGCGAGCCCGTGGTAGCTCATGTCGGGCTCGGTGAAGTTCGGGAACCGACCGCTGCCCTCGTAGTCGAACGCCCCGCCGTCGACGATGATGCCGCCGATCGAGGTCCCGTGGCCGCCGATGAACTTCGTCGCCGAGTGCGTGACGATGTCGGCGCCGTGGGAGAGCGGGTTGCACAGGTACGGCGAGGCGAGCGTGTTGTCGATCACGAGCGGGATCCCGGCGCCGTGAGCGATGTCCGAGATGCCGCCGAGGTCGAGGATGTCGCCCTTCGGATTCCCGATCGTCTCGCCGTAGAACGCCTTGGTGTTCGGACGGATCGCGGCCTTCCACGCGTCGAGGTCGTCGGGGTCGTCGATGAAGGTGGTCTCCACCCCGAGCTTCGGGAACGTGTAGTGCAGCTGGTTGTAGGTCCCGCCGTAGAGCGACGAGCTCGAGACGACGTGCCCGCCGTTCTCGGCCAGGTTCATCAGCGCGATCACTTGTGCGGCTTGGCCGCTGCTCGTGGCGAGGGCGCCGATGCCGCCCTCGAGCGCCGCGATCCGGTCCTCGAAGGCCGCCTGGGTGGGGTTCATGATCCGCGTGTAGATGTTGCCGAGCTCGGCCAGCCCGAAGAGGTTGGCGGCGTGCTCGGTGTCCCGGAAGACGAAGGAGGTGGTCTGGTAGATCGGTACCGCCCGGGCGCCGGTCGTCGGATCCGGCTCGGCACCGGCGTGGACCTGACGGGTCTCGAAACCCCATTCGCTCATGGTCGGCTCCTCGCGTCGTACGTGGTCGCGGCACGCTATGAGTGCAATGTCGACCGGTCAACTCTGGATTTGGCGGACAATGCGGCGCGACGCGGCTCCCGCCGACGCGCGATCGCCTCGAGCAAGCGCGTCCGGCGTCAACCGGTCGCGGAAGTCGCGCGGTGGATGCGGATCGCGATGATCCCCGACGGAGCCGACGGCTCTTGGCTACGCTCCCTCTGGTGACGCGGGCGTCGCGCTGGCGGCGCTCGCGGGGGCACATGCAGCGAACGGGGCACGAGGGGGAAGTGTGAGCGACACTCCGCAGGGTCAGGGCTGGTGGCAGGCGTCCGACGGCAAGTGGTATCCGCCGGAGCAGCGACCGGGACCGGTCACTCCGCCGGCCGCCCCACCGCCGGCGGGCCCCCCGCCGGCGACCCCGCCATCGATGGGCCCGCCTCCGGGCCCGTCTCCCCAGGTCCCCGGACCGGTTCCGGGCGCAGGGGCCGGCGGCGGTGACAAGTCCGCCACACCGAGCGAGGCGTTCAACTACGGCTGGTTGAAGTTCCAGCAGAACATCGGCGACATCCTGATCATCGTCGTCATCGCGGTCGTGGGCCTCATCCTGGTCACCGTGGCGTTCTGGTTCCTGTCGGGCCTCCTCTGGTCCGCCGTCGCCAAGTCGGACAGCGTCGGCTGTCATACCGATGCGTTCGGGACCACGCGATGTTCCGGCGGTGGGACGGTCGCCGGCCTCTTCTTCGTCCAGCTCTTCGTGTCGATCCTGATCTTCTACTTCCTGTATTTCCTCGTCCAGATGGTCCTGATCCGCGGCGGGCTCATGATCACCTACGGCGAGAAGCTCGACGCCAAGAAGATGATGTCGACCGAGAACATTGGGACGTTCGCGCTCGGCGCCCTCCTCGTCGCGCTCGGCACGACGGTCCTCTGTTGCTTCGGGTTCGTCTTCTTCTTCTTCGCCCAGTTCTTCGGGTTCTTCATCCTCGACAAGCAGACGAGTGCGATGGAAGGGATCCGGCGTTCGTTCCAGCTCGTGAACAAGAACCTCGGGACCCTGATCGGCTTCACGATCGGCGTGTACATCGCCACGTGGATCGGCGCCGCGCTCTGCGGACTCGGGCTGATCGTCGCGATCCCGGTGGTCACGATCGCGAGCGCGTTCATGTACCGCCGTCTCCAGGGCGAGCCGGTCGCCGCGGCCTGAGGCCGCGGGCCGGCCCGCAGAGTCGACGAGATCGTGGCGGATCCCGGCTGGTACCCCGACCCCATGGGGCTCTGGGACGAGCGATGGTGGAACGGCAACCAGTGGGACGAGGCGGTGCGGACCGGCCGGCACCAGGACACCGAGCCACTCCGCGACGTCCAGGACCTGATCCGTACCGCGCCCGACGACGGCGTGATCTGGCAGGGCACACGCGGCGTCGACATGATCGGCCACGAGGAGTACGTCCTCACCGGCGTGTTCCTGCGGATGTACTCGAGGCTCGATCGGCCCCCGGAGGCGGAATGGCCGCTGTGGACGATCGCCCGCGCCGCGCCGCGGTTCACCGCCGGCCAGACCATGCTCGGTATCGGCGATGTCGAGTTGACGATCCACTACGCGGGATACCAGGGCCGCACGACGCAGGTGCTGAAGAACGTGCCCGACCCGATCCGGGCCGCCGCGCTCATCTGCCGTCAGAGCCGGTTGGCACGGATCGCGGCCGGATATCCCGAACCGCGCCTTCCGGGGACCTGAGATGACCTTCCGCCGCCGTCTGCGCCGAGAGGCCGATCGGATCCTAGGCTCGGCCTCGTGAACGCCGTCGAGAGCATGACCCGCAGGAGCGTCCGCTGGCCCGTGGTGGCTGCGGGAGCCGTCATGCTCGCCGGCTGCGCGGCCGCCTCGGTGATCGACCCTCGCGGTGGCCCGACGCTCTGCCCGTTCAAGGCGATCACCGGCCTCGACTGCCCCGGCTGCGGCGCGACCCGCGCGCTCCACTTCGTGCTCCGGGGCGACCTCGTGACGGCCGTGGGCTACAACCTCCTCTTCGTCGCCGCGCTGCCGTTCCTGATGGTGGGGGTCTTCCTCGGCCTCGCCCAGCTGTTCGGGGCACCGTGGAGGATGCCCCGGCTCGCGATGACTCCTCGCCAGGTACAGCTGCTCGTCGCCGTGGTGTCCGTCTTCTGGGTGGTACGGAACCTGCCCTGGGCGCCGTTCCGAGCCCTCGGAACCTGAGGACACAGGCAACGCGGCGTCGCCCTGGCGTCACATCCGGCCCGGGCGACGCTCGACTCCAGCGTGCGGATCAACGCGGCGTCGCCCTGGCGTCACATCCGGCCCGGGCGACGCTCGACTCCAGCGTGCGGATCAACGCGGCGTCGCCCTGGCGTCACATCCGGCCCGGGCGACGCTCGACTACAGCGTGCGGATCAACGCGGCGTCGCCCTGGCGTCACATCCGGCCCGGGCGACGCTCGACTACAGCGTGCGGATCAACGCGGCGTCGCCCTGGCGTCACATCCGGCCCGGGCGACGCTCGACTACAGCGTGCGGATCAACGCGGCGTCGCCCTGGCCGCCACCGCCGCAGAGGGCGGCGGCGCCGAGGCCGCCGCCGCGGCGGCGCAGCTCGTGGATGATCGACCCGACGATGCGAGCCCCCGACATCCCGACCGGGTGACCGAGCGCGATCGCGCCACCGTTGACGTTGACCACGTCGTCGGTGATCCCGAGGTCGCGCATGCTCGCGATCCCCACGGCCGCGAACGCCTCGTTGAGCTCGAACAGGTCCACGTCGGCGAGCGGGAGGTTCGCCTGGTCGAGGGCGCGCTTGATCGCCCGGGACGGTTGGTGCAGCAGGGACGGGTCCGGTCCGGCGACCATGCCGAAGCCCACGAGCTCCGCGATCGGGGTCAGGCCGAGCTCCTCGGCCTTGTCGCGGCTCGTGACGATCATCGCCGCCGCCCCGTCGGAGATCTGCGAGGCGTTCCCCGCGGTGATGGTTCCGTCCTTGGTGAACGCCGGCCGGAGCGCCGCGAGGGACTCGACCGTCGTCCCTGGCCGCACCCCTTCGTCCTCCTCGAAGATCACGGGGTCGCCCTTGCGCTGGGGGATCGAGACCGGCGTGATCTCGTCCGCGAGACGCCCGGCCTTGATGGCCGCGGCGGCGCGCTCGTGGCTCTTCGCCGCGAGCTCGTCCTGCGCGGACCGTTCGACCTCGTGCTCGTTCGCGTAGCGCTGGGTCCCCGTACCCATGTGCTCCATCTCGAAGGCGCACCACAGACCGTCGTGGATCAGCGAGTCCAGGAGCTCGCCGTTGCCCATCCGGTACCCGGCCCGCGCCTTGGGGAGGAGGTAGGGCGCCCCGGTCATGGACTCCATGCCCCCGGCGACGACGACCTCGGCGTCACCGCTCGCGATCATCTGGTCCGCGAGGTAGAGCGCGTTGATGCCCGACAGGCACACCTTGTTCACCGTGAGGGCGGGCACCGTCATCGGGATGCCGGCGTTGGCGGCCGCCTGGCGCGCGGTGATCTGGCCCTGACCGGCCTGGAGCACGTGGCCCATGATCACGTAGTCGATCTGGTCCGCGTCCACACCCGCGCGCTCGAGCGCGCCCTTGATGGCGACCCCGCCGAGGTCCATGGCGCTGAACGACGACAGTGCGCCCGAGAGCTTGCCGATCGGCGTGCGGGCGGTGGAGACGATCACGGAACCAGGCATGGCAGCTCCCGGGAGAGGTGGACGCCGGTCGACGACCGGCCGTTTCGCCGCGAATGGTAGCCGTGGCCACGCGCATTTCGTCCAGGCGAGTCCGTGGTCACACTCGCTCGGAGCTTCGCGATCTCGGGGTGTGCGACGGCGAGGTGCGCGCCGCTACCGTCCCGCACATGACGACCGAGATCGACGCCATCCGCTCCGCCGTCCTCGAGGGTGCCCCGGGGGACGAGCTCGCATCGCTGCCACTGCCCGAGGGCGTACGCGGCGCGCTGGTCCGAGCGGACGAGCAGGAGATGTTCGCCGGGATGGCGTCCGAGGAGAAGGACCCCCGGATCTCCACCCACGTCGAGGAGTTCCCCTTTCCCGAGATCGCCCCCGACGAGGCGGTCATCGCGGTCATGGCCAGCTCGATCAACTTCAACACGGTGTGGACCTCGATCTTCGAGCCGCTTCCCACGTTCGGGTTCCTGAAGCGTCTGGGCAAGGAGAGCGTCTGGGGTGCCCGCCACGACCAGCCCTTCCACGTGATGGGGAGCGACGCGTCGGGCGTCGTGCTGCGGGTCGGTTCCGCGGTGCGGAACTGGAAGCCCGGTGACCGCGTGACGGTGCACTGCAACTACCTCGACGACCAGGACCCTTCCGCCCACGACGACTCCATGCTCGCCACCAACCAGCGCATCTGGGGCTTCGAGTCCAACTTCGGTGGGCTCGCGGACCTGAGCGTCGTGAAGGCCAACCAGCTGATGCCCAAGCCCGAGCACCTGACCTGGGAGGAGGCCGCGGTCAATGCGCTGTGCAACAGCACCAGCTACCGCATGATCGTCAGCCCGAACGGCTCACAGATGACCCAGGGCCAGAGTGTGCTCGTGTGGGGCGCGACGGGTGGGATCGGCGCGTACGCGTGCCAGTACGTCATGAACGGCGGAGGGACGCCGGTCGGGGTCGTCTCGAGCGAGTCGCGTGCCGAGCTGCTCCGGGACATGGGTGTCGAGGCCGTGATCGACCGTCGCGCCGAGGGCTACGAGTTCTGGAACGACGAGGGCGAGCAGGACCCGGCCGAGTGGCGGCGGCTCGGGAAGAAGATCCGTGAGCTGATCGGGCGCGACGTCGACATCGTCTTCGAGCATCCCGGGCGCTCGACCATGGGCGCGTCGGTGTTCGTGGCCAAGCGGGGAGGGATGATCATCACGTGCGCGGCGACGAGCGGCTTCATGATCGAGTACGACAACCGGTACCTCTGGATGAACCTCAAGACGCTCAAGGGCTGTCACTTCGCGAACTACCGCGAGGCGTGGGAGGCGAACCGCGCGGTGTGCGAGGGCAAGGTGCACCCGACGCTCTCGCGCGTCTACACGCTCGCCGACGCGGGTCAGGCGGCGTACGCGGTGCATCACAACGAGTCGGAGGGCAAGCTGGGCGTGCTCTGCCTCGCTCCCGAGGGTGGCCTCGGCGTGACCGACGGCGAGATGCGCGAGCGCCTGCTTCCCCGGATCACGCTCTTCCGCCGTCACGAAGAGGCGCGGTCCTCCGGCCGGTGATGCCATCGAGCACGGCGGTGCCGCTACGGTGCCGTCCATGATCCGTCGTCCCTCTCTCTTCCTCGTCGCGGCCGCACTCACCGCTGCGCTCGCGCTGAGCGCCTGCGGCAGCAGTGGTTCGAGCCCGGGCGCATCCGGCTCGACCACGTCGACGATTCCTCCCACGGCCTCGGCGAAGGGAAAGCCGTGTGTCGCGCTCGCCGATCCGGTCCCGAACGGGGCGCCCGACGTACCCGTCAAGGTCGGGCCGCCCCCGACGACGCTCGTCGTCGAGGACCTCGCGGTCGGGACCGGCGCCGAGGTGACTACCGGGTCGACCATCACCGCCGACTACATCGGCGTGAGCTGCTCGACCGGGAAGATCTTCGACGACTCCTACAGCCGCGGCCAGCCCGCGACCTTCTCGCTGGACGGGGTCATCCCGGGCTGGCAGCAGGGGTTGGTGGGGATGAAGGTCGGCGGCACGCGCCTGCTCGGCATCCCGGCGGATCTCGCCTACGGCGCCCAAGGCCAGCCGCCCGCCATCGCGCCCGACGAGACGCTGTGGTTCGTCGTGCAGCTGCGCGACAGCCAGGACGCGTCGGCAACGCCACCGTCGAGCTAGCGGCGGCGGACGTCCACGTCGGTACGATCGTCTCATGCAACTCACCGAGATCGATCACGTCGCGATCGCGGTCGCGGACCTCGAGTCCGCCATCGCGTACTACCAGGACACCTTCGGCTGCACCGTCGCGCACCGGGAGGTGATCGAGTCCGACGGCGTGGAGGAGGCGCTCCTGAAGGTCGCGGATTCCTACGTCCAGCTGCTCACCCCCACGCGGGACGACTCGCCGGTCGCGAAGTACCTCGCGAACAAGGGGGAGGGCATCCACCACGTCGGCTACCGCGTCGACGACTGCGCCGAGGCGCTCGCGCGCGTGAAGGCCGGTGGGCACCGCGTGATCGACGAGGCCCCGCGCCCGGGGAGTCGCGGCACGACGGTCGCCTTCGTCCACCCGAAGGGCGCGTTCGGCACGCTCATCGAGCTCGTGCAGGAATAGCGCCGGCACCGTTGCCGACGATCCGCCTGCCCGACGGTCGCACGCTCGCCTACGAGGACGGCGCGCCCGAAGGTGTTCCGGTGCTGCTCTTCCACGGCGCGCCGGGCTCACGCGGGTTTCGCCCGCGCGAGTCCGAGACCGCGGCCGCGGGCGTTCGGCTGGTGACGTTCGACCGCCCCGGGTACGGCGATTCGGGACCGAGCACGACCGCGTCGGTCGCCGCAGTCGCCGCGGATGCGCTCGCCCTGGTCGACGCGCTCGGGCTCGACCGGTTCGCCGTGGTCGGCTGGTCCGGTGGCGGCCCGTTCGCGGTCGCGCTGGCCGCGACGGCGCCGGACCGCGTCGACCGACTCGCGATCGTGAGTGCGCCCGGGCCGCTCGACGAGGTCCCGGGTGGGTGGGATGCGCTGGGCGACTACCGGCGTCCGACCGCGGAGATGGCCCGCCGCGAGCCGGATCGCTCGGTGCGCGCGATTCGCGCGTCACATGGAGCCGATCCTTGCCGACCCCATTCCCTTCCTCGGGCGCGGTCGTGGTCCCGACGCGGCGATCCGGACCGACGCCGAGCTCGGCCCGATGCTCGAGGCCCAGGTGACCGCGGCACTGCGGCCGGGGCCCGACGGCATCGCGGCCGATCTCGTCGCGATGTGGCTCCCATGGGGGTTCACCCTGGCCGAGGTCCGCGTGCCCACCACGGTCTTCCACGGTGCGGCCGATCCTCACAACGAGGAGGACGCCCACGTCTACGCCGATCGGGTTCCCGACGCGCGCCTCGTCGTCTGGCCCGACGCGGGGCATCTCGGGATCCTGGCGCGCTGGCCGCAGGTGCTCGCCGGCCTCACGTGACCCCGGCGGGAACCCCGGCCCGGTGGCCCCGGTATCGTGGCGGCCCCGCAGCCGTGGAGGAGCAGACATGACGAGCACCGCGCCGGTGCCCCACCCGATCGAGGAGCGCATGGCGCAGCTCGCGGAGAAGCGGGAGGAGGCGCTCCACGCCGGCAGCCCGGCTGCGGTCGCCCGCCAGCACGACCGCGGCAAGCTCACGGTCCGCGAGCGGATCGATCTCCTGCTCGACCCCGGCTCCTTCCACGAGCTCGACATGCTCGCCCGTCACCGCGCGCACGGCTTCGGCATCGAGAACACCCGACCGTTGACCGACGGTGTGATCACCGGTTGGGGGACCGTGGACGGACGGAAGGTGTTCCTGTTCGCGCAGGACTTCACGATCTTCGGCGGCGCGCTGGGCGAGGTGTTCGCCGAGAAGATCCACAAGGTGATGGATCTGGCGGCCAGCGTCGGTGCGCCGTTCGTCGGGCTCAACGACGGTGCCGGAGCCCGGATCCAGGAAGGGGTGGTCTCGCTCGCGAGCTACGGCGGGATCTTCCACCGCAACGTCCAGGCCAGCGGTGTCATACCGCAGATCAGTGTCATCCTGGGTCCGTGCGCGGGTGGCGCGGTCTACTCGCCGGCGATGACGGACTTCATCTTCATGGTGAAGGGCACGTCGCACATGTTCATCACCGGCCCTGATGTCGTGAAGGCCGCGACCGGTCAGGACGTCACCCAGGAGGAGCTGGGCGGTGCGTTGGCCCACGCGACGAAGTCAGGCGTCGCCACCTTCGCGTTCGAGGACGAGGAGACGTGCCTCGAGCAGGTGCGGTACCTGCTGTCGTTCCTGCCGTCGAACAACCTCGAGGACCCTCCGTACTACGCGCCGGAGGACGATCCGCAGCGTTCGTGCGACGGGATCATCGACCTCATGCCCGACGCGACCAACAAGCCCTACGACATGAAGGAGATCATCGCCGAGGTCGTCGACGACGGTGACTTCTTCGAGGTCAATCCGCTCTACGCCATGAACATCGTCTGCGGATTCGCCCGCGTCGACGGGCACGTCGTCGGGATCGTCGGCAACCAACCCAAGGTGCTCGCGGGAAGCCTCGACATCGACGCGTCGGAGAAGGCCGCGCGCTTCGTACGCACGTGCGACGCGTTCAATGTTCCTCTGGTGACCTTCGTCGACGTCCCGGGGTTCCTGCCCGGGACGGACCAGGAGCACGGCGGGATCATCCGGCACGGCGCCAAGCTGCTCTACGCCTACTGCGAGGCGACGGTCCCGCGGGTGCAGATCATCACTCGCAAGGGCTACGGCGGCGCGTTCGTCGTCATGAACTCGAAGTCGATCGGTGCCGACCTCGCGTTCGCGTGGCCGTCGGCGGAGATCGCGGTCATGGACACCAACGGTGCCGCCAACATCCTCCTGCGCCGCGAGCTGGCGAGCGCCGAGGATCCGGTCGCGCGCAAGGCGGAGTGGGACCAGGAGTACTCGGAGCGGTTCGCGAACCCGTACAACGCCGCCGAGCGCGGCTACGTCGACGACGTCATCGACCCGCGAGCGACCCGCACGGTGCTCGTCGGCGCGCTGGAGATGTTGCGGACGAAGAAGGAGCAACTCCCGGCCCGCAAGCACGGGAACGTGCCGCTCTGATGTCGCCCGTCCCACCCCGGCTCCGCGTGATCGACGCCGACGCGTCGCCCGAGGAGGTCGCCGCGATCGTCGCGGCTGTCGGCGTCCTGTCCGCGCGCAGGGCTGTGGCGAATCCCGAGCCCGAGGCCGACGCGCGCTGGGTCGCGTCGGCCCGCCTCGCCGCACGGAGAACCGGGTTGAGCCGGGGCGAGTGGCGTCTCTCCGGTCGCATCGGGCGGCGAGCGCGCGCGTGAGCGGCGCGATCCGCGACGCGGAGATCGTCGCGGTGGACACCGACGCGGTGACCGTCGCGTTCGTGACCGATCCGCAGGTCTCGGTCACCACCAACGTCGGCGACGTGGAGGTCAGGTCCACCGGTCCGCATCACGTCGTCACCGTCGACGGACTCGCTCCCGACACGGAGTACCCGGTGCTGGTGGAGGGTCACGGTGGTCCGACCGACGAGCTGCCCCAGACGGTGTGCACCCTCGCCGAGCCGCGGGGTGCGCTCCTCGCTCGGCTCGCGACCGTCAACGACGTGCACTTCGGCGAGCAGGTCTGCGGGATGATCCACACCATCCCCGAGGAGGAGCTCGGTCCGTGGGTGCGCGCCGAGCCGGGCGAGGATCCCTACCCCGTGACCATGAACCGCCGGGCGGTGACCGAGATCACTCAGTACGCGCCCGACGCGGTGGTCGCGAAGGGGGATTTGACGACTCTGGGGAGCGACGAGGAGTACCAGACGTTCCTCGACACGTACTCGGGCTTCGGGTCGGACCTCCACCACGTCCGCGGCAACCACGACGCCATGCAGGATCCGACCCTCGCGCTGCAGGGTGCGCCCTACGCCGTCGACGTCAACGGCGTGACGCTCGCGGTGATCGACACGGTGCGGCCGACCCGGGCGGGGGGCCAGGTGACACGCGATCAGCTCGGCTGGCTCGACGCGCTCGCCCGCGAGACGAGCGGACCGGTGCTCGTGTTCGGCCATCACCAGATCTGGGATCTGCGCGCGCCCGAGCGCTCGACCGACTACTTCGGCATCGATCCCGACAGCAGCGAGGCGTTCGTCGAGGTGGTGGCGCGCCGGGACAACATCGTCGGCTACTTCGCCGGTCACACGCACCGCCACCGCGTCCGGCGCTTCGCCGAGACCGGATCCGTGCCTTTCGTCGAGATCGGCGCGGTCAAGGAGTACATGGGCGTGTGGGCCGAGTACCGCGTCCACGAAGGTGGGTACGTCCAGACCGTGCACCGGCTCCGCAGCCCGGAGGCGCTGTCGTGGTCCGAGCGCACCCGCTTCCTCTACGGCGGCCTCTACCCTGCGTACTCCCGCGGCCTGCTCGCCCACCGCTCCTTCACCTCCACGTTCTGACCCCCCTTCGTTTTGCGCGCCCAAATCGGGGCCTGTACCCCTCGTTTTGCGCGCCCAAATCGGGGGGTGGAGGACTGTTCCGCGCGTTGATCGGCGGCACGAGCGGATGTCGACGACATGGTCACAGGTGCCCCGTACCGTGCCGGACATGGACGAAACGGTCGCCGCGATCGCGGCACGCCAGCACGGGGTCTTCACGCGCGCCCAGGCCCGGAGCGCGGGGATCAGCGGGAGCGCCATCGCGTACCGCCTCGACAAGGGTCGATGGATCGCAGTCACCAAGCGCGTCTACCGGATGGGGGGTTCTCCGCAGACGGCGAGGTCGGTCGTCATGGCCACGGTTCTCTCGGCCGGGCCCGGGGCCATCGCCAGCGCCGGGACTGCTCTCGCGATGCACGGGATCCGGGATTTCGCAATGCTGCCGGCTTTCGTGGTCGTCGGCCGCCGACCGCATCGGTTGGCGATGCCCGGGGTCAGCCAGACGTTCCTGCTGCCCGAGAGTCATCGCACCCTGGTCGACGGGCTCCCGGTTGCGACGCCGGCGCGTGCGCTCTTCGATCTCGCGGGCACGATCGGAGCCCGGCGCCTCGCTCGTGCCGTCGACGCGACGCTGGCGGGTCGGAAGGTGACCGTCGCGCAGATCCAAGCCGTCCTCGGGGACCTCGCGGAGCGCGGGAGATGCGGAACGGCGAGCCTCCGGTCCGTCGTCGCCGAGCGCCTGGACAGTTACGTCGCACCGACGACCGAGCTGGAGGCCCGCTTTCTGGAGCTGATGTCGGATCATGGATTCCCGACGCCTGAACGCCAGGTCAACCTCGGTGGGCCCCTCGGGTGGATCGGTGCGGTGGACTTCGCCTGGAGCGACGCTCGTCTCGTGGTCGAGACCGACGGCTCGGCGTTCCACGACAGCATCACTGATCGCGAGCACGACGAGCATCGTGACCGCGCGCTCGAGACGTCCGGGTGGACCGTCCTGCGCTTCAGCTGGATCGACGTGACCCGGCGCCCCACTTCGGTGATCCGGACCATCCGCCGAGCACTCTCCCTTGCCGCCTGAGTCAACCGACGCGCAAGACGAGGCCTGCACCCCCGGATTTGGGCGCGCAAGGCGAAGGAGACAGGGTCAGGTGGTGAGGCCGTGGTAGGTGTCGGGGCGACGGGTGTGCAGGAACGGGAACAGGTCGAGCCAGTCGTCGCGCTGGTCCAGATCGAGGTCGGCGACGATCACCGCGTCGTCGTCGCGGGGTGCCTGGACGAGCACGCGGCCGTAGGGGTCCGAGACGAACGACGATCCGTAGAACGTGATCGTCGTGTCACCGACGGTCTCGGTGCCGATCCGGTTGACCGCGACCATGAAGGTGGCGTTGGTGATGCCGTTCGCCCGGATCACCTGCTCCCACAGTGGCTCGGTGTCGAACCCGGGATGGTCGGGTTCCGAACCGATCGCCGTCGGGTAGACGAGCACCTGCGCGCCGGCCAGCGAGTACGCCCGGGCGAGCTCCGGGAACCACTGATCCCAGCAGGTGGGGAACCCGAAGCGCGCCCCGGCCACGTCGACGACGGGGAATCCGGTGTCGCCGGGTCGGAAGTACCGGTCCTCGCGGTATCCCGCGGTCACCGGGATGTGCAGCTTGCGCGTCCGGGCCATGAGGGTGCCGTCGGGCGCGACGAGCACCGCGGTGTTGAACCCGAGTCCCCCGTCGGGCGCGGCCTCGTACAGCGAGCCGTGGACGGGTACGCCGTGGCGCGACGCGAGCGAGGTGAGGAACTCGTGCGTCGGACCGCCGGGGAGCGCCTCCGCCTCGACGCCGGCCGCCGCCTCGCTGATCGCGAAGTACGGCGAGAGCGTCAGCTCCTGGAGAAAGAGGACCCGGGCCCCGGCGTCGACCGCCAGCCCCGCGCCCGTCGCGAGCGCAGACCGGTGTTCGGCCGGGTCGGAGTGCCAGCTCGTCTGCACCGCACCGACCCGCAACGGCGTTCCCCGCGGCGGGTGCACACGTGCAGGCGACTCGGGGATCGAGCGCGCACGGATCACCTTCACGAGCCCGGCACCGTAGCTCCCTATCCTGGGCCGCCGTGCAGGCGCTCGACGGCATCCGTGTGATCGACATGGCGACGGTCATCGCCGCGCCGGGCGCGGCGCGCTACCTCGCCGACTTCGGCGCCGACGTCGTCAAGATCGAGCCGCCCGGCGGCGACGGGACGCGCCGGCTGGGCTGGACGGACCCTCGTGACGGCGTCTCGTACATGTGGAAGCTCGTCGCGCGTGGCAAGCGGACAGCGGTGCTCGACCTGAAGTCCGACCGGGGGCTCGCCGACATGCGGCGGCTCGTGCACGACGCCGACGTCCTCATCGAGAATCTCCGGCCCGGGACCCTCGAGCGGCTCGGTCTCGACCCGGCCGAGCTGATCGCCGACAACCCGGGACTCGTCGTGCTGCGGGTCAGCGGCTTCGGCCAGTCCGGTCCCTACGCGCACCGGCCCGGCTTCGCGACGACGGCCGAGGCGATGAGCGGCTTCGCCGCGATCAACGGCGAGCCCGATGGCGCGCCCCTCCCGCCACCGATCGCGCTGACCGACGAGGTCACTGCCCTCGTCGGCGCGTTCGCGGTGCTCGTCGCGCTCCGTCATCGCGATCGCACCGGCGAGGGTCAGGTCATCGACGTCAGCCTCCTCGACACGATGCTCACGCTGATGGGGCCACTGCACAGCGCCTGGGCGCATCTCGGCTACGAGCAGCCGCGCCTCGGCAGCGGCATCCCGTACTCGGTCCCGCGCGGGACCTACCAATGTGCCGACGGGCGGTGGGTCGCGGTCTCCGCGTCGGCCGAGTCGGTCGCCGAGCGGCTGCTCGGGTTGCTCGGGGTCGCCGGTGACGAGCGGTTCGCGACCTTCGAGCGCCGGGCGGAGCACCGAGCGGAGCTCGATGCCATCGTCGCTGGCTGGATCGGCGCGCGGACCGCCGCCGAGGTGCTCGCCGCGTTCGAGGCGGCCCATGCCGCGATCGCGCCCGTGTACTCCATCGCGGACGTCGCCGCGGACGAGCACGTCCGTGCGCGCGGCTCGCTCGTGGACGTCGACGGCGTGACGATGCCGGGACTCATCGCTCGGCTCTCCCGGACGCCGGGGGAGATCCGCTGGGCTGGTCGGGCCCTCGGCGCGGACACCGCCGAGGTCCTCGCCGAGGTCGGGGACGAGGCGCCCGCCCCGCCACCGCCCGACGGCACGCCGGACGATCCGATGCCCTCCACCGGCATCTGAGTTCTCCACAGCCTGCGGGGGACGACCCTGGGGACGACCTGTGGACGATCGACCGGCCCGCTGGGGATATCGCTGTGGGAAGTCGCGCGACGGGCGCGGGCGCGAACCTGGATTGGCTCGATCTGCCAGGACCGTGACACCCGCCTGCGGTTTCCCCAACGTTCTCCCCAGGTCGATCAGGCGTTGTCCACACGGAAGGGTGCTTCATCCCCAGGACACCTGGAGTTACCCCCAAGGAAACCTCCGGCAGACCCTGGTCAGCGGCGCAGGCGTGCGCTACGAATGGCGCCTTTCCGGACGAGGGGGGATCCGTGAGCTGGACCGACGACGACATCGTGGCGGCGGCCACCGGTCAGACCGTCGCCACCCTGTTCCGGGACACCGTGGCGGCTCGGAGCGGCCAGGTCGCCCTGCGCGCGAAGGCCGGGGACGGCTGGCGGGAGCTCACCTACGGCGAATACGCGGACCGGGCGTGCCGGGTGGCGGCGGGGCTCGCCCACCTCGGGGTCCGTCGGGGGGACCGCGTCGTCCTCATGATGCGGAACCGGCCCGAGTTCCACGTCGCGGACATCGCCGTCGTCCTCCTGGGGGCCACCCCGATCTCGATCTACAACTCATCGTCCGAGGATCAGGTCCGCTACCTCACGGCGCACTGTGGCGCGAGTCTCGCGATCGTCGAGGACGAGGGCTTCCTGCGCCGGATCCTGGCGGTGCGCCCGGATCTCGCGGCGCTGCGAGAGGTCGTGGTCATCGAGCCGCCGTCGGACGGGCTCCCGTCCGGCGTGCGGGCATGGACCGATCTCCTCGGCCACGAGCCGACCGACCTGGACGACCTCGTCGTCAACGCCCAGCCGTCCGATCTCGCGACCGTGATCTACACCTCGGGCACGACGGGACCGCCCAAGGGCGTGATGCTCGACCACGCGAACGTCGTCTGGACGTTGAAGTCGGTGGAGCATCTCACGAGTCAGGTCGATCTCGAGCGGGCCCGGCTGGTGTCCTACCTCCCGATGGCCCACGTGGCCGAGCGCAACGTCTCGCACTACCTCGCGCTCGCCTTCGGCTACGAGGTCACGACCTGTCCCGAGCCGGGTGCCGTCGCGCAGTACCTCCCGGAGGTCCGGCCGCAGGTCTTCTTCGCCGTTCCGCGCGTGTGGGAGAAGATCCACGCCGGGGTCATGGCGATGGCGGACGCGGACCGTGATCGTCGTGCCCAGCTCGACGCCGCCCTCGCGATCGGCCTCCGCGCCGCGGACTGTCGGGCCCGCGGCGCGGCGCTCCCGGGCGATCTCGAGGGTCCGCTCGCCGAAGCCGACGCCGCGCTCGGCGCGGTGCGCGCGATCCTCGGCCTGGACCAGTGCATCGTGGCGTTCAGCGGCGCGGCACCGCTGTCGGTCGAGATCTTCGACTTCTTCCGCGGGCTGGGCGTGCCGCTCTCCGAGGTCTACGGCATGAGCGAGACGAGCGGGCTCATGACATGGGATCCGTTCGCGGTCCGCGCCGGAACCGTCGGTCGGGCGGTGCCGGGAGCGGAGATCACGCTCGCTGACGACGGCGAGGTCCTGACGCGCGGGGGCCAGGTCTTCCGCGGCTACCTCGATGATCCGGAGAAGACCGCCGAGACGCTCGACGACGACGGTTGGCTGCACTCGGGCGACATCGGTGTGCTCGACGACGACGGCTACCTCCGCATCGTCGACCGCAAGAAGGAGCTGATCATCACCGCCGGCGGCAAGAACATCTCGCCCGCGAACCTCGAGTCCGCGCTGAAGGCGCAGTCGTTGATCGGCCAGGCCTGCGTGATCGGGGATCAGCGACCGTTCATGAGCGCGCTCGTCGTGCTCGATGCGGAGGTCGCGCCGGTCTGGGCGAAGGCGCACGGGATCGAGCCGACCAGCCTCGCCGAGCTCGCGGACCACGCGGCGATCCGCGCCGAGGTCGACCGCGAGGTCGGCGCCGCGATGGCGCCGTTCAACAACGCCGAAGCGGTGAAGAAGGTGGCGATACTCCACGAGGAGTGGCTCCCGGACTCGGAGGAGCTCACCCCCACGAGCAAGCTCAAACGCCGTGGCATCCACGCCAAGTACGCGCGTGAGATCGAGGCCATCTACGGCTGAGCAGGATGTCAGTCGCCCGAGGCCACCTCGAGGCGGTCCCGTCCCTGGGCCCGGGCGGTATCCAAGGCGCGGGCCGCGCGCTCCATCAGCTCCGACGCCGTGAGCGTGTGCGTCGGGTAGCAGGCGATGCCGGCCGACACCGTGATCTCCTCGCCGAGCTCGGTCTGGTGCAGCGTGCCGCGGATGCGCTCTGCGGCCCAGACCGCGCCGGCCTCACTCGTGTCCTCCAGGATCGCCGCGGCCATCGTGTGGCCGATGCGACATGCCGCGTCGGATTCGCGCAGCGTCGTGGTGATCACCGCGCCGAGCGACGCGATCGCGCGGTCGCACTGCTCGGTCGTCGCTTCGGTGAGCCCGTCAACCTCGAACTTGATGATCGAGATCGGCTGGAGCTGTCGACGCGCCGCGGCGACGCGCTTCTGGACGAGGACGGTGAAGTGCTGCTCTTCGAGCAGCCCCGAGACGGTGTCCACGATTGCCTCCGTGGTGTCGGTGCGGGCAAGGGCCAGGACTTCGCGACGCGCGGTCGTCGCCTCGTCGGCGAAGATGGCGGCGAGCGCGTCGAGCTCCCGGCGCATCTCGGCGCGCTCGTCCTGGAGCGCGGTGACCTGAGCACCGAGCGTGCCGAGACGGGCCGCGATCGCGGCGCCGACGATCGCCGCGACGAACCCGAACGCTCCGGCGGCGATGGCCAGCTCCCGGCTGTCGAGGACGGCCGCGAGGACTCCACACGTCAACGCGGCGAATCCGGCCGCGAGGGAGCTGGCGAGAAGCCGATCCTTCACAGCGGGTCCATCGGCGCGTCGGGGCCCCTAGTGGAGGCTTTTCGCTCGTTCCCGCCGATATCCGGCCGCCAGCCGGGCCACGTCGCCCATGATGGCGGCCAGCTCGTAGTCCTTGGGTGTGTAGACGCGGGCGATTCCTTCGGCTTCGAGCGTCCGGGCGTCCTCGGACGGGATGATCCCACCGACGACGACGGGCGCCTCGACGCCGAGCTCCCGGAGGCGGCGGACGGTCTCGGGGACCAGCTCGAGGTGCGAGCCCGAGAGGATCGACAGCCCGATCACGTCGACGTCCTCGTCCCGGGCTGCCGCCGCGATCTGGTCCGGGGTGAGGCGGATCCCCTGGTACACGACCTCCATGCCGGCGTCGCGCGCCGCGACCGCGATCTGCTCCGCGCCGTTGGAATGACCGTCGAGCCCGGGCTTGCCCACGAGGATCCGCAGCGGCCCGCCGAGCTCGTCGGCATCGGCGCGGACCTGCTCGCGGACGGCGAGCATGGCGTCGCCCGCGGAGGCCGCGACGCCGCCGACGCCCGTCGGGGCGCGGTACTCCCCGAAGACCTCGCGGAGCGCACCCGCCCATTCGCCGACCGTGCCACCCGCGGGCGAGCTCGATCGTCGCCTCCATGAGATTGTCGTCGGTTGCCGCGACCTTCCGGACCGCGTCGAGCGCCCGCGCGACGAGCGTGTCGTCGCGCTCGGCCCGCCACCGCTCGAGGCGCGCGAGCTGCTCGCGCTCCGCGGCGGGATCGAGGCGGAGAATGTGCCCCTCGCCCTCGGCGGTGAGCGGTGAGGGCTCGGTCTCGGTGAAGCAGTTCACGCCGACGACCTTGCGCGTGCCCGCCTCGATCGCACGGACCCGCTCCGCGTTGGACTGGACGAGCCGTCCCTTGACCTCGTCGATCATGGCGAAGGCTCCGCCGCCATCGAGCACCCACTCGAGCTCGGTCGTCGCGGCGGCGACGAGCTCCTCGACCTTGTCGGCCACGACCGTCGAACCCTCGAAGAGGTCGCCGTACTCGAGCAGGTCGCTCTCGAAGGCGAGCACCTGTTGCATCCGGAGCGACCACTGCTGGTCCCACGGGCGCGGCAGTCCGAGCGCCTCGTTCCAGCACGGGAGCTGGATCGCCCGGCGCGCGCGTCGCGCGACATGGTGACGCCGAGCATCTCGAGCACGATGCGCGCCACGTTGTTCTCGGGCTGCGCCTCGGTGAGCCCGAGGGAGTTGACCTGCACGCCGTACCGGAACCGGCGGAGCTTCTCGTCGTCGACGCCGTAGCGTTCCACGCAGATGCGATCCCACATCTGGGTGAACGCGCGCATCTTGCACATCTCCTCGACGAAGCGCGTGCCGACGTCGACGAAGAAGGAGATCCGGCCGACGACCTCCGAGAAGTCATCGGGGGCGACCTGACCCGACTCCCGTACCGCGTCGAGCACCCCGACCGCGGTCGCGAGCCCGTACGCGAGCTCCTGCACCGGGGTCGCGCCCGCCTCCTGGAGGTGATACGGGCAGACGTTGATCGGGTTCCACTTCGGGATGTTGCGCACCGTGTAGGTGACGAGGTCCACCGTCAGGCGGCGGCTCGGCCCCGGGCCGAAGATGAAGGTGCCGCGCGAGAGATACTCCTTGACGATGTCGTTCTGGGTCGTGCCCGAGAGCGCGCGCGCGGGACCCCCTGCTCATCGGCCAGCGCGACGTACAACGCGAGCAACCACATCGCCGTGGCATTGATCGTCATCGACGTGTTCATCTCGTCGAGTGGGATGTGCTCGAAGAGGGTGCGCATGTCGCCGAGGTGTGCCACCGGCACGCCGACCTTGCCCACCTCGCCGCGTGCGAGGACGTCGTCGGCGTCGTAGCCGGTCTGGGTGGGCAGGTCGAAGGCCACCGACAGTCCGGTCTGGCCCTTCGCCAGGTTCGACCGGTACAGCTCGTTGGAGGCCCGGGCCGACGAGTGCCCGGAGTACGTGCGCATCAACCACGGGCGATCAGTCACGGGCACCATTCTCCCCCGGGTCGGCGCGAAGTGTCACAACGAGCGCCCGCGCGGCGAGGATCAGTAGTCGTAGAACCCCTGCTTGGACTTCCGGCCGTAGCGCTCGGCGCTCACCATGCGCCGCAGGAGCGGAGCGGGCGCGTAGTTCGGGTCCTTGAACTCGGTGTACAGGGCCTCGAGGATCGAGAGGCTCGTGTCGAGTCCGACGAGGTCCAACAGCGCGAGCGGGCCCATCGGGAAATTGCACCCGCCCTGCATCGCCGCATCGATGTCCTCACGGGTGGCCACTCCGGCGTCGTAGAGCTTCACCGCGTTGTTGAGGTAGGGGAAGAGGAGGGCGTTCACGATGAAGCCGGCCTGGTCCCGGACCTCGACGGGGTTCTTGCCGCAGGCCTCGGCGAAGGCCCGGGCGGTGGCGATCGTCTCGTCACTCGTGGTGATGCACCGCACCAGCTCGACGAGCGGCATCATCGGCGCGGGATTGAAGAAGTGGACGCCGCACACGAGCTCGGGCCGGCCCGTCTCCATCGCGAGCTCGACCACGGGCAGCGTCGACGTGTTGGTCGCGAGGATTGCGCCGTCCTTCACGATCCGGTCGAGCTCGCTGAAGAGGTGCTTCTTCGGGACGAGGTCCTCGACGATGGACTCCACGACGAGGTCACAGTCCGCCAGCGCGCCGAGGTCCGAGACCGCCTCGACCCTTCCGAGCACCGCGGTGCGCTCCGCGTCCTCGAGCTTCCCCCGGTCGACCTGCTTGGCGAGCGACTTCTCGAGCCCGGCGACCATCGCGTCGGCGGTGCTCTGCGCGCGGCTGCGCAGGACGACGTCGCACCCGGCCTTCGCGGCGACCTCGGCGATCCCGCTGCCCATGATCCCCGATCCCACGATTCCGACCCGTTGCACCATTGCTCCGCTCCCCGTGGTGGAAAGCGCGCAGGTTAGTGAGGCGTCGGTCCGTTTCGCCAAGGGGAGGCCCGCATAGTGTGCGCCCGGTATGACGACTCGTCAGGCGGCTTCCGGGACCCTCGCGCTCATCGGCGGCGGCGAGTGGGGCGAGCACCATCGTGCGCTGGACCGGAGGCTGCTCGCGCTCGCCGGGACCACGGGCATCGTCGTCCTCCCGACCGCGGCGGCCTTCGAGCATCCCGAGCGGATCGAGGGGATTGCCTCGCCGACATTTCGCGCCGCTCGGCGTCACGACGCACACCCTTCCGGTGCTGCACCGGCGCGACGCCGAGGACGCCGACACCGTCGCCGCGGTTGAGCAGGCGCGGTTCGTCTACCTGGCGGACGGCTCCCCGATGCACCTGCGCTCGGTGATGAAGTCCTCGCCCCTGTTCGACGCGATGCTCACCGCGTATCGCAGCGGGGCGGTGATCGCGGCGTCGGGGGCGGCCGCGACGGTGCTCTGCGACCCGATGGTGGATCCGCGCGGCGGTGCGTACACGGTCGGGCTCGGCTTCGTCGAGGGCGTGGCGGTGTTCCCGTACCACGGCAGCGCCGCCGATCACCTCCGGCAGCGGTCGGTCGAGCTGCGACCGCGTGAAGCGGTGCTGGTGGGAATCGACGAGGAGACCGCGCTCGTGCGTGAGCCGGGCCCTTCCTGGTCGGTCGCCGGCGCGGGCCGGGTGACGATCTACGCGTCCGACGGCACCACGACGTACGCCGACGGCGCCATCGGGCTGGCGCTTCCCTAGCTCACGAGGTCGGACCGGCGGTCACGGCGTGGAGCTGCTGGTGGGTGCCGGCGCGAGTGTCGTGGTGGTCGCGGCGGTCGTGGTGGTGGTGACGGGGTTCGTGTTCGCGATCGTCACCTTGGTGATCGTGACCGTCTTGGTGGGCGGCCCGTCGCCCGAGGCCGGCGCGAGCATCTCGATGCTCTGCGCCACGTCGAGCCCGCCGACCACCTTGCCGAACCGTGCGTAGTCGTTCGGCAACGTCTTGCCACCCGACCCGGTCACGATGAAGAACGACGAGTCGAAGGTGCCCGGCTTGTCCGAGCCGGCCTTCGCCGCCGCGAGGCTGCCGAGGGGGTAGTGGTTCTTCGGGACCTCACCCGTGACCGGGTGGCCCTCCCCGCCCTTGGCGTTGCAGTTCGGCGACCCCCCTTGGATCACGAAGTCCCGCGCGGAACGGTCGATGCACTTGCTGTCGTAGTAGCCCTTCTTCACCAGGTCGACGAAGTGCCCACTCGCGATCGGGGCGTTCTTGGTGTCGAGCTGGACGACGATGTTTCCCTCCGTCGTCTCGATCGTCGCGAACGTCGGCTTCGCCGATGCGGACGAGCTCGAGGAGTCCCCGCCGTTGACGAGCGAGATGATGACCCCGATCACGACGAGAGGAGCGAGCAGGTACAGGAGGGTCCGGAGCGTCTTCATCTGACGCTGTCGCTTCAGCATCCGCTCGCGCTCGGCCCGGGCGAGCTCGCGGTTCTGCTTCTGTCGTTCGCGCTTGGCTGCCTTGGACACGGCGGCGGAGTCTAGGAGGTGGGAACCGTGTGGTTCGGAGCCGGTGCCACGTAGGTCCGGCACGGTTGCGAGCGCAACGACGGGCAGACGGCAGCGGTCGGACCCAGGTCGGGACCGCCCACGATCGGTAGCACGAGGCGCGACGGGCGGTCGTCGTCGTGCGCGACGAGGTCCACGACGTTGCCGCCGGTCGCATCGGTGCCGAACGCCCATTCCGGACGATCTCCGCCCGGGGCCTGGATGGTGAGGCGGATCCGGCTCCCGGCGCGGAACTGGTGCGCGAAGGGGAACAACGCGATGCGCGCCGATACGAAGTGACCCGGCGTGATGTCGTGCATGTCCTTCAGCTCGTCGCTGTGGACGGGGTTGAGGTCGGTGGAGTGCGCGGTGTCGAGCTTGCGGTGGCTGAGCTTCAGCCACCCGTTCTGCACGTAGCGCTCCTGACCGTCGGGCAGCACCTCGGTGAGCGTCACCTGGAGGTCGCTGTCGGCCGCGTTGGACTTGACCCACAGGTCCACGCTGCCGGTGCCCGCCATCGTCAGCGTCCGCGGCAGCACGTGGGTGAGGTACGAGAGCGACGCACCGTCCACCACGGGCTGCCAGTCATAGGTCGGGGTCGCGGCCCAGATGTTGCCGCCCTGGAAGTCCGTGCGCGGCCGCAGCGTCGGGTCGGGGCGGAACTCGTCCGCACCCTCGTGGTCCACGCCGGGCTTCTTGCGCAGGCGCCCGTTCGAGCGGAGGTGCCACGTGCGGGCGCGGGTGCCCGGGATCGGCCACGCCGGGTAGCTGGTCTGGGCCCGCGGGACGAGCGTTCCCGGCGCCAGACCCTCGGCGTTGCCGGTCTCCCAGAGGATCTTGATCGGCTGCTCCGCCGAGTACTGCGCGAGCGCCTGCTCGTAGGTCGCGCCGGTGAAGCGGTCGGGCGGCATGACCTGGCCGGACACGCCGGTGATCGTGCTCCAGAGCACCGGGGCGAAGGCCCGCACCGCCGGAGAGACCGCGGGCGTGCGGTGCCCGACGTACAGGTCGAGGAACTCGAGCGCGTCGAACGCGACCTGCGGGTCGAGTGACTCGGTGTGGACGCCGTTCTGCCCCTCGGCGCGTACGAGCACCCCGGGCGCGAAGCGATCGAGCATGTTCGCCCAGTGACCGCCGGTCTGCTCGTCCTGCCACGCGCCGGCGATGAACACCTTGGCGCGGATCCGGTCGACGAACGCGGCCGGCGCGAGGGAGTCGCTGCCGTTCGGGAAGTCGTAGGTGAACTCGGGATCGAGCGTGGGCGACGGGTTCGGGTGCTGGTTGATCTGGTCGAGCAGGTCCACGTTCTGGCCGCGCAGGAGCATGTTGTCGGCGCACGTCGTGTCGCCGCCGGCGATTCGCTGCTTGACCCAACCCGGCGCATCGGGGTTCGGCCACTTGTTCTGGTCGACGCGCTCCTGGGCCCAGCTGAGCGCGAAGCCGTTGTTGAAGATGCCACCGGGGTAGAGCGTGCCGCGCCACGTGTCGTCGATCACCGAGACCGGGGTGATCGCGTCGAGGTGCGGCGGCTGGGTCCGGGCGACGAACAGCTGGCTGATCCCGGCGTAGGAGATGCCGACCATCCCGACGTGACCGTCGGACCACGGCTGGGCTGCGATCGTCTCGATGGCGTCGTACCCGTCGAGGGCCTGGAGGTTCTCGAAGTAGTTGAAGGCACCGCCCGAGCAGCCCGACCCCCGGATGTTCACGCCGACCCATGCGTAGCCGTTCGCCGGGAGCATCAGCTTGTACTGGGGCTGGCCCGTCGTGGGGCTCGACGGGTCGTACCCGGAGTACTCCATGACGGTCGGATAGGGACCGTCCTCGGGTGGGCCCGGGAGCACCACCTGGACCGAGAGCTGCGTGCCGTCACGGGTGGTCAGATAGCCGTAGCCGGAGTTGCCGCCGAGGTTGCTCACGTCGAGGCGCTGGCCCGAGTAGAGCGACTGCGGCGGCGTCGCGTCGGGGTCGAGCACGGTGACCGGGTCCGTGACGCTCGTCCGGCCGGCGTCCTCGACGAGGATCGTGTAGCCCGAGCGCGCCGGAAGGTTGTGGAAGTTGTAGCTCCCGAGGTCGTCGACGGTGCCGGTCTGGACCACGGAATGCTTGCGGACCACCGAGAGCGTCGCCCCGACCGGCGCGTGCAGCACCGCGATCTGGTGCACGCTCCCGCGCACGACCACGCCCGTCGCCGCGGGCACGGTCACGTGCGTGCGGGCGTGGGACTCCGCGCCGGCGATCGCGCCAGAGGCCGGGATCGCCAGCATCGCGACGATCGGGATCACGATTGACCGAGTGATGCGCACCAACAGCCTCCCAGCAGCGAAGTGGGCATTGTGGCAGAAATCCGGCGGTCGTCCGGTCGCCCGGCTCGCTCGGCGACGTCCGAAACGCGTGGAGGGCGACGAGTACCCTCGACCTCCGTGGCGCTGATCGTGCAGAAGTTCGGGGGAACGTCCGTCGCCGACCCCGACCGGATCCGGGCGGTCGCGGACCACATCGTGCGCACGCAACGGGCCGGGAACCAGGTGGTCGTGGCCGTCTCCGCGATGGGCAAGACGACCGACGACCTCCTCCGTCTCGCCCACGACGTCTCGGGCAGCCCCCACGGGCGCGAGCTGGACATGCTGCTCACCGCCGGCGAGCGGATCTCGATGGCGCTGCTGTGCATGGCGATCATCGATCTCGGCGAGCACGCGGTGAGCTTCACCGGGTCCCAGGCCGGGATCGTGACCGACACTGCGCACGGGAAGGCCAAGATCCTCGAGATCAAGGGAGACCGGATCCGCGAGACGCTGGGGGCGGGCGCCGTGGCCGTGGTGGCGGGGTTCCAGGGGATCTCCACCGACAAGGCCATCACCACCCTCGGCCGCGGGGGCTCGGACACCACCGCCGTCGCGTTGGCTGCCTCGCTGGGCGCCGAGGTCTGCGAGATCTACACCGACGTCTCGGGGGTCTTCACCGCGGATCCGCGCATCGTGCCCGAGGCGCGCAAGCTGTCGCGCGTCTCCTTCGAGGAGATGCTGGAGATGGCCGCGACCGGTGGTCGGGTCCTTGCCCTGCGGTCGGTCGAGTTCGCCCGGAACTACGGAGTACCGGTGCACGTGCGCTCATCGTTCACATGGGAGCCGGGCACCTGGGTCGTCGAGGAGGACCCCAACATGGAGCACGCCATCATCTCGGGGGTCACCCACGACACGTCCGAGGCCAAGGTCACCATCGCCCAGGTCGCGGACCGGCCCGGTGTCGCCGCGTCCTTGTTCCGTGCCCTCGCCGACGACGCGGTGAACGTGGACATGATCGTGCAGAACGTCTCGACGGCCGGCCACACCGACATCTCCTTCACGGTCCCGAAGGACGACCTCCATCGCGCGCTCGCGGTGATGGAGAAGGTCGCGGCCGACATCGAGGCGACGGGCGTGACCCACGACTCGGACGTCGCGCGCGTGAGCCTCGTCGGCGCCGGCATGCGGACCAACCCGGGTGTCGCGGCGACGATGTTCCAGGTCCTGGCGAACGAGGGTGTCAACATCGAGATGATCAGCACCTCGTCGATCCGGATCTCCTGCGTGGTCCCCGCGGCGGACGTCGAGAAGGCGGTGCGGGCGCTCCACACGGCGTTCGACCTGCAAAACGCTTGAAGCCGGGCGGAGTCGGGTCGATACCCTCGCGGGAGGTCCGCACCGGAGGAGCGCGCAGTCGTGACGGTTGATGTCGGCGTCGTCGGAGCCACGGGGCTCGTCGGCCAGGAGATGCTGCGCATCCTCGAGGAGCGGTCGTTCCCGGTCGGCACCCTGCGGGTCTACGCGTCGTCACGCTCGGAGGGCCGGCCTCTCGCGTTCGCCGGCGGCACCGTGACGTGCGAGGTCCTGCGCGACGGATGCTTCGACGGTCTGGACCTGGTGATCGTCGACGTCGACGATCCGCTGGCGCTCGAGTGGGCCCCGCGGGCGGCGGCGGCGGGCGCCCGTGTCGTGGACAACTCCGCGGCCTTCCGCATGGAGGATGACGTCCCGCTCGTGGTCGCCGAGGTGAATCCCGAGGATCTCGATCACCTGCCGCGCCGGATCGCCTCCTGTCCCAACTGCACGACGATGGTGTTGGTCACCGCGCTCGCACCGCTCCAACGGGCGGCCGGGATCGATCGGCTCGTCGTGTCGACGTACCAGTCGGTGTCGGGCGCCGGGGTGCCCGGGATCGCCGAGCTCGATGCGCAGTGGAACAAGTTCGCCGGAGACGCCGATTCACTGCGCCGCGCCGGCGCGATCGACGGCTTCATCGCGCCGGGCGAGGTCTGGTCCAAGCCGATCGCGGGCAACGTCATCCCGCTCGCCGGTTCGGTGAGGGAGGCGGGCTACACCAGCGAGGAGTGGAAGCTCGTGCACGAGAGCCGAAAGATCCTGCACGACCCGACGATGCGGGTCACCGCGACCTGCGTCCGCGTCCCCGTCTACGTCGGGCACGCCATGTCCGCGAACGTGCAGTTCCGCGACCCGATGTCGCGGGAGCGTGCCGCCGATCTGCTCTCGGCCGCGCCGGGAGTGGTCCTGGTCGACGGCGGATCCGGCACGCCGAGCGCGCTCGAAGGGGCGGGCATCGACCCGGTCCTCGTCGGGCGCCTGCGCGAGGACCCGAGCCAGCCCAACACGCTCGATCTCTGGGTCACCGGTGACAACCTGCGCAAGGGCGCGGCCCTGAACGCCGTCCAGATGGCCGAGGTCCTCATCGCCTGAGGAGCGCTCGGCGGCCAGTGCCCGTCGCTCAGGCGCTGGCGCGCCAGGCGACGTCGCGGCACGCGGCGAGCATCGGGGTCGCGAACGCCGGTCGGGCGCAGGCGAAATGCCCTTCCTCGTGCTCGACGACCTGGGCACGCGGGATCCGGGCGACGAGCTCGGTCTGGGTGCCGGGATCCACCAGGTGATCGCGGTTGGTCCGCAGCACGGTGGTGGGAACGTCGATCTCGGCGATCCATGCGCGCGCGTCGTAGCGCCCGATGCTGCGGGCGGCCTCGGTCAGCATGCGGACGTCGTGGCGGCGCATCTCGTCCGCGGCCCATTCGAGGAACCCCGCCGGTCGGTGCGCGCGGACGCGTCGCAACACGTTCGCACCGGCCGCGGGTACCGCGGCGAGCCGGCCCGCGGCACGTGCGAGCGTGGCGACCGTCGCGAGGTACGCGTCGCTCAACGGTCGGGCGCCGACGTCGAAATGGGAGGCCGTGGCACAGAGGACGAGGCCGGCGACCTTGTCGGGATGACGATGCCAGAGGAGCTGGGCGACAGGTCCGCCCATGGAGTAGCCGGCGGCGATCACCGGTCCCGAGCCCAGGGAGTCGACGAGGGCGGCGATGTCATCGGCGCAGTCGGCGAGGCGGACGTGCCGCCGGGACCGGAGCCCGCGCGCGTGGCCCCGCAGATCGGGCGCGACGACGTGGAACTCCCGGCTGAGGCTCTCGAAGGTGCGGAACCAGTTCAGCCCGCCGCTCGCCATGAAGCCGTGGAGCAGCACGAGCGTCGGCGCGCCGGGGGGTCCGGCCAGCTCCCGCACGAAGGTGGTGCCTCGTCCGGGGAGCTCGACCCGCCGGCCGAGCGGGACGGCCGGCCCGACGCGCCCGTCGGCGCGCACGATCGACGGCGGCACGCGGTCGCCGACGACGAGTCGTGCGAGATCCGTTGTGGTGATCGCCATGAGCCCCCCGAGCCACGCGAACGGGCCAATTCTGCCACGGATCGCGTGGTGTCGAAACCTTTTCGCCTCGGGACCTCGCTTCCGGCCGCCGGAGGGACTGAATAGTCTCCGGCCGCATGGGAGAGATGGTGGAGTTCGCGAGCAACGGATCGACGGTCGGCGGATACCTCGCACGGCCCGTGGGGGGTTCCGGCCCCGGGGTGCTGGTGATCCAGGAATGGTGGGGCCTCAGCCCGGATCTCAAACACTCGGCCGACCGGATCGCGGAGGCCGGGTTCACGGCGCTCGCCCCCGACCTGTTCCGCGGTGAGGTCGCGAACCACGACGAGATGGACCGAGCGGCGCGGCTCATGACCGAACTGCCGCCCGATCGCGCCGCTCGCGACATGAGTGGAGCCGTCGACTTCCTGCTCGCCGACGAGGGGGCCACCGGTGACGGTGTCGGCGTCGTCGGCTTCTGCATGGGGGGAATGCTGGCGTGGCTCATCGCGGCGAACCGCGGCGACGTGGTGAAGGCGGTGGTGCCCTTCTACGGCTTCCCGTCGGGGGACGGTGAGCCGGACTGGTCGGCGCTGTCCGCGAAGGTGCGCGGCCACATGGCCGAGCAGGACGACTTCTTCGGACCCGATGCGGCGCACGCGCTCGAGGCCAAGTTGCACGGACTCGGCAAGGACGTGCAACTCACCGTCCATGCCGGCACCGGTCACGCGTTCATGGGGCCGCACAACGCGCTCGGCACGCTGGACGAGGAGCTGGCCGCCCGCATCTGGCCCGAGGTGTTCGCGTTCCTGCACGCCGAGCTCGGCTGACGCGCGGCGTCACCAGGTCCGACGGAGCGGCATGCCGCTGGCGCCGTTCCGAGAGCGGCGCACGCCGAGCACCTGGTGGACGGCGATGTCGCCCTCCTCGAATCCGACCACTGATCCGGCCATGTACGCCCGCCACACCCGCGCCCGACCTTGTCCGACCTCCTGGACCGCCGCGTCCCAGTTGCGCTCGAGCGCGTCGATCCAAGCCCGCAGCGTCAGCGCGTAGTGCTCGCGGAGTGACTCGACGTCACGGACCTCGAAGCCTGCCGCCTCCATCGCGCGGGTCACGTCGGCCACGTCGAGCAGCTCGCCGTCGGGGAACACGTACCGCCCGACGAAGCTCCGCGGCGACAGCTTCGACCCGCCGGTCTTGGAGATCGCGTGGTTCAGCAGCCGCCCGCCCGGCACGAGTGCGTCTCGCAGCGTCCGGAAGTACTGGGTCGTGCGCTCCGACCCGACGTGCTCGAACATCCCGATGGACGAGATCACGTCGAACGTCTCGCCCCGCAGCGCTCGGTAGTCCTGGAGCCGGATGTCCACGCGGTCGTCGAGGCCCGCTTCCTTCACCCGGTCGGTCGCGCTCGCGTACTGCTGCTCGCTGATCGTGATCCCCACCGCACGGGGCGCGGTACTCCCGCGCGGCGTGCATGGCCATGGTTCCCCACCCGCAACCGACGTCGAGGAGGCGCGCGTCGGAGCGTTCGTCGAGTCCGAGCTTGCGGCAGACGAGATCGTGCTTCGCGTTCTGCGCGGCGTCGACATCGGTCACGTCATCGCCCCATCGGGCGCACGAGTACGTCATGGTCGGCCCGAGGACCATCCGGTAGAACGCGTTGCCGACGTCGTAGTGATGGGAGACCGCGCGCGAGTCGCGACGGCGGGTATGGCGTCGTCCCCGCAGGCGGACCTCCTCGGGCGGCGGGGGTGGCGGTGGCCCGATCGCGTCGAGCGCCACCGCGGCACGCGCCGCGCGGGCGACGAGCTGGGTGCGCTTGACCGCGCTCGGCTGCGGAACCCGCAACGCGCGGAGGGTCTCGACGACGTCGCCGTCGAGGTCGGCGTCACCGGCCACGTAGGCGCGCCCGAGGCCGAGCTCGTCCGGAGCCCACAGCAATCGGCGGAGCGCGACCGGCGAACGCAGCCGCACGGTCGGCCCGCCGTCGGTCACGGGCTCGATGCGGCTGCCGTCCCAGAGCTCGAAGGCCACCGGCGGCGGCCCGTCGAACACCAGCTCGGCGAGCGGAGCGAGGGCCGCGGCGGCCGACGGCGCGGGAGTCGACGGTGCGGATACGGACAGCGGTGTGGTCATGCCCACCTCCTGCTCGAAGAGGTTCCGCGACCGGTTGTACCAAATCTCGCCGCGGGGCGCTACGGCATTCGAGGTGTCCGTCGGATCGAAGCGTCAGTGGTGCAGGACTTTCGCAAGGAACTGACGTGTCCGTTCCTCGCGGGGTGACTCGAAGACGTCCTCCGGCCGGCCCTGCTCCACGATCCGGCCCCGGTCCATGACGACGAGCACGTCACCGGCCGCCCGGGCGAATCCCATCTCGTGGGTCACGACGACCATCGTCATCCCGGCGCGGGCGAGGTCGAGCATGACGTCGAGAACCTCGTTGATCATCTCCGGATCCAGGGCGCTCGTGGGTTCGTCGAAGAGCATCAACTTCGGGTTCATCGCGAGGGACCGCGCGGATCGCGACGCGCTGCTGCTGCCCGCCGCTGAGCTCGCGCGGGTAGCTGTCGGCCTTCTCGGGGATCCCGACCCGCTCGAGCTGTTCGCGACCGATCCTCGCCGTCTCGCTGCGAGAGCGCTTGCGGACGACGCGTTGCGCCAGCGTGACGTTCTCGAGCGCGGTGAGGTGGGCGAAGAGATTGAAGGACTGGAACACCATGCCCACCTCCTCGCGGATCGCGTCGAGGTCGCTCGATTTCTCCGTGAGGCGGCGACCGTCGACCTCCACCGAACCCCGCGTGGGTATCTCGAGACCGTTGATGCACCGGAGCACGGTGCTCTTCCCCGAGCCGGACGGCCCGACGAGGATGACGACGCTCCCGGTCGCGACCGTCAGGTCCACGCCGTCGACCGCCACGACGTTCCCCCGATCGAACGTCTTGGCGAGCTGCTCGATGACGACCATGTCGTGCCGTGCGTCAGTCATCGTCGAGTCCGAGCCGCGACCGGTACCAGCGCAGCAGCATCGAGAGGATGAGCGTCATCGAGAGGTAGAAGAACGTGAGCACGAGGTAGGCCGGACGGAACTGGAACGTGGAGCTCGCGTAGAGGCGGCCCTCCTGGGTCAGCTCCCGGACGCCGAGCACCGAGAGCAGCGAGGAGTCCTTGAGCATCGCGATGAGGTCGTTGCCGATCGCCGGGGTCATGTTGCGCACCGCTTGGGGGAGCACGATCAAGCGCATGGTCTGGCCGTGGCTCAGGCCGAGGGAACGTCCGGCCTCGGTCTGACCCTTGGGGACGGACTCGATGCCGGCGCGGAAGACCTCGGCGAGGTATGCGCCGTAGATGATCGCGAGGGCCGTGACCGCCCGGGTGAACTGGGTGACGCTGGAGTTGCTGAAGCCGAGGAGTGAGGAGAGCTGGGGGACGACGACGAACGCGACGGTGAAGATCAGCACGAGGATCGGGACACCGCGGATGAACTCGATGTAGGTGATCGCGACGTTGCGGATGACGACGTTCTTGGCGATGCGGCCGAGCCCGGCGAGCAATCCGATGATCAGTGCGAGGCCGAAGCCGACGATGGTGGCGCTGATGGTGGTGCCCAGGCCCGGGAGGATGCGGTGCCACGCGGTGTTGTACTGGTCGTTCGTGATGATCAGCGAGAGCATCCATCCGAGGATGCCGAGAATGGCGACGAGCCAGTACGGGAAGTCCTTGGCCCCGGAACGGAACCGCTCGGACATCGGCGGGACCAGCGTGGTCCGCTCCGCCTCGGATGCATCCGGCAGGGTCATGTGACGACTCCCATCTCGGCGAGAACGCGGTGCGCAGACGCGAGATGCGCCAGGCCGGAGCCTGGCGCATCTCGGTCACGCGACGAAAGTCCTCGCTGCCTATTCGGCCACCGGCGCCTGGAAGTCCGGTGCGAAGAACTTGTCGTTGATCCTCTTGAGCGTCCCGTCCTGCATCATCTGGGTCAACGTGTCGTTGACCGGTCCCACGAGGTCCGAGCCCTTCGGGAAGATGAAGCCGAGCTCGTCCGAGGTGATGCTCCCGGGGAGCAGGTCGAGCTTGTTCCGGTCGGCGCCGACGTAGCCCTGACCGGCGGTGTCGTCGATGATCACCGCGTCGACATCGCCGTTGAGCAGCGCCTGCACCGCGAACGGGAACGTCTCGAACGCCTGGACGCGGCTGTTGCCGTACTCCTTGGTGGCGGTGTCGAAGTTCGTCGTGCCGGTCTGGGTGCCGACCTTGTAGTCACCCGACTTGAACGCCGCGAGCGTGGTGAAGCGGTCCTCGCCCTTCTTGACCATCAGCCGCTGCTCGACCTTGATGTAGCCCTTCGAGAAGTCCACCACCTTGGCCCGCTCGGGGGTGATGGTGATGCCGTCGGCCGCAGCGTCGAACTGGCTGTCCGACACGGCTTGGATCATGCCTTCGAAGCCGGTCTCCTTGAACTGCACCGTGCACTTGATCGCGCGTGCAGATGTCGCGCCAGACCGTGTAGTCCCAGCCCTCCGCCTTGTTCGTGTTCTTGTTGATGTAGTTGAACGGCGGATACTGGTTCTCGACGGCCACCGTCACGGTCTTTCCGCCGAGGTCGTTGGCCTTGCCCGAACCTCCGCTCGAGCTGCCGCTCGAGCTGCCGCAGGCGGCGAGCATGCCGCCGAGCGCGAGCATGGCCACGAGCCTGATACTGGTGCGGAACCTCATGTGTACCCCTCCCCGGGAACGCAGTGAAGTCCGGGACCCTATCGGTCGGCTCGAACTTCGTCCCGCGCGCAACGGACGCAACCCCCGGACCGCTCAGTGCCCGTTCAACGCGGCGATGAAGCTCAGCACCGCGAACCCGAGTCGTTGTGCGTCTTCGTCGTTCTCCACCCACCGGGCCTTCACGGTGTCGAGCGTCGCGAGCTTGCTCGCCGCAAACGCGACCGTCTGCACGACGGTGCCGGTGGGCGGCGGCAGCACGATCGGAGTGGGCTGGGGCTGCGGGTCGACCGCGTTGAGGAACGCGAGCACCTGGATCCCGAACTGCACGAGACCATCGCGCGTGCCCTGCGAGTAGTAGGTCACCAGCTGGTCGATGCGGGCGATGTCCTCGGAGGTCCAGTGCACGGTCACCGATCTCGGGCCGACGTCGAACACGAAGATCGCGTGGTTCATCGGGTCGTTCGCGGCGCGCGTGTCGAGCCCGTCGGAGATGAACAGCTGCTCGCCGATCACCTCGACGGCCCGGCTGTCGGCGATCCCGAAGGGGGTCAAGTCGATGCTCCAGCCCGCGAGGATCGTGTGGGTCGTCATCGAAGCACGAACCAGGCGCTCGGAGCTGTTCACCGCCAGCAGATCTCCGGACGCATCGTCGAAGTCGATGCCGAAGATGTGCGTCAGTCCGGGGACCGAGAAGCCCGGTCCCAACGCCCCCGTCGCGTAGTCGAGCGTCTGGATGGTCGCTCCGTTCGCCACGTAGAGCTGACCATCGGCGAGACGCCACCCGGCGCCCGTGTGCTCCGACGCCAGCGGTTGCCACGACTCGACCTGGAGGCTCCCGCTCGCGTCGCGCGCGAGTCGGAAGACCGTGGGCGTGGCACTCGTGCTCCCACAGAAGGCGTAGAGGACGTCGGCGTTCGCGTCGTAGGCGACGGCCTCGAGATCCTCGGTGCGCGACGAGCCCGCCGTGGTGCCCACACCGAGGCGGGGTGCGCCGGCGAACGTGGACTGGCTGATGACGCGCTTCAGCGCTCCGGTGCTGCGGTTGATCTCGTACGCCGCGTCGCTGTTGTCGTCGACCATCCAGAGCGAGTCGTCCCGCGCGACGTAGGCCGATCCTTCGTTGTCGCGGACGCGCACGGAGGAGCCCACGAATGGAGAGGTGCGGATCAGCCGGTTGAGCGCGAGCTCCGGCGTGGTGGTGGTCGGCAACGCCGGCGCGGGCGCGGGTGCGATCACCGTTCCGAGGATCGCGGCCATTGCGACCGTCACCACTGTGCCTGCCCGTCGTCCACGAACCAAGGGATGCGCCTCCGGCTGCGAGTGCCCCGGGTCTGCCGATCTCCGGCGACCGTACGCCGGGGTCGGAGGCCGTCGACGGATCCCCCAGCGATCTTCACGACCGCGCGCGCGTTGCGCGAGCAGCGCCCCACCGGCGATGCCCAGAGGTTGACGCTCTGCGTGGTCGCGATGAAGACTTGGCGCCATGGCAGTCGTGAGTTGGGCTCGGGCTCGCCGCCGGGCGGGGTTCCCCGGTGAGCTCGCCGAGCGGTACCAGGCGTTCCTCCCGTACGTGCTCCCGCGCATCTCCCAGCTCGACCCGGCGCTCGTCCCGGCCGGATACGAGGCGGGGCTCGTCGCGGCCCACACCGAGACACTGCGGGACGCGCTGAACGTGGCGTCGGACGAAGGGCGGCTCAAGCAGGCGTGGCACGCCCTCTCGCACGAGGAGCGCGCCGCGTTGTCGCGGCAGCTGTTCCGCCGCTGCGTCGAGCGGGCGACGAAGCAGGGGTACCCGACGGACCGGTGGGAGCAGCTCTCCCTTCGCGCCGAAGTCGCCAACGCGCCCGTCGGGGGAACCGACCGTCCGCAGTAGGCGGCCGCGCAGAAGGCCGAGAAACGGCTAGGTTCGGCCCATCACGCCCATTCGTGCTCCGCGTCCGATGATGCTCCTCGCAGCCGTGTCGTTGGCCGCGACCGGAATCGCCGCCACGGCCACGCTCGGCGGCGCGTCCGGGGAGCCGGTCGTCTCGCTGCCGACGGCGGTGATCGGTCAGGTCGAAGGCAACGCAGGAACCACGACCGTAGGACTCACCGCGCAGCTGTCGGCTCCGAGCGCGGGCACGGTGACGGTGGACTACGCAACGGCGAACGGCAGCGCGACCACGGGCGACTCGGATTACGTCGCGGCGTCGGGGACCCTGACGTTCCCGCCCGGAGCGACGACGGCACCGATCTCGGTCTCGATCCGTGGCGACACGAAGCTGGAGGACTACCAGACGTTCTCGGTGAAGCTGTCGTCGCCCTCCGGCGCGACGAAGGGAAACAGCGTCGAGAAGATCGAGATTCGCAACGACGAGAAGCCGAAGCTGGCGATGCCCGGCGTCAAGGTCGCCGAGGGCGCGACCGCGCACTTCCATCCGAAGCTCCGACAGCGCTACTACCTCCCGGTCACGGTCACCGCGCAGACCGCGGACAAGTCGGCGCACGCTCCCGGCGACTACACGGCGGTCAACACGACCGTCTCGTTCGCCGCGGGCTCGAAGACGGGGAGCGTGGTGGACGTCGCGACGGTCGCCGACGGGATCGGCGAACCCAAGGAGATCTTCAAGGTCGCGCTGTCTGGGTCAGCGGTGTTCGCCACCAAGAACGCGACCGGGACGATCCTGGCCAACACCGGGACGTCGGTGTGCAACACCGGCAGCACCGCGCCCGCGCACTACCAGAAGGTCGTCGTCTTCTCGTTCGAGAACCGCACCTGGTCCGGCGTGGGCGGGGTGGGATTCGCGGGCATGCCCTACCTGCACGAGGTGGCGACCGGTTGCTCCTACTTCTCGACCTGGACGGAGGCGAACACGAGCCAGAACTCCGCAACGCAATACGTCAGCCAGGCGCAGGGGGACACGACCCACACCGTGCTCAACGACTGCGCACCGAGCACGACGTGCAACTCCCAGGCCGACAACATCTACCGACAGGCGCGCGTCGCCGGCAAGACCGCGATCAACTACGTCGAGGGCGCGACGAGCCCGTGCTCGACGAGTGGCAACGCGGTCAAGCACGTGCCCGCCATGTACTTCTGGGGTGGGGACGACCAGTCCCACTGCGCGGAGCAGGTGCGCCCGTACTCGGAGTTCGACCCGAACGATCTCGCGGACTACTCGTTCGTCACCCCCACGCTCTGCAACGACGGGCACGACTGCTCCAACACCGTCGTGGACGGGTGGCTCCAGGCCAACCTGGCCCCGGTCGTCAACTCCGCCGACTACCAGGCCGGCAAGGTCCTGGTCGAGATCTGGTACGACGAGGGTTCGCCCGTGCCCAATCTCTACCTGAGCCCTTCCGCACACCCGGGACCGTTCGCGACCACCGGCATCGGATACGCGTCGACGTTGGCGCTCTGGGAGGACGCCCTCGGTCTGCCCTGTCTCGCCAACGCCTGCACCGCGCCGGACATCCGCGCGGTCACGGGGATCTGACCTGCGGGAACATTGGTCGGGATGCCGGGATTTGAACCCGGGGCCTCAGCGTCCCGAACGCTGCGCGCTAACCAAACTGCGCCACATCCCGTAAGGGGCGTGAGTGTAGCGAGCGCTCAGCTGGCAGCCGGAGCTGTACCGACGAGGACCCGCTTGGCCTCCCGCCGGAGGATCCCGGCGTCGACCGGCTTCACGAGCTCGGCGTCGGCGTCGGCGCGTTTGGCGAGGAAGCGATCCGCCTCCCGGTCCAGGAGCAGCAGGATCTTCGTGGGAGGCACACGACCCTCGGCCGCTTCGAGCCGCAGGTCGATGGCACATGCGATGCCACCCATGTTGGAGATCTGCATGTCGAGCAGGACGAGATCGGGCGCGTGCTGGGCGACCGCGCCGCGGACGTCCTGCCCGCGCCGCACCTCGATCACCTCGTGATCGGGCCCGGCGAATGCCGTGGTCACCTGGTCCCGCACCCAGGCGGCTTCGGCGGCGACGAGGATCGTGGTCACGGCGGTGACGTTACTCCCCACCTGCGACCAGCCCGGCCTCGATATCGGGCGCGAAGAGCAGCGTGCCGACCTCGGCGAGCGCGGCGAAGTCGTGGACGTCGTGCGCCAGGTAGGGCACGAACGCCACCGCCGCCGAACGCGTCCGCACCCGCACCGTCTCGATGTGCGCGCGCTCACGTTCGGCGATCTCGTTGAACTCGGCGAGGTTCGCGTACCGCGCCGCGAGGCGGTGTCGTGCGTCACGTTGGTCGCGGCCGTGCACGTGCAGCTCGCGGAGGGTCTCGGCGCGCGCCCGCAACCCCGCTGACAGCTCGGTACCGAACCGTGGGTGCACCCGGTTGACGACCAGCGCGTCCACCGCGAGGTGGTGGTCGCCGATCTTCTCGGCGAAGTAGCGCGCCTCCTCGATCGCATCGCGTCGCGGGGAGGTCACGAGGACGAAACGGGTCTCGGGTTGTCCGAGGATCTCGACGACGCGTGCGGCGCGCGTGCGGAAGCCCTCCTCCATCCCTTCGAACGACCGGAAGAACGCCACGATGTCGTCGACCACCTCGGCGCCCACGACGCGCGAGACGGTTCGGATGAACGCCTGGACCGCCGCGCCCGCGACCTTGAGGTACGTGCGGGTCGGCACCATCAGCACCCGGAAGATCGGGTTGTTCAGCAGCCGCAGCAGCCGCGCGGGCGCGTCGAGGAAGTCGAGCGCATGCCGCGAGGGCGGCGTGTCGACGACGATCAGGTCGAAGAGGCCGCTCTCGTGCAGCTCGTGCAGCTTCTCCATGGCCATGTACTCCTGCGTGCCCGACAAGGCGGAGGAGATGTTCCGGTAGAAGTTGTTCGCGAGGATCCGCTGCGCCTGCTCGTCGGACGACGCGTGCAGGGTCACGAGCCCGTCGAAGGTGCTCTTGGTGTCGAGCATCATCGCGGAGAGCTCTCCGCCCGGGACACGGTCGTGACCGGGGTCCCACAGATCCGGGTCGATCACCCGCGGCTCGTTGGTGAGACCGTCGAGGCCGAGCGCGTTCGCGAGCCGCTTGGCCGGGTCGATGGTCACCACGACGGCGCGCCGGCCGCGCCGCGCGCCCTCGACGGCGATCACCGCCGCGGTCGTCGTCTTGCCCACGCCACCCGAACCGCAGCACACCGCGATGCGACCGCGGTCGACGACATCGCCGAGCGTGTGGACGGTCACAGCTGCTCGATCCCGACGGTGAACGCGTCGGCAAGGGCACCGATCTCGGTGACGCCCAGCTCGGCGCTGAACTCGAACGGCAGGCGGATCTGGGGCAGCGGGAGCTGCTCGGCCAGCCGGTCCGCCTGCTTGCGCTGGATCTCGGCCCGCTGGGCGCGGAACGCCGCGGCCTCGGCGAGGTCGTGGGCCTCACGGTCGGAGACGAACACGTCCAGCAGGGCCCCGTCGCGCTGCGCGGCTGCCGCGGTGGAGTCGGCCTCGGTGAGCCCGAGCTCCTCGTAGCACCCGTTGACGACGACGGGGCCGAGGTGAAGCCCCACGCGGTCCTCGATCGCGAACGCGGTGTCGATCACCTCGTTCACCGGCGTCTCCTCGGGCAGGGTCACGAGCAGCACCTGGCACCGGCGCGGATCGGCCAGCAGCTCCACGACGTCGGCCGCCTGCTTGCGGACGGGACCGACCGTGACGGCGTCGAGCAGACCCCGCGCGGAGGTGAGGAAGGTGATGGCGTGTCCCGCCGCCGGCGCGTCCACCACGATCAGATCCGCGGCGTGCTGCTGCTCCAGACTCTTCACCTTGCCGAGCACCAGGATGTCCTTCATGCCCGGCACCGCCGTGGCGATCACGTCGAGCGCCCCGGTCTGGACGAGCCGCTTGGAGATCCGCTTCAGGCCGTTGCCCTCGAGCCAGTCACGCAGCGCCGCGTCGGGCGTGAGGGTCCGGCCGCGGATGTTCGGCGCGAGCTCGGCCTCCTCGTACCCGAGGTGCGGGCGGCCGAACGCCGTCGGCAACCCCGATTTGCCCTCGACCTCCACGATCAGCACGCTCATGCCCGTCCGCGCGGCTGCGACGGCCAGCGTCGCCGACACGGTGGTCTTGCCGACACCCCCCTTGCCCGCCACGATGACCACCCGGGAGGTGGAGCAGAAGTGAGCCAGCTCCATCGCCCGGAGCCTACGGGAGCGCATCGGCCGTACCTCCGACGCATCGCCTCGGGATTCGTGGTTCTCGGCCTGCTCCTCGGGACGGTCGCGCTGCCCGCCGGAGCCGCCGCGAAGCCGAGCGGGACCATCGACGTGATCCAGGTCGAGGGCCTCGTCGACCCGCCCAACGCGGACCTCATCGTCAGCGCCGTGCGGGCCGCGAACCGCGATCACGCCGAGGTCCTGTTGATCACCTTCAACACCGGAGGTGCCGTGGACGTCGGGCCGGGTCGGGTGCTGCGCGCGATCCGGCGGTCGCGGGTCCCCGTGGTCGCGTGGGTGGGACCGTCGGGCTCGAAGGCGCGGGGGCTCGCGGCACTGGCGGCGCTGCAGGCATCGGTGGTCGCCGTCTCGAACGGGTCGAGCATCGGGCCGATCGACCCGATCACCCTCGACGACACCACCAGTCACAGTGGGTCCTTCGCCCGCGGATCTCCGGCGGCGCAGATCGAGCACCGCTCGATGAGCGCCCCGCAGGCCGAGGCGCGGAAGGTCACGGACAGCCCGTGCGTGCCGTCGGTGGCGCCGGGGTGCGCGACCATCGGCGACCTGCTCGTCGCGCTCGACGGCAGGACGGTCACGACCGCGGCGGGCCCGGTCACGCTCCACACCGCGAAGGTGGTCGGTACCGGCGGAGATCGTCGCCGCCAGCCCGCCGATGCGATCCGCTTCCGCAAGCTGGACCTCGTCGGCCAGGCGGTCCACACGCTCACGAGCCCCTCGATCGCCTACTTCCTCCTCGTGGTGGGCCTCGCGCTGATCGTCTTCGAGTTCTTCACCATCTCCGTCGGGCTGGCCGGGGGTACCGGCGCGATCGCTTTGGTGGGCGCGTTCGTCGGCTTCTCACACCTGCCCGTCAGCTGGTGGGCGCTGGTGCTCATCTTCCTCGCGATGGTCGGGTACGCCGTCGACGTCCAGGCCGGGCGGGCGTACTCGTGGACGGTGATCGGGACCGTCCTCCTCGTGGTGGGCACGCTGTTCCTGTACGACGGCTCGCCCCGTCTCGACGTCTACTGGTGGGTCGTCCTGATCGTGGTCGGGCTGACCGTCGCCTTCTTCCTCGCCGCCATGCCGGTGGCCGTCCGCTCCCGGTTCTCGACGCCCACGATCGGGCGGGAGGAGTTGGTGGGCGAGATCGGCGCGGCGGCGGTGGACATCGCGCCCGACGGCGTCGTGGTGCTCCGGGGGGCGCGCTGGCGGGCGCGGACGAATCGGGCAACGCCCATCCCCGCGGGAGCGCCGATCCGGGTCGTCGAGGTCGACGGGCTGGTGCTCGAGGTCGAGCCCGAAGCCGGCGCCGCTCGGGACTACCGCGAGCCCAGGGCGCGGGGGTGACCCGCCCGCCCGGTCCGCAGTTCCGGGCTCAGGATGCCGTCAGAGCCAGTGAAACCGGGCTCTTGTGGCCTGTCTCACCCCCGGAGTAGGTTCGCCGGACGGGCCGTGGCGGACGGTCCGAGGCGACCCTGCAGGAGGGGAGCGGTGAGCGTCGGTACGGCCAACGATGTCTGGCAGCTGAAGGCAGCCTGCCGCGGTCCGCGATCGAGCGTGTTCTTCCCGCCGGCCAGCGGGGAGCGACGGGATCAGCGCGATCTGCGCGAGGCCCGGGCCAAGGTGATCTGCAGCGACTGCGTCGTGCGCACCGAGTGTCTCGAGTACGCGTTGTCGATCAAGGAGCCCCACGGCATCTGGGGTGGGCTCAACGAGGCCGAGCGCTCGGAGCTGCTCGCTTCGCGCACCAGCTAGCCCCGGGTCTCCGGATCGGTGAGGCCCGACCGCGGGCCCGGGATCCGGTCGTCGCCGCGGCGGCGGGTCACACCGTTCGCGTCGAGATGGCTCAGGATCGGGACCACGTACTTGCGTGTGCTCCCCAGCAGGTCCCGCGCGTCCGCCACGGTCAGGGATCCGCGGGCGCGGAGCGCCTCGATCACGAGCGCGCGGGCGGAGTCGACGGCGCGCGCGGAGAACGTGATGCCGTCGAGGTCGACGACGGCCCCTTCCCGGACGAGCTCGCGTACGAGGCCGCGGTCGGTCGCCGTCGGTGGGGCGAACGGCGCAGCGTCCAGTGCCGCGAGGAGCGCCCGCCCGGCGTCGGTGTCCGCGGCGCGGTCGCGGCGGGCACGATCGCGGACGCGGCCGTGCTCGAGGACGAGCCGCGCATCCCCGGCGATCAGTTCCTCGATCCGCTCCGCGTCGAGGCCGGTGGCCGAGGCCAGGGCCCCGGCGGCGATCCCCGGCCCCGTCGGATGCTCCTCGTGGTACGTCTGCACCCGGGCGTGGATCTCGATCCGCAGCGCCGCGGCCACGGACGGGTCGACGCGCCACTCGCCGAGGACCTCGGCGCCGCCCTGCGTCACCGCGGTCTCCGCGGCGTCCGCCGACAGCCCGCTGCGCGCGCCGAGCGCATCCGCCCGCACCCAACCGTCGGCGAGCAGCCGTGCACCCAGAGGGCGGGCGAGCCGCGCCGGTGCGTCGGCGGCCCGGTGTGTCGGGGTCACGTCGAGGACCTCGGCGCCGGCGACGGTCCGGCTCGCCCCGGGATCGCGCAGCACGATCCGGTCGCCGGGCGCGAGCGGGACCGCCCGGCCGAACCGCAGCCGGGCGAAGCGCTCGTCGATCCGCCGGCACCAGACCGGCTGCTCGCCCGAACCGATTGCCGCGGTCAGGCGGCGGCGCCGGGCCAGCGTCAGCTCGGGCAGCACGGTCAGGGCCACGTCCACCACCTCGACGTCGAGCCACTGTCCCGCCCGTACGACGGCGTCGCCGCGGGCGAGCTGGTCGTGGCTCGCACCCGCGAGGTTCAGCGCCACACGTGCCCCGGGCTCACCCCGACGCGCGTCGGTCCCGTGGTGCTGGACGCCCCGGACCCGGACGGGGATCCTGCCGGCGAGCATCTCGTCGTCGACCGCGATCGCGCCGCCGGTGAGCGTGCCGGTGACCACCGTGCCGGCGCCCTTGGCGCTGAAGACGCGGTCGATCCAGAGTCGCGGGCGTCCCTGATCGCGCGGGGCCGGTGCCGCGACGAGGGCGCGGTCGAGGGCGGCACGGACGTCATCGAGGCCGCGACCGGATCGGGCGTCGCACGCGACGGTCTCGAGCGCGGCGAACGCGGTGCCGGCGAGGTGGTCCTGGACCTCGAGGTGGGCGATCGCCAGCGTCTCGTCGTCGACGAGGTCGGCCTTGGTCAGCACGACGATCCCGTGGCGGACGTCGAGGAGCTCGAGGATGCGGAGATGCTCCTCGCTCTGGGGCTTCCAGCCCTCGTTGGCGGCGACGACGAGCACGGCGAGCTCCACGGCGCCGACCCCGGCGAGCATGTTCTTGACGAACCGCGTGTGGCCGGGCACGTCGACGAAGCCGATCTCGACGCCCGAAGGCAGCTCGCAGAACGCGAACCCGAGGTCGATCGTCAGCCCGCGCGCCTTCTCCTCGGGGAAGCGGTCGGGATCGGTGCCGGTCAGGGCGGCGACGAGTGTCGACTTGCCGTGGTCGACGTGACCCGCGGTCGCGACGGCGCGCATCAGCTCGCGGCGGCGACCCGAGCGAGCGCGCGGGTCGAGCGCGCCGTCGTCGTCGGGGTCGACGCTGCGGAGGTCGCAGACGATCGCGTCCGACTCGGCCCGGGCGACGACGCCGTCGTCGCGGAGGGCGGCAAGGCCGTCGCGCACGTGGGCGCGGGCGAGGGTGACGCCGACCGAGGGGATCGTGAGGCCCGGCAGCGATCCTCCCCCCGCGACGGCTTCGGTCTCGAGGACGCCGAGGCCCGGGACCGTCGACGCGATCGCCTCCGCTCGTACCCGGAGCGCGTCGGAGCTGGCCGTGGCCATCCGCCACAGCGGGATGGTCGTGGCGTCGCCGGAGAGGTACGCGAGCGCCACCTGCTGGAGCGCGGCGAGGCTCATCTTGTCGGCGCGCATCGCGCGGGCGAGGGGGTGGCGCGTGATCCGTGCCACGAGGTCGGCGCGGCCGACGATCACGCCGGCCTGGGGTCCGCCGAGCAGCTTGTCGCCCGAGAACGTCACGATCCCGGCGCCGGCCGCGATCGCCTGACGGACGCCCGGTTCGTCGCGCAGCCACGTCGGGTGCTCCGGCAACCATGGGGTGGTCTCGTCGAGCAGCCCCGATCCCGCGTCGACCATGACCGGGGGCCCGAGGCCGGCGAGCTCGGCGACGGTCGCGGCCTGCGTGAAGCCGACCATGCGGTAGTTCGACGCGTGGACCTTGAGCAGGAGGGCGGTGGCGTCGGTCAGCGCCCGGTCGTAGTCGGCGCGCCGGGTGCGGTTGGTCGTTCCGACCTCCACGAGCCGGCATCGGGACTCCGCCATGATCTCAGGGACCCGGAACCCGCCGCCGATCTCGACGAGCTCACCGCGCGACACCACGACCTCGCGGTCGCGAGCGAGGGCACCCAGCGCGAGGAGCACGGCAGCCGCGTTGTTGTTGACGACGATCCCCGCCTCGGCCCCGACCGCCTGTGCGAGCAGCGCGCCGGCATGCTCGTGGCGCGACCCGCGGGCGCCGCTCTCCATCCGGAGCTCGAGGTTCGATGCACCCCGAGCGACCGTCTCGACCGCCGCGAGCGCGTCCGCGCCGATCGGTGCGCGCCCGAGGTTGGTGTGCAGCAGTACCCCGGTGGCGTTGATCACGGGCCGGAGCAGCCGGGACCGTTGATCGGCGACCGCGTTCCGAGCCAGCCCGATGACCGCGCCTTCGTCGATCTCCCCACCGTCGGCGATGACACCACGGGCGATCTCGACTGCATCGCGCGCCGCGGCAACGAGCAGGTCGCGGGGGAGTCCGTCGAGTGCCCGGAGGACTCGGTCCACCGACGGGAGGGAACGTCGCGGGTCCATCGTGGCCCGAGCGTACGCGGAGCTCTTGGGACCGGGAACACGGGGTCGTGTCGCGGGTGGCCCCCGGTCGTGCCACGGGCGCGGGGTCCTAGGCTTGCGGAGGTGACCCTGCGAATCCTGGCCTGCCGGTGCTGACCCCCCGGGACGCGGCGACGGTGATGCTGGTCCGGGACGCACCGGACCTCGAGGTGTTCATGCTCCGCCGGAACCACGAATCGGTGTGGATCGCGGGCGCGTCGGTGTTCCCGGGTGGCGCGATCGACGACCACGATCGGGACCCGTCGTGGATGACGCGTACCCGGAGCTGGACCGACGAGCGCGCGAGCCGTGCCCTCGGCCTTCCCCACGGCGGACTCGGCTTCTTCGTCGGCGCGATCCGCGAGACGTTCGAGGAGGCTGGCGTGCTCCTCGCCCGGGATGCCGCGGGCCGTCCCGTCGACGGCGGCACCGGGGAGCTCCACGCCGAACGCGACGCGCTCAATGCGGGCCGGGCCTCCTTCGCCGGGGTGGCGGAGCGCCACGACCTCGTGCTCGCCACCGACGAGCTCCACGTCTTCTCGCACTGGGTGACGCCCCCCGGAGGACCACGGCGCTACGACACCTGGTTCTTCGTGGCCGCGGCGCCGGCCGGCCGGTACCGTCACGACGAGGTCGAGCTGATCGAGTCGGCCTGGGTACGGCCGAGCGCCGCGCTCGCCGCGGCGGACGCGGGGACGATCGACCTGATCCTGCCGACGCGCCGCAACCTCGAGGCGATCGCGCGGTTCGCCCGCGCCACCGACCTGCTGGAAGCCGTGCGCCGCGGGAACGAGCCTGACGCGGACGGACGCGTGCGCATGGTCGCCGAATCGAACGCGGGTCGCCGGATCGGCCTCCCGGGCGACATCGCGCGGGACGGGACGGTGCCGTGCCCGACCTGACCCCAGAGGTCCCGAGCGCGCTGTCGCCGCTCGTGCGCCGCATCGTCGCCGACAACCCCAGCCACATGACCGGGCCGGGCACCAACACCTACCTCGTGGGCATCGACGAGGTGGCGGTCGTGGATCCCGGCCCGGCCTCCAAGGTCCACACCGACGCGATCGTCGGCGGCGCGATGCGCGAGCGGATCCGGTGGATCGTGCTCACGCACACCCACCCCGACCACGCGCCCGGTGCCACGCGCCTGGCCCGGGCGACCGGGGCCGAGATCCTGGCGTTCTCGAAGCGCGAGAAGTCCGTGAAGGTGGATCGCGCGCTCGCCGACGGCGACACCATCGACGGGACCGAGTTCCGGCTCGACGTCCTCCACACACCCGGGCACGCGCCGAACCATCTCTGCTTCCACCTCGAGGAGGAGCGGATGCTCTTCACCGGCGACACCGTCCTCGGCGGCATGTACTCGGTCGTCTCGCCCTCGACCGGTGGCGACATGGCCCAGTACCTGGCGACGCTCGAGCGGTTGCGCCGGATGCGCCTGCGGTCGATCGCCCCGGGTCACGGCGAGCTCATCGAGGAGCCGCGCGCGCGGATCGACGAGTACCTCAAGCATCGCCGCGACCGTGAACGTCAGGTCCTGACGCTGGTGCGCAAGGGTCCGACGCGCGTCAAGGACATCGTCGCATCGCTGTATCGCGAGACGCCGGAGCCGCTGCTCCCGGTCGCCGCGAAGCAGATCTATTCACACCTCAGGAAGCTGCGTGACGACGGCAAGGTCACGGGGCGAGACCAGCGCGGGGTGTGGCAGGCGGCCTGATCAGGTCGGGGCGGTCGCGGGGGCGTCACCGGGGCCCGGTACCGCGTCGAGGAGCTCGAAGATGCGGGCGGTGCATCCCGCCATCTCGACCGGCGGCAGGAGCTCCCCGACGAGCTGTGCCGCCAGGTCGTGGAACGCGGCACCCGCGGGTGAGTCGGGTGCACCGAGCGCGATCGGCGTGCCCGAGTCCCCTCCGGCGGACACCTCGGGCTCGAGGGGGATGGAGGCGACGAGCGGCGCACCGATCTCCGCGGCGAGGGTGGCACCCCCACCGGTGCCGAAGAGGGCGAACCGCTGACCGTCGGGCGCGACGAACTCGCTCATGTTCTCCACCACGCCCACGACCTTCATGTACGAGCGTCGGGCCATGTCGGCCACGCGCGTCGCCACCTTCTGCCGCGGCGCGTGCAGGTGTCGTGACGACGAGCATCTCCGCCTGGGGCAGCATCCGGGCGAGGCCCATCTGCACGTCCCCGGTCCCCGGCGGCATGTCGATCAGCAGGTAGTCGAGCTCTCCCCACCGGACGTCGGTGAGGAACTGCTCGACGGCCTTGGTGAGGATCAGCCCACGCCACATGAGTGCGGTCGACTCGTCCTCGACGAGGAAGCCCATCGAGACGATCTCGAGCGCACCGCCGCCTTCGACCTCGCGTCGGTGCGGGACGATCTTGCCGTCCTCGCCCGTGAGTCGGCCGTCGACACCGAGCATCCGGGGGACGCTGAAGCCCCAGATGTCCGCGTCGAGCACTCCGACCGTGAGCCCGCGAGCCGCGAGGGCCGCCGCGAGGTTCACCGTCACCGAGCTCTTGCCGACGCCGCCCTTGCCGCTCGAGACCGCGAGCACCCGTGTGGTCGCGGGGATGTCGGTGCTCGGTGCGTGCTCCTGCGCGTTGAGCCGTGCGCGCTGCATCGCCGCGGACTTCTGCTCCTGGGTCATCTCGACCCAGCGCACCCTGACGTCCGTGACCCCGGGGAGGCCGTCGAGCTTGGACTGGATCTCGCGTCGGATCTCGGCCTGCAGCGGGCACCCGAGCGTGGTGAGCGCGATGTGCACGGTCACGACCCCGGTGGAGCCCACGTCGATGTCGTGCACCATCCCCAGGTCGACGATGCTCGCCTTCAGCTCGGGATCCATGACCCCGCCGAGCATGCCGCGCACCGTCTCGATGCTGAGCTCGGTGCCCGTCGGGATGGGATCGGTCATGGGAACACCTGGGCTCGGGATCGGGAGCAGGGAGCGGTCGGACATCCGCAATAAAAACAGTGTCGGCCTTGAAAATATGCCCCTGAGGGATCTACGGTCAACGCATGGACCTCGAAGTGCTGAAGGCCCTGGGCGACGAGACCCGCTACGCGTTGTACCGGGAGCTGGCCGGTTCCACCGCCCCCCGCTCGGCGTCCGAGCTGGCCGAGGCCCTCGGGCTGCACCCGAACACGGTCCGCCTGCACCTCGAACGGCTGCGGGATGCCGGCCTGCTCGACGTCGAGGCGATCCACCGCGGTCGCGTCGGCCGCCCGCAACACCGGTACTCCCTCGCGCCCGGCGCTCCCGGGTTGGGCTTCGATCCTCCCGCCCACGTCCTCCTCGCGGGGCTGCTCGGCGCGTTGGCCGAGTCGAGCGGTGCCGATGCCGCCGCGGCGCGCCGCGCCGGCAGGGACTGGGGACGCCGCACGGCCGAGCGCACCACCGGGCGGACCTGCCTCGGCGCCCTGGCGCAGGAGCTCGACCGGCTCGGCTTCGAGCCCGCCGCCGACGAGCCCGCGGCCGACACCGGTGCCACGCGTATCGAGTTCCTCCACTGCCCGTTCCGGGAGCTGGCCGAGGCCTACCCGGAGCTGGTGTGCAACCTCCACCGCGGAATCTGTGAAGGCGTGGCCGAACGGGGCCGAGGAACAGTCGAGGCCTTCTCGTCGTTGTACGAGCCCGATCCCTGTCACGTCGTCGTCGCGGTACCCTGACCTCCCCGACCTCCGGAGAACACCATGAGCGCTTTCACTGTCACCGACGCCCGGTCCCAGTTCCTGCTGACCGACGCTGCCGCAGCGAAGGTCAAGACCCTGATCGCGGCCGAGGACACCCCGGGACTCGCGCTCAGGGTGGCGGTCCGGCCCGGCGGCTGCTCGGGCTTCAGCTACGAGATGTTCTTCGACGCCGACGTCGCGGACGACGACGTGAAGAGCGAGCAGGGCGGTGTCCAGGTGGTGATCGACCCCGCGTCGATGCAACACCTCGGTGGCGGGTCGCTCGACTACCGCGACGGTCTCCAGGGCTCGGGCTTCCACATCTCGAACCCGAACGCCGAGCGCACCTGCGGCTGCGGTCAGTCGTTCAGCTGACCCGTCTCGGGTTCACCCTCGACGGCACGCCCGTCGAGGTCGACGTCGCCGAGGGTGAGACGCTCCTCTCGGTCCTGCGCGAGCGCTGCGGCATCACGTCGGTCAAGGACGGCTGCGCGCCCCAGGGTCAGTGCGGCTGTTGCACCGTCCTCGTCGACGGCGACGCCCGCGTCTCCTGCGTGACCCCGGCCGCGCGCATCGGCGGCCGCGCCGTGACGACCCTGGCGGGGCTGCCGACCGGTCCGGTCGCGTCGCTCGCCGACGCCTTCGTCGCGACCGGTGGCTCCCAGTGCGGCTTCTGTACGCCCGGCATCATCGTGCGCCTCGCGGCCCTTGCCGCGAAGGGCCGGACCGCGCGTGCCGACCTCGACAAGGCCCTCGCCGCCCACCTCTGCCGCTGCACCGGCTGGCAGACGATCTACGAGGCCCACACCGACTTCTCGGGTGGTCGGCGCCCCCGATCCCCATCTCCGGAAGCGGTCGAGGAGCTTCGACGCCGCGGCGCGACGGGCGGAGCTCGAGGGGGGCTGCGCCCAACGGGTGGGGCCGACGGTCCCACTCGGAGACGCGGGATTCGCCGACGACTCGGCACCGCGTGACCTGCTCGTCGCGGTGCCGGCGCCTCCGGGCACGGCGGCCGAGACCGTCGCCGCGGCCGGGATGGACTGGGTCGTCGGCTCGACGCTGCTCGACGCGCGGGATCGTGCCGGGAAGGTGCAGGGTCGCCGGACGACCGTCGCGGATGCGACTCCGGTCGCGCTCCCCGAGTGCCCGGACGGCGGCGTTCGCCTCGCCACCGTGTGGACCGAGCCTGCCTACCTCGAGCCCGACGCGAGCTGGTGCGTGCCCGGGGGCGATCCGGCCACGCCGCTCGCCAACGGCGGTGCGTTCGGCGGCAAGGTGGCGTCGGCGGCACCCGCGGCGGCGCGCGAGCTCGCGGACGCGCTCGCGCGGCCGGTGCGGGTCGTCTACGCGCGCGAGGACGTCGTGCGGTTGGGACCGAAGCGGTCGCCGGTCGCGGCCGGCGCAGTGATGCGCGCGCGCCGCATCGAGATCCAGGGCACCACGCTCCTCGCGCCACCGCGGTACGCGTGTCCCTACACGATCGACGTCCGTACGCACTGGGAGGTGACGACCATCCCGGGGCCGCCGGTCTCCAACGAGCTCCGCGCCGCCGGTCAGGCCGAGCAGCACGTGCTCGTCGAGGGCGCGATCGCGGCCGCCGGGGTCGACCGCGCCTCGCTGGTCGACGAGCGGGGCCGCCGAGTCCTGCTCGACACGCTCGCGGCGTCGCCGGACCGGGCACTCGCCGGTGCGACCGTCGCCGTCGACCCGGTCACCGGCGCGCTCACGCGGGTCCGCGTCCGCATCGACGCGGGCGATCCGCTCGACGAGGTCGTCCTGCGGTCCTACGCGATCGGTGCGGCGCACCAGGCGCTCGGCTGGGTGCTCACGGAGGGGATCGCGGTGGACCCGGGAACCGGTGAGGTGCTCGACCTCACCATCCGCTCGTTCGGGATCATCCGCCCGAAGAGCATGCCGCCGGTCGAGGTCGAAATCGTCGCCGCGGGCGATCCACCACGTGCCGGCGCGGCCGACGCCGTCTTCGCCGCGGTGGCCGCGGCGACATGGAACGCCGTCACGGTCGCGGAGGGCAGACGACCCGACGTGTTCCCGGCGGTCGGGACCCGTGCCGCCCGTATGCTGCGCCGGTGACCGTCGACCCGATCCCGACCCCGAGCGCCCCTCCCGTCGCGGGTCCCTATTCGCCCGCGGTGCGCGCCGGCGACTGGCTGGTCCTCGCGGGCCAGGTGCCGCTCGACCCGGGCACCGGGCAGTTCGTCGCCGGCGACGCCCGGCAGCAGGCCGAGCGAGTGCTCGAGAACATCCGCCTCGTCCTCGCGGACTGCGGCGCCTCACTGGCCGACGTCGCGAAGACCACGGTGTTCGTCACCGACCTCGGCGACTTCGGGGCGATGAACGAGGTCTACGCCGATGCCTTCGGCCCGCACCGACCCGCCCGCTCGACCGTCCAGGTCGCGGCCCTGCCCGGCGGCGCCAAGGTCGAGATCGAGGCCTGGGCCCACGTGCCCGTTCGGTAGGGTCTGAGCATGCCCGGAGTCGTGATCATCGTCCTCGCCATGGTCCTGCTCGGTCCGGTCGCGGTGATGCTCACGGGGGCCGCGTGGAGTGCCGCCTTCGGCTGGATCGTCGGTGACGACGCCGACCAGCGCGCGACCTGACGGTTCCTCCACCCCGGCTCTCGTCAGAGGGCGCGGGTGTGACCGAACCGGTAGCCCACCGAGCGCACGGTCTGGATCAGGTTCGCGTGCTCCTCACCGAGCTTCGCCCGCAGTCGCCGGACGTGGACGTCCACGGTGCGAGCGCCGCCGTAGTACTCATAGCCCCACACCCGTGACAGCAGCTGCTCGCGGGTGAACACCTTCGAGGGATGGGTGGCGAAGAACTTCAGCAGCTCGTACTCCATGTAGGTGAGGTCGAGCGGGCGGCCCGACAGCGCGGCCTGGTACGTCTCGAGGTTCAGGGCGAGGTCGGCGTACTCCACCAGCTCGGGCGCCGCGCCCCGACCCGTCCGCCACATGAGGTGGCGCAGGCGCGCCTCGAGCTCCTGGGGGTGGAACGGCGAGAGGCAGAAGTCGTCGAAGAGGTCCTCACGCTCGCCCAGGTCGCCGAGTTGGGTCCCCGAGACGAGGAGCAGGAGCGGCTCGAGCACCGAGTCGCGCTTGCGCAACGTGCGGCAGAGCGAGAAGGCCTGCTCCGGATCGAGGTCGGCGCAGACGATGGCGCCGCCCCAACCGTCGGTGGGCTCGTCGGCGGCGGCGACAGCCGCATTGGTCACGGCCTTCCACGAGTACCCGCCGAGGTCGAGGGTCTGGACGAGCAGGGCGGGAGCGGGATCCGGGAAGACGAGGATCGGCTCGGTCATCGCCGGGCCGCCGGCTTCGTCCGGCACCGGCCGGGGATGCGGTCGTCGGTCATCTCAGAGCGACTCCAGGTAGCGCGCGAGCTCCCAGGGCGTGACCTGCTCCTTGTAGGAGTTCCACTCCCGCCGCTTGTTGCGGACGAAGTAGTCGAAGACGTGTTCCCCGAGCGCGTCCACCACGAGGCTGGAGCCTTCCATGACGTCGAGCGCTTCGGCCAACGATTGGGGGAGGAGGTCGATCCCGGCCTCCACACGCGCCGCCGGGGTCATCTCGAAGATGTTCGACGTCGCTTCCTCGGGCAAGGGATACCCCTCCTCGATGCCCTTCATCCCGGCGGCGAGCATGACCGCGAACGCGAGGTACGGGTTGCACGCGGGGTCCGGCGAGCGGAACTCGACCCGGGTGCTCGACTCCTTCTCACGCTTGGGGATCGGGACCCGTACGAGTGCCGACTCGTTGTTCCGGGCCCACGAGATGTAGGTGGGCGCCTCGTAGCCGGCGATCAGGCGCTTGTAGGAGTTCACCGTCTGGTTCGTCACCGCGGTGATCTCGCGCGCGTGGCGCAGCAGGCCGGCGACGAAGTGCTTGCCGACCTTCGAGAGGCCGTGCGGGTCGCCGGGGTCGTGGAACGCGTTCACGTCGCCTTCGAAGAGCGAGAGGTGCGCATGCAGTCCCGATCCGAATGCGCCCGCGATCGGCTTCGGCATGAAGGTGGCGTGGACTCCGAGCTCGCTCGCGATCCGCTTGACGACCATCCGGAACGTCATGACGTTGTCCGCCATCGTGAGAGCGTCGGTGTAGCGCAGATCGATCTCGTGCTGGCTCGGTCCGTTCTCGTGGAAGGAGTACTCGACCGGGATGCCCATGGCCTCGAGCGTCAGGATCGTCCGGCGTCGGAGCTCGTTGGCGATGTCGGTGTGGGTGAGGTCGAAGAACCCGGCCGAGTCGAGGGGGACCGCGTCGGTCGCCGACTCGAAGTAGAAGTACTCGATCTCGGGCCCGGCGTAGAACGTGTACCCGTGCTCGTGGGCCCGCTCGAGGTTCCGGCGCAGCACGTTGCGGGGGTCGCCGTCGAACGGGTCGCCGGAGAGGACCTGGATGTCGCAGAACACCCGCGCCACGGGGTGGTCGTCGCCCCGCCAGGGCAGGATCTCGAACGTCGAGGCGTCGGGCATGGCCAGCATGTCGGACTCCTGGACCCGGGAGTACCCCTCGATCGCCGACCCGTCGAAGGTCATGCCCTCCTCGAGGGCACCTTCGAGCTCGGCCGGCGTGATCGCGAAACCCTTGAGGGAGCCCAGCACGTCGGTGAACCAGAGCTGGACGAAGCGCACGCCGCGCTCCTCCACGGTGCGCAGCACGTACTCGAGCTGAGGTCCCATCGCGGTGGCTCCTGGAGTCGGAAGGTCGTCGTGGTCGCTCGGAGGGTCACGGCTGATGCGGTGACGATCGAGCCCGGCTGGGCACAGTGTACGGACGCTCGCCTAGGCTCCCGCCGCCCGGAATGCCGGGGTTACACAGCGTTCACATTTCGGCAATGGACCGGAAATCGCGGTCCGGGAGGCTTCCCCTCGCCGACGCCCGCCGGGTGTCGGCGAGCAGCGGAGCGCACCGGTCCCGAGTGACCGCGGACAGACACACACAACCGCACGACGATCAGGAGCATCACGTGGCGTACAAGGCCGAGTACATCTGGATCGACGGCACCGAGCCGACGGCGCGACTGCGGTCCAAGACCAAGGTCCTCAGCAACGGCGCCGACCTGCCGATCTGGGGCTTCGACGGATCGAGCACCAACCAAGCGCCCGGCGACAAGTCGGATTGCGTGCTCCGCCCGGTGTTCGACTGCCCGGACCCGCTCCGCGGCGGTGACAACAAGCTCGTGATGTGCGAGGTGCTCTACACGGACATGACGCCTCACGTCACCAACAACCGGGCGAAGCTGGCGCCCATCGCCGAGAAGTTCGCCGGCCAGGAGCCCCTCTTCGGCATCGAGCAGGAGTACAACTTCTTCCAGGACGGCCGTCCGTTCGGGTTCCCTGTCGGCGGGTACCCGGCGCCGCAGGGCTTCTACTACTGCGGCATCGGCGCCGACGAGGTCTTCGGTCGTGAGATCGTCGAGACCCACCTCGACGCCTGCATCGAGGCCGGCATCGGGATCTCGGGCATCAACGCCGAGGTCATGCCGGGCCAGTGGGAGTTCCAGGTCGGCCCGCTCGGCCCGCTCGACGTCGCGGACCAGCTCTGGATGGCGCGCTGGCTGCTCTACCGGATCGCCGAGGACTTCGGTGTCGCGGTGACTCTGCACGCGAAGCCGGTCTCGGGCGACTGGAACGGTGCCGGCGCGCACACCAACTTCTCGACCAACGGCATGCGCGAGAGCTACGACGCCATCATCACGGCGTGCGAGGCCCTCGGCAAGCACGTCGAGGAGCACGTCGCGGGTTACGGCGACGGCATCGAGCAGCGCCTCACCGGTCAACACGAGACCGCCCCGTACAACGAGTACAACTACGGCGTCTCGGACCGTGGCGCGTCGGTGCGCATCCCTTGGCAGGTCGAGCTCGACAAGAAGGGCTACATCGAGGACCGGCGTCCCAACGCCAACATGGACCCCTACGTCGTGACCCGGCTCATCGTCGACACCTGCTGTTCCGCGCTCGCCTGAGCGGGCACTCCGGCCGACGGCCCGGATCCCGGAGCTCTCGCTCGGGGTCCGGGCCTCGCCGCGTCCGGGGTGCTTCCCCCCGACGGTGTGTCACACCCGCGGCGTACGGTGGGCCGACCTTCCCATGACGGTGCTCGAGACCTCTTCGCCGAACTCCCGGACGCGCTCCGGTGGCAGGTCGGTCGCGCCCCGAACCGATCTGGTCGAGGGGGTGGCGTTCCACCCCGCCGTCGCGGCCTGGTTCGAGCGTCGTTTCCCCCAGGGCCCGACCCCACCGCAACGTGACGGCTGGCCGCTCGTCGCGGCCGGGCGCTCGACGCTCATCGCGGCGCCCACGGGATCCGGCAAGACGCTCGCCGGGTTCCTCATGTGCATCAACGACCTCTACCTCGCGCACGCCCGCGGCGGCTCCACGACCGGGGCCCAGGTCGCGTACGTGTCGCCGCTCAAGGCGCTCGCCGTCGACATCGCCGAGAACCTCGAGCGGCCGTTGCGTGAGATCGCCGAGACCGCGGAGGAGCTGGGATTGTCCGCGCCGGGACTCACCGTCGGCGTGCGTACCGGCGACACCACCGCGTCCCAGCGTGCGGCCATGGTCCGGACGCCACCGACGTTCGTCGTGACCACGCCCGAGTCGCTCTACCTGATGGTCACGGCCGAGCGCAGTCGGGCATCGCTCGTCACGGTCCGTACCGTCATCGTCGACGAGATCCACGCGCTCGCGCGTGACAAGCGGGGAGCGCACCTCACGCTCACGCTCGAACGGCTCGAGCACGTGTGCGCGGCGCCTCCCATCCGCGTGGGCCTCTCCGCGACCCAGAAGCCGATCGACACCGTCGCGAGACTCCTCGTCGGCACCCGCGCCGACGTCACCGGTGCGCCCGACGCCGCGATCGTCGACGGTGGGCACCAGCGGTCGCTGGACCTGGCCCTCGAGCTGCCGGCCGGCGAGTTGGAGGCGGTGATCTCCGCCGCCCAGATGGACAGCGTCCTCGACCGCATCGCGGAGTTGGTCGCCGACCGGCGGACCACACTCGTGTTCGTCAACACGCGCAAGATGGCGGAGCGCCTCGCGCACCAGCTCGGCGAGCGACTCGGTGACGACGTCGTTGCCGCGCACCACGGCAGCCTCAGCCGCGAGCGCCGGTTCCGCGTGGAGTCGCGGCTTCGCGCCGGCGACCTGAGAGCCCTCGTCGCGACGGCGTCGCTGGAGCTCGGGATCGACATCGGACCGGTCGAGCTGGTGTGCCAGATCGGTTCGCCGCGCTCGATCGCGACGTTCCTCCAGAGGGTCGGCCGATCCAACCACACCCGCGCCGGGACGCCGACGGGCCGGCTGTTCCCCCTCACCCGGGACGAGCTCGTCGAGTCGACCGCGTTGCTCGCCGCGGTGCGGGCGGGCCGGCTCGACGCGGTGCTCCCACCGGATGCTCCGCTCGACATCCTCGCCCAGCAGATCGTCGCGGAGACCGCGGCGGCGGAGTGGCGCACGGACGAGCTCTTCGATCTCGTCCGGCGGGCGTATCACTACCGTGACCTCACGCGCGAGCAGTTCGACGAGGTGCTCGACGTCGTGAGCAAGGGAGTCGCGACGGCTCGGGGCCCGCGTGCCGCCTACGTCCATCACGACGCGGTGAACGGAGAGCTGCGCGGGCGCAAGGGCGCTCGGCTCGCCGCGCTGACGTCCGGTGGCGCGATCCCCGAGCTCGGCGACTACCGCGTCGTGCTCGAGCCCGACGAGACCTTCATCGGCACGGTCAACGAGGACTGGGCGACCGAGTCGATGGCGGGCGACATCTTCCTGCTCGGCACCCATTCCTGGCAGATCCGTCAGGTCACGGCCGGACAGGTCCGGGTGGTGGACGCGGGCGACAAGCCCCCGACCATCCCGTTCTGGCTGGGCGAGGCGCCGGCCCGGACCGCGGAGCTCTCCGCCGAGGTGTCGGCGCTGCGTGAGGGTGTCGACAGCCGCCTCGCCGCCGCGGACCCGGAGGGCGCGGTGCGCTGGATCGTCGAGACTGCCGGCGTCCACGACGCCGCGGCCGAGACCGTCGTCGCGTACCTCCAGGCCGGGCGCGCGACGCTCGGTCGGCTCCCGACGACGACGGACCTGGTCGTCGAGCGGTTCTTCGACGACACCGGCGGCATGCAGCTCGTGATCCACTCGCCGCTCGGCGGCCGGATCAACCGGGCGATGGGCTACGCGTTGCGCAAGAAGTTCTGCCGGACCTTCAACTTCGAGCTCCAGGCCTCCGCCAACGACGACACCGTGGTGATCTCTCTCGGGCCCCACCACAGCTTCCCGCTCGGGGAGGTCACGCGTTTCATCACCAGCGCCACGATCCCCGAGACGCTGACCCAGGCCGTGCTCGACCAGCCGATCTTCCTGTCGCGCTGGCGGTGGAACCTCAACCGCTCCCTCATCGTGCTTCGGTTCCGGGGCGGGAAGAAGAACCCGCCGCCGATCCAGCGCATGGAGTCCGACGACCTCATGGCGGCGCTCTTCCCCGGAGCGGCGGCGTGCCAGGAGAACGTGGTGGGCCCGATCGAGATCCCCGACCACCCCGTCGTGCGCCAGACGGTCCACGACACGCTGACCGAAGGTCTCGACGTCGACGGCCTGGTCGCGTTGTGGCAGCGCATCGAGCGCGAGGAGGTGCGCGTGCACTGCCGCGACACCACCGAGCCGTCGCTGCTCGCGCACGAGATCCTGACCGCGCGCCCGTACGCGTTTCTCGACGACGGTGAGGCGGTCGACCGTCGGACGAACGCGCTCTCGCTCCCGCGCGGCCTCCCGGTGGACCCGTCGTCGCTCGGCCGGCTCCGCCCCGAGGCCATCGAACAGGTGCGCGAGGAGACCACCCCGCGCCCGTGCACTGCCGACGAGCTCCACGACCTCCTGTCCGCGCTCGTGCTCACCGCGGCGCGTCCCGAGTGGGAGCCACTGTTCGCGGAGCTCGAGTCGCGCGGACGTGCGGTGCGCCTCGACGACTCTGCGGGGCAGCGGTGGTACCCGTTCGAGGCGTCGGCGTCCGTCCGCGCGCTGCTCGCGCCCGAGTCGGAGGGCGGGGAGGCGGCCGACGTGACGGTCGCAGACCTCCTGCGCGGTCACCTGGAGTTGCACAGCCCGGCGACGGTGTCCGCCCTGGCGGAGGTCACGGGGCTGCGCACCGGCACGATTGGCGTCGGGCTGGCCCGGCTCGAGACGGAGGGCTTCGCGATCCAGGGTCACTTCACCGAGCCCGAGAGCGGCGCGGTCGAGTGGTGCTCACGGCGGCTGTTGACCCGGATGCACAGCTACTCCCGCCGGCAACGACGTCGCGAGATCGACGCCGTCACGCCCGAGCAGCTCGTGCGGTTCTGGGTGCGCTGGCAGCACGTGGCGCCGGGCCACGAGCTCCGCGGGCGCGCGGGGCTCGGCACCGTGCTCGAGCAGCTCCAGGGAGCGGCGGTCGCGGCGGCGGCCTGGGAGCCGCACGTGCTCGCCCGGCGGATCGCCGACTACCGGCCCGCCTGGCTCGACGAGCGGTGCCTCGCCGGCGAGCTCGCGTGGCTCCGGCTCGCACCGCCGACCCTCCTCGATCCCGACAAGCGGGGTGGCGCGACGTCGAAGGCGACCCCTGTCTCGCTGGTCTTCCGACCCGACCTGGCGTGGCTCCTCGCCGCGGTGCGCGGTCCCGGGGTGCCGCCGGTCCCGGCCGCCGGTGCGGTGCGTGAGATCCTCGACGTCCTCGCGGCCCGCGGCGCATGCTTCGCGGGTGAGCTCGCCGAACGGACCGGCCGGCTGCCGGTCGAGATCGACGGCGCGCTCTGGGAAGCGGTCGCGCGTGGGCTGATCACGAGCGACGGGTTCGGCGCGATCCGCTCGGTGACCAGGCGCGATCGATCCCGCAACCCGCGTGAGCGTCGGCTGAGCCGGCTGCGGCGGGGCGCCCCGACCGTGGACATCGGTGCGGGCCGGTGGTCGCTCGTGGGCGCGGCCGCATCCGTCGTGGGCGACGAGGATGCCGGAGCCGACGCGATCGACCGCGAGGAGCTCGCCGAAGCATGGGCCGAGCAGCTGCTCGCGCGGTGGGGTGTGGTGTTCTACGACATCGCCGCGCACGAAGGTGCTGCCCTGCGGTGGCGGGAGCTGCAGTGGGCGCTGCGGCGCATGGAAGATCGCGGTCAGATCCGCGGCGGACGGTTCGTGAACGGCTTCAGCGGCGAGCAGTTCGCGCTCCCGGCCGCGGTCGACGGTCTGAAGGCCGTACGGCGGCTGGATCCCTCGGTGGCGACGGTGAGCGTGAACGGTGTGGACCCGTTGAACGTGACCGGCGTGATCCTCCCGGGCGAGCGGATCCCCGCCCGCCGTACCGAAGCGGTGGAGCTCCCGCTGTAGGGCTGCTCAGGCGACCGGCTCGAGCGCCGGGGCGCGCCGTCGGAGCGCGTCGACGGTGATGAGCGCGAGGCCGATCCACACCAGGGCGAAGCCCGCGACCCGCCATGCCGGCATCGCCTCGCCGTAGACGAGCGCACCCAACGCGAGGTTGATCGTCGGCACGCTGTACTGCAACCACCCGAGGGTCGCCAGCGGAACTCGGGGCGCCGCGTGCGCGAACAGCAGCAGTGGCACCGTGGTCACCAGACCCGTGAGCGGGACGAGCACCAGCTGCAGGGTGGTGGCGCCGTGGAGACTCCCGGGTCCCGCGATCTGGAACCCGACGAGCAGCGCGATCGCGGCGGGCAGCAGGGCGAGGCACTCGGCGGTCAGGCTCTCGAGCATCGGGAGCGGGACGGATTTCTTGAGCATGCCGTAGGCGGTCCAGGTCGTCGCCATGAGCAGTGCGAAGACGGGCGGCGCGCCGTAGCCGACGGCGAGGACGACGACGGCTGCGGCCGCCAGCCCGAGGGCGACCTGTTGCGCTCTGCGGAGCGGCTCGTGGTACACGAGCACGCCGGCCACGACGAGCCCGATCGGCGACAGGAAGTACCCGAGAGCGGTCTCGATGACGCGCCCGTGCGTGACGCACCAGACGTAGCTGGTCCAGTTGACGGCGAGCGCCAGGCTCGCGGCGCCGATGCGCAGCGCGAGCCGGCGGTGGCGCACCACCGGGCGGAGGTCGGACCACCGCCGGAGCAGCGTCAACGCCGCGGCGAGGAGCGCGACCGACCATGTGACGCGCCAGCCGATCAGCCCGATCGCGCTCAGCCCGGTGAGCTCGTGCCAGTACAGCGTCAACAGACCCCAGAGCACGTAGGCCGCGGCCCCGGTCAGCGTTCCGGCGCGCCGCTCGTCCACGGCGGCGAGGCTACCGAGGCGCCGGTTCGGTTCCGATGGGGTTTGCCCGGTGCCCCTGCACGGCCCTGTTGTGACCCGAGCGCGCGGACCTAGGGTGGCCAGACGGTGTCGAGCTCTGGAGGTGTCCCATGGTCGACGGTGTCCCCCCCGACCAGTCCGGTCGGATGATCCCGTACCTGATGATCGACGGTGCCGCGGCCGCGATCGATTTCTACGTGAAGGCGTTCGGTGCCGAGGAGCGGTACCGGCTCGCGATGCCCGATGGCGCCATCGGGCATGCCGAGATCGTGGTCAATGGAGCGTCGGTGTACCTCGCCGACGCACCCGACGACATGCCCGGCTCGGGCGCCAGCCCGAAGAAGCTGGGCGGCTCGAGCGTCGTGCTCCACCAGTACGTGCCCGACGTGGACGCCGCAGTCGCGAAGGCGAAGGCGGCCGGCGCGACGGTCGCGCGAGAGCCGGAGGACCAGTTCTACGGCGATCGCGCTTCGCTGGTCGAGGATCCCTTCGGACACCTGTGGGCGCTCCACACGCACATCCGCGATGTCTCGCCCGAGGAGATGCAGCGCGCCGTCGCGCAGATGAGCTGACCCCGCTCAGGGCAGCAAGCCGTACGCGTGGAGTGGCGTGAGCCGGAGGACGAGCCGACCGTCGCGGATCATGGCCGCGCGGTAGTCGTCCCAGTCCTCGTGCTCGCCCGCGAGCGACCGGTAGAGCGCGACGAGCTCGTCGGACGCGGCATCGCCGGGCGCGCGGGTGACCGGCGAGAGCGTGACCGTGCCGTCGAGCACGACATAGGCCCAGAAATTGTCGCGGCAGACGTAGAGCGACGCCCGGGGATCGCGCTGCACGTTCTTCGTCTTGGCGCGGGTCTCGGTCACCGAGATGCGAACGGTGCCGTCGTCGTCGATCGCGTAGATGATGTTCGAGATCTGTGGGCGCCCGTCGCGGCGGATCGTCGTGAGGACGCCCTGACGGGTCGTACGGGCGAAGGCGAGGGCCGTGCTCAGGTCCATCGTCCGAGGGTAGACCGGGTCGGGTCGGTGCGCGTCCGGAAGTACGGGTCGTTCGCGAGCGAACGGAACGAGCGCTCGGCGGCGGCGGAGCTGTCGACGCGCCAGTCGAGGCCCTTCTTCGCCGTGTCGAACCAGACGAGCGCAGCGATCGCGGGGAAGCGATGCTCGATGTCGTTGCGGGTCGCGTCGATCCAGGCGGCCTTGCGTCCGGGCGTCGGGCCTTCGACCGACGACGTCTCGGCGACCATGATCGGCTTGCGCCGCGCGTACTCGTGGTAGAGCGGGCCGAACAACGTCGCGAAGGATCGGTCGTGCCGGGGATCGCGCTGGTAGCCGTCGATCCCGACCCAGTCCACGTACTCGTCCCCCGGGTAGTACTCGCTCGCTGCGTTCCACCCGGCGTCCGGGATGCTCGTGCGGTTGGGGCTCCACACCCAGACGACGTTGGTCGCGCCGGCCGCGACGAAGAGGTCGTGCACGTGGCGCCAGGCCGCGACGTACTTCGAGGGTCCGTCGTGCGTTCCGGGGGTGCTGCTGTGCGTGCCGTCCCACGGATACCAGTTCGCGTTCATCTCGTGGGCGAACCGCAGGAACATCGGATGACCGAACGCCGCGACGGCCCGGGCGCGGTCGCGGATCGCGGCATCGTCACTGCCGGCGTTGATCCCGTCGAGGCTCGTGGTGTCCGGCTGCCAGGTCACCATCGGGACGCGCCCCGATTCCACGTCCCATCGGTCGGCGGGCGTGGGGAACGGTGCGGTCCAGTTCTGGAACCGATGGTCGATGTCGTAGCGGCGCCCGAGCATGGTCTCGCGCGCCGTGACGACGGCCGGGCTCCACCCCGTCCCGTCGGCGGAGACGAACGAGCCGAGGAGCGCACCCCGGCGCGGCGCCAGCGGCGCGGGGGGCCGGCCGTGGGCGGACCGGGTGTGCGTGGTCGTTCCGTGGACGCGCGATCCGAGGACCGCGGCGAGGATGACGAGCACGATGAGCACTGCCGTCGTGCCCGAGGCCAACCGAGACACTGTCGTTCCCTCCGACCGGCTCGGACGCCGATCTCACCGTCCTCGAGGAGATCGGCGCGCGCGCACCCTCTCCTGAAGTCTCCGTGGTGACGTCAGCGGCAGGGGTTGACGGCCGCCTTGAGGCTGAGGGGCTTCTTGATGGCGTTGAAGTTCCTGGCGTTCGCGGCGGGACAGAACGTCGACTTGCGGCCCTTGTACTCGATCTGCATCACGGCCTTGCCGGACGCGCTGAACGGGAGGAGCAGGTCGCACTCGTCGTACTGGTGGCACTGCTCGTTGACCGCCCAGTCGTAGTACGGGACCAGGTCCGGAACCTGATCGAGGTCGTTCTTCAGCGCGATCGACAGACCGCGCGTGTGTGCGGCGTTCGCCACGAAGACGTTGAACGCGAGCTGGTCCGCCGCGGTGAGGGGGAACCCGGAGTTGTTCGTGTAGCCGTCCATGTTGTCGGCGTCGGCGCTGTCGAAGCCCTTGGCCCGGCAGAGGTCCAGGCGGGCTTCGATGATCGGGCCCAGCACGTCGAGGCGGCGCACGTCGAGCCACTTCTCGCCGGGCCACCCGTTGCCGTTGCCCTTGACGTCGGCCGGGTAGGAGGTGGCGTCGGGCCGCCAGTTCTCGAACGAGCCGGCGCTGAAGTAGCACGCGACGGTGTGACCCTTGGCGTGGAGTGCGTCGACGACGGACGCGGCGTTGTCGAAGAGATCGATGTCGTAGAGCGTCGCCGTCTTCTTCTGGTTGACCTTGCCCTGGAGCTGGATCTGCCAGCTCGTGACGGCCGGTGGGACGTAGCAGCCGACGCACGTGACGGGGGGTGGAATCGCGGCGCCGGCCGATCCGCTCGGGCCGAATCCGACCATGCTCGCGACGCTCAGCAGCCCGACGAGCAGCCCCGTGATCGTACGACGATGCATGTCGTCCCCCTTCGACCGAGGGGAACCCTACCCGGCGAGAGGGGGAAGCCCGTAGGGTGCATCCGATCATGAGGGCGCGCGCGTGAGCCGGCAGTTCGACGTGGTCATCGTCGGCGGCGGTTCGGCCGGATGTGTGCTCGCCAATCGCCTGAGCGCGGACCCGACGCGACGCGTGCTCGTGCTCGAGGCCGGCCGACCGGACTACCGGTGGGACGTCTTCATCCACATGCCCGCGGCACTGTCGTTCCCCATCGGGTCGCGGTTCTACGACTGGCGATACGAGTCCGAGCCCGAGCCGTACATGCACGGGCGCCGCATCTACCACGCGCGGGGCAAGGTGCTCGGCGGCTCCAGCAGCATCAACGGGATGATCTTCCAGCGCGGCAACCCGCTCGACTACGAGCGATGGGCCGCGGACCCGGGCATGGAGCGCTGGGGCTACGCGCACTGTCTGCCGTACTTCAAGCGGATGGAGACCTGCCTCGCCGGGGGCGACGAGTTCCGGGGCGACCAGGGCCCGTTGACCCTCGAACGGGGACCGGCGGCGAGCCCGCTGTTCGAGGCCTTCTTCGCCGCGGTGGAACAGGCCGGGTACCCGCTCACCGACGACGTCAACGGCTACCGCCAGGAGGGCTTCGGCCGCTTCGACCGCAACATTCATCGCGGCCGGAGGCTCAGCGCCTCGCGTGCCTATCTGCACCCGGTGCTCCACCGACCGAACCTCGAGGTCCGGACGCGCGTGCTGACGACGGGCATCGCGTTCGACGGTCGGCGCGCCGTCGGCGTCGACGTGCTGCGACGCGGTGGCGGCGTCGAGCGGATCAGTGCGGGCGAGGTCGTCCTGTGCGGTGGTGCGATCAACTCGCCCCAGCTGCTGCAGCTCTCGGGCGTCGGGCCGGGCGCGCGGCTGGACGGGCTCGGCGTTCCGGTCGTGGCGGACCTCCCCGGCGTCGGCGCGAACCTCCAGGACCACCTGGAGGTGTACCTCCAACACACGTGTACGCAACCGGTGTCGATGGCGCCCAACCTCGCCCGGTGGCGGCGGCCGCTCATCGGGTTGCAGTGGCTCGCGCGGCGCGGTCCCGGCGCCACCAACCACTTCGAGGCGGGCGGCTTCATCCGGAGCAACCCGGACGTCGCGTACCCCAACGTCATGTTCCACTTCCTGCCGATCGCGATCCGCTACGACGGCACGGTGCCCGACGGCGGCGGGCACGGTTACCAGGTTCACGTCGGGCCGATGTACTCCGACTCCCGCGGCACCGTGACGATCACGTCGCGTGACCCGCGGGCGAAGCCCGCGCTGCGGTTCAACTACCTCTCCACCTCGAACGACCGGAAGGAGTGGGTCGAGACGGTCCACGCGGCGCGCGAGATCCTGGCGCAGCCGGCCTTCGCGCCCTTCGACGGCGGCGAGCTGTCGCCGGGGCCGTCGGTCCGGACCGACGATCAGATCATCGACTGGGTGGCCCGCGACGCGGAGACGGCACTCCATCCCTCGGGTACCGCCCGGCTCGGGACCGACGACGCGTCCGTGGTGGATCCGGACTCGTTCGGCGTCCACGGTGTGGAGGGGCTCCGGGTCGTCGATGCGAGCGTGATGCGCTACGTCACCAACGGCAACATCTATGCCCCGGTGATGATGCTGGCCGAGCGCGTGGCCGACGCGATCCTGGGGAACGAGATGCCGGCGCCGGAACCGGTGGAGTACCACCGGCACCCGGGAACGGAGGAGCGGGCGCGGTGACGATCGACCTGTACATCGGCGGCCGGACGGTCGCCGCGACATCGGGGGAGACCTTCACGAGCGTGAATCCCGCGACCGGCGACGTGCTCGCCGAGGTGGGCGTCGCGAGTGCGGCCGACGTGGACCGGGCGGTCGCCTCGGCGCGCGACGGGTTCGCGATCTGGTCGGCGATGACCGGGGCCGAGCGGTCGCGGATACTCCTCCGGGCTGCGGCCATCCTCCGGGAGCGCAACGACGACCTCGCCCGACTCGAGGTCCGCGACACAGGGAAGCCGATCGCGGAGGCGCTGACGGTCGACGTCGCGAGTGGTGCCGACTGCCTCGAGTTCTTCGCGGCCGCGGGAGCCACGTTGCACGGCGAGTACCACGACCTCGGTGGTGCGTTCGCCTACACGCGGCGCGAGCCGCTCGGAGTGTGCGCGGGGATCGGTGCATGGAACTACCCGATCCAGATCGCGTGCTGGAAGTCGGCACCGGCGCTCGTCTCGGGCAACGCGATGGTGTTCAAGCCCTCCGAGCTCACGCCGCTGACCGCGATGGAGCTGGCCGCGGTCTATTCCGCGGCGGGGTTGCCCGACGGCGTGTTCAACGTCGTGCACGGCGGCGGGGTGGTCGGTGCCGCCCTCGCGGCGCACGCCGGCGTCGACAAGATCTCGCTCACCGGGTCCGTGCCGACGGGGCGGCGCGTCATGGCGGCGTCGGCCGAGACCCTGAAGGCGGTCACGCTCGAGCTCGGCGGGAAGTCGCCGCTCCTCGTCTTCGACGATGCCGACCTCGACCAGGCGGTCTCCGGCGCGCTGCTCGCCAACTTCTTCACCCAGGGCGAGATCTGCTCGAACGGGACGCGCGTCTTCGTGCACCGCGACGTGCACGACCGCTTCGTCGAGGCGCTGCGTGCCCGCACCGAGAAGTTGGTGGTCGGCGATCCCATGGATCCCGACACCGACGTCGGTGCGCTGATCTCCGAGCATCACCTGCAGAAGGTGCTCGGGTACATCGAGGCGGGCATCGCCGCCGGCGCGAACGTCGCTTCCGGCGGCCGCCGGGCCGTCGGAACCGAGGTTCTCGATCGCGGGTGGTTCGTGGAGCCGACGATCTTCACCGGCTGCACCGACGACATGGTGATCGTGCGCGACGAGATCTTCGGTCCGGTCATGAGCGTGCTCGCGTTCGACACCGAGGAGGAGGTCGTCGCGCGTGCGAACGCGACCGAGTACGGCCTTGCCGCGGGGCTCTTCAGCCGCGACCTCGCACGCGGTCATCGCGTCGCGGCGGCGCTGGAGGCGGGGATCGTCTGGATCAACACCTACAACGTCACGCCGGTCGAGGTGCCCTTCGGAGGGGTCAAGCAGTCGGGGATCGGGCGCGAGAACGGTCGTGCCGCGCTGGAGCACTTCACCCAGCGCAAGACCGTCTACGTCGAGACCGGCGGCGTGGAGTCGCCGTTCTGATATATCTCCGAGATAAATAGCTTGACTCCGAGATAAGATACTCTGTACGATGGCATTGTCGCCGGGGCCGCACCGAGCGGCAGCGAAACGAAGGGGGAACCACATGACCGCCACACTGATCGTCCGCCATCCGGTCGAGGACTTCGATTCCTGGAAGCTCGTCTACGAACAGGTCGGCACGCTCCGGGACCAGCACGGATGCACGGCTGACCGTGTCCTGCAACTGCCGACCGACGCCAACGACGTCGTGGTCATCCACGACTTCCCGAGCTTCGAGCAGGCCGAGGCGTTCGCGTCCGACCCGGAGCTCAAGTCCGCGATGCAACGTGGTGGAGTGGCGGGCGCCCCGAGGATCGAGATCTTTGCCGGCGCCTGAGCGATCCTCAGCCGACGCACGGCGGAGCGGTGTGAACCGCTCCGCCGTCGGCGCGCGCGGTGCAGTCCGCGTCGACGCCGATTACGCCCTGGAGTATCCGGACGGCGATGCGCCGAGCACCGAGGCCTACGCCAGCCTGGTGCGCGCGGGTGAGGCCGTGCTGGCCGAGCTCGACCGCTGCGTCGGCGCCTCCCTCGGCATCAAGCACCCGGTCCTGACCGCGCTGGCGGTGCTCGACGGCGCCGGTGAGCCACTCACCCCGTCCGAGATCGCGGATCGCGTCCTGGTCGCGAGTGCCACGATGACGGCCACACTCGACGTGCTGGAGCGACGCGGGTGGGTTCGTCGGCTCCCGAACCCTGCGGACCGGAGAAGTGTCCTCGTCGAGATCACGGCGGAGGGACGCGCGATCACCGATCTCGCGTTGCCGGGGATCCGGGTCGTCGAGAAGGCGATGATGCAGGACCTCACGGCCGACGAGCGCGCCCAGTTGGTGAACCTGCTCGACAAGGTGCTGCGCCGTTCGGCCGAGCTCGCGGAGCGGATCCGACCCCGCTCACCGGGCGCCGGATTCGCCCCCCACGCCTCGGATGAGCACGACCGCCGAGTCACGGGCGGGTGGGGCGGCGCTACGGTCCCGGGCCTGCTGCCGGGAGGATGCAACGTGACCGACGACGTACTCGACGACCTGTTCTCGATCCGCGGCAAGACCGCGCTCATCACCGGCGGGACGCGCGGGATCGGGCTCATGATCGCCGACGCGTACGTGCGCGCCGGTGTGAAGGTGTACGTGTCGTCTCGCAAGGCCGACGTGTGCGCCGAGGTCGCCGCCCGCCTCTCGGAGGTCGGTGACTGCATCGGGATCCCCGCGGACCTCTCGACCGAGGACGAGTGCCGCCGCCTGGCCGGCGAGATCGCCGGACGTGAGGACCGGTTGCACGTACTGATCAACAACGCGGGCGCCACCTGGGGAGCGCCGCTCGCCGAGCATGACGACGCCGCCTGGAACCGCGTGCTGAACATCAACGTCAAGGGTCCGTTCCACCTGACGCGTTTCCTGCGCCCTCTGCTCGATGCTGCTGCGAGCGAGGAGGACCCCGCGCGGGTCATCAACGTCGGCTCCATCGACGGGATCCAGGTCCCCATGATGGAGACCTACTCGTACTCGACGGCCAAGGCCGGCGTGCACCAGCTGACCCGTCATCTCGCGAGCCAGCTCGCGCCGCGGATCACGGTGAACGCGATCGCGCCCGGTCCGTTCGAGTCGAAGATGATGGCCGCGACGCTCGATGCCTTCGGCGATGCGATCGCCGAGAGCGCCCCCATGAAGCGGATCGGCAAACCCGCCGACATGGCCGGGATCGCCGTCTACCTCGCGGGTCCCGCGTCGACCTATGTCACCGGCGCGATCATCCCCGTCGACGGCGGCATCGCAACCTGCAAGTAGCCCCAACCGACGCGCAGATCCGACGCCATACCCCCTCGAATGCGCGCGCAAATCTGGGGGTGGAGGGCTCGATCTGCGCGTCGATTGGGCGAGCGTCGGTCAGACGAACTCGCCCTTCTTGTACATCGCGACGACGCAGGCGCCGCCGAGGCCCAGGTTGTGCTGCAGCGCGAGCTCCGCACCGTCGACCTGACGAGCGTCCGCAGTGCCGCGGAGCTGCCAGGTGAGCTCGGAGCACTGGGCGAGTCCGGTCGCGCCGAGGGGATGGCCCTTGGAGATGAGCCCGCCCGACGGGTTCACGACGACGTCGCCTCCGTAGGTGACCGCGCCGGAGTCGATGAGGTCGCCGGCGCCACCCTCGTCGCAGAGCCCGAGCGCTTCGTAGGTGATCATCTCGTTCGCCGAGAAGCAATCGTGCAGCTCGATCACGTCCACGTCGCTCGGACCGAAGCCCGACTGCTCGTAGACCTCCTGCGACGCGGCCCGCGACATGTCGAACCCGACGAACTTCATGTCGCTTCCCGAGTCGAAGCTCGACGGGAAGTCGGTCTTCATCGACATCCCGAGGATCTCGACGGCTTGGTCGGCGAGTCCGTGGGACCGCACGAACTCCTCGGACGCGAGGATCACGGCCGCCGAGCCGTCCGAGGTCGGGCAGCACTGGAGCTTCGTGAGAGGTTCGTGCACCATCGGCGACGCAAGGATCTCGTCGAGCGTGTAGATGTCCCGGAACTGTGAGTACGGGTTGTTCGCCGAGTGCCGGTGGTTCTTCTCCGCGATGCGGGCGAAGCTCTCGGCCTTGACGCCGTAGCGCTCCATGTACTCCCGACCGGCGTTGCCGAACATCTGGGGTGCGGGCGGAGCCTGGGTGAAGCCGCGCTTGTCGTTCATCGCCTCGAACGTGCGCTGCATCGGCATCGCGCGGTCCATGTACTTGATGCCGAGCGAGCCCTTCTCCATCTTCTCGAAGCCCAGGGCGAGGGTGCAGTCCGCGAGGCCGCCTTCGATGAAGCGCTTGGCCAGGTACAGCGCGCTCGGAGCCGGTCGCGCAGTTGTTGTTGACGTTGACCACCGGCACCCCGCTCACACCGATCTCGTACAGCGCACGTTGACCGGCGGTGGAGTCGCCGTAGCAGTAGCCGACCGCGACCTGCTCGATCTCGTCGTAGGCGATCCCCGCGTCGGCGAGCGTGTTGGTGCCGGCCTCCTTGGCCATGTCCGGGTAGTCCCATTCCTTGCCGCCCGGCTTCTCGAACTTGGTCATGCCGACGCCGATGACGAACACCTTGCGGGCCACGTGTCGCTCCTCCGAACGCTGCGCTCCGAGGCGGTCGCTCTCGGGCGGGGCAAAGGGTACGGCGCCGCTCCGGTGCGATCCCATTCCGGGGCGCGCTCGATCGCATCGGCCCCCGGGGGCGACAGTCCGTACCATCCGACCATGCTGATGCCCGCGAGCGCCGGAACCGGCGTGTGATGTCGAGCGCGACGGTCGGGTGAGCGACCAGGAAGACGTCGAGCCGCTCGAACGAGCGTTGGGCCTCTGGCAGGTGACCGCCAGCGGTGTCGGGATCATCATCGGAGCGGGGGTCTACGTACTGATCGGGTCGGCGACCGAGCTGGCGGGCCCGCGGGTGTGGATGGCCTTCCTGCTCGCCGCAGTGCTCAGCACGCTGACCGGGATCAGCTACGCGGAGCTGGCGTCGATGTTCCCGAAGGCGGGTGCGGAGTTCGAGTACGCGCGGCACGCATATCCGCCGTGGGTCGCGTTCCTCGTCGGATGGGTGATGATCGTCGGGCTGGTGGTCGCGGCGGCGACCGTCGCGCTCGGCTTCGGTCGGTACGTGGCATGGTTCGTCGACGTCCCGGAATGGGCGTCGGCGCTCGCGCTGCTCGCCGGCGTCGCGGCGACGGCCTGGTCGGGCATCCGGCGGTCCTCGCGCGTGACCGTCGCCCTCAGCGTCGTGCAGGTGGGTGGACTGATCTACGTCATCGCCATCGGCGCACCCCATCTGGGCCGGGTCGATCTGCTCTCGGGTGCCGGAACCGGCGCGGGAGGAGTGGTAGGTGCCGCGGCGCTGGTCTTCTTCGCCTTCATCGGGTTCGACGAGGTGATCACACTTGCCGAAGAGACCCATGACCCCACCCGGACCGTCCCTCGCGCGCTCCTCCTCTCGCTCGGGATCTCGACGGTCCTGTACGTCGGCGTCGCGATCGCCGCCGTGAGCGTCCTCGGGTCGTCGAAGCTGGGCGCGTCGGCGCGGCCGTTGGCCGACGTCCTCGACCACACGCTCGGTGGCCGCGGCGCCGCGGTCCTCGCCGTCGTCGCCTTGATCGCGACAACGAACACGACGTTGCTCTGTGTCACTGCGGCCTCGCGACTGCAATTCGGCATGGCTCGGAGCGGCGCGCTCCCGGCCCCGCTCGGCCGCCTGGGGCGACGCCGTGCCCCACTCACCGCGATCACGGTCGCGGTGGTGGTCGCGGCGGGGTTCGTGCTCGTGCGCGACCTCACCCTGGTGGCGAGCGTCACCGACTTCTCTGTCTATGCCGTGTTCATCGCGGTGAATGTCGCCGTGATCGTCCTCCGGTTCCGGATGCCGGAGCATCCGCGCCGGTTCCGGGCCCGGGGAGCCATCGGGCGCGTGCCGGTCATCCCGGTGCTCGCGCTCTCGGCGGTGCTCGTGGTGCTTCCGTCGCTCCCGAGCGACGCGATGGTGCTCGGCGTGCTGCTCTGCGTGGTCGGGGTGCTCGTCCGACTCGTTCTGGCGCGCGGCGTTCCCTCCCACGACCCGTTCCACCGCGACTGACGCGGACGGGGTCGCGGGCGGCGCGTACTGGGGCGGTGTTCTCGACGGCCACCGGTTGGACGGTCGCCCCGTATCCTCTCGCTATGCCTCGGATGCGGGTCGTGGCGGCCCAGCTCAACCTCGTCGTCGGCGACCTCGACGGCAACGAGGCGCGCATCCTCGACGCGTACGACCGCGCGGCCTCGCTCGATGCCGATCTCGTGGCGTTCCCCGAGCTGGCGATCACCGGGTACCCGCCCGAGGACCTGCTCCTCCGTCCTGCGTTCGTCGCGGCGGCGGCGGAGACGCTCGAGAAGGTCGCGAGCCGTACGGGCAGCACCGCCGCGGTCCTGGGAATCGTCGAGGCACTCCCCGAGGGTCGGCTCGCCAACGCCGCGGCGCTCTGCGCGCGGGGCGCGGTCCGGGGTGTGTACCGCAAGCACCTGCTCCCGAACTACGCGGTCTTCGACGAAGAGCGCTACTTCGAGCCCGCGGTCGTCGACGGTCCGTTGTTCGTGGTCGGTGGCCTGAAGGTCGCGCTCACGGTGTGCGAGGACGCGTGGAGCGCCGACGGCCCGGTCGTGACCCAGGCTGCGGCCGGTGCCGAGGTCGTCGTCAACATCAACGCGTCGCCGTACTTCGCGGGCCGCATCCATGAACGCGAGGCGATGCTGGCGGAGCGGGCGCGGGAGGCACAGGCACCCATCGTCTACGTGAACCTCGTCGGTGGTCAGGACGAGCTGGTGTTCGACGGCGCGTCGATGGTGGTGGACCGCGACGGGAGCCTGGTGGCGCGCGCGCTGCAGTTCGAGGAGGACCTGCTCGTCGTCGACCTCGACGTGCAACGGGCCCATCACCGCCGTGCACCAGCCGGCCGCGCGGGCGTCGCACCGCTCGCGGAGGTCCCCGTCTCGGAGAGCCACCTCGGGCTCCCGTCCCGGCCGCCCCGGGTCGAGCCCTTGCTGGCCCCGGTGCACGAGGTCTACCGCGCGCTCGTGCTCGGCACGCGCGACTACATGGTGAAGAACGGCTTCACCCACGTGCTGCTCGGCCTCTCGGGCGGGATCGACTCGTCGCTCGTCGCAGCGATCGCGGCGGACGCTCTCGGTCCCGACAAGGTGACCGGCGTGTTGATGCCCTCGCGGTATTCGAGCGAGGGGAGCGTCAGCGACTCCGAGGCGCTGGCGGCGAACCTCGGCATTCCGACGATCGTCGTGCCGATCGAGCCCGCCTACCGGACCTTCACCGAGATGCTCGCCGAGCCCTTCGCGGGCACCGAGCCGGGGCTCGCGGAGGAGAACCTCCAGGCGCGGATCCGCGGCACGATCCTGATGACCATCTCGAACAAGTTCGGCTGGCTCGTCCTCACCACCGGCAACAAGAGCGAGATGGCCACCGGTTACAGCACGCTCTACGGCGACATGGCCGGCGGCTTCGCGGTGATCAAGGACGTGCCCAAGATGCTCGTCTACGCGCTGTGCGAGGACGTCAACCGTCGTCTGGGGCGCGAGGTCATCCCCCGCTCGGTGATCGAGAAGCCGCCGAGCGCGGAGCTGCGTCCCGACCAGAAGGACGAGGACTCACTGCCGCCGTATCCCGTGCTGGACGCGATCCTCGAGGGCTACGTCGAGCAGGATCGCTCGGTCGCGGACCTCGTCGCCGCCGGGTTCGACCGCTCGACGGTGGTGCGCGTCGCGGGGCTCGTCGACCGGAGCGAGTACAAGCGGCGTCAGGCTCCGCCCGGCGTGCGCGTGTCGCGCAAGGCGTTCGGCAAGGACCGCCGCCTGCCCCTCACGAACCGGTGGCCCGGCTGACGAGGAACGTGACCCGCGTCACCCGTGGTTGACCCTCGGTCGTCACGGGACGAAGAATGCGGCGAATCCCTCGTCCGGTGTCGAGCCGGACCACATCGAGCGGAGCCTCTGCATGTCCGACCCGTTCAAGCCGCGTGCGGCTTTCGCCCCGTGGGATCGACGGGAGCTGCCCGGGCTCTTCTCGGTCGAGGAGACCGCCCGCCGCGTCGGTGCCTACAAGTGGCTCGAGATGCGATTGTTCGAGTCGCTCGGTGGCTGGGTCGCGACCGTCCCCGAGCTCGACGTCAAGCTCGTCCTCGGCCGGCACTGCTACCACCACGCATGGCACGCCGAGCTGATGGACAAGCGGCTCCCCGAGCTGCGCGAGATGAACACCGAGCGCCTGACCGAGCCCGCCAACTCGGAGATGGAGGCGTTCGTCGAGGCGCTGCGCGAGCCCGAGGCGCCCGAGCACACGATCGAGAAGCTCGTCGGCGTCTACCGGGTGCTCCTCCCCCGCAAGATCGCCGCGTACACCTACCACCTCAACGGTACGAGCCGGATCACCGACAGCCCGACCCAGCGTTCCCTGGGGTTCATGCTCCAGGACGAGTTCGACGACTGGCGGGAGGGTGAGATGCTGCTCCAGTCCCTCATCGAGACGCCCGAGGAACTGGAGCGGGCGAGCCGTCGCCAGCAGGAGCTCGAAGCGATCATGCTGGCGGCCGGAGGGATCGCCGGTCCCGGTAGCCTGGGCGCGGAGACAACCGAAGGAGCCTCGGTATGAGGAAGCAACTGCCCCCCGAGATGCTGGCGCGCGATTCGCGCTTCGTCCGCACGTCGATCATGGATCAGGTGATGGACCCGCGGAACCAGAAGATCGGCGAGCGGGATCTCGGCTCCGCCCGGCTCGAGCCCCAGCGGCCCGCCGCGGCCGACCGGGCCCGCAACCTGATGCACGGCATCTTCACCGGTGAGATCCAGGCCCTCGAGGGCGCGGGTCGCACCACCTATGACTTCGACGACGAGCAGGCGCCGTTCGCGCTCAAGCTCGACATGGCCCGCCAGTGCTGGGACGAGAGCCGTCACGTCGAGATCTCGGTGAAGCTCGGCGACTGGATGGGTACCGAGATCGGCGAGTACTCCGAGGCCACGTTCCTCTACGAGGCGGCGTGCGCACCCGACCCGATCCTGCGGCTGTGCGGCGTGAACCGCGCCCTCGAGGGCCTCGCCATCGACGTCTTCAACACCATGAAGGAGTTCGGCGACAGCTCCGGCGACCCGGTGCTCGAGTTCTGCGAGGACTGGATGCTCGCCGACGAGGTGACGCACGTGAAGATGGGCTCGGACTGGCTCCGGCGCCTCACCGCCGACGATCCCGAGCGGCGCGAGCGTGCGCTCGACTTCCAGCGCACCGTCGACAAGCTCTTCAGCCTCGGTGGCTTCCGCGGCGAGACCGACGACAACCCGATCCAGCTCGCGCGGAAGCTCCGCGCCATGGCGGGCTTCTCGACGGACGAGATCGACGAGCTGGCCGAGATCGCCGCGCAGGCCAAGGCCGACGCGGAGGCGATGGTCGCCGGCGCCGAGTGAGCCCCGCTCGTGGGTGACGTCACGCTGGTCCCGAGCGAGTTCACGCTGGTCAAGTTCGACGCGGACGAGGTCCGGGGGATCATCACCGACACGATGGCCGCCGTCGACTTCCCGGTCGACGTCGACGTCACGGTCGAGGTCGACGAGGTGCTGCCCCATCCGCTGACGGCATCCTTCGTCGACGTCACCGACGGTGCTGCCTCGCTCTGGTTCAGCGGCGGCTGCTTCGAGAGCCCGCAACGCCAGACCGGGTTGTCGGTCGAGAACACCCGGGTCGAGCTCGGAGCGTCGCTCCTGCGGGCCAAGGACCGCGTCGTCGGTGGGTTCGAGAGCGCCCCGTCCGACGACGACCTCGACGATCGCCAGCGCGGCGTCTGGGACGCCTACGCGGAGAGCCGGCTCTGTGCGCTCGGGTTCCCGGTGCGGGTCCAGCGTCGCCGCTACACGTTCCGGCTCTACTGCGGTTTCAACGATGTCGCCGACGCCGAGTTCGAACGCATCTGGCAGGGAGCGACCCTCACCTGGGACGAGGTCGTGACGATCTCGGAGCGACTCGCGGTTGCCGACACCCGTCCGGGGCGGAAGCGCTCGCTCCGCCGCGAGAGCCTGCGGGGCGCCGTCGCGTCCTGATCGCGTCGGCGCGGTCGCTGAGCGCGCCGTTCGGTCACTCCAGGTCGTGAGCGGAGATGACCGCGTAGAGGTCGAGGTCGGGCGGACCGGTGAGCACCGCGGTCGCGTCGGTCGCCATGGTGACCATGGCGTCGCCGTCGAGGTGGGCCCGCTGCGCGTCGGCGTCGTCCCACTTCTCGATCATCAGGAACCGCCCGCTCTGGGACGTCGAGGCCACCAGATCGACGTTCCGACACCCCGGCTCGGCCCGGGTCAGGACCACGTACCGGGCGAGGATCGACGCGAGCGCGGACTCGGATCCGCTACGAGCCTGGAAGGTCCCGGCGACTACGGTGATCTCCACTTCCGTCACGGGGCCTCCCCGGCGCCGATCCTTTTCCCCAGGGCCTGTGGAAAAGCGTCCTTGACGGGACCGGTATCGTACAGGGACCTCCCACAGGGATCGGGGAACATTCCCCGTCCGCTCGGTGGTTGTTCTCTTGTCTGCAGTATTTCTAGTTTCGGAGACCGATTTTCTTGGCCAAGGAGCGTGTGGAGCGGGACGAAGAAGACCTGGTTCGGTTGTATCTGACCGATATCGGGCAGTATCCCCTGCTCACCAAGGACGACGAGGTACGCCTGGCTCAGGAGATCGAGCTCGGGAAGGCGGCGCGGGAGGAGCAGGAGGCCGGAGGGAAGTCCCTCACCGCGGCCAAGAAGCGAGAGGTCCGCAAGAACATCCGGATCGGTGACGATGCCGAGCGCACGTTCGTGCAGTCGAACCTGCGGCTCGTGGTCTCGATCGCCAAGAAGTACCAGGCGTCGGGTCTGCCGCTGTTGGACCTGATCCAGGAGGGCAACCTCGGCCTGATGCACGCGGTCGAGAAGTTCGACTGGCGCAAGGGCTTCAAGTTCTCCACCTACGCCACGTGGTGGATCCGCCAGGCCATCACCCGCGGCATCGCCAACACCGGTCGAACCATCCGACTCCCGGTGCACGCGGGCGACACCCTCGCCCGCCTCCAGAAGGCGCGCTCGCGCCTGGAGCTGAAGCTCGGTCGCCCCGCGACGCTGGCAGAGCTCTCGGCCGAGGTCGAGATGCCCGAGGACAAGGTCACCGAGGCGCTGCGTTTCGCGGCCGAGCCCCTCTCGCTCTCCGAGCCGCTCCGTGAGGACGGCGACGCCGAGCTCGGCGACATCGTCGAGGACCGCTCGGCGGAATCGCCCTTCGAGGTCGCGGCCACCGCGTCTGCTGCCGGCGGAGATCGAGAAGCTCCTGTCGCCGCTCGACGAGCGGGAGCGTCAGATCCTCGCCCTGCGGTTCGGGCTGGACCGGGGCGAGCCCCGGACGCTGGAAGAGGTCGGCGAGTACTTCAACCTGACCCGGGAGCGGATCCGCCAGATCGAGGCCCGTGCGATGAGCAAGCTCCGCCACCCGTCCGCCGACACCGGCGCACGGGACCTCCTCGCCGTCTGACCCACCCCACCCCGGCCGTTCTCGCACACGTGCTGCACGCCAGGGCGTGCAGCACGCGTGTCGGAATCGGTCAGCGGGCGTGGATCCAGTCGATGAACTCGTACGGGTAGCCGCGCTCGATCGCGCTCGCGTCGTCGAGGCGCTTCCGGGCGTCGACGTCGAGGGCCCACCCGACGGCCCCGAGGTTGTCCTCGATCTGGGCGACGGTGCGCGCCCCGAGGATCGGCGCGGTGACACCGGGCGAGTGCAGCACCCAGTTGAGGGCGACCTGGGCCATGGTCCGGTCGAGGTCCTCGGCGAGGTCGGCGACGGCCTGCGCGACGGCGAAGTTGCGCTCCTCGGCCATCCGCAGCCGCATGAGGAGCGCGGAGGGCGTGTCGTCGGTCGCGCGCGTGTCGCCCGGCGGAGCTTCGCCGGGTCGGTACTTGCCCGAGAGCAACCCGCCGCCGAGCGGACTCCAGGGCAGGACCGTGAGCCCGGCGTAGTCGGCGAGGGGGATCAACTCGCGCTCGATGTCGCGGCACACGAGGGAGTACTGCGGCTGGAGCGAGACGAACGGCTCCCAGCCATGGAGGTGCGCGACCCCGAGCGCGGTCGCGAGCTGCCAGCCGGTGAAGTTGCTGGCACCGACGTAGCGGACCTTCCCCTCGCGCACGAGGTCGTCGAGGGTCGAGATCGTCTCCTCGAGCGGTGTGTCGCGGTCCCAGCAGTGGATCTGGTACAGGTCGATCCAGTCGGTCCGGAGCCGGCGGAGCGACGCCTCGACCTGCTCGCGGATCACCCGCCGCGACGCCGCCCTTCTGGTTCGGACCCGAGCCCATCGTCATGCGGCACTTGGTCGCGAGGACGATCCGGTCGCGCCGACCGCCGGCCAGCAGCCGTCCGAGGATCTCCTCCGACGCTGCCGCGGCTGTAGGCGTTCGCGGTGTCGACGAAGTTGCCGCCGGCATCGAGGTAGCGATCGAGGATCTGGGCGCTCTCCTCCTCCGGCGTCTCCCGGCCGAACGTCATGGCGCCGAGGCAGGCCTCGCTGACGCGGGTCCCGGTCCGACCGAGCTGTCGCATCTCCATCGCTTCGCTCCCGCCGCTCAGCCCGCGTACTGGATGAACTCGTACGGGTAGCCGAGCCGGAACGCGCTCGCCCACGCGAGGGCCTTCGAGGTCTCCTCGTCGAGCTGCCACCCGGTCGCCCCGAGGTTGTCCTCGAGCTGGGCCAGGTTCCGGGCGCCGATGATCGGCGCGGTGACCCCGCGCCGGTGCAGCACCCAGTTGAGCGAGATCTGCGCCGCGCTCTTGCCGGCCTTCGCCGCTGCGTCCTTCACCGCGTCGACGATGCTCCAGGCGCGGTCGTCGAGCCGGTAGGTGAAGGTGATCGGGTTCTCGGTGTCCGCGCCCCGGGTCCCGGACGGGAAGTCCTGGTCCTTGGAGTACTTCCCGGTGAGAACGCCGCCACCGAGCGGGCTCCACGGGATGACCGCGAGGCCTTCGCTCCGGCACAGCGGGAGCAGCTCGCGTTCCGCGTCGCGGGTGATGAGCGAGTACTCGGGCTGGAGGCAGACGAAGGGCTCCCAGTCGTGGAGCGCGCTGATGCCGAGTGCCTTGGCCAGGTGCCACCCGGCGAAGTTGCTCGCCCCGATGTAGCGGACCTTTCCCTCACGCACGAGGTCGTCGAGCGTCGACAGTGTCTCCTCGAGCGGGGTGCGCTTGTCCCACATGTGCACCTGGTAGAGGTCGATCCAGTCGGTGCCGAGCCGGCGGAGTGACGCCTCGCACGCGGCGCGCAAGTTGCGACGGGACGATCCAGCGGCGTTCGTGTCGTCACCCATCTGGAAGCGGGCCTTGGTCGCGAGGACGATGCGGTCGCGCCGGTCCTTGATCGCGTGGCCCGTGATCTCCTCCGACGCGCCCTGGCTGTACACGTTCGCGGTGTCGATGAAATTGCCACCGGCGTCGACGAAGCGGTCGACGATCTGATGGCTGGTCGCCTCGTCGGCCTCGTTGCCGAAGGTCATCGTGCCGAGGCACAGCTCCGAGACCCGTGTGCCGGTACGGCCGAGTTGGCGGTATTCCATGGTGGTGCTCGCTCTCGTCGGGGGTGGCGCGTCCGACCTTATGACCGGCGGAGACAACCGGGCCATCCCCCGATGCGTCGGATCGGGTGATGATGGCCGGCATGGCGGGGGCGGACGGCATGCCGGAGGAGACCGGTCGTGACCTGGCGTTCGCGGCCCTGCACCGGGAGCACTATGAGCAGCTCGTTCGTCTGGCCCGGTTCCTCGTCGACGATCGGTGGACGGGCGAGGAGGTCGTGCAGGACGCGTTCGTGCGTGTCTACCGCGCGTGGCCGCGCGTCGAGGACCCGGTGAGGTACGTGCGGCGGGCGGTGGTGAACGGTGCCCGCTCGCAGCTGCGCCACCGTGCGGTCGTCCGACGGTACGTGCCGCCCGTCGCGCCGCTCGGCGCGCCGGCCGACGAGGACCTCGTCGTGCGTTCCCAGCACGCCGACGTCGTGGACGCGCTCGGCCTGTTGCCGCGCCGGCAACGGGAGTGTCTCGTGCTCCGGTACTACCTCGACCTCTCCGAGGCCGACATCGCATCGACGCTCGGAATCTCGCGTGGAGCGGTGAAGTCGCACGCATCCCGCGGTCTCACCGCGCTCGGCCGGCGCCTGGAGGAGCGGTCGTGAACGAGGAGGAGCTCCGGTCGGCGCTCCAGGAGCAGGCGACCGAGGTCGCGGTCGGTGCCGACTCGTACGAGCGGATCGAAACCCGCCTGACCGGCGATCGTCCCGAGGGACGGCGCCGCGTCTCGCTCGCGCTCCGACCGGCGATCGCCGTCGTGGTGCTGGCGGCGTTGGTGGGCGGGGTCGTCGTCGCGGTCCGGGGTCGGTCGACGGTCTCGTCGACGAGGACCGACTCCCCGTCGTTGATCGCCGCAGTCACGATTGACCAGCGGCTCGTGGTGCTCGACGCCCACACGGGGCGGATCCGCCGGGTGCTCTCGCGCCGGGGCGCGCGACGCGAGCGGTACGGCCGGTCTCGCGGCGACGCCCGACGGTGCCTCCGTGTACTACGGGACGACCGCCGGCGAGGGCGGGGCCTGTCCGCCCCAGGACGTCGTGAACCGAGCCGACGTGCGCGGCCCCGGCCGGTACGAGGGTGTCGCGGGTCCGCTCATCGCGGTGAGCCCGGACGGGCGTCACCTCGCGTCACTCGGCGTGCTCCCGACCCCGCTCCCTCCGGGTGGCTGCCCGTCGTGGCGGACCCTCCTCGTCACCGACCTCGTCACCGGCGCGAACCGCGAGTTCCCGTTCGGCGGCTCCATCGGCCGGCTCTCCTGGGCGCCGGACTCGCGACACCTCGCACTCGACTGGACCCGGATCACCAATCGCCAGCGGGTCTTCGTGCTGGACACCGAGCGAGCCAACTCGGTCGAGGAGGCGAGGTGCGTGTGCTCGGTGCCGCCCCGAACGGGTTGGTACGGGTATCTCGGCGCGACCGGCGACTTCCTGGCCATCTCGCGGTCGCCGGACGCGTTCGAGGCGGTCGACCGCGTCGTGGCGCTGGGGGAGGACGGCACGCGCCACCGCACGCTCCTCCGGTGGGCGGGCTACATGGACAACGTGGCGAGCGACGTCACGGGTGACCACCTGCTCCTGGCGGCCCGCCGGAGCGACGTGCGGCACGTCGACGCGCTCTACCGCTGGAGCCGCGGCGAGGAGCACCCGACGAAGCTGCACGACGGCATCGTCGCCGCCGTGTGGATCCCGAACCGACCGCGGCCCACGGCACCCGCGCTGGTTGTCGCGGTGACGAACCGCTTCCACCTCGTGGTGCTCGACGCCCGTGACGGGCACCTGATCCGCACGCTCGCCGAAGACGAGGGAACGTTCCGTGGCGATCCCGGGCTCGCGGTGTCGCCGGACGGCAGCAGGGTCTACTACACGGCAATCGATGCTCCGACGCCTGGATGCCGAACGAGCGGCATCGAATCGGTCTTCAGCGTCCCGATCGGGGGCGGACCTCGAACACTCGTCGGCCGTGGGCGGACCGTCGCGGTGGACCCTTCGAGCGGTGCGGTCGCGTTCTCCCGCGACTACCGAGACTGCACGCTGACGAATCCGGGATCGCTGGAGATCCGCGGCGCGGCGGAGTCCCGGGTCCTGATCGAGCCGCCGGCGGACGCGTGCGGCACGACGAGCTGTCGCTGTCGCATCTCGCGTGGTCGGCGGATGGCGAGTTGCTGTCGTTCGACTGGAACCCCGAGGTCTTCTTCGGAGGGTGGGACAAGCCCTTCGTGCTCGATGCGACGAGCGCCCAGTCGGTTGGCGAGGCGCGGTGCCTGTGCCGCGCGCCGGAGGGACTCGAGTCCTTCGGGTTCCTCGGCGCCGACGCGCCAGCTGATTGCGTCGGCGCCGACGGGGGCCACGCGTGCGTACGGCGAGCGGGCGGTGGTCCTGCGCCGACGACGGGTCGGTGCAACGGACGCTCTTCCGGTGGCGGGCCGACATCTCGGGGCTCGACTCCGACCCCAGCGGCCGGCACCTCCTCATGGTGTCGCCGACGAAGCAGCCCGCGCACCAGAAGGGGTACACCGACGTTCTGTACCGCTGGAGTCGGGGCGATCCGAAGCCGACGAAGCTCCGCGACGGGGTGATCGCCGCGGCCTGGGTGCCGTCGGGCTGAGTGGCGGAGGTGGCAGGAATCGAACCCACCGGACGGGGTTCGCCCGTCCCACTCGTTTTGAAGACGAGGGGGGCCACCAGACCCCGTTCACCTCCGCCGGCATCCTCCCACGCCCGACTTCTCGGCTGTGCGTTGCCGTTTTCGGGCCTCGACAACCAAAAAGTCGGGTCGGGGTGATCGGTCCTCCGCCGGGGAGGTGGGGATAGAGTCCGGGCGTCACCTCAGGCGGAAAGGGATCACCGTGAAGAAGTTCCTGCTGTTGCTCGTCGTGTTGGCGCTCGGGGCCGCGGTCGCGTACAAGGTGCGTGGCGACGCCTGATCGGCTGCACGACAGCGAGACACACGACGGGCGGGTCCTCCGGGGCCCGCTCGTTGCGCGTCAGGGCCCCGTGAGCGCGGCCTCGTAGCGCCGCGCGAACAGCGCCGGTGCGCCGCCGGTGGACCAGAACACCACGGTGTCGCCCTCCCCGATGCGCCCCGTGCGCGTGGCCGTACAGAGCGCGGCCATGGCCTTGCCCGAGTAGACGGGGTCGAGCAGGAGACCTTCGGAGCGCGCGGCCAGGCGCAACGCGTCGCGGCACGCGTCCGACAGCTCGCCGTAGCCGGCTCCCACGTGATCGTGGTCGACGATCACCGTGCCGTTCGGCGCGCCGCGCTCCAGATGCTCCGCGGCGGCGGTCGCCATGCGGGGCACCATCTCGTCGAGATCCGGCCGGGTGCCCACGTCCACCCCGATCACCCGCGTGGGCGAGTCCGCCCCCAGCCCCGCGAGCAGCCCCGCGTGCGTGCCGCCCGAGCCGTCGGCGACGACGATCACCTCGGGGTCGCGGTCGAGCTGCGAGCGCAGCTCGTCGACGGCGAGCGCGTAGGCCGCGACCCCCGCGACCGACGCGCCCCCGACCGGGATCGCGTACGGCCGCCGGCCTTCTGAGCGGAGCCGGTCGGCGAGCGCGGTGATGGTGTCCTCGATCTCGTAGTAGGTGTCCGCGCCCGTGAAGTGCAGCCGGGCGTCGAGCAGCTCGTCGAGGAGCAGGTTCGCCTCGCGGCCGGCGGGCGCCGGGCCGGCCAGGGCGAGGTGGCAGTCCATGCCGAGTCGCCGGGCCGCCGCCGCCGTGAGCCGGGCGTGGTTGCTCTGCGCACCGCCGCCGGTCACCAGGCAGTCGGCCCCTTCGGCGACGGCCTCGTGCGCGAGGAGCACGAGCTTGCGTGCCTTGTTCCCGCCGAGCGCGAGCCCGGTGAGGTCGTCGCGCTTGACGAGGAGCGTCGCCGTCGTGGTGAGCATCGCCGCGAGTGCGTCCATGCGCTGCACCGGCGTCGGGAGGGTCGCCAGCTCCGAGATCGCGGTCACCTCGATGCGTGGCTCGCGTGCCGTCGCCACCACGCGTACGCGCCGACCGCCGCGCCTCCGGCCGCGACGACGGTCCCGACCGCGATCGCGGGCCCCTTGGGCGGTACCGGGACCCGGTCCCGCAGGCGGACGGGACGCGCGAAGTGTCGGACCTCCCAACCGCGCTCGACGGCCTCGCGCTCCAGGTCCTTGTCCGGGTTCACCGCCACCGGGTGGCCGACCGCCGACAGCATCGGGACGTCCGTGACGGAATCCGAGTACGCGTAGGAGTCGGCGAGGTCGATTCCGTTCGTCTCGGCGAAGTCGACGATCGCCGTCTCCTTGTGCGGACCGTACGCGTAGAACTCCAGCTCGCCGGTGTACGCACCCTCGTCGTCGATGCGCGCACGGGTCGCGATCACCCGGTCGACGCCGAGGTACGCGCCGAGCGGCTTGACGACCTCTTCGGGAGAGGACGAGACGATCACCACGATCCGGCCCGCGCGGTGGTGCTCGTCGAACAGCTCCAGGGCCTCCGCGAAGACGATGGGGGAGATGACGTCGTCGAGCGTCTCGGCCACGATCGACGCGACGTGGTCCTGCTGCCAGCCCTTCGTGAGCGACAGCATCGCCTCGCGCACCTCCTCCATCTTCGACTCGTCGGCACCGACGAGCATGTAGACGATCTGCGCGTACATGCTCTTGACGATCGCCCGTCGCGAGAGAAGCCCCTCGCGGTAGAAGGGCTTGCCGAACGCGAGCACCGAGCTCTTGGCGATGATCGTCTTGTCGAGGTCGAAGAAGGCCGCGGCGCCCATGGCGGCGAGACTACGGCCTACCCGGTGACGCGTCCGTTCCCGCACGGACGCGCGACCCTTGACATGGTTCGTCCGATACGTCACAGTGACGACCCTTCCCCGTCCCACTCCCCGGAGATCTCGTCCGCGCGCCGTCGCGCGCTCCGATTCCGGGAGTGGTCCGTGTCTCTCCTCGCGTTCTGGTCGCCCAAGGGCGGCTCCGGTACCTCCGTCACCGCGGCTGCGTGCGCCGTCCATGCCGCCTCCACGGTGGGCAACGTCCGGCTCGTCGATCTCCGCGGTGACCTCCCGGCCGTGCTCGGCCTCGGCGCCGAGCCCGAGACGGGGGTTGCCGACTGGCTCGCGGCCGGTCCGACCGCACCCACCGACGCCCTCGAACGCCTCGGCGTCGAGATCGTCCCCGGCCTGTCGCTCCTCGCACGCGGCCGTGGCCACGGCGTGCTCGAACCCGAGCCCGCGGCTGCGGCCGGCGCGGCCCTCGCCGTGGCCCTGCGCGACGGCCCACTCACGATCGTGGACGTCGGCGTGCCCGACACCGCCGTCGCTCGGGCGGTGGCCGAGGTCAGCGACGCGGCCTTCGTCGTCACCCGGGAGTGCTACCTCTCGCTGCGCCGAGCGGCGAACCTCCCGCTGACGGCCCGCGCCTACGGCCTGGTCGTGCTCCAGGAGCCCGGCCGCTCCCTCGGCCCGGCGGATGTCGCCCAGGTGCTGGGCCGGCCGGTCGTCGCCCGGATCCCGGTCCGCACGGCCATCGCCCGCGCGGTGGACGCCGGAGTGCTGCCGGCCCGGCTCCCGGAACCGCTCGGGCGGGCCGGGGCGCAGATACTCCGTGAGCTCGGGCTCGTCCGCCGCGGAGCTGCGGCGTGAGCTCCGCGGTCGAGGACCGCACGCTGCGGGCCACCGTCCATCGGCGGTTGCTCGCCGCGGACGGTGCCGAGCAGCTGGTCGGCGCGTCGGTCGACGAGCTGCGCGGGAGGATCTCGGCGCTCCTCACGGTGGAGGATCCGTTGCTCGCCCTCGACCGGCGCGCGCGACTCGTCGACGCGGTCGTGGACGACGTCGTCGGGCTCGGCGCGCTGGAGCCGCTCCTCCTCGATCCCACCATCGACGAGATCATGATCAACGGGCCCGGTCGCTGCTACGTCGAGCGGGCGGGTTGCATCGAACCGGTGCCGCTGCATCTCGACGAGGCCGGGATCCTCCGCGTCGCCGAGCGCATCCTCGCCCCACTCGCCCTGCGGCTCGACCGGGCGTCGCCGATGGTCGACGCCCGCCTCGCGGACGGTTCCCGCCTCCACGCGGTGATCCCACCGCTCGCCATCGACGGGCCGTGCATCACGATCCGGCGCTTCGGTGCGCGCCGGCTCGAACTCGACGCGTTCGGCATCGGGCCCGAGGTCGCGCCCGTCCTGCGTCGGCTCGTGCGTCGAGGCACCAACATCGTGGTCGCGGGCGGCACCGGATCCGGGAAGACCACGTTGCTGAACGCGCTGCTCGCCGCGGTCGACCCGACGGAGCGGATCGTCACCATCGAGGAGACCGCCGAGCTGCGGCTGAGCCAACCGCATGTCGTGCGGCTCGAGGCCCGGCCCGCCAACGCGGAGGGCAGCGGCGCGGTCGCCGTGCGGGAGCTGGTGCGTGCGGCGCTGCGAATGCGCCCGGACCGACTCGTGGTCGGCGAGGTGCGCGGCGCGGAGGCGCTCGACCTCCTCCAGGCGCTGAACACGGGTCACGACGGCTCGGTGTCGACGGTGCACGCGAACAGCCCGGTCGATGCGTTGCGCCGGCTCGCCACGCTCGCTCTGCTCGGCGGGACCGGCCTCCCGCACGACGCGATCTCCGAGCAGCTGCGATCGGCGGTCGATGTCGTGATCCAGGTCAGCCGCGGGGCCGACGGCGGACGCGAGGTGACCGAGGTCGTGGAGGTCGCCGAGGAAGGACCCTTCCGCGTGACTCCGCTCCTCACCCGTCGGGCGGGTGTGCTGGTTGCCGGTGACGCGCCGACCCGGGCGGCCAGGAAGCCCGGCGCGCGATGAGCGCAGCACCGTTCGCCACCATCGCCGGGGGCCTGGCCCTCACCGCGGGGCTCGCACGGGCGGGGGCGCGCAGCGATGGGCGCGCGCGGGCTCGGCAGCTGCGCCCACCGGTGCGGGTTCTCCCACCGCCGATTCGCGACGCGATCGCGCGCCGGATCACCCGCTCGGATCTCGCGCTCACACCGGAGGCCGCCGTCGGGTGGTACCTCGGTGGCATCGCCGGCGTGGCCTGGATCAGCCTCGTGCTCGCACCGGTCCTGGTGCTGCCCGGGACGGTGGGGGCCGTCGTCGCCGGTCCGGTCGTGCTGCACCGGCGAGCGGGCCGAAACGATCGGGCCGCGTCCGGCGCCCTCCCCGGGATCCTCGACCAGGTCGTGGCCCACCTGCGCGCCGGCGGGACCGTGCCGGACGCGCTGACGACGCTCGCCGGTCGTCCGGGACCGCTGGCCGGCGACCTGCGCCGCGTGGTGGCCCGACTCGCGCTCGGCGCGTCGCTGGTGGAGTCACTGGGGGTGTGGAGTGCCGAGCGGCCGGTGGCGGACGTCGCCGTCGCCGCCGGTGCCCTCGCCATGGTCACGAGCGTCGGCGGCGCGGCGTCGACGCCGCTGGAGGGGCTGGCGGTGTCACTGCGCGAGGACGAGGCGGCCCGGGACGAGGCGCGGGCCCTGTCGGCGCAGGCCCGGATCTCGGCGATCGTGGTCGGTGTGGCGCCCGTTGCGTACCTCGTCTTCTCGAGTGCCACCGATCCCGGCTCGGTTCGGATCCTCGTGAGCTCGAACGCGGGCCGCATGTGTCTGGTGGTCGGGCTCGGTCTCGAGGCGCTCGCCGGCTGGTGGATGCACCGACTCGTGGGGGCGCGCCCGTGAGGTTCTCGGCCGTCGTGCTGGCCGTCGGGTGGGCGGCGCTCGCGGCGACGCCGCTCGTCGTACGAGCGCGACGCGCCTCGGTCGTCGCGCGCCTGCCCGGACGCGACCACTCCCGACGCCGGCGGCCTCGCCTTCCGAGCGGCCCGGTCGGACGCGTCGTGGCCGACGCCGCGGCGCGGTGGCGTGGCCGGCGCGCGGGCGAGGCACTGGACCGTGAGCTCCCCTCGGCCTTGGACCTCCTCATCGTCGCGGTCGAGTCTGGATCGCCGGCCCGTCAGGCGATCGAGATCGCCGCCCGGTGGTCGCCGCCCGTGGTCGCGGAGCCGCTCCGGCGCGTGCTCGTCCGCACGGAGCTCGGCGGGTCGCTCGGCGATGCGCTCGCCGAGCTCTCGGTCTCCACCCAAGAGCTCGCCCCCGTCGCCGACGTGCTGGGTGCCAGCGCGCGCCTCGGGGCACCCGCGTCCGGCGCGCTCGGTCGCCTTGCGGCCGAGGCCCGGAGCCGGGCTCGTCGCCGGTCCGAGGCGCGTGCCCGCGTGCTGCCCGTGAAGTTGCTGTTCCCGCTCGTCTTCCTCGTGCTCCCGGCGTTCGCGCTGCTCACCGTGGCGCCCGCGGTCCTGTCGGCGCTGTCCCGGTTCTGACCGGTCGGCCCCTCGCTTCCCCCGCCATCTCACGAATCGAAGGAGTGCATCTGATGATGCGACGTGGTTGGAAGACCCTGTGCGAGCGCGTGCGCGCGGTACGGGACCAGATGACCCAGGCCGGACAGACCACGGCCGAATACGCACTCGTGATCCTCGGTGCCGCGGCGATCGGGACCTTGGTGATCACGTGGGCCACCAAGAGCCACACGATCGCGAAGCTGTTCGACGTCGTGATCAGCAAGATCCTGCCCGGGTGACCATCTCGCCCACGCGGCCTCGTCGGTCCGCCTGCCCCCAGGAGGGGCAGGCGACCGTCGAGTTCGCGCTCATCCTGCCGCTCGTCGTGTTCCTCCTGCTCGCGGTGCTCCAGACCGCGCTGATCGTGCGCGACTACGTGGCCGTCGTCCACGCGGCGAGGGAAGCGGTACGCGCCGCGAGCGTCGATCCTGATCCGGGCGCGGCCCGCGTCGCCGCGCGGCGGGTGCTCTCCGACGCTCGTGTCGACGTCGGTGATCGGCCGGCGGTCGGGAAGCCGATCCGCGTGGAGGTCGTCGTGACCTCCCACACCGACCTGCCGATGGTCGGGCTCCTGTTCCCGGACCCGGTGCTCCACGCGTCGGCGGTCATGCGGGTCGAGCGATGAATCGCAACGAGCAGGGTGGCGTCACGGTGCTCGCGCTCGCACTGGTGGTTCTCGCCGCGGTCGTGGGGCTCGGCGTCGCGCGCGCCGGCGGAGCCGCGGGCCGATCGGCGCGGGCGGACACCGCCGCCGATGCGGCCGCTCTCGCCGCGGCCGACGTGCTCGCGAACCTCGGCGGGCCCGTCGCCGCGGTGGATGCGGCCCGCAGCGTCGCCGCCGCGGACGGCGCGGTCCTGCGCCGATGTGACTGCGTCGGTGAGCATGCCGAGGTCAGCGTGATGATCGGCGATGTGCGCGGCCGGGCCCGTGCCGAGGTCCGGATGGACTGTGTGCTCGATCTCACCGGGTGCCGCTGACCGGCGTCGGTGCCCGGGCCGGGTGCGTCGTCCCTGCGACCGCTCGGATCAGAAGTGTTGCTACGGTCGGTCGATGCGTCGCCTCCGTCGTGCCGGGCTCATCGCGGTGACGCTCGTCGTCGTCGGTTGCAGCAGCTCGCACGCGATCCTCACCAACGAGTTCGCAGGGTGCACGTTCGAGCCGCACACGAACTGCTCGGGACTCGACCTCGCCGGTGTGATCGTGTCCCAGAGCGATCTTCGCGCCGCGAGCTTCGCCGGCGCGAACCTCGAGGGCGCAGACTTCCGCCAGGCGGATCTCCGCGGCGCCGATCTCAAGGGCGCCGACCTCACGCACGCGGATCTGACCCGGGCGGACCTGCGTGGCGCCGACATGTCCGACGCGATCCTCACGTCCGCACGTTTCGAACACGCTTCTTGGGTCGGGAGCAATCGCTCCGGGGCGCGGCTGTGCAAGACGGTGCTCCCCGGCGGCGCGGTGTCGGCCTGCAAGGTGCTCGACGTGCACGTCCAGGTGGACCAGACCCCGGCGTCGATCGTGAAGTTCGCGGCGGTGCCACCCGTCGCCTGCATCGACGACTTCGTGGGCGACGGCATCATCGTCGATTGGCGGATCGCACATGCCCAGAGCGCGGTGTTCCTGGTCGACGACATCCAGGCGTCGTCGGCGCAGGGGACCAAGGGCCGGCAACGGATCCCGTTCCCGTGTGACGGCTCTCCGCACACGGTCACCATCCAGGCCCTGGGCGAGGTCCCACCCGTGGCGAGCGACACGTTCACGCTGTCGCTCGATGCACCCGCGCCGAGGTAGCGGCGCTCACGCGGTGACGGACCCGCGCAGCACCTCCAGCAGACGGTGGGCGGCGCGCTTGTCGAGGTACTCGTTCCAGTTCCCGCACTTGGGCGACTGGACGCACGACGGACATCCAGCTTCGCAGGGGCACGCGGCGACGAGCTCGGCGGTCGCACGCACGTGCTCCGACGCGTCGGCGTAGGCGAGCGCGGCGATGCCGGCGCCACCTGCGTACCCGTCGTACACGAAGATGGTGGGGTGGCCGGTGCCGGGGTGGATCGCCATCGATACCCCTCCGACATCCCAGCGGTCGCAGATCGCGAACAGGGGCAGCATGCCGATCATCGCGTGCTCGGCGGCGTGCACCGCGCCGAGGACCTGCGGAGGGTCGACGCGTGCGCGCTCGAGCGCAGCCGCGGGCACCGTGTACCAGATCGCCTGGGTCACCAGGGTTCGGGACGGTACGTCGAGCGGCACGGTCTCGATCGTCTCGTTGGTGGAGGCGCGCTTGCGCTGGTAGGCGACGACCTGGTTCGTGACCTCGACCATGCCGAGGTGCACGTGGCCACCCCCGCACGGCTCGCGCGCGTCGAGCGATCGCACCTCGATGTCGGTCGTCTCGCGTGGCTGGGTGTACTCGTCGGCGTCGTCCGCGTCGGCGAGGTGCGCCTCCCGGGCGTCGACGTCGAGCCGGTCCACTCGCCACTGCCGACCTTGGTGGAGGTAGATCGCGCCCGGATGCGCGACGGAGAAGATGCGCGCGCCGTCGACCGTCCCGATCGGCGCGAGGTCCTCGTCGACGAGGGTGAACTCGGCGCCCGCCCCGCTGCGGAGCCCGACGGCTGGAGCCGGGGGTTGGCGCCCCGCCCAGTACATCTTCCCGGCGCGTGGCTTGAGCAGGTCCTCGTGGACGAGCTCGCGGACCACGTCGTCGAGTCCCTCGCCGAACCAGTCCTCGTCGGCGGTGGTGAGCGGGAGCTCGTGGGCCGCGCAGCCGATGTGCGGTCGGAGGACGAACGGGTTGTGCGGGTTCACGATCGCGGCCTCGGCCTGTCGCCGGAACAGCTCGTCGGGGTGGCGCGCGTACCACTGGTCGAGCTGGTCGTCGCCGGCGATGAGCACCGCGGCGGCGCGCCGTCCGGTTCGACCGGCCCGCCCGATCTGCTGGCGGAGCGACGCGAGGGTCCCCGGGAAGCCGTTGACGATGACCGCGTCGAGCCCGCCGATGTCGATCCCGAGCTCGAGCGCGTTGGTGGCGGCGATACCGAGGAGCTCACCGCTGCTGAGCCTGCGTTCGAGCACGCGGCGTTCCTCGGGGAGGTATCCGGCGCGATACGCCGCGACGCGGTCCACCGCGTCGGGCCGGCGGGACCGGACGATCCGGCGCGCGTGCGTCGCGACGAGCTCGGCACCCCGGCGGCTGCGCGTGAAGGCGAGCGTCGGATGACCGGCGGCGACGAACCGGGCGAGCAGCTCGGCGGTCTCGACGTTCGCGGACGACCGGGCGCCGGAGATCGCGTCGACGAGCGGTCGTTGCCAGAACGCGAAGCCGCGCTCGGCCTGGGGTGAGCCGTCGTCGTCGATCAGGCGCACCGGTGCGCCGAGCATCGTGGTGGCGAGCTCGGCCGGGTTCCCGATCGTGGCGCTGGAGAAGCAGAACACCGGATCCGATCCGTAGTGGGCACAGACCCGCCGTAGCCGGCGGACGACGTTCGCGAGGTGGCTGCCGAAGATGCCCCGCGTCGCGTGGAGCTCGTCGATCACCACGATCCGCAGCCGCATGAGGAAGGTGGACCAACGCTGGTGGTACGGCAGGATCGCCTGGTGGACCATCTCGGGGTTGGTGAGGACGACGGTCGCGTTCTTGCGTGCCCACCTGCGGTCGTCGGGTGGGGTGTCGCCGTCGTAGGTCACGGCGCGGAGTCCCGGGACGAGCCAGCCGCGCAGCGACCGCAGCTGATCCTGAGCCAGGGCCTTCGTGGGGAACAGCGCGAGCCGCGGTGTCGCCGGTGCCCCGGACGGCGGCGTCGATGATCGGCAGCTGGTAGCAGAGCGACTTGCCCGACGCGGTCCCGGTCGCGACGACCACGTGGTCACGCGCGGCGAGCGCGTCGACGGCCGCGGCCTGGTGCGTGTACAGCTCGCCGATCCCACGACTCGCCAGCCGCGCCTCGACGTCGGGATGCAGCGACGCCGAGAGAGGGGCGGTCCGGGCCGCACGGGCGGGGAGGTCGATGCGGGCGATGGCTCGTTCGAAGAGCTCGGGGTCGGCGACGATGGAGTCGAGCGCGTCGACGGCGTCGCCGGTGGTCATCGCCGCAGCATCGCGCGGGGTGCTCAGTGGGTCTGGAGCACCGCGTCGTCGGCGAAGTCCTGGAAGAGGCCCGCCGCGTCGCCGGTGAGCTGGAGCCTGCTCCCGCTCCCGCTGGTGACCGGGACGAGCACGTTCTTCACCGTGGTGGGGTCGATCGACAGGCCGAGGCGGCCGAGCGCGTAGAGGTCCTTGAGCCCGATGCCGTCGAGCTGGGCGTGGCGCCCGAGATCCGCCAGCAGGCCGAGCGTCTTGATCGGTCCCGCGTTCTCGGCTCGGAACTGCGTGAGCGCCTGGAGGATCAGGTACGCCTGGTTCTGCGTTCGGGTCAGGTCGCTGTTCGGGAACTGGTGACGGTTGCGGGCGTACGCGAGGGCCTGGTGGCCGTCGAGCTTCTGCACACCGGGTTGGAAGTCCGCGCCGGAGTAGGTGTCGAACATCCGGTACGGGACGTTGACGGTCAGCCCGCCCATGTCGTCCACCATCCCGATGAAGCCGTCGAAGTTCGTGTCGATCACGTAAGGGATCGGCACGCCGACCACCGCGCTGATCGTGTCGGCCTCCAGCCGGGGACCGCCGATCGTGTGCGAGGCGTTGACCTTGTCCAGCCCGTGTCCGGGGATGTCCATCCCGGTGTCGCGGGGGATGTCGAGGATCGTCGCCTGGTGGAGCGCGGGGTTCACGCCGATGAGGTGGATCGAGTCGCCGCGGGTGACCGTCTCGCCCGTTCTCCCGTCGTTGCCGATCGCGAGGAGGAACACCGGGGCCGTCGGGCTCGGGGTGTAGTCGGCATTGGCCGTCTTGGTGATGGTGAACCAGCGCGACGCGCCGGCGCCGGGAATCTGGACGCCCGCCAGCCACAGTCCGACGAGCGTGGCGAACGAGAGGATCACCACGAGTGGGACCGCGATGAGCGCCGTGCGGACCGGGTGGCGGCGGATCATGGCGTGGTCCCGGTGGTCGACGACGTCGACGCAGCCGCGGCGTCGATGCCGGCACCGTCGCGCGTCACCGCGAGTTGGAAGCCGAGGATCTTCCAGCCGTCGTCCTGGCGTGTGTACATCAGCTCGCCGGTGCGGTGGATCGCGACGGGGCCCTGCGCGGTGGTGGCCTGCACCGTGAGGTCGACCGTCGCGCCGACGAGGTCGATCTTCGCGGTCCGGTCGGCGAGCGCGGTGAGATCGACCGGCGTGAGCGTGACCGTGACCTTGCCCTTGGCGGGTGGCACCCCGAGGTCGGAAAAGGTGTCGCCGTTCGGTCCGGTCAGCGCGTCGGCGGACTGGGTGCTGAGCAGGCCGGTGAGGTCCTTCGACGGATGACCGTCGAGGGGACGAAGCGTGGCCTCGGTGACGTAATTCCCGACCGCGGCGACGATCGCGTCCCGGTCACCGGAGGGCAGCTCGACGGGCAGCCCGGCGGCCTGGACGGTGACGGTGCCCGGCTTCGCGTCCACACGCGTGTCGACCTTGGGCACCGGCGGCTTCGTCGCGGTGGAGCCACCACTCGAGCACGCGGCGGCGAGGGCGACGATCGCGAGGGTCGCGACGACGCGGGGAGTGTGGGGGTGCATGAAGCGATCAAGGATGCCAGAACGCGAGCACGCGTCGGTGGCATGCCTCAGTGCTCGGGTCCGTGCGCCAGCTTGTGCTCGAGCTGGGGGAGCGCGGCGAGATCGGCCATGACGTGCACGATGTCGCCGTCCTGGCCGACGAGATCGGGCCGCACGACCTGGGCCGACCCGAGCCGCGTGACCGCCGTCACCGTGAGGCTGCCCGGTTCGTCGAGGCCACCGAGCTTCTTGCCGACCCACGTCGCGGGGAGGTCGCGCTCGACGAGCCCGACGGTGCCCGACGCGTCGGTCCAGTCCGCCGGGCTCTCGCCGGGGAGCAAGCGGCGCATCACCTGATCGGTCGTCCACGACACCGTCGCCACGGTCGGGATCCCGAGCCGCTGATAGATCACGGCGCGTCGCGGGTCGTAGATCCGGGCGACGACCCTCTCGACCTCGAACGTCTCGCGGGCCACGCGGGCCGCCATGATGTTGGAGTTGTCGCCGCTCGTCACCGCGGCCACCGCCCCCGCATCGCGCACCCCGGCGTCCTCGAGCGTGTCCCGGTCGAATCCGAACCCCACGATGCGGTAGCCGCCGAACCCCTTGGGGAGGCGGCGGAAGGCGTCCTTCTTCTTGTCGACGACCGCGACCGTGTGCCCCTGCTGTTCGAGTGTCCCCGCGAGCTCGCTCCCGACGCGTCCGCACCCCACCACGACGACGTGCACAGCGGTCCTCCTGGGTCTCCGAGCGGGCGGGGCCGATGCTATCGGCGGTACCGTGCCGACCCCGGCTCGAGATGCAGGAGAGGACATGGGTGTTCGCGGCTTCGTGCGGCGGGTCGGCCGCTCGGTCGAGGAGTCCGACCGGGCGCGACTGAAGGACTTCTGCGACAACCTCGGACTCACGCCGATCGCGGAGCTCGAGCCCCGCAGGCACGCGCGCTTCTCGGGTGAGATCACGTCGCTCCGCATCGTGCCCCGCGCGGGCGCCCCCGCGATCGAGATCACCATCAGCGACGGGCGCGCGGCCGCGGTGGCGGTGTTCCTCGGGAGGGCCCGGGTCCGCGGGATGACGCCCGGCCGCCGGTTGATCGTCGACGGCGTCGTCATCCGCGAGGGGAACGAGAACGTGCTCTACAACCCCACGTACGAGCTGCTCGCCTAGCCCACGGTCGTCGTCAGGCGGCGGACGCGCCGGTGAGGATCAGGCGGATCTCGTCCTCGGAGTCCGGGGTGACCAGCGCGAGCACCTCGTCGCCCGGGGCGAACACGGTGTCACCGCGCGGCACCTCGAGGTGCTCGTCCCGCAGGATGGCCACGATGGTGGCGTCCCGGGGCAGGGAGATCTCGGCGATCGAACGCCCGACGACGCCGGCGTCGTCGGCCAGCGTGACCTCGACGAGGCGGGCCAACCCGCCCTCGAAACGCAGGATCTCGACGAGGCGTCCGACGCTCACCGCCTCCTCGACCATCGCGGTGATCAAGGTGGGCGTGCTCACGAAGAGGTCGACGCCCCAGTTCTCGGTGAACATCCACTCGTTCTTCGGGTGATTGACCCGGGCGATCACTCGGGGGATGGCGAACTCCTGCTTGGCGAGCAGCGAGACGACGAGGTTGTCCTCGTCGTCACCGGTCGCCGCCACGAGGACCTCGCAGGTGTCGAGGCCCGCCTCCCGCAGGGATGCGACCTCGCACGCGTCACCCACGTACCACTCGATGCGCTTGTCGACGGTCGCGCGGTCGACCACGTTCTGGTTCTGCTCGATGAGGAGCACCTCGTGGCCCGCCTCGAGCAGCGAGTTGGCAGCGTGTTGTCCGACGTTGCCGGCACCGGCGATCGCGACTCGCATCGAGGGCGAAAGCTAGCCCCGCCGAGCCGTTGGTGGCGGGTTCGGGCGTGTCAGACTCCCACCTTCGTCCGGCGCCGACTCGGGAGCAAGGGTGTCTGTCGTCAAGCGCATCCTGGTGGGCAGGCCGCTGGCCACCGCGGATCAGGAGCACCAACGGCTGTCGAAGGTCATCGCGCTCGCGGTGTTCTCGTCCGACGCGATCTCCTCGACGGCGTACGCCACGGAGGAGATCCTCTTCGTCACCGCGCTCGGCACGTCGAGCCTCGCGCTCGGGCTCAACTCGCTGATCCCGATCTCCGTCGCCGTCGCGCTGATCCTCGCCATCGTGATCACCTCCTACCGCCAGACGATCCACGCCTATCCGAGCGGTGGCGGGTCGTACGTCGTGAGCCGCGAGAACCTCGGCGAGATGCCGTCGCTCATCGCCGGCGCGTCGCTCCTGGTCGACTACATCCTCACCGTCGCGGTGTCGATCTCCGCGGGCGTCGCCGCGATCATCTCGATCCCCGCGTTCCGCGACCTCATCGACTACCGCGTCGAGATCGGGTTGATCCTCATCGGCCTGATCACGTTGCTCAATCTCCGCGGGGTCAAGGAGTCGGGTCGCATCTTCGCGGTGCCCACGTACATCTACATCTCGGTGCTGACCCTGCTCATCGGGTACGGCCTCTTCCAGAGCTACTTCGGGCACCTGGGCCACGTCCCCCTCGACAAGTCGCAGTTCGAGGGCACTCGCCAGGTGGGCGGGACGCTCGGACTGTTCCTGATCCTGAAGGGCTTCTCGTCCGGTGCGGTCGCGCTGACCGGTGTCGAGGCGATCTCGAACGGCGTCCCCGCGTTCCGCAGACCGGAGTCGAGGAACGCCGCCATCACCCTCACCTGGATGGGGATCATCCTCGGCACGCTGTTCTTCGGGGTCTCGGTCCTCGCGCACCGAACTCATCCGTATCCGAGCCACGATCAGACCGTCTTCTCCCAGATGGGCCTGCTCGTGTTCGGCAACGGCCCGATCTACGTCGTGCTCCAGTTCGCGACCGCCGCGATCCTGACGCTCGCCGCCAACACCGCGTACGCGGACTTCCCGCGGCTGTCGTCGATCATCGCCCAGGACAAGTACCTGCCGAGACAGCTCGCCAACCGCGGCGACCGACTCGTGTTCTCGAACGGCGTGCTCGTTCTCGCCGGAGCCGCGGGCTTGCTCCTGGTCGCGTTCGGAGGGCTCACCAACGCCCTGATCCCGCTCTACGCCGTCGGTGTGTTCACGTCGTTCACCCTCTCGCAGGCGGGCATGGTGCGCCACCACCAGAAGGAGCGGGAGCCGCGTTGGAAGTTCAACGCCTGGTTGAACGGTGTCGGATCGGTGACGACGTTCATCATCCTCCTCGTCATCGCGATCACGAAGTTCAAGGGCGGGGCGTGGGTCCCGATCGTCGTGATCCCGTTCATCATCCTGCTCTTCAAGAGCATCCATTCGCACTACGCCACCGTCGAGGAGGGTCTGAAGGCCGACCCGGACTACCGGCCCCGGCCGATGAACCACACCGTCGTCGTGTTGGTGGGCAGCGTGCACCGCGGTGTCCTCGAGGCGCTGGCCTACGCCCGCTCGATGCGCCCGACCCGGCTCCTCGCCGTCACGGTCGTATCGGACGAGGAGGAGCAGGAGAAGATCGCGAGGGAGTGGTCGCGGTTCCACATCGACGTCCCCCTCGAGATCGTCTTCTCTCCCTACCGGGAGCTGGCCCGACCGGTGCTGCGGTTCGTGGACGAGCTCGACACGGTGCGCAGCAACGACGTCGTCACCGTCGTCATCCCCGAGTTCGTCGTCGGATCGTGGTGGGGGCAGCTGCTGCACAACCAGAGCGCCCTCTTCCTCAAGGGGCGGCTGCTGTTCCGCAAGGGAACCGTCGTGACATCCGTGCCCTACCACGTCTGATCACCGGTCGGACCGCTGATCGGTCATGTTCCACGGTCGTTTCGGCGCCCCGCATGGCCCCTTCGCTAGATTGACTCGCTCGTGACGGCCCCCATACCGTCCCTGGGCTTGAAGCGCCGGTTCCTGGCGCGCGCGCATCGACACACCAAGGAGCACTGCAGCTGATGAGCACCGTTCTCGCCGAAGGCGGCTACCAGGTCTTCACGCTCGGCTCGGGTGAATGGTTCTGGCTGGTGTTCTCCGCGGTGACCGCGGTGCTGGCGATCGTCGTCGGCTTCGGGCTCGTCCGGGGCGTCATCGCGGCGGATCAGGGCACCCCGACCATGATCGAGATCGCGACCGCCATCCAGGAAGGCGCGATGGCGTATCTCCGCCGTCAGTTCAAGACCATCGCGATCATCCTGATCCCGCTCGCGATCATCGTCTTCATCACCGCGACCGAGGTCTACAAGCCGGGGACGAAGATCGGTCTCAGCTTCGTCGCGTCGGGCATCTTCCGCACGCTCGCCTTCCTCACCGGGTGCCTCATGTCCGGGCTCACCGGCTTCATCGGGATGAGCCTGGCCGTGCGCGGCAACGTCCGCACGGCTGCAGCCGCCAAGGCCGGATCGCTGCCGGCGGCGCTCAAGGTCGCGTTCCGTACCGGCGGCGTCGCGGGGATGTTCACCGTCGGCCTCGGTCTCCTCGGTGCGACCACGATCATCATGGTGTTCCAGAACACCGCGACGGCGATCCTCATCGGCTTCGGCTTCGGTGGCTCGCTCCTCGCCCTGTTCCTGCGCGTGGGCGGCGGCATCTTCACCAAGGCTGCCGACGTCGGCGCCGATCTCGTGGGAAAGGTCGAGGCCGGCATCCCCGAGGACGACCCCCGCAACCCGGCCACCATCGCCGACAACGTCGGTGACAACGTCGGTGACTGCGCCGGAATGGCCGCGGACCTCTTCGAGTCCTACGAGGTCACCCTCGTGGCCTCGATCATCCTCGGTGTCGCCGCGTTCAAGTCGATCGGGGCGAACCCGGCGCTCGGTCTCGTGTTCCCGGTCGCCGCCCGTGCCATCGGCGTGCTCGCCTCGATCGTCGGGGTCTTCGCGGTCCGCGCCGGGGAGGGTGACAAGTCGGCCATGGCGCCGATCAACCGCGGATTCCTCACCGCGGGCGTCCTCACCGTCGTCGGCACCGCGATCGTGGCGTTCGGCTACGTCGGGAACGACCACTCGAACGCCGGATGGAAGTGCTTCGGCGCCGTCGTCGCCGGCCTGGTGCTCGCGCAGATCCTGAGCCGGCTGACCGAGTACTTCACCTCGACGGAGACCGCGCCGGTCCGCGAGATCGCCGAGGCCTCCCGCACCGGCCCGGCCACGGTCGTGCTGTCCGGCATCAGCTCCGGCCTCGAGTCGAGCGTCTACGCGATCATCGCGATCTGTGCAGCCCTCGGCGTGGCCATCGCGATGGGTGACGGCAACATCCAGTTCATCTTCTACCTGGTCGCCCTGACCGGCATGGGCATGCTCGCGACGACGGGCGTCGTCGTCTCCGAGGACACCTTCGGCCCGGTCGCCGACAACGCGGCGGGCATCGCCGAGATGTCGGGCGAGTTCGAGGGCGAGCCCGAACGGATCATGGTGAGCCTCGACGCGGTGGGCAACACCACCAAAGCGGTGACCAAGGGCTTCGCGATCGGGTCGGCGGTCATCGCGGCGGTCGCCCTGTTCGCATCGTTCATCGAGACCATCGGTCAGGAGCTCAACCTCCAGAGCGGGCCGAAGGTGTTCCGCAACCTCGCCACGCAGATGAACGTCGCGGATCCGAAGACCTTCATCGGTCTGTTGATCGGTGGTTCGGTGGCGTTCCTCTTCTCGGCACTCGCGATCCGTGCCGTCGGCCGCACGGCCGGGGTCGTGGTGCAGGAGGTCCGCAGTCAGTTCGCCGACGGCAAGATCATGGCCGGGACGAAGAAGCCCGACTACGGACCGGTCATCGACATCTGTACGGCGGCGTCGCTCCGCGAGCTCGCGACGCCCGCGCTCCTGGCCGTGCTCACGCCCGTCATCGTGGGCTTCGGCATCAACTACTTCGCGCTCGGAGCATTCCTCGCCGGTGTGATCCTCACCGGCCAGCTCATGGCCAACTTCCTGTCCAACTCGGGTGGCGCGTGGGACAACGCGAAGAAGTACATCGAGGACGGCAACGAGGGCGGGAAGGGTTCCGAGTCCCACAAGGCCGCGGTCATCGGCGACACCGTCGGGGACCCGTTCAAGGACACCGCGGGCCCGGCGCTCAACCCGCTGATCAAGGTGATGAACCTCGTGTCGCTGCTGATCCTTCCGGCGATCATCTCGCTGCGGGACAACGACGTGCGCTACGTCATCGCATTCGCCGCGCTGCTGGTGCTCATCGCCGCGGTCGCGTTCTCGAAGCGCAAGGGCGGCTCGTTCGCCGAGGAGTCAGCGGTGTTCGTCGCCGCCGAGGCCGAGACGGGCGCCACCGGCCCCGCGTACTAGGTCGTACCGGCGCCGACGCGACGGCGCCGTCAAGACCACGACGCGCGCCGTCAGGAACGCGTCAAGAGCCTTCCCTTCGATCCGCGCGCTCCGTAGACCGGACGTGTGAGCGGAACGAGGTCACAGCCGGCCCGAGTCACGGCGGCGATCCTGCCCATCGCGCTCGCGTGCCTGCTCGTCACGGTACGCGGTGTCCTGGACCGCTCGGATCTCGCCCTCTTGATGGTGCTCGGCATCGTGGCGGTGGCCACGTCCGGTGATCGGATCGCAGCCGCGATCGGCGCCACGATTGCGGCCGCGTCCTTCGACTTCTTCCTCACGCGGCCCTACGGCTCGTTGCGGGTGGACTCGGCCCCGGACATCGAGACGACGCTGATCCTGCTCCTCATCGGACTCGCGGTCGGTCAGATCTCGATCGTCGGACGCGAGCGGCGCCGAGACGCCCGACGGGCTCAGGAGGAGCTCGGCCGCCTGGAGCACGTTGCCGCACGGCTCGCCACCGACGCGGGGGTCACACCGCTCGTGCTGCTCGTCGCGGGCGAGATCGCCGAAGTGCTGTCGCTCGTCGAATGCCGGTTCGAGCGCGAACGCCCGGCCCTTCCGGAGCTGTTCCCGAACGGTCAGGTGCAGTCTTCGACGTTCGTGTTCACGGGCGAAGGGTTCGAGCTGCCCCGCGCCGGGCTCGCGCTCGCCGTCGTGGGCGGCGGCGCGACCGTCGGTTGGTTCCGGCTCGTCCCGCGCCGGACGGTTGCGGTCTCGCTCGAGTCCCGCAAGGTCGCCATTGCGTTGGCCCAGCTTCTCGGCTCCGCGCTGGCACGACCCGGACCGGGTGCCGTCCGTGCGTGAAGGCACGCGGTCGTCCGCCGATCGATTCGTCCGTCTCGTCGATCCCCAGGGGGAGGCCGTATGGCCGATGTCGTGTTCGTCGCGGTGATCATCGCGTTCTTCGCGCTCTGCGCCGGGTTCGTCAGAGGTTGCGATCGCATCGTCCGGAGTGATGACGACGCCTTGCCCGCGGCGGGTTCGACCGAGGTTGCTCCGTGAGCGCCGAGAACCTGATCGGTCTGGTGCTCGCGGCCGTGCTCTCCGTGTACCTCGTCGCCGCTCTCCTGGTCCCGGAGCGCTTCTGATGAGCGCTGCCTCGTGGGCGCAGCTGGCCGTGCTCATCGCCATCCTCGCGATCGCGATCCCGACCCTGGGCGGGTACATGGCCAAGGTCTACGGGGGCGTCCCGGCGCCGGGTGACCGCATGTTCCTGCCGGTCGAGCGGACCATCTACCGGATCTGCCGGGTGGATCCGGAACGTGAGCAGCGCTGGACGGTCTACGCCTTCTCGGTGCTGGCGTTCAGCGTCGTCGGTCTGCTGCTGCTGTACGCGATGCAACGACTCCAGGCGGTCCTGCCGTTCAACCCCACGCACGCACCGAAGGTGGGAGAGGCGCTGTCGTTCAACACCGCCACCAGCTTCACCAGCAACACCAACTGGCAGAGCTACGCCGGTGAGTCGACGCTCAGCCATCTCACGCAGATGGCCGGGCTCACCGTGCAGAACTTCGTCTCTGCCGCCGCCGGCATGGCGGTGATGGCCGCGCTGATCCGAGGGCTGGCCCGGCGACGCGCCAGCACCGTCGGGAACTTCTGGGTCGATCTCACGCGCACGACGCTGCGCATCCTGCTCCCGATCGCGTTCGTCGGGGCCCTGGTCTACGTGGGCACGGGCGTCGTCCAGAACCTCCACGGCTTCGAGGTGGTCAAGACCCTCGAAGGCAACACGCAGGTGATCCCGGGCGGGCCGTCGGCCAGCCAGGAGGTCATCAAGATGGTGGGGACCAACGGCGGCGGGTTCTTCAACGTCAACTCCGCGCACCCCTTCTCGAACCCCAACGGGTTCTCGGACCTGTTCGGGCTCTTCCTCATTCTCGTGATCCCGTTCGCGCTGACCCACACCTACGGGAAGATGGTGGGCGATCGGCGCCAGGGCTGGGTCCTGCTCGCGGTCATGGTCGTGATCTGGGGGCTGTTCGTCGGCTTCACCACGATGTTCGAGCTGAACGGGAACCCGAAGCTCCACGCCTTGGGTGTCAGCCAGGCGAACACCACCACCCAGCCCGGCGGCAATCTCGAGGGCAAGGAGGTCCGGTTCGGCACGCCCGCCTCCGCGACCTGGTGCGCGTCGACGACCGGGACGTCCAACGGCTCGGTGAACTCGATGCACGAGTCGTACACGCCCCTCGGCGGGATGATGTGCCTCCTCCACATGCAGCTCGGGGAGGTGAGCCCCGGCGGCGTCGGCGTCGGCCTCAACGGAATGCTCGTGCTCGCCCTGCTCGCGGTCTTCATCGCCGGTCTCATGGTCGGACGGACGCCCGAGTACCTGGGGAAGAAGATCCAGGCGACCGAGGTCAAGCTCGTCGTGCTCTACATCCTGGCCATGCCGGTCGCGGTGCTGGTCGGGACCGCCGTGGCGGTCGTCACCGCGAGCGTGCTGAACGTCTCCATCTCGAACGCGGGCCCGCACGGGTTCACCGAGGTGCTCTACGCGTTCACCTCGGCCGGGAACAACAACGGCTCGGCGTTTGCCGGCATCACCGCCAACACGCAGTTCATGAACACCGCCTTGGCGATCGCGATGCTCATCGGTCGCTTCTTCCTGATCATCCCGACCCTGGCGCTCGCGGGCTCGCTCGCCCGCAAGGACAGGGTCCCGGCCTCGGCGGGCACCTTCCCGACCGACACCCCGCTCTTCGCCGGTCTGCTGTTCGGCGTGATCCTCGTCGTTGCCGGCCTCACGTTCTTCCCCGCGCTCGCGCTCGGACCCGTCGTCGAGCAGCTCGGCATCTGAGGAGGATCCACGAATGACGACGACACCCACGCCGACCCTCCCGCCGGGCGAGACGAAGGCCGAGCGCGTCCGCGCCACGACGTCGATGCTCGACCCGACGATCATGCGCCGGGCGGTCGGGGACAGCTTCGTGAAGCTGCACCCCCGCCACCTCATGCGCAACCCCGTCATGTTCGTCGTCGAGGTCGGCAGCGTCCTGACGACGATCCTGTTGTTCACCAACCTCGACTCGGCCGGCACGAACCAGAACGTCTTCGCCGCGCTCGTCGCGGTCTTCCTCTGGTTCACGGTGCTGTTCGCGAACTTCGCCGAGGCGGTGGCCGAGGGGAGGGGCAAGGCGCAGGCCGACACGCTCCGCCGGACGCGGTCCGAGACGACGGCCAACCGGCGCCGCCCCGACGGCTCTCTGGAGCAGGTCCCGGGCACGCAGCTCGACCTCGGCGACGAGGTGGTCGTCGTCGCCGGCGAGGTCATCCCGAGCGACGGTGACGTGATCGAGGGAATCGCGAGCATCGACGAGTCGGCGATCACCGGCGAGTCGGCTCCCGTGATCCGCGAGGCTGGTGGCGACCGCTCGGCGGTCACCGGGGGGACGCGGGTGCTGTCCGACCGGATCGTGGTGCGCATCAGCGCCCGTCCGGGCGAGACGTTCATCGACCGGATGATCGCCCTGGTCGAGGGCTCCGCGCGTCAGAAGACGCCGAACGAGATCGCGTTGAACATCCTGCTCGCGGGGCTCACCATCATCTTCCTGCTCGCCACCGTCAGCTTGCAGCCGTTCTCGATCTACGCGCACGCCGAGCAGTCGGTCGTGGTCCTCGTCGCCCTCCTCGTGTGCCTGATCCCGACGACGATCGGTGGGTTGCTCTCTGCGATCGGCATCGCGGGCATGGACCGGCTGGTCCGGCGCAACGTCCTCGCGATGAGCGGCCGCGCGGTCGAGGCCGCGGGCGACGTCAACACCCTGCTGCTCGACAAGACCGGCACCATCACGTACGGCGCCCGTCAGGCCGCGGAGCTCCGCCCCGCGCCGGGGATCGACGAGCGCGAGCTCGCCGATGCGGCCCTCTTGTCGAGCCTGGCCGACGAGACGCCGGAGGGTCGATCGATCCTCGAGCTCACGGAGCGCCAGTACGGCATCGCCCCGCGTGAGGTCCCGGGCGCGGAGCTCGTGCAGTTCACCGCCCAGACCCGCATGAGTGGCCTCGACTACGAGGGCCACAGCATCCGCAAGGGCGCGGCGGATTCGGTGCGGCGATGGGTGGACGAGGGCGGCGGCACCGTTCCCGTCGAGCTGATGGACGAGGTCGACGCGATCGCCGGCCTGGGCGGTACCCCGCTCGTGGTGGCGACCAAGTTCGGCGCCGCGGCGAAGGCGCTCGGTGTGATCCACCTCAAGGACACGGTGAAGCCCGGCATGAAGGAGCGCTTCGACGAGCTCCGCACGATGGGCATCCGCACCGTGATGGTCACGGGCGACAACCCGATCACGGCCGGCGTCATCGCCCAGGAAGCGGGCGTCGACGACTTCATCGCCGAGGCGACGCCGGAAGAGAAGATGGCCTACATCAAGCGCGAGCAGGCGGGCAGCCGGCTGGTGGCGATGACCGGCGACGGGACGAACGACGCGCCGGCGCTCGCGCAGGCGGACGTCGGCGTCGCGATGAACACCGGCACGCAGGCCGCGAAGGAGGCGGGCAACATGGTCGACCTCGACTCCGACCCGACCAAGCTCATCGACATCGTCGAGATCGGGAAGCAGCTCCTGATCACACGCGGGTCGCTGACGACCTTCTCGATCGCGAACGACGTGGCCAAGTACTTCGCGATCGTTCCGGCCATGTTCCTCAGCGTCTTCCCGCAGCTGGACCGGATCAACGTCATGGACCTGAGCACACCGCGCTCGGCGATCCTCTCGGCCGTGATCTTCAACGCGTTGATCATCGTGCTGCTCATTCCGCTCGCGCTGCGGGGTGTGAAGTTCGTGCCCACGGGCGCGGCGCAGCTGCTGCGCCGGAACATCCTGATCTACGGCCTCGGCGGGATCGTGGCCCCGTTCATCGGGATCAAGCTCATCGACATGCTGGTGACGGCCCTGGGGGTGAGGTGATGCGGCGTCAGGTCCTCCCGGCGATCCTCACGATGCTGGTGTTCACGGTCCTGCTCGGGCTGGTCCTCCCGCTGGTGATCACCGGGATCGCGCAGGTCGGCTTCTCGGACAAGGCGAACGGCTCGGAGGTCTCCGTGAACGGGCACGTCGTCGGCTCACGCCTTCTCGGTCAGACCTTCACGGAGCCGAAGTACTTCCACGGTCGCCCGAGCGCGGCCGGCGCCGCGGCCCGAGGCTCGGACGCGACGGACCCGAGCGACGACACGAAGCACGTGCCGAACGACCCGAAGGACCTTGTCCAGGACGACAGCTCCGGCTCCAACCTGGGCCCGACGAACCCCGACCTGATCGCCGAGGTCGCGCGGCGCGTCGCCCACTATCGCAAGGAGAACGGTCTCGCACCGACGACGCGCGTGCCGGTCGATGCCGTGACCGCGTCGGCGTCGGGGCTCGATCCCCACATCTCGGTCGCCAACGCACGGCTCCAGGCGCGGCGGGTGGCCCGGCGACGCCGCCTGCCGGTCGCGGTGGTCGACCGGCTCATCGCTCGGCACACCGACGGTCGCGCACTCGGCTTCCTCGGTGAGCAGGGCGTCAACGTCCTCGAGCTCAACATCGCTCTCGACCGCCGCTCGTGAATCCGTAGGCTCTCGCCATGGCCCGCGGCAAGCTCCGCATCTACCTCGGCGCGGCGCCGGGTGTCGGCAAGACGTTCGCGATGCTCAACGAGGGCCGACGCCGGCACGATCGTGGTACCGACGTCGTCGTCGGTCTCGTCGAGACCCACGCCCGGCGGAACACGGCCGCCCAGATCGGTGATCTCGAGGTCGTGCCGCGCAAGGCCGTCGCGTACCGCGGAACGTCGTTCGAGGAGATGGACGTGGACGCGATCATCGCCCGGGCACCGAGCGTCGCGCTCGTCGACGAGCTCGCCCACACGAACATCCCGGGCGGTCGCAACGAGAAGCGATGGCAGGACGTCGACGAGCTGCTCGACGCCGGGATCGACGTGATCTCGACCGTCAACATCCAGCACCTCGAATCGATGAACGACGTGGTGCAGCAGATCACCGGGATCCAGCAACGCGAGACGATCCCGGACGAGATCGTGCGCCGGGCCGAGCAGGTCGAGCTCGTGGACCAGACGCCCGAGGCACTGCGACGGCGCATGGCCCACGGGAACATCTACCAGCCGGAGAAGGTCGACGCCGCGCTCGCCAACTACTTCCGGGTCGGCAACCTCGGCGCCCTGCGCGAGCTCGCGCTCATGTGGACCGCCGACCGCGTGGACGAGGCGCTCGAGCTGTACCGCGAGGCTCACGGGATCACGGGGACGTGGGAGACCCGGGAGCGGGTGGTCGTGGCGATCACCGGCGCGCCCGGTGGTGACGATGTGATCCGGCGCGCCGCGCGCATGGCGATGCGCACCCGCGGCGAGCTGCTCGGGGTCCACGTGCGCCCGGCGGATGGCCTCGCCGGGCCGTCGACGGAGCGGCTCGCGACGCTACGGAGCCTGCTCGGCGAGCTGGGTGGCAGGTACTTCGAGGTCAGTGGAGGTGACGTCGCCGACGCGCTCGTGGCGTTCGCCCGGACCGAGAACGCCACGCAGCTCGTGATGGGCGCCAGCCGGCAATCCCGCTGGAACGAGTTCGCCCGCGGATCCGTCGTCAACGGTGTGCTGCGATCCTCGGGCGCGATCGACGTCCACATCATCTCCACCGCCGACACCGGCGACATCGTTGCGCCCGCGGTATCGCGATCGGCGGTACGCGGGCATGTTCCGCGGCGAAGACTGCAGATCGGCTGGGGACTCGCGGTGTTCGGTCCGCCGCTCCTCAGCCTGCTGCTGACCGCGGGATCCGGCGGTCTCCGCCTGCCGAGCGTCCTGCTCCTCTTCCTCGCGCTCGTGGTCGTCGTCGCCGCCGTCGGCGGTCTGCTGCCGGCCCTGTTCGCAGCGGTCGCGGGCCTGCTGCTCGCCAACTTCTACTTCACGCCCCCGGTCCACACGTTCACGATCGCCGAGGGCGAGCACATCCTCGCCCTGGTCGTGTTCCTCACGGTCGCCGGCGTCGTGAGCTGGCTCGTCAGCGTGGCGAACCTGCGGACGACGGATGCGGCGCGGGCACGCGCCGAGGCCGAGACGCTCGCCGCGCTCGGTGGGACCCTCGCGACCAGCGACGACCCGCTCCCGCAGCTGGTCTCGCAGTTGCGGGCCGCGTTCCTCGCCGATGCGGTCGCGGTCCTGCACGAGGAGCAGGACGGCGTGTGGTCGCTGGAGGCCGCGGCCGGTGAGCCGGTCCCGGCGCGACCCGAGCTCGGAGAGTTCGCCGTCGCCATCGGCCCCAGCGAGCACCTCGTCGTGTCCGGTGCGGACCTCACGGAGGAGGACCTCGAGGTCCTGCGGTCGTTCGTGGCTCAGGTGCAGGTCGCCGTCGAGCGACGCCGACTGCGGGCGGACGTCGCCGCGGCCGCCGGGCTGGCCGAGGCGAACGAGCTGCGCACCGCGCTCCTCGCGGCGGTCTCGCACGACCTGCGGACGCCGCTCGCGTCGATCAAGGCGTCGGTGACCAGCCTGCTCCAGCGCGATGTCGCCTGGACGCCCGAGGCCACCGGAGAGTTCCTGGCGACGATCGACGAGGAGAGCGACCGCCTCAACGCGCTCGTCGGGAACCTGCTCGACATGAGCCGGCTGCAGACGGGAGCGCTCCAGCTGGTGATGCGTGCCGTCGGGCTCGAGGAGGTGGTGCCGCGAGCGCTCTCGGGTCTGCCCGACCGCGCGGTCTCGGTCGTGCTGGACCTGCCCGAGACACTGCCGCCCGTGCGTGCCGACGCGGGGCTCCTCGAGCGGGCGGTCGCGAACCTCGTCGACAACGCACGCGTCTGGTCGCCGCCGGACCGTCCGGTGCGCGTCGAGGCCGGCGCGGTGAAGGAACGGGTCGACCTCCGCGTGATCGACCATGGTCCGGGTATCCCGCCGGGCCAGCGGGAGCTGGTCTTCCAGCCGTTCCAGCGCCTCGGCGACAACCCGAGCAACGGGAGTGGCGTCGGGCTCGGGCTCGCCGTCGCCCGCGGGTTCGTGGAGGCCATGGGTGGCGACCTGATCGTCGAGGACACGCCCGGCGGTGGCGCGACCATGGTGCTCAGCATGCCGGCGGTGGCCGGGTGAGCGTGACGCGCGTGCTCGTGGTGGACGACGAGCCGCAGATCCTCCGGGCGCTCGGGATCAACCTTCGTGCCCGCGGGTACGAGGTGGACCTCGCGGAGACCGGTGAGCGCGCGCTCGAGCTCGCGGCCCGCCATCATCCCGATGTCGTCGTGCTCGACCTCGGGCTGCCGGGGATCGGTGGCGTCGAGGTGATCCAGGGACTGCGGGGTTGGAGCCAGGTGCCCGTGATCGTGCTGTCGGTGCGCGACACCGAGCCGGAGAAGGTCGCGGCACTCGACGCCGGTGCCGACGACTACGTGACCAAGCCGTTCGGCATGGACGAGCTCCTCGCCCGCCTGCGCGCCGCGGTGCGGCGGGCGGCGCCGTCGGAGGAGGAGGCGCAGGTCGACACCGGCGACTTTCGTATCGACCTCGCCGCGAAGCGGGTCGTCGGGTCGACCAGCGACGAGATCCGGCTCACCCCCACCGAGTGGCAGATCGTGGAGGTGCTCGTCCGCCACGCCGGCAAGCTCGTCACCCAGCAGCGGCTGCTCCACGACGTGTGGGGACCCGAGTACGGGACCGAGACGAACTACCTCAGGGTGTTCATGGCGCAGATCCGTCGCAAGCTCGAGCCGAACCCGTCCCGACCGCGCTACTTCCTCACCGAGCCCGGCATGGGCTACCGGTTCGAGCCGTGATCCGCGTCAATCCTCGAAGATCTCGCCGAGATGCTCGGGCTCGGCCGGGACCTCGCCGCTCGTGACCTCGCGGTGGTGCCGCCGGTACTCGAGGATCGGCGGAATGAGCGAGATCAGGATGATCACCGCGATGATCGGGAGCAGGTACGTGTCGACCTGGTCCTTCGGGATGAGGTCGCCGGCGAAGTAGCCGAGCAGGGTCACGCCCAGCGCCCACAGCGCCCCACCGACCACGTTGTAGGTGGTGAACGTACGGATCTCCATGTCGCTCATGCCCGCCATGGGCGGCACGAGCGTCCGCACGAACGGGACGAAGCGCGCCAGCACGATCGTCTTCGATCCGTGCTTGTCGAAGAACACGCGGCTGCGTTCGACGTACTCGGCCTTGAAGATCCTCGAGTCCGGCCGCTGGAACAGCTTGGGTCCGTAGCGGTGGCCGATCCAGTACCCGACCTGGGCACCGAGCACCGCGGCGAGGAAGGCACCACCGGCGACGGCGAAGATGTTCAGCCCGAACTTGCCGGTGGCGGCGAAGAGGCCGGCCGTGAAGAGGAGCGAGTCGCCGGGGAAGACGATCCCGATCAACAGGCCGCACTCCGCGAAGATGATGAGGATCAACCCGATCGTGCCCACGGCCTCGATCAGGCCCTGGATGTCGAAGATGCCCATTGATTGACCCTAATGCGGGGCGCGTGGGCTCCCCGCCCGCCGCGGGCGGCTGCGGGTCGGGCACTCCGGCGGTGGCGGGCGCTACCTTCGGGCGCCGAACCCGTCCCGATCGGACCGCAGAGCTGCCGTGTCCAAGTCCCTCGTGATCGTCGAATCGAAGACCAAGGCCGACACCATCGGCCGGTTCCTCGGCGCGGACTTCACCGTGCTCGCGAGCTTCGGTCACGTCCGGGACCTGCCCCGCAAGGGCCTCGCGGTGGACGTGGACGATCATTTCCGCCTCGCCTACGCACCGCCGGAGGGGCGCGCCAAGGACGTCGTCAGCTCGTTGCGCAAGGCGCTCAAGGGTGTCGACGAGCTCTTTCTCGCCACCGACGAAGATCGCGAGGGCGAGGCGATCGCGTGGCATCTCATCGAGGTGTTGAAGCCGAAGACACCGGTCAAGCGCATGGTCTTCCACGAGATCACCCGGGAGGCCATCGACGCCGCGATCGCGAACCCTCGCGAGCTCGACATGCGGCTCGTGGAGGCGCAAGAGGGTCGGCGGACGCTCGACCGCCTGGTCGGCTACGAGGTGTCGCCGGTGCTGTGGCGGCGGGTCGGCGGCGCGCGGTCCGCCGGGCGGGTGCAGAGCGTTGCGGTCCGGCTGGTCGTGGAGCGTGAACGCGAGCGCATGGCGTTCCGCAGCGCGGAGTTCTGGGATCTCGACGGTCGGTTCGCCGCGCGAGGTACCGAGTTCGGCGCCCGGCTCGTCGAGCTCGACGGCCGTCGCGTGGCCGGGACCCGTGACTTCGACGCCGCGACCGGGCTGCTCGCACCGGACTCCGCCGCCGCGCACTTGCGCGAGCCCGACGCCCGCGAGCTCGCGGCACGACTGGCGGATACGTCCTTCACCGTGCGGGGCGTGGAGGCCAAGGACTTCACCGAGCGCCCGAAGCCTCCGTTCAAGACCACGACGATGCAGCAGGAGGCCGGCAACAAGCTCCGGTTCAGCGCCGGCCGCACGATGTCGGTCGCGCAGGGGCTGTACGAACGTGGGTACATCACCTATATGCGGACCGACTCCATCGGTCTCTCGAACCAGGCGGTCGACGCGGCACGGGCCCAGATCGTCGAGCGCTTCGGCCAGGCCTACCTCCCGCCGGCGCCCCGTTCCTTCGCCAACACCACCAAGAACGCGCAGGAGGCCCACGAGGCGATCCGCCCGTCCGGCGACCGGTTCCGCACGCCCGAGGACGTGCGCGGTGAGCTCTCGCGCGATGAACAGCAGCTCTACGAGCTGATCTGGATGCGCACGGTCGCGAGCCAGATGACCGACGCCCGCGGCCGCCGGGTCACGGTCCGGCTCGGCGGTACGTCCTCGGCCGGTGAGGACGCCGTGTTCCGCGCGTCGGGGAAGTCCTACGAGTTCCTCGGATTCCGCATGGCCTACGTGGACGTGAGCGACGACCCTGCCGCCGCCGACGAGGACGAGGCGGTCCTTCCCAACGTCGGCGAAGGCGAGGGCGTCGCGTGCAACGGGCTCACGGCCAACGGCCACACCACCCAGCCGCCGGCCCGCTACACGGAGGCGACGCTGGTCAAGGTGCTGGAGGACTCGGGCATCGGTCGGCCGTCCACATACGCGTCGATCATCAACACGATCACGAGCGAGCGCGGCTACGTGTGGAAGAAGGGAACCGCACTGGTGCCGTCGTGGACGGCGTTCGCGAAGACCCAGCTGCTGGAGCGCTACTTCGCGCACCTCGTGGACTACGGCTTCACCGCCACGATGGAGGAGGCACTCGACGCGGTCGCGCGCGGCGAGGCCGAGGCGGAGAAGTGGCTGCACTCCTTCTACTTCGGCAATGGCGCCGCCGGACTCCGAGAGCTCGTCTCCGAGGACAACCTCGCCCGGATCGACATGAGCGAGGTCAACAAGATCGTGATCGGGACCGACGAGTCGGGCGGCGAGTACGTCGTGCGGGTGTGGAACACCGGCGAGTCGCTCCACCACGGCGACGAGAAGTGCCCGCTCCCGGTCGATCTCCCCCCCGACGAGCTGACCGTGGAACGGGCGGACGAGCTCATCGCCAAGGGTTCCGGCGGGCCGCGCGAGCTCGGCACCGATCCGGCCACCGGCGAGACGGTGCTCGTGCTGACCGGCCGCTTCGGACCGTTCGTGCAGCTCGGCGTGCTCGAGGAAGGATCGAAGGCGAAGCCGCCCCGCGCGTCGCTGTTCAAGACGATGGACCCCGACACCGTGGACCTCGACGCCGCGCTCCGGCTGCTGGCGCTGCCGCGCGTGGTCGGTGCGGATGCCGACGGCAACGAGATCACCGCGCAGAACGGCCGGTACGGCCCGTACCTGAAGAAGGGCACGGACAGCCGCAGCCTCGAACGGGAGGAGCAGATCTTCTCCTGCACGCTCGAGGAGGCCGAGGCCATCTTCGCCCAACCCAAGCGCGGGCGCGGTCAGCAGGTGAAGCCGCCGATCGCGGAGCTGGGGGAGAGCCCCGACACCGGCAAGCCGATCCGCGTGCTCGACGGTCGCTTCGGGCCCTACGTGACCGACGGGACCACCAACGCCACCGTCCGGCGCGGGCTCGATCCCGAGACCCTGACGTTCGAAGACGCGTTGGACCTTCTGCGTGAGCGCGCCGCCAAGGGACCGAGCACGAAGGCGAAGAAGACCGCGAAGAAGGCCACCAAGAAGAAGGCGGCGAAGAAGGCCACCAAGAAGAGGGCGGCCACGGCGACGACGGGCACCACCCGGGTGGTCAAGAAGGGGACCAGCGCCGCCGCGAAGAAGGCCAAGGCCAAGCAGTCGGCGAACGCGGCCGCGCTCGATGCGCTCGGAAGCAGTGACGGAGACTGACGCGACGTCACCCGGGCCGGAACGCCGCCCGGGGTCCGACCGCCGACCCGGGGCCGACCCGGCGCCCTTCATCCCCGAGGGCGAGGAGCCCCCGGTCCCGCCCGAGTCCTTCCGGCTCTTCGGGTCGCGGGCGTTCCTGCGGCTCTGGGTCGCGCAGGTCCTCTCGAGCCTCGGCGACTGGGTCGGGCTGTTCGCGATCCTCGGGATCACCGCCCAGCTGTCCGACAACTCGGCCCTCGCGCTCAGCCTCGTCATGGGCGCGCGCATGCTGCCCGGGTTCTTCCTCGCGACCCTCGGCGGCGTCATGGTCGATCGGTTCGATCGGCGCAAGATCATGGTGCTGTGCGACGTCGGCCGAGCGGGGCTCATCTGCACGATCCCGTTCGTGAACAGCTTGTGGCTGCTGGTGGTCGCGTCGTTCTTCATCGAGATCATGACGTTGCTGTGGGGACCGGCGAAGGATGCGTCCGTCCCACACTTCGTGCCCGAGGACAAGCTCGCCTCGGCCAACACGCTCTCGCTCGTCGCGTCCTACGGCACGATGCCGCTCGGTGCCGCGATCGCGGCGGTGCTCGCGGTGGTGGCCACCTGGCTCGGTGGCTTCGACGCGCTCGGCGTCGCTCAAGGTGAACAAGGACGTGGTCTCGTTGTGGTTCGACGCCGCGACCTACGTGGTCTCGGCGGTCCTCGTCCTGCGGCTCCCGATCCCGAAGCCCACGCGCGACGGCAATCAGCAGATGGATCTCGCATCGAGCATCCGCGAGATCAAGGACGGCTTCCGGTTCATGCGGAGCGAGGCGTTCAGCCGCGCCGTGATCGTGGGCCTGGGTGGGGGTCTGATCGGGGCCGGGGCGATGATCCCGCTCGGCGTCGTCTACGCCGTGGAGGTACTCGGATCCCAGGCCCAGTACGGCGTGATGCTCACCGCGCTCGGGACGGGCGCCGCCGTCGGGATCTTCGTCGTGCTCGCGGTCCAGAAGCGACTTCCGCGGGAGGAGCTGTTCGGCTGGACCGTGATCGGCGTCGGCGTGTTCCTGATCGCCGGGGTCGCGTTCAACGTCGGCGGGATCACCGCGCTCTTCATCGCCCTGGTCGGGGGCTGTGCCGCGAGCGCGTACGTCACCGGGTTCACGCTCATCCAGGAGAAGGTGACCGACGACATGCGCGGCCGGACCTTCGCGACGCTCTACGCCGTGCTCCGCCTGTGTCTGCTCGTCTCGCTGACCCTGTCGCCACTCTTCTCCGACCTGTACGACTGGCTGTTCCAGCTCGTGAACAGCTCGCAGCACGTGCAGCTGGGCGGGTTCTCGTACTCGTTCCCGGGAGTGCGGCTCGCGCTCTGGGGTGGCGGGGTCCTGACGATCTTCTCCGGCCTGTACGCCCGGCGCTCGCTGTCGCGCTGACGTGCGCGCGCAGGCGGCCGAGCCGGAGCCGTCGTGACCGGCCGCTTCGTGGTGCTCGAAGGTGGCGACGGGTCGGGCAAGTCGACCCAGGTCGCGCTCCTCGTCCAGCATCTCCGTGCCCACGGTCTCGACGTGGTCGTGACCCGCGAGCCGGGGGGCACCGCTCTGGGGGAGGCGATCCGCGCGCTCGTGCTCGACGGCGGCACCGTCGACGCCCGCGCCGAGGCGCTGCTGATGGCGGCGGACCGGGCCCAGCACGTGGCCGAGGTCGTGCGCCCCGCACTCGCCGCGGGGCGATGGGTCGTGAGTGACCGGCACGTCCCGTCGTCGCTCGTCTACCAGGGTGTCGTCCGCCGGCTCGGCGTCGAGGCCGTCGATGCCATCTCCCGGTTCGCGACCGGCGGCATGGAACCCGACCTCGTCGTGTTGTTGGACGTCGACGATGCGACCGCGGAGTCACGCCGCTCGGGTGACGCGGACCGGCTCGAACGTGAGGGCGTGAGCTTCCACGCGGCGGTGCGCGCGGCGTACCGGGACCTCGCGTCGGGTCGGGCGTGGGTCGTGGTCGACGCGAGCGGGAGTCCGGAGGAGGTCGCGGCCGCGGTGCGGACCGCCGCGGCGCCGCTGCTCACCGGGATCACCGGGATCACCGGGCCGTAGGATCGTCGGCCGATGTGGGACGACGTGGTGGGCCAGGACCGGGCGGTCGCGACACTGCGCGCCGCCGCGGCGCACCCGTCGCACGCCTACCTCCTCGTCGGTGGCCGCGGATCCGGGGTGATGGACGCCGCCCGCGCGTTCGCCGGTGCCGTCATCGGCGCCGAGGACGAGCGATCGGCGGGCCTCGTCGCCCGTGGCGCGCATCCCGACGTCGTGGAGTTCGAGCCCACGACCGCCACCTACACCCTGCCGAACGAGATCCGGGCCCCGCGCTCGGGCGAGACGGCGCGGCGGGACGCGGACCTGCCCCGGGTGATCCCCGAGATCCACAAGTCGCCGATCGAGGGCGAACGCAAGGTCGTGGTGTTGCGTGACGCGGACCGGATGGAACCGGTCGTCGGCAACACGTTGCTGAAGAGCATCGAGGAGCCGCCGGCGCGCACCGTGATCCTGCTCGTGACGGATCGGGCGGACGCCCTGCTCCCCACGATTCGCTCGCGGTGCCAGCGCGTGGACTTCGCGTACGCACCACCCGTCCGCTCGGAGCGGATCGACTCGGTACGCGCCGCGTTCGCTGCGGTCCTGGGCGCGCTCGACGGACGCGCCGCGACCACCGTGATGCAGGTCGAGGCGCTGGAAGCCGCGCTCGACGACGCAGGAGCGGCGCAGGAGGCCGCGGCCGCCGAGGAGGCAGCTGCACTCGACGCCGAGATCGAGCGGAGCGGGTACCCGCCGCGCACCGCGACCGCGCTGCGCCGGCGGTTGGCCGAACGGCACCGGCAGGAGCAACGACGCGCGAAGACCGACGCGCTCATCGAGGGGATCGGCGCGATGGAGCAGGTCTACGTCGACGTGCTGGCGGGGCGACCCGACGTGCTCCAGGTCGCGCCCGACCGTGCCTCCGCGGCGCTCGACGCGTGCCGCGCCGCGCGTCAGGCGGACGAGTTCAATCCGAACGTCGGCTCACTGTTGCTGCACCTGGTCTCGCAGTTGCCTGCGTCGATCTGACGCGCGACGAAGCCCGGGACCCGCGAAGCCCTTCGCTACACTGCCGGACCCCGCCGGGATAGCTCAGTCGGCAGAGCAGCTCACTCGTAATGAGCAGGTCAGGAGTTCGAATCTCCTTCCCGGCTCCATCCCCATCGCGAGAGTGGCGGCCGCGCCGGCACGCGGCTAGCCACTACTCGGTGATCGAGGTCGGTGAGATCCAGTACGCGCGGGCGGGTGAGCATCACATCGCGTACCGGGAGTACGTCGGCGATCCGGCGAGCGACGTCGAGATCGTGATGGTCAACGGCTTCTTCTTCCCGATGGAGTCGCTCCCGGAGGACCCGATCGCGAACCGGCTGCTGGAGGGTCTGGCCGGGCTCGGCCGGTTGGTCGTGTTCGACCGTCGGGGGATCGGGCTCTCGGATGCGATCACCGATTGGGAGACGCCGCTGCGCGAGCAGTGGGCGGACGATCTCGCGGCGGTCATCAGGGCCGCGGGTTGCGATCGACCCGCGGTGTTCAGCTGGCACCTCGATGGGGTCGCGGGGACGTGTTCGGTCCGGTACCCGGACCTGGTCGGCAGGTTGGTCCTGTTCAATCCGGGCGGGCGGATCACCGACGACGACCTGGCGTGGGTGGCCGGGGCCGCGAAGACCCTGCGGCAGATCGTCGCGGGGGAGGAGCGCCCGAACGACCTCGTGGCACCCGGCCGGGCGGGTGATCCGGCGTTCGACGCGTGGGTCGACGCAGCGGGGCGCGCGGGCGCGAGTCCGAGCCTCGCGACCCGGCTCAACGACAAGGGTCTCTCGGACCCGCGGTTCGACTACTCGACGATGACGACACCCACGCTGGTCATCACGCGCGGCGCGCCGGGCCTGGGTGTCCCCGCGGACTTCTTCGAGCGGGTCGCACGCGAGATCCCCGGTGCCGCGCACCACTCCCTGGGTGCCGGTGACATGTACCCGTTCGGGCTCGGCGTGGACGAGATCCTCGCGGAGACCTCCCGGTACGTGACGGGCGACGTCCGGCTCCCGGCGCCCGAGCGCCAGGTCGCGGTCATCCTCTTCACCGATCTCGTCGATTCGACGCGCCGGGCGGCGTCGACGGGTGACGCGGGGTGGAAGCGGCTCCTCGACCGTCACGACGAGGTGAGCCGGAGCGCAGTGGGCCGACGGGGTGGCGAGGTGATCAAGACGACCGGCGACGGCGTGCTCGCGCTCGTGCCGTCCGCGACGGCCGCGATCGAAACGGCACGGTCGATCCGCGAGCAGCTGCGTGACGACGATCTCGCGGTGCGCATCGGGGTCCACGTCGGTGAGGTCGACCGGCGTGGCGACGACGTCTCGGGCCTCGCGGTCAACGTGGCGGCCCGGGTCATGGCCGAGGCCACCGCCGGACAGATCCTGGTGTCGGAGGTGGTGACCCAGATGGTCACCACCGCGGCGTTCGAGGAGGCGGGGAGCAGGACTCTGAAGGGCGTCGAAGGGACGTGGCGACTCTTCGAGGTCAGCTGACCTCTCGGTTCCCGGGGCCCCGCCGCGGTCGTCGCGACGCGTCGGCCGGGCTCAGCTCCATGCTTCGAGGCCGTTGAAGGTGCGGGTCTCGCCCGAGATGTCGTCGACCCTCTCGGTCGGGAACCAGCACGAGACCTGGAACACGCTCCCGGTCCTCTTCTGGCAGTTGTCGCAATGGCAGGCGATCACCTTGATCGGGTCGCCGTGCGCCTTCAGGCTGACGCGACCGCATGCGCACTGCGCGACCCGGTGGCTCATGGCGGTAGTCCTATCAGGGACCTCGGAGAGCTGCAGCGTCTCGGATGCGCCACTCGGTCGTGGCCGCGAGGGGCACGCGGCCGGCCGCGCACCGCGGTCGTCCTGGGGGAAATGGGCCGTCGCGGCCCGGAAGTCCTTGCCGTGGCGCATGTCCCGGTCTACCGTGACCGGGCCGCTGGGCTCAGGTCCCGGCTGGGGGGAGAACCATGGACGTTCGTGGCCGGATTCACCGTCGCATCTTCGGCACCCGCCGCCGCCGCCGTGCGGTCGGCTCCGCACTGCTGATCGGCTCGATGGTCGGCACCGCGTCCTTCGTCGGGCTCCTCTCGGCCGGCGCGGCGACCACCAACGGTGACCCCGTCCTGTGGGCGCAGACCCAGTGCATCGCCACGCTCTTCGGCAGCTCGACGATCATGCAGCCCCAGGACGTCACCGTGCAGGCGGTGGTCCCGAACTCGGTCGCCCAGAGCGCCGCGTACGACGCCACCATCCCCGGCGGTACGGCCACGCTCCCCAGCAACGCACAGGGCTTCACGATCAGCGGCTACAAGAACATCGGCCAGACCTACCTCTTCCGCAGCAGCTCCGGGACCCCGGCGATCACGAACATCGTCGCCAACGGCGGTGCGACCAGCAACGGCAACCCGGTGACCTTCAACACCAGCTTCACGAACGAGGGCTCCGCCACCGCGGTGACCTCGGCGGCGTGGGACAGCGCCCTGGGCGGACGCATCACCTACAACACGGGGGTCGCCCACAACCTGTCGAAGTACCAGACGGTCGACATCAGCGGCTTCGGCAAGGCCGGGTACAACGTGTCCGGCGCGCTCGTGCGCGCGGTCCCGTCGACGACCCAGTTCCAGGTCACCGGGCGCCCGATCCCCGTCACCGCGGGGACGTGGTCCGGCGGCGTCATCACCTTGACGACCGCGTTCGACCACCGGCTCCACATCGGTGACGAGGTCACGACGGTCGGCATGATCCCCAACCGCTACAACGGCCAGAAGACGATCACGGGGATCCCCGCGCCGAACCAGTTCACGTTCGCCGGCGGCGCGACCGACCCGGGATCGGCGACCGTCACCGGTGCCAGCGTGGTCGACACCCTCGCCGAACCCGGGCGGCGACCGGTGCGACCCTCGGGAGCGTGCACACGCTGACGAGCGCGGTGCTCTCGACCGCGACCGCCGAGCCCGGCGACCTCACGGTCCCGGACGTGACCGTCTCGTTCACGGCACCCGCCGCGGACGCCACCGTCACGACCTACACCGCGTCGGTGGTCACGACCGCGACCCTCGTCGGGCCCGGTGACGCCGAGACGGTCTGCAACATCCCGCACGCGGACGCCCAGTCCGACGGCATCTCCGCCACCGTCGTCGGCGCCGGTGGACCCACCACGTCGTCCAACCCGGCGTGCCGCCCGCCCGACGTGTGTGCGACGACCACGACCACGTCCCCGCCCGCGCCGACCATCACCAGCGTGGCTCCGTCGTCGGGACCGGCCGGAGGTGGCACCAGCGTGACCATCACGGGCACGGATCTGACCGGTGCGACCGACGTGAACTTCGGCGCCACGCCGGCCGCGAGCTTCACGGTCGACACCCCGAGCCAGATCACCGCGACCTCACCCGCGCACGCGCCGGGCACGGTCGACGTGACCGCGACCACGGCCAGTGGCACGAGCGGGACGTCCGCGAACGACGAGTTCACCTACGTCGCCACGCCGACCATCACGAGCGTCAGCCCCTCCTCCGGGCCCGCGGCGGGTGGCACGAGCGTGACGATCACCGGCACGGATCTGACCGGCGCGACCGACGTCAACTTCGGCGTGGTGCCGGCCGCGAGCTTCACGGTCGACAACGCCACGCAGATCACCGCGACCTCGCCCGCGCACGCGCCCGGGCTCGTCGACGTGACCGCCACGACGCCGAACGGGACCAGTCCCGTGAGCGGGAACGACGAGTTCACCTTCCTCGCGGCGCCGACGATCACCAGCGTGAGTCCGACGTCCGGTCCGTCCGGCGGCGGGACCAGTGTGATCATCACGGGCACGGATCTGACCGGCGCGACCGACGTGAGCTTCGGCGCCACGCCGGCGGCGAGCTTCACCGTCGACACGCCGACGCAGATCACCGCCACCTCGCCCGCGCACCTCGCCGCGACCGTGGACATCACGGCCACGACCGCCGCGGGGACCAGCGCGACGTCGGCGAACGACGAGTTCACGTTCGTCGCCACGCCCACCATCACCAGCGTCAGCCCGGCCTCCGGCCCGGCCGGGGGTGGCACGAGCGTGACCATCACCGGCACCGCGCTGACCGGCGCCACCGACGTGAGCTTCGGTGCGACCCCGGCGGCGAGCTTCACCGTCGACAACGACACCCAGATCACGGCGACGTCGCCCGCCCACGCGGCGGCCACCGTCGACGTCACCGCCACCACGCCGGGCGGTACCACTGCGATCACCGCGAACGACGAGTTCACGTTCGAGTCGGTGACGTCGGGCTGCAGCACCTCGTGCATCGGCCTCGGTGACGCGTCGCAGATGGAGACCGACGCCGGACACCATCCGCTGAAGTTCGCGGTGACATTGTCCGAGCCGGCGACCCAGCTGGTCACGGTGGACTACACGGTCACCGACGGGACGGCGACCGGTGCGGCGAAGCCGGGTCCGGGCGACGACTACAAGATCAAGTCGGGGACGCTCAAGTTCAAGCCGAGCGCGAAGACGCTTCTCACACCGATCAGCAAGACGATCGCGATCCAGGTGTACGGGGACACGGACACCGAATCGAACGAGACGTTCAGCGTCACGCTCTCGAACCCGACCGGTGGGTACACCATCGGGACCGGGACCGGCACGGGTGACTGTGGGGCGTCGGACGGCTGCGCCACGGGCACGATCCTCAACGACGACGGGATCACCTCCGGTCTCACGCTCGGCGTGGGCGACGGGTCGATCGTGTCCGCCCACAGCGGCAAGCAGAAGCTCAAGCTCCCGGTGACGCTCTCGGACAAGGCGTTGACCAACGTGACGGTGGACTACACCGTCACGCCGGGAACCGCGACGTACAGCAAGAAGGAGGCCGACGGCGGCGACTTCGGTGGCAAGCTCTCGGGCACGCTCACCTTCAAGCCGGGCGCCACGCTGAAGCCGATCGCGTTCAGCATCTGGGCCGACCCGGTCACGGAGCCGAACCAGGACTTCACGGTCACGCTCTCCAACGTGAACGGCAACGGCACCACCGTCACCATCGTCCGAGCCTCGGGCACCGGAACCATCCTCGGGCTCTTCTGACCTGAGTCTCCGTCCGAGCCGCCGATCCGGGGATCGACCCGGGTCGGCGGCTCGCGACGTCTCGTGGTTCTTGCTCCTGAAGGAGTCCGGCGTCGCCGTGCGCCGTCTGGTCCCGTTCTGCGTCCTCCTGCTCCTCGCGGAGATCACGGGGGCGCGCACGGATCGGCAAGGTTTCGGCGCGTCCGTGCATCTCTTCCACGTGAGGGACGCGAGCGCGGGAGTCGGGGAGCGGGGCGTGAGCACGAGCGACGACGACCCGGGGCCGGGCGACACGCTGGAGGACCTCTACGTCCGGGCCTTCGCCCCCATGGTCCGCCTGGCCCGGCTCCTGGTCTCCTCGCCGGAGGTGGCCGCCGACATCGTGCAGGACGCATTCGTCCACGTGCACCGAACCTGGTCGACCGTCCGCACACCGGACGCCTACCTGCGTCAGGCCGTTCTCAACGGTTGCAAGGCCCATCACCGGCGTCACGCGCTCGAACGGCGGACGGCCGCGCTCGCGGTGACCGGCTCGTCCTCGCTCGGCGCCCGGGAGCTGCTCGACGCCGTCGCCAAGCTCCGGTACCGCGAGCGTGCGGCGTTGGTGCTCCGGTTCTACGAGGACCTCCCTGACGCCGAGATCGCCGCGCTGCTCGGCTGCCGGGTCGGGACGGTGGCGTCCCTCGTCCACCGCGCGCTCGCGCGCCTGAAGTTGGAGATCGAGCCATGACGATCGAGACGCAGCTGCGCGACGCGTTCCGCGAGGTGGCGGACGGCACGCCGGTCCCGTACCGGCTCGACGCGATCCTCACCGCGTCGGGCGGGCCACACCGGCGGCGGGCGGTCCTGGCGGGCGCGATCGCGGTCGCGGCGGCCGTGGTCGTCGCGCTGGTGGTCTCACTCATCCTGCGCGACGACCGTGCCGTCGTCGTGCGCGCCGGACCACCGAGTCACGCGCCGATCGCGACGTTCCCCGACGGCCCGAGGGTCACGCTCGGCGCGGTCCGGGCCGGCCGCCTCGCGTTCGTGTCGAGCAGCCGCGCCTATGTCGTCGACGGGAAGCGGCGCACGGCGCGGCAGCTCACCCGCGTCGGAGACGCGAGCGGGTTCGCATGGTCGGCCGACGGCGAGTGGCTGGCGTTCAGCGTGCGCGACGCGCCCGGCTACGAGGACTCCACCACCTGGATCACCCGGGCCGACGGCTCCGGGGCGCGGCCGCTCGAGGGCATGGACGACCGGTACTCCTGGTCGCCGACGGGCCACCGGCTCGCGATCGCCGGGGCGTGCTGCGGCTCCGGCGGTGGTGGGGTCTACGTGGTCGATCCCGGCCACGACCCGCGCCCGATCGTCCCGGGAGGCACGCAGATCGCCACCGTCGTGTGGTCGCCCGACGGCGCCACCATCGGGTACAGCTCGTCGCCGGTGGTCACCGGGAGCGGGCAGGCGGTGTGGTCGGCCCGCACGGTCCCGGCCGCGGGTGGGCGGTCGACGCGGATCACCGATGGCCAGCTCGCCCGGTTCGGCCCGGACGGGAAGGCGCTCCTCGTCGTCGACGGCTCGACGGTTCGCCTCGTCGACCCGACGACGGGCACCGCCCGCGATCTCGCGACCTCGACCGGCGCCGACGCTCGATATCCCGACGTCTGGTCCGGCTTCGGACCGAACGGAACCGTCGCGGTGGTCGCAGACGGAGCCCGGGCCCCGGGAGGCTCGATCGTCGTGTGCCCCGCCGACCCACCGGACCCGCGACGGTTCGGGCTCGCCTGGGTGTGCAGCGCAGTGGTCGACACCGGGACCAGCGCCGCGGTGGGCCCGAGCTTCGACCCCGACGGCACCCAGCTCGCGTACGTCGCCGGCGGCGAGCTCCGGACGCTCGACCTCGGCACGCACACGGTCCGCACCTTCGACGACCTCGGCCGCGACCTGCTCCAGGGCGCGGGCGACGGTGTGCACATCACGCGGGGCACCGCGCCCAACGTCCCCGTGTGGCTGGCCGACGGCTCGATCCTGTACCGGCGAGGGCCGACGCTCGCGGTGTTCGATCCGACGACCGGCATCTCGGTCGTCCTCGTGACGCCCGTCGGCTTCGCGGTGCACCCGGGATCGGACCAGGGACTCCCGGGCGAGACGCCCGTCGGCGAATGGAACCTCGCGACCGCTACGAGATGATCGAGAACACGACGGCGTCCTGCACGTCGTCGCCGACGCGGAGCCGCCGGCGCAGCACGCCCTCGCGCAGCGCCCCGAGCCGCTCGGCGAGGGCCTGGCTCGGGAGGTTCTCGACCGCGGCGAGGATCTCGATCCGGCCGAGGTCGAGCTCGCTCAGGGCGAAGCCGACCACGAGCTGCGCGCTTCGGGTGGCGAAGCCCCGGCCCCCGTGGCTGGTCCGGAGCCAGTACCCGAGGTTGGCCCAGCGGTTGAGCCGGTCGACGCCGTTGACCCCGACGGTGCCGAGCAGGTCGCCGGTCGCGACCTCCCGGGCCACGAACTGGAACTCGAGCCCGTCGGCGAACGCTCGCGCCGCCCGCCGGACCCACTCGCCGGCCTCGATGTCGGAGTAGCCCGGGTGGGCCCAGGCCATCCACGGCAGCAGCTCGGGCAGCGACTCGCGCACCGTGTGATGGAGGTCGTCCGCGTCGGAGCGGCGGGGCGAGCGGAGCTCGACCACACCGTCGGTCAACCGCATGCCGCGCCACATACGGGGGATTCTCCCTCGCGACCCACCCCCCGGGTGGCGGATACCGCATCGGGTATTCCTCCAGGACTGGGTAGTGTCCGGGCGTGGCCGATCAAGCCGAGTTCGCCGAGCTGGCGATGCCGTTCATGCACGGGCTGTACACGGCGGCCCTGCGCATGACGCGCAACCCGTCGGACGCGGAGGACCTCGTGCAGGAGACCTACCTCCGCGCGGTACCGCGGCTTCGGCGGGTTCCAGGACGGCACCAACCTCAAGGCGTGGTTGTACAAGATCCTGACCAACACGTTCATCAACATGTACCGGGCGAAGAAGCGGCGGCCGCAGCAGGAAGCGCTCGACGACATGGAGGACTTCTCGCTCTACCGCAAGATCGGTGGCCTCGAGGCCGTCGACGCGGAGCGCGGACCCGAGATGGAGGTCCTGGACTCGATCCCGGAGGAGTCCATCAAGCAGGCCCTCGAGGACCTTCCGGAGCAGTTCCGCATGGCCGTGCTGCTCGCGGACGTCGAGGGCTTCTCGTACAAGGAGATCGCCGAGATCACCGAGGTTCCGATCGGAACCGTGATGAGCCGGTTGCATCGGGGAAGAAAGCAGCTCCAGCGGCGGTTGTGGGACCTCGCCGTGGAGCGAGGGCTGGTGCCGAGCGGGTCGTCGCCCGCGGAGGGATAGGAACCGGAGCACGATGGACTGTGACGGCGCGATGCACCGCGTGTACCACTATCTGGATGGCGAGATGACCGTGTGGAAGCGGCGCGCCATCGAGCGTCACCTCGACGAGTGCCCACCGTGCGCCGAGGGCTTCACCTTCGAGGTGGAGATCCGGCGAGTGATCGCGGTCTCGTGCGCCGAGGAGGCACCGGCGGCGCTCCGCCGCCGGATCGGCGAGGCGCTCGGGCTCGAGTGAGGTCGTCGGTCGGTCCTGGCCGGTTCCCGGATCCAGAAGTTGGGGACGGACCCGCGGCGCCCTCTACGATGACCTGGCCTCACCGATCCAGGAGCCTGCCGGCGTGACCAAGCTGCCCTCGTCGATCCGCAACGTCCTGCTCGTCGCCTTCATCGCCGTGTTCGCGGCCGGGTGCGACAAGAACGCCGCTGAGCCGTGGCACTACTGGATCGCGCTGGTCATGTTCGGGAGCGCCCTCCTCGTGCTCCTCGTGGTGATGCCGCTCAACTACTACCGCAAGGTGTGGCGGCTCAAGCACCGGGGTCGCTGACACGGCGCCGACCACGGCCCGGGGCGATCAGGGACCCGAGCCGGTCGATTGGCGCCTCGCCGAGCGCATCGCTCGCGGGATCGCCGGGCGCCACGCCCTCTCCGAGAGCTACCTCACGTCGTCCCTGCACCCCGACTTCGCCGCGGCCACCGCCCGCGCCGAACGGGCGGTGGCCGAGTTCACCGGGCTCGTCGCTCCCGATCCCGCGACCGCGGAGGTCGTCGACCGCGGAGGTTGGGTCGGCGCGAACGTGCGGTCGATGCGCACGATGCTCGCCCCGCTCAGCGAGCGCATGGCCGAGAAGATGGCGCGCAGTCCGCTCGCCCCCCTCGGTCGCCGCGTCGCGGCGACCGAGCTCGGAGTGCTGCTCGGCTACGTCGCCCAGCGCGTGCTGGGCCAGTACGACCTGCTCGTCCCCGACGATTCGGGAGGGTCCAACGCCGACCGCGTGTACTACGTCGGGGCGAACGTGCTGGGCCTCGAGAAGCGCTACGCGTTCCGGCCCCGCGAGTTCCGCCTCTGGATCGCGCTGCACGAGGTCACCCACCGCGCGCAGTTCACCGGTGTGCCGTGGTTGCGCGATTACTTCCTCGACCAGGTGCACGAGCTCGTCGGCGGCATCGACCCCGACCCCGGTCTGCTCATCGCCGCGGCCGGCCGCGCCGCCGAAGCCGTCGTGGCGGGTCGCAACCCCGTCGACGAGCGGGGGATCGTCGGCCTGTTCGCCACCGACGCGCAGCGTGTGGCGATGGACCGGGTCCAGGCGCTGATGTCCCTGCTCGAAGGCCACGGCAACGCGGTGATGAACCGGCTCGGCGCGGAGATGGTCGACGGCCAGGCGCGGATGGCGGCGGTGCTCTCGGCCCGGCGTACGACCCGCGGCATGACCGCGCTGCTCCACCGGCTCCTCGGGCTGGAGATGAAGATGCGCCAGTACGAGGTGGGGGAGGCGTTCGTGGACGCGGTCACCGACCGGGCCGGCTTCCGGTCGCTCGACGCCGCGTGGCAGGGACCCGAGTACCTGCCGACCCTTGCCGAGCTCACCGCCCCGGAGGATTGGCTCGCCCGGGTCGGCGCGCGCGTCGCCGGCTGAGCCCTGGTCACGCCGATGATCGCTCCGGACTTCGGCGATCTGACCGGCCCGGTGGTGGTGGCCTGCTCCGGCGGCCCCGATTCGGTCGCGTTGCTGGTGCTCGCCGCCGAGGCCGGGCTCGATCCCGTGGCGGTGCACGTCGACCACGGGCTGCGGCCCGACAGCGCCGCCGATGCCGACGTGGTCGCCGCGGCAGCCACTGCGCTCGGGATCCCCTGGCGGAGTGTCCGGGTCGCGGTGGGGGCGGGCGGCAACCTCGAGGCCCGCGCGCGCGACGCGCGCTACGGCGCGCTCCGCGTCGCACGCGAGGAGCTCGGCGCGACCGTGATCCTCGTCGGCCACACCGCCGACGACCAGGCCGAGACCGTGCTGCTCAACCTGATGCGGGGCGCGGCAGCCCCGGGTCTCGCCGGCATGGCGCCCCGGCGCGGCGACATCGTGCGTCCCCTGTTGCACCTGCGCCGTCACGACGTCCGTGAGATCCCGCGCTCGCGCGGGCTGAGCACCGTCGAGGACCCGACGAACCGCGACACCCACTGGCGCCGGTCGTGGGTACGCCATGAGCTCCTCCCGATGCTGGGCAAGGGCTCCGCGCGCGACCTCGTCCCGGTGCTCGCCCGGCAGGCGGACGTGGTCCGCGCCGAATCGGATCTGCTCGACGAGCTGGGGGACGCGTTGCTCCGCGAGGCGTGCGCCGGGGACACGGTGGCGGTGACCCCTCTGCGGGAGGCTCCGTTGCCGATCACCCGACGGGCGTTGCGACGCTGGCTCGGCGATCCGCCCCCTTCGGCCGCGGAGATCGAGCGGGTCGTCGAGGTGGTCCGCGGCGCCCGCGTGGGCACCGAGCTCGCCGGCGGTCGTGTGGTTCGACGGTCGGGTGGACGGCTCCGCCGCGAGCAACGGCAGCCACTACGTTGACCGCCATGCTCGAACCGCCGCTCGGACCGCCGCTCGGGCCGGTCGTCGTCCCGAGCGACGTGCTCCAGGCTCGGGTCGCGGAGCTCGGCGCGCAGATCACCGCCGACTACGCCGGGCGGGCTCCGCTCCTCGTCGGCGTCCTCAAGGGCGCGTTCATGTTCATGAGCGATCTCTCGCGGGCGATCGACCTGCCGGTCGAGTTCGACTTCATGGCGGTCTCCTCCTACGGCTCGGCCACGCGGTCGTCGGGCGTCGTGCGCATCATCAAGGACCTCGACATCAACCTCGACGGCCGTGACGTGATCATCGTCGAGGACATCGTGGACTCCGGGCTCACGCTGGCGTACCTGCGCCGCACGCTCCTCGCCCGGGACCCGGCGTCGCTCGAGGTCTGCACCCTCCTGTTGAAGGAGGGTCAGCAGAAGACCGACCCCGACCTGCGCTACGTCGGGTTCTCGATCCCTCCGACGTTCGTGGTCGGCTACGGGCTCGACGTCGGCGAGCGGCACCGGAACCTGGACCGCGTCGTCGAGTACCGCACGGCCTGATCCGGCGATCGCCCGTCGTGTCGGGAAATGCCCGAATCGGGCGGTTTGGGAAGTCTCGGCGATCCGGATAGCCTGACGCCCTCCGGAGGGGCGGTCATGGCTGGTCGACGACGGGTGCTGGGACTCACGGGCGTCATCGCCGTGCTCGTCGTCGCCGCGTTCGTGTGGTGGCCCCGCCCGTCCGCGCCGCCCGCGCTCGACCTGACGACCTTCCAGCGGCGGCTCGACGCCGGTGACGTCGCCCAGGTCACCCTCCTCGACGGCGATCACCAGCTCCGTGGCCGGCTCACCGACGGCAGCGAGTTCCGCGTCGGCTTCCCGAGCCGCTCGACCGCCGACGTCACCAAGGCGATCACGAGAGCCGGCGTGACGCACTTCTCGGTCGACCAGCAGCACCAGAACCGCGGCCTCGGCATCGCGCTCGGAGTGCTGCCCTTCGTCTTCATCGGCGGGATCGTGCTGCTGATCCTCCGCCAGACCCAGGGTGGCCGCGGTCTCCTCGGTGTCGGGCGTGGCGGGAAGCCCGTCCGCGGTTCCACGGTCACCTTCGCGGACGTCGCCGGGCTCGCCGAGCCGGTCGAGGAGCTGACCGAGATCCGCGACTTCCTCACCGATCCCACACGCTTCGAGCAGATGGGCGCTCGCATCCCGAAGGGCGTCCTCCTGTACGGACCGCCCGGAACCGGCAAGACGCTGCTCGCGCGTGGTCGCCGGTGAGGCGGGCGTCCCGTTCTTCTCGCTCTCGGGGTCGGAGTTCGTGGAGATGTACGTCGGCGTCGGCGCCTCACGCGTCCGCAAGCTGTTCCAGCAGGCCAAGGACGCGGCGCCCGCGATCGTGTTCGTCGACGAGCTCGACGCGGTGGGGCGCCACCGCGGCGCCGGGGTCGGTGGCGGTCACGACGAGCGGGAGCAGACGCTCAACCAGATGCTCGTCGAGATGGACGGGTTCGACGCGACCGCGGGCGTCATCGTGCTGGCGTCGACGAACCGGCCGGACATCCTGGACCCCGCGCTGCTCCGGCCGGGTCGCTTCGACCGCCAGATCGTGGTGGACCGGCCCGACCTCGAGGGCCGCCGCGCCATCCTCGGGGTGCACGCCCGCAAGATCGCGCTCGCCCCCGCCGTGGACCTCGAGCTCCTGGCCCGCCGGACGCCCGGCTTCACCGGCGCCGACCTCGAGAACCTCGTCAACGAGGCGGCGCTCCTCGCGACGCGGCGGGGACTCACGGAGGTCGGCGAGCCCCAGCTCGAGGAGGCGATCGACCGTGTCGTGGCCGGGCCCGAGCGGCGGAGCCGCATCCTCTCGGACGCGGAGCGGCGGGTGATCGCGTACCACGAGGGCGGGCACGCGATCGTCGGGCACGCGCTGCCGGGAACCGACCCGGTGCACCGCATCACCATCATCCCGAGGGGCCAGTCGCTCGGCTCCACGCTGTCGCTGCCGTCGGAAGACCGCTTCCTCGTGCGCCGCAGTGAGCTCGAGGCGCAGCTCGCGATGCTGCTCGGTGGACGGGCCGCCGAGGAGCTGGTCTTCGTCGACCCGACCACCGGGGCCTCCGACGACATTGCCCCGCGACGACGATCGCCCGCCAGATGGTGACGGAGTTCGGCATGAGCGACGTCCTCGGCCCGATGCGGTACGGGCAGGCGCAGGGCGAGGTGTTCCTCGGGCGCGACCTCGCGTCCACCCCCGACTACTCCGACGCCGTGGCGGCTCGCATCGACGCCGAGGTGCAAGCGCTGATCGACGCGGCACACGTTCGGGCGCGTGACCTGCTGGCGCAGTACCGCGGTGTCCTGGACCGCCTCGTCGTCGCGCTCCTCGAGCACGAGACCCTCGATGCGGATTCGGTGGGAGCGATCCTCGCCGACGTCACCGCCGAGGATGCGCCGGGCCTCGGCGGTGCGCGACCATCCGCTCTCGGTATCACCGAGAGCGGGAGACCCGAGTGAGCGCTGAGGCCGACCAACCCATCGATCTGGAGCGGATCGCGAACGCGGTGCGCGAGATCCTGATCGCGGTCGGTGAGGACCCGAACCGCGACGGGCTGAAGTCGACCCCCGAGCGGGTGGCGCGGCTGTACGCGGAGATCTTCGAGGGGCTCCACGACGACCCCGCCCGCCACCTCACGACCACCTTCGAGGCCGACCATGACGAGATGGTGATGGTCCGGGACATCCCGCTCTACTCCGCGTGTGAGCACCACCTCGTGCCGTTCCACGGCGTGGCCCACGTGGCCTACATCCCCGGCGACGACGGGCGGGTGACGGGTCTGTCCAAGCTCGCGCGGCTGGTGGAGGGCTTCGCCCGGCGGCCCCAGGTGCAGGAGCGGCTGACCTCCCAGGTGGCCGACGCCATGATGGACACCCTCACACCCAAGGGAGTGTTCGTCGTGATCGAGTGCGAGCACCTCTGCATGTCCATGCGTGGCGTGCGCAAGCCCGGGACCCTCACGGTGACCTCGGCCGTGCGGGGGCTGTTCAAGGACAATCCGTCCACGCGCGCGGAGGCCATCGCCCTCATCGGCACGCCCGGCTCGCGTCGCTGATCCGGCACCCCTCGTCCGGTTCGGGTCCCTCGGAGCGGCGGGGAGGGGGCCCTGTACGCTTGCCCGGATGTTCCGCTGGGCGACGATCTCGGGCCCGGTCATGGGTGTGGTCAACGTCACCCCTGACTCCTTCTCCGACGGTGGGCAGTTCCACGCGCCTGCGGACGCGGTGGCACACGGGGTGGCGCTCGCCGCGGCGGGTGCTGCGGTGCTCGACGTCGGCGGCGAGTCGACGCGTCCGGGGGCGGAGCCGGTCGACGCGGCGCTGGAGTGCGCGCGTGTCCTCCCCGTGATCGCGGCCCTGGCGGCCGGGTCGACGTCCCGATCAGCATCGACACGACCAAGGCCGCGGTCGCCAGTGCGGCACTGCGCGCCGGCGCGTCGATCGTGAACGACGTGTCCGCCGGCCTCGCCGATCCGGACATGCTGGCGGTCGCGGCCGACGCCGGCGCGGGGTACATCGCGATGCACCGCCGGGGCGAGCCGCGCACGATGCAGGTCGACCCGAGCTACACCGACGTCACGCGCGAAGTGACCGAGTTCCTCGCGGAGCGGCTCGAGGTCGCGGCGCGGGGCGGGCGTCGGCGACGAGGCGCTGATGGCCGACCCCGGCATCGGGTTCGGCAAGACGCTCGAGCACAACCTGGCGCTCCTGGCGAGCCTGCCCGAGATCATCGCCGGTGTGGGTGTCCCGGTGCTCGTGGGCACGTCACGGAAGGCGTTCCTCGGTCGCATCGTGGACGAGGACGATCCCGCCGCGCGCGCAACCACGCGACGCTCGCGACGGTGATGTGGTCGCTCGAGCGGGGCGCCGCGATGGTACGGGTGCACGACGTGCGCGCGGCCGTGCAGGGCGCGGCAGTTCTCGGAGCACTGGCGCGGGCCTCGGTGGCGCGCCGGGAGGTGGTGGAGTCGCGATGACGACCTTGCGCGGGCGGTGGGCCCAGGGCCTCGAGCCCCGGATGTTCTGCTGGATCATCAAGGACCGGCTGGCGGCGTCCGAGCGTCCCGGCGGGTTCGCGCGGAACCACCGCAAGATCCGCCGCCAGGAGGAGCTCATCTGGCTGGCCCAGCAGGGCTTCACGCGCGTGATCTCACTGCTCGACTCGCCGCACAACCTCCACGCCTACGCCGAGGCCGGCATCGCCTGCGAGCACGTGCCGCTCGGGCGTCACGACGAGCTCCCCGACCGCCTCCCCGCGGTCTACGAGTCGCTCGCCCGCCGGCTCGACGTCTCCGAGGAGCGGGTGCTGCTCCACCACGAGGAGTTCGGCGACCGGCTGATCGGCGTTCTCGCCGGCTACCTCATCTACTCGGGACTCGTCGACGAGGGCCCGCACGCGACGCTCCTGATCGAGCGGCTCACCAACCGCGAGCTCGGTGCCGTCGGGCGTCAGATCGTCGCGGTGACCGTCGACGACGGCATCATCCGTCCCGGCGCGACGCGGGGCTGAGTGGGAACGATCCTGGTCACGGGCCTGCGGGTCCTCGGCGTGCACGGCGCGCTGCCCGAGGAGCAGACGCGCGCCCAGCCCTTCGAGCTGGACCTGGAGCTCGAGCTGGACCTGGGTCCGGCCGGCGCGTCCGACGACCTCGCCGACACCGTCGACTACGGCGCCGTGATCGATTCCGCGGTACGAGTCGTCGAGCAGGAGCACTACCAGCTGCTCGAACGGCTCGCGGCTCGCATCGGCGAGATCTGTCGTGCCGATCCGCGCGTCGCGGTCGCGACGGTGACCGTCCGCAAGCTCCGGCCGCCCGTCGCCGCCACCGTCGACCACGTCGGCGTGCGTGTCACGGCGTGAGCCGCGCGTACCTCGGGATCGGGTCCAACCTCGGCGACCGGCTCGCCCACCTCCAGGGCGCGGTCGATTTCCTCGCCGCCGCGGACGGTGTGGAGGTCGTCGCCGTGTCGGCGGTCTACGAGACCGATCCCGTCGGCGGTCCGCCCCAGGACGACTACCTGAACGCGGTGGTCGCGGTGGACACCCGACTCGATCCGCACTCGCTTCTCGCGGTGTGCAACGCCGCGGAGGCCGGCGCCCGGCGCGCGTCGCGAGGTGCGGTGGGGCCCGCGCACGCTCGATGTCGACGTCCTGACCTACGACGACCTGGCGCTCGACGACCCGGACCTCACGATCCCGCACCCGCGTCTGGCCGAGCGCTCGTTCGTCCTGGCACCGTTGCACGACGTCGCTCCCGATCGGGTCGATCGACCCGAGGGCGGCTGGACCGGGGTCCGGCGGGCCCCGGTAACCTTGCGCTCTCGCTGACGGTCCGGACCGTGAGGCCGGAACCCGGGACCCCGGTCCCCCGAGGAGTCCCCGTGCCCGAACCCGACCCGCGAACCGTGGCTCTCGTGGGACCCGGCCGCGCCGGCTCCGCCATCGTCGGCGCGCTGCGAGACACCGGCTGGACGGTGTCCGGGGTCGCGGGACGCACCGCGGACGGCGCGACCGCACGCATCGTCGCCGACGCTCTCGGCGCGACCGCGGGGTCGGCGTCCGATGTCGTCCGCGGCGCCGGGCTGGTGGTGATCGCGACGCCGGATGCCGCGATCGCGGGTGTGGTGGAGGAGATCTCGGGCTCGGTGCATCCGGAGACACTCGTGATCCATCTTGCCGGGTCGTTCGGTCCGGAGCTGCTCGGACCGCTCCCGTGCCGCCGAGGAGCGATGCACCCGCTGCAGACATTCCCGTCGCCCGAGCTCGGCCGGACCCGGCTCGCGGGGAGCGCGGCGGCGGTCGCCGGCGATCCGGCCGTCGCCGAGCTCGCGCGCAGCATCGGGCTCCAACCGTTCACCGTGGACGACGACGAGCGCGCTCGATATCACGCGGCTGCATGCATCGCGAGCAACCACCTCGTCGCGCTGCTCGCGCAGGTGGACGCGTGCACGACGGTTCCCCTCGAAGCGTTCCTCCCCCTCGTGCGGGCGACGGTGGAGAACGTGTCCGCGGTCGGGCCCGCCGCGGCCCTGACCGGGCCCGTGGCGCGTGGAGACGTCGGCACCGTCCGGCGCCATCTCGACGCGATCCCGCCCGCCGAGCGCGCGGCGTACGTCGCGATGGCGAGGCGCGCCGCGCGTGTCGCGGGGAGACCCGAGGAGCTCGAAGGCGTGCTCGGATGAAGCGGGTCGAGCGCATCGCGGATGTCCGGGCCGGGTGTGACGCGGCTCGTGCGGAAGGCGGAACCGTCGGGCTGGTGCCGACGATGGGCTACTTCCACGCCGGGCACGTGTCGCTGATGCGCGCGGCACGAGCCGAGACCGATCTCGTCGTGGTGTCGAACTTCGTGAACCCGACGCAGTTCGGTGCGGGGGAGGATCTCGCGACCTACCCCCGGGATCCGACCGGCGATGCCGAGGCCGCACGCGCCGCAGGCGCGGATCTCATGTTCTCGCCGTCGGTGGAGGAGATGTACCCGGGCCGCGGATCCCGCACGACCGTGCACGTGGCGGGGCTGACCGAGGGCATGTGCGGTGCGGCCCGCCCGGGTCACTTCGACGGCGTGACGACCGTCGTCGCGAAGCTCTGCTCGATCGTCGGACCGTGCCGCGCGTACTTCGGCCGCAAGGACTTCCAGCAGGTCGCGGTGGTCCGCCGGATGGTGGCCGATCTCGACCTCCCGGTGACCGTGGTGAGCTGCCCACTCGTCCGTGAGGCGGACGGTCTGGCGCTCTCGAGCCGGAACGCCTACCTCACCGCGGCGGAGCGCGCGGCGGCCCCGGCGCTGCACCGGGCGCTGCTCGACGCGATCGACGCGATCCGGGCGGGAGCGCGCGACCCGGAGGTGGTGACGGCGCGGATCCGGGACCGGATCGCCGCGGAGCCGCTCCTGGACCTCGAATACGTCGAGATCCGGGACGCGAGCGAGCTCACCGAGCTCGCGCGTCTCGCGGGGGAGTTCGTGATCGCGCTCGCCGCCCGATGCGGACGAGCCCGGCTCATCGACAACGTCGTCGTCGGAGTCGTCGGGGACGACGTCGTCGCCGACGTCGGGGTGCGGTTGGGGGACGGGCCCTCCACCGCGGGCACCCCGTAGGCTCCGCGGATGGACCTCCTGGTGCTGGGCAGCGGGATCGCCGGGCTGTCGGCGGCCATCCACGGCGCGCAACGCGGCTGGCAGGTCGGCGTCGTGACCAAGGGCCTGCTCGCGACGTCCGCGACCCGATACGCACAGGGCGGTGTCGCGGCCGCGCTCGAGGCACCGGACTCCGCCGCGCTCCACCAGACGGACACGCTGACCGCGGGCGCGGGGCTGTGCGACGTGGACGCGGTCCACGTGCTCGTCACCGAGGGTCCCCGTCGGGTGCGCGAGCTCATGGAGCTCGGCGCCCGGTTCGACGCCCACGACGGCGTGCTGCAGCTGGCCATCGAGGGTGGGCACTCCCTCCCGCGGGTGGTGCACGCGGGTGGCGACGCCACCGGTGCCGAGATCGAGCGCGCCCTCGCCGACGCCGCGCACCGGCTCCCGACGATCGACGTCCGCGAGCGCTGCTTCTCCGTCGACCTGATCGTGGAGGACGGTCGCTGCGTCGGGGTCCGGGCCGTCGATTCGGCCGGGCGTCCGGTGGAGCTTCGGGCCCGGCACACCGTGCTGGCCACCGGCGGTGCCGGACAGCTGTTCGCGGTGACGACGAATCCCGAGGTCTCGACCGGCGACGGCATCGCGATGGCGCTCCGCGCCGGTGTCGCGGTCGCGGACGTGGAGTTCATGCAGTTCCACCCGACGGCGATGGACCACGCGAGCATGCCGCGGCCGCTCCTCTCGGAGGCTCTGCGCGGTGACGGCGCGGTGCTCCGCGACGAGCACGGCGTCCGGTTCATGGTCGACGAGCATCCGCAGGCGGACCTGGCTCCGCGCGACGTCGTGGCGCGGGCCATCGCCCGCCGCCTCGTCGAGCGTCGCCTCGACCATCTCTGGCTCGACGCCACGTCGATCAGCCACTTCTCCGAACGGTTCCCGACGATCTGGGCGTCGGCGCAATCGGTCGGCATCGACCCGCGCGTGGAGTTCCTGCCGGTCGCGCCGGCCGCGCACTACCTCTCGGGCGGGATCGCGACCGATCTCGACGGTGCCTCGACCCTTCCCGGGCTCTGGTCGTGTGGCGAGGCCGCGTGCTCGGGCGTGCACGGCGCCAACCGGCTGGCTTCGAACTCGCTGCTGGACGGGTTGGTCTTCGCACCCCGGATCGTGGAGGCGATCGCCGCGGGGAAGGACGAACCCGAGGCGACGGGTGTGCTGCGGGGCGCGCCGTTGCGCGGCGCGCGCCCGCGCCCGCACCCGCGCTCCCGGTCGGCGTGATCACACTGCCCGAGCTCCAGCAGACCATGACCGTGGGTGCCGGCGTGCTCCGTGACGCCGAGAGCCTCGAGGCCGTCGCGACCGCCGTCGCGGTCGACGTACGAGCCGCCTCGGTTGCCGACCACGAGCTCGCGAACCTGCTCAGCGTCGCCCGGGCGCTGGTCGGGGCCGCGATCGCCCGCGAAGAGAGCCGGGGCACCCACACCCGGCTCGACTTTCCCGAGACGAGCCCCGCCTTCGCCGGTCGCCTGTTCTGCGACGCCGGGACGCCTTTCTTCGTGCCCCTCCCGGCCGAGGTCCCCGCATGACCGGCGATCTCGACCCGCCCGAGGTGGTGCTCCGCGAGCTCGTGACCCGCGCGCTCGCCGAGGATCTCGGCTCGCTCGGGGACCTCACGTCGGTGGCGACGATCCCGGTCGCCGCGCGGGCGCGCGGCGCGATCGTCGCCCGGTGCGAGGGCGTGCTCGCCGGCCGGGCCGCCGCCACCGAGGTGTTCCGGCAGGTCGATCCGACCGTGTGCCTCGATTGGCGCTGCGACGACGGCGCGCGACTCGCGACCGGCGAGGTGGTCGCCACGGTCTCGGGGAACCTGCGGTCGATCCTCGCGGCCGAGCGCAGCGCGCTGAACCTGCTCCAGCATGCCTCCGGCATCGCGACGCTGACCCGCGCGTACGTCGACGCGGCGGACGGGCGGGCCAAGGTACGCGACACGCGGAAGACGCTCCCCGGCCTGCGCGCGCTCGAGAAGGCCGCGGTCCGTGCCGGCGGTGGGTTCAACCACCGCGAGTGCCTGAGCGACGCGGTGCTCATCAAGGACAACCATCTCGCGTACCTGGACCTCGAGGCGGCGGTGCGTCAGTGTCGCGAGCGGTGGCCGGGCCGGACCGTCGAGGTGGAGTGCGACACCGCGGACCAGGTCGGGGCGGCGATCGACGCCGGTGCCGACGTGATCCTGCTGGACAACATGGCGCCCGCAGCGGTCGCGACGCTCGTCGAAGAGGTCGAGGGACGCGTTCCCCTGGAGGTCTCGGGCGGTGTGACGTACGAGACCGTCCGCGCGTACGCGGCGACGGGCGCGACCTACATCTCGGTGGGCGCGCTCACGCACAGCGCGCCCGCGCTCGACCTCGCGCTCGACATCGAGCCCCCGGACTGACGGCCGTGCTCCTCACCATCGACACCGGCAACACCCAGACCGTCATCGGCCTCTTCGACGGACCCGAGCTCGCGGACCACTGGCGCATCGCGACCGACGCGTCGCGGACCTCGGACGAGCTCGCGCTGATGATCCAGCAGTTCCTCGGCTTCCACGGCTTCTCGTTCGACGATCAGGTCACCGGTGTGGCCGTGTGCTCGGGGGTCCCGAGCGTGACCGCGGCCCTGCGCCAGATGACCTCCCGGTACTTCGGCTTCGACGCGATGGTGCTCGAGCCCGGCGTCCGTACCGGCATGCCGATCCTCTACGACAACCCGAAGGAGGTCGGACCGGACCGGATCGCCGACGCGGTTGGGGCGTTCGAGATCTACGGAGGCCCGACGATCGTGGTCGACTTCGGCACCGCCAACACCGTCGAGGCCATCAGCGCCAAGGGCGAGTACCTCGGCGGTGCCATCTTCCCAGGGGTCGAGATCTCCATGGACGCGCTGTTCGGTCGCGCCGCGGCGCTCCGGCGCGTCGAGCTGATCCCGCCGCGCAACGTGATCGGCAAGTCGACGGTCGAGTCGATCCAGTCCGGCGTCATCTACGGCTTCAGCGGTCAGATCGACGCGATCGTCCGCCGCTTCCAGGCCGAGCTGGGCGCGTGCACCGTGGTCGCGACGGGTGGGCTCGCCGAACCGATCATGCCGTTCTCGGAGACGATCCAGCACTACGAGCCGTGGCTCACCCTGCACGGACTCCGCATCATCTTCGAACGCAACCTGGCGTGAGTCGCCGCCGGGACCGTGGCGCACGCGCTCAGGCCTGGGGACGAAACGGCCGACACTGACTAGCCTGGAATGCTTCGCGTCGGGTCGGAGGCCGTATGCGGGTGTTGATCACGGGGATGGGCGGAGAGCTCGGGACCCGGGTCGCGCAGCTCCTCGAGGAGCGCCGCGACATGACCGAGATCGTCGGCGTCGACTTCGTCCCGCCTCGCCGCCGGCTCCGCCGCAGCGAGTTCCGCCGGATCGACCCACGCGACCGCGACAAGCTGGCCGCCTTCGTCGAGGACTTCGCGCCCCAGGCCGTCGCCCACGTCGGGGTGTACGAGCCGGCGTCGCGCCTGCCACCCAAGACCGCGGCTCAGTACACGCACGCGTCCGCGGTCGCCGCGCTCGGAGCCGCGGCACGCGCCGGTCAGCTCGAGCGGATCGCGCTCCGGAGCAGCATCGCGGTGTACGGACGCGGGCGAGGACGGCCGGGCGTGCCCGACGAAGACGCCCGGGTCGCGCCGACGACCGAGTTCGGGCGGAGCCTCCTGGCCGTGGAGGCGCTCGCCGCCGACATCGGCCGGACCCGGGATCTCCCGGTCGCCGCGGTGCGCCTCGCCACCCCCGCGGGGTCGCACATGCCGAGTCCACTCGGGCGGCTCCTGCGCCTCCCCGCGGTGCCCGTCCCGGCCTTCGCCGACCCGGTGTTCCAGCTGACCCACGCCGAGGACGCGGCGCGGGCCATCGTCGCGGCGCTCGTGCGTGACCTCGACGGTCCGGTGAACGTGGTCGGGCCCGGTGCGGCCAGCGTCTGGCAGGCGGTACGCCTCGGCGGGCGTGTGCCCTTGCCGGTGGCCGGCCCGGCGTGGTCCCTGGCGGCCCACGTCGTCGAGCTGGCCGGCGCGCCGGCACCGCCGCACGTCATCGAGCTGCTCACCAAGGGAAGTGCCGCCGACGGTGCCCGGGCCGAGTCGCTGCTCGAGCTGGGTGCGCTGCGGTCCACCCAGGAGGTCTGCACGGAGCTGTACGAGTGGGCCACCGTCACACCCTTGCGGGCGTCGGCCGCGGTCGCCGAGGTGTCCGGTGGCTGAGGTCGCCGCGCTCGCACCGTTCGGTCGCGACCTGGACCGCACCCAGGACATCGGTGTCCGCGACGCGCTGCGGCGCCGCGTCGACGGCCGGTATCCCATCGACGCGTTCGGCGCCGATCCGCAACTCCAGGACGTGCTCGCCCCGCTCGTCGTGCGAGCGATCCCGGTTCGCGTCGAAGGCGGAGGACACCTCCCCGCCACGGGCGCCGGGCTCCTGGTCTCGAACCGGGGCCGCGGCCTGCTCGTGCCGACCGCGCTCTCGGTCGGGGTGCGGGCCGAGGTCGGCCGGCGGCTGCGGGTGGTGGGCGCGCCCGAGCTCCCCGTCGTCAGCGACCTGTTCCGGAAGTTCGGCAGCATCGCGGCGTATGCCGGAGATCTGGCCGCGCTCCTGCGGGCCGGCCACCTCGCGGCGCTCCCGCTCGGTGCGCACTGGCTGCGCGACGGCGGTGGGATGCCGCCGACGGAGCTGCTCGTGAGCGCGCTCGGCTACCCGGTGATCCCCGTGGCGGTGCGTCCCGGCGGACCGCTGGGCCTGCCGATCGGGCGCTGGCGGGTGATCGTCGGCCGGCCCGTGCTCGTCGGCGCGATCGGCGATCGGGATCCTCTGTCGGCCGCGGAGCTCGCGGAGGCGGTCCGTGAGGCGGTGCACGAGCTGACCTGATCCGTGGGTCGCGTTCGGTTTCGACGCGAATGTGTCGCGTTCGGTTTCGACGCGAATGTCCGGTGTCGGTCACGGAGGTCGGCGGGACGTGGGTAGCCTCGTTTGATCGCGATCGCGAGCACGCGGCTCGCGTGACGGGGGAGGCCCGGGTGTCCGAGGTGGTCGTCGACGACGGCATGACCATCCACTACGACGTCTTCGGGCGCCGGGAGGGGGCGCCGCTCGTGATGATCCAGGGTCTCGGCACCGATTCGCGGGGCTGGGCGCTCCAGCGCCTGGCCTTCGGGCGCCGGTACCGCTGCATCACGATCGACAACCGGGGCGTCGGTCGCACCGGCCCGGCCCCCGAGCCGTACTCGCTCGAGCGCATGGCCAACGACGTCATCGCGGTCCTCGACGCCGAGCGCATCGAGCGGGCGCACGTGATGGGCGCTTCGATGGGTGGCGTGATCACCCAGATCGTCGGGGTCCTGCACCCGGACCGCACGCGATCCCTCACGCTGGCGTGCACCGCGTGCCGTCACCACGAGTGGCGCCGTGAGCTGCTCGCCGAGTGGGCCGACGCCGTCGAGGCGGGCGGGATGGCGGCGCTCGGCGACGAGGCCCTGCAGTGGCTCGTCGGTCCTCGCTTGCGGCGCCGGTTCGGGATCTGGCTCAACCTGATCGCGCGGGTGGTCCTCCAGCAGCCCCCCGAGCCCTTCATCGCCCAGGTGCACGCGATCCTCGACGCGCCCGACGAGCTGCGCCACGAGCTGCACGCGATCCGGGTCCCGGTGCTGGTGATCACGGGCTCTCAGGACGCCCTGACCCCCGTCGGCGACGCCGAGGAGCTCGCTGAGCTGATCCCGCACGCGCGGCTCGAGGTGATCTCCGGTGCGGCCCACGGCCTCATGGCCGAGGCGCCGAACGGCTTCAACGAGGCGGTGCTGCGCTTCCTCGAGGACGCCGACCGTGCCGAGGAGGCCGTGGGCCGCCGCGAGACCGCCTGACCGGCAGGGTCAGGTACGGGCGGTGACGGTGACGGGCACGCCACCCTCGGGATGCGCGGTGACCACGCCGACCGCGCTCGGGACCTCCGCGGACGCGGGCCTGAGGTCGGCGCGTTCGGCCAGGCGTGACGCGAGCAGCGTCAGGTTCATCCGGGCGAGGCCGAACCCCAGGCAGCTGCGGGAGCCGGCACCGAACGGGACCCATGCGTACTCGGGCTCGTCACCGTCGAGATGGCGCGTCGGGTCGAAGCGCATCGGCTCCGGCCAGGTCTGCGGGTCCCGCCCGACGAGGAGCGGCGACCAGGCGACGACGGTGCCCCTGCGGACGCGGTACGGGCCGAGGTCGAAGCTCCGGGCGACGAGGCGCGGCGCGTACGCGCCCGCGGGGTGGATCCGCAGCGTCTCGTGGACGACCGCGGCGGCGTAGGGGCGCTCGTCGTCCGGCGCGACCGCGGCGGCTTCCCGGCCGAGGCGGGTCCAGACCTCCGCATCCGGTGCGGCGCGCAGAACCATCCAACTCGCCGCCGCGGTGGTCGTGTCGTAGCCGGCTCCGATCAGCGACACGACCTGGTCCCGTAGCTCCTCGCGGCCGAGCTCGGGCGTCGCGAGCAGGACGTCGAGCACGTCGTCGCGCTCGCGCCTCGGCTCCCGGTCGCGCCGCGCGATCTCGGCGTCGAGCACCTCGTCGAAGGCGCGCCGGGACTCCCGCGCCCGCTCGCGCGCGCCCAGCGGGAACGGATGGGGGAGCTGACGGGCCATCGGGCGGTTGACGTACGCGCCTGCCGGTGCGAGCCGCTCGCCGATGTCGTCCGCGTCGAGCTCCTCGCCGAAGAGGATGCGCACCACGATCCGTCGGATCGTGGCCTGGATCCTCGGGGCGAGATCGACCGGCTGGTCGGTGGGGAGCGCGTCGATCATCTCGTCGATCTCGGCGAGGATCGCCGTGCGCCAGGACTGCAGGCGGCGCAGCGCGAACGCGGGCTGCACGAGTCTCCGCCTCCGCGCGTGGTCCTCTCCGTCGCTGACGAGGATCGATGAGGGGCCGACGAAGACGCCGAGCGGGATGCGGAACATCGGCCCCCACCGGAAGCGTTCCTGCGGTCCCGCGAGCAACTCCTTCACGAGCAGCCGGTCGCCCACGATCCCGATCTGGACCGGGCCGGCGTGGACGGCGAAGGACCGTCCGTAGCGTTCGGCCAGTGCCTGGACCGTCGGGACCGGTGCGTCGAGGATCCCGCGCGCGGCGCGCACCGCGGCGGGACCGCGGGGCCCGGGCATGGTGGTCATGGGCAACTCCCTGCTTCGCCCGACGGGCACTCGGAGCCTTCCACGGTGCTCCGAGCTGTGGCCCATCCTGGGCCGGGCGGCCGTCTCCGTCCCCGCCCGCGGGGTGCCCGGGCAGGGGACTTGACACGGCGAGCTCTCCATATGATCATACGACCGTATGAACAGGCGCACTCCGGAACGCTCCCCGAGCGGGCACACCCAGCAGCGTCTGCTGGCGGCGGCCCAGGACGTGATCCGAGACGTGGGGCTGGAGGGCGCCACCACGCGGGAGATCACCGCGCGAGCTTCGGTGAACCTGGCCTCGATCCCGTACCACTTCGGGACCAAGGACGCCCTGGTGGCGGAGGCCCTCGTCGCCGACGTGCGCACGATCGTCGATCCGGTGCTCGCGCTCCTGTCGTCCGACGAGCCGCCGGCGGAGCGAGCGCTCGCGGCGGCGGGGCTGCTGAACCAGCGGTTCGACGCCGAGCGGTCGCGGGTTCCCGTGTTGCTCGCGGCGGTCGCGCGGGCGCCCCACTCGCCGGAGGTCGCGACCGGTCTTGCCCGGTTGTGGTCGGAGCTGCGTGGTCGTCTGCGCGACGACCTGGCGGCCATGGTCGGCGCGCGGCAGGTGCCGCCGTGGGTCGAGCCCGACGCGATGGCGGCCTTGATCGTGGCGGTCGTCAGCGGTGTGGTCGTTGCGTCCGTGGTCGATCCCGACGGTCCGGGTCACACCCAGATCGGCAATCAGTTCCTCGCGCTGCTCATGGCCGTCGCGACCCCGTCCGGTGGTGAGACGTGAACCGCGATCGTGATCGTGGGCTGGTCCCGGCGATCGCCGGGTTGGTGCTCGCGATCGCGGCGTCGGCGTTGTTCACGTCGTATCCGATGGGATCGTCGACGTCGACCTCGTCGAGCATCAGCAGCACGGGCGTCCAGTCCTCCACCGTGATCCATCACTCGTCCGAGACGCTGCTGGCGCACGAAGGACCGAGCGTGTTGATCGTGCTCGCGATCCCCGTCGTCCTCGCGCTCGGGGCGATCGTGGTGGCGCGATGGCGTCACCGGCAGGGAGCGCGGATCGTGATCGCCTTCCTGCTGCTGGTCGGATGCCTGCTCGGCGCCATGAGCGTCGGGCTGTTCTACGTCCCTGCCGCGGCGCTGCTCGTGGTCAGTGCGGCGATGACGACGCCGCGCCGTGACGTCGTCAGCGCGGTTCCAACACGATGACCGGGATCGCCCGATCGGTCTTGGTCTGGTACTCGTCGTAGCTCGGCCAGACCGCGGTCGCCCGTTCCCACCACTCGGCCTTCTCGTCGCCCTCGACGGCACGAGCCGTGTAGTCCTTCAACTCCGGGCCGTCCTGGAGCGACACGTGCGGGTCGGCGATGAGGTTGAGGTACCAGACCGGATGATTCGGCGCGCCGCCCATCGAGGCGACGACGGCATACCGGCCGTGTCCGTCGGTCACGCGCATGAGGGGGCTCTTGCGGACGTTGGCGGAGTGTCGGCCACGGGTCCAGAGGATCACGCACGGCTGGCCCTCCAGCTCGGTGCCCTCGGTTCCACCGGAGGACTCGTAGCGCTCGACCTGCTCCGCGATCGGCGGCCAGGGGCTGGGTTCGTAGGTGCCTTCGAGTGCCATCCTCAGAACTCCCGGGTGATGAGAGTGTCGACGAGCCGGGTCATGCCGCCGACGACCTCGGCGTCGAGCGCGGTCGTGGACCGGAGCATGGAGCTCGCCGCGGCCGCGTGCTCGCGGGCGGCGGTGATCGAACGGTCGACCGCCTCCCCGGCCGTCACGAGCTCCCGGGCCCGGGCGAGCTGCTCGCTGCCGATCTTGTGGCCGAGCAGCTCGCGCAGCTCCGCCGACTCGCCGAGCGCGTGGATCACAGGGAGCGTGTACACGCCCTCGAGGATGTCGTTGCCGGCCGGCTTGCCGAGCGATTCGTCGGTGCCCGTCACGTCGAGCACGTCGTCGACGATCTGGAAGCACATCCCGAGGTGCCGGCCGAACTCCGTGAGCGCGTCGAGGGTCGGGTCGTCGACTGCGGACACCATGCCGCCGACGCGACACGCGGTGCCGAAGAGCGAGGCGGTCTTGCCGGCGATCGCGGAGGTGTAGGTCGCCTCTGAGCGGTCGACGTCGAAGAGGTGCTGGAGCTCGAGCACCTGGCCCCGGCACAGCTCGCCGATGGTGGCGGCGAGCAGGGCGGCGACGTTCGCACCGAGCGACGCGGCGAGCGACGACGCGCGCGCCAGCAGGTAGTCCCCGGCGAGGATCGCGACGATGTTGGACCAGCGGGCGTTCACGCTCGGCACGCCGCGCCGGGTCTCGGCCTCGTCGATCACGTCGTCGTGGTAGAGGGAGCCCAGGTGGACCAGCTCGACGGCCACCCCGCCGGTCACGGCGTCGTCCGACACGGGCCCGATGCCCTTGGCCGCGTAGGCGGAGCAGAGCGCGAGAGCGGGTCGGAGACGCTTGCCCCCGGCCGCGATGAGATGTCCGGCGACGTCGGACAGGAACGGGTCCTCGGCCCGTACCGAACCGCGCAGGGCGGTCTCGACGCGCTCCATGTCGGCGGGCATCGGCGCGAAGCCGAGCGCGTCAAGTGGTGACATGCGGCGCAGGGTACGGCCTGCCGGGAACAAAGACCAAGCCGGAAACGTCGTTGTCGGGGCACCCGGCACCGAGCGGTTCCGGGCCGGATCCCAACCGTCCCGGCCGCGTTCCGATCGCGTTCCGACCGCGGAGGGTGGCGGTGGCAGGGCTTCAGACCCCCACGCCGGGGGCCGATGTCAGATCGTGAACGGCCAGGCCGAAAAAGGCCCGACCGATAGAGTGTCGGATGAGTTTCGGTCGCGCCGGTGGCGGGCCGAGCCCACCGACGAGAGGCGGATGCCACGTGTTCGAACGCTTCACCGACCGAGCCCGGCGAGTGGTCGTCCTGGCGCAGGAGGAAGCGCGCCTGCTGAACCACAACTACATCGGGACCGAGCACATCCTGCTCGGCCTGATCCACGAAGGCGAGGGCGTCGCGGCCAAGGCCCTCGAATCGCTCGGCATCTCCCTCGAGGCAGTGCGCGCCCAGGTCGAGGAGATCATCGGTCACGGTGGCTCGGCTCCGTCCGGACACATCCCCTTCACCCCCCGCGAAGAAGGTCCTCGAGCTCTCGCTGCGGGAGGCGCTCCAGCTCGGCCACAACTACATCGGCACCGAGCACATCCTCCTCGGGCTGATCCGCGAAGGTGAGGGCGTCGCGGCCCAGGTCCTCGTGAAGCTCGGCGCCGATCTCTCTCGCGTCCGCCAGCAGGTCATCCAACTGCTGTCCGGCTACTCGGGCGGCAAGGAGGGCGCACCCGCCGGTGCCGGTGCGCCCGTCGAGTCGGGCAGCACGTCGGGCTCGCTCGTCCTCGATCAGTTCGGTCGAAATCTCACGCAACTCGCGGCGCGAGAAGAAGCTCGATCCGGTCATCGGGCGCGAGAAGGAGATCGAGCGGGTCATGCAGGTCCTGTCCCGCCGCACCAAGAACAACCCGGTGCTCATCGGTGAGCCGGGCGTCGGCAAGACCGCCATCGTCGAAGGGCTTGCGGCCGACATCGTCGAGGGCATCGTTCCCGAGACCCTGACCGACAAGCAGCTCTACACGCTGGATCTCGGCGCGCTCGTGGCCGGCTCCCGCTACCGCGGCGACTTCGAGGAGCGCCTCAAGAAGGTGCTGAAGGAGATCAAGACCCGCGGCGACATCATCCTGTTCATCGACGAGCTCCACACGCTCGTCGGCGCGGGTGCAGCCGAGGGTGCGATCGACGCCGCGAGCATCCTCAAGCCGATGCTCGCGCGCGGCGAGCTCCAGACCATCGGTGCCACCACCCTCGACGAGTACCGCAAGCACCTCGAGAAGGATGCGGCGCTCGAGCGGCGGTTCCAGCCGATCAAGGTCGAGGAGCCGACGGTCGCGCACACCATCGAGATCCTGAAGGGTCTGCGGGACCGGTACGAGTCCCACCACCGGGTCACCATCACCGATCAGGCCGTGGTCGCGGCGGCGAACCTCGCGGACCGCTACATCTCGGACCGTCACCTGCCGGACAAGGCGATCGACCTCATCGACGAGGCCGGCTCGCGCCTGCGCATCCGCCGGATGCAGGCACCGCCGGACTACCGCGAGCTCGAGGACGAGATCTCCAGCGTCCGCAAGGAGAAGGAAGGTGCGATCGAGGGTCAGCAGTTCGAGCGCGCCGCGTCCTTGCGCGACCGCGAGAAGGAGCTGCTCGAGCAGCGTTCGGCCAAGGAGACCGAGTGGAAGGCGGAGGGCGTCGACCTCTTCAACGAGGTCAACGAGGAGTCCATCGCCGAGGTGCTCGCGCTGTGGACCGGCATCCCCGTCTACAAGCTCACCGAGGAGGAGACCGCCAAGCTGCTGCGTATGGAGGACGAGCTGCACAAGCGGATCGTCGGCCAGGACGCCGCGGTCAAGGCGGTCAGCCAGGCGATCCGGCGGACGCGCGCCGGGCTCAAGGACCCGAAGCGCCCGAGCGGCTCGTTCATCTTCCTGGGCCCGTCCGGTGTCGGCAAGACCGAGCTGGCCAAGACGCTCGCCGAGTTCCTGTTCGGTGACGAGAGCGCCTTGATCCAGCTCGACATGTCCGAGTACATGGAGAAGCACACCGTGAGCCGCCTGGTCGGCTCGCCCCCGGGTTACGTCGGCTACGACGAAGGCGGTCAGCTCACCGAGGCCGTGCGCCGCAAGCCGTTCTCCGTCGTGCTCTTCGACGAGATCGAGAAGGCTCATCCGGACGTCTTCAACGCGCTGCTCCAGATCCTCGAGGACGGTCGCCTGACCGACGCCCAGGGGCGCACGGTGGACTTCAAGAACACCGTGATCATCATGACGTCGAACCTCGGGACCTCGGACCTGCGCCGGGCGAACGTCGGGTTCGCGAAGGCGGACGAGGCGGTCACGTACGAGCGCATGAAGTCGAAGGTGACCGAGGAGCTCAAGCGCCACTTCCGACCGGAGTTCCTCAACCGCATCGACGACGTCATCGTGTTCGCCGAGCTCACGCGCGCGAACGTCCACAACATCGTGGACCTGCTCATCAAGCGGGTGCAGACCCAGCTCCAGAGCCAGGGGCTCGGCCTCGAGCTCACCGACGCCGCGAAGGACACGCTCGCCGACAAGGGCTACGACCCGACCCTCGGGGCACGGCCCCTGCGCCGGGCGATCCAGCGGTTCGTGGAGGACTCGCTCAGCGAGAAGATCCTGTGGAAGGAGTTCCACGCGGGCGAGACCATCATCGTGGACTCGGAGGAGGGCGAGATCGTCTTCCGGGCCATCGAGGGCTTCGAGCCCCCGCCGATGGAGCTCGCCGGCTCCGGCTCCGAGGGCTGAGCTCGCTGCCGGGGTCGGGCCGCCTCGCCGGCTCCGCCTCCGCGTAGCGTGCGGGCGTGCGCGCCCGTCCATTCCTCGTCGCCGCGCTCGTACTCGCGCTGACCGCGTGTCACGTGGACGCGACCGTCGCGGTGCGGATGCGCGCCGACGGCTCGGGTCGCGTCTCCGTGCGTGTCGCGCTCGACGCCGACGCGGTGCGTACGGCCGAGATCGCGGGCGGGAAGCTCGCCGATCGGGTCCGGCTCACCGACCTCACCGCGGCCGGGTGGAAGGTCTCGCCCTGGACCCGGGGGCCGTCCGGTGGCGCCACGGTGACCGTGAGCAAGGCCTTCGAGGATCCTGCCGAGGTCGCAGGCATCGTCGCGGAGGTCAACGGCCCGCACGGCCCGCTCCGGGGGGTCGCCGCGCATCGGGACACCTCGAGCTTCACCACGCACTGGACCGTCGACGGCGCGGTCGACCTGCGCACCGTCGAGCCCGGGGTCGGCGACGATCCCGAGCTGGTCGCCGGGCTGACCGCCGCGCAGGTCGACGTGACGGGCATCGAGCAGCGGTTGGCCGACGAGCTCGGCGGATTGCGTGTGCACCTCACCGCCCGGCTCCCGGGCGCGCACGACTCCGTCGTCGCGGGTGTCGGCCATCGGGCCACGCTGCACGCCACCGCCGCCGACACCGCGATCGGCCGGCTCCTGCTGCTCGCGCTGGGCGTCCTCGCGGGGCTCGCGGCAGTGGTCCTCGTCGTCGTGGGTGAGACGCGCGCTCGCCGCCGGCGGCGCGCGACCCCGTAGCGTGCTCGGACCGCTCGACCGAGGAGGACCATGAGCATCGCCGTGGACGAAGCGCTGGTGGCGCGGGCGCGCAGCATCGCGCCGATCATCGAGGCCGAGGCCGACCGCGCCGAGCGTGAGACGACCACGACCGGCACCGTGGTGGACGCGCTCGCGCGTGAGGAGCTGTTCTGGCTGCTCGTCCCCACCGAGTTCGGCGGGCTCGGAACCGATGTCGTCACCTCGCTCGCGGTGTTCGAGGAGATCGCCCACGCTGACGGCTCCACGGGCTGGTCGTTGATGGCGAACGCCACGTCGTCGTGCTTCTCCGCGATCTACACCGGTGCCGACGCGGCGAAGGCCATGTTCCTCGAAGGCACGCGCGGCATTCACGCCGGGATGCTCGGACCGGTCGGCACGGCCCGCCGCGTCGACGGCGGGTACCGCGTCTCGGGTCGCTACCAGTTCGGCTCGGGGTGCGCACACGCGAGCTTCATCGGAGCTGGGACGGTCGAGGTGGACGCGGACGGGAGCCCGCGCACGACCGAGAGCGGGCTGCCGGCGATGCGCGTGGTGTTGATCCCTCGCGACGAGATCGAGTTTCGGGGCAACTGGGACGTCATCGGGCTCACGTCCACCGGCTCGTACGACTACGTGGTCGACGACGTCCTCGTCGGCGAGGACTACACGTACTCGCTGCTCGAGCACAGCCAGCTGCGCGGTGGGCCCGAGCTCGGAGTCGGGTTGTTCGCGATCACCGCCGCGGGCCACGCGGGCTTCGCGCTCGGGGTCGGCCGCCGCGCGATCGACGAGATCACCGTCCTTGCCGGCACCCGCGTGCGCATGGCCGGGTTCGCGACGATCGGGACGGAGCAGCTGTTCCAGCACGACCTCGGACTGCACGACTGCGCGATGCGCGCGGCGCGCGCCTTCGTCTTCGAGACCTTCGCGGATGCCGACGCGCACGCGCGTCGCGGTGACGTCGTCGACGCCACCGTGCAGGCGCGGCTCCGCGCCGCGGCGACCTACGCGACGCGGGTCGCCGCCGATGCGTCGCGCTTCGCGTACTCGTGGGCCGGCTCCGCGGGCTTGCGGCCCGGGATCATCCAGCGCTGCCTGCGCGACCTGCTCGCGGGCTCGCAGCACATCTACGTCGACAACAACACGCTCACCGGGTATGCGTCCGCGCTCCTCGCCGACGCGACCGTGGGTGAGCCGACGAGCTAGGCGGACGATCCGAGCGGCAGCCGGTCGAGCCAGGCGGGGAACTCGCGCAGCGAGTCGAGCACGACGTCGGCGCCGGCCGCTTCGAGGTCGGTGCGACCTGTCGGGCCCGTCGTGACACCGACGGCGAGCACGCCCGCGAGATGGGCGGCCTCGATGTCGGGAAGCGTGTCACCCACGTAGAGGCGGGCGTCGTGGTCGCGCAGGGTCTCGGCCTTCTGGGGACCATGGCGCCAGCCGACGACGTGCTCGACCACGAGCCCGACGTGGTCGAGGCAGCGGTGCGCGTTCGGCCCGAACTTCGCCGTCACGACGAGCGCCGCGCCGCCGCGTCCCCGGACCGCGGCGACCGAATCGGCAGCGCCCGGGAGCAGCGAACACCCCGGAGGCCCGAGGTCGGCGTAGAGCTCGCGGTAACGGTCGCACACGGTGCCGACGTCGTCGGCCGGGAAGTACTTCGCCATCTCCGACTCCAGGGTGGGCCCGAGGCGGGACGCGATGGCAGCACCGTCGATCGCCGTGCCGAGCTCGCGGTTCAACGCTTCGAACGTGGCGGTCACGCCGGGTCGTGAGTCGATGAGGGTCATGTCGAGGTCGAAGCCGGCGACGAACGCGCTCATCCGCCGAACCCTACCGGTGACCCCATCCGCCACAGAGCGTGATTGACGGAGGCCCACGTCGCCTGCTCCACTGTCCCGATGCGCCTGCGGAGCCTCCTCGTCGTCGGATCGGTCGCGCTCATGGTGGCCGCCGTGATCGTCCCGACCGGAGTCGCCGCGGCCTCGCCGCTCGCCCGGCCCGCCGATCCCGTGGTGCTCACGGGCGCGGACCTGCCGACCTTCGACAACGGCCCGCGGGGCCCGATCGTCGGCTTCCGGTGGACCGGCTCGGCCTGGGCCCAGCTGCCGATCCAGATCGACGAGCGCGCCGTGGTGAACTTCGGGAAGATCTACAACGACCCGAGCGCGGTCTTCTACGGGAGCCAGCCCGGGTTGGTGAACGAGCTCGTGTACACCTCGGGCAACACCTGGACGGGGAGCGACCCCAACCACAAGTTCGACTCGAACGACGAGCTGGTCTTCATGGGCCGCGACGCCGGACTCCTCTCGCCGGGCGGGCAGCCGGCCGGCACGAAGTCCGGTACCGGCGTGCAGATCAAGGTCACCGATCCGCTCGTGCCGGGGTCGGAGGGTTACGTCTACCTGTACCGGAGAGCGGCGCACAGCGGGCTCAAGCAGGGAGCCGGCGTCAAGTACGTGAGCTACAAGTTCAAGCTCCTCGCGGGTTCGTACAAGAAGAAGTACCAGCTCACCAACGGCCCGAATCCGGAGAACACGCTGTTCACCGGCGCGACCTACCAGCACCACTTCTCGGACCGTTGGGCCAGCGACGCGTTGCGGGTGACCGCGCCGGGTGCGAGTGGGGTCGACATCCTCGACCGCCAGAAGGCGCTGTTCAGCCCGGGGTTCTGTGGACGGAGCGAGGACACCTTCGACATGCCGATCGCCGGGAGCGTGGAAGGCGCGTTCGTCACGAGCAAGGTCGGGCCGGTGCGCGTGATCCGTTCCTACGTCGGCGCGAACAGCGGTCCGAGCACGCAGCGGACGCACATCTTCTACGACCGCCGCGAGGACATCGTCACGAACCTGCGCGTGCACTCGATCCCTTCGATCTTGGACTTCTTCGACTACTCGCCCGAGGCCGTGGGGATGACCTACCGCAACGACCTCAACCCGGGTGGCGTCACGATCGACGGCTCGCCGGACACCCTCACCGTGGGCGCGCCGCTGTGGGAGCAGGTCACGGGTCCCCAGGGGACGATCAACCAGGTCCAGCAGCTGTCGACCACCTGGACGCCGGCGAGCACCACGTCGTACTACCTCGACGACTCGACGCCGGCGGACACCCAGTGCACCGGCGACGCGTTCGCGTACGGATCGAGCGGCTCGTGGATCGACAGCACGCTGCCGGTCACCGACCCGGCCCTCGGTGGGACCGACTCGCTGACGGGGACCCGGACGCTCTACTTCGAGTCCCCGGGTGGCACCGCCGCCGATGCCGCGGCCCGTCGCGACCAGGTGCTCGCGCCGTTGGCCAGCACGGTGACCGTGGCCCCGTAGCGCCGCCCCGTCGGCGTCCGCGGCACGGTCACACCCGGCGGGTACCCTGCCGTCATGACCCGAACGAATGTTCGTACCAAGTCCGTCTTCGGCTGCACCGAGTGCGGCGCGCAGGCACCCAAGTGGCTCGGGCGCTGCCCCGAGTGCGGGGCCTGGTCCACCCTGGTCGAGGAGCGGGTCGGGGCGCGTCCCGCGCCCGGACCCGCCGGCGGCGACGCCGTCGTGATGCCGCTCGCCGAGATCGAGCCGGCCTCCGCGACCGGCCGGTCCACCGGGGTGCCCGAGCTCGACCGCGTCCTCGGGGGTGGCCTCGTCGCCGGATCCGTCACGCTGCTCGGCGGTGAGCCCGGGATCGGCAAGAGCACCCTGATGCTCCAGGCTCTCGGTCGGATGGCGGCCGAGGGCGCACGCTGCCTGCTCGTGAGCGCCGAGGAGTCGGTCGAGCAGCTGCGTCTGCGCGCCGGGCGGCTCGGCACCCTCGCGCCCTCGTTGCTGGTCGTCGCCGAGACGTCGCTGCCGGCGATCCTCGCCCGGGTCGAGGAGTGCGAGCCGCAGGTGCTCGCGGTCGATTCGATCCAGACGGTGCTCGACCCGGAGCTCACGGGGGTGCCCGGGTCGGTCGGCCAGGTGCGTGAGTGTGCGCACCGGCTGGTACGGGTCGCGAAGGACCGCGCCATCGCCACCGTCCTCGTCGGGCACGTGACCAAGGACGGCGCGCTCGCCGGCCCCCGCGCGCTCGAGCACGTCGTCGACACGGTGCTGTCGTTCGAGGGTGACCGCCACCACGCACTCCGGATGCTGCACGCGCTCAAGCACCGGTTCGGCACGACGAACGAGCTCGGCGTCTTCGAGATGGCGGAGGAGGGGCTCGCCGAGGTCGACGAGCCGTCAGCGTTGTTCTTGGCGGACCGGCGGCCGGGGCTGCCCGGCTCCATGGTCACCGCCACGATGGAGGGTGTCCGCCCGTTGCTCGTGGAGATCCAGGCGCTCGTCGCCGACACCCGGGCGCCCGCACCTCGCCGCTCGGCTCGCGGCCTCGACGGCGGGCGGCTCGAGATGCTGCTCGCGGTCCTGCAGGCGCGTGCGCAGCTGCCCCTGCACGGTCTCGACGTCTACGCGAGCGCGGCCGGCGGGTTGAGGGTCCACGATCCCGGCGCGGACCTCGCCCTGGCGATCGCGGTGGCGAGCGCCGCCGCGGGCGCCCCGGTCCCGGCGGGTCTCGTGGCGGTGGGCGAGGTGGGCCTCGGCGGCGAGCTCCGGCAAGCGCCCCAGACCGCGCGCCGTCTGAGCGAGGCCGCTCGATTCGGCTTCGAGGTGGCCGTGGTCCCGTCGTCCATCCCCGCGATCGACGGAGTGCGGCTCGTGCGCGCCGACCACATCGCCGACGTGCTCGAAGCGCTCGAGCTCACCGGACCGCCGCGTACCACGCCGCGTCTGGTGCAAACCTGAGCACTTCGTCCCTCAGGTTTCCTCTCGGCCCTGCCGATTCCCCGACGTTCGCTGCTACGGTCGGTTGCGCCCCTCGGGCGGGTGGCGGATCCGCCCGAGACGCACCAGAACGAGGATTCGCTGTGGCTCAGCCCCGATCGGAAGCAATGCTCTCGGCGCTGCGGCTCGTCGCGCCCGGTCGACCGTTGCGCGAAGGCCTGGACCGGATCCTGCAGGCCAAGATGGGCGCGCTGATCGTCGTCGGCGACGGTCCCGAGGTCCTGGCGCTGTGCTCGGGTGGGTTCCTCCTGGATGCCGATTTCACCCCCCAGCGGCTGTCGGAGCTGGCGAAGATGGACGGCGCGATGATCCTCTCGTCGGACTGCACCCGCATCGCCCGGGCCAACGTGCACCTGATGCCCGATCCCGAGATCCCCACCGGTGAGACGGGCACACGCCACCGCACCGCCGAGCGAGTCGCCAAGCAGATCGACGCCCCCGTGATCACGATCTCCGAGGAGCTGTCGCTCGTCGCGGTGCACCGACAGGGGAGCAAGCGCACGCTCGAGCCCGTCGCACGGGTGCTCACCCGGGCCGACCAGGCACTCCAGATCCTCGAGCGGTACAAGGTCCGGCTCGACGCGGTGAGCAACGCCCTCTCCGCCCTCGAGATCGAGGACCTCGTGACGGTCCGCGACGTTGCCGCGACCCTGCAACGCGCCGAGATGGTGCGAAGGATCGCCGAGGAGATCGAGGAGTACGTCATCGAGCTCGGGGCCGACGGCAGGCTGATCCTGCTGCAGCTCGAGGAGCTGATGGGCGGTGTCGAGGACGACCGTCGTCTCGTGGCCAAGGACTACCTCGTGGACGGCGACGGCGTGGACGCCCGGTCGGTGCTGACCGTGCTGGCAGGGCTGGAGACCGAGTCGCTGCTCGACGTCCGCGAGGTCGCCGAGGTGCTGAACCTGCCCCGCGGGGTCGGGCTCGACACCTCGGTGCAGGCGCGCGGCTTCAGGCTCCTGCACAAGATCCCTCGACTCCCCGAATCGGTCGCCGACCACGTCGTGGCGCGCTTCTCCCAGCTGAGCAAGATCCTCCGCGCGAGCGTGCCGGACCTCGTCGAGGTCGAAGGCGTCGGCGAGTCGCGAGCCCGGGCGATCAAGGACGGTCTCGCGCGCCTCGCGGAGTCCTCGATCCTCGAACGCTACGTCTGAGCGCCGCTACCGTCTCCTCATGACCGCATTGCGCGAGGGGACCGTCGCCGACGTGGAGGTGGAGCGGATCACGCTTCGGGGCACCGACGACGAGGCGGTGCCCGCCATCCACGCCCGACCCGACGGAATGCCCCGACGGGGTCTCGTCCTCCATCCCGACATCGGTGGGCTCCGACCGCTCTTCGAGGACCTCGCCCGTCGCCTCGCGACCCACGGGCTCGCGGTCGTGTGCCCGGAGCCCTTCGCCCGGGCGCTCACGTCGGGCGTGGATCTCGGAGATGTGGACCTCCGGATGGCCCACGTCGCCCAGCTCGACGACGAGACCCAGATCGGCGATCTGGAGGCAGCGGCCGATTACCTGGTCGTGCACGACGATGTCTCCGACGTCGCCGTCCTCGGCTTCTGCATGGGCGGGATGTACGCGCTGAAGGCCGCGGCGAGCGGTCGCTTCGACCGCGCGGTCGCGTTCTACGGGATGATTCGCGTGCCCGAGGGTTGGCGCGGACCCGGGTTGGCGGAGCCGCTCGCGACTGCCGAGCAGGCGTGTCCGACGCTGGCGATCTTCGGCGGTGCCGACCCGTTCACCCCGGCAGCCGACATCGCCGCCCTGCGCGACGCGTGGGCCGGGCGGGAAGGTGACGAGGTCGTGGTCTACCCCGAGGGCCAGCACGGATTCGTGCACGACCCGGACCGCCCCGCGCACCGTCCCGACGATGCCGCCGACGCCTGGCGCCGCGTCCTCACCTTCCTCGGCGTGGACGAGCGCCCGGCGCCGTAGGCGCGAGCGCGCAGTCCGAGGTCACACCCCGAACCGGCGCGGCGAGCCTCACGGGTTGGCCCGGAGCTCGAGCTCTTCGCGATCGAGGATGCGGTACCGGCTGCGTCCCGTCGCCGCCACCCAGCCGAGGCGGACGAACATCGCGAGTGCCTTGTTCACGCGCTCACGCGACGCCCCCACGAGCCCGGCGAGGTCCTCCTGGGTCATCGGGAGCTGGAACTCGTCCGCGTCGCCTGCGAGCTCGAGCAGCCGCTTCGCCGTGCGCGCGGGGACGTCGAGAAACACCGCGTCGGCGAGCGCCTCGTCGGTGGCGCGAATGCGCTGGGCGAGCAGACGCACGATCACCCACAGCACCTCGGGCCGCTCCTGGACCGCGGTGCGGACGTCGTCGAACGCGACCTCGAGGAGCACCGAATCGGTGAGGGCCCGCGCTTCGGCCGAACGGGGACCACCGTCGAAGAGGCCCATCTCTCCGAAGAGACCGCCGCCCTCGAGGACCGCGACCATCGACTCCCGATTGTCCGAGGAACGGGTCGAGATCGCGATCCGGCCCTCCATGACGACGAAGAGCTCGGAGGACTCGTCTCCCTGGGAGAACAGCAGGTCGCCCTTGGCGAGCTCCCGAACCCGGGCCTTCGCCCGCAGACGATCGACCATGTCCTCGGGCAACGAGGCGAAGAGCTCGGTGGAGCTCAAGAGTCGACGGTCGGGCACGAACGCACACTATCCAGGGATGCGGTCGCCCGGCCCGACTCCGGTACCATGGGGAGCTTCCGCTCGCGTCAGGAGTTCGTCTGCCTCATGCCGTTCGACGTCGGTGACAAGGTCGTCTACCCGCACCACGGTGCCGCCACGATCGAGAAGCGCGAGAAGGTGGAGGCCTTCGGCAAGAAGCAGGACTACCTGATCCTGCGCCTGGCCTACGGCGATCTCACGCTGAAGGTCCCCGCCGACAACGCCGACGAGATCGGCCTGCGCGACGTCATCAACGACGAAGAGGTCGAAGAGGTCTTCGCCGTGCTCCGAAAGAAGGAAGCGCGGATGCCCACGAACTGGTCCCGCCGGTTCAAGAACCATGTCGAGAAGCTGAAGAGCGGCGACATCTACCAGGTTGCCGAGGTCGTCCGGAACCTGACGATCCGCGAGAAGGACAAGGGTCTCTCGGCCGGGGAGAAGCGGATGCTCGCGCGCGCCCGCCAGATCCTCGTGTCCGAGCTGACCTTCGCTCTCGCCGTCGACGAGGAGACCGCCGAGGACAAGCTCGACGAGGTGCTGGGCAAGCCGCCCACCACCGGCCGGCGCACCTCGATCGACTTCGACGACGACGGCGCCCTGACGAAGGCGCCGCCGCCGATCACCACCAAGGCGCGCAAGTCCCCGGCGAAGACCGCGACGAAGGCCACCAAGAGCCCGGCGAAGGCGGCCAAGGCCACGAAGGCCGCGAAGCCCGCCACGAAGTCGACGAAGCCCGCGAAGGCGACGAAGGCCACCAAAGCCAAGTAGGTCGCACGGCCGACCCAACGGGTCCGGGTCAAGAACCCGCCCGACCACGCCGATCCTGCGGGTCGGAGGTCGCCGTGTTCGTCGAGATCGTGAGGTTGTTCACCGTGGTGCTCGTCACCGCGGTCGGCTTCATGGTCGCGCGAGATTTCGGCGGCTCCGACAAGGTCGCGGCGGTCAGCGGCATGGTCGGCTGCCTCGGCGGCTATCTCATCGGCGGGCTGCTGGGCCGCCTCCTCGAGCGCGCGGTCGGCCTCGCCGAGCGCCGGTCCGACCGGATCCCGGTTCCGCAACTCCTCTGCGGCGTCTTCGGGGGTGCCGTCGGCGGTGTCTTCGGCGTCGCCGGCTCCCTCCCGCTGATCGTGCTCGTCGAGCCCGAGGTCGGGCTCCCGGCCGCCGGGATCCTGATGTCGGTCTGTCTCTACCTCGGCTATCGCGTCGCATCGCATCGCACCGAGGAGCTGTTCGCGATGGCAGGGCTCTCGACCCGACCGCTCGTGCGCGCGCGTGCGTACGACGACGCCGACGGCTTCCTCGTGGACTCGTCCGCGGTGATGGACACGCAGCTGCTGCCGTTGTGCCGTTCCGGGCTCTTCCGCGACGACCTCCTCGTCCCGCGCTTCGTCCTGGACGAGCTCCAGGGCATGGCCGACGCACATGATGAGCGCGGCCGGCGCGCGCTGCGCGGGCTCGAGACCCTCGAAGTGCTCCAGCGTGACGCACCGAACCGTGTGTACATCCTCGACGACGAGGTGCCCGAGATCGTCGAGGTGGATGCCAAGCTCGTCGCGCTCGCGCGCAAGCTCCAGCTGCGGCTCCTGACCAACGACGTGAACCTCGCTCGCGTCGCGGAGGTGCAGGGCATCCTCACGGTGATCCCTCGCCGGCTGGCCGCCGATCTGGTCCCCGGGGTCCTCGCGGGCGAGACCATCCAGGTCGCGCTCACCCGGGCCGGCCGACACCCGGGCCAGGGCGTGGGGTTCCTCGAGGACGGGTCGATGGTCGTGGTCAACGGCGGTGTCGATCTCGTGGACGCGGGGACCATGTCGTTCGTGGTCTCCTCGATCGTCCCGACCAGTGCCGGTCGCATCGTGTTCGCGCGCCCGGAGGACACCCGGAAGGTCGTGTCCGTCACCAACGGGGGCTGAGCGCCCCGCGTGGGGCATCATGAGCCCATGTCGGTGTGGGCCATCCTGGTCGCCGCGGGAAGCGGAACGCGCTTCGGCGCGCTCAAGCAGCTCCGACCGCTCGGCGACCGCCGGGTGGTCGACCGAGCGCTCGATCCGGCGCGGCGCGCCTGTGACGGTGTGGTCGTCGCGGTTCCGGCGGGCGCCGAGTGGGATCTCCCAGGCGTCACCGTCGTGGCCGGTGGCGCGACCCGCTCCGCGTCCGTGCGCCGTGCGCTCGCAGCGGTGCCCGACGACGCCGAGATCGTGGTCGTGCACGACGCCGCCCGACCGCTCGCGAGCGACGCGCTCTTCGCGGCGGTCATCGACGCCGTGCGGGCCGGAGCGGACGGCGCGGTCCCCGGGCTGCCCGTGGTCGACACGGTGAAGCGCGTCGCCGACGGCGTGGTGAGCGAGACGGTGCCCCGGGAGGATCTCGTCACGGTGCAGACCCCCCAGGCGTTCCGGTCTGCGATCCTCCGGGCTGCCCACCGGTCCGAGCCCGAGGGCACCGACGACGCCGCGGTCGTCGAGGCCACCGGTGGGCGCGTCGTCGTCGTACCCGGTGAGCGGACGAACATCAAGATCACCGAGCCCGAGGATCTCGACCGCGCGGTGGAGCACCTGGCGCGGCGGGCGTGCCGATGATCCGCGTCGGGCTGGGATACGACGTGCACCCGTTCGGTGCCGACGGTTCCCTCGTGATCGGCGGGGTCGTCGTGGATGACTGTCCTGCGCTGGTCGGACATTCCGACGCCGACGTGGTGGCTCACGCGGTGGCCGACGCGTTGCTCGGCCCGGCCGGCCTCCCGGATCTCGGGGAGCTGTTCCCGGCGTCGGACCCGGCGTCCGCGGGCATCTCGTCGCTGGAGATCCTGCGAGAGGTCGCCCGGCTGGTGGTGCAGGAGCGCTGGTGGGTGGGCAATGTCGACGTCGCGATCGCGGCCGAGCGGCCGCGCCTCGCACCGCACACGACCGCGATGGCCACCAACATCGCGGCGGCACTCGAGGTGGCACGGGAGCCGATGGGACACGGCATCCACGTCTCGGTCCGCGCCAAGCGCGGCGAGTCCCTCGGCTTCGTGGGAAGAGGCGAGGGAGTCGCGGCGTGGGCGGTCGCGCTGGTGGAGGGCGGGTAGGCCTGGGTGGGTCGCGCCGAGCCGGGGCCCGAACGGCCCGGCGACGGAGTCGCCGAGAGTGGGGGAGAAGAGGCGAGGGAGTCGCGGCGTGGGCGGTCGCGCTGGTGGAGGGCGGGGAGGCCCGGGTGGGTCGCGCCGAGCCGGGGCCCGAACGGCCCGGCGACGGAGTCGCCGAGAGTGGGGGAGAAGAGGCGAGGGAGTCGCGGCGTGGGCGGTCGCGCTGGTGGAGGGCGGGGAGGCCCGGGTGGGTCGCGCCGAGCCGGGGCCCGAACGGCCCGGCGACGGAGTCGCCGAGAGTGGGGGAGAAGAGGCGAGGGAGTCGCGGCGTGGGCGGTCGCGCTGGTGGAGGGCGGGGAGGCCCGAAGGCATCGGGGAATGGGGATCGGGGTCCAGGTGAGGCGCCGGTAGCCTCGGCGGCGTGGTCCGGATCTTCGACACCCTGGCGCGACGCGAGGTGGAGCTGACGACGCGCGTCCCGGACGCGTGTCGATCTATGTGTGCGGCCCGACGGTCTACGACGTCCCGCACGTGGGCCACGGTCGCACCGCGCTCGTCTATGACGTGATCCGTCGCTACCTGGAGTGGCGGGGGAACGAGGTCGCGTTCGTGGGCAACGTCACCAACGTCGAGGACAAGATCATCGCCCGGGCGGCCGCCGAGGGAACCACGGAGCGGGAGCTCGCCGACCGGTTCGAGGGGGCCTATTGGTCCGAGCTCGATCGCCTCGGCGTCCGGCGACCCGACGACGTCCCGCGCGCGACGGAGTTCATCGAGCCGATGATCGAGCTGATCGGCGAGCTCGTGGCGCGTGGGCACGCGTATGTGATCGAGGGGGAGGGTGTCTACTTCGCGGTGGAGTCGTATCCCCGGTACGGCGAGATCTCCGGCCGTCGACTCGAGGACCTCCTCGATACGGCCGGCGCACGGGTCGCGGTCGACGAGCAGAAGCGCAGTCCGGTCGACTTCGCGCTCTGGAAGGCGGCCAAGCCGGGTGAGCCCGACTGGGACTCGCCGTGGGGTCGGGGGCGCCCGGGGTGGCACATCGAGTGCTCGGCGATGTCGCTCGAGATCCTGGGCGACGGGTTCGACCTGCACGGCGGCGGCGACGACCTCGTGTTCCCCCACCACGAGAACGAGCGGGCCCAGGCCGAGGCGGCCGGGCACGCGTTCGCGCGCCACTGGATCCACTCCGGGATGGTGATGGTCGGCGGCGAGAAGATGGCGAAGTCGCTGGGGAACTTCACGACGCTCGGCGACGCGCTCGACCGCTTCGGGGCCCGAGCCTTCCGCCTCGCCGTGCTCCAGGTCCACTATCGCTCGCAGATGGAGCTCACCGCGCGGGAGCTCGGCCCGGCTGCCGAAGGCATGACGCGCATCGACAACGTCCTGCGCCGCGCGGCACGCGAGGGGATCGCGTCGGGCGATGCGGATCCCGGGATCGTCGCTGCGTTCACGGACGCCATGGACGACGACTTCGGGACTCCCGCCGCCGTGGCCGCGGTGTTCGACGCGGTCCGGCGGGCGAATGCGGCGATGGACGCCGGGGATCCCGCGGCGGCTGCGGGCGCGCTCGGCGCGGTGACGGAGCTGCTCGACGTGCTCGGGTTCCCACCTGCCGACACCGGCGGTGCCTCGGAAGACTCCGAGATCGACGCGCTGGTCTCCGAGCGCGACACGGCGCGCGCGGCGCGCGACTTCGCGACGGCTGATCGCATCCGCGACGACCTCGCGGCGCAGGGTGTCGTCATCGAGGACACCGCGTCCGGCCCCACCTGGCACCGATGACCCGGGACCGATGACCCAGCCCGACCGCGGCCGCCGAGGGAAGCGGACCCCGCGCCCGGTGCCCGACCGCGATCGCGATCGCGGAGACACGGGCAACGGCGAGGTCGTCGAGGGCTTCCATGCCGTCCGTGAGCTGTTGCGCGCGGGCTCGCGCGGTGTGCACGAGGTGTGGCTCGTCGAGGACACGGCGGGCGCGTCGGAGCTCGCGGCGCTCGCGTTCGAACACGGCATCCGCGTCCGGCCCGTCAGCGCGACCCAGCTCGCCGCCCGCGCCCGCTCCGAGGCCCCCCAGGGCGTGATCGCGCGCGCCGCGCCGGTTCCTGCGGCGGACGTCGACGCGCTGCTCCACGACCCACTCGCGTTCCTCGTCGCGGTGGACGGCGTGACCGACCCGGGCAACCTGGGCGCCATCCTGCGGACCGCCGAGACCGCGGGTGTGACGGGCGTGGTGATCGCCCGCCAGCGCGGCGGCGCGCCTCGGCCCGACGACGCTCAAGGCCGCGGCCGGCGCGGTGGAGTACCTGCCGATCGCGTTCGTGGCCGGCATCCCCGGCTTCCTCGACCAGGCCCGGCGGGCCGGCGTGTGGTCCGTCGGTCTCGACGGTGGCGGCGACACCGATGTCGACGCGCTCACGGTGGCCGACGGTCCCGTCGTCCTGGTGGTCGGTGCCGAGGGTCGCGGCCTCGCACGACTCACCCGCGATCGATGCGATGTCGTGGCGGCGATTCCACGGCGCGGTCACCTCGAGAGCCTCAACGTCTCGGCCGCCGCCGCGATCGGACTGCACGCGGTGGCACGGCGACGGGACACGAAGGGGCGGGGCGGCGGGACCGACCCCTTGTAGCCTCGTCGCCGCCGCCGGAGTAGCTCAGTCGGCTAGAGCAGCGGTCTTGTAAACCGCAGGTCGTCGGTTCGAATCCGACCTCCGGCTCCATCCCCCGCCCCGGTGGCTTGACACGCCGCCACGGGGACCGGGAGCCTGTCGTTTCCGGCGCGGGCGGATCGGGCAACCGTGCACCCGCGGGTGCCGATGCCACACGGCCGTGAGGCGACGAAGAGGGGGGCGAGGTGTATGCGAGGATTCGGACGGATGCGGCGGTGGCGGATCGCGTCGGTGGTCCTGGTGGTCGCACTGACCGCCGCGTGCACCGGGCCGTTCGGGCGGCACTTCCCGTCGACGGACGTGTGCAGCGGCTTCCAGCGCCTCACGGCCTGCGGTGAGGTGAGCTTCACCTGGATGGCGGGCTACGACGATCCGGCCACCCCGAACTCGCTGGACCGCGTCGGCGTGCTGAAGGTCGGCTCCCCGTGGGCGCGCAACGTGCTCGTGCTGAACCCGGGCACGTCCGCCGGTTCGGCCTACTTCCTCCCCCTGGCGCAGGACATCGTGCGCGAGACGCGAGGTGCCTGGCAGGTGTGGTCGGTCGAGCGGCGAGAGAACCAGCTCGAGGACCAATCCGTCCTGAACCTCTACAAGCAGCACAAGGTCGGCGACCAGACGCTGTTCGACTACTACCTCGGTTGGCTCGCGAACCCGGCCGTGACCGACCACTTCCAGCTGATCCCCGACTCCGACGTCGCGTACCGCGCGCGGTTGGGGTCTCAACGTCGAGATGGAGGATCTGCACCGCGTCGTCGAGGCGGCGCACGACCACGGCCGGCGCGTCGTGCTCGGCGGCCACTCGCTCGGCGGGTCGATGACGACCGCGTACGCGACCTGGGACTTCAACGGCACCCCCGGAGCGCGTGACCTCTCAGGCCTCGTGTTCATCGACGGTGGGAGCAGCCCGACGCCGGTGACACCCGAGCGTGCGACGCAGTCGTTGCAGAGCTTGCAGACGTCCTCGCCGTGGCTCGCGTTCGGAGGGATCGGCGCACCGTTCCTCGGCCTCTACTCGGCGACGGGTTCGACCGCGACGACGATCAACCCGAACGCGCCGTCGCTCGGCCAGTCGTTCTCGCTGCTGCCCGCCGAGATCAAGGCGCCGGTCCCGGCGACCAACGAGGCGGAGTTCGGCTTCGCCGTCGACACCGACACGTCGCCGCCGAACTTGATCGCCGCACAGGCGCATGTCGGCCACCTCGCCGCGTCGGGCGATCCGCGCGGGTGGGACCGCGCCGGGGACATCTCGCCGATCCAGCGCTATGCCAGCATGTTGTCCGGCTCCGGCCTCCGGAACATCGACGGCAGTGCGTGGTACCACCCGCTGCGTCTGACGATCGACGCCGGCGCGGTCGCCGACGGGAACGCGAACCCGGCTCAGCCGATCCTCGGCGTGAAGGCCGTGCACGGTCACGATCTCGATCCGCACACGCTGATCTATGCGTTCGGCGCCGCGCTCGGCGGGCAGGGGTCGCTCGACGCGGCCCAGACGCTCGCGACGCAATCGGGAATCCCGAGCCAGAACGTGACGCTCGTGAACCGCGCGGCGACCTACGCGCACAACGATCCGGCGGCGGCGTCCCCACAGAGCGACTTCCTCGACGGTCTGATCCCGTTCCTGGCCCGGGCCGCGCACCCCCACTGACCGGGTCCCGGCCCGCCGCGGTTCCCTGCCTCGTGGGAGGAGAACCGATAGGGTCGCTTCGTCGGGATCAAGTTCCCCGGAGCGTGCCCGAACCCGGGGTGCCGACGGGGCCGGTACGTCGAGGCACGGGATGAGCGATCCGAACGGAACCCCCACCAGCAACCGCCGGGACCGTCGCGACGGCGGCGGCCCGGGATTCTCGGCCGCCCGCGGCGCGGCGCTCGTCGCGCTCGCCGTGATCCTCGGGATCGTGCTGCTCCAAGCCATCGACGACGGCAACGACGGGCCGGTCGGCGACGGCGGAACGACCTCGACCACGACGTCCACCTCGACCACGACCACCGCCGGGGGCTCGGACGGATCCTCGACCTCGTCGACCAGCACGGCCGAGGCCGCCCCGCCGGGCGAGGTCACCGTGCGCGTGCTCAACGGCTCGGGCGTCGCGGGTGCTGCGGGTCAGCTGACGAACACGCTCAAGGCCAATGGCTACAAGACCCTGGTCCCCGGTGACGCCCAATCGCGTTCGGGCACGGTCGTCGACGCGAAGGCGGACAAGACGGCGGAGTGCACGACGCTCGCGGACCTGGTCCCGAAAGCGAAGGTCGCGTCGATGCCCTCGAGCGTCCCGGGCGGTCAGGACGCCGACTGCATCGTGATCATCGGGAGCTGACCTCCTGTACGACGCCGTCGACGCTGTCCGGGCCCTCACCGTGGCGCCGGCGCGCACCGCGCTGGTCATGGATTTCGACGGCTCCCTCGCCGCGATCGTCGACGATCCGGAGGCGGTCGTGGCGTTGCCGGGCGTCGTCGAGACGCTCGGGCGTGCGACGCGTCGGTTCGGTCTGGTCGGGATCGTGAGCGGACGCCCGGTCGGGTTCCTCCATGACCGCGTCCCCGCCCCCGGCGTCGTCCTCGTCGGTCAGTACGGACTCGAACGGTGGGTCGACGGACGGGTCGTCGTCGATCAGCGGGCCGCTCCTTACGCTCCGGCTGTCGCCGAGGTGGCGCGGCGTGCGGAGCGCGAGCTCACCGACGTCCACATCGAGCGCAAGGGCGAGATCGCGGTCACCTTGCACTGGCGGGCCCACGCCGGTCAGGCCGCAGTGACGGAGCGTTGGGCCGCAGCGATCGCGACGGAGCTCGGCCTCGATCGGTACCCGACACGGATGGCCGTCGAGCTGCGGCCGCCGGTCCCGGTGGACAAGGGCGCGGCCCTGACCGAGCTCGTCGCGGGCATGGAGGCCGCGCTCTTCGCCGGCGACGACCACGGCGACCTCAGCGCGTTCGCGGCCCTGGGCCGGCTGCAGGCGGAGGGTGCCCTGGACCGCATTGCGCGGATCGCCGTGCGCTCGGCCGAGGAACCCGAGGAGCTGGTCGGCGCTGCGGATCTCGCGGTCGACGGACCGGAGGGGCTGGCGGCGTTCCTCAGCGAGCTGGTCGGGCCCGGCTGACGAGCTCGTCGAGCCACGCTGCCGCGGGGTACGCCAGAGCTGCGGACCGCAGTGCCCCCGCCCGCGCGGTCCGCTCGGCCGGCTCCATCGTGAGGGCGCGATGGAGCGCGGCAGCTGTCTGGGTCACGTCGAACGGCTGGACCGCCACGCTGTGCTGGCCGACGAGGTCGAACGCGCCGGCTTCGCGTGAGAGGCAGACCACGGCGTCTCGCTCACTGAGGATCGGACCCTCCATGGCGACGAGGTTCAGTCCGTCGCGGATCGGGTTCACGAGGACCACGTCGGCGCGTTGGAGCGCCGCGACCGAGCGCGGGAAGTCGTCACGGCTGTCGAGGATGATCGGTTCCCAGTCGCCGCGTGCCCACCGGTCGTTGACCTGGTCGGCGATGGTCTCGATCTCGGCGCGGTACTCGCGGTACTCCAGCAGCGACTGTCGCGACGGGTTCAGGTTGGCGACGAAGGTGACCCGGCCCCGCAACGAGCGGTACTCGGCGAGGAGCTCGTCGAACGCGAGGAACCCACGCCCGATGTTCTTCGACGGTTCGATGCGGTCGCTGCGCACGATGCACTGGCGGTCCCCCACCCGTTCGGCGAGTGCCGCACCCGCCGCGCGTGCGTCCGGTCCCGCCGCGGTGGCCGCGAGGTCGGCCGCGTCCGGTCCGAAGGTTGCCGCGAAGGCGCTCGACGGCGTGACGTCGAGCAGGGATCGAGAGCTCTCGACGTACGCCCGCGCCCAACGTTCGGTGTGAAAACCCGCCGCGGCGGTGTGCAGCGAGCTGACGAGGTCACGCGCGATCCGGTCGGGGAGCACGCGGAGCGACCACGGATCGCAGAACGGGGTGTGGGTGAAATGGGTGACCGCGAGATCGGGCCGGAGGATCCGCAACTCGCGGGCGACGAGGAGGAGATGCAGATCCTGCACCAGCACGACGTCGCGCTCTGGTGCCGTGGTCGCGATGCGGTCGGCGAACGCGCGGTTGACCTCGGAGTACGCATCCCACGCATCGTGCAGCTCGCGATCGAACACCGGGTCCCGCGTGAGGTCGAACAGTCCGTGGAAGGAGAACCAGAGGATCCGGTTCGAGATGACCTCGTAGTGGAGCCGGTGCAGCTCCGGGTCGAGCGCGAGCAGGTCGACGTCGAGTCCCGGGACGGTCACGGCGCCGGCGGCGACGGCCGCGCGGTCGTCGTCGTCGATGGCCGCGGCGATCCAGCGGGTGTCCGAGCGGTCCCGCAGGAGTGGCGCCAGCGCCGAGACGACGCCACCCGCGCCCCGGCGATCGGTGAAGGTGCCGTCGTCCTCACGCCGGAAGCTCACCGGCCCGCGGTGCGAGACGACGATCATGAGCTCAGACCGAGAGCGAGTTGAGCAGCGTCAGCCAGTCCTCGAGCTCGCGGGTCGACAGGAAGTTGCCGCGGACGTGCTCCCGGCCGGAGCTGCCCATCTCGTCGGCGCGCTCGGGGTCCTCGAGCAGCTTGACGGACCGGTTGGCGCACTCCTCGACGCTGTCGACGAGGTAACCGTCCTCACCGTCGCGGATCTGCAGCTCGATGCCACCGGCGCGTCCGCCGATCACCGGGCGGCCCTTCCACAGGCCCTCGGCCACGGTGAGGCCGAAGCCCTCGCGGAGCGACTTCTGGATCACGACCTCGGCCGCCCGCTGAAAGGCGTTGATCTGCACGTTTCCGACCTGCTGGATGTTGGAGAGCAGGTGGATGTCGTGGTCGCCGGCGCGGGCGGCATCGACCGACTCCCACACCTGGAAGCCTTCGGGGTCGTCGGTCGCCATCGAGCCCGCGAGCACCAGCTGGACGTCGGGGATCTGCTCGCGCACGAGGCGGTACGCCTCGATGACGCCGAGCGGGTCCTTCCAGGGGTCGTACCGACTGACCTGGCAGAGCATGGGTCGGTTCGGATCGATGCCGTACTGCTTGCAGATCTCCTTCACGAACGGGCCGGGGAGATCGAGGTTCTTGACCGAGAGCGGATCGATGCACGGCGGTGCCTGCACGACGCGGTCCATCGAGAGCGTCTCCGGCACGAACTGCGGCATCGTCCACACCGAGGCGTCGTACCGCTCGACGAAGGGGCGGAAGAACTCCCACACCGCGGGGTTCGCGTCGGTGAGGTCGATGTGACACCGCCAGATCCACTTCGTCTTCGGACCGTTGATGGGCGACGAGCCTGCGAGCGTGCGCAACGCGGCAGGTTGGGGGTCGTGGATGACGATGTAGTCGAACTCGCCCTCGACGAGCGCCGCGTTGTCGCGCATCTTGTCGAGGTAGATGTCCTGCATCTCGTCGGTCCACTCGACGTCGGCGCCCTGCAACGCGTTGTGCACCGACTTCGTGACGCCGAAGAATTCGTCACTGCCGTGAATGACCTGCCACTCGGCCTCGATCCCGAGATCGCGCAGCAACGGCACGTGGGTCGCGAGAAGCTCGGCGACGCCGCCGCCGTAGGCGGTCGCGTTGACGTGCAGGATGCGCGCGCCGGCGAGCGGAGCGGCCGCGGCACGGATCCGCTCGAGCACGTCGGGCCCGACGACGTCCGAGTAGTCGGCGAGCTGCTTTTCGAGGAGCGGGACGCGTTCGAGCACGAAATTCCTTGGGGGGGAGGGAGCAGCGACCAATCTATCGGTCGTGATCGGCGCGACGGTGGCCTGTCCTGACAAGTTTCGCGGCTCGCTGACCGCGGCGGCTGCCGCCGCCGCGATCGGTCGTGGGCTCCGTTCCGCCGGGGTAAAGGACGTCGTCGAGCTGCCGCTCGCCGACGGGGGCGACGGCACCCTCGACGTGATCGTGGCGGCGCGCGGTGGCTCGCGGCGGACCACGACGGTGACCGGTCCGCTCGGTGACCCGGTCGATGCCGAATGGGCGATGCTCGGCGACGGCACTGCGGTCATCGAGATGGCGCGCGCGAGCGGTCAATCACTGGTGGCCCCCGACGTCCGTGACCCACTCGAGGCGAGCACGAGGGGAACCGGTGAGCTGATCGGTGCGGCGATCCGCTCCGGCGCGTCGCGGATCATCGTCGGCGTCGGCGGGAGCGCGACGACCGACGGCGGCCTGGCGGCCGTGCAGGCGCTCGACTGGTCGTTGCACGCGGTGCCGGTGACGGTCGCATGCGACGTGCGGACGCCGTTCCTCGACGCGGCGACCGTCTTCGGACCGCAGAAGGGCGCGTCCGCGGCGCAGGTCGCGCTGCTGAGCCGACGGCTGGACCAGGTGGCGAGCGTCTATCGCGATCGCGGCGGCGTCGACGTGACCGAGCTGGAGGGCGCGGGCGCCGCCGGCGGGCTCGCCGGTGGGCTCGCCGCGATCGGTGCCGAGATCGCACCCGGCTTCGATGCGATCGCCGAGGTCGTCGGACTCCCCGCTCTGCTCGACGGCGCGGTGCGGGTCGTCACGGGCGAGGGTCGATTCGACCGGACGAGCTTCGACGGCAAGGTCGTCGGTGGTGTGCTCGACCTCGCGACGGACGCCGGGGTTCCGAAGATCGGCGTGATCGCCGGTCAGGTCACCGACGACGCCCGGGACGAGACGTCGGTGCTCGGCGACATCACGGTGCTGGCCCTCACCGACCGCGTCTGGCAGAGCGGCGAGGCGTTCACCCGGGCCGCGCTCCTGGTCGAGGAGGCCGCGGTCGAGCTGGTGCGCGGCTGATCAGCGTCCGGCCCGGACGTCCAGGCCGAACTTCGTGCGGTACGCGGCGACGGTGTTCATCGGCGGCCGTTCGGCGGCGTCGACGTCGACGGCGATCGGGTCGAACGCGTCCGTGAACCGCATGAGCGTCGCGTGGTCGCCCGTGGTCAGGCCCGCACGTCGCAGCGCGGTGACGAGGATGGCGGTCGCTTGTGGTCCGAGCTCGTCGAGTGGGCGGTTCCGGTGCTCCCGGACGCCGAGGTCGGCCTGGGCCGTCGCGTGCAGGCCCACACGGGCGACGACATCCACCAGCAGACCCAACTCGACGCCCCACCCCTCGACGAAGGGGACCGACTCGAGAACGGATCGTCGACCCGCGTACTCGCCGCTGAGTGGCTGGCGGAAGCCGACGAGGTCCGGGAACAGGACCGACAGCAGCGGGCGGGCCAGCAGCTCGGTCACCCGACCGCCGCCGGTCGGCTCGCCGTGCAGTGGCCGGCGGTAGTAGCCCTTCACGAACCCGCAGTCGGGATCGGTCAGGAGCGGAGCGACGAGCCCGGTCACGAACTGCGGACCGAAGTTGCGAATGTCGGCATCGACCCAGCAGAGGATGTCGCCGGTCGCGGCGTAGAGCGAACGCCACATCGCGTTCCCCTTGCCACGGCCCGGACCCGTCTCGGGGAGCACCTCGGCCACGGTCAGCACCCGGGCGCCCTCCCACGCGGCAACCTCGGCCGTGGCATCGACCGACCCGTCGTCGAGGACGACGATCTCGTCGACCAGCGGGGTGGACTCCATCAGGGTCCGTCGGACGGTGGCGATGATGTGACCGACCGTCGCCTCTTCGTCCCGGGCCGGGATGCACAACGACAGCTCCAGGCCGCGGTCCTGCTTGATCCGGGCGAGGGTCCGGGCGTCGGGTGTGGGCCCCGGCTGCGAGCCGGTGGCGGGGACGGACGGCAGCGTCACAGGCCCGCAGCGTAGGGCCGATCCCGCCCATCCCCGTCAATCGCGTTGCGCCGTCGCGGGCCCGTTCGTCTACGATGTCGGCTTCACGCGCTCATCCAGAGCGGCTGAGGGACGGGCCCGACGACGCCGCGGCAACCAGCACCCCGGAGATCCCGGGAGGCCAGGTGCCAATGCCCGAACGATGAGAGAGCCCAGAGCGTGGGTTCACCGGTCTCCCCGGTCACCCGCTCGAAGGCGCTCGAACCGAGGACCGGAAGGTCCGAGCCAGAGCGCGCCGAGCAAGCAAGCGAGCGGGACACCGCTCCGGAGACCAGGAGAGAACAGATGGCTCACGTGCAGGCGCTGCGCTGCCGGGAGTGCGGCCGCGAGTACGAGGTCGCCCCGATCTTCACCTGTGAGTGGTGCTTCGGCCCGCTCGAGGTGACCTACGACTACGACGCGATCCGGTCCGCGGTCAGTCGCGAGAAGATCGCGACCGGACCGCTCAGCATCTGGCGGTACGCGGACCTGCTGCCGGTGGACAACAACCCCGCCGTGGACCTCGGGGCCGGGTTCACACCGCTCGTCCGCGCGGACCGCCTCGCCGCCGAGCTCGGGCTCGGCGAGCTGTGGATCAAGAACGACACCACGAACCCGACGAACTCCTTCAAGGACCGGGTGACGGCGGTCGCGCTCTCGAAGGCCCTCGAGTTCGGCTTCAAGGTCGCGGCGTGTGCGTCCACCGGCAACCTCGCCAACGCCGTTGCGGCCCACGCGGCGCACGCGGGGCTGCGGTCGTTCGTCTTCGTCCCCGGCAACCTCGAGCAGGGCAAGATCGTCACGACCGCCGTCTACGGCGGGAACGTCGTCGCCATCGACGGCAATTACGACGACGTGAACCGGCTCTGTGCCGAGCTCGCGGGTACGTACCCCTGGGCGTTCGTCAACGTGAACATCCGGACCTTCTACGCCGAGGGTTCCAAGACGTTGGCGTACGAGACCGCCGAGCAGCTCGGCTGGCAGGCGCCGGACCACGTGGTCGTCCCGGTCGCGAGCGGCTCGCTGCTCACCAAGATCCGCAAGGGGTTCGACGAGCTGCACAAGGTCGGGCTGCTCGACGAGACCCCCGAGGTGCGCGTCACCGGCGCCCAGGCCCTCGGCTGCTCGCCCGTCGCCACGGCGTGGATCGGCGAGTCCGACACGATCAAGCCGGTGAAGCCGGACACGATCGCGAAGTCGCTCGCGATCGGGAACCCGGCCGACGGGTACTTCGCGCTCGACGCCGTCCGCCAGACGGGCGGCGGGTTCTCGGCGGTGACCGACGACGAGGTCGTCGACGCGATCCGCCTCCTCGCCCGGACCGAGGGGATCTTCGCCGAGACGGCCGGTGGCGTCACGATCGCGACGCTCGCGAAGCGGGCGGCGAGCGGCGACATCCGCCCGGACGAGCGGGTGGTCGCGTACATCACCGGGCACGGATTGAAGACGCTCGACGCGGTCGTGGGCCAGGTCGGCCCGACGGCCACGATCGCTCCGACCCTGGACGCGTTCCACGCGGCCTTCGACCCGGAGGACCTGGCGTGAACCCGCGGCACGGGACCCCCGTGAGCGAGGGCTCGACTCGGGAGCACCGCCGATCATCCGGCCGAGCGGGGCCTCTCCGGCCCGGCCCGGAGGGCCGAGAGGAGACACGATGAGCGAGGGCTCGACTCGGGAGCACCGCCGATCATCCGGCCGAGCGGGGCCTCTCCGGCCCGGCCCGGAGGGCCGAGAGGAGACACGATGAGCGTCACCGTCCGCATCCCGACCCAGCTGCGCGAGCTCTCCGGCGGCGCCGGCGAGGTCAGCCTCGCGCCGGGGACCCTGGCGGGCGTCCTCGACGCGCTCGAGGCCGCGCACCCGGGGTTCCGGGGGCGCCTCTTCGACGAGAGCGGCGGCCTCCGTCGCTTCGTCAACGTGTTCGTCGCCGACGAGGACGTGCGGTTCCTCGACGGGCTCGACACCGCCGTGGGCGACGGCCAGACCGTGAGCATCGTCCCGGCGGTTGCCGGCGGGTAGTGGGAGGCGCGCACCGCGGTGTGGCGGCGTCCTCGGCGGCCGGGGTTGACAGCGACGTCACCGTTCATTAGGTTAGGTACACCTTAGTAAGCGACGAGGTGTGCCGTGCTCAGCAATTTCCTGATCGGGCTCCGCGAGGGCCTCGAAGCCGCCCTCGTGGTGGGAATCCTCGTCGCATACCTCGTCAAGATGGACCGTCGTGACCGCCTGGCGCCGGTCTGGGCGGGGATCGGGGCGGCCGTCGCGCTGAGCCTCGGCTTCGGTGCGATCCTCACCTTCACCTCCAACTCGCTGAGCTTCGAGGCCCAGGAGGCCTTCGGCGGGTTCCTGTCGATCGTCGCGGTCGGTTTCGTGACCTGGATGGTCTTCTGGATGCGCCGCGCCGCCCGATCGATGAAGACCGAGCTGCAGGGGCGGGTGGACGCGGCGCTCGCGATGGGCACGGGCGCGCTCGTCTTCACCGCCTTCGTCGCGGTCGGTCGCGAGGGGCTCGAGACCGCGCTCTTCCTCTGGGCCAACGCGCAGGCCACTGGTTCGAGCACCCAACCGCTCCTCGGTGCCGTCCTCGGCCTCGGCTGTGCCTGCGTGCTCGGGTACCTCATCTTCCGGCGCGCGGTCGCGATCGACCTCGCGAGGTTCTTCGCGTGGACGGGCGCCGCGCTGATCGTCGTCGCCGCGGGCGTGCTGAGCTACGCGGTCCACGATCTCCAGGAGGCCGGGATCATCACGTTCGGGAGCGCTGGGGCGTGGGACCTCACGTCGTGGTACTCGGTGACGAGCTGGTACGGCTCGATCCTCAAGGGCGTGTTCAACTTCTCACCCGATCCGAGCGTCCTCGACGTCGTGGTCTGGTGGGCCTACCTCGTGCCGGTCATGACGCTCTTCGTGCGTGGACTCCGTCGTCCGCCCGTGGACGCGGGTGTGGTCTCGGCGCCCGACGAGTCGCACCGGCGGACGAGCGCGGTCCTCCCGACCGAGTCGTCCGCCTGAGCCGTTCCCCGTCCGAAGTCCCCGTCACCCGAGGAGAGCTCTGATCGCGCGCCGCCGTCGTCCTCCCCGTCGTCCTCACCGCCGCGGTGCTCGCGGGGTGCTCGTCGACCGACAGCAAGGGGGCGATCGCGGTGACCGCGACCGACGACGCGTGCAAGGTCGCCAAGACCGAGCTCGCGGCCGGAGCGTCGACGTTCGCGGTGAAGAACGCGGGCAGCGATGTCACCGAGGTCTACGTCTACGGCCACGGCGACGAAGTCGAGGGCGAGGTCGAGAACGTCGGCCCCGGAACGACGCGGAACCTCAACGTGGATCTCACCGAGGGCGAGTACCAGGTGGCATGCAAGCCCGGGATGAAGGGCGACGGCATCCGCACGAAGGTCACCGTGACCGGCTCGGGCGGGACCGCGACCCCCGAACCCACCGCGACCGTGCGCGTGAAGGCGATCGACTATGCGTACGAGGGGATCGCCGGCGTCGAGCTGGGCAAGGGTGCGACGGTCGAGTTCGTGCTGAAGAACGACGCGCCGGCCGAGGAGCACGAGCTGGAGGTCTTCGGCCCGGACGGGAAGGCGATCGGCGAGGTCGGGCCGACCGAACCCGGCCGCACCGGTCGGGTCGTGTTGACCCTGCCGCGCGCCGGGACCTACGAGGTCCGCTGCGGGATCGACCACCACGCCGAGAAGGGCATGAGGGGCTCGTTCACGGTCGGCTGACGGTCGGGGACGCCCGGTGCCGGCTAGGCCGCCGCCACCCAGATCAACCCGGCGAGATCGGGCGTGACCACGTGCTCGCCCGAGCCGGTGTGCACGGTCCGCCCCCCGGCGTCAGAGCCGACCAGATCGAGCTCGCGGCCCGGGACCAGGTCGGCGCCGGCGAGGAAGCGGAGCGCGGCGTCGTCGAGCTCGAGCTTCTCGCTGATGCCGCGCGACCCGGAAGTGCCCAGGGGTGGCGTCGGCGAGGATCACGTGGTCGGCGCTGCTGACAGGGTGCCCCGCTCCCGGGATCGGGTTGCCGTGCGGGCAGGTCGCAGGATCGCCGAGCAGTTGCACGAGCTTCTCCTCGACGTCGGCCGAGATCGCGTGCTCCCACCGGTCGGCCTCGCGGTGGACCTTCTCCCACTCGAGCCCGATGACGTCGACCAGGAGTCGCTCGGCGAGCCGGTGGCGGCGCACGACCGACGTGGCGAGCGTGCGCCCCTTGTCCGTGAGACGCAGGCTGCGGTCGTCCATGAGCTCGGTGTAGCCACCACCGACGAGCCGGTTGACCTGCTCGGAGACCGCGGGGGCGGAGACACCGAGTCGCTCGACGAGACGGGCCCGGATCGGGACGATGCCCTCCTCCTCGAGCTCGAGGATGGTCTCGAGATACTCCTCGGTCGCATCGTGCATCTCGGCCACGCCCGAACCCTAACCCTCGGTCCGTGCTCCGGCCGGGCCGATCGTCGGCTCAGGTACCGGGCATCAGGACCTCGTCGAACATCGCCTCCAGCGGTGTCCCGGTGTACCGGGAGCGGAGCTCGTCGAAGTTCACGACCGACTCCCGAAGGTCGTCACTCGTGACCTTGTACGTCTCGCCCGTCACCGCCGTCGGCTCCAGACCGACGAACTCGAAGACCCGCGCGAACGTGTCCGTCGGCGACGTCAGGAGCTCGGCGTAGTCGATCCGCAGCAACGGGAGACCGAGGTGCTCGGCGTAGGCGGCGGTGGCGGCCTTGCGGGCCCGGCTGCGCTCCAGGCGCCGCGCGAAGTCCTCCGGGCTCACCGCGATCGGGCCGAGGCCGGCGTCGGCGGCTCGTCGGTTCCAGCTCCCGGTGCTGTCCTTGAGCGCGCGGGCCCGGATGATCGAGATCGCGTGCTTCACGTCGTTGCGCCGCTCGAGCAGCACGATCCGGGTCCCGAGGTCGCGCAGCACGCGTGCGGTTGCGTCCGGGTCCACGATGTCGGCGATCTTGGTGGTCAATCCGATGGCGCGACGGGTCCCGAGCCACGGGCCCCGCAGGGAGTGGTGGATCCAGCTCGCCTGCCCGTCGCCGCCGAGATGCTGGGACGCGGTCAGCGGCTCGGTCCGGAGCGAGATCGAGGGGTGCTGCTGGAGCGCGCTCGCGAGGAACGTCCCGCCCGAGCGACCGGGGAAGAGGATCACGAACCGGCGGAGCCCCGCGCGGGATACCAGCATCCGGGGGTCGTCTCCTGGTCGCTCGGGCCCGTTCGACCGGAGGCTCGCATGCACCCGCCGCCCGGTGCAACCGGGTCCCGGTGTGCCCGGGAGCCTCTCTGCGCCCGGGAGAGCGGGCCGGTCCGGTCCCAGGGTCGGACACGAACTTGCACTCCGGCATCGCGAGTGCCAACATGGGCTAGCACTCCATTGACCCGAGTGCTAACGGATCAGTCGGATCCGATCGACCCCATCCTCGATCCCCCAGGGGGTACGCCGCAATGTCGAAGCAGATCGCCTACGCCGAGTCCGCTCGCCGGTCGCTGGAAGCGGGCATGAACAAGCTCGCCGATGCCGTCCGCGTGACGCTGGGCCCGAAGGGCCGCAACGTCGTCCTCGAGAAGAAGTGGGCGCGCCCACGATCACGAACGACGGCGTCTCCATCGCCAAGGAGATCGACCTCGAGGACCCGTACGAGAAGATCGGTGCCGAGCTGGTCAAGGAGGTCGCGAAGAAGACCGACGACGTCGCCGGTGACGGCACGACGACCGCCACGGTGCTCGCCTGGGCGATGGTCCGCGAGGGCCTGCGCAACGTCGCGGCCGGCGCGAACCCGATGGTCCTGAAGAAGGGCATCGAGTCCGCGGTCGAGACCGCGGTCGACTCGATCCGCTCGGTCTCCAAGAGCGTGAAGACCGACCCGGCGCAGATCGCGAACGTCGCGGCCATCTCGGCGGCCGACGTCGAGATCGGCAAGATGATCGCCGAGTCGCTCGAGAAGGTCGGGACCGACGGTGTCATCACCGTCGAGGAGAGCCAGACCTTCGGCATGGAGCTGGACCTCGTCGAGGGAATGCGCTTCGACAAGGGCTACATCTCCCCGTACTTCGTGACCGACCCGGAGCGCATGGAGGCCGTCCTCGACGACGCCTACGTGCTCCTGGTGAGCTCGAAGATCTCGGCGGTCAAGGACATGCTGCCGGTCCTCGAGAAGGTCATGCAGTCCGGTCGTCCGCTGGCGATCATCGCCGAGGACGTCGAGGGCGAGGCCCTGGCGACCCTCGTCGTGAACAAGATCCGTGGCACGTTCAAGTCCGTCGCGGTCAAGGCCCCCGGGTTCGGCGAGCGGCGCAAGGAGATGCTCCAGGACATGGCGGTCCTCACCGGCGGCCAGGTCGTCTCGGAGGAGGTCGGCCTGAAGCTCGAGGGCATCGGCCTCGAGCTGCTCGGCAAGGCCCGCAAGGTGGTCGTGACCAAGGACGAGACCACGATCGTCGAGGGCTCGGGCACGCGCTCGGACGTCCAGGGCCGGATCAACCAGATCCGTTCCGCGATCGACAACACCGACTCGGACTACGACCGCGAGAAGCTCCAGGAGCGGCTCGCGAAGCTGTCCGGCGGCGTGGCGATCATCAAGGTCGGTGCGGCCACCGAGGTGGAGCTCAAGGAGAAGAAGCACCGCATCGAGGATGCCGTGCAGACCACCAAGGCCGCGGTCGAGGAGGGTGTCGTCCCCGGTGGGGGCGTCGCGCTGCTGCGGGCCCAGGCCAAGGTGCTCGACCTCGCCAAGACGCTCGAGGGTGACGAGGCCACCGGCGCCAAGCTGGTCGCGCGTGCACTCGAGGAGCCGCTCAAGCAGATCGCGGTGAACGCAGGTCTCGAGGGTGGCGTCATCGTGGAGAAGGTCCGGAGCCTGAAGGGCTCGAACGGCCTCAACGCCGGCACCGGTGAGTACGAGGACCTCGTGAAGGCCGGTGTCATCGACGCCGCGAAGGTGACCCGCTCGGCGCTGCAGAACGCAGCCTCGATCGCGGCCCTGTTCCTCACCACCGAGGCCGTCGTCGCCGACAAGCCCGAGAAGGAAGCGCCGCCGGCGATGCCCGGTGGCGACATGGGCGGCATGGGGGGCATGGACTTCTAGTCCTCCCGCCACAGCGTGCACGTCGAACGGGCCGCCCCTCGGGGCGGTCCGTTTCGCGTCCCAAGGCGGCGTTGACGCTCCGAGACGATCGATGTCAGCGGCGACGGCGTGGGCGTGCACGTCAACAGCCGACCGGCGTCCCCGGGAGTCTCGCCAACTGAGGCGCTGCGGGCCACCGCCGGTAGCGTGGTGCGCATGCCACTGCCATCCGTGAGCCCGTCCGTCGGCTGGGGGGTGCTGCACCTCTACTACCGCATCGACCGAGAGCGGGCCGAGGATGCAGGTGCCGGAAAGCCGATCCTCGACGCGATCGGCGCGCTGGAGGCCGACGACCATCAGGTGCTCGCCTTCGCGGTGCTCGGTCACAAGGCCGACGTCGGCGTCATGGCCCTGGGGCCGGACCTCGCCCGACTCCAGCGCTTCCAGCAGGAGATGCTCCACGGACCGCTCGTCCCGGAGTACTCCTACGTGTCGCTCACCGAGCAGTCGGAGTACGCCCAGACCGAGGACGACGAGCGGGAGCGCCTGGCCTCCGAGATGGGTGTGACCGCCCCCGCCGAGGTCGAGGAGCGCTTGAGGGCGTGGCGCGAGCGGATCGAGCATTACCGCGAGCAGCGCATCCATCCGCGTCTCCCGGCCAAAGCGGCGATGTGCTTCTACCCGATGTCGAAGCGGCGGACCGGTGCCGACAACTGGTACGCGCTGGACTTCGGGGCGCGCAAGCGGCTCATGGGCGGCCACGCGCGGGTCGGGCGCACGTACGCGGGCCGGGTGCTGCAGCTCATCACCGGCTCCACCGGGCTCGACGAATGGGAGTGGGGCGTGACGCTCCTCGCCGACGACATCGTCGCGTTGAAGGAGATCGTGTACGAGATGCGCTTCGACGAGGTGTCGGCGCGTTACGCCGAGTTCGGTCCGTTCATCACTGGTCTCGTCGGCCCGCCGACCGAGGTGCTCGACGCCGTGGGGGTGCGATCCACATGAAGGTCCGACTGCACGTGTCCTTCCCCGAGGAGCTCGTGGACCGGCCGATGCTCTACGAGATGATGCAGGCGCACGCGGTGGTGCCGAACCTGCGGCGCGCCGCCGTCGAGGCCCACTCGGGCTGGGTGATCCTCGAGCTGTCCGGCGAGGACGCGGCCGTCGCCGGGGCGATCGACTACCTCGAAGGTGTCGGCTGCACCGTCAACCGTATGGAGGGCGACGTCCTCGAGGGGTGAGGTGTCGGGCAGGGTGAGGGCCCGGGAGCCCGGGTGTGGCGGGAACCGCACCGGGGAGGCACGCTGGGCGTGTGCTCGTGGTCCTCTCGCGTGACAGCCTGAACGCCGCGGACGACCGCGACGGCCACGCCGTGGAGGTCGAGGTCGACGCCCGCCGGAAGTTGGTCGCCGTCATCGACGAGATCGTGATGCGTCGCGGCTACCTCCCTCGCATCGAGCTCGGGGGCAGCTGGATGGTCCGCGAGGGTGCGGGCGGACGCGAGCTCGCGCTCGTCGTGCAGAACGGAAGTTGGTGGGATTCCGCCGTGCCGCTGATGCCGGTCGACACCGAGGTGGTGGAGATCCGCGACACGTTGCATTTCGAGTATCAGGCCGATCGTGATTGACCACGGTGCGGGGTCGAGCGGCGAACCCTTCTCGGATGCGCACCCCGGCTTCGGGGCGTCCGTCCGCCTCGAGACGGCACACCATCCCGAGACCGCGGCCGACCTCAGGCCCGACGCGATCCGGGTCAGGCCGAGGGTCGCCAGAGCGGAAACGTGAGGTATTCGACGCCGTCGATGACCGTCGTCCGGCCGGCATCGCGCAGCGCCGCGAGGTGCGCGAGCGCGGCGTCGAAGCCGACCATCCGCTTGTAGTCCGCGACGGCGACGAGGAGCGGCCCGTCGGCGTCCCCGTCGCGGATCACGGCGTCCACCTCGAGGGTGGGTCGGCCCGGGTCGGACGGGTCGGCGCAATGGCAGTGGTACACGATGCGCTCGAACACCGACAGCGCCACGATCCGCATGGGACCATCTTGGCGTGACCGCCGACCCGGAGGGCCCCGACGAGCTGCGCGCCGCCATGCGCGCCGCCGCGCGTGAGCTCGTCCGGGGTGCCGAGCGGCTCATCCCCGCGTGGGCGGTGGGGCGAGTCGAGCACATCCTGGTGGCCTGGGACCGGTTGGACGCGGGCGAGGTCCGCCTCGCCCGCGAGCGTGCGGTCACCGCCGGGGCCGAAGCGGCGCGGCGGGTGGCGGACGAGCTCCGCGCCCTGTTCGACCACGATGTCGTCGAACAGGCGGCGACACCGCTCCAGATCGTGCGCAGCGCGATACGCGAGCCCACCGCCGTGCTGGTGTCCTTCGGGATCCCTCCGGTCGCCCGAGACCCGTTCGACGAGCGGGCGCATCCGGACGACCACTACGACCTCGTTCCGAGGTCGTTGGCCGATCTGGGCGATCCGGACCTGGGCGCACAGCTCCTCGTGTGGGGCATGGCCAAGGCGAAGCTGCTCCGCAGGGGATCTGAGCAGCCCGGATAGGTCGTCCGGCCCTCAAGGCGGCGCTCCCCGGCGCCGAGACCAACCACGTGAAGGGGACATCTCCGGTTTCTCGCGACGCGTCGCCGTCGGCGCCTCTCGCGCCGGGCTCGGTCGATCCCCTGGACACCGTCACGGACCTCGACACGCGGGCCGATTCGGAAGGTCTCGGGCTCTTCAAGGGCACGCCCCACGAGGGGATCCTGCGCACCAACGACGAGTTCCTCGCGGTGACCGGGCTGAACACCTCCACCGCCCGCGGCTGGGACTGGATGGCCTCGGTCCACGCCGACGACCGCGACCGCCTGCGCCGCTCGATCGACGCCGCGTGCGCCTCCGGAGCCCGATCGGCCTTCCCGGTGCGGATGCAGGTGCGGCTCGGGGTGATCGAGTCCCTGCGCGTGGTGATCGGTGCGACGCCCGCCGCTGGCGGCGACCCCGTGTTCGTCGGCCTCGTGCAACGGATGGCGCGGCCGAATGCGTCGACGACCATCGACCCGGACGCGCGCGAGCACGCGTCCGCCGTGCCGGGTACCGAGGCCGCCACGGTCCCGGCGGGGCCGGTTGCCGACGACGTGTCCGATCCCTATCGGGTGCTCGTCGACGCGGTCCCACAACCGATCGCGTACGCGGCGCCCGACGGCACACTCGAGTTCGCCAACCCCGCGTGGGTCGCGTGCACCGGCGTGGACGTGGACGCCGACCTGCGTGCCGCGCTCGGTCTCGACGCGCCCGACGGCATCGCGGCACTCCGGCTCGCGATGGACACGGCCGTGCCGTGGTCCGGCCGCTGCCGCATCGGGGGACGGGCCACCGAGGTGGCGATCGCGCCCGTGGCTGCAGAACTCGGCGGAGGGTTCGTGGTCACGCTCACCGAGCCGACCGCCCTCGAGATCCAGCCGACGAACCCCGTCGAGTCCGACGCCGCGGACGCGCCTGCGGACCGTCTGGCGGCCCAGATCGCTCTGTGTGAGCGACTCGTCGCCGCGGCGCCGGACTACGCCGCCGTGCTCGGCCCCGAGGGAGAGGTGATCAGCCTCAACGGCGCGGCCCGTCGCCTGCTCGGCCTCGACGCCGATGCCGACCTCTCCGGGCTCTTCGCGTACGACCTCGCCCGCTTCGCCGACACGAGCGAGAGCATCGTCGGTCCCGCGCCTCCCGACGCCCTGCTCGAGCACGGTTACCTGGTGACCGAGGGCACGCTCGCGGTCGGCCCCGACGAGGGCCGCCCCGTGGGGCTGCTGCTCTTCGCGCTCCGCCGCGAGGACGACGGACTGGGGGCGGTGCTCTGCATCGCCCGGGACGACACCGCCATGCACGACGCGCGCGAGCGGATCGCGCAGAGCGAACGGTGGTATCGCGCGCTGGTCCAGCACTCGGCCGACATCGTGGCGGTCGTCTCGGAGGACCTGCGCCGCGACGTTCGTCAGCCCGGCGTGCGCCGACGTCCTCGGGTACGAAGCTGACGAGCTCATCGGCGACAGCACGCGACACGTCATCGACCGGGCGGATTCCGAACGCGTGGCCGCGGCCGTCGAGAAGGCCCGCCGAGACGGATCCGCCACCGTCGAGTACGCGGTGCACTGTCGCGACGAGACGGTACGCACGCTCGAGACGCACATCGAGAACCTGCTCGACGATCCGGTGATCCGGGGTTTCGTCTTCATCGCCCGCGACGTCACCGAGACGCGGCAGGCGCGCGCCGAGCTCGAACGGCGGTCGGAGGTCGACCGGTTCGTGGCCGCGCTGTCGCGATCGCTGGTCGCGGCGACGCCTGCCACGCTCGACTCCCGCGTCACCGAGAGCCTCGAAGCCCTCGTGACCCGATTCGCGGCACGTGCCGGCGCGCTCTTCCTGCGTGCAGCCGCCGAGCCCCGGTTCTCCACCGCGGGTGCTGCGCTCTCGCTGGCCCACCTCGACCTTCCCGAGAGCGGTCCCTTCGTCGCGTTCGACCCCGCCGGCGCCGAGCGCGCGGGCTGGGTCCTCGCCGGCCCCGACGGGCCCCGCGGGACCGTCGTCCTCGAATGGCCGCCGGAGAGCGACGTCTCCCGCGACGAGCTCGAGCCGTTGGAGGTCATCGTCGCGGCACTCGTCGTTGCGGTCGAACGCCTCGACGCCGAGCACGCCGTGCGTGCGAGCGAGGTCCGTTTCCGCACACTCGCCGCGCACGCGACCGACCTCGTCGTGGTCGTGGGACCCGATCTCCAGCTGCGGTATCTGAGCGACAACGCCGCCGCCTTCCTCGGGATGACCGATTCCGACGCATTCGACCCCTCGGATTCGGTCGTGCACCCCGACGACCGCGAGGCGGTCACGTCGACGATGCAGGAGGTGATGACCGGCGGGAACGGCTCGGCGTCCCACGAGTTCGTCGCGCGCTTCCGGCGCCGGGACGGGGTCTACCGGTCCATGGAGATCGTGGTGACGAACCTTCTCGATGTCGCGGACATCGGCGGGATCGTCATCAACGGGCACGACGTGACGGACCGGCTCGAGATCGAGGACGCACTTCGTCAGAGCGAGCGCCGGTTCCGTGGCCTGGTCCAGAACCTGGCCGAGAGCGTCACCGTGCTCGCAGGCGATGGGAGCGTGAAGTACTCGAGTGCTTCCGCCGCACGCATGATGGGGTTCGACCAGGGCCACGGCGCCGGAAAGTTCGGTCTCGACTTCGTGGTCGAGGAGGACCGCGACCGTGTGGCCGAGACGGTGGCCCGCGCGTTCTCGGAGCCGGGGATTCAGGGTCCGGTCACGTTGCGGGTGCGCGCCGCCGGCGACCAGATCCGCGTGATCGAGGCGCTGGGTCACAATCGGCTCGACGACCCCGATGTCGAGGGCATCGTGGTCACGGCCCGGGACATCACGGAACGGGTGGAAGCCGAGGAGGCCGCGCGCCGGAGCGATTCGCGCCTGCGGGCTCTGGTCGAGAACCTGTCCGACGTGATCACCGTCGTCGAGCCTGACGGCTCGATCGTCTACACGAGCCCGACTGCGCACCGCCTGTTCGGCTTCGACGACGACGACGTGAGTCGCGTCGACCCGACCGCGCGGATCCATCCGGACGACCACGAACGCGCGACGCGCGAGATGGCGCAGCGCATCGCGCAGGGCGACCGTCACCCGGTCCGCTTCCGGCTGCGCGCCGCGGACGGGACCTGGCGCTCGGTCGAGACCATCATGAGCGACATGACCTCCGATCCTGCGGTCGGTGCGTTCGTGGTGACGACGCGCGACGTATCGGACCGCACCCGGGCCGAGGCCCTGGTTGCGGACCAGGCCGAGGTGCTGAAGCTGATCGCCCGGGGCGCGCCGCTCACGGAGACGGTGCTCGCGATCTGCGGTGTGCTCGAACGCCACGTCGACGAGGCCGCGTTCGGAATGCTCCTGATGGACGCCGTGGACGAGCGGCTTCACCTCGTCGCGAGTCCGCAGGTGCCCCACGAGTTCGCGGACTGCTGTGGCGAGCTCTCGGTCGCCGAGGCCGAGGCGCTGTTCGGCGGACCACTCGACGAGATCGGCGACTTGCTCGACCTGCGGAACAACCCGATGCCGGTGTTGTTGCACGCGGTGACCGACTCCGGTATCGGGGGACTCCGCCCGACGCCCATCTTCGACACCGGCACCGGGCGCGTCATCGGCGTGATCGTCGCGTTCGTCGCGGAGCCCGAACCCGCGCCGCGCGGCGGACGTCGCGGTCGTCGAGATGTTCGCCCAGACCGCCGCGATCGCGATCGAGCGACGGGCCGCCGAGGATCTCCTCGCTCACCGGGCGAACCACGACCCGTTGACCGGCCTGCCCAACCGGGTCCTGTTCCTGGAGTTCCTGTCACTCGCGCTCGCCCGCATGCAGCGCGACGGGAACACCCTCGCCGTGCTGTTTCTCGACCTCGACCGCTTCAAGCACATCAACGACGGTCTCGGGCATGACGCGGGAGATGCGCTGCTCGCCCAGCTCGCGGAGCGGTTGCGTGACGCGATGCGGCCGAGCGATGTCGTGGCGCGCTTCGGTGGCGACGAGTTCACGGTCCTCTGCGACGGCCTGCAGTCCGCGGACGCGGCGGAGCAGGCATCCGACGTCGCGGCACGGCTGCTCGAGATCATCGAGGAACCGCTGAGCATCGACAGCGAGGATCGATCACTCTCGGCGAGCCTCGGGATCGCGATCGCGACACCGGGCAGCACCGCCGACGTCTTGCTGCGGGACGCCGACGCGGCCATGTACGAGGCGAAGCAGAAGGGCAAGGCCCGGTACGAGGTCTTCGACGACGAGATGCGTTCGTCCATGTCGCGCCGGCTCGACCTCGAGAACCGTCTCGAACGTGCGATCGAGCAGGACGAGTTCCGACTCTTCATCCAGCCGATCGTCGAGCTCTCGACCGGACGCTGCGTCGGCGGCGAGGCGCTGCTGCGCTGGCAGGACCCCGAGCTCGGGCTCGTGAGCCCGGACGCGTTCATCGGTCTGGCCGAGGACACGGGGCTCATCATCCCGGTGGGGGAGTGGGCCCTCGCCGAGGCGTGTCGCACCGTCGCGCGCTGGGAGCAGGTCGGACTGCTCGGTGCCGACTTCACGATGTCGGTGAACCTCTCGGCGCGTCAGGTCGCGCAGGCCGACCTGGCCGAGAAGGTGCGCACGGTGATCGAGCGCAGCCGGCCGACGGCCTCGCGGATGTGCCTCGAGATCACCGAGACCGTCCTCATGGAAGAGTCGTCCGTCGAGATCATGCGCGCGCTGCGCGACCTCGGATTGACCTTGTCCATCGACGATTTCGGCACCGGCTACTCGTCGCTGGGCTACCTCAAGCGGTTCCCGGTCGACTCGGTGAAGGTCGACCGCTCGTTCGTGGACGGGCTCGGGACCGACGGTGAGGACTCGGCGATCGTGGCGGCAGTCGTCAGCCTCGGGCACGCGCTCGGGCTCACGGTCGTCGCCGAGGGTGTCGAGACCAGCGGCCAGCTCCGGGCGCTGATGGACCTCGGCTGCGATCGTGCCCAGGGGTACTGGTTCTCGGGCCCCCGCAGCGCGTCGGAGTTCGCCGGGTTGCTGAACCAGCAGCCCTGGGTCGCAGCTCGCGCCGACTGGGTCGTCTGAGGGCCGCCACACCACCGCCGGCCCGGGACGAGACCCCGAGCCTCCCGTCCGGGTAGCTTCGCCCGTTCAGACTCACGTCACTGACAATCGGGGGAATGACGGTGAAGGTCAACGCGGGTGATACCGCCTGGGTCCTGGCGGCCGCCGCCCTGGTCATGTTCATGACTCCGGGACTCGCCCTCTTCTATGGCGGCATGGTGCGCTCGAAGAACGTGCTCGGCATGCTGATGCAGAACTTCTTCTCGCTCGGTCTCGTCAGCGTGCTCTGGGCCCTCGTCGGATATTCGCTGGCGTTCGGCGGCACCGGTGGCTGGTTGGGCAACCTCGACTTCCTCGGGATGAAGGACGCCGCGCTGGTCGCGCCGCCCGGTCTCGGCGGTCTGAGCATCCCTCCCCTCGTGTTCAGCGGCTACCAGATGATGTTCGCGGTGATCACGCCCGCGCTGATCACCGGTGCGATCGCCGACCGCATGCGGTTCTCCGCGTGGGTGTGGTTCCTCGGCCTCTGGGTCGTGCTCGTGTACTCACCGGTCGCGCACTGGGTGTTCGCGCCGAGTGGCTGGTTGCTTCGGCGGGGCGCGCTCGACTTCGCCGGCGGTACCGTCGTCCACATCAATGCCGGCATCGCGGCGCTCGCCGTGGTGCTGGCCCTGGGTCGCCGACGCGGGTGGCCGAAGCATCCGATGCCGCCGCACTCGCTCCCGCTCACCCTGATCGGGACCGGGATCCTCTGGTTCGGGTGGTTCGGGTTCAACGCGGGCTCCGCGCTGGGCGCGAACGGACTCGCTGCCCAGGCCTTCATGAACACGCACCTCGCGGCGGCCGCCGCCATGATCGGGTGGCTCGTGATCGAGAAGGCGAAGACGGGTCACGCGACCACGCTCGGCGCGGCGTCGGGCGCGGTCGCGGGGTTGGTGGCGATCACCCCGTGCGCCGGGTTCGTCGGTGGGCTCGCCCCGCTCGCCATCGGCTTCGTGACCGGCGCGGTGTGCTTCCTCGCGGTGAGCATGAAGTTCCGCTTCTCCTACGACGACTCGCTCGACGTCATCGGCGTGCACCTCGTCGGGGGTGTCCTCGGCTCGTTGCTCCTCGGTCTCTTCGCCGACGTGTCGGTGAACGCCGCAGGACGAGATGGTGTGTTCCAGGGCGGGGGCTGGGGGTTGATGGGGGACCAGCTCCTCGCTGTCACCGCGACACTGGTCTTCTCGTTCGTCGTCACGTACGCGATCTGCCTGTTGCTCAAGACCGTGCTGCCCGGCGGCCTGCGGGTACCGGAGGAGGACGAGGAGATCGGGCTCGACCTCACCCAGCACTCCGAGGTCGCCTACGCCCTCGACCGGGTCTGACCCCACCACCGAACGGAGAGACATGAAGCTCGTGACCGGCATCATCAAGCCCTTCCGGCTCGACGACGTCAAGGAGGCGCTCAAGGCGCACGGAGTCCAGGGGCTCACGGTGTCCGAGGTCCAGGGCTTCGGCCGCCAGCGCGGACACACAGAGGTGTACCGGGGCGCCGAGTACGAGGTCGATTTCGTTCCCAAGGTCCGGGTCGAGGTCCTCGTGGACGACGGTGAGGCCACGGCGGTCGCGCAGACGCTCGTCGACGCCGCGCGGACCGGCAAGATCGGTGACGGCAAGGTCTGGATCACGGCGGTCGAGGGTCTGGTCCGTGTCCGAACGGGTGAGGCCGGACCCGACGCCTTGTGACCCTCGGGCGCGACCCCGGCTCGCTGCGCCCGGCGCGTGACCGACTCGTCGCGGACGAGACGCTTCGAGGCGAGAGCTTCGGACGCGCCCTGAGCGCGGTGGTCGACGACGCGATGGCTGCGGTGCTCCGACGCTTCGCGGACGCGCCGATCGCGCTCGTGGCGCTCGGGTCATACGCGCGACGGGAGCTCTGCCCCGCCTCCGACGTCGACGCCCTGCTGTTGTACGACGGCCGTGCCGACATCGGGGAGATCGCCGATGCATTCTGGTACCCGCTCTGGGACGCGGGGTTCGTGCTCGGTCACGCCGCCCGGACCGCCAAGGAATGCCGTGCGCTGGCCGCGACCGATCTCGACACGCTCACCGGGTTCATGACCGCCCGGGTCATCGGAGGGGCGCGCTCCCCGGTCGCCGAGGAACTGATCGCCGACGCCCGATGCCTCCCGCGCCGGCGCCGGGCCGCCGTCCTCGACGCCCTCGCCGACGCTGCGACCCTGCGGCGCCTGCGCCCCGGCCTCGTCGCCGAGATGCTCGAACCGAACGTCAAGGAGGGCGCGGGCGGGTTGCGGGACCTCCAGGCCCTCACGTGGGCGGGATGGGTGATCGACGGACCCGGTGGCGTCGAATCCCTCGTGGAGGCCGATGTCCTCCACCCCGCGGACCTCGCGATGCTCCGCGCCGCCAACGGTGTGCTCCTCGACGCGCGCGTGGCGCTTCACCGGGCCACGGCCGGCCACTCCGACGTCCTGGCGCTCCAGGACCAGGACGCGGTGGCCGCGCGGCTCGGGCATCCGGATGCGGACGCGATGATCCGCGACGTCGCAGCCGCGGCGCGCACGGTCGCCTGGGTCTCGGACGACGCGTGGTCGCGTCTGCGCCCGAGAAGCGCAGGCCGCTCCCGGCGTCGGGGCCCGGAGCATCACCTCGCACCCGGGGTCGTCGAACGTGACCGTCGCGTACAGGTGAGCGCCTCGGAGGTCGACGGTGCTCTGCTGGTGCGGGTCGCGCGCGTCGCGGCCGAGCAGGAGCTGCGCGTGGGCCGCACCGCGCTGGCTCAGCTCCGTCGGGTCGAGGCGGTCGGGTGGGACGACTCCACTCGACGGGATCTCGTCGCGCTTCTCCGGAGCGGACGCGCCGCCGTTGACGTCTTCGAAGCGCTGGACCACGAGAACCTGGTGCGGGTGCTCTTGCCCGAGTGGGAGCACGTGCGGTTCCGCCCCCAGCGCAACGCGTACCACCGGTTCACCGTCGATCGTCATCTGCTCGAGACGGTCGCGGAGGCTGCGGGCCTGCTCGACCGTCCTGACGCGCCCGAGGCGCGCGGCGCGTCCGAGCTCGAGGAGCCCGCGGTGCTCCTGCTCGGAGCTCTGCTGCACGACATCGCCAAGGGTCGACCGGGTGACCACGCGGTTGTCGGTGCGCGGGTTGCCGCCGGTGTCGGTACGCGTTTGGGTCTGCCCCCGCCCGCGGTGGAGGATCTCGCGTGGTTGGTCCGCGAGCACCTGCTCATGGCCGACACGGCCACCCGTCGCGACCTCGCGGACCCGGTGACCGTCGAACGGTTCCTGGCGCACGGCATGACGGCCGAGCGGCTGCGGCTGCTCACACTCCTCACCGTCGCCGACTCGCGCGCCACCGGACCGGCCGCATGGAGTCCCGGAAAGGCTGCGCTGGTACGCGAGCTCCACGACCGCGCGGCCGCGGCGGTCGCGGGGCGACCGGTCGCGCCCGAGGTGGCCGACGCCGGGCTGCCGGACGCGTCGCTCGCCGGTCCGGGGGTGGTGGTGCGGTGGCAGCGCCTCGACGACGGTCGCTGGCGCGCCGGTGTGGGAGCGCCGGACCGTCCCGGGCTCCTCGCCGATGTCGCCGGCGCGCTGAGCCTCGAGGGGTTCGACATCGCGTCGGCGGAGGGCCACTCGATGTCCGGCGGGCGCGCCGCGGAGATCTTCGTGGGTGTCGACACGTTCGACCGACTCGCCACGGAAGGGGGTCGCACGCAGGCCGCGAACACGATCGAGGCCGTGCTGACGGGCTCGGTCTCGGTGCACGAGGGAATCGCGAAGCGCCGCGCGGCCTACGGCGACGGCGGCGTGCCGGACACCGTCGAGCTCCGGGTGACGATCGTCCAGGACGCCTCCGCGGACTCGACCGTCGTCGAGGTCTTCGCGCCGGACCAGATCGGGTTGCTCGCCGTGGTTGCGGGCGTCTTCGCCGACCTCGAACTGGACGTGACATTGGCCAAGGTCGCCACCACCGGTGAGTTGGCGGTCGACGTCTTCTACGTCCGCGACCACGGGGACAAGCTGACCGACCCGACGCGTCTCGCCTCGTTGGAGCGCCGGCTGCTCGCGGCGCTCTCGCGCGGTTAGGTTCCGCGTGATGGACGACACCATTGCCGCCTCCGACGTGCTCCGCTGGGCCGAGACGCTCTCGGCGATCGCGCGCACGGGACTCGGTTTCACGCAGAGTCTCTACGAGCAGGAGCGCTTCGAGGAGGTGCTCAAGGTCGCCGCGGACATCCGCGCCGCCGCGATCGACGAGGCCGAGGCCGAGGCGCTGTACGAGGAGTGGCTCGAGACCGTGGGTCAGGGGGTCGCCGGATACGTGACGCCGAAGGTCGCGGTGGCCGCGATCGTGGCGAACGAGCACGGCGAGATCCTGCTGACCCAGCGGTCCGACAGCGGTATCTGGCTCTACCCGGTCGGCTGGGCGGACGTCGGCTACTCGCCCGCGGAGATCGCGGTCAAGGAGGTCTACGAGGAGACGGGCATCGAGGTCGAGCCGGTGTCGCTCATCACCGTGCTCGACGGTCTGCGCCTCGGCTTCGCACGCATCCCGATGTACTCGCTCGTCTTTCACTGCCGGATGCTCGGTGGTGAGTTGAAGGGGCATCCGCTGGAGACCCGGGCGGTGGGCTTCTTCGGGCGCGACGCCCTCCCGCAGCCGCTCGCGGGTTTTCACCGCTGGGGCGAGCTCGCGTTCCGGGCGATCGACGGTGAGGAGTTCCCCGCCGATTTCGACGCGCCGCGCACGCCTCCCTGGCGGGACGGCTGATCGCGGCGCGACCGTTCAGCCGGCGAGCTGACGACGCAGCAGCTCCGCGATCGACACCGACCCCGCGGTGCGCTCCCACTCGTCGCCGACCGCCTCGTGGTCGACGAGGCCACTCGCGTCGGGTGCGATCGGCACCAGCTCCTCGGCCCGTCGGACCACCGTTGCGGGTTCGAGCTCGTCGCCGTAGGCCGGGAAGCACTCGAGCCCTTCCCAGAGATCGGTGAGTGCCACCGTGCCCGACCCGAGCACGAACGCGTCGGTGTCCGCGCGGTTGCTCAGCGCGGTGACCGTGAGCTCCCAGACGTCGTAGGGAGACACCCCGGCCGGCGGTCGGTACCCCCCGGGCGGATGCAACCGCCATTCCAGCACCGGATCGCCGGTGAACCACGTCTGCGATCCGTTGACGTAGCTGTCGACGGGCGGTCCGAGGTGCTCGTCGAGCGCCAGGACCAGCTCCGGGGAGATCGACCAGAAGGCCGCCGCGGTCCGCACCCGAGGAACCTACCGCCCCGTCCCCGCCCACTACGGTGCCCGCACGTGATTCGTCCTTCCCGCCCGCACCGGTACGCCGCCGTCCTGCTCGGAGCCCTGCTGGGTGTGCTCGTGGGGTGCGGCGGGAACGGTGCGCTCTCGATCTCCGAGTACCGGACCCAGGTGCGGGCGATCTGCCGGGACACGAGCCGACGGACGGGGAAGCTCCACGTGCCCGACGCGAACGATGCCGCGGCGCTCGTCCGCCTCGGCCGCCGGACGGTCGCGATCCAGCGGGCCGCGCTGCACTCGATCCGTGCGTTGGACGCGCCGGAGAGCCGTCGGGCACGCGTGGACCAGTGGCTGGGGCTCGTGGCCCGGACGATCGACTCCGCCGACTCGTCATTGCGCGCCCAGGAGCGCGGCGACCTCGCGGCGGCGACGAGTGCCAACACCACCGGCGCGGCCGTTGCGATCCGGGCGGACGCGATCGCGCGGGACCTCGGTGTGGCGACCTGCGTCACCACCGCGGCGGCCGGATGAGATCGCGAGGGAACCCGGTACCATCCCGCGGGTGACCGACTACGACCGGCTGAGCTCGCTCGACGCCTCGTTCCTGCATCTGGAGTCCCTTGCCACTCCGATGCACGTCGGATCACTGGCGATCTTCGACGGCGCGCCGTTCTTCGACGCTTCCGGCCGGTTCCGCCTCGCCGAGGCGCGCGCCCTCGTCGGCTCCCGGCTCCACCTGATCCCGCGCTTCCGGCGCCGGCTCATGACGGTGCCGATGGACCAGGGTCGGCCCATCTGGGTCGACGACCCGCACTTCGACCTCTCGTACCACGTCCGCCTGACGGCGCTGCCACGGCCCGGATCGTCGTCGCAGCTCCTGACGCTGACCGGCCGGATCGAGGCCCAGCTGCTCGACCGGTCGCGCCCGCTCTGGGAGCTCTGGTTCGTCGAGGGGATCGCGGCGGGCCGGGTGGCGCTCGTACAGAAGACCCACCATGCGCTGGTCGACGGCGTGTCGGGGGTCGACGTGGCGACCGTGCTCTTCGACTTCTCGCCCGAGCCCACGGTCCTCGACGCCGAGCCGTGGACGCCCGAGCCGGCACCGAGCTCGGCGAAGCTCCTGAGCGACACGCTGGTCGAGCGCTCGACCGAGCCGGCCGAGCTGGCCCGCACCGTGCGTGGGGTGGCGCGGAGCCCTCAGCGCTTCGCGGCCCGAGTCGAGCAGGTGACGCGCGGGCTGCGAAGCCTGGTGGTGGGTGGACCGATCGCGCCGAAGACGTCGCTCAACCGGGAGGTCGGACGCGCCCGTCGGTTCCGCGGCGTGCGCGTCCCGCTCGACGACGTCAAAGCGGTGCGCCGGTCCGTCGGCGGCACCGTGAACGACGTCGTGCTCACGGGCATCGCCGAGGCGCTGCGGCGGCGGCTGGTCGCGCGCGGTGAGACGCTCCCGGACCATCTGCGCGTGTTGTGCCCGGTCTCGGTCCGGGACGAGGAGGAGCACCTCCACCTCGGGAACCGGGTCTCGGCGATGTTCGTGGACCTCCCGCTCGCCGATCCCGACCCGATCGCGCGGCTCCGGTCGGTGGCGGCCACGACGGCCGACCTCAAGGAGCGGGAGCAGGCGGTGGGTGCCGCGTTCCTCCTCGATCTCACCCACTACGCGGCCCCGACCCTCCTCGGGCTCGCGGCACGGATCGTGCACCGCCAACCGTTCGTGAACCTCGTGGTCACGAACGTGCCCGGGCCGCAGGTCCCGCTGTACTGCATGGGTGCCCGACTCGAGGAGGCGTACCCGATCGTCCCGTTGTCGCAGAACCTGAGCCTCGGCGTCGCGATCCTCTCGTACTGCGGGTTCCTGCACATCGGGTTGTACGCGGACGCGGACTCGTGGCCCGATCTCGACGATCTCGTCACCGACGTCGAGGCGGGCTTCGCCGATCTGCGCCAAGCTGGCGTCCGTCACGACATCGACCGAGGGGCCGCGGGATGACCGAGCTGTGGAAGCGGGATGCGTGGGAGCTGGCCGACGGCGTCCGCGGGGGCGAGATCACCGCGGCCGCGCTCGTCGAGCAGTCGCTCGCTCGTGTCGCCGCGCGGGAGGACCTGAACGCAGTGTGCTTCCTCGACTCCGACGGGGCCCGGGCGTGCGCCGGCGAGATCGACGCCGCGGTCGCGCGCGGCGAGGATCCCGGTCCGTTCGCCGGCGTTCCGGTGGGGGTGAAGGAGCTCGCCCGGGCCAAGGGGTTCCCGGACACGCACGCGTCGGTCGTGTTCCGTCACGATGTCGCACCCGAGGACTGTCCCGAGGTCGCCGGGCTGCGTGGCGCGGGTGCGATCATCGCCGGTCTCACCACCGCGCCCGAGTTCGGGATACCGAGCTACACCGCGACGCCGCTCCACGGCATCACTCGCAACCCCTGGAACCTGGACCGGACGCCGGGCGGATCGTCGGGAGGCTCGGCGGCGGCGGTTGCCGCGGGGCTGTTCCCGGCGTGTACGGGCAGCGACGGTGGCGGGTCGATCCGCATCCCGTCGTCGTACTCGGGACTGCCGGGGATGAAACCGACGTTCGGCCGCATCGGCCACGGAGGCTTGTTCGATCCGTTCGACACGGGCCTCACGGCGGTGAGCGGGCCGATGGTGCGATCGGTGCGAGACGCCGCACGGTACCTCGACGTCACGAGCGGCCCGACCCTCGCCGACCCCACGTCGCTGCCGAAGCCGGAGCCGTACGAACCGATCGTCGCCGACGTGGACCGTGCCCGCGAGTTGTTGCGCGGTCGACGGGTCGCGTGGACGTCCACACTGGGGTACGCCGACACCGACCGCGAGGTCGAGGCCGCGACGCGTGCCGCGGCCGAGGCACTCGTCGACGCCGCGGGCCTCGAGCTCGTCGACGTGCCGATCGAGTTCCCGCGCCCCGGGCGCGCGTGGGGACTCCTCGGCGCCGGCAACATGGCCGCGTGGTACTACGACCGGTGCGTCGAGGCGCTCGACGACCTCGACATGCTGGGCCGTGTCTCGATCGAAGGGCTCCCGAACCTGCGGGCCCGGCACCTCGGCGCGTCGGTGCGACGGCGCCAGGAGATCCTCGACGCGAGCGCCCGAGTCTTCGAACAGGTCGACCTCCTGCTCCTGCCCACCACACCCACGACGGCGTACCAGGCGGAAGGGACGCTGACCGGCGAGGTGAACGGGGTCGAGGTGGACCTGCTGTACCTGTCCGCGCCGTTCACGGCACCGTTCAACATGACGGGCCAGCCGGGCATCTCGATCCCGGCGGGAACCGTGGGCGGGATGCCCTGCGGGCTGCAGGTCGTCGCGCGTCGTCTCGACGACCACCTGTGTCTGGCCGCCGGTGCGATCCTCGAGGCCGTCCGGCCCTGGCCGAAGTTCGCCCCGGGCGCCTGACCGCGCTCGCCGGCGCGCCGGGATCGATCGTTCCGGGCGAGGGGTACGCTCCGATGCGTGACCGACGTGTCGAGTCGGCCGGGCGACCCGCGGGCGTCCAGGCCTCCCAAGCAGGAGCAGGAGCCGGCCTCCGAGGAGATCACCGAGGTCGCGCCGGGCGTGTTGCGCATGCAGCTGCCGATCTGGATGCCCGGCCTCGGCCACGTGAACATGTACGGCCTGATGGACGACCGTGGGCTGGCCGTGATCGATCCCGGCCTGCCGGGACCGTCGAGCTGGAAGGCGCTCAAGTCCCGACTCGCGTCGGCCGGCTACCGGGTGAAGGATGTCCACACCGTTCTCGTCACCCACTCGCACCCCGACCACTTCGGCGCCGCCGGACGGCTCAAGAAGGAGGCGGGCGCGTCGCTGATCGCGCACAAGGCGTTCACCACCTGGTCCCTGCAGCGGCGCGGCGCCACGCTGACGACCGCCGAGGCCGAGCGCCTCGAGCAGGAGGCGATCGACGAGGCCGCGACCTACTCGGGTCCGTCGCTCGACGAGCTCCCGGCGTTGCGCGACGACGACCACTCCGCGCTCGACGACATCACGACCGAGACGCAGCGGTTGTCGGTGCCGTGGGGCGGGACCACTCCGTGGGGCGGGAGCACGCATCCGCAGCCGCCGCTCTCGCGCCGGTTCATGATCCGAGCGATGCGGCTCCTCTTCGCGCCCCCGGACCCGACGCGTCGCGTCCGGCACGGCTCACCGATTCGCCTCGCCGGCCGCGACTGGATCGCGATCCACACGCCCGGTCACACGCTGGACCACCTGTGCCTGTTCGACCCCGAGCACCGCGTGCTGCTCTCGGGCGACCACGTGCTCCCGACGATCACGCCCCACATCGCCGGTTCCGGGCAGGGCGACGCGCTCAGCTCGTATCTCGCGACGCTCGACCTCGTGGCCGGTCTGGACGACGTACGCCTCGGGCTCCCCGCGCACGGTCACCCGTTCGACGACGTTCCCGGTCGCGTGCTCGCGATCAAGGAGCACCACTTCGAGCGGATGGAGAAGCTGCGTGCCGCGTCACTCGCGCTCGGTCCCGCGAACGTCGTCGCACTCTCGCACGAGCTGTTCCCCGAGAAGCACTGGGGTGTCATGGCGGAGAGCGAGACGTTCGCCCACCTCGAGCACCTGCGCCAGTCCGGTGATGCGGAGCGTTGGGACGAGGATGGCGCGTTCTTCTACCGCGTGGCGGCCCAATCGGCCTGACCGTCCCGGCGCACCCGGGAGGCACCGGCGCTACGGTGCGACGCATGACCGACGAGCTGACGGCGGAGGCGACGGTCCTCCTCCAGGACCTCATCCGCAACGCATGCGTCAACGACGGCACGGCCGCGTCGGGCCAGGAGATCCGTAGCGCGGACCTCCTGTCCGACTTTCTCGGCGGCGTTGGCTTCGACCTCGAGACCTACGAGCCCCAACCCGGTCGCACGAGCGTGCTCGGCCGCATCGAAGGGTCCGACCCCGGCGCACCGACGCTCATGCTCATGGGTCACACCGACGTCGTCCCCGTCAACATCGAGGGCTGGAGCCGCGAGCCGTTCGCGGGTGAGCTCGACGACGGCATGATCTGGGGTCGCGGCGCCGTCGACATGCTGAACCTGACCTCCACGATGGCGGTCGCGTTCCGCCACCTGGCGAGATCGGGCTTCACGCCCCGCGGCACGCTGCTCTTCCTGGGCGTGGCCGACGAGGAGGCGCTCGGGACGTGGGGCGCGAAGTACCTCGTCGAGCACGAGCTCGACCACGTGCGGGCCGACTACGTGATCACCGAGTCGGGTGGGTTCCAGGTCCCCACCCAGCAGGGCCCGCGCTTGCCGATCATGGTGGAGGAGAAGGGGACGTTCTGGTCCAACATCACGGTGCACGGCACGCCGAGTCACGCGTCGCAGGCGTACAAGACCGACAACGCGCTCGTGACCGCGGCGAAGATCGTGCAGCGGATCGCCGAGTACCGACCCGAGGCGCGCATCGGCGAGACGTGGAAGTCCTACGTCCAGGGCCTCGGCCTCCCCGAGGAGCTCGCCGACCCGGACCAGGTCGAGTCCGTCATCCCGGACCTGCCGCTCGCCTTCGGCCGGCTCGCGCACTCCTGCACCCATACGACGATGGCGCCCACCGTCGCCCACGGCGGGACGAAGACGAACATCATCCCGGACAAGGTCGAGCTCCAGGTCGACGTCCGGACGATGCCCGGCCAGTCGGGGGACGCCGCACGCGATCTGCTCATGGACGCGATCGGCGACCTCGCCGACCGCGTCGAGATCACCTCGAACGACGACCCGGCCACGGCGTCCCCGATGGACACGCCGCTCTGGGACTCGCTCACGCGCGTCACCGGTCGGTTGTGCGAGGGCTCCGCGCTGGTCCCGACGATCATGACCGGCGGCACCGACAACCGGTTCTTCCGTCGCGCCGGCTCGGTCGGCTACGGCTTCGGGCTGTTCAGCCGCCGGATCCGTTTCGAGGACTACGCCAAGATGTTCCACGGCAACGACGAGCGGGTCGATCAGGACAGCCTGGACCTCTCGACCAGGCTCTGGATCGCGGTCGCCGAGGATCTCCTCGGCTGACGACCGGGTCAGTCGCCCTGGTCGCGCAGGTACTCCTCGAACGCCTCCGCGATCGCGTCGCCGTCGGCGACGTCGAAATCGAGCTCGACGTCCTCGTCGTCCTGCTCCTCGAGGTTCGTGACGTAGGCGCGCAGGTCGTCATCGGACGCCACCGCGGCGTCGACGCGAGCGCGCCAGGCCTCGGCCGCCACACCGAGCTCGCGCACGTCGACATCCATGCCGACGCAGCGCCCGAAGCCCTCCAGCAGCGCCAGGATGCCGGGAGGGTTCGGCGCCGCGGCGACATAGTGCGGCACGGGGACCCAGAGCGACGCCGACGTGAAGCCCTCCCGCCGGCAGGTGTCGTGCAGGACGCCGACGATGCCCGTCGGTCCCTCGTAGTGCGAGCGGGTCACGCCCATCCGGCGCATGGCCTCGCCATCCGTCGCGCTCCCGGTGATCGTCGGCGTCCGCGTGTGGGGTGCGTCGGCGAGGAGGCCCCCGAAGGTCACGACGGTTCCCGCGCCGACGGTGCGAGCCGCGTCCATCACCGCGCGGCAGAAACCCTTCCAGTCGTAGTTGGGCTCCGGTCCCGACACGAGCACGAGATCCGGGTCACCGTCGGGCGTGGCCGCGGCGCGCAGTGAGTACTGCGGCCAGCGGAGGTCCCGGATCGCACCGTCGACGAGCGTGACCTGCGGGCGCTGAGCTTGGAAGTCGACGTGCACCTGCTCGTCGATCGACGCGAACTGCATGGCGCCGTAGCGCGCCGCGATCCAGTCGACCGCGTCGCTCGCGACGTCGGCGGCATCGTTCCAACCGGTGAAAGCGGCGAGCACGACGGGCGAGTGGAGAACGGGCTCGTGGTCCCAGTGCAGGCTCATACGCCGATGGTACGGCGCGCGGGCGTCACCCGTTCACGCGGAGGTTCTTCGGGCTCGCCGGGTACCCGCCCCCGGCGACGATCGCGTCCGCCCACGGATCCAGCAGGGCGAGCAGCTCGTCGACGTCGTCGCCGATGCGCTCGATCACGGCTCGCACCGAGCGGTCCGTCGTGCGTTCGATCTCCTCGCGGAGTGTCCGTCCCGCGTCGGTCAGCGCGCCGTCGGCGACGAGGCCGCGGTCGGTCAGGCGGGTGTACGCCGCGTCGACCTCCTCCTCGCTCCAACCACGGGTGAACACGTACGACCGGGGAGGGATGCCCCAGGCCAGTTCCGTGAGCACGGTGATCTCGGTGGAGTCGACGTGGGGGATCCACGCGGCGATGTGCCCGTCACCACGGTGCTCGCGCACGAGGTCCGCGGCGTGCCACAGCGCGCCCATCGGCGTGGTCGGGAACTCGAGCCGTGAGAGTCCGGCGTAGAGCACGCGCCCGGACGTGTCCACGCCGTCGGTCCCGCGGCGGAGGATCTCCGTCGCGCGCTGGATCGCCGCCGGTTCCGCGAGGTCGGCGAGGAGTCGCTCGAGCTGCGCGGTCGCGCCGCGCTCGCGCGCGGCGAGCAGCTCTTCCGGCCCGGACCTGTCCCAACCCGCCGTGACGGCGTCGCGCACCGCGTCGGGCTTGAACGCGGCGAAGGCCGCGGCGATCACCGTCCACGGCGCACGACCGAGGCAGGCGCCTCGCGAGCAGAAGTACGACTGGAAGTAGTCGAGCCCCAGTGCTCGGTATCCGTCCTGGGCCTCGGGCGCGAAGTAGACGCCGGCCGCGATCGGCTCCACCGCGTTGCGCAGGTTCCGGGCGGTGGTGTGGAGGTCGGTCATGCTGTGCTCCTCGAGGCCGGGAATGGGGAGAGCGGGATCATGCGGCCATGAGCGCGAGGCCGGTGGCGGCGAGCGCGATCCCGCCCACGACGCTGATCGCGACGTACGCGACCGCCCGGCGCGCGGGGAGGCGCTCGGTCTCGATCGCGAAGGTCGAGAACGTGGTGAAGGCTCCGAGGAACCCGGTGCCGGCGACGGCGCGCGCGTCGGACGACCAGCCGTGGAACTGCGAGGCGCCGGTGACGAGGCCGAGCAGGAGCGATCCGAGCAGGTTGACCGCCGTGGTGCCCCAGGGGAACCCGTGACCGGTCCGCCGCGTGACGCCGCGCTCGACGAGGTACCGCGCCGGGGCTCCGATTGCGCCGCCGAGGGCGATGGCGAGGGCGATCACGATTCGCCCTCGCTGACCACACTGGGTCGGACCCCCGCAATGCGCAGTCCGAGCGCGGCGGCGAGGAGCCCGAGGACGATCGAGGTCGTGCCGTAGGCCACCGCCGTCCACACCTGGTCGGCACGGAGCAGCTGAGCGTTCTCGACCGCGAGCGTGGAGAAGGTGGTGAAGGCGCCGAGGACGCCGATGCCGAGGAGTGGACGGAGCACCGTGTCGTCGGGTCGCCACCGGGCGAGGATCCCCACGAGCAGCCCGAGTGCGAACGCACCGAGCGCGTTGATGAGCAGGGTGGTCGTCGGGAACGTGCCGGCGGCGACCGGCGCGAGCTCGCTGGTCCCGTACCGCGCCAAGGTGCCGATCGCTCCGCCGAGGGACACCAGCGCGACCGAGCGCGCGTCGTTCACCCGCGCAGCGCCGCGATCTCGGATCCGTTCGCCTGGTCGAGCGCGCCGTCGATCAGGCCGGAAACCATCGCGCCCATCGCCTCGAACCCCTCACCGAGCGTCTTGCCCATCTGGTAGCGGGCGTTGATGCCCTCGACGATGATCGCGAGCTTGTAGGCCGCGAAGATCTGGTACCAGTCGAGCGCGTCGACCGGGCGGTCACTCACACGCGCGTACCGATCGACGATCTCGTCGCGCGAGAGGAATCCGGCCTGCGTGTCGATCGCCGCCCCGGTCGCGATGACCTGCGCGTCGGCACGGCCCCAGTACAGGAGGAACAGTCCGAGGTCCGCGAGCGGATCGCCGAGCGTGGACATCTCCCAATCGAGCACGGCGACGATCGTTCCCGGGTCGGTCGGGCTCATCATCGTGTTGTCGAGCCGGTAGTCGCCGTGCACGATCGTCGGTGGTCCGGACTCGGGGAGCGCGGCGTTCAGGCGGCGGGCGACCTCGTCCACCGACCCCAGCTCACGCGTCTTGGAGCGCTCCCACTGCTGGCCCCAACGTCGGACCTGCCGCTCCAGGTAGCCGTCGGGTCGGCCGAAGTCGCCGAGGCCGACCGCCACGTAGTCGACATCGTGGATCGCGACCAGTACGTCCACCAGGACCTCCGAGCACCGCCTGGCGTCGGTCTCGGAGAGGGTCGCGAGCGCAGCAGCGTCGCGATAGATGATCCCGTCGACGTGCTCCATGACGTAGAAGGGGGCGTCGTTCACCGCGTCGTCCTCGCAGAGCGCGAGCGTGTGGGGGACCGGCACGGCCGTGCCGATGAGGGCGGACATCACGCGGTACTCGCGTGCCATGTCGTGCGCGGTGGGCAGCACGTGGCCCAGGGGTGGGCGGCGCAGCACCCAGGTGCTGGTGCCGTCGGTGATCGCGTAGGTGAGATTCGACCGGCCGCCGGCGATGAGCTCGGCGGTCAGCGGCGAGTCGGTGGCACCGTCGACGTTGGCCGCGAAGAACGGTCGGAGGCGTTCGAGGTCGACGCCGTCGGGAGTGGTGCCCATCGGATCCTCTCGTCGGGGGAGCGACGAGAGGGTATCGGGAACGCTCAGGCGACCTTCGGCGTGCGCGGGGCGACCGGGGTGCCGTCGCCCTTCGGGTAGCGGGCGACCCGACCGACGGGCATGTCGACCCGGAAGCCGGCCGCGGCGCGCTCCTCTTCGGACTCGCCACCCCAGAAGCCGTACTCGCGGTGTTCGCGTGCCCAGTCACGGCACGCGATCAGCACCTCGCACTCGGCGCACACGCCGCGGGCCTTGCCCTCGCGGACGGCCCGAGCCTCGGGCCGCTCGCCCGCGGGGGCGAAGAACAGCTCGGTGCGGCCGGCGCAGGCCGACTCGTCGGTCCAGGAGAGGGGACCGGTGAAGATCAGGGTGGACAGGCTCTCTGCAGCCATGGTTCCTCTTGTCGTGCGGCCCGGCGGGCGCGGAGTCGGGGGAGTGGAGAGATGCGATCGGGGAGCCGGTGGGGGGATTCCGGCTCCCCGACCTCGTTCGCCCACCATGCAACACCCTGGACGCGTGATCTGTCCAACAGGTAGAATTGATGGTATCAATCGTCACTAGCGATATATCACACCGGGGCCCCGGAGGGATGGGCCCGGGAGGGACCCACCATGGAGCTGCGCCACCTCGAGACCTTGGTCACCATCGACGAGGAGGGGACGTTCACGGCCGCGGCAGCGGCGCTGCGCACGGTGCAGTCGAACGTCTCCGAACAGGTCCGCCAGCTCGAGCAGGAGCTCGGCGTCACGCTCCTCGCCCGCGGTCGTGGTGGGGCGACGCCGACCGAGTCCGGGCGCGTCGTGCTGGAGCGGGCACGGCGCATTCGCCGCGAGATCGAGCTGCTGCACGAGGAGCTCGCCTCACTCAGCGGCCTCCAGGTCGGGAACGCCACGTTCGGGATCGTCGGCACCGTGGGCCGCTGGCTCGTCCCTCAGCTCGTCGCGCACCTGCGCGAGGAGGCGCCCGGCATCCGGCTCCTCGTTCACGAGGGCGCATCGGAGCGCCTGCTCGCGGAGGTGCTCGACCAGGAGATCGCGCTCGCCGTCGTCACCGCGCCGGTGCGCGATCCGCGCATCGTGTTCGAGCACCTCGCGGACGAGCCCATGGTCGGGCTCGCGCCGATCGACGCCGACATCCCGGACGGTCCGCTCAAGGTCTCCGACCTCGCGCGAATGCGACTCGTGCTCCCGCCCGAGGTCAACCCGCTCCGGGCCGAGATCGAGCTGGCCGCATCCAAGCTCGGCGTGCAGCTCGAGGTCCCCGTCGAGGTCGAGGGGATCCGGTTGATCGCGGACCTCGTGGCCGCGGGGGCGGGCATCGCCGTGTTGCCCGAGACGGCCGTACCACCCAGCCTCGACGGGATCCGCACCTTCGACATCGTGGACCTGCCCGCCCGGCAGCTCGGCCTCGCGACGTTGAAGAACGCGCCGCTGTCCCTCGCCGACCGCGCTGTTCACGAAGCCGTGCTCGGGATCGTCGGCTGGACGCGCCGGACGTGACACCGCCACGGGTTCGCGAACCGACGACCCCTACGACCGGCTCGGGACGGGAGCCCGGTCGGCCGAGCTCGGGCCATCGTCCTCCCGGAGGGGACGCCCGGATCTGGTGACGATCCGGGCCGCGGCGTAGCCGATGCCGAAGATCATGAACCCGCCGACGGCGTCGAGGAAGTAGTGATTGGCGGTCACCACGATCACGCCGACGGTCATCGCGGGATAGCAGCTCGCGAGGACCTTGGCCCAGAGCGACTTCACACGCGGCACCAGCGCGCACGCGCACCAGAGCGCCCAGCAGCAGTGCACGCTGGGCATGGCCGCGTACTGGTTGGAGATCTTCTTCATCGCGCCGGAGTTGAAGCTCCAGAACGTGGGGTACTTGTCCAGTGTGTCGACGAAGCCGTAGTGGTGCGGGAGCAGGCGCGGTGGCATCAGGGGCCAGAAACGGAATCCGATCAGCGCGATCACGGTCGCGATGGCGAGGGTGTTGCGCCAGCGCGGGTAGTCGTCGGGCCAACGGGTGAAGAGGAACACCGCCACACCGATGGTGACGACGAAGTGGAGCGAGCCGTAGAAGTAGTTGGCGGTCACGATCAGGGGTTCGATGTGCGCGGCCCAATGGTTGATCGCTCGCTCGTGGTAGATCCCGAGATCGCGCTGCCAGCTGATCAGCCGCCGCGCGTGTTGGAACGCGCGCTCGGGATGCTCGGCGTCGGCGTTGCGGATCGCGGAGTACAGGACGTAGTACGTGAGCACCGCGACGATCTCGAACCACCAGTAGATCTTCCGGCCCCCGGTCAGCGTGCGGCCGCCAGGCAGGCGGCGGTACCAGGGTCCGTCGGGCTCCGAGGTCGCCACGGCGTCGGTCGGGGTGGCCGTCACGGTGTCCGGGTCGTGGTCGCGTCCGAGGTCGCGCTGCGGTGTCCGGCGGCGAAGGCGGGTGCGCCGACGAGACTCACGATCAGCATGGTGGCGTACCAGGCGAGACCGAGGCCGACCGCCTGCCCTTTCGGGATCCCGAGCGGGTGCAGGAGCAGCACCAGCATCCCCTCCCGGATGCCGAGACCCGAGACCGAGATCGGCACCACCTGGGCCATCGCGACGGCGGGGACGAACGCGACGACGGCGGCGAAGGGCACACCGGAGTCGAACGCCAGCACGAGGAACCCCACCGTCGCGAGGACCGAGACCTGGTAGAGCATGGCGGTCGCGAGGACGCCCATCGCCCGGCGGCGGTCGCCCCGCAGGTGCCCCAGTCCCACGTGCACGGCGCCGATGAAGCGCATCCAGTTCTCACGGTCCTGGAAGCGCCCGGCAGCTCTCGGGTGCCCCGCGAGGAAGAGGATGGTGCCCAGCGCGGCCAGTGCGATGCCCGAGACGAGCAGAGCGACCCATCCGGTCGAGGTCCCGAGCAGGCCCGGATCGATCGCGAAGCCGAGGAGGCAGAGCGCCGGGAGGGCGAGGAAACCGGTGAGGCGCTCGAGCGCGACCGCGGCGAACGCCGTCTCGGTCGAGCCGATGTTCTTGGCGCTGCGACTCACCCGCAGGACGTCGCCGCCGATCGTCGACGGGAGCACGTTCCCCACGAACTGGCCCGCGAAGTAGTGCGTCGACAGATTGCGCAATGGGACGTGGATCCCGAACGCGTCGATCACGCGCTGCCAGCGCCAGGCCGAGAGCACGATGCCGACGCCCGCCGAGGCCAGCGCGAGGGCGACCCAGACGAGGGTCGAGGTGGACCGGTTCTTGGGCACCACGGCGTCGAGATCGATCTTGGTGATGAGGAAGGCCAGGAGTGCGGCACTCACCACGAGACGGATCACCAATCCCAGGCGACCACGCGTGGTGGGCGCGTGCTCGTCGACGGTTTCGGCGTCGGGCATGGCCGCGTAGCCTATGGGGTTCCATGTCGGCCAACGGGCCGCGAACGGGCTGAGGACAGGAGCACGCGTGAGGATCGTGACGGACGACGGGGTGGGACTCGAGGTGGAGGACCGGGGCCGCGGCCCGGCGCTCGTCCTCGTGCACGGGTTCGGTGGCGCCAAGGAGGACTTCGCCGACCACGTCGAGGTCCTGGCACGCGATCACCGGGTGATCGCCTTCGACCTGCGCGGTCACGGTGAGAGCGACGGTCCGGACGACGAGGCCCGGTACTCCCTCGACCGTTTCGCCCGCGACCTCGAGAACGTCGTCGACGCGCTCGACCTTCCCACGATTCGGCTGCTCGGTCACTCGATGGGCGGGATGGTCGTCCGCCGGTTCGTGTCCGCTCGACCCGAGCGGGTCGAGGCCCTCGTGCTCATGGACACCTCACCGGGGCCGGTGCCGGGAATGGATGCGGAGCTGATCGACCTCGGGGTCCAGATCGCGAAGGAACAGGGGATGGACGAGCTCAAGCGCGTGATGGACGCCTTCTCGCCCCTCGGCACACCGGCGTACGAGCGCACGCTGATCGAGCGCCCCGGCTACCGGGAGTTCAACGACCGCAAGTGGGAGACGCTCAGCGCCGCGATGTACACGAAGATGCTCGTCGAGGTCCGCGACCAGCCCGACGAGCTCGACGCGTTGCGCGCGGTGACCTGCCCGACGCTCGTCATCGTCGGTGTCCAGGACAAGCCGTTCGCGGCCGTCTCGGAGGCGATGGCCGGAGCGATCGCCGGTGCCCGTTGCGAGGTGATTCCCGACGCCGGTCACTCACCGCAGTTCGAGAACCCGGGGATCTGGCTCGCGACCCTGCAGGGCTTCCTCGCCGAGGTCGATGCCCGGACGCCCGCCGCGTAATCGGGACCGACGCGCTCAGACGGCGCCGGTCGCACGCGCCACGAAGCGAGCTTCCTCGACCGCGACCCGGGTGATGCGCCCGGCGGCGACGAGCCCGGCCCGGTACTTCACCGAGACCCGGAACGTCAGGCGGCGGCCCTCGATCGTCTCGAGCACCGCCTCCGCGGTGACCTCCTCGCCCACGGGAACCGGCGCGAGGTGGTCCAGCTGGACGCGGTAGCCCACCGTCGTGTGACCCGCGGGCACGTGACCGTCGACCGCGGCGACCGCTGCCTGCTCCGCGAGCAGGACGACGGACGGCGTCGAGATGACAGGCACCGAACCGGTTCCCTGGGTCGACGCCGTGTCCGCGTCGGTGACGGTCCGGGATGCGGAGCCGGACAGTCCGGCGTCGAGTGGCACGGACGTACCATACGCAACCCCCGACGAATCACGGCAAGCCTGGAGGAACTCGCGTGCGTGAAGCTGGTCACCCGAGGCGGATCCCGTGCTGATCGAACCCACCGTCGTCGAGAGCACCCTGCACCGGGCCCTCGCGGCGGGGGGTGACTTCGCCGACGTCTTCGTCGAAGATCGCTCGTCCACGTCGGCGACCTACGACGACGGCAAGGTCGAGGAGATGCGCTCGTCGCGCAGTCGCGGCGCCGGCATCCGGGTGGTGCGGGGCGAGACGACCGGATTCGCGCACACGACCGACCTCACCGAGGGCGGGCTGGGCGCCGCGGCGGCCGCGGCCGCGGCCGCCGCCCGCGCTGGTGGACCCGGTACCCGCGTCGCCCCGCTCCGGGAGCATGCGGTCCCGGCACCGCACACCGTGGCGACGCTGCCCGAGTCGGTGAGCAAGGAGCGCAAGGTCGAGATGCTCACCCGTGCGGACGACGCGGCGCGGTCGGCGAGCGACGCGATCACCCAGGTGACCGCGAGCTACGCCGACGGCCGCCGCCGCTTCCTGGTCGCAAACTCCGACGGTGTGCTGGCCGGCGACGACCAGGTCCGCACACGCATGGCGGTCACGTGCGTCGCCTCGGCCGACACCGGCCTCCAGACCGGGTCCGAGGCACCCGGCCGCACGATCGGGTTCGAGTTCTTCGACGATCACCCGCCGGAGGAGATCGCGCGCCTGGCGGCTGCCCGTGCCGTCACCAAGCTCGACGCCCGTCCCGCTCCGAGCGGGCGGTTGCCGGTCGTGCTCCGGAAGGGTGCAGGCGGTGTGCTCTTCCACGAAGCCTGCGGTCACGGTCTGGAGGCGGACCTCGTCGGCCGGGACGCGTCGGTGTTCCGCGGGCGTGTGGGGGAGCGCGTCGCGGGACCGGGCGTCACGCTCGTCGACGACGGCCGGCTGGCCCGGGACTGGGGCGCGTGCGCGGTCGACGACGAGGGCGCGCCCGCGCAGCGCAACGTGCTGATCGACGACGGTGTGCTGACCGACTACATGTGGGACCTCGTCCGCGCCCGGCGTGCCGGACGGGCGAGCAGCGGCAACGGCCGGCGGGAGACCTACCAGCATCTCCCGATGGTGCGGATGACCAACACGTACATCACCCCCGGCACCGAGGAACCCGACGAGATCATCCGCCAGACTCCGTACGGGCTCTATTGCGTCGCGCTCGGCGGCGGCCAGGTGAACACCGCGACCGGCGACTTCGTCTTCGGCATCACCGAGGCGTACATGATCGAGGACGGCCGGATCACCGTGCCGGTGCGCGCGGCGCAGCTGATCGGCAACGGCCCCGAGGCGCTGCGCGCGGTCGATGCGGTCGGCAACGACTTCGACACCTGGACCGGCATGTGCGGCAAGGACGGACAGAGCGTTCCCGTGTCGTCGGGTCAGCCGACGCTGCGCGTCGCCGAGCTCACCGTCGGCGGGACCGCCGCATGATCGGGGGGAAGCGGTGAGCGACGAGCTGGCGGCGCTGGCTCGGGCCGTGGCGGAGGCTGCGGGCGCGGGTGAGCAGGTCGAGGCGTACGTCGTGCGTTCGCGCGAGACCGAGATCAAGGTGTTCGGCGGTGACGTGGAGTCGCTCGCGGTCGCGGAGGCCGCCGGCATCGGTGTGCGCGTGGTCGTCGACGGCCGGCAGGGCATCGCGTCGGCGGGCTCGCTCGATCCCGACGTCGTGCAGGCCACGCTGGCCGACGCACGGGACAACGCGCGCTACGGCGCACCGGACCCGGCGTACGGCCTCGCCACGCCCGATGATGTCGGTGACGCGGTCCCGGCGGTGCTCGACCTCTGGCGCGACGACGTGCTCGGCACCGCGACCGAGGACAAGGTCGCGCTCGCCGTCGCGGTCGACCGTGCGGTGCTCGCGGCGGACGCCCGGGTCCGCGGCGTCGAGTCGACCGACTACGGCGACGCGGCGCTGGAGATGGCGATGGTCGCCTCGACGGGTGTCACCGCCGGCATCACCCGCACGTCGGCGTCGGTGTCGAGCGTGGCGATGGCGGGCGACCGGGACGAGACCCAGACCGGTTGGGGCTTCGCCGCCGGGCGCGGCTTCGCCGATCTCGACGTGGACCGCGTCGCGACGATGGCCGCCGAGCGCTCCACGCGCCTGCTCGGTGCGACCCAGCCTCCGACCCGACGCATCCCCGTCGTGCTCGACCCGATGGTGACGGCGTCGGTGCTCTCGCTGGTCGGCAGCGCGCTCAGCGGGGAAGCGGTGCTCAAGGGCCGGTCCATGTTCGCCGGGCGGGTCGGCGAGGCGATCGCGGCCGCGGCCGTGACGATGACCGACGACCCGACCCGGGTCGAGGCGTTCGGCGCCAGCCCCGTCGACGGCGAGGGCATCCCGACCCGCGCCACCACCCTGGTGCGCGACGGGCGGCTGCTCGGCTTCCTGCACAACCTCTACACCGCCCGGCGGAGTGGCGCCGCGACCACCGGGTCGGCGGTCCGTGGGTACGGTTCGACGCCGGGCGTGGGCGCGCGGGCCCTGTACCTCCGGCCCGGCACCCGCACCGCGGAGGAGGTGCTCGCGGCGGTGCCCGAGGCGCTCTACGTGCAGTCCGTGTCCGGCCTGCACTCCGGGACGAATCCCGTGAGCGGCGACTTCTCGGTCGGCGCCGAGGGTCTCATGGTCCGTGACGGCGCGCTGGCCGAGCCGGTTCGGGAGATCACGGTGTCCTCGACCCTGCCCCGCATGCTGCTCGACGTCGTCGAGGTCGGTTCGGACCTGACCTGGCTGCCCGGGGGGACGGCCGGGCTGACGCTGCTCGTCGCCGACATGACGATGGCCGGCGCCTGACGCGCCGTTCGCTCACCGATTGTGGAGGGCGAGGATCTCGTCGAGCTCGTCGACCGCGGCGAACGGATCCTCGCCGACGAGCACGGCCTCCATCCCGAGGGCGCGCGCGGCCTTCACGTTGTCGGTGTTGTCGTCGAGGAAGACGCAGGCCTCGGCCGACGTCCCGAGGCGCTCGCAGGTGAGCAGGTAGATCTCGGGGTTGGGCTTGCGCAGCTTGACGGCGGAGGAGTCGACGACGATCTCGAAGAGCTCGTCGACGGGGATGGTGGACCGCCAGTTGTCGCCCCACTCGGCGACGTTGTTGGTCAGCAGCGCGACCTTGGTGCCGTCGGACTTGAGCGAGCGCGCGCGGTGCACGATCGGCCAGTGGACACCGATCGGCATCTCGGCCATGAACTGCAGGTAGGCGCCCATGTCGATCTCGGTACCGAGCACCTCGGGGGCCCGCGCCGTCACGCCCGCGAACCAGTCTTCGAGCGTGAGGTCACCGACCTCCAGCCGGTGCCAGTCGTGGCTGACCGTTTCGGTGGGCACCTCACGGTCCACCCGGTGCGCGGCGCCCTCGACCCCCACGTAGGCCTTGTCGCCGAAGAGCAGCTCGAGCACCGAGCCGTTCGGATATCCCATGCGGGTCTCGAAGTCCCCGATGCCGCGGAACAGCGGAGTGGAGAACACACCGCCGTAGTCGAAGATGACTGCCTCGATCACGGGCCGGAACCTAGCGGAGGCGACGCCTCACGGGTTCTCGGTCGCCGCCTCCGGTGGCGCGAGCGCGAGGCTGAGCGTCCCGGCCGCCGCGGAGAAGGCGAGACGACTCGCCTGCCGGGGCGTGACGACCACGGTGACGGCCACGGTGTCGCCGGTGTCGCCCGAGGCCTCGCTCGAGATGACGGGCACCGCCGGTGCGATCAGGATGGTCGGATCGTCGCCGTCGCCGAGCGTCTGGGGATCGAACGTCGCGAGCACGTCGACCAGATCACCGGGATCGGGACGCAGGCCGTGCTCGACGACGAGACGTACCGCGCGCCGACCGTCCGGGATCGCGTCGCCGAGCGAGTCGCGTCGTGAGGCCGTGAGGTGACGCGCCGTGATCGTGGTGTCACGCAGCACCGGGACGCGGATGACGCGGCCGATCACGTCGGCGATGGCGGTCGCGGCGTCGGGAGCCGGGGCGTCGCCGCGGATCTCGCGGGTCGCGACGTCCCCGGCGCGCAGCCGGGTGCCGACGGGCAGGTCCCGGCGGGCGACGAGCACGGCATGAACCCTTCCGTAGGTCTCGTCCTGGTGACGCAGGGAGGACAGCGTGGAGACCACGAGCAGTGTCGTCACGATCGCGACGACGGCGGCAGCGGCCCAGAGCGCGAGTGCGCGCGGTGAACGGCGGAGCATGGGGAACCCCCGGAGATGAACGGCTGGATCCGGGGGAGCGGGGGTGGCGGGCGCCACGCGGGGCCGGCGGGCCGTCGCCCGCGGCCGTCAGGCCGACTTCTTGGTGGTGGAGGTCTTCTTCTCCGAGCCGCCCTTCGAACCCGAGGCGGCGCCGGAATCGGGTTTGGAGGACTTGGACGAGTCCGAGGCCGTCGAGGACGAGGAGTCGGTCGAGGACGAGGAGTCGGTCGAGGACGACTTCGAGGAGGAGTCCGCCTTCTCGGCGGTGCGCCGGGACGACGACGGATTGTCGGTCCGGTAGAAGCCCGAGCCCTTGAGGACGATCCCGACCGCGCCGAGCACCTTGGTCAGCTTCCCGCCACACTCGGCGTGACGCTTCAACGGCTCCTCGCTGAAGGTCTGGTACACCTCGAGGTGCTGGTTGCACTTCGAGCAGACGTACTCATAGGTCGGCATTACCGGATTCCTCGTGGGGTCCAGGGGGTGACCGAAGGGAGGATCCATGCTACCCGACCTCCTCGTCGCCTTGAATAGCGGTGTGCATGCCCGCGCCCACCCGATCGGACCCCCCCGGCCGTGAGCGACGTCGCCCTGGTCGCGCTCCTGGCCGTCCCCGCGTACCTGCTGGGGACGTTCCCCACGGCCCTGCTCGTCGCCCGCGCGGGCGGCCACGACGTGCTCGCCGAGGGCTCGGGGAACCCCGGGGCCTCGAACGTCGCCCGTCTGATGGGCTGGAAGGCCGGTCTCGGTGTGATGGCCGGCGACCTGGCGAAGGGCGCGGTCGCGGCCGGGGTCGGGCTCGCCGTCGCCGGGCGTGGCGCGGCGTACGTGCTCGGGATCCTCGCGGTGCTCGGCCACACGTATCCGGTGACGCGACGGTTGAAGGGGGGCAAGGGCGTGGCGACCGCCGGCGGGATGCTGGCCGTCCTGCACCCGGTGCTCGTGCTGATCCTGGCGGCCGTGTGGTTCCTGGTCGCCCGGGTGCTGCGGCTCGCGTCCGTCGGGTCGATGCTGGTGGCGGTCCTCTTCCCGGTCGGGGTCGCGCTGACGGGTCGTGCCGGGTGGGAGATCGCGCTGACCGCGGCGTTGGGTGCGCTGGTACTGGTGCGCCATTTGCCCAATCTGCGTCGCCTGCTCGCCGGCCGGGAGCTCAGGACCCCGGGCCGCGACCTCCCGGATTCCGGGGTCAATTCGAGTCGATCGGCGTGCCGACAACGGGGGGTCCACTTGTTACCGTCGATGCAGTGAGGTCTCCTCGATGAATCCCCGTGTCCGCAAGGCCGTCATCCCGGCCGCCGGCCTCGGAACCCGCTTCCTGCCGGCCACCAAGAGCCAGCCCAAGGAGATGCTCCCCGTCGTCGACAAGCCCTCGATCCAGTACGTGGTCGAGGAAGCCGTCCGCGCCGGGCTCACGGACATCCTGATCATCACCGGCCGGGGCAAGCGAGCGATCGAGGACCACTTCGACCGGAACTTCGAGCTCGAGTTCTATCTCGAGCAGCAGGGCAAGACCGAGTTGCTCAAGGAGGTGCAGGAGTCCTCGGAGCTCGGCAACATCCACTACATCCGCCAGAAGGATCCCCGCGGTCTCGGCCACGCGGTGTCGGTCACGCGTGAGCACGTCGGTGACGAGCCGTTCGCGGTGCTCCTCGGTGACGACATCATGGTCGACGACTCCGCGCTGCTCCGCTCGATGCTCGACGTCCACGACCGCTACGGACGCTCGGTGCTCGCCCTGAAGGACGTCACCCGCGAGGAGATCTCCTCCTACGGCTGCGTCGAGCCCGAGGAGGTCGACGACGACCTGGTGCGGGTCCACTCGATCATCGAGAAGCCGCGACCCGAGGACGCACCGTCGACGCTCGCGGTCATCGGCCGGTACGTGTTCACCCCCGAGATCTTCGACGCGCTCGACCGCATCGAGCCCGGCGCGGGCGGTGAGCTCCAGCTGACCGACGCGATCGGCCTGCTGAACCAGGACCAGACGGTCTACGGGAGGGTCTTCACCAAGGGCCGGTTCGACATCGGCCAGAAGGTGGACTTCCTCCGCGCCAACATCGAGCTGGCGCTCGACCGGGACGACCTCGGGCCCGAGACGCAGGCCTTCCTCCTCGACAGCCTGCGCCGGCGGGGCATCATCTGATCTCGGGCCTGCCGTCGGCGGGTCGGGAGGGATGATGACGATGGAGTCGCTCGAGACGGTCCAGGCCCGGATCCGGTCCACCGTGCCGGAACCGTCTCCGACCGTCGTCCCCCTGGGCGACGCGCTCGGACTCGTGCTCGCGGCCGATGTGGTGGCCGGTGAGCCGGTCCCGCCCTTCGCCAACACCGCGATGGACGGCTACGCGGTCCGCGCCGCCGACACCGCCGGCGCGCCGGTTCGGCTCCGGGTGGTCGGCGACCTGCCCGCGGGCCACGCACCGACGACGCCCGTCGGTCCCGGAGAGGCCATCCGGATCATGACCGGGGCGCCGATCCCGTCGGGCGCCGACGCGATCGTGATGGTGGAGCGCACGGCGCGCGACGGTGACGCCGCCGTGCGCATCGAGGTCACGGCGACCGCGGGCGATCACATCCGTCCGGCCGGCGGCGACGTGCGCGACGGTGACGAGGTGTTCGAGGCCGGCGCGGTGCTGACGCCGGCGCACCTCGGCGTGCTCGCGTCGCTCGCCGTGACCGACGTGCCGGTGTACCGCCGCCTCCGCGTCGGTGTGCTCTCGACCGGCGACGAGCTGCGTGAGGGCGCGGTCACGCTCGAGCCGGGACAGATCCGCGACTCGAACCGGCCGATGCTCCTGGCGCTCGTCGCCGAAGCCGGAGCCGAGCCGGTGAACCTCGGCATCGGTCGTGACGACGAAGCGGCGGTGACCGCCGCGTTCCGCGACGCGGCGACGCGTTGCGACGCGATCATCACCAGCGGCGGGGTGTCGGTGGGCGACTACGACGTGGTGAAGGCGGTGCTCGACCGGCTCGGCGTGCTCGAGTGGTGGCAGGTCGCCATTCGCCCGGCCAAGCCGCTCGCGTTCGGCACCGTCGACGGAACGCCGATCTTCGGTCTCCCCGGCAACCCGGTCAGCTCGCACGTGAGCTTCGAGCTGTTCGCCCGCCCGGCGCTCCTGCAGATGATGGGACACCGCGAGACGGAACGGCCCGTCGTCACGGCCGTCGCCGGTGCGCCGATGCCGCGGCGCGCCGACGGGCGGGTCTCGTTCGACCGGGTGCGGGTGACCTACGAGGACGGTCGCTACGTGGCGGTTCGCAGCGGCGACCAGTCGAGCAACGTGCTGAGCGGTATGGCCGCGGCCAACGCGCTCGCGATCCTGCCCGACGGCCCGGGTGTCTCCGCGGGCGATCCCCTCCGAGTGATGCTGCTCACCTGAGCCCGCGCACCGCCGACGCCGGCCTCCTCCTCCCACCCCGTTTGTCGCCTGGTCCCCACCTCCCGGTGACGCGACGACAAGCGCGCGTCCGACAGGGAGTGATCGGGCGTCGGTGCGGGCGCGGAAGTGCCCGGGGGGCGAGCCCCCGGGCACTTGGCCTCCCGCACGATCTTGGTTCGGGTCCGGCTCAGGGCGCCTCGTGCTCGTGCTCGCGCTTGGCGGTGAGCGCGAGTCCGTAGCCGACGATGCCGCAGAGCAGCACACCGAGGGTGGCCAGCACGAGGGTCGTACCGGAACCAGAGGTGTCGGGCAGCGCGGCCGACGACGACGTTGTCGTCGACCGAGCAGCTGCGAGCGCGACTGGAGCCGCGGCGGAAGCGGCCTCGTCACTCGCCGGCAGCGGCGGCGGTGTGGAAGCCGCGCTGCCCGAGCCGGGTGTGGTCGTCGTCGAAGCGGCCTCCGTCCGAGGCGCCGTCGATTCGAGCACAACCGGAACCATGTAGGTGAGGTGGGCGGTCACGGGAGTCCCCCGATCCACCGTGACCGCCACCCCACGAAGGTGACCGTCGGCGCCGACGAGGGCGGTGCCCCCGTCGGCCGCGGTCAGGAACGCGGCCTGCGGTCCCGCGGCGGTGACGGCGCATGCGCTGCCGTCGGCGATGTCGTCGAGGACGATCGACGTCGCTCCGTTCGCGGGGACCGAGACATCGTGCCGGCGGGCGACGGCCGCGCCGCCGATGTCGACACCGTCGGCGGGAGGGACCGCCGGAGATTCACAGGTCAGCTCGATCGAGGTCGAGACCGCGGCACCGTCGGCCGAGACCGAGATCGTGAGCGCGGCGGAGTCCGCTCCGGCGGCCGGCGCGGTCGCGACGAGGCAGAGGCCGGCCAGGAAGGCCAGGACCGTGAGCCGGGTGCGCCCAGTGGTGGAAGGCAGTCGCATCGATACCTCGGGTACGTCGTCCAATGCGAGACCCGGCCCCTGAATGGAGGGGCCGGTTTCGCACTGGCTCCCCGCAGGCTGATGCGACCAAACGTGCGCCTGCGGATCAACGCCTCCCCGAGGAGTGACCTGATCTCTCTTGTCAGCGTCCCGCCGCTTGCCTCCCGTGCAGCGAGTGGAACAGGTCCCATGCAACCACTCTGTGCGCGAAAAGTGAATGGTTCGGACGACCCAGAGTGGTCACCACAAGTGGGGAATCCCCCGCCGGTCGGGGGCACCGGCGCGCATATGGTGGCGACGTGGCCGTGCCGACCCCTCTCGTCGACCCCTTCGCCCGCCGGGTCCGGGACCTGCGCCTGTCGGTGACCGACCGCTGCAACTTCCGGTGCACCTACTGCATGCCCGAGGAGGGCCTCCGGTGGCTCGACCGGTCGGAGCTGCTCACCTACGAGGAGCTGGCCCGGATCGCGCGGGTGTGCGTCGAGCGCTGGGGGTTCGACGGCATCCGCATCACCGGTGGTGAGCCCACGATCCGCGCCGAGCTCGCCCGGCTCTTCGAGCTCCTCGCGCCGCTCGGGGTCGACCTCGCGATGACCACGAACGGCGTCAAGCTGCCTCAGCTCGCGGGCCCGCTGAAGGCGGCCGGGCTCCGCCGGGTCAACGTGTCGCTCGACAGCCTCCGGCGGGAGACCTTCCTCGCGCTGACCCGGCGGGACGAGCTCGACCGCACGCTGGCCGGCATCGACGCCGCGCTCGAGGTGGGGTTCGACCCGGTGAAGGTGAACTGCGTCGTGATGCGAGGAGTGAACGACCACGAGATCGTGGACCTCGCCGCCTACGGCCGCGAGCGTGGCGTGGGCATCCGCTTCATCGAGTTCATGCCGCTCGACGCGCCGGGGAACTGGGCGATGGATCAGGTGGTCTCGGCCGACGAGATCCTCGATCGCATCGACGCGGTCTTCCCGCTCGAGGAGACGCACGCAGATCCCGGGCACGTCGAGCCTGCCGCGCGGTTCCGCTACCGCGACGGCATCGGCGACGTCGGTGTGATCGCGAGCGTCACCGAACCGTTCTGCGAGAGCTGTGACCGCGTGCGGGTCACCGCGGAGGGCAAGTTCCGCACCTGCCTCTTCGCGCTCGACGAGACCGACCTGCGTCGGGTCATGCGCGAGGGCGGGAGCGACGACGACCTCGCGGCCGCGCTCGCCGGGGCCGTCGGCCAGAAGTGGGCCGGGCACCGCATCGGCGCGGTCGACTTCGTCCGACCCGATCGCTCGATGAGCCAGATCGGCGGCTGAGCGCTCGCCGCAGGCGCAACGCCCCCCTCGGGGCCCGCGTCGGGATTTGTAGACTCGGCCGATGGCCTCAGAGTTCACGCACCTCGACCCCCTGGGTCGCGCCCGGATGATCGACGTGACGGCCAAGGACCCGAGTCACCGCCGGGCTGTCGCCCGGTGCCGTGTGCACATGGAGCCCGCCACTGCGTCCCAGATCGCGTCGGGAGCGATCACGAAGGGCGATGTGCTCGCGGTCGCGCGGGTCGCGGGCATCCAGGCGGCCAAGCAGACGTCCAACATGTTGCCCCTGTGCCATCCGTTGCTGGTGGGGTCGGTGTACGTGAATTTCCGAATCGAGGAGCGGCATGTCGAGGTCGAGGCCCAGGTCGACACGGTCGATCGGACCGGCGTCGAGATGGAGGCCCTCCACGCCTGTGCCATCGCGTCGTTGACCATCTACGACATGTGCAAGTCGATCGATCGGGCGATGACGATCGGCGAGCTCGCGCTCTGGGAGAAGACGGGCGGTCGCTCCGGAGTGTGGCGCCGACCCGGTCGCGACGGCGACGATTTCGCGCTGTAGGTCGTTCGACCTACGCGGCCGGTGGTCGGCTCGCATGTCCGGCGGACCCCCGTCTAGGGTCGGAACACCCCCGAGCGGGACCGTCGGCATCCACCGCCTTCCGTTTCCTGCTTGTTAGCGTCCGCGACACGGAAAGCGACCGGGAGCCTTGGCGATTTCCATCATCCTGATCCTTGCGGTGCTGTGGGCGGCGTTCTTCGCGTGGCCCCCCGTCCAGCGTCGCCTCGCCGGGACACGGCGGGACTCGATCGGTGACTTCTCCAAGCGACTGACCTCGATCGGCCGGGTCGGGAGTCACGCGCCGTCGCCGCGGCGGCTGTCGCCGGCGCCCCGCCCGGTCTCCTTCGTGGCCACACCGTCCACGCGCCCTGCCGGGCTGCCGATGTCGGCGGCCGCGCAGAAGCGACGCCGGGACGCCCTCGCCGTGCTGGGCGTGGCCGTGCTCGGCACGTTGCTCCTCGCGGTGGTGAGCGCCAGCATGGTCCTGTGGGCGCTCCAGGTCGTGACCGACCTCGCGTTCGTCGGCTACGTCGCGTTGCTCGTGCACCTGCGCCGGCGGGCGGAGGTGCGGCGAGCGAGCGTGCACTTCCTCACCTCTCCGGCCATGCCGCCGTCCTCGGCGACGGTGCTGCGTCGGACCGCCTCCTCCTGAGCCCGCCCGCGGTGGACCGCGCGGCGGAGATCGGTGCGCTCGGCGAGGAAGCCCGTACCGCGCTCGCTGCCAAGCACGCCGCACGCGAGGTCACGCTCACGGCGTGCCGCCAGACGATCCAGTCCTGTGCCGCCGCGATCCGCGCGGTCCAGCGCGAGGAGTACGCGCCGGCCGAGCGTCTCATCGACGAGGCCGCCGGGCATCTCGCGCGTGCGGCAGCTGCGGTCCTGGACCAGCCCGACGTCCGGCACGGTGGCTACCTCCACGACGCGAAGAAGGAGTTCGCCGAGGCGCACCTGACCCTCGCCTTCGTGCGCGGCGACCCGATCCCCGCGCCCAGCGCGATCGGTGTGGAGCTCGCGCCCTACCTCAACGGCATGGCCGAGGCCGCGAGCGAGCTCCGCCGGCACGCGCTGGACTGCCTTCGGGCCGACCGCCTCGCGCGAGCGGAGGATCTGCTGAGCCTCATGGACGAGGTCTACGCGTTGCTCGTCACGGTCGACTACCCGGACGCGGTCACGGGCGGGTTGCGCCGCACGACCGACGCGCTCCGCGCCGTCATCGAGCGCACCCGGGGCGACCTCACCAACGCGCTCGTCGCGCAGCGTCTGCGTGCCGCGATCGACTCGCGCTCCACCTCACCCACGCGCGACTGATCGGACCGCGAGATCGGGCCGTAGTGATCCCGGCCTACAATCCGGACGTTCCGGACAGCTGGGGAGGCACCGGTGGTGAAGCGTGTTGCGATCGTCGTCCTGCTCGCGGTTCTCGGCGTGGGTTGCCACTGGCTCCGGACCGGCCACGGATACGGACAGAACCTCGCGGTGCACGTCGGCCCGCCCGGCGTCCGGGGAGTGCGTCCGGTCGATGTCACCGCAACCGATCTTCCCTCCGGCACCCCCGCGACGACGACGGTGTGGCAGGACCACCCGGGCGGGCACGTGCTCGCGACGGGCACGACCCTGCCCCTGCACTTCGATCTCGACGTGAGCTCGGTCGGCCCCGGTCTGCACTCCCTGTACGTGCAGTCGCGCGTCAGCTCGCACGAGCGGCGCAATGGCTTCGCGTTCCTCGACGACCGCATGCGCGTGAACCAGCTGCAGGCCCTCGGGACGCACAACAGCTACCACGAGTACCCGGTCCCGCCGCTCGACGGCGTGGAGGCACTGCAGTACTTCGAGGATCCGCTCGACGTGCAGCTCGAGAGCCAGGGCGTTCGCCAGTTCGAGCTCGACGTGAACACGGCGAACGACGGATCCGGGCGCATCGACGTGTTCCACGTCCCGACGATCGACGAGGGCACCACCTGCCGCGCGCTGGTCGACTGCCTGACCACGATCAAGACGTGGTCGCTCGCGCATCCGAAGCACGCCGTCATCGGGATCCAGCTCGAGCTCGAGGCGAACGAGTTCAACCTCCCGGTGCCCTACGGCGCGTGGGGCGCCGCCGACTACGACCGGCTGGACGCGCAGATCCGCTCGGTGTTCAGCGAGAAGGAGCTGCTCACGCCCGACGACCTCCGCGGCTCGCACGCGACGCTGCCCGAGGCGATCGCGCAGGACGGCTGGCCGGCGATCGACTCCACGCGCGGCCAGGTCATGTTCGTGATGGACAACGGCGGGCAGTACCGCTCGGACTACCTGGCCGGTCACCCCGCGCTCGCCGGGCGCGTGATCTTCACCAACGCCGATCCCGGCGCGCCGGACGCCGCGTTCATCAAGCGCAACGACCCGAAGGGCAGCTTCGCGGACATCCAGTCCCTGATCGGCCAGGGGTACGTCGTGCGCACCCGCGCCGACGCGGACACCGTGGAGGCACGGGTCAACGACACGACCGCGCGCGATGCCGCGTTCGCGAGTGGGTCCACCTGGGTGAGCAGCGACTTCGTGGTGCCCGGGCGCGCGTTCGGGACGCCGTACTTCGTGCAGATCCCGGGAGGCACACCGAGCCGCTGCAACCCGATCAACACCCCCACCTGGTGCACTTCGGGGATGATCGAGTCCCTGCCCTAGACCTCCGAAGGGATCGGGCGTTCGGGGTGGCCTTTGCTACCCTCGGACTTCCTTCGGGGGTGTAGCTCAGTCCGGTAGAGCGCTACGTTCGCATCGTAGAAGTCAGGGGTTCAAGTCCCCTCACCTCCACTGCCCCGACAGCGCGGCCATGTGCACCGTCGTTTCCCTGGTCGTGGCGCCGTCTGGCTACCCGATCGCTCGGGACACCTCGGTGGCGTTCCTCGAACCCGGGCATCATTCCTTCGAGCCGAGTCTGCATGGCTCGCGTGTATCCCCGAACGGCACTTCGGGGTCGCTGCCCGCCGCCCGAGCACGATCTCGCGCGGGGAGGGGCGGCGCACACATCGATGCTCCCGAGAAACGGCAGGAGCGAGTGACACTCCGAGGATGCAGGTACTGCACGTGCCGACGCCCGGATGCTTCAACCTCTGCCGTACCGCTGGAGCAGTTCGCCGAGCAGCTCGTCCGCACGCGGTGTCGTAGGAGGGATGGTGGGTGTCCTCCCATGTGCTCATCTCGCGTTCGAGGAGGTCGGCGACCGCGATGTACTGGTCCCAGGTCGCCAGCAGCGCTGCCGCGCCCGGGATGGAGATGTGGCGGCGCTCCGGGAAGGGCTCGTACCCGTCCCGGTAGCCCTCGAGCACGTCGAGGAGATCACCGCGTTGGCGCTTCGCCCACGTGCGGAGTCCCTCGAGTGTCCGCCGCACCGCTGCGAGGGTGCCCTGGTCCATGAAGAAGACGCGCAGGTACGCCTCGTTCTCGAGCGACGGCGGCGCGCTGGGCGCCTCGAGCCACCGGGCCAGCGCCTCCCGCCCGGCGTCGGTGATGGCGTAGCGGTTCCGTCGGCGCCCACCGGCGGACTCGGGGGTGCTCGTGGCGAGACCGTGCTCGACGAGGCGTCGCGGCTCCTCGTAGTAGATGCTCTCGCGCTTGGGCCAGATGTAGGCGAGGTTGCGGCGCGCCTGCTGGGTGAGCTCGTACCCGGTCCACGATCGCAGTCCAAGCATCCCGAGGACGGCGTACGACGTCGCCGGGAGGTCGACGTCCACTCACCCTCGCGCTCCTCATCCCTTGACGATACTCCGACACCGGAGTATATAATACTCCAGCATCGGAGTATCCGCATGGAGCGGGACGCTCAGAGGCACACCCACGAAGGGGGCGGACATGGGCGAGGTGACACTCCTGGAGTACGAGAACTTCACCCGCACCGACGGCACCGAGCTGTGGGAGCACGTCGATGCCGCGGATCGACGCTTCGCCGAGCTCATTGCGCAGGTTGACCCGCAGATGCCGGCAGCCGATTCGGCGTGGACCGCGCACGAGGTCGCGGCACACGTGTTCTCGGTCCTGGGCCGTTACACCGAGCGGGACCTGCGGCGGCGTGACGGCCTGTCCGACGACGCCGCGGCGGTCACCGCCCTCAACGATGCACAGATGCGTGCTGCTGCCGAGCGCTCCTCCGCGGAGCTCGTGGAGGGAATCGGTCACCGGATCGACCGGATCAGGGCGCTCCTCCCGACCTCCCAGGACCTCGCCGAGCGGTTCCCGTTCCACTGCGGCCTGACGTTGGACGCGGCGGGATTCCTCGGGAACCTGGTCAGCGAATTCCTCGTGCACGGCCGTGACGTCGCGCGGGGTGACGGCCGCGAGCTGGACATCGGCGATCGCGACGCGGTGCTCATCCTCAACTGCCTCGTCCAGTGCCCGGCCGGCTTCATGCGCGGGACGCCCACCCCGTGAAGCTCGGGCTCCGCATCCGTGGCGCGGTCCCGTGGGTGATCGACATGAGGCCCGGCACCGCAATCTGCCGCCCGCAGCACCCGCAGGAGAAGACCGACGTGGTCCTGAGCGGGTCACCGACCGCGCTGGTCCTCGCGCTCCACGGGCGGTACTCCATCGTCGAGGCCGTACGCCGAGGACTGATCCCCACCGGCGGTCACAAGCCGTGGCGAGCGATCTGGGTGCCCGGCAACATCGACAGCCCATGAGTCAGCACTCTCGACGGTGTCGCCACGCCCATGATCTTCCATCTCCACCGCAACTGCGAGCAACTACGAGGACTTGGACTCCGCGCGCTGAGCTGACGGTTGCGGTCTCCGAAACGCGCCCCTCAACGCCGGGACGGCGGTCGGTTGGTCGCCGCGGCGCGCGGACCGGTCAGGTCACACGAGGAACCCGCCACCTACGCTGAAGGGGTGAGCCTGCACGGCGACCTTCTGAGCCGGGCGCGCACGATGATGCATGCGCGCGAGCATCGACTGGATCTACCGCGCTGGCTCATCCGCCGGCCTGTTCTCGCGCTCGGCATCGGCGCGTCCGAGGCGGCCGAGGCGTTCAGCGGCAAGGTCGATTACCGCCTGAAGCTGCTCGCGCAGTCGCAAGTCGCTGCGATGGTCGGCTGCGAGTTCTGTATCGACATCGGTTCCGCGCTGGCGCACGAGGCGGGGATCGCCGAGCGAAAGCTTTGTGAGCTCCACGAGTTCGAGACCAGCGATGCGTTCGACGAGACCGAGCGTCTCGTCCTGCGGTTCGCCTCCGTCCTTACGGCCACCCCAATCGACGTGCCAGCGGAGCTTCGAGACCGTCTCGTTGAGCTGCTCGGCAAGGCGGCCCTCGTCGAACTCGCTGCGGCCATCGCTCACGAGCATGAACGGACGCGGCTGTACCTCGCACTCGGCATCCGCCCGGCGAAGTTCGCCGCCGATGGCGTGTGTCGCATCCCTGCAATGCCGCGCATCGCCGACCCACGTACGCTTCCGTCGGGAAGAGCTCCATCCGCCCCCGAACGCCGGACCGGGGCCGCGTCGTGCTCCGGCGGGCGGCACCGTGCGCACGCGGCATCGCGCCTCTTCGAGTCACGGCCGGATCCTGAGCACCTTGTCTCGTGAACGATGACCCGACGCGATCTCGACCCGCCTCACCGATACACCCAGATGCTCGGCGACCTGCTTACACACGGAAGCGTTGGCCCGGTCATCGACGGGCGAAGCCGTCGTCCTCACGAGCAGACGACCGCCACGTTCGCCACCGACCTTGTTCCGCCTCGCCCCTGGGATGACTCGCACCTCGAGCAAGATCGGAGCATTGGGGCTCGCCATGAAGACCAACGTACGACCGTTGCCGACGCGACACTTCGGACCATCCCGAACGCGGGATCGCGGGTGCGCTTCGCGTCCCGACGGTGCCCCTCTAGAGCTGATCGTGTGCGATCTCGCCGATGATTGGTCCGAAGATGCGCGCCCAGGTGTCCACGAGGCGGTCGTCGTCGAGTTCGAGGATGGGTTCGCCCATAGCCCATTCGATGAGGCGGAAGTAGATGAGCGGGGCGAGGAGTAGGTAGGCGAGCGCGTCGGGATCGAGTCCGAGTGCACCGCGTAGGCGCTCGTCGTGGTTGCGGAGCGAGGCGGCGACGGTCGAGTAGGTGATGTCGAAGTTGCGGCGGTGGTGTTCGTCGAGCACATCGGGGGGCAGGGTTGCGGATTCGCGCAGCATGATGAGTGCGATTTCGCGGTGGGCGTTGGCGTGGTCGAGCATGAGGCGGCCGAGCTGCGTGAGGGACCCGACGGGGTCGTCGGGGTCGGTAGGTCCGAGGCGCAGGGCGGCCTCGACGTCGCGTTCGGCTTGGGTGAGTTGGGCGTCGAGGACGGCGCGGACGAGGTCGTTCTTGGTGGCGAAGTGCCGATGGAGTCCGCCGGAACCGGGCCGGAGGCCGACCTGTGCTTCGATCTGGGCGACGGTCGTCGCGCGGATGCCCTGGTCGGCGAACAGCCGTGTCGCAGTTTCGATGATGCGATCCCGGGTGGCTCTTGCGGGTGGCATCTGACCAGGCTACAAAGTAAGTACCTACTTTGGTTGGAGGGCCCGCCTTGGCTGCATCGGTACCAGTGGTGAAGCTCCCGGGCGGCGTTCGCCGCGCGCTCGCTGCGTTCGATGAAGACCGGATCGCCTGGCTCGACCAGGCCAGCGCGCAGGGTCCGATCGCCGGCCTCAAGCTCGGCCCCGTCACTGCGTGGGTGGTCAGCGATACGGCCGAAGCCCGTCGGATCCTGGTCGAGGAGGCCGACACATGGCAGCGCCCGTCAGCGATCACCGCACCGGTCCGGCTCGCGGCCGGCCCCAACCTGTTCAGTGAACGGCACCGCCGGTGGGCCGCCCTGCAGCCACAGGTCGCGCCGTCGCTCCGGCGCCGTTCCTTCGACTCCCGCACCGCCGAGCTCGACGACCTGGTCGCCGAACACGTTGCGGCGATTCCGAGCGACGCGCCGGTCGTACTACGGGATCTGACCCAACAACTCGCGTTCGCGTCGTCGGCATGGATGCTCTTCGGCCAACGCATCGACCCCGAGACAACGGCGGTCCTCGTCGCGCACCTGCAAGCCGTCATGGACTGGGTCGGCGACCGCATCGGTCAGTTCAGCGGCTTCAGCCCGATCGCGCTCGACCGCCGAGCGCGAGCCATGCGCCGCCAACGCGGGTCGCTCATCGACTTCGTCGACCTTCTCATCGACACCACCGACCATGACGACCAGTTCAACGTCATGACCGCGCTCGAGGGAGCGAAGGTTCACGGTCGACCACTGACCAGGCCCCATCTTCGCGGCCACGTCCTCGGCCTGCTCGTCGTGGGAACCGAAACCACTGCCGCCACGCTCGCCTGGGCGCTCCACAACGGCGCAACGCGACCCGATGCCTGGACCCGACTCGCCGAACCAGACCCTCCGGCCCGGCCCTACATCGACGAGACCCTCCGACTCCATCCCGCCGCATGGGGTATCCCACGCACCCCGGCACGCCGCGGTCGGCGCCTCAACTGCGGAGACGAGCAGGTCGCCGTACGGCCCGGGGCCGTCGTCAACGTCTACCTCCTCGCCATCCACCGAGACCCGAACGTGTGGCCCGAACCCGACCAGTTCCGGCCCGAACGCCACCGCACCACCAGCGCCGAACAGACCCACAGCCTGATCCCATTCGGACTCGGTCCCCGCAGCTGCATCGGCCAAGCAATCGCGCTCGCTGAACTCGCGGCCATCGTGCCAGCGCTCGCACGATACGGCAGCGTGACCGTCGACGCGACCGGAGCGCCCATCGCCCGCTTCGCCCTCACGCCGGCGCCGTCCACCACCATCCAGTTCACTTCCCGAGACGCGGGAACGGGTCGACGCCCGCCATCACGCGAGACCTCGCCGGAGCCGACCACGTAATGCAGCTCGGACTGCCCCGAACGCCGGGTGGGTGTGGCGGGTCAGGTGAGTGAGAACAGGTGGATGAGGCCGGCGTCGGTTGGGCTGAAGCCGCACGCGTTCAGATAGAACGGCGAAAGCTCGGGTGCGAAGTCGACGTGCAGCCATTCGCACCCAGCGGCCCTCGCATGCCGGGCCGCAACTTGGACCGTACCCACGCCGATACCACGGTGTTGCCAGTCGCCGTGGGTCTTCGTGTCGATCAGGAACGCGTGGTCGCCGCCATCCCATGCCACGTTGACGAACCCGATCAGTGCTCCGGCGGACGATCTGACGGAGACCCATCCGAGGCTGTGGGGCTGGATCTGGTCCCACCAGCCTCTCGCCGAGTGCCCGCCGTGCGAGTCGACGAGTTCGACCATCTCATCGTCGGTCAGCTGGCCGCGCCACGTGTAGGTGATCTCCGGATCCACGGCGTCAGCGTCGCGCAACGTCGGAGCATGTGTGCCGATCTGCGACGCGAGATGCCTCGAGGAGCGAAGATGCGCACGTGGACGTGCACATCGACCTGCTGCACGCCGGTGACCCGCTCCTCGAGACGGTGTCGGGTTGGCACTGGCGGGAATGGAGTCTCGGCACAGAGGCCGAGCGGGACGCGTGGCGTGACCGGCTGTCAGCTCGCACCGGCGCGACGGGCATCCCGTTCACGCTGGTCGCCCGCTGGGGTGATGAACCGGTGGCTTCGATCAGCGTCTGCACCGACGACGTTGATGCCGAGTTCGCCGACCGCGGCCCCTGGCTCTCTGGTGTGTTCGTGCTCGGCGCCGCTCGTGACCTCGGCCTCGGCCGGCGACTCCTCGACGTTGCCGCCGACCACGCACGCCGAGCCGGCGCCACCGAGCTCTGGCTCCACACCGGAGAAGCCGCGCGCTTCTACCAACGCTGCGGTTACACGGTGGCCCGCCCCAAGACCTCACTGGAGCGAGACGCCGTGCTCTGGCGCTCACTGAACTGACCAACACCACGAGCGCATCGAGATGCGTGTCCCAGATCGCCGGGAGTGGCGCAGCCGATGAGGACGTGACCGCGGGCAACGGGCTCGATCAGGACGGTGTCGCGACGTTGAGCGTCATCGCGATGTCGTCCAGTGGCGCTCCGTCCACACGAAACCGATCAGGAGTGCGACCAACCACCTGGAAGCCGAAGTGGCGGTAGAGCCGCTGCGCTCCCGGGTTATCGGCGAAGACGTTCAGGTCGATCCACTCGATCCCCGGCTCCCACTGCGCCCATGCGATCGCGCCGGTCAGCAGGTTCGTTGCGCCTCGACGGCGTCGATGCGAGGCGAGGACCCCTATGCCGAGATCAGCGCGATGCAATCCTGTACGTATCGATCCACCCGCAAGATAGAGATGACCGACGAGATGATCCTGGTCGAAGAGCCCCCACGCTCGGCGCCAGTCAGGGTCGGTGGTCGGCGTCGTCCATCTCCGGACTTCTCGATTGCTGCCGGCCTCGAGGTCAAGAAGATCCGATGCGCTGTAAGGATGAGAATGCGGCGCTCCATCACCACCGGAGTCGGCGTCCACCTCAGCCACATGCAGGAGGTAGGCCTCTACCTCGCTGAGCCGGAGGGGCCGAACAGTCAGCTCCCCGCCTTCCATCAGCGCGAGCGTAGAAGGCCGTCACCTCAGGAACCGTCCCTGATCGCCGGTTGAACGGAGGCGAGGCGCAGGAGGGCCGATCGCCACGCAGCAGGCAGACTCGTCGAGGTCGAGATCAGAGAGCTCGTCGAAGGCGATGGTGCGCAGCTGCTCTCGCTGTTCGCCGAGGTTCTGCCCGGGTCGCCTGCTTCACGGACCGACGAACTCAACGAGTTCGAGACGTTTCTTGGGGATGCGGACTGCTTCGTGCTCGGCGCCTACATCGATGACGCGCCGGTCGGCCTCGTCTGGGGATTGCAGATGCGCTCGCCAGGTGGACGGCTGACAACCTACGTCCACGAGCTGGACGTGATTGGGGGACCGGAAACCGCTCGGCGACGTCAGCTCCTGGTGGGATCTCGATTGAGCTGCGGCACGTCAAGCTGCCCGTGAACGCCGGATCGCGCGCCGCCGTTGTTACGACCTGTGCTCGGGCGGCCGCGTTCGCTCCGCTCGCGTTCGGCCGGTCCGCCTTCATCCCGCGGTGGCTCGGGTGGCTGAGCGTGCTGTTCTTCGTCGAGCAGGCGATCGAGACCGTGACCGTGTTCGGCACCAGTCGCTTCTTCGCACCCGGCGGAGCCATGAACCTCCACCTCGGTGGGGTGATCGGCATGGCCTGGGTGATCGGGGTGCTGGTCTGGGCCACGCCGGGCCAGTGAGTGATCCGTCGTCGCACGAAATCGGCCCGTCGCAACGCTGGGCGCATCTCGATCGGCACTCGGACGGTGAGTCTCGAGTCGGCTCCCGTCCTGACGGTCACACCCCCGTCGTAGCGACCGCGCAGGCGTTGCTCGACGATCTGCTCACCGACGCGGTGCGCGGGGCACGCCCGTGGCCGGCGGCGGGCGACACCGTGTTCGGCCTGGTGCCGGGTGGGTACGGGCTGCGCGCCGTCGCGGTCGACGCCGATATCGCCGCGGCCGGCGAACGGTTCCTCGGTGCGCTCGCGAGGTGAGGGGGCACCGGCGGATTCCGGCCGCTCCAGCTGGTCTGGCAGCTGGCCGACTCCTCCTGGCCCGACGGCGGGTCCGAGCAGCAGGCGATTCCGGGACCGCGGTGGTGGTGAGTGCCGGTCGGCTCATGACGCACGGTCGGTCGTGCGCGACGTCGCCACAGGGGTCGTCGCGACTACGGCTTCGCAGTAGCTCCCTGGCGCCAGCTCGGCACGCTCGGTGCGCGAGGCTCGAGCGAGCGGAGGTACGTCACGACCTGCTGCACCTGCTCCGCGGTCAGTGTGCCGCCGTAGTCCAGGCTCCACGCGGGCATCTCGGTTCCCGAGACCCCACCGGCGATGAGCGCGGCGATCTGCGCGTCCGAGGTGCTCTTCAGGAACTGTGTGGAGTTCAGGGTGGGCCCGCTCCCGCCGCCGGTCGCGTGCTTGCCGTGACACTGAGCGCAGCTCGCAGCGAAGGTTCGACGTCCGATGTCGGTGTAGCTGGTGGTCTGCGCGCGGGTGGCCGCGCGCCGGAGGTCCGGCTCGCGCACGCGGTAGGTCACGAAGCCGATGAGGAGCAAGGCCATGAAGACCAGCCCCGCCGCGAGGTAGCGGTTCAGGCTGCGATCGAGCCACTCGGGTTCGAACGGCGGCGGTTCGGGGCGTTCGCGTGGCACGTCAGCCCTTCCCGATGCAGCCGGGACCCTTGGGGGGAGTCAGGAAGTGCTTGGCGCCCCGGGGTGGTCCGGTGATCTCGACGGCAGTGTCGACCACGACGTTGTCGCCGGCGATGGTCACCTTGTACCGGTCCATGCCCCGCGGCGCGGGGCCGGTGATGTACTCGCCCGCGAGGTCGTAGATCGATCCGTGGCACGGGCACTCGAACCGTCCCGAGCTCTCGCAGAAGGGCACGTGACACCCGAGGTGCGGGCACTTCTGCGACAGGGCGAAGACGTAGTCGTTCGCGTTCACGACGTACATCCGTCCGGCCGGGACGTAGGTGCTCGTGTTCTTCGCGAAGCTCGAGACCGAGCCCACGTTGATCGTCGCACCGCTGGATCCCGCGGTGAGGGGACGGAGCGCCTCGTAGCCCGTGTAGGCCGCAGCACCGAAGATCAGGGCGCCGCCCACCTTCCAACCGTCTCGCAGGAACTTTCGTCGCGGTGCCTCGTCCATGCGAACTCCTAGAACTCGATGTACGAATGGGTCCACGGGGCGATGAACTGCCAGCCCGGCCCGCGGAAGAAGACCCCGATCACGGTGAGCACGGCCGCGACGGCGAGCAGGGTGCTGAACAGGAGGATCGCAACCTTGCGGTGCCTCGCGCGCGTGTCGGGGTTGCGATCGAGGTACGGCAGGAGCAGGAGGACGAGCACCGCCCCCGCGGGGATGAGAATCCCCGCCACCAGCGGGTCGAAGTGCGAGAGCAGCTCCTGGAGCCCGGCGAAGTACCAAGGTGCCTTCGCCGGCTCCGGCGTGACGTTCGGGTTCGCGAGGCCACGGAGCGGGGCGCTGAAGGTGACCGCCAGCCCGAGCACGACGGCCGCCGTCCCGAGCGCGACCACCACGTGGCGGACGAGGAGGTGAGGCCAGGTGAAGACCGCGTCGTCGACGGGTCGCTCCGCTTCGGTGATCGATTCACGGTCGACGACGCCGAGGAGGCGGACGCGACCGCCGTACAGGTCGGGCCGGGCCTCGGCCATGGGCGCCGCCGCCGCAGCGGCCGGACGCTCCGTGGCCTCCTCGGCGAACGTGCCGACGCTCGTGCGTTGCACGGCGAAGCCGTCCTTGCGAACGCGCCAGATGTGCACGGCCAGCATCAGGACGAGGAGAGTCGGAAGCACGGCGACGTGGAGGGCGTAGAACCTCGTCAGGGTGTTCTGACCCACCTGGGGCCCACCGATGAGGAGCTCCTGGGTCTTCCCGCCGATGAGCGGGATGTAGTGCACCAGCCCGGTGCCGACGGTGACCGCCCAGTAGGAGAGCTGATCCCAGGGGAGCAGATAGCCGGTGAAGGAGAACGCGAGCGTGATCAGCAGCAGCGTCACGCCGATGACCCAGTTGAACTCGCGCGGCCGCTTGTAGGCGCCGGCGTAGAACACCCGGACGAGATGCAGCAGCACGACGAGGACCATGAGGTGCGCGGCCCAGCGGTGGATGTTGCGGATCAGCTGCCCGAACCCCACGCCGGTCTTCAGATGCTGCATGTCGCCGTAGGCGGAGTTGACCGACGGCGTGTAGACGAACATGAGGTACACGCCGGTGGCGAGCAGGATGCCGAACAGCACGGCGGCGATGAACCCCAAGCGGTAGGAGTACCGGTTCCGCAGCACGCGCTTGGGGATCTTCACCGGGTACAGGTGCAGGAAGAAGTTGCTGAACGACTGCAGCGCGCGACCCCGCGGGGTGTCGAGCTGGGCATGACGGAACACCGAGCGGTACGCGGCGCTCTGCTTGACGCGGGCCGTCATCCCGTGATCCACGGAGGTGCGGCCGGGTTCCAGTCCGTCTCGCTCGACGTCAGTCACGGGCCAGCTCCCTCGCGTGAACCATCGACAGCGCACCTGGTGGGCAGCGGTTGACGCACAGGCCACAGCGGATGCAGAGGTCTTCATCGAGCAGGAGCACCGATTGCTCCTCGCGGCCCAGCCCGACGTGGTCGGCGCGGGCGATCGTGATGCAGTTCGGCGGGCACACGTCGACGCACAGTCCGCAGAGAATGCACAGCTCGGGGGACAACATGATGTTGTCGAAGCAGCGCAGGCAACGCAGACCTTCGAGGCGCGCCTGACGTTCGTCGTAGCCGAGCTCGACCTCGCCGAAGCCGACGCGCCGGTCCGTCGGCGTCGCGGGGATCGCCTGGCGGGGAATCGCGTCGTAGTCGCTGTCGAGCCGCCGGAAGCCGCTGCGGAGCTCGACCCGCACCGTCGTGGGACGGTGGGCCCGGCGCCGACCCGGTGAGCGCGCCGTGGATCGATGCCGCGGCCCGCTTGCCGTCGGCGATCGCGTCGATGAGGTTCCGCGGGCCGTGCGCCACGTCGCCACCGGCCCAGATGCGCGGATCGGACGAGCGGAACGAGCTCGGGTCGATCTGCAGGCCACCGGCACGGGTGCGTTCGAGGCCGACGGCGTCGAGGAAGTCGATGTCCGGCGCCTGACCGACGGCGAGGATGACCGTGTCGGCCGGCAGCACGTCTTCGGTCCCTGGTTCGAACGTCGGCGAGAAGCGTCCTTCGGCATCGAACACCGAGGACACCGCGATCGTCTCCAGCCCGCTGAGCTTCCCGTCGCCGACGAAGCGGTGCGGGCCCCGTCGGTAGACGATGCGAATGCCCTCCCGCTCGGCCTCGTCGATCTCCTCGGGATCCGCGGGGATCTCGTCGGGCGACTCGAGCGCGACGATCGTGACGTCGAGCACGCCGGCGCGCCGGGCCGCACGCGCCACGTCGAGGGTGGTCGTCATCGCCCGGCGCGCGTCCTCGTCCGAGCTCGCGGCGCGCGGCACGGCGGCCGGGGCGCTCGCCCCCGGTGGCGGCGGCGCGCAGCGCGGTGCGGGCCGCGTCGAACGCGACGTTGCCGCCTCCCACGACGACGACGCGCTCGCCGAGGTCGACGCGGAAGCCCTGGTTCACGTTCAGGAGGTACTCGACGGCCCGCAGCACGCCGTCGAGCTCGTGTCCGGGCAGGTCGAGGTCCCGAGCCCGCCCGGTACCGACCGCGAGGAACAGCGCCGCGTGTCGTGTCGAGGAGCTCGGTGATCGTGTGCGTGTCGCCGATCCGGGCCTTGGTCTCGCACGTCGATGCCGAGCTCGATGATCGCCTCCACCTCGCGGGCGATCAGCGCGCGTGGGAGCCGGTACTCGGGGATGCCGAGCACCATCATGCCGCCGAGGCGGTCCTGCGCCTCGTAGACGGTGACGGGGTGACCCGCGAGCCGGAGGTCGCACGCAGCGGCCAGCCCGGCGGGTCCGCCGCCGATCACACCGACGCTCGGACCGGTGGCCGGGGGCACCTCGCCGTGCGCCGCGTGCCACATGGTGTTCGCGGCGAAGCTCTCCACGCCGAAGCGCTCCGTGACGAACCGCTTCAGCGCGCGGATCGACACCGGTGCGTCGACGCTGCCTCGTCGACATGCCCGCTCGCACGGCGCCGCGCACACCCGCCCGCAGACCGATGGGAAGGGGTTCGGGGCCCGAGCGATGAGGTACGCGTCCTCGAAGCGGCCTTCGGCGATCGCGGTGACGTAGGCCCCGGCGTCGGTGTGGACCGGGCACGCGGCGCGGCACGGCTCGTTGTCCCACAGCCATTGGCGTCGGGTGCCGCGGGGACCGCCATCAGATCGATCTTCCGGCGCTGCAGCGCCCGCAGCGCCCCACGCCAGCGCCAGCAGGCCGACGAAGAAGATCGTGGTCGCGATGGCGACCAGGCTGCCCCGGGTCTTGCCGTGCATCGTGAGCACCGCGTTCGTGCCGTACACGAGGATCCCGATCCCGACGAGCGATGATCGCCGCCGTCGTCAGGACGGCGCGGAGCCATCCGATCGCAGGAGGAGGTTGGACTTCTTCGGTCTCGTCGGTCATCGATCAGCTCACCTGAAGGCGGCGCGCATGCCTTTGGCGTAGTGGTCGGCGAGGTTGCAGACGATGACGTAGTGGCCGGCGGTCATGTTCTTGATGGTGAAGGTGCGGGTGCCGCCGGGTTTGAGGTCGGGGTCGCCGGTCTCGCCGATGTTGTTGTCTTCGCTGACCTTGTTGGCGCCGGTGGTGACGGGGGCGGGTGGGTCGCCGGCGTTGGTGACGGGGATTTGGTCGTAGGGGGTGTTGGTCTTGAGGACGACGGCTTCGTGGACGATGGTGCCGTTGTTCTCGACGACGAAGGTGACGTTGCCGGCGGGCGCGGTGGCGGGGGAGACGGTGAGGCTCATGGGGCCGGCACCGTTGGTGTCACCCAGTGAGACGTGCACCTTCGTCGTGGTGACGGGTGGTGTGACCTGAAGGCGGCGCGCATGCCTATGGCGTAGTGGTCGGCGAGGTTGCAGACGATGACGTAGTGGCCGGCGGTCATGTTCTTGATGGTGAAGGTGCGGGTGCCGCCGGGTTTGAGGTCGGGGTCGCCGGTCTCGCCGATGTTGTTGTCTTCGCTGACCTTGTTGGCGCCGGTGGTGACGGGGGCGGGTGGGTCTCCGGCGTTGTGACGGGGATCTGGTCGTAGGGGGTGTCGGTCTTGAGGACGACGGCTTCGTGGACGATGGTGCCGTTGTTCTCGACGACGAAGGTGACGTTGCCGGCGGGCGCGGTGGCGGGGGAGACGGTGAGGCTCATGGGGCCGGCACCGTTGGTGTCACCCAGTGAGACGTGCACCTTCGTCGTGGTGACGGGTGGTGTGACCTGAAGGCGGCGCGCATGCCCATGGCGTAGTGGTCGGCGAGGTTGCAGACGATGACGTAGTGGCCGGCGGTCATGTTCTTGATGGTGAAGGTGCGGGTGCCGCCGGGTTTGAGGTCGGGGTCGCCGGTCTCGCCGATGTTGTTGTCTTCGCTGACCTTGTTGGCGCCGGTGGTGACGGGGGCGGGTGGGTCTCCGGCGTTGTCGACGGGGATCTGGTCGTAGGGGGTGTCGGTCTTGAGGACGACGGCTTCGTGGACGATGGTGCCGTTGTTCTCGACGACGAAGGTGACGTTGCCGGCGGGCGCGGTGGCGGGGGAGACGGTGAGGCTCATGGGGCCGGCACCGTTGGTGTCACCCAGTGAGACGTGCACCTTCGTCGTCGACCCCGACCCGGGACTCGAGGTTCCTGGGATTCGCACGCCGCCCTCGATGGTGGCGGTCCCCCGGGTCGTCGAGGTGGTGCTGGCGCACCCGGCCAGCAACCCGAGCGCGCTGATCGAGCGCGACCACAGCGAAGAGGAGAGGCGGACGGTGCCCGGTCACTCCGATCCCCGGAGCCCGATCGTTCGCGCGGCTGCATCGCGTGCGGCGATGAGAACCTCTGCCTGCCCATCACGGGGTTGCATGCCTCGCAGCATCGCGAGCACGTCTTGCCGTGTCCAGGGTCCAAGGTCCACCTGGGACCGCGCTCCTGATCAGGACGTCCGGTTGGTACGTTTCGGACGCATCTGGCGGCTGGATTGGGTCCAGCCAAGGTCGACGGGCCCGACGCCGTGGTGAGGATGTGGCGCGCGAGCCTCGGCGCTGGTGATCGGCGTCGGTGCGACCTGTGTGTGGATGAACGACGTCGGTGCATCGCCCGGCCCGGCCTTCGCGGTCTTGTCGCGGGGGTTCGCGATCGACCCCGAGCGCGCGTCTCCGACCCCGAGCACCGTGGCCCTTGTGGGTGAGCCGAGCCACCCCTATGGTGCCGCGGGCACGTCCCCGTCCGGGGGATGCCGAGGGGGGGCACCATGTGGCGACGCAGCGGCATGACCGCGATCGTGATCGCACTGCTGGTCGGTGGATCGATGTACTCCGGGACCGCCAGTGCCGATGCGCCGACTCTGGTGTGCGGCGGGTTCACGCCGGGTGCTCATGATCACGGCTCAGCCCGCGTGTACGGCGCGGCCGACACGCACTCGAGCCTGACGGGACGGGCGAGTCTCGACTCCTGTACCGACACCTGGACGGTCTGGCCGGCGCTCAACGCGAGCTACGACCATTCGCAGGTCACGCCGCGATGGGTCACGGTGTCGCTTCACCACGGGCATGCCGACTGCACCGGCCCCTCCGAGTGGGCGACGGCGAAGGTGAACGTCGACCTCGGGACCTCGCTCGTGCCGGGACACAGCCTGAGGGTCAAGGCTGACGGCATCGCGACGATCACGGGTGATCTCGGCGCGCCCGGCGCCGCGGCGCTGCACTTCGTCGGGGTCGACGAGTACTCGGCGTCGGACAGCCCGAAGACGGGCGCAGGTGGCACGCTGGAGCTCTACGCCGAGGTGACCTTGACGGGACCATGCGTCCTCGACCCCCATCCGGCGATCCCGGCGCAGATGACCAACGTCGTGCTGCAGGTGACGCCGATCGGTTGATCCTTGCCCGCTACCGCGATCCGCGGTTCGGCAGGTTGATGCGGTCCCCGGCCGCGTCAACCGACAGGGGAGGGACCCACACCGAGATGACGAGCCTTCCCGCACGCTCCCGTTGGTCGCTGTGGTCCGAGGACTCGATCCTGTCGATCGGCTCCAAGGGCTCGATCCTCTCCATCGGATCGGTCGGGTCCGCGCTCTCGATCGGCTCCGCGGGTTCGTTCCTGTCGCTGCTCTCGATCGGCTCCTTCGCGTCGATCGGCGCCGGACTCTCGTCCCGGTCGCGATGGTCGCTGATGTCGCACCGTGCCCGATGGGGTGTGATGGCCGGTCGCTGACACTTCTCGATCCACGCTCCGTGCCCCTCGGCCGGCCCGGGAGGCGGCCGCGACGTCGGATTTCAATAGTTGAACACGAGTGCACCGCCGGTCGTGTACTCGTAGACCGACGGCATCCCCGCGACCACGGTGTTCGGGACCCATTCGGCGTCCTCGAGCTTGCGGGTCTTCACGCACACCGGGCACGCGAAGAACCGGCCACCACTCGCGACGTACTCGTCGTGGAGGGCCGCCGTGGACGGAGCGTCGGGGACGACGATCGTGTCGACGGCGCCCGGGGTCGCGACGTGGACGGCGTCCTTGGTGAGGAACATCACCGCCTCCTTGCCGGCGCGCAGTGCCTCGACCCCGACGAGGTAGGCGATGAGGACGTTCTCGGGCTCCTCGGCGCCGTGGGTCAGGCAGACGAGCACCTTGGTGTCGGGGGCAGTGGTCGTGGTCACGGGGTTCCTCTCGGATGGGTCAGTGGACAGGGAGGGCGGCGGCGGGAATGCCGGGAACGACGGGTAGCGCCTCGAGGCCACGCAGGACGAGCCCGTCGCCGTGGGTCCAGCGGAGGGCATCGCGGTCGACGGCGAGCCGGAGATGGGGGAAGCGGGTGAGCAGCGCGCCGAACGCGAGACGAGCCTCCACGCGCGCGAGGGGGGCACCCAGGCAGAAGTGGATGCCGTGGCCGAATCCGAGATGGGTCGGCGCGTGCCGGCGGACATCGAGCACCGTCGGGTCGGAGAAGACCGTGGGATCGTGATTCGCCGCACCGAGACCGACCAGCACCTGGTGGTGTGCGGGGATCTGGACTCCTCCGAGCTCGACCGGTTCGGTCGTGACCCGAAAGGTGGCGTGCGGGACCGGCGCGGAGTACCGGATCAGCTCCTCGATCGCCGCCGGGATGAGCGTGGGGTCCTCGCGCACCAGCCGCATCTCGTCGGGATGGTCGAGCAGCGCGACCACGCCGTTCCCGATCAGGCTGGTCGTCGTGTCGTGCCCCGCGACGATCAGTTGGAACAGACTCGAGAGCAGTTCCTGTTCGGTGAGTCGGTCGTCCTCGTCGCTCGCGGTGACGAGCACGCCGACGAGATCGTCCTGGGGGTGCTCGCGATGGCTCGCGACGAGCGCGGTCAGCGTCGCGACGATCGTGTCGGAGGCCGCGACCGCCTCCGGCCGTGGTGATCCGCTCGACGGTTGGAAGAGTGTGCGGAACGACTCGCGCAGGACTGCCTGATCCGGCTCCGGCACGCCGAGCAGCGCGCCGATGACGCGAAACGGCAGGGGCTCGGCGAAGGACGCGACGAGATCGACGGTCGTCTCCGGGCCAGCGGTCTCGATGTCGTCGAGCAGCTCTCGGGTGATGCACTCGATGGCCGGTTCGAGAGCCGTGATGCGGCTGGGGGCGAACGCCCGCGCGACGAGGCGACGGAGCCTTGTGTGGTCGGGCGGATCGACCGCGAGCATGTGGCGCGCGAACGCAGGGCCGGGGAGGCCCGGGTCGACGACGTCGGGATCCTGGTCGAGCGCGGCCAGCATGTCCTTCGACAGCCGAGTGTCCTTCAGCGCCTGCCGGGCCGCGTCGTAACCGAGGATCAGATAGGCGTCGTGACCGTCGGCCAGGCGCACGCGCGGGACGGGGCACTCCTCGCGGCGGGACGCGAACAGCGGGTAGGGATCGTTGCGAGTGCGGAGGTCCCAGTCGCCCCACGCGCGGTCATCCATCGTCGTGCTCCCGGCAGAAGCCCGAGCACAGCAGCGCGAGGTGGGCGATGCGTCCGTCGGGCGCGGTTTCGGCATAGACGTTCTGCTCGACGACCATCGGGTCGCCGCCGAACCGGGCGGCCCGGACCCGGATGCGCCATCGCAGCTGAAGTCGGCTGCCGACCTGGCCGATCGACGCGTCGACGACCTCGAACTCGTCGGCCTCGCCGAACCAGCCGAAGAACGCCGAGCGGATCGCAGCGGCCCCTTGCCATTCGTCGAACCCACGCGGCAGGAGCGCGGCGAGGCTGGCGTCGGTCGTCAGCGTGCCGGCGAGGCGCTCGAAGTCACGGGTCACCAGCGCCTCGAGCAGTGCCCCGGCCGCGACGAAGCCGGGGTGGGGTGCGGTGGGATCGGTGGTCTGCATGCGTCCGTTGTACAACGGATCGGATTTCGCTCACATCGGGCAGGTACCCGATCTTCGCCCTAGTGATCGAGCGGGTCGACCAGCCCGTGTTGCATGGCGAACAATGCGGCTTCCGTGCGGGTCGAGACCCCGAGCTTCGTGTAGATGTGCTCGAGGTGCGAGGAGACGGTCTTGCGGCTGATCGTGAGCTCCTCGGCGACCGTGCGGTTGGAGCAGCCCCGGACGAGCAGGACGAGGACGTCGACCTCGCGTCGGGTCAACCCGGCAGGGAGCACGGCGCGGCGGCGAACCTGGTGGCCCGCCGCCCGCAGGACCGCGGCGGACGCGTCGCCGTCGAGGCGTCCGGCGCGGACCTCGTCGTCCAGCGTCCGCGCCGCGGTGTCCGGGTCCGACGCCGGACGGTACGGGCGAGGCTCCAGGAGCGCGTGGTACACGTCGGCGACGGCGAGCAGGCGCGCGGGCATCGAGAGCGCGCTCCCCGAGATGCCGTGCGGGTACCCGCTCCCGTCGAGCCGCTCGTGGTGCTGCGACGCGCACGCGACGACCGGAGCGAGCGGACCGACGTGGGCGAACATGCGGCCCGTGAGGTACGGATGCGTCCGGGCCCGTTCCCGCTGCGCGAGGGTCCACGGGTCCGTGGTGTTCCACACCGCGCTGGTGATGCCCACCATGCCGACGTCGTGGATCGCGCCGGCACGGCGCAGGTTCGTGACCTCGTCGTCCGTCATCCCGATGGTCCTGCCGGCGGCCGCCACCAACTCCGCGACGCCGCGCGAATGACCGACGCGCGGTGGGCACTTGAGGTCCGAGAAGTCCGCGAGCGCGAACAGTGCGGCGTCGAGCTGCGCATCGGTGAGCGGCTCGCCGAGCCCGGGATCGAGATCGATCACCTCGTCCCACGCCTGGAACGACCCGAGCCCGTCGAGGATCGCGTCCGGCTGCGCGCAGAAGCAGTCGACGAGCTCGGGGTCGAACTGCGTCCCGCGCCGGGTGCGGGCGACCTCCACCGCAGCCTCGCGCCCGCCGGCGTGGTGGAACGCCTCGATCGCGTCGGCGAGGTGGACGAGGCGGATCGCCATCGTCAGATCGGTGCGTCCGACCCGACCGGGGACCCCCTTGCCGTCCCACCGCTCGAACGCCTGGACGAGCGGCGCGCGAACGGAGTCGCCGAGCTCGAGCATTCCCGCGAAGTCGCTCGCGGACTGGCAGTGCGATTCCATCACCGCTTGAACCGACCGGCCCGCGGTCGCGAGGAACTTGCCGACCATCCCCACCCGGCGCAGTCGTGAGCTGCCGTTACCGAGGTGTCGGGCGACGAACATCGCCATCGTGAGGCCGGCGAGGTCCTCGTCGTGCGAGTCGGCATAGAGCGTGGTCTCGTCGCCGAAGAGCTCGGCCAGCTCGCTGGTGTCCGTCGCGCAGCCGACCCACGTGATGAGCGACGTGTAGTACGCGGCCGACCGGACCTCCGGGCCGACCTCGGCCGCCTCGGCGAGCCGCATCGCGACGACCGTCTGGCGGAGCACCCGTTCCATGGGCCGGCCCATGCCCAGGTCGGAGACCAGCGCGAGGGTGGCCACGAGCTCCGACCGCCGTACCGGCTCGTCGGTCATCGGACGACCCTACCGGGAGAAGCCGGTGAGGGCGTCCGGCCGAGACGCCGGACCGCGGCTCGCCGCGCCGGGTGGGTGCTCTCCACGATCCGACCGGCGCGCATCGACGGCTCGAGGTCGGCGCTCGAGATGGCCTTCTCCCAGGCGATCCAGCGCCTGGATGCCGAGCCGGCTGCCGACTGAGTCGGCTCCTCGCGCCACCCCCTCGGGGGTCCCTTCGTACCGCCGCGACGGGGTTTAGCGTCATGACACCCACATCGCGCGTGGTGATACCGACAGGCAGACGGTATGGACCGATGAATCGCAGTCCGAACCAGGGTGAGGTGCGTCGGACCCTCGCCGCGGCCGCGGACGTGCTGTTCAGCGACGGGGTCTCGGATGCCTTCCTCGACCAGTGGGCCGAAGAGACGGTGTTCCTCCTCGAGGCCGACAGCGCGGCGCGCACGATCCACTCGCCGCGCCGGCCCCGCTGACCCGCACGCAGACCACGCGACCGTACGATGCCCGCATGTTCATGCTCCGCTTCGACATGCGCGCGCCCACGAACGCCAGCACACCGATCGGTGACCTGTACGACGCCGCGCTCGAGATGTCGGAGTGGGCCGAGCGGCACGGCGCGCTGTCGATCGTGGTCTCCGAGCACCACGCGTCACCCGACGGCTACCTGCCCGCACCGCTCGTGCTCGCGTCGGCCATCGCCGCCCGCACCTCGACGGTGCCGGTCCTCGTCGCCGCGTTGCTCGTACCCCTTCACGACCCGGTGCGCCTGGCCGAGGACATGGCCGTCCTCGACGTGATCAGCCACGGTCGGGTCGCCTACGTCGCAGGCCTCGGCTACCGCCCCGAGGAGTACGCGATGTTCGGCCGTTCACTCGCCGGGCGGGGCGACCGCATGGACGAGTGCCTCACCGTCCTGCAGCGGGCGTGGTCCGGCGAGGTGTTCGACTACAACGGTCGGCCCGTCCACGTCACGCCGGCGCCGGTGACGCCCGGCGGCCCCCCGATGATGTACGGCGGAGGGAGCCCGGCGGCCGCCCGCCGCGCGGCGCGGTTCGGCCTGGGCTTCTTCGCCCAGACCTGGGCGGACGGGCTCGAGACGACCTACCAGGAGGAGTGCCGGCGGCTGGGACGTGAGCCCGGCATGTGCGTCGTCCCGGCACGCGGCGGCGCGACGTCGGTGTTCGTGGCCGAGGACGTCGATCGCGCGTGGGACCGGCTCGGTCCGTACCTGCTCCACGATGCGCGTATGTACGCGGCATGGCTCGGCGACGCGGCGGCGGCCAGCAAGTCGACGGCGGTCACGATCGGTGCGCTGCGCGCAGAGGGCGGCGCGTACCGGGTGCTCACGCCCGAGCAGGCCGTGGACCATGCCCGCGCCGACGGCATGCTCGCCCTCCACCCGCTGTGCGGCGGATGCCCGCCGGAGCTGGCGTGGGAGACCCTGCACCTCGTCGCGGACCGGGTGCTCCCGGCGCTCCGGGCGTGAGCGGCGCGCTCAGCGAGTGCGGAACTCGAGACCGGCGAAATCTCCCGAGTCGCGCCACTGGTCGATGTACTCGAAGTACGCGACGGGGCCGAGCGGGTAGCCGCTCGCGCTGAGCCGCTCGCGGCGCCCGATCTCGTGCCCCTCGTTGTTGTAGTACCCCGGGGTGCAGTCAGGACTGCCGAGGAACGCTCGCGGGTTGCCCTCGAGCATCCCGACCCATGCCTGCTCGGCCTCCTCGGTCACCTCGACCTCGTCGGCGCCGATGTCGAGGGCGTGACGGACGACGGTGGCGATCGTCCGCCCGCTGTCGACGAGGTTGCTCGTGATGTTCGAGATCAAGTTGGCCGCCTGCGTGAGGCCGATGACGAACAGGTTCGGGAAGTCGTGGACGTGGATGCCGTGGAGGGTCTCCATCCCGTCCTCCCACCGCTCGGTGAGCGTGACGCCGCTGCGCCCGACCGTCTCGTAGCCGGACCGGCGCGCGTAGCTGGTGCCGACCTCGAAGCCCGAGGCGAAGATGAGGCAGTCCAGATCGTGGTGCTCGTCGCCGACCCAGACGCCGGTCTCGTCGATGCGGTCGACACCGCGACCATCCGTGTCGACGAGGTGCACGTTCGGGAGGTTGTAGGCCTGCAGGTACTCGTCGTGGAAGCACGGCCGCTTGCAGAGCTGCCGGTACCAGGGCTTGAGCGCCTCGGCCGTCTCCGGGTCCGCCACGATCTCGTCGACGCGCCTCCGGATCTCGTCCATCTTGTCGTCGTCGCTGTCCTCGTAGGCCTGCTGGAACAGCGTGACGTCGAACTCCTGGTCGCCGTTCGCGGCGATGTTCGCGAGCACGCGGTCGCGGATGCGTTGGGCGATGTCGGTCCAACCGTCCTTCACGAGGTCCTCGTCGGCGAAGCCACCGGTCTGGAGCGTCGCGAAGTTGACGAGCCATCGGTGCTGCCAGCCCGGCTCGAGCGTGTCGAACCACGCAGGGTCGAGCTCGTGATTGTTGCGAACGTCGATCGACGACGGGGTCCGCTGGAAGACGTACAGCTCTGACGCGTCCCGGCCGAGCGGCGGTACGCACTGGACTGCGGTCGCGCCCGTGCCGATGATGCCGACCCGCTTGTCCGCGAGGTTCGTCATGGGCTCGTCGGGACCACCGCCGGTGTAGTCGTAGTCCCAGCGGCTGGTGTGGAAGGTGTGTCCGGCGAAGGTCTCGATGCCGGGGATCCCGGGGAGCTTCGGTCGGTGCAGCGGACCGGTCCCCATGGCGACGAACTGCGCGCGGAACTCGTCGCCTCGGTCCGTGCGGATGATCCAGCGCGCGACGGTGTCGTCCCAGTGGAGCCCGGTGACCTCGGTGGAGAGCAGCGCGTTGTCGTACAGCCCGTATTGCCGGGCGATGCGCTGGACGTGCTGGAAGATCTCGGTCGCCGGCACGTACTTCATCGAGGGCCGGTAGCCGGTCTCCTCGAGCATGGGCAGGTAGATCATCGCGGCGGTGTCGCACATCGCGCCGGGATAGCGGTTCCAGTACCAGGCCCCGCCGACGTCGCCGCCGCCTTCGACGATGCGAACGTCCTCGACGCCGGCGATCTTCAGCTGCGCACCCGTGCACACGCCGCCGAAGCCACCGCCGATGAGCGCGACCGTCACCTCGTCGCGGACCGGATCCCGCTCGACTCGGGGGGTGTACGGATCTTCGAGGAGGGAGGAGAACCGGCCGGTCGGCTGGAGGTACTGGTCCTTGCCCTCGGGGCGGATGCGCTTGTCCCGCTCCTCCCGGTACCGGCGCCGCAACGCCTCACGATCGACGGTCGGAGCGGTCCCCGTGCTGGTGCTGGCGGCCATGGTTCCTCCCGGCGGTGCCGCGCGCGTCGTCGTCCCCGCAGTGAACCATGTTCTTGCACTGTCTGTGAAGTTCCAGCGGACGTGACCCGCGTCGCAGCTGCTACCGGCGACAGATCGCCTCGATCGACTGCTTGCGTTCGGGGGTCATCTGCTCGAGCGCCCGCAGCGCACCCATGTTCTCCACCACCTGCTCGGGGCGGGAGGCGCCGGTGATCACGGTCGAGACGTGCGGATTGGCGGCGCACCAGGCGATCGCGAGCTGGCCCACGGTGACGTCGAGCTGCTCGGCGACGCCCATGAGCTCCACCACCTGGCCGTTGCGGCGCTCGTCGGTCAGCGCGTCGCGCAGCCACTCGTAGCCGGGCAGCGCGGCGCGGCTGTCCTCGGGGACGCCGTCGACGTACTTGCCGGTGAGCAGGCCCGACGCGAGCGGGCTCCAAGTGGTCAGGCCGAGGCCGATGTCCTCGTACAGGCGGGCGTACTCGCGCTCCACCTTCCTCCGCTCGAAGAGGTGGTACTGCGGTTGCTCCATGACCGGCTTGCGGAGGTTGCGCCGGTCGGCGATGTCCCAGGCGGCGCGGATCTCGTCGGCGGACCACTCGCTCGTCCCCCAGTAGTGCGCTCGGCCTGACTCGATGATGTCGGTCATGGCCTCCACCGTCTCCTCGACCGGCGTCTCGGGGTCGGGTCGGTGGCAGAAGACGAGATCGAGGAAATCGAGCCCGAACCGCTCGAGCGAGCCCTCGATGGCGTGGAGGAGGTACTTGCGGTTCAACGTGTTGCGCGTGTTCACCCCGGGCGTGAGACCCCAGAAGAACTTCGACGACACGACGTACCGCTCGCGCGGCCAACCCAGCTCGGCGATGGCCGTGCCCATGATCCGCTCGGACTCGCCGCCGGCGTAGGCCTCGGCGTTGTCGAAGAAGTTGACGCCGGCGTCTCCGGCGGCGGCCAGGCACTCCTTGGCCATCCCGCCGTCCAGCTGCGTGCCGAAGGAGACCCAGCTCCCGAACGAGAGGGCGCTGACCTTGAGGCCCGAGCGTCCGAGACGGCGGTAGGGCATGTCGGGGTTCGTCATGTCCGGCACCGTAGCGGTCCGCGCGCGGCGTTCGCCCCCGGTCAGGCCTCGCCGCGCAGGCGCTCCAGACGGGCGTTCAGCGCGTCGATGCCGACGCCGGCCTCGGGCTCCCGGAGGCTGCGCACCGCGAGGCGTGAGTCGTCGGTCAGGACCAGGACGCCGGTCCGTGGCCTCAGGCTCGAGAGGAACCCGACCGCGGCCGGCGCCTCGAAGCGAGCGGCGCGCTCGAGGGGGATCTCCCGGGCCGGTTGCCGATAGTTGCGGATCTCGACCGCCGCGGACGTGATGCGCACCGAGCTGTTGTGCACCGAGACCCACGCGGCGCCGGCGGCCGCGCCGATGAGCACCAACGGCAGGATGACGAGAAAGATCGCGACGCCGCTCACGCGCCCTCGAACCGCGGCCGGCGCTTCTCGAGGAAGGCCCGCATCCCCTCGATCTGATCGGCCGAGCTGGCGCAGCGTCGGACCGCGTCGCGCTCGACCCGAAGCGCGTCCTCCAGTGGGAGATGCTCGGCCCCGACCACCGCGCGCAACACGCCGGCGACCGCGAGCGGCGGTTGTGCCGCCAGCTCCTCGGCGAGGTGGACGGCGCGTGCCTTGAGATCGGGCAGCGGATGCAGCTCGTGGACGAGCCCGATCGCGAGCGCCGTCGGGCCGTCGATCTTCTTCGCCCGCAGGATCATGTCGAGCGCATGCGCGCGGCCGACGGTTCGCGTGAGTCGCGCGGTGCCTCCCCATGCCGGCACGGTTCCGAGGTCCAGCTCGGGCAGGCCGATGCGGGCGCCCTCGGTCGCGGCGAGGCGGAAGTGACACGCGAGCGGCAGCTCGAGCCCGCCCCCGAGGCAGTAGCCGAACATCGTCGCGATGACGGGCTTGTCGAGCTGCTCGATCATCGCGAGGACGCGCAGCCGCTGGTCGAGCACCGCCTCGAACCCGCCGCGTTCCTGCGCGCCGGTCATGAGCTGCTTGAGGTCCATGCCGACGCTGAAGTGCTCGGTGCCCGATGCGGTGACCACCACGGCTCGAGCGGTGCGATCGTCGCGCAGCGCGATCACCGCTCGTTCGAGCTCGTCCATGAACTCGAACGTCATGCGGTTCCGTGGCGGGTCCTGGTTCTCCAGGATCACGACTCCGCCGCGGCGCTCGATCCGCAGTGCTGTGCCGTCGTGGACCACGGTCGGATCCTCATCACCGCGAGCGCCTTCCGTCAACCGGTGTCACCCACCTTCGGCCCACATCTGCTCGATCTCTTCGAGCGTTCGCCCCTTGGTCTCGGGAACCTGTCGTTGGATCCAGACGAAGCAGACGGCACAGAGCGCCGCGAAGATCCAGAACGTGACGGACTCGCCGAGGTGCTTCACGATCGAGAGGAAGAACTGGCTCACGAGCCAGGCGCTGAACCAGTTGACCGCGGTGGCGATCGCCACGGCGCGGCCGCGAAGCTCGCGCGGATAGATCTCGTTGATCATGGTCCAGACGATCGGACCCAAGGAGAAGGCGAACGACGAGACGTAGACGACGAGCGCGACCAACGTGAAGATGCCGGCGTCGCTCGGTGCCGTCCTCCCCGCGTTGGCCGCGGTCGATGACGCCGACGAGACGTGGTCCAGGCTGAGGAAGGCGAAGCCCACGACGGTCAGGCTGATGCCCATGCCGACGAGTCCCGTCAGCAGCAGCGGTTTGCGACCGACCTTGTCCACGAAGAACACGGCCACGAGCGTCGCGAGCACGTTCACGGCGCCGATCGCCCAGGTCGTGGCCGCGGTCTGCTCAGCCGCGCTCGAGAACCCCGCGGCCGCGAAGATCTTGTCGGCGTAGTAGATGATCGCGTTGATGCCGGTGATCTGCTGGAACACCGCGAGCCCCAGGCCGATCATGAGGGGTCGGCGCCATTGGGGAGCGAACACGCTTCGCCAACCGACCGTCGCGGGGTCCTCGGCGATGTTCGACTCGAGTGCGGCCAGCGCGGTCGTGGTGTCCGTCCGCTCCACCCGGCTCAGTGCCCGTGCTGCATCGTCGCGGCGCCCCACCTTGAGGTACCAGCGCGGCGTGTCCGTCAGGGGCGCGACGAGCACGACGAGAGCGATGCCCGCGACACACGACAGTCCGAGCATGAGCCGCCACTGATCGCTGCGGAGCAGCTCGTCGACGGCGTAGGCGACGAAGATCCCGAACGTGATGCCGAACTGATACGTCGAGATGAAGCGGCCCCGAAGCCGCGCCGGGGCCATCTCGGACGCGTACAGCGGCGCCGCGACCGACGCGACCCCGACCCCCAGGCCCACGATCAGCCGCCCCATGACGAGCACCGCCGTGACCGGCGCGACCGCCTCGGCGATCCCACCGGCCAGGAACAGGAGTGCGGCGCCGACGATGGTCAGGCGGCGGCCGAGTCGATCGGCGAGCGACCCGCCGACGAGCGCGCCGACCAGCGCCCCGAGCGTGACCCAGCTGGTCACGACCTCGACCATCAGGGTGCTCAGCGAGAACGAGTGGTCGATCCCGTCCAGCGCTCCCGAGATGACGCCCTGGTCGTAGCCGAACAGCAGCCCGGCGGTCAGCACCAGCGCCCCGACGAGCCAGAGCCACCGGGTCATGACCCGCGGGGTGTCGCCGTCCTCCGTCGATGCATCGTGCCTCAACATCCGTTCCCGCCCCCAGACCGCGGTGCCACGCACGCCGACAGATCGTGGGCCGTCGCGGGCGGCGACGCAAGTGTGGTCAGATCCCCGCGAGGCCTTCGCCCATGAGCTTCCACATCGCCTCGTCGTCGGACTGCCGCCAGAGTGCGAGGAGACCCTCCCCGAGCGGGTCGCAGCCATAGCGCATCGGTCCGGCGTCCGCCACGATGGCGTCGGTGATGGCGGCCGCCGCGGTCTCGACGGGCGCCACCATCGGGTCGGCGTGCTCGGCCCGCGATCGAGCGCACCGCTCGGCCATGGCCCGGTAGTCGTCGAAGCGCTCGGCCGCCATCGGCCCGACGCTCGTCCGGAACATGTCGGTGTCGATCGGACCGGGCAGGATCTCCACGACGCGGATGCCGAACTGCGCCAGCTCCACGCGCAGCGTCTCGGAGAGCGACGACGCCGCGGCCTTGGTCGCGCGGTAGGCGCCGTAGAAGGGCACGATCCCGAAGATCGAGCTGGACGTGATCGTGGCGATGACGCCCGGGGCGTTGCGCTTCAGGGTCGGGATCGCGGCCTGCGCCAGTGCCGCGACGCCGAGCACGTTCACCTCGAACATCCGCCGCCAGACGTCGAGGTCCGCGTGCTCGACCGGGACGTGATCGCCGTCGGCACCGGCGTTGTTGACGAGGACCGTGAGATCCTCGGGGATCTCGATCGCCGACGGGTCGGTCACGTCGAGACGCGCGACGCGCAACCGCCCTTGGCTCAGGTCGGCGAGATCCGCGCCGTCCGCAGGATCCCGCATCGACGCGACGACGTCGTAGCCACGCCGGGCGAGCTCGAGGGCCACCGCGCGCCCGATGCCCCGGCTCGCCCCGGTGACCAGTGCGCTGCCCTCGACCGTCATGCTCGTCCTCCGTGGCGGGTCCAGCACGTTCGCAGCCCACCGGGCGGTGCGTCCAGACGGTTCGCCGATGCCGGTGCGACGACGTCGAAGAAACCAACAAATGGTGCAATCGGCTTACGGCGCGTCGGCAGGGTCGAGCAATAGCTTCCTCCCCGGAGGCCCGCGGGTCGACGTCGGGGCGGGCGTCGGGGCGGGGATCGGACGAGGGAGGCACCGCGGTGATGCGCAGGATCCGGCTCCTGGTCGGGGTGATCGCGGCGGCGACGGTTCTCGCCGTGGTCTCGGGCCCCGCGACCGCGGCGCCGGTGGCGTCCACCGGCGCGCCCGCCGCGAGCGCATCGAGCGCATCGGCGTTTCCCGGTGGCTACACCCTGGACGGCTTCGGCGGGGTGCATCGCTTCACGATGGCCGGCGGCACCCGCGCCCCGAGGATCTCCGGCGGTGCGTACTGGCTGGGCTGGGACATCGCCCGCGGGCTCGCCCTGCTCGCGGACGGGTCCGGCGGCTACGTGCTCGACGGGTTCGGTGGACTGCACGCGATCGTCGTCGGGGCCGGCAGCCCGCCGCCGGCGGTTCGGGGCGCGCCGTACTGGCTCGGCTGGGACGTTGCCCGAGGCGTCGCCTTGCTGCCCGACATGACGGGCGGATACGTGGTCGATGCCTTCGGCGGTGTGCACCCGTTCGCGATCCGCGGTCACGCGGCGCCACCCGCCGTCCGGGGCGCGCCGTACTGGCTCGGTCAGGACATGGCACGGGGAATCGCGATCGCACCGGATGGCACAGGCGGGGACATCGTCGACCGCACCGGCGTCCTGCACCCCTTCCGGATCGGCGCGTCCGGGGCCAACCCGCCCGCCGCGACGGGTGTGTTCACCTCGCGGCGCGTGAGCGTGCAGGGGGTCGCTCGCTTCGACGACGGACGCGGGGGAGTGACCGTCGACGGCTACGGCAGGGTGCACCCGTTCGCCGTCGGCGCGGGGAGCCTGCCGCCCGCCGCATCCGGCGCCCCGTCCTGGCCGGGATGGGACATCGCACGCGACGTCGCGCTGCTGCCGTCCCCGTCGAGCTCCCCGCCACCGCCACCTCCGCCCCCGCCGCCCCCTCCGCCCCCGCCGCCGATCGACGCACCACCCGTCGCCGCGCTGTCGGTGTCCCCGAGCTCGGGCATCGCGCCGCTCACCGTGACCGCCGACGCGTCGGCCTCGACCGACACCGACGCCACGCCGGTCGCGTCGTACCGATTCGACTTCGGTGACGGGACCGTCGCAGGACCCCAGACCAAGGCGACCGCGTCGCACACCTATACGACGACCGGCGCCTTCAGCGCCAAGGTGACGGTCACCGATGCCGGAGGGCTCAGCGCGAGCGCGACGCGAATCGTGTCCGTGGGCTCGTCGTCGCCATCGGACATCGCCGTCTTCGCCGGGTACTACGACACGCACCACGCCCATCATCTCCGGACCAGGCCGTCGCCGTGGCAAGGATCTCCGAACACCGTCTTCGTCGGTGTGCCCGACAACGCGGCGGGGGACTGGGACACGAGCGCGGTGCGGGTGGACAACACGTCGGGCGCGCCGCTGGCGGTCACGGTGACCGTCACGATGGGCAAGCACACCTTCGACCTGTGGGGACAACAGGTGATCCCGGCCGGCCAGAGCCTGGTCCTCGCGCAGATGGGCTACGAGACCTTCGACGGCTCGGACACCACCACCGCGGGTTGCTACGGCTGCGACCCGACGCTCTGTCTCACCGCAGTCGATTCGACGGTGCCGGTCGTCAACGTCACGGTCGGCGGATCGGTGAGTCGGTACTACGACCGCGGCCAGGTCCTGAACACGGCGGGCGCGGACCTCGCGGGCTGTCCCGACACGGGCGGGACGAGGAACGACGAGTCGACGCCGTGGACCGCGATACCCGGCCCGGGCTGACGCGCGTCCTCGGCGACGCGCGCTGATTCGCGGTGTGTCTACGCTCCCGCGATGACCGAGTCGGCCCCCGAGCGTCTCCACGAGTACCGCAACCACCACCTGGACAGCACCCGCTGGGATCACTACCGCGTGCGACCGGGCGACATCGTGGTCACCACCGCCTACAAGGCCGGGACCACGTGGACCCAACGCATCCTCGGGGCGATGATCCTCGGCCCCGAGGCCTCGGTCGCCCAACTCGGCGTGTCGCCGTGGATCGACGCGCGATTCCAGGGCCCGATCGAGCCGGTCATCGGGGAACTCGAGGCGCAGACCCACCGCCGGTTCGTCAAGAGCCATCTGGCGGCCGACGGGATCCGGTTCTTCCCTGAAGCGAAGTACGTCATCGTCGGGCGCGACACCCGCGACGTGTTCATGTCGCTCTGGAACCACTACAGCGCGTACACCGATCTGGCCTATTCGCTGTTCAACGACCCGGAGCGGCCCGGGCCCGAGTTCCCCCGGTGCCCCGCTGCGCCCTCGGACCTCTGGCCGCGTTGGATCAGCGAGGGGTGGTTCGACTGGGAGTCGGACGGTTGGCCGTTCTGGTCGCACTCCCACCATCTGGCGACGTGGTGGATGTGGCGTGAGCTGCCCAACGTGCACTTCGTGCACTTCGCCGACATGCTCGCCGACACCGAGGGCGAGATGCGGCGCCTCGCGGCGTTCTGTGAGATCGACGTCGACGAAGGTGAGTGGCCCACGATCGCGGCCGCCGTCCAGATCGACGCGATGCGCGCCCAGGCCAAGGGCGCCGGTGGTGACGACCCCTCACGCATGATCTTCGAGGGCGGCGTCGACCGGTTCCTGTTCCGCGGGACCAACGGCCGTTGGCGGGGCGTTCTCACCGCCGAGGACCTCGCCGGGTACGAGCACGCCGCGGCGCGCCTCGCCCCCGGCTGCGCGCGATGGATCGAAGGTGGTCGCGACTCGCTCCGGCTGATTCGCCGTGGAGCCGGAACACCAGCCGGCGATCGAGCCGCCCCGGGGGGCGTCGTCGAGGCGGCGATCGGTCTGCATCGAGTGTCGGCCGGCGCAGTCGCCCTCCGCGCCGGGCCGACTACTCGATGATCCTGGGCAGGCGGCCCGCGAGCTGCGCGGCCGCCTGGAGGAAGACGGCGGAGAGGTCTCCCGACTTCGGCTGGCAGAAGAAGTTGTCGCCGTCGGTGTTCTCGGCGTCGACGCATCCGTCGTCGTGTGCGGGGACACCCTTGATCGGACTGGCCATGCTCGCGAGCACGTTGGTGACCTGAGCGTTCTTGAACGGACCCGAAGTGTCCTGAACACACGCGTTCGATCCGCTCAGGAACCCGATCGTGAGCACCTGGATGCCGGCCGCCTTCGCGGCGCTCGCCGCGCTGTTGGCGTATTGACACGGCTGGGTGCCGGTGGGCAGGTTGGCCGCGCCGTCGGTCATGAGGATGATCCCCCGACGGGAACCCGGCCGGCCGTAGGTGTTGAGGTAGTTGGTCGCCGCGGTGATCGGGTCGCCGAGGTCGGTGCGGTTCGCCGCTGCGAGACAGTTGACCGACTTCACGATCTGGCTGCCGGCGTTCAGCGATCCGTCCGGGTTCTGGTAGTCCTTCGCCGGCGCGGCGAGCGGGAACGGCGAGACCATCCAGGTGTTGCCCGGTGCACCCACGTCGGTGGCCGACGGGACCCCGTACGCACCGGCGTTTGCGCCGGTGCAGGTCTTCGCCGTGTCACTCGGTCCGAGGGCGCCGAGCGCGATCGACTCGTTCCGGGGGTTCAGGAACCCGAGCAGATCCAGGGCGGCGTCCTTGGCGTTCTGGAGCGTTGCCGGGCTCGGTGTGAGCATGCTGCCGGTGCGGTCGAGGATCAACACGATGTCGAGCGGCTTGGGCGACTCGTACTCGCTGACCGCGTGCTTCGAGAGGCTCGCGGAGCCGACCCCGATCACCTGGGCGAACGAGCTCTTCACCGACGTGTTGATCGTGACCTTGAGCTGGTTGGCGCTGTCGAGCACGGCCGCGGACACGCCACTCGAGTAGCCGTTCTTCGCCGCGATCTCCTTCGCCGCCGCGACCGCCCCGGCCGGGTCGTCGGGCAGGTAGACCGCACCGGCGAGCGCGGCGGCGTCGGCTGCCTTCTGCATGTGGGCGCGCTCGTCGTTCCAGTGCGAGAAGTCGACCGCCCAGCCGGCGAAGCCGAGCAGCACGACCATGGTGAGCGCGACCCACACCGCGACCACACCGCGTTCGTCGGTACGCATGGAGCAGGGGTTCCGGAGCTCGCGCATCAGAATCCGCACGCCGAGCTGGCGACGGGCTCGAACCGGAACACCGCGTGGTCGGTCAGCGTCACGTTCGAGCCGAACAGTCCGGTGACGAACTTGTGGTCGAGCTTCACGTAGACGCCGATCTCGTCGTAGGGCTGCGTGCAGACCTGGTGGGTCGATGCATCCCATCCGCCGCCGCCCGAGGCGACGAAGGACTTGGAACCGGCGCTGTACGTGTAGCGGATGCAGTTCGCCCCGCACGAGGAGAAGCTGCTGCCCGACGGGTAGCCGTTGGCGTTCGCCTTGTAGATCCAGAGCTCCTGGGGCACGTCGCTCGGCAGCGTCGAGACGGCCGCGTTGACGGCGGACACCACCGCGGGCGCGTAGTCCGTCTGGGTCGCGCGTGCCGACCCGACCCGAGCACCGGCGCGGGCGGCGTCGGCGGCGATCGACGAGTCGTGGTAGGCGGAGGAGAACTCGATGATGCCGAAGGTGAGCAGCACGAGGACGGGGAGCAGCAGCGCGAACTCCACCATCACCGCCCCGCGTTCCCGTCCGCCGGATCCCACGCGCGCACGAACCTGGCGCAGCGAGTGACGGTGCGCGCGCCGCCGGATACTCGCACGAACCTCTGGGTCAGTTGTCGTCTTCATGGTCCGGGGATTGTCGCAACCTCCCCGCACGACCTCTTCCTCACGATTGGTGATTCGGGCGCGTCTCCGGGTGGGTCGATCGGCCCGATTCACGGACGGGTCGGAGGACCGGTCGTGCAATCACCAATCGTGGTGATGGCAGTTGCGATCCGATCCCGCACCATCACCCTCGTCCTGAAGCGCAGGATCAACGACAAGGGAGACCGAACGAAATGATGCAGTGGATCCAGTACCTGCAGGCCCGGATCGCGACCAGCGAGCGTGGCGCTGCGGCCGTCGAGTACGCGTTGCTCGTCAGCCTCATCGCGGTGGCGATCGTGGCGACCGTCCTTGCTCTCGGTGGCCAGCTGTCCGACACGTTCGACAGCATCACCAAGAGCATCAAGAACTGAACCAACTCACCCGCCGATCGGGCCGTGATCTCGCACGGTCCCGATCGGCGGTCCGAGCTCGTTCGACTCGGGCTCACCCAGATCTCCGGCGGGCGCAGGGCCCGTCACCCGCAACGCAGCACATCGATCGTCCGTAGGTGCGGACGGACAAGGAGCACACGATGACCTACCAGCGCAGGACCGTCGGCATCGTCGCCGCCATTGTTCTCGCTCTCGCCGGCACCCTCGGCCTCGTCGGCTACGTGCAGGGGGCGAAGGACCGCGCCGTGGCCGGCGAGAAGCTGGTGACGGTCTATGTCGCGAGCGATCGCATCGCCGCCGGCACCCCGGCCGCCAAGCTGTCCGACAAGATCACGACCGAGAAGGTCCCGGCCAAGGTCCGCGCCGACGACGCGCTCAAGACCCTCAAGTCGGTGAAGGGCGAGGTCACCTCGATCGACGTCCTCCCCGGCGAGCAGCTCGTCACGAGCCGGTTCACCCCAGCCACGGCGAAGGCCGCCACCAAGGGTGTGCCCGCGGGCATGTTCGGCGCCACCGTGTCGCTCGATCCCGAGCAGGCGCTCGGCGGCCAGCTCCGGGCGGGGGACCACGTCGCCATCGTCGGCGTGCTCAACACCACCGGTGCCGCGAACGAGGCAGCGACGCTGCTCGCGAGCAACGTGCTCGTCACCAGCGTGCAGATCGACGGCAGCAACGGCGACCACCCGAAGCGCAAGGAAGTCACCGCCGCTCCGACCGGCAAGTTCTTCGTGACCTTCGCCCTGACCCAGCCCGATCTCGAGAAGGTGGTCACCGCGGCCAACGGCGGTCGCATCTGGCTCGCGGCCGACCCGAACGGGGGCGTCGCCCAATGAGCGGACTGCTGGTGGCGAGCCCGTCGGAGGACTTCGACGGCAAGCTCGCCGACGTCTTCGGCGGCACGCTCACCAGCCACCGCCGCTACTGGCGGGACGGTCTGCTGGAGGGCACCTCGGTGTCGCTGGTCGCCGAGCTCACCCGTACCGATCCCGCGGTCGTGGCGATCGGACCCGAGCTCGCAGACGATGAGGCGCTCGACCTGGTCGAGGCCTTCGACACCCACCGGCCCGACGTCACGGTGATCATCGTGGCCGAGCCGTCGCTCCAGCTCCTCGAACGCGCCCTGCGCTCCGGAGCCCGCGACGTGGTGGCCCCGGATGCACCGGACGCCGAGCTCCGGGAGGCCTTCGAGCAGGCGCTCGACGCGGCCGACCGCCGGCGGAGCACCCTGGCCGCGGCCGACATGGACGCACCGAGCCGCCACGTGATCTGCACGCTCGCCCCCAAGGGGGGAACGGGCAAGACCACGGTGTCGACCAACCTGGCCGCGGGCCTCGCGCTCGAGGCGCCGGGCGAGGTCGTGATCGTGGACCTGGACTTCCAGTTCGGCGACGTGGCCAGCGCGCTGCGCATGAACCCGGAGCACACCTTCGCCGACATCACCCAGTCCGACCACGCGGTCGACGTCACCACGATCAAGGTGTTCCTCACCGCTTCCGACGACGGGCTGTACGCGCTCTGCGCGCCGGACGCGCCGGTCGAGGCCGACGCGATCACACCCCAGCACGTGCAGCACGTGATCTCGTTGCTCGCGTCGGAGTTCCGCTACGTCGTGATCGACACCGGCTCGGGGCTCGACGAGGGGACCCTCGCCGTTCTCAAGCTCTGCACCGACCTCGTGCTCGTCACCTCGACGGACGTTCCGAGCGTGCGCGCAACGCGCAAGGAGGTCGAGATGCTGGACCTGCTCGGCATGACGGACCAGACGCGCCACTTCGTGGTGAACCGTGCCGACGCCCGCGTCGGGCTGCCGGTGAGCGAGGTCGAGGCCACCGTCGGCATGGCGGCCGAGGTCACGATCCCGAGCTCGCGCACGGTCCCCATCTCGGTGAACCAGGGCACCCCCGTGATCGCCAGCGACCGCCGCTCGAACGTCGGCGAGGCCCTCGGGCGTCTCGTCGGCCGGTTCGAGCCCACCGCAAGCATCGAGCCGGGCTTCTTCCGGCGCACGCTGACCCGAACGAAGGAGGCCCGATCGTGAGCCTGAGCGACCACATCCGCGCCGCAGCGCAGCCCGACCCGGATGGCGAGACCTCCGCACCGCCGGTCCGCACCGCGGACCCGATGGCGGTGCTGAAGGCGCGGGCGCGCGATGCCCTGCTCCAGCGGCTCGGCACCCGCCTCTACGACGCGTCGCTCTCGCCGGCCGCGCTCAACCAGCACGTGATCGAGGAGCTGGGCAAGGTGCTCGAGGACGAGACCGTCCCGCTGAGCGCGGCGGAGCGCGAGCAGCTCGTCGCCGAGATCAGCGACGACGTCCTCGGCTACGGACCGATCCAGCGCTACCTGAGCGACTCGACGGTGACCGAGGTGATGGTGAACGGATCCGACGCGATCTACGTGGAGCGTGGCGGCCGTCTGTACCGCACCGAGGACCGGTTCGGCTCCGACGCGCTGGCTGCGTCAGGTGATCGACAAGATCGTCTCGGCGGTCGGCCGCCGCATCGACGAGTCGTCCCCGATGGTCGACGCCCGCCTCGCCGACGGCTCCCGCGTCAACGCGGTGATCCCGCCGCTCGCGATCGACGGACCCGCGCTGACCATCCGGAAGTTCGCCAAGCATCGCCTGACCGCCGACGACCTCATGGCCTTCGGCACGCTCACGCCCGAGGCCACCGAGTTCCTCCAGGCCTGCGTCGCCGGTCGGATGAACATCATCATCAGCGGCGGAACCGGCACCGGGAAGACGACGCTCCTCAACGTGATGTCATCGCTCATCCCCGAGGAGGAGCGCATCGTCACCATCGAGGACGCCGCCGAGCTCCAGCTCGATCAGCAGCACCTCATCCGCCTCGAGTCCCGCCCCGAGAACCTCGAGGGCCGCGGGGGAGTGACCATCCGCGACCTGGTCCGCAACGCGCTGCGCATGCGGCCGGACCGCATCATCGTGGGTGAGGTCCGGGGCGCCGAGACGCTGGACATGCTCCAGGCGATGAACACCGGCCACGACGGCTCGCTGTCCACGGTGCACGCCAACTCGCCGCGCGACGCGCTGTTCCGCCTCGAGACCATGACCCTCATGGCCGGTATGGACCTCCCGCTGCGGGCGATCCGCGACCAGATCTCCTCGGCGCTCGACGTCGTGGTGCACCTCAGCCGGCTGCGGGACGGTTCCCGTCGGGTCACCCAGATCTCCGAGGTCGCGGGTGCCGAGGGCGAGGTGGTCAGCCTGTCCGACCTGTTCGCGTTCGACTACTCCGCCGGCCTCGACGACGAGGGCCGTCACCGGGGCACGCTCGCGCCGACTGGTCTGCGACCGGGCTTCGCCGAGCGGCTCCGCGACACCGGCATCGAGCTCCCAGCCCGCCTGCTCGGCATCGACGCGCCGAGCCTCGCCCGACCGGGGACGCGCCGATGACCGCCGCGACCGCCGGCGGCTCGTGGATGCTGATCGCCGGATCCGCCGCGCTCTTCGGTGCGCTGTTCATGGTGATCGCCGCGGTCACGATGCCGCACGTGCGTCGGCGTCGCCTGGCCAAGGAGCTGGCAGGAGCGAACGACGAATCGTCGGTCCGGTCCCAGATGTCGACCTTGGGGACCAAGGCGACCGAGCTCGCCGAGCGCGGGCTCGAGCGCCACGACCGTGAGCACGTCGTCGCCACCGCACTCGACCGGGCCGGGATCGACATGCGCGCGCGCCGAGTTCCTCTTGCTGGCCGCGGTCAGCAGCGTGGGAGGCGCCGTGCTCGGGGCGATGCTCGGTGGGTTCCTCGTGGCGATGATCGTGATGGGCGTGACCATCGCCGGCTTCTTCGTCGGCGTGAACATGAAGGCAACCCGCCGGCGCAAGCAATTCGACGAGCAACTGCCGGGTTCGTTGGCGCTGATCGCAGGTGGCCTGCGAGCGGGGCACAGCCTTCCCCAGGCGATCGACGCCCTCGTGCAGGAGGCTGCGTCGCCGACGCGGGACGAATTCCAGCGGGCACTGTTCGAGACCCAGCTCGGTCACACGCTCCCGACGGCGTTGCGGTCACTTGCCGCCCGCGTGCGGAGCGAGGACTTCGACTGGGTCGTGCAGGCGATCGAGATCCAGCGCGAGGTCGGTGGTGACCTCGCGGGTGTGCTCGACAACGTGACCCGTACGATCCGCGACCGCACTCGGGTGCGGCGCCAGATCGACACCCTGACCGCGGAGGGCCGGCTCTCGGGCATCGTGCTCCTGGCGCTGCCGGTCGTGGTGATGCTCTTCATCGCCGTCGTGAACCCCAGCTACCTGACCGACCTGTTCACGACGTTCGCGGGCACGGTCATGCTGATCATCGGCGGTTCGCTGATGGTCGTCGGCGCGCTCTGGCTGCGGCGGATCGTCCGCCTCGTGTACTAGGAGGAACTGTGTCGTTCCAGCTCGTCATCTCCGCGCTCGCGGTCGTCGCCGGCATCGGCGTCTGCGCCTGGGCGCTGCGGGGGGTCAACGTCGACCTTCCGGCGCACCGCAAGGTCGTCCGCGCCAACCTGGGCCCGAGTGTCGCGACCGCGCCGGACATGCGCGAGGTCGTGCTGGCCCAGCCCGCGTGGGACCGCATCGGTCGCCCCATGATCGAGAAGGGCGCGGGGCTGGCCCGTCGTCTGACGCCGGCGGGACTGCTCGACGCCCTCGAGGAGCGTCGTGACTATGCCGGGCTCGGTGCCAGCTGGACGCTCGAGCGTCTCCTCGCGGTCAAGGCGTTCCTGGGTGTTCTCGGGCTGGGCCTCGGTCTGCTCGTCTTCCTCCCCAACCCGACGAGCGCCACCTTCCTGTTCGGGATGATCGTCGCTTTCGTCGGCTTCTTCGCGGCCGACGTGGTGATGACCGCAAAGGCGCGTGAGCGCCGCTCGTTGATCGAGCAGTCCTTCCCCAACACCGTCGACCAGATCACGATCTGCGTGGAGGCCGGTCTCGGTCTGGACGCGGCGATCGCGCACGCCGCGCGCTCCGGATCCGGTCCGCTCGCCGACGAGCTCGAGCGGGTGTTGCAGGACATCCAGGCGGGCATGGCCCGTCAGACCGCCCTCGAGGCGTTCGCCGACCGCACCGACGTCGCGGACATCCGGCACTTCGTCCTGGCCGTGGGTCAGGCCAACCGCTACGGGGTTCCCGTGGCCGACGCGCTTCGCGTGCAGGCGACCGAGGGCCGCGAGCGTCGCAAGGCGCGCGCCGAGGAGCGGGCGCAGAAGATGTCGGTGAAGATCCTGCTCCCGCTGATCTTCTGCATCCTTCCCGCCCTGTTCGTGGTGATCCTCGGTCCGGCCGCGATCCGGATCGCCAAGCTGCCGCTCGGAGGCTGACCCGGACGCGCACGTAGCCTCGGTCGGTGGATCTGACCGACCTGGCGGACGCAGCACTCGAGACCGCGATCGTCCCGAGCTTCTCGCGCATCGGGCCGGCGGTGCGGTCCCGGCTCGACCACTGGACCCGCCTCGACGACTACCGCATGGACGGTCGGGTCGTCGTGATCACCGGCGGGACGTCCGGGCTCGGGCTGGCCGCGACGAGTGCGTGGCTCCGGATGGGCGCGACCGTCGAGATGATCGCTCGCAATGCCGAGAAGACCGCGGCGACGTGTGACCGGCTGCGGGCCGACATCACCGGCGCGCAGGTCGGTTCGGCCGTTGCCGACATCGCGGACCTCGAGGCGGTCCGAGCCGCGGCCGCCGAGATCCAGGCCCGCCACGACCGTATCGACGTGCTCGTCCACAACGCCGGCGCGCTCGACCCCGAGGCGGCCTACGCGCCGAGCGGCGTCGAGCAGACGATCGCGAGCCAGGTCGTCGGTCCCTTCCTCCTGAGCGCTCAGCTGTACGAGCCGCTCACCCGCGCCGGGCCGGGGCGGATCCTGTGGGTCTCGTCGGGCGGGATGTACACCGAGCCACTGTCGGTCGACGCGCTGACGATCCCGCCCGACGCGTACCGTGGATCCGTTGCCTACGCGCGCGCCAAGCGCGCCCAGGTCACGCTCGCGCCGCTGATGGCCGATCGGGTCGACCCGGGCGAGGTCGTCGTGCACGCGATGCACCCGGGATGGGCGCTCACCCCCGGGGTCGAGCGGTCGCTGCCGGTCTTCCGTCGAGTGATGGGCCCGCTCCTACGCACGCCCGCCGAAGGCGCGGACACGCTCGTCTGGCTCGCGGCCGACGACGGCGAGCCACGCACCAGCAGCGGCCGCTTCTGGTTGGACCGGCGCGAGCGCACGTTGCACAAGCGTCGCTCGACGCGAACGTCGGACACACCGGGCGAGCGGGCGCGCCTCTGGGACTGGGTGTCCGCGTGGGCGGGCACCGCGTTCCCACCTGGTTGAGGCCGGCCGACTCAGGCGACCCGATCCACCGGCACCGGTCGCGTCGCGGGGTGCAGGCGAGGGAGCGTCTGCGGCGGCGCGCTCGGTTGCTGGCGGGGCGGATCAACCGAACGCGCGCGCAGCGCACGCAGGTTCGCCTCCCAGGCGAGGGACTCGGCCAACCAGCTCAGCGGGGACTGGTTCGCAGGGTCCGGTTCCATCACCGTGACCTCCCGACTCGCTTCCGTCGTCCCCGAGCATGACGGCCGCGTGTGACCGCGATGTTGCCGGGGTGCATCCACCCGGAGAACGGGCGCCGCACATTGGATGAGCGCGCCCGGTCCGCCGTGTGACCCGAGTCACCGCCGTACGCTGCCGGTCGCAGGCGGGGGAACGTGAAGGGGATGGAATGACCGACGGCGGGGATCAGCGGACGGACGACGCGGAACGGGCCACGAACCGCCTCGAGCTCTTCGCCACGGTGATGATCGCCATGGCCACGGTGCTCACCGCGTGGAGCGCGTTCCAGAGCACGAAGTGGGGCGGCGTCCAGGCCAACAGCTACGCCGGCGCCGGCGCGGCGCGGACCGAGTCGGCCAAGGCGTCCACCCGGGCCGGGCAGCTGGCCGTGATCGACGTCACCGCGTTCGAGCAGTGGGTGGCTGCGTACGCCGACGAGATCCGACTCGACCCGGAGAGCTCGCGAGGCCCCAACGGCGAGTACGTCCCCGATCCCGCGGAACTCTCGGGCTTCCTCTACACGCGCTTCCGCGACGAGTTCAAGCCGGCGGTCAAGGCGTGGGTCGCGACCCGACCGCTCGAGAACTCGAAGGCTCCGCCGACGCCGTTCGCGATGAAGCAGTACGTCTTGGCGGACTCCAAGCGCGCCGACTGACTCGCGGCCGAGGCCGATCACCTCTCCACGACGGCCCGCGCCGCCAACCAGCGCGGCGACAACTACGTGCTCGCGACGGTGGTGTTCGCCACGGTGCTGTTCTTCGCCGGCATCAGCTCGAAGTTCGCCAACAACCGCCACCGCGCTGCGTTGCTGACGATGGGAGGTCTGATGATGCTCGCCGGGATCATCGTCCTCGCGACCTTCCCGGTCGAGGTGTAGGGATCGAGCGCCGATCGGGTGTCGGCCACTCCGGTCGTGGTGCTGTCAGACTCGTCTGGCATGGGGAGTGACGCCGTGAGCCCGGGCCGACCGCCGTTCCAGGAGCACGCCCGCTCGCGCGGGCGCGGCTTCCTGTCCCGCTGGGACCGTCATCCGGCGGTCCCCGCCGGTGAGGAGCTCACCCGCGGTGAGCGTGCCGCGGACGCGATGCGCAACCGGATGGGTTCCTGGGGGTTCGTCGGCTCGTTCCTCGTGTTCCTGCTGGTCTGGGTCGTGGTCAACAGCGTCTTCTGGCTCTTCGGGACGCACGGCCGGCACGGCTTCGACCCGTACCCCTACATCCTGCTCAACCTCTTCCTGTCGATGCTCGCGGCCATCCAGGGCGCGATCCTGCTGATCGCCGCGAAGCGGTCCGACCAGATCGCGAGCCAGCTCGCGGAGCACGACTACCAGACGAACCTGCAGGCGTTCGAGAGGATCGAGGCGGTCCACCAACGGGTCACCGAGCTCGCCGAGAGCAACCGGGACCTGCTCGAGCAGAACCGCGAGATCTTGGAACGGATCGCGGGCCCGGCGCCCGGCGCCGGACCGGATTCCGCGGGACCACCGGCCTGAGACCCGCCGGGGTCAGGACGTCATGCCGCCCAGGCCGACGAGCCCGCGGGCGAGCTCGATCTCGCCCATGTGACGGAGGCCGTGCTGGTAGAGCCAGCACTCGAAGCCGTCGAGCACCGTGATCCCCTCCGGGCCGGCGCAGCGCGCGCTGTAGGTGTCCGCGACCTGGGGCGGGAACGGACGCGTGATCAGCACTCTCGTCACGTCCTCCGGATCCATGGTCTCGAGGTGGTCCTCGGTCCGATCGAACACCGTCCGCTGGTACTCCTTGAACGCCTCGTAGTCGCCGATGCGCTGGTGGATCATCTCGTCGACGGTCTTGTGCTTGCCGTGGTCGTTGATCGTCATCGCGACCTTGGCCTGCCACTCCTCGTTCCAGATCGGCGGGATCCCGGTGATCAACATGAAGGACGCGTCCTGCATGTTGGTGTAGTGGAACAGCGAGAACGCGATGGGCAGCACGCCCTCGCGTTCGAAGTGGTTGACGTGCTCGAGGCCCATGGTGTCCACGGCCTGGTAGTACAGCGAATGCATCGTGCGCATCCGCCGTTGCAGCGAGTCCATGAGTACGTCGCCGATCACGGGTGCCATGGTTTCCTCCTGGTCGGGGCTCGGGTGCGGACGTTCGGGGCCCGACCGCGGGTGCAGCCTGGCCCAAGGTCGAGGGTCGTGTCAGCCGGTGGTCTCGAGCGAGTAGCTGTTGCGCAGGTCGTCCTGGACCACGGTCGCCGATTGGGTCGTGGTGACGACCCTCAGCGGAGCGGTGAGCTCCCGGGAGGAGTAGGACCACCCGGACGGGAGCGCGAGCCGGGACCCGAGCGCGGCGAGGTCCGCCTCCACGAGGCCGGGGTCCTTCTCCTGGCTCCAGGACTGCATCACGTACTTCGCGCCGTCGGGCCCGGTGAGCTCGTACACCGTCTCGCCGCGGTCGAACGTGAAGACGGTCTCGCGGTTCACGTGGTTGGCGGTGTAGGGAGCGCTCGCGGTGGCGACGTCGGTGATCGTCACGGTCGCGCGCTGGATCATCTCGATACCGCCGAACGTCCTGCGCACCTCCGTGCCCGGTTCCTTCCGCACCGCGTTCACGAGCCAGTACCGCGGCCCGTTGAGCTGCGCGATCGGCACCTGGTTCTCGGACGCCAGCGTCGTCGCGTCCAGCGCGGCCCACTGCGATTCCGGACAGTCGTTCATCGGGTAGGAGTTGAAGACGTCGGCCGTGAGCCCGCCGGTCCCGGGGTGGACGAGCAGCACCTCGCAGTAGCGCTTCGTACGCATGTTCGTGGCCGCGATCCGCCCGGTCGTGGACGTCGTCGGGCTCTGGTGGGTCGTCGCCTTCGACGCGCTGGACCCGCAACCGGCGAGCAGCGCGGCGACCGTGAGCGCGGCTGCGTTGGCGACCAGCCGGTGCGAGGCGCGCCTCATGGGGTCTCTTCCTGCCGGGTGAAGGCGTCGATGATGTCGACGAGCCGGTCGGGCGCGTCCTCCTGGACGAAGTGACCGGCCCCCTCGATGACGACGTGGTCCTGACCGGCGGCGCCGGGCACGACGCGCTGGAACTTTCGGTGCGCGCCGGGCTTGAACGAGATCGGGTCCTCGGAGCCGAAGACGGTCAGGAACGGCTTGGTCCAGGTGGCGAGGAAGGCCCACGTCTCGTGGCACATGGGCACCCCCGGGTTGTCCGGCTGGACGGGGATCAGCAACGGGAAGTGGATCGCGCTCGTCTGGTACGAGCCATCGGGGAACGGCGCGTCGTACGCCGCGAGCTCGCCGGGCGTGAGCGCGGCGGGTGGTGCCGCCGTCGACCAACCGACCGACCGGCAGCTCCTCGACGCTCTGGCTGAACTCGAGCCACCGTTCCATGAACGCGTTCGCGCCCTCACCGGTGGGGATGCCCGTGTTCGACGCGATCACGCGGGCGAAGCGCTCGGGATGGCGGGGGAGGAGGTGCAACCCGGTGAGCCCGCCCCAGTCCTGGCAGTACAGGGTGATGTCGGTGAGGTCCTCGGCGACGAGCCACTGGCTCATCCAGTCGACGTGACCGGCGAGCGTGTAGTCCCGCCGTTGCGTCGGCTTGTCCGAGCGGCCCATCCCCATGAGGTCGAGCGCGACGACGCGGTGCCCGCGCGCGACGAGCCCGCGGATCATGTGGCGGTGGAGGTAGGACCAGCTCGGGTTCCCGTGCAGCAGCAGGACGGGCGGCGTGCCCCTCGGCCCCTCGTCGACGAAGTGATAGCGGAGCGTGGTGCCGTCCTCGGCGTGAACCGCGCGGTAGTGCGGAGCGAAGTCGTAGTCCTCCAGCGCGGTGAATCGCTCGTCGGGCGTGCGCAGGACCTCCATGGTCAATCCCTGACCTTCGGCGCGGTGCGAATCGACTCGACGAGCTGGTCGATCGCCCGATCGACCACCACCACGTGCGCCTCGTCGGTGTCGCGCGTGCGCTCGAGCAGTGCCGCGAGCGTCGCGTCGTCGGGCACCCGCACGAACCGGGCCCGGTCGAAGGACCGCTCGTCTCCCACGATCACGCCCTCGACCGCGAAGTCGGCCACGAGCGTCACTCCGGGCGGCAGGGACCCGGCGGCCTCCGAGGACCCACGCTCGACCAGGAGCACCAGCATGCCCTCGGCCGGGCCGTCATCGGTCGGTACGGACCCGGGCACGCACGACATGACGATGGTGAACTCCATCCCCGCTTCCTTGTGGACGTGCTGGTCCTTGAAGTCGTCGCGTCGCTGCATCGCGAAGAACGCCGCACGCGTGGGGTACCGGACGATGCCGACGCGGTCCCATGCCGGTGTGCCGGCGAGCTGGCGGGTCACGTCACCGTGGAACGCGACCGTCGCGCCGATCGCGGCGAGGGGCCCGAGCGGCGCGTACGCGTCGTCCGCCTCCTTGCCCGACACCGCGGGCCCGTCCTCGGAGCCGTACTCGGCGAACGGCCGGTACTTCATCAGGTTGAGGGCCCAGAACGGCCCGTCCGCGGTGGCGTCGAGCGCGAGCCATCGTCGGATCAGCTCCCAGTTCGGGGTTCCGTAGGACGGGTGCGTGGTACCGGGCATGTGGGTCCTTCGTCGCAAGGATCGGTCAATGCGAGAGCAACGCGGGGACGGCGTCGGCGAGGAGGCTCTCGGTCTCCCCGGCCGAGAACCCACGGTGCCCGCGGTAGTGGTCGAGGGCTTCGAGCTCGCACAGCGCATCGAGAGCCGCCACGCGTGCCCGGCGCGTCCTGGTGTCGAGCCGGCTCAGCTCGGGTTCGAAGTGCTTCTCGATCTGATCGCGCAACGCGCGTCGGGTCAGCTCGAGCTGATCGCGCATGATCGCGTCCGTGACCGCGCGCACGCGTGCGGCCCGTGCCGTGGACCCGATCGCCTCGTAGAGGCGGACTCGGCACTCGACGAACCGGCGGACCCGCCCGTCGAGGTCGCCCTGACCGATGGCGGGGATCAGGTAGAGATGCCAGACGAGCTCGAGGTGACGGTTGATCGCGGCATGGAGCAGCTCGTCGCGGTCCTCGAAGTAGCGGTAGACCGACCGCGGCGAGATGCCGACACGCCGGGCGATGCTCTCCGGCGTGGGCTCGAGGTCGCCTTCGGAGAACATCTCGATCATCGTGTCGAGGACCGCCAGGCGGTTGCGGTCCCGTCGGGCCAGTCGCCCGTCCCGCCCGTCGGCGTCGACGTCCCCAGGCGTGGGTGTGCCCGCGGGGGAGACCGCCGGCGGGACCGGCGTCATCGGTGCTCCGGGAGCGAGCAGATGAAGCCCGTACGCGGCTCGACGGAGCCCGCGAGCAGCGACGCGTACGCCGCGCCGACGGCATCGGCCCCGACCGCGGTCCGGAACTCGATCCAGCCGTCGGCCCACGTGGCGAACGCTTCGAACGCGTCGCCGATCCTGCGGTCGAGCTCGGCCCGTCCCCAGTCGCCGGTCCGTTGGGTGATCTGCGCCGGCGCGAAGAAGAAGGCGGGCGCCGGTCCGGGAAGGGGGCCGGTCGCTCGCTCGGGTTCGTGGTCCCAGTGGGTCCCGCCGACGATCATCGAGTGCCGCATCCGGTCGCCGCCGCGCGTGTGGAGCTCGCGCACGACGTCGCCGTTCCCCGCGATGTCGACGAACGCCAGCGGGGCGCGCGTGGCGCGCTCGACGTCGTCGTAGTCGAGGACCTCGTCGTAGACGCCGAGCCCGGCGACGAACGCGTGGTTGGCGGGCGAGGTGATCCCGACGACCCTCCGGCCGCGCCGGTGCGCGAGGAACGCGACGCCGATCGCGGTCTTGCTGGACGCGCTCGAGACCACGACCTGGTCCGCACCGAAGTCGTCCCGGTCGCGCAGGAAGTCGTCGATCAGGAACGACGTGAAGAAGAGCGGGTACAGGAGCATCTGGTGACGCTCGCGATCCTGGGCGGAGACCGGGCCGGGGTCCACCCGCGTGTAGCGGTTGTACGGACCGGCCATCGCGGCACGGTGGGCGGCGACGTCGGTGACGCCGCGGTCGTCGGCGCGACCCGGTTCCACCACCAGCTCGGATCCCATCGGGAAGTAGCCGTAGAAGCGCTCACCGACCTCGCACGCGTCCACCGTGGACTCCGTCGCCGTGCCGAAGCCCCAGACCGGGATGCAGCCCCATTCGGGATCCGGCGGCGGGAAGAACTCCCAGTAGTGCATCGCCTCGCCGAAGACGGCGTAGGTGACGTTGTTGGCGGTGAGCGCGAAGCGCTCGACCCGGATCCGCGCTCGCCCCGGTGCCAACGGCTCCGGATCCTGGATCCCGAGCCTCCACGACGAGAGCTCGGTGCGCCGGACCTCGAACCGGACGCTCATGTCAGCGGAGGTGTCACGATGCCGATCATCGGTCAGTGAAGTTAGGCATTCGCCGGGAAACTGTCCAGTGCGTTGACAGAAGTCCGTGCAGATCTCGGGAGAACGCCGGCCCCACGGTGACGGGTGTCACCCACGTTCCGTGAGATGAGTGAGTGCTCACTCATCTACGATCCGGCCGTGACCCCCGGGAGCACCGCCCAGCGCGACGACGTCGTCGAGGACCCGCTGCCGGCCCCGGCGCGTGCGCGCTGCCGCGGCCCTCCCGCCGGCGGAGCGGCGGGCCGAGATCGTCGCCGCGACGCTGCCGCTGCTGCTCGCGCACGGCGCCAGCGTCACGACCCGTCAGATCGCCGAGGCCGCCGGGATCGCCGAGGGCACGATCTTCCGCGTCTTCCCGGACAAGGACTCGCTGTTGGCCGCAGTGGTGGAGTCCGCGCTCGACACCGCCGCCGCCGATGCCGCGCTCGACGCGATCGACCGGTCCCTGTCTCTCGAGGACCGACTCGTCGCCGCCGTCGAGATCCTGCGCCGCCGGGTGGCCGACGTGCTGCAGCTGCGCACCGCCGTGGGGATGATGAGCGGACCGGACGGCCCGCTGCTCCCCGAGCGCCACCGATCGACCGACCTCGGGCGTCTCGCGAGCGTCTTCGAGCCCGATCGGGATCGCCTGCGCCGCGATCCGCTCGACGCCGCGCACCTCCTGCGGGGGATCACGGTCGTGGGTACCCACCCGGCGATGGTGCTCGACGAGCCACTGACCAGCGAGGAGATCGTGTCGCTCGTGCTCGACGGCGTGCGTCTCCGACCGGAGGAGGTGGCTCCCTAGATGCTGCTCCGGCTGATCCGCACCTACCTCTTCCGCTACCGCGCGCTGCTCGCGGTCGTGCTCGCGCTGACGTTCGTGCAGACGATGTGCACCCTGTTCCTGCCGAGCCTCAACGCCGACATCATCGACAAGGGCGTCATCACGGGCGACACCGACTACATCTGGCGGACGGGTGGCGTCATGCTCGTCGTGACGTGCATCCAGGTCGTGTTCGCCGTCGCCGCCGTCTACTACGGCTCGCGGGCCGCGATGGCGTTCGGCCGTGACGTACGCGGCGCGCTGTTCCACCGGGTCACGGACTTCTCGGCCCAGGACGTCGCGGAGTTCGGCGCGCCGTCGCTGATCAACCGGATCACCAACGACGTGACCCAGGTCCAGATGCTCGTGCTGATGTCGGCCACCCTGCTGATCGCCGCGCCGATCATGGCGGTCGGCGGCACGATCATGGCAATCCGCGAGGACGGTCCGCTCTCGCTGCTCCTCCTCGTGAGCATCCCGACGCTCGTCATCTCCATCGGGATCGTGATCGTGCGACTCGTGCCCGGGTTCCAGGTGATGCAGGTGCGCATCGACCGCATCAACGAGGTCCTGCGCGAGCAGATCACCGGCATCCGCGTGGTGCGGGCCTTCGTCCGCGAGCGCCACGAACGTCTCCGCTTCGGTGTCGCCAACGACGAGCTGACGGACATCTCGTTGCGCACCGGCCGGCTGATGGCGTTCATGTTCCCGACGGTCATGGTCATCCTGAACCTCTCGAGCGCGGCGGCGATCTGGTTCGGGGGCAGCCGGATCGGCGCCCACGACATGCAGGTCGGCGCACTGATCGCGTACTTGAGCTATCTCATCCAGATCCTGATGTCGGTGATGATGGCCACGTTCGTCGCGGTGATGGCCCCGCGCGCGTCGGTCAGCTCGGACCGCATCTACGAGGTCCTCGACGCGGACACCTCGGTCGTTCCCCCGGAGCATCCCGTCACGGACCTGCCGGGACCGACCTCGCTCGAGTTCCGGGGAGTCGAGTTCCGCTACCCCGGTGCGGACTACCCGGTCCTGTCCGACATCACGTTCCGAGCCGACGCGGGCGAGACGCTCGCGATCATCGGGAGCACCGGCGCCGGCAAGACCACCCTGCTGAACCTCGTGCCGCGTCTGTTCGACGCGACGGCCGGCGCGGTGCTCGTGAACGGGGTCGACGTGCGCGAGATCGAGCCGGAGCTGCTGTGGAGCCGGATCGGGCTCATCCCGCAGAAGCCGTACCTGTTCTCGGGCACCATCGCGAGCAACTTGCGCCACGCCGACCCGGGAGCGACCGACGAGCAGCTGTGGGGAGCGCTCGAGGTCGCCCAGGCGCGTGAGTTCGTCGCCGAGAAGCCCGGTGGGCTCGATTCGGGCATCGCCCAGGGCGGGACCAACGTCTCGGGCGGTCAGCGCCAGCGGCTCGCCATCGCCCGGGCGCTCGTGCGCCGACCCGAGATCTACCTCTTCGACGACTCGTTCTCGGCCCTGGACCTCTCGACCGACGCGCGACTGCGCGCGGCGCTCGGTCCGTGGGTCCGGGGCGCGGTGACCGTCATCGTCGCCCAGCGGGTCTCGACGATCCGCCACGCCGACCGCATCCTCGTGGTCGAGGACGGTCGCCAGGTCGGCCTCGGCACGCACGACGAGCTCGTCGCGACGTGTCCCACGTACCAGGAGATCGTCGAGTCCCAGCTCACCGCGGAGGAGGCGGCATGACCGACACGGTCGACGCCGGCCCGCCCGCGGTGGACGGGGACGAGGACGTCGTCCGCCCGGCATCGGAGGATGCGCGCGGCGGATTCGGGAGCCGCTGGGGCGCGGCCGGACTCCCGCTCGAGCGATCGAAGGACTTCAAGAACTCGACCCGCCGGCTCGCGTCCCGACTGCGGCCCGAGCGCGGGGGACTGATCGCCGTGCTCGCGCTCACGATCACGAGCGTGGGGCTGACGGCCTCGGGACCCCGCATCCTCGGTCACGCCACCAACATCATCGTGAACGGTGTGATCGCCGGGAAGGGAATCGACTTCGGCGACCTTCACCGGGTGCTGTTGATCGCCGCGGCGGTCTACGCGGTCGCAGCCACGTTGCTCTACATCCAGGCCTACATGCTCGCGGGCGTCGTCCAGCGCGCGATGCAGCGGCTGCGCGCCGACGTCGAGCTCAAGCTCAACCGGATGCCGCTGCGCTACGTGGACCGCCAGCCTCGTGGCGACATGCTCAGTCGGGTCACCAACGACATCGACAACCTCGCGCAGAGTCTCCAGCAGACCCTGAGCCAGCTGTTGACGTCGACGCTGTCGATCGTCGCGGTGCTGATCATGATGTTCACCATCTCGCCACCGCTCGCGCTGGTCGCGCTCGTGACGGTGCCGATGTCGATCCTCACGATCAAGGTGATCACCAAGCGTTCGAAGCGTCAGTTCGTCGACCAGTGGCGGCACACGGGGACGCTCAACGCCCAGGTGGAGGAGGCGTTCACCGGTCACGCGCTGGTGAAGGTCTTCGGCCGCCAGCGCGACGTCGAGCAGCGCTTCAACGAGAAGAACGCCGAGTTGTTCGACGCGAGCTACCGCGCGCAGTTCATCTCCGGCGCGATCCAGCCCGCGATGATGTTCTTCGGCAACCTCAACTACGTGGTGATCGCGCTGGTCGGCGGCCTGCGGGTCGCGTCGGGTCAGATGACCATCGGCGACATCCAGGCGTTCATCCAGTACTCGCGCCAGTACACCCAGCCGCTCACCCAGCTCGCGTCGATGATCAACGTGATGCAGTCGGGGATCGCGTCGGCCGAGCGCGTGTTCGAGCTGCTCGACGCGGAGGAGGAGCCGGGCATCGTCGAGGAGGTCCCGCCGACGGCGCCGGCCGTCCGGGGTCGCGTCGCCTTCGAGCACGTGTCGTTCTCCTACGACCCCCGTCGGCCCCTGATCGAGGACCTCTCACTCGTCGCCGAGCCGGGCCAGACCGTCGCCATCGTCGGGCCGACGGGCGCGGGCAAGACCACGCTCGTCAACCTGCTCATGCGCTTCTACGACCTCGACGGCGGCGCGATCACCCTGGACGGGGTGGACATCGCGACGATGACGCGTCAGGAGCTGCGCTCGAACATGGGCATGGTGCTCCAGGACACCTGGCTGTTCGGCGGCACGATCCGCGAGAACATCACCTACGGCAAGCTGGACGCGACCGACGAGCAGATGTTCGCGGCGGCGAAGGCGACCTACGTCGACCGGTTCGTGCACTCGCTTCCCGACGGGTACGACACCGTGATCGACGACGAGGGGGGGACCGTGAGCGTGGGCGAGAAGCAGCTCCTCACGATCGCCCGCGCGTTCCTCTCGGACCCCGCGATCCTGATCCTCGACGAGGCGACGAGCTCGGTCGACACCCGGACCGAGCTCCTCATCCAGCGCGCGATGGCGGCGCTGCGGTCGAACCGGACGAGCTTCGTGATCGCACACCGGCTGTCGACGATCCGCGACGCCGACACCATCCTCGTGATGGAGGACGGCCAGATCCAGGAGCAGGGAGACCACGACGAGCTCCTCGCGGCCGACGGCGCGTACGCACGCCTCTACAACGCGCAGTTCACGGGACCCGCCCTCGACGTCGACGTCGACGCCTGACCCCCGACCTCCCCCCGCAATGCGCGCCCAAATCGGGCCCTCCACCCCCAGATTTGCGCGCGCGAAATCAGGGGGCAGAGCCCCTGATTTGCGCGCCCAAATCGATGGTGGGGTCAGTGGGTGTGGAAGCCCAGGTCGACGGTCTGGTCTCGGGCGGCATTGGCCGACTCGTCGGCGAGCCAACGGCGGGCGGCGTCGTGGGCGCGGTCGATGAGCTCGACCGAGTGCCCGAAGTCGGCGGGTGACACGGCGAGGGGACACAACGGCGGGATCACGCGGAGGTCCACCTCGGCCTGGAGATCGCGAACCTCGAGGATGAGCCGCTGCTGCACGAGGAGCGAGATCGCCTGGAGTGTGATCCCGAGCGCGGTGCGCGGCGGTTCGTCGAGGTCACACGCGTACCCGGTCGGCAGCACGTAGACCCTGGTCGCGCCGGCCTCGATCGCAAGGGAGATCGGGGTGTTGTTGACGATGCCGCCGTCGATGAGCGCGTCCCCCGCGACGGTGACCGGCGGGAACACGCCCGGGATCGCGGCACTCGCGAGGATCGCGTCGACGGCAGGGCCGGCCCGCAGCGCGACCTCCTGTCCGGAGGTCAACGCGGTCGCGGCGACCGTGATCGGAATCGGCGCGTCCTCGAGTCGGCCGAAACGCAGGTGCGCCTCGAGCAGGGCCCGGAGGCCCGAGTTCGGCACGAGCGAATCACGCTTGCCGAGGAAGCCGAGCAGACCGGTCAGCGGCCGGAGCGGGAACACCGTGCCGGTGCGGAGCGAGGTCCAGATCGCGCGCAGGTCGTCGAGATGCTCGAGCCCGGGATCTCCCGCGACCCAGCCGGCGTTCACCGCGCCGACGGACGACCCGAACACGATGTCCGGCGTGATGCCCTGCTCGTGCAGCGCCGCGAGCATGCCCACCTGGACTGCGCCGAGGCTCGCTCCGCCGGAGAGCACGAACGCGGTGGTCACTGGAGGGTCAGGAGGTGGACGCGGCGACCTGGGCGCGGACGTCGTCCATGTCGAGCGCGCCGACCGCGGTGATCAGCTGCTCGAGCGCCTCGGCCGGCAGCGCGCCCGGCTGTGAGAAGACGAGGATGCCGTCGCGGAACGCCATGAGCGTCGGGATCGACATGATGTTTGCGCTCCGGGCGAGCTCGGTCTGCGCCTCGGTGTCGACCTTCCCGAACGTGATGTCCGGGTGGGACTCCGCCGCCGCGTCGAAGACGGGCGCGAACATCCGGCACGGGCCGCACCAGGACGCCCACCAGTCCACGAGGACGATGCCGTCGCCGGTGACGGTCGGCTCGAAGTTGTCCTGGGTCAGGGTGAGGGTGGCCATGCGAGCTCGCTTTCTCGGTGATCGTCACGGGCGGCAACGCTCCTACCCCAGGGGGTATTCCCCCGGTGCCGAGTGCCACGGATCGGTGGGGCAAGGGAGTCCCGGACGGAATTTCCTCGCCCGGAGTCCCCGCACTATGACAGGCGAATGGGTGAGCAGCACGAGGCCGAGTTCCGGGCGGAGCTCGACGCGCGGGTCGGGGCGCCGGTGGGGCCGGCCGGTCCGACGCCCGGTCCGGACCCGGTCAACCAGGCGATGATCCGGCACTGGTCGGCCGCGTTCGAAGACGCCAACCCCGTCTACACCGACGCCGAGTTCGCGGCGGGGACGCGCTTCGGCGGCGTGGTCGCACCGCCGCTCATGCTCCAGACCTGGACCATGGCGACCCCTCGGATCACGGGAATCGCCGAGCGTGGGGGTTCGCCCGTCGAGCTCACCGGCGAGAGCCCGCTGGCGATCTTCGACGACGCCGGGTTCGTCGGCACCTTGGCCTCGAACTCCGAGTTCGAGATCGTCCGCTACCTCCGTCTCGGTGAGACCGTGTCCGCGAGCACCGTGCTGGAGTCGGTCTCGGACGAGAAGCGCACGCGCATCGGCCCGGGCTACTTCGTCACGTGGGTGACGACCTACACGGTGGACTCGGGCGAGGTCGTCGGGCGCCAGATCTTCCGCATCCTCAAGTTCAAGCCGGAGCTCCCCGGCGACGGGAGCTGACATGGCGAGCCGGCTCGGACCCACCACCACGCCCGACTCAGCGTTCTTCTGGGACGCGCTGGCAGACGAGCGACTCCTGATCCAACGCTGCGAGGGGTGCGGCGCACTGCGCCATCCGCCCCGGCCGATGTGCCCGCGGTGCAACTCGCTCGGGTGGGACACGGTCGTTGCGTCGGGACGCGGCCGCGTGTGCAGCTTCGTGATGCCCCAGCACCCGCAGTACCCATGGTTCGAATATCCCTACATCGTGGTCCTCGTCGACCTCGAGGAAGGTGTGCGCCTCGTGTCCAACCTGTCGGGCGTGGCCCCCGAGGACGTGCAGATCGGGATGCCGGTCGAGGTGCGCTTCGAGCACTTCGACGACGGTCTCGTGCTGCACCAGTTCCGCCCGGCGGCATCGACATGACCGTCGACGACCGTACGCGGACCCTGGACTTCCATGCCGTCGCCGTCGGCGACGTGCTGCCCGAGCTGGTGCTCCCGATGACGCCGACGCGCGTCGTCGCCGGCGCCATCGCCTCGCGCGACTTCATGCCGGTGCACCACGACCGCGACTACGCGAACCAGCAGGGCGCCCCGGAGATCTTCATGAACATCCTCTCCGACACCGCCTACTGCAGCCGGTTCGTGACCGACTGGGCCGGTCCGGAGGCGATGGTCACCCGGCTCGCCATCCGCCTCGGTGTGCCCTGCTTCGCCGGCTCCGTGCTCACCTATTCCGGCAGGGTGGCGTCGACCTCGCTCGCCGCGGACGACCGCGAGGGCATCGTGGAGGTGGAGGTGCGCGCCGCGAACGACCTCGGGGACCACATCACGGGCCGGGTCACGATCACACTGCCGGCGGCGACGGGGTGAGCGACCGGCTCCGCAACCGGACGGCGATCGCCGGGATCGGCCAGACCGAGTTCTCCAAGGAGTCGGGGCGCAGCGAGCTCCAGCTGACCTGCGAGGCCGTGAAGTCCGCGCTCGACGACGCCGGGCTCACACCGGCCGACGTCGACGGGCTCGTGACGTTCACGCTCGACAGCAGCGAGGAGCTCGAGGTCGCGCGCAACCTCGGGATCCCGCGGCTCTCGGTCTTCACCCGGGTGCCCTACGGCGGCGGAGCCGCCGCCGGGACCGTGGCCCAGGCTGCGTTCGCGATCGCCGCCGGTGCGGCCGAGGTCGTGGTCTGCTACCGCGCGTTCAACGAGCGGTCGGGCTTGCGCTTCGGCGACATGGGCCGGTCCATCACGACGATGCCCCCGTGGCTCGACTGGTACGCGCCCTTCGGCCTGCTCACGCCGGCCGCCTGGGTCGCGCTGCACGCGCGGCGCTACATGCACGAGTACGGCGTGACCAACGAGGACTTCGGCACGATCGCGGTCGTCGACCGGAAGCACGCGGCGACCAACCCGGACGCGTGGTTCTACGAGCGGCCGATCACCATCGAGGACCACCAGGCGTCGCGCTGGATCGTCGAACCGGTGTTGCGACTGCTCGATTGCTGCCAGGAGAGCGACGGCGGCGTCGCGATCGTGGTCACGAGCACGGATCGGGCCCGCGATCTGCGTCAGCCGCCGGCACTCATCACGGCCGCAGCCCAGGGGGCGACCGACGACGGCGAGATGATGACGAGCTATTACCGCGACGACCTGACCGGGCTGCCCGAGATGGGCGATGTCGCGCGCACGCTCTGGCGCCGCTCCGGGCTCGCGCCCTCCGACATCTCGACGGCCTTCCTCTACGACCACTTCACGCCCTTCGTGCTGATGCAGCTCGAAGAGCTCGGGTTCTGCGGGCGCGGCGAAGCGAAGGACTACGCGACGGTGGAGCGGCTCTCCCTCGGTGGCGAGCTGCCGATCAACACGAGCGGCGGGCTGCTGGGCGAGGCGTACATCCACGGGATGAACGGCATCACCGAGGCGGTCCGTCAGATCCGCGGTACCTCGTGCAACCAGGTGCCCGACGTCGAGCACGTGCTCGTGACCGCAGGGACGGGCGTCCCGACGAGCGGGCTCGTCCTCGGCCGGATGTGAGCGATCCGGTTCGGAGGGTCCTCAGCGCTCGGCACGGAGCTGGGCCGCGAGCGCGACCATCGCCGCGGACCACACACCGCCGATCATCTCGCGCGCGCCGGCGATGAGATCGACGAGGTCCGGTTGCGGGTCCACCGCGAATCTCCACCGTAGGACCGCACCGTTCGTACCGGGCTCGATGACCCAGTCCTCGGCGAGCGCGGCGAAGGTCGCGTCGCTGCTCTCGTCCACCCGGTAGGCCCACCGCGTGGGTGGGTCCCACGCGAGGATCGTCTCGCGGTAGCGGACGCCGTTCATCACCACCGACCGCTTCGTCCCGATCCCGTGCGGGCGCGCGCTCTCGTAACGAGCGTCGGCCAGGCCGGGGAACCAGGTCCAGGTCGCCGGATCGGCGCTGATGGCGGCGAAGACGCGCGCGGGCGGCGCCGGCAGCGCGGCCTCGTAGTCGAAGCGCACGGGCGCGGTGTCGAGGAAATCGAGCTCGACGCTCCGGAGCGGGTGGAGCTGGTCGGTCATCGGACTCCCGTCGTCGGTGGAGCGGCAGTTGAGCACGGACGTCCGCGACCGTGCCACGACCGGTAGCGTCCCGCCGGCGGACGCGGACCGGGGAGGATGCGGCGATGGGCGATGCGGAGCGGGCCCTCGGGCCGATCGGGACCCGGCTGCTCTTCGAGAACACCCGGGTGCGGATCTGGGAGGTCCGGCTCGCGCCCGGAGAGCGGGGCGAGCTCCACCGGCACGACCTCGACCACGTGCTCGTCCAGATCCACGGAGACCGCGTCGCCGTCGAGTCCGAACCCGACTCGCCGACCCCGTGGGGGCCATACCTCGAGGCACCCATCGCGCCCGGTGACTTCAGCTTCCACCGACGCGGCGGGATCGAGACCGCGGTGAACGTCGGCACCGAGGACTTCCACGAGGTCGTCGTCGAGCTCAAGGACTGAGCGGGCGTGGCCCCGCTGCTCGTCGGCGACCTGTTCCGCAACTGCGCGCGCGCCGTTCCCCGGCGCGTCGCGGTGGTGCGTGGCGACGACGCGCTGACCTTCGGCGGGCTCGACCGGCTCGCGAACGGCAGCCGCGCCGCGTTGCACGACCACGGGATCCGTCCCGGCGACCGGGTGGTGGTGTGGGCGGGGACGTGCCTGGAGGGCGTGGTCGCGTTCGCCGCCGCGGCGAAGGCGGGTGCGGTGTTCGTTCCGGTGAACCCGGCGTTGGGTGCCGACGAGGCGGAGCCGATCGTCCGGATCGCCCGCCCCGCGGCGATCGTGGCGGACCGGGAGCGTCTGGACGCGGCGTCGACCGTCGGTGCCGGTCTCGGAGTGCCCACGATCGCGCTCGACGAGATCGTCGGCGCGGAAGGTGACGACGATCCCGACGTCGTGCTGGCCGAGGACGCTCCTCACGTCGTGTTCTTCACCAGTGGCAGCACCGGGCGCCCCAAGGGCGCCGTGCTGTCCCACCGTGTGAACCTGCTCCGGACGCACCCGGGCGCCCAGTTCGAGCCGCGCGGCGCGGCGGTCTGCATGTTCCCGCTCTTCCACATGGCCGGCTGGACGATCGGCATGCAGCAGTGGCAGGCGCGGGACGCGCTGGTCCTGCCGGAGTCGACCGACCCGCCGGGGCTCGCCGCCGCGGTCCGGGAGCATTCCGCCATGCGCATGAACTGCATCCCGCTCGTCTGGCGCCGGATCCTCGACGCCATGGACGCGGGGGAGGTGGACCGCGCCGACTTCCGCTCGCTGCGGTTCGCCGACACCGGCACGTCGGCGACGCCGCTCGAGCTGCTGCACCGTCTGGCGCGGGCGCTCCCCGACGCCACGGTGCGCGTGTTCTACGGCTCCACCGAGGCCGGGAACGTGATGACGCTCGAGGCGGCGGACTTCGACGCGAAGCCGGGGTCGGTCGGGGTGCCGAGCATCCACACGCGGGTCCGGCTGCACGAGTCCGGCGAGCTCGAGGTCGCGGGACCGCTGCTCTTCGACGGCTACTTCGACGACCCGGACGCGACCGCGGCCGCTCTCGTCGACGGCTGGTACCGCACCGGCGACCTCGCGGCGATCGACGCGGACGGGTACGTCAGCATCGTCGGACGGGCGACGTCGCTGATCCGCACCGGTGGAGAGAGCGTGTCAGCCGGCGAGGTCGAGTCCGTCCTGCGCGAGCACCCACGCGTGGCGGACGCCGCGGTGGTCGGCCTGGCCGACCCGGACTACGGCGAGATCGTCGTGGCCGTCCTGGTGTTGCGGTCCGGTGCCGACCCGCCTCCGCGGCTCGAGGATCTCCGGTCGTTCGCGTCGGACCGGCTCGCCGCTCACAAGCTGCCCCGGCGGGTCGAATGGGTCGATTCGCTGCCGCGCACGGCGGCGACGGGACAGGTCCAGCGCCACCTCGTCGTCGAGGGCCTCACGCCATGAGCCGGACCACGCCTGGAACCGGTCGGGAAAATGAGAACGCCGCGGGTGGGATTGCTCCCGACCCGCGGCGTTGCTCGGTGGAACTGCGTCAGATGACGCGGACGTTCTGCGCTTCCTCGCCCTTGCGGCCGGGAGCCGTCTCGAACTCGACGCGCTGGCCGTCCTCGAGAGTCTTGTAGCCGTCGGCCTGGATCGCCGAGAAGTGGACGAACACGTCGTCGCCGTTCTCGCGCGAGATGAAGCCGAAGCCCTTTTCTGCATTGAAGAATTTCACGGTGCCTTGCTGCACTGATGTACTCGTTTCGACAGACGCGGTCGACCAAAGGATTCGGCCGGCTCGCGGGAGGGAGCCTAGGCGGTGGGCCGGGGCCGGGTGGCACTCGTGGCGAAAGCGCCCGTGCCGCAGGTGATCGGGCCGCGGCACCGGTCCTACAGTGCAGACGACGGGACCGTCCCCCGGTCCGGTCACGAGGAGTGAGCACGGATGACGACGACATCGCCCCACTACACGATCATCTCGGCGGACTGCCATGCCGGTGGGAGCCACGAGCAGTACCGCGAGTACCTCGACCCCGCGTACCGCGACGACTTCGACGCCTGGCGCAACAAGTACAAGAACCCCTACCGCGACCTCCACGACGGTGGGCGTGTGCGCAACTGGGACGACGAGCGCCGCAACGGAGACCTCGAGCAGGACGGCCAGGTCGCCGAGGTCATCTTCCCCAACACCGTGCCGCCGTTCTTCCCGAGCTTCGTGCTGTTCGCCAAGCCACCCACCGACGAGCAGTACGCGCACCGTCACGCCGGCGTCCAGGCCCACAACCGATGGCTCGTCGACTTCTGCGGGCGCTTCCCCGAGCGGCGCGCCGGGATCGGTCAGATCTTCCTCAACGACATCGACGACGCGATCGCCGACGTGCACTTCATCAAGGAGCACGGCCTGCGCGGGGGGTTGCTCCTGCCGAACCTGCCCCCCGACTGCACATGGGTGTCCCCGCTCATCGACCCCGCGTACGACCGGCTCTGGAAGGTCTGTGAGGACCTCGAGGTGGTGATCAACCTGCACGGCGGCACCGGGGCGCCCGACTACGGCCGGTTCCCGGCCACGCCGCTCGTCTTCATCAACGAGGTCGGCTTCTACTCGCAGCGTCCGCTGGTGCAGTTCATCCTCGCCGGCATCTTCGAGCGGTTCCCGAAGCTGCGCTTCGCGATCACCGAGACCGGCTGCCATTGGGTGCCGCCCTTGCTCCAGCAGCTCGACATGCTCCTCGAGCAGATCCGCACGACCGGGCGGACGGGCGAGCTCGCGTACGACGTCGAGGCCGTGCCACCCCTGTCGGCCACGGAGTACTTTCGGCGCAACTGCTGGATGGGCGTGTCCCAGCCCGGGCTGTCCGACGTCGCGGCGCGTGAGTACCTCGGCGCCGACCGCTTCATGTGGGGGAGCGACTACCCGCACAACGAGGGGACGGGACCGTTCACGCGCGAGCACCTGCGCCAGGTCATGCACGACCTGCCCGAGGACGAGATCCGGAGGATCCTTGCCGGGAACGCGGCGAGCCTCTACGACTTCGATCTCGCCGCGCTCGCCCCGCTCGCGGAGCAGTTCGGCCCGACGGTCGAGGAGCTGGCGGAGCCGCTCGTCGAGCTGCCACCGGACGCGAACGAGGCGCTGATGCGCGTCGCGTCGGGTCGGCGCTAGAAGTCCGGGTCGCGACCCAGGGTGCGCAACAGGCGCTCCTGGGGTGGAGCCCCCGCGGGGACGTCGTGGTGCTCGCCGAACATGCCGCTGGTCAGCACCATGTCGAGCTGCGGTTCCATGATCTCCCAACACGCGACCACGAGATCCTCGGGGAGGTCGCGATCCTGATCCGTTCCCGCGGCGAGGTCCCAGCCGTGGACCAGCACGTCGAGGAACCGGTGACCCGCGTAGACCGAGCCGGGGACGGGTCCGTAGCTGACCGCGCACGGCGCCTCGAGGGCACCGGGCCGCTCGAACACCGCCGCCGCCACCGCAGCCGACGCGTCGTAGGTGGCCAGCGGTTCCGCGCCGAGGACGTCGCCGTCGAGCGCGTCCCCCACGTGCGCGATCGTCTCGCCCGCGCCGAGTCGCGCGGCCCAGAAGTTGCCGCTCACCACGTGGTTCAGCAGCGTGCGCACGTCCCAGTCCTCGCACGGTGTCGGCCGGGGCCAATCGGCGTCGATGATCCCCGCGACGGTCGTTCGCGTCCGCTCGAGCGCGGCGCGGTGGAGTGCGTCGATCGTGAGATCTGCCATGGTTCACCCTTGAAGTCCGAGAGCTGCCCGGCGACGCGGCCTCCAGACAATCCCCCGTCGGGAGGGTCCCGTCAAGGAGCGACGTCGGGCCCGGCGGTGTCCACCTCGGGGTGCAGCGCCGCGTACCGGGATTCGAGCCGGCGGTCCGGGACGAGCCACATCAGCGCCACCGCGACGTAGATGGTGATGGAGATCCAGGTGCTGGCGAACGCGAGGGGGATCGCGAGCGTGTAGGCGACCGGCGACATCCGGCCCTTGAGGTCACGTCCGAGCGCGGTGGCGAGCACCGAATCGGGTCCCTGGTCGGCGACGATCGTGGTCTGGAGCACGTAGTAGGCGATCGCGGCCAGCAGGGAGACGACGCCGTAGAGCGCCGTCGGGACGCTCTTCGCGTGGTTCTCGCCCATCCACGCGGTGACGAACGGGAACAGCGACAGCCAGAACAGCAGATGCAGATTCGCCCAGAGGATGCGCCCGTTGACCCGCCGGGCGGACTGCAGCAGGTGATGGTGGTTGTTCCAGTAGATCCCGAGGTTCACGAAGCTGAGGACGTAAGCGAGGAACACGGGCACGAGTGGGCGCAGCGCGTGGAAGTTGCCCCGGTGGGGGATCTTCAGCTCCAGGACCATGATCGTGATGAGGATCGCGATCACGCCGTCGCTGAACGCCTCGAGCCGTCCCTTGGGCACCGCGAGAACCTATCCGGCACTCCGCGCGTGGATCGTGAAGAATCGCCGGGATGGAACGGCAGCTGTACGACGACGAGCACGAGGAGCTGCGGGTCAGCTTCCGCACCTGGCTCGACCGCGAGGTCGTGCCGCACCACCTCGAGTGGGAGGAGGCGGGCATCGTCCCGCACGAGTTGTTCGCCGAGGCGGGTCGTCACGGGTTCCTCGGCATGGCGATCCCCGAGGCCGACGGCGGCGGTGGGGTCCACGACTTCCGGTACCACCAGGTCATCGACGAGGAGGTGCAGGCGGCGGGCGTCGGCGGCGCCGGGCTCGGGATCAGCCTCCACAACGACATCTGCACGCCCTACTTCCTTGCGTACTGCACCGACGAGCAACGAGCCCGGTGGCTGCCCGGGATCGCGTCGGGCGAGCTCGTGACCGCCATTGCGATGACCGAGCCCGGCATCGGCTCGGACCTCGCGGGGATGACCACCACCGCGGTCCGTGACGGCGACTCGTACGTGGTGAACGGTTCCAAGACCTTCATCACCAACGGCATCAACGCCGACCTCGTCATCACCGCGGTGAAGACGGATCCCTCGCAACGGCACAAGGGCATGTCCCTGATCGTGCTGGAACGGGGTATGGACGGCTTCGAGCGCGGCCGCAACCTCGACAAGCTCGGGCTGCACTCCCAGGACACCGCCGAGCTGTTCTTCCACGACGTGCACGTCCCGGTCGGGAACCTCCTCGGCGACGAAGGCCAGGGTTTCCTCCAGCTCGTGCACAACCTCCCCCAGGAGCGGCTGTCGATCGCGGTCGCGGGCGTCGCCGCAGCGCGCGCTGCGCTCGGGTGGACGCTCGAGTACGTGAAGGAGCGCACCGCGTTCGGTCAGCCCGTCGGCACGTTCCAGAACAGCCGTTTCGCGCTGGCCGAGATCGCGACCGAGGTCGAGGTCGCCCAGGCGTTCGTGGACCAGTGCGTGCTCGCGCTCAACGAGTCCACGCTCACGGCGGAGGAGGCGGCGATGGCGAAGTGGTGGTGCACGGAGTTGCAGAACCGAACCGTCGACCGCTGCCTGCAGCTCCATGGTGGGTACGGCTACATGATGGAGTACCCGATCGCGCGTGCCTACGCCGACGCGCGCATCACGACGATCTACGGCGGCACCACCGAGATCATGAAGGAGATCATCGGGCGGTCGCTCGGCCTCTGAACGCCGGCATCAGAGGAGGCGGACGAGCGCGGTCAGGCCGACGACCACGATGACGCCCCGCAGGACGCGCGGATCGAGCCGCCGACCGACGGTCGCCCCGAGCTGACCACCGACGATCGACCCACCCGCGATGCACGCGACGATCGCCCAGTCGATCTTCGCCGCGAGCAGGAAGACCACGGTCGCGACGAGGTTCACGCTCATCGCGAGCACGTTCTTCGTCGCGTTGAGCCGTTGCAGGTCGTCGAGCACGAAGATCCCGAGCAGCGCGATGAGGATGATCCCCTGCGCGGCACCGAAGTAGCCGCCGTAGATCCCGGTGAGCCCGACGAGCACGACCAATCCGAGGGGGACGGCGCCGGCGGTGCCGTGGGGGCGGGCGAGGCGGCGTGACAGCTTGGGGCCGATCACGACGAGCACCAACGCGATCGCGATGAGCACGATGACGACGCGGTCGAACACCGAGCTCGGCAGGACGAGGAGCAGGATGGACCCGACCGTGCCGCCCGCCACCGACGCGGGGATGAGCCGAAGCAGTCGGGCGCGTTGTCCCCGGAGCTCACGCCGGTAGCCGTAGACGCCCGAGAGCGCGCCGGGGACGAGCCCGATGTTGTTCGACACGTTCGCGAGGACGGGTGGATACCCCAACGCGATCAGGGTCGGGAACGTGATGAGCGAACCGGATCCGACGACGGTGTTGATCATGCCGGCACCCATGCCCGCGAGGACGATGACGATCGCGTCACCGGGGCTCACGTGCCCGTCCGTCCGTGCTTCCAGTACCCCCGCACCGTCGCGCGCGACCGATCGACGCCCAGCTCGGTGAAGAGGTGCTTGCGGATCCGCTGGACGGCCGCAGCCTCGCCGGCGACCCACACCGCGGCATCGTCTGCGATGGCGCGGCGCGAGGACCGCCGCGACGAGCGCCGCACCCGGGGCGGAGTCCCGGGAGCTCTCGACCCACTCGACCGTGGCGCCCGGGTGGGCCGGGAGGCCGATCCGGCCGTCGGGGGCGGCGATCTCGATCACGACGTCGATCGTCGCGGCTGCGGGGATCGCCGCGAGGAGCTGAACGATCGCGGGGAGCGCCGTCTCGTCACCGGCGAGGAGGTATCGCGACCGGGTGGGATCGACCGTGTATCCCGCGCCGGGTCCGGAGTAGCCCGTGGGCGCGCCGGGCCGGACGTGCTCGGCCCAGTCCGAGAGGCGACCGGTGCCGTGGAGGACGACCGCGAGGTCGAGCGTGCCCGCGGCGCGGTCGACGCGGCCCGGGGTGAGCGTCCGGATGCCGGGCCGTCGCCCGTCGGGCAGGAGGAACTCGTTCCCGTTCCATGCGGGGAGGACGAGCCCGGCCGCTTCGGGCAGCAGGAGCCGCACGCTCGCGGCCGGGCCGGCGGGCGCGAAGTCGCGCAGGCTGTCCGCCGCGATCGTGATCGTGGCGAGCCGGGGACCGGGCCGGGTCGTGTCGACGACGCTCGCGGTGCGGAACGGCGGTGGCGCCCGGCGCACCCGCAGCCGGTCGGGATCGGTCATGTGAGGCGGCGGAGGAACGATCGGGCGAAGGCGTACGCGTCGCCCGGCCACCGGGCGGAGACGTAACGGCCGTCCTCGACCACGAAGGTCCCCGCATCGTCGGTCTCGGTGCCGCGGCGCGTCAGCGTGCGGGGTCCCCGACGGAACTGCGTCGCCGGATCCGCGAGGGCGCTGGAGACCTCGTCCTCCACGTAGGCCGGGTAGGTGCGGTAGTAGCGCCCGAGCTTCCAACCGGTCGCGAGGTACGCGCTGCGCTCCATGTACTTGGGGAGACACGTGGTGCGGGCGTCGTGCAGCACGCTGTGGCCGGTGGCGAGGTCGCGCGAGCGCGCGAGGACGAGCACCCCGTGGCAGATCGCGCCGACCGGTCGCCCGAGCGCCCAGAACGCGGCGACGCGCTGATGGAGCGCAGCGCTTCCGAGGTACTGGCGCATGCCGGGCGCGTGACCGCCCGGGAGCAGCAGCGCGTCGAACGAGGCGACGTCGATCTCGAGCCACGAGCCCGGCGACCGGAAATCGCTCGACGTGGTCATCGCCGCGTAGTGGCGGCGCGGCTCGGGTGCGGCGCCGAGCTGGCCGAAGAGCACACCGGTGAGAAGGCGTGGGTCCGCGGCGGCGGTCGCGCCGTGCTCGGTGACGAAGACGATCTCGTGGCCGGCCTCGCGGAGGAGGAACCAGGGGACTGCGACCTCGGTGACGTCGAAGTCGCGATCGGGGAGGGGAAGGAGCACGCGCGCCAAGACGGCGACCGTACCCGACCGGTCCCGGATCAGGGCTCGTCGGCCGCGGTGCCACGCGGGACGGTCCGCTTGACCCTCGAGAGCTCGACCCGGTCGGGATGCTCCTTGTAGAAGGGATCGAGCGGGAAGCAACCGGACACGAGCCCGGCGCGGGGCGCGGTGGTGCAGTCCGAGAACGTGCGGCAGATCATGCGCCGGTCCAGACCGCGGCCCGCGAGCACGTCGGCGGGGAGCGAGGGGTACGACAGGATCATCCGGCCGAGGCCGACCATCGTGGTGTCGCCGCGCCCGAGCGCCGCGTGCGCGACGTTCGGCAGCCAGTCCTGGAGGTAGGAGTACCCGGATCCGACGATGGTCAGCTCGGGATGCGCGTGCGTGAGCGCGGCCGTCACCGAGAGCTGGCGCGGCGACGCCGACGAGCGGGTCCTCCGGCGGGTCGTAGCCGTCGGAAGGCGGGAAGTAGGCCGGTCGTTGGACGTGCGGGTTGTAGTACGGGCTGCCGGCGGTGATGCTCACCAGACCGATGCCGAGCGCGACGAGCTCGTCGAGGAATGCGTGGGTCTCGGTCAGGTCGATCCCGAGGCCGGTCCCGTCGCCACCGAAGGCGTATGGGTACGTGCCCCTCGCCTCGGGCTCGCCGCGCCCGTCGGCCCCGCCGACGAACGGCACGAGATCGAAGGCGGACAGGCGGATCGCGACCGCGAGATCCGGCGCGCGGTCTCGGACGCCGCGGACGACGGTCCGGAGGAAGCGGGTCCGCCCCGCGAGGTCGCCACCGAACGCACCGGGGCGGAAGCGTGCGCTCAGCAGCTCGTGGAGGAGGTAGCCGTGGCAGTGCTTGATGTCGACGAACGCGAAGCCGGCGTCTCGGGCGAGCACGGCCGCGTCGACGTACGTGGCGGCGAGGTCCTCGAGCTCGTCGTCGCGCAGGACCGAGGCGTCGGTGGCGCCCACGCGCCCGTCGAGCAGCGGGTGGCGGTACGCGGTGCGCGGGGTGGGGGGACCCTCGGGGCGGCTCCAGCGGCCCGAATGGGTCAGCTGCAGGCCTGCGACCTGGGCCGGATCGAGCAGGCCGCGGAGCGCCGCGATCTGGTCGACGGTCGTCGCGTCGAGCACGAGCTGGCGCGGGTTGGCGCGCCCGTCGGCCCGGACGGCGGTGGCCTCGCCCCAGACGAGGCCGCACCCGCTGGCGGCGAAGCGGGACCACCGTCGCCGCACGAGGTCGGTGGGCGCGCCCGCGCGCGTGCCGTCCCAGCCTTCCATCGGCAGCACCGCGAACCGGTTGGGCGCGACCAGCGATCCGGCGGAGCCGTCGGTGATGGTGTTCGGCGACGCGAGCACGCCCTCGGGGTCGAAGGTCTCGTCGACCGGGATGTCGAGCTCGAGCTCGGTCAACCGAGCCCGGAGCTTCGCGACGCTGTCGAGTCGCCTGACCTGCGGGAAGCGTGTGGTCACGCGACGGCATCCAGGCGCGCCGCGATGGTCGCGAGCACGGCGCGGTCGGCATCGGGCCGGCGCGGTGTGCCCGGCGGTGTTGCATCGCTCGAGGCCCAACCCCGCAGCTCGAACCACATCGCTGCGTCGTGCCGATAGCCGGGGACCGGATCGCGGAAGGTGAACGCACCGAGGTGCTGGAGGATGTCGTTCAGCTCGTGGAACGCAGGATCACCATCGGCCCACATGCGATCCCGCCGCGCGAATGCGTCAGGGGCGAACGTGGACAGGCCGAGGAGGTAATCCGAGCCGTACATCACCATGTCGATCGCGAGGTCGTTCCCGGTGAGCACCATGAAGTCGGGCCGGAGCTCGTCGCGCGACTGCCAGCCGCTCCCACTCGCGCAGCCGGCTCAGCGACGAGTGCTTGGCGCCGATGCACTGCGGGACCTCGAGCAGGCCGCGGTACGCGTCGAGCGACACGATCCGGCCCGACGGGACGAACATCGTGCCCAACTCGAACCCGAGGAACCGGTCGACCCGTCCGCCGATGGCGCGGTGCGCGCCGACCCATTCCGGCTCTGGCAACCCTCGGAGGCCGTACGACGGGAAGATCACCGGCGTTCCGCCGCGCCCGGTGATCGCATCGGCTTCGCGCAGGTACGCATCGAGGTCGAAGCCTGCGCCGGGCGCGTCGGCGACGGACGCGCCGGCGACGAACCTGCCGCCGGTGACGGTCGCCGCGAGATCCAGCACGCGGGTCCGGTCCGCAGGGTCGAGGAGCTGGACGTACCCGGTGTCCATGTTCACGGCCGGGGTGAGCCCGGCGTCCCGCGTGCGCTCCACGTGCGCCTCGACCGCGGTCCAGTCGATGGTGCCCGGATCGGTGAACGGGAGCAGGATCGCGGACATCCCGGTGATCGTGCGCCGCGGCCGGATCCGCGCCGTGATGTCCGGGTCCGTCACCTCAAGAGCATCGCGCGGCCCGTCTGCCGACCGCCCCTCTCGCGCCTCTCGCGCCTCCGCGGCAGTTACACCGGCGCTTCGACGTCGAGGCGGGGGTCGTGCGCGGGAGGCTGGGAGTCCCAGAGCTGGGCGACGAGATCCGAGCGCACGCCGGCGCACGACGGATCGTCCCAGCGGTTGGCGCGCTGGAGCGGGTCGTCGGCGAGGGAGTAGAGCTCGCCCTCCGACCCGTCGTGGACGGAGCCGGGCCGGTACGCGGTGCACACCCACCCGTCGCGCGTGATCGTCCGCAGGTGGACGGCGACGCCGAACAGCTCGCTGTCCCATTCGGTCAGCACCTGCTCGATGTCGCGGGCGTCGGCCTCGACGTCGTCGACCGGCAGGGCCGCGCCCTGCATCCACCCGGTCGGGGTGAACCCCGCGATGGCGCAGAAGGTCGGGGCGAGGTCGACGAGGCCGACCGGGGCCGAGACCACCGCCGGCGCCACGCCGGCCGACGGCGCGGGTCGCCACACCAGGGGGAGGCGCATCAGACCGTCGACGTGGTACGGGCCCTTGAAGAGGAGCCCGAAGTCGCCCTGGAGCTCGCCGTGATCGGTCGTGAAGATCACGTCGACGTCGTCGGACCAACCGCGGGCGTCGATGGCGGCGAGCACGCGTCCGAGCGCCTCGTCGATCAGCTCGCACTCGACCGCGTTGCGAGCGTTCACCTCGCGGACCTGGTCCGGCGTCATCGTGGCCGGCACCCAATCCTTGGGCGCCTCGTAGTTCGACACGAGCGTGCCGTCGTACCAGCGGCGCCAGTGGCGCGGCTTGGCGTCGAGGATCGCCTCGCGTGCCGCGGCGGACTCCGGGTAACCGGTGGGGAGCGGCACGTCGCGCCAGTCGATCCGACCCATCTCCGAGGCCGGGGGATCCCACGGGTGGTGAGGGTCGGGGAAGCTCATCCAGCAGAACCAGTCGTCGTCGACTGCGAGCGAGTCGAGCCAGGCGGTGGTCCGATCGGCGACCCACTGCGTGTGGTACCAGTCACGCGGGATCGGGTTGTCCTTCACCTGCGGCGCGTCGGTGTCGCCGCCGCCCGCCGCGTTCACGTTGAAGTTGCCGTCGATCGGCGAGTAGTACATCCCGATCGCCTCGGGGTGCTGCTGCCGCGATCCACTGGGCGTAGTGGAGGGAGCCGGCGGCACCGTGGGTGGCGAGCTCGAGGTGGTCGAACCCGCGGTGCGGGCCGTGGGTCCCGTCGGCCCACGGGCGGTCGGCGGTCTCGGCGCCCGAGCGGGCGAGCGCGTTCTCGGTGAAGCGCCCGAACGGGTCCATGAACGGCTCGAAGTGCGCCTTGCCCACGAGCGCCGTCCTGTAGCCGTGGCGGTGGAGTTCGGCCGCGACCGACGGCGCGTCGACGGGCAGGGGAACCCCGTTCATCCACACACCGTGGGTGCTCGGGTGCTGGCCGGTGAGCATCGTCGAGCGTGAGGGCATGCACACGACGCTCTGAGGAACGGCGCGCTCGTACCGGATGCCCTGCGCGGCGAGCCGGTCGACGACGGGCGTGCGCGCGACCTCGCCGCCGTTGCACCCCAGCGTGTCGTACCGCTGCTGGTCGGTGGTGACGAAGAGGATTCGTCGTCCCATGGCTATGACCCGTTCTCGAGTTGTCGCTTCAGCTGCTTGAGGGCGTTGCCGGTGGCGCCGCCGATGATGAGCGCCATCGCGTCGGGGGTGGCGTCGGTCGCGTACGCGACGAGCGTGCGGCCGTCACCGAGGTCGAACGCGTCGATCGTCCCGAGGTGGTGGGTCATGAACGGTGCGGTCACGCGGTACTGGAAGCGGTGCTGGATCGCGTCGTTGGTCACGATCTCCTCGGGGAGCAGGATCCCCGAGTCGGTCGTGATCGTGCGGGTCGTGCCGTCGACCTGCGCGTCGGCCATCCCCGGGAACCAGTCGGCGATGGTCGCGGGGTCGCCGAGCACCGACCACACGTCCTCGACGGGTCGGTCGACGATCGCCTCCCGCCGCACCGTCCCCACCTACTGCCGCCCCATCTCGGCCCGCTCCGCGCTCGCCGCACCGTCGGGCGACGCGCTGACGAGCTGGATGTCGACCCGCTCGAGCCGGCCCGCGAACGCGAACGCGTCGTCGTAGCGGTCGCTCACCGGCGAGCCATGGTCGTGGGCGACGCTCGGCCCGATGCTCGAGATGATGTTCATCACGAACGGCACGTGCAGCGTTCCGCACTCTTCGCCGTCGATGACGAGGGTGGCGTTCCCCTCCTTGCCCGAACGGCGGAACCGGACCCCGACGGTCGACGTGCCGATCGGGACCTCTCGCGTCGACTCGACCACATGATGGGTCCCGAACTCGTTGTAGTCGAACACGAGGCGATCGCCCTGGAGGAACACGCTGAGCCCGGAGTTCCCGGTGCCGGTGGCGTAGAGCACGCCGTTCTCACCGGAGGCCCGCTCGATGCGCGCGTCGAGGTCCCAGCTCCGGCCGCCGATCTGTGCGCCGACCTGCGCGGGCATCGACGACATCGGCGGGCGGTAGGTGTAGTGACGGTCGGGCCGGTGCGGCGAGCCCTCGCGGAACCGCGCGCCGAACAGCTCGATGCCGCGGTCGTCGAGTGGCAGCACCCCGTGCTCCTCGGCTTCCTGCCACCAGAGGTCGATCATCGCCGCGAGCCGTTCGGGCTCGGTGGCCGCGAGGTCGTGGCACTCCGATCGGTCCACCGCGACGTGGTACAGCTCCCACTGATCGTCATCGAAGGCGACACCCGGTTGGTGGCGGGTCACCGCCTTCCAGCCGTCGGCCCAGATGCCTCGATGGCCGACCATCTCGAAGTACTGCACCTCCTTCGCACTCGGCGCGTCGGCCGCGGTCTCGAAGCTCGACACCATCGACGTGCCGGTCACGGGCATCTGCTCGAACCCGTGGTACACGTCGGGTGGCGTGACGCCGAGCGCCTCGTAGATCGTCGGGACGACGTCGCTGACGTGATGGAACTGGTGCCGGAGCCCGGTGGTGGCGCCGAGCCGCTCCGGCCAGTGCACGACGCACGGCACGTGCACGCCGCCCTCGTGGGTGTTCTGCTTGTACCACTTGAACGGAGTGTTTCCCGCCTGCGCCCAGCCCCACGGGTAGTTGCTGTGGCTGTGCGGGCCGCCGACGTCGTCGAGCCGCTCGACCGCCTCGTCCGGCGTCTCGATGATGAAGTTGAAGAACTTCCACTCGTGCAGCACGCCGAACGGGCCGCCTTCCTGCGACGCGCCGTTGTCCGAGAGCAGCACGAGCATCGTGTTGTCGAGCTCGCCGAGGTCGGCGAGGTAGTCGACGAGCCGTCCGATCTGCGCGTCGGTGTGGTCGAGGAAGCCGGCGAACGCCTCCTGGAGACGGGCCGCCAGCCTGCGGTGGTTCTCGGGCATGTCGTCCCACGCGTCGACGCCGGGGTTCCGCGGCGCGAGGTCGGTGTCGGGCGGGACGAGCCCGAGCTGCTTCTGCTTCGCGAACCAACGCTCGCGGGTGACGTCCCAGCCGTCGTCGAACCTCCCGCGGTACTTCTCGAGGTACTCGTCCGGCGCCTGGTGGGGTGCGTGGGTGGCGCCGAACGCGAGGTAGAGGAAGAACGGCTTGTCGGGGCGGATGGACTTCGTGTCCGAGATCAGCCGGATCGACTGGTCCACGAGGTCTTCGCTCAGGTGGTAGCCCTCGGTGACGGTCCGCGGCGGGTCGATGAAGTGGTTGTCGGCGACGAGCTCGGGATGGAACTGGTCGGTCTCGCCGTCGAGGAACCCGTAGAAGCGGTCGAAGCCCCGCTGGCAGGGCCAGTTCTCGTAGGGACCGGCGGCGCAGGCGTGCTCCATCTGGCAGAGGTGCCACTTCCCGACCGCGAACGTGGCGTAGCCCTCGTCACGCAGGACCTCGGCGGCGGTCGCGGCATGGGGCGAGATGTGCCCGGTCATGTGCGGGAACCCGGTGTTCCAGTTGCTGACGCCGCGCATCCCGACGGTGTGGTGGTTGCGTCCGGTGAGCAGCGACGCCCGGGTGGGGGAGCAGAGCGGCGTCACGTGGAAGTTCGTGTACTGCAGGCCGTGCGCGGCGAGCCGGTCGATGTTCGGCGTGTCGATGTCCGAGCCGTAGCAACCGAAATGGGAGAAGCCCAGGTCGTCGATGAGGATGACGACCACGTTGGGCGCGTCGGCGCCGGCACTGGGTGGCTCCGCCCACCACGGCGTCGACTCCGCGAGGGTGCGCCCGATCTGACCCTCGAACCGCTCGTACTGCTGCATCGATCCCCCTGGTCGGTGACCCGGACGACACTAACTATTGACAGTCGTGCTGTCGAAACTGTCGAAATCGTCGAAATGGTCGCGCCGCTCAGGCCGGAACGGGACCGGCGGATCTCGCCCGCCGGTCCCGGCCGGTGCTCGTACCATCCGGGGCCATGACGACGGAAGGCCACGCAGCCCACATCCAGGCGGCCGAGCGGCGCGGGCTCCCGGGCGCGATGCCCCGCCCGGTCACCGTGACCATGCTCGGCGCGGGCTCGATGTTCACGCCGGAGCTGTCCAAGGACCTGTTCCTGATCCCGGAGCACGCCGGCGGCACGATCGCGCTCGTCGACATCGACGAGCACCGCCTGGCCACCATGGCGCGCCTCGTCGAGCGGATCGCCACCGAGCTCGGCGTGGCCGACCGCTGGCACGTCACCGCGACGACCGACCGGTGTGAGGCGCTCCCGGGCAGCGACTACGTCGTGAACTGCATCGAGGTCTCCGGCGTCGACTACGTGGGCTTCGACAACGACATCCCGGCGCGGTACGGCGTCGACCAGTGCATCGGCGACACCGTCGGCCCCGGTGGGGTGTTCAAGGGTCTCCGCACCATCCCCGTGTGGCTCGACGTCCTGGCCGACGTCGAGCGCCTCTGCCCGCAGGCGATCGTCCTCAACTACACGAACCCGATGAGCATGATGTGCCTGGCCGCGGCCCGAAGGTCCCGGGTGCCGGTGGTCGGGCTCTGCCACTCGGTGCAGGCGACGAGCCGCGTGCTCGCGGCGCGTGCGGGCATTCCGTGGCGGGAGCTCACGTGGGAGTGCGCCGGCATCAACCACCTCGCGTGGTTCACCCGACTCGAGCATGCCGGCGTGGATCTCTACCCGCAGCTGATGGAGCGGGCCCGGCGCGACCTCGACGGTGACCCCGCAGAGCAGTGGGACGCCGGCGACCTCGTCCGCAAGGACATGATGCTGCACTTCGGCGCGTTCATCACCGAGAGCAGCGGCCACCTCTCCGAGTACCTGCCGTACTACCGGACCCGCCCCGAGCTCATGGACCGCTACTGCGGTCCGGAATACGACGGTGAGTCGGCCTTCTACGCGCGGAACTGGCCGCAGTGGCGCGTGAACGCCGACGCGCAACGTGACCGGATGCTCGCCGGCGAGGAGTCGGTGCCGGCGAGACGCTCGTGGGAGTACGCCTCGTGGATCATCGAGGCCCGCGAGAAGAACGTGCCGTACACCATCAACGCCAATGTCCCGAACCGGGGCGGGCTGATCGCCAACCTCGACCACCACGGGATCGTCGAGGTCGCGACGGTCATCGACCGGGTCGGTGCCCGGCCGACCCGGTACGGGCCGCTGCCGCCGCAGATGGCCGCGATCTGCGCGTCGAACATGGCGGTCTACGACCTCGGCGCACAGGCGGCCGTCGAGCGGAGCAAGGAAGCCGCGATCCTCGCGGTCACCCTCGACCCGCTGACGGCCGCGGTGTGCAGTCCGGCCGAGATCCGCTCCATGGTCCTGGAGCTCTTCGACGCCGAGGCCGACGCCCTCCCCGGCTTCACCTAGCCGCCCACCCCCTCGCAATGCGCGCGCAAATCGGGGCCCACACCCCCCGCTTTGCGCGCGCAAATCCGGGGGTGTACCCCCGGATCTGCGCGTCGGTTGGTGGGACGTCGGCGGGACGGTGGTTCAGACCCCCAGGCGGGCCCCGAGGATCGCGAGGTCGCGGGCCTCGAGCACCGAGCCGGCCAGGCTCCAGACACCGGCGAACACCTCGGGCGGCGCGCCGGCCTGCATGCCGCCGAGCATCTCGGTCCGGTCGGCGTTGTTCATCGCCGGCAGCATCAGCGCCAGTGATGTGGCCATCACCTCCGGCGGGATGCTTGCGAGGATCGCCTGGTGGATGGTGAGCACACCCTCGGCACCGAGCACGCGCTGCAGCTCGGGAGCCACGATCCGCTCCTCGAGGTCCTGGTGGGCCAGGTAGGCGGAGGTGAACGACGCCAGCTCCACGTACAGGCGCTGCACCTCGAAGCGCGTCTCGCCCTCGGGGCACTCGACCGCGGCCCGGGCCCATGCCCGGAGATCGAGCAGCCGACCCTCGAGGACCGCGTGGTCCCGCTCGATGGTGGCCGCGAGGTCGGGCAGCCGCTCGGCCATGACCGGGCCGATGTGACCGTCCTCGTGCTCGGCGTGGGTCACGAGCAGCTCCACGGTGGCGTCGAGGTGGGCCGCGATCCCCTGGATGTCACCCGGGCAGGCGGGGTCGATCCGCCCGGCCGCGCCGGTGAGCGCGAAGAGGTCCGCCCGGATCCCCTTGTGGATGTCGCGGTAGGTGTCGACGGCGACCATCTCGTAGGTGCTGGGAGTGGTGGTGTCGATGACGGTCATGAGAGGTTCCTTTCCTCGGTCCCCGGCACCGTGCCGGGGTGACATCACGAGGATGCGGGATAGCGTTCCCGCCTGCTCCTGAATGGCCCGTACGAGAACGCTAAGTAGTCGCTATTCCGAGGAACATCGTGAGGATCGGACCCGACACGGCACAGCACCTCGAAGACGGCAGCGCCCTGATCGTCGGTGCCGCCGACACCGACGGCGCGCCCTACGCGACCCGCGCGTGGGGCGCGACGATCGTGGAGGACGGTGCGGCGCTGCGGATCTACCTCGACGCCGAGGACGCCGTGGTGGTTCCTCTCCTCACCGCGGGTGCAGCCGTCGCGATCACGGGCGCGTGTGTGCGGACGCTGGCCTCGACCCAGGTGAAGGGACGGGTCCGGTCGCTCGACGCGCTCAGCGCGCTCGACATGGCGACCCGGGAGCGGGCGACCGAGCTCTTCGTCCGCGACGTGAACGAGACCGACCACACCCCACGAGGCCTGATCGACAACATGGTGCCGGAACGATTCGTCGCCTGCACGCTGGACGTCGAGGAGCTGTACAACCAGACGCCCGGCCCGCAGGCCGGAGCCAGCCTTTCCGCCGCGCCGTGAGCGGCGAGGAGCGCGAGATCGAGTTGGAGGATCTCCGCCCGTGTTGCGAGGGCGTGGTCCCGCCGGTCCTGGCGACGGCTGACGCGCGTGGCGTCCCGAACGTGACCTACCTGTCGTGCGCGCACATCGTCGACGATGAGCGCCTTGCGTTGTCGAACCAGTTCTTCTCCAAGACCGCGCGCAACATCATGGAGAACCCGCGTGCGTCGCTGCTCCTGATCGATCCGCGTGACTACGGCCAGTACCGCGTCACGTTGCGCTACGAGCGCACCGACCGGCACGGGCCGGCGTTCGAGGCATTGCGTCGGGACGTCGACACGGTCGCAGCGCTCCAGGGCATGCAGGACGTCTTCCGACTCCGCGCCGCCGACGTGTACCGGGTCGAACGGATCGAGCAGCAGCGCGCCGGTGTCGTCGAGGAGCGCGACGCGTCCGCCGGGGGAACGACCGTGGGCGGGCCCACCGAGATCGCCGAGCTCAGCATGCGGTTGGGGCGCGCGCCGGACCTCGACACACTGGTGGCGACGGCGCTGCGTGGTCTCGCCGACCTGCTCGGCTTCGCGCACTCGATCCTGATGCTGGTCGACGAGACCGGTTCACGGCTGTACACCATCGCGAGCCACGGGTACAGCGCCGAGGGTGTGGGCTCGGAGGTCGCGGTCGGAGAGGGGACGATCGGGGTCGTGGCCGATCAATGCCGGGCCGTGCGCGTCGCCAACATGACTCAGATCCGCAAGTACACGCGTGCGGTGCGGCAGAGCTACGAAGCCGAGGGACATGTCGGGCCCGGCATCGAGATCCCCATGCCGGGGCTGGAGCGCGTCGAGGCGCAGCTCGCCGTGCCGGCGATGGCCATGGGACGACTCGTCGGCGTGCTGATGGTGGAGTCGGAGCGCAAGCTCGCGTTCGACGACGAGGACGAAGCCGTGCTGGCGGTCGTTGCGGGCATGCTCGCCAGCGCGATCGAGATCGACCTCGTCCGCGAGCGCACCGAACCCGTCGAGGGCGCGGTCGGCGAACGGGTCCCCGAACCTGCACGTGCCGCCGTGCCGGTGACGCAGGTGCGGTTCTTCACCGTGGACGGGAGCGTCTTCCTGGGCACCGACTACCTGATCAAGGGCGTGGCCGGGCGGATCCTCTGGTCGCTGGTGCAGCAGTACGCGAGCGAGGGGCGGGACGAGTTCACCAACCGCGAGGTCCGGCTCGACCCGACGCTCGACCTGCCCGAGTACCGAGACAACCTCGAGAGCCGGCTCATCCTGTTGAAGCGTCGGCTCGAGGAGCGCGACGCGCCGCTGCGCATCGAGAAGACCGGTCGTGGCCGTTTCCGTCTCGTGGTGTCGGCCCCGCTCCAGCTCGAGGCTGTCGGCTAGCGGAACTCGAAGCTCGCGGCACCGCTGAACCGTGCGAGGGCGGTCTCGGGTTCCTCGAGGCGCGGCTCGGCCGCGGGATCGAGCGTGATCTCGTACGCGTGGACTTCGCCGTCGCGCGGCACCACCGCCGACGCGACGAAGCGCGGGTTCACCGCCCGGGCGAGCGCGTCGATCGCGCGGTCGCCCGCACCGCCGAGCCCGGCGAGCCAGGTGTGATGGTCGCCCTCGTCGAAGATCCCTGAGGGCGCGAACGCGAGCCGGACGGTGCTCTCGTCCACGACCACCACGGTCGCGTCCACGTAGCCGGCGGGCCGGAGCGACGGGTGCAGGGTCAGCACCGACGCGAGCGCCGCCGCGTCCGTCCCGTCGATGCCGAAGGCGCGGACCAGCCGGGAGGCGGTGACGGGCACGACACCCACGAGCACCCTCGGGCCGAGCTCTTCGGCGATCTCCGGGCTCACCCGCTGGGCGACCGACAGCAGGTAGCCGCGCATGAGCAGGTGGCTCTGCCGCGCGACCTCCGGGAGGATCGAAAGCAGGGTCTCGCGCGAGAAGTCCTCGAAGCGCAGGTCGGGGTCGAGCCGGCCGGAGTAGTCGACGAGGCCGTCGGCGTCGTCGACCGGTCCGGGCGGCACGACCGGTGCCGAGGCCACGACCGACGCCTCGACGAGAGCCTGGTTCGGATGCGGCGCGGGCGTGGGGTGGTCGGGATCGATCGTCACGGTCCAGTGACAGTGCGGCGTGCGGTCGGCCGGCGTGCGGGGTGGGCGGTGGATCGGACGCACCTTGGCGTGGCCGTTGGTCGCGAGGGCCGTCGCGTCGAAGGTGGGGTCCTCGATGGTGTGGCACATGCCCTGGACCCAGTTCTCGCCCATCGGCTCGACGTCCATCAGCGCACCGCAGTGGTCCAGCCAGAACTCGCCGTGGTCGTCGTCGACGACCTTCAGCCGGAAGTCCATGTACTGGGGTGGCGAGCCGATGTCGATCTGGATGTTCTTCAGGATCGTCTCGACGTTCGTGCCCCGGAAGCCCAGCAGCTGCTGGGTGCGCCTCGAGTAGATCGGGCTCGCGGTCATCCACTCGTCGATGGCGACGTCCTGCGCGCCCTCACGGTCGACCTCGTACTGGTAGAGGAGCGGGATGCCGACCCGGTCCTGGAGGTGCCCGTGCAGCAGCCACTCGCGCAGCAACGTCGCGAGCTCGTCCCGGGAGAGCTCCTCGAGGGCACCTTCGAGCCCGGTCGTCCGGGAGGCCGCGTCGCTCGTCGTCATCCCCGCAGCGTAGGCAGGCACGCCGAGGCGGTGTCCGGAGCGGTCGGGGCGCTCAGTACGTGAAGGCGCGTTTCGGGACGTCCGTCCCGCCGAGCGGTGGCCCGGGTGGATAGGTGATCAGGATCGGCGTGCGGTCCGGGTCGTACCCTTCCACCACGCTGGTTCCGTGTTCGGTCCACGACGCCACGCGTGCCCCCCAGGTCACCAGCAGCTGCTCGCAACGGGCGAGATCGGCGGCGTCCGTCGCCGACCAGACCGTGTAACGGACACCGAGTGCCACCGAGGGCTGCACCGCGCGGGCGAACTCGCGGACGATCAGGTGATCGCCATCGGCGTTGGTGAGGAGGAGCGCGTCGGGTGCCGAGATCGCGACGTCGAGTTGGAGCAGCTCGCAGTAGAACTCGCGAGCCCGTTCGAGATCGCTCACGAACACGACCGCGGCCGAGAGCCTCATTCGACTCGCCGTCCCGTCGCAGGGCGCACCGCGGTCCGGCCGGGATCGTTGATCATCGGAAGACCCCCGCATCTCTCCGCGGCGGCTCGCCCGAGCGGCGGGCCGGGCCACGAGGACATGAATCTACCGGTCCGTCTCGCACTCGCGGCGCGGCGCCAGCCGACTTGGGCGATCAGTACGACTTCGGGAGACCCAGCGACTGCTGGGCGACGAAGTTGAGCACCATCTCGCGACTCACCGGCGCGATGCGGAGCAGTCGCACCATGCCCCAGAGATCGGCGAGGCCGTACTCGCTCGCGAGGCCGTTCCCTCCGTGGGTCTGGATGGCCGCGTCGAGCGCGTGGAGGCCGGCCTCGGCCGCCGCGTACTTCGCCATGTTCGCGGCCTCCCCGGCAGCCACCCGGTCCTCGCTGTGGTCGTGCATCCACGCGGCCTTCGCCGTGATCAGCCGGGCCAGCTCGACTTCGATCTTCGCGGTGGCCAGCGGGTGCGCGATGCCCTGGTGACGACCGATCGGGACGTCCCAGACGGCGCGCTCGTTGGCGTACGCGGCGGCGCGTTCGAGTGCGTAGCGCCCGATGCCCGTGCAGATGGACGCGCTCATGATGCGCTCGGGGTTCAGACCGACGAACACCTGACGGAGCCCTTCGTGCTCATCGCCGACGAGCCGGTCGACCGGGACCTCGACGTCATCGAAGAACAACGTGTACTGCTTCTCGGGCGCACGGATCTCCATCGGGATCATCGTGCGTTCGAGCCCGGGCGCGTCGGTGTCGACCACGAACAGCGACAGCTTGGCCCTCCCGGTCGACTCCTCGGTGCCGGTGCGGGTCACGACGAGCACACGGGGCGCCTCGTCGACGCCGGAGATGTAGGTCTTCGATCCGTTGAGGCGGTACACGTCGCCGTCACGGCGGGCGGTCGTGGCGATGTTGTGGCTGTTCGAGCCGGCGTCGGGCTCCGTGATGGCGAACACCATCTTCTCGCCGAGTGCCATCGGGCGGAGCCAGGTGTCGCGCTCGCGCGGCGGTGCCGAAGTGCTTGATGAGCTCACCGCAGATCGCGGGGGAGACGAGCACGAGCAGCAGGGGACAACCGACGGCGGCGAGCTCCTCGCAGACGATCGCCAGCTCCGACATGCCCTGGCCGCCGCCGCCGTACTCCTCGGGCAGGTGGACGCCCAGGAACCCGAGCTCGCCGACGGCGTCCCAGAGCTCGTCGGTCCGGCCGTCGTTCCGGGCCTTCTCCGCGAAGTACTCGTGCCCGAACCTCGCGCCGACATCATGGACGGCCGCCCGCAACATCTCCTGCTCGGCGCTCTCCCTGAAGTCCATCTCTCCCACTCTCGCATCCGCGTCGCGGCCGCCGTATCGGCCGCTCCGTCGAGCGACGCCGCTTCGCGGTCCACTCTCGACGCCGGGACGCTACCTTCGCCCCGTGCCGGTGGACCTCGACGAGCTGGCCGCGGACCTCGCGGCCGAGACCGCCGCGCTGCTCGCCGTGGTCGAGCAGCTGGACGAGGACGGGTGGGCGACCCCGACCCCCGCACCCGGCTGGCGGGTCCAGGAGCAGATCGCGCACCTCGCCTACTTCGACGAGCAGGCGGCGCTCGCCGCCACCGACCCGGGCGCGTTCACCCGCGAGCTCGAGACCGCGCTCGCCGATCCCGCCGGCATCACCGAGCGGATCTCGAACCGGACCCGAACGCTGACCGGCGCCGAGGTCCTGGAGTGGTTCCGCGATTCGCGGACGGCCATGGTCGCCACCTTCCTCGCGCTCGACCCGTCGGCCCGCGTGCCCTGGTACGGACCGCCGATGAGCGTCGCGTCGTCGTTGACCGCCCGCATCATGGAGACCTGGGCCCACGGTCAGGACGTCTTCGATGCGTTCGGCCTCGAGCACCCGGTGACCGAGGCCGTGCGTCACGTCGCCTACCTCGGCGTGCGGACGTTCGGGTTCTCGTTCACGGCGAACGGCCTGGAACCGCCGACGTCCCCGGTGGCGGTCGAGCTCGATGCGCCCGACGGCACGAGGTGGTCCTTCGGTGATCCCGGCGCGACGGATCGTGTTCGAGGTCCCGCGCTCGACTTCGCCCTCGTCGTGACCCAGCGTCGCAATCTCGCCGACACCGCTCTGGTCATCGACGGGCCGGTCGCGACCCAGTGGATGGGGATCGCTCAGGCCTTCGCCGGGCCCCCGGGTGAGGGCCGAGCCCCCACCCGTGCCGGCTGACGGGCGCACGACACCGACCCGGACCACCTCGGGTCCGGGTCGGTGTCGGAACGCCGCTCTCGATCAGCCGGCCGGCGGGGCGAAGAACTCAAGGGCGATGCCGTCGGGGTCCCGGAAGCTGACGCCCGACCCGTAGTGCGCGTCCTTGATGCCGCCGTGCTCGATGCCGAGCTCGTCGAGCCGGGACGCCCAACTCTCGAGCTCCGCCCGGTCCGCGCAGCCGAACGCCACGTGGTCGAGGCCGACGCGGTACTCGCTGAAGCGCTCGGACGGTGCCGCCCGGTCGTGCTGATGGATCCCCAGGAGTGTGCCGTTCCCGAGCAGATACACCGTGTGGTGCATGTCCGGGTCGGTGTCCTCGTCGAGGACCGGCTCCGCGGCGAGGAGCGCCTCGTACCAGGGAACGCTGATGGCGAGGTCGCGGACGGTCAGCGCGACGTGGGTGAGCGGTGGAAACGTGGTCATCGGATTCTCCTCGTGTGGTCGGTGACGCACGCCGCGCGACCGGATTTCCCGACCGGCGCCGAGCGGTTTGACGTAGCGTCCCCGCCAGTATCCGCAGGAGCACGGCGAATGGCCATGACCGAGCCACCGGCGCGCGTGACCGCGACCCCAGGAGTGTGCCGATGACCCCCGTCGCGAGCTCGAACGCCGCGTCGGTGCTGCAGGACGCGCTCGAGCAGCTGCGCCTCGCCGGTGCGATCTTCTTCCGCTCGGAGTTCAGCGAGCCGTTCGCGATCGAGTCGACGCCGAACCGGGTCGCCGGTGCGCTCCATCCCGGTGCGGAGCGCCTGCTGCTGTTCCACATCGTGGCGCGCGGCCACTGCTGGGTCGTCGACGTCGAGGGTCAGCGTCACTCGGCGCGGGCGGGCGACATCATCGTGCTGCCGTACGGCGACGACCACCGGTTCGAGAGTGACGCACCGGCGGAGCTCGTGTCGATGCTGTCCCTGTTCGACCCACCGCCCTGGAGCAGCCTTCCATTCGTCCAATACGGCGGTGACGGCCCGTCGACGAGCATGGTCTGCGGATACCTCGTGTCCGAGGACCCGCTGTTCGATCCGAAGATGTGCGTCTTCCCGCCCGCGTTCGTCGTCCACCCACCGGACGAGGCGGCGAGCCGCTGGGTGCAGGCGAGCGTGCAGTACGCGATGCAGGAGACCACGAGCGGTTCGGATCGTGCGCCGTCGCCGGTACCGCCGGCGGTCGCGACCCGGCTCCCCGAGCTCGTGGTGATCGAGGTCCTCAAGGCGTACCTCGCGACGTCGCCGGCATCCGACGCCGGGTGGCTCGCGGCACTCCGGGATCCGGTCGTCGCGCCCGCGCTCGCGGCGCTGCACGCGGCACCGGATCGTCGGTGGACCGTGGGGGAGATCGCGGCGGCCGCCGCGGTGTCGCGCTCGGGGCTCGACGAGCGGTTCCGTCAGGTGCTCGGACGTTCTCCGATCCGGTACCTCGCGGACTGGCGGATGCACCTCGCCGACGGCTTGCTCGCGTCCACCGACGCCACCGTGTTCGCGATCGCCCGCAAGGTGGGGTACGACTCCGAGGAGGCGTTCAGCCGCGCCTTCAAGCGGTCGCGCGGCTCGTCGCCCAGCCACTGGCGGAGCGCCCGGCGTGCCGCCCCCGTCGGGGCGACATCGTGAACGCCGAGGAGTGGGACCGCCGCTACGACACCGCCGACTACGTGTGGCATGCCGACCCCAACCAGTTCCTCCCGGGCCTCGTCGCCGATCTCACGCCGGGTCGGGCGCTCGATCTCGCGAGCGGCGAGGGTCGCAACTCCGTGTGGCTGGCCGCGCAGGGCTGGCGGGTGACCGCGGTCGACTTCTCGTCGGTCGGAGTGGACAAGGGTCGGAGGCTCGCCGCCGACAGCGGCGTGGACGTCGACTGGATCGTCGCGGACGTGACCACCGTCGAGCTGTCACCGGCCAGCTTCGACCTCGTGATCGTGTTCTACGTGCAGTTCCCTGCGCCGGCCCGGGCGGCGATGCTGCACCGGGCGGCGCGGGCGCTCGCGCCGGGTGGGCGCTTCGTGATGGTCGCCCACGACCTCACGAACATCGCCGACGGCGTCGGCGGACCGCAGGATCCGACCGTGATGCCGACCCCGGAGCTGATCGTCGCCGACCTGGCGTCGAGCGGCATCGGCGACCTCGCGATCGACCGCGCCGAGACGATCACCCGTGCCGTCGAGACCCCCGACGGGCGACGGAACGCGATCGACTGTCTCGTCGTCGCCCACCGCCCGGGCTAGCCGATCGGCGTGCTACTTCGGCGGCATGCGGATGCCGCCGTCGACCCGCACGACCTCGCCGTTCATGTAGGGATTCGTGATGAGGTCCGTCACCATGAACGCCAGCTCCTCGGCGGTGCCGAGCCGCTTCGGGAACAGCACCGACTGGCCGAGATGGGACTTGAACGCCTCGGACGCGTCGCCCTCGCCGTAGATCGGCGTGTCGATCAACCCCGGCGCCACGGTGTTGACCCGGATCCCCACTGCGCTGAGGTCGCGGGCGACCGGGAGGGTCAGGCCCACCACTCCACCCTTCGACGCGGAGTACGCGGCCTGTCCGATCTGGCCGTCGAACGCCGCAACCGACGCCATGTTGACGATCGCGCCGCGCTGGCCGTCGTCGGTGATCGGATCGGTCCGGGACATGGCCGCGGCGCAGAGCCGGAGCATGTTGAACGTGCCGAGCAGGTTGATCTTGATCACGAAGTCGAACTGGTCCTGGGGGAACGGCGCGCCGTTGCGGTCGACGGTGCGGTTGGCGTTACCGAGGCCGGCCGAGTTCACGAGCGCGCGCAGCGGCCCCATCTCGGACGCGGCGGCGACCGCAGCCAGCCCGTCCTCCTCGCTCGACACGTCACACTTCGCGTACAGGCCGCCCAGCTCGGAGGCCACCCCGGTGCCCTTCTCCTCGTTGAGGTCCGCGATCACGACCCGCATCCCGAGCGCGGCCAGCTGGCGGGCCGACGCCTCGCCGATTCCCGATGCGCCGCCGGTGACGACGGCCGAGGCTCCCGTGAGGTCGAGACGGGGCATGTGCACTCCTGGTGGTGTGGGGGCGAGCGTCGGGCGAGACCGTAGCGAGCGCGGCCGTGCCGCGGCCATGCGGCGGCTCAGGCTCCCGGCGTGACGCTGATCCGACTCACGACCGGGAACGCGACGTAGTAGAGGTCACGGCCGAAGCCGGGGGCGAGGAACACCGGGGACTGCAGCGGGCTGCCGGTGTCGACCCGACCCCGTTCCTCGCCCGTCTCGATGTCGAGCACCACGACCTGCTCCATCATGCGCTCGCCGTCGTGATCCGCGGTCACGAGCTCTCCCGTGTCCGGGGAGAGGATCAGATGGCAGGCGTGGTTCTGATCGCGCCGCCATCGTGGTGCGAGCGAGCCGTCCTCGTCGATGTCGAACGCGGCGACGACCCCGTTCGCGCTGTCGTAGCCGACGGCGATGCCGCGCTCGACGTCGATCGCAGGGGGGTTGGCGACGATCCCGCCCGGAATCCCGCAGATCTCCGTGAGGGTCACCGCGCCGGTCGCGAGGTCGACGCGTACGAGGTGCAGGGGCGTCGTGGAACGCGTCACGCCGCGGAAGCTGCCCGCGAAGCCGTCCGTGCCCTCGCCGTTGTCGAGGAACCAGGCCGCGCCGCCGGCGAGCACGGCGTCCCAGCCGTAGGTCTGGCCGTCGAGCGTCCGGTAACGGGGCCGGAAGGCGTCGTCGACCGTGAGGGTGGTGCCGTCCCATCGCGCTCGCCACAGGTGGTCGGTCCCGACGACGTAGACGTCGTCGCCGTCGGCGGAGAGGCGGGCGACGGATCGCTCCGGGAGCTCGGCCGTCGCCACGACGCCCAGCTGCTCGGGATCGAGCACGAGCAGCTCGCACGACTCGTCGGCGAGCTCACCGGCGCCGGGAGGCAGCGCGCCGCCGAAGTCCTTCAGCACGAGGTGACCGTCGGGGAGGATGACGAAGCTGTTGTACGGGCGGTCGCGCGGCAGCTCGACGGTCGTCACGTCCGAGAGGTCGGGGGTGAGGCGGTGCGCGTGCCGACCGAACGCGACGTAGATCGATCCGTTGGCGTGCGCCGCGATCCCTCCGGGCCAGGTCCTGCCACCCGGGAGGTCGGGCGAGCGCTCGATCACGTCCAGGGTCACCGGGTCGATCCGCTCGACCCAGCTGATCGCGTCCGGGCCGCCGGTGTGACGGAGGAGGTACACCTCGCCGGGGTCGCGCAGCACGACCATCGTGGCGACGATCGCCTCCCGTGTGGTTGCCACGAGCTGATCGTCGGGACCGATGTCGAGCCCGGTGCCGGAGCGCGGGATCCCGGTCCGGCGGGGGCCGCCGTCCTCACCGGGCCAGCGACTCGGCCAGTATCCGCGTGCGTCGTCGGTCATCGCCGGATCCTCGCAGCTGCCCGCGGTCCCCGCTGCAATGGGCGCGCAAATCCGGGGGCAAACCCCGCTGCAATGGGCGCGCAAATCCGGGGGCAAACCCCGCTGCAATGGGCGCGCAAATCCGGGGGTGGGGGGCGGGAAACGCGCGTCGATCGGACGGTGAGGGGACCACCTACGCTCTCGGGCATGTGCCGAAACATCACCGAGCTCCGAGGGCTCGAGCCCCCCGCCACGCGCGAGGAGATCGAGGCCGCCGCCCGCCAGTTCGTCCGCAAGGTCACCGGTGTCGCCAAGCCCAAGGCCGACGTCGCCTCGGCCATGGAGGACGCCGCGTTGCGCATCGCGCACATCACCGAGCACCTGCTCGCGGATCTGCCGGCACGCCGCCAACCACCGAAGACGGATCCGCCGCTGCGTCGACCGGAGGTCCGTGCCCGCCTCGGGCTCGAGCCGTTCGACGCCGCGACCGCCTGACCCGGCCCGTCCGTTCGTGGAGATCGTGGCCGTCGGACCGGCGGGCGCGCTCCGCGACCTGCTGCGGGATCGCATCGACCGCGTGTGGGGCGGCGTCGTCGCGCGCCGCGGTGCGCTCGTCGACCCACGCGACCTGCCGGCCTACGTGGCGTGCGTCGACCGCGAGCCCGTCGGCGCAGTCACGTACGCGCTCGGGAACACCGCGTGCGAGATCGTCACGCTCGAGTCCGTCCGTCGCCGGGAGGGGGTCGCCCGCGCCTTGCTCGGCGCGGTGGCCGAGACCGCACGCGCCGCCGACGCGCGGGAGCTCTGGTTGATCACCACCGACGACAACGTCCCGGCCATCGCGTGTTACGAAGCGTTCGGCTTCGAGCTCGCGCGCCGCTACCTCGGGGCCGTCGACGACGCCCGCCGCCTCCTCAAGCCGACGATCCCCGAGCTCGGGGTCGGCGGTGTGCCGATCCGCGACGAGCTCGAATACCGACTGACGCTGTGAGCTCAGCTCGTCGGGGCCGGCGTCTCCAGGAGCTCGGCGAGCTCGGCGTCGAGGTCCGGGTGTCCCTCGACCTGGACGTGGGGCAGGATCCGGTCCAACCAGTTGGGGATCCACCAGTTGCGGTCGCCGAGCAGCTCCATCGTCGCGGGGACGAGCACGAGCCGGACGATCGTCGCGTCCACGAAGACCGCGACCGCCATCCCGAGCCCGAACACCTTGAGTGAGCGCTCGGGGCCGAGCACGAACGCGCCGAAGACGCACACCATGATCGCGGCCGCCGCCGTGATCACGCGGGCGGTCATCGCGAGGCCGTCCGCCACCGCGGTCGCGTTGTCGCCGGTCCGGTCGTACTCCTCCTTGATCCGCGAGAGCAGGAACACCTCGTAGTCCATCGAGAGGCCGAACACGACGGCGAAGAGCATCAGCGGCGCCCAGGCCTCGATCGGACCCTCCTTGCCGACGCCGATGAGGCTGATGCCCCAGCCCCATTGGAACACGGCGACCATCACGCCGTACGCGGCGCCGACCGACAGCAGGTTCATGATCACGGCCTTGAGGGGGACCAGCAGGCTGCGGAACACGAGCATGAGGAGCACGAACGACAGGAGCAGCACCAGCCCGACCACGAGCGGCAACATGCGGAAGGTGTAGTTGGCGAAGTCGTCGACGGCGGCGGGGAGACCGCCGACGGCCACGGTGATCGAGGAACCGGCCACGGCTCGTGGAACGATCTCGTGCCGGACGCGGTCGACGAGGTCGCCTGTCGCCTTGTCCTGCGGCGACGTCGTCGGGATCACCTGCATGATCGCCGCGTCGCCTGCCGCGTTGGGTCGCGGCGGCGTGGCGAACGCGACGCCGGGTGCGGCGTTGAGCTTCTGGCTCAGGTCGTCGAGGACCCCGAGGTCGGCGGCTCCACCCGGGGTCTCCGCTGCGATGATCAGTGGGCCGTTGAATCCCGGGCCGAAGCCCTTCGCGAGCAGGTCGTACGCGTCGCGACTCGTGTCGCCCTTCGGGTTGTTGCCGGCGTCACCGAACCCGAGTCGCATCGAGAAGACCGGCATCGCGATGACGAGCAGCACGACCAGCGCACCGATGAACGCGGGCCAGGGACGCCGCTGCACGGTGTGGCTCCAGCGCTTCCAGAACGGGGTCCGTTCGGCGTCGTCGCGATGGCGGCGGGGAAGCCCGAACCGGTCGATGTTCCGGCCGACGAAGCCGAGCAGCGCCGGGAGCAGCGTGAGGGAACCGAGCAGGGTGACGAGGACCCCGATCGCCGTGCCGATCGCGACTCCGCGGAACGTCTCGGTGTTGAGGATGAGGAGACCGAGCAGCGCGATGACGACGGTCGTCCCCGCGAACAGCACCGCGCGACCAGCCGTGTCGAGAGCGACGACGGTCGCCGATTCGGGATCGCGTCCTGATGCGAGGACCTCGCGGTAGCGCGTGACGATGAAGAGCGCGTAATCGATCCCGACGCCGATCGAGATCATCAGGACGGCCTGGGTCGTGAAGTCAGGCATGTTGACGGCGTTGGCGACGAGCTTCACGAGTGCCACCCCGCACCCGATGCCGACGAGCGCCGTCGCGATCGGCAGACCCATCGCGAGCACGGAGCCGAACGCGACGAGCAGGATGATCATGGCGAGGATCAATCCGATCGCCTCGCTCCCGAAGTCCTGCTTCGAGAACAGCTGGTTGCCGAGCTCGATGCGCAGCCCGTCGACGTGCACCTCGTTGCGGAGCCGCTTGATGGTGTCGGCGGCGTCCTGGTACGCGGACGACTCCCGGTCGCGGAACTGCAGCTCGGCGTAGGCGATCGTCCCGTCCTGGGAGATCTGGCGCGCGTTGGTGGGGTCGTAGGGGCTCGCGATCGACACGCCGTCGACGTCCCGACGGATCTTGGTGAACAGGTCGTCCATCGCCTGCTGCACCGCAGGGTCCTTCACGCCGGCGGTGCTCGTGAACGCGATCTGGGCCTGGATGCCCGCCCGGTCGCCGAACCCCTTCTCCTTCAGCAGGTCGAACGCACGCTGACTCTCGGAGCCCGGCAACCCGTTCTGCACCTTGAACACGCCGCCGGCGCTGCTCGCCAGCACCGAGAGGCCGACGAGCACCACCACCCAGACGGCGAGGACGGCACGGCGGTGGTGGAAACAGGCGCGGGCGAGTCGTTGCATGCTTCGGCTCCTGGTCGGGGGCGGGAGCGAACGGGTGTCAGGCTAGGACCGTGTCGGGCGTGAGCCCAGCGTGCAATCCGTCACTCTCCGATCGCCGAGGTGCCCGGGCGTCCGCGTGGGTCGGGTCGACCAGCGGTCCGGGACTCCTGCGGGTCGGGCGGGAGTGCTGCACCTCGGTCTGATCGCCGAGGTGCCCGGGCGTTCGCGTGGGTCGGGTCGACCAGCGGTCCGGGACTCCTGCGGGTCGGGCGGGAGTGCTGCACCTCGGTCTGATCGCCGAGGTGCCCGGGCGTTCGCGTGGGTCGGGTCGACCAGCGGTCCGGGACTCCTGCGGGTCGGGCGGGAGTGCTGCACCTCGGTCTGATCGCCGAGGTGCCCGGGCGTTCGCGTGGGTCGGGTCGACCAGCGGTCCGGGACTCCTGCGGGTCGGGCGGGAGTGCTGCACCTCGGTCTGATCGCCGAGGTGCCCGGGCGTTCGCGTGGGTCGGGTCGACCAGCGGTCGGGGACTCCTGCGGGTCGGGCGGGAGTGCTGCACCTCGGTCTGATCGCCGAGGTGCCCGGGCGTTCGCGTGGGTCGGGTCGACCAGCGGTCGGGGACTCCTGCGGGTCGGGCGGGGTCAGGCGTCGGTGAGGCGGCGCTCGAGAGGGGTGCGGAACCGGGGGATCACCCGGACATCGCCGAGCCAGTCCTCCAGCGCACCGGCCTCGGCCTCGACCGCCCGGCGCACGGAAGGGTCGACCGGCGTCAGCAGCTCGGTGACCACGGTCCCGTCCGTGCGCTGGGCCCACCCGCCGATGATCCGTCCGTCGGCCCACACGGTCGGTCCGGCATTGCCGCTGCGGTCGAAGAGCGCCGCGGTGTGCGCGGGCTCCAGGTACCAGTCGCGTTCCTTCCACCCCATCACCGTCGGATCCAGTCCCGGCAGCAGGGCGACCCACGGAGTGGTGGCGCGACGCTGCTTCCCGACGTCGTCGGGAAGCACGAATCCCATGCCGTCGTCGATGGCGACCTCGACCGCGCCGAGCTCGCGCAGCGTGTTCCGAGTGACTGCCTGGGACCAGCCGGTCCACCAGCTCAGATCGCGGAGCGTGCCCGGTCCGAAGACCGCGAGCCAGCGACGAGCCAGCTCGGCGCGTGCGGGCGTGGTCTCGGTGGAGAGTGCGGTGCCGAGCCAGGACTCGGTCGTCGCCCACCGGTACTGGCTCGATGTCCAACCGCCCTTCGGACGACCGCGCACGATCCTGCCCTCGGTGGCGAGCAGGAACAGGACACGTGTCGACATGCCGACGGTCGCGGCCCATCTCTTCCCTTCGCCCATGCGGAGCTTCACGCGTAGCTCGGGAACGTCGCGGGTGAGCTCGGTCGCCGTCGCCTCGCCGTGGGTGTCGAGCGCACGCAAGGTTCGACGCATCACGCCGGTGAGCCATTTCCGGCCGTCCGTCGCGACGCCTTGATCCTCGATGAGCCCGACGAGCCGCTTGCGCTCGCCGGCGACGAGCGCCTGCGTGCACGCCGCGTCCATCACCGCAGCACCGCCGCGGTCGATCACGAACATCGTTCGGCGCATGCCGAGCATGCGGACGAGCGTGCGCGACTCGTAGAGCGCGTGCTCGAGCATCTCCGTCGCGAACCCGCGGACCCGGGCGCGAGCCGCGAGATGCACGGCCGCCGGGTCGCTCGAGTGAAGGCCGACCAGATCCGTCGCGACCCGATCGACGTTCGTCGCCGGGTGCAGGAGGTGATGGCGCCGGCCGAGGCGTCGTCGTCGCTGCTCGGTGTCGAGGTGGATCGGCGCGGGCACCCGGTCAGTCTCGGGACACGTCACGCGCGAGCGCAAGGCGGGCCGCGTGCAGCCCGCCCATGCCGTGCACGCCCCCGCCCGGTGGGGTCGAGGACGAGCAGAGATAGACGCCGGGGATCGACGTCGCCCAGGGACGCGGCGAGACCGTCGGTCGGGTGAGCAGCTGCCGCAGGTCCGCGGCGCCGCCGTTGATGTCACCACCCACGTAGTTGGCGTCGTGGCGCTCCATCGCGGCGGGACCCATGACGTGGCGGGCCGTCACGACGTCGCGGAAGCCCGGGGCGAAACGCTCGATCTGTCGCTCGATCGCGTCCGTCTGGTCCACGTCGGAGCCGTTCGGCACGTGGCAGTACGCCCAGGCGACGTGCCCGCCGTCCGGCGCGCGGCTCGGATCCATGACCGTGGGCTGCACGAGGATCACGGCGGGTGCATCGGGGTGCGCGCCGGCGGCGACCGTCGCCTCGGCACGCGCGATCTCGTCGAGCGTCCCGCCCAGGTGGACGGTGCCCGAACGCCCGACGTCGGCGTTGGTCCAGGGGATCGGTGCGTCGAGTGCCCAGTCGAGCTTGTGCACGCCGGGTCCGTAGCGGAACCGCTCCAATGCGTGGCGGTACCGGCCGTGAAGGCGATCGCCGCCGATCCGCAGCACCTGCGCGGGCGTGAGATCGAGCAGGATCGCGCGCGCCGGCGGCAGCGCCGCGAGGTCGCACACCTCGTGACCGGTCACGACCTCGCCGCCGAGCCCGACGAGGATCGCACCGAGCGCGTCCGCGAGCACCTGGCTGCCGCCGCGCGCGACCGGCCAGCCGCCGGCGTGCGCGAGCAGCGCGAGGAACAAGCCGTAGCCGGCGGTCCCCACGTGCGTGAGCGGTTGCATCGCATGGGCCGAGATGCCGGCCACGAGCGCGCGGGCCGCGTCACCGTCGAATCGCCCGCGCGCGAGACCGTGGGCGCTCCGGATGGCGTGACGACCGAAGCCCACCGCGGCGAGCGGATGGCGCGGGGGCGTGAGCGGGGAGAGGAGCGTCGCGACGAGGTCGGGAGCCCGGGCGACGAGGGGGCCCATGAGCTGCGAGTAGCGGCGGGCGTCGCCGGCCGGGAAGCCCGCGGCGGTGTTCGTCACGCTCGGGTGCAGCAGCGCGGCACGCCCGTCGTCGAGCGGGTGCGCCACCGGGATCTCGGCGTGGCACCACTCGACCCCGTGGTCGGCGAGCGGGAGGTCCGCGAACGCAGGGGACGCGACCCCGAGCGCGTGCACCGTCGAGCAGACGTCGTGGACGAACCCCGTGGAGGTCAGCGGCGCCGAGCGGGTCCCACCACCGATCGTGTCGGCCGCCTCGAGGAGCAGGACCTTCCACCCGCGCCGAGCGAGCGTGATCGCGCCGACGAGCCCGTTCGGCCCCGCACCGACGACGACCGCGTCGTACTCGGTGGGCCCGGACGCGCGGGATGCATCCGGCGGCGGGACGGTCATCAGGCCGTAGTCTCGGCAGCGTGACCGTGCGCGTCGTGATCGCCGAGGACAACTACCTCGTGCGTGAGGGTCTGGTGCGCCTGCTCGAGATGCAGCCGGAGGTCGAGGTCGTCGCCGCGTTCGAGGACTACGACGCGCTGATGGCCGGGGTCGGGGACGACCCGCCCGACGTCGTGCTCACCGACATCCGCATGCCGCCCACCGGCACCGACGAGGGGGTGCGGGCGGCGAACGTGCTCCGCGCCTCGCACCCCTCGATCGGGGTGGTCGTGCTCAGTCAGTACATCGAGCCCGAGTACGCGCTCAGCCTGCTGGAGGCGGGTTCGGACCGGCGGGCCTACCTCCTCAAGGAGCGCGTCAGCGACGTCGACGTGCTCGTCCGCGCGATCGAGACCGTGTCCGACGGTGGGTCGGTGATCGACCCGCGGGTCGTCGAGACGCTCGTGCAGGCTCGGGCGCGCCGGCAGTCGCCGCTCGAGTTCCTCACGCCGCGCGAGGGAGAGGTGCTCGCGGAGATGGCGCTGGGCCGGAACAACGCGGGAATCGCCGCGGCACTCGGGCTCTCCGAACGGGCCGTCGAGAAGCACATCAATTCGCTGTTCGCGAAGCTCGGCGTCTCCGAGGAACCCGAGGTGCACCGGCGCGTGAAGGCGGTGTTGCTCCACCTCTCGGAACGGTCGTGAGCCCACCGCGCGACCAGGTGGTGTCTGCACCCCCGGGGCCGACCGAGCCCGTACGGTTCCGGCCGTGACCGGCCCACGCGACGATGGCGTGGTGACCGCAGTGCCCGTGCTCATCGTGGACGACCAGGTCCCGTTCCGGCGGGCCGCGCGGATGGTGCTCGGTGCGACGCCGGGATTCGAGGTCGTCGGCGAGGCGGTCAGCGGTGAGGAGGCGGTCGAGCAGTTCGAGGCGCTCGGACCGGGCCTGGTGCTCATGGACATCAACCTCCCGGGGATCAGCGGGATCGAGGCGACCCGTCGGATCACGATGTCGCACCCCGACGCGGTCGTGCTGCTGCTGTCGACGTACCGGGCCGACGACCTCCCGGCCGACGCCGGGAGCTGTGGCGCCGTGGGATACGTGAACAAGGAGCAGTTCGAGCCCGCGGTCGTGCTCGACCTGTGGGCACGCAGGGACGAGGCCTGAGCGGCCGGGTCACGCGCCCTCCTCGAGCGGTATCCGCCCGCTGATGCTCGTCCCCCGGCCGGGCGCAGACCAGACCGTGAGCGACCCGCCGAACGCCCCCACCCGGTCGGCCATGTTCACGAAGCCGTGACCCCGCGCGGCGCCGCCCGCGGGGTCGAAGCCAACGCCGCTGTCGACCACGGAGAAGAGCAACGCGCCCTGTTCCTCGCGCAGCGCGATCTCGATCGTCGCGTCCGTCCCGGCGTGCTTGCCGGCGTTCTGCAGTGCCTCGAGGCAGCAGAAGTAGACCGCGGCCTCGACCGCCTGCGGGTACCGATCGACGCCGTCGGCGGTGACGCTCGACGGCAGGGCCGCCCGGTCGGCGGCGGCGCGCAGCGCATCCGGGAGCCCCCGGTCCATGAGCAGGGGCGGGTAGATGCCGTGGGCGAGGTTGCGAAGCTCCTGGACCGCGTCCTGGAGATCGGCGGCGATCTGGTCGAGCATCTCCTTGGTCGCGTCGGGGTTCGAGTCCGCGAGCTGACACGCGCGAGCCGCGTGCTGACCGCCAGCGCCACGAGATGCTGCTGGGCCCCGTCGTGGAGGTCCCGCTCGATGCGGCGACGCTCGTGGTCGGTCGCCTCGACGATCCGGGCGCGGGAACGGCGCAGCTCTTCCGCCTGGCGGCGGACCTCGTCGAGCGAGTCCTGGAGCGCGGAGTCGAGCTTGAGGTTGTGCAGGGCCAGCCCGACCTGGCGGGCGAGCTCGGTGAGCGCCTGGTCGTCGTCCTCCGTGAAGGGCGTGTCGCCGTAGGCCCGCCGGACGACGATGACCCCGAGCAGCTCCCCCGAGTTGGTCACGGGCGCGATCCGGATCGGCGGCTCGAGCTCCGGGTCGTCCGCCTCGAGCAGCGCGGGGAGCCAGACCCGGATCCAGGCCGGGCCCGAGACCCCGGCGCGCGCGATCACCACCTCCTCCTCGGTGGCGATCCCGAGCTCGGCCCGCCCGCGGTCGGGCACCGAGACGGCGCGGTCCAGTTGGCCGCCGCTGCGGGTCCAGACCTCGGCCCGTTGCAGATCCATCGTCTTCTTGAGGGACTCCGCGAGCTGGAGGAGCAGCTCGTCGAGCGGCAGGGCGCGGGTCAGCCGGCTGCCGAACGTGCGGATCACCTCGTCGGGTGCATGCTGCTCGCCGTAGACCCGCCGGTTGGCGTAGGCCTGGAGGCGCTCCCGGGCGGGGACCCAGAGCAGCGCGGCCAGCGCCGCGCCCGCGATCGAGAGGCCCAACACGCTGCGCTCGCCGCCGTCGAGGCCGCGACCGACCGCGGCGACGACGGTGAGCGCGACCGCGGCGATCAAGGCCGCGAGCCCTCCCAGGATGATCGTCCCGACGAGCAGCCGGTCGATGCGGACGGCCAGGGCGCGGTTCGCGCCGAGCGCGAGCGAGACCGGGACCAGCGCCGTCGCGGCGACCGACGCGGCGAGGATCTCGTGGGGCCAGCCCACCAGCGCGTCGAGCACGACGGCGCCGACGGCGACTCCCGCGGCGGTGAGCACCCCCCAGGCCGGCCACTGCAGCCGAGCCCGTGCCGCTTGCGTGTGGGCCCGCCGGCACCGCCCGACGTAGCAGCCGACGCCCGCGGCGAGCCCGTAGGCAGAGGTGGCGACGACGCCCGGGAGCGGGATCTCCGGCCGGACCGCGACCGCCCACGCGGCCAGTCCGGCGGCCGCGATCCAGCCGAGGCCGCTCAATGTCCTCCGGCGTCGATCGAGGAGACGCCCGTCCGGGAGCCCCAGGACGAGATGGAGCCCGATCGCCGGCAGCGCGGCGATGAAGACGGCGCGCGCGATGCCGGCGGTCGCCAACGCGGGCCGGCGCGCGAGCTCGGCGGATCCGATCATGACCAGCGCGAGCGCGGCCGCGACCAGGGTCATCACTCCGGCGAGTGGCTCGCCCGGTCGCTCGAGGCTCACGACCAGGGCCCCGACGGCCCATGCGAGCGTCACGGCGAGCAACACGTACCGGCCCGGTCCCAATCGCGCGGCCGAGGCCTCGATCGTCGCGATCACCGCTCCGCCGCCCGCGAGCACCGCGCCCAGTCGCGCGGGGGCGGCGGAGCCGGTCGGCCGGACCCGGTCGGGAGCAGGTCGGCGGAGGCTCGTGAGCTCGAGTGGTCGGTCGATGGTGTCCATGGTCATGCCCTTCGCGGGTGGCGTCCAGCGTCCGCCGACCGGCCTGGCGCTCAGACCGCGGCGGGGCGGCCGACCGCTCCCGGCACCTGCTCGTGCTCGATGCGCCCGTCGCGCATGTGCACGATGCGATCCCCGGCCTCGGCAACCTCCCGGTCGTGGGTCACGAGGAGAATCGTCTGGCCGCTCGCGTGCAGCCGGCGGAACAGCTCGAGCACCTCGTGGCCGCCTTCGGAGTCCAGCGCGCCGGTCGGCTCGTCAGCGAGCAGCAGCGTCGGCTCGTTCGCGAGCGCGCGGGCGATCGCGAGGCGTTGGCGTTGGCCCCCCGAGAGCACCCCGGGCGCGTCCCTGGCCTTCTCGGCCAGTCCGAGCAGGTCCAGCAGATCCCGCGCGCGCGTCTCCGCGCGCTTGCGCGGAGCGCCGGCGATGACCGCGGGCAACGTCACGTTCTCGAGCGCACTCATCCCCTCGAGCAGGTTGAAGAACTGGAACACGATCCCGATGTGCGTCCGGCGCATGACCGCGAGCTCGTCCTCGGTCTTCCCGATCAGCGACTCGCCGGCGAGGAGCAGCTCACCGTCGGTGGGGGAGTCGAGCCCGGCGACGAGGTTGAGCAGCGTGGACTTGCCGCATCCGGACGGTCCCATCACGGACACGAACTCGCCGGCGCCCATGTCGAAGTCGACGCCGCGCAGCGCCCGGACGGGGGCCCCCTCGGACTCGAAGTTCTTCCGCAGCGCGCGGGTGACGATGACAGGGGTGCTCACGGTGTCCCTCCCGGGATGGTCGAGAGTGCTCCGTCGATCCGGTAGCACCGGACCGGCATCTGGCGGCCCTTCACGAGCTGCTCGCCGAGCTCGTCGTAGGGTGGGACCCGGTCGAGCGCGGCGAGCGTAGGCTCCGCGACCACCACGCAGCCGGCCGGTCGTGCGAGGTCCTGGAGCCGTTGCGCGAGGTTCACGGTGTCGCCGACGAGCGTGTACTCGAGGTGCTCCTCGGAACCGAGCAACGCCGCCGCCACCGGTCCGGTCGAGAGCCCGATGCCGAGGCCGAAGGCGGGCAGGTCCCGTGCGGCCCAGTCCGCGTCGAGTCTCGTCTGAGCGTGGAGCATGGCGAGGGCGGCGTCGAGCGCATGTTGGGCGTGGTGCTCCTGCGCCACCGGCGCGCCGAAGCTCGCCATGACCGCGTCGCCGACGAACTGCATCACGGTGCCGTCGCAGTCGACGATCGCCCGGTTCATCGCGGCTCGATGCTCGTTGAGCTGACCGGCGAGGGCGCTCGGGTCCGATCGCTCGGCGATCGCGGAATAGCCCCGGACGTCCGACATCAGGACGGTCACGGTCAGCTCCTCGGTCTCGCCGATGCGCCCCCCGCTCGCGCGCACCTTCTCGGCCACACCGTTGGGCAGCAGCCGGCTGAGCGTCTCCCCCTGCTCCTCGCGGTCGACGATGGCCTGGTGCAGGAGGCGCAGCCGGCGCAGGGCGCCCGCGCCGCCCGTCCTGGCCTCCTCGGACAGCGTGACGAACAGGTCCTCGACCGCCTGGGCGATCGCCGCCGGCGTCGTCTGCTCGATGGCGGCGATGGCCTTGATCGGCTTGCCCTCGGCAACGTGTTGGAGCAGGCGGTCCTGGTCGGCGGTGAGGCCGCCGTCGCGCGCGACGGGCGAGACGATCGCCTCGACGATCTTCGGGTCGAGCACCGAACCGCCCGACGCGACCTCGCGGACGCTTCGGGCGAGCTGGTCACCCTCGGCGACGCGGTCCTTCAGCAGATAGGCGTATCCCGCCGCGCCGTCGGACAGCAGCGCGACCGCGTATTCGGGGTCGTCGTACTGGGAGAGGACGACGACCCCCGTTCCGGGGTGGCGCCGGCGGATCTCCTTGGCCGCGTCGATCCCCTCCTGCTGGAAGCTCGGTGGCATCCGGATGTCGGTCACGAGCACCTGTGGCGCGAGGCTCGTCGCTCCGTCGACCAGCTCGTCGTAGTCGCCGGCGACCCCGACGACGTCCATGTCGCTCTCCATTCCGAGCAGTGCCCGGACACCTTCCCGGACGATCACGTTGTCGTCGGCGAGGAACACGCTGATGCCCACGGCGAGAGCATCCTGCGTCCGACCTCGCGCGGCAAGGTGGTCCGCCCCCGGACCCGAGGTGAGGCTGCCACCCCCGTGGTCGCGAGGGTGCCCCCCTCGTCGCGGACGACCCCTATCCGTACGGTCGACCTGTCCGCGCGGAAGGAGCTGCCATGCGCATCGCGGCCTCGGTCACCTCGGTGTCCTGGATCCCGTCCGAAGCCGTGACCGGCGTGAACAAGGGGATCTTCGACTCCGGCGTCGCGCACTACGACGACCCACCGCCGGAACACATCCAGGATCTCGCGACACTCCGCGACGCGGACGGGTTCCGGTTCGCCAACCATCTCGCCGCGTGGATCGAGGTCGAGGACCGACGCATCGTCGACTGCGGGTACGACGGGGGCGGGTTCATGGGGGCCACCACGGTGCGCCTCGGCCGGCGAGCCGCGACGTTCGAGGCGGTGTCGCTCGACGATCTCCGGCACGAGCCGGACCCAGATGAGGACGCGGTGCGCTTCGTCCAGACGACGGGTGGTCGCACCGCCCTGCCCGCGCCGCGCCGCGTCAACCGTCCTCCGTTCGTGCAGTTCCGCGCGCCGACCGTCTGGACGACGCTGTCGCTGACGATCCACGCCGACGGGACGGTCGAGCGGAAGGTCGTGGGTGCCAGCAAGTTCCCACGGCACTGGGTGTACGACGGCGAGCTGCGTCTGATCGAGAAGATCGGGCTCGCCGACTTCAAGGGGTGGTACCGAGCGTCCTTCGGCAAGCGGACGCCATGGGGTGACGAGGACTCCCCGGCGCTCGTGACCGCGGTGGAGACCGCGCTCGAGCGCAGCCTGTCGTCCACGATCATGCGCGGCGGCGAGAAGCCGCAGATCCGTACCGTCAAGGCCGACTCGACGCTCGTCCGCCAGGGCGACACGGGTGGCGAGCTGTTCCTCGTCCTCGACGGGGTGCTGGTGGTCGAGCACGACGGTGCACCGCTCGCGGAGCTCGGCCCGGGCGCGGTGCTCGGTGAGCGGGCCGTGCTCGAGGGCGGGCAACGGACCTCCACGCTCCGGGCGAGGACGAAGTGCCGCGTCGCCGCGGTTCCCGCCGCCGCGATCGACCGGGACGTGCTGGCCGAGCTCAGCTCCGGCCACCGGCGCGAGGAGCGCTGACGCTTCTCGGCGAACGCCCGGAACGGCTGAGACCGGCCGTTGTGCCGACTTGATAGGTCTTTCTGCTTATTTCCGCTGATTCACCGGGAAACTCTGGTTCTCCCCAAAATTTCATCAAAAGCGCAACGTACACTTCCCTCTTCTTTCGGGCGATCTACAGGGGAGCAGTTCCGTGCGATTCACGGTGCGTCGTGTGCTCGTTGCCGTCGTGACGGTGGCGATCGGTGTCTCAACACTCCCGGCCTCGGTGGCCGGGGCCGGCCTGGACGCCGGTGTCCCGTCGCTGTCGCTGAACCGGGCGTACTCGACCGCGCCGTTCCCCGGCACGACGACCACCGCGAACAGCCAGGAGGGCTCCGCCTTCGTGCCGGCCGACAACGCGCTGTGGCTCGTGGACACGACACACGCGTACGAAGTGGACGCCGCCACCGACGCGCTGCGCCGCACGATCCCGACCGTCGACTTCACCAACGCCCTGCCCGTGGGCGGTGTCGGCGCCCCCGCCGGGACATCGCGCTCCGACTCGTTCGCCGGCGCGGCGTACGACCCGACCACCGACTCGCTCTACGTCTTCTCCCGCAACTGCTGCACCGCGACCGGACTCGACCCGGCGGTGTTCCGGCTCAAGCGCGATCTCGCCGGCGCCTTCCAGGTCGAGTCGTACCAGCCACTCCCCGCCGGGACCGACCCGAAGGCCGCGGGGTACCGCCCCGGCACCGGGCTCTACTTCGGCAAGGGCGCCAAGATCAACACGTACGACTACGACACCAACACCGTGGGCGCGTCGATCTCGCTGCCCGGCGTCGACGCCGGTGTGCAGGGCATGACCTTCTCCGCCGACGGTGCGCACCTGTACGTGACCTCGTTCGTCGCCGGGACCTCTCCCGACCCGAACAGCGTCAAGCTGTACCGGGTCAGCACGTCCAACTGGTCGATCGAGCCGGGTTGGACCTTCGACCTCTCGCCCTACGGCGTGCTCGACCCCCGCAGCGTCGAGGTCGCGAACGATCAGATCTATGTCGCCGACGGTGGCACGCGTGCTGCCGGAGACCCGCTGCGTCGGGCGGTGTTCGTGTTCGACGTGACCGACCTGAGCGTCCAGCCCACGGCTGCGTTCAGCGCGACGCCCACGTCCGGATCCTTCCCCCTGCCGGTGCAGTTCACCGACCAGAGCACCGGCGGCCCCACGAGTTGGGCCTGGGACTTCGGTGACGGCTCGACGTCGAACCTGGCGAGCCCGTCGCACACCTACTCCGACGCCGGGACCTACACGGTGAGCCTGACCGTCTCCAACACGAAGGGCTCCGACACGTCGACGATGACCGACCTCGTCACCGTCGCCGCCCACACCCCGATCGCGTCGTTCACCGCGACACCCACCGACGGCGCCGGCCCGCTCACGGTCGACTTCACCGACACGAGCGTCAACCACCCCACCGGTTGGGCCTGGGACTTCGGTGACGGCACCACCTCGACCGAGCAGAACCCGTCGCATTCGTACACATCCGCCGGGAGCTACACGGTCTCGCTGACCGCCACCAACAGCGGCGGCTCCAACACCCGCGTGCGCTCCGACCTCGTCCACGTCGCCACCGCGCCGGTCACGGTCACCGCGGCCGCCGACACCTACGTGCGTTCGGACTCGAGCAACTCGAACTACGGCACCCAGACGACCATCCAGGGGCGCCGGCAGGGCAACACCACCTACCAGCCGTACGTGCGCTTCACGGTGCCCGCCCTCCCGGCGACCCCGGCGAGCGCGACCCTCCGCCTGTACGTCACCGACTCCAGCTCCGCCACCGGCGGGCTGTACGCGACATCCAACGCGACCTGGTCCGAGACCTCGACGACCTGGAACAACCGCCCGTCGACGACCGGCAGCCAGATCGCGGCCAGCAAGGCTGCGCCGCTCGGCCAATGGGTCGACTTCGACGTCACGTCGCGGGTGACCGCCGCCGGCAACTACGGCTTCACGCTCACCAACGCGAGCTCCGACACCGTGGCGTTCTCGAGCCGGCAGGGAGCGAACGCGCCGCAGCTGGTCCTCACGTTCCCGAACCCGGCGCCGTCGTCGGGCCTGCCGAACCCGGCCAACGTCGGCCTCCGGCTGAACCACCTCTTCTCCACCTCACCCTTCTCCGGGACCACGACCGCGGCATCGGGCGGCGGCGGCGGCGCATTCGTTCCCGCCGACAACGCGGTCTGGCTCGTCGACGGCACGAAGGTCTACGAGACGGACGCGACGACGAACGCACTGCGGCGCACCATCTCGACGGCCGACTTCACCAACGCCCTCCCGGTCGGCGGCGTCGGTTCCCCGGCCGGCACGTCTCGCAGCGACTCGCTCGCCGCGCTGACCTATGACCCGACCGGTGACGTGATCTACGCCTTCTCCCGGAACTGCTGCACCGCGACCGGCCTCGACCCGAGCGTGTTCCGGCTGGTCCGCGACGGCAACGGCGTGTTCCAGGTCGAGTCCTACCAGGCGCTGCCCGCGGGAACGGACCCGGTCGCAGCGGGGTTCCGTCCCGGCTCCGGCCTGTACTTCGGCAAGGGGCAGACGATCTACCCCTACGACTACGCGACCAACACCATCGGCACCGCGATCGTCATCCCCGGTGTCGACACCGCGCTCAGCGGCATGCAGTTCACGCCGGACGGCAACGACCTCCTGGTGACGAGCCACCTCGACGTGCTCTACCGCGTCAGCACCGCCACCTGGGCGACGGTTCCCGGGTGGACCTTCGACCTCACGCCCTACGGGTTCATCGACCCGCGCGGTGTGGCGCTGGTCGGTGACCAGATCTTCGTGATGGAGGGTGGTCTGCGACCCGTCGGCGACCCACTTCGCTATGCGGTGTCGGTGTTCGACCTGGTCGATGCCTCGGAGGCCCCCACCGCGGCATTCACGGTGACACCGACGACGGGCGTGGCGCCCGTCGCGGCCACCTTCATCGACCGCAGTACCGGTGTTCCCACCTCGTGGATCTGGGACTTCGGTGACGGTTCGACGTCCACGGTCGCTCGCCCGGTCCACACGTACAGCCGTGCCGGCATCTACTCGGTCACGCTCACGGTCACGAACGACAAGGGCACGGCGACGACGACTCAGACCGACGTCATGAACATCGCGGTGAACCCGCCGCTCCTGAACGCCAAGTTCACGTCGACCACGCCGAGCGGAGGCGCACCGCTCCCGGTGCAGTTCACCGACGCGAGCGTGGGCGGTGTGACCGGTTGGGCCTGGGACTTCGGAGACGGCTCGACGTCCACCGAGCAGAACCCGAGTCACATCTACACCGCGAACGGCCGGTACACGGTCAAGCTCACGGTCACGAGCCCGTCCGGGATCAACACCCGCATCAAGACCGACTACGTGACGGTTGCGGTGCTGCCGACGACGGTGACCCCCGCGGCGGACAGCTACGTGCGTTCCAACTCGTCGAACAGCAACTACGGATCGGCTGCCGACGTGCAGGGCTACCGCACGACGGGTCGGAACTCGGTGACCTACCTGCCGTACCTCCGGTTCTCGGTGCCGGCGTTGCCCGCGACGCCGACCTCGGCGACGCTGCGTCTCTTCGTGACCGACGCCAGCGCGGCGACCGGCACGCTGTACCGCACGTCGTCGACCACCTGGAACGAGTCGACGATCACCTACAACAACCGGCCCGGGACGACCGGCAGCTCGATCGGGAACAGCCGGAACGCGGCGCTCGGCCAGTGGGTCGAGTTCGACGTGACCTCCACGGTCACGGGCGCGGGTCAGTACGGCTTCACCCTGACCAACGGGAGCTCCGATCTCGTCGGGTTCTCCAGCAAGGAAGGCGTCAACGCCCCCCAGCTCGTGCTCTCGTACGGGACGGCGGCCGGCGGCGCAGGTTCACTGCCGATGCCCGCCTCGCCCGGCGTCGCCCTGAGCCGCTACTTCACGACGTCCCCCTTCTCCGGGACGAGCCCGGCGGTCCGCGCCTTCGACCTCGAGGGCTCGGCGTACGTGCCCGCGGACGACGCCCTGTTCCTGTCCGACGACAACGGTGACCGGCTCTTCGAGGTGGACGCCACCAACAGCACCCTCCGCCGGGCCATCCAGCGCGAGGACTTCACCAACGCCCTCCCCGTCGGCGGCGTCGGGAATCCGGCCGGTCTCTCCCGGTCGGACGACTTCGAGTCCACCGTCTACGACCCGGTCAACGACGTGCTCTACCAGTTCTCCGGGAACTGCTGCTCGAGCACTCCGGGCACGACCCAGCCCCCGTACGACCCCACCATCTACCGGCTGAAGCGGGACGCCGCCGGCCAGTTCCAGGTCGAGTCGTACCAGCCCTTGACCGAGGGCACCGACCCGACCGGTGCGGGCTGGCGCCCGGGCATCGGCCTGTACTTCGCCCACGGTGGCCTCATCACCACCTACAACTACGACACCAACACGCTCGGCACGCCGGTCGCGGTCACGGGATCGTTGCCGGGTGGCATCACCGGGATGAGCTACACGCCCGACGGCAAGTACATCCTCGCGGTGACGACGACCCAGCGACTGGTCCTGATCGACGCGTCGACCCTGACGCTCGTGCCGGGCTGGAACATCGACCTGCGGCCATTCGGAATCCTCGACTCCCGAGCGGTGGAGTACATCGACGGGCAGATCTTCGTGTCCGACGGATACGACTTCCGGTCGGTCGACGACCCGATGAAGTACGCGGTGTTCGTGTTCGACGTCGTCAACGGGCCGCCGAACGCGGCGTTCACGGCCACGCCGTCGACGGGGGGTGCTCCGCTCAACGTGCAGTTCGCGGACACCACCTTCGGAACGGTCACGAGTCGACTGTGGAACTTCGGTGACGGGAGCCCGACGTCGACGGCGACCAACCCGAGCCACACGTACACGGCTCTGGGCCAGTACACCGCGTCGTTGACGGTGACCAACGCGAACGGGTCCAACACGACGACCCAGCTCATCAGCGTCATCATCCCGCCCGTGACGGCGACCGCGGTGGCCGACACCTACGCGCGTTCGAGCTCGGCCAACTCGAACTACGGGACGCAGAGCACGATCCAGGGGGGACAGACGAGCGGATTCAACGGCGGGACCTACCAGCCGTTCTTCCGCTTCTCCGTGGGTGCGCTGCCGGCGACACCCGTATCGGCCCAGGTGCGGCTGTACGTGACCAACGCCAGCGCGACGACCGGTTCGCTGTTCCAGACCGCGAACGCGACCTGGACCGAGAACGGTCTGACCTGGAACAACCGGCCCGGGACCACCGGGGCTGCGCTGGGCGCCAGCCAGGCCGCGACGCTCGGCAAGTGGGTCACGTTCGACGTCACTCCACTGGTCACCGGCCCGGGCCAGTACAGCTTCACGTTGACCGGCGCCGGGAGCGACCTGGTGGCGTTCTCGAGCCGCCAGGGCACCAACGCTCCGCAACTGGTGATCAACTTCGGCTGAGCGATCCGAGCCGCGTCGAGTGGGTCCCGGCCGAGGTGGCCGGGACCCACTCGCGCGTACGCTCTCGCGCATGGCCCGCGCGACGTTCCCCATCACCGGCGACCCGGAAGCTGATCGGCTCCTCGTCGACGACCCGCTCGCCCTCCTCATCGGAATGTTGCTGGACCAGCAGGTGCCGATGGAGTGGGCGTTCAAGGGCCCCGCGACGCTGAAGGCTCGGCTGGGCGGCCTCGACGCCCGTGCGATCGCGCAGATGAGCCCGGAGGCGGTGGACGAGGTGTTCCGCCAGAAGCCGGCGCTCCACCGGTTCCCGTCGGCGATGGGGAAGCGCACCCAGGCGCTGTGCGCGCATCTCGTGGCCACCTACGACGGCGACGCAGCCAAGATCTGGCGGCGGGTGAAGGACCCCCAGGTCGTCTTCGACCGCATCCGGGCGCTTCCCGGCTACGGCGACGAGAAGGCGCGGATCCTGCTCGCGATCCTCGGGAAGCGCATGGGCGAGGCCCCGGCCGGGTGGGAGCGGCTCGCGGGACCGTTCGGCGACGACCAGCCGCGCTCGGTCGCCGACATCGACTCGCGCGAGTCCTTCCGCCAGGTCCGGGCGTGGAAGCAGGCGCAGAAGGCGAAGGGCAAGAAGAAGTCCGAGTGACCGAGCTCCCGCGACGCTCGGTGCGGGTCCGCGGACGGCTAGATTGCAGTCACCGCCGATCGAGAGGACGACGTGCGACGACCCGGTCGATTGCGGATCTTCGGCGGTGTCGCCGCCGCGACGGTGGTGCTCGTCATCGCCGGTCCGACGCTCGCACGCAGCTCGGGGACCACCGTGAGGGTTGCCGCGGGCGGCGCAACCGAGAACCCGGTGCCCGAGTCGGTGCCGGCGATCGCCAAGCCGCTCTCGTACACCCCGGCCGGTCTCATCGACGCGAGCAAGGTCGACCTCTCCGGCGTGCCGGGAGTGGACGCCAAGCACCAGCGTGAGGCCGAGCAGCTCCTCGTGGCGACGATCAAGACCCTGCCGAAGTGGTCGGACTACAACCAGGCGATCGCGGACGGGTTCCAGTCGATCGGTGACGGCGTCACCGGCGAGGAGCACCTGCTGCACTGGGACTGGATCGACGACGCGACGATGTTCGACCCGTCGCACCCCGAGTCGCTCGTGTACAAGGTCGACCGCGCGACGGGCACGAAGACGCTCGAGGCCGCGATGTACATCATGCCGAAGCAGTACACCCTCGACGCGCCGCCGTCGATCGCGAGCCCACTCGTGCAGTTCCACCTGCACGACAACCTGTGCTTCACCCCCGGCGACTCACCGAAGGTCGCCGGCCTGACCGACTTCGGCGGGAACTGCCGTCCACCCCTCGTGAAGTTCAATCCCAACATCCAGGTGCACGTGTGGATCCGCGCCAATCCCTGCGGACCGTTCGCCGCGCTCCTCGGTGTCGGTGCCGGTCAGATCGAGCCCGGCCAGACCCGCGCCTGCGACCACGACCACGGCCGCCTCGGGCTGTAGCCGAACCGGAGCGCAGCGACGATCACGGCGTCGTCATGCCGCCGTCGATGACGAGGACCTGGCCGGTCATGAAGCTCGCAGCGTCGCTCGCGAGGAACAGCGCGCCGTTCGCGATCTCCTCGGGTGACGCCATGCGTTGCATGACAGCCGCCGCCGCCATCCGTTGCTGAGCTTCCTCGGAGTTGTTGCGCACCATGTCGGTGTCGGTGGTCCCGGGCGCGAGCGCGTTGACGCGGATCCCGTCCCCCACGAGCTCGGCCGCCATCGCCCGGGTCATCTGGAGCATCGCGGCCTTCGCCGAGCAGTACAGGGACAGGTACGTTCCGTGGGTGAACACTCCCGCGCTGATGACGTTGACGATCACCCCGCGCCCGCTCGTGACGAGGTGAGGGAGCGCGTGCTGCACGAGGAAGAGCGGGCCGCGCAGGTTCACCGAGTACGACGCCTCCCACGCCTCCGGTGTGACCGAGCCGATCGGCAGCGCGAGCGCGTTGGCAGCATTGTTGACCACGATGTCGACCCCGCCGAATCGCTCGAGCGTCGTGGTCACGAGCGCGCCGAGCTCGTCGAGGTGGCCGGCGTGGGCCGGGACCGCGATCGCCGCCCCGCCCGCGGCGGTGATGCCGGCGGCCGCCTCGGCGCAGGCCTCGGCCTTCCGGCTCGAGACCACGACCTTCGCACCGCACGCGGCGTAGGTCTCGGCGATCGCGCGGCCGATGCCGCGGCTGGCGCCGGTGACGATCGCCACGCGATCGGTCAGGTCGAACTGCTCGTGGATCTGGCCTCGGCTCCGCATCTGCGCAGTCTGACCGCCCGATCGGAGCGGTGCGCGTGATCGAGCTGTCTCGGGCGCAGGCGCGCCGGGCCGCGCTCGGTGCGCAGGGATTCGCCGTGCGGCGGCCGAAGGGCCGCGTCGACCGCCGCCACGTCCGCAAGCTCTTCGACCGCATCGGACTCGTGCAGATCGACTCGGTGAACGTGCTCGTCCGGTCCCAGGAGCTGCCGCTGTTCTCGAGACTGGGCCCGCACCCACGCGATCTGTTGACGCGGATGACCGCCGATGGGGAGCTGTTCGAGTACTGGGGCCACGAGGCCTCGTTGCTGCCGATCGCGACGCTGCCGTGGTTCCGCTCGCAGATGGAGTCCGCGGCGGGGAGGTGGCCCGGAATCGCGCGCCTCGCCGAGGAGCACCCCGAGGTCGTGGCCGAGGTGTTGGCGACCGTCACCGCGCGCGGTCCGGTCGCGGCGAGCGACTTCGAGGATCGTGCAGGCAAGTCCGGTCCGTGGTGGGGGTGGGACCACACCAAGCGCGCGCTCGAAGTGCTCTTCTACCAGGGCGAGGTGTCGGCCCGGCGCCGCGGGAACTTCGAGCGCGAGTACGACCTGCTGCACCGGATGCTCCCCGCGGTCCACGTCGGGACCCCGAAGCTCGCCGAGGTCGACGCCCGCAAGGAGATGCTCGTGCAGGCCGCACGCTCCCATGCCGTCGGGACCGCCGCCGATCTCGCCGACTACTACCGGCTCAACACGGTGACGTCCCGACCGTTGCTCGAGGAGCTCGTGGAGGAGGGTCGGCTGGTCCGGGCGACCGTCGACGGCTGGAAGGGACCGGTGTACGCGGACCCCGCGCTCAGCGTGCCGCGCCGGGTCGCCGCGCGAGCGCTCCTGTCCCCGTTCGACTCGGTGGTCTGGGACCGCCGTCGCACCGAACGTCTCTTCGACTTCCGGTACCGGCTCGAGATCTACGTCCCCGCGCCCAAGCGGGTGTACGGCTACTACGTGCTGCCGTTCCTCCTCGGCGACCGGCTCGTGGCGCGGGTGGACCTCAAGGCCGACCGGAACGGTGCCGCGCTGCTGGTCCGCGGCGCGTTCGGCGAGGATCCCCTTCCGGATCCGGAGATCGCGGGCGAGCTGGCCGCCGAGCTGGAGCTGCTCGCCGGCTGGCTCGGGTTGGGAGGGGTCGTCGTCGAGCCGCACGGTGACCTCGCGCCCGCACTCGCGCGCGCGTTGCGCTGACGCGCCGCAGGACCCGTCGATTCAGACCAGGGTGCCGAGCGCGTCGCCGATGAGCGCGGAGATTCCCATCGCGATGCCTCCGAAGACCGTGACGCGCAGGGCCGCACGGCCCACCGGCGCACCGCCGAGCCGGGCGCCGGTCGCGCCGATCGCTGCGAGCATCCCGAGTGCAACCGCGGCGATCGTCACGATGCGGGCGCCACTCGGGACCAGCGCGGCCAGCAGCACCGGAGGCAGGGCCCCGAGCAGGAAACCGCTCGCCGAGACGAGCGCGGCTTGGATCGGGCGCGCCGATCCGCTGCCGTGGATCCCGAGCTCGTCTCGCACGTGTGAGCCGAGCGCGTCGGTCTTGGTCAGCTGGATCGCGACCTGGCGCGCGAGCGGACGGTCGAGTCCTCGGTGCTCGTAGATCTGGGTGAGCTCCTCGAGCTCGACGTCCGGGTAGTCGTGGAGCTCCTCGGTCTCGCGTGCGATGTCGGCCATCTCGGTGTCGCGCTGCGAGGACACGGAGGTGTACTCGCCTGCCGCCATCGACAACGCTCCTGCGACGAGGGAGGCGACCCCCGCGATGATGAGCGCGTTGCGGTCCGAGCTCGCGGCGGCGACGCCGATCAGCAGGCTCGCCGTCGACGCGACCCCGTCCTGGGCGCCCAGCACCGCGGCGCGGAGCCAGCCGACGCGATCGGAGTGGTGGATCTCTCCTTGGGGCGGGGACGGCATCGGGAAAGCATGCCCCGCGAGACGGGGCGGCGGGGAAACCGGTCACACCGCCGACCGGGGGGTGATACGAAGGTGAGCACGGAGTTCGCATCAGAGGAGTAGGGCAGTGGCGTCGATCATCGTGGTGCTCGTGGTCGTGTTCGTGGTCGCGATCGTGGGGTTCAAGTCGGTCCATCTGATCGGTCCCGCCCAGATCGGCCTGGTCAACAAGCGGTTCGCGTTTCGCAAGCTTCCCGAGGACAACCCCATCGCGTTCCACGGCGAGGCGGGCTACCAGGCCCGCATGCTGATGCCGGGGGTTCGCGTCAAGCTCTGGCCGATCTTCGCCGTGCAGAAGTTCCCGTGGGTCCAGGTCCCGGGCGGGGAGATCGGCGTGGTCATCGCGCAGGTCGGGGCGCCCCTGCCGATCGGCGCCAAGAGCGGCGTCTACCGCACCCAGTTCGGCAGCTTCTCGAATCTCGGAACCTTCATCGACGGTGGGGGCCAGAAGGGGGTCCAGCGGCCGGTGCTCCCGCCCGGGACCCTCGTGCCGATCCACCCGGTCGCCTTCCTCGTGCTCACACCCGGTCAGGTGTTCGGCCTGCCGGTCTCGCCCGATCTCGCCGCGGCGACGCGCGGGAGCGGGGGCATGTTGACGCCCGCGTCGTTCGGGCTCTCGTCCGAGTCCTTCCGCGTGGTCGTGATCTCGCCGGAGGGTCCGGTCGACATGATCGGCATCGTCACGGTGCTCGAGGGTGAGCCGCTGCCGTCGGGCGACATCGCGAGCCGTCTCGGCGGGTACGCGGACGTCACCGGGATGGAGGACGAAGCCACGACCCGGGGCGGGTCCGCCAGCGAGACGGACGCGCGCATCATCGAGATGCTGCTCGGCAACAAGAACAACGAGCACAACAACTATCAGGACCTGCAACGGTTCCTCGACAACGGCGGCAAGATCGGTCTCCAGCACGACCCGCTGCTCTACGGCGCGTACCTGCTCAACCCCTTCCTCGTCCGGGTGGAGATGGTGCCGATGCTGGTGGTGAACCAGGGCGAGGTCGCGGTGATCAAGGCCTTCGTCGGCCTCCCGACGCTCGACACCTCGGGCTCGGAGTTCAAGTTCGGCTCGATCGTGTCCCCCGGCCACCGCGGGATCTGGCGCGAGCCTCTCCGCACCGGCAAGTACCCGATCAACCCGCGTTGCTACGCGGCGGAGATCGTGCCGACATCGATTCTCACCTTGAACTGGTCCACGGAGGTCAGCGCGTCGCACAACCTCGACGCGCACCTGTCGCCGATCGAGGGGAAGAGCCGCGAGGGCTTCGTCTTCGCGATCGAGTTGCAGGTGCAGATCCACGTGCCGGACACACGTGCGCCCAAGGTGATCTCGATGGTCGGCACGATGCTGAACCTCGTCAACGAGGTGCTGCAGTCGGCCGTCGGCAACCACTTCCGCAACACCCTCCAGGACCAGCCGGCGGTGACCTTCATCGAGACCCGCATGCAGGTGCAGCAGGCTGCGCTCGTGCACGTGACCGAGTACCTCCAGCTCTACGACGTCGAGACCAAGGGCGTCTACATCCAGGACGTTCACTTCCCGCCCGAGCTGGTGGAGGTGCTCACCAAGCGCGAGATCGCCAACCAGGAGAAGGCGACGTTCGAGGAGATGCAGCGCGCGCAGACCACCCGGATCGAGATGGAGAAGGCCAAGGGCACCGCCGACATGCAGGCCGAGCTGGCCAACGCGCAGGTCAGCGTCGACATCCAGAAGAACCGCGCCGACGCCCGCAAGGCCGAGGGTGAGGGCGACGCGGCGTACGTGGAGCTCACCGGTCGGGCGGAGGCGACCAAGGTCGAGGCGATCGGGCTCGCCGAGGCCAAGGCGACGGAGGCCCTCGGCGTCGCGCGCGCGACCGGTTTCGAGGCCCAGAAGCAGGCGCTCGGGGAGACCGCGACCGCCCTCGTCGCGGTCGCGAACGCCGTCGCCGACGGGCACATCGCGGTCGTGCCCGAGGTGCTCGTCACCGGTGGCGGGGGAGGGAGCCTCGACGGGCTCGCGGCGTCGTTGATCCGCTACCTCGGTCGGAACGGAAACGGCTCCGTGGCGGCCCCCGCGGCCGTCGCGGCCGGCGCGGACCCGGTCCCCTCAGCCGGCGATGCCTCGGGCGGTCTCGAGGATGGTCCGATGGGCGATCCGGACGCTTGACGGGCTCAGCCGGCGGATCTCGAGGGTCTCACCGCCGGCCAGCACGAGCTGCAACCGGTTGCCCTTCCACGACTGGAGGATCGTGACCTTCTCCAGCTCGGACATCGCCACGGTGCGCTCGCCCTCGTCGGTGGTCACGACGCTGCGGTCGGAGAAGATCTGAACCGACCCGGGCCGACCGTTGATCCGGATCTTGTTGAGCAGCAGGATCGCGGTCTCGGCCATCGGCGCTGCACCGTACCGGGTGACGGCACACGGGCACACCTGACGCGGGCGTCATACGCTGCCGCGATGCGCGCACTGCTCTTCGGCACCCGACCCGAGCCCGTTCCCGAGCCCGAGACCGACAACCGCAACCTGAAGATGCTGGCCGCGGCGCCGATGGCTCTCGTCGATCTCGACGACCCGGGCTTCATCCGTCCGGATTGGGTCGTCACCCGGCCGCGGCTGACCGGGATCTGTGGGTCGGAGTCGAAGCAGGTGTTCTTCGATTACGCGAGCTTCACGTCGCCTGAGCGGTCGGGCTCGTTCCGCGACAACCCGATGAAGAACTTCGTGTCGTTCCCGCACGTCATGGGCCACGAGGTCGTGGCCGACGTCGTGGCGCTCGGGCCCGAGGCGGTGGGGCACCAGGTCGGTGACCGGGTCGTGCTCAACCCGTGGCTCACGTGTGCGCCGAGGGGCGTGACCGAGCTGTGCCCGGCGTGCGCAGCCGGGGACCTCAGCCAGTGCTGGTCCTTCGGCGTGGGTCCGATCGCGCCCGGGATCCACACCGGGATGTGCAAGGACGTCCCCGGCGGGTTCGCGGAGCTCATGCCTGCGCATCCGTCCATGCTGTTCACGGTTCCCGATGCCATCAGCGACGAGCAGGCCGTGTTCGCCGATCCGTTCGCCGTGTCCCTGCACGGCGTCACCCGGCATCCGCCCTGCCCCGACGCGAAGGTCCTCGTCTACGGTGCCGGCGCGCTCGGCACGTCGGCGATCGCGATCCTGCGCGCGCTGTACCCCGGCGTCGAGGTCATGGCGGTCGCGCGCTTCGACACCCAGCGCGCCCTCGCCGAGTCCCTCGGTGCCCGCACCGTCGCCCCGGAACCACGCGACGCGCTCGTCGAGACCGTGGCGGACTGGTCCGGAGGGGTCCTCCAACCCGCCGACGGGCTCCCGATGGCCTTCCCGGGCGGGATCGACGTCGTCTACGACACGATCGGCGCGGCGGAGACGCTCGAGGTCGGGGCCCGCGTGCTGCGGGCGCGCGGCACGCTGGTGAAGCTGGGCATGCACGGCCCCGCCCGTTGGGAGGACACGCCCGTCTACTTCAAGGAGATCACCTTCACCGGCTCGAACGCGTTCGGGTTCGAGGAGGTCGATGGGGTCCGCAAGCACGGGATCGAGCTGTATCTCGACATGCTGGAGGCGGGCCGCATCGACCTCACCGGGATGCTCACGCACACGTTCAGGCTCGAGCAGTGGCGCGACGCGTTCACCGCGCTCGCCGACCAGGAGGCGAGCGGCGCGATCAAGGTCGCGATCGACCAGCGCTGACCCGAGCGGCCCGCTTCCGCCGGGACCGTCCCAGGAACCGGGATCGCGGTGGCACCCGCGACTCGATCGCTTCTTTCGGGGCCCGGACCCCCACAACCGCGCGTTCGTCGCATGAGCGTCGCCGTCTGGGGCCGAGGCGACAAGCGGTCGGGTGACTCGACCCGGCCGGACGTCAGTTGACCTGCTTCTCGCGGCCCTCCCAGTACGGAGCGCGGAGCTTGAACTTCTGCAACTTGCCGGTGGCGGTGCGGGCGAGCTCGGGGCGGAGCTCGACCGAGGTCGGGCACTTGTAGTGGGCGATGTGCTCGCGACAGTGCGCGATGAGCGCGGTCTCGTCGACCGCCGCGTTGCCCGGGCGCAGGACGACGAGGGCCTTCACGGTCTCGCCCCACTTGTCGTCGGGCACCCCGATCACCGCGACCTCGGCGACGGCCGGGTGCTGGAACAGGCAGTCCTCGACCTCGATCGAGCTCACGTTCTCGCCGCCGCTGATGATCACGTCCTTCTTCCGGTCGGCGATCACGACGTAGGCGCCGTCGAGCTCACCGCCGTCCCCGGTGTGGAACCAGCCGTCGACGATCGCGGCGTCGGTGGCTTCGGGCTGCTCCCAGTAGCCGTGGAACACATGGTTGGAGCGGGCGAGCACCTCGCCCTCGTCGTCGACGCGCATGCGGACACCGATCGCCGGCACCCCGGCACGTGAGAGCTGCCGCGCACGCTCGGCGGGGTCGAGCTCGTCGTACTCGCGCCGGGCGCGGTTCACGGTGAGCAGCGGCGAGGTCTCGGTGAGGCCGTAGATCTGCATGAACTCCCAGCCCAGCTCGGCCTCGACGCGCTCGATGACCTTCGACGGCGGTGGCGCGCCCGCCACCACCATGCGCACCGTCCCCCGGCCGGGCACCGGCTCACCGTGCTCGGAGCGCGTCGCCGCAGCGTCGAGCACCGCGGCGACGACCGCAGGCGCGCCCGCGAGGAACGTGACGCCTTCGCGTTCGATGCGGCCGAGGATGTCCTCGCCGTCGACCTTGCGGAGCACGACCTGGCGGGCGCCCATGCTCGCGACCGCGAAGGGCAGCCCCCAACCGTTGCAGTGGAACGTGGGCAGCGTGTGCAGGTACACGTCGCGGTCGTCGACCCCCATGTGCCACCCGAAGGTGACGGCGTTGAGCCACAAGTTGCGGTGCGTCATCTGCACGCCCTTGGGTCTCGCGGTCGTGCCGGACGTGTAGTTGATCGTGGCGGTCGCGGCCTCGTCGTCCGCGAGGAAGCGCGGTGTCCCGGCGCGGCCGAACAGGTCGGCATCCGTGTCGGTGCCGAGGACGAAACGGTGACGCACGGGGAGGTCGGCGGTGAGGTCCGCGTACTCGGGGTCCACCAGGAGCGCCTCCGAGCCGGAGTGCTCGACGATGTAAGCGACCTCGTCGCGGTTGAGGCGGAAGTTGATCGGGACGAGCACGCGTCCGTGCGCCGGTATCCCGAACAGTGCGGCGAGGAAGCGACCCGCGTTGGGCGAGAGGATCGCGATCCGAGCACCGGCGTCGACGCCGAGGTCGTCGAACGCGATCGCGACCGATCGGGCCTTCGCGGCGAGGTCGGCGTAGGTGATCGAGCCGAGTCCACCACCGGGTGGGTTGGGTTCGTCGACGACGCCGACGCGTGATCCGAACACGCCCTCCGCGCGCTCGAGGAAGTCGAGTGTCGTCAGCGGTACGTGCATGGCATCCCCCCGGAGGTCCGGCTCGGAGCGTATGCCGTGCGCGCTCGGGTCGGCGCTGTGGCGCGGTCAGGCCGCGGCTGCCGCGGCGGGTGTCGCGGCCGTTGCGCCGCGGAGGCTGCGGAGCGCCACGGCGGCGACCGCGAGCGAGGCGACGGCACCGAGCAGCAACCCGAATCGCGGACCCAGGACCTGGCTGATGACGCCGACGATCGGTCCGCCGATCGGCGTGGACCCGAGGAAGGCCACCGCGAACAGCGCGGCGACCCGGCCGCGGTACTCGGGCTCCGCCCATGTCTGCGCCAGCGCGCCCGAGGCGGAGAGGAAGGCGATCGACATCAGCCCGACGCCCACCAGGGCCACGCCGAAGAGCAGGAGCGACGGCGCGAACGTCGCCGCGAGCATGGCGACGCCCAGGCCGAGGGCGGCGAACACGACGAAGCGCAGGCTGATGTCCTGCCGATGGGCGACCACGAGGGAGGCGACGACCGCGCCGGCGCTCATCAGCGCGTACATCAGCCCGAACGTGCCGGCGTCGCCGTGGAAGGTCTTGCTCGCCATCAACGAGATCGTCACCTGGAAGTTGAAGGCGAGCGTCCCGATGACGGCGGTCATGAGCAGCGTGGTGCGGAGCGCCGGGAAGTGCCGGACGTACTGCAGCCCTTCGCGGAGCTGGCCCCGCCGCCGCGGCACCGGCGTGCTCCGCCGGATGGTGGTCGGGTCCATGGACATCAGGGCGAAGATCACCGCGACGAAGGACGCGGCGTTGGCGACGAAGCACCAGCCGGTGCCCGCGGTCCTGATCAGGACCGCACCGATCGTCGGGCCGATGACGCGGGCTGCGGTGAACACGGCGCTGTTGAGGCTGACCGCATTCGCTGCGTGATCGTCGGGCACGAGCTCGGTGACGAATGAGCGGCGCGTGGGGGAGTCCAGCGCCGTTGCCGCCCCGAACGCCGCGGCGAGCACGTAGACCATCCACAGCCGCACGGCGCCCGTCAGCACGAGGAGGCCGAGGATCCCGGCGAACACGCCGGCGCTCGCGGACGTGATCACGAGGACCCGCCGCTTGTTGAGCCGGTCCGCGAGCACACCGGCCCACGCGCCGCCGATCAAGACCGGAGTGAACTGCAACGCGGTGACGGCGCCGACCGCGATGCCGTTGGCGTCGGTCATCTTCACGACCAGCCAGGTGAGCGCGATCTGCTGGATCCACGATCCGCTCGCGGAGATGACCTGGCCGCCGAGATAGCGGCGGTAGTTGGGAATCTCGAGTGATCGGAAGGTCTGGCGCCCGGCGCGCCGGACCCAGCTCACCCGCCCTCTTCCCGGGCCAGGCCCTCGAGGATGCCGGCTGCGCGCGCGAGGACGGCGCGATCCTCGGGCGCGAGCGCGCGGAGACGACGGCTCAGGTACGCGTTCTTGCGCCTGCGGTGCCGGGCGAGCCAACGCGCCCCCTCGGGCGTGACCTGGACGCGGTGGATGCGTCGGTCCTGCTCGTCGATGACACGCGTCACCAGCCCCGCCGTCTCGAGCTTGCCGGTCAGGGAGGTGATCGTGGGCGGGCGGACCTGCTCGATGCGGGCGAGGTCGCCGAGGGTCAGCGGGCCGTCGCGCTCGATCGAGGCGAGCGCCGACAGCTGCGAGATCGTCATGCCGGGCTCGGCCGACTGGCGGAGGCGGCGATGCAGGCGGGCCACACCGAGCCGGAGCCTGGCGGCGAGGGCCTCGTCGGTCACGGTCGGGTCGTCCGTGAGGTCGGGTTCGCTTCGGGTGGGAGTCCGCATAGTTCGCCCAACAAATTAGTTGATCGAACTAATCCCGGCAAGCCGGTTTCCGGGTCCGTTCCCGTCCGGTCCCGGCGTGTGGCACGCTCGCCGGATGGCCGACGCGGTCCCGGAGATGCGGGCGTGGGGACTGGTCCCCCCGGAGGAGCTGACGCGCATCGTCGTGCTCTCGCCCCACCTCGACGACGCCGTCCTCGGGTGCGGCCGGATCATGGCGCGCCATCCGGGTGCCACCGTCGTGACGGTCTACGCCGGGGCACCGGTCGCGTACCCGGACCCCATGACCCACTGGGACACGATCTCGGGCTTCGTCGCCGGTGACGACGTGCTCGCGCTCCGCCGGCAGGAGGATGCGGCGGCGCTCGGCGTGCTCGACGCCACGCCGATCTGGCTCGACTTCGTGGAGCACCAGTACCTCGAGCGCCCGGACTGGGTCGGGCCCGCGGCGACCGTCGATGCGATCGTCGCGGTGTTGAGGGAGTTGGAGCCCACCGCGGTGATGATCCCGTTCGGGCTGGCCAACCCCGACCACGACGCGACCCACGAGGCCGCGCTCCTCGCCCGTGGGCAGCTCCGCGGGCCCACGTGGTTCGCCTACGAAGAGCTCGGCTACAAGCACATCCCCGGCATGCTCGCGTGGCGCGTGAGCCGGCTCTTCCGGAGCGGGGTCTGGCCGACGCCGGTCGCGCTGGAGCACGACCCGACGCCGGAGCGCAAGCTGCGGGCCCTCGATTGCTACGGATCGCAGCTCCGGGCGCTCGAGGCGGACTGGCAGCTCGGCCCCAAGCTGGTGGCGCCGGAGCAGCTCTGGCGCCTCGACGCGCCGCCGCCGGGGTGGGAGCGGATGGCCGAGGGGTGACCGGGGCCCACCGACGGACCGATCCGGCCTAGATTGGCCGGCTCGTCACTGGGGGGAACCATGAACGATCGCACCGACCGCAACCGTCTGCGCATGTTCGGGGGCGTCGTTGCTGCCACTCTGCTGCTCGTCCTCGCCGCGCCGGCGCTCGCCGACTCGGGTGGGGGATCCGGGAGCGGGTCGACCGACGCCGCGGCGTCGGCGGCCGGAGCCGCGGCTGACGGTCACGACCACGTCCACACCACGACCGGCGACCCGGGCCTGCTCGAGACCAGCGCAGGAACGATCGTCACCGGCGCGCTCACCGGCGACTCGCCGTGCGAGCAGTCGGGTCCGCCCGCTTCGGTCGGTCAGGTCGGCGCCGACGCCGAGGGTCACGACCACCGGGGACCGCTCCTCCAGCAGCCGGTGACCGAGACCGAGCGGATCGCGCTCACCCTGCAGCAGTCCGCCGCTCGCGGCGTCATCGCGAAGTACCCGACCGTCGCGTCCGCCGAGGCCGACGGCTATCGCAAGTCCACGCCGTTCGTCCCCTGCATCGGCGCCCACTACACGAAGACGTCGCTCGTCGTGAAGTTCGATCCGTCCGCACCGTCCGAGCTGCTCTTCGACGGGACGAGCCCCGACTCGAAGATCGTCGGCCTCAGCTTCCTCGTGATCTCGCCGAGTGGTCCGCCCGACGGATTCGCGGGCCCGAACGACGTCTGGCACCAGCACAACACCAACGGGGGTCTGTGCATCGGTGCCGGCGGCGTCGTCGTCGGCAACGAGGCGACGACCCCGGCCGAGTGCGCCCAGCGGGGCGGGTCGAAGGTCAAGCTCGACGGTCTCTGGATGGTTCACGACTGGGTCGCACCGGGCTGGGAGTGCGGCTGGGGCGTCTTCGCCGGTGAGTGCCCCGAGCTCGGCGGTCGCGTCGGCGGGACCGCGTTCGACAAGCCCGACCCGAAGGCGTTCGCGGCGGCGACGGGATCGAACGGCTCGTCCAGCTCGAGCTGAACCTCAGGCCCAGAGCCGTTCGAGGGTGGCGGCCGTCCGCTCGGCGCGCTCCCACGGCCACCAGTGACCGCAGTCGGGGTACACGACGAGCTCCGCGTCGAGCCGGCGCGCCATGCCTTCCGCGGTCGCGGTGGTCAGGAACGGGTCGTCCGCGCCGTGGAAGACGACCGCGGGACGGTGCGGCATCGCATCGAGCGCGTCCTGCCATTCGTCACTGACGGTGACGGCCGAGCGGTAGAGCGCCAGGATGACCTCCGCCATCCTCGCGTCGATGTGGGTGGCCTGGAGGACCGCGAGGTCGGGCGGTGAGCCGGCCGCGGCGAGGCCGGCGGCGAGATCCTCGGGTGCCAGCGCGAGCATCCCTTCCATGACCTGCTCACCGACTCCGGGCGTCTGCCAGGCCCGGGCGGTCGGATGCCATTCGTAGGCGCGGTCGAGCGGCCCGCCCCCGCAGGCGAGGGTGCGTACGAGGTCGGGACGCACCGAGGCGACCCGCTGGGCGAGGAGCGCACCCCAGTCGTGGCCCACGAGGTCGACGGGCTCGTCGAAGCCGGCGAGCTGCTCCTCGACCCACGCCGCGTACTCCTCCTTGGTCGCGCTCCAGCCCTCCGGCGCGACGTTGGCGAACCCGGGGAGCGCGAGGGTCACGGTGTCGGTGCGACCGAGCGCGGCGAGCACCCGCGCCCAGGTCGCGGGGGTGTCGGGAACCCCGTGGACGAGGACGGCCGGCATCAGAAGAGGGGCGACCAGGCCGCGGTCCGCAGCATCCGGCTCTCCCAGTCGTCGCGGACGCGCAGCGCGTCGTGCATCCACGTGCCCGGCGCCCGGTGCTCGGCCGGGACCTCCGAGGTGAGCAGCCCCAGGATTCCCGAGGGTCGGGTCACCCGTTGCCACAGGATGACCTCCCGCCGGCGGGCCGCGGCTCCCCACGCGGGGACGAACACCGCCTGCAGCTCGAGCAACGACCGGCCGCCGTGGCGACCCTCCGCGAGGCTCGGTGCGTAGTTGTCGCGCGCCGCGTCGAGATATTCCTCGAGCATGCCCGCGTGTGGCCAGGCCGTGTCCTCCATGTACAGCGTCTGATCGTGCTCGCCGCCGTCGACGGGCACGTGGTCGAAGTCGACCGCCTGGAGCGGTGACCAGTCCGCCGGGGCGAGCATCTTCGCGGTCACGTCCCACCGCATCGTGTCCAGCTTCGCGGCCCACGAGCGCAGGTCGCCGCGCCCGAGCCGCTCGACCAGGCGCGCCCACGCGGCGCCGTCGCGCACCGCGGTCAGGGTGACGAAGTTGTACGCACGACCCGTCCCGTGGGCGAGGCGCATGAAGTAGAGGAGGCGACCGTCCTCTCCCGCGGCGAGCGCCGGGAGCCACTCGCTCCGGAACGTCTCCTCGAACGCCTCCTCGTGCTGGCCCATCACGCGGTGGATCTCGTGGACGAAGAGCACGGGGTGGGACGCTACCGCGAGGCGACCGGACCCGTGATCGCCGCGACGATCTCCTCGATCGCGTCGTCGGCGAGGCGCCGCAGCTCGTCGTCGGTGCGGTCCTGGATCGGATGGGGCACGAACACGGCCGCGGGCGTGGCGCCCAGCGCTCGGGATTGCGCCGCGGCGGCGTCGACGAACTCGGTCGAGGCGACGAACACGCCGGGCCGTCCGGCCGCTTCCAGGTTGACGATGTCGTGCACACTGCACGACGTGCACGAGCCTCAGTCGGCCAGGGCCTCGATCACGACGTCGCACTGGGTGGTGATCTCGTGGCGGAGATCGATCGGCGCGGGCTTCGTGAACGTCGGCTTCGAGAAGCGCAGGACGGTGTGGCCGCGCCCCTCGAGGCGGGCGGCAACCTGGTCCAGGAACACGTCGCCGCGCGCCTTGGTGATGTCGAGCAGGCCGATCGTGAGACCCTCGAGCGATGCGGGCCGGGCCGCGAGCTCGCGGGTGCCGGGCCGCAGCTCGCTCGTGGGGTCGAGCAGGGTCGTCATGTCCTCACCTCGGTGGTGACGGGAGCGGAGCCCATCTTCCCACTCGCCCAGCCCCCGACGATGCCGGAGAACAACCCGGCCCCGCCGCCGGCGTGCGCGATCAGGAACCCGCCGTCGCGGAACTTGGGAAGGGTCGTGCCGGCGAGGCTCTCGGGCACGCCCTCCTCGATGCCGTCGACCCCCCGGATCAGCTCGTCCGCGTCCAGCAGCAGCAGTGCGCCGATCTCGTCCCGGAAGCGGGCCTTGGACCAGCCGGCCTCCTCGTAGACCCGCAGGTGGTCGGGCGAGATCACGAGCATCGCGTCGAACGCGAGCGGGAGCTTCGGGTGCGCCACCGTCCGCAGGCAGGCGGCGAAGCTCCGGGTGAGCGACTCCGGGGTCCGCGAGATCTGGTCGACGACCCCGCGGACGCCTTCGCCCGCGAACAGGGTGACCGTGCTCTGCCCGGCGTCGTATCCCCGCTCGACGTGCATCGGCTCCCAGTACGCGTCTTCGTGCTCGGCGAAGCAGAACGTGTACTTCCCTGGCTGGCCGAGGGTCGCGCGGTCGACCTCGCCCGGTCGCCCGCCACCGACGTTGCGGACGACGAGCTGGAGTGCGCGCCCGATCGTCGCGTTGGCCCGATTGCCCGGCCCGAGCGCATTGATGCCCGCGTTCATGCCGACCGCCCGGGTGATCGGCCCGTTGACCACGATGACGGGCCCGCTGAACCAGGTCGTGGCCAGCAAGCCGTGCATGTTGAACTCGTCGGTGCACGCCGCCTCGACCGCGGCGATGACGACCGGTAGGTACTCCGGACGACACCCGGCCATGACCGCGTTGACCGCGACCTTCTCCACGGTGCATGCGACGAGATCCGGTGGGATCACGGCCACGGTCTCGTCGGGCGCGCGCTCGGTGCCGGCGAGCATGCGAACGACACGCCCCGGGGTCGGGGGCACGAGCGGCAGGCCGTCGGACCACCCGCGGTCGAACATCGCCTCGATCTCGTCCTCCTCGGCGCCGAGGTCGAGCCGCCGGGAGGTCAGGGACTGCGCACCCACCGCGGTGGCGTGGGCCTCGGCGATCGCCGGATCCTGGGTGCGGGATCCGCAACCGGGCCGGTGTGGCGGGAGTCCTTCTCCGAGCCCGGGCACCTCCGTGAACGCGCACCACTGCTCTCGGCTCCACCCCACGATGCGGTCGATCTCCTTGCCGTCGCGCACGCGCAGCAGGGTCGGCACCGTGTCGAGATCGAGGGTGAAGCTCACGGCGAGATCGGTGTCGTCGAGCGCGCCGCCCGTCACCTCGGGGAACGTGGGATCGTCCTGGGAGTAGACGGTGACGGCCCCGGGGAAGCGCGCGCGCAGCTCCGCGAGGACCGGACCGACGAGGTTGCACGTCGGGCAGTCGCGCTTGACGATCGCCACGAGCCCGTCGGGCAGCGCGGTCGTCGTCATGCCGCTCAGCCGGCGAGGGCCTCGACGACGAAGTCGATCGCGCGTGTGAGCGTGGCGACGTCGTCGGGCTCGATCGCGGGGAACATCGCGATCCGCAGCTGGTTCCGACCCAGCTTGCGGTACGGCTCGGTGTCGACGATGCCGTTGGCGCGCAATGCTTTCGCAACCGCGGCCGCGTCCACCTCGTCGACGAAGTCGATCGTGCCGACGACATGACTGCGCTCGTCCGGCTTGGCGACGTACGGGGCGGCCACCGCGCTCGCCTCGGCCCAGCCGTACAGGTGCTCGGCGCTCGTGTCGCAGCGCCCGGCGGCCCACTCCAACCCTCCGTGACCGAGCATCCAGTCGACCTGCTCGGCGAGGAGGAACAGTGTCGCGAGCGCGGGCGTGTTGTAGGTCTGGTCGAGCCGGGACTGGTCGAGCGCGATCCCGAGATCGAGGCTCGCGGGCACCCACCGGTCCGAGCCGCGGATCCGCTCGATCCGCTCGACGGCGGTGGGGGAGACCGCAGCGAGCCAGAGGCCGCCGTCGCTGGCGAAGCTCTTCTGCGGAGCGAAGTAGTAGACGTCGGTCTCCCCGGGGTCGAAGCGGAGTCCGCCGGCTCCGGAGGTCGCGTCGACGAGCACCAGCTGGCCCGGCGTGGCCCCGTCGGGCCGACGGACGGGGAGCATGACGCCGGTCGACGTCTCGTTGTGCGGCCAGCAGTACGCGTCGACATCCGCGTTCGCCGCGCGGAGCCGGGTGGGTCCCGGGCGCGCTCTCGATCACCTCGGGATCGTCGAGGTGCGGTGCGGTGCGGGTGACGGTCGCGAACTTGGAGGAGAACTCGCCACACACGAGGTGCTGGGCGCGCCGGTCGACGAGCCCGAAGCTCGCCGCGTCCCAGAACGAGGTGGTCCCGCCGTTGCCGAGCAGGATCTCGTACCCGTCGGGGAGACCGAGGAGCTCCGCGATCCCGGCACGGACCCGGCCCACGACGGATTTGACCGTCTTCTGGCGGTGGCTGGTGCCGAGGTAGTCACCGGCCCGGCTCGCGAGCGCGGCCACCGCTTCGACGCGCACCTTCGAGGGACCCGAGCCGAAGCGACCGTCCGACGGGAGGAGCTCGGGGGGGAGCGCGATCGTGGTGGGGTCCGCCGTCACCCGATCGAGCCTAGCGGTGGGTTCGCCGGCGGATTCGCCCGAATACCGAATGGTCAGTCGACGGGCTTCGCGCGCCACGCCGGGCGGTGGTGGCGCGCCCACGCGACCGACACCGTGCCGCCGATCATGCCGCGCAGCGACTCCCGGTCGCTCAGCGCCATGAGGATGTGGCCGAACACGCTGAGGCCGACGCCGAGCGCGAACCAGCCGTGGACGAAGTCCGCGCCGGTGCGCAGGTCCGTGGAGAAGGGCTTGTTCCAGAACATGATCGAGCCGGTGCCCGCGAGGATCACGGCCGCGGCGGCGATGAACGTGGCGTTCAGCTTCTGACCGGGGTTGAACTTGTCGAGGCGCACCTCGGTGTCGCTCCCGAGCGTCCGCAACCACCGCGTGTCGTCCTTGCTCCAGCGTCCGAGCCGCCGGACGTCGAGTCGCAGCGATCGCCCCCACCGTCCCGCCATCGCCACACCGAACGCGACGAGGATCCCGAGCCCGGCGTAGACGTGCACCGCACGGGCCAGCGCACGGTCCGACACCAGCGACTGACCGATCCCGAACCGGAACATCGCGCCGGTGGCCATCACGACGAGGAACAAGCCCGCGTTGACCCAGTGGGCGATGCGCTCGACGCGGGTGAACCGGACCACGCGCCGGTGCGCGGTCTTCGCGGGCGCGGGTGCCTTCCGCGCCACCACGTCAGGTGTGCTCATCGTTGCGCCCGTTGGAGGCGCCGACCCACGCGTCGACGTCGTAGCCCCGTTCCTCCCAGTACCCGGGGACGACGTCCGCGGTCACCGAGATCCCGTCGAGCCACTTGATCGACTTGTAGCCGTACATCGGCGCGACGTAGAGCCGGACGGGTCCGCCGTGGTCGCTCCCGATCAGCTTGTCCTCCAGCCGGTACGCGACGATCACGTCCGGGCGCCGGGCCTGGTCCATCGTGAGGCTCTCGCTGTACGCGCCGTCGAAGCTGGCGAAGCGCAACGCCCGGGCCTGGGCCTTGACCCCGGCCCGGTCGAGGAGATCGGCGAGCCGGACCCCCGTCCACTTCACGTCGGTGACCCTCCAGCCGGTGACGCACTGGAAGTCGCGGTCGAGGTGCGTCGGCGGCATGGCGCGGAGCTCGTCGAACGAGATCGTGAACGGGCGGTCGACGAGCCCGTCGACCGTCATCGACCAGTCCCGGGCCGCCCGTTGTGGGTAGCCGCCGGTCACGGTGTAGTAGCGCCACCCGCCGCCGCCGGGGAGCAGCGACGTGAGACCCGTGGGATCGCTCTTCGCGAGCTGCTGGTACCAGCTCGAGACGCGTGCACCCGTCAGGACGCCCACGGTGCCGAGGCCGAGGAGGCCGAGGAACAGGCGGCGGCCGACGGGCTTCCCGGGGACCTCGGGGTCGGGTCGGGCCGGCGGGACACCGGCCGGTGCGGTCATGACCCCAAGGCTAGGACCGGTCCCGGTGGGTCCGGTCGCGGTGAGCCTTACGATCCGGAGAACTCGGCGCGGCGCGCCGGCGCGTCGGCACCGACCGCGATGACATCGGCGAAGGCCTCGGCCAGCGCCCGCATCAACACGTCACGGTCGGGTACCGCGACCGCGTCGAGGTTCACCCCGATGCAGCACGTCCCGTTGCTGGACAGCAGGGTCACGTTGATCGCCGAGCCCGACAGTGGTCCGAACGCGTACATGCGCTCGAGCTCGGCGCCGGCGGCGTAGATCGGGAACGGCGCGCCGGGGACGTTCGACGTGACGAAGTCGGCGCCCTTCAGCATGGACCCGAACAGCGCGGTCGTGACGGTGGTGGGCAGCTGGTTCAACACCCCGGCGAGGGCGTCGGTCATCGCGACCGCCGGCTCCTCCCGGATCGCGCGCGCGATGCGCCCGATCTCGACCATGCGCTCCGCAGGATCCTTGATCGTCATCGGCACGAGGAAGCGTGCCGGGGTGAAGTGGTTCCCACCGAGGGTGGAGGCCGTCTCCCGCAGGTTGATCGGCATGACCATCCGGAGGTCGTCGAGCTGTTCGCCGTGGAACTCGTGGTAACGGGCGAGACCACCGATGACCCCGGCGACGAACGCGTCGTTGAGCGATCCGCCGACGGCCTTGCCCGCGCGCTTCAGGTCGTCGAGCGACACGTCGAGCGTCCCGAGGCTGCGCGCGAGCGTGCGCGCACGCATGAGATGCGAGTGCGGCGTGGTCGCGGGGGCGAGGAAGCGGGCGATCGAGCCGCCGACCTCGGCGGCGTGACTGATGGTCGCGCGCGGGTGCGTGGCGAGCGCTCCGGCGCCGGTCCACACGTCGATGATGGCGCGCCGCGCCATGCCGAGCGCTCGCCGCCGCCGGTGACTCAGCGACTTGAGCACGAGATCGGTCGCGCCGAACGTGGGGATCGCCTCGACCTGGTCCAGGGGTCCGAGGTCCTGGGGCTCGCGCTCGAAGTCGAACAGCATGAGCAGGAGCTTCATGCCGCCCACCCCGTCGGTCATCGAGTGGTGGACCTTCAGCACGAGCGCGGCGCGCTCGTCGGCGAGCCCCTCGACGAGCGTGTACTCCCAGAGCGGGCGGGAGCGGTCGAAGCCGGCCATCGCCGCGGTGCGAGCGATGTCGAGAACGGCATCGTCGCTCGGCTCGCACACGCGCACCCTCCGGAGGTGGTACCAGAGATCGAAGTTCGCGTCGGCCGACCAGTGGGGCGGGCCCATCCGGAGCAGGGGAGTGGCCACGCGCTGGCGCATCCGGGGGATGAGCCAGGAGCCGCGCTCGACGCGGCTGACGAGCGTGTTCCAGTCCGGGGCGCGATCGAAGAAGAGCACCGTGACGATCGTCGAGCGCAGCAGCGGGTCCTTCTCGATGTTCCACATCAGCGCGTCCGAGTCGGACATGTGGGCTTCGAAGCGCTCGGTGTCGTGCGGTCCCGGCATGGTGTCTCCTGCGGCGCGAGGCGCCATGGTACGGGATCAGCGCGGTATCGGGACCCCGGCCGGCAACGTCCCCGGTGCCTGGCCGCCGGCGAGCCCCCCGGGTGACGACGGCGACGACCGCACTGCTCGCCCGGTGCCGACCCACGCCCCACGCCGAGCACCGGGCGGGTGGGCCCTCGGTGGAGGCGACGAGGCGTCAGCGCAACGCGTAGACCACCTTCACCTGGATCTCGAGGTCCTGGGTTCCGGGCTCGACCGGGATCGTCGCCTGGTCGGCGCGGAGCGAGAACTGCGCGGGGTAGCCCGTGCTGGGCTGCGTGCGGTGCTCGACGATCGTCCTGACGCCGGCGAGTCGCGCGTCGGCGGCCCGGGCGAGCTGGTCGGCCTGCTCGTGGGCGGTCCGCACCGCTTCCGTGCGGGCCCGGCGCAACACGGGGCCGGTGTCCTCGATGGTGAGGCTCACCGATTCCACGCGGATGCTGTCGCCCGCGAGCTGGGTGGCGGCGTCGATGATCTTGCCCGCCCCCGGCACGTCATGGGTCTTGGCGGTCATGCGGGTGCTCACCGAGTAACCGGTGATGTGCCCCTTGCCGTCGAAGGTCGGGAAGAGCGAGACCCCACTCGTCGCGATGTCCGCCTCGTCGACGCCGACGAACAGCATCCCGTCGCTCACCCCCTTGGTCTTCGTGGCGTTGGTCGCGAGGGACTCGGCCGCGGTCGGGGCGTGGGTGTCGACGCTCAGCACGATCGTGGCGGTGTCCGGGACACCGGTCGCGGTGCCGGTGGCCTCGGTGGTCACGGTTCGGATCGGGTCCTTGGCCGCGTCCGCGCTCGGCGATCGCGTGATCACGAGGATGCCTCCGGCGAGAAGCGCGGCGACCACCGCGATGATGAGACGGAGGTGAGATGTGGTGCGACGCATGACGGCGGCTCCGGACGATCGGCGGTTCGACGGCGCTTGGACGTCGGGTGTTCGCGGTTGGTTCCCGGAACGAACACGCGAGCGGATCCCGAGCGCCTTGCCCGAACGGTGGTTCGGACCCACAATGGGAGGAGCATGCGCATCGAGCGCCCGACCGATCCGGCCATCGAGCCCGAGGACGCGACGGGTTCGGTCACGGCCCGAGTCGGCCACCCCGTGCCGACCGCCGATCGGCCGGTGGTCGTCATCCGACCGTCGGTCGGGGTGCGCATCGGCGGTCCCGCCCTCGTGATCGCCGGCGTGGCCGCGCTCGCGGCGCACGCGTCGTGGGCTGCGCTGTTGCTCGTCGCCGGGCTGCTGCTGTGTCTTTCCTGGGTCCCGCGCGTGGACGTCGGTGCCCGCGTCCTCCGCATACGACACTTCCGCGGCCTCCGGAGCGTGCCGGTCGACGCGGTCACGGCCGTGAGCCTCGTCCGCGTGCCCGTGGGTCGCGCGCATCCCGCGCATCCCAGTCTCCGGCTCGGCCGGTTCTGCAGCACGCCGCTGCGGGCCCGGGTGCACTGCGGAGACGAGCGCGTCCTGCAGCTGACGGTCGTCGCGTGGGATCGATGGGCGGTGCTGGTCCGCTTCCTCGCCGGGCTGGAGCACGTCGCGTCCGATGGACGCACGCTCGGGCGCCTCGACCGGTACGGGTGGCCGAAAGGTTGACACTCAAGATCCGGATATCTACTATCCGGATCATGCGACTCTCGGACGGCGTGGAATCCGCCCTCCACGTGGCCACACTGCTGGCGGTCCTCCCACCGGACCGGGCCCTGCCCGCGGCGCGCCTGGCCGAGTTCCACGGGGTCCCGGCCGCGTACCTCTCGAAGCATCTCCAGGCGCTCAGCCGCGCCGGGATCCTCGAGTCGGTGCACGGGCCGGGGGGTGGCTACCGCCTGGCCCGGCCCGCCACCGAGATCACGGTCCTCGCCGTGGTCGAGGCCATCGACGGTCGCGAGAGCGCGTTCCGCTGCCAGGAGATCCGCCAGCGGGGCCCGGCCGCACAGCCTCCGACCTCGTATCGGGTCCCGTGCGGGATCCATCGCGTCATGCGCAGCGCCGATCTCGCGTGGCGCGCCGCGCTCCAGGCCGTGACGGTCGCCGATCTCCTCGCCACGGTCGCGACCGATGCACCGCCCGCGGGTCTCCGGGCCGGTGCGGAATGGATCCAGGAGGTGATCGCATGAAGGTGTTCCTCACCGGGGCGACGGGTGTCGCCGGAAGGTTGACGGTTCCCCGATTGGTTGCGGCCGGCCACGACGTCCGCGCCGTGTGCCGTCGTGACGCCGCCGCGGCCGGACTGCGTGCCGCGGGCGCCGAGCCGGTGGCCGTCGACCTGTTCGACGGCGGGGCCGTGATGGATGCGGTGACCGGCTCCGAGGCGGTGATCCACCTCGCGACCAACGTGCCGACCACTGGTCGTGCGGCGCTCCCGAAGGGGTGGGACACCCACAACCGGCTCCGCACCGAGGCGACCGACAATCTGGTCGCCGCGGCACGCGCCGCCGGCACCGCGTGGTTCGTGAAGGAGTCGATCACGTTCGTCTACGCGGACCGGGGCGACGAATGGATCGACGAGTCGTCCCCGCTCCTGGCGGATCTGGGCCAGCTCGCGCCCACGGTCGAGGGTGAGCGGAAGGCGCTGGCCTTTGCGGACGACGGCCCCACGGCCACGGTGCTGCGCTTCGGATGGTTCTACGGGGGCGCGGGCAACCGGGCGACGGACGAGGCCCTCCGCCTCGCGAAGCTTCGCCGGTCGCTCGTCGCGGGCCGCGCCGATGCCTACCTGTCGTCGGTCCACTGCGAGGACGTGGCCGAGGCCGTCGTCGCCGCTCTCGGCGCCGGCACCGGCATCTTCAACGTGGTCGACGACGAGCCGTTGCGCCGTCGCGACCACCTGGGCGCCTTCGCCGCCGCGTTCGGGATCAAACCGCCGAGGCCGACGCCCGGCGGTTTGCTGCGCATGGTGGGTGGCAGTGCCGCCCATGGCCTGGTCGCGTCGCAGCGCGTCTCGAATCGGGCGTTCCGGGACGCGACCGGTTGGGCACCGCGCTTCCCGAGCGCTCGTGAGGGATGGGCGGCGGTCGCCGCGGCACGCGAGGAGCAGTCGGCATGAGAGCCGTGTGGCTCCGCATCGGTCTCGCGTACCTGGCCGTGTCCGCCGCGCTCGTCGGCTTCTGGGCGGCGTTCGCGCCCCGGTCCTTCTACGTGGACTTCCCCGGCGGAGGCAGGCACTGGGTGTCGCCCGACGGGCCCTACAACGAGCACCTCGTCCGCGACGTGGGCGAGCTCAACCTCGCGCTCTTGGTCGTGCTCCTCGCCGCTGCCGTCACCTTGTCGATGCCACTCGTGCGGACGGCGCTCGTCGCGACGATCGTGAACGGCGTGCTGCACGTCGTGTACCACGCGGGGCACGTCGGCATGTTCTCGTCCGGCGATCAGGTCGCGATCCTCGCCACGCTGGTGCTGGCTCCGGTGGTGTCCGTGGTCCTGCTCGTCGCGACGGCGCGGTCCCCAGGGACGGTGCCCGCCGGGGCCGGTCCCTGACGGGGAGGGGTGGCGGCTAGCGCCGACCCACGAGGGGGCGCTTGCCGTGGTTGGCCTTGCTGCGTCGGGCGCGCAGCTTGCGCTTCTTCGTCTTCTTGCTCACGTCGGTCCTCCGTGGGGAAGCCGGGAGGCTAGCCGATCCCGTTCCCGGCCCTCCCCTCCGGATGTGGAGATCCGCTACCAGCTGATGCCGAGCGTGGAGCGCATCAGAGCCTCGAACTCGGCGTCGCCGAGCGCGGCGCGGCTCCCGAGCGACAGTTCGGCGTCCGCGCCGACGGGGACGCGCAGCGGCGTGTCCGGCTGCTCGATCGCGTCGGCGATGGCGCGGGCCACCAGATCCGAGCCGGGGCGGCCGTCGGCGTTGAGCTTCTGATCGGTCCCCGCCCATTGGTCCCAGAGCTCCTGGTACACGGGGTCGCCGCGGTGGTCGTCGCTCGGCTTCATGCCCGGGGCGATGTATCCGGGCTCGATGATCACGATCCGGATCCCGAAGTGCCCGAGCTCGTAGTGGAGCGACTCCGAGATCGCCTCCAGGGCGTACTTCGAGCACGCGTAGGCCCCGGCGAGGGGTGTGGCCACCCGTCCCTGGATGCTCGAGACGTTGACGACGATCCCCGAGCCGCGCGGCCGCCAGGTCGGGAGCACCGCCTGGACGGTCCGGAGCGCTCCGAGGGTGTTCGTGTCCAGGACGCGCCGCAGGTGGTCGACCGGATAGCCGTCCAGCGGCCCGCTGCCGTTGATCGCGGCGTTGTTGACGAGCGCGTCCAGCTCGCCGGCCGCAGCGAAGCAGGACGCGACGGAGGCGTCGTCGGTGACGTCCAGCGGGAGCACCTGCCCGCCGTCGAGGTCGGCCAGGAGCCGCGGGTCGCGAGCGGTGGCGACGACGTCGTGCCCCCGGGCGATCAGCTCCTCGGCCGTGGCCCGACCGATGGCGCGCCCGGCGCCGGTGATGAGAATGCGCATCGGCGCAGCGTACGGGTCTCCTCGGGCCTTCACAGAACCATGACCGGAGGATCGCAAACTGCCCACCGCGGCCATGCGAACATGCGCGGATGGACAAGGGAACGATCCTCGTGGTCGAGGACGAACCCAACATCGCCGATCTCGTCGACCTCTACCTGAGTCGCGACGGCTACCGCGTGCTGAAGCAGCCGACCGGCCAGGGTGGCCTCGACGCGGTCAGGGACCACCGGCCCCGTCTCGTCGTCCTGGACGTCGGCCTCCCCGACATCGACGGTCTCGAGGTCTGCCGCCGGATCCGGGCGACGAGCTCGGTCCCGGTCGTCTTCCTCACCGCGCGCGCCGAGGAGGTCGATCGGGTGCTCGGACTCGAGCTCGGTGCCGACGACTACCTGACCAAGCCCTTCGGCCCCGCGGAGCTCGTCGCGCGCGTGAAGGCCGTGCTCCGCCGGACCGACGGCCCGCAGACCGCCGAGATCGTCCCGGCCGGACGGGCGGTCGTCGACGTCGGCCGTCGCGAGATCCGCGTCGACGACGAGCCGGTCGAGTTCACCAGCCGGGAGTTCGAGCTCCTGCGGTTCCTCGCCGAGCGCCCGGGTCTCGCGCTGAGCCGGCAGCAGATCCTCGACGGCGTCTGGGGTCCCGACTGGTACGGCGACGAGCGCACCGTCGACGTCCACATCGCGCAGGTCCGCAAGAAGCTGCAGGGCGCGTGCACCATTGCGACGGTGCGCGGACTGGGCTACCGGCTCGAGCCGGGGGACCGGTAGTGCCGTGAGTGGGCGCCGCCGCCGGCTGCGCACGCGCCTGCTCGTGGCCATGGCCGCCATCGCGGTCGGCGTGCTCGTCGTCACCGGGGTCACCACCGTCGCGCTCGCTCGTCGCGCGGCCAGCCGGTCGGCCGTCAGCCACCTCGAGCAGCAGGCGCCGACGGTGACGGGCCAGCTCAAGCGGCTCGGACGCGCGCTGCGGGCACGCACCGTGACCGGGCGCCCCACCTCGGGGCTCGGCCAGCTCGTCACCTCGGTCCTGCGCGTGAACGACGGCACGCTCCTCACGGTCTCTGACTCCGGGCGCATCACCGAGGGGCTGTCCGCGCTGGAGGGGAACGCGCCGATCGCGGACGCCGTCCCTGCGGGGTCGGACACCGCGCTGCCGGCGGGGCTCACGGTCTCGGACCTCGACGCCGAACTGCTCCGGTCCGGGCGGTCCCAGACCGGGACGGTCGGTGGGCGGGCCTTCATCGCCGAGCCGATCCGGGTCGGTCCGGTCGCGACGTCGGTGCTCGTGCTCACCGAGAAGGTCGACTCGGCGGCGATCAGCCGCGCCCGTGGTTCTTCCTCATCGGCGCCGCCCTCGCGCTCCTGGCCGCCGCGATCGTGTCCTTCGTGCTCGCGCGTCGGCTGACACGACCCCTCGCGACCATGGGTGCGACGGCCGGTGCGATCGCTTCCGGCGACTTCACCGCGGTGTGGACCTCGGCGATCATCCCGACGACGAGCTCGCCGACCTCGCGCGCTCGCTCAACGGGATGGCGGTCGAGCTCGAGAGCGCCCGCCTCACCGAGCGCCAGTTCCTCCTCTCCGTCTCGCACGACCTGCGCACCCCGCTCACGTCGATCCGGGGCTACGCGACGGCGCTCACCGACGGCACGATCCCGGGATCACCCGAGCAGGCCCGCGCCGGCGAGGTCATCACCGCGGAAGCGGAGCGGTTGCACCGCCTCGTGGCGGACCTGCTCGACCTGGCCCGCATCGATGCGCACCAGTTCTCGCTCACCCCTCGTCCGATCGACGTTGCGGCCACGGTGCGCACCGCGGTGGAGGCGTTCCTCCCCGCCGCCGCGGGGCTCGGCGTCGCGCTCACGGTCGACGCCCCGAGCGCGCTGGCGGGGACGGGGGATCCGGAACGGCTCGCGCAGATCGTGGCCAACCTGGTCGAGAACGCGCTGAAGTACGCGCACGAGCGGATCGACGTCGGTCTCCGCGATGTCGGCGGCGGGGTGCTCGAGGTCCGCGTCGTCGACGACGGACCGGGGATCGAGCCCGGCGAGGAGCAGCGTGTCTTCGAGCGGCTGTTCGTGTCGCGTGCGGTGCCCGGTCGGAGCGTGGGAACGGGTCTCGGGCTCGCCATCGTCGGCGAGCTCGCGGGCGCGATGGGCGGCTCGGCAGCAGTGGACCCCTCCGGTGTCGGCGGCGCGACATTCGTGGTGCGGCTGCCGCTCCGGAGCGGCGCGGGCTAGGTGCAGCCGCTGGGCTCGTGCCAGCAGCCGAGGATCCGGTCCGCGAGCTCGCGACCGACGAGTTGCGCGCCCTCCGGACCGAAGTGGGAGCCGTCCGGTCGCAGGGTGACTCCGGCGACCACGGCCGGGCACCGGCCGTGGGGGCACACGATGGCACCCAGGTCGAGCACCGCGACCCGTCCGTCCCCCGTCGGTGCTGCCCGCCGGTAGAGCGCGTTGAGGGCGCGGACCCTGGAGTCCTCGTCCAATCCGGGCAGGACCGTCTCGCTCCCGGGCACCGGTCTCGGGACGGTCAGGATGATGAGGCGCGCACCGTTCGCCGTGAGCAGGCCGGCCGCCCGCTCGACCTCGCGGCGGAGGACGACATCTCCGGCGCGGGTGCCGAGCTTGACGGTGTGGCCGTCCAGCCGGCGGTCCACCGCGTCCCAGCTCGCGAGCCAGATCACGAGGTCGGGACGGGGTGGCTCGCCGACGACGCCACGGAGGGCCGGTGTGATCGCCTGATCGCAGCCGCGCGACCAGGGGTACGGGTCGCCGGCGTCGTTCAGAGTGACGCCGCGGAGGATCGCGCATCCGGGTGTGGCTGCGGTCCGGAACGACACGCCGTGCGTCGCGAACGCGGTGTCGAGACCCGGTCCGAGCGACGCGGCGAGGGAATCGCCGACCAGGACGACGTGCTGTGGGTCCCCGGGGACTCCGGGGACGAGCGTGGTGCTCGACGTCGGCGCGGGCGACGCGTCGAAGTACGCGGGCGCCGCGGTCGCTCCCGTGGTGCCGAGCACGACCGCGAGCAGGCCGGCCGCGATGCCGGCTGGTGCGGCCGCCCACGCGTGGCCGTGGCGCAACCCGCGTCGAATCGGGCGCTCGACGAGCACGTACGACGCGATCGAGATCGCGAGCGTCACCCCGACGCGCACCGCGTCGAGCGCGAAGCCCGAGAGCCCGGTGCGTTGCCCGGTCGCGTAGACGATCACGGGCCAGTGCCAGAGGTACACGCCGTAGGAGATCATGCCGAGGAGCACGAACGGCTTCCAGGAGAACGCACGGCTGAGCAACCCCCGCGGCGCGCGCATCACGGCGGCGATGAGCACCGCGACCGCGACGGCGAACGCGAGCGAGCCCCCGCGGTAGAGCGACGTCGCGGTGTCGTGCGCGAATGCGAACGCGGCGAACATACCGACGAGCGCAACGAAGCCGAGCCCGTCCAACGCGCGCGCCGACCTGGTCGAGACCGCAGGGCGGTCCACGAGCACGAGTGCCAGCAGGACGCCGACGAGGATCGGATGCGCGTGCGTATCGGTTCCGTAGTACGCGCGCGATGGGTCGGCGCTGTCGAACAGCAGGGCCATGAGCGCGGTCGACACCACGACACCGCCGATCGCGACGCCGCCGAGCACGCGCAGTCGGCCGCGGCCGAGCGTGAGACAGCCGAGCGTGACGAGTGGCCACACCAGGTAGAACTGCTCCTCGATCGCGAGCGACCACAGGTGACGGAACGGCGACGCGCCGGAGAAGAGGTCGAAGTAGGACTGGCCCGACGCGACGAACCGCCAGTTGGCGACGTAGAACAGGCCGGAGATCCCGTCCCAGCGCAACCGGCCCAGCTCCGTGCTCGGGACCTCGATCGCGGCGTAGACCGAGACGGCGACGAGGAGCAGGACGAGCGCGGGGAGGAGCCGTCGGGCCCGGCGCCCCCAGAACGCGAGCAGGCCGATGCCGTCGGTACGGCGCCACTCGAGCACCAGGAGCGTGGTGATGAGGAACCCGCTCAGGACGAAGAACGCGTCGACCCCGAGGAACCCGCCGGTGAGACCGGTCTCGTCCAGGTGGAACACGACGACCGCGGCCACCGCGAGCGCGCGGAGGCCGTCCAGCGGGGGGTGATAGGCGAGCCGGTTGGAGTCGGTCGCGTCGGTCGACGACACCGAGGGATGGTACCGACGCCCAGGCCGGGTTCCCGGGCGGACGCCCGGTACCGTCGGAGCGTGACCGGGAGCTTGGCGCTGTGGCTCGTGCGCGACGGGGAGGTCCTCGCCGCGGTCGAGACCCCCGACGGGGCGCGGGGCCGTGCCCGAGGGCTGTTGGGTCGCGACGGCATCGACGGCGTGATGGTCCTACGACCGTGTCGGCACGTGCACACGTTCGGCATGCGGTTCCCGATCGATGTCGCGTTCTGTGCCGGCGACGGGACGGTGGTACGGACGTGCACGCTCGCGCCTCGTCGACTCTCGCCCTACGTGCGCCGCGCCGCGTGGGTGATCGAGGCCGAGTCGGGTTCGCTCGCCCGCTGGCGTGTGCGCGACGGCGACCGGTTGGAGCTCCGACCGTGAGCACCACCGCCGGGGGAACGCTCGTCCTCGTGGCGACACCGATCGGGAACCTCGGTGACCTGAGCCCGCGTGCGGTCGATGTGCTCCGCGATGCGTCGGTCATCGCCTGTGAGGACACGCGCCGCACGCGGGCGCTGCTCACCCACGCGGGCATCGCAGCAGCCGGTCGGCTGCGCGCGGTTCCTGCGCACGCGGAGGAGGCGCAGGTCGGGTGGGTCGTGGACTCGGTCGCGCGCGGCGCGGTCGTCGCGTTCGCCACCGACGCCGGCATGCCCGCGATCAGCGACCCGGGGTCGCGGCTGGTCCGAGCCTGTCTGGACGCCGGCCTCGCGGTCGAGGTCGTCCCGGGGCCGTCTGCGGTCACCACCGCGCTCGTGCTCTCGGGGTTGCCGACGGACCGCTTCGTGTTCGAGGGGTTTCTGCCCCGCAAGGGCCGGCTCCGGACGGAGCGCCTCGACTCGATCGCGGTGGAGCCCCGGACCGTCGTGGTGTTCGAGTCCCCCCGGCGGGTCGCCGGCACCCTCGCCGAGCTCGTCGAGACCTGCGGGGCGGACCGACCCGCCGCCGTCGCGCGCGAGCTGACCAAGCTGCACGAGGAGGTGCTCCGAGGCACGCTCGGGGAGCTCGCGGCGCAGGTGGCGGGTGAGCTGCGGGGGGAATGCGTCATCGTGGTCGGCGGTGCGACCACGGCGCGTCCCCCGGCGACGGACGACGAGGTCGACGCCGCGCTGCGCGACGCGCTCGCGGCGGGGGCGTCGACGCGCGATGCCGCCGGCATGGTGAGCGCCTCGCTCGGCGTCGCCCGGCGCGACGCCTACGCGCGTGCCGTGTCGATCAGAGCGCGCTGACCTTCGCGACACAACCGGCGCAGACGAGCTTGCGGGAGAACTCGCGCAGGTGCTCGCTGCCGGCGCAGAAGACGCACCGCTGCTCGACCTTCTCGAGCACGATGCGATCGCCTTCCGCGGACATCATCACGAGGTCACCGACGTCGATCCGGAGTGCCTTGCGCATCTCGACGGGGAGCACCACCCGGCCCAGCTGATCGACCTTGCGGGCGACGCCGTTCGACATCAGTGGTCCCCCCGGAATGAGAGCTCGGTACCGCCCGAACCGTCGTACTGTAGGACGCGTGTCCGAATCCTTCTACGTGACGACGCCGATCTACTACGTGAACGACGCGCCGCACATCGGGCATGCATACACCACGGTGCACGCCGACGTGCTCGCCCGCTGGCGCCGTCTCCACGGCGACGACGTCCTCTTCCTCACCGGCACCGACGAGCACGGCCTCAAGATCCAGCGCGCCGCCGACGAGCGGGGCGTCAGCCCGCAGGAGTGGGCCGACACGACCAGCGCCCGGTTCCGGGATGCCTGGGCCGACCTCGACGTGAGCTACGACGACTTCATCCGTACGACCGAGGACCGGCACCGGATCTCGGTGCAGGAGTTCCTGGCGCGGGTCCACGACAACGGCTTCATCGAGCTCGCCACCTACGAGGGGCTCTACTGCGTGGCCTGCGAGGCCTATTACACCGAGGACGAGCTCGAGGACGGGCTCTGCCCGGTGCACGGCCGCCCGGTGGAGAGGGTCACCGAGGAGAACTACTTCTTCCAGCTGTCCCGGTTCGAGCAGCCGCTGCTCGACCACTACGAGGCCCATCCCGACGCCGTCCGGCCCGAAGGCAAGCGCAGCGAGGTGCTCGGCTTCATCCGCCAGGGCCTGCGGGACTTCTCGATGAGCCGGACGTCGATCTCGTGGGGGATCCCCCTGCCGTGGGACCCGGCGCACGTCACCTACGTCTGGTACGACGCCCTGATCAACTACGCCACCGCGGCCGGGTTCGGCACCGACCCGGAGCGTTTCGCGTACCGGTGGCCGGTCCAGTACCACCTCATCGCCAAGGACATCCTCCGGTTCCACGCCGTCTACTGGCCCGCGATGCTCATGGCCGCCGGTCTCCCGTTGCCCGAGTGTGTGTATGCCCACGGGTACCTCCTCGTGGGCGGCGAGAAGATGAGCAAGACGAGCCTCAACCAGATCGCGCCGGCGGATCTCATCCCCGAGTTCGGCAGCGACGGGTTCCGGTACCACCTCGTTGCCGACGTCCGCTTCGGTCAGGACGGCGACTTCAGCTACGAGGCGATGGTCGCGCGCTACAACGCCGACCTCGCGAACAACTTCGGGAACCTGGCGAGCCGCGTGCTCAACATGGCGGTGTCGTACTGCGACGCGATCGTGCCCGAGACCCGCGCCGACGGTCCGCTCGTGGAGCAGACCGCGTCCGCGGCAGAGGCCATGGAGGCCGCCCTCGCGGCGGCTCGACTTCACGGACGGATTCGGCGCGGTCTGGCAGCTCATCCGCGACGCGAACGCGTACATCGAGGACTCGAAGCCGTGGGCGCTCCACAAGGCCGACGACACGGAGTCGGTCGCCGCGGTCCTGGGTGACTGCCTCGAGGTGTTGCGCGTCGTTGCGATCCTCGCGTCGCCGCTCATCCCGCGCGCGGCTCGCGAGCTGTGGCACCGGCTCGGGCTCGACGGCACCCCTGAGGACGTCCGCCTGCCGGGCGCCGTCGCGTGGGGCGCGGTGCCCACGGCCGGCAACGCGCTCGAGAAGGGCGCGTCGCTCTTCCCCCGGCTCGAGGGGTGACGACCGCCGCCGAACCCGGAGGCTGGGTCGACAGCCACTGCCACCTGCCGGTGGATCCGGACGAGGCCGACGAGATCCTCGCCCGTGCCCGCGCGCGGTCTGGCGTGGGTGGTGAACGTCGGGACCGACCTCGCGACCTCCCGGGCCTGCGTCGAGACCGCCCGGCGCCACCCCGACGCCCGCGCGACGGTGGGGCTCCACCCCCACGACGCGAGCCGGCGGTCGGAGGAATGGTCCGAGCTGGCCGAGCTGGCCCTCGCGCCCGAGGTGGTGGCGATCGGCGAGGCAGGGCTCGATCACCACTACGAGCACTCGCCGGCCGCGGACCAGGCCAGCGCCTTCCGTGCCCAGATCCGCCTCACGCACGAGCTCGACCTCCCGCTCGTCATCCACACCCGCGAGGCGTGGGACGAGACGTTCGCGATCCTCGACGACGAGTCGCTGCCGCGCCGCACGGTGTTCCACTGCTTCACCGGCGGACCGGACGAGGCCGCGGCGTGTGTGGAGCGCGGCGCTCTTGTCTCGTTCAGTGGCATCGTCACGTTCAAGAACGCCGACGACGTCCGCGCCGCGGCCGCGGCGGTGCCCGCGGACCGGCTCCTCGTCGAGACCGACAGCCCGTACCTGGCGCCGGTCCCGCACCGGGGCCGGACCAACGAGCCGGCGTTCGTGACCGACGTCGGTGCCGGGCTCGCGGCGGTCCGCGGTGTCCCGGTCGCGGAGATCGCGCAGGTCACGTCAGCAAATGCTCAGCGGATCTTCACCGGCCGCTGAGCCCGCCACGAGGGGCTCCGGAGGGCCTGTTCCCGGGGGCTTTCGGGCCGGGTGCCGCCGGCTCCGCCACCGGTCCGCGGGCCCCGTTTCGCTGCCAGATGCTGGTATCGAGATTGACCCTCCTGGGGGCCGTCGTTAGGTTCGCCCCCGTTCCGACAGCCGCCCGGAGTGCGGCTGCCCGACCGGGAGGCGGACCCGATCAGCGAGTACCTGGCTCGTCGTACGGCGCGCGTGGGCGACACCCGAGCGCGTCGCTACGCGTTGCGCGTGGTGCAGCCGTCGCCGGCGCGCCTGGCGGCACCCGAGCCGGACGCGTGGCTGCCGATCGACCTGACCGCCGAGCTCCGAGCCGTCGACTTCACCGGCGAGCTCGAGTTGCTCCAGCTCGAGGAGGGTCAGCTCGACCTGGATCGCGAGCTCGCCGAGCTCGAGTCCGACTTCTGGCGGACCGCGGAGTCCGAGCACCCCTTCCTGACCGGTGCGCTCCCCGAGACCGCCGCCCCACTCTCGATCTTCGACCGCGCGCCGGAGGTCCCCGTTGCGGAGGAGCTCCCGGAGCACGAATCGACGCCGGTCGCCCGTGTCGCGCCGGCCGTCCCGGACGTCGAGACGGGTCCGCTCGAGGCGGAACCCGAGGTGGTCGCCGAGGCCTCATGGCCGGTGCCCGAGGAGTACGCGGCCCTGCGCCCGAACCGGCCGGCGATCGTCGCCCGGCGGCGCGCGCTGCGCCTGCGTCGCCGGCTCATCCTCACCGCGCTCGTCGTCGCCGTGACCGCAGCGCTCGTGGTCGTCGCCGGCCAGGTCATGGGCGGGACACCACCGCGACGCGACGTCACCGTCTCGGTCGACGGCCGGGCGAGCACCGTCGTGACGCGCGAGGGCACGGTCGCGGATCTGCTCGCGGCGGAAGGCGTCGCGCTCCGCCGCGGGGACCGCGTCGTACCGTCGCTCTCCACGCGTCTGCGCCAGGGCATCGCGGTGCACGTCGTCCACTCGTTCCCCGTCGTCGTCGACGTCGACGGCACCGTGACCCATCGCCGCACCACCCAGCACTCGGTCGCCGACCTGCGCCACGAGCTGCACGTTCCACGCGCGATGGTGCGCGTCGGCGGCGGCGCCACGCTCGCGCGCGGCGAGCACGTCGTCCTGCGCACACCCCACGACGTCGTCGTCACGGTCGACGGGACGCAGACGCCGGTACCGCACAGCACCGCCCTCACCGTGGGCGAGCTCCTCGGCGCGTGGAAGGTCACGGTCGGCCCGCGCGACGAAGTGCTGCCCGCGGCCGACGCGCGCCTCGCGAGTGGCATGGCGATCCAGGTCGTGCGCGTCGCGGACGACCAGGTGGTCGAGGACCAGGTCATCCCGTTCCAGCTCCAGTACCGGGACGACGCGAGCCTCGCGGCCGGCCACACCCGGACCATCCAGGAGGGCAGGAACGGGCTCGCCCACGTGATCTCGAACGTCGTCCGCCAGGACGGCGTCATCAAGGAGTGGCACGAGGCGAGCCGGGTCGTCGTCCAGGAGCCGGTCACCAGGATCCTGGCCCGCGGCACCAAGCGGTCGGGCTCGCAGGTACCCCCGGCGCCTCCGGCGACGGGTGCCGGCGGGGCGTACATCCAGTCGGGGACCGCCACCTGGTACCAGAGCCACGCCGGCCCGGGCTCGTGTGCCCACCTGACGCTGCCGTTCGGCACCGTGCTGAAGCTGGTCGCCTCGAACGGTCGCACCGCCCAGTGTCGGGTCGGCGACCGCGGTCCCGAGGCGTGGACCGGCAACATCATCGACCTCAATCCCGACGTCTTCCAGCAGCTGGCGCCGCTCGGCACCGGCAAGATCTTCGTGAAGGTGTACCGCGCCGGCTGATCCCGGACCGGCGCGGATGGCGTTGACCCCGGCGACCATCCCGGCGCTGCTCGAACGGCACGGACTGCGTCCCAGCCGCGCGCTCGGGCAGAACTTCCTGGCCGACCCGAACACCGCGGCACCGCATCGTCCGGCTGGCCGCCGTCGAGGCGGGCGACCGCGTTCTCGAGATCGGACCGGGCATCGGATCGCTCACGGTCGCGTTGCTCGACGCGGGCGCGCGCGTCACCGCGGTCGAGATGGACCGCCACCTCGTGCCCGCGCTGGTGGAGGCGGTCGGGCCGGACGCGGTGCGGGTGATCGTCGGCGACGCGATGCGCGTCGAGATCGACGCGATGTTCGCGGACGCGCCCGACGCTCCGTGGCGCGTGATCTCCAACCTGCCCTACAACGTCGCGACGCCGATCGTCATGCGATTGCTCGAAGCCGCGCCCACCGTGACGTCGATCCTGGTGATGGTGCAGCGGGAGGTGGGGGAGCGGTTCGCTGCCGGTCCGGGCTCGAAGACCTACGGCGCGGTGTCCGTGAAGGTGTCGTACTTCGCCTCGGCGAAGGTCGTCGGGATCGTGCCGCCGACCGTGTTCGTCCCGGCTCCCAAGGTGGAGTCTGCGCTCGTGCGCATCGAGCGCCATCCGGCTCCGCCGGTGGACGTTCCCTCGCCCGACCACCTCTTCGCGCTCGTGCGCGCGGGATTCGGCCAGCGCCGCAAGATGTTGCGCGGCGCGCTGCGGGTGGCGCTGGGAGAGCGCCTGGAGGAGGTGCTCGCGACGGCCGGAGTCGACGGGCGGGTGCGAGCCGAGGAGTTGTCGCTCGCCGACTGGGCCGCGATCGCGCGGGCGGCCGGGTGAGCCGGCTTCCCCCCGACGGGGCTTCGGTCGTGGCGCCGGCGAAGCTCACGCTGTCGCTCCGGGTGCTCGGCCCCCGGACGGACGGCTTCCACGAGATCGAGGCGCTGACCGTGATGGTGGGTGCTCCCGCCGACTCGCTGGTGGTGCGCCCGGCCGCACCGGGTGCGGTCGACCTCGCCGTGCACGGTGGTGTCGACGTGCCGACCGGCCCGGACAACCTCGTGGTGCGCGCCGCACGGGCGGTGATCAGCCCGTCCGACGGGGTCGCGATCTCGCTGACCAAGGAGATCCCCACCGGTGCCGGGCTGGGCGGTGGCTCCGCCGACGCCGCGGCGTTGCTCCGGTTGGCGCGGGACTCCTTCGACCTCGACCCGGCGACCGTGCGGACCGTTGCCGCCGCGCTCGGCTCGGACGTGCCGGTCTGTGTCGAGGGCCGGCCCGTCATCATGCGGGGTCGCGGAGAACAGCTCGAGCGGGTCGACCCGGTGGGTGAGCTGTGGGTCGTCATCGCCTGGCCCGGGTTCGCGGTACCGACCCCGCCGGTGTTCCGGGCCTGGGACGAGCTCGGGGGACCGAGCAGTGACCGGGAGGTGCCACCGCCGGACGCCTTCGCCGGGTGTGTCGACCGCCTGGTGAACGATCTCGAGCCCGCGGCCGAGGCCGTCGACCCGCGGGTACGGGTCTTCCGGGACGGCTTGGAGCGGGTGGCCGGGGCCCCGGCGCTGCTGGCGGGGAGCGGAGCGTCGTGCTGGCTCGCGGCCGAGGACGAGCATCACGCGGCCGCGCTGGCCGCGCGGGTGCGCGCCGAGCTCGGCGTGGAGGCGTGGTCGGGCCCGGTGCTGGAATCGGTGCCGGGGATGATCGAAGGCTGATCGCCGGGCTCGGCCGCGATCGCGGGCCGTGGGGACCGGGACGAGGGGTCGCTCAGCGACCCTGCTGCCGACGCTGCCAGCGCGTCTTCTTGAGCAGCTTCTTGTGCTTCTTCTTGCGCATGCGCTTGCGGCGCTTCTTGATCAGGGATCCCATGGCGGGCCGCACGCTACCCGACACGCCTCGGGTGGGCACATTCGCCGCTTGTGTGCGTCGGGGCCCGCAGGGGTGGCGGGTAAGGTCGGGCGGTAGTCCTTCGGGGGTGGTGTAACGGCAGCACGGGGTCCTTTGGAGTCCCAAGTCGAGGTTCGAAACCTCGCCCCCGAGCGGGGGTGTCGGGAAGGGGAAACGACGTGAGTGGGTACCGACCCCTGGCGGGAGTGGTGATGGCGGCGGGCGAGGGCACCCGCATGCGCTCGACGACGCCGAAGGTCCTCCACCCCCTGTGCGGTCGCCCGATGGTGCTCCACGTGGTGGACGCCCTGGCGGCCCTGCCCCTCGAGCGCATCGTGGTGGTCGTCGGCCACGGCGCCGAGCGCGTGACCAAGACCCTCCAGGACCAGGTGAGCACCGACGTCCCCGTCGTGTTCGTCGAGCAGGTCGTCCAACGCGGCACGGGTGACGCTGCCAGCGTGGCGCTGACCGCCTTCCCCGACGACCCCGACGACGAGGGTGACGTGATCATCATGCCGGGCGACGCGCCGCTCGTCCGGCCCGAGCTGCTCGCCCGCCTCGCCACCCGCCACCGCGAGTCCGATGCCGCGGTCACGCTGTTGAGCGCCGAGCTCGCGCCGTGGACCTGGAGCTTCGGCCGCATCGTCCGGGACTCGCAGAGTCGGGTGGAGCGGATCGTCGAGCGCACCGACGCCGACGCGGACGAGCTGGAGATCCCCGAGGTGAACACCTCGATCTACTGCTTCCGCCGCAGTCTCCTGGCGCCGGCGCTCCGGAGGCTCAATCCCGAGAACGCGCAGGGCGAGTACTACCTGACCGACGCGATCGCGGTGCTGCACGAGGCCGGGCACCCGGTGGTCGCCGTCGCGGCGGACGACCCGGCTGCGGCTCGGCACGTCAACGACCGGGCGCAACTCGCGACCGCCGAGGCGGTGCTGCGGGAGCGGATCAACGAACGCTGGATGACCGAGGGCGTCACGATGGTGGATCCCTCGGCCACCTACGTGGACGCGACCGTCGAGCTGGCGCCCGACGTCCGCCTGCTGCCGGGCACGATCCTCGAGGGGCGGACCTCCATCGGAGCGGGCGCAGTCGTCGGTCCCGACACGCGACTCGTCGACACCGTGGTGCACGAGCGGGCAGTCGTGCAGAACACGGTGGCGCGCGAGTCGGTGATCGGCGAGGACTGCACCGTGGGCCCCTACGTCTCCTTGCGCGCGGGCACGCACCTCGCGGCCGGCGCGCACGTGGGTACGTTCGTCGAGACCAAGAACGCCGAGATCGGCGAGGGTGCCAAGGTGCCCCATCTCGCGTACATGGGCGATGTCGAGATCGGCCCGCGGGCCAACGTCGGAGCCGGGACCATCACCGCGAACTACGACGGCCGCTCGAAGCATCCGTCCAAGATCGGCGCCGACGCCCGCATCGGCTCGAACTCGGTCCTCGTGGCGCCGGTGGAGGTCGGCGAGGGCGCGTACACGGGCGCCGGCGCGGTGGTGCGCGAGGACGTGCCCCCCGGCACGCTCGCGACGGGCGTCCCCGCCAGCGTCGACGAGGGTTGGGCGCAACGCCGGAAGGACGCGGAGCACGCGAGCGCGGAGGACCAGGACTGATGGAGCTCGTATCCACGAAGACGTTGATGCTGCTGGCCGGCTCGGGCAACGCCGAGCTGTCCCAGGAGATCTCCGAGAGCCTCGGCGTGCCGTTGGGAGACGTGAAGCTGTCGCGCTTCGCCAACGGCGAGCTCTACTGCCGCCTCGGCGAGAACGTGCGCGGAGCCGACGCGTTCGTGCTGCAGGGCCATTGCGACCCGATCAACGACCACATCATGGAGCAGCTCATCATGATCGACGCGCTGAAGCGCGCGTCGGCCCGGCGGATCACCGCGGTCTGCCCGTTCTACGGTTACTCGCGGCAGGACCGGAAGGCGGAGGGCCGCGAGCCGATCACGGCCCGGCTGCTCGCCGACCTCTTCACCGCCGCCGGTGCGGACCGGGTCGTCGTGGTGGACCTCCACACGGGCCAGATCCAGGGCTTCTTCGACTTCCCGGTGGACCACCTCACCGCGGTGCCACTCCTCGCCGACCACCTCGTGGGCGTGATCGACCGGAGCACCGAGGTCACGGTGGTCTCGCCCGACGCCGGCGGCGGCAAGCTGGCCCGCCGCTTCGCCAACTGCCTCGACGGGCACGGCGTGCACGCGGACCTCGCGTTCATCGACAAGCGGCGTCCGAAGGGCACCCACAACGTCGCGGTCGCGACCGAGGTCGTCGGTCTGGTCGAAGGGCGCCAGTGCGTGCTGATCGACGACATGATCGACACCGCCGGCACCGTGGTGAGCGCCGCCGAGCTGCTGATGAGCCGCGGCGCGAAGTCCGTCTCGATCCTCGCGACGCACGGGCTGCTCTCGGGTCCCGCCGTCGACCGGCTCAAGAACGGGCCGATCCGCGAGGTCGTGGTCACCAACTCCCTCCCGGTGTCGTCCGAGAAGCATTTCGACTCGCTCACCGTGCTCTCGATCGCCCCGATCATCGCCGACGCCCTGGCCGCGGTCTTCGAGGAGCGCAGCGTCTCCGAGCTGTTCAGCGGCGACAACGTCTGACCGCCGGTCGCTCCGCGCCCGATTCACGCCGTCCGAGCGGTCGCTGGGCCCGGGGCGGTTTGGTGCGGGCGCCCGGCACGGACCAGAATGTCGGGTCCCCTGGGCACCTCCCGAAGGATCTCCACGCGCCATGGTCGATGTCACTCTCACCGCCGAGCCGCGGACCGAGTTCGGATCCGCACCCGCCGGCCGGCTCCGCCGCGTCGGCCGCGTGCCCGCGATCGTCTACGGGCTCGAGGCCGACCCCGAGCCCGTCACCGTCGGTGCGCTCGAGCTCGAGCGCATCCTGCACGGTGCGAGCGGTGCCAACACGCTCATCACCCTCACCCTCGGCAGCGACGATCTGCTCGCGCTCGCACGGCAGATCCAGCGGCACCCGACCCGCGGTGATCTCGTGCACGTCGATTTCGTCCGTGTCCGTCGCGACGTGGCCGTGAGCGCCGAGGTGCCGCTCACGCTCGAGGGCGACGCGCCGGGCATCCGCGAGGGCGGAATGCTCGAACAGCTGCTGTTCAGCGTCACGGTCGAGGCGATGCCCGGGAACATCCCGACGACGATCGCGGTCGACGTGAGCGCGCTCAACCTCGCGGACCAGCTCCACGTCGGTGACCTCCCGGTGCCCAGCGGTGTCACCCTCCAGCACGAGGACGACGAGCTCGTCGTCCAGGTGACCATCCCCCGCGGCATGGCCGAGGAGGAAGAAGAGGGCGTCGAGGGCGAGGAAGGTGCCGAGGGCGAAGAGGGCGCCGAGGTCGGCGACGGGGCCGAGGCGTCCGGCGGCGGCGAGGACTGACCGGTGCTGCGGCGCTCCGGCGAACGCCGGGGAACGCCCGCGGACCTTCTCGTCGTCGGGCTCGGGAATCCGGGCGCGGAGTACGCCAAGACCCGGCACAACGTCGGCGCCGACGTCGTCGAGCTGCTCGCGAAGCGCCACGGCGCGTCGCTGCGCAAGGGCAAGGAACGTGCGCTGACCGACGAGGTCCGGATCGAGGGTATGCGCATCGCGCTCGCGATCCCATTGACCTACATGAACGACTCGGGCGAGGCGGTGCGGCTGCTGGCCCGTCGCTACGGGGTCGAGCCGGACCGGATCGTGGTGGTGCAGGACGAGCTCGACCTGCCGGTGGCGACCCTGAAGCTCAAGGCGGGCGGTGGGCTCGCCGGTCACAACGGCCTTCGCTCCATCAAGTCCCATCTGCACTCGGACGAGTTCCTGCGGGTACGCATCGGCGTCAGCAAGCCGGTGAGCAAGGAACGCGGCGTGGATCACGTGCTCGCGAAGTTCTCCAAGCGTGAGCGCGCCGACATCGACGTCACGATCGAGCGCGCCGCCGACGCGGTCGAGGCCATCGCACGCGACGGCATGCCCGCCGCGATGAACACCTTCAACTGACCGGGTCGACGACTGGGCTCAGGTGATCGACGCGGCGAAATCGGCGAGGTCGTCGAAGACGGGAACGTCGGGGAAGCGGCTCGCGGTGAAGGCTCCCTTCCCGGTGCGTACGATCGCCGGTCGGCAGCCGAACCGCTGAGCCGCGACGACGTCACGATCGGCGTCGACGACGAACCAGGCGTCGGCGGGCCGGAAATCCAGCTCGTCGCGGGCCCGTTCGAGGAGCAGGGTTCCCGGCTTGCGGCAGGCGCAGCCGACCTCGGGGGCGTGGTCGCACACGTACCAGGCGCCGATGACGGTCCCCAGACGGTGGTCGAGCTCCTGGTTGACGGCGTCGACGGTCGCGCGGTCGGTGAGACCGCGACCCACCGCCGACTGGTTCGTGACCACGGCCAGCCGGTAGCCCGCGGCGTGCAGGCGCGCGCACCCGTCGATCGCGCCACGCTCGATTTCGAGCTCCGAGAGCGCTTTGACCGAATCAGCGCGATCCACATTCAGGACCCCGTCCCTATCGAGCAGGATCACCCCGTTGCTACCCTCAAGCACGGTCACCGGCCCGTCGAGAGAAATCACGCGTGGACTTCGAAGAATCTATTCGCGAGCACCAGTCGATGATGACCGGCCTCCACGCAGCGTGGCCGTCGGTGCGACGCGCCGCCGACGAGATCGTGAAGCGCATCGCGCTGGGTGGCAACCTCTACTGGTTCGGCAACGGCGGGAGCGCGACCCAGGCCCTGCACTTCGCGGGTGAGCTGGTGGGCCGCTTCGAGCGCGAGCGGCAGGGCATCGGCGCCTATGCCCTCGTTGCGGACACGTCGATCATCACGGCCGTGGCCAACGACTATTCGTTCGACGTGATCTTCGCCCGTCAGATCGAAGCATTGTGCCGTCCCGGCGACGTCGCGGTCGGGCTCTCCACGTCCGGGAACAGCCCCAACGTGCTCCAGGGGATCGACGCCGCGGCATCGATCGGCGCGCTCACCGTGGGCTTCACGGGCGCCGACGGCGGGAAGCTCGCGCGGAGCGTGGACATCCCGATCGTCGTCGACAGCACCCGGACCTGCCGGATCCAGGAGGCGCACCTGTTCCTCGGTCATGCGCTCTGCGAGCTCATCGAGGAAGCGATCTCGGAGCAGAGCGACGATGTTCGACCGGCCTGACCTGGTCGACGCCGCGGTGCGCGGCGGCTTCGTCGGATGTCGCATGCTCGTGGTCGGCGACCTCATGCTCGACCGCTATCTGATCGGTGACGTCGCCCGCATCTCGCCCGAGGCGCCGGTGCCCGTGGTCCGGCTGGGACGCGAGACGGTGAGCGTCGGTGGCGCGGGCAACGTGGCGCTCAACCTCGCCGGCCTCGGAGTGCACGCGGACGTCGGCGGCTGGACCGGGGACGACGAGCCGGGCGCCCGGCTCCGGGAGCTCCTCGGCCTCGCCGGCGTGCGGATCCAGGGCGTCGAGGTGATCCGGGGGCGCCCGACCACCACCAAGACGCGGGTGCTCTCGGGCCAGCAGCAGCTCGTCCGCATCGACGACGAGGACATCACTCCGCGTCCGAGCGTCGGCCGCCGGGCCTGGGACGACCGCATCGTGGCGCTGCTCGACGACGGCTACGACGCGCTCGTGATCTCGGACTACGCGAAGGGTGTCCTGGCCGACGACCTGTGCCGCCGCATGATCAAGCGCGCCCGGGAGCGCGGGATCCCCGTCCTCGTGGACCCGAAGGGGCTCGACTACGGCAAGTACCGGGGCGCGACCACGGTGACACCCAACGAGACCGAGCTCGCGGCCACGACGCAGGTGTCGGCATCGGATCCGCTCGAGCTCATCGACTCGGCGGTGCGGCTGCGTCAGCTGCTCGACCTCGAGTTCGTCACGCTCACCCGGGGCGAGGCGGGGATCTCGCTGGTGCAACCGGGCGGCACCCGGCACGTGCCGGCCCGGGCCCGCGAGGTGTTCGACGTCTCCGGCGCCGGCGACACCGCGATCGCCACCCTCGCGGCCGGGATCGCAGCCGGGCTCGACCCGCACGACGCGGCGGTGCTCGCGAATCTCGCGGCCGGGATCATCGTCGGGAAGACGGGCACGGTCCCGATCCGCCAGGAGGAGCTGCTCGCGGCGCTCGGTCCGGCGGCGAGTGCACCGCAGCCGCTCGACGAGAAGCTCGTCTCGCTCGAGAGCGCGGTTCGACTCGTCGGCCGGTGGCGCTCCGAGGGGCAGGAGATCGGTTTCACGAACGGCTGCTTCGATCTGGTGCACGCCGGTCACGTCACCTACCTCGACTGGGCCCGCCGGAACTGCGATCGGCTCGTGGTCGGACTCAACACGGACGAGTCGGTGCGGGCCCTGAAGGGTGACGGCCGTCCGGTGAACGGTGAGGACGCCCGCGCCCGGGTCCTGGCGGGGCTGAGCTCGGTCGACGGCATCGTGCTCTTCGCGGAGCCGACTCCGCTCGCGGTGATCGAGGCGCTGCGGCCCGATGTCCTCATCAAGGGCGAGGACTACCGGGAATCGGACATCGTCGGCGCCGAGGAGGTCCGCTCCTGGGGCGGTCGTGTGCTGCGGGCGCCCATGATCGACGGGTACAGCACGACCGCGATGCTCGATCGGCTCGCCGCGGAATCCGGCTGACGCTCGATCGCGAGATCGTTCGCCCGCAGCGGTCCGGGTCGGCCAGAGTGTCCTGATGGCCGACCCCGCGCTCGCCGACCTGCCGCGACTGCTCGCGTCCGACGGCGCCGTGATCGCGGTCGCCAGCGGCCGGGCCGAGGTGGTCGCGGTTCCGGACGCGGCCCGGCCCCTGTTCGCGGCCGCCGTCCAGCAGGTCGCCGGGCTGAGGCCCGTGCTCGTGGTGGTGCCCACCGTCGCCGAGGCCGAGCGTCTCGCGGGCGATCTGGTGCCGATGCTCGGTGTGGACTCGGTGGAGCTGTTCCCGGCCTGGGAGACCCTGCCGTTCGAGCGAGTCTCGCCGGCGCTGGAGACGATGGGCCGGCGGCTCAGAGTGATGTGGCGCTTGCGCTCCGGGGGCGACGACGTGCCCGCCGTGGTCGTCGCCCCCGTTCGCGCGGTGGTCCAGCGCCTGGGGCCCCACGTCGAGGACGTCGAGCCGATCCGGTTGCGCGTGGGCGACGTCGTCGACCGCGATGCGCTGGTGGAGCAGCTGGTCACGATGGGGTACCGCCGCGAGTATCAGGTCGAGGGTCGGGGCGAGGTGGCAGTGCGTGGCTCGATCGTCGACGTGTTCCCCGCGACCGCCGAGCACCCTGTGCGGATCGACCAGTGGGGCGACGAGGTCGAGCGGCTCTCGGAGTTCGCGGTGGCCGACCAGCGCAGCACCCATGAGATCGACGGCGTGGCGGTGTTCCCGTGTCGCGAGCTGCTGCCGACCCCCGAGGTCCGAGAGCGGGCCCGCGCGCTCGTCACCGATGCGCCCTGGGGCTCCGAGCAGTGGGAGCGGTTGGCCGAGGGTCAGACGTTCGACGGGATGGAGTCCTGGCTCCCGTGGCTGACCGCGGACGAGCACCTGCTCCCCGATCTGCTGCCGGAGGGCGCGCGGGTGCTCCTCGTCGAGCCGCGCCGCATGCGGGACCGGGCTCAGGACCTCCTGGACGAGGAGGAGGCGCTGGCGGCGACGCTCGCCGGGACCTGGGGCGCCGAGAACGAGGAGTTCCCGCCGCTCTCGTTGCCGTTCGACCGGCTCCTGACCCGCACCCGGACCGCGACGACGTCGGTGCTCGCGGCGCCGGACTCCCCGGAGACGCCCCAGCTCGTCGCGACCCCGTTCGATCCCGTGGTCGGGGATGTCGAGGCCCTCGCCGAACGCATCCGGGCGCTGACGCGTCGGGAGGATCGGGTCGTGCTCGCGGCCGAGGGTGCGGGATCGGCACACCGGCTCGTCGACGTGCTCGCGGGGGAGGGCATCGACGCGCGGCTCGGCGCGCCCGCCACCCCGGGCGCCGTGACGGTCGTGATCGCGCCGATGGAGCGTGGGGTGGTGGTGCCCGGTGCGCGCCTCGCGCTCGTCGCCGAGGCCGACCTGACCGGACGCCGGCGCGTCCACCGGGTCGCCCGCAGCACCCGTCAGCAGGTCGACTACTACGACGACCTGAAGGCAGGCGACTTCGTCGTGCACCAGGTGCACGGTGTCGGTCAGTACGAGGGCATGGTCGTGCGCGCGATCGGTGGGGTGGAGCGCGACTACCTCCTCGTCGCGTACCGCGGTGGCGACAAGCTCTACGTGCCCACCGACCAGGTCGGTACGATCCGCCGCTACACCGGCGGGGAGTCACCGTCGTTGTCGCGCATGGGCGGTGCGGACTGGCAGAAGGCGCGGTCCAAGGTCCGGGCCGCCGTGCGCGAGATCGCAGCCGAGCTCGTGATCCTCTACCGCAAGCGGCTGGCCACGCCGGGACACGCGTTCGCGGCGGACACGCCGTGGCAGCGCGAGCTCGAGGACTCGTTCCCGTACGAGGAGACGCCCGACCAGCTGCGCGCCATCGAGGAGGTCAAGGAGGACATGGAGTCCTCGGTCCCGATGGATCGGCTGATCTGTGGTGATGTCGGGTTCGGCAAGACCGAGGTCGCGTTGCGAGCAACGTTCAAGGCGGTCCAGGACGGCAAGCAGGTCGCGGTCCTCGCGCCGACCACCTTGCTCGCCAACCAGCACGGTCAGACGTTCCGGGAGCGGTTCGCGGCGTATCCGGTGCGGGTCGAGGTGCTGTCGCGATTCCTCACGCCGGCGGAGCAGACCGCGGTCGTCGCCGCGGTGAAGTCCGGCGATGTCGACGTGGTCATCGGCACGCACCGGCTGCTCTCGGAGGATGTCGAGTTCAAGAGCCTCGGACTGCTCGTGATCGACGAGGAGCAACGATTCGGCGTCAAGCACAAGGAGCGCATCAAGCACCTGCGGGCACACGTGGACGTGCTGACGCTGACGGCGACGCCGATCCCCCGGACCCTCGAGCTGAGCCTCACCGGCATCCGGGACCTGTCGTTGGTCCAGACGCCTCCGGAAGCGCGCCAACCGATCCTCACCTACGTCGGCGAGTACGACGACCGTGCCGTGTCCGAGGCGATCCGCCGCGAGCTGCTCCGCGAGGGCCAGGTGTTCTACGTGCACAACCGCGTGCAGGACATCGAGCACGTCGCCGAGCACATCCGTGATCTCGTGCCCGAAGCGCGCATCGCGATCGCGCACGGTCAGATGGACGAAGGCCGGCTCGAGCGCGTCGTGCTCGACTTCGAGGACCGGGTCTTCGACGTGCTGGTGTGCACCACGATCGTCGAGAGCGGGCTCGACATGCCGACCGTCAACACGATGGTCGTGGATCGCGCCGACCTGCTCGGGCTCGCGCAGCTGTACCAGCTGCGCGGTCGGGTCGGTCGACGGGGTCAGCGGGCGTACGCGTACCTCCTGCACCCCCAGGACCGCGCGCTCACCGAGGAGGCCTACGAGCGGCTGAAGGCGATCGGGGAGTTCACCGACCTCGGCTCGGGGTTCAAGCTCGCGATGCGCGACCTCGAGATCCGCGGCGCCGGGCACCTGTTGGGCGGCGCGCAGAGCGGCCACATCGCTGCGGTCGGGTTCGACCTGTACTGCGAGCTCGTGACCGAGGCGGTCGGGGAGCTGAAGGGTGAGCAGCCGGTCGAGCCGTTCGAGGTGGTGCTCGACCTCCCGGTCGACGCCCACCTGCCGCGGGAGTACGTGAGTCGTGACGACGTGCGGATGGAGGCGTACCGGCGCCTCGCCGCGGTGGAGGACCCCGCCGACGTCGAGGACATCCGCACCGAATGGCTCGACCGGTACGGCCCGATCCCCGAACCGGCCGAGGCGCTGCTCGGGGCGGCCCGGCTGCGCGCGGCGTGTGTCCGGGTTCGGGTCACGAGCGTCTCCGTCCAGAAGGGCATCGCCCGGATCGAGGGACTCGACCTGCCCGAGAGCAAGAAGGTCAGGCTGAAGCGGCTCTGGCCCCGGGCGGTGGTCAAGGACGGTGGTGAGCTCGCCGTGCCCGTCGCCGCCCAGGGGGCGGAGGTGGCCGACGCGGTCGTGGACGTGTTGCGCCAGCTGCTCGATTGACCCGATCCGGAGAGCGGGGATGCCGCCGATAGGCTGCCCGCCTCGTGAGACGCACCCCGTTCCTGCTGCTCCTCGTCGGCGCGATGGCGATCCTGCCGGCTTGCTCCAACGGCCCGGGCGTCGCGGCGCGCATCAACGGCGCCGAGATCTCCGCGGCGTCGCTGAACCAGGATCTGGAGGGTGTCGCCTCCTCGAAGGTCCTCCGCGACCAGCTCGCGCAGCAGAACGTGATCCTGAAGCCCGGTGCGCCGGTCCCGATGAGCTTCGCGAGCCAATGGCTCGCCTCGATGATCCAGAACGAAGCGGTCGCCCAGATCGCCAGGAAGCGCCACGTCAAGGCCACCGCCCAGGAGATCGCCCAGGTCGGCGCGCAGCTCGAGCAGGGCAACGGCGCCGCCTTCACCCAGATCCCCGCCTCCCTGCGCCGCCGGCTGATCCAGCAGCGGGCGCTGCTCGCGGCGCTCCGGGCGTCCTACCCTTCCCAGTCCGCCTACGAGGCGCTCGCCGCGGACTGCCCGACCCAGCGGCTAGTGGGTCACATCCTCGTCGACACCGAGGCCGCCGCACAGCAGGTGATCGATCGGCTCGACGCCGGTGAGAGCTTCGCCGCCGTGTCCTCCGACGTCTCGAAGGACACCACGGCGGCCGCCCAGGGTGGGCTGCTGCTGTGCGAGAACTCGTCGCAGTGGTCCCAGCTGGACGCCGACTTCCGCGCCGGGGCCGAGGCGGTGCCGACCGGCGGGATCTCGAAGCCGGTCCAGACGCAGTTCGGCTTCCACGTGATCGAGGTGCTGCCGCTGACGGAGGCGAACGCGCAACCGATGCTGGCGTCGGTGCAGACCCCCGATCCGCTCGCCGGCGTGCTCGGGCCCTACCTCGTCAAGGCCGAGATCTACGTCAACCCGCGGTACGGCAAGCTCCAGCGGTCGGCGACGTCGTTCAACATCGTGCCGCCCACCCCCGCGCACGCGAAGAGCCGTCCGGCCACCAGCACGACGACGACGACCGTCCCGGTCGGGGCCACGCCGACGCCGACGCCGGCTCCGAGCGGCGCCAGCAGCGGCGGGGGGTAGGTCCGGGTGGACCGGCCGCGCGTCGTCGTGGTCGGGCTGGGGCCGGCCGGTCTCGACCTGATGCTCCCGATCGCGCGGTCCGAGCTGGAGCGGATCGGTCACCGCTACGCGCGCACTGCCCACCACCCCGCAGTCGCCCAGCTGGCTGCGCTCGGCGTGGAGTGCACGTCGTTCGACGAGGCGTATCGCCGCGCGCCGGACTTCGCGAGCCTGTACCCCGGCATCGTGGCCGAGCTCGTGGACGCGGCCCGGCGCCACGGTGAGGTTGCCTACGCCGTGCCGGGGAACCCCGGCGTGGCCGAGCACAGCGTCGTGCTGTTGCGGGCGAGCGATGCGGTGGACGTGGTCGTGCACCCGGGCCTCTCCTTCGTCGACCTGGCCTGGGCTCGCCTCGGCCGCGATCCGATGGCGGGCGTGCACATCGTGGACGCGCAGGACTTCGTCCCGTCGGCCGCGGGCCGGTCGGGTCCCGTGCTCGTCGGCCACTGCACGAGCCGGCTCGTGCTGTCCGAGATGAAGCTCGCGTTGCTGGACTCGTTGCCGCCCGACACCCCGGTCGTCGCGCTGGCCCGACTCGGCCTCCCCGAGGAATCGGTCACCGAGATCGCGCTCGAGGATCTCGATCGGGTCGTCGAGCCCGACCATCTGACATCCGTGTTCGTGGACACCGGGCGCCGCTCGGTCGCGGGTGAGGTCGCGGCGCTGGTCGGGCTCGCGCGCCGTCTCCGCGGCCCGGGCGGTTGCCCGTGGGACGCGGAGCAGACCCATCACTCGCTGACCCGCTACCTCCTGGAGGAGGCGTACGAGGTCGTCGAGGTGCTCGAGCTCCTCCCCGGCGAGGCGCCGGCGGGCGAGCCCGATCTCGATGCGTATGCCCGCGTCGAGGACGAGCTCGGCGACGTGCTCTTCCAGGTGGTCTTCCACTCGATCCTCGCCGCCGAGGCGGGTGCGTTCGACATCGGCGACGTCGCCCGGACCGTCCACGAGAAGCTCGTCCGCCGCCATCCTCACGTGTTCGGCACGGTGGACGCGGACACCGCGTCGGAGGTCGTCGCGAACTGGGAGCAGATCAAGAAGGCCGAGCGGTCGAGCACGTCGCTGGTCGACGGCATCAGCCCGGGCCTGCCGTCGCTCCTGTACGCGCACAAGCTGTACCGGAAGGCGGCGAGCGTCGGGTTGGACCCGGATCCCGTGGCCGACGGCGACATGCTCATGCGGGATGCGCTGGACCGGCTCTCCGTGAGCGACGGGCCGGTCGACGCGGAGCGCGCGCTCGGCGACCTCCTCGCGGGTGCGGTGGTCGTCGCGCGGGCCCGCGGGGTGGACGCCGAGAGCTCGCTCCGAGGGTGGTCGGCCCGGTTCCGGGAACGCTTCGTGCGGATGGAGATGCTCGCGGCCGAGCAGCGCCGTACGCTCGACCGCGCCGACGCCGGGGTGGCGCGCGAGCTGTGGGACGAGGCCGGGGAGGTCGGGCGATGACATCGGTGACGGTGATGGGACGTGACATCGCGATCCCCGTCGAGGTCCGACACGCGCGCTCGTGGTTCGCGTCGTTCCCGGTGCCGGCGACGGCCGCGGCCAGGATCGTCGGGCCGGCCGGACTGACGCCGGCGCGGATGCCGGGCGGGCGGGCGCTGCTCTCGTTGGCGTTCGTGCGCTACACCGACGGCGATCTGGACGCGTACCACGAGGTCGCCGTCGCATTCCTCGTCGCCGATCCGACCGGCGGCAGGAAGAAGGGCGCGTACATCCACCGGTTGCCCGTGAACCAGGAGTTCACCTGCGCGGCGGGGCGGGAGATCTGGGGCTTCCCGAAGTTCGTCACTCCGATCGAGATCGACGAAGAGCAGCGCTCCGACCGGTGCGCGCTCACGGTCGACGGCACGATGGCGCTGTCGATGACGCTGCGCCACGGCGTGCCCGCACCGATGCGCTCGACGGCACTCGACGCCTTCTCGTTCGGCGACGGCGTCCTCCGGCGCACCGTGTGGGAGCTGCGCGGCTCCGGATCGCGCCTGCGTCCTGGCGGTGCTCGCGTCGAGCTCGGGAGTGGGGAGATCGCCGACGAGCTGCGCTCGCTCGGGCTGCCCCGCCGGGCCCTGATGAGTGGATGCATCGGCGACGTGCAGATGACCTTCCAGGCCGCCGAGATCGTGCGAGGTGCCGCGGTGAGCGGGTACGCCGAGACTGCCGACGCGTTCCGTGCCATGGCCCACCGCATCGTGTGGTGCACGGTCGCGACCGTGGATCCCGACGGCCGTCCCCGGTCTCGCATCCTCCACCCGTACTGGGAGTGGGACGGCGACCGTTTCGTCGGCTGGATCGCGACCAGTCCGACCCCGCTCAAGGAGCGGGCGCTGGCGCGGTCGCCGTTCGTCGCGCTCAGCTACTGGTCCCCGAACCACGACACCTGCACCGGTGAGTGCGCCGCGAGCTGGCACCTCGATGACGAGACCTGCGAACGGGTCTGGGAGACCTTTGCCACGCTGCCCCCGCCCGTCGGCTACGACCCGGCGATCGTCCCGGCGTGGGCCGAGGGGCCCCGGAGCGATGCGTTCGCGGCGTTGCGCCTCGAGCCCTACCGGTTGCGGGTCTTCCCCGGGACGAGGCTCCTCGAAGGGCGGGGCGATCTCCTGCGGTGGAGCGCCGCAGCGCCATAGATCCCATTCGCGCGCCGCACGGGACTACCCTCGTCACACCGACCACACGTACCACGGCTGAGTCGCGCGCCAGAGGGGGATCGTGAGCAGCATCGTCGACGTCAACGCCCGGGAGATCCTCGATTCCCGGGGCAACCCCACCGTGGAGGTGGAGGTCGAGTTGCTGAGCGGTGTCCGGGGCCGGGCCGCGGTCCCGAGCGGCGCCAGCACCGGGGCGCACGAGGCGGTCGAGCTCCGAGACGGCGGCGACCGGTTCGGCGGCAAGGGTGTCCGCGCCGCCGTGGGCAACGTCGAGGGTGAGATCGCCGACGCCCTGCTCGGGCTCGAAGCCCTCGACCAGCGGGACATCGACCGGGTCCTGATCGAGCTCGACGGGACCGACGGCAAGTCCCGCCTGGGTGCCAACGCGATGCTCGGTGCCTCGCTCGCCGTCGCGAAGGCGGGCGCCGAGGAGGCCGACCTGCCGCTCTACCGGTACGTCGGCGGGGCCAACGCCCACGTGCTGCCGGTGCCCTGCCTCAACGTCCTCAACGGAGGGGCGCACGCGGACAGCAACGTCGATCTCCAGGAGTTCATGCTCGCTCCGGTCGGCGCACCGAGCTTCCGCGAAGCCCTCCGGATGGGGGCCGAGACGTATCACACGTTGAAGCGGCTGCTCCACGATCGCGGTCTCTCCACCGCGGTCGGCGACGAGGGCGGCTTCGCCCCCGATCTCCCGTCGAACGAAGAGGCGGTGAAGCTCCTGCTCGAGGCGATCGACGCGGCCGGCTACGCACCGGGAACCGACATCGCGATCGCGCTCGATCCCGCCTCGACCGAGTTCTTCCACGACGGCGCCTACGACCTCGTCGGGGAGGGCAGGAAGTTCGACTCGGCCGAGTTCGCGAGCTACCTGGCCGAGCTCTGCGATCGGTATCCGATCGTCTCGATCGAGGACGGCATGGCCGAGGACGACTGGGACGGTTGGGCGGCGCTCACCCGGGCCGTGGGCGACCGGGTGCAGCTCGTCGGCGACGACCTCTTCGTCACCAACCCGGAGCGGCTCCAGCACGGGATCGACCTCGGCGTCGCCAACTCGATCCTCGTGAAGGTGAACCAGATCGGCACACTCACCGAGACGCTCGACACGATGGCCCTCGCGGCGCGTCACGGCTACACCGCGATGATGTCGCACCGCTCGGGCGAGACCGAGGACGTCACGATCGCCGATCTCGCGGTCGCGACGAACTGCGGCCAGATCAAGACCGGCGCGCCCGCGCGGAGCGACCGGGTCGCCAAGTACAACCAGCTGCTCCGGATCGAGGAGGGCCTCGGCGAGGCCGCGGCCTACCACGGTGGTCGTGCCTTCGCACGATGGGGTGGCGCGCGCTCGTGACCGTCACGACGCCGGCACGGCGGTTCACCCCCGACCAGGTGCGGCGGCGCCGGACGATGACGCTCCGCGCGAGTGTGGCGGTGTTCGTCGTCGTCGGGTTGCTCTTCGTCGTCGTGTTCCCGGTCCGCGCGTGGATGGACCAGCGGGCCGCGCTCGATCGCAGCCAGCACCAGCTGGAGGTGCTCCAGCGCGAGCAGCGTCGCCTGACCGACGAGGCGAAGCGGCTCGCGGATCCGCAGGAGATCGAACGCCTGGCCCGGGCCCGGTACGGCATGGTGCGCCACGGCGAGCAGGCGTACTCGGTCGTGGCCACACCGACGTCGACGACCACCCCGCCCGGCGCGCCCTGATCCCGAGGGTCGAACGGCGTCGCGTCGGTACGCTGGCGACATGACCGATCCCGCGGAGCTCGCGCTGGTGACCGAGCGCCTCGGACGCGCGCCGCGCGCGCCGTTCTGCGTGGTCGTGCGCGACGGCGCGGGAGCACCGGTGGTGATCCGCAACGAGCCCTTTCTCGACGACGGGACCCCGTTGCCGACGACGTACTGGCTGGTCGATCCGGATCTGTCGCGGCGCGTCGCGCGCCTCGAGGCCGACGGTGGGGTGCGCGAAGCCGCGCGGACCGTCGACCCGGACGAGCTGGCGGCCGCCCACGACCGCTACGCCGCCGCCCGTGACGCCTCCATCGATCCGCACCACACCGGCCCGCGTCCGTTCGGTGGCGTCGGCGGCACCCGCACCGGCGTGAAGTGCCTGCACGCGCACTATGCCGTGTACCTCGTCGACGGGGCGGATCCGGTCGGCGCGTGGGTCGCGGCGAGGCTCGACGCGGATGGGGGCCGAGCCTCGTGAGAGCGGCGGCCATCGACATCGGCACGAACTCGACGCGTCTCCTCATCGGTGAGATCGACGCGCCCGACGGGGACCTGCGGACCCTGGACCGGCGGATGACCATCACGCGGCTCGGGCAGGGTGTGGACGCGACCCGCCGTCTCGCACCCGAGGCGATCGCCCGCACCGTGGATGCCCTGCGCAGCTACCGCGGGGCGATCGACGAGCTCGGTGGCGTCGACCGAGTCCGCGCGACCGCCACCTCGGCATCGCGTGACGCGACGAACCGCGACGACTTCTTCGGTCCCGCGCACGACGCGCTCGGTGTCACCCCCGAGCTGCTGACCGGGAGCGAGGAGGCCCGCCTGTCGTTCCTCGGCGCGACCACCGGACTCGACACGGTCGCGCCCGGCCCGTACCTCGTCGTGGACATCGGGGGCGGATCCACCGAGTTCATCGTCGGCGTCCGCGAACCCGAAGGGCTCGTCTCGATCGATGTCGGGTGCGTGCGCCTCACCGAGGCGTGGCTCCACAGTGATCCGCCGACCGCGGAGGAGCTGAGCCAGGCGGTGCACGTGGTGCGTGAGCACCTGACCGACGTCGTCCGCGAAGTTCCCGGTGTGGCGACGGCGCGCACGCTCGTCGGTGTCGCCGGCACCGTGTCGACGGTGGCCATGATCGAGCAGGGGTTGCAGACGTACGACCGCGATCGGGTGCACCATTTCCGGATCACCCGGGACGCAGCCGAGGACGTCTTCCGCACCCTCGCGACCGAGGCGGCGGTCGACCGGGCGCACAACCCGGGCCTCGAGCCGGGTCGGGTCGACGTCATCGTCGGCGGCGCGGTCATCCTCGTCAGCATCCTGCGGATGTTCGGGTTCGAGGACGTGCTCACCAGCGAAGCGGACATTCTCGACGGTTTGGTACGAGATCTGGCCGCGGTTTGACCGCGACGCGTGCGAATCACAGAGGTCCTCAACTCGGGCCGCGTTCGTGCCGTTGCTCTGGCTGTGGAACTCGCGGCGTTCGTCGAGATGCTCCGTCGGATGAATGCCGACGACCTGGACGCCGTGGCGGATGCGATCGACTCGAGCCACCGCACCGCCGCCGACGAGGTGGCCGCGTGGGAGGACCTCATGCGGGTCGACGACGCCCTCCGTCGCCAGGGACGGTCACGCGTCGCCGCCCGTGCCGCGCACGAAGCCGTGCAGGCGGTCCGCACCGCGGTCACACGCGCGGACCACGAGGTCTCGACGACGGTGGTGACCCGGGTCGCCCGTGAGGCGGCGCTGCTCGCGCGGGCGATGGTGGCGCGGTCGGACGACGCGATCGCGCACCTCGAGCGCGAGTTCTTCTGCGTCATGCGCGCCGCCTGATCGCGTTCACGCGCCTCGTGGGTGCGATCGACGATCCGTCTACGATGCGCCGATGGCTCCGCCCGACCGGTTGCTCATGGGGCCCGGCCCGTCGAATCCGGCCCCGGAGGTCGTCGCCGCGTTCGCCCAGCCGCTCCTGGGTCATCTGGATCCGGAGTTCCTGCGCGTGCTGGACGAGACCTGCGACCGGTTGCGTGTCGTGTTCGGGACCAGCAATCCCCTGACGCTGCCCATCTCTGGCACCGGGTCGGCGGGGATGGAGGCGTGCTTCGTCAATCTCGTGGAGCCCGGAGACACCGTGATCGTCGGGATCAACGGTGTCTTCGGGGAGCGGATGAGCGAGGTGGCGCGGCGTACCGGCGCGAGCGTCGTGCGCGTCGAGGCGCCCTGGGGGACTCCGATCGACCCGGAACGGTTGCTCGACGCGCAGCGTGCCCACCCCGACGCGCGGGTGCTGGCGGTCGTCCACGCCGAGACCTCGACCGGTGTCGAGAACGACGTCGCCGCGCTCCGCCCGATCCGCGACACCGACACGCTCCTCCTCGTCGACGCGGTGACGTCGCTCGCGGGCATACCGCTCGCGGTCGACGAATGGGGCATCGACGCCTGCTATTCGGGAACCCAGAAGTGCCTCGGTGTTCCGCCCGGGCTCGCGCCGCTGACGTTCTCGCCGCGCGCGGTCGACCGGTTGGCGGCGCGCACGCTTCCCGTGCAGTCGTGGTACCTCGACCTCGGTCTCATCGGCGACTACGTCGGCACCGCGCGCAAGTACCACCACACCGCGCCGACCGGCATGATCGTGGCGCTGCACGCCGGGCTGGGTGCGGTGCTCGACGAGGGCCTCCCGGCGGTGTGGGCGCGTCACCGGGAGGTCGGCACTCGACTCCAGGAGGGGCTCACACGCCGCGGCTTCTCCCTGATCGCACCCGAGGGCGCCCGGCTGCCGCAACTCACGTCGGTCCGGCTGCCCGGAGGGACCGACGAAGCGCTGCTGCGGTCACGCCTCCTCACCGAGCACTCGATCGAGGTCGGGGGTGGGCTCGGGGAGTTCGCCGGCGTCGCGTGGCGGGTCGGACTCATGGGCCACACCGCGCGCCACCGGTCGGTGGACGCGCTGCTGGGTGCCCTGGATGCGATGAGCTAACCCGCGCTCGTCGCCTCGGCGACCTGGGCCAGCCCGACGAGCGTCTGCTCCATGCCGGCGCGGTTGTGCTCGGTTCGGTCTGCGACTCCGGTGACGAGGCGACCGAGCGCGCGGATGATCCCCCCGCGGTCGTCGGTCCAGGTCTCCTCGACCCGGCAACCCCCCTCGGTCGGCTCGATCCGGTAGCTCCAGGTCGCGACACCGAGCGGCCCGGACGTCACCTTGAACGTGAAGCGTCGGCCCGGATCACATTCCGTGATCTCGCACGAGGTCGACCAGGAGCGTCGCCCGATCCGGTTCTTGCCCGTGAACTTGGCGCCGACGCTCGGACCGGAGGCCGTCTTCCACGCGGCTCCGGTCGCCTCCGGCGACCACTCGCCCATCCGCGTGACGTCGCTGACGAGCGACCAGACCGTTTCTGGGGACGCGGCGATCTCACGCCGGACGCTGACCTCGGGCATCGGCGGGCACCCTACTTCCGGCACGACGCTCTACGCTGAGGTGCCGCCACACGACGCGGCGAGCGGCCGCGGTTCCGGGCAGGGACGACATGAGCGATGCATCGACGGTCACCGCGGTCACCTGGAACGCCCAGGGCAGTCGGGGCATGAACGTGCCCGCGGTCGCGGCCGCGATGGAGGAGCTCGGTCCCGACCTCGTCCTGCTCCAGGAGGTCCAGCGGGCGCAGCTCGGTGCGTTGCGGGCGGCGATGCGCTGCACCGACGCCCGGTGGCGCTTCAAGCACTGGAGCGTGCGCGTGCCCGCGGAGGGACTGGGGATCCTCTCCGAGCTCCCGTTGCACGAGGTCAAGGTGCAGACGCTGGCGCGCTTCGCCGAGCTCTGGAGCTGGCGCCGTCGGATCGCCGTGCATGCTGCGGTCGTCGTCGACGATCGACTGGTACGCGTGGTCGACGTGCACCTCGGCGCCGGGGTCTCGCACGCCGAGCGCGCGCGGCAGGCCCGTGCCCTGCTCGGCGCGTCTCCCCACGCGGCGCTCATCGGCGGCGACCTCAACGCCGAGCCCGACGACGCCGAGCTGGCGCCCTTCGCGGACCGCGGCTTCGTGGACGCGGAGCGCCGGTTGCACGGCGACCGCCCGTCACCGGCGACGAACTGGGTCGCCGGGCCGCGCACGCAGCCGCCGACGCAACGGCTCGACTACCTGATGACGCGCCCGTCGTGCGAGGTGCTCGAGGCCCGCGTGCCCGAGGACTGGCCCCGGTGGGCGGCGCTGAGCGACCACCTGCCGGTCGTCGCCCGCCTCCGGCTCTGACCTGGGGGCGCCGGTCAGGGAACGGCCGGCGTGGCGCCGGGGTCGGGCGCCACCGGCTCGGGCCGGCGGAGGAACTGGTCGCGGTAGTACGCCAGCTCCTCGATCGACTCCCGGATGTCGTCGAGGGCCCGATGGGTCTCCTTCTTCGACGGACGTCCCTTGTACACCGGGGGGTTCCACCGCCGGCACAGCTCCTTGAAGGAGCTGACGTCGATGCTCCGGTAGTGCAGGTACTGGTCCACGGCGGGCAGGTACCGGTCGAGGAACCGGCGGTCGACTCCGATCGAATTGCCGCACAAGGGCGCGGTCGCGGCCGGAACCCGGGTCGAGAGGTACTCGATCACCTCGACGCCCGCCTCCTCCAGCGAGCGCGTCGACGCCTCGATCTGGGGGAGCAGCCCGGACTTGGTGTGCATCGTGCGGACGAAGTCGTCCATTCGCCCCAGCTCGTCCGGGGTGGCGTGGATCACGAGATCGACTCCGTCGTCGATCAGCGCCAGATCCGAGTCGGTCACGAGCACCGCGATCTCGACGATCGTGTGGCGCGCGGTGTCCAGGCCGGTCATCTCGAGGTCGATCCACACGAGCCGGTCGTCGCTCACGCCTGCTCCGCTCTCGGCCCTGCGGGCCGGGCCGCTCGGGCCCCGCTCCGCCCGATTCCCGGAAGGTCGCGGTGATGTGGGGCGTCGCTCGTCTGCTCCGCGCTCGGCCCTGCGGGCCGGGCCGCTCGGGCCCCGCTCCGCCCGATTCCCGGAAGGTCGTGGTGATGTGGGGCGTCGCTCGGCTCGGCCCTGCGGGCCGGGCCGCTCGGGCCCCGCTCCGCCCGATTCCCGGAGCGTGGTCATGTGGGGCGTCCCTCGTCTGCTCCGCGCTCGGCCGTGGGCCGGGCCGCTCGGGCCCCGCTCCGCCCGATTCCCGGAAGGTCGTGGTGATGTGGGGCGTCGCTCACGCCGCCACCCTACGCGCGGGCCACCGGTATCCTGCGCCCGTGCCCGACTCCCACGCCGCGGTCTGGACGCCGTCGCCCGAGGAGGCCGGCGCGAGCAACGTCGGTCGGTTCATGGCATCGCAGGCCATCGACGACTTCGAGACGTTGCGGCATCGCTCGATCGAGGACCCCGAGTGGTTCTGGGACGCGTTCGTCCGGTTCGTGGGGATCCCGTTCGCAGCTCCCTACTCGGCGGTGCTCGACGAGTCGGCGGGGATCGAGTGGGCGACCTGGTTCACCGACGCTCGCCTCAACGTCGCGACGGTCTGCGTCGAGCGGTGGGCCGACGATCCGGCGCGCGCCGACCACCCCGCGGTCGTGTGGGAGGGCGAGGAAGGTGATCCGCGCACCGTCACCTACTCCGAGCTGCGCGCGCTCACCGACGCGATCGCGGGTGGGCTCGCGGCGCGTGGTGTGGGACCGGGCGACTCCGTCGGCGTCTTCCTCCCGATGCTGCCCGAGACGGTGGCGACCGTCATGGCGGTGGCCAAGCTCGGGGCGATCTTCCTACCGATCTTCTCCGGCTACGGCGCCGAGGCCGTCGCGGTACGTCTGACCGAGGGCGCGGCGAAGGCGCTCGTCACCGCGGACGGCACCACCCGGCGGGGCAAGGTCGTCCCGATGAAGGAGACGGCGGACGCTGCGCTCGCGTCGGCTCCCTCGGTCGGCACCGTGGTCGTCGTCCCGCGGTTGGGACGGACCGTTCCGATGACCGAGGGGCGCGACCTCACCCTGGACGAGTGCACCGCGCTCGCGCCCGGAACGACAGTCCCGACGGTCGCGGTCGACGCGGAACATCCGCTCTTCATCGCGTATACGAGCGGAACGACCGGGGTCCCGAAGGGCGTCGTGCACGTGCACGGGGGCTTCGTGGTCAAGATCGCCGAGGAGGTCGGCTTCCAGGCGGATTGCCGCTCCCGACCGACGGGCGGCGACCGCGACGACGTCCTGTTCTGGCTCACCGACCTCGGGTGGATCATGGGCCCGTGGCAGATCTTCGGCACCCTCGCATGGGGCGCGACGATGTTCTGCTACGACGGCGCGCCGGACCATCCGGGACCCGATCGCCTGTGGGAGATGGTCGAGCGTCACCGCATCTCCGTCCTCGGCATCTCCCCGACCCTGGTGCGGGCGCTCATGGCCCACGGCGACGCGCCGGTGCACGCGCACGATCTCTCGAGCCTCCGCGTGCTGGGCTCCACCGGCGAGCCGTGGAACGAAGGGCCCTGGTGGTGGTACTTCGACGTCGTGGGCGGCCGGCGGTGCCCGGTGATCAACGTGAGCGGCGGGACCGAGGTCGGGTGCTTCCTTTCGCCGCACGTCGTCGAACCGATCGCGCCGTGCTCGCTCGGGGGGCCCGCGCTCGGCTGTGCGGTCGACGTGGTCGACGACGACTGCCGGCCGGTACGGGGCGTGGTCGGGGAGCTGGTCTGCCGGGCTCCGTGGCCCTCGATGACCCGGGGGATGTGGAAGGAGCCCGACCGCTACCTCGAGACGTACTGGTCGCGCTGGCCCGGTGTGTGGTGGCACGGCGACTGGGCCTCGATCGACACCGCCGGTCACTGGTTCCTGCACGGCCGCTCGGACGACACGATCAAGCTCGCGGGCAAGCGCCTCGGACCCGCCGAGGTCGAGACGGCGCTCGTCGCGCATCCGGCCGTCGTGGAAGCGGCCGCGATCGGGATCCCGGACGAGAAGAAGGGCGAGTCCCTCGTGTGCTTCGTCGTCCTCACGAGTGGTGCGTCATCGAGCGACGAGCTGCGCGCCGAGTTGCGGGCTCGGGTCACGGCGGCGCTCGGGAAGTCCTTCGCTCCGTCGGCGGTCTGGTTCACCGACGCGCTGCCCGAAGACGCGCAGCAACAAGGTGATGCGCCGCACGATCCGCGCGGTCACGCTCGGGGACTCGCCGGGAGACCTTTCGGGGCTGGAGGATCCAGCCGCGCTCGACGCGATCGCGCACGCCCGGTGAAGCGCCACGACGGCCCGCGCCTCGTCGGCCGGCGGGTGCTGCTCCGTCCGCTCCGGAGTCAGGACTACGACCAGTGGCGGCACGTGCGGCGGGCCAACGCCGCGTGGCTCGAGCCGTGGGAGCCGCGTCCCGAGCCGGGCGCGGCCGACCCGGTGGAGAGCGCGGACGCGTTCCGCGCGCGTTGTGCCGCCTGGGACCGCCAGCGCCATTTCGACGCGGCGCACGGGTTCGGGCTGTTCCTCGCGACCGACGAGCACCTGATCGGCGAGGTCAGCATCGGTGGCGTGCAACGCGGCCCGTTCCAGAGTGCTTCGATCGGATACTGGGTCGACGAGCGCTCCGCGGGCAACGGGTACGTGCCCGAGGCGGTCGCGCTGATCCTGGGCCATGCCTTCGACGACCTGCGTCTCCACCGGCTCGAGGTCGCGATCGTGCCGCGGAACGCGCCGAGCCGGCGGGTCGTCGAGAAGCTCGGTCTGCGCGAGGAGGGTGTCGCGGAGCGGTTCCTCCAGATCGCCGGGGTCTACGAGGACCACGTCCGCTATGGCATCACCGTCGAGGAGTGGCTCTCGCGCCGTGGCGAGCTCGAGGCGCTGAGCGGCCGGATCAGCGAGGTCCGAGGATCTGGAAGGTCGTTGTGAGCCGCTGGTAGGGCGCGGGGTCGTCGTTGGGTGTCTTCGCCACGATCGTGTAGAGCCGGTCCTTGAGCAGGATCAAGCGGACCCGCCAGTACGTGCCGTCCTTGCGGTACACGACGTTGGTCAGCGCGACGTCTTGCAGCGGGACGGGCCCGGCCTGGTCGATGAGCGCCGCACCCTCGGCCGACGCGAGCTGTCCGGCCAGCTGGTTGAGCGCCGACTTGTAGTCCTCGAGCAGCGTCTCGGGTTCGGGGGTCTTGGTCACCGAGAAGGCGTACCCGCCACCGGGGTCGTCGCTGACGGTCACGACCGTCCCGAGCTGGTTCGCCTCGGTCGTGCGCCGCCACTTCGTGGGGTACATCGCGCGGAACTCGTCGGCGGGGCTCTCGAACACGACTCCGCCGCCGTGATGGGCGTAGCGATCGATCGTGCCGCCCACGGGGGGATCGATCCAGCGGGTCCAGACCCATCCCCCGACCACCACGAGGACGACGGCAACGGCGACCCATGCGAAGACGGAGCCGAAGCGACTGCCCGTGCCGGTGTCGACCGGGATCGCCTCGAGGGGCTCGTCGAGGCTGGCGTCGAGGGACTCGCCCGAATCGTCGGTGATCACCGGGGCCGAGCGTAACCCGGGACCCCTCCGGATCCCGGCCCGGTCAGTCCCGCGGTCGTGCCGGCCCCAGTCCGGCGCCGAGCGACCACACCTGGTGTTCGAGCTCGAAGCGCATGGCGGTGTCGTGGTCGGCGACGGTCGGCGTGTGCCGCAAGGTCGCCTTCGTCCGGATCGACAGCTCGCGTGGGACCTCGGCGGCCCGGCCGGCGAGCTCGAGCGCCCGGCCGATCAGGGTGTCGTCCTCGACGCACTCCCAGGCCAGACCGACCGCGGCGGCGCGGGCGCCGTCGATCCGCTCCCCGAAGAGGTTCATGGCGGCGGAGGTCTGGGGACCGACTGCCCGGTCGGCGAGCCACGTGTGGCCACCACCGGGGTGGATCCCGATCCGGAGGAACCGCGCGTCGAAGCGCGCGCTCTCGCCGGCGATCCGCAGGTCGCACGCGAGCGCGAGGTTCATCCCCGCGCCCACGGCCGGACCGTTGACGGCGGCGACCGTCGGCAGCGGTGAGTCGAGCACGCGGAGGAAGCCGGCGTAGATCGCGCGTACGTCGCGTGGCGGCTCGGAGCCGTCGGTCATCGCGGCGAGCGCCTTCACGTCGGCACCCGAGCAGAAGGCCGGGGGCGTGCCCGTGACCACGACGGATCCGACGTCGGGGTCCGCGTCGATCGTGTCCATCGCGGTCACGATCTCCGCGGACCAGCTCCGGTGTGAGCGCGTTGCGGCGCTCGGGCTCGTCGAGGGTCAGGAGCGCGACGCGTCCGTGCCTGTCGACGTGGAGGGGCACGGTCAGGGCTGCTCGCGCAGGACCGCGGGGGAGTGACGGAAGAACGTCTCGACGTCGCGTTCGTAGAGGTAGTGCGGCCGGTTGCTCCCGACCGTCTGCTCGAGCCTCAGGCTGCGCGCGAACGCGTCGACGGTGCCCGCGGTCGAGTACTGGTACCGGAACCCGGTGCTCTTGAACGCGCTGTTGTCCACCGCCCGGCCGTAGCGCAGCAGGCTCAGGACCTCGGGCGGGAGCTCGACCAGGCGGGCGAGACGCAGCGGCTCGGCCGCCCACTGCGTGCCGATCGGCGGGAGCGCGATCCGGCGTTTGCCGACGATCGCGCAGATCTCGCTCCACGGCAGCGCGCCGTCGCCGGCGATGTTGAAGATGCCGGGCACGTCGTTCACGGTCGCGAAGACGAGCGCGCCGGTGACGTCCTCCTGGTGGGTGAACTGGAGGCGGGGGTCGAACCCGAGGATCTCGGGCACGAGGGGCAGGCGCAGCGCCTTCGAGAACGGGGTGGTGAGGTCGTCGCCCAGCACGTTGGTGAAGCGGAGCTTGGTCACCGAGACGTGAGGGTTGTCGATCGCGAAGTCGCGCACGAACGATGCCGCCTCGATGAGCGAGCGCTCGACGCCCGTGCGCGGCGCTCGGGTCCGGCGCATCGTCTCACGGAAGAAGTACGGGTCCTGGTAGTTGGCGCCGTAGGTGAGCGTCGAGCTCTTCACGACGACCTTGCGGACCGGGCTGCCGGCCACCCCCGCGGCGGCGAGCAGGTTCATCGTCCCGATCACATTGATCTCGTGCATCGCCCGACCGGAGAGCTCGGTCGAGTCGACGATGAGGTGCGTGTGCAGGATGGTGTCCACCTGCGTGGCGCGCACGATCCGGTCCAGGATCGAGTAGTTGGAGTCGGCCTTGACGAACTCGGTGCGCTCGAGCGGCAGCCGCGGGACCCGGGTGTCGAGGCCCACGATCATCTCCACCTCGGGCATGGACTCGAGGCGCTGCGCGAGGTGGCTGCCCCAGAAGCTGCCGAGTCCGGTGACGAGCACCGCGCACGGCTCAACCCCGCCAGACGCTGCGGCGGGTGCGCAGCATGTCGTAGAGCGCGTCCTGGATCGCGTCGCGGATGTGATCCGACTCGTCCATCACCTGGGCCCGGGGGTAGCGCTCCTGGTCGGCGGTCACGCCGAAGTGCACCGGCGGCAGCACCCGGATCCGGAACTTCGCGGGCAGGTACACGCCGAGCCCGGCCGGCCCGAAGGCGAGCATGTTCGCGGTCACCGGGAAGTAGGGCACACCGATCAGCGCCGCCAGCCGGCGGCTCTTGAAGAGGATGGGCATCGCCTCCTCGTTGCCGACGACCGCGATCGGGATCACGGGCACGCCCGAGCGCATTGCGATCTCCACGAAGCCGGCGCGTCCGAACCGGCGCAGCTTGTACCGGTCGCGGTAGGTCTTGCCGGTGCCCTTGGTCCCCTCGGGGAACACGAGCACGAGCTGGCGGTCGTCGTGCAGCAGCCGGTACGCGTTGTCGGGATGCGCGGCGACCCCACCGAGTCGTGACCACATCGTGCCGACGCCGGGAATCGCACGGAACAGGTTCTCGGCGAGCCCGTACACCGGACGGTGCAGCTCCTCCTCGACGCCGTGCATGATCACCGGCGCGTCGGCCGGGATCGCACCCGCGTGGTTGGACACGAGGAGTGCGCCTCCCTCGCGGGGATGTGCTCGAGCCCCTCCCACTCGGCGCGGAACCAGTACCGGTACATCGGGTCGTAGAGGCGGCGGGCGAGGGCGCGCATGTTCTCGCTGCGCCCGTACGCGTCGACGTCGCCGCGCCGGAGCTCGTGCTCGCGCTCGGTGAGATCCAGGCGCTCGGGGCGCGGTGCGGGCACGAGCGACACGCGCCGGGCGCGCTGCTCGTCCGTGCCGGTCAGGTCGACGAGATCGGCGAGGTCGGCGCGGTCGCCGGGGGCGGGGGCGTCCGTGACGGTGTCGACGGGGTCGGGGACCGGCTGGACGACCGGTGCGATGGGAGGGGGGTCGTCGCCCGCGGAAACCACGGGGAGAGGAAACCGCGTCGGGGCCCGGGTTGCAACTCGAGGGACGAATGGCGCGACGGCTCGCCGTCAGGCGCGATCAATCCCGGTCGCCTCCCACCCCCCGTCCCGCTTTGCGCGCCCAAAATTGCGGGGTTTGCCCCGCGTTCTGCGCGTCGAATCGGATCCTGGGGCGCCGGCGGAGGGGTGGTCACAGCCACGTGCGATCCTCGGCGGGTGGACGGAGTGGCGGCGACGAGCTTTGCGTCGATGGCGCGCTTCCTCGCGGCCGAGAGCCGATCGGCCGGCCTCGTGGTCCCGGCGTTTCGCAGTCCGCCCCGGGTCGCCGGGACTCCCCGCACGATCCGGCGGACCCGGGACGGAGCGGTCGTCGCCATCCAGTTGCGGGGCCGGGTCGAGTCCGACGTCGCCTCCGACATGATCGAGGGCATCGTCGTCGCCAATGCGCTCGAGGGGTCGCTCGCCGAGGAGACGCGCGCCCGCCTCCAGGCCGCCGTCGCGCCCGTGGACGGCCAGCCGACCGTCCGACCCCCGCGAGGCCGTAACCTCGGCGCCCACGCCCGGGTGGCGGAACGGCAGACGCAGGCGGCTTAAACCCGCCGGTCCCCTCGGGGGCGTAGAGGTTCGAATCCTCTTCCGGGCACCGGTACCAGAGGGTCAGGCCACATCGCTGGTGACCGCCGCGTTGGCCTCGCGACGGGCGTCGGTGCGGTCGGCGACCTTGCGCAGCCGCTCGATGAAGCGCACCAGCCGGTCGCGGGCCTGCGCCGCATCGCTGCTGAGGTCGCCGAGGTCCGCGAGTCGCCATCGCTGGAGGACGACGGGCGCCACGATCTGGTGGTAATGGATCGAGAAGTCGTAGACGCCCGCGGCGGCGATGCGGCGCGCGAGGCGGGGGAAGTCGGTGATGCCGGTGCCGGGCATCGCGAAGCCGCGGACCACGTCGTCCATCGCGATCACCATCGTCGACGGGTCACGCTCGATCGCAGCGTCCGCGAGGTCCCGGTAGAAGAGGTGGTGGAGGTTCTCGTCGGCGGCGACCCGCCGCATGATGGAACGACCGGCGGGGTCGGTCAGGAGCTCGCCGGTGTTGCGGTGCGCCACGCGCGTCGCGAGCTCCTGGAGCGAGGTGTACACGAGCGCGCGGTACGGGTCATCGAAGCGCGGGACCACGCCGGCGGACACCTGCTGCATGCGGCTCCGTTCGAGCGCCTCGGGATCGACGGCGCGGGTGACCGTGAGGTAATCGCGAATCACGATCGCGTGCCGGCCCTCTTCGGCGGTCCAGCGTCGTGACCATTCGGCCCAGGCGCCGTCGTCTCCGCCGTCGCTCAAGGATTCGGAGTAGTAGGGCAGGTTGTCCTCGGTGAGGAGGTTCACCGTCAACGCGATGCGCGCCGCCTCCGAACACGATCCCGGTTCGGGGCTCCACTCCGGCTCGTCGTCGGTGAAGTCACGCCCGCGGCTCCACGGCACCAGCCGATGCGGGAACCATTCCTTCGCGGTGGCGAGGTGACGCTCGAGAAGTTGTGCGACGACCGGCGCGAGATCAACCGGGAGGTCGGACATCGGCCGGCGATGAGCCATGGGCACCCCTCGATCGTCAGGGCCGCGGCCGGGGTCCGGGGGTCGAGCCGTGATGAGATCCTCTGTCCGGACCGAATCCGCCGACAGCAACGCTCATCCTACGGCGATGCACGGCTCGGCGTCGGCCGCGACGCCGTCGGGGATCACACGTCCGGCGCGTCGGCGTGGGTCTCCGGACGCGGTACGTCGACGCCGAGTCGTTCGGACTCGGCGCGGACGAAGGAGTCGGCCGACGCCTGGAGCGAGTGGCGCAGCGCCATCGCGGTCACGTTCTCGGCGAGGTGCGCGAGATCCTCGAGGGTGCCGACGAGGGGCGCGATCTGGTCGTGCGGCATGCCGCGTGTGACGAACGGTGCCCAGAGCTCTCGGCGGAAGAGCTCGGTGAACTGTCGTGCGATGTCGTCGGTGTGCGCGCGCAGCAGCTCGTACTGGTCGAGGATCTCGCCCCCGGGGACCCCACGAGCGGCGAGGTCGGCTCCGACGCGAAGGAACGACGGGCTGTGCACGACCACCCCGGTCCCGTCCTCGGAGAGCGTGACGAGGCCGAGCTGCACGACCCGCTGGACGAGCGCCGGCGTGAACTCGACGGTCGGGAGGAGCGAGGCGAGCTCGCCGAGGCTCATGGTCTCCGGCGCTTCGGCGGCCCAGATCGACGACGGGTCCAGGCCCAGCACCGAGCGCAGGCTCTCGCCGGCATCGGCGCCGACGAGCAGCTCCCGGATCGCCGCGAGCGAGAACCCACGTGCCTGGAGCTGCGCGATGGCATCGAGCCGCTCGAGGTGCCGGCCGTCGTAGTACCCGACGCGTCCGCGCTTGGTGGGTGGAGCCAGCAGCCCCTTGTGCTGGTACATGCGGACGGTCGATGCGGGAACGCCGGCCCGCCGGGCGACCTGGTCGATCGTCAGGAGGCGTTCCGCCTCCGACTCGACCTTGCTATCGTTCATTCAGCTAGTATATACTCACGAGGTGCCGTGAGGGCGGATGCGTCGAGCGCGACACGTGGCACGACACAACAGGGACAGCGAGGAGCACCCGCCGATGAGGCTTTCCACCGTGCGCAGCGTCGTCGAGCGACGGCTGCTCATCAACTACCGGATGGACCCGGGGCACGCCGCGGCGCTGCTCCCCGCACCGTTCGAGCCGCAGCTCGTCAACGGATACGCGGTCGCCGGCATCTGCATGATCCGGCTCGGAGGGATCCGGCCGCGCGGTGTCCCGGCCCGGCTCGGCATCACCAACGAGAACGCCGCGCACCGCTTCGCCGTCCAGTGGCCCGACGGCTCTGGGGTCCGGACGGGGGTCTACGTCCCCGAGCGGCACACGTCGTCGCGAGTGAACGCGGCGCTCGGCGGCAAGCTCTTCCCGGGTCGCCACCACTGGGCGCGTTTCGCGGTCAGGGAGACACCCACGCAGGTGTCGGTCGATTTCGCCGACCCCAGCTCCGGGTGTCGCGTGAAGCGCGGCGGCCGAGATCACGAGCACGCTCGAGGGGAGTGAGCTCTTCGCCTCGGTCACGGCGGCCTCCGACTTCCTCCGTCAGAGTCCGCTCGGCTTCTCCCCGCAGGTGGACGGCGGTGGTGTCGAGGCGGTCGAGCTCCGCGCCGCGAACCTGGGAGGTCCTGCCGGCGAGGATCCACCATGTGTCGTCGTCCGTGTTCGACGATCCGGCCCGGTTCCCCGTCGGGTCGATCGAGCTCGACTCGGCGCTCGTGATGCGCGACATCCCGGTCGAGTGGCACGAACTGGTTCCCGCGCTCGCCGCCCGCGTGGCCCTGACCTGACGAGGATCCGATGGAGTCGAGCGCGATCGAGTTCTCCGTCTCGACGTGGCAACAACCGATGCCGCCCGAACCCGGTCCGCGTCGCGCGCGTGTCGTCGATCAGGTCGTCGCGATGATCGCTGCGCTCGGGGACCAGCGCCTGCGGGTTGCCGTGGACGGCCTCACGGCGTCGGGGAAGACCAGCTTCGGCCACGAGCTCGCCCGTGGTCTCGCCCGTCGCGGTCGCCCGGTGCTGCGCGCGTCGCTCGACGACTTCAAGCGACCGTGGAATGAACGCCATCGGTACGATCGCGAATCCGGCGAGGGGTACTACCGAAACGCGTTCGACCTCGACGCCGCGTGCCGACTGCTGCTCGACCCCTCGGGTCCCTCCGGCTCCGGGAGGGTGTCCCTGTGCAGCATCGACCCGCTCACCCAGCTCGATCACTCGCTGGTCCAGTCGAAGGTGCTCGAGAACAGCGTGCTCGTCGTCGACGGTGTCTTCGCGTTCCGACCCGAGATCAACGACTACTGGGACCTCCGGATCTGGCTCGAGATCGACCCCGAGGTCTCGGTGCGGCGTGCCGTCCGACGAGACGCCGCGATGGACGGGGGTGCCCCAGCTTCGGAGACGCTGCACCGTGACCGCTACCTCGCGGGCGAGCAGCTCTACCTCGACGAGGTGGACCCGCGGGCCATCGCGGACGTCGTCGTCGACAACACCCACTTCGACCGACCCGAGCTGCTGCGCCCTGCGCGCTGACCGGCCCTCCGCGTCGGAGGACGGCGGCGCGATGCCGCGCCCCCGACACCGGGGCGACCGGATGCAACTCGGAACGTTCAGTCGGTACCGACCGCTGTCCGCGAGCTCCTTGGCCTCGTCGGCGCAGTCGAGCAGGTGGTCGATCGTCGGGGCCCACGACGCGATGGCAGTGGCGATCGGACGCCGGTTCAGGAGCTCGCGGTCCTCGGCGACGGCGCGGAGCATCGCCGGCGCGATCCACGCGTACTTCGCGGCGATCGCCGCGACCATCCCGAGCCGGACGCTCGACGCCGATCCCCGCCAGCCGCGGTCCACGAGCCCGGCGTGGAACCCGGCGGTCACGGTGGCGTCCAGGTCGCGGATCCGGGCCGGGGACACGTGGAAGTCGAGAACCGCGTCGGCGACGAGGTTGCCGGCGTCCTCACCGACGGCACCGACGCCGACGAAGGCCCAGTCGATCGCCACGGTCGCTGCGTCGCCGTCGGCGAAGAGGTTGTCCGGATGGATGTCGAGGTGGCAGAGCGTCCGTGGCAGTCGATCGAGCGTTGCGAGCAACGCCGCCTGGTCGCGCCGCATCGCCACGAGCCGGTCGATCGGGGGATCGGGGAAGTGTCGGGCGATCAGCGGGTGGCGCCAGAGGTCCTCCTGCGCGACCAGCTCGAGGTCGACGTCCCGCGATTCCAGATAGGTCCGCAGCCAGTCCCGGCTCAGCCACTCGAAGTCGGGCAGGGCTCCGAACGCGAGGTGCGCGCCCTGCATTCGACCGAGGTGCCGTGCGGCGGTCCCGTAGCGCTCGACCGGCCACGCCGCGCCCGGCAGTCCCTGCACGTCCTCCAACCACAGGGCCACGGTGCCGTCCGCGCGCTCGGCCGACAGCACGCACGCGGGAGCGCGCAGGCCGCCCGGTTCGAAGTCGAGGAGTCCGGATGTGAACGCGAGCGGCTCGCGGCGCCAGTAGAGCCAATGTGACGGTGCTTCCCCGGATCGCCAGTTCGGGTGGCCGCCCTCGGAGTGGGCGACGAGCTTCAGGATCGCAGTCCGGTCGGCGGCTCTGACCCTCCAGATGCCGAGCGTCGCCGAGACCGTCGGCTCGTGGATGGACTCCGCGGTCACGTCCGCCCGGTCGGTGACCGCGGGGCCGAACACCGAGCGCAGCTCGGCGAGTGGGATCGCGGGACCCGGGCCCACCCGTCAGGCGCCGGTCCGGCGGGTTCGGTACGCGTCGGCGCGGAACGCGACGTCGACGGTCGCGTCGCCCTCCACGCCCAGGAGCTCGGCGAGGAGCCGGCGGGCCTCGGATGTGATCCGCGCTCGGCGGTCCGCGGGCATGAGGATGACCCAGCTCAGCGTGCCGAGCAGTCCGACGAGCTCGTCGGCGTTCAGCGGTATGTCCCACGTGAAGACCTCGTGCTCGGGCGCGGCGAAGCCCGTGCCCGGGGGGATCTCCAACCGCACCTGAGGGCGGGCCGACTCGCGTTCGATCAGATTGCCGACCTCACCGCCGTCGGCGCCGGCGAGGATCGCCCGGGCCTGGGCGAAGAACGGGCCGTCGGGATCGGGACCGGACCACACCGCTCCGAGCAACCCTCCGGGCACGAGGACCCGTGCGACCTCGCGCAGTGTCGGGACCACGTCCATCCAGTGCCAGGACGAGGACGCGAGCACCGCATCGGCGCATCCGTCGGGGACCGGCATCGCATCCCCGCGACCATCCACGGTCGTGACGCCCCGAACCTGCTCGCTGAGCACCTCGCGCATGCGCTCGTCGGGCTCCACGGCCACGACGTCGTCGGCGCGGGCCTCGAGGAGTCGGGTCAGCGCGCCGGTGCCCGCGCCCAGGTCGATGACACGCGTCACCCGGATGGGCAGGAACCATTCGACGGCCGCCAGCGGCGGCCCGGGTCGGTACCGCTCGTACTGCGACGCGACCTCGCCGAAGCTGGCCGCGCGCGTCGCCTTCTCGGCGGGAGCGAGGGAGGAACGTGGACGGTCGTCGAGATCGTCGCCGTCGGCCATGCGTCGACCTTAACGGCATCGCCGCGTCGAACCGGCGCGAGATCCGCAGTGGTTCTTCGAACGACGTCAACGTCCGCGCCAACTCGGCGTCACCGGGTGGTCATTCGCGCTCCGTACGGTCCGAACGTCAGCTCAGGACGTCCAAGGAGAGACGGATGAAGAGGATCATCGGGTTGGGCATCGCCGCCGTCATGGCGCTGGTGCCGTCCGCCACCGCGTTCGCCCACTCGGATCACGGCGACCACCGCGGCGCGCGCAACGTGTCGACGATCGCGGTCTACGGCGACGCACCGTACGGCACCACCCCCACCGACACGGCGCAGTTCGACGCGCTACCCGGGTTCATCGACTCGATCAACGCGGACCGCAACGTGGGTCTCGTCATGCACGTCGGCGACATCCACTCGGGCAAGCAGTACTGCACGCAGGCCTACGACCAGTCCATCTACGACACGTGGAAGCGGTACCAGGATCCGCTGGTGTACACCCCCGGTGACAACGAGTGGACCGACTGCCACAAGGCGGCCGAGGGCGGCAACGTCTTCGTCGGGGGCAACCCGGTGGACTACGCGAACGGGGACCCCGTCGCGAACCTTGACCTGGTCCGCTCGATCTTCTTCGCGCACCCCGGCCTGACGCTGGGTGCACACAAGAAGGTCGTGCTCTCGCAGCGGGACGCGTACGACCGGCACCACCGGTCCGACGCGAAGTACGCGGAGAACGTGATCTGGTCCCAGTCCGACGTCGTGTTCGTCACGATCAACCTTCCCGGTGGATCGAACAACGACCAGGACGTCTGGTACGGCGCCGGAACCGAGACGCCGGCGCAGACCCAGGAGCGGGTCGAGCGCACCGGCGCCGACCTGCGCTGGCTCGACACGGCCTTCGCGCTCGCGCGGCTCGGTCACGCCAAGGGCGTCGTGATCGACGCGCAGGCCGACATGTGGGACCCGGAGAAGGGCGTCGACCACCAGGCCGGCTACGAGCAGTTCGTGCAGAGCGTCGCGGAGCACACGACCGCGTTCGGGAAGCCCGTGCTGATGTTCAACGGCGACTCACACGTGTACCGCTCGGACAACCCGCTCTCCGCCGGTGCACCGTGCGTGTCCGAGGACCCCGGCCCGTGCACGTCCGTGGCCTTCATGCATCCCGGGTACGACGTCCCCAACTTCCACCGGGTCGTCGTGCACGGCAGCACCACCCCGCTCGAGTGGCTGAAGCTCATCGTGGATCCGAACGCGCATCATGCGCCGTCGGACTCCGCGTTCGGGCCGTTCAGCTGGGAGCGTCACCCGCAGGCCTGACCCCGACGGGCCCGCACCGACGGATGAGGGAGGGCGCCACGAGCGCCCTCCCTCATCGCGTTTCTCAGCCGGTCCAGGGGTCGACGAGGGCCGCGAGCGGCTGGTCGGTGAACGCGCGGTCCCGTGCCGCGTCGGCGGCCGTGCGACCGGGCGAGTCGAACCAGAGGACGCGCGTCGTCGTCAGCGTGTCGGCGCAACCCAGGGCCGGATCGGTGCACGGGATCGCGTTGGTCACCCAGCTCCCGCTCGCGCCGTAGGCGAACGCGTCGCCTGTGCACTGAGTCGTCGTCGGGGCCGCGTCGTCGAGGTAGTAGCTCGCCGTCGTGACCGGCGAGTAGCTGGTGCGCAGGACGGTGGTGATCGCCATCGAGCCCTGCGGCCCGTCGACGAGCTCCCAGCTCGGCAACCCACCGGTCAGCGCGTCGGGAACACCGTCGATCGTCACGCCCGCGGGATTCACGCTGTTCGAGTACTTCATGCCGATCGCGGCGGGGCTGTAGTCGAAGAAATCCATGACGCTCGGGATCGCGTGGACGCGAAGGTCGGTCGTGATGTCCTCGCGGCGGTCGTAGAAGATGTGGGTGCGCTGGGTGTTCGGTCCGCTGTTCGCGCCGATGTACGAGCGGATCGCGCGCACGGGCCCGACCTTGTTGACCACGAACGCACCTTCGGCGTCGTCGAACGTGTCCTCGCTGCGACCGCAGGTTGACGGCGCGAAGAGGTTCTTGTGCCGGTCCAGGATGTCCACACCGGAGGACCCCGGCGCGGTGATCTCGAGCTCGTCGGACTGCCAGCGGTCGCCGAAATGGTGCGAGTAGTACGGGGTCGTGACGCGCGAGTTCTCCGGGTTCGGACCGTCGGCGAACTGGTACGTGGTCCTGTAGTCGCCGCTGGCGAGCGAGAAGTCGTACTGCACGTAGTGCTTGCCCGCGCCCGGATCCAGGGTGCCGCTACGCCGGAAGAGATACACGGCGCCGACGCTGTTGTCCGTGAGGTCGATGACCCGGAGCTGCTGGCCGGAGCCGTGGACCACGCCTGCCGGTTCGGAGAAGGCGGCGGGCCGCCCGCCCGCGTCGCGGGCCATGAACGCGATCTCGTCGTCGGCGTCGAGCATCGGGTTCGGGTCGGCGCCGGCCCACGTTCCCGGGTCCGTGTAGGTCAGGACGTTCACGGAGTTCGCAGCGCCGTGATAGGTGGTGCCGAAGTTGACGACGGCGCGCTCGTCGACCTGGACCGGGATCTGCTGCCACCCGGCGGTCGGCGTGTTGCGGAAGGCGACGATGTCGCCCGGGGGAGATCCGACGAGTGCGGGGACCTGGCTCCCGGTGATCACGACCGGGTCGGCGGATTGCGCGAGCTTGCTGGTCGGACCGGGCACGAAGCACGCGGACAGTGCGACCGCGGTGGCACCGGCGAGCGCGAGGCGTCGCAGCATGTGACGCGGGCTCCGGTGGGTGGGACGATGCATGCGCGCGCTTCCCGTCGCGGTGCCGGCCTCGGAAGTCTCGGTGACGTGGGACGACGGGCGCAAGGTGGTCAGTCGACGCGTCGCCGGAGGGGATGGTCGGGTGGGATCTCGACCAGGCGGAGCTCGGCACCGTCGGGATCCTCGATCCAGCACTCGATCAGCCCCCACGGCATCCGCTGCGCGCCGCGTCGAACGACGACGCCGGCGGCCCGCAGCCGGTGCTCCTCCCGCGCCGCGTCCGGGACCTGGAGCCAGATGCGGACGCCGGCGGGTGGCGGTCCCGACGCCGTGAGCTCGAGGAACCCGCCACCGAGGAAGTACACGACGCCGGTGACCGCGCCGTCGGCTCCGTACTCGCGGTAGAGATCGAGGCCCAGGGTGTGCTCGTAGAAGGCACGGCTCCGCGCGAAGTCCGACGCGGCGATCATGATCCGGCTGCTCAGCACTCTCATGGCCAGAATCTCGCGTCGACCGGGGTCGCGGCGGGCCCGTGAACCAGGTCCGGCGGTCCGGCCCGCCTACGCTGCCTCCCGATGGACGTCACGACTGCCATGCTCGCCGACTTCGCCCAGGTGCGCGAGGGTTTGCTGTTCGTCGCGTCGGGTGGGATCACCCGCTGCTACCGCGAACAGCTCCCCGCCCCGCTGGGTGTCCACCTCGCCATCGTGCTCGAGCTGGATCGGCTCGAGGCCGAGCGCCCACACGAGGTGCGTGTGGTCGTGGTCGACGAGGACGGCCGCGAGCTCGCCGAGATCTCCGGGGAGATCCAGCTCGGCGAGACCCAGCTGATGGTGAACGAGAACCTCAACCTGCCGATCACGTTCGACCTGCGCAACGTGCCGGTCGAGCGCTTCGGCGCCGTCGAGGTCCGCTGCTACGTGGGCGGGGAGCACCGCGCGACCCTTCCCCTTTGGGTCCTCCAGACGCCGACCTAGCGTGTCGGCCGCGGGGAGCAGCGCGTCAGCTCCGGAACGTTCGGCGGTAGGCGGCGGGGCTCGTCCCGAGCGTCCGCTGGAAATGGAGCTGCAGCGTCGCCGCGGTGGCGAAGCCCGCAGCGGCGGTGATCTCCTCGACCGACTGATCGGTCGTCTCGAGCAGCCGCTGGGCGAGGGCCAGCCGCTGCCCGAGGAGCCACTGGTGCGGCGTCGTCCCGGTCGTGGCCCGGAACCGCCGGGCGAAGTGGCGCGGCGACATGTGCGCTCGTCCCGCGAAGTCGCCGACCGAGAGCGGTTCGTCGAGGTGCGCGCCGGCCCAGTCCATCGCCTCCTGGAGCTCGAGCCCGCACTCGGCGGGGTCGGGTATGGGGTCTCGATGAACTGTGCCTGCCCGCCACTGCGGTGCGGCGGGATCAGGAGCTGGCGAACGATGGGGTTGGCGACCACCACGCCGTAGTCGGTGCGCACGATGTGCATCGCGAGATCGACTGCGCCGGCGGCGCCCGCCGACGTGACAATCTTCCCGTCGTCGACGTAACACCGAGGCATCGAGTCCACCGCGGGGAACCGGCGCCGGAACTCGTCGGCCTTGGCCGAATGCGTGGCCGCGGTGCGTCCGTCGAGGAGCCCGGCCTCGGCGAGCGGACGCGCCGGTGCAGAAGGAGACGATGCGGGCGCCTCCCGCTCGCCCTCCGCAGCGCCGCAGGAGGTCGTCACCGACAGCCCCGGTCCAGCCACACCAGCCGGGGACCAAGACGGTCGGCGCGGGAGATGGCCTCGGTGCCCCGGTCCACCTGCACGGTGAAGCGCCCGTCCGCACCCCGGCCCGGAGCCGCTGCAGTCGTGAAGCGGTACCAGGGCCCCCGGCAACATCGCTTCGGTCGGCGGCGAAGACCTCGTCGGCCACCGCCGGTTCGAACGCCGACATCCCGTCCACCAGCAGGAGTACGACCGGCGCTGCGACCTGGACCATGGCCGGATCTTAGCGAACATCGTGGTTCATGCCAAAGGCAAGGATTCTTC